>NZ_CP044411.1:2802500-2933811 GCF_008926505.1 Acidithiobacillus sp. 'AMD consortium' | reverse complement strand
GCGTAACCTGGTCAGAGGGTCTGAAGGTGAACGGTGCTTTGCCCCGGCGCTGCCAAGTGCAGTGGCACGCGGCAGCAGAGGGGACTCGCTTCCCGCAACGGGAAGGGCGTTTCACCATAATTCTCCGTCCGTGGAGTATATCCAGTTGCAGCGGTACATGCCAGCACGTCGCTATGGCCGACGGATTTTCGGCGGCGCGGCGGTTTCCTGGTAAATTAGAGACAGAATGCTCCTGAAAAATAATACGTACATTTATTTTTTGTATTGTAAAACATCTACATTAACATTTGTTTTATATTGACTTTTATTTATTAAAACGCGATTTATATCTGCAGTATGACAGTTATCATGTCCCTTGTGTTTTCAGGTGGGTATGACTTTTATGACATAGACAAATTACTGTTAAATAGAATATAGTGCTTTAATGAAAGGCGGTTGCGGGTGAACTGGTGTCCGATGCGGGCGGGGTGAGAGGCGGGCGTCGACGATGATGGGCGCGGTAGTGATCACCGGGGCGGGTAGCGGCATTGGCCGGGCGCTGGCGCTGGCCTATGCGGAGCCGGGGCGAGTGGTCCTGCTCCTCGGGCGTCGCCGGACGGCTTTGCAGGAAACGGCCGTTCAGGTGTGCGCGCGGGGTGCGCGGGCGGAGTTGCAAACGGTCGATGTCTGCGACGGCGCCGCCCTCGACCGGATTGCAGCGGATTTTGCCAGAGACTTCGGACCCGTCGCCGTGCTGATCGCCAACGCGGGCATCAGTCACGGCACGCTGACGGCGGAACCGGCGGATCGCACCGTTTTCGCTGAAATCGTGGCCACCAATCTGATCGGAGTAGAGACGACCTGCGGCGCCTTCCTGCCCTATCTGGCGCCACAGGCGCGGATTGTGGGCATCGCCAGCGTCGCCGGTTTTCGCGGACTGCCGGGTGCGGCGGCGTATTCAGCGTCCAAGGCGGGAGCGATAGCCTACCTGGAGAGCCTGCGCCTGGAACTGCGAGATCGCGGCATCCGCGTGTGCAGCATCGCCCCCGGCTATGTGGCCACGCCCATGACCGCGGAAAATCACTACCCGATGCCCTGGTTGATGCCGGTGGACCAGGCTGCGGCGAAAATGCGGCGAGCCATCGACCGGGGTCGGCCATGGTGCGTTCTGCCTTGGCAGATGGCGGTGCTGGGCACCCTCCTGCGGCATCTGCCCATAGCCATCTATGACCCGATTTTTGCCAGGGTAGCGGGAAAACAGCGGAGGACGGGCGATGACGCGGCGGAATCCTGACCCACGTGGCGGTTGGAGCCGCCTTCTGGATGAAGAAAGTTTTCCACAAAGACGTTAAAACAGCAGTTAAGGGGATTTGTTGGGAATCATGTTTCATTAGTTTTTATATATTACTGTTATGCATGCAAATTATTTTTTGAATGGCCATTTTTCCCGGCGTGGGGATATCCTTGTCATGACGGAATCACTGCTACGGGCAAAGTATCCACAAAGTTATCCACAGGTTTTTGTACCAGACTAGAGCCCCGTAATGGTTGTTGGTGCATGCCCCTTTGATTTGGAGGATTCAACCCTGATGGAATCCCGTCATCCGGAAGCGGTGGGTCCTTTGCCCGTCGTTCTAACTATTGCCGGCTCCGATCCCAGTGCGGGTGCGGGCTTGCAGGCCGACCTGCTGACCCTGGCCAGCCTGGGGGTGCATGGCTGCACGGCGGTCACCGCGCTGACCGTTCAGGATTCGGTGAATGTCCGCGGCTACACGCCGGTCGATCCGCGGGATACCATAGCCCAGGCCCGTGCCGTGCTGGAGGACATGTCCGTACAGGTCATCAAGATTGGGATGCTGGGCAGCGCGGCTATGGTGGCGGCGGTGAGCGCGCTGTTGGCGGACCATTCGCAGATTCCCGTGGTACTGGACCCAGTGCTGGCGGCCGGAGGCGGCGCCGCCCTGGCCGGGGCCGGATTGCGCGAAGCCCTGGTGGCACAATTGCTGCCCCGAGTGACCGCCATGACGCCCAATGGCCCGGAAGCGCTGGCCTTGTCGGGCGCCGACGATTTGCGGGCGGCGGGTGTTTGGCTCAACCGCTATGGAGCGGAGTGGGCGCTGATCAGCGGCGGGCACGGCGAGGAGCCGGAACTGGAGAACCTGCTGTTTCGGGGCGAGGTCTTGCGACGCACTTTCCGGCAGGCGCGCCTGCCCCACAGTTACCACGGTTCGGGATGTACCCTGGCGGCCGCGCTGGCGGCGGGTCTGGCACATGGTTTGACCATGGAGGACGCCGTGGCGCGGGCACTGGATTTTACCCATGCCTGTCTGGTCCATGCTTACCCGCTGGGGAAAGGGCAGTATTTTCCGGACCGGTTCTTTTGGGCGCGCAGGCATCGGGAGGGGGCCGGGTGGCCGGAGATAACCATTTGATTTCTGGGCTATATGCCATCACCGACGCGCATCTGATGCCGGAGCCGGTTTTCCTGGCGCGCGCCGAGGCGGCGCTGCGCGGGGGGGCGCGCATCCTGCAATACCGGGATAAGGGCGATGCCGTGACCGACGCGCGGCGACGGCGCATGCAGGCGGGCGCCTTGCGAGAACTATGTGCGCAGTACGACGCCCTGTTCGTCGTCAATGATGATCCCCGGCTGGCACAGGCTGTCGGCGCTCCCGCCCTGCATGTGGGGGCAGAAGATGCGCCCCCGGCGGCATTGCGTGCGCAATTCGGCCGCGCCATACTCATCGGGGTTTCCTGCTATGGATCGGTGCCGCAGGCGCAGGAGGCGGCGACGCGGGGGGCGGACTACGTGGCCTTCGGGTCCTTTTTCGCCTCTCCCAGCAAACCGCAGGCGCCGATGGTCAGTGTGGATGTCCTGACGGTGGCGCGCGCGATGATCGACCTGCCCATTGTCGCCATCGGCGGCATCACGGAGGCCAATGGGTCTGCCTTGATTGCGGCTGGTGCGGATGCCCTGGCGGTAATTTCCGGCGTTTTCGCCGCAGAGGATGTGGAAGGGGCGGCACGACGCCTTACCGCCCTGTTCAGTAACCGTAAGGAGTGATGATGACGCAGACTTCACACGCGCTGTTCCAGATGGCGCAACAGTGCATTCCGGGCGGGGTGAATTCACCGGTCCGGGCCTTTCGCGGTGTGGGCGGTGACCCGATTTTCATCGACCACGCCGAAGGACCCTTCGTCTGGGATGTGGAAGGCAAGCGCTATCTCGATTATGTGGGCTCCTGGGGACCGATGATTCACGGCCACGGCCATCCGGAGGTGCTGGCGGCGGTGCATGCGCAGGTGAACAAGGGGTTGAGCTTTGGTGCGCCCACCGCCATCGAGGTGGAGATGGCGGAACTGGTCTGCGCTCTGGTGCCGAGTATCGAATCGGTGCGCATGACGTCCAGTGGCACCGAGGCGGTGATGACCGCCATTCGTCTGGCGCGCGGTTACACCGGGCGCGACAGGATCATCAAATTCGAGGGCAATTATCACGGTCACAGCGACAGTCTGCTGGTAAAGGCCGGGTCCGGGGCGCTGACCCTGGGGCAGCCTTCCAGCGCCGGGGTTCCGCGCGAGGTCAGTCAGAATACCCTGGTGCTGCCGTATAACGACCTCCCGGCGGTGGAGGAAATGATGTCACAGTTCGGCTTCGATGTGGCCACCATCATTGTCGAGCCGGTGGCTGGCAATATGGGCTGCGTGCCGCCGGAGCCGGGCTTTCTGGAAGGGCTGCGCGCCGTTTGTGATCAATACGGGTGTATGCTGATCTTCGACGAGGTGATGACCGGATTCCGGGTGGCCGTGGGAGGCGCACAGGCGCTCTACGGGGTACGGCCCGACCTGACCACGCTGGGCAAGATCATCGGCGGCGGTCTGCCGGTGGGTGCCGTCGGCGGTCCACGGGAAGTGATGGAATATCTGGCACCCATCGGACCGGTATATCAGGCAGGGACACTATCTGGCAATCCGGTGGCCATGGCCGCCGGACTGGCGACCCTGCGGCTGCTGACGGTGCCGGGTTTCCATGAGCGCCTGGCGGCGCAGACGGCGGTGCTCTGCGACGGCCTGGCCGAGCGGGCGGAAGCCGCGGGCGTGCCGATGCAGATCAATTATGTGCCGGGCATGTTCGGCTGGTTCTTTGCGGAACAGCCGGTGCGCGGTTTTGATGCGGTGATGGCGGCCGACAGCCAACGCTACGCCCGCTTTTTCCACGGCCTGCTGGCGCGCGGGGTGTATCTCGCCCCCAGCGCCTATGAGGCGGGTTTCCTCTCGGCAGCCCATGGTGATACCGAGATCGCCGCCACCCTGGATGCCGCCGAGGCCGTTCTGGCCACTCTCAAGGAGGACGTATGAGCACCCTGTTCAGCCGCATCATCAACGGTGAAATCCCGGCGCAGAAAGTGCTGGAAGACGATCGTTATCTGGCCTTTCTCGATATCCGCCCGGTACGGCCGGGGCATACCCTGGTCATTCCCAAGGTGGAGCACGATTATATTTTTACGCTGGACGACGCAACCCTGGCGGGGCTTCTGCCCTTTGCCAAACGCGTCGTGCCGGCGCTGGAGCAGGTCACCGGCTGCAAGCGGGTCGGGATCATGGTGGCGGGGCTGGAAGTGCCCCATGCCCATGTGCATCTGATCCCGATGAACGCCATCCCGGACCTGAGTTTCGCTAACGCCAGAGATACCCCGGCGGCGGAGCTGGCGGCGATGGGGGATAGGATACGTGCGGCGTTGCGGGGTTAAGCGCGCAACGCATTTACACAGAGGGAGGGGGTACCGTTGCGACGGGGGAAAACGGCCCGGCAAGGGTTGTGGCTGGGCTTGGTGTCCTTGTGCATGATGGCCGCGGGCGCGTGGGCGCAGGCCGCCGGGACAGGCTGCCCGGTTGCCGTCGACATCAATCACGCCGATGCGGCCCGGCTGCGCTGCCTGCCGGGCATTGGCGAAAAACGGTCCGCCGCGATCATCGCTTTTCGGGAGGCGCATGGCCCCTTTCCCGGCCCCGCCTCCCTCGCTGCGGTGCTTGGTCCCAAGATGGCGCAGACGCTGCGCGCGAGGGTGGTGGTGACCCCGGTTTCGCGGTGAGCGCCGCCGTGCCGCCCTTGACAGAAAAAACCGCGCTGTTAAGGTGAATAACCCTTTCTTCTCCTGATCATCATCAGAGCCGCCGAGCCGATATGCCGCACTCCCTTCGCATTGGTACCCGTGCCAGCCCGCTGGCCGTCTGGCAGGCAGAGCACGTTCGCGCTGCCCTGTTGCGGCTTCACCCGGGGATGGCGGTCGAGATCATCACCATGACCACCAGCGGCGACGTTCTTCTGGAGGCACCCCTGCATGCGCTGGGCGGCAAGGGCCTCTTTGTCAAGGAAATCGAGGATGCCCTGCAGCAGCGGCGGGTGGATGTTGCCGTGCACTCCATGAAGGATGTGCCGGCGCTACAGCCGGATGGTCTGGAAATCGTCGCCATCATGGCCCGGGAGGATGTCCGGGATGCTTTCGTCAGCAATACCTTTCTGCATCCCGACGCCCTGCCGGTGGGTGCACGGGTGGGAAGCTCCAGCCTGCGGCGGCGGGCGCAATTACTGGAGCGCTACCCCCATTTGCGGGTCGATGACCTGCGCGGCAATGTCGCTACGCGCTTGCGTAGGCTGGACGAGGGGCATTATGACGCGATCATTCTCGCCGCTGCGGGCCTCAAGCGCCTTGGTTTGCCAGATCGCATCACCCATCTGCTGGACATCGACTGCTCTCTGCCGGCGGTGGGGCAAGGGGCCATAGGCATCGAGGCGCGCCGCGACGACGGGCGGACCCGGGAACTGCTGGCACCCCTGGCCGATGCCGATACCCAGAACTGCGTGCTGGCGGAACGCAGCATGAATCGGGTGCTGGGCGGGGATTGCCAGCTCCCGGTGGCGGCGCTCGCCCGATGGCAGGGCCCGCAGATGCTCCTGCGCGGGCTGGTCGCCACCCCCGACGGGCGCCGGGTACTGCATGCCGAGGCGAGGGGCAGCGACCCCGTCGCCCTCGGCATGGCCGTCGCTGCGGCCTTGGTCGCGCAAGGGGCGGCAGAGATTATCGAGGATGTCCGGAACCCATGAACAGCACCATCCTGCGAGGCAAGGGCATCGTGGTTACCCGGCCGCGCGCGCAGGCCGGCGAGATGCTGACCTTGTTGGAGGCGCAAGGCGCGCGCGCCATACTGTTTCCCGCCGTAGAGATCGAGGCGCCGGAGAACTGGCAGTCCCTGGATGACGCCTTGCATCGGCTTGTGGCCTATGACTGGGTGATTTTTTCCAGCCGTAATGCCGTCGCCTTCGCCCTCAGTCGCCTGCAGAGCCGCAACCTGTCCTGGCCGGTGGGGCCGCGCATTGCGGCGGTGGGACGGGAGACCGCCAAGGCGTTGCGTGAGTTTGGTCTGCAGGTCGACCTGGTCCCCCGGCGTTTCAGCTCCGAGGGTTTGCTGGAAAGTCCAGAACTGCTGGACGTGCGTGGGCAGCGCATCGCGCTGTTTGCCGGTGATCAGGGCCGGGAGTTGCTGGAGAAGACCCTGGATGAGCGGGGAGCCATCACCGACCAGGTGCTCTGCTACCGGCGCCGGTTGCCCGGCACCAACCCGACGCCGTTGCTGCATGCCTGGGCGCGTGGCGAGCTGGATGCAGTCACCGTGACCAGCCCGGAGATCTTCAATAATTTCTATCAGATGGTGGGGGGGCTGGGGCAACGCTGGTTGAAAAACACGCCCATCATCGCCATCAGCCCCCTCACCGCTGAGGCCGTCACCACGGTCGGTCTGCCCGCCCCATGGATCGCCCCGGAGGCCAGTACGGCTGGCATGCTGGCGGCGCTGACGGTGTGGGCGCAAGGCCTGGCGCCTGCCCCATGAACCCGCTCGATCCGCCGTCTCGCCGCGATTTGTGTTCGTATTCCAACTGCTCAAGGACTGTTCTCACATGAACCTGTTCAATCCGTCGTCCGGTCACCAGCCTCGCCGCCTGCGCCGCCATCCGGCCATGCGCCGGATGTTGCGTGAACACCATCTGCGCGCCGCCGATTTCATTCTGCCGGTTTTTCTGGTGGAAGGCGAAGGCGTTCGCACGGAAATCTCTTCCATGCCCGGCGTCTTTCGCCATAGCATCGACTCCGCGCTGCAACTCTGTGCGGAGGCGGTGGCGCGGGGGGTCTCCGGGGTGCTGCTGTTTGGCGTCCTGGAAGAGCACTGCAAGGATGCCACCGGCTCCGCCTCCTGGGACGCGGAGGGGTTGGTGCAACGGGCGATTCGCGCCATCCGCAGCGGATATCCGCAATTGCTGATCATTGCCGACGCCTGCTTTTGCGAATACACCGCCCATGGCCATTGCGGTGTGCTGGATGCGGGCGGTGACCGGGACGATTACGCCACCCTGGAAAACCTGCAGCGGCAGGCCATTTCTTATGCGGAAGCGGGGGTGGATGTCGTCGCCCCTTCGGGCATGGTGGACGGCATGGTGATGGCGATCCGCGAGGCGTTGGACGCAGCGCGGCATCCGCAGGTCAGCATTCTGTCCTATGCGGTCAAATACGCCAGCGCTTTTTATGGACCTTTCCGCGATGCAGCCGACAGCGCGCCCCAGTTCGGGGACCGCAAAGGCTATCAGATGGACCCCGCCAACCGGCGTGAGGCCTTTCGCGAAATGGCGCTGGACATCCAGGAGGGCTGCGACATGGTGATGGTGAAGCCTGCCATGGCGTATCTGGATATCATCCGTGACCTCCGCGAGCGCTGCGACCTGCCGGTGCTGGCGTATCAGGTGTCCGGTGAATACAGCATGCTGCAGGCCGCCGCACGGGCCGGCTGGCTGGATCTGCAGAGCAGTGTCCTGGAGTCCCTGCTCGGCATCAAAAGGGCCGGGAGCGACGCCATCATCACCTATTATGCCCTCGCTGCAGCCGATTGGTTGGGATGAAGCCATAGGATTCTTCGCGCCGCTATCGGACGTTCTGTTCCGGATACGTTGGTTTGGCGCCGCCGCACCTGGCGGTATGATGCGCGTCCTGCGTTTGCGGCCGGAAGACCTCGATACCCTGTTCCCCTGGGTCTTGCTCTCCGTGGCCATCAATATGCTGGTCTGGCTGTTGCTGCTGGGCGGGCTGGATGGGTTGCCGCCGCAAAAAACGCCCGTCAGTTCGCTGGTGGAAATTTCCCTGATGCCGAGCCTGCTCCATCCCCGAATGACCTCCCCCGCGAGGCCCGCGCCGCGCGGTCCGGACGGCGATCTTCCCGTCAGCCGGGAGCGTGCGCCGGCAACGGTACCAGCGGCAGCGCGGGCAATCGCACTGAATGCCTATCTGAAGGACTGGGAAGGCCGGATCATGGCGTTGGCCCAGAAACGTCTCCTCGGAGGAAGTCATCCCGACGTACCTCAGGGGCGTGTCGTCGTCGCCGTCACCATCGCCCCCGACGGGCGGCTGCTGGCGATCGAGATGCAGCAGGGATCGCGGAATGCCGCGCTGGTACATGCCGTCGATACGATCATCCGCCAGGCGGCCCCCTTTCCACCCCTGCCCGCCATCTGGCAATCCCCACCCACGCCGCTGCGTATCGTGCGCACCTGGAGCTTCGAATAGGCAACCCGCGTGCTCAGGGCGTTGCCACCGGCGCATCCACGCGTTCCAAATCTTCCAGGCTTTTCTGCCGCGATTCCACCCCATAGATGAGGGTGGTGAACATGCCGAGCAGGGACACCAGGGCCATGACCAGCAGCACCAGCGGTATGCCCCAGCTTTTCTCCAAAATCGGAAACAACAGCGCCGAAACGAAGGCCCCCAGGCGGGAAAGTCCCGTTGCCAGCCCCGCCGCGCTGGCACGCAATTCCGTCGGAAAAATTTCTACGGCCAGCGCGAAAACCGTCACTCCCGGACCGATGCCCACCCCCAAGGAATAGACCGCGGCACCCCCATAAATCCCGGCAACCCAGCCATTCCAGGAGCACAGCGCGAACAGCGCCAGGCCGAGAGACATCATGCCGAACCCGGCGCTTTGCAGGGGGATCCGGCCCCAGCGGTCGAGGCGGGAGAGAATATAGAGAATGCCCAGGGCGGAGATCACCAGAAAGACGGCGTTGATGGCGGCGGCCATTCCGTTACTGCTGGCGAGGCCGTTGCTGCGCAACACCAGGGGAAAATACAGGCCAATGCCCAGGCCCACCACATCCAGACAGAACCAGGGGAAGATGCTGAGCAGCAGCCGACGCAACCAGACTTTACGCAGCAGCACCCGCCACGACTGGCGATGCCCCTGAAAAGTCGCCAACTGTGCGCCGAGTTCGGCGGGTGTGCTCTCGGGGGACAGCCGGGCCAGGGCCGCGCGGGCCGCGTCGGTATGCCCGTTTCGCGCCAGCCAGCGCGGTGACTCCGGCAGGCCGCGCCGCAACCAGAGCAGGGCAAGTGCGGGGACCACTGCACTCCCCAGCATCCAGCGCCAGGAGTCATCGCCAGTAAACAACAGGACCCAGCCGACGCCGGTGGAGAGCAGGGCGCCGACATACCAGGCCAGATTTACCCGGGCGAAACGATTTCCCCGATTGGCGGACTGGCTGTATTCCGCAACGATGGTGGCCACCAGCGGATAGTCGAGGCCGATGGCCAGCCCGGTCAGAAAGCGGCCCAGAAAAAGCACGGGGACATCCGGGCTGAGGGCGCTGACC
Organism: Acidithiobacillus sp. 'AMD consortium'; assembly: GCF_008926505.1. NCBI lineage: Bacteria > Pseudomonadati > Pseudomonadota > Acidithiobacillia > Acidithiobacillales > Acidithiobacillaceae > Acidithiobacillus > Acidithiobacillus sp. 'AMD consortium'. The sequence continues at coordinate 2,924,141 of NZ_CP044411.1, read as the reverse complement.
AGGGCCCCGATGACGTAGAGGAATATGTTTGGGAACAGCAGCTTGCGGCGGCCGAACCGGTCGGTGAAGACGCCGCCCGCCAAGCCTCCCAGCAAAGACCCGAGTAACGCCATGGCCATGAGCGGCCCGGTCTCGGTCGCGTGCAGATGCCAGGCGCTGTGCAGGGGAAGGAGCACCACCGCCATGATGCTGAGGTCGTAGCCGTCGAGCAGCATTCCCAACATGGCGGCGCCCAAGGCGTGGCCGCGTTGCCTGTCGGCAACAGGCACGGAGGGAACGTTTGCGGTGGGCAGGCCACGTTGTCTGTTCATGAAAATCCCCTGCCAGGCCGGTCGAACGGAGGGACTAGCTTATGCCGTCGGGGTGCCATCGCTCAAGCCATTATCGCACGGCACCCCTGGATATCTTGCCCCGGCGCCCCAGGATACATACAATCACTGCGGTATCGACAGAGTAACGACCATAAAATTTCCGCCCGTGGACCATTTCAACCAACCTGAGGCCCGCAATGCATCGTAAAGGGATCATCCTCGCCGGCGGTTCCGGTACCCGACTCTATCCGCTGACCCAGACCGTCAGCAAGCAGCTCATGCCGGTCTATGACAAGCCCCTCATCTACTATCCCCTGGCAACCCTCATGCTGGCGGGCATCCGGGAGATGCTCGTCATCTCCACTCCCGATGATTTGCCGCGTTTCCGGCAGTTGCTGGGAGATGGAAGCCAATGGGGCCTGTCCTTCGCGTATGCGGAGCAGGCACGCCCGGAAGGGCTGGCCCAGGCTTTGCTGATTGCCGAGGACTTCCTCGCGGGGGGCCCCTCTGCGCTGGTGCTCGGCGACAATGTCTTCTACGGTCACGAACTCAGCGAAACGCTACAGGCCGCCAACGCCCGCAATACTGGCGCCACCATCTTCGCCTACCATGTCGCCAATCCGCGTGCCTATGGCGTCGTCGAGTTCGATGCCGACCACCAGGCCGTCGGTCTCGAAGAAAAACCGGACGTTCCGCGCTCGTGCTACGCGGTAACCGGGCTGTATTTTTATGACGGAAGTGGCAGTCGGATGGCCCGGGAAATCCAGCCCTCGGCGCGCGGCGAACTGGAGATCACCGACCTCAACCGCCTCTACCTGCAGGAAAAACGTCTACAGGTGGAGGTGCTTGGTCGCGGTACGGCCTGGCTCGACACGGGCACCCACGCGGATCTGCTCAACGCCGGCCAATTCATCCGCACCTTGGAAGAACGCCAGGGACTCAAAGTCGCCTGCCCCGAAGAAATCGCCTACCGCATGGGCTACATCGACGGCGAAGCCCTCAGCCGCCTCGCCGCTCCGTTGCAGAAAAGCGGCTACGGCGACTATCTTTTGCGGGTTCTCAGCGAAGGGTGTCGGCCATGAAAGTCGAAGCCCTCACCATCCCCGGGGTTCTCCTCATCACCCCCAAGGTTTTCGGTGACGTCCGGGGATTTTTCATGGAAAGCTGGAACCGGCGCGCCTTCGCTGCGGCCGGGCTGGACCTCGACTTCGTGCAGGACAACCACAGCCGTTCCCAGCAGGGCGTCCTGCGCGGGCTGCATTATCAGATTCATCAGCCCCAGGGCAAACTGGTGCGTGTCGTGAGCGGTGCGGTTTTCGACGTGGCGGTGGATCTACGCCGTTCCTCGCCGCATTTCGGACGATGGGCTGGCGCCACACTCTCTGCCGAAAATCAGCAGATGCTCTGGGTACCTCCTGGTTTCGCCCACGGCTTTTACGTGCTTAGCGAGTCGGCGGACTTTCTCTACAAAACCACGGAGTTTTATGCCCCGGAAGCGGAGCGCTGCGTGATCTGGAACGACCCGGATATCGCCATCGACTGGCCCCTGGTGGATGGGAAGCCACCCCTGCTGGCCACCAAGGATGCCGCCGCGCTGCCTTTATCGGAGAGCGAGACTTTTCCGTGACGCCCCTGACGTGCGCCGGGCAGTCACCAACTCAAGGCGCCCGCCCGTAGCGGTCGTCGAAGCGCACGATATCATCCTCGCCCAGATACTCGCCGCTCTGTACCTCGATCATGACCAGATCGATGACGCCGGGGTTGAGCAGACGATGGGGGGTGCCGGCGGGGATATAGGTGGACTCGTTGGTCTGGACCAGATGTTCCGCGCTGCCGTTAACGATCTTGGCGGTGCCCGAGACTACGATCCAGTGTTCACTGCGGTGGTGATGCATCTGCAAAGAGAGCGCCGCACCCGCTTTGACCAGAATGCGCTTGATCTTGAAGCGGGAGCCCTCCTCCAGCACCGTGTAAGTACCCCAGGGCCGGTGGACGGTGCGGTGCAGATTGCCGGCGTCGTGGCCGCGGTGCTTGAGTTCGGCGACGATCTTTTTCACCTCCTGATCGCGGTCCTTGCGGGCGACGAGGAGCGCGTCGGGTGTATCCACCACGATCAGATCCTCCACGCCCAGCAGGGCGGTCAGGCGGTCCGCGCTATGGACGATGCAGTGTTGCGCATCCTCCAGCACACTCTCCCCCAGCACCCGGTTACCGCTGCCATCCTCGGGGATCAGGGCGCCGAAGGACGTCCATGAGCCGATGTCGCTCCAGCCGAAATCGCCGGGCACTACCGCCACCCGGTCGGCGTGCTCCATGACGGCATAATCCACGGAGATATCCGTCACTTGCGCGAATGCCGGCGCCAATTCACGGAAATCCGCCTCGCAGCGCCCCTCGGCCCAGGCGGTGCGGGTATCCTCGCCGACCTGCGGCTGATGGCGCGCAAGGGCGGATAAAAACGCATCCGCGCGGAAGCAGAACATGCCGCTATTCCAAGTATAATCCCCCTGGGCCAGAAAAGCCGCCGCCGTAGCCGCATCGGGCTTTTCGACAAAGCGGCGCACGGCAAAACCCAGTATCTCACCACTCCGGGTCAGGGCTTCCCCACCTTCGATGTAACCATAACCGGTCTCCGGCCAGGTGGGAGTGACACCGAAGGTCACCAGATAGCCTTCTTCGGCCAGACGCTGCGCCCGGGCGACCGCGGCGGCAAAGGCGGCCTGATCCTGCACCAGATGATCGGCGGGGAGTACCAGCAGGGTGGCTTCCGGCCCGACCAGGGCTTCCGCCTGCAGGGCGGCGGCGGCGATGGCCGGCGCCGTGTTGCGGCCCACCGGCTCCAGCAGGAAAAATGCCTCCCGCTCCGCCGCTCCAGGCACCTGCGCATAGACGTCCCGGGTCTGGAAGTAATATTCCCGGTTGGTCACGGTGAGGAAACGGGTCACCCCCGGCAGGGCCAGCGCCCGCTGCAGGGTCTTTTGCAGCAGCGTCTCGCCATCGGGCAATGGCAGGAAGGGTTTGGGATGGCTCTGGCGCGACAGCGGCCAGAGCCGCGTGCCAGCGCCGCCGGAGAGGATGACGGGGATCAGGGGGTTCATTCCACCACCTCTCCCGCCACGCGCCGCAGATCCGCTTCGGCCATCATCCGCACCAGGGCATCGAAGCTGACCTCGCGCTTCCAGCCCAGCTTCTGCTGGGCCTTGCCGGGATCACCGATGAGGATGTCCACTTCGGCGGGACGGTAGAAGGCGGGGTTGACGCGGACGATGACCTTGCCGCTTTTGCGATCGACGCCCTGGGTCTTTTCCGCCTCGCCCCGCCACTCCAGATCGAATCCCGCATGGGCGGCGGCCTTCTCGACAAAGGTGCGCACCGTCCAGGTCTCGCCGGTGGCGATGACATAATCATCGGGCTGCTCCTGCTGCAGCATCAGCCACATGGCGCGCACATAGTCGCCCGCATAACCCCAGTCGCGTTTGCTGTCGAGATTGCCCAGCTCCAGCACGTCCTGTACACCCTGACGGATGCGCGCCAGCGCCAGGGTGATCTTGCGGGTGACGAACTCGGTGCCGCGCAAGGGGGATTCGTGGTTGAAGAGAATGCCGCTGGAGGCATGCAGGCCGAAGCTCTCGCGGTAGTTGATGGTGATCCAGTGGCCGTAGAGCTTGGCGACGCCGTAGGGGCTGCGGGGATGAAAGGGCGTGCGCTCGGACTGGAGCGGTTCCTGAATCTGCCCGAACATCTCGCTGGTGGAAGCCTGATAGAAACGCGCCTGGGGGTTGACGATGCGGATGGCCTCCAGCATTTTGACCACGGAGGTGCCGGTGACCTCGGCGGTCAGAATCGGCTGATCCCAGGAAGTGGCTACAAAGCTCTGGGCGCCGAGGTTATAGACTTCCGTCGCCTGGGATTTTTCCATGGCGCGGATCATGGAGGACAGATCGATGAGGTCGCCGTCCAGCAGGCGCACCTGATCGGCGATGCCCAGTTCGTGCAAGCGGCCGGTGGTATCGGTGCCGCGGCGGGCGATGAGGCCATAGACCGTATAGTCTTTTCCCAGCAACCATTGCGCCAGATAGGCGCCGTCCTGGCCAGTGATGCCGGTGATGAGGGCGTGCTTCGTCATTGCAATTGTTTCTCCCAGTCGTTGAGTAAATCCTGAAGGCTTTGCTCCATGGGTATCAGCGGTTGCCAACCGGTGTCCCGTTGTAAAGCAGCAAAGCTCGCGACCATGCGCCGCTGTTCCGCCGGACGCAGGCGGGTCGGGTCCTGCTCGACCGTGGCTTCGACACCGGCAAGGGTGAGCAATTGCCGGAGCAGGTCGCGGATACGGTATTCCCGTCCGGAGCAGACATTATAGATGCCGCCGTTCTGACCTTTTTCCAGCAAGAGGGTGTAGGCGCGTACCACGTCGCGCACATCCGTAAAATCACGGGTGACGTCGATATCACCCACCTGCAGGACCGGTGCGCGGCGCCCCATGCGGATCTCCATCACCTGCCGGGCGAAGTCGGCGATGGCGAAATGGGAACTCTGGCCGGGGCCGATATGGTTGAAGGGCCGCACCATGATGATCTCAAAGCCGGAAGTCTGGCTCCACTGGTAGCAGAGCGCCTCGGCGGCCACCTTGCTCACGGCATAGGGATTACGGGGACGCAGGGGATGATCCTCGCGCACCGGCAGATCGGCCTCCGGGACCCGCCCGTAGGTGTCGCCCGACCCGACAAAGAGCATGCGCCCCATAAATCCGGAGGACTGCAGCGCCTCCAGCAGATTCAGGGTGCCATAGAAATTGATGTCAAAGGTTTCGCGGGGGTTCTCGAAGGAGGCGGGCACAAAGCTCTGGGCCGCCAGATGCACGACGGCATCAGGCCGAATGGCGGCCACCGCGGCAGTCAGGGCGGCGTGGTCGCGCAGATCCAGCCCATTGGGCAATGGCACGCCGGGCAGGGCCGCCTGCACATACTGGCCGACGAAGCCGTTGGCGCCGGTAAGCAAGAGTTTCATGCGTCCATCATTCCTTATACATTCGGAGGTAGACCGGCTGATCAGCATGATACCTGGCGTTTGCGGGGCAGCGCGTGATACAGCAGACCACCAGAATAATGCCCGAATTCCCGGGAAAGATCGACTGCTTGCACCCGGTTGCGAGATCGCATCCTCTTTACCGGTGGATTCTCATGGAGCCAACGTCCTTTAATCCCGATGGCGACCATAGGTGTAGTGGGCGGCGCAGGCACCCTCTGAGGAGACCATGCAGGAACCCACCGGGCTTTCGGGCGTGCAGGCGGTGCCGAAGAGTCGGCAGTTCCGGGGCTCCTTGGCGCCGCGCAGAATGGCGCCACACTCGCAGCCCTTGTGGTCGGGCACCGCCCGGTAAGGGATGGGGAAACGGCGCTCGGTGTCAAAGTCGCCGTAGGCGGCGTTGATGCGCAGTGCGCTGCGGGGGATGCTGCCGAGGCCACGCCACTCGAAGGCGGGCCGGGGTTCCAGTACCTCGGCTATCAGCGCCTGGGCCTTGGGGTTGCCGTCGCGACTCACGGCGCGGGTGAATTCGTTCTCCACTTCCGCTTGTCCGGCATTGATCTGGCGGATCAGCATGAGGATGGACTGCATCACATCCAGGGGCTCGAAGCCCGCGATCACCACCGGCCGATGATACTCCTCCGCGACAAACTCATAGGGTCGGCTGCCGATCACGGTGCTGACATGGGACGGCCCGATGATGCCGTCCAGCCGCGCCCCCTCCGGCGCGGTCGAATCCAGGATGCCGCGGATGGCGGCAGGGGTCAGCACGTGGTTGCAGAATGCCGTGAAGTTTTTGACCCCCGTGGCCTTGGCCTGGCGGAGGACCGCGGCGGTGGGCGGGGTGGTCGTCTCGAACCCGATGGCGAAGAAGACCACCTCCCGATCCGGGTTCTCCCGCGCAATGCGCAGGGCATCTAGGCTGGAATAGACCATGCGGACATCGGCTCCGGCGGCGCGGGCCTGGAGCAGGCTCCGGCGTTCCGATGCTGGGACGCGCAGCACGTCGCCATAGGTGCAGAGGATGACGCCATGATCCAGCGCCAGGGCGATGGCGCTGTCGATGCGGCCGATGGGCAGGACGCAGACCGGGCATCCGGGTCCGTGGATCAGGTGGACATTGGCCGGCAGGAGGTCTGGGATGCCATGGCGGGCTATGGCATGGGTGTGGCCCCCGCAAAACTCCATCAGATGATAGTTTCGGCGGGAAGAAACCTCGGCGGCGATGGCGCGCGCCAGACTGCGGCCCAGGGTGGCGTCACGGAACTCGTCGACATATTTCACCGCTCGGTTCCTTCCCTGGCGTCCAGCCGGGTGGCCAGTTCCGCGAAAAGGGCCAGGGTCCGTTCGGCCTCCTCCGGGTCCAGCCGGGTCAAAGCATAGCCCACGTGGAGGATGACGTAATCGCCCTCCCGGACGCCGTCCACCAGGGCCAGGGAGATCTCCTTGCGCAGGCCGCCTATCCCGACCACCGCCATCTCGTTGTCCAGCAATCGTTCAACCCGCACGGGGACCGCCAGGCACATGATCTTGCTCCTTATTACCGTATGGCGGCCGACGCGAGCCCGGCGCCCCTTTCGATCCAGTCCAGCCACGCGGTCATGCCGTCGCCGCGGAGGGCGGAAACCTGCAGGATTGAGAGTTTGGGATTGATCCGTCGGGCATAGTCGATGCAGACGTCCACATCAAATTCCAGATAGGGGAGCAGGTCGACCTTGTTGAGGAGCATGAGGTCGGCGGCATGGAACATGTCCGGATATTTGAGGGGCTTGTCCTCCCCTTCGGTTACCGACAGCACCACCACCTTGTGGCTCTCCCCCAGATCAAACGCCGCCGGGCAGACCAGGTTCCCGACGTTTTCGATGAAAAGCACCCCGCCGGCGGCGGGCTGTAACTGTTCCAGTGCATGTCCCACCATGTGGGCGTCCAGGTGGCAGCCCTTGCCGGTGTTGATCTGCAGTGCGGTTACTCCGGTGGCACGGATGCGCTCAGCATCCCGGCCTGTTTGCTGATCTCCTTCGATCACCGCCACCGGCAGCCGGTGCTGCAGGGCCTCGACGGTGCGCACCAGCAGCGTGGTCTTGCCCGAGCCGGGGCTGGAGACCAGGTTCAGCGCAAAGATACCCCGCTCGGCCAGATAGCGGCGGTTGGCGTCAGCGTGGCGCTGATTCTTGGCCAGAATGTCCTGTTCGATCCGCACCATGCGCCGTCCGTCCATGCCAGGGGCATGAACGTGGGCCGGCTGGGACTCGTCTCCATGCCTATGCCGCCGGTTACCCTCGTAGTGATCGTGCCCCTCGGTCTTCACCTCGCTACCGCCGCAACCACATGTGGTACACATCATTCCACCTCCAATTGCTGGATACGCAATTCCTCTCCCGCGATGACCTGCAGCTGACGACTGCCGCATTGGGGGCAGGCATCGAAATATTGCCCGATGGCGACCTTTTCGCCACAGGGAAGACACCACGCCTGGGCAGGCACCGTCACGATTTCGAGATGGGATCCCTCGGCCAGGGTGCCACGCGTGACGACATCGAAATGGAAGCGCAACGCCTCCGGTTCCACGCTGGCCAGGGTGCCGATCTCCAGGCAAACCCGATGTACCCGGATAAAGCCCTGGATCCGGGATTGTTCCTCCAGGATCTGGAGAACACCTTCGCACAAGGAGAGTTCATGCATACCGGCACGGGCCTTCGGGGGCGGGAGGCCTCACCGGAGACATCAGATGTTCCCGTTCCGTCTGTTCTTCAGCATATCTTGACCTGCAACAGTTCCTCCCCTGTCGGGTCCACCAGATGGACGGCGCAGGCGATGCAGGGATCGAAGCTGTGAATGGTGCGGAGGATCTCCAGGGGTTGGGCGGGGTCGGGGAGTTTGGTGCCTTTGAGTGCCGCCTCGTAGGGGCCGTCCTGTCCGGCGGCATCCCGCGGGCCGGCATTCCAGGTGCTGGGCACCACCGCCTGGTAGTTGTCGATGAGGCCGTCCTTGATGACCACCCAGTGGGCCAGGGCGCCCCGCGGCGCCTCGGTGAAGCCCACGCCGCGCGCCTCGGCGGGCCAGGAGGAAGGTTCCCAGAGGGCCGGGTTGAAGGTTTCGAGTTTGCCGGCGCGGATGTTGGCCATGAGTTGGTCGTACCAGCCCTGCATGGCGTCGCCGATGATCTTGCTCTCCAGGGTGCGGGCGGCGGTCCGTCCCATGGTGGAAAAGAGGGCCTGAACGGGCAGGTCCAGCTTGCGCAGGCTGCTGTCCACCAGGGTGCGGGCCTCCTGGTTGCCGCTGGCATAGAGGACCAGCATGCGGGCCAGGGGGCCCACCTCCATCGCTTTGCCCTTCCAGCGCGGCGACTTGATCCACGAATAGCTGGCCGCGCTGTCCAGATGCGCGTAGGGCGGTTGGGGTCCGGTATAGTCCAGGTGGGTTTGTCCCGCAAACGGATGGAGGCCCTGGTCCTTGCCCACGGTGTAGGAATACCAGGAATGGGCCACAAACTCCTGGATCTGGTCCGGGGCGCGCAGTTCCAGAGGATGGACGGTGGAGAGATCCCGGTTGAGGAGGATGCCGCGGGGGATCATGAGGCCGTCCAGGTCGTTGATGCCCATGGAGGGGAACTCGCCGTAGGTCAGGAAGTTGCCCACCCCTTCGCCTTTGCGGAACCAGTCCTTGTAAAAGCCGGCGATGGCGAGGGTGTCGGGCAGGTAGACCTGATCCACGAAACGGCGGATCTCGCGGATGACGTTTTGCACGATCTCCAGGCCCGTCATGTTGACGGCGGTGGCTCCGACCCCCGCCGCCACACCGTTGTGCAATGCCGCCGGCGACACGCTGATGGCCGTGGGGGCGCCACCCACCACGAAGTTGGGATGGGGATTCTTGCCGCCGAAGACGGCATGGAGCTTGGCCACCTCCCGCTGCCAGGCCAGGGCGTCCAGGTAATGGGCCAACGCCATGAGGTTGGCCTCCGGCGGCAGCTTGTAGGCGGGGTTGCCCCAGTAGCCGTTGGCGAAGATGCCGAGCTGTCCGGAGGCCGCGAAACGGGTGAACTTGTCCTTCACCTCGGCGAAGTAGCCCGGCGAGGAGCGCGGGTAATCACTCAGGGACTGGGCCAGCGCGGCCGTTTTGGCGGGATCCGCCTGGAGGGCGGAGAGCACATCCACCCAGTCCAGGGCGTGCAGTTGATAGAAATGCATCACATGATCGTGGACGAACTGGGCGGCGATCATGAGATTACGGATTAACTGGGCGTTTTGCGGGATGGGGTAGTGGAGGGCGTCCTCCACCGCCCGCACCGAGGCGATGCCATGCACCAGGGTGCAGACCCCGCAGATGCGCTGGGCGAAGGCCCAGGCGTCGCGCGGATCGCGGCCCTGGAGGATGATTTCCAGGCCGCGCACCATGGTCCCGGAACTGGAGGCGCCGGTGATGACGCCATCCTGGACCTCGGCCTCGATGCGCAGATGGCCCTCGATGCGGGTAACGGGGTCGACGACGACGGTTTGCTTGGCCATGAATCACTCCTGCTCCGTGACGAGGTGATCGGCCACCAGTTCCAGCAGACTCTGCGCCGTCTTGTCCCAATGGAAATGGGCCTGGCCGTCGTCGAAGGTCTGGCGGCAGTTGGAACAGGTCGATACCAGCATCTCCGCCCCCGTGTCCTCCACCTGCTGCATCTTGATCTGGTAGGTCTTGTAACGCAGGGGGTCGGCCCGGTGGATGGTCACCACCCCACCGCCGCCCCCGCAGCACCAGTTGTAGGCGCCGTGCGCGTCCATCTCCCGCAACTCCATCCCCAAGGCGCGCAGCACCTCCCGCGGCGCCTCGGTGACGCCGCCGCGGCGCACGATCTGGCAGGGATCGTGGAAGGTCGCCGAATTCTGCACCGGTTGCAGTTGCAGCTTGCCCTGGCGGATGCCTTCCGCCAGATACTCGGCGATCTGCAGCACCCGGAAGGGCAGAGGCTTGCCGTAGAGGTTGGCGCCCTGCCAGCGCAGGGCCTGATAGGCATGGCCGCATTCCGGCAGGATGAGGGTCCTGGCGCCCACCGCGATGGCGGCCTCGATGAGCTTGAGGCTCGCCTCCCGCTGACCCTGCCGGTCGCCGGCGAACATGCTGAAATTGGTGGCCTCGTAACCATCGCTGCGAAAAGTCCAGGATGCGCCCATCCGCTTCATGATCCTGGCCAGGGCGACGATGGACTGGGGATACTTCATGACCTCGATGGAGGAGATGGTCATGAGGACGTCCGCCCGTTCCCGATCCAGGGGAATCTCGACGCCGTGCTCGTCCTCCAGCCAGGCGATGCGGTCCTTGAGGACCGCCGGGGTGGCACCCAGGGGGCTACCTTCCCGTTTCGCGCGCTCCACGGTCGCCCAGAGTTCATGGGGCACCAGCCCGGCGGCGGCCATGCCATGCCGGGCCAGGCCTACGAGGCTGGCGATATCGATGCCCATGGGGCAGACCATGGTGCAGCGCCCGCATTGGGTGCAACTGTCGTAAATCAGATCCTGCCAGTCTTCCAGTTCCTGCACGGTGACGCGGCGCTTGAGGTTGAAGAGGCGGAAAAAGGGCGCAAAAGGCCCTGTCTCGCGCTTGTAGGCCTGTTTGAAGGGCTCCAGCTTCCAGATGGGAGTGTACCGGGGGTCGCCGGTCTGCACATAGTACTGGCAAACCTCGGCGCACTGGCCGCAATGTACGCAGGACTCCATGTAGAGGGCGGCGGTGGCGCCGAAATCCTTGACGAAGCCGCGCATGGCCCGGTCGAGCCGCTCGGCGTCGGCCATCTCCCCTTGTTTGTCGTAACGCTGCTCGGGTTTCTGGACGCTCAGACGAGGCTGGTTCAACTCCAGAGGGAACTGCGTATCCGTGTCGGTCATATCCGTGCCCCCCGGCGGCTGTAGATCGTCCCGGTGACGCCGCGGGAGAAGACAAAGAGCACGGTATGGGCGAGCTTGCTGAAGGGCAGCCACGCCAGCAGGAGTTCCGCGCTCAGCATGTGCAGGGCCAGCAGGTCCTCGTAACGACCACCCAGATGGTAATAGGCCATGAGCCCCGTGAGCAGCGGCGTAAAGACCAGCAGCCAACTGAAGTAGTCGTCGAAATTGGAGATCTGGCGCAGCACCGGGTGGGTGGCGCGATGGGCGAGGAGGGCGAGGAGGCTGATCAGGGCGACACCGGCGGCGAAGGTAATCACCCCCGTCGGCAAACCCGGCCAGGACAGGCCCGTGATGTCACGGATGAGGAGGATGTGGGGCACCAGCCCCAGGATCACCACCGCCAAGCCGATGTGGAAGACATAGCTCACCGCCTCCCAGTGCAGGATGCGGGGCCGGAACTCCCGGCGCGGCCACATGCGGGTGAAAATCGTCTTGACGCCCCCCAGCCAGGCGTGGCGCATCCGCGGTTCCGAAAGATCGCGGTTCCGGCGCAGGGCGAGTACCCCGACGAGCCGCCAGAAGATGCCGAAAACCAGGATGATCAGCGCCGCCTCCAGGGCGGGGCCTCGGGCGAAATCCAGCAGGTCTGTCTCAGTGCTCATGGGAATCCTCCCTTGGGGGCGGGCTGCTCCCCTCTTTGGCGCTTTTCGCGGCGACCGCGTGCTGACGGGAGCGGGCGAGCGCCGCCGCTCCCGCCCCGACCACTACCCCCCCTAGCGCCGCACCACCCAAAACCTCTCCGCGCGGCCAGTGGCCGGTGGCTGCGGGCAGAGGCCGGTAAAATCCGCCCTTGTCCCAGAAGTCCGGCTCGGAGCAGCCCAGGCAGCCGTGGCCGGACTGGATGGGGAAGCTGGTCCCCTGGTTCCATTTCAGGGTGGCGCAGGCGTTGTAGGTCACCGGCCCTTTGCAGCCCAGTTCGTAGAGACACCAGCCGTTGCGTGCCCCTTGGTCGTCGAAGGTGTGCGCGAAACGGCCCTCGTCATAGAAAGGCCGACGGTAGCAGCGGTCGTGGATGGTATTGCCGTAGAACGTCAGCGGCCGCCCCTGGCGGTCCAGGGCGGGCATCCCGAAGCTCAGGTAATAGACGACGACCCCGGTCATGACCTCGGGAATGGGCGGACAGCCCGAGACGTTGATGATGGGGCGGTTGCGGATGACCTCGGAAACCGGTACCGCGCCGGTGGGATTGGGCGCCGCGTAGGGCACGCCGCCGAAGGCGGCGCAGGTCCCCACGGCGATGATGGCCGCCGCCCCCTGGGCGGCATGGCGCAGGTCGTCGACGGCGCTCTGCCCCGCGGCCACGCAGTAGGCGCCGCCCGCTCCCATGGGTACGGCCCCGTCCACGATGAGGATGTACTTGCCCCAGGCCTTGCGCATGGCCTCCTTCCGGGCCGCCTCGGCCGCCTCCCCGGCGGCTGCCTGAAGGGTATCGTTGAAGGCCAGGGAGATGTTGTTGAACATGAGGTGTTCGATGGTGGGCGAGAAGGAGCGCGTCATGGATTCCAGGCAGCCGGTGCATTCCTGATAGGAAAGGTAGATCACCGTGGGGCGGGGGGTGATCGCCAGTTTTTCCGCCATGGCCGCGGCGGCGGCAGGGGGCAGCGCCAGCAGGGAGGCGGTGGCGGCGCAGAACTTCAGGAAGGCGCGGCGGCTCAGGCCGTTTTGCCGGAATGCGTCGAGGATGGTCTCGTCCATCAACGTCCTCCCGATTCGGGAACCGCGATGCGTTGCCGCAAGCGCTGCAGCCCAATGGCGATGTCTGTGGTATCGGCCGGAACGATCTCCGGCACGTGGCATACCTCCAGCGACTCCGTCAGCAGGATCCCGTCCTCGCTGGAATGGCGCACCCACCACACTCCCGGCACCCCGGTCTCCTCGATGCGGGAGCTTCCCAAGGCCAGCAGTTCCATGCGGACCTCTCCTGTCCCCAGGGTCTCCCGGAGCAGATCCCGGTCGGCCGGGGAGAGGGGCAGGGAGCCGAGGTCGATGCAGTGCCGCCGCCCCGAGAGAAGCAAGGCGTCCAGGGCCGTCGCGACCTCCTGCAGCAAGGCCGGCGCGTTGGCGGCGGGGCTGGGGGCAGGACGGATGGGAATGGTATCAAGAATCTTCACGTCCCCATTCCTCTAAGAGCGCTCGGGCGCGACGCCCCGCTTCGGGCAGGGACCGGGCCAGCGGCGGACTCAGGGCGTCGCCCCAGGCGATCGTCCGGGGCTGAACGCCGAGCAAGGCCCGTCGGGCCGGAAGACAACCAAGCAGACGCGCCATGTCCAGCAATTCGGCCAGGCCGGCTTCATGCACGCTGCCGGCCTGGGGACGGGTCAGGAGCCGGTCCATCTCTGCTCCCTGGAAGAGGGTTACCTGCCCGGCTTCCTGTCCCGATTCCACGGCATCCGCCACCAGCAAAGCATCCACCCCCTCCAGTTCAACCAGCAGCGACGCGCCGATCGTGCCCCCATCCAGAACGGTGACGCCGGTCATGGGCGCCTGCCCGGCGAGGTAGCGGACGATGTGCACACCCACGCCATCGTCCCCTTGCAGGACATTTCCCAGCCCCAGAACCAGTATGCTTCCCATCGTTTCCCCGTAGTGGACGGAGCAAAATCGTTCAAACGTGCTTGTCCGTATCCAGCGCGAAATGGCCCGAAAACTCCGCGTAGTCAAGGATGTGACCGAGCGGATGGAATTCACGGGCGCGGGGGTCCGCGGCGGGGGGTGGTCCGAGTTGGTCGCTGTCCTGACCTCCCTTGCGCAGCCTTCCCTTCACCGATTCCCAGTTGGCGCCTTCGGCGAGCCCGAGGGTGGGCAGGTCGGTCGCTATCAGGATAAAGTCGTAGTGTCGGAGCTGGTGGTCGGCACCTGCCTCCGGCGGGCGGTAGGCCATGGTTCCGAAGTCATTGCGCCCCAGCCTGGCGCCATCGGGCAACGGGCCATCTTCGTGGATGCCTTCAGCGGCAGGCGGCAGGTCGTAGATCAGCCATTGGACCTTGCGCCCCGGTTCCGCCTCACGATGTTCCATGAGCAGGATCAGGCTCTTGGTGTCGGCTGGCAGATGCTGCCAGAAAATGGGCGGGGTGCGCCCGTCGCCGGTTTGGGTGAAACGTCTGGCGATCCAGTCGTCGGGATCGATGCCGGTGCTGAATACCTTCATCTCTGCCATGGTGGCCTCCTCAGAAATATCCCATTACCACCTAAGAGTAGCAGATAGTCGGCGGTGACGACGGAGCCGTTGCCTGGTGACCCTTATAAGGGAGACTTTTGGGAGGTCGGGTTTTCTTCCAGCGACAACTGATCGGCCAGGGTCTCGCGGCGGCGAATGAGACGGTGCTGGTGGCCGCTGATGAGCACTTCAGGAGGCCGGGGGCGGCTATTGTAGTTGCTGCTCATGGCGAAACCGTAAGCCCCGGCGCTCATGACGGCGAGCAGGTCACCGGCTTTGGCCGCTAGCGGACGATCCTTGGCGAGGAAGTCGCCACTTTCACAGACCGGGCCGACGACATCCATGGCTGGTCCTGTTTCGGCACTTTGGTGCAGGGGCAGGATGTCGTGCCAGGCACCATACAGCGCGGGGCGCAACAGGTCATTCATGGCCGCATCCACCACGCAGAATGGCTTGCTGTCGTTGTCCTTGAGGTATTCCACCTTGGTCAGCAGCACGCCCGCGTTGCCCGCCAGCGCGCGGCCCAGTTCCACTACTCGCCGTACCGCTACGCCGTGCAGAGCCTGATCCAGCGTCCAGGCGTAATCGGCGGGGCTGGGCGGGATTTCGTCGTGGTAGCGAATGCCCACACCGCCGCCCAGATCCAGATGCTGGAGGGCGATCCCATGGGCCGCCAGTTCGTCATACAGCGTACGCACCCGCACTGCGGCCTCGCCCAGGGGCGTCAGGTCCAGCAACTGGGAGCCGATGTGGCAGGCAATCCCTTTCAGCTCCAGCGCCGGGTGCTGCGCGGCCTGCAGGTAGAGGTGGCGGGCCTGATCCATGGGGATGCCGAACTTGCTCTCTTTCAGCCCCGTGGCGATGTAGCGATGGGTGCCGGGGTCCACGTCGGGGTTGACCCGCAGGGCGACGGGCGCACGTTTGCCCATGTCGGCAGCAATGTCCGCAATGCGCCAGAGTTCGGCGGCGGACTCGACATTGAGGCAAAAGATACCGGCACCGAGGGCGGCGCGGATTTCGACGCTGGACTTGCCGACACCGGAAAAAACGATGGTGCCGGCATCGCCGCCCGCCCGCAGCACCCGCTCCAGCTCACCACCAGAGACGATATCGAAGCCCGCGCCCATCTCCGCAAAAATCCGCAGGATACCGAGATTGCTGTTGGCCTTGACCGCATAACAGACCCGGGTGTTGCTACCGAGGGCGGCGCTGAAGGAGTGATAGCGTTCGCGCAACGCCGCTTCGGAATAGACGTAGCAGGGCGTGCCATAATGCTCCGCTATTTCCTGCAAGGGGAGGTCTTCGCCATACAGGGCGTGGTTGCGGTAGTGGAAGGTATTCATGGTGCAGCAGGACTCTGGACAGGCGCCGTGGGCCCCGCGGATGTGGGGCTCTGGCCGGGGGCCGTCGGTGCGGCGGGGGTAACGCTGGGGGCGGGCGGCAGGGTCAGGGCCGTTTTACGGCCGCAACCGCCCAGGGCGAGGCCTAGCAGCAGGAGGAGAAAGATGGCGCGAATGCGGTTCACAGGGCCTCCCGCTGCAGGCGCTCTCGGGCGCGCTGGATGGCGGCCTGCACCTGCCGGGGTGCCGTACCACCCAAGTGGTCCCGCGCCGCCAGGGAGCCTTCCAGCACCAGCACCGCATAGACCTCCCGGTCGATGAGCGGCGACAGGGCCTGCAAATCCGCCAGCGGCAGAGCCTCCAGGCCGATGTTGCGTTCCTGGGCCAGGCGCACGGCACGGCCCACCACGGCGTGGGCATCACGGAAAGGCAGCCCCTTGCGCACCAGATAATCGGCCAGGTCGGTGGCGGTGGCAAAGCCGCGTTCCGCCTGCGCGCGCATGACGTCGGGACGGGTCTGCAGACCCGGCAGCATCCGCCCCATGATCTCCACGCTGGCGCGCATCTGGTCAAGGGCGTCGAAAAGGGTTTCCTTGTCTTCCTGATTGTCGCGGTTATAGGCGAGGGGCTGCCCCTTCATGAGGACGAGGATGGCGACAAGATCGCCAATCACCCGCCCACTTTTGCCGCGAATGATTTCCGCGACATCCGGGTTTTTCTTTTGCGGCATGATGCTGGAGCCGGTACAGAAGCCGTCGGGCAGGTCGATGAAGCCGAAGGGGGCCGACATCCACAGGATCAGTTCTTCCGATAGCCGCGAGAGGTGGACGGCGAGGATGGCCAGGTCCGATAACGCTTCCATCACAAAGTCGCGGTCGGAGACCGCATCGAGGCTGTTTTCGGCGACGGCCTCAAAGCCGAGCTGACGCGCCACGTCCCAGCGGTCGATGGGAAAGGTCGTCCCCGCCAGCGCCGCCGCGCCCAGGGGCAGCACATTCACCCGCCGTCGTGCATCGAGCAGACGCTGGGTATCGCGGTGGAACATCTCCACGTAGGCCATACAGTGGTGACCAAAGCTGATCGGTTGGGCCACCTGCATGTGGGTCAGACCCGGGAGGATGGTCTCCACCTCCCGCTCGGCGAGGTCGATGAAGACGTGTTGCAGGTGCTGCAGCTCCCGGACGAGGTCATCCAGGCAGCCGCGAGTATAAAGGCGCAGGTCGGTGGCCACCTGATCGTTGCGGGACCGGCCGGTGTGGAGCTTCTTGCCGACATCGCCGATGATTTCGGTGAGGCGCGATTCGACGTGCATGTGGATGTCTTCCAGGGCATCGACAAAGGGCAGCCGGTCTTCGACGATCTCCTGCCGCACCTGCGCCAGCCCGGTGACGATGGCCTCCACCTCCGCTTCCGTCAGCACGCCCACCCGGCCCAGCATGCGGGCATGGGCCATGGAACCACGGATGTCCTCCGCATACAGACGACGGTCCACCTGGATGGATGCCGTAAAGGCCTCGACCAGATGGTCGGTACCTGCCGCGAAGCGCCCACCCCACATTTTTTTGCTCATGCCCACACCTCCTGTCCTGCCCGCGACTATAGCGAAAAGGGGGTATCGTTCGCCAGTATTCCCGGTCGGGGCGGCGGCCCTTTGGCATTCCTCCCCGGCTCTTGCTAAAGTCTTCATGGAGCCGACACGTGGGAGTGCAATGCATGGACGAAGCGGAAAAGACGCATGGCTGGCGCTGGCTGGTCGTGCTGTTGTTGGTGCTGGTCGTCGCGGTGGTGCTGTTCTTCTGGTGGCAAAATCAGCAGACCGTGGCGCCGGTGCAGACGACGGCGGCTACGCAGACCGTAGGACCCGCCATATCGACGCAATCCGTGGCCAATTTTCCGGTGGGTGGGGCGGTTTCGCAGGAGGGCACACTGGAAGGCCCACTCAACGGCAGGTGTGGCAATATCGCATGGCACGATCTCAGCCCCTCCGAGGTGGCGCACCTCCGAAAACTTTGCCCGCCGGCGGCGCCCAAACACCCCTGATGCGCCGCCCTCAGGGCGCCGACGGCAGGACTATGCGCGCCTCCAGGCCACCGCCGGGCGCGTTGACCAGAACGAAGCGTCCATGGTGATAGGCCAGGATCCGCTCGACGATGGCCAGTCCAAGTCCTACCCCACCGCCCTTACCGGCTTGCGCAAAAGGGGCGCGCACCGCTTCCAGCTCCGCCTCCGCAATGCCCGGCCCGTGATCGCGGACGCGGATCAGCACGCCGTCTGCGGTGGGTTCGGCGCTGACGTCTATGGGGGCGCTACCATGAGACTGTGCATTGTCGACGAGGTTCTGCAGGGCACGGGCCAGGCCCACTTCCTGTATGGGTATTTTCGGCAGTGCGACTGCAGGGGGGTGCCACACCACGCCAGCCGGTTGGCGTAGAATGAACGCCTTGAGCCAGAGACCCAGGTCGGTCGCCACCAGCGGTTCCTGTTCGCCGCTACGCGCGTAATCGAGAAACTGGTGGATGACCTTGTCCATCTCCTGAATGTTCGCGATGATTTCGCTGCGGGCCTCCTCCTCGGCCGGCAGGAATTCGGCGCTCAGGCGCATCCGGGTGAGCGGTGTGCGTAGATCATGAGAGACCCCCACCAGCACCATTTCCCGCTCTTTCCAGAGACGATGCAAATCGCGCAGGGTCTGGTTGAAACGTTCGGCCAGGCGCCGCAGATCGGCCGGACCCGCCTCGGGCAGATCCGCCGGGGTATCACCGCCGCGCAAACGTGCCACCCCCTGCATGAGCCGGGTAAGGGGCCGGGTGACCTGGCGTACCGCCAGATACGCCCCCAGCCAGGAGAGCAGCAAAATCGCCGCCAGCTTGAACCAGGGCAACGGCAGCCCCGGTGGATGGGGCATGGGCATGGCCAGCGCCAGGGTTGCATCGGGCCGGGTTTGCAACCAGAGCATCCGGCGTTGGCCGTCCACGCGTAGTTGCGCCTGCGGCCAGCCCATGTGGTGCAGCAGTTGCAGGGCGTTGGCCAGTACCGGCAGACGGGGATTGTGGCCGCGCACCGCACCGGCAGGAACGATGCGGAGACCCTGGTGCAGCAGCACGGACTCCGTCTCCTGACGCTGGGCGGGGGTGAGAGCTTCGCTCAGGGTCAGAATTTGCGCCCAGTTCTGCGCCAGACGCTCGGCCTGCGGGTTGGCCTGATAGATATTGAAAAACCAGTACACCGCAAGCTGACTCAGCAGCAGTAGCCCGGCGATGATGAGAAACATCCGGGTAAACAGCGTATCCGGCCAGGGGCGCGATTTGTTCATCCGGGTAAAGTGCCTTCTTCCCTGGGTGTGGCATCTCCGCCATCGGGTACCAACACATACCCCCGCCCCCAGACGGTCTGAATATAGTGTGGTTCGCCGGGATCGTCTTCAACAAGGCGTCGCAAGCGCGAGATAAACACATCGATACCCCGTGAACCCGGTGTGGCGTCGTCGTTGCCATGGGTCATGGCCAGCAGGCGGTCCCGCGAGAGCGGCTGCCAGGGATGACTGGCCAGCGCGTGCAGAATGGAAAACTCGCTGTCGGTAAGGGAGATTTTCTCGTCATTCCGCCAGAGACTGCGACTGTCGAGGGCGAGGCGGAAAGGGCCGAAAATGATGGCGCCGGGGGTTGGGTCGCTGCTGCGCTGATCCTGACTGCGGCGCAGCACGGCGCGGATGCGTGCAACCAGTTCCTGGGGCTCAAAGGGCTTGGAGAGATAGTCATCGGCGCCCACATCGAGGCCCTGTACCCGGTCGGCCAAGTCCCCCCGGGCAGTCAGCATGATGATGGGCAAATGTGGTTCCTGCACCCGCAGACGCTGACAGATGCTGAAGCCGTCTTCGCCGGGCATAAGGACATCCAGCAGGAGCAGGTCATGGTATTCCCGCTCCAACTGGCGATCCATCTGCACGCCGGAGGCGGCGGCGTGGACGACAAAACCCTGCCCTTCCAGGTAGCGCACCAGCATCGTGCGCAGTCGGGGGTCGTCATCGACCAGCAGGATTTTGCCGCCTTCCGTCATTTACTTGCTCCAGGGTCCCCGCCTGCCCCCTATTTCCTTATACAGCGCGGTAGCTTTCTGCCACTGCACAGGCGTCAATATTTTATGGAGATAATTCACCTGCTGAATGCCATGTTCGAGCATCGTGGCATGATCCTTGAGGACCGCTTCCCGCAAGGGGACGATGGCGCTACCCGATTCACCGTTCAGAAGCGCATCACGCAGCGCGGCGTTGTGAACCTGCATATTCTGACGCCAGGTGGGCATTTCCTTTAGCTGTTGGGCACGCCAGTTTTTCAGATCCGTTTCCTGCGCGGGGGTCAGCTTGAGGTCCACCGCATGCCGCCAGACGATGGGCATCAGCATGGGCACGGGCGCATTCCGCATCCAACCACCCTTGCGCATGGGGCCATGCCGCCACCCCCCCGGACAAGGATGGCCTTGCATCATGCCCGGTCCCATGGGGCCACCATTCATGACCGGCGGAGTCTCTGTAACTGCTGCAAAGGCAGGCACTGCCGCCAGCGCCGTCATTCCGACCATCAATCCGGATACTATCTGCTTGAATTTTAACATTACTCTGCTCCTCATCGTTCAGGGGGAAAGAACGCCCTTTCCGTGGAAAACAAGTTAGCGCGCCACCCCGACGGATGCCAGCGGCAAAGTGTCAAGAATTATGAATGGGGGTGATTGCTTGTCGCTATGGACGCGCATGGTGGTCCACTCCTGAGGAATAGCAACCCTATATGGGATTGCGCGGTACTTCCAATGCAAAACGAACTGAGCCACTTGTTCAGTGACAAAAAAGTTTCATCCTGAAAACTCCGTAACTCATTGATTTTTTGTTCTCTGGATTTAACATAAAAATTAATGTTTCATCCTGGATCATTATGTCAAAAATTACAAACGACTTTCCCAGACAAAAAGTATGATCCTGGCGTCTCACAGGTTCTCTGCCCCCGGTATGCTCTTTATCTCCAGTGGCAGGTATGCAGCGGGAGCGGTCGTCCAGCGGACTGATCATCATGTTCTGGAAACTCGTCACCATGGCTGTAAACCGTAGCAGTTTTTTGAGAATAATTTTAGATAATTACAACTGTTTGATATACCGTGCAACAATCGCCGTCATCTGAAGGCTCGCGAAAACGGCCATTTGTGCGGATCACTGACAGGACATTTGGCTATGGGAGAGGCGTACAGGGTTGTATGGTGATATAATTTTTTATATATTTGGCCGGTGGCACACCCAAAAACCTATCATATTCCAGGCATCTCCTCTGGAAGATCTCCGCACCTTTCCCCTATCGGCCAAGCGCAAAGCAGGACACCAGTTGGATTGGGTGCAGAAAGGTCAAGAGCCGGACGACTGGAAGCCGATGCATAGCGTGGGTCAAGGCATTCGGAAAATTCGGATACGGGATGCAACAGGTGGCCTACCGAATCATGTATGTGGCGAAATTCGCTGATGCCGTTTATGTGCTGCACTATTTTCAAAAGAAGACCCAGAAAACCCGCAAGGCAGATATGGATCTTGCCGGACAGCGGTACCGGGATTTATTGAAGGAAATGAAATCGTGAGCAAAGAACGATTTGCGAGTGTATGTGATGCGATTGAGGATGTTCGTGAACAAGCAGGGAATATGAAGCTACGTTCTCAGCTGATGATGTTACTCAAGAGCCATATTGCCCGTACCGGGATGAGCCAGGCCCGGGCGGCGCAGCTTTTTGGAGTAACACAGCCGCGCGTTTCCGATTTGGTGCGCGGCAAGATTGACCTGTTTAGTCTGGACATGTTGGTGAATATGGCGACAGCAGCAGAGCTACACATAGAGCTGCCGGTGCTGGATGCAGCCTGATGCTAACGGAGTCTATAGGCATCATAAAGGCCATTTTTACAGTAAGATATTAATGATGCATTCTGTCTGGTAAATCCGCAGGGAGATCATCCAATGTTATCCGGCATACCCTCTTGTTAGGCCCCACACAGTTGAGCACCTACTCACTCCGCCCAGCGAACCCCAGTGACCTTGAACTCACCTACGAGATCACACGAGACGCGATGCGGGAATACGTGATTCAGACCTGGGGCGCTTGGAACGAAGACGAGCAGCGAGAGAGGCATCTTCAGAACTACACGCCATCAACATATCGCATCGTTACGTTTGAGCTGGGCGAAGGGTTAGGCGTCAATTCTGCAGACGCAGCGCACTTCTTGAAGCTGCCGACCACCGCACTCGAGTTCCTGCGGAGGTAGGGTGTCTGCCACGAACCCGATAGCCTTGTAGAAGCGGATGGCTGGCTCGTTTTCCGCAAACACCCACAGGCTACACGTGCTGTAGCCCTGCTGAGACAAGAGCTCTCGCGCCCGTAGCCACAACTGACGCCCAACACCTTTGAACCAACTGTTCGGTGCCACGTAGATGGCCCACAGTTCCGCTTGAGAGGATGGTGCATCCTTGTCTCGGCAAGCACCGAACGACACCCAGCCAAGAATCGCCCCGCCATCCTTAGCGACGAGGAGCTCCGTTTGCCCAGATTCGACAATGTTCTTCCACATGGCCTCCCGCTTCTCGACTGACAAGGAGGCGAGATAGTCCGCAGGAAGGATTCGCGAGTAGGCCGAGCGCCATGCATCGACGTGAATCTCGGCAACAGCGCGGGCATCTTCAGGGACGGCGTGGACTACTTGCATGACGGCTAACGCCCTAGCTCAGCCGCGGCTCTGCCGCAGGCGGAGACGTCGGCTGGAGCGCCTTGTTAGCCTCTGGTCGTGCGATGAGGCTTGCGAGATGGCCCAACATCAACGCGGCTCTCACGCGACCCGAAAGCTGTGAGACGAATATTCCTCGCGCCACTTCTTTCGTGAGGCTGCTCTCAAGGTCTTTAACGATCTCAGCCTTCTCTTTGTCTTGGTGGTACTCAACCCCATTTAGCCAGCGTTTCAATGTTTCATCTTCAAACAATGGGACTCCACCAACAGTTACCTGAAAATAGGGCTGATAGTCTCCACGCTCGTAAGTGGAGCGCAGGAACTTTAGATGCTGGGCAATAGCGGTGCCCTTGGCCTGTCTTCCAATGGTGGCCGTCGCCTTCTCAAAGGATACCGGCTCTCTCGATAAGAATATCGGACGAGCAAGATGGAGAAGCTCGCAAACATCTCCATACGAAAACTCGGACAGAGTAAACGACAAGCCTGCTTCAGCGGTCCATGTGATGTTTTTTATTCTCGGAAACTCACCTTTAAGTAGGCGCGCTTCCTTGAGGCGATCGCAGTTTGTCAGATAGTGCTCAAGAAGTTGTACATCTGTTTCAGAGAAAGACAGCGTTACTTCCTCGCGAGTTGCGCCATCTTCGGATGTCGCCTTGAGAGTCCGCGTGATCATCTTTGAGGCTAACGCAAATTCGATGGCACTATCGGTGCAGTGTAACAAGGGGGTATGCCGTATAACATTGGATGATCTCCCTGCGGATTTACCAGACAGAATGCGTCTTTGTGTCCTATGTGGTGCCACCAATTATAACCATATGAGATTGTATTTATTAACCTTCTCCTAAAGCCGCAACATGAGACAAAACAATGAAATTCCGCTACTCTTACCCCATTAAGTATGCGGCATACTCTAGCCGATTCCAAGACATAAGTCTGTACCGGCCCTTCTGGTAATATTCACCCCAGTATCTTCGCCAGGTCCTCCGCTCTTAAGTGAGTATAGCGTTTCAGCATCTGCAAGGTCTTGTGCCCTGTGATGGCCGCCACCTGCATGGGATTCAATCCCTTCTCGAAGAAACGACTGGTGGCCTCGTGGCGGAGGTCGTGAAAGCGTAGGTCCTCGATACCTGCTCGGTGGCAGGCGCGAGCAAAGGCTTGTGTGATGCTATCTGCCCTGACACCCCACACCTCACCATCCATACGGCGGGGTAGGGCATCCAGTACGGCCAAGGCGCGACTGGACAGCGGTACTCGGCGCGGATCGCCAGTTTTGGAATCAGGGCCAGCAGGCTTGTCGTTCTGCATCAAAGGCCGGATATAAGACTGCAACCCGACCTCACCATGCCAGACATCAAAAAAATCCTCTTGCACACATGGAGACATCCATATAGGATTTGGGGCCAGCGCTTGCCTAATGTTTTAATATTCAGTATGTTACAAGAGGCAAATAGACGGTTCGCGCACCGGCCGGAATTGCAGTTCAAACTTGAATTCGCCCTCTAGCGACTATCACCATTCAAGAGGATAAGCATGTCGACGAAAAGAACGATACGATTCACAAAATTTAGCTTATACATTTCATTACTGCTGCCGGTCATGGCTCAGGCCGGTATTTTTGGCCTGCTCGGTGACGTCGAGAATGCGGCGCAAAGCACCGGGATACGTATGCCAAGCTCTCTGTCCAATCTCAGCCAGCTGGCTCAGGAAGTCCATGATGGTGGCTACAGCGCCTTGCCCGGAATGCCCAGTGCCAGCACGGCGGCAGCCTGTCCGCCGGGTTATACCTGCACGAAGAGCAATGCACCAACGTATCCGTCTACACAAAACATTGCTGCAGAACTTGCTCAGGTGACCTATATCCAGGAGGGCAACAGCGGGCCAGTGATCTACGATTTCCAGGATCCGCTCTGTCCCTACTGCCACAAACTCTTTGTAGAAGAGACAACCTTGATAAGGGAGGGGCGCTTGATCGTACGTTACGTGCCCGTGGCTTTTCTGAGTAGCCAAAGCACACGGATCGCAGCGGATATACTGCAATCGCCTAATCCCCCGGGTGTCTTGAATGCCTATGAGAGCGTAGCGTTCAGCAGCAACAATGCTGGCCTGCGAGCGTATATGGAAAGTCCGACAGGAGCAGCGCAACAAGATCTGGACACCAATAAGAGAGTCATGGAGTATCTCGGGTTCAATGGTGTCCCTGCCTTGGTCTTTCAGTTGAGTGATGGTCATTATGAGCATATCGACGGATTGATATCCACCCAACAAATGGAACGTTTATTGCCAGAGATGGCAAGCCCGGTTTCCGTCACTACTATACAAGGATCCACTGCGGTGACCGCCTCGGCCATATCCTCTAAAACGCCCTCAATTCTATGACGGAAGTGATTCGTGCATGGCTGCGTGCGTTAAGGCGGCGCAGTCAGCGCGCACGAATGTCTCGGTGGCGTTTTGGACCGATAGTGAACCGTTAGCTTCCTCCAGTAAAACTGGCTCATTCCCACCCATCGCAAAGGTTTCGCGTTATGACATGAGGCCGGAGCCGTATGCGGTAATTCCGCTCGTACGGATCTGTGCGGGGGGGGGGGGGGGGTGGGTAACTACTGTCTCTACCGCGACCATACTTCCTGCAGCACGTACTCTGCGCTCATTTTGCAGTGAGATAATTTATAGTTTCCGTCTCATTAACGGTATAGCTAACCCCATCCTGATAACAGTATTGAATTATATTTATTTCGTGAACGCGACCATTTTCGGGATTAAAATATATTTTTACATCGGCTTTCTTCACGGGAGTTCTCGCCTCGACCTGAGGCAATGAAACGCCTGAAACATCCGATTGGAAAATAGAATAATTTTGCCTATCAACGACACCAGAAAGACCTTCTAGCGTTTCGCGATGATAGCTTATCCCACTGATTTGACGAACGCCGGACATATATGTGAAGAAGTTTTCTGATTTTCCCATTGGTTCCGCAATAGGAGATCTCAACTTTTCTGCCAATCGTCCATTCATATAGGAATAATCAGTACGACCCATTTGGACATTTTTTATGGTAACAGGTGGTATCCCCGGCACAGTGACCGTGAAGACCCCTGTTGATTTCCTATCAATCGGATCAGTAAGTACAGAGCCTCGAGTCACAGAATCACCCTGACTACTGGTGATGACAAAGGTCGCTTTTTCTGGAACATTGGATAAATTTGTCATGCTCTGAGAAATCAGGCCTTCATATTCTTGGAGCGACGTCACTGCATACGTCGATGTCGGCGCCGCAAATATCACTGTGGAAGCTATAAACAACACAAATACCTTATAGTTAAATCGCACATGTCCCTCCATTTTTCTTTTGTGGTTTCCCGCTCAGAAAAGTATGATTGCTTTGTAATGTGAAGCATAGTCTTCTAATGACCTATTTGGTACAACGAGCCGGCGGCTTCTGGTTGTCATCAAAAGCAAACCAATTTGTCTACTAAGATTGGCTGTTTGCTCCCTAGTAAGACGAGCCATACACTGATATTTCACCATAGGCTCCATACCCCCTGCAAACCTGATGTATCGTTACGCGACAAAATTTATAGCGGCAGGACAGCCATGAAAGCTCCATTCGATGCAAATGGTTATGTTTTCCGCTGCCACAATCTTCTGATACACCCTGTCAAGTTTTTTGTTTCCATACCCATCAGTATATAGTCGGCGACGCTAATGATCCACAGTCGAAACGGCGAGCGATGGAACGTCTGGGTTCAGTCTGTTACTGCCGTTCGCTCCGCAAGGTACTATGGCACCCCGTCGCCTGTAGACAAGGCCTGTCGCAAGAGGCCAAAGACGGTTGCCGCCGCGCGCTTCGGGCACACACTCCCCGCAACTGCTCTCACGCCGTCCATAGCTAGGGCCGACCCTGTCCTACAAGCATACTCAGCCGTCTGTGGATCAGGGGACTAGGATGATACTATTTTGTCCGTTGACAGCGCATGCGTGCTCTGCTCGCGGACAAACCGGATTAATAACCATAGGCAAGCCCGACACTCATACCGAGCAGATTGGTCGATGATGGGGGCTCCTTACCAATATACTCCGTGGCACCTTGATAAAACGTTACAATGCCCGTCCCAGTGTAGGTAAAGTGGGTGAAATTCAAGCCACCATAAACATGCCATCCACCAGAAATTTTATAGTCTGCATGAATCCCTACGGTTTCTTCTCCACTGGTGCCAAACCCAGAGGACCATTGGGATGTTTTGATACCTCCGCCAACAAGAGCAAGTACACGCATGTCAGCACCGAGGACCAACCTGGCTGTCGGTGCGTACTGATACATGAGACCGGCGCCAACAAACTCAGAATGGTAACGCTCATGAGTACCGGGAAGCTGTCTGTTCCACAATTGAAATCCACCCGCTACATATGGTGTAAGCATCATGTTATTACTAATAGAAAAACCTTTACCCAATTTTCCCAGGAAGTTCTGCGTGGTCGCCTGATCCGTTGTATCAGCGCGCCTAGCTGAGTTCGGTATGCCAGGGTTGTACGTGAACCCTTTATAAGCTATCCCGGCCGAAGAATAATTGTAATTAAGCGATAAATACAGATTTTTTGTAAGGTTGTCATTCATCCCAGAGAGATTTACCGAGAATCCTGGCAACCACCCTGATTCCGTATCATCCATTGGAGCGCTGAGGACACCGGTTGTGGCAAAGTGTTCTTGATAATTCATCAATGTACCCGTCGCCGCGAGACCTATTTCATTGTTGGCCGCAACGATTGGATTCTGGCTGGCATTCCAGGCGCTGTCGGCCATGGCAGAGGCGGAAAACAGGGCCAAACTTGCTGCGGTCAGGGTTGCGATAGCTTTCTTGTTGATCATGCGGACATCCTTTTATTTTATCCCTTAAGATAGTGTTCACGAGCTGAATCAGCCTGTAACTGATTGCAAAAACAACACACGTCGCAGAGTCAGTAAAGACTTATATAGAACATGATCCGTCTTCCGCAAGGCCAGTCCTTAACATTTCGCAACAATTTCCTCGGTGCCCACATCTTCCTTATGATCCCGCTTTCCGGGAGAATGGCGGCTCCACTGCCGAGGAGCCTGAGCGTGCCCCCCAAAGCGCTATTGCTGGCTGTTTGTACCGTTTTCTGTGTGGCTCAGGGCGCGCTGGCGCAAGCCAGCGTCGGAGCGTGGCTGGCGGACCCTCTGGATACCGAAAGTGGTATGAGCGCCAGCCCCGCGCAGGCGTGGACAGCACCTCGCAGACTCCCCGGAGTCCCCAAGCCCCAAACCCTCCCTGCGGCAGAGCAGGGCCAGGTCTGGACGCTGCCGCAACTCACCGCATATGCCCTCGCCCACAATCCGCAGACCGCCGCCGCCTGGGACGGTTTGCGCGCCCAGGCGGCAGGCCTGGGAATGGCGGAAAGCGCCTGGCTGCCCAGCCTCACCCTCAATACCAATTTCAGTCGTCGGCAGGCGGTTTCCACCATCGGCTTCACGGTGCCGGCACGCAACAGCGCCAACCCCAATCTGACCCTGAGTTACACCCTGTGGGACTTTGGCCTGCGCGTCGCCAAGGTGGATGCTGCCCGCGCCCAGGAATGGGTGGCGGGCTTCACTCAGAACCAGAGCATCCAGGGCGTTGCCTTCAGCGTCGCGCAGGCCTATTACCAGCTTCTCGGCAATCAATCCCTGTTGCTGGCCGATGAAAAGACCGTTGCGGAAAACCGGAAAAACCTGGAGGCCGCCGAAGTCCTGCATCGTGCCGGACAAGCCACCATCGGCGCCCTCTATCAGGCCCGTGCCGCCATGGCGCAGGCGCAGTCTACCCTCGCCGCGCAACGCCAGACCGTGCGCAGCAGCGAAGGATTGCTGGCCAGCACCCTGAACCTCGGTCCGCAGACCATGCTGAGGATAGCGCCCCTCAAACTCGGGCAGAAACCGCCCCAACTCCACAGCGCCGCTGAGACGTTGATGCACGCAGCCCTCACCGCCAATCCCGCGTTGCAGCAGGCGCGGGCCCAGGTTGCCGTAACCCAGGCCAACGTCCGCAGCGCCGAGGCCAGCGGTCTGCCCAGTCTGGGGGTCAGCAGTTCCTACGGCTACGCCTTTCAGAACGGCTATCTGCCCGGCGACACCTGGACCGTGGGTTTTACCCTGACCGTACCCCTCTTCACCGGTTTCAACACCCATTATCAGATACGCCAGACGCAGGCCCTGAGGGACCAGGCCCAATCCAACCTCGCGGCCAGCCGCAGCAGCACCGAAGCTACAGTCTGGCAGGATTTTCACAACTTCCAGGGCGCGGTTGCGGCCTACCCCGGCGCACAGAGCGGTCTGGAAAATGCCAGGAAGGCGCTGGAGGTGGTGCAGGCCCAGTATCGCGTCGGCCAGGCTACCATTCAGGATGTCCTCCTCGCCGAATCCACCCTGGCGCAGGCGCGCTACACCCTGATTCAGAATCTGGTTAACAGTTATGTGGCCCTGGCGCAACTCAGTCAGGCCGTCGGCATGCCTTTGGGAGAGAATACACCGTGACCCGTTCCCCCGTTGTCCTTCTGCTGACGCTGGCGACCCTCTCCCTGATGCTGAGCGGTTGCCAGACCAAGGCCAAACATGAGGCCCCGCCCCTGCAGGTCGGCCTGGTCAGCGTCAGCACCCGTCCCATGACCCATTATGAAGGTTTTCTGGGCACGGTGACGCCCCTGCAGACGGCGACCATCGTGCCGCAGACTTCCGGCATCCTGCAGAGCGTGCGGTTTACCGAGGGGAGCATGGTAGACAAGGGACAAACCCTGTTCACCATCGACCCGGCGCAGATGCAGGCAGCACTTGCCCAGGCCCAGGCCAAGCTGGTGGCGGATCAGGCCACTGCGCGCTATAACCGCAATATCGTGGAGCAGGACCGTCCACTGGCGGAAAAGGATTTCATCACCGTCCAGAGCTTCGATCAGGCGGTTTCCCAGGCGCAAGCGGCAACGGCGCAGGTGCAGGCGGATCAGGCCGCCCTGGAGCAGGCCCGCCTCAATCTCTCCTACACCCGCATCACCGCCCCCATCAGCGGCCGTATCGGCCTGGCCCAGGTCAAGGCAGGCAACCTGGTTGTCGCCAACCAGACGCAATTGGCGATCATCAACCAGGTTGCACCGATCACCGTGAATTTCAGCGTTCCCCAAAGCCTGCTCTCGGCGGCGCGGCTGGCCCAACAGCAGGCCATTCCGCTGCCGATCGAGGATGAGAAGGGTGGTACGGTGCTCGCTCAGGGCAAGCTCACCTTCATCGACAACAGCGTGAGCGCGGGAACCGCCACCATCAGCCTGCAGGCCACCGTACCCAATACCAACCTCGGCCTCTGGCCCGGACAGTACGTGCAGGTGCAGATGCCGATCCAGCAGTTGGCGCAGGCCACCGTGCTGCCGGTAGGCGCGATCCAGCAGGGCAGTACCGGGCCCTTTGTCTATACGGTGAAAGATGGCACGGCCATGGACAAGCCGGTGCAGGTGCTCTGGGAGTCGGGCACGGATGCGGTGGTGCAGGGGATAGACGCGGGTATTCGGGTGATTTATCCCCTCCCCGCCCGGCTCTATCCGGGGGTTAAGGTGGCGCTGAGCGGCGCGGGTGGGCCTGCCGTCCAACCCCCAGGGGCGCCGGGGAAAAGACCATGAATTTCTCCGCCCTGTTCATTCGTCGCCCGGTGATGACGGTCATACTGGTCCTCGGGCTGGTGCTCTATGGCATTTTTTCCTTTACGAACATGCCGGTGGCCCTGTTGCCCAGCGTGGACTTTCCGACGGTCCTGGTCGCGGCGAGTCTGCCGGGAGCAAGCCCGCAGACCATGGCCAGCGCCGTGGCGACACCGCTGGAAAAGCAGTTTTCCTCCATTCCCGGCCTTTCCTCCATGAGCTCGGTGAACAATCAGGGCTCGACGCGGGTCATTCTGCAGTTCGACCTCAGCCAGAACATCGATGTCGCCACCCAGAATGTGGAAAACGCGGTCACCCAGGCCTCTCACCTGCTGCCGCCGGGCATGCCCAGCCTGCCCTTCGTCAAGCAGCTCAATCCGTCGGCGGCGCCCATCGAGTTCATTGCCCTCGCTGCGCCCAATATGCCCATCTACCAGCTCAACCAGTATGCGGTGGACAAGGTGGTGCCCGCCATTTCCGGTATTCCCGGCGTCGCCCAGGTGCAGATCTTCGGGGAGCAGAATTACGCGGTGCGCATTCACGCCAACCCCTTCGCCATGCAGGCGCACGGAATATCGCTGCAGGCCCTTACCCAGGCCATTTCCAGTCATAACGTCAACCTGCCCCAGGGCACGGTGCTGGGTGCGGTGCGCAATTATGCGGTGAACGTGCATGGACAACTCCACGACGCTCAAGCCTTTGCGGGCATGCCCATTACTTTCGCCAATGGTGCGGTGGTGCCGCTGGCCGATATCGCCGAGGTCCGCAACGGGGTGGACAATGACCAGATCGCCAGCTGGATCGGTGGCCAGCGTGCCCTCATTCTCGCCGTGGTTCGCCAGCCCGACGCGGATACCGTGGCTATCTCCGACGCCATCCAGAAGCGCCTGCCGTTGCTGAGCGCCAGTCTGCCCGGCGGTGCCCACATGACCGTGGTGTACAACAAGGCAGACTATATCCGTGCGGCGGTGGAAGAGGTCGAGGTCACCCTGTTGCTCGCCTCCATACTGGTGGCCGGGGTGCTCTGGCTCTTCCTGCGCCGCGGCAGCCCGACCCTGATCGGCGCACTGGCAATCCCCGCCTCCATCCTCGGCACCTTCGCCATCATCTATGAGTTGGGGTACACCCTGAATACGCTGACGCTCCTCGCCCTGACCCTGTCGGTGGGCTTTGTGGTGGATGATGCGGTGGTCATGCTGGAGAACATCGCCCGTCACGAGGAAAATGGTGAAGAGCCCTATCAGGCAGCGCTCGTGGGCAGCCGGGAAATCGGCTTTACGGTGATCTCCATGACCCTGTCGCTGGCGGTGGTCTTTCTACCCTTTCTGGTCATGGGCGGCATCATCGGTCGTTTGTTTCGCGAATTCGGTGTCACCATCGCCGTGGTCATCCTGCTCTCCGGGCTGATCTCCCTGACCCTGACACCCATGCTCTGCGCCCGCTATCTGCGGGTGAAACACCAGGGACAGAGCCGCTTCGAGCGCGGTTTCATCCGGCTGCGTGACTGGTATGGACGCAGCCTGCGGGCGATGCTTGGACACCGCGGTTGGATATATGGCGGTGCCTTGCTGAGTCTGCTGGCCATGATCGGGCTTTTCATCATCCTCCCCAAGGGCTTCATCCCCACCGAAGACAGCGGCATGATCATGGGCAACCTGGAGTATCCCCAGGGTATTTCCTTTGCCCAACTGGAGAAGACCCAGCAGGCCATCGCTGCTGCCGTCGGCCACAACGCGGCGGTGCAGGCGGTGATGTCCAGCGCCGGGCAGGGCGCCGGTGCCTTCGGTTCCGGCAACAGCGGGCGGCTGATCATCCGTCTCAAGCCGTTGGGCGAGCGGCCGTCGGGAACCCAGGTCATTGCCGAATTGCGCCAGACCGTCAGCCATTTCGCCGGGGTGCAGGCGAGTTTCCAGTTGCCGCCCGCTATCCAGATGGGGCCGGTCTCCTCCCAGTCCAATTATCAATATATTCTGCAGAGCGAAGACCAGGACAGCCTGAACGCGGCGGCGCCCAAACTGGTAACGGCCCTGCGCAAGGTACCCGGACTACAGGCCGTCAACAGTGACCTGCAGTTGGCCAATCCAGAGATCGAGGTACACATCCTGCATCAGCGGGCGCAGGCGCTGGGCGTTACCCCGGAAATCATCGAACAGGCGCTGAACTTTGCCTTCGGCGGCACCCAGGTGGGCACTATCTATGCCTCGACCAACCAATATGAGGTCATTCTCGACCTCGCGCGGCAGTTTCAGACGAATCTCGGCGCGCTTGCCGCCATCACCGTGCCGGGCAGCGCCGGGCTGGTGCCGCTGGCCGCACTGGCGCACTTCGCCTATGGCGTCGGCCCCCTGAGCATCAGCCACTACAACGGCCTGCCCAGTGTGACCATCTCCTTTAACCTGGCGCCCGGTGTTTCCCTGGGAAACGCCACCCAGGCGGTGCAGGACACGGCGGCAAAAATATTGCCTGCGGATGTGCAGGGGGAATTCGGAGGATCCGCGGCGGCATTCTCCCAGTCCACGGGCAGTCTGCCCATGCTGCTGCTGGCGACGGTGGCGCTGATCTACGCCATTCTGGCCATTCTCTATGAAGATTTCATCCATCCCCTGACCATCCTCACCGCCCTGCCCTTGGCTGGCTTTGGTGCCTTGCTGGCCCTCTGGATCTTTCATCAGGAACTGGATCTGTTCAGCTTCGTCGGCATCATCATGCTGGTGGGGTTGGTGAAAAAGAACGGCATCATCATGGTGGACTTTGCTATCCACCGCCGCCGCGAGGGCGCCACGGCGGTGGACGCCATGGTCGATGCCTGTATCACCCGCTTTCGTCCCATCATGATGACCAACCTTGCGGCGGTGCTGGGCATTCTGCCCATCGCCATCGGCATTGGCGCGGGCGCCGAGTCCCGGGTGCCCCTGGGCGTGGCGGTGGCGGGCGGTATCATCGTGTCGCAGTTCCTCACGCTCTACGTGACGCCGGCGTTCTACGTCCTCTTTGAGGGATGGAAAGGGCGCTGGAAGGGCCGCATGGCGGTTTCGGAAGCGAAGGCGGAGGGTGTCGGTTCTGCAATTTCGCCAAATTGTGATATATAGCGGACAAAGACCAATACCCGGGAGGCCCGGAAGATGCCCGCAAAAATTCTTTTTCTCCTGCTCGTGCTTGCCCTGTCAGGCTGCGCGTCCCTGCCACCACCTTCGTCAACCGCCACGGCCAGCGCCGCCGCGCAGGGCGCCGCGACGGCCGACCGTGATGCCGAAGCGGCACAGCAACGCCTTGCCGCCGTCGCCGCTCAGCGCGCCGGGGCCGAACAGCAATTCTGCCCGAACTGGCGGCAGGCGCTCGGCCAGGCGCGCCGCAACGCCATGGGTTGCGCGCGAATGCCGCTCGGTGAACAGGCCACCTGCTGGCAGGCGGTATCTCAATGGACGCAGGAAGAGAGCCGCTATTTCCATGCCCTGGCCCCCCTTTTCCAGGGGGGCGCCTACGCCACGCCGGCGGCGCAGGCGGCACGTTTTTTTGACCTGGCTCAGGGTTGGGCCATTACCTGTCAGGATGGCCAGAAAGCCTGCTCCGCCGCATCCGGCCACCAGCAGATGGACGACTATAAAAATGTCGTAAACCGCTTTTGCAGCCGCTGAGGATTTAGGTGTTGCTGGTTTTCATCCCCGGATGAACTAAATTATGCTGGTGCACCAGGGTACTGGAATCGATATGTTATCAGCAGCCGGTTATCACGCAGGGAGGTCCTCATGCTCAAAAAATTCGTCCAGGATTTCAAAACATTTCTGCAGCGCGGTAATGTCATCGATCTCGCCGTAGCTTTTGTGATCGGCTCGGCATTTTCCGCCATCGTTACTTCGCTGGTCAGCAACGTGATCATGCCGCCTATCGGCATGCTGCTCGACAAGGTCGATTTTTCCAACCTCTATATCGTATTGAAGCAAGGCACCGTTCCCGGCCCTTACCTGACCCTGGAAGCCGCCAAAAAGGCGGGCGCCGTAACCGTGAACTACGGCCTCTTCATTACCTCGCTGATCAGCTTTTTCATTATCGCCCTGGTGATATTTTCCATCGTGCGGGCGATCAACAAGCTCTACCCCAAACCCGCCCCGGCCGTGACCACCAAAACCTGCCCCTTCTGTGCCTCCGCCATTCCTTTGGCCGCGGTACGCTGTCCCAACTGCACCTCGCCACTGGAGTCCTGAAAATGCTCCCCACACTCGGGACCCGCCATTGATCTGGGAAAACCTGTTATACCTCATTATCGGCGTCGTGCTCGGTCTGGTGGTCGCCGGGCTGGTGGCGCGCAGCATGATCCAGCGTCAGCAGGATATCAGCGCGGCACTCCGGGAAGGACAGCAGGCCAGCGCAGCCCAGACGGAGAGCCTGCAGCACGAAATAAATGCCCTGCGGCAACAGGCCCGGGAACAGCAGGAAGTCCTCCGCCACGAGAGCGAGAGCAGGGCCGCCGCAGAAGCGGAAAGCGGTCGTATCCCGGCGCTCGAAAATGCCCTGGTGGCGGAACGCGGCAATACCGCGCGCCTGCAGACGGAAAACAGCGTCATTCGTGGCCAACTGGCAGAACTGGGTGAGCGGCTGGAACAGGAGCGTCTACGTGGTACAGAGAAGCTGGCGCTGCTGGAAGATGCCCGTCAACGTCTCGGCGACGCCTTCCAGTCCCTGTCCGCGGAGGCCCTGCGCCGCAACAACCAGTCCTTCCTGGAACTGGCGCGGGAAAATCTGGAGCGTTTCCAGGAAAGCGCGAAAACCGACTGGGAGGGCCGACAAAAGGCTGTAGGGCAACTGGTGGAGCCTATCCGTGAGTCCCTGGAGAAGGTGGGCACCCGCATCGATGCCATGGAGAAGACCCGCATCGATGCTTACGGCGCTCTCAATGAGCAGATCCGTGGTCTCGTCCAGGACCACCTGCCGCGCCTGCATCAGGAAACCGCGGCGCTGGTGAAGGCCCTGCGCCAGCCCGCGGCCCGGGGGCGCTGGGGCGAAATGCAGCTCAAGCGGGTCGTGGAGATGGCCGGGATGCTGGCTTACTGCGACTTTACGGAGCAGGAGGGAGTCAATACCGATTCTGGTCAGCAGCGTCCCGATCTGCTGGTGCGCCTGCCCGGGGGCAAACGCATCGTCGTCGATGCCAAGGCGCCACTGAGTGCTTATCTGGAGGCCATGGAAACCGATGATGAGCAGAAACGCGCACATTTCCTGCACAAGCATGCCAGCGAACTACGCACCCACATGACCCAGCTCAGCAAAAAATCCTACTGGGAACAGTTCCAGCCGACTCCGGAGTTCGTGGTCCTGTTCGTGCCCGGTGAGGTGTTCTTCAGTGCTGCCCTCCAGGAAGACCCGTCGCTTATCGAATACGGCGTCGAGCAGAAGGTGATCGTGGCCAGCCCCACCACCCTCATCGCTCTGCTGCGGGCGGTGGCCTATGGCTGGCGGCAGGAATCGCTGGCCGAAAATGCCCGTGCCATCAGCGATCTCGGCAAAGAGCTTTACGATCGTATCAGCATTTTGGCAGGGCACTGG
The DNA here is from genome assembly GCF_008926505.1 of Acidithiobacillus sp. 'AMD consortium'. Lineage (NCBI taxonomy): Bacteria > Pseudomonadati > Pseudomonadota > Acidithiobacillia > Acidithiobacillales > Acidithiobacillaceae > Acidithiobacillus > Acidithiobacillus sp. 'AMD consortium'. Next base: position 2,888,417 of record NZ_CP044411.1, on the reverse strand, counting down.
GCGCGGGTGGGCAAGGGGCTGGGGCAGGCGGTGGAGGCCTACAACAGCGCGACGGGGTCGCTGGAAAGCCGGGTACTGGTCTCCGCGCGCAAGTTCCGCGACCTCAAGGCTACGCCCGAGGCAAAAGAGCTACCCGGCATGGACCCCGTGGAGCGGATCCCGCGCCTCCTTCAGGCGGAAGAATTCATCGGACCGGATACCACAGCCCCGCTCGCGGACCAGCACTAGCCGCAGGCGGAGCGCAGCAAGGTCAGGCGCCTTCCCGCCGCGTCTGCGCCTGTATCAGCGCCAGAGGCAGGCTGAAAGTCACCTTTTCCTCTACGCCGGGCATTTCTTGGGGCACTCGGGCGCCCCAGCCCCGGAGGGTGTCCATAATCTCCTGAACCAGGCTTTCCGGTGCCGAAGCCCCGGCACTGATACCAATCTTCCCCACACCTTCGAACCATTCGCGGCGCAACTGCTGAGCGTCCTCGATGAGATGGGTCCGCGTCCCCAGCCGCGTCCCCAGTTCTGCCAGGCGGCTGGAATTGGAACTGTTCGGCGCGCCCACCACCAGCAGGATATCGACATCAGGGGCCAGCGACTTCACCGCATCCTGGCGGTTCTGGGTGGCATAACAGATATCATCTTTTTTCGGACCTTCGATGAGGGGAAAACGTGAGCGCAAGGCGGCGATCACTTCTGCAGTGTCATCCATGCTCAAAGTGGTCTGAGTGATGTAGGCAAGCTTGTCCGGGTTGCGGGGCGCCAGGGTGGCCACATCGGAGACATTGGAAACCAGATACATCATGCCCTCCTCGACCTGACCCATGGTGCCTTCCACCTCCGGGTGTCCGGCGTGACCGATGAGTACCATTTCCATACCGTCCCGGCTGTATTTCTTAACTTCCATATGCACCTTGGTCACCAGCGGGCAGGTGGCGTCGAAGACGCTCAGACCCCGCGCCGCCGCGTGCTCACGGACGGCAATGGGCACGCCATGGGCGCTGAAAATGACCGTAGCCGCGTCCGGCACCTCATCCAGCTCTTCGACGAAGATGGCGCCACGGGCGCGCAGGTCTTCGACGACGTGACGGTTGTGAACGACCTCGTGACGCACATAGATAGGCGCACCGAAAAGCTCCAGGGCGCGATCGACGATCTGAATCGCCCGGTTGACCCCCGCGCAGAAACCACGCGGATTGGCTAACAAAATATCCATGCTGAGATTCCCGAAGTTGAACAGGGGGAATGGTCCGTCCTGCCGCCCGCCCTGTCAACCACCGCAAGTTGGCTATTCCGGTGGTGACTCAGAGATCGCCCCACAGCGCCTGGGTGACGGCGATAGCGGCAATGGCGGCAGTCTCCGCGCGCAGGATGCGCGGCCCCATGCGCAACGAGCGAAAGCCATGGGCCTGCGCGGCGGCCACCTCTTCTGCCGCCAGCCCACCCTCGGGGCCACTGAGCAGGGTGATCTCCGGCCCCGGATGGCCAAGATCGGTAAACCGCTGCGCGGCGTCGGGGTCGAGTACGAAGGCGGCCCCCCGCACACCGGCCCATGCGGTTTCCAGCGCAACCGGCGGAGCGAGTTCGGGAATCGTCGTGCTGCCGCTTTGCTCGCAGGCCGCAATGACGATATCCCGCCAGCGCGCCAGACGTTTCTCTCCGCGTGCTTCACTCAGTTGCACCACTCCGTGGCGGCAGGCCACCGGCTGAATCCGTCGCACCCCCAGTTCCACCGCCTTCTGTAGGCTCCAGTCCCAGCGCTCGCCGCGCGTCAGCGGCAAAAACACCTGAATGGCCAGCGGCGAACCGGTCGACCGCGGATGCCGCCCACTGATCGCCAACTGCGCTTGCGCCCCCGAAATCCCGGTCAGGGACGCCCGATACATCCAGCCATCGCCATTGAACAGGGTCAGCTCCTGGCCATGGCGGGCGCGCAACACCTTGAGCAGATGATGGCTGGCCCCCGCCGGCAGCAAAAAGGGGCCGCTTTCGGGCAGGTCGGAATCGGCGTATAAATGAATGCGCGGCATAGGTTACGATATCGGGCAGGAGAACACAGGTGGGATTATATCATCGTGGCGCTGGCGCGGGTGGCGCATGATCAATGACTCCGATTGCCGTCGCCCACCGGTCTGGCAGACGCGGCCCGGGCTGGTCCCGGCCTGGATATACAATCAGGCCCTCATTCTGCAGCACGCCGCCACCGGCCCCGTCTTCATTCCCCTGCGTTACGTCTCGGTCATGGCCATCCTGCTGGAACGCGAGTGGGTGTTCTGTGACTACCTCGGCGGCCGTGTTGCCGTTAGTGTCTGGCATCACTTCGACCACCAGTCCAGGGAAAACCTGCACGACGGCGTGACCTGCCAGATGGATCTTTTCAGCCCGGCAGGGGAGGAAATCCTGCGTCGCCTGCCCATGGAGTTTCATCAGGCCCTGAATAACGCGATCAAAAAGTCCGCAGAAAAAAGACGCCACCCTGCCCGGGTGATCGCGCTGGATATTCTAACGCGCCGGAGCCCGGGGCCGGATATCTAAGACGGATACGGGAGGCACGACCATGATACCGGAAATCGACCAGCAATGGGTCGGCAAACTGCTGCGCACCAGTGCCGAACGCTTCGTGCTGCCTCGTTTCCACGCCGTCAGCGCCAGCCGCAAACCCGATGGCAGTATCGTCACCAGTGCCGATATCGATAGCCAGAACTTTTTGCAGGACATGCTCACGGCCCGTTATCCCGATATCCCCCTGCTGGGAGAAGAAATGAGTGCAACGGAACAAACCCGCCTGTTGCACGAGGCTGACGCCCTTTGGTGCCTGGATCCGCTGGATGGCAGCAGCAATTTTGCCGCCGGCGTCCCGATCTTCGGTATCTCCCTGGCGTTACTGCAAGGCGGGCACTCGGTGCTCGGTTGGGTGTACGACCCGGTGCGCGCCGAGCTCTTCTCCGCAGCAAAGGGGAGTGGCGCGCGGGTGGACGGCGTACCTATGGCGGTTCGGCAGGCGCCGGCGCTCGGGCAATGCGTCGGCGTCCTGGACTACAAAAGGCTCGATCGCGCTCTCGCCCTGCGCCTGATCGACGAGCGGCCTTTCCACAGCCAACGCAACTTCGGCGCTTCCGTCCTCGAATGGTGCTGGCTCGCTGCCGGACGTTATCATTTTTACCTGCACGGCGCGCAACAACTCTGGGATCGCGCCGCAGGCGCCCTGATACTGCACGAGGCGGGCGGCAGGGCCACGCAATTCAACGGCGGCAGCCTCAGCGAAAATGATCTGCAGACGCGCTCCGTGCTCGCCACCCTCGATCCGCGGCTGCACCAGAGTTGGTCGCGGTGGCTGGAAGCGGTCGGTGAAACGCCTGCCGAGTTCCCAAATGCAGCCCTTTGATTTATGCTAAAACAATTCATCTCTCCCAACGAACCCGTCACTGAAGGAAAAGAATCGCATGGCCTCCATAGGTAATCTCGCACTGTCCCTGCTTCCCGTCACTGAATCCGCGGCCCGTGCCGCGAGCGGCTGGATCGGCCGCGGTGAAAAAGAACTCGGCGACGGCGCCGCAGTGGACGCCATGCGTATCGCCATTGCCCAGGTCCCCATGCGTGGGGTGGTGGTCATCGGTGAGGGCGAAAAGGACGAAGCGCCCATGCTCTACAATGGTGAGGTGGTAGGCTCGGGTGCCGGTCCAGAGGTAGAGATTGCCGTTGATCCTGTCGAAGGTACCACCTTTCTGGCCCAGGGCATGCCCGGCTCCATCTGCGTGCTGGCAGCGGCTCCCAAAGGCAGCATGTTCCAGCCCGGTCCGGCCTTCTATATGGACAAGCTGATCGTCCCGGCCCCGGCCCGCGGCAAAATCGATCCCGCTGCACCCATGAAGGACAAGCTCCACGACCTGGCCCGCGCCGTCGGCAAGGACGTCCGTGAATTGCGCATCTTCCTGCTCAAGAAGCCGCGTCACGAGGCCATGATCCGCGAAATTCAGGCCGCTGGCGCCACCGTGCGCCTGCAGACAGACGGCGACGTCAGCGGTGGCATCATGGCCGCCCTCGGCACCAAGGTGGATGCCATGATGGGTATCGGTGGCACTCCGGAAGGCGTCATTTCCGCCTGCGCCGCCCGCGCCATGGGCGCCGACATGTTTGGATGCCTCGCGCCGCAGAAACCTGGCGAAGCAGAAGCCATCGCCGCCGCCGGCCTCAAGGCCGGGCAGTGGCTGGGGCGTGATGAACTGGTGTCCAGCGATGACGTGCTCTTCGTGGCCACCGGCCTGACCTCCGGCGACATCCTCGATGGCGTGACCCGCTCCCACTACTTTGTGGAAAGTGAGAGCCTGGTTATTTCTGGTCACGACGGCATTCTGCGCCGGGTCCGCACCCACCAGCGCATCGACTGATTTCTATATTATTGAGGAGTATGTTATGACTGTGACCCGTACAGATCTGGCGAACGCCATCCGCGTTCTCACCATGGACGCCGTGGAAAAGGCAAAATCCGGTCATCCCGGCATGCCCATGGGCATGGCGGACATCGCCGAAGTGCTGTGGAACGACTTTCTGGTCCACAACCCCGCCGATACCCATTGGGCCAACCGCGACCGCTTCATTCTGTCCAATGGACACGGTTCCCTCCTGCAGTACGCGCTCCTCCATCTCACCGGCTACGATGTCTCCATGGAAGACCTCAAAAACTTCCGTCAGTGGCACAGCAAGACCCCTGGTCATCCGGAGTACCGCGACACTCCAGGCATTGAAACCACCACTGGCCCCCTGGGTCAGGGCCTTGCCAACGGTGTCGGAATGGCGCTGGCGGAGCATATGCTGGCCAGTCACTTCAACCGCCCCGATCACGAAATCATCCATCACTACACGTATGTATTCCTCGGTGATGGCTGCCTCATGGAAGGCGTTTCTCATGAGGTCTGTTCCCTGGCGGGTGTCTGGGGACTGGGCAAGCTCATCTGTTTCTACGATGACAACAATATCTCCATTGACGGTCATGTGGGTGACTGGTTCGCCGACAACACCCCGGCGCGTTTCGAGGCTTACGGCTGGCATGTGATCCGTCACGTCGACGGACACGACCCCGAAGCCATCAAAAGGGCCATCGTGGATGCCCGCAAGCAGACCGGCAAGCCCACCCTGATCTGTTGCAAAACCGTCATCGGCCATGGCTCCCCCAACAAGGCCGGCAGCCATGACTGTCATGGCGCGCCTCTGGGCGCCGAAGAAGTCTGCCTGACCCGGGAAAACCTGGGCTGGTCTGCGGAGCCGTTCCAGATTCCCGAGGCCGTTTACCGCGCCTATGATGCCCGGGCCAAAGGGGAGGCCGCGGAGGCCGCCTGGAAGGCCCGTTTCGCCAAATACCGGGAACTCTATCCCGAAGAGGCGGCAGAGCTCGAGCGGCGCCTGGCCGGTACCCCCGCCAGCGATTTCGACGCGGCGGCGGCGGCGCTCATCGCCGATTTCCGTAAGACGGCGCCCAAAATCGCTACCCGCGTGGCATCCGGTCAGTGCATTCAGGCCCTTGCACCGAAGTTGCCCGAATTTATCGGTGGTTCCGCCGATCTCACGCCTTCCAACAACACGCGCTGGAAGGAAGCCATCGACATCGGCCCGCATCGCCTGATGGGCAACTACATCCACTACGGCGTGCGGGAATTCGGCATGTCCGCCATCATGAACGGCATCGCTCTCTACGGCGGTTTCCTGCCCTTCGGCGGCACCTTCCTGATTTTCTCCGACTATAGCCGCAATGCGATCCGGATGTCGGCGCTGATGGGTATTCGCGTGATCTATGTGATGACCCATGACTCCATCGGTCTCGGCGAAGACGGCCCCACCCACCAGCCCATCGAGCAGGTCAACAGCCTGCGTCTGATCCCCAACCTCCATGTCTGGCGCCCGGCGGATGCCGTGGAAACCACCATCGCCTGGGAATCCTCGGTCAAACTGGAACGGACGCCATCCCTGCTGGCCCTCAGCCGGCAGAATCTCCCGGCGCTGCCCCATACCGACGAGACCGTGGCCAATGCCCGGCGCGGCGGCTATGTGCTCAAGGAGGCCGAAAACGGCAAGGCCGAGGGTATCCTGATCGCCACCGGCTCCGAAGTGGAGCTGGCGCTGGCGGCCCAGGCCAAGCTGGCGGAGCAGGGGCATCACGTGCGCGTGGTTTCCATGCCGTGCATGAATATCTTTGCGGCGCAGGACGCGGCGTATCAGGAGAGTGTCCTGCCAGGCAGCATCACCAAGCGTGTGGCCATCGAAGCGGGCACCACGGGGCTCTGGTACCGGTATGTGGGTCTGCACGGCGCGGTCATCGGCATCGACCACTTTGGCGCCTCGGCCCCGGCCTCGGTCCTGTTCGAGAAATTCGGCTTCACGGCGGATAACGTCGTCGCGCGCTTCCAGGCACTGTAAATCATTCATTCTAAAACGTTGAGGAGTTCACATTATGGCACTGCGTATTGGTATTAACGGCTATGGGCGTATCGGACGGAACATCCTGCGGGCCGTCTATGAGGCGAACCGCACCGGCGAAGTTCAGATTGTCGCGGTCAATGACCTCGGCAGCCCCGAAACCAACGCCCACCTGACACAGTATGATTCCGTGCATGGCAAATTCCCTTTCTCGGTGAACGTGGACGACGGCGACATGCTGATCGGCGACGACCGGGTCAAGGTGCTGGCCGAGCGCGATCCTTCCAAACTGCCCTGGGGCGATCTGGGCGTGGACGTGGTCCTGGAGTGCACCGGCTTCTTTGCCTCCCGCGAAAAGGCGGCCCTGCACCTCAAGGGCGGCGCCAGGAAAGTGCTGATTTCCGCACCGGCAAAAGATGCGGTCGACCTCACCGTCGTCTACGGCGTCAACCACCAGTTGCTCGACCCCGCCAAGCACCACATCGTCTCCAACGGTTCCTGCACCACCAACTGCCTCGCACCCCTGGCCAAGACCCTCAATGATCTCGCCGGCATCGAGGCGGGAACCATGAACACCATCCACTCCATGACCAATGATCAGCGCATCATCGATGTCTATCACGAAGACCTGCGCCGCGCCCGCGCTGCCGGCATGAGCATGATCCCCACCAGCACTGGTGCCGCCAAGGCCATCGGCCTGGTACTGCCGGAACTGGCAGGCAAGCTGGACGGCTTCGCCATTCGCGTGCCCACGCAGAACGTCTCCCTCGTTGACCTCACCTGTATCGTCAACAAGGAAGTCTCCATCGACGAAATCCACGCCGCCATGAAAGCAGCCAGCCAAGGCGCACTCAAGGGTGTCTACGGCTACAACGACAAGCCTCTGGTCTCCATCGACTTCAACCACAATCCGCACTCCTCCACCTATGAGGCCTCACTGACCAAGGTCAAGGGCAAGCTGGTCAAGGTCTGCTCCTGGTACGACAACGAGTGGGGTTTCTCCAACCGTATGGTGGATACCGCCCTCGCCATGATGGGTCAGGCCCGCTGAGGAGGAATCCGTGACCATAAATGTCCTGCGTATGATGGATGTGCCATTAAAGGGCAAGCGGGTGCTGATTCGTGAGGACCTCAACGTCCCCATGAATGATGCGGGGGCTATTACCGATGACACCCGCATCCGCGCCAGCCTGCCCACCATTCGCGCCGCGCTGGCCGGCGGCGCGCGTGTGATGCTGATGTCCCATCTCGGGCGTCCCAAGGAAGGCGTTTTCGACGAAAAGGCCAGCCTCGCTCCGGTCGCCGCCCACCTCAGCCAGTTGCTGGGCCGCGATGTGCCGTTGGTACGGGACTGGCTGGAAGCCGGTAAAGACCGCCTTGCGCAGCTTCGGGACGGCGATGTCGTCGTGCTGGAAAACGTGCGCTTCAATACTGGCGAAAGCAAGGACGACGAGGTGCTGTCCAAAAAGATGGCTGCGCTCTGTGACGTGTTTGTGATGGATGCCTTCGGTACCGCCCATCGCGCCCAGGCCAGCACCCATGGGGTCGGCAGGTTCGCTCCCGTCGCCTGCGCCGGTCCGCTGCTGGTCAATGAGCTGGACGCACTGGGCAAGGCCCTGCAGAACCCCCGGCGTCCTCTGGTCGCCATTGTCGCCGGGTCCAAGGTGTCCACCAAGCTGACCATCCTAAAGTCCCTGGCGGACAAGGTGGATCAACTGGTGGTGGGTGGCGGCATCGCCAACACCTTCATCCTCGCCGCAGGTCATTCCGTCGGCAAATCCCTCTGTGAAGCGGATCTGGTGCCTGATGCTCAGGCCATCATCGCCGCAGCCAGGGCCAAGGGCGGCGATGTCCCGCTGCCCAGCGACGTGGTGGTCGCCAAGGCATTTTCGGCGACGGCCCCGGCGCGAACCTGCAGGGTGGATGATATCGCTGCCGATGACATGGTGCTCGATATCGGTCCCGACACCGCCAAAACGCTGGGCGATATCCTGCGCAAGGCGGGCACCATCGTCTGGAATGGCCCGGTGGGCGTATTTGAGTTTGACGCTTTCGCCCATGGCACTGAGGCCATCGCCCGGGCAGTGGCGGAAAGCAGCGCCTTTTCCATTGCCGGGGGGGGGGACACCATTGCGGCGATCAACAAATTCCATATCGAAGATAAGGTCTCCTATATCAGTACGGGTGGGGGCGCCTTCCTGGAATTTCTCGAAGGCAAGACTCTGCCTGCCGTAGCCATGCTGGAAGAACGTGCACGAGGTACACACACTTGATACGCCGGACGAAGATCGTCGCAACCCTGGGTCCCGCCAGTTCTGATGTGCGGGTCATCGATCGCCTGATCGAGGCGGGTGTTGATGTCGTTCGCCTCAACTTCTCCCATGGCGCGGCAGAGGATCACGTCAAGCGTGCGGAGATGGTCCGGGAAAGGGCGCGCGCTCATGGCCGGGCCATCGGGGTGCTGGCCGATCTGCAGGGGCCCAAAATCCGCATCGGCAAATTTGCCGAAGGCAAGATCCATATCCGGGAAGGCGAGCCTTTTATTCTCGATACCACGTGCACCATTGGCGATCAGACGCGGGTTGGCGTGACCTACCCGCAACTGATCAATGATGTGGACCGGGGGGCAACCCTGCTGCTCAATGACGGCATGATCGTGCTCTGGGTGGAAAAGGTGCAGGGCTCCGAAATTCACACCCGGGTGGTGCAGGGTGGTGAACTCTCCAACAGCAAGGGCATCAACCGGGCGGGTGGTGGCCTGACGGCGCCGGCGCTGACCGATAAGGACCGGGCGGACATCATCACCGCTGCGCGCCTCGAGGCGGACTATCTGGCGGTTTCTTTTCCGCGCAGCGCCGCCGACATGGAGGAAGCCCGTCGTCTCTTCCGCGAGGCGGGTGGTCACGGCGCCTTGGTTGCCAAAATCGAGCGGGCCGAGGCGGTAGAGGCCATCGAAGAGATTATGGCGGTGTCCGAGGCGGTCATGGTGGCGCGGGGCGACCTCGGCGTTGAGATCGGCGATGCGGCGGTGCCTCCGGTGCAGAAGCGGATTATCGCCTTGGCGCAGAAGTACAACTGTCTGACGATCACGGCGACGCAGATGATGGAGTCCATGATTCACCAGCCGATTCCTACCCGCGCCGAAGTTTCCGATGTGGCCAATGCGGTCCTCGACGGTACGGATGCGGTGATGCTGTCCGCCGAAACGGCAAGCGGAGCCTTCCCGGTAGAGGCGGTCGCCGCCATGGACCGTACCTGTCGCGCAGCCGAGCGCCAGGCACCGGCCACCGGTACCGTGCAGATCATCGACCGGCCACTGGAACGCATGGACGAAACCATCGCAGCGGCAGCCATTCTGGCCACCATGCGCTCGCCCATCGTGGCCATCGCGGCTTTTACCGAGAGTGGTTCCACGGCGCTGTGGCTGTCCCGCGCCAATCCCCGGGTGCCCATCTACGCGCTGACCCCCCAGGTCTATACCCGGCGCAAGGTGACTTTGTATCGCGGTGTCCACCCGGTCAATTTCCCCCAGAGTCGCCATGATGACCCCCTGCAGGTGATGCATGCGGCCGAGGATGAACTGCGGCGGCGCGGCGTCGTTCGCGACGGAGATTTGATCCTCATCACCATCGGTGAGCCCATGGGCGCTCCGGGTGGCACCAATACCCTCAAGCTGGTGCGGGTCGGCGATGTCACGCACCGCGCCTGAGTCTGGCCACTCCCGACCGTTACGGGGCCCGGCTTGCGGTTTGGGGGGCTCCTCTATACGATTGCTCAAGACCCAATCCATTTTTATTCACATTTAGGAGAAGTATTATGGCCCTGGTTTCATTGCGTCAGTTGTTGGATCATGCCGCGGAACACAGCTACGGCATCCCCGCCTTTAACGTCAACAACCTGGAGCAGGTGCGCGCGATCATGGAAGCGGCGGCTGCCGCCGACGCGCCGGTCATCCTTCAGGCGTCCGCCGGTGCCCGCAAGTATGCTGGCGAACCCTTTCTGCGCCATCTGATTCTGGCCGCCATCGAAGAGTATCCCGACATCCCCGTCGTCCTGCATCAGGATCACGGCGCGAGCCCGGCGGTTTGCATCCAGGCCATCCGCTCCGGCTTCTCCAGCGTGATGATGGACGGTTCCCTGCTGGAGGACGCCAAGACCCCCGCCAGCTATGATTACAATGCCACTGTGACCGGCAGGGTCGTGGAGATGTCTCACGCCGTCGGTGTGACCGTCGAGGGCGAACTGGGCTGCCTCGGCTCCCTGGAAACCGGCATGGCGGGCGAAGAGGACGGTGTCGGTGCCGAGGGCTGTCTGAGCCATGACCAGATGCTGACCGATCCCGAAGAAGCGGCCCGATTCGTGAAAGCCACCAAAGTGGACGCCCTGGCGATCGCCATCGGCACCAGCCACGGCGCTTACAAGTTCACCCGGCCGCCGACCGGCAAGGTCCTGCGTATCGACCGGATCAAGGAAATTCACGCCCGTATCCCGGATACCCATCTGGTCATGCACGGCTCCAGCTCGGTGCCGCAGGACTGGTTGAAGATCATCCACGAATTCGGTGGCGACATCGGCGAAACCTACGGTGTGCCGGTAGAGGAAATTCAGGAAGGCATCAAGTACGGTGTGCGCAAGGTCAACATCGATACCGATCTGCGCTTGGCGGCAACCGGTGCGGTGCGTCAGAGTCTGGCCAAAAATCCCAAGAACTTTGATCCTCGCAAGTTCCTGACTGCCTCCATCGATGCCATGCGCGATATCTGCCGGTTGCGTTATGAGGCCTTCGGTAGCGCCGGGCAGGCCAGCAAGATCAAGGCCATCCCGCTGGATACCATGTTCAGGCGCTACAGCAAGGGTGAACTCGACCCCCGCGTCACCGGCGTCTAAATAACGCTACCTATCGGTCGACTGGCGAGGGCGCATGGCGCTCTCGCCTTGTTTTGGAGGCAAAATGACTCAGTTCAAGATTTCCCCGTCCATCCTTTCGGCGGATTTTGCCCGTCTGGGTGAAGAAGTGCGCGCCGTCGATGCGGCGGGTGCCGACTATATCCATATCGACGTCATGGACAACCATTTCGTCCCCAATCTGACCATCGGTCCGCTGGTGGCGGCCGCCATCAAGCCCCACACCCAAAAGCCGCTGGATGTCCACCTCATGATCTCACCGGTGGATAGCATCATTCCCGATTTCGCCAAGGCCGGCGCCGATATCATTACCGTGCATCCCGAAGCGACGATCCATCTGGACCGTACCATTCAGTTGATCCACGGCCTGGGTTGTAAGGCTGGCGTTTCCCTCAATCCTTCCACGCCCCTCGATGTGCTGGACTATGTCCTGGAGAGTCTTGACCTGGTGCTGGTGATGAGCGTCAACCCCGGTTTCGGCGGGCAGAGCTTCATCGAGTACACCCTGCGCAAGATCGAGGCGATCCGCAAGCGCATCGAGGCGACCGGCAAGGCTATCGAACTGGAAGTGGATGGTGGCGTCAAGGTGGACAATGTGCGGCGGGTCGCCGATGCCGGCGCCGATGTCTTCGTGGCGGGCAGCGCCATTTATAACACCCCCGACTACGCTGCGACCATCGCCGCTTTCCGCAAAGCCCTGGCGGGCTGAATCATGGTAACGCTGAATACCGGTACGCCGTTTACCGCGCGCGTCGTCCTGCTCGATCTGGATGGCACGCTGATAGACACCGCGCCGGACCTGGCCGGTGCGGCCAACCATGTGCTACAAAAACTCGGGCGTGCGCCCGCCGAAATGCCGGTCATTCGTGGCTTCATCGGTAACGGTGTCCGTGAACTGATGCGTCGCGCGTTAGCGATCTATAGCGATCCCAGCGAAGCGGAACTGGATGCGGCCATGGTCGATTTCAGCAAGTACTACGGGGAGCATCTGCTGGATCATAGCGTGATCTACCCGGGCGTGCGCAGAACGCTGGAGACCTTGCAGGCTCAGGGCCGGGAACTGGTATGTATCACCAACAAGACCGCGGCCTTCACCGTGCCGCTGCTCCAGCGACTGGACCTCTACAATTTTTTCGGACTGGTCCTGTCCGGCGACAGCCTGCCACGGAAAAAGCCCGACCCGTTGCCCCTGACCCACACGGCTGAACACTTTCATCAGCCGGTGGAAAACTGCCTGCTGGTCGGCGATTCACGTAACGACACCGAGGCGGCACGCGCGGCGGGCATGCCCATTGCCTGCGTGACCTACGGTTATAACGGCGACGAGTCCGTTCATTGCCTGGAGCCCGACGCGGTACTGGACAACATGAGCGAATTATTGGATATTCTGGCGTAGCGTTGCGAGGGATCAGAGGTACCATGCGGAAAACACTGCGGTGGGAGAGACGATGGCGTTGCTGCTGAAAGGCAGTGGCTTCCTTATCTATCGCTCTAACGAGGTGATCCGTGATTCCAAAAGCAACCTTTGAGGCCTTGGCGCGCCAAGGCTACAACCGTATACCCCTTTCCCGTGAGGTCATCGCCGACCTCGATACTCCCTTATCGGCCTATCTCAAGCTGGTCGACGGTCCCTATGCCTACCTGCTGGAATCTGTGCAGGGCGGCGAGAAATGGGGCCGTTATTCCATCATCGGTCTTCCGGCACAGCAGATATTGCGAGTCACCCAGGGGGTTGTCACTGTTCATGTGGACGGCGTCGAGACCGAGCGGGCTACCCCGGCGGACCCGTTGGAATGGATCAGCGCCTTCCGCAGACGCTTCCATGTAGCACCACTGGAAAATGCCGATGAGCGTTTCAGCGGCGGCTTGGTAGGCTATTTTGGCTACGATATCGTCCGCAGCATCGAACCCCGCCTCGCCCGCAGCACGCCTTTGCCCGACCCGCTGGGGTTGCCGGAAATACAGTTGCTGGTGGCCGACGAACTGCTGATCTTCGATAACCTGCGCGGGACCCTCCGCCTGTTGGTGCATGCCGACCCCGCCCAACCCGAGGCCTGGGAGCGTGGCACCGCCCGCCTGCGGGCGCTACAACAGCGGTTGCGCGAGTCGGTACCGCCGTCCCCACCGCCAGTGAGCACCCGACACGTGCGCGAGGAAGATTTCACTGCCAGCTTCAGTCGTGAGGGCTATATGGCGGCAGTGCGCACCATCAAGGCATATATCGGCGCCGGGGACGTGATGCAAGTGGTGCCCTCCCAACGCCTGTCCACACCGCTGGCCGCGCACCCCCTGGATCTCTATCGCGCCCTGCGTGGCATCAACCCTTCCCCCTACATGTTTTATGTGGACTTGGGGGATACCCATCTGGTGGGCTCGTCGCCGGAGATACTGGTGCGCGTCGAAGAGGATCAGGTCACGGTGCGCCCTATTGCCGGCACCCGTCCGCGCGGCAAGAGCCGCGCCGAAGATGAGGCGCTGGAGCAGGAACTCCTCGCCGACCCCAAAGAGCGCGCCGAACACCTCATGCTCATCGACCTGGCGCGCAACGATGTGGGGCGTATCGCCGACACCGGTTCGGTGCAGCTAACCGATTCGTTTGGTATCGAACGCTACTCCCATGTCATGCACATTGTCTCCCAGGTCACGGGACGATTGCGCCCGGAGCTGGACGCCATGGATGCTTTACGAGCGACCTTCCCGGCAGGCACGGTGTCCGGTGCGCCCAAGATTCGCGCCATGGAAATCATCCGTGAGGTGGAGCCGGTAGCGCGCGGCGTCTATGCCGGAGCGGTGGGCTACTGGGGCTGGAATGGCAATATGGACACCTGCATTGCCATTCGCACCGCCGTCATCAAGGATGGCATGCTGCATATCCAGGCGGGCGGCGGCATTGTCGCCGACTCGGAGCCCGCGGCGGAGTGGGAAGAAACCATGAACAAACGCCGCGCCATGTTCCGCGCCGTAGCACTGGCCGAAAACGGCCTCGACCCCGAAGGGAGGGCAGATCATGCTACTCATGATTGATAACTACGACAGCTTCACCTACAACCTGGTGCAATACTTCGGCGAACTGGGGGCGGAAGTGCGGGTCGAGCGCAATGATGCCATCGACGTGGCGGCTGTTGAACAACTAGCTCCCAGCCGCATCTGCATCTCCCCTGGACCCTGCACACCCAACGAAGCAGGCATTTCGCTGGACGTCATCCATCATTTCGCCGGGAAAATCCCGCTGCTCGGCGTTTGTCTCGGGCATCAGGCCATCGGTCAGGCGTTCGGCGGCAAAGTCATCCGTGCCGACAAAGTGATGCATGGCAAGACCTCACCAATTTTCCATAACGGCAAAGGAGTCTTCCGCGACTTACCCGACCCCTTTGTCGCCACCCGTTATCACTCCCTGATCGTCGAGCGCGACTCACTGCCCGAGGCGCTGGAGGTGACGGCCTGGACCGCAGAAGGAGAAATCATGGGCTTGCGCCACCGTACCCTGGATGTGGAGGGTGTACAGTTTCACCCAGAGTCCATTCTTAGCGAGCACGGCAAGACCTTGCTGCAACACTTTCTGCAAGGGGGCGCACGATGATCGTCCGGGACATACTCGAACAAATCGTGGCGGGGCAGGACTTGTCGCGCAAAGAGGCGGAAACAGTCTTCGCCTCTATCATGGCCGGCGCATGGACCCCCGCCCAGATCGGCGCTCTGCTCATGGGACTCCGCATGAAGGGGCAGCGGGTCGAGGAACTGGTGGGCGCCACCCAGGCCTTGCGCGCCTGTATGACGCGGGTGGAGGTCTCCACCGATCACCTGCTCGATACCTGCGGTACCGGAGGTGACGCACTGAGCACCTTCAACATATCGACGGTGTCTGCCGTGGTGGCGGCGGCCGGCGGGGCGCGGGTGGCCAAACACGGTAACCGTTCCATGGTCAGCCGCAGCGGCAGCGCTGACGTGCTGGAAGCCGCGGGTTTGCCCATGGACATGAGCCCCGCAGAAGTCGCCGACAGTATCGAGCGCATCGGTATTGGTTTTCTATTCGCGCCGGCGCACCACGGTGCCATGCGTTACGCCGTTGGTCCGCGCAAGGAGCTCGCTATCCGTTCGCTGTTCAATCTCATGGGGCCACTGAGCAACCCGGCGGGGGCGCCGCACCAGGTACTCGGCGTTTATGCCGAGCGCTGGCTGATTCCCATGGCAGAAGCCGCCCGGGAACTGGGATCACGCCATGTGCTGGTGGTACATGGGCACGATGGCGTGGATGAGATCAGCCTGTCCGGGCCATCAGACATAGCCGAGTTAAAAGACGGGACGATCAGTCGCAGCCGGGTTCAGCCGGAGGACTTCGGGTTGTCACGAGCACCGCTGGCGACCCTGCAAATCGACAGCGTGGCGGCGGCCCTGGCGGCGGCGGAAGAGGTATTGCAGGATCGCCCCGGACCGCGTCGCGACGTCGTTCTGCTCAATGCCGGGGCCGCCCTCTATGCGGCAGACGTGGTCCCCGATATGGCGGTGGGCGTGGTGGTCGCCCGGGCTGTGCTCAAATCCGGCGCCGCCTGGGATAAGTGGCAGGCATTGCTGGGCAGGACTTCACAGGGATAAGACATGACCGACATACTTCAGGAAATCATTGCCCATAAGCGGGAGGAACTGGTGGAGCGCCAAACCCGCCTGGGCCTTGCGGAGTTGCAGGCGGCAGTGGCCCTGACGGCACCGCCGCGCAACTTCGTCGGCGCCATTCGGGCCAGAATGGCCCAGGGACAGCCCGCAGTGATCGCCGAAATCAAAAAGGCATCGCCCTCGGCGGGGGTAATCCGCGAAGACTTCAACCCGGTGACCATTGCCCAAGACTACGCCGCCCATGGTGCAGCCTGCTTGTCGGTGCTGACCGATGAACACTATTTTCAGGGCGCCGACCTCTATCTCGCCGCCGCCCGTGAGGCCTGCCCACTGCCCGTGCTGCGCAAGGATTTCTGCATCGATCCCTATCAGGTCTGGGAGGCACGGGCCATTGGGGCCGACGCCATCCTGCTCATCGTTGCGGCCCTGAGCGATGCGGAGCTGCAGAGTCTGGAGACAACGGCGCAGAGCCTGGGCCTGGCGGTGCTGGTGGAGGTGCATGATGCAGCCGAGTTACAGCGCGCGTTAAAATTGCGGACCCCACTGATCGGCATCAATAACCGGGACCTGCGGCGTTTTGTCACCGAGATTGAAACCACGCTGAAACTGCTCCCGGAGATTCCCCGAGAGCGGATCGTCGTCACCGAAAGCGGCATCCGCAGCCGGGAGGAGGTAGCCACCCTGCGCGCGGCGGGAGTCGGTGCCTTTCTCGTTGGCGAGGCATTTATGCGCACTGCCCAGCCGGGAGACGCCCTGCAACACCTGTTTTTTGACTAAACGCAGTTTACACGGCTAGTTGATTGTCATTAAATGGGAATCGGTGGTGTCCGGGAATAGGGAGCGAAGAGTGGAAGCACGCGTACAATGGATGGGTCCTGGGCAGATGAGCTTCGTTGCCGACGCCGACAGTGGCCATGCCTTGGTCATGGATGGCGCCGCCGAGATCGGCGGACGTAATCTCGGCCCGCGCCCCATGGAGCTCCTGCTGATGGGTCTGGGCGGATGCTCCAGTATCGATGTGGTGATGATCCTTCAGAAGTCCCGGCAGGATATCCGCAGCTGTGTGGTGGAGTTGGCGGCCCAGCGGGCGGAGCAGGACCCGAAGGTGTTCACCGGGATTCATCTGCATTTTGTGGTATCCGGCAAGGCGCTTGATCCCAAGCGGGTAAGCCACGCCATCGGCCTATCCGCAGAAAAATATTGCTCGGCCAGCATCATGTTGGGCAAAACTGCGGCGATCACCCACGACTATGAGATTCGAGAAGAATGCTGAGGATGCCTCCATGCTACTGAGTAAAACCAGCGAATACGCCTTACAGGCCCTGATCTACCTCGCGGCACAGCCATCCGGGCAGCCGGTGCTGAGTCGGGACATATCCGATTACCTACACGTCCCGGCCCAGTATCTGGCGAAGATCCTGCAGGATCTGGCCAAGCGCGGGGTGCTCGATTCCTTCAAGGGCCGCGGCGGCGGCTTTGTCCTGCGCCCCGGAGCAGGACAGATGAACATCCTCGACATCATCGAGATCGTGGAAGGGCAGGCGTTTGGTCAGGGCTGCGTACTCGGCCTCAAGGCGTGCGCGGATGAAACCGCCTGCCCCGTGCATACCCAGTGGAAGCCGCTCAAGGCCGAGGTGATCGACCTGCTCGGCAGACAGACCATCGCCAGCATGGCGGAGGCCGTAATGGCCGGTCGTTACCGCATCCACTTGGCGGGTGGGGACCACTTGCATATCCGCCCGGCGCCGACATCCGGCAGTGATTTTTCCTGAGCCGTCAGACCCACAGCGCCCCCCGCGTCAGAACCTTGGAAAAAACCCCCATCGCCAGGCGGATGGGCATGGGGAGTTTTTCCGCGCCCAGTTCTTCCGCTTTTGCGGCATGCCCGACTTCGTCATCGCGCATCTGCGCCACGATGGCGCGACTGCGGCCATCGTCGGCAGGGAGTTCATCCAGATGGCTGTTGAGATGTTCTTCCACCTGATTTTCTACCGCAACGACCAGGCCAAGATTGCTGGCGCGGCCACGCCGGGCGGCGAGAAAACCCATGCTCCAGCCCGCGCCGTACCAGAGCGGAGCGAGCAGACTCGGGCGGCTGTCCAACTCCCTCAGGCGGGCTTCACACCAGCGCAGATGGTCTTCTTCCTCGGTGCGCGCGCGCTGTAGTTGCTCCTGTAATTCAGGGTCATCGGTGCCGGTTGCCTGGCCGGTATAGAGTGCCTGCGCCATGATCTCACCCGCATGGTTGACCCGCATCATGCGCCCGGCCCGCTGTCGCTCCCAGGGGCGCAGGAGGGTATCGGGAATATCCCTGGCCGGATAGGGTCGATCACTGCCCACCTGCTGTCCGGTCAGGGTACGCAAGGCGTTATCGATATTGGCAATGACTTGATCGCTGAACATGACACCTCCGCACGCTGTCAGTAAGGGTTAATTAGGGTATGATGTCCTTCTATGGATAGAGGGTCAACGCTTATGGAAGGTGCTTTTTATCAACGGCATCTGTTCGTTTGCCTGAATCAGCGCGAGAACGGTGAGCGTGCCTGCAATAACAGCGGCATTGCCGAAGAGGTGTTTCATGTGGCTAAGCAGCACGCCAAAGCGCTCGGCATTCACGGTAAAAAACAGGTACGCGTCAACCGCTGCGGCTGTCTGGGGCGCTGTGATGAGGGCCCGGTTGCCGTAGTCTACCCAGACGCCGTCTGGTACACCTACGTGGATGCCGACGATATTCGCGAGATCGTCGAGTCTCACCTGCGCGACGGCATACCCGTCGAACGGTTGCGGATCTGATGCTGCCTATCGACCGGAGTCACCTCTATGACGGCGGCGAACTGGCCAGCCTGGAATGTGTAGGCCAGCGGGTCATCATTCCGGGTCCGGCGGGTCCGCTGGAAGGCATTACCGATTGCCCCGACAAAGAGACGCGCGGCGCGGTGGCGGTCATTCTCCATCCGCACCCCCTTTATGGCGGCACACTCCACAACAAGGTAGTGCATTATCTGAGCAGGACCTGCAATCAATTGGGTATCCCCTCGCTACGTTTCAATTTTCGCGGAGTCGGCGAGAGCGGCGGCGTCTATGATGATGGTCGTGGTGAAACCGAGGATTGCCTGGCGGTGCTCGACTGGGTGCAGGAGCGCCGCCCCGGTTTCGACATCTGGCTGGCCGGATTTTCCTTCGGAGCCTATGTGGCCTACCGCAGCGTGCATCGCCATCCGCGCATCCGCCGTCTGCTGACCGTCGCCCCGCCCGTCAATCTTTTTGATTTCACGGTGCTGCCGGCACCTTCCTGCCCGTGGACCCTGATTCAGGGCGAACTGGACGAACTGGTGCCCGCCACGAGCGTAGAAAACTGGGTTGATACACTGCCCGTCCAGCCCAGGCAAATTTTGCTTCCCGCGGACCACTTCTTTCATGGTCAGCTCAATGCGCTGCGAGCGGCACTGTTGGCGTCCCTCAGTGAAGAAGCAAGCGAGATGGGAGTCAGCAGCCCCTGTCGTGAAGCCAGCTTTTCTTGAACTACGGGCGCTGCATAAGCGCTATGGCGGGCGCGAGGTGCTGCGCGGGGTAGACCTCGCCGTCGCCGCCGGAGAATGCTTCGCCCTGGTCGGCCCCAACGGGGCGGGTAAAAGCACTACGGTACGGGCGATCCAGGGGCTGACGCCCACCGATGGCGGAGAGGTTCGCATCGATGGCCGGACGCTCGCGGAAATGGGGCGCACGGCGCGGACAGGCATGGGGGTGGTGCCCCAGACCGACAACTTGGACCCCGATTTTACCGTTCAGGAAAACCTCTGGACCTACGGCCGCTACTTCGGCCTGCCGAAAGCGCTGATTCGCCAGCGCAGCGCCGAGTTACTGGAGTTCATGGCCCTCAGCGGCTACGCCGCGCAACCGATCCACTCTTTGTCAGGCGGCATGCAACGCCGCCTGACCATTGCCCGCGCCCTGATCAACGCCCCCAAGTTGTTGCTGCTGGACGAGCCCACCACCGGACTCGACCCCCAGGCCCGCCATCTCATCTGGCAGCGTCTGCGCGAATTGCGGCGACAGGGCACCACCCTGCTCCTGACCACGCATTATATGGATGAAGCGGAACGTCTGGCGGATCGGGTCGGGATCATCGACCATGGCCGGATTCTGGCGGAAGACAGTCCACGCGGGCTGATCGCCACCCATATCCCCGGGGGCGTCGTCGAATTGCGCCGGGTGGACGGTGAGCCGCCGGACCCGCAGGATCTGCATCGCCAGTGGGTGAGCCTCAGTGAGCGCGTGGGCGACACCCTGATCTGCTACGGGTCGGATCTAAGTCCGCTGCTGGCGCACTTTGGCGATGATCCGGCCTATCGCTGGATACAGCGTCCCGCCAGTCTGGAGGATGTGTTCCTGCGCCTGACGGGACGCGATCTGCGGGAGGAAACCGAATAATGCCGATACGCGACGCCTTGCCAGGGGCTGGGGCGCTGGCTGTCCTGCAGCGCAACTTCGGTGTCTGGCGCAAGTTGCTGGTGCCGAGCCTGCTTGGCAACTTCGGCGACCCGCTTCTTTACCTGCTGGCGCTGGGTTACGGTCTGGGGCACTTCGTCGGGCGGATGGACGGAATGCCCTATATCACCTTCATCGCCTCCGGCATCGTCGCCAGCAGCGTGATGAACACCGCCAGCTTCGAGGGCCTATATTCGGCCTTTACCCGGATGAGCGCCCAGCACACTTACGCAGCGATGCTGGCCACTCCCTTGCGGGTCAGCGACATCCTCGCCGGTGAGGTGGCCTGGTGCGCCGTCAAAGGCCTGATCAGTGCCGTGGCCATTATCATCGTCGCCAGCCTTTTTGGCGCCATACAGGGCCCCTGGGTGATCCTGGCGCTGCCGGTCATTTTGCTCGCGGGGCTGAGCTTCGGCGGGGTGGCGCTGGTCATCACGGCACTGGCACGCAGTTATGATTTCTTCATGTATTATTTCACTCTGGCGGTGACGCCGATGTTTCTCTTTTGCGGCGTTTTCTACCCCATCCAATCGCTGCCGCCCTTCGCTCAGGACATTGCCGGGGTGCTGCCGCTGACCCATGCGGTGGCCCTGCTGCGACCGCTGCTGACCGGGCATCTGCCCCATGAGGTGCTGTACCACACGGGCGTGCTGCTGCTGTACACCCTGGTGGCCTATGTGCTTGGGTGGCGTCTGCTCAGTCGCCGGTTGCTGCGCTGACGATGAATGGGCGAATTGCCGCGTCGCTCTTGACAGGCACGCAGGTTAGGGCTTTAATTTGCGCCTCACGGCGCTTTAGCTCAGCTGGTTAGAGCAGCGGAATCATAATCCGCGTGTCCGGGGTTCGAGTCCCTGAAGCGCCACCAAATAAATCAACCACTTGGCTTAAATTGCTAGGTGGTTTTTTGCGTCCAAGCTTAACTTCGCCAATGGCAGGCCAGACCCCTTGCAAAGATGTCTCTGGCATCCATCAGAGGCAAAGACATTGCCGCCGTTGTAAGGGATATGGAAGCCCTACAGAACCATTTTCACAGGGAATCTTGAGGCGTTAAAATGACCAACGTAGCCAACCCCGTCCTCATCCTCACCATCAACGACTGCCCCGGCATGCGCGTGGTCCGGGTCATTGGGCCGGTCTACGGCACGGGTGTCCGATCCCGCAACATCATCGGTAATCTTCTCGGTGGTGTCCGTGCCATCTTTGGCGGCAAGCAGGCGGGGTATCTCAAGATGATTGCCCAGACCCGCGATGATGCGCTGGAACAACTGGCCGAGCATGCTCGATCCTTGGGGGCCAATGCGATTCTTGGCATGCGCTTCGATTCCGGTGAGTTTGACGCTGGGCAGGGGCAGGCCATGAATGAGGTCACGGCTTATGGAACGGCGGTGGTGGTGGAACCTCAGTAACCGGCCATTTCCCGATGTCTATAGAGCTTTTTTCAATTATCTCACTGATATAACGTCTGGCTACGTCGACCAGAAATAACTGTATGGGTGTTGCAAGCGTAAACAGACATTCCCACTGGGAACAGGAACGAGTAGTACCGGCCAAGAGCTGTCGGTCGAGGCTGCTTGTTGAAGGGCAGGTACAGACTGATACTACTCGTTCGCAACTTGGAGGTGAATGGCCGCTCCCGCTGCGATCCTGTCATTATGTGGTGCATATTGATTGCTCAACGTGCAAGATCGCCCCGCAGGCGGCTCAGCCAGACACCCTGACCAGCGGCGATTTAACGCAAGCGCGGTACGCGCCACACTCCGATTTACCCGCAAAAACCACCGCCTTGCAGACGGCTCGTTACTGTGTAATACCTTTGATGAGATCCTTTACCTTCGTTTCCGCATCAGCTAACGATGTATGATCGCTGAGGAATCCATAGGGACCAAAAATTTCCCAATGAATCCGCCCATCCTTTTCAATGACCTCTTGGATTTGATAAGGATCGGCTGTCTGTACAATCTTGCGCCGTGTCATATTCCTTTCTCCAGCACCGCGTTATCCCGCCTTGCGCAAGTGCATATCCAGATGAATGTCGGTGAACGGGCAGCACACCCCGCCGTTGGCCGTGCGTTCTATCAGTCCGAGTTCGGCGAGTACCCGCACGTCATCGTGTACGCGACGCACATCCCGGCCTACCCGCCGGGCCAGCTCCCGGATGGACACTTCCCCTGCACTCATGATCTGGCGCACCAGAGACCATCGCAGCGCAGTCAGTCGGCCCAGGAACACATCCGGCGATTCAAAGTTCAGGGTTTCCCCCTGGTAGGTTTCAGCCTGCGCGGCTTTACCGGCAGCGCGTAGGGCTGCTTTCCAGTCCGGTTGTACGGTAATGGTCAGTGTTCGCATTTCCATTGTTCCACCTCCGCGATGAAATCCTCCATCAACTGTTCCACACTGGTGAACGTATATTCATTTTCCTCGCCGGTGACGTGACGATGGTCGCCCTTGCCGGGCTCGTTGTCATAGCCGATGACCCTTGTGCCGTTGACCACGTAGACCAGCCGGTACTTGAAGCAGTGCCCACATGGCAGCACAGGCTTCGGTACGCGCCACACCACCATCTCCATGAGATCGCCATTCGGCGCAACATCCTTGAAGCTGGTGATCAGGGTAGCTTTCATGGAGGCTATCATGTAATCCCGTGGTAATGATGTCAATAATGACAACACGCATGATCATGGTTCCAGGCCGTTGCGGTACATATGGAATGCACGGAAGATAGCTATCTTCCGCTGCTGCCGCGACCTGATCCATTGGTCACGCCTTGGGTGAAACGACACCCCTCGTTTGACCGCTTTATGGCCGCCGTTTAGCCACTTACAAGGATGGCCTTGCTCGCGGCGGCAGGTGGGTAAAGTACAAGAAAAAAGGCTATATGCAAAATCTGGTTGGAAACCTATGTCCTCGGTGTCCAAAACCCTGACAATACTTGCTGCGCCATGGGTTGGAAGATGAATGTCTGTGAGGAGTGTGTGCGGAAGCTTTCTGGTTGGAGGGAGATGGTGTACAGTTTATGAAACTTTTACCTAGACTCTCTCCGGTTAGATATCTCCTGTAGAGTTTTTTACCGAAGGGCTGGTCCAGACTGGAAGCGGACATTCATTATCCATGATCACAATTGCAGAATTTAGTTTTTTTCATGACAGAAGAAACTCGTCACTAACCCCCCAAAGGAACGAGGTTTGCTTCAGTATGAATGGCCACGCCTTTGATTATGGCTTGGCATTTACGAGCTTATCTTGCGTGCGTAGATCAAAGTCACTCGCATCATGGCGTTCATGCAACTGGCTGGAAAGTTCGCCAACGATACGGTTGACTTTGATCCCGCGTTGTACCTCAGGGCGGGCGTAGATGTTGTCTGTCCAGCGCCGAACATTCGGGTAGTCCTTCACCGAAAGAAACTCCGCAGCATCGTACAGCCAGCCTTTAACCAAACCACCATACCAAGGCCAGATGGCCATATCAGCAATCGTATATTCGCTACCTACTATATATTCATTTTCCGAGAGCCGTTTATCGAGCACATCAAGTTGTCGCTTGGCTTCCATAGCAAAACGATTGATTGCATATTCAATCTTTTCTGGGGCATAGGCGTAGAAATGACCGAATCCGCCACCCAGGTAAGGGGCGCTCCCCATCTGCCAGAATAGCCATGATAGGCACTCGGCGCGCCTACTTGGATCGGTAGGCAGGAACGCCGCAAATTTCTGTGCTAAATACAGCATGATCGCACCAGACTCAAAAACCCGAATAGGCTGTGAACCGCTGTGATCCACGAGAGCTGGGATCTTGGAGTTCGGATTCACTGCTACAAAACCACTTCCAAATTGATCCCCGTCACGGATACTGATTAGCCACGCGTCGTATTCTGCACCGATATGACCCTGTGCTAACAACTCTTCTAGCAGGATTGTTACTTTTTGGCCATTGGGCGTCGCCAGAGAGTACAGTTGCAATGGGTGATGACCGACGGGGAGTTTTTTATCGTGGGTTGGTCCTGAAACGGGACGGTTGAGAAGCGTGAAGGCACTAGCTGCTTCAGTCTTGTTCCAGACCCAAATCTTAGGGGGCACGTAGTCCGTTGAATTGGTCATGAATGATTCTCCTTGGATTGAACCAGGTTACAATTTAACCATACTCGGTCATCACAACAATCGGTTCAATGCAACCCATGCCCATCAAACTGACAGGTTGCCGCATCTCGCCTTTGACGTGCTCAAATTTGGCAACCATTCTTCTCTACTCAATCCCTTGTGTAAATTGAATTCAAGTTTCCAGAACATGATGATCAGTCCGCTGGACGACCGCTTACGCTGCAATATAGCCTTTCAGCCCACCTGCCACAGAGTGTGGCAAACTCAACCTGCCGGAGTCGTTACCAGCGGATTCTGGTCGTTACGCCGCATGAACGTCGTATCGTTGAATCTTATTGAGAACTGCCTGCATGGCGTGGCGCGTCACGGCGAGATCGTAATCGGTTTGCAGGCCCACCCAGAAACCGTCGCTCATCCCGAAAAACCGGGACAGCCGCAGCCCGGTATCCGGGGTAACGGCCCGCTTTCCCATCACGATCTCCCCGATACGGCGCTGCGGGACGCCGATTTCCTTGGCTAGACGGTACTGGGTGATGCCCATCGGCTTCAGAAAGTCTTCCAGCAAGATCTCGCCGGGGTGAATGGGGGCAGACCGACCTTCGCGCAGATTCGCCACATCGGAAAAATCCATCTTTTCGATCTCGTCCACACGAATGCTCACGATATACCTCCATCCATCAGTGATAATCCACGATCTCCACGTCCCAGGCGTTGCTGTCGCGCCATACGAAGCAAATCCGCCACTGGTCATTGATGCGCATGCTCCATTGGCCGCTCCGATCGCCGGAGAGCTTCTCCAGGCGGTTGCCTGGTGGTACAGCCAGATCTTCGATCCGGCCGGCGCGATGCAACTGTGCCAGTTTCCGCTGCGCCATCCGCAATAATTCCGCTCCAAAGCGGCGCACTTTCAGGCCAGCGAAGACTGCGGCGGTTTGCTTGTCCGCAAAGCTCATGATCATCGGTGAATGCTAACGCGATCCGATAGTAGCGTCAAATAACGGTGTCTGTTAGTCCCGCACTTCTCAGTTTCCATACTGGATCGCAGGAAACAACGCCGTCTGATGGCTCGCCCAGACTGATTGCAGACATTTGCCCTTTAACGTTGAAGCTGGGCCGCGAGTAGCGGCTTGCCGACGTGAGTCGGCTCAAGCGACTGGTTGGACGAAGCCTCACTTTTGAAAGTAGTTCTCTGGCCAAAGCCTTTCTGGAAGATACCTTCGGATCATGTCCGCTTGCGATTGATATCCCCTCGCCTCAAGTTCTCGCACGAAATGTGGCCACGGTGGAATGTTGCTCATGTAATGAGTCACCCGCTCCCGTGTACATGCCGCCTCCAACACCGGTGTAAAGACCTCCACCCACGCCCGTGTAAAGGCCACCTCCGACACCCGTGTAGGCGCCACCGCCAACTCCCGTATACATCCCACCACCTACTCCGGTATAGGCGCCGCCGCCAACCCCGGTGTATTGATTCCGGGGCCATACATTCACTGTCATGTCGTGTCCTTTCCTAGGCTTGAGGGCCTAACGCTCGCCATAACCGGCGGGCAAAAGCAGAGCGAAGCGGCGCTTTTGCCCGTCCGCGTTGATGGCGTTGTTAGGGTGCGACACTTTTCGCACTCCTACTAACCGACAAAGCACGCTCTTTTCTCCGAATATTAGTTGCATAGCTTTTCTCACCCCATTTCTGGGTCAGCGGCCAGATAAAAGCGTACCAAGGCACGGGAATGCCCCATATTTTCCCATATCGCCTTGGCTTGTTTTTTCGTTCGACACTATGTCCAAGATGAACATCGGCCAGGATAATGCCTTCCTCGTCGCCAAGCTCTGCTTTTACCGCGCCATCGTAATCAACGATCGACGACAACCCTGGAAAACTGCTTTTCAAATACGGCAGGTTTCCGGGAAGATCGGTTTCCAAAGGGCCGACTCTATTTGCCATGACTACAGGCACCCCAAGGGTTTTTGCAAATATCGCCCGGCCATTAATCAGCATGTCCTCGAACCTCTTGACGTCTCCCGGAATAAACGGTTTTGGTCTACCTGCAGCAGCGGGTGATAACGCTAGATCGACATTTTCGCCATGAAGAAAACACATCTGGTCGTAAAGAAGATTCTCGTAGCAGATACCCACGCCAATTCGGCCAATCTCTGTTTCAATAACGTGGGGATCAGAACCGGCCTTGTAAAAATAGGCCTCTATCGAGGCCGGTGGGTTTTTGCGCACTCTACCAATGAGCTTACCTTCAGGGCTGGCTAGCACGAATGAGTTATAAAAATCCTCACCTTCGGCCTCCAAGAAACTAAAGCCAAGGTAAATTCTAAAGCGTTTGGCGGTGCTTAATAGCCATTTAACTGAATGGCCATCAATGGTTTCTGCCGAGTTCCATATTTCCTCTGTTGCCATGTATCCGCTGGGCATCAATTCAGGCATCAGAACAAGTGTAGCGCCCTGTTCTGCTGCACTTGCGACCATGGCCTCAGCATGCGCCAAGTTATGGGCTACTTCTCCGGGGCGGCAATTCATTTGCACTGCGGCGATTCGAATTTTTGTTGGCATAGCAGAATCCATGGCTCTCTTTCACCCTAACGTGAATTCAACTGCACCGGGTTTGCAGCATAACACCCGACATTGCCGTATAACATTTCCGGATCTCCTCGGCTACAACCGTCCTACTTTTTTGATTCTACACCAATCCGCCCGAATTTGAACGACCGCATCCGCTGCATTCCTGTCGTTCGTAGCAGCAGGGCGAATGGCGGCGGCGGGTCGAATGATGTCATTCTGCTGCAGAGTGACCACTTCCAGTCTTAACTCGTTATTGGTGCTTTCGGAATGTGCATGGAAGTAAAAAATATTACGTTATTTACGCATGCCCCACAAAGCCAGAAGAGGCACGGGCATACGATTGGCCGCTTGAAACGGGACTGTCTACTATTGCCAAATATTCCAGGCTGACTTTACGAGTTCCTGTAGATAATCCAGCATTAAAATGGCGCGATGGGCAGTATCGGGGGTGAGTTCGCCTTTTGCCGATTACCCCACCAACCCCTCAGCCTGCTCAATAACCATATTCACCGCCCCTTCCTGCATATCAGGCGGATAGCCGTGTTTCCGTAAGACTCGTTTCACCATGCGCCGCAGATGCGCCCGCGCCTGTTCGCGGATGGACCAGTCGATGCGGGTGTTCTGGCGCACGGTATCGGCCACTTCCTTGGCGATGATTTTCAGGGCCTCGTCGCCCATGGCCTGCACGGCGGAATCGTTGGTCGCCAGGGCATCGTAAAAGGCCGCTTCGTCCTTGCTGAGGCCCAGCGCCGCATGACGCTGATCCAGCGCCTGCAAGGCTTTGGCCAGTTCGATGAGTTCCTGCATGACCTCGACGGTATCCACTGAGCGGTTGTGGTACTTGCGCAGGGCTTCTTCCAGCTTTTCCGAGAAGGCTTTACTCTGGATCAGGTTGCCCTTGCCTTCCTTGCGTACCGTGTCTTGCAGCAGACGGCGCAGCATTTCCAGCGCCAGATTCTTTTCGGGCATGGCCTCGATCTGGTGGATGAATGTATCGGACAGCAGGGATATTTCGCTTTTGGGCAGGCCCGCCACCGCATACAGGTCCACCACGCCTTCCGGGGCGATGGACTGGTCGATGAGTTGGCGGATGGCATATTCCTGTTCTTCCACCAGGGATTCGGCTTCGCTGGTCTTGTCCAGGGTGGCGCGGACACTCAGGAAGAAAACGATCTCGGTCCGGCAGCGTTCCACGATGTCGTCACCGGCGGCCAGGGTCGCCGCTTTCTTGAGGCCGGAGGTGGCGTTGCGAAAACGGCGCTTGAGGCCGTCTTCCGTGAGTTCCTGGGACAGAATGAATTCAGTGGCCTTGCGCAGGGTGGCCACCTTTTCGGACCCGTCGCCGGTCAGATAATCCTGATAGTCCAACCCATGGAAAATACTGCGGCAAATATCCAGCTTTTCCAGCAGCACCTTGATGGCTTCCTGCACGGTTTCCGCCGGATTGCCCTTGCCGCCGGAACGGGTGTAGGTGGCGATGGCGTTTTTCAGGTCCTGGGCGATGCCGATGTAGTCCACCACCAGTCCGCCGGACTTGTTGGTGAATACCCGGTTGACGCGCGCGATGGCCTGCATGAGCGTGTGCCCGCGCATGGGCTTGTCCACGTACAGCGTATTCAGGGCCGGGGCGTCGAAGCCGGTCAGCCACATATCGCGCACGATGACCATTTCCAGCGGGTCTTCGGGGTCTTTCAGGCGGTCGGCAATGGCTTCATTGCCCGCCTTGCTGCGGATGTGCGGCTTCCATTCGATGGGATCGCTGGCGGAACCGGTCATGACCACCTTGATACCGCCTTGCGCGTCATCCTCATTGTGCCAGTCGGGGCGCAGGGCGATGATGGCATCATAGAGTTCCACGGCAATGCGGCGGCTCATGGCGACGATCATGGCCTTGCCGGACAGGATGCTTTTCCGCTTTTCCCAGTGCTCCAGCAGATCGGCGGCAATCTGTTCCACCCGCTTCGGCGCACCCACTAGGGCTTCCAGTTGCGCCCAGCGGGTTTTCAGGCGTTCGCGGTTTTCCTGCTCGTCGTCTTCGGTGATTTCCTCAAAGGTGCTGTCGATGACCGGGCGCTGGTCTTCCGGCAGATTGAGGCGCACCAGTCGGCTTTCGTAATAAATTGGGACGGTTGCCCCATCTTCCACAGCCCGTTGGATGTCGTAGATGTCGATGTAATCCCCAAAGACGACCCGCGTATCCCGGTCATCCAGTTCCAGCGGGGTGCCCGTAAAGGCCACAAAGGTGGCGTTGGGCAAGGCCGCCCGCAGGTTGGCGGCGTACCCATCCAGAATCTCGTACTGGCTGCGCTGGGCCTCGTCCACCATGACGATGATGTTCTTTCGGTCGGACAGCACGGGATGTGCCGTCAAGGCATCGTTACGGTCTTTCTGGAACTTCTGGATGGTGCTGAAGAGGACGCCACCGGAAGCCCTTTGCAGCAGTTCCCGCAGATCACTGACGCTGTCGGCCTGTTGCGGGTCTTGCCGCAAGAGTTGCTTGCCCGCCGCAAAGGTATCGAACAACTGGGTGTCCAGGTTCGTGCGGTCGGTGAGCATGAGAATCGTGGGGTTTTCCAGGGCGGGATGTTGAATCAGCATTCCGGCGAAAAAGAGCATGGTGAGGCTCTTGCCGGACCCCTGGGTATGCCAGACCACACCACCCCGGCGGTCGCCGCCCATGCCTGCCGCTGCAAGGGTCGTCAGCAGGGCCTTTTGGGCGGCATGGAACTGATGATAGGCGGCGATCTTCTTGCTGAGCGTGCGGCCATCGTCGCTGAAGGCGATGAAATAGCGGATCAAGTCCAGAAAGCGGCTGGGTTCAAAAACCCCGTGAATCAGAAAGCGTAGCGGGTCATCCCCGCCTTGCATGAGTTCCTGCCCGTCGATGGTTTTCCACGGCAGGAAGCGTTCATAGGGGGCACCCAGACAGCCCACGGCGGCCTTGAGGCCATCGCTGATGGCCAGCACGGCGTTGTAGGCCATGAGGTTCGGGATATCGGCCTGATAGGTCTGTAGCTGATTCCATGCCTTGCGGATGGTGGCGTTGGCGTCCACCATGTTTTTGAGTTCAAAGAGGCCCAGCGGCAGGCCATTCAGGAAGACCACCAAGTCAGCCCGGCGATTCACCCGGTCATGGATGACGGTATATTGGTTCACGACCAAAAAATCGTTCTTTTCGGGATGGTCGTAGTCGAGCAGGCGGACGATGCTGCCGCGTTCTTCGCCGTCCACCATAAAGGCCACCCTGACCCCTTCCACGAGCATCTGCTGAAAGAGGCTGTTCTCGGTCATGAGTCCACCCACGGCGATGGCCTGCACCTGGCGCAGGGCTTCCTCGCGGATGTCCTTGGGGGCTTCTGGATTCAGACGATGGATGGCGGTGCTCAGGCGTTCCAGTAACAGGGGGTTTTCATAATCTGCCCGTTCGGGATGGTCGCTGTCAGGGCCGATGTCGGGGCCAAAGGCGTAGGTGTAGCCCATTTCTTTGAATAGGGCGATGGCGTGGTGTTCGATGGTGGATTCGTTGAGGGGGGTCATGTGGACTGCCCATTTTCCGGTGGCGAAGAAAGATTGAGGAACTCGGCGGAATAATTAGCGTCTTCAGGCGGAAGCGGCCATATTGGCTTAGACGGGTCCAGTCCGAGCCTAAACTCAACAGGTGGGGTGAGAGGGCGATTGAGCCGCCACTGATTCTTGCCGTCGCCGGCCAATGAAGGGTCCCGATAGCCTTTTGCAACTATGGAATGGAAAGTTTCCTTAGAAAACATACTTCCATATTCACAAATAATAAAATATGCATCGTTGACAACTTGGCTTGGTTCCATTCCAAAAAACAAACCACCATTTTCATCTAGCATATTCAGCGGCGGAATGTGTGATACAAATTTATTTTCCTCATTGGGTGGAAGGACATGTGTGACCATAAAATCTTTGGTGATTCGCCGATTATGTATATCGTTGATATGAAAACGCATGTTTATGGCCGGTCCAAGGCCCTTGTTACATACAAGAAACTCAATGTGAGGAGGGATTCCCGGGCCATGATTTGAACTTGGCGCCCCCATAGTTATGGCTTTGTTGAAATCTATAACATTGCTATCCTGCGTGATTGGAAAGCATAGTGGACGCAGTCGCTCTTTATGCTGTCTTTCGCTTTGCTGTATCAGGGCGTCGTTCTTTTTGGAAAGTGCTCTGTTTTGCTTGACAATTTCCTGATTATAGTTCGCCAGCCTTTTTGTCTGGTAAGCCATCCATGCTGTAACACAAACCAAACAAAATGTTACGAAAGCTGAGATGAACATAAGTATAGATGATAACGACATAGGCTACCCGGCACCATCATCTAGGCCAGGGACACGAATTTCACCAGATATGAGTTTAGGTAAAATGGCGTCGCGAAGACCGGATGTTTTAATAGCACATTCATATAAGGAATCGGTGGAATGTTTCATAAAATCGTGGATAGAACTAAAAACGTCTATTATTACTTTTGGCGGAATGACAGAAGGTATAGCTGCAAAATCGTCATAA
Organism: Acidithiobacillus sp. 'AMD consortium'; assembly: GCF_008926505.1. NCBI lineage: Bacteria > Pseudomonadati > Pseudomonadota > Acidithiobacillia > Acidithiobacillales > Acidithiobacillaceae > Acidithiobacillus > Acidithiobacillus sp. 'AMD consortium'. Next base: position 2,856,824 of record NZ_CP044411.1, on the reverse strand, counting down.
GAGAGAGATTGTCGAACACTACCACTTGAAAAATTGGCAATCCACTGTTTGGTGGTTGCTAGGCGTAGGTATAATTTTATAAATTGTTGGTACCCTTCGACAGGACGGAAAACAACATAGACTGGGCTTGCCGCACCAAGAAAATGTGATTCAAGCATGCCTATTGATCCAATATTTATGCGAGAAGGGTTATAGGCAAAATCATACCACTCGACGGCCAGATAATTCTTTATGTCTTTGCTGTATACCCGTTTGGTGAAGTAATCGTCCGATATAGCAAGACGACCTTCGGTGACCGCTGACAGAACTTTGGCATCGCGGTTACCGATCCGTGCCGATCGCCGTGAACAAATATTGCCTAGCGAGCCGTCAACCCACCCTTCAGGAATTTCCCCCAATTCCGAGTCCACCAGCCGATTCGGGAACAGGTCCAGAATTTCCGGCGTGAGCTTCAGCCGTTTGCAGATGCTTTCTGGCGATTCCCCGGCCATCTTGGCGCGTACCGGATCGAAGTCCACGAACCACGACTGGAAGATGGCCTGCGCCATGGCCTCCAAGGTTTTCGCCGTCTTGCGGTTGTTCTCGATCTTGTCGTCAAGGGTGCCCAGAATGTTGGCGATGCGAGACATTTCAGATTTGTCATCAAACACGTATATCGGCATTTCTCTTAGAGAACCTAAGGGGACATACTGCTGTGTCGTGCCTCTGGAAATTTCCCTAAGATAATTTTGCGCGAAATCTGTACGAAGGTAATAGTAAAGCCATTTTCCGTCAGCTTCACTACGTGATTTGAAAAGACCAACATTCTTTATTGCAAAATGTGGTTCATTTTTAACTAAAGCAACCTCACCGATTGTGCCAATCATCGAAATCAACACATCCCATTGATTAACCTTGCTTCGCTTTACTATTTCATAATAATCATCCTCAGCTACTTGATAGCAAGCATTTATTTCTATCTGCCCTGACTTTAGGTGTTTCGATGTTACAAGGGGAAACCCTATATCTACGGGTTTGGGTGAATCATGGGTACCATCACGAACGGAAAGGCAGTAATCCTTCGCTTTAACACATTTAAGTTCAGGACTATTCTTTGACAGATTACTCACGCCACCCTCACATGCGGTACATCCCTTGCCGAGACGGGGCGGATTTCATCCTCTGCCAAGGTCAGCACCCCTAATGGATCACCGGCCAGAGTAGTAAACTCAACCTCAAAGGCTTTGCCGCCCTCATCGATGAACACCACGGACCCTACATCACCTTTCACCAGATCCTCATTGGGTCGGTTTTTCAGCAGGATGACGATGTCCAATCCCTGAATCAAGACATTGCCTGACGAAATATTGCTGGATGGGCTTTCATCCAGGTGCCTATGATTTACCCAAGGCATCAATAGCATTCTGTAATGTAAGACTTGCGCGGTCGTAGATGTCCAGTAAACCCTCATCCTCTTTAAACATCGCCAAGTGGTCTGTATGACGCATTACCTTCAAGTATTGCAGCCGTTCTCTTAGAGCCTCGATGGTCATATTTGTTGTATCTTCAAGAGCTTCCATGCAATCAATCAATTCCGCCCTGTTGGCGATGGTGTTTTCTTTGCAGCATTCCGGTAGTGATTCATTCATAGCGGCATCCTCAGCGGTCAAGTGAAAGCTACAGTTCTAACCCAATTATCTATTCATTTTTACACATCTCATCTTCCAGCCTGCGTCGTGGCTCAATCCTCAGATTCTGCACCCAGTTGAAGATACACCACAGACTCACCCTCGACATCCACGGCGATGATTTTGCCTTCCATCAGGGCGTTCAATTCCTTGGACGTTATGCGGATGAGTTCACCGCTACCCCATCGCTGCCCAAATACCGTATCCCCATCCAGAGGGTCCATGACCTCGTTGACAATCGCTACCCCACGGGTACGGTCCACGCTCATGATACCCCCTTAAATGACCTCACGGTCAGATCACTAGCCGCTTTAGTCCGTATGGTGCAATTCTTCCCGAACCACTTTGCGCACGGCATCCAGCAGGGATTCCCGTTCCATGGATTCCCGCAAAGTGCGGTTAATCAAAGTTTGATAACCACGACGCCCCGCCTTTCGGCGAAAGTAGTCGAGAACATCTGGGTCAATCAGCATGTTGACCTGTTTTTTACGTAAATGCTCACGAAAAGCGGCTTGGCCTTGTTCGCTATTTATGGATTCACCGCCCTTCAGCCAGCGGCCTTCCAGGTGATCCAGTTCTTTGCCGGTTAATTCCTCTGCGTCGTCTTCATCTAGCCAGGCGTTCGCGGTAGGTTTCGATTTCACGGTCATTACATTTCCTCATTGAAATAATCCGCCGGGTATCCCCTCTTTGAGTGTACACCACGGCAACCATTCGATTTTTCAGGAATCCGATACAAACGGTACGCGCTTCGCCATAGTCCTTGCGCGTATCGGGAAACTCAAAGGTGACATCGGCAAACACTTCTACACAATCTGCAAAGTCCAGTTCCCGGTGAGCGAGGGTGGTCTGCCGTTTTTCTTCATCCCAATCCAGCTTCATATTGATTATTATGTTGATGTCCTGTTTCGTCAAGGTGAGAAGGTTTAGATGTCGTACCCCAACAATCCGAGATTCTTCCGCATTTCCTCTTCCAGCCGCCGCCCTTCCGCCAACTGTTCCGATAGGTCTTTGGTCAGCCGTGCCATCTTTTCTTCAAAGGGTTCACCGTCGTCATCCATGGCCGCTGCCCCCACATAGCGGCCCGGCGTCAGGACGTGGCCATTCTTGCGGATGTTATCCAGGCTGGCCGCCTTGCAGAATCCGGGAATATCCGCGTATTCCCCGTCCCCATCACCCCGCCAGTTATGGTAAGTATCGGCAATCTTCTGAATGTCCGCATCGCTCAGTTCCCGATGGGTGCGGTCGGCCATGAAACCCATGTTGCGGGCGTCGATAAACAGCACTTCGCCGCTGCGTTCAAACAGTTCCTTGCCCGCCATGCCGCGTCCGTCATCGCGGTTCTTCGCCAGAAACCACAGGCAGACGGGAATCTGGGTGCTGTAGAAGAGCTGACCGGGCAGGGCCACCATGCAGTCCACCAGATCGGCCTCGATGAGGTTCTTGCGGATTTCGCCCTCGCCGCTGGTATTGGATGACATGGAACCGTTCGCCAGCACAAAGCCTGCAATGCCGTAAGGCGCCAGGTGGTGGACCATGTGCTGCACCCAGGCGAAGTTGGCGTTGCCGGTAGGCGGTATCCCATACTGCCAGCGTTTGTCATCCCGCAGCAGGTCGCCGCCCCAATCGGATATGTTGAAGGGCGGGTTGGCAAGGATGTAGTCCGCCCGCAGATCGGGATGCAGGTCTTTATGGAAGGTGTCCGCCGCTTCCGGTCCCAGGTCGGCCTCAATGCCGCGAATGGCGAGATTCATGAGGGCCAGCTTCCAGGTGTTGGGGTTGGATTCTTCCCCATAGACGCTGATGTCGCCCACCTTGCCGCCATGGGCTTCGATAAACTTTTCCGACTGGACAAACATGCCGCCGGACCCGCAACAAGGGTCATAGATGCGTCCCTTGTACGGGGCCAGCATGGTGACCAGGGTTCTGACCACCGATGCCGGGGTGTAGAACTCGCCACCGCGTTTACCTTCCGCACTGGCGAATCGACCCAGAAAATACTCGTAGACGCGGCCCAGGGTATCGCGGGCCTGATGTTCCGCCGTACCCAGCCCAATGGTGCCGATGAGGTCCACCAGTTCCCCCAGGCGGCGCTGATCCAGGGTGGGACGGGCGTAGCCCTTGGGCAGGATGTTTTTCAGATGGGGGTTTTCCCGCTCGATCTCGGTCATGGCATCGTCGATGCGCTGGCCGATGTCGGGCTGCTTGGCGGCGGCCTGCACCCTGTCCCAACGGCCCGACAAGGGTACCCAGAACACGCCTTCCGCCGTGTATTCGTCGCGGTCTTCGGCTGCGTAAGTCCCCGCCTCTTCCCGGATGATTTCCGCATGCCTTTGGGCAAAGCGGTCCGAAATGTACTTCAGGAAGATGAGGCCCAGCACCACATGCTTGTAGTCGGCGGCGTCCAGATGGCCACGCAACTTGTCGGCGGTGGCCCAGAGCTTGGATTCGAGGCTTTGATGACTGGTGTCTTCGGTCTTCTTCTTGGCTGGTCCGCGCGGCATGGTGTCCCCTTTTGATTCTTTGGGTGGTTATAGCACAGAACCCCCTCATCGTCAGGATTGGGAAGCGCCAAAAGGGGTACCAATAACACCACGAGGAGCGTCATGGCAGGATCCCATGACGAGCATCACGATCAGTGAACCCAGCAGCATGGCCCGCTTCGCGGGACATAGGGCAGCGCCGCGGTCACGGTGGGTTTCAATCACTTTCCCTCCCCAGCGGAAAGTTTGCCCTTGGTCACTGCCGGACTGTGATCCGGAGTCTGCCCCCAAGGGGGGATTTCCGGAAATGTCCCGCTGACAGAGCGTTACTGTTCAGCGTCATTCTTTCTCACCGGCCTGATAGGCATTTACTGGCGCATCTTTTTGCGCGGAATAGGCCTTGAGGTAGGTCATGACCCGCGCGTAGGATTTGACCCCCTTGCTGGCGATCCATTCCTGTTTCATCTGTTCGGGACCAGGAACCTTGAGCAGCGTGGTAGGCGTATAAGTGTCGGCCTTGCTCGGGGCGGGCAGACCCGCGCCGTTTTTGGTCTGATGCTTTTTGTACCAAGCCATTTCGTCGGCGATCAGGTAATGTCCGGTGGCGCCCGCCTCGCGACGCAGCAACGTGTAGTGATCGCATTTCCCCGCATTGAAGGTGACCGGCACCTGCATGGGCAGCACCTTGGTGGGCGCGAAGTCCGGATGGTCCGTCCACATCCCCGAGAAGACGCTGGCGTTTTGATCCCACTGGGACATGGGCGGCAGACCGAAGATGGCCTCGGTGGTCTTGAGGATGTTCACCTGGGAATAGAGATTGGTTTCGAGATAGCCTTTTTTCACCCAAGGGCCCACGGCGAGGGCGAAGGTACGATGGGCATTGATGTGGTCGGCGTCGGATTGTGCATCGTCCTCGGTCAAAAACACCACCATATGCTTCCACTCCGGGGTGGTGGACAGGTAATGAATGAACTTGGCCGTGGCATAGTCATTATTGGCCACATAGTAATCCGGCGTGTAGTAGCAGGACTGGCGTCCGGCCGTGTGATCATCCGGCAACCAGATATAGATGAAGTGCGGGAATTTTGAACCGGGATGGGCCTTGAGCCAGTTCACCGCCATCTTTTCCCGATAGGTGTCGAGGATCATCCGGTCCCAGCCGGGAAAGCCCGTCGCCAGATGCCTTTTCATGGCCGTGGAAATGTTACCCGCTTCAGAACGTGATACAAACTCCCCGAAGTCTTCAAAAGACACCCTATGATCCAGCAGGTCGTTGAAGAGAAAGAGGCGCTGGGGATAACTGATCCAGGGATTGGACCACTTGCCCAATGCCGAGAGGTTCTCATAGATGGCATAGGGATTGTCGACACCCAGGGGCACTCCACCCGTACCCGTCGCCCCGCCGGGAACCAGAGACTGGGTCCAGCCGGGATTGGCCACGAGTCCGCGCCCGGAGTAGTACTCCGGCCAGGTGCGTTGCACGAAATCCGAGTCCGAGGCGGCGGTGGTCCACTGATGGCCTTGGGCGGTCACCTCACCGTCGGCCATGAAATTCACGAAGAGTGTGTTGCGGTGGGCGAGGTGATAGAGGTTCGGCAGCTCTTGGGGTCCGTAGAGATCCAGATGCGGGTCGGCCCAGGCGCCTGCCGCCTGGTCATCGCCAAAATCCTCATCGAAGGTTTTGTTCTCGCGCAGGATGAAAACGACGTACTGGATATGCTGGCGCAGGAAGGCATCCGTTTTCACATCCTCTGCGTGACGTGTCTCCTGCTGCGCGGGAGTAAAGCCGTCGTTGTGCAAGCTTTCCTGCGTCCATGCGGGAAGATGGGACATGAGATGCTGAAGGCGGACCCTTTGCACCACGCCATCCATCATGTTCCCGACCCACTGGTGCTCCACATTGGGACCAGAGCCGAGCCCCTTGGCGGCGACGATGTACAGCGCATGATGCGCATGCGTGATGGCGGTGGGGTACCAGCCCGTGGGGATCAGTCCCAGGTTCTTACCGGTCTGATCGTTGTAGACGGCAACATCGTTGTTGCCGGCATTGGCCACAAAGAGTTTGCCCTCCGTAATGGTCAAACCGTCCGGATAACTGCCCGGCGGCGCATCAGGATAGGGGCTGTCGTTGATGAAGCCCTTTACCCGCAGATCGGGGCTATCGATCTCGGCTACCCGATCGATGTTGGCCAGTGCCACGAAGACATCGGGCGAATGGGGTACCGCCGCCAGCGCCGTGGGGTGCACACCTGCGGCCCTATGCTTAGGGCCGGTGGGCGGGCCAACCCGCACCGTGCCGAGCATCCGCATGGTGGCCGGATCCACCACCGCAACGGCATTGCCGCCCCAGAGGCTGACCACCAGCCTTTTCCCCGCATCGGCCAAGGTAACCGCAAAGGGATATGGACCCACATTGCGATACCGGGTATGTCCGGTCTGGATATTGATGCGGGCGAGGCTGTTGGACAGCAGGCCGGTTACGTACAGATGCCGGTTCCGTGGTCCCACGGCGATGGCGTCCGGATAAAAGAGTCGCGGCTTACCGATATGGTGTCCCTGGTATGCATAGGGATACTGATTTTTAGGGAAAGGCTGCCAGGCTAGGGGATAGCGGCGCAGCAATTTTGCTTTCCCACCCTGAACGCTGAATACCGCGACATCGCTGCTCTCGCCGCCTGCGGTATAGAGCACGTGGTCAGGTCCCACCGCCATGCCCTGGAAAAAGCTTTGATGGCCAATGACATCGCTATGCAGGTCGGTGACGTCCGTGGGCATCGGCGCGGCTTTCTGGGGGGCTTTTTTATAGGCCGCAATTTCCGCCACCCGATGCAGGGTGTGCTGATCATAGAGGGTGATGGTCTGCGCCCGGGTGGCTCCGTTCGCCATGGCCGCGATATGATCGCCCAAGGGCACGACCGCGGTCACAAAATTGGGGGCGCCATTGACCAGACCCACAGGGCTGACGATCCGCCCCGTGGGCAACACATGGGTCACCGAGCCCTGATTCGCCGCTTGAATATGAATCGGGCCGTTGATGTCGCGCGTGTTGGAAACCCCCACATCGGCAAAAGCCGGCACCGAAAACATCAACGCAGATCCAACAGCACATGCTACGATGGAATTCCATTTTTTCACGGCAGTATATCCTAGTCATTTATCGAGGGCGGGGCGGAGAGATGCACCACCACGTCAACCGCGTTCATATTATCACCTCATCCATACTAAAACTTCACCGTCACGCTGCCGAACACGAAGCGCGGCATGCCTTCCAGGACGGACAGGTAGGTATTGCCGTAATAATCGGTATTGCTGAAACCCTTAGGAAAATACCGGCGATTCAGCAAGTTGTCGATATTCAGCGCCAGTTTCACATTTTTCACATAATCGGCGTGGACCGGTATCGTGTCCTCTACACCCAGGTTCAGCATGCCCGGGGGTGATATGCACCTTGCCGACAAGAATAACGTAACAATGTGACACTATAATGAAACTAACATGACATTCTCATGACATTTCAATTCTTCTCATAAAAAATCCCGCTGGAGCAGGGTGAATAGAGAACGGAAAAGGCAGCACCACTACCTGACCGGCTGCAAGTAGGCCCATGCCTCATCCTCTTCCGGTTTCAACCAGTCTTCAGCCAGCGCGGATTCTGAAAGCAGCGCTTCTTCATCGCTGCCCCAATACCGTATCCCCATCCATGGGGTCCATGACCGCATGGACTATGGCCACCCTACGGTCTCGATCAATGCTCATGTCACACCACCACAATATTCCCGGTCCCTGCATGTTCCGGTCCGATGACGATCTGAATATCCCGGCCCAGCCGGGCCAGGCATTCCAGCATTTTGGCTTCACTGATTCCCCGGAATTGCCCCCGCAGCATCAGGGACAGCTTGGGTTGTGGGATACCCAGCAGTTCCGCTGCCTGCGATTGCGTAAATCCTTTGCTCTGGATCATGTCCGCAATACGGGATGCCAGTTGTGCCTTCAAAAGCATTTCCTCTGCATCCGGCGCACCGATGTCCGCATAGACATTGCCACTACTCATCTCGATGTTCATTCGATCACCCCCTTGGCGTGTCGCTCTGCCCATTTCAACCGTTCATGTATCTTGTCCATATCGGGTTTGGGTGTGCGGATGCCCTGCGTCGCTTTCTTCTGAAAGCTGTGCAGAACGTAAATTTTCTCTTGAAAGCGCACCGTATACACCGCTCGAAACGTGTCCCCCTTGAAATCTTCGACGATCTCAACCAGATCCGCCGAGCCAAAGCCTTTTAACGGTTTGGCTTGGGCATGTTTGCCGCCGATTTGCGCCAGATGCAGCGCATACCCAAAGGTATCCCGCACATCCTCGGGCATATCCATGAGATCTTTTTTGGCGGAGGCCACCCAGAATAAAGGACGTTGCGATTGAACCATGAGGTAGCTTATATCTTATTGGGTATAAATCGCAAATCCGTTTTCCTCATGGTGCCGATGAGGTCCACCAGTTCCCCCAGGCCGCGCTGATCCAGCGTGGGACGGGCGTAGCCCTTGGGCAGGATGTTTTTCAGATGGCGATTTTCCCGCTCGATCTCGGTCATGGCATCGTCGATGCGCTTGCCGATGTCCGGCTGTTTGGCGGCGGCCTGTACCCTGTCCCAGCGGCCCGATAAGGGTACCCAGAACACGCCTTCCGCCGTGTATTCGTCGCGGTCTTCGGCTGCGTAGGTACCCGCCTCTTCCCGGATGATTTCCGCATGCCTTTGGGCAAATTACTCGCCAAATGTAACCTTTAGGTTCATTTATACATATGGATCTATAGCGATAATGGTTTTGATGTTTGAGGCTATTGCATTAATTTCGCCGTTTGGAGTGAAGCGAGAATAGCTCGGGACAGGACACCTGATTTATTGCGGGACGTAACACCATTCCCATGCCTCACTTCTCGCAATAAGCATTTCCTCCAACCACCACCCTGCCCCTTTCCGTCCCGCCCCGGCCGACTACGGGTCCAGGGACGACCTTGGTGGCTAACGCCATGACTGGCATTGGCCGCGCCAGTGGGACGACATTCGTATTGATGAATACCTGCCCCAGACGCGCGCTATGGTAGCCCAGCGCCGCGCAATTCTGCTGTGCTTGTTTCCGGTACTGGCGCAGTCCCCGCAGCTCGGCAGTTCGCAGCGCCTTGCGTACGGCGGCGGAAGGCGCTGCATATTGCATCCCGACCAAGTGTAACCGGGATTGCAGCGTGCCCAGCAAGGGGAGCAACGCCGCCGGATCCGTGCTTTGCACGGCCAGATCTTCCCGTACCAGCCAGCGCGCACCGGTCTGCCCTGTCGCCTGCGTCTGGTACCCGGCGCTATGCCAGGTAATCCCAGGCACCGATTGCAGCCGGGCCTTTGCCCAGGACACGTCCTGATTGACCATGGCGGCCAACTTCGCCGGGCTTCTCCCCGATGCCTCCGCCTGCAGGTCGGCATGCAATACCGTCTTGGGCACCCGATAATGTGTTGTCACATGGAAATTCACGCTGGTGGGGGTCGGCGTCGGTACCTTCGCCACCGCCATGCCCGGCAACCCCAAAAGCAGCCAAAGGATATGCGTGCGCCTCATGCTGCCTCCGCCGCCTTCCGGTCCCGCGCAAATTGCGCTTGCAACACGGAAATGTCTGTCGGGTGGTTCAGGATCATGCCCATTTCTCGATTCCCCTCAAGTGACGAAAGACTTACGGCATTGTGAAGTATGAAGTAGGGCAATGTCATTGGGGCATCTCTAACTAGACAAATTTGAGATTGCCAAAGCGTGAATCTAATGCGCATTAGACTAACCGGCCTTCCTTCATATCTTCAAAGGCCTGGTATATTTCCTCCCGAGTATTCATGACAAATGGTCCATACTGGACAATTGGCTCATGCAACGGACGGCCCGCAATCAGCAGTAAGCGTGCACTCGTAAGAGCCTTGATATCCACACCGTCGGTTTCCGGGCTATTCTCAAGTATGGCCATGCGCTGGACAGGCACAGGGGTGCCGACGATTTCCAGGGTTCCGCGATATGCATAAAGAAAGGCGTTATCATCGGCAGGCAGTTGCTGCTTGAAATGTGTGCCTTCCGGCAATTGCAGGTCCAGGTAAAGCGGATTTGTGCGCTCCCGCGTTACTGCGCCAGTGACTCCATGACTCTCTCCGGCAATGACCGTGACGGCGACCCCTTCCTGTGTCACAAAGCGCGGCAAATCTGCGGCAGAGAAATCGCGATACCACGGCGGTGCCATCTTGTCCTGGTTCGGCAGGTTGAGCCAGAGCTGAAATCCCTCCATGACGCCTTTTTCCTGTTCCGGAATTTCCGAGTGAATCACGCCCCGCCCTGCGGTCATCCATTGCACGCCCCCGCTTTCGAGCAACCCTTCGTGTCCCGCACTGTCACGATGACGCATTTTGCCCGTTATCATGTAGGTGATGGTCTCGAAGCCGCGGTGCGGGTGATCGGGAAACCCGGCAATGTAGTCACCTGGATTGTCGCTACCGAAAGCGTCGAGCATCAGAAAGGGATCCAGCCGGTGCTGCAGGGATTGGTTTAAAACCCGGGTTAATTGAACGCCCGCGCCGTCAGAGGTGGCCTGTCCCGCCACAATACGCTCGATCGTCCTTGAGCGACGGACGGATTCCGATGGCAAGCCGATGTTCTCCATGGGTTATATCCTCCACTCTTGGGTCATTTCGACCACATGCCGCCCCTGACAACAGGCGATGGGCAGTTCGTTGTCACTGGGGTCAGGGCTGCCATCCCCTTTTCGGGGTGCGCGTTCGGCAATGGAACCGGCCATGGTGTCGATATGCCCCCCAAACCTTTGACATAGTATAGCATCAGCATTTTGCTCAATTTTGCTCATGATGGTCTCCCCTTGTTGGCCAATGTTGCTCAAGAGTAAAGACGGTTTGTATATATTGTAAAGTAGGTACCATCAGGTAACTACCAACAGGCGGTCCTGGAAAGGAGGGTGTCCTGAAATTGGTGTAAACGGCGTTTTCATTTGGCGTTGCCGCTGACCAACCCTATAAAGGGCCTGCTGGCGGCCTGGAGACGGTCCACTCTGTCGTAGGTTGCTATAATGGGAGGGGGTAAACTGGTTTGATACTTTCCGTGTGCCGGTTCCATCGACCACTTTCCCGGAACACGGGGTGCCCATGGTGGTATGGGCGAGGGAGGTGAAGTATGCAACGCGTAGCTGGTGCTGTGATGGGTGCCCTGATTGGTGATGCGCTGGCTGTCGGGTGTCATTGGTACTACGACCTTGCCGAAATGCGGCGGGAATGTGGCCCCTGGATTACCGACTATCTGACGCCGCGCCCCGGTCGTTATCACAGCGGCCTGCTTGCGGGGGATATCTCGCAAACCGGACTGCTGCTGGTCATGCTGATGGAGTCGCTGGTGCACTGTGCGGGTTATGAGGAGGACGATTTCACCCGTCGGCTGGATACGGAACTGTTCCCGCAGTTGGATGGCACGCCCATGCAGGGACCGGGAGGCTATACCAATCAATCCATTCGGGAGGCCTGGCGTAAGCGCGTGCCGGAGCGTCGTCCATGGGGAGAATGCGCCGGGGATGCGGACACGACGGAGGGAGCCGAACGCGCCATGGCCATCGCTGCCTTTTATGCGCTGCAGCCGAAAAAAATGGCGGAGGCCGTATGTAGCAACATCATCCTGACCCAGCATGATCCGGCCATCGTCGCCATGAGCGTCGCCTTCAACGCCGTTTTGGCCCAGTTGGTCTCTGGCGCTTCGTTGACGCCGCAGATTGGCGCCACGCTCATGGCGCAGGTGCGCAGCGGAGCCCTGCCCTTCCACATGGTTACCCAAGGCCACTTGCAGCCACCGCCGCAAGGTGGCGAAAGGATGCAGGTCGGTCAGTTCATGTCGCCCGACGCCCTGCTCACGGCCGGATACGCCGCGCTCGCCGCAGCGGATCCTGACATCGCCATTGAACCCGCCTGGAAGGTGAGTCTGGTTTACGGCATGCCCTGCGCCATTTACCACCAACTGCCTGCGGCTTACTACCTGGCCAGTCGTTTCCGGGAAGATTATGAATCAGCCGTACTGCACGCCATCAACGGGGGCGGACAAAATATGTCTCGCGCGATGTTGACGGGCGCGCTCGTGGGCGCCCAGGTAGGTCTGCAGGGAATTCCTCGTCGTTTCATCACCGGGCTGCGTGACGCCCAGCGCTATCTGGCGCTGGCGGCGGAACTGGAGCAATCGGCGGTCAGACAGGAAACGTCTCAATCCAGCTTTAGCCACCCCATGCGGTAAAACACCCCGGCCGTCAGCATCTCCACCAGCACCAGCCCGCCGGTCACCGCCGCAAAGCCGTAACGCCAGTGCGGCAAAGGTCCCAGGGGCACGTTCATGGCGACCGCTCCGGGAATGAAGAGCGGAATCGTCGCGAGAATGATCAATGCCGCCATGAATTTGAACAGGTGATTGACATTGTTGTGCACCACATAGGCATAAGATTCCAGCAGTTCGCTGAGGGTCGCCTGATCACTGTCCACCTGGTCCCGTACCTGGGACAGTTCAACCCTGGTGTCTTCGTGGAGTTCCATCAGGAACGTGTCTCCGGCGGGGAGAAAATGCGCGATTTCACTGACCACGTATTCGAGTTGCAGTAGTCCCAGATCCAACGCCAGCAGACGGTCGTTGATATCCAGTCCGCGGTACACCACATCATGGCGCTGGGCCTGGCGCAGGTCCCGCTCCACTACGGTCATCTCCCGAGTTACCGAGCGTGCGGTGGGCAGATAATTACGTGTGACTTCGGCAATGATGCGCAGGACCAGTTCCCAGCGCTTGCGCGGCTTTTGCGGATCGATCAGCCGGTTCAGGAAGGGAATCTCGCGCTCGGCCAGGGTGACGAAATAACCGGGTACGAAATACAGGCTCAGGGGCACCAGGGTAAATTGTCCTGCCGCACCCGCTTCCGGCATGGGTACCTGGAACTGCAGAGAAATCAGCCGCTCCTCCTTGATCAGGGGACGGGATGCTTCGCCCTCCAGGCGTTTGCGCAGAAAGCTCTCGGGGATGTCCAGAGTCGCTGCCGCCTGCGTCAGTTCGCTGGTGGAGGGATCGGTCAAAGCCATCCAGCTCCGCCGGTTGGCGTTCCCGGACAGCAGGGAATCGCGGATGATACGCATCATGGAGCTATCCTCCCCTTACATGGAAAAAAAGCCGTGCTTGCCGGCCCAGCGCGCGAAGAGCCAAGTCACGCCAAAGACGTAGGCGAGCAGTCCAAACCAGAGATAATGCCAGTGCTCCAAAGGCAAAGGCGTCATCATGTGCCAGGGCATAATGAAAGCGATGGGCATCATGAGCAGGGCCAGCCATACGGTCATGACCTTCATCACGGTATGGGCATTGTTCTGGATGATGCCGTTATAGGCGTTCGTCACGGCCAGATAGCGTTGGTGAATCAGATTTACGCCATCCTCTATCCGGCGTTGCTCACGTAACGCCGCGTCCAGCAGGGGGTAGACCGGTGACTCGCCGGCGGTGGCGCGCAACGCATCGCGCAGAATGAGGCCAGTTTCCCGCAGGGCAATAACCAGTTCACCAAGGTCGCGATTGAGAACCACAATTTGGCGTAGTTCCGCGTTACCCATGGCGGTTTTGAGCGCCATGCGCAGCACCTGCAGGCGTTCCACCAGCACCCGCGCCACTCGCTCGTGACTATAGATGCTGCTCAGTAGCACGCGCTGCAGCAGTTCGTCCATGGCGCTATGCCGCAAGTCCCCGAGCCAGTCCCGTTGCAGTGTAGGGATCAACGCTTCTTCACCCAGAATGGCAAGACTCCGGGGAGTATAATGCAGGGTCAGGTGCTCCATCCGTGCCACCGTACCAAACCGTGCGTCCTGCTCCAGCAACGCCACGGGCAGGCGCAGGGTGATCTCGGTGTCCCGGCAGTAAAGACGTTGTTCCGAGCAGTGCTGCAGCACCGCTTCCAGTTGCGGGCAGCGATAAACGGCTTCCGGTGTCAGCAGAAATAGGCCGTCCGCCGTATAGTGTTCGGCGGCTGTCCAGGCGCCTGCGGCCTTGTCGTAAAACTGGCAGCCCATGGCGCGCTCAGATCCAGTCTTTCTTGCGGAAAATCATGAACAGCATGCCGGATACCACAAATCCTCCCCCCATGAGCACGGGCCACGCATAGGCCCAGTGCTGCAGGGGCAGGGGCACGTTCATTCCGTAAATACTCGCCACCGTCGCGGGCGCGGCCACGACCACGGTCCAGGCTGTGATGATTTTCAGGGTGTTGCTGATGTTGTTCTGCAGCACGCCGACGTAGGCATCCATCATGTTGGTAATGGTGGAGGCGTAAATTTCGGTCATGTCCCGCGCCTGCTGCAGATCGATCAGGGCATCGGCGATATCTTCCAGATCGCCTTCGTCCTGTTTCAGCAGCGGCAGCCGCAGGGTTTGCTGGGCCACCGAGATGTCGCCTTTGAGTGCCGAAGAAAAAAGGATGAGGCTTTTGTTGAGGGCGAGGAGCCGAAAAAACTCATTGTTATTCTGGGAGTCGCGCAGTATTTTTTCGGTGGCGGCGATTTCGGCGTTGATCAGGCGCAAGGCGCGCAGATAGTCCCTGGCGATGGCCTGAAAAATCTCCGCCAGCAGCCCCCGTACGTGCAGTGCCTTGCCCCGCTGGCGCTGCCCGCGCAATTCATCCCAAAGCGCCAAGGGCTGGGTGCTCGCCGTCACCATCTGGTGGGGCAGCAACCAGAGTCCCACGGGCAGTGTCCGGAAGCGCAACTCGGCGTCGGCCTGCATGGGAGCGGGCACCTTGAGAATGATCAGCGCAATATCTCCTTCCCGCTCCAGGCGCGGGCGCTCGTCCTCATCGGAAACGTCCTGAAACAGGTAGTCGGGCACCTGCAAGTGCTTTGCGACAAAATCCAGCTCCGCAGTCGTGGGGGCCACCACCTGAATCCAGGTTGCGGTCGGCGGCCAGTGAAAATCCGCCGTGACTTCCAACGGAGCATCCGTTTTTTCGTCAAACCAGTGCAGCATCCCGATCCCTCCGTGCGCCCGTCAGTCTGTTCATATCCAGCCCTTCCGCCTGAAAAACAGTGTCAGTCCGACAGACACGCTTGTCCCCAGACCCACTATCACCCAGAATATCCAATGGGTGTTCTGAAAAGGCAGGGTCGTATTCACCCCGTAGAGGGTCGCGAGCAGGCTGGGCACGTAAAAGATCATGGCCAGCACCGTCACCACCTTCAGACCATGGTTGATATTGTTCTGTACCATGCCTGCGTAGGCGTCCATCATGGAGGTGCTGGTCCCGGCATAAACCCGCGCCCGTTCATGGGCTACCTGCAGTTCCAGCAGGGCGGTGTCGATCTGGCGGGTGGCGGGCAGGTCGTCGCGGATTTCCGGCAGACGGGAAATCTTGAATGCCGTTGCAATATTGCCGACCAGCGCGACCTCGAAGCGGGTCAGGCTCTTGCTGATCTCCAGCAGGGTAAAAAAGTCGCCGTTGCTCTGGGTCCAGTCCAGTTGCTGCTCGTTATCGTGGATGGCGGCATTGAGCTCGTGCAGGGCGTCTTCGTAACTTTGCGCCAGAATCTTGAGGATGGCGGCGAGAATTTCGACGCTTTCCGGTGGGCTGGAAAGGTGTTCCATTTGCCCGAAAAAGGGCGACAGCGGGGCAAGTTCCCGCGCCAGCACCGTGGTAATCCGGGGCCCCTGCAGGATGACGCCCAGGGGCCGTTGTTCCCAGCTATCCGCATCTGCGTCACCCCCTTTCACGGGGAACTGCAAGGTAATGAAGACGCGCCCGCCATCGCGGCGCAGCCAGGAGCGTTCATCGGGATCGAGGATATCCTGGGCAAAGTCCCAGTCATCCGCCAGTTGCCCCGCCCGTTCCCAGTCTGTCGGCCGCGGCGCCGTGAGATGCTGCCAGCCGCTCCCGTTCACCAGCGCGGAGCTCGATGCGGGGGGATGGTACGGATCTGCTGGCAGGGACACATCCATGACGCTCTCCTGGTCAGAAGCGGACTGTTTCGGGGCTGAGGTCCGGAAAATCAACGCCTATGATGATCGCCGCACGCCGTGCCCCTTGGACCGTAGGACGGAGCCTCTTATACTGGACTTTCCGTCATCCTGTAAAGGGAATACCGCCGTGAGCCGTGCGCAGCAGTCACCCGAAGGCAAAGCCTTTTTACCTCTCGCCATCGCCATCCTCACGGTTTCCGACAGTCGCACGCCGGAAACCGACAAATCCGGCGACAAAGTTGCCGAACTCGCCAGCCATGCCGGACACCAGATCGCCGCCCGTCAGATCATCGCCGATGACGCCGAAACCCTGCGCACGCAAATGCGCGACTGGATCGCCGACCCCGCCATCGACGTGATCATCGCCACCGGTGGTACCGGCATCACGGGTCGCGACGTCACTCCCGAGGCCCTCGCGCCTCTCATCAGCAAGCCCATCCCCGGTTTTGGCGAACTTTTCCGCATGCTCTCCTTTCAGGAGATCGGCACCAGCACCATCCAATCCCGTGCCGAAGCCGCCATCTGCGATGGCACCATCGTCTTTCTCCTCCCTGGTTCCACCGGCGGCGTCCGCCTCGGCATGGAGGCCATCATCATTCCGCAACTGGACATCCGGCACGGCCCCTGCAATCTGAGCGAACTGCTGCCGCGCATCCGGTACGAGCACTGAGCGGGTATGATGGCAGAGGACGAGAAGCGGGCGCGCTGGCACGCGTGCTACGCGCAGGCAGAGACACTGGCGCCGGAACCGCTGCCTTTTCTGGCGGCGCATGCGGATTGGCTGCCTGCCGGCGGTCGGGCGCTGGACCTCGCCTGCGGCCGAGGCGGGAATGCGCTGTTTCTGGCGCGACGCGGGCTGGAGACCTGGGCATGGGATTACGCGGAGAGTGCGGTGGCCGGGTTGCGGCAGCGGGCGGATGCCCTACCCTTGCGGGTGGAATGCCGGGACGTGGTCGCTCATCCTCCGGAGCCGGAATCTTTCGATGTAATCGTCGTCGCGCATTTTCTGTACCGGCCATTGTTTCCGGCCCTGGCGGCGGCATCGCGGTCGGGCGGTCTGCTGTTTTATGAGACTTGGGCGGGGGCATACGCTGGGCGCGGGCCGCAAAATCCGGAGTACCGTCTGAAGCCTGGGGAGCTGGCCGGGGCATTCCCGGCGCTGACTTTGTTGGAATTGCAGGAGGATGTGGATCGGGCGGCAGGGGTATGGCGATGCTGAGGCCGCACACCGTGTTTCTCTCTGTTGCCATCCTTCGGGGAAACGAATTCTCCTGGGTCGACGGCAACACTATTCGGCTGGAAGGCATGCGCGGTGGGACGACTCTCCACCGTGTCGGTGAAAACCAGCTCACCCAACTGGGCATGGATGGCAAGCCTTCACGGGTCCGCTGGCTGCCCGTTTTATCCTGAAAAAATTGCCAAAACCCCGGTGAAACGCAGATAATCCCGCCATGCAAAACTCATTTGACGTTATCGTGGTCGGCGGCGGTCACGCCGGGACGGAAGCGGCTGCCGCAGCCGCCCGTCTCGGTGTGCGCACGCTGCTGCTTACCCAGAATCTCGATACCATCGGCCAGATGTCCTGCAACCCGGCCATCGGCGGCATTGGCAAAGGTCATCTGGTCAAAGAAGTCGACGCGCTCGGCGGCATCATGGCGCTCGCCATCGATCAGGCGGGCATCCAGTTCCGCACCCTCAACGCCAGCAAAGGTCCGGCGGTGCGCGCCACCCGCGCCCAGGCCGATCGCAGCCTATACAAGCGCGCCGTACGCCGTTTGCTCGAAGACCTACCCGCCCTGCAACTGTTCCAGGGCATGGTCGGCGATCTGCTCATGGAAGGCGACCGGCTGGGTGGCGTCATCCTGGAAACCGGCCAGGTGCTGCGTGCTGCACAGGTCGTTCTGACCACAGGTACTTTTCTGGGTGGCAGGGTGCACATGGGTGATCAGAATTACCCCGCCGGCCGCGCCGGCGATCCGCCGTCCAACGCTCTGGCGCAACGCCTGCGGGAGATGGCCTTCCCAGTGGCGCGGCTGAAAACCGGTACCCCGCCGCGCATCGACGGCCGCAGCATCGACTATGGGGTGCTGGAGGCACAACCCGGTGATACGCCACCGCCCGCTTTTTCCTTTATGACCCGGCGCATCGACGTGCCACAACTAGCCTGCCACATCACCCACACCAACGCCCGTACTCATGAAATCATTCAGACGAACCTGCACCAGTCGGCCATGTACGGCGGTCATATCCAGTCGGTAGGGCCGCGTTACTGTCCCTCCATCGAGGACAAGGTCGTGCGCTTTGCCGATAAGGCGTCGCATCAGGTTTTTCTGGAACCGGAAGGCCTTGATACCCACGAAGTCTACCCCAACGGTATCTCCACCAGCCTGCCTTTCGGTGTCCAGGTCGAAATGGTGCGCAGCATGCGCGGTCTGGAAAACGCCGTGTTGCTGCGCCCTGGTTACGCCATCGAGTACGACTACCTCGATCCCCGCGAGCTCCGCCCCAGTCTGGAAAGCCGACGCTTGCCGGGTCTGTTCTGTGCCGGCCAGATCAACGGCACCACCGGCTACGAGGAGGCTGCGGCCCAGGGATTGCTCGCTGGTCTCAACGCCGCCCGCCGCGCGCGCGAACTCGCGGCGTGGACGCCCGGTCGCCACGAAGCCTATCTGGGGGTGATGGTGGACGATCTGGTTACCCGCGGACTCGACGAACCCTACCGCATGTTCACCAGCCGCGCCGAATATCGCCTGCAACTGCGGGAGGACAATGCCGACCTGCGTCTGACGCCACATGGCCGGGCATTGGGGCTGGTGGATGAGCGGCGCTGGACGGCTTTCAGTGCCAAGCAGGACACAGTGCAGGCGGAGCGCAGCCGCCTCGAGGGCTTGCGCATCCATCCCGGCAGCGCCATCGCCGGGCGTATTGCGGCGAAGACGGATCAACCCCTCTCCCGCGATGTCACTGCCCTTGAACTCCTCCGCCGCCCCGACTGGGATTACGCCAGCCTGCTCCAGGTGCTCGACCTCGTTCCGTGCAGCGATGCGCAGGCCCGCGAGCAACTGGAGATCGAGTGCAAGTATGCCGGCTATGTCGCCCGTCAGCACGATGAGATCACCCGCGCCGCACGCTGGGAGGGAATGGATATCCCTGCCGACATGGACTACGCAGCGGTGCGGGGTCTCTCTACCGAAGTGATGCAGCGCCTCGCCCGTCAGCGACCGCAGACCATCGGTTTGGCCAGCCGTATCCCTGGTGTGACCCCGGCTGCCGTCTCCCTGCTGCTGATTCATGTGAAACGTCGCGGTCTGCAGCAGGTAGGCTGATTCGATGGCCAAGCCGGAGGTCTCCTCGCAAGAGCTGCGTGCCCGTCTGAATGCCGGACTGGTGGCTCTCGGCCTCGACAACACGGTCGGCGCCGAGCAGCGTAACCTGCTGATCCACTATGTCGCCCTCCTGCAGCGCTGGAATGCCACCCACAACCTGACGGCGGTGCGCGATCCCCTGGAGATGGTGCCCCGCCATCTGCTGGACAGTCTGGCGGTGCTACCCTATTTGCCGGAGGGTGCGGTGGTGGATATCGGTAGCGGTGCCGGATTACCCGGCATCCCTCTCGCCATCTGCTGCCCAGCACAAGCGTTCACCCTGGTGGAACCGGCGGCCAAACGGGTCGCTTTCCTCCGTTACGCCATCGCGGATCTTGGGCTGACCAACGTGCAGGTGGCCCCACAGGGCAGCGAAGATTATCACCCCGATCTCCTGCCAGACGTCATCATCAGCCGTGCCACCGCGCCCCTCGCTCGTCTCGACGCCATGACCAGGCACCTCCAGGGTCCGCACACCTGGGTGCTCGCCCAGAAAGGTCCGGGCGTCGGGGAGGAGTTGACCGACTGGCCCCGCGCCGCAACCCTCCACATCACCCGCCAGGACCTCGCCGTTCCCGGCCTGCCGCCGCGTTTTCTGCTTTCCTGGCGCATCCCGGTCGCCACGCCCTAGCCCCCCGCACCGCTACGGGGTATCCTACGCCAAGTTATCGTCGAAGAATGGAATTCCGCCCAGTCGCCATGCGCACCGTCGCTATTGCCAATCAAAAGGGGGGGGTGGGTAAGACCACCACCGCCGTCAATCTGGCCGCTGGACTCGCCCAGAACGGCAAGCGCGTTCTCCTGATCGACCTCGATCCCCAGGCCAATGCGACCACTGGTCTGGGTCTCGGCAGCAGTGCCACGGCGACGATCTACCACGTCCTCCTTGGCGAACTGCCCCTGAGCGCGGTGTTGTTGAATGCGTTTCCGGAGGGTCTTTCCCTTGCGCCCTCCAGCCCCGATCTTGCGGGTGCGGAGGTGGAGCTTTATGGCCGGCCCGATCGTGAGCGGCGCCTGCAGGATGCCCTCGCACCGGTCGCGGGCTTCGACTATGCCCTGATCGACTGCCCGCCTGCCCTCAATATGCTCACCATAAACGCGCTGGTCGCCGCCGATAGTGTCCTGATCCCCATGCAGTGTGAATACTATGCACTGGAGGGGCTGACCCAATTGCTTGGCACGGTGCGCCGGGTCCGCGCCCAGTTGAATCCCCGTCTGGAGGTGCATGGTCTGCTGCGGACCATGTTCGATAACCGCAACCGGCTGGCTTCCGAAGTGGCACTGGAGCTGGAGCGGCATTTTCCCGACAAGCTGTACCAGGCTGTCGTCCCTCGCAATATCCGCCTCGCCGAGGCGCCCAGCTTTGGCCGTGCCGCTCTGGTCTATGATCCTGCCTGCGCCGGTTCGCGGGCTTATCAGGGCGTTGCCACCGAATTTTTGCGCCGCGAGTGGTTGAAATGAAGCGGGTCGGCCTGGGCCGGGGTCTGGACGCCCTTTTCGCCAGTGAAGGTGGTGCGGGCACGGCCATGCGCGAGGTTCCCCTCGACGTACTGCAGCGCGGGCGTTATCAGCCGCGCGGCCTGATCAGTGCCGAGTCTCTGGAAGAACTGACCGCATCCATCCGCAGTCAGGGGGTGGTGCAGCCCATCGTCATTCGTGCCATCGGTGGCGGCCGTTATGAGATCGTCGCCGGCGAGCGCCGTTGGCGCGCGGCGCAATTGGCGGGCCTCAGCCACATCCCCGCCGTGGTCCGTGAGTGTAGTGATGAACAGGCCCTTGCCATCGGCATCATCGAGAACATCCAGCGCCAGGCTCTGAATCCGCTGGAAGAAGCGCAGGCCCTGCAACGCCTGCTCGACGAGTTCGGCCTCAGCCACGAAGCGCTGGCCGAATCCCTCGGCCGTTCCCGCGCTGCGATCAGTAACCAGTTGCGCCTGCTGCGCCTCTGTCCGGACCTCCATCCCCATGTCGAAAATGGCGCGCTCAGCGCCGGTCACGCCCGTGCCCTGCTGACCCTGCCGGACGGGCGCCAGGTGCAGATTGCGGAAAGGGTGGTGCGTGAGGCCCTGAGTGTGCGGGCCACCGAGCGACTGGTCCAGGCCGAAGGCCGGATCAAGGCCCCCAAGGCGGAGCCCGACGCCAATATTGCCGCACTTTCCGCCCGGATCGCCGCGCGCCTGGGGCTGCCCGTCGACCTGCGTGCGCAGGGGCGGGGCGGTGAATTGCGGATCCGCTGGGAGGATCCGGAACAGGAGGCGGCACTTTTTCAGTGTCTGGGCGTGTCTCTGGATGATGACGAAGGTGGATATTCGGCGCTTGACGGGCTGCATCGGCGTGTTTAGACTCACCGCGTATTCAAGAATTGTCTGTTGAAGGCGCTAAAAAAACAAACCGCGATGGTCAATTTTTCGTCGTATGTGGGGCGGGTGACCGCCACTGTACTGACGTTAGCGCTGCTGATGGCTGCGGTAGCGGCCTGGGGCTGGGGGCGTGAAGAAGCCTACGCAGTGCTTTTTGCAGCATTTTTGAGTGTGGTCAACATGCTTATTTTGGGTGGTCGCCTGATCGCGCTCCCCGCCTCTGCGCAACGCGCTGCACAGCGCTTGGGTGGAGCGGTGTTGCAGCGCTGGACGATCACCATCCTCGGACTGATTTTTGCAATATTCTGGCTGCGCCTGCCGGTCATCGGGCTGGTCGCCGGATTCTTGCTGACCCATTTCGTATTTTTGGCATTTCTGGTGCGGGAACGTTCCAGACAAAGGAGTTAAGCGTGGCATCAGGCGATATCGCCCATCACCTCGTAAACTGGACGATTGGTTCCGGTTTCTGGACGTTTGATCTCGACACCATCGTCATGGGTTGGGTCCTGGCCGCCATCCTGGTGATTACCGCCATGGTGGTGGGCTCCCGTTTGCAGGCCAGCGCCCCCAGCGGGATGCAGAACTGGCTGGAGGGGGTGGTGGATTTCATCGACGATCTGGTACAAGGCAGCTTCCCGGTCAAGGATCCACTGATTGCCCCGGTCGCCATGACGGTGTTTCTCTGGATTCTGTTGATGAACAGCATGGACCTCATCCCCGCGTACCTGCCGGGGATGGTTGCACACGGGTTCGGGCTCACGGAGTTCCGCATTACCCCCACGGTCAACCTGAATACGACTCTGGGTGTCGCCGTCGCCGTGTTTCTGTTGATGATCGCCACCAATCTGCGCGTCAAGGGATTCTCCTATTTCAAGACCTACCTGACCCATCCTTTCGGTATCTTCCTGGCGCCGATAAATATCATCATGTCGCTGATCGAAGAGATCACCAAACCGTTTGAGCCTGGGTCTGCGACTTTTTGGCAACATGTTTGCCGGCGAACTGGTCTTCCTGCTGCTGGCCATGCTGCCCTGGTGGGGCGGGCTGGTCATGGGCGAAGTCTGGTCACTGTTTGAGAGTTTGATCATCATCCTGCAGGCATTTATTTTCACCGTGCTGACGGTGGTTTATCTCGGCATGGCGAACATGCAGGATCACTAAGAGTTTATTATTTCACTTTGCGACACTTGTAAGGAGTTACCATGGACGCACATACCATCATTGTTGCTGCTACTGCCATTGCCGTAGGTATCATTTTCGGCGCCGCCGGTCTGGGTTCCGCCATCGGTTGGGGTCTGATCACCTCCAAGACTATTGAAGGTATCACCCGTCAGCCGGAAATGCGCCCACAGTTGTTGGTGAATACTTTCATCTTTGCCGGTCTGATGGAATCTTTCCCCTTCATTATTCTGGCCTTCGGTTTCTGGTTCCTCTTCGCCAACCCGTTCCTGGGCTGATGCTGGACCGGCTGAGCCGGCCCACTTGCAAGTGAGGTAGTCATGAATCCAGTAGGTATCAATGGAACGCTGATCGTACAGTTCGTCACCTTCGTCATCTTGGTGGCCTTGCTGTACAAGTATATGTATGGTCCTTTGCGTAAGGTCATGGATGACCGTCGCGCCAAAATCGCCGACGGCCTGGCGGCAGCGGAACGCGGTAAGGAAGAGATGGCTCTGGCGCAGAAGCGTGCGACGGAACTGCTCCGTGAAGCCAAGGAAAAGGCGGCAGAAATCATCGCCAATGCCGAGCGTCGTGGTGTGGAGTTGCGTGAAGAGGCACAGGGTAAGGCGCGCGAGGAAGCCGATCGGATCATCGCCAGCGCGCGCGCCGAAATCGACGTCGAAACCAATCGGGCGCGCGAAGTGCTGCGTGGGCAGGTGGTGGAGCTCGTGGTGAATGGCACCCAGCGCATTCTGCATCGCGAAATCGACGATCAGGCCCACCGCGACATCATCGACCGTATGGTCGGCCAATTGTGAGGAGCCTCCCATGGCGGATCTGATCACGGTGGCGCGTCCCTACGCAGAGGCGCTTTATGGGCTGGCGAAAGAGAGTGGCCAGGAACAGGCCTGGGCGGATGCGCTGCAGGCGCTTGCCGCCATGATTGCCGATGTTCAGGCGCAGGCCTTTCTCACTGATCCGGAGCGTGCTGACGCCGAAAAGGTGTCCTTGCTGACTGCGGTTCCTGTGGCGGTGGACGGCGAGGCGTGGAGGGCATTCCTGGCGCTGTTGATCCACAATGATCGCTGGCCCGCGACGGCCGAGATCGGCACGCTTTTCGCGGACGCCGTGCGCCGCGCGGAAGGCATTGTCGATGTCCTGGTCACCAGCGCCGTCGCCCTGGACGCCGGGCAGAAGACGGCTGTGCAGTCCGCGCTCGAGCGCCGCTTTACCGGCCACAAGGTGGCATTCCGGGAAGCGGTCGATGCCGCGCTGATCGGTGGCCTAGTTATTCATACGGGTGATCTCACCATAGATGCTTCCGTGCGTGGACAAGTGCAGCAGCTTGCCCGAACCCTTCGCAGCTAAGTCTTGAGGAAATGGTATGCAACAACTGAATCCATCGGAAATCAGTGAACTGATCCGCGCACGGATCGCCGGCTTTGAAGGCCGTGTCGAAACGCGCTCGCAGGGCACCATCATCAGCTTGAGTGACGGCATTCTCCGCATTCACGGTCTGGAAGACGTAATGTACGGCGAGATGCTGGAACTCCCCGGCGGCCGCTTCGGGCTGGCCATGAATCTGGAACAGGACAATGTCGGCGCAGTCGTGCTCGGCGAGTTCTCCGGTCTCCAGGAGGGCGACGTCGTCAAGTGCACCGGCAGAGTCATGCAGGTGCCCATTGGCAAGGCGCTTCTCGGTCGTGTCGTCAATGCCCTGGGCCAGCCTGTCGATGGCAAGGGTGCCATTGACGCCGAGGAGTTCGACGTCCTTGAAAAAATCGCCCCTGGCGTAATCGACCGGCAGAGTGTCGACGAGCCCATGCAGACCGGCATCAAGTCCATCGACGCCATGGTGCCGATTGGTCGTGGTCAGCGCGAACTCATCATCGGCGACCGCCAGACCGGCAAGACGGCCGTCGCGATCGATGCCATTCTCAATCAGAAAGGCAAGGATGTGCAGTGCATCTATGTTGCCATCGGCCAGAAGGCTTCCACCGTTGCCAGCGTGGTGCGCAAGCTCGAAGAATACGGCGCCATGGAGTACACCACGGTGATTGCCGCCAACGCCTCCGAATCTGCCGCCATGCAGTATCTGGCGCCCTATGCCGGTTGCACCATGGGGGAATATTTCCGCGACCGCGGTATGAATGCGCTCATCGTGTATGATGATCTTACCAAGCAGGCTTGGGCCTATCGCCAGATTTCCCTGCTGTTGCGCCGTCCGCCGGGCCGTGAAGCGTATCCGGGGGATGTGTTTTATCTGCATTCCCGTCTGCTGGAGCGCGCCGCGCGTGTCAATGCGGATTTCGTCGAGAAGTTTACCAAGGGCGAGGTGAAGGGCAAGACCGGTTCGTTGACCGCCCTGCCCATCATCGAAACCCAGGCGGGTGACGTGTCGGCCTTCGTGCCCACCAACGTGATCTCCATCACTGACGGCCAGATCTATCTGGAAACCGATCTTTTCAACGCCGGTATCCGTCCCGCCATCAACGCCGGCCTGTCGGTATCGCGGGTGGGTGGCGCGGCGCAGACCAAGCTCATCAAGAAGCTGGGCGGCGGTATTCGTCTGGATCTGGCCCAGTATCGTGAGCTGGCAGCCTTTGCGCAGTTTGCCTCCGATCTGGATGAAATTACCCGCAAGCAGATCGATCGCGGCAAGCGGGTCACGGAATTGCTGAAGCAGGATCAGTTCTCTCCGATGTCTGTGGCAGAGCAGGGCGCGGCGCTTTTTGCGGCCAGCAGTGGTGCGCTGGACGATGTCGAAGTGGCCAATGTACGACCCTTCGAGAAGGCGCTGCTCGCTTATTTGAACAGCAACTACAAAGACTTGATGGCCGGAATCGAAGAGAAGAAGGATCTGACGGACGACCTCAAGAAGCAACTCGACGCGGCGGTCAAGCAGTTCAAGTCCGGCTCGACGTACTAGGAGAGTAGCATGGCCAACGCCAAGGAAATCCGGGGGCAGATCAAGAGCGTAAAGAATACGCGCAAGATCACGCGCGCCATGGAGATGGTGGCTGCGAGCAAGATGCGGCGCGCTCAGGAGCGGATGCGCGCCGCCCGTCCCTACGCGGAGAAAATTCGCGAGGTATTGGGACATCTGGCGCAGGCCCATCCCGAGTATGAACACCCGTTGATGCAGGTGCGCCCCGTCAAAAAGGCAGGCTTTCTGGTGGTGACCACGGATCGAGGGCTTTGTGGCGGGCTCAACGTGAATGTGCTGCGTAGCGTCGTCCAAAAGATGCGCGAGCTCCACGATGGGGGGGTCGAGTCGAATCTCGCGGTGGTGGGCAACAAAGGGTTGGGCTTTTTGCGGCGCCATGGTGCGCATCTCGTGGCGGAGCTGAACGGATTGGGTGACAGCCCGCATCTGGGCGACATGATCGGACCCATCCGGGCGATGGCGGATGCTTACGCCAAGGGCGAGGTCGACGTGGTCTATCTGGTTTCCTCCCGTTTCGTGAATACGATGTTGCAGCGAGCAACGGTCGAGCAATTGCTGCCGGTCGAAAAACCGACGGCGTCCGCAGAACCGCGTGCGGAGTTGTGGGATTACATCTATGAGCCCGAAGCCCGTCCGGTGCTGGATCGTCTGATGCAGCGCTATGTGGAATCAGTGGTGTACCAGGCGGTTATCGAACACCTTGCCTGCGAACAGAGCGCGCGCATGGTTGCCATGAAAAGTGCGTCGGACAACGCCAAACGTATGGTGGATGACCTCCAGTTGGCCTACAACAAGGCGCGCCAGGCCGCCATTACTCAGGAAATCGCCGAGATCAGCGCCGGTGCGGCGGCGGTTTGACGATGTGCACAGCATTTTTTGGAATTTTTGAGGGTTAAATCATGAGCGAAGCGGTTGCTAAAGAAAACGCCGTCGGCCATATCGTCCAGGTGATCGGGCCGGTGATCGACGTCGCCTTTTCTCGTGGGCAGGTCCCCGAGATCATGGAAGCTATTGTGGTCGACGAAAACAATCTGACCATCGAGGTGCAGGCCCAGTTGGGTGACGGCGTGGCGCGCGGTATCGCCATGGGGTCCAGCGAAGGCCTCAAACGCGGGTTGGCCGTCACCCGTACCGGTGCGCCGATCAGTGTGCCGGTAGGGCATGCCACTCTGGGCCGGATCATGAACGTCCTGGGTGAGCCGGTAGATGGCAAAGGACCCGTACAGACGGAAGATCGCCAGGCCATCCATCGCCCGGCGCCGGCCTTTGACGAACTCGCGGCAAGCACCGAGGTGCTGGAGACCGGTATCAAGGTCATTGATCTGGTCTGTCCTTTCGCCAAGGGCGGTAAGGTCGGCCTCTTCGGCGGCGCCGGCGTGGGCAAGACGGTGCTCATGATGGAGTTGATCCGCAACATCGCTATCGAGCATACCGGATATTCGGTGTTCGCAGGCGTCGGCGAGCGGACTCGCGAAGGGAACGACTTTTACCATGAAATGACCGACTCCGGCGTTTTGGACAAGGTCGCCCTGGTATACGGGCAGATGAACGAGCCGCCTGGCAACCGTTTGCGCGCCGGGTTGACCGGCCTGACCATGGCGGAGCACTTCCGTGACGAAGGTCGCGACATTTTGATGTTCATCGATAACATTTTCCGCTATACGCTGGCCGGCACTGAAGTCTCGGCGCTGCTGGGGCGCATGCCTTCTGCGGTGGGCTATCAGCCAACGCTGGCTGAAGAAATGGGCCAGTTGCAGGAACGTATCACTTCCACCAAGGTAGGGTCCATCACCTCTGTGCAGGCCGTTTACGTGCCGGCGGACGATCTCACCGATCCTTCTCCGGCGACGACCTTTGCCCACTTGGACGCCACGGTGGTGTTGTCGCGGCAGATTGCGGAACTGGGCATCTACCCCGCGCTCGATCCACTCGATTCTTTCAGCCGTCAGCTCGATCCGCAGATCGTTGGCCAAGAGCACTATGATGTGGCTCGTTCCTGCCAGAAGACGTTGCAGCGCTACAAGGAATTGCAGGATATCATTGCCATTCTGGGCATGGATGAATTGTCCGAGGACGACAAACTGCTGGTGTCGCGGGCACGCAAGATTCAGCGCTATCTGTCCCAGCCTTTCTTTGTCGCTGAAGTGTTCACCGGCAGCCCCGGTACCTATGTCTCCCTGAAGGAAACGATCCGTGCGTTCAAGGCGATCGTGGCAGGAGAGTATGACCACCTGCCCGAGCAGGCCTTCTACATGGTCGGCACCATAGATGAAGCCCTTGCCAAGGCGCAAAAGCTGCAGCAAGGCTAAATCATGGCGATGACCATAGATGTGCGGGTAGTCAGCGCTGAAGGCAGCATCTACGCGGGGGTCGCCGATATGGTGGTGGCCCCCGGCGAGATGGGCGAGCTTGGCATTCTGCCCCGCCACGCGCCGTTGCTGACCGGGCTGCGCCCCGGTGAGTTGCGGATCATTCACGGCGCGGAGACGGAATATCTCTTCGTCAATGGCGGGATTCTGGAAATTCAACCCGACATGGTGACGGTGCTGGCTGACTCGGCGGAACGCGCGACAGATATCGACGAAGCCAAGGCTTTAGCGGCCAAGCAGGCTGCGGAAGCTCGGATGGCGGGACACACGGATCAGATGGAGTATGCGGCGGCCCAGGCGGAATTGCTGGAGCAGATTGCTCGCCTGAAGACGGTGCAACGCCTGCGGGAGCAGGGATTGCTGCGCTGACCGTCGCGCAATGTGTGCAGGCGCGTCGTGTAACACCACACAGACCCCAGCGGCTGAAGAGTCCCTGGGGTCTGTGTATTTTGTGGTCTGGCGTTTATGCTGACAGACAACGCAAGGCATGGAGACATCATGTTGACGGATATCGTAATCCTCGCTGCCGGGCAGGGCACGCGCATGCACTCGGCTCTACCCAAGGTGCTGCAACCGCTTGGGGGAAAACCAATGCTTGCCCACGTACTGGCTACGGCGACAGATCTGGCGGTGCGGCGTATCCACATTGTGGTCGGTTTCGGCGGCGATGCCGTGCAGGCCGTCTTCCCGGACACGCCGGCGAGCTGGTGGACTCAGGCACGGCAGCTCGGTACCGGCGATGCGCTGAAATCGGCGTTGCCGGGTTTCATGGGAGCGGACCGGGTACTGGTACTGTATGGCGACGTGCCCCTCTTGACGGCAGCGACACTGCGCGAATTTCTCCAACAAACCCCGGCGACAGCACTTGGATTGATGACGGCATCGGTAAGCGAGCCCCACGGCTACGGCCGGATTCTCCGTGATACGGACGGCCAGGTGCAGGCTATCCGTGAGCACAAGGATTGCCAGACGGACGAACAGGCCATCTGCGAGATAAATCTTGGGATGATGGTACTGCCGGTACAGCCGCTGGCGGGCTGGCTACAGGGACTGTCTGCACGCAATGCCCAGGGCGAGATGTACCTGACGGATGTGGTGGCGGCAGCGCGGGCGGACGGCTATGTCGTTTGGCCCTTTACACTGGCTGATGCGACCGAGGCTCTGGGGGTGAATGACCCCTTGCAGTTGGCGATTCTGGAGCGTGTGTTTCAGCGGCAGCAACTGCGCGCGCTGCAGATGCGGGGATTACGGGTGGCGGACCCGGCGCGGGTAGACATTCGTGGCGAGCTTACTTGCGGTCAGGACTGTTGGGTGGATGCCAACGTGTTGTTTGTCGGCGAGGTGCATCTGGGGCATCGCGTCCGCGTAGGAGCTGGCGCCGTTTTGCAGGATGCGCAGATTGGCGACGACGTGGAGATTCTACCCTACAGCCTTATCGAAGGCGCCCAAATTGGGGCCGGGGCGCGGATCGGACCTTTCGCGCGGATTCGCCCCGGAACGGAGATCGGCGAAGCCGCTCATATCGGCAACTATGTCGAGGTGAAGGCTGCCAAAATCGGCGCGGGCAGCAAGGCCAACCACCTGAGTTACATCGGGGACGCGGAGATCGGTACCGGAGTGAATGTGGGCGCCGGGACGATTACCTGCAATTATGACGGAGCGAACAAACATCGGACCATCATCGGCAATGACGTGTTCATCGGCTCCGACAGCCAGTTGGTGGCGCCAGTGCACATTGGCGACGGAGCGACCATCGGCGCGGGCAGCACCATTACCAAAGAGGTACCTCCGGGAGGACTGACGCTGAGTCGCAACCCGCAGCGTACCATTCCTCATTGGCAGCGGCCGCGGCGTGACAAAAAGTAATTCCCGATAACGCGGGATGGTCTTCGATGACAGGAGAACAGGATCATGTGCGGTATTGTCGGTGGGGTGAGCAAAACAGATCTGGTCCCGATGATTCTGGAGGGGCTGCAGCGCCTGGAGTATCGTGGCTATGACTCTGCCGGGCTGGCGATATTGGGGACCAATGCGGATTTGCTGCGGGTGCGCAGCGTCGGGCGCGTCGCCGAGCTGACTGCCGCCGTTGTCGAGCGTGGCTTGCAGGGTCAGGTGGGCATCGGCCACACGCGCTGGGCCACCCATGGCGGCGTCGCCGAATGCAATGCGCATCCCATGATCTCCCATGAACAGATCGCAGTGGTCCATAACGGTATCATCGAGAACTTTCATGCCTTGCGCGCCCGCCTGGAAGCAGCTGGGTACACCTTCACCTCCGAGACCGACACGGAGGTCATCGCGCATCTGGTGCACCATTATCGGCAGACCGCGCCGGACCTGTTCGCGGCGACTCGCCGGGCAGTGGGCGATCTGCGCGGCGCCTATGCCATCGCGGTGATCTCCAGCCGCGATCTGGAGACCGTGTGCGTGGCACGGATGGGCTGCCCGCTGCTGCTGGGCATTGCCGATGATGGGCATTACTTCGCTTCGGACGTGGCGGCCCTGCTGCCGGTGACCCGCCGCGTGTTGTATCTCGAAGACGGCGATGTGGCCATGCTGCAGCGACAGACCCTGCGGATTACGGATCAGGCCGGAGCGTCACGGCAGCGGGAAGAACACTGGAGCCAGCTCAGTGCGGCGGCTGTCGATCTGGGGCCTTACCGCCACTTCATGCAGAAGGAAATCCACGAACAGCCCCGCGCAGTTGCGGATACCCTGGAAGGTGCGCTGAACAGTCAACTGGATCTGACGGACCTCTGGGGAGATGGTGCCGCGGCCATGTTTCGCGATGTGGACCGGGTGCTGTTCCTGGCCTCTGGCACTAGCCACTACGCGACATTGGTGGGACGCCAATGGCTGGAAAGCATTGTAGGGATTCCGGCGCAGGCGGAGCTGGGGCACGAATATCGCTACCGGGACTCCATTCCCGACCCGCGCCAGTTGGTGGTGACCCTTTCGCAATCCGGCGAAACGCTGGATACTTTCGAGGCCTTGCGCCGTGCCAAGGATCTCGGTCATACGCGCACACTGGCCATCTGCAATGTCGCGGAGAGCGCTATTCCGCGGGCGTCGGCGTTGCGTTTCCTGACCCGGGCCGGCCCAGAGATCGGAGTGGCCTCGACCAAGGCGTTCACCACCCAGTTGGCGGCGCTCTATCTGCTGGCTCTGTCTTTGGCCAAGGCGCAGGGGCGTCTGAACGAAGTGCAGCAGGCTGATCACCTGGATGCCTTGCGGCAACTGCCGGGCAGTGTCCAGCAAGCCCTGAACCTGGAGCCGCAGATTCAGGGGTGGGCGGCACGTTTTGCCAGCAAGGACCATGCGCTTTTTCTGGGGCGCGGCCTGCACTACCCCATTGCGCTGGAGGGCGCGCTCAAACTCAAGGAAATCTCCTATATCCACGCCGAGGCTTATCCTGCGGGCGAATTGAAGCATGGCCCCTTGGCCCTGGTGGACCGCGACATGCCCGTGGTGGTGATCGCGCCCAATGACCGCCTCCTCGAAAAGCTCGCTGCCAACATGCAGGAAGTCCACGCCCGTGGCGGTGAGCTCTATGTTTTTGCCGATTCGGACAGCCACTTTAACGCCAGTGAGGGCGTGCATGTGATGCGTTTGCCCCGTCACGCCGGTCTGCTCTCCCCCATCGTCCACGCTATCCCGGTGCAGTTGCTGGCCTATCACGCGGCGCTGGTGAAGGGCACCGATGTGGACCGGCCGCGTAACCTCGCGAAGAGCGTGACGGTGGAGTAATGGGGCGGTTCGGTGTACCGGGTGTTGTTAACGGACAATAGAGTATCATCCCGGCGTTTCCCTGAATTTCGGGCGGCCGGACCTGCTTGGCAGACGCAGCGAACTGGGCTGTGAATGGCGCAGGCATGGTCACGGCGTGCCGGGGGAGATCTGTGAAGAGGCGCCGGCTATAGTCCGTGTCACGGGCAGCTACTTTTGCTGATCCCCCGTGTGCTGATGAATACAGAGAAGGAGAGGTGCTATGCGTTGTCTGGTTAGCAGTGCTCGCCCTTACGATGAGCAGTTCCTCAGCGCCGCTAACCACGGACGCCACGAATTGGTATTTCTTGAAACCGCATTGAGCGCGGATACGGCCTTCATTGCCCAGGGATACCCTGCCATTTGCCCCTTCGTGGATGACACGCTGGACGCAAAAACCCTGGAAACCATAGCGCGCTTGGGGACTAAACTACTGGTGTTGCGCAGCACCGGGTTCAACCATGTGGACATCCCTGCTGCCGAGAAGTATGGCATCACCGTCATGCGGGTGCGCGATTATTCTCCTTATGCGGTGGCTGAATATGCCGTCGGCCTGATGTTGACCCTGAACCGGCATTTGCATAAAGCTTATAATCGAGTGCGTGACGGTAATTTTCTCCTCGACGGCTTGCTTGGATTTGATATGCATGGCAAAACTGTCGGTATTGTTGGCACTGGAAAAATTGGTCAGGCACTCGCCCGGATTCTGCATGGTATGGGCTGCCACCTGTTGGGCTATGACACAGTCGTCAATCCCGCGTGCCTGGAACTCGGCGTTGCGTATGTACCGCTGGAAGAATTGCTCGCCAAAAGCCAAATCGTCAGCCTCCATGTGCCGCTTCTCCCGGAAACCCGGCATCTGATGAATGCGGAACGGTTCGCCTTGATGCCCGATGGTGCCGTGCTGATCAATACCAGCCGCGGTCCGCTCATCGACACCACGGCACTCATTGCGGCGCTGAAAAGCCGCCATCTGGGTGCAGTGGGTCTGGATGTCTATGAAGAAGAAGCGGAATTATATTTTAAGGATCATTGCGACGACATTATCTGCGATGACAGCTTCGAACGGTTGCTTACCTTCCCCAACGTTATCGTTACCGGCCATCAGGCCTTTTTTACCCGCGAGGCCCTAAAAACCATCGCGGACACCACGATCCAGAACCTGGATGACTACAGCGATGGAAAGGATAATCCAAATTGCGTTCGCAGCAAGGGGTGAGAACAGTTCCGATATTCCATTCGCGAGGAATCCCCATCGGCGCCAGCCTTGGATGAGGCACCTGCGGCCTTGATTTTTTCTTTGGCAGGCACCACTTTCAGCGTGCTTACATTCAACCGTTCGCTCGCTGCGCGAACCCCGTTACTTCATCAGGAGAGATAATGGCCACCGGCAAGGAAACCATGCAATTTCAAACCGAGATCAATCAGCTATTGCAGTTGATGATCCATTCGCTGTACTCCAACAAAGAAATCTTTCTGCGCGAGTTGATCTCCAATGCCTCCGACGCTTGCGACAAGCTACGTTTCGAGGCATTGGCTGACCCCGCCCTCTTGACAGGTGACAGCGAGCTCAAGGTAGAGGTGGACTTCGATCCCGAAGCCGGCACCATTACCGTGCGGGACAACGGTATTGGCATGAACCGCGACGAAGTGATTGCTAATATCGGCACCATCGCCAAATCCGGAACGCGAGAATTCTTTGAACGCCTCAGCGGCGATCAGACCAAAGACGCCAAGCTGATCGGCCAGTTCGGAGTAGGTTTTTATTCGGCATTCATCGTTGCAGATCGCGTTAGCCTGAACACTCGTCGCGCCGGCATGGAGGCCGAGCATGGCGTTCGCTGGGAGTCGGATGGTACCGGAACCTACACCCTGGAAACCCAGGATCTGCCCGCGCGCGGTACCGAAATCGTCTTGCACTTGCGTGAGGAAGAACGCCAGGACCTGCTCAGCGCATGGCGCTTGCGCAGCATCATCAACAAGTATTCGGATCACATACCCCTGTCGATCCGTATGCGCAAAATAGGCGAAGATGGCAAACCTGGTGACGAATGGGAAACGGTCAATAAGGCCTCCGCTCTCTGGCAACGATCCAAGTCCGAGATCAGCGACGACGAATACAAGGAGTTTTATCGCTATGTCAGCCACGACTATGGCGACCCTCTGGCCTGGAGCCACAACCATGTGGAAGGACGGCTGGAATACACCTCCTTACTTTTCATTCCTGCCAAAGCACCCTTTGATCTCTGGGATCACAACCATTCCCACGGTATCAAGCTCTATGTGCAGCGCGTCTTCATCATGGACGATGCCGAGCAGCTCCTTCCCCGCTATCTGCGCTTTGTGCGCGGTGTGATCGATTCCAGCGATTTGCCTCTTAACGTCTCCCGCGAGATTCTGCAAGGTAACCGAGTCATTGATCAGATGCGCTCCGGTTCGGTGAAACGAATACTGAGTCTCCTCGAGGAAATGGCCGAGAAA
Organism: Acidithiobacillus sp. 'AMD consortium'; assembly: GCF_008926505.1. NCBI lineage: Bacteria > Pseudomonadati > Pseudomonadota > Acidithiobacillia > Acidithiobacillales > Acidithiobacillaceae > Acidithiobacillus > Acidithiobacillus sp. 'AMD consortium'. Next base: position 2,822,190 of record NZ_CP044411.1, on the reverse strand, counting down.
GAGCCTGAAAAATATCAGACGTTTTGGAATGAATTCGGACGGGCACTCAAGGAAGGGCCGGGCGAGGATTACAGCAACCGCGAACAGATCGCCAGGCTGCTGCGCTTCGCCAGCACCCACACGGACACGGACACGCAAAATGTATCGCTGGCCGATTACCTCGCGCGTATGGCCGAGGGTCAAGACAAAATTTACTACATCACTGCGGACTCCTTCCTTGCCGCCAAGAACAGCCCACAGCTGGAGTTGCTGCGCAAAAAAGGCATCGAGGTATTGCTGCTCAGTGATCGCGTGGATGAATGGCTGACCAGCCATCTGCCGGAATTTGAGGGTAAGGTACTGACGTCCGTCGCCAAAGGTGCACTTGACCTGGGCGCCATCGAAACCGAAGAAGAACGCAAATCGCAGGAAGAAACCGAAAAGGATGCCGAGGGTTTGGTGGAACGCATCAAAAACGCCTTAGGCGAGCGGGTGGAGGCTGTGCGCGTATCCCATCGCCTGACCAGTTCTCCGGCCTGTATCGTCCTGGGCGAGCGGGACATGGCCCTGTACATGCAGCAATTGCTCAAGCAGGCCGGTCACGAAATATCCAGCACCAAACCTGTCCTGGAGATCAACCCCACCCATCCCATGCTGGCACGCATAGAAGGCGAAAAAGACGATACTCGCTTCGCCGAATGGTCAGCACTGTTGCTGGATCAAGCGATTCTGGCCGAGGGGGGGCAATTGGAAGATCCCGCCGGTTTCGTCGCCCGTATCAATCAGTTGATGCTTGCGCTGGCAGGCTGAGCTTGCCTGACCAAAAACAGGAAATCCCCCGGCTATGCCGGGGTGACAGTTTTGTCCGTCAATATCTACCGGCTCATGGTCGCTGCCAGCAGGGGCCGCAACTCCTTGAGCGTTCTCGTATTGAGCACGTCCTTCATCTCCAGCCAGCCGCGCTGCGCCTGCTGCAGGCCAAAACGCAGGTTGTCGAAGTCGTGAATACTGTGGGCGTCGGAATTGACGGCCAGCAGCACCCCTTCTTCCTTGGCCGTCCGCGCATGGATATCGACGAGATCCAGCCGCTCGGGCTGAGCATTGATCTCCAGAAAGCATCCTCGCTCGCGCGCATGGCGGATGATGCGGGGCATGTCCACATCCATGGGGTTCCGGCTGCCGATGAGTCGCCCGCTGGGGTGGGCGAGGATGGTGAAATGGGGGTTGTCCATGGCCTTAAGGATGCGTGCGGTCTGTTTGCCCCTGGGCAGATCGAAGCGGTAATGCACGGCCGCCACCACCAGGTCCAGATCGGACAGGATACCGCCGGGTAAATCCAGGCTGCCGTCTTCCAGAATGTCTACCTCTATGCCCTTGAGGAGCGTGATACCGTCGAGTTCGGTATTGAGGGTATCAATCTCATCCATCTGCCGACGCAAACGCACCGGGTCGAGGCCATGGGCGACGGTCAGGTGGCGGCTGTGCTCGGTGATAGCCAGATATTCCAGACCCGCGGCCCGGGCCGCCGCAGCCATGTCTCGTATACTATAGTGGCCATCGCTGGCCTTGCTGTGGGCGTGAAGGTCACCGCGTAAATCGCCCATCGCCACCAGTTTCGGCAGATGTCCGGCGCGGGCGGCCTGGATCTCGCCGCGGTTCTCCCGCAATTCCGGCTCGATATAAGGCAGGCCGACAGCGGCGTAGACCGACTCCTCCGTATCGCCGGCAATCCGTTCCTTCCCGCGAAAAAGCCCATATTCGTTGACTTTCAGACCTATATCCTGACCCATGCGGCGGATGGCGATGTTGTGGGACTTGGAGCCGGTAAAATAATGCAGGGCGGCACCATAGGCGGATTCGTCCACGGCGCGCAGGTCCACCTGGAGCTTGTTGCGCAGGATCACGGTGGCCCGGGTGGTACCCTGGGAGAACACTTCCGCCACATCCTCATAGGCGGTGAAGCGCTCCATGACCGGACTGTCCGCAGAGGCCGTAGCCAGTATATCCAGGTCGCCCACCGTATCCCTGCCGCGCCGGAAGCTGCCGGCCACCACCACTCGCCGCACCCCGGGTACGTTCCGCAGATAGCGAACCAGGGCGGCGGCATACGGAGCGGCGACGGCGATGGGAAAACGAGGAACGGCGGCGATCTGGGCCTGAAGGGCTTCCAGAATGCGCGCTTCGGTTTTCTCGCCAAAACCGGGGATACTGCGAATGCGCCCCTCTCTGGCGGCGCGGGTGAGCTGGTCCACGGTTTCCACGTCCAGTTCGTGCCAAAGTGCCTTGACCCGCTTGGGTCCAAGACCCGGCACCTTGAGCAGCTCCGTCAGCGCTGGCGGGGTTTGTTTTTCCAGTTTTTCGAGGAAGGAGCAGTGTCCCGTGGTGACGATCTCGATAATTTTTTTGGCTAGATCCTCGCCGATGCCGGGTAGCTCGGTGAGGTCCTCGCCAGCCTCCACCATGGTTTTGAGGTCGCTGGTCAGCCCCAGCACGAGGCGGGCGGCGGTGCGGTATGCCCGCACCCGAAAGGGGTTGGCGTCCTCGATCTCCAAAAGATCGGCGATTTCGTCGAATGCGCGCGCGATGTCGGGGTTGAGAACGGGCATGACTTAGGGATGCGGCGGTTTTTGTGGCGGCGGTGTATTGCGCAATATCTCCAGCACCTCTTCGTCCTTGACTTCCCGGAAATCCGTAAAGAACTCTCCTACCGCATGAAACGGCTCCGGGGCCGACAGGTAAACCAGATCATCTGCGAGGGGATGCAAACGCGCGATGGTGTCGGGAGGGGCCACGGCAAAGGCGGCGATCAGGCGCGCGGGCCGCTGCTGGCGAAGGAGACGCAGTGCAGCCCCCAGAGTAGCACCGGTGGCGACGCCGTCGTCAACCACAATGACGATCCGGCCACGGGGATCGATGGCCGGGTGAATCGGCGTGTATTGCGCCCGTCTCGCCTTGATCACCTCCAGTTGCCGGGTGGCTTCGTCGCGAATGTATTGCTCGCCGATGCCCAGACGGCCGGCAATGGGATCCATCCATATCCGCCCGCTTTCATCGACGGCGCCTACGGCATATTCGGGGTTGCCGGGCGCCCCGATCTTGCGTACCAGAACCACGTCAAGGTCACCGTGCAGCGCGTTGGCGATGATGCGCCCCATGGGTAGTGCCCCGCGGGGAATGGCGAGCACCAGGGGATCTTTGCCATCATAAGCGGTCAGGCTGCGCGCCAGTAATTCCGCTGCCGCTTCACGGCTGGCATAATTCGGGGGATAAGTAGTCATGGTTGGAACCCCCTTAACCGCTCCAGCAAGTCCACCGCCAGCGCGGCCCCTGCCATATCGATCTCCAGATCGCGGCTGAGGCGGCGGCTGAGGCGGGCGCGATAGAGATCGAGACTGCGGAAGCGCCAGTGCTGCGGGCCGCTGCCTTCGGGACGAATGACGCCGTAATGCACCAGTTGCACGGCTTCGCCTTCGGCGCAGTGGAGCAGGGTGCAAAAGTGCGGAAAATCAAAGCAGAAATCGCCCTCTTCCAGCAACTCCGCTTCGATGACGGTGATCGGTGGTGAAACCATGGCGCATTCTCCTCGGTCTTCTCGTCAGCGGCGGGGATGGAAGTCGGACATCTCTGCCAGTTGGTTCCACAGGGCTTTCTCCGGTTCGCCGATTTTTTTGGGGACGACAATCTGGATTACGGCATACAAATCTCCAGGTGGTTTGCTGCCGGCGCCGGGCAACCCCTTTTGACTGAGCCGCAGCTTCTGCCCGCTGCTGCTGCCGGCCGGAATCTTCATGCGCACGTCGCCATCCAGGGTGGGAACTTCGACGCTGGCGCCGAGCACCGCCTCCCACGGAGTGATGTGCAGGTCATGATATAAATCACTGCCCTCTATCCGAAACCTGGGGTGTGGCAGAAACTGGATGTGCAGGTACAGATCCCCATTGGGACCGCCACCCATACCCGGCGCGCCCTGCCCGGCCATACGCAGTCGCTGTTCTTCGCGGATGCCTTTGGGGATCTTGACGGTCAGGCGCCGCGCTTCACGGCGCATACGGCCATCGGGCCCCATGGTGGGTACTTCCAGGCTGATCTCACGCTGGGCGCCCTGGGCCGCATCCTCCAGGCTGACGCGGATCGTGGCCTCGCTATCTTCGCCTTGGCTGCGGAATCCGCCCGCCCCGCCGCTACCGAACCCACCACCCTGTTGCTGGCGGAATATGGACTCGAAAAAGTCGCTGAACCCACCGCCACCCCCGCCAAAGCCACCCGCGGCCTGCTGACCCCAGCCGGGCGGGGGCCGGAACTCCTGGCCGGCGCGCCAGTTGCTGCCCAACTGGTCATAGGCGGCACGTTTCTCCGGATCCTTGAGCACCTCGTAGGCTTCCTGGAGGTCCTTGAAGCGTTCCTCCGCATCCTTTTCCTTGCTCACATCCGGGTGATATTTGCGCGCCATTTTGCGATAGGACGCTTTGATGGCATCGGCATCGGCGCTGCGTTCGACCCCCAGAATTTTGTAGTAGTCCTTGTATTCCAACTCGTCCCCCTTATCATTGGTTATAGCAGACAGCGGTCCGACTGCAAGTCTGCCTGCCACAATGCGGTCATTACGCCGTATTTTCAAGCCTGGGCGCGTGCGCGCAAGGAGTTGTCGTGTCTGAATGGTCTGCTCTCAATCCCCGCCAGATGGAGGCGGTAACCCTGCCGCCCGGTCCGGCGCTGGTGCTGGCGGGGGCAGGATCGGGAAAAACGCGGGTGCTGACCAGTCGTATCGCCCACCTGCTGGAAGGGGACGTATACCCTGGCGCAATTCTTGCGGTGACCTTCACCAACAAGGCGGCACGCGCCATGCGCGGGCGATTGGATGGCATGGTGGCCATGGACTTGCGGGCCTTGTGGATGGGCACCTTCCACGGCATCGCCCACCGTCTGTTGCGCATGCATCACGAAGTGCTGGGCCTGCCTGCAGACTTTCAGGTCCTGGATGCCGACGATAGTCAGCGCCTGCTGCGGCGGATCATGCGCGAAGCGCAGATGGATGAGAAGCAGTGGCCGCCGCGCGCCATGGCCGGGCGTATCGGCCGCTGGAAAGACGAGGGTTGGCGGCCGGAACAGGTGCAACAATATGAAGGTCCGGCAGCGGCGCCCTTCATTCCCATCTACAGCGCCTATGAAGCGGCTAAAAAGCGCTCCGGGCTGGTGGACTTCGGTGACCTGTTGCTCTACGCCCTGCGTCTTTGGGAATCGCCGGAAATCCTCGATCATTATCAGCGCCGTTTTCAGCATATTCTGGTGGATGAGTTTCAGGACACCAACGCGGTGCAGTACGCATGGCTGAAGGGGCTGGCCCGGAATGGGCAGATTTTTGCTGTCGGCGATGATGACCAGTCCATTTACGCTTGGCGGGGCGCACGAGTGGAGAATCTGCTCCGCTTCGGCGAAGACTTTGCCGGGGCGCGGGTGGTGCGCCTGGAGCAGAACTACCGTTCTACGGCACCCATCCTGCAGGCGGCGAATGCCGTGATCGCCCACAATTCCGATCGTCTCGGCAAAACCCTGTGGACGGCGGAGCGGGGCGGTGAAGCCATCCAACTCTACACCGCTTACAACGAATTTGACGAGGCGCGCTATGTGGTGGGCCGCGTTCAGCAATGGCTGGACGGTGGTGGGCGGCGTGCGGACTGCGCCATCCTCTACCGCTCCAATGCCCAGTCGCGGGCCTTTGAAGAAGTGCTGGTGCGTGAAGGGATGCCCTATCGGGTCTATGGTGGTCTGCGCTTTTTCGAGCGAGCGGAGATTAAGGATACGCTGGCCTATCTACGTCTTACCGCCAACCGTCACGATGATGCGTCTTTCGAACGGGTGGTGAACGTGCCAGCGCGGGGCATTGGTGCGGTCAGTGTCGAGCGTCTGCGGAATCTGGCCCGCGAGCGCGGCCTCTCGCTCTGGCAGGCCGCCGGCGAACTCGGTCAGCCGAAAATCAGTGCGTTCCTCAATCTGGTGGATGATCTCGCCGCACGAACGGCGGAGGTGGATCTCGGCGAGCGGGTGGAGATGGTACTGTCCCGCACCGGCCTACGTGAGTGGCACAGTCGCGAGGGCGACCGCGCCGAAGGCCGCCTGGAGAATCTGGATGAGCTGATCAATGCGGCACGCGGCTATGCCCAGGACTGGTCCGCCGACCCCAATCTCGGTGATCTTGCGCCGCAACCGGGCAATATGCTCTCGGAGTTCCTGACCCACGCTGCCCTGGAAGCCGGGGATGGCGCCGGAGACGCCTGGGAGGACTGTGTGCAGTTGATGAGCCTGCACAGCGCCAAGGGCCTGGAGTTCCCGCTGGTGTTTCTGGTGGGGCTGGAAGAGGGGCTGTTTCCCCATCAGCGCTCTCTGGAAGACCCCCAGGGGCTGGCTGAGGAACGGCGCCTGTGTTATGTCGGCATGACCCGGGCCATGCGTCTGCTGGTCATCAGCCATGCCGAGAGCCGCCGCCTGCACGGCAGTGAGCGGATGACCATGCCCTCGCGCTTTCTGCGGGAGATTCCCCAGGAACTGCTGCGGGAGCTGAGGCCCCGGGCACGGATCAGCCGACCTGTCATGCCAGTGCGAGTACAGACACCCGGAATGCCCTATCCTCTGGGGGCGCGCCTCCAGCACCCGGTCTTTGGCGAGGGAATGGTGCTGGATTATGAGGCTGGCGGTCGCCAGGGCCGGATTCAGGTGCAGTTTGCGTCGGGAAGCAAATGGCTGGCGCTGGGGGTGGTGGCTTTGGAGCGGTTACCTTAAAACAAGGAGTGGAGCGTGATGAAAATGAAACTACAGGGCGTTTTGTGCGTACTATTTCTGCTGTTTGCACCCGCCGTCTGGGCGTCGGTGAATATCAATACTGCGGATGCGACGGCGCTGGATGCGTTGCCGGGCATCGGTCCGGCCAAGGCCCAGGCGGTGCTGGAATACCGGCAGGCGCACGGGCCTTTCAGGAGCGTGGATGAGCTCGCCAGTGTTCACGGTATCGGTCCCAGGCTCCTGGAGCGGTTGCGCCCGGTGCTCAGTCTCGATGGTGCCACGACCTTGCCACAAACCGCAGCCAGACACACCGGCCATTCCCATACCGCCGTGCCGACCGGCGAGGAGCGCGTTGTCCGGCACGGCAGTCACGGATACATCCTGGAAAGCGGCCCGCAGACGAACGCTTTCTCGCTGAAGGACTAAGCGATCTGCCTCAGTCCATCAGGCGGAAAATCCCCCAGATCGGTTCGCGATGCCAGGCATGCAGGGCTGCCATGCCGACATGCCCGATCCAATAGACCCAGACCACGGTACCCAGGAATTCATGCAAGGGAACCAGCATGTGCAGGGTGCCCCCCGGCGGGGTTCCGCTCTGGGGCAGGAAAAAGAAAATGACGGAGCCGATGACCCCGGTGCAGGTCACTGCCAGCAGTCCCAGACCATGCATCAGGCCGGCCAGCCCGCAACGAGGCCCGGTTGGCGGCAGGCGGGCACGCAGCAGCATGCGGGCATCCGCCAGGATGGGCGCCCATGGCCCCCTCCAAGGAAAGATCTCACGGCGGATCTGCGGTTCGCTGGCAATCCATAACCACTGCCAGAGAATGAACAGCACCGTCATCAGGCCAATCCAGGAATGGAGGCTGAAGAGGATGCCGCCGACACTGCTATAGTTGGCATGCTTCCAGTTGGGCTCCATCCACAGCGAGGACCAGAGCTGCCAGGTGACGCCAAAGGCAATCCCTGCATGCAGCCAACGGCCCTCCCGGGGCCAGATATTACGGGGCGGTTTCGGGTTGGCTTCTGCACACATGATCATCGGGCGACGCCTCCACGTCATAAACGGACCGGATTCAGGGTGGATCGGAGCACTCTAACCCAGGCAGGCCAGACCGCCAAGATGATGCTTGAATCCCGACCTCGGCAGGATTATAAGAACACTCTGATATCCTATAACCCCGGGGCCCGGCGCGCGTGAAAGGTCGTTGGATACCGGCTGGTGCAGATAAGGGAGAGGCCCATGATCTGGTTGTACGTCATCAACACCTGCATCGCCGTAGGTATCGTCCTGGCCGTGCTCTTTCCGCGCCAGACCCAACGGCTGCTGCGCTTGCTGGGTTTGTGGAACCTGGTCAGTTCGGTCGATACCATACGGTTTCAAAAAATCATGCAGAGTCTGGGGATCTTTCTGATGGTGGCGGCGGCTGCACTCTTCGCCTCGATCCTTGCCGGTGGGCATGCGCTGGATTGGGCCTTACCGGCCAGCGAGGGCCTGTTCTTCGGGCTCGCGCTGGTGGTGCTCGCACACTGGTCGGGGAAGAAGCCACCCGATGATCAGTCGTGATACCAATGGCATGTCTCCGAGCAGCATCAGGTTTATGCTAAGCGCCTCGCTGGCGCATGAGGAGAATCCGCCGGTATTCCTCCGGGTCTTTGCATTGGGTGATGGTCCCGGGGCGGCGAAAGTGCACGGCATCCAGGCGCAGGAGCCAGAAGCGCAGGGCCGCTGCGCGCAGCAGTGGAAACCACAATGCTTCCTCGCCGGTCCGCGGAGGTCGGGTAGCCACATAGGCATCCCACAACGCCGTAACCAATGCCCGGTCGAAACGACCATCGGCTTCCGAGCACCAGGCATTGGCCACCACCGCCAGATCGTAAAGCCAGGCATCGTCCCCAGCATAGTAAAAATCGATGGTGCCGGAGATCTGGCCGTTTTCGAACAGGACATTATCGGGAAAAAGGTCCGCATGGACGACGCCACCGGGAAGATCCCTGCGATTCAGGGCGCTCTGATAGGCGATTTCATCCGCAATCACGGCGTTGTTTTCCGGGCTCAAGTGCGGCACCAGATATCTGGCCGTTTCCTGCCACCAGAGGAGTCCGGCGGGGTTTTGGTGCCGCTCCGGGAAGGCCTCTCCAGCCAGATGCATGCGCGCCAGCAAGGTGCCAAGCACACCGATTTCGGCAACAGAGGGTGCCCGCCCCACGATGGATGCGCCACTCAGACGCTGAACGATGGCCGCCGGTTTGCCGCATAACGTACTGAGACTGTTTCCTGCGGTGGTGTGCACCGGGCGTGGGCAGGGAATGCCGCGTAGGCTCAGCCATTCAGTAAGATCCAGGAAATAAGGGATTTTATTACGCGGCAGACGCTCGAATATTGTCAGGACAAAATGACCCTTTTCGGTGTCGAGGAAATAGTTGCTGTTCTCCACGCCGGCGGAGATGCCGATCAGCGCGCGGGCGCCGCCGAGGTCATAATCTCTGAGAAATTGCGCGAGTTCGGGTTCGCTGACATTGGTATAAACAGACATAAACGGCACTTTCGCTCAGAGATGGGAAGGAACGGGGCAGAATTACCAGCGGAAAATTACCCAATGCGGCACACTCAGGTGTTCAGCCGCCGTCTGCGGCACTTCGGTGAAGCGGCCGGTGCCACCCTTGTCTTCCAGATAGTAGGGAGGGAACGGTTTGGGTGGGATGACCTTGACCATGTACACCTTGCCATTGACCTTATATTCCTCGATCCGGGAGCCTTTCGGCACCTTGATCTCGGCTTTGGGTCCGGTTTTGGCCTCGGGGGCCAGCGTCGGCAGATGCAGTTTTTGGAGATTGTCCGCCGCCCATGTGGAGAGGCTGGCGCCTAACGCAAAGCAGGTACCGACAACCAGCACGAAGATACGAATGGACATGGTAATACTCCCTGGGGTCCTTAAAGGTTGAGAAGGGCCTCTGTCTCAGCGGCGGATGGTGCAAAGCCGCGTTTTTCATAGTGATTAAAAATGGCCGATACCACTTCGTCGGTGTCGTCGATCATGGTGATGAGATCGAGATCTTCCTGTCTGATGGTGCCTGCCGCAAGCATGGAGCCCTGCCACCAGTCGATCAGCCCTTTCCAGAAGCTGGACTCCACCAGGATGATGGGCATTTTGCGGGTCTTGCCCGTCTGGACCAGGGTCAGGCACTCCGCCAGTTCGTCCAGGGTTCCGAAACCGCCCGGCATCACCACGTAGGCGACCGCATATTTTACGAACATGACCTTGCGTGAGTAGAAATGCTCGAAGGATATGGAGACATCCTGGTAAGGGTTGGTGTGTTGCTCATGGGGCAGTTCGATATTGAGCCCGATGCTGTAGCCCGTGCCGCGAAAGGCGCCCTTGTTGGCAGCTTCCATCACGCCGGGACCGCCGCCGCTGATGACAGAAAACCCGGCATTGGAGAGCTTCTCGGCAATTTCCTGGGCTTTCAGATACCAGGGATGTTCCGGCTCGATGCGGGCTGAACCGAAAATGCTGACGCAGGGTTCGACGTCGGCCAGCTTTTCGTAACCATGTACAAACTCAGCGATAATCTGAAAAATTTTCCAGGCTTCGCGGGTGAGGCGCCCCTCGCCCTTGTCGCGCAGTTTTTCCGCATCAAGATGTGCCCGCATCCGTCGTTCCAGTGTCAATGGTGGTAGTTTTCCGTATTATGACGGAAATCCGCGGAGAAGTCCCAGACCATGCCCCAAGATCCCCGTATCCTCGTCGATGCCTCCAGCTTCCTCTATCGTGCCTTTCACGCGCTGCCTGACTTGCGCGCCCCGGACAATCTTCCGACCGGGGCTATTTACGGCGTCGCCAACATGCTCCGCCGCTTGCTGAAAGAGTATCCGAGTGACGAAATCATCGTCATATTCGACGCCCCCGGCGAGACGTTCCGGGACAGACTTTATCCTGAGTATAAGGCACACCGGCCCGCCATGCCGGAGGAGCTACGAGTCCAGGTTCCGCTGCTGCACGACTGGATCAGGGCCACTGGCCTGCCGCTCGTGATCGAGCCCGACGTGGAGGCGGATGACGTGATCGGCACCCTGGCCCGGGAGGCGGCGCCCAACCAGCAGGTGCTTATCGTCACCGGCGACAAGGATATGGCTCAATTGGTGAATTCGCGGGTGCGGCTTGTCGACACCATGAAAGGTATCGAAACGGATGTGGCCGGGGTTGAGGAGCGCTTTGGTGTACCGCCGGAGCGTATTGCCGACCTGCTGGCGTTGATCGGCGACAAGGTGGACAACATCCCCGGCGTGCCCGGCGTCGGACCGAAAACGGCCGCCCGGTGGTTGACGCAATATGGCGATCTGGACGGCGTGCTGGCCCACGCCGGCGACATCGGCGGCAAGGTGGGTGAGGCGCTGCGTGCCTCCGCACATTATCTGCCGTTGAGCCGCGATCTGGCGACCATTCGCTGTGGTCTGACGCTGCCTGTCGCGACTTACGCCCGCCAGGCGGCAGACGTGGTCGCCCTGCGGGCGTTGGCGCAGCGCCTGGGTTTTCAGGCCTGGCTCAGGGACTTGCCGGCGGACGATGCGGGGAAAGCGCCGGAAACGCGGAGCAGTGACATAGATCGCGCCGCCTACCAGGCCATCACCAGTGCGGAAGCGCTGGATGCGCTGCTGCTTGCCCTGAAAGCGGCCGATGTGGTCGCTTTGGACACGGAAACCACGAGCCTCGATCCACTGCATGCCGATCTGGTGGGGATTTCCTGCGCCTGGCAGGCCGGTGGCGACTATCAGGCTGTCTACGTTCCCGTTGGCCACCGCGACGCTGGTCCGCAACTGGATCGACAGGCAGTCCTCACCGCCATGCGCCCGTGGCTGGAAGACCCACAGGCCGCCAAGCTGGCCCAGAACGCTAAATACGATTGGCGGGTTTTCTGGCGACATGGCATCCACCCCGCCGGCCTGACCCGCGACACGTTGCTGGAGAGCTACGTCTTAAACAGCAGTCACAATGGTCACGATCTAGACACCCTCGCCGAGCGCTACTTGCAACATCAGAACATCCGCTACGAAGAGGTGGTCGGCAAAGGCAAGTCAGCGCGTAGTTTTGCCGATGTGCCGGTAGCGGAGGCGTTGCCCTACGCGGCAGAGGATGCCGATGTCTGTCTGCGTGTGGACGCGCAGCTCTGGCCGCGGTTCGCCAGCGAGCCGGGCTTGCGGCGCGTGTTGATGGAAATAGAAATGCCGCTGGTGCTGGTGCTGGCGCGTATGGAAGAAGCGGGCGTCAAAATCGATCGTGCCCAGCTCGAAGTGCTGAGCACGGAACTGAGTAAAGACATGGCGGACTGTGAACAGAAGGCCTTTGTTCTGGCGGGGCAATCCTTCAACCTCAACTCCCCGAAGCAGATTCAGGAAATCCTCTTCGACAAGATGCGGTTGCCGGTACTCAAGAAAACCCCCGGCGGTCAGCCGTCGACCAATGAAGACGTGCTCGCCCAGCTCGCTGTTCATGCCGATCTGCCACGCCTGATTCTTGATTATCGTGGCATGGCCAAGCTCAAAAACACCTATGCGGATGCGCTGCCGCAGATGATCAATCCCGACACCGGCCGGGTCCATACCCATTTTCAGCAGGCGGTCGCGGCCACCGGACGCCTTTCCTCCAACGATCCGAATCTGCAAAATATCCCGGTGCGTACCGAACAGGGTCGGCGTATCCGCCAGGCTTTTGTCGCCGAGGAGGGGCACTGGCTGCTGAGCGCCGATTACTCACAGATCGAACTGCGTATCCTGGCCCATCTCTCCGGGGATGCTCGCCTGTTGCAAGCCTTTGCGGAGGGCGAGGACATTCATGCGGTCACCGCCGCCGAGGTCTTTGATCTGGCCCCGGAAGATGTGGACAGTGCCGCACGTCGTGCCGCCAAGGCTATCAACTTCGGTCTGATTTACGGGCAGACGCCCTATGGCCTCGCGCAACAGTTGGGCATTGATCAGACGGCCGCGCGACAGTACATGGACCGTTACTTTGAGCGCTATCTGGGTGTTCTCGAATATATGGAGCAGACCCGTGCCCTGGCGAAAAAGCAGGGCTATGTAGAGACGCTCTTTGGCCGTCGCCTGTATGTACCGGAAATTCGCTCCAGCAACCCGGCCCGGCGTAATTATGCCGAGCGTGCGGCCATTAACGCACCGATGCAGGGCACCGCGGCGGATCTCATCAAGATGGCGATGATTGCGGTGGATACCTGGTTGCAGGAACAGCCCGAGCGTGGTCGGATGATTCTCCAGGTACACGACGAACTGATTCTGGAGGTGCCGGAGGCCGGCCTGGAGGCTGCGAAGTCGGCACTAAAGGCGCGTATGGAGGGTGTAGCGGAACTGGCGGTGCCGCTCCTCGTGGGGTTGGGTATCGGCAAGCACTGGGATGAAGCGCACGGCTGAACTCAGGCTTTCCCGGCAGTCTCCGTTCCGCTGCTGAAGCGGAACATCTTCATCACTGCATCGCTGTCCAGTTGTTCGCCATTGAGGGCCATGGCCAACAGTTCCCCGCCCAGCACCTGCGGGGCGATGATCATGTCCGGCTGCACCCGGCGGACGCGTCCCAGATTTTTGCTATCGTTGACGGCAGCTACGGTTTTGGCGGAGCCCTCCATTTCTTTGACCGCCAACACCACAAAGGCGTTTTCGGAGTCGTCGGCGCGTAGGGCAAGTACGGCCGCCGCCTGGTCGGCCCCGGCACTGCGCAGCACATCCGTGTCGCTGGAGTCGCCGATAATGAGATCTTCCGGCTGATAGATGGAGTCATCAGGCTGATGCCCCATAACCATTACCACGGGTAGATTGCGACTCTTGAGTTCGCGATAGCTGTTGCGCGCCAGCGGGGTGTCGCCCGCAATAATATAATGGCCTTTGCGGATCATGTGGCGCTTTTCTCCTTGCAGGGCGGATTGCAGGCGGTTGTTCACTGCCGGAACGATAATGGCCGAAAGCGACGTGGCAAACACCGTTATCCCCAGCACGATTAAAGATACCACAAAAAGTCGCGCTTCGTTGCTGACCGGCAGGATATCGCCGTAGCCCACGGTAGCCATGGTGACCACCGAAAAATACAGTGCCGTAGACAGGCTATGAATCTGCGGTCTGAACCCGTTCCCCAGAATATATGCGCCAAAGACGCCGTAGCTCATGACCATGATGGCGCCGACCAACGCAAACAGCGTGCCGGTGGCCAGACTGCTGCGGTTAAAACGGCCGCGAAATATCCAGAGGAAAAAGACCAGCGCGGCATTATAACAGAGCAGCACGGAAATCTGCTGAGGATGGCGGTAAATGCCAAAGGCGAGGATGGCCGTCGCCATGGTCAGGACGATAGCCCAGGCGAAACGGGAGCGGAAGACCAGGCCCAGGGACATGATCAGCAACACCACGCCCGCAGCACCCTGGGGAACGCCGCGAAAGGCATCCAGCACAAAGCTGTGCGAGACATCCGCCAGACTGTCGACGTAGCTCAGGCCCAGCAGATGCTCCAGCGCCGGGAGGATATTGAAGAGCCCGAGAAAACCTACCGCCGCCGCGATGGGAAAATGCGGATACCAGTCCTCCAGGTGGAGGACGTTCGTCCAGTGCTGCCTGCGCGCGCGCCAGCGGGCACGCCGGTCTGGCCGCAAAACATGCCAGGGATGTTGTTCACTGAACTTTTTTGGCACGCGTCACTCCAACGCTGTAGATGACCCGTTGGTTGTCTGGGTCCGGTCTACCCTCCCTGACCGGATCATGAGTTCTCCCCTCCCTTTGAGAACTCGCTATTAGCCCCGGCTTCGGCTGGGGTTTCTTTTTCTGAATCCGGTGTGAACCATCTTGCTATACGTTCATGCAACTCATCGATACCCAACCCTGACTGGGCGGAAAATAGCTGCATATCGACCCCCTGCAATTCCGGAATCCGCCGCAAGCGGGCCATTTCCTGAATCGCCGCACCGCGGCTGAGTTTGTCTGCTTTGTTGAGCAAGACATGCACCGGTCTATTGCAGCCCTCCGCGAAGGCAATGAGGTCGGCATCATGGGCAGTATAGGGGTGGCGGATATCCATGACCAGGATCAATCCGCGCAAGCTGCCGCGCCGCCGTAGATATTGTTCCAGCAGTGGCCCCCAGGAGCGCCGCAGTGCCTCGGGGACCTTGGCGTACCCGTAGCCGGGCAGGTCCACGAGGCGTTGCCCCGGATCGAGATCGAAAATATTGATGGCCTGGGTACGGCCCGGGGTGCGGCTGACCCGCGCCAGTGCGCGGCGCTCGGTCAGCATATTGAGGGTGGATGACTTACCGACATTGGAACGGCCGGCAATGGCCACTTCGGCGCCATCATCGGCGGGCAACTGGCTAGGCTGGGTCACACTCAGGCGATAGGCTGCCCGCCGTAGCGGCGCGAAACGAAAGGAATTGGGGTTGGTATGGTCCATGCCCAGAGCATAGTCGCCATGCGCCTTATCTGGCAATCGGAAGCCCAAATTTATGCCTGTCACCGCTTGGGTCTGGCCCGGTGCGGCCGTAAACGGCCCGATACGATGGTAGCCGCCGGTGGCGCCTGACCATGTCCGGCGACGGACAGCGCCACCGGCTACGCGGTTTGGTCGTGGTCCTCCGCCCGGCTAAAAAACCGCTGGAAAAAGTATAGATAAGCGCCTTGCAGCGCCCCCGCAACCAAAAAAGGTGTTACCAGCATCTCTGCCTGAAAGAACATGGCGGTAATGGTCGGGCCGATAGAGCGCGGTGCCTGTACAGACAGGCTGTTCACCGTCGCGGCCAGACCACGTTGGCTTTTGCCCACCAGCCCCAGAAAGAGGGCCTGCCGTGAGCCTATGCTCCCCTGATTCAAAGCCGCACGGGCGATGAAGAGCAGCATCGCCACCCAGAAAAACGGTGCAAACGGCAGAGCCAGCAGCAGCGCCAG
The DNA here is from genome assembly GCF_008926505.1 of Acidithiobacillus sp. 'AMD consortium'. Lineage (NCBI taxonomy): Bacteria > Pseudomonadati > Pseudomonadota > Acidithiobacillia > Acidithiobacillales > Acidithiobacillaceae > Acidithiobacillus > Acidithiobacillus sp. 'AMD consortium'. The sequence continues at coordinate 2,806,505 of NZ_CP044411.1, read as the reverse complement.
CCCGAGCAGACGCATACGCAAAACCGTTCCGACCAGGCCAAAGCGCCGAATGAGGCGCAGACCGATCAGCGACATGACAGCGGCACTGACGAAGGCGAGGGCCATCGCGCCGCCAATCGCCGCGGGCCCTACCCCAAAGCGCAGGTGAAACCAGTACGCCATCAACGGTCCCACCATGCCAATTCCCAGGCCATTCAGCGCATTGATAGTGCCAAAAGTCAGCAACACCCGCCAGATGGGCTTGCGCACCTCCGGGGGGGCAGTCTGTATCTGCTCACTTTGCACTGCGGATGCCGTATCGACTGTCGATTCTTTTGCCGCACCCAAGAACAGCAGACAGATAAGCGAACCCAGCAAGACAACCAGGAAGAGCAGTCTGTAGGCCTCGGTACCCGGCAATACGCCCGCTAATATGCCGGGTAAGGTTGCCAGCGTAGCGCCGGCGGCCATCCCCAGAAGCCCGATGCTGGTATTCAAATGGAACACCTGCCCCCATTGCCCGCGGGTTACACTCCGGGACATCCAGGATTGCTCCGCTGGTGCGAAGGGCCCTGCCCCGCCGTTGGCGCCGCGACCGAACCCGCCCAATACGGCTGCCAGAGTGAGCCAGACGGGCTGGGCGGTACTCAGCGCAATGGACGCCGCGATGAGTTGAACTGCCTCGTAGCCCAGCAGAAAGCCTTTGGCACCATATTGATCGCTCAGGGGGCCCACCAGCAGTGTCGCCACAGCGCCGACCAGCAGGCTGGCCGAGTACAGGAGGCCGATAGTCAATGCCGACCAATGCAGGGCATGCAGATAGAGTGCAAAGTCGACGACCAGCGCACCCTGCCCCACGCTGCGCGCAGCTCGTGCACCCATCAGCAGTCGCGCAGTACGGGGGACCCCTTTCAGCAAGGGGGGTGTCGTTCAGGCAGGGGCGGAGTCAATGTGCTGATTGCGCGGTATGATGCGATTGTGCTCGTCTACATATACCAGTTGCGGCCGGAAACCGGCCACGGCATCTGCGGTGGCCTGCGCGTAGGCGGCGATGATCAGCACATCTCCCAGGGACACTCTGCGCGCCGCCGCACCATTGACCGAAATGATGCCCGACCCCGCTGACGCGCTGATCGCGTAGGTACTGAATCGGTCACCGTTATTCACATCGTAAATGTGTATCTGCTCATAAGGATGAATGCCCGCCGCAGCCAACAGGTCGCTGTCGATCGCACAGGAACCCTCGTATTCCAGTTCGACAGCCGTGACCCGCACCCGATGCAGTTTGCCCTTCAGGAGGGTTAACAGAATCATCGCCGACCCTCTTCCCGGGGCGGGCGGCTGGTCAGCCGGATTGCCCCCCGGGCGACAGACGCCAGGGCAGCCGGCATCCCTGCCTCAATCACCATTTTTCCCAGAAGGTTTAACATGACGCCATGCTCCCCATACAACGCGATCTGCGCAGTTTACTACCAGCATGGCCTGTGGGGGAACCTTCGCAGGTCTCGGGGTTCTATACTTGGAAAAACGTAAAAGATATCAGGATAACGGAATATGCCGGAAAACACCTGTAGCGGACTGGGTAGTGATGAAGCGCGGCAACGGCTTGCCCAATATGGCCCCAATGCAGTCACCGAAGAAAAACCCAAAAACTGGCTTCTCTTTCTCCACAAGTTCTGGGCACCGGTACCTTGGATGCTGGAAGGCACCCTGATTCTGGAAACCATATTGGGTAGGTGGCCAGAAGCGATCATCATCACTTTGCTCCTCATTTTTAATGGAGTGCTCGGTTTCAGCCAGGAACGCAAGGCGCAGAGCGCGCTGGAACTGCTGAAAGAGAGATTGCGGATTCAGGCCCGCGCCTGTCGCGATGGACGATGGCAAAGTATCCCGGCCGCCGACCTTGTGCCAGGCGATCTGGTTCATGTACGGGTTGGGGATATGGTTCCCGCCGATCTGTGTCTCAGCGATGGCGGCATATTGGTGGACCAATCCGCCCTGACGGGGGAATCCATGCCCGTGGAGCGGGCGGCGGGCGACACCCTCTATTCCGCCTCGGTCGTCCGTCGCGGCGAAGCTTCGGGGGAAGTTACGGCCACGGGGGCCAAAAGTTATTTTGGCAAGACCGCTGAACTGGTGCGCGGCGCCGGTGCCAAAAGTCACCTGGAAGAACTGGTGCTTTCCATCGTCCGCTATCTGGTAATGATGGACGTCATTCTCGTCGCCGCGATCCTGATTTACGCAGCCGCCAGTCACGTCCCTCTTGCGGAAATATTGCCTTTTGCGCTCATCCTGCTGGTTGCTTCGGTACCAGTGGCGCTGCCCGCCACTTTCACCCTGGCTACGGCCATCTCCTCCCTGCATCTGGTGCATCGGGGTGTGCTGGTTACCCGCCTGGCCGCCGTGGAAGAAGCCGCTGCCATGAGCGACCTCTGTAGTGACAAAACCGGCACTCTCACGCAGAACCGTCTCAGCCTCAGTCAGGCAAAGGGTTGGCCCGGCGTGGAAGAGGCGGAGCTTCTGAAGATGGCGGCCATCGCCAGCGACAGCGCCACTCAGGATCCCATTGATCTCGCCGTTCTCCAGGCGTCGCTAGCCCAGACCCCCCACCTCCCTGATCGTCAGCAGTTCGTGCCTTTTGATCCCGCTACCAAGCGTTCGGAGGGGGTTTTCATGCAGGACGGCGCATCCTGGCGCGCACTCAAAGGCTCACCCCAGATCATCGCCAAACTCTGCGGCAATACGGACTGGGAACAGGCGACAACGGATCTCGCCGCCGGTGGCGCAAGGGTGCTCGCCGTGGCAGCGGGCCCGGATGGCCAACCACGATTTTTCGGTCTGCTTGCGCTCGCTGATCCGATCCGCCCGGATGCGGCCCAAGTCGTTCAACAATTGCAGGAACTGGGCGTGCAGGTGCGCATGGTCACCGGTGACAGTCCGCAGACCGCAAAAAATGTTGCCACAGCGCTGGGTATCATGGGCAGCGTTTGTGACGGCAAGGCCCTGGCGGAGGACTGTGGCGTGTATGCCGGGGTTTTCCCCGCTGACAAGTTTCATCTGGTACAAGGTTTGCAGAAAAAAGGCCGGATCGTCGGAATGACGGGCGACGGGGTCAACGACGCCCCCGCCCTCAAACAGGCAGAGATGGGCGTCGCCGTGGAAAGCGCCACCGATGTTGCCAAGGCGGCGGCCAGCCTCGTGCTCACCACGCCCGGTCTGCAGGGGGTGTTTGATGCGGTGGTCACCGGCCGGCGCGTCTATCAGCGCATGCTCACCTATACCCTCAATAAAATTGTCAAAGTTTTTCAGGTCGCCCTGTTCCTGAGCCTGGGCTTCCTGCTGTTCCGCAGCTTTGTGGTTACCCCACTGCTGGTTCTTCTGCTGCTCTTCGCCAATGATTTCGTGACCATGTCCCTGGCGGAGGACAACGTGCGCCCCTCGCCAAAACCGGATCGCTGGGACATACATACCCTGGTATTTTCCTCGCTGGTCGTTGCCTTCGCCTGGCTGATTTATATCTTCGCCGTGTATGGTGTGGGCCGGTCGCTGGGGCTGTCGTTGGCATCGGTGCAGACCCTGGATTTCCTTGGCCTGGTATTTTCCGGCCTGGCCAATGTCTTTTTGGTGCGGGAGCGCGGCCATCTCTGGGCGTCAGTCCCCGGTCGCTTCCTGCTTTGGGCCAGTCTCGCGGATATTCTGGTGGTGGGCGGTCTGGCTGCGATGGGTTGGTTGATGGCGCCCTTACCGATACCGCTTATCGCCGGCCTGCTCCTGGCGACGATGCTCTACACCCTGATCCTCGACCAGATCAAGGTGCCTTTGTTGCGGCGACTAACCAGTGCCTGACCGTGACCCATGACGCCAATCCCGATGTCGGCAAAGAGCATTCAGCCGGGAGCCCGCCAATGCTAATATGCAGCCTCATCACAAAACACCGGCCAATTTATGACTATGAAGCATCAGGATACATTCGAACAAATCGCGCTTGGCACCGTCGACATGCTGCCCGAAGGCGAAATGCTGGCG
>NZ_CP044411.1:407500-2795000 GCF_008926505.1 Acidithiobacillus sp. 'AMD consortium' | reverse complement strand
AGACCTGCCCGATGAAGCCGCGCGCAAAATCCTGATCCTCTGAGTGCCCTTTCACGGCACGTAATATTTTATCCAGAGCACCCTGGTCGTGCCGACGTTTGATGTGCTTTGCACGGACAACGCGATATTCCCGCATGGATGCAGGGTGTCGACTCTGACGAAATTCATTGGATAGCCGTCCCCAGAGCGCGCAAATACCTTGACATCTGCCCCTATCGTCGCTAATCTCCCGCCCCTCAGTGAAAAATCCGAAGCCGGAGTTTGTGATGAAGACCTATTCTGCCAAGTCTCATGAAGTACAAGGGGACTGGTTCGTGGTGGATGCCACCGATAAAGTCCTGGGCCGCCTCTCTGTAGAGCTGGCTAAACGTTTGCGTGGCAAGCATAAGCCCGAGTATACGCCCCATGCTGATACCGGCGATTACATCGTCGTCATCAATGCCGACAAGATCGCGGTTACCGGCAACAAGGCCAAAGATAAAATTTATTACCATCACACCGGCTATGTCGGCAACCTGAAGAGTGCTTCCTTCGAGAAGATGAAGGAGACGCACCCGGAGCGGATCATCGAACTTGCGGTCAAGGGCATGCTGCCCAAGAATCCGCTGGGTCGGGCGATGTTCAAGAAGCTCAAGGTCTATCCCGGCTCCGAGCATCCCCATTCGGCACAGCAGCCGCAGCCCCTGAACGTTTAAGGCGAAGACTTTATGGAACAATATTACGGTACCGGTCGGCGTAAGAGTGCAACTGCCCGCGTGTATTTGCGCCGTGGCTCTGGCAAGATCGTCATCAACAAGCGCACCCTGGAAGACTACTTTGGCCGTGAGACCTCACGCATGGTGGTCATGCAGCCCTTGGAGTTGACCGGTCATGGCGGCCAGTTCGATATTCTGGTGAATGTCAACGGTGGTGGCGCCAGTGGTCAGGCCGGGGCGATCCGCCATGGCATCACGCGCGCCCTCATGGTCTACGACGAAACCTTGCGACGCCCCTTGCGCAGCGCTGGTTTTGTCACCCGTGACGCTCGCGAAGTGGAGCGGAAGAAGGTGGGTAAACATAAGGCTCGGCGTAGTCACCAGTTTTCCAAGCGTTAATTACCGACGCTTCGAACTGCGAAACAAGCCGCCTTCGGGCGGCTTTTTCTATTACGGATTAGCATCAGGGGGGAACATGATTCGCGCAGGTATCGTTGGGGGTACGGGTTACACCGGGGTGGAGTTGCTCCGTTTGCTGCTGCCGCATCCGGAAGTCGAGTTAGTGGCCATCACTTCCCGCGCTGAGGCCGGGCAGCGGGTGGACGAGCACTTCCCCAATTTGCGTGGCCACTGCCACCTGTCTTATACCGCCCCAGATCCCGCCATACTTGGCACCCTGGACGTCGTTTTTTTTGCGACACCCCATGGAGTGGCCATGGACAGCGCTCCGCAACTGCTGGCCAAAGGCGTGCGAATCATCGACCTGGGTGCCGATTTCCGATTGCGCGATGCAGAAGTTTTTGCCCGGTGGTACGGCATGGCCCACCGCGCACCCGAGGTGCTGGCCGAAGCCTGTTATGGCTTGCCCGAATACTATCGGACTAAGGTCAGTGAGGCGCGGCTGATTGCCAATCCAGGCTGTTATCCGACGGCAGTCATCCTCGGCTTTGCGCCTCTGTTGGCCGAGGGCTTGCTGCGCGAGGATACGCTGATCGCGGATTGCAAGTCCGGCGTCAGCGGAGCGGGTCGTAGCGCCAAGGTCGGCTTGATTCTCCCCGAGACGGCGGATAGTGTCAGCGCCTATGGCGTCAGCGGCCACCGGCACCGGCCGGAAATCGAGGCCGTGCTCTCTGATATCAGTGGGACTCCGCTGGAGTTGCAGTTCACACCGCACCTGATGCCGATGATCCGCGGCATACATGCCACCCTCTACGGGCGCCTGGCGCAGCCGATGAGCGATGCGGCGCTACAGGATCTGTTCGCCACTCGTTACGCCGGCGAGCCTTTTGTGGATGTCCTGCCCTTCGGCTGTCACCCGGCTACCCGTTCAGTGCGGGGTGCCAACATGTGCCATATCGCCGTACATCAGCCCCGGCCGGGGCAAGTAGTCGTCCTGTCGGTCATCGACAATCTGGTCAAAGGGGCGGCGGGACAGGCAATACAGAATATGAACCGACTGTTCTCTCTGGCGGAGGACGCGGGCCTGATGCAAATTGCCCTGCTGCCGTAAGCGCCCATGGTAATCAGCGACAATATAACCCGATGAAAGCATACATATTATTATATATGGTTCCGGATCTGTAGCCATTTCCCTACAATGCTGCAACGTAAGCTGCCGAAAAATAAGGCTAATGAATATGGCACCAATTTTGCAAAGTTTGTCTGCTACGCTCTGTTATCAGTATCGGTAGATGTTCGGACAAAGTCGTGGTACACGATGATCTGCCGATGTTGGAGCCGGGCGAATCATTACCTGACACAAGGAGTTTGATTATGATCAAGTCGTCAGCTTATGGCGTCCGCCATTTGGTACTTGTCGCCACCCTGGCGCTGCTGTGCGGTTTGACCAGCACCGCGGTTCGGGCAGACGATGACATGTCCCTCGGGCTCGCTATTCCGGGGTTGAGCGTATTTCTTGGCAACGGTCTGGGTTACTACGCCCCGCCCCCACCGGTTTATTACGCCCCGCCTCCTCGCCCCATTTACTATGCGCCCCCACCACCCCCTGGCTATTATGTGGCACCTATGCGTGCCCGGATTTATGAGCGCCGTCGCTGGGAGCATCGCGGACCTCCGCCTTGGGCCGGGCGCTGGCGGCACGATGATGACTGGCATCATTGAATGAAGTGACGAATGTCCGGTCTATCGAATTGATGGTAAGTACGGAAAACACAGGAGCAGGACAATGATATCAGGAAACTTCGTAAGCGCTGTTGCAGACCGGCGGCGCTGGTTGTCTCCTCTCGTGCTGGCTTTTTGCGTTGTGGCGCTCGGCGGCTGTGCCAATATGAGCCCTACTGGTCAGCGTGCCCTGAGCGGCGGCGCCATTGGCGCGGCCGGTGGAGCGGTTCTGGGTACTGTCGCTGCAGGCAATCCCGCTGTAGGGGCTGCGGTCGGCGGTGCGGTTGGTGCCGGTATAGGCGCGGCACTCCCCAATATCGAGCGCACTCTGAACGGCAACTGAAGACAACACCCGCTACGCTGACTCCCACACGTCAGGATGGTGGTTTCTTCTTTATCTGATGTCGTAGCCTAACCCGCCGAATTATAAGGCGGGTTTTGTGCCTCCTGAGTTATGCAAAGGGTTTTCACAGCAGCGCAAATCTGCCTCGGTGCCCGTCTTGTTTGCTGCCCCCCCTGTGCTGGCAAGTCGGGGCTTATAGGCGGGCGCTCAGTTCGCTCGCTCTTGACGCTTTGCCGCAGCCTGGGCCATCATTCCCAAGACTTTGCTTTCACTCATTCACCTGAGGCCTGTGTCCCTAGTGACACAGGTCCAATGTTTTTTGTCTAGGAGGACCATGGACGCCACGGACCAGAAGCGCCTGTTGCGTGAAATGCTGTTTGCCCGCCGTTTCGAGGAACGCTGCGCGGAGGCCTACCACGAACGCCAGATCGGCGGTTTTTTGCACCTTTATCCTGGTGAGGAAGCCTGTGCCATCGGTGTGCTGGAGAAGGCCCGCACCGGTTCGGACTACGTGGTGACTGGTTATCGCGATCATATCCACGCCCTGAAGTCAGGTATGGATCCCAAGGTGCTGATGGCGGAGCTCTTCGGCAAAGAGACAGGCTGTTCCAAGGGCCGTGGTGGTTCCATGCACCTCTTTGATCCCGATGTGCACTTCATGGGCGGCTACGCGCTGGTCGGCGGCCCCTTCCCGCTGGCGGCCGGTTTCGCCAAGGCGATCCAGTTGCGCGGTAGTGACGAAATCTCGATCTGTTTTTTGGGCGACGGCGCCAACAATCAGGGCACTTTCCACGAAACCATGAACATGGCGAGCCTGTGGAATCTGCCGGTGCTCTTTATCTGCGAAAACAACCTGTATGGTATCGGCACTGCCATTGAACGTTCGACGGTGGAGATCAACCAGTACAAGCGGGTGGCACCTTACAGAATCGAGGCGGCGCAGTGCGACGGCCAGGATATCGATGTGGTCATGGACCACGCCGAAAAGGCGGTGCAGTACGTGCGGGAAAAGCGTAAACCCTACTTCCTGGAGTTGATGACCTATCGTCTGCGGGGCCATTCCATGTCCGACTCGGGCGCCTACCGTTCCAAGGAAGAGGTGGAGGAATGGGCGCAGCGCGATCCCATCGGCATCTACAAGCACCGTCTGCTGGAAGCCGGGGTGGTCAGCGAGGACGAGTTCCACGCCATGGACAAGGCCATACTGGACGAAATCGAAAATGAAATCGTGCGCTTTGCCGCCGAGAGCCCGGAGCCGCGTCTGGAAGATATCGCCCGTTACGTATACACAGAAAAGGAGGCAGGCAGCCATGGCTGAAATGATGTATTGGCAGGGTATCCTGCGCGCCCACGATGAAGAGATGGCGCGGGACCCCCTGGTTTTTGCCATGGGTGAGGATATCGGCGTCGCCGGCGGTACCTACAAGGCGACCAGCGGCCTCTTCGCCAAGTACGGCGAGCAGCGGGTAATCGATACCCCCATTTCCGAAAACAGCTACACCGGTATCGGGGTGGGCGCCGCCATGATCGGGGCCCGTCCCATCGTCGAAATCATGAGCGTTAATTTCGCCTGGTTGGCGATGGATCAGCTCATGAACAACGCCGCGAAAATCCATTACATGTCCGGTGGTCGTATCCGTTGTCCCTTCGTGATGCGGGTACCGGGCGGCACTGCGCACCAATTGGGTGCCCAGCACTCGGCGCGCATGGAGAAAGTGTTCATGGGTATTTCCGGCCTGCGGGTGGTGACCCCGGCAACGCCGCGCGACGCCTACGGACTGCTGAAAAGCGCCGTGCGCTGTGATGATCCGGTAGTGATCATTGAGCACGAGAGTATGTATAACCTCAAGGGCGAGATCCCGGACGAAGAATTTTTTACGCCGCTGGAAGGCGTCGAAGTGATGCGGCCGGGTAAGGACGTCAGTATTTTTGCCTATAACATCAGCGTTCATTGGGCGTTGGATGCGGCGCAGAAGTTGGCTCAGGACTACGGCATCGACGCCGAAGTGGTGGATTTGCGGGCGCTCAAACCCATGGATCGGGCCGGTATCGCGGCCAGCGTGCGCAAGACCCATCGCGCCGTCGTTGTCGAAGAAGACGAGGCGCCGGTGGGCGTGGGTTCCGAGGTGATGGCGATCCTCAACGAGGAATGCTTTTTTGATCTCGATGCGGCGCCGGTACGGGTGCATGCGCTGGATGTGCCTATTCCGTATAATCGCCACCTGGAAAAGGCGGCTATCCCCAATGCCGGAGAAGTGGTCGCCGCTGTGCGGAAGATGCTGGGCCGGTAAGATTCCGGCAATCCGTCCCCCTCCTTACCCTCGGTTTGACTCAACAATGGTGAAATATGGCTGAACCTTACGTCATCAAAATGCCGCAACTTTCCGACACCATGACGGAAGGTGTCCTGGTATCCTGGGAGAAGCCCGCGGGCGCGCGGGTAGAGCGTGGCGACGTGGTGGCGACGGTGGAAACGGACAAGGCCATCATGGATGTCGAGGTGTTTCGTTCCGGTTACTTGGCGGGACCCCTGGCCGAGGCCAACAGCGTCATTCCGGTGGGCGGGACTATCGGCTATATCACCGATAGCGCGGTGGAAACGGCGGCAGCGCCTGTTCCTGCAGCGCCTGCGGTCGTGCCGACGGGGCCTGCATCCGCTACGCCACCCGCCTCTGAAGGCTATGCGGTGAAGATGCCGCAACTCTCCGACACCATGACCGAAGGTGTCCTGGTATCCTGGGAGAAGCCTGCGGGCGCGCGGGTAGAGCGTGGCGACGTGGTGGCGACGGTGGAAACGGACAAGGCCATCATGGACGTGGAAGTGTTCCGTGAGGGGTACCTGTCGGGGCCTTTGGCGGTGGTGGATGCGGTGGTGCCCGTAGGGGAGGCCATCGCCTGGCTAGTGGAGTCGCCGGAGCAGGTAAGCCACGAAAACGCTGTCCATGACGGAGGGCGGCGCCAGCCCGATGCTACATCGGCGCCGGTAGCGACTCCCGTGCCTGCCGCCGCCATGTCTGGCCCAGTACCTGGTGCATATCCGGCGCCGCGTCCGCGGCAGGGGACCGCCAGTCCCTTTGCCCGGCAGTTGGCGGGCCAGCGGGGTGTGGATATCAACGGGCTGCGCGGTACGGGGCCTGCGGGCGTGATTGTCGCCGCAGATGTTCTCGGTGCTGCTGGTGGCCGTGCCGCCCCGGTCGCGTCGGACGGTACTGCCGAGCCCGCGGTGCCAGGTAACGGCCGCGCCATGACGGCCATCGAAAGAGCGATCAGCCAAGCGATGGCCGCATCCCTGAGTATCCCGGTTTTTCATGTCACCGTGCAGGTCAGGCCCGAGGCGCTGATCCGCGCCGCCAAGGCACACAAGCTTTCCGTCACGGTGGCGATTGCCAAGGCCGCTTCGCAGGCGTTGCACAGACACCCCCTGGTGAACGCCGCTTATCAGCCTGTGGATAAGATTGTCGAACGCAGTCAGCATGATATCGGCATTGCCGCGACTACGGAAGACGGTGGTCTGGTTGTGCCTGTCCTGCGCGGTGTCGAAGGCAAGAAGCCGGAACAGTTGCAGACGGAGTGGACCTCATTGCTGGAGAAGGCGCGCAAACGTCGTCTCAGTCCGCCTGAATATACCAACCCTACCTTTACTATCTCGAACATGGGGATGTACGGCATTGCCCAGTTCGATGCCATCGTCACCCCGGGGACGGCGGCCATCATTGCTATCGCCGGGAATGGACCCGAAGGCATGCCCATCACCATCACGGCAGATCACCGGGTGGTCAACGGCGCCGAGGCGGCGCTGTTCCTCAATGACTTGAAACAGGCCATTGAGCACCCAGAGAACTGGCTGGGTAGTGGCGGCCAGGTGATTCCAGAAGGGGATTACGACGTGCAAGTGCTGGTCATCGGCGCAGGCCCCGGCGGCGAAGACTGCGCCCGCGAGCTCGCAGAGAACGGCATCAGGGTGGCCATGGTCAACGATGCGCCCCTGCCGGGCGGCGAATGTCTGTGGCGGGGCTGTATTCCCTCCAAGGCCTGGCGCGCTGCTGCGGATCGCATCCGCGACCGCGAGCACGACGCGGCAATGGGCATTGCCCTGGGCACGCCCAGACTGGATTGGGCACAACTGGAACAGCATCGGCGCGGTATTCTCCAGACCCGCGGAGAAATGGCCCTGAAAACCGATCAGGGTGTGAAAATTCAGGTTCTGGAAGGCTATGCCCGTTTTACCGGTGACCACAGCGTCGAGATCAGCGGCAAGGATGCGCGGACATTGACCTTCGGAGCCTGTGTCATTGCTACGGGCGCACCCGCCTTTGTGCCGCCGATTCCCGGCATTCAGGACGCGTTGAAGAGTGGCGCGGCGGTGACTTCCGACACAGTCTGGAACCTGAAACAACCGCCCGCGCGCCTCTGCGTCATCGGCGCCGGTGCCATCGGTATGGAAATGGCGCAGATGTTCCACGACTTCGGCGCTGAGGTGCGGGTACTGGAAGCCCTGCCACGGCCGGTGGCCGAGATGGAGAAGGAAGTCGCCGAACAGTTGATGAAGGCCATCGCCCATAACAGCCCGCGTTTGCAGGTGCTGACCGGGGTCAAAGTGATGGATGTCGCGGGGCAACCCGGCCAGTTGGCGGTGCGTTACCAGTCAGGCGACGAGGTGGCGAATTATGCCTGTGATCTGCTGCTGGTAGCGACGGGTAAGCGCCCGGATACCAGCGGGCTGAATCTGGCCGCGGTCGGTGTGGCTTTGGGCGATCGCGCCGTCATCGCCGTCGATGCCTCCGGGCGCACCAATGTGCCCCATATCTATGCGGTCGGTGATGTCATCGGCGGTTACATGTTGGCCCACACCGCCGGTCAGCAGGGACGGGTGGCGGCTGCCAGCTTGCTTGGCCACAGCGCCCGTTATGAAGCGGCTAAAGACTGCGGGGTGACCTTCACCCGGCCGCAGTGCGCGTTTGTCGGCCTTTCCCTGGAGCAGGCCAAGGCGGGAGGGATCGACGCCGTCGAAGTCAAAGTGCCCCTGAGCATCGATGCCAAGGCCATGATGACCGGCGAGACCGACGGACTGATCAAGATCGTCGCCGACAAGATCAGCCACCGTATCGTCGGTGTGCATTTCCTCGCCGATCATGCGGATACCCTGGTGGGCGAGGCCGTGATGATGGTCAGCGCCGGTTTGACCCTGGAGCAGGTGGCTGGCGCCATCCATCCCCATCCGACTCAGACCGAACTGTTCGGCGAAATGGCACGACGTCTGCTATCCCGCCTGCGGCGCAGTGCCCGGGCGGCGAGCTGATGGTCCTTGCCATTCCAGCACGACGCGAGTCTCCAGTTGGGTGCTGTCGTGGCTTGACGCCTGCGCGCAAAAGCGAGCAAAATACTCGGGTATCCACTGGATGAAGCGCTGCGGCGCATGGAGCGATGAATAATGAGCACAGCAACGGAAACGATGACGGATTTGGATTCCATCCCCCCAGTCATGACCTTGACACAAAATGCAGCGGACAAAATCGCGTCACTCATTGAAGAGGAAGGTTCTGACGATCTGAAGTTGCGCGTCTTTGTGACGGGGGGCGGTTGTTCCGGTTTTCAGTATGGCTTCACTTTCGATGAGAATATGAATGAAGGCGATACGGAAGTGCATCAGCTGGGTGTGAGTCTGCTGATTGATCCTATGAGTTACCAGTACTTGGTTGGCGCGGAGATTGACTACAGCGAGGGATTGGAAGGTGCGCAATTCGTCATCAAAAATCCCAACGCAACGACCACCTGCGGTTGCGGATCTTCCTTTTCGGCCTGATCGCCGGTTGGTGCGGAAGTGCCCCAAGGGGAGGCTGACGGCCTCCCTTTTCTTTTACGGGCAGGTTATGATGATCCGGCGGCTTGTCGTCCGAAAACCTTCGTGCAGGATGCTGCCCGTGAGCCGTGCCCCGACTGGCGGCGACCGCCGCAGGTCCGGGCAGTCAAGTATCAGAATGATAAAAGGAGTTCTGTATGGCGGAACCGAACTTTGCGCCCGGTCTGGAGGGTGTGGCTGCAACCCAGTCCAGCATTTCCAACATCGATGGCGCTGCCGGCCTGCTGAGTTACCGTGGTTTTGCCATTGCGGATCTTGCCGCGTACAGCAGCTTCGAGGAGGTGGCGTTCTTGCTGCTGGATGGTGTCCTGCCCAGCGCTGCAGATCTGAAACGCTTCGACCACGGTCTGCGTGCGCACCGCCAAGTTAAATATAATGTCCGGGAAATCATGAAGTTCATGCCCGTGACCGGACACCCCATGGATATGCTGCACTGTGCCGTGGCCAGTCTGGGCATGTTCTACCCGCAGCAGGAGCTTTCCGACGCCGAACGCGGAAATACGCTCCATTTGGATGCCATGGCGATGCGGATTATTGCGCGCATGCCCACCATTGTCGCGATGTGGGAGCAGATGCGTTTTGGCAATGATCCTATTTCACCTCGCCCCGATCTCAGCCATGCAGCCAACTTTCTGTATATGCTGTCGGGTCGCGAACCTGATCCGACCTATACCAAAATCCTCGACTCCTGCCTGATTCTGCATGCCGAGCACACCATCAATGCCAGTACCTTCTCGGTACTGGTGACCGGATCCACCCTGACCAATCCTTACCATGTCATCGGGGGGGCGATCGGAACCCTGGCTGGCCCGTTGCATGGTGGTGCTAATCAGAAGGTGGTGGAAATGCTGGAAGAAATCAGTTCCGTCCGGCAGGTGGGTGCCTATCTCGACAGGAAGATGGCCAACAAGGAGAAAATCTGGGGTTTCGGGCATCGCATCTACAAAACCCGCGATCCGCGTGCAGTGATTCTCAAGGAGATGATGGAGGATATGGCCAGTCATGGAAATCTGCGTCATAGCGGCCTCTTTGAAATTGCCATTGAAGTGGAACGCCAGGCTACGGAGCGGCTCGGTCCCAAGGGGATTCACGCAAATGTGGATTTCTACTCGGGCGTGCTGTATCACGAGATGGGCATCAAAGCGGACCTTTTTACGCCTATTTTTGCCATGGCTCGCTCTGCGGGCTGGCTGGCCCATTGGCGGGAGCAACTGGCGGATAACCGGATCTTCCGGCCTACGCAGGTCTATACAGGGGAACAGAATCGACGCTATGTTCCTGTGGCGCAACGTATTTAGGAAAACACATGACGGAAGTAATACGGGATATTCCTTTCCTGGCCACGGATCGGGTGGAGGCTCTGCTGGATATCGAGCGCCATCTGATCGCCGAGCAATCCACGATCGAACGCTGGTTTCGGGGACAATGGCAGCGGACGCCGCCGCCTTTCTATGCCTCTGTGGACCTGCGCAATGCCGGTTTCAAGTTGGCGCCCGTGGATACCAATCTGTTTTCGGCGGGCTTTAATAACCTCAATCCGGAGTTTTCGGCGCTCTATGTTTCGGCTATTCAGCATTATCTGAACCAGTACTATCCAGGTCTGGAGCGGGTGCTGCTGGTTCCCGAAAATCACACGCGTAACCTCTTTTATCTGGAGAGCGTGGCACGGTTGCGTGAGTTGTTGGAACTCGCCGGATTGGACGTGCGGGTGGGTTCCCTGATTGTGGAAGATCGTACGGTCTATGATCTGCCTTCAGGTGGCCAGTTGCTGCTGGAACCATTGTGTCGCGACGGCGGGCGCCTGTCGACGACGGGTTTTGATGCACAAGTGATTTTACTGAATAATGATTTATCTGGTGGTGTGCCGGAAATATTGGTAGGCCTGGAGCAACCTATTCTGCCTCCTCTCGCGGCAGGTTGGCGTAACCGACGTAAATCTCAGCACTTCACCCATTACCGTGCTGTGGCGCAGGAACTGGCGGAAGTGATCGGCATCGATCCCTGGCTGATTGACCCCGTTTTTCGGCGTTGTCAGGGCATTGACTTCATGCGCTCCGAAGGCCGCGAGTGCCTGGTTGCGAACGTGGATGCCGTACTGGAGATTACTCGCGAGCGTTATGCCCACTATGGTATTCATCAGCGTCCTTTTGTGATCGTCAAAGCGGATGCGGGTACTTACGGTATGGGCATTATGACCGCCTATTCGGGTGACGAATTCCTTGACCTCAACCGTAAGGAGCGCACCCGGATGGCGAAGAGTAAAGAGGGGCTGCCAGTCAGTGATGTCTTTATTCAGGAGGGTGTATATACCTTCGAACAGACCGCGCAGGAGGCAGTCGCAGAGCCGGTGGTCTATATGATCGGCCAGCAGGTGCTGGGAGGGTTTTACCGGGTACATACGGAGCGTGGACGGGATGAGAATCTCAACGCTCCGGGGGCGCATTTTGAGCCTATGTCCTTTGGCCAGACCTGTGTGCTCCCTTGCCGGAAATCACCACCGGATGCGCCGGTCAATCGTTACTATGCCTATGGCGTCATCGCGCGCCTCACCCTGGTGGCGGCGGCCCGGGAAATGGCGGACTGGCGGCGGCAAGGTACACCGGAGACAGGCCAGTGAGTGCGCTCAAGGCCGCTATCCTTATGGATCCCATTACCGGGATCAAACCGGCCAAAGATACGACGTTCGCCATGCTGCTGGCGGCGCAGGCGCGTGGGCATCAATGCCGGGTGTTTGGTCTGCCGGACCTGTTTTTTCGGGAAGGGCGTTCCTGGGGACGGCTCCGTACCATCGTTGTACGTGATGATGTGGAAGATTATTTTACGCTGGGTGAGACAGAAGAACGCCCTCTCGACGAGATGGATGTGGTCCTCATGCGTAAGGACCCGCCTGTAGGCCTGGAATATCTCACCGCCTGCTATCTGCTGGAGCACGCCGGAACCTGGGTGGTCAACGATCCGGTCAGTCTGCGCAATGCCAATGAAAAGCTCTATGCCCTGCATTTCCCGGAATTTCTGCCGCCCTTGCTGGTCAGCCGTGATCTCGGGGATTTGCGGGCCTTTCTCGCCGAACACGGCGAAATCGTCGTCAAACCGCTCTCGGCGCGTGGTGGCGAAGGGGTGTTCTATCTGCACCTGCAGGACCGCAATGTCGGCAGTATTCTGGAGACGGTGACGGGCTGGGGCCAGCATTATGTGATGGCGCAGCGCTACCTGCCCGCGATTCGCGAGGGCGATAAACGGATCCTCCTGGTGGATGGCGTCCCGGTGCCAGGCGCCCTGCTGCGGGTGCCTTCGGCGGCGGATTTCCGCGGTAATCTGGTGGCAGGTGCAACGGGGGTGGCAGCGAAGATCAATGACCGTGATCGAGACATCTGTGCGGCGATAGGCCCGGCCTTGCGCGCCGCAGGCCTGCTTTTTGTCGGGTTGGATGTGATCGGCGGGTATGTGACGGAGATCAATGTCACCAGCCCCACCGGGGCGCGGGAGATCAAGCGTTTTTTTGGGGTCGATGCCGCAGATCTGCTCTGGCAGCGTCTGGAGCGGGGGCGATAATGCGGCCCACCCGTGCCGGTGGTCACGGGTGCCTGCCGTTTTTGGTAGGAAAGACGTATCATAGGGCCTATGACCTTTTCTTCTCTCAAAAATCATCTGCTGATTGCCATGCCCGCGCTGCACGACGGCGTTTTCGACCGTACGGTAATCGTGGTCTGCGAACACAATGCCGAAGGCGCCATGGGCGTGGTTATCAACCGGCTGGTGGACATCAATATGTCCGATGCCCTGCGTGCAGTGGACATCCAGCCCTCTGAAGAAATGATCCATCGCCCGGTATACTGGGGCGGGCCGATCCAGCCGCAGCACGGATTTATTCTGCATTCGCCGCGGGGCGAATGGCTTTCCAGTCTGGAGGTCAACGACGATCTGGCGCTGACCAGTTCACCGGATATTCTGCAGGCCATCGCCCAGCACGAAGAGCCGCAGCGTTACCTCCTGGCCCTGGGTTATGCCGGCTGGGGCGCGCAGCAACTGGAAGCGGAGTTGCAGGATAACGCATGGTTACACGGCCCCCTCGACATGGCGGTGATTTTTGAACTGCCCGCTGGGGAGCGCTGGCAGGCTGCGGCGCGTTTGCTGGGGGTGGATATGCGTCTGCTCAGCGGTGCGGCGGGCCATGCCTGAGCGCAGTGGGCCGCTGCTCGGAATAGACTTCGGGGCGCGCCGGATCGGGATTGCGGTTCTGGGGGAGTCGGGCCTGGCGCCGCAGGGGGTCGTTACCCTGCGCAATGGCGAGGGGGGGCCGGACTGGGAGGGCTTCGCCCGTATTCTCAAAGAATGGCAGCCCCGCGCCCTGGTTCTGGGTCTGCCCTTGCACATGGATGGCAGTGAGGGGTTCATGGTTGGCCGGGTGCGCAACTTTGCGGAAAGTTTGCAGCGCCGTTTCCCCCTACCCATCCATTGGGTGGATGAACGACTGAGCAGCCATGCCGCTGATCTGGTCCTGAAGGAGCGCGAGCTTTCCCACAAGAAGCGCGGTCGCCTGCTGGATCAGGCCGCAGCCTGCGAAATTTTGTGGACCTTTCATAATGCGGGAGGCGACGCATGACGACCGACTGGGATGTGGGCGCGCTGATGGAAGTTATGGCGCGTGATCTGCGCCCCCTCATCGATCCGGAGCAGGCGGCGATGATCGGTATTTTTACCGGCGGCGTCTGGCTGGCACGTGCCCTTCACGCCGCACTCGGTTTGCAGCAGCCACTGGGGCGGGTGGACATCTCTTTTTATCGCGATGACTTCAGCCAGATCGGCCTGCACCCGCAGGTGCGCGCCTCGGATATCCCCTTTGCTGTGGATGGCCGCGATATCATTCTGGTGGACGATGTCCTCTACACCGGACGCACCGTGCGCGCCGCCATGAATGAAATCTTCGACTATGGGCGTCCGGCCCGCATCCTTCTGGCAGTGCTGGTGGACCGCGGCGGGCATGAGTTGCCGGTGGCGGCCGATGTGGCGGCGCTGCGTCTGATCGCGACCGCGGGTGAACACATCAAGTTGCGCGGCCCCGATCCGTTGCGTCTGGAACTGGAGCAGCGGGAGCCGCAGCCATGAGCGCTACCCTGCGTTTTGGTGAGGGCAACCTGCAATACGATGCGCAGGGCCGCTTGCGGCATCTGCTCAGTACCGAAGGGCTTCGGGAGCGGGAATTACTGCAGATTCTCGATACGGCGGAATCCTTCCTCAGTATTGCGAACCGCAGCGTCAAAAAGACCCCCACCCTGCGCGGTCGCACCATCGCCAACCTTTTTTTTGAGAACAGCACCCGGACCCGCAGCACTTTTGAGCTGGCTGCCAAGCGCCTCTCGGCGGATGTGCTGAATATCGCTGTCAGCACCAGCAGCGCCAGCAAGGGCGAATCCCTCACCGATATGATTGATAATCTCATGGCCATGCAGGTGGATGGCTTCGTCATCCGCCACCCGGAGGCGGGTGCGGCTCATCTAGTGGCTCGTCATCTGGGTGATTCGGCGCTGGTGGTGAATGCCGGTGACGGTCAGCATGCGCATCCGACACAGGCTTTGCTGGACGTGTTCACGATCCGCCGTCTGGGAGGTCCGATCGAGGACCGGGTGGTGGCCATTGTCGGGGATGTGTTCCATTCGCGGGTGGCGCGTTCGCAGATACATGCCCTGTCCGTCCTCGGCTGCCCGGAAATTCGTGTCATCGGCCCGCGCACTCTGGTACCCGAAGAACTTTCGGCGCTGGGGGTGCATGTCTACCACGATCTGCAGGCCGGTTTGCGCGGAGTGGATGTGATTTGCGCCCTGCGCCTGCAGCGGGAGCGCATGGAGTCGCACCGGCTTCCCAGTCTGGATGAGTTTCACCGCCGGTTCGGACTGACGCCGGAGCGCTTGCAGTGGGCGGAACCCGGCGCGCTGGTGCTGCATCCGGGCCCCATGAACCGGGGGGTGGAAATTGCCTCGGAAGTGGCCGACGGGGCCCAGGCGGTGATTCTCCAACAGGTTGCCCATGGTCTGGCGGTGCGGATGGCGGTGCTCACCATCCTCGCCGGCGCGGCGGGCGGAGCGTGAGGACGATGCACAGAATCATCCGCAATATTCGGGTCATGGACCCCGGCGACGGATTTGATGCGGTCACCGATCTGGCCATTGCCGACGGCCGAATTGTCGCGCGGGGGCCGCTGCCTGCGGACTTCCAGGCCGAAGAAGCGTTGGATGGCACGGGCTTGATCGCCTGCCCCGGACTTGTCGAGACTTCTTTTCAGGGACACACGCCCGGTCATGGTCGGGATGGCGACTTGGCCAGCGAATTGCGTGCGGCGGTAGCGGGAGGCGTGACGCAGGTTCTACTGCGCCCGGATACCCTGCCTGTCGCTGATACGCCCGCCGTTTTGCAGGAGCAGCATGCGGTGGCAGAGCACCTGGCCTTGGCCAGGGTACATCTCGCTGGCGCCCTTACTACCCAGCTTCAGGGCGTGGCGCTGACGGAGATGGCGGGCCTGGTGGAATCGGGCGCCATCGTCTTCAGCCAGGCGAAAAAGCCTGTAGCCAGTGCGGCCTTGTTGCGGCTGGCGCTGAGTTACGCGGCGGATTTGGGCCGACCCGTTTTGCTCCATGGCGAAGAACCGGAACTGGCGGCTCATGGCGTGATGCACGAAGGCCGCCTGAGTATCCGCCTGGGCCTGATTGGACGCCCGGTGGCGGCGGAGCTGATCGGCGTCCAGCGTGATATCGCCATTGCGGCGCTCAGTGGCTGCCCCATCCATTTTCCGCATCTCAGTACTGCCGCGGCGGTTGCCGAAGTAGCTGCCGCCCGGCAACGGGGCGAGCCGGTGACCTGCGGGGTGAGTATCCACCACCTGCTGCTCACCGAACAGGACGTCGGGTTTTTCAACCTGCACGCCAAGATCCTGCCGCCTCTGCGCACTGCCGCAGATCGTGATGCCTTGCGCCACGCCCTGGCTGCGGGCGCGATAACCGCCATCAGTAGTGATCACTGCCCCTGGGGGGTGGACCGCGAAGGCAGGACCTTTATCCAGGCGCCCTTCGGCATCGCCGCGGTGGAATGGCTCCTGCCTCTGGCGCTGCGACTGGTAGATGAAGGAGTGGTCAACTTGATGACAATCCTGCGCCTGCTCAGTATCGGCCCGGCCCAGGCTCTTGATTTGACTCCGCCGTCCCTGGCGGTCGGTGCCACCGCCGACCTCTGCATTTTCGACCCGGAGTCCCGTTTTATGGTGGAGCCAACGCAGGGGTGGAGCCGGGGCCGGAATCTTCCGTATGGGCAATGGGAGTTGCGCGGGCAGGTGCGCTACACCCTGGTGGCAGGGC
Organism: Acidithiobacillus sp. 'AMD consortium'; assembly: GCF_008926505.1. NCBI lineage: Bacteria > Pseudomonadati > Pseudomonadota > Acidithiobacillia > Acidithiobacillales > Acidithiobacillaceae > Acidithiobacillus > Acidithiobacillus sp. 'AMD consortium'. The sequence goes on along the minus strand of NZ_CP044411.1, from coordinate 2,778,635 downwards.
GGGTAATTTTTCGCAGTTGAGGGGGCTGGCGCCTCTCTTTGCTTTCTGGAAAGCTTCCAGCAAGCCATCCTCAAATGCTTTTTGCACCTGCCGAACTTGCTCCCAGCCTTCCGCGACCGGAGCCTTTAACAACGATGCGATAGCACCATGGACCTCCCGATGAAGCCCAAATAAGGGAGAGTCTTCAGTAAGACCCAGGCGCTGCATATGGTTATGCATGTCGCAACGGGCGGCATCCGCCAACTCGTTGCCATTGATCAGGCTCGGATTGCTGAGGATCATTTTTTTCAAGGTTCCCTGGTCGCAGATCTGTTTGGCATAAAGTCCGAACAAGCTGGTCGGATGCTGTCGATGATAGGACGGACGGCGGGTTAGAAAATCCCGTAACTGCGCCATAGGCATGGGCCTGGCGATACCATAGCCTTGCAGTAATTTGATATCCATGACCGAGACTGCATCTGCAATGTCCTCTGTTTCGACTCCCTCCACCACCAGATCCACTCCCAGGCCGATGGCCAAATCCCGAACGGAAGCAAGAAAATACAAATCCTGGGGCCGATCCTCCAGGGAGCGGATAAATCCCTGATCCAGCTTGATCTCATCAATGGGCAAGTCCTTGATGCGCAGCAGTGAGGAATACGCGCTGCCCACATCATCCAGAGCGAGACGAACGCCCAGTTCTTTGACGCCGTGCAGAACGGACAACGCGGCGTTATGCTCCAGGAAATTGCTGCCCTCCAGGATCTCCAGCGTGATCCGGGAAGGCGCGATGTCACTGGCCCCAATAACGCCTGCCATGCATGGAACGAAGTGGTCATCGAAGGACTCCGGAGCCACGTTCACGGACACCCAGAGCGAGCATCCCAAGGTATCCAGCTCGGCCAGATCTGCCAGCGCCTGGGTAAGCACCATCCTGCTGAGATAGGTGGTGTCCTCGGTATTGATCAAAGGCAGAAACTCCGCCGGATAGAGTATCCGCCCGTCCTTGTCCCACAGCCGGGCCAAAGCCTCCACACCCACGATCTTGTGGGAGCGATTGTCGAGTATGGGCTGGTAATGGACCAGCAACCCACCTTCCCGCAACTGGGTCTGGATGACGTTCTGCCGCACTGGCACCGATTCTCCGAAGAGGGTCCAGAAATGCACGCGATCCGCCTTGTGGTTTTTGCTCTCGTAAAGCGCTTGATCGGCATAGCGGAGCAGCGCATCAGGATTGTGGGAATCGCCGAAAGGATAGAGGCATATGCCGGCACTAAGATCGATCTCCGCCCTGCTTTTGTCGGGGAGTTCGATGGGTTGCCGGATCATTTCCCCGACCTTCCTCATGGCGACTTCGATCTCCTCCAGGGAGGTGCAGTTCTCCAGAAGCAGAACGAACTCGTCGCCACCCAGGCGGGCCAGGAAGTCCGTGCCGCGCAGCCCCTTCCGTAAACGCTGGCCGATGGTCCGCAACACCATATCCCCGGCTTCGTGGCCACAGGTGTCGTTGACTGGTTTGAAGCCGTCGAGATCGATCATGACGACGCTCAAAAGGTGTTCATGACGATCAGCGCGGGCCATGGCTTTGCTCAGTTCTGTATCCAGAGCGCGGCGATTGGGCAGGCCGGTGAGTGGGTCGGAAAGCGATAACTGCGTGACTTCATCCATCAGCCGATGGCGCTCCGTCACATCCACATGAGTCCAGAGGATACGTTGCACACCATCCGATCCGTCCAGCCGCTGCCCTGAAATATCCGTGAAAACCATTTCTCCATCCAGGCGGCGATAGGGCACATCCCTGCGTGTTGCGTAGCCTTCGCGGAGAACCTCCAGGGCAAACTGGCCAACCTGCTCACCGACTTCCTCATGGTGAATGATCCCCCATACGGGATGTCCGACCAGATCATCCGCGGAAGATGCACCGAGGATCGTCAGCATCCGCGTGTTGACTCGCTCGACGATCCGTTCCGGAAAACGCACGACGCTGATGCCGGATGCCTGATCGTTCAGCAGCACTTCGTTGAAGGCGTTTGATTCCCGCTCCTTTCGCCGGATATCCAAACGATCCAGGCCATAACTGACGTTTTTGGCCAGATCCGTCATTATTCTCCGGAGGTCGGCATCGAAGACGTTTTTCTTGCCGTGATAGACCATCAAGATGGCCCACAGTGTGTTGCCCCGATAAATAGGCAGCGATGCGCTTGCCCCGAACCCAAAGGTTTTGGCGCGTTGCGCCCAGAGGTTCATGCGGACATTTTTGGGGAAGGAAGCATTGTAAACCGGTTTTTGAGCGCGCCAGGATTGGCCTGCGGAGCCCTGTCCCTCGGGAAGTTCTGCAGATGTGGATATGCGGATACCTTCCAGGTAGCGCACCGCCCCGGCGGCGGCGAGGTTTTGGAAGATGCCATCACTATCGGGCCGGCCAATCCACGCCAGCCGCAGATGGGCGTGCCGGACGGCCAATTCGCAGAGGGATCGCAGCAGATCCGTTTCGTTTTCCGTATAGGCGATGACTTCATTGGCACCGGAAAGAAGCACGCTAAAATCGGTGACCCGCTGCAAGCGCCCAACACTATTCTGCAGAGTGGCCTGTGTTGCCGCCCTGCGGGAGGGGTGCCATGAAGAATACCCCTTCATTGAGGCTGAGGGATTTTTCTTTGCAGGCATCCGGCCGCCTTGAAATGGACACTACGCTTGGCGGATATCTGGATTCTTTCACCGGTAGCGGGATGGTGTCCGGGGCGGGCAGCCCGTTCCTTCAGGGAAAAGGTACCAAATCCCGGAAGGTTCAGGGACTCGCCATCGATCAGCGCCTGAGCCAGTGCGCTGACGACGCTGTCCACGGCCTCATGGGCGTCTTTCTTGCTGATACCATGTGTACCTGCTACAGCGGCCACAAATTCGGTTTTTGTCATGGTTTCCTCTATGGATTATGGCAAGGGCCGGGTCACTCTTAAAACCATGCGGGGATGGCAGGAAAAGGCAATCCCTGCGGCGAGGTCATCCGGTTTGCGGCCGATGATTTCGTTGGTAGGGATGTTATTTGGGCGGTGAGGGTACGTCAATGCCGGACGCCCCGCGCCAGGGCCATGATCGCCGTGGTAAAGGGTAGGCAGCTTATCGGGTCAGCCCAGCGTATAATATAGGCAGGCGCTCCGGCAGGCGTTCCACATGGTCGATGACCTGATAGTTCCGTGCCCCGAAAATCCGCGACACGTACTCATCGGCATGAGGATCCAGGCTGAGGCAATAGGTGATCACGCCATCTCTTCCCAGGTCTTCCACAGCCCGCCTGGCATCATGGCGCAAATACTGAGGATCCCGCACGTCGATGTCCGCCGGTTCACCATCGGTAATCACCAGGAGCAGTTTTCTGCTTTGCCGCTGGTGGCGCAGATGATGCCCCGCGTGTCTTAGTGCCGCACCCATGCGCGTCGAGAATTGGCCCGTCATGCCGGCAATGCGCCCCATGGCCTCCTTGCTGTAGGCCTCGTCAAAATCCTTGAAGCGATAATAAGCCACATCATGACGACCATCGGAATGGAAACCGTGAATCGCAAAGGGATCACCAATGCGGTTCATGGCATCGGCCAGCAGGGAGGTGGCGTCACGGGTGAGTTGCAGAATGCTGTCTTCCGAACCGCGAACCTTGTCGTTGGTCGACTCGGACAGATCCATCAATACCAGCACGCCCAGGTCGCGCACCTTGCGCAAGTTACGCATGTGGATACGGGTATCCGGCGCCAGACCCATGCGAATATCCACCAGTGCACGCACCGCCGCCTCCATATCGATTTCGTCGCCGTCCTCCTGCTTGCGCAAACGTTGCACACCCTGAGGCTGCAAGGCCTCTATCAGGTATCTGAGGCGGCTGGAGACCGGCTTGTATTTCTCAAGCACTTCCTGCACCACCCTGGCGTCGCCCAGACGTGGGCGACGCTCCAGTACCGTCGCCCAGTGCGGACGACTGGCCTGAATCTGGTAATCCCATTCCGGGTAATGAAAGGGATCGGAGACTGGCTCTTTGCCTTCCATCTGGTTATAGCTCAGTCCCATATCTTCATAGGGAAACAACTCTGATTGCAGTACCCAGACTTCCTGTGCATCATCCCCGGCCAGCTCGGTATCCACCTCATTGACCATTTCCATGACGTTTACGTACTTGCGCACCTGGGTACCGGGCAGGACGGTCGTTTCATGCTCCCAGTCGATTTCCTCAAACTCCCAGATGTAACGGTTGTCGTCGCGGTAGAGGATGTCGGGAATGTCGGTGCGAGCGTGGTAACTGACTCTCTGATTTCGAAGACGGTCCGCAAGGCGTACCCCCAGATCCCAGGAGAGTTGCGGGTCGTCCCAGCGGGCTTCGGCCTCCATGAATACCCTTCGGCCTTCCTGTACCCAGGCGTTGTCGTCCACATAGTCGGGATCGATGATGGCCCGTGCCAGACGGGAGAACAGATGTCCCATGCTGGCCACCGGCCCCGCCACCGCCGTATGAAAAGGCAGCCAGATGGCGCGGATGCCGGGAAAAGCCCGCATCGCCAGGGCTTCCACCCGGGCATCTTCAAACAGACCGATCACCGCCATCTGCTCGGGGTTAAGCGCCTCAGCCGAGATCGCCTTCTGCATGTAGGCCACATGCGCGGCGGCGTGAGCCGCCACGGCGCGATAGCGGGTCATCCCATCGACATCTTCCCAGTCGTCGTAGGCATCGGGAAGGTGGATGAAAATCCCTTCGATATAAGACCGATACCCTTCGCGATCTTCAAAGTCACCGCTGGTGGGGCGCAGGAAAAAATCCCGCCCCCAGAGCGCGCGTAGATACATCCGCAGACGTCGCTGAATATCCACAAATAACGTGCCCTTGCGCTCCTGTTGCAGCATGGCCAGGGCTTCCGGGCTTTTCAGGGAAAAGTAGGCAATTTGAGCTTCGAAATCCGTACGATGGGCGTGTGCGCCCCAGAGTGCCCAGCGGCGCAAGCCGCCCAGCGTCAAATAGCCGAAGAGCTGGTCGATATTTTCCAGCATGGGCCGCAGCGCGCGCGGCACTTGCGCGAGCAGGCGGTCCAGCATGCCGAGATAGCTTTTGAAGAGCTCCAGATCGGCCAGGCGGTTGGCGGCTGTCGGACTGGTGGACACCACCGCTTCCAGTACCGCACCGCTGGTTTTGGACGCCATTTTCATGACGGCACCCACCAGTTCCCAGACGGCATCCTCTCCCACTTCGCGGGCGATGTGGGGGGCCGCATCCAGATAACTGCTCACCAAGCCATCGCCCTTGCCTAGAGATCGCAATCCCATGGCGCCGTCCAGGTACTGATCCAGGCCTGACGGACTGAAGACTCGGGTGGCCTCCTGCCATTTGCTCTGCAGGACGGCCTGGCTTCCCTCGCCAAAAGCCTGCAGCAGTTCCGCGTATTCTTCGAGATGTTTCATACGTCCTCCGTGATCGCTAGATCCTCTGTACGGCAAGGCGAACGTGAGGACTCAGAAGTACGTGGTGACTGCGGCGTCCAGAGCATCACGCATATCGGGATCATCGGTGATTGGACGTACCAGGGTTACCCGGCAGGCGGCCTTCGCCTCAACACCCTTGTTGATCAAGGAACCTGCGTAGACCAGCATACGGGTGGAAATACCTTCATCCAGACCGTGGCCCTTCAGATTACGGGCGCGCTCGGCGATGGACACCAGCTTACCGGCGACTTCCTTGTTGACCCCGGTTTCGTGAGAGACAATTTCTGCCTCGATTTCGTGATCGGGGTAGTTGAAATCCAGGGCCCCGAAACGCTGCTTGGTGGACTGCTTCAGATCCTTCATGAGGCTCTGATAGCCTGGGTTGTAAGAAATCACCAACTGGAAATCGGGATGCGCTTGCACCAGTTCGCCCTTCTTCTCCAGGGGCAGTACCCGGCGGTTGTCGGTCAGCGGATGGATAACCACCGTGGTATCCTGACGGGCTTCCACCACCTCGTCCAGATAGCAGATGGCGCCCAGACGCGCGGCCAGGGTCAATGGGCCATCCTGCCAGCGGGTGCCCTGGGGGTCGAGCAGGAAACGTCCGACCAGGTCAGAGGCCGTCATGTCTTCATTGCAAGCTACCGTAATCAACGGTTTGCCCAGTTTGTAGGCCATATACTCTACGAAACGGGTCTTGCCACAGCCGGTGGGACCTTTGAGCATCATCGGCATGCGTACGCTGTAAGCGGCTTCGTAAAGTTCTGTTTCATCACCGGTGGCACGGTAGTAAGGCGCTTTCTTGATGCGGTATTCAGTCAACTGGTCGTTCATGGAATGCTGCTCCTCGGGAAAACGTTCCTGGACAGGGAAACACGGCACTTGACGGGAACATTTCGGGCGAAAACGGCCCTGCACAACATCAGAAATGCTCTCGACAAGCGCCGCACCGGCTCAGCGCAAAAAGGCTGGGCGGTACGGCACGGGACTTATACGGTCTTGCCCCGATAGACTACCAGGGAAGTACCCTGGGACTGCTTGAAGTTATCATAGCCGACGATACGGACGTGGTTATGGGGATTCGCCTTATGGCAGGCTTCCGCTTCTTTCAGGATGGTGTCCACGTCGGTTTCGCCGAACATGGGCAACTTCCACATATACCAGTAGTTGCCGAAGGCGTTTTCCGGTTCGGTATGTTCTACCGCCGGATTCCAGCCCTTGGAAACAATGTACGCAACCTGTTGACGGATCTGCTCCGCGGTCAGGGCGGGCAGGTAAGACAGTGTCTCGAACTTCCGGCTCGCGGGATCGGAGAGCCGGGATTGGTAATCCTGTACTTCACTCATAAAAGACTCCTGGGCAGGTGATAAACGTGCTCATTTATGGGAAACGTCCAGCTTGTCGACCGTATCGAATTCGAACTTGATCTCTTTCCACGTTTCCATGGCAATCTTGAGTTCGGGGGAGTGCTTGGCCGCCTCAGTGAGAACAGCCTTGCCTTCCTTCTCGATGGCCACACCGCGGTTACGGGCTTCCACACAGGCTTCCAGCGCGACGCGGTTGGCCGCAGCACCTGCGGCATTGCCCCATGGATGACCGAGGGTGCCACCGCCGAACTGCAACACCGAGTCATCACCAAAGATGGTGACCAGCGCCGGCATGTGCCAAACGTGGATACCACCGGAAGCGACCGGCATCACGCCCGGCATGGAGCCCCAGTCCTGGTCGAAGAAGATACCTCGGCTGCGATCTTCCTTGATGAATCTATCACGCATGATGTCGATCCAGCCCAGGGTCGCCTCACGGTCGCCCTCGAGTTTGCCGACCACGGTACCCGAGTGCAGATGATCGCCGCCGGACAGACGGAGAATCTTGGTCAGCACACGGAAGTGGATGCCGTGGTGGGGGTTGCGGTCCAGCACCGCATGCATGGCGCGGTGAATGTGCAGGAGCATGCCGTTGTCGCGGCACCAGTTGGCCAGACCCGTGTTGGCGCAGAAGCCGCCGGTGATGTAGTCGTGCATGATGATGGGTGCGCCGATTTCCTTGGCGTACTCCGCACGCTTGTACATTTCCTCTGGAGTCGGGGCGGTAACGTTCAGGTAGTGCCCCTTACGCTCTCCGGTCTCGGCCTCGGCCTTCTGGATGGCCTCCATGACGAAGTCGAAACGCTGCCTCCAGCGCATGAAAGGCTGGCTATTGACGTTTTCGTCATCTTTAGTGAAGTCGAGTCCACCACGCAGACCTTCATAGCAGGCGCGACCATAGTTCTTGGCCGACAAACCCAGCTTGGGTTTGATGGTGCAGCCCAGCAATGGGCGACCATACTTGTTCATGATGTCGCGTTCGACCTGAATCCCGTGGGGTGGCCCACCGCAGGTCTTGACGTAGGCGATGGGGAAACGGACGTCTTCCAGGCGCAGGGCACGTACCGCCTTGAAGCCGAAGACGTTACCCACCAGCGAGGTGAAGACGTTGACCACGGAACCTTCTTCGAAGAGATCGATGGGGTAAGCAATGAACGCATAGAAACAGGTATCATCGCCAGGAACGTCTTCAATCCTGTATGCGCGCCCCTTGTAGTAGTCAAGGTCGGTGAGAAGATCCGTCCACACCGTGGTCCAGGTGCCGGTAGAGGATTCGGCGGCAACCGCAGCAGCGGCCTCCTCACGATCCACGCCCGCCTGGGGAGTAATCTTGAACACGGCAAGGATATCGGTATCCTTGACGCTGTAATCCGGTTCCCAATAGGTGTTCCGGTAATCCTTCACACCCGCGTTATAGGTCTTGACGGCCATATGCCACCTCCATGCAGTTGCCCGACGCCGGTGCCCCCGGCGCAATCGCTGCGTCTGCAGCGATGATCGAACTATAGTGCGGGTGACGCATAAGCGCTAATAAGTAGTTATTATTTTTTCCATAACGCATAGCTGATGCTATAGTGGCTTGTGACTACATGTCTGATGTTCGGAGGTTGGCAGTGTTTACCGCCGTCGGGCAGAAGCCATGACCGCACTATCGTGGGGCGTGGGCTCCATAAAGACGAGTCGGACTGACCCAATAAACAGGCCTGCTAGTCATGGTATGGTTGGCATCCATTTTCGCTTGCTCAGCTTCCTGGTGTATCGCTATCCTTATTTCCGGAGCGTTCACCGGCGACATCCATCTCGTCAATGCTGTGGGATGACTGAGCAATATCATGATCCCCTGTGTCTTCCTCCGCAGACCGAGGTCCGGGCAATCTTGCGGCGAAAAATAATCCGAGTTCAAAAAGCATATACATGGGGATGAGGAGCATGATCATGGATAACACGTCGGGAGGACTGAGCAATGCAGAGGCGATGGCGCAAATCAGGAAGGCATAGCGGCGACCGTGCTGCAGCGTGGCCACCTGCAGCACTCCGACGCGTACCAGTACAATAATGAGAATGGGGATCTGGAAGGCCAGACCGAAGGCCAGGGAGAACTTTACGATGAGCGAGAGGTAGCTATCCACTTTGGGCATGGCGGTGATATCACCGCCAGAAAAGCTCACGAAAAACCGGAAGGCATTAGGAAATACGATAAAGTAGGCAAAGAGCATGCCGCCGATGAACAGAAAAATGGAGGCAAAGATCAGCGGAAAAAAGGCCTTGCGCTCATGCTCATAGAGGCCGGGCGCTATGAAGGCCCAGAATTGATAGAGCACGACAGGTAGCGCCAGAATAAATCCGGACAACAAAGAAAGCTGCACGTAGGTCAAAAATACTTCGGGTAAACTGGTATAAATTAAATGACTGCCTTTTGGTAATATATCAATGAGCGGAGCCGCAAGAATGTTATAAATCGTTTTGGAGAAAGGATAGGAGATCAGAAAGCCAACGAAAATAGCGATCACTGAAAATAATACGCGGCGGCGCAATTCCAGCAAATGGCCGATAAAGGTGTTTTCCGCCAATTTGTCCATGCTTAAAAAATATCCTTAGGCGGTGTCGAAGCGCGCGAATCTGGTGACGAGCAGGCGGCAAATCCTCTGGATGCGCAAGCGGTGCCGCCGCGCATCCATAATAATGACGAACCTCGGTGGGAGCATCAGGTGGGCATCGGAATCAATGTACGCGGTCTTCCGGTCCCGGCAGTCCTGCATGTTGCGTTGCCGGCATGATATCGAGTTCACCCTGCTGGTGAGCGTCCTTCATTTCGGGCTTCTCACCGGTCGTTTTCGGGGTGTCTGAAGCGGTGATGTCGGCAGGCAGCAACTCCTCGTGGGCATAGTCACGCAGTTTGTTGGCTTCCTCGCGCAGATCATCCAGCAACAACTGCTGCTCAACCTCGGAGCGCAGACTCGTCATGGTACGCCGCATGGCGCCGTACCACTTCCCCGCGGTACGCGCGATTTGGGGCATTTTCTCCGGCCCGACCACGAGCAGCGCGATGATTCCGAGCAGCGCGAGTTCGCCAAAGCTGAAGTCGAACATAAGCGGTCAGCGGTTGACGGTTTCGTGTTCTTTGCTGGGCTGGACCTCGGCGTCAATAGTGCGGCCGATGCTTTCCTTCTTTTCCTCCTCCTCCTTGACGGCGGACCGGAAGCTCTTGATGGCGGAACCGAGGTCGGAACCCACGTTGCGTAGCTTCGTGGTACCAAACAGGGCAACCACGATGAGCAGAATGATGACCAAATGCCAGATACTAAAAGCGCCCATGACAGCTCTCCTTCCCCCGTAGGGGTTACGCGCTACAACTCACTTGGACCATAAGAAAATAAAGTGGTTGCGTCAAGCTTATGGACGCCTTGCCGCTTTTTCTTCCAGGCCGGACATTCCTTCCCGTCGCGCCAGTTCTCCGAGGACGTCATCAATATGTAAATCCCTATCCTCCAGGGCCACCATCAAATGGAATACGAGGTCCGCCGCCTCTGCAACGATATGCTTCGACTCATGATTCTTGCAAGCGATGACAAACTCGGTAGCTTCCTCCCCTACTTTTTTCAGGATCCGGTCCTGACCGCCGCGGAGCAGTTGCGCCACATAGGACTGGCCGGGATCAGCCGTTCGCCGACTGTGCAGGGTGCCTTGCAGGCTGTCGAGGATGCTTCCAGGAGGCGGAGCCTGATGCTGCCAGCCCTGCTCGCCGGGTTGGCCGAGGAAGAAGCAGGTTTGCTCCCCGGTATGGCAGGCAGGACCTTCCTGAATGACTCGCAGGAGGAGTGTATCGCCATCGCAATCCAGGCGCAGATCCACCAGATGTTGAATATGGCCGGAGGTTTCGCCTTTACGCCAGAGTGCCTGCCGGGAGCGTGACCAGTAAGTGCCAAGGCCGTCACGGAGTGTCGCCAGCAATGCGTCGGCGTTCATCCAGGCCAGCATGAGCACCCTGCCGCTGCGAGCATCCTGGGCGATGGCAGGCACCAGGCCGTCTGCATTCCAGCGCACGGCGGCGAGTATGGCGGCGTGCTGCGCTTCCGGTTCATTCATGATGGTCAGAACCCCCTCGTTGAAGTCTTTCTACTCAATAATACGAATAATACGCAGATAGCGCCCGACGGATGGCCTGCGTGCTTTAGCGGGTGGTGCGCACCGGAATCCCCGCGGCAGCCATCTGTGCCTTGACCTCGGAGATGCGAAACTGGCCGAAGTGGAAGACGCTGGCGGCCAATACCGCATCCGCACGCCCCTGCTGGATACCTTCGACAAAGTGCCGGATCTCTCCCACGCCACCGGAGGCGATCACGGGTACTGGCACGGCGTCGCTGATGGCGCGGGTGAGGGCGAGGTCGAAACCGATGCCCGTTCCGTCGCGGTCCATGCTGGTCAGCAGGATTTCGCCGGCACCATATGTTGCCATGCGCTGCGCCCAGGTCACCGCGTCCAGACCGGTACTGCGCCGGCCGCCGTGGGTGAAGACCTCCCAGTGGTCGTCTACCTGCTTGGCGTCGATGGCGACGACGATGCAGGAGTTGCCGAAACGCCGGGCGGCGGCGCGTACCAGTTCCGGATCATTCACGGCGGCGCTGTTGATGCTGACCTTGTCGGCCCCGGCGAGGAGCAGGGTGCGGATATCTTCGACGCAACGCACGCCACCACCTACGGTCAGTGGGATAAAGACCTGCGCCGCCACGGCAGACACTACATCGGCCAAGGTGCCGCGCTCTTCATAACTGGCGGAGATGTCCAGAAAGGTGATTTCGTCGGCGCCCTCATCGTTGTAGCGTTTGGCGACTTCCACCGGATCGCCGGCATCGCGCAGGGCAACAAACTGAACGCCTTTCACCACGCGCCCCTGGTCGATATCGAGGCAGGGTATGACGCGACTGGCGAGCACCTGCTCAGGCCTCGGCCTGGGCGCGGGCCTGTGAAAAGTCCAGGGCCCCTTCATAAATGGCGCGCCCGGTAATGGCGCCGATGATACCGTCACCCTCATGGGCCTTGAGCGCCAGCACCTGTTCCAGATTGGCAATACCGCCCGAGGCGATGACCGGCACGGGCACCGCCTGAGCCAGCGCAACCGTCGCAGAAATATTGGGGCCGCTGAGCATGCCGTCGCGGCTGATGTCGGTGTAGATGATGGCTTCTATGCCGTCGGCGGCGAAGCGTTGTGCGAGATCAATGGGGTCGTGACGGGATAGCTTGGACCAGCCTTCGGTAGCCACTTTGCCGTCACGGGCGTCGATACCCACCATGATATGGCCAGGAAAACTTACGGCGGCATCGGCGACGAAACCGGGGGCCTTGACTGCCTGGGTGCCGATGATCACGTAGCGAACCCCAGCCTGGATATAGGTTTCAATCTGTTCTTCGCTGCGGATACCGCCGCCGACCTGAATTTCAAGGTCAGGGAAACCCGCACAGATGGCGGCTATGGCGTGCGCATTGACCGGTTCTCCTTGGACAGCGCCGTCGAGATCGACGATGTGCAGCCGTTTGGCGCCCGCCTCTACCCAGCGCTGCGCCGTGGCGACCGGATCATCCGAGAATACCGTGTCGTCCTCCATCCGGCCTTGCCGTAAACGCACACAGTTCCCGCCCTTGAGATCGATGGCCGGAATCAACAGCATGACAGCTTCCTCCACAAAGAGATATTCCAGAAAACGGGTTTAAACGGCATGGTCGGCTCCGCGATCGCCATCCCAGTCGAGAAAATTCCCGATCAGGCGCAGACCCGCCATGCCACTCTTTTCTGGATGGCATTGCAGGGCGAAAAGGTTATCCGCAGCGACCGCCGCACAGAAAGGAAGGACATAATCGCTGGAGGCCGCAAGTATGCCGGGGGCAGAGGGCTCCACATAGAAGGAGTGGACGAAATAAAACCAGGCGTTCTGGGGAACGCCGGCAAACAGCGGGTGTTCCATCTGTTGCTGCAGTTCATTCCAGCCCATGTGTGGGATCTTCAGGCGTCGGCCGTCGGCCGTTCGCAGAGCCTCTTCCGGGAAAGCAATCACCCGCCCCGGTAGCAGACCGAGTCCGGCATGCTCGCCATGCTCCGTACTGCTGTCCATGAGCATCTGCATCCCGAGGCAGATGCCGAGAAATGGCCGGGTCCGCGCCGCGCTGCGGATGAAGTCGCTGAGCTCCCGCGCCTCCAGCGCCGCCATGCAGTCACCGAAGGCGCCGACGCCCGGGAAGATGATACGGTCCGTGGCGGCCAGTTCGCTGCTCCGGCCGCTGACGATCGCCTTGCCCCCCAGATGCTCTACGGCCTTGGCCACCGAGTAGAGGTTGCCCATGCCGTAGTCGACGATACCGACGCGTGTCGCCACTGCACTCATAGGGTCAGGGTGCCTTTGGTGCTGGGCACGGCGCCCGCCATGCGCGGGTCAGGGGCGACCGCCATGCGCAGGGCACGTCCACAGGCCTTGAAGAGGGTCTCGGCGATGTGGTGGGTATTGCTGCCGCGCAGGGTATCCAGATGCAGGGTTACCTGAGCATGGTTGACGAAGCCCTGGAAAAACTCATGAAAGAGATCCACATCAAAGTCCCCGACCTGGGCGCGAGGGAATGCGACTGCGAAGATCAGTCCGGGACGACCGGAAAGGTCTACCACCACCCGCGACAACGCCTCGTCAAGGGGCGCGTAGGCATGGCCATAGCGCTGGATGCCGGCCTTGTCCCCCACGGCGCGGGCAAAGGCCTGACCGAGGGTGATGCCGATATCTTCCACCGTGTGGTGAGCGTCGATATCGAGATCGCCCTGAGCCTGAATGTGCATGTCGAAAAGACCATGACGGACGATCTGGTGGATCATGTGGTCAAGAAAGGGTAATCCGGTGTGCAGGTCGGCCTGCCCGGAACCATCGAGATTCAGGGTGACACGGATCTGGGTTTCGAGGGTGTTTCTTTCTACCTCGGCTTGGCGCGGATTCACAGTAAGGACTCCAGTACGGCCAGAAAGCGGTCATTTTCAGCGGGTGTGCCGACACTGACCCGTAGATATTCGCCGAGGCGGGGGTGGCCTGTAAAGGCTTTAATGAGCACTCCACCCGCGCGCAGGCCTGAGAACAGCACCGCTGCCTGCCCCGGGGCATGAAAGAGCAGGAAATTGGCGGCGCTGGGCCAGACCGAAAGACCGCAGGCACTGATGGCCTGGAAGAGCCGCTCCCTCTCGACACGCAGAATTTCGGCCTGGGCATTCAGCACTTCGGTGTGACGCAGGTAGAAGGACGCGCTGCGCTGGGTGAGTACATTGATATTGTAAGGCAGACGCAGCTTGTCCAGTTCCTGAATCCACGCGGCGGGCCCCGCCAGCATCCCCAGCCGCATCCCCGCCAGACCTTCCTTGGACATGGTGCGCAGCAAGAGGAGGTTGGGAGTGCGTCCCAGGTGGTCGGCAAAGGTCCTCTGACTGAAGGCGTGATAGGCCTCATCCACCACCACCAGGCCCGGCGCTGCAGCGACAATGGCTTCCAGATCGGTCTCGGGGAAAAGGCTGCCACTGGGATTGTTGGGCCAGTCGAGAAAAATGACGGCGGGTTGTTGCGCGGCGATGGCCGCCAGCATGGCCGGAAGGTCGAGCTGGAAGTCCGCATCCAGGGGAATGCCCACAAAAGGCAGACCAAGCTGCTGCGCCAACAACCGGTACATGACGAAACTGGGGTCTACCGCCATGATGGGGCGCCGGCTGCCCGCTACCGCGGTCACCAGAATCTGGATCAGCTCATCGGAGCCGTTACCGAGCATGAGTTCTATTCCGGCAGGCAGGCCGATGTGGGCCTTGAGCCCCTCCATGAGGAGGGTCGGGTGTGCGTCGGGATAGCGATTGAGGGGTGCGTCGGCCAGACTCTCCAGCCATTGCTCACGCAAGGCCGCCGGTAAGCCATAGGGGTTCTCCATGGCATCCAGCTTGATGAGCCCCTCACCGTCTGCCACCGCATAGGCCTTGCTGGCCAGCAACTCCGGGCGCAGCAGGCCCTGCATCAGGGCGGTCGTAGCGCCGTCGCTCATGATCCGGCCTTGGGGATGCGGCAGGCTGCTGAACGGGCATGGGCGGTCAGGCCTTCGCCCAGGGCGAGACGTTCGGCGATCTGCCCCAGTCGCGCGGCGCCGGCGGGGCTGCTGTGAATGAGGCTGCTCCGCTTGACGAAATCATAGACGCCGAGGGGCGAGGAAAAGCGTGCGCTGCCGCCCGTGGGCAGCACATGGTTGGGGCCGGCCACATAGTCGCCGAGGGCCTCACAACTGTGGATGCCCATGAAGATGGCCCCGGCATTGTGAATGTCCGCCAGCCAGTCTTCGGGATTCTGCACGGCTAGTTCCAGATGTTCCGGCGCGATACGGTCGGCAATGGCGCAGGCCTCGGCACGGTCCCGCACACGAATCACCGCCCCTCGATCTGCCCAGCTCTTGCGGGCGATGGGTGCGCGGTCGAGCCTATCGAAGGCGGCATCCACCGCGTTCACCACCGACTCGATGTGGGCGTTGTCCCAACTGATGAAAATACTCTGGGCAATCTCATCATGCTCCGCCTGTGAGAGCAGGTCCCAGGCCAACCATTCCGCCGGTGCCGAGCCATCGCTGATCACGAGAATTTCGCTGGGTCCGGCAATCATATCGATGCCTACCCGGCCAAAGACCATGCGCTTGGCGGTAGCCACATAGATATTGCCGGGGCCGACGATCTTGTCTACCGCGGGGACGCTCTCCGTACCGTAGGCCAGCGCCGCCACTGCCTGCGCGCCGCCGATACAGAACACCCGGTCCACCCCGGCAATGGCGGCTGCGGCCAGCACCCAGGGATTCACCTGCCCCTGCGGGGTGGGTACGGTCATGATGATTTCCTTCACGCCCGCCACGTGTGCGGGAATGGCATTCATCAGCACGGAGCTGGGATAAGCCGCCTTGCCGCCGGGTACGTAAATCCCCACCCGGGCCAGAGGCAGGATGCGCTGTCCGAGCACCGTGCCGTCGGCCTCGGTAAAGGTCCAGCCTTCACTGCGCTGGTGCTCGTGGTAACTGCGGATACGTTGCGCCGCCTCTTCCAGAGCGGCCCGCTGGGTGGGCTCCAGACCGTGGAGCGCCGCATCCCAGGCGCTGCGGGGGATTTCCAGATCAGCGGCGGAAGCTGTCGTCACCCCATCAAAGCGCTCGGTGTACTCGCGCAGCGCCGCATCGCCCCGATCGCGGACGGCGGCGACGATATCTCGTACCCGCACCTCGATCTGCGGATCGAGATTGGCATCCCAATCATGCAGCGCGTGAAACTGTTGGGCAAAATCAGGGTCGCTGGTATCCAGACGGTTCATGGCGTGACTTGCGCCTCCAGTTGGCGGATGAGGGTTTCGATAGCGCGGCGTTTGAGTTTCATGGCGGCGCGATTGACCACCAGACGGCTGGAAATAGGCATGATTTCTTCCACTTCCACCAGCCCGTTTTCCTTGAGCGTCCGGCCGCTGGATACCAGGTCTACGATACGATCCGCCAATCCGACCAGAGGGGCCAGTTCCATGCTGCCGTACAGCTTGATGATTTCCGTCTGCACGCCGCGACTGTGGAAATAATGGCGGGTGATGTGCGGATATTTGGTGGCGATGCGCACCCGCTCCCAGCTTTGCGGCGCGTCATTGGCGGCTATTGCGGCTGGTTCGGCCACCGCCATGTGGCAGATTCCTATGCGCAGGTCCAGGGGTTCGTAAAGGTCCAGGCCCTCCTGCTCCAGCAGCACATCCTTACCGGCGATACCCACGTCGGCAGCGCCCCAGGTCACGTAGGTGGGCACATCGCTGGCGCGGATCACCAGAAAGCGCACGGCGGGATCGGTGCTGGGGATGATCAGCTTGCGGGATTCTTCAGGATCTTCCGCCAGATGGATGCCGGCGCCCGCAAAGAGGGGAATGGCTTCCTGCAGAATCCGTCCCTTGGACAGTGCGATGGTAATGCCTGTACTCATGCGACACTCCTGGTGCTGCTGATCCGGCGGATATCTGCGCCGAGGGCGCTGAGCTTCTCTTCGATGACCTCGTAGCCACGATCCAGATGATAGATGCGGTCGATGAGGGTTTCGCCCTCCGCCACCAGCCCGGCCAGGACCAGCGACGCCGATGCCCGCAAATCGGTTGCCATTACGGGGGCGCCGCGCAAACGCTGTACTCCCCGCACTACGGCGGTTTTGCCATCGGCATTGATGTCGGCGCCCAGCCGCTGCAACTCGGAGACGTGCATGAAGCGATTCTCGAAGATGGTTTCGGTGACGACGCTGCTCCCTTCGGCAATGCAGTTCATCGCCATGAACTGCGCCTGCATGTCCGTGGGGAAGGCCGGAAAGGGCGCGGTGCGGACATCCACTGCCTGTGGCCGTCGTTTCATGCGGATGCGGATCGTGTCTGCCCCGGTCGTGACTTCGGCCCCCGCTTCCTTCAGTTTGAGGAGGACGCTCTCCAGCAGGCCCGCGTCGGTGCGCTTGAGGCAGACGTCGCCGCCAGTCATGGCCGCAGCCACCAGGTACGTACCGGTCTCGATGCGGTCGGGCACAATGCTGTGTTCCGCGCCATGCAGCTCTGCCACTCCCTCGATCTCGATGACCGACGTTCCCGCCCCGGAAATGCGCGCGCCCATGGCTGACAGACAACGGGCGAGATCGACGATTTCCGGTTCGCGGGCGGCATTTTCCAGGATGGTGTGTCCCTCGGCGAGGGTGGCCGCCATGAGCAGGTTTTCCGTACCGGTGACGGAGACCATCTCCATAACGATGCGGGCGCCGCGCAGGCGTACTGCCTGCGCTTTAACGAAACCATCCTCTACGGTGATTTCGGCACCCAACGCCTGCAGGCCGCTGAGATGGACACCCACCGGGCGGCTGCCGATGGCGCAGCCACCGGGCAGGCTCACTTCTGCCGATCCGTGGCGGGCCAGCAATGGCCCAAGCACCAGTATCGAGGCCCGCATGGTCTTCACCAGTTCGTAAGGCGCGACGACCGAATGTACCGGGCGTGGATCGACTTCAATCCCGAGCTGGCTGTCCACCAGCACCCTCGCACCGAGCGTGCTCAACAACTCCAGGGTCGTGGTGATGTCCCGCAGATGCGGAATATTGCACAACCGCACCGGCTCGCGCGCCAGCAGGGTGGCAGCGAGGCAGGGCAAGGCCGCGTTTTTGGCCCCGGAAATCCGCAACTCACCACGCAGGGGACCATTGCCACGCAGCAGCAGCTTATCCATGGGGCAGAATCAGCTCGCGCTGGCAGCTTGGGCGCTGCCGACCAGTTTCTGCAATTCACCCTGCTGATAGAGATCGGACATGATGTCCGAGCCACCGACAAACTCACCCTGGATGTAGAGCTGGGGAATGGTCGGCCAGTTGGAATACTGCTTGATGCCGTCGCGAATCTGCGGGTCGGCCAGCACGTCCACCGTAAAGAGCTCCTTGACACCTGACTGCTGCAGCAGTTGCACGGCACGGGCCGAGAAACCGCATTGCGGTGCTCGCGGGTTGCCCTTCATGTAAAGCACTATCGGGTGTTTCTGGACCTGTTCCTGAATAAGTTCCTGAATCGTTGCCATGGTTATCCTCGCTGAATTAGGGGGAAGTGCGGCTAATGGACTGCCGGGTGACGGATCTGTTGTGCCTGCTCGGGAGTCAGGGTGCGCAGCGAGAGGGCGTGAATTTCTTCGCGCATACGGTCGCCCAGCGCATCATAAACCATTTGATGCCGTTTGATGAGGGAAAGCCCGACAAAAGCCGGGGAAACGATCAGCGCCTCGAAGTGCGTGCCGTCCTCTCCCAGAACTTCGACAAGCGCATCGGGAAGCCGCTGCTGAATGAGTGATTTGATCGTATCGGGGTTCATGAGGTGTAGTGTAACGTAAAAAAGCCGCCGTGTGATGTGGTCACTTCCCCGGCCACGTCGCGCAGGGCGGACAGCTTTCAAGGGCGCCTACTGGCGCAATTTGTAACCACGCGCCAGCAGGTGCCAGGCAAGGAGACCGGCCCCGCCCGCGAAGGCGATGCTGACGCCCAGGCAGGCCCAGACGCTCACGTCGGAATCTGCAAAAAAACCATAGCGAAACCCGTCGATGATATAAAAAAACGGGTTGAACAGGGATAGCTGCCGCCATGCGCCGGGCAGGGACTGTACCGAGTAAAACACCCCGGCGAGAAAGGTCAGCGGCATGATGACAAAATTCTGAAAACCGGCAATCTGATCAAATTTTTCTGCCCAGAGCCCGGCGACCAGACCCAGCGCGCCCATACCGCTAGCGCCCAGGAGAGTAAACAGGATGACCCACAAGGGGTGCAGCAATGGGATGTGCAGGAAGATCAACGCCAGGGCCAAAATAGCCAGACCCACCAATGCCCCCCGCAGCACCGATGCGGCAACCATGGCCACGAAAATCTCGGTGGGGCTGAGCGGACTGAGCAGCAGAAAAACGATATTGCCCGTCACCTTGGACTGGATCAGGCTGGAAGAACTGTTGGCGAAGGCATTTTGCAGGACCGACATCATCATCAGGCCGGGGACGATGAACGCCGTGTAGCTGACCCCCGGATAGACGGAAACACGACCGCCCAGGGCGTGCCCGAAAACCACCAGATAGAGGACGGTGGTAATCAGGGGCGCGGCAATGGTTTGCAGCCAGACCTTGATGAAGCGCAACGATTCCTTATAAAACAGGGTCCAGGTCGGCGCGAAGTGGGCGCAGCCCGTCACCGCCGGCTGTAATTTGCCGAAAGGCTCAGGCATCGCTGCTGCGTAGGCCGGGCTCGAGTATCTCGACGTAGGCACCGTCGCGGATGCGGCGCTGCCACTCGTCCATGCGCTCGTGGACGATGCGGTTGTAGAGTTGCATACGCGCGGCCGCCATGATCTGTTTCTCTTCAACCGCCTGCTGGCGCTGAGCCTGGGAGTGCAGAATATAAATCGCATTCCCTTCGCGGATGGGGCTGCTGACGCCGCCGGGTTGCAGGGTGAGCAGGGTGCGTTCAAGACTGTCCGGCAACTGCCCGGGAGCGACCCAGCCCATTTCGCCGCCATTGGCGGCGGTGCGCGGATCCTGGCTATAGCTACGCGCGAGTTCAGAGAAGCGGCTACCGCTTTGCAATGCCTGCTGGATATCCTGAGCGCGCGCCTCGGCTTCCTGCAATTGCAGGCTGTTGCCGGCACGTAGGACGATCATGGCGGTCTTGACCTCGGTGACCGTCGGCTGACCGTGTTTGACGTCCAGCAACTTGAAAATATGAAAGCCGGTGGGTCCGGGGATGACGGGACTGATTTCGCCCACCTTCAACTGGAGGAGTGTCTGGGCCACTGCCGGAGGCAGCTCGCCCGCCTTTATCCAGCCGAGGCGGCCGCCTTGCAGGGCATCGTGGCCGCTGCTGACCTGTGTGGCAATGCGCCCAAATCTCTCCCCGGCCAGCACGCGATCGCGCGCCTGTTCGGCATCGCGCCGCACCGCGCTGACGGCGTCCGGCGTCGGGTTGTCCGGCAAGGGGATGAATATCTGCTGCAGGTCGAAACTCACGCCACCCATTTCCTTGAGCTGTTGCGCGAAGGTTTTCACCTCATCGGGTCCGATGTGAACCCGGTTCTCCACTTCCTGCTGCATGAGGCGATCTACAAGAATGCGATCCTCGAGGTCATGGGTGAAGTGCTCCCACGACTGTCCCTGGTTGGTCAGCGCCTGGCGTAACTGGTCAGGGGTGAGGTGGTTGGCCTGGGCGAGGTTGCTGATGGCCTGATCCAGCGTGGCCTTGTCCACCTTGAGCCCGGCGCGGTGCGCAATCTGTAGTTCGATGTCCTGGAGGATCATCTGCTGCAGCACCTGGCGGCGCAGGATGTCTTCGGGGGGCATGGCGTTGGGGTCTTGTGTCTGCAGGTGGGCCCGTACGGCGCCAATCCGTTGCTCCAGTTGCATGGAGGTGATGATATTGTCGTTCACCACCGCAACGACCTTATCCAGATTCTGGGTGTTCTGGGGAAGCGGCGCCACCGCCGGTGCTTCCGCGGAGCGTTCCGAATAGGTATGGGTTGTCGTGCGGGGCGCCATCGCGGGCGTGGTCGGCAGCAGCGTGTCGCGGTTGAGAAAAGGCGTGGCCGCCCAGGCCAGAACCGGGGCGACCCCCAGGGCGATACCCAGGGCGAGTAGAATAGGACGGCGTTTGAGGGACATCAAAACTCCATGCTGGCGCCCGGCACATACTGGCTGAGCAAAGCGTTTGAGGCGTTGCCGAGGCTGGTCAGGCCACGCAACACAATCTCCAGATAAACCGCGTTATTGGACTGCCCGCCAAGAAGGATCTGATGATAAACCATCATATGGGCCGCCCAGCAGCCGCCATCATAGCCGATCCCCACGAGCTCCTCCAGAGGCTTGCGATCGGTGACATCGTATTGATAACTGGCGAGCGCCTGCCAGCGCTTATAGATGGGCCAGGCTCCGGAAACGCCGGTCTGATCCACGAAACCACGGGTGAAACGATAGTCGAGGTTGATGACGCGCTGCGGACCGGGCAGCCACTGGGCGCGCAGGTTGAGTCGCTCGAGTTGGTTCCAGAGGGCGTTGGTCTGGGAGCTGGCGATAAGGTTGATGTCTGGAAGGGGGGCGTATTGTCCCTCCAAAAAATAGTTGGACTGCTGATTCTGGGGGACGATATCTCCGGCGAGGTTGATCTGGCGATGGTTGAAGTAGCGGATCTGGCCGACGGCGGCCTGCCAGAGCTGGCGGCCACTGGGGGTGAGCCAGGTGCCGCGTAGTCCCAGCGCCACCTGGTTGGCGGCATTGATGCGGTCGGCGCCGGTGTAGAGGCTGTTATCCTCAAAAATCATCGGGAAGTCCTGGTAAGGCTGACTGGCATCAAAAATGGGGATGTTACTCTGGGACTGCAGGGGAATGTAGGTGTATTTGAACAGGGGTTGCAGCAATGCCGTACTGCCGTTGCTGCCGTAACGGACAAAATTGAGGCCGCCCTTGAGGCTGAGCGCCGGCAGGGTGCGGTTGACGGCGCGCGCGTAGGGCGCATTGTGCTGAATCTGATAGTGACTGTAGTAGAGCCGGGCCCGTGGTTCCAGGAAGCCCCAGCCACGGCTGAAGCGCCAGCCAAGGGTGGGGGTGAGGTCGAGGCGTTGGCCTGTGGGGCCCGTAGAAGCCGAGAAATAATTGAAGCTGCTGTGCCAGTCGAAATAACCATTGCGTCCTACGCGCCAATAGCCATCGGCAAACAAACGCGGGAGCTGGGAGTAGGGTGCAGCGCCGCCGGGCGCGAGTTCCTGGTAGCCTTGTAGGGTGGCGCCCGCGCTGATGTGCGCGTCGTTGTAGTAGAGTCCGCCCGAGGAGGAAATATAGGGTGCGTTGCCTATGCCGCCCACGAAACTGCTGCCGAAACCTGCCGCGCCACCAAAATCCGAAAGGAAATTTTTGTAACTGACACGGTTGTAATCGGCATTGAAGCTGAATCCGTCGCCCAGATTCTGGTTATGCTGCCAGGAGATCGCCCAGACATTCCTGTGGGTCAACTGATCGGAGGGGAGCAGATCCAGGTAGAGCTTGCCGCTGTAATTCGGTTCCAGATAGCGGAATTCATTCTGCAGCATGACGCCACGCCTGGTGAAATAGTTGACGGTGAGCGTGTCATCCATGTTGCGGGCGATATCGAAATAGTAAGGGATGCCGAGATAAAAGCCATTGATGGTAGAGCTGCCCACGCTGGGGGCCAGGAATCCGGAGTGTCGCTTGAGCGGGAAACTCAGGTAGGGCATCCAGAATACCGGCAGTCCCAAGACGTCGAGGGTGGTGTTGCGGGTGGAGACGTAGTTGTCATTCTGGTTCAGGTTGATCTGACTGCTCCGCAGCTGCCAAGCCGGTTTTTGACCATGGCAGGTAGTATAGCAGGCTTCGTTGAGCTGATAGTGGTCTTTGCTCAACTCCCTGCCGCTCTCGGCATGGCCGTGACCCTGCTGTGCTTCGAGCAGATAGCGGGGATGGACGACCACTCCCTCGTTAGCCTGGAGGTGAATCGTGGCCTTGGGGGCGTCGGTTTCCAGACCGGGACTGATCATACGCACGTGGCCGTCAGCAGTGATCTCATCGCGCGTCTGGTCATAGCGCACGGTATCGGCATAGAGCCGGCGATCGCCATAGAGCACTTCGACATGGCCGGTGGCTGTCCAATGGCCGCTACCCAGCCCCTGCACCTGATCCGCATAAAGCGTGACCGGGCTCTCCACGGCTGCGGCCATGGCCATTCCTGGCAGCAGCAGGGCGCCCAGCAGCGCCATGCGCATGCCGGGCGGTAGACAGGGGCGTCTCCTTGGGTGGGGCCGGGATTTTTGGGTATGGTACGGGGCTCTTTTCATAGGGGCTTAAAATCGCACAGAATGCTTTTATGTCGCAATCTTTCCTTGCATCGGATGTTCACCGCGCGGTGACCGGGGATACCCTTCCCACCGCCGCCGCACACTGGCTTGCCCGGCAGGGGGCGGCGGGGTCCGCGTGTGCTATCCCCGGCGACGCCAGCGGGCGGCGTTACTGGCGTCTGCCGCGGGGTCTGATCTTCATGTACGCCCCGCCACCCGAAGATATCCTGCCTTTTTTGCGGGTGCAGCATCGATTCTCCCGCGCGAACCTACCGGTGCCCAGGGTATTGGCCGCCCGGACAGATCTTGGCTTTGTCCTGTTGGAGGATCTGGGCAAAACCGATCTCAGGGCGCTGCTAGATGCGGGCGGGGATGCGGACCTGTGGATGCAGCGGGCGATGGCCCTGATTCTCCGTTTGCAGCGGGCCGGGCAGGGACGGGTGGCGCTGCCCCCACTGCCGTCGTTTTCGACTGCCCGTATGAAGGACGAATCGACCCTGTTTACGGACTGGTATCTGGGCAGGCATCTTGACATGATTCTGGAGCGGTCGCAGACAGATTTTCTGCAGGCGCTTTTTGCCGTGTTGCGGGAGAGCGCAGCCGCGCAGCCACAGGTCTGGGTCCACCGGGATTTTCACGCGCGCAATCTCATGGTTCGGGAGGACACGGGGTTGCTGGCCATGATCGATTTTCAGGATGCCGTGTGCGGGCCGTGGACATACGACCTGGCCTCCCTGCTCTGGGATCGCTACTGGGACTGGGGACGGGTGCGACGGGATGCCTGGTCACTGGATTTTCTGGCGGCGATGTGTCGGCATGGCGCCGCCTTGCCACCGCCGGCCGATTTTCTGCTCAGTGTCCGGCGCATGGCGCTCCAGCGCAACCTGAAGATTCTCGGCATTTTCTGCCGCCTCGCTTACCGCGACGGGAAATCGGGTTATCTCGATTTCCTGCCGCGATTCTGGGCCTATGTCATGGATGCCTTGGACGCCGACCCACAATTGCGGTCTTATCAGGAGATTTTCGCCCCATGGCAGCCCCCGTCACCAGTGCGATGATACTGGCCGCGGGTCGGGGTGAGCGGCTCCGGCCTCTCACCGATCATGTCCCCAAGCCGCTGCTGGAAGTTGCGGGTAAACCGCTCATCGTGCGCCACCTGGAGTCCTTGCTTGTGGCCGGCATTCAGGATGTTATCATTAACGTCGGTTATCTGGGCGACGCCATCATGCAAGCTCTGGGTGCGGACTGGCAGGGGCTGCGGATCCATTACAGCGACGAGCGCGGGTGCCGTCTGGACACGGGGGGTGCCATTGTCCGTGCCTTGCCTTTATTGGGGGACGCGCCTTTTTTGCTGGTGAACGGTGATATTTGCACGGACTTTCCCTGGACCCGTCTCTGTCAGCCTTCTTCCGCGCGTGCGCATCTGGTGCTGGTGCCCAACCCGGTCCAGCACCCGCAGGGAGATTTTGCGTTGTCCGCCGGCGTGGTGGCTTTGGCGGGCGAAGAGCGTCATACTTACGCGGGTATCGCCCGTCTCGACCCAGAGCTGTTTCGGGAGTTTCCCGAGCAGCCGGCCTCTCTGGCGCCTTGGCTGCGGCGGTGGATTGCAGCGGGTCTGGTGGAGGGGAGTTTGTATCAGGGCAAGTGGACGGATGTCGGCACGCCGGAGCGGTTGCGGATAGCGGAGCGTGATTGCGCAGAGGCCCCCAGTGGACTTTGACCTGGACGCAGTGCAGGCTGCGGTTCATCTGGATGCCGGGCTGTGCCATCGCTGGCGCCGGGAGTGGGGTTTGCTCATGGATCTGGCGGTCTGGGGGGAGCTGCGCAGTACCCAGATCGGTTTGCCGGGCAAGCTGCGTAAACGAGTGCTGGAATTCGGAGAACGACTGCGCTCGTACGGCAGTGACCGGAGCTGGATTCCGCATCCTCGCGAACAGATCAAGAATGCCCTGAGTACCAGCCTGCAGACTCGGGAGTCCCTGGAAAAAGTCAGCGAAATCGCGGGGCAGTTCAGTAATGGCGCAGATATTGCCGCCTTCCGGACGGTGTGGGAGGCCTTGAGCGCTGCAGTAATGGCGGACATGGTGGCTCGCGAAGAGCTGCTCGTGCGGTTATTGAACCAGCAGTATCAGGAAGAAGTGTGATCCAACCTCATTCAGGTTAGCCAGCATATTTATGAAGATTGTTTACGCGTTAGTAGTTATCGGTGCGCTTGCGCTCTTTGCCCTGCTTCTGTGGTGGGCGCGCGGCCAGGTGGGTGGCGCTGCCGCTCCCCAGGACAGTACGGGCTGGTACGCCCGGCATCCTGCTGCGTTGGCTGCCGAAAACCAGAAATGCTGGAAACTGCTGCAGGGCAGCTCTTTTGCAGACGTGGACAGGGTCATGGCGGCACATCCTCACTGCCATGCGGTCTATGAAGCCCTCCAGAGCCAGGATCCGCCCCATGTGGATTGACGATTGCTCATGCCTGCCCTGAACGTGACACCGGAAAGTCTGCTCATGACCGGTCGCGATGTGCTGCGCCTGGAAGCCGCGGCAGTGGCGGCACTGGAGGAGCGCCTCGACGCAGATTTCGTGGGGGCATGCGAACTTCTGCTGAACTGCTCCGGCCGCATTGTCGTTAGTGGCATGGGCAAGTCCGGGATTATCGCCAAAAAAATCGCGGCGACCCTGGCCAGTACCGGCAGCCCCGCTCTTTTCCTGCATCCCGCCGAAGGCAGCCATGGTGATCTGGGTATGCTGACCCGTCAGGATTGTCTGCTCGCGCTCTCCAATTCCGGAGAGACTGCCGAACTCCTCGCCATTCTGCCGGTAGTCAAGCGCCTTGCGGTGCCGCTGCTTGCCATGACCGGCAATCCGCAGTCTACCCTGGCGCGAACTGCTGCTGTCCATCTCAACTGCAGTGTGGCGCGAGAGGCCTGCCCCCTCAATCTGGCACCGACGGCCTCGACCACGGCAAGCCTGGCCATGGGTGATGCCCTGGCCATGGCGATCCTGCAGGCCCGCGGCTTTTCGGCGGACGACTTTGCCCTGTCCCACCCTGGTGGCAGCCTCGGCAAACGCCTGTTGCTGCGGGTTCAGGACGTTATGCACCGAGGTGACGCAATACCTCGTGTGGGGCTGGAGACACCGTTGCAGGATGCGGTCCTGGAAATCAGCAGCAAGGGGCTGGGAATGACAGCGGTGGTCGATGCCGAAGACCGAGTGGTAGGAATTTTTACCGATGGCGATTTGCGTCGTGCCTTTGCCCAGCGTCAGAATCTTTGGGAACAGCCCATGGCCGCGCTGGCTCATGCCCGACCGGCCACGATCGCCGCCGAAGCCCTTGCTGCCGAGGCCCTTGCGCTGATGGAGCATCATCGCATCGGCGCGCTGCTAGTCACTGATAGTGGGGCACGGCTGATCGGTGCCCTGAATATGCACGATTTGCTGCGCGCAGGTATCGTGTGAACACCTGCATATTGCCAGATGCAGCATTGTTGCAACGCGCCGCACAGGTCCGTCTGCTGATGCTCGATGTGGATGGCGTATTGACGGACGGCCGCCTGTTTTTTGACGACGACGGCAGGGAAAGCAAGGCCTTTCATGTGCGGGATGGCTACGGCATCAAACTCTTGCAGGAATGGCACATCGAGGTTGCCGTCATAACGGCACGCTACTCTCCGACGGCCGCCTACCGCGCTCATGATCTGGGCATCAAGCGGATTTACCAGGGCTGTTCGGATAAAAACCTGGCCTACACCGAACTGAAAATCGCCCTTGGCCTGGAGGATGCCGTAGTGGCTTATATGGGGGACGATCTGATCGATCTGCCCATTCTCACCCGCGTCGGCCTGGCGACGGCCCCGGCCGACGCACACCCGGAGGTCGGTTGCCGGGTACACTGGCAGAGCGCACAGCGCGGTGGACGTGGCGCGGTGCGCGAACTCTGCGAACTGATTCTGCAGGCGCAAGGGCATTGGCCAGCCATCCTCGCCAGATCTGCCGGAGCTGAGCCTTGATCATCGGGCGGCCGGAGGCCACGCCATGCCGCGCAAGGTGATGTCGCGACTCCATACCCCGGGGCTGGGCATCTCTTTGCTGCTGCTGGTTCTCACGGCGCTGGTGTGGTGGTCCTGGCCGCAGCATCCCATATCTCTGCCGCCGATCGACTGGCATGGACAAATCCATAAGGGAGACCAGGCCGCCGAAGACGTGGTGATGCGCCAGTACACGGCGGCCGGGAAGCTGGATTTGCTGGCCACTGCCCAGACGGCCTATCATGTGCCGGGCGTCGATCAGACCGTGCTGAGCCAGGTCGCCGTCGAGCGGTTCAAACCCGGACAGCAGACGCATCTGCGTGCCGACCAGGGTCTGGTCGATGGGCACAGCCAGCGGATTACCTTATGGGGGAATGTGGTCGGTACCTTGCAACCGGACACCCGACTGCTCACCGAAAGGGTGTACTATGATCCGCAGACAGGCATTATTACGTCGCCGGAGCCGCTCCGCCTGGAGCGGGGGCGGGACTGGATGACCGGGGTGGGGCTCTGGGCTTCGGTAAAAACCCAAGAGGTGGATATCTTGCATGAGGTACGCGGTGCGTATATTCCTTAAGCGACTTTCTTTCCAGCGCTGCTGGCCGTTTCTGCTCGCAGTCCTTTCGGCCAGTGCCCTGGCCGCGCCGGTTGCGGAGCAGGGACTGGGCAAGGGTCCGATTCAGATCAGTGCCGATGCGCTGCATGGAGAAAATAAACCACAGCAGCAGGCCGTCTATACCGGGAACGTGGTCATGACCCAGGGCGATGTGGTCGTACATGCCGACAAGCTCACCGTCGACGCGATTGCCGGCAAGGTGCAGCAGGCTACGGCGGTGGGGAGCCCGGTAACCTTCACCATGTCCGCAGCACAGCGTCACGGCTATGGCGACACCCTGGTCTACAAGCCTGGCAGTGGCGAAATCGTGCTCAAGGGTAACGCCCATCTCTGGCAGAAAAAGAACGAGATCAGTGGGCAGCAGGTCACTTATTTCCTGCAGACTCAGCAAACCGCCGTCACCGCGGCACCCGGTAAGCGTGTGCAATCGATCTTTTATCCCGCTGCGGCGGGCCGCTCCGCTGGCGGTGGGAGGCCATGAGCGAACTGCTCCAGGCGCAATCGCTATTCAAGTCGTACCGGCGGCGCGTCGTGGTGCGCGATGTCTCGGTACAGGTGGCCACTGGCGAAGTGGTGGGGCTGCTCGGCCCCAACGGGGCAGGCAAGACCACGACCTTTTACATGATGGTCGGGCTGGTGCGTCCCGATCGCGGTCATATTTTTTTGCAGCAGCGCGATATTTCTACGCTGCCCATGCATGAACGCGCCCGTATGGGGCTGGGTTATCTCCCTCAGGAGCCCTCCGTTTTCCGCCAGATGAGCGCCGCCGATAACGTCCTTGCGGTGCTGGAAACCCTGCCCCTGAGCCCCGTCGAGCGACAGGAGCGTCAGGAACAACTGCTCAGTGAGTTACATCTTCATGCATTGCGTGACACGAAGGGACACAGCCTTTCCGGTGGTGAGCGGCGGCGTGTGGAAATTGCGCGGGCGCTGGCCATGAGCCCGCGTTTTATCTTGCTCGATGAACCATTTGCTGGTATCGATCCTATTTCCGTGCTGGAAATTCAACGCCTGATTCGGGACCTGCGCGCGCGTGGCATCGGGGTTCTGATAACCGATCATAATGTGCGCGAGACGTTAGGCATTTGCGAACGCGCCTATATACTGCATGATGGTAAAGTGCTGACGGCGGGCAGCCCGCAGGAAATCGTTGATGATCCCATGGTGCGGCAGGTTTACCTGGGAGATCAGTTTCAAATCTGATTTTGGGATATTATGAAACAAGGCTTAGAACTCAAGCTCGGCCAGCATCTGGCCATGACGCCGCAACTGCAACAGGCGATTCGTCTGCTGCAGTTGTCTACGGTCGATCTGCAGCAAGAGGTTCAAGGCATGCTGGAGAGCAACCCGCTGCTTGACGAAGAGACCGGAGACGAAGGCGGTGGCGGGTCGATCCCGGAGACCGTTGAACTTCCTTCCGAAGATCGCCAGTTGGATCTGGCGGCTGAGAATGTCCTGCCTGACGAGTTGCCGGTAGACAGCCAGTGGGACGACATCTTCGACATGGGAACCCCGGGCTCCGGTAATGGTTCCGACGAGGAGCTGCCGGATTTTGAATCGCGCAACAGCCGCACCCAGAGCCTGCAGGATTACCTCCGCTGGCAGGCCGACCTGACGCACTTCACTGCTGACGAACGCAACATGGCGGAGTTGATCATCGACGCCATTGATGAGCGTGGTTATCTGGCAGACAGCCTGGAAGACCTCGCCGTCAATATGAATGTGCAGGAGGATGCGCTGCTGGCCGTGCTGCTCCGTGTGCAGGACTTCGACCCGCCGGGTGTCGGCGCGCGCGATCTCAGCGAGTGCCTCCTGCTGCAACTGAAGCAGATGGCGGAAAAAGAAGACGCGCACGTGTTGCTGGCCCAGCGGATTGTGAAGGACCATCTGCAAGCGTTGGGCCGTCATGATTACCCGCGTTTGTGCGCGGTGCTGGGCGTGGATGAAGCGGCATTGCGCGCGGCGATGGCGCTGATTTCCGCACTGAACCCCAAGCCGGGTGAAGATGTGGGCACCGAGAGCACCGAGTATGTGATCCCCGATGTGATCGTGCGCTGGTCCGGCAGCCGCCTGCGCACCGATCTGAATCCCGAGGCCATGCCCAAATTACGCATCAATCGTCACTATGCCGATATGGCGGGTGGGAAAGACGCGGCGCATAAATACATCCAGGATCAGCTGAATGAAGCGCGCTGGTTTATCAAAAGCCTGCAAAGCCGCCAAGACACCATCCTGAAGGTGGCGCGCGCCATTGTCGAACGACAGAAGGATTTTTTTGCCAACGGGCCAGAATCCATGCGGCCCATGGTTCTGCGTCACATCGCCGATGCTGTGGATATGCACGAGTCTACGGTGTCGCGGGTCACCAACCAGAAATACATGATCACACCCCGCGGCCTCTACGAGTTCAAATATTTTTTTTCCAGTCATGTTGGTACCGACAGCGGGGGCTCTGCGTCGGCCACTGCCATTCGCGCGTTGCTCATCAAGATGACGCAGGCGGAAGACGCACAACACCCCCTCAGCGATGCGGAAATTGCCCGGGTGCTGGCCGATCAGGGCATTCAGATCGCGCGGCGAACGGTGGCCAAATACCGCGAAGCGGCCAATGTCCCTCCGGCGAGCCAGCGCCGTCGTTTGTGAGGACGTGGGGCCAGGGTTTTTTGCCGGCGCCGTTGGCGTTACACTGAAGCCGGGGCGCACCGTGGGACGCGGGTGCGTATCATCACCTGGATAGGAGAACGCCATGCAGATTACCATTACCGGGCAGCACCTGGATTTGACCGATTCCATCAAAAACTATGCCGATGAAAAGATCGGGCGCCTCGGCCGTTACTTCGATCACGTCAGCGACGCTCAGGTGGTGCTGAAGCATCTCCCCCACGAAAAATTAAGCAACGTCGTGGATATTACGGTCAATGCTCCGGGGCACGTCTTCCATGCGGAGGTACATGATGCCGATATGTACACGGCCATAGACCTGGTGACCGACAAGCTGGAGGCGCAGGTGCGCAGTTACAAGGAAAAACTGCAGGATCGACGTAATGACCAACCCGCCGGTTTGGCGGCCATTGTTGAAGCCGACTGAGCCGTCATGACGACTCTGCCTCTTGCTCCGGCAAATATTTGCATGGATCCGCCCGTGGCTGATGCCGGTGATGTGCTGCGGATGCTGGCGGGAATCCTGGCAGGGTCTACCGGGTTATCGGCCGAAACGATTGCCGAGGCCCTGCAGAACCGCGAGGCGCAGGGCTCAACCGGTATCGGGCACGGCGTGGCTTTGCCCCATGCACGTCTAGAGGGCGTGCAGCAGACAGCCATCGCCGCGTTGCGCACGGCGCAGGGTATCCCGTTCTCGGCGCCGGACGGGGTCATCGTACATCTCTTTATCGCAGTGGTGGTGCCCAAAGCGGCCGCGACCGCACATCTGGAGACACTTTCCGCGCTGGCCGCCCGCCTCGCCGTGGACGACGTGCGCGAGGGGTTGCTGAAGGCCCGGAATTCCGCAGAGTTTTTTCGCTTGTTGACCAATCCTGCGTAATTGGTACCACCAATCAGACTGCGGGCAGCCGTGAGTGCCAGGTAAGGCGGGGATATGGAACGAAAAATCAGCCTGCGTCGGCTCTTTGAGGATCTGCGCGGCGAACTGCAATGGCAATGTCTGTGTCAACCGGGTGAAGAGGATCACCTCGGCGGCGATCTGCTGGCGGAAGACGATGCGGGTGGGGCGGCACTGGTCGGGTTTTTCAATTTTATCCGACCGTACCCGGTGCAGATCGCCGGAGATTGCGAGCTGGCCTATCTGCGCGCTCATCCCCAGGCCATGGCGCAGTTTTTGTCCCCCAAGCTGCGTCTGCTCATTATCTGTGAGGGCCAGACGCCGGATAGGCATTTTTATAGCGATCTGAACGCCCACCATATCGCGGTGATGACGACGCCGGCGGCCGCCACGGGGGTGCTGGCACGGGTGCAACACTACCTGCACCAGGAGTTGGCGCCCCGCCAGCAGGTGCACGGAGTGCTGGTCGATGTGCTCGGGGTCGGACTGCTTCTGCAGGGCGAGGTGGGTATTGGCAAGAGCGAGCTGGCGCTGGAACTGGTGAGCCGCGGTCATCGCCTGGTGGCCGACGATAGCGTGCTTTGTATCCGAGAAGCCCCGAATATCCTGACGGGACACTGTCCGGCGGCGCTGCAGAATTTCCTGGAAGTGCGTGGTTTGGGCATTGTCAATATTCGTGAGTTCTTCGGTGCCGCCGCCATTGTGCGCTCCAAACGTATCCGGCTGGTTGTCGAAATCCGGGATATGAGCGATACGGAAATGGCGAACATCGATCGTCTGCAGGGTAAGGTGGATCACCTGGATATTCTTGGAATTCAGTTGCCGCGTTTGTGCCTGCCGGTTTCTGCGGTGCGCAATCTGGCGGTGCTGGTCGAAGCGGCGGCACGCAGCCAGTACGTGAAGGAGTCCGGCGGCGATATGCTGGCGGACTTCGAGGCGCAGGTACTGCAGAATGTCGGAGAAGGATGATGGCGGAGCGGGACTTTATCATCGTCAGCGGCCTGTCCGGCTCAGGAAAATCCACGGTTCTGCAGGCTCTGGAGGATCAGGGCTATTATTGCGTCGATAATCTGCCAGCCACCTTGCTGGTGGATTTCGGAGCCCAACTGGCGCGGCGGGATGCCAGTTCCATGCTCGCAGCGGTGAGTATCGACGTGCGTAACCGCGAGTTTCTCGCGGCTCTGCCACAAGCATTGGCTGATCTGCGCGAGCGTTACGCTCTGTGCCCGCGCATCCTTTTCCTGGAAGCGGATGAGGGTACGTTGCTGCGCCGTTTCAGTGAAACCCGCCGTCGCCATCCTCTCACCGATGATCTCGCGGCAGCCTTGGGCGAATCGCTGCTCACGGTGTTGCGGCGTGAACGCGAGATGGTCCAACCCCTTGCCGATGTGGCGGATAAGCGCCTCGATACCTCCCAGATCAACACCCACCAGTTGCGTTTGCGGGTGCAGGCGTGGAGTCTGGCGTCACGCCATTACAGCGGGCTGGTTTTGCTGTTGCAGTCTTTTGCCTTCAAGAAAGGCCTTCCCCTGGATTCCGATTTTGTTTTTGATCTGCGCGCGCTGCCCAATCCACATTACGATCCCGAACTCCGTGCCCTGACCGGTCGTGACGCACCGGTGCGGGATTTCCTGGAAAAATCTCCCGAAGTGGCCCGTTCCTTCGTCTCCCTGCGCACTTTCCTGCAGACGTGGCTGGCGCCTTTTGCACAGGAGCACCGTAACTATGTGACGGTTTCTCTGGGTTGTACCGGGGGACAGCACCGCAGCGTATATATGGTGGAGGCATTGGCCCGCCTGCTGGCCGGAGAAGGGCAGCGCGTCCTGATCCAGCATCGGGAACTGGGCATTACGGAGACGCTGACATGATTACCATCGTGCTCCTGACCCATACCGGTATAGGCGAGGCCTTTGCAACCGCGCTTCGGCACATTTTCGGTACCATGCCGCCGGCGCTGGAGGTGCTGGAAATCCTGTCTGATCAGCCGCCTGAGGAAGGTCGGCGGCGCTTGTGGAGCTTGCTGGAGAAAATGCCCGAGGGCGATGCCATGCTGATCTTGAACGACCTTTACGGAGCCACTCCCGCCAACCTCATTCCAGCCATTCTCCCGGAAGATCGGGTGGCGGCGGTGAGCGGTCTTAATCTCGCCATGCTTCTGCGTGCCTTGTCGCGGCGCAGTGAAGGGTTGGCGGCAGCGCGCCAGGGCGCCCTGGAGGGTGGGGTCTGCGGTGTCGTCGATATCCTCGCGCGCCGGGATACACCAGAATTGCCGGAGGGCTGAGTGTCCATCCGCGGCAACCGCATTGTGGTCCGGGCAGGCGTCGCGCGCTATGCTTTCAGCGTAGCCGCTTTATTTTCGTTCACTGAGGGAAGGAAGGCGGGGGGCCTGTGACACTGCGTGTAGACTATCCTATTCTCAATCGGCTCGGCCTGCATGCGCGACCATCGGCTAAATTCGTCAGCCTCTCGGCACGTTGTCCCTGTGCGGTCTGGCTGGAGCGGGATGGCCAGAGAGTCAATGGTAAGAGCATCATGGGGCTGATGACCCTCGCCGCGGCACAGGGGACCATTCTGACCTTGGAAACCGATGGTGAGGGAGAACAGGCCTGTGCCGATGCCCTGCTTGCCCTCGCGGCGGATCGTTTTGGTGAAGAATCATGAGCTTTGAACTGGCGGGGGTTGCTGCCTCCGGAGGCATCGCCATCGGTACGGCGCTGGTGCTCGAGCCCACCACTCTCGATATTCCCGAGCACCTGTTACCGCCTGAGGCCATAGAGCCGGAAGTATTGCGCCTTCGCGCCGCCCTGAGCAGCGCCCGGGATGAGTTGTTGGCAGTGCGCGACGCCATCCCGGGTGACGCCCCGCAGGACACCCGCCTTTTTATCGACGCGCATCTTCTGATGCTGGACGATCCCGCCCTGCGCGAACGACCCCTGCGCTCCATCCGTGATGAACATCGCAACGCCGCCTGGGCCATTCAATTGGAGCGAGAGCGGTTGCTGGAGATTTTCGACCGCATGGAAGATCCTTATCTGCGTGCCAAGCGGGAGGATATCATTCAGGTAACCAACCGGGTTTTACGCTATCTGATCGGCGTAAAGACCCCCATCCTGCAGAGCGCCGAAGGGCGGATCATCATCGCGGAAGATCTGACACCCGCCGATACGGTGTTGATGAAGAAAGACAAGGTGCTTGCCTGGGTAACCGACTTCGGTGCAGCAAACTCCCATTCCGCCATCCTTGCCCGCAGTCTTGGCCTGCCGGCCGTGGTGGGTATGCACTCGGCGACGCGCCTGCTGCGCAGTGGCGACATGGTGATCGTCGACGGCGATCAGGGGATCCTGCTGGTCGCGCCGGACGCCCTGATTTTGCGACAGTATCAGGCATTGCAGGAACAGCGGCAGCGGCGCCGGCGGCTGCTGGAGGAGCAGCGCGATCTGCCCGCCATAACCGCAGACGGGGTGCTCATCCATCTGCGCGCCAATATCGAGCTACCGGATGATACGAATATGGTGCGGCGCATCAATGCGGATGGTGTGGGCCTTTACCGCAGCGAGTTTCTCTTCATGAATCGTCCGGACATTCCGGATGAGGAGGAGCAGTTCCTTGCCTTTGCCCGGGTAGTCGAACAGATGGAGGGTGCGCCGGTGACCATCCGCTCTCTCGACATCGGTGCCGACAAGGGGCTGCGTAGTGATGATGCAGGAGTCCATACCGCGCTCAATCCGGCTCTCGGCTTGCGCGGACTGCGGTTTTGTCTGCGGCGCCCGGAATGGTTCCGCCCGCATCTGCGCGCCATTCTTCGCGCCTCGGCGCTGGGACCGGTGCGGCTCATGCTGCCCATGCTCAGCAGCATGGGACAATTGCTGCAGACCCGGGCGCTGGTCAGCGAGTTGCAGGCCGAATTGCGCACCGAAGGGCACGCCTGTGATGAGGAGATGCCGCTGGGTATCATGGTGGAAGTGCCGGCTGTGGCGATGGCCGCGCACTATTTTGCCGGGCAGGCCGACTTTTTTTCCATCGGCACCAATGATCTGATTCAGTACGCGTTGGCAGTGGATCGCGGCGATGACGACGTCAACGATCTTTTCGACCCGCTGCATGCGGGGGTGCTGGCGATGATTCAGTACACCATTGCCGCCGGGCACGCCCGGGGTATCCCCGTAGCGATGTGTGGTGAAATGGCGGCAAACCCTGCCTTTACGGTGTTGCTGCTGGGTTTGGGCTTGCGTGAATTCAGCATGTATCCCGGTGCCATTCCCGAGGTCAAAGAGGTGATCCGGCAGACGACCATCGCGGATGCCGAAGCCCTGGCCGCACGCGCGCTTTCCGGGGAATGGCCGGTGTCGATGGGGGGCCAGACATAGCCAGGCCGACCTTGCACCGGAGGATGGCGGCGGTCTTCATTCTGCTGATGCTCGTCGTCCTGGGTGGGGTGTTTTTCTGGTTCGCGGGTGGTCCGCGCTACGCTGTCGAGGAGTTTTTGGCGGGGCGCCTGCAGCAGCCGGTGTCTCTTGCCGCCAATCCTGGATGGCATTGGGGAAAGCGGGAATTGCGGATCGTGTTGTCGGGCCTGCGCCTTGGCCCGTCGGATCTCCCCCTGTTCAGCGCAGGCCGGATCACCGTTGCGTTGCCCTGGCGTGCCCTTCTGCACGGGCGGGTGCAGTTGCGGCGGATCGAGTTGGATACACCCGTATTGGACGCGCCTTGGAACGGCGCCGCCAACGCGAGCGGTGCCGCGCTCTCCCTGCCGGGCAGGGTGGTGGTGCGCGATGGCACACTACGCTGGTCCGGTGTGGCGGGACATACACTGTCTTTGACCGCCGTGCATGGCCAGGTACTGGCAGACGGGCCCAGCCGGTTGGTTGGTGACTGGCACTGGCGGGATAAAACGGGACGCTGGCACTTTGCGGCGGGGATGACGTCCGCACCGACGTTGCAGGCGCGCCGCATTGCTTTGCGGGTGGGTACAGCCCGTGATCCAACGCTGTTACAGGTGGGCATTCCGGCACTCCAAAGCGTCTCCGGCGAGTTGGTCCTGCCGACGATGCGCGCCCGCTGGCAGGAGCGGAAGCAAGGTGGTGCGCGGCTGGATGTGCAGGCGTTGCATCTGAATATGGCGCAAGGCCGGATCGCGGTGCAGCAAGGCGCACTGACCGTGGGGAATGACTTGGCGCTTCAGGTCCGCGCGGTGGCCCTCAACTGGAAAAAGTTGCAGGGCCACCTGGCCTATCAGGTGGCTATCCGGCACTTGCCCCGGATAGCCGCGCGCTGCGGGCTGTCCCTGCCGAAGCTGACGGATCCCGGCGCCTTGCAGCGATTGACGTCGACCGGCGCCATCCGGCTGGATAACCCCCACTTTCAGTGGACCGTCGCCCAGGGTGATCTGGACAACAGCGCCTGGACCGGCAAAATATCCGGGACCTGGAAACCGCTGGCGATTCAGCTCAACCTGAGCGTGGCGCAACTCGATCTGGGACATTACCTGCCTGCTCCCCGGCCGGGCAAGGCAGCGGTCTTGCCGGCGTTGCCGCAACAGTGGCCGGTAACCGGCGAAGTCCGCATCGCCCAACTGCGCTGGGGAAAGCTCAAGGCCCAAAATCTGGTCATCCACAGCGCCGCCTCGGCGGTGCGGCCATGATTCCTATCGCGGAACCCTTGCTGGCTTGGTACACCCGCCACGGACGCCATGATCTGCCATGGCGGCAGACCCGCGATCCCTATCGTCTCTGGCTCGCAGAAATCATGCTCCAGCAAACCCGGGTGGAGAGCGTCAAACCCTATTACACCCGCTTTCTGCAGGCCTTGCCTGACTGGCGGGCATTGGCTGCGGCGCCCCAGGATCAGGTGCTCGCGCTATGGAGCGGGCTGGGATATTACACCCGTGCCCGCAACGCCCAGCGCGCCGCACAAGTGGTGATGGCCGGCTTTGCCGGCCACTTTCCCGACACCCTGGAAAAGGCCGTCACCCTGCCGGGGGTGGGGCGTAGCACCGCAGCGGCGGTGCTGGCCAGCGCCTTTGGGCACCGACAGGCGATCCTCGACGCCAATGCCCGGCGCGTGCTCATCCGTAGCCATGCCATAGCTGCGGATCCGAAGGCCACTGCGACTCAGCAGTGGCTCTGGACACTGGCCAGCGCCCTTACTCCTGAGGATGCCCATGGCTACAATCAGGCCATTCAGGACCTCGGCGCCATGATCTGCACCCCCCGCCAGCCGCGCTGCACGGATTGCCCTTTGGCCAGCCGTTGCAAGGCCCATGCCGAAGGACGCAGTCACGCCCTGCCCGTGACGGTTCACAGGCCTCCAAAACCACAGCGCCGCGCCTTTTTTCTCTTGGCCGCAGATCCGGAAGGACGGATATTGCTGGAAAAACGGCCGGATTCGGGTATCTGGGGCGGGCTCTGGTGCCTACCGCAGGCGGCGCCCGACAGCGGCGAACTTTCCAACCTTTGCAACGATACCCTTCCTCCGCTGGAAGATACCCCCGCCATACGACAATTTTTGCAGGAGGCATGGTCGCGCCGTTTGCGGCTGGATCTCCGGTTGACGGCGCTGGGGGAAGAACAGCAACATGTTTTTACCCACTTCCAGTTACGTTTTCGCTGTGCGCATGCGCGCGTTTTGGGTAGCGCCGTTGCGGATTCGGCCGCCACTCTGCGCTGGTATCGCCCCGCAGACGCCCTGGCGCAAGGTTTGCCCACGCCCATTCGGCGGATTCTACGAAATCTCGGCGGAGGTCGCTGATATCCGAATTTCCGGATCCGCCACCCGCCCGGAAGGTAACAGACGAATGATTTCACCCCCCAAACACTCTACCCCCATAGCGGTGATCTGGGCAGAATGCGCCCTGGAATAGGTATCCGCACTGGACTGCGTGCGCCAGATGAAGCCATCGGTGAGACTTTCGGGGGTGCCCATTTGCCGGTACACAGACGGCATGATGGGGACATGATCGCCGTACCAGGCAAATATCCCTTCGCGCGGTTCACGGCCCAAGGTATCCCGGATCATCCCGGCCATATGGTCGGCGTTCATCAGATGGCGCATGTAGACCGTGAGATCCCGGCACGAATCGGGGATGCCCGTGGCGTAGAACAAGTCCGCATCACCTTCACGGGGCGACTCCAGATGCAAGGGGCCGTGATTCTCCATGGTTATGCAAAAGATAAATAGTGGTTTTTCAACTACAGATGAAATGATATCCCGGACTTTATTGGCGATGGCGATATCGCCTGTATATTGGCCATCCTTCTCGCCAGGTGAAAACTCACGAATATCGATAAATCGGCTGAATCCGATCTGTGGATAGATATTGTGGCGGTTATAGAAGCTTGCGGGGTATGGATGAATGCAGATGGTTTCATAACCTAAATTTTGCAGATGGCTTGCCAGGGACGTAAAGCCGCGTAGGGCGAGTTTTCGGTAAGGGTTAAAGCGGTGAACGCCAATATCGGATTCGGCCAATCCCGACAGAAAACCAAACTCCGTACGCACGGTGTTGGCGCCCCATGCGGGCACCTGCACCTTCCCTGCCCAAATGGCCTCCCGCTCGATCTGCGTGAATTCTGGGAAAAGGTTCTGGCGGACCTGATCATAAAAACGATCGGCACGGAAGAACGATTCACTCTGCACAACAACGATGTTGGGTAGCGTGGGCGGATCGATGGCTGGTACCGGGAGACCTGCGAACGGGGTGGCGATATGACAGGGGCCGTGCTCTTCCCTGGCATAGAACCAGATGCTGCCATAGAAGCCAAGCGCATTCATGTCCACTATCGGGTCATAGCTCAGCTCCTGCTTTCTCCGACCTCCCCCCCAAATAAATATTGCCGCAAGCAGGAAAATTGCGCCCACATACTCCCCGAAATCCATCCAGCCCAAGCTTTCTGGCAGGGGGCGCTCAAAGGTAAAACCAACATAAAGCGCAAGGACAAAGGCCAGGATTGCGGCGATGCCCCGGGTAAGGCCCAGAAAGGGCAGGTATAAACGCGGGTGCCGGATGGCATCGGTAAAGTAGTCGAAGTCCTGATAGGTAAAGGGTTCACGCAACGATTCGTATTTGGCGTTGTTGACCATAACCACCAGAAAAAGCAAGGCCGTGGTAATCGTCAGCGCGAACCATGGCCTTTCCACTATGGCCAGGATGAGTCCATAGAGCGCCAAATAAATGCCCCCTTGCAGCACATGGGTAAAAAATGGACGCCGCCAAAAAACCCGTATGCGAGGCCGGAGGATCCACTCCAGGGCATAGGACAGTATGTAGCCAAGGAGCAGGGGCAAAGCAAGCCATAAAAGCTGCCGCTCATCCATGATAGCCCATCCCTCGGACGATGCGTTGAGAGATCGCTTCCGGGAGCACGGCGAGCCACCACGTGCCAAAGTTCAGGGGAAAAGGAAAGCTGATGCGCCCCCGATTGGCGGCCAACTGCCGCTTGATGAGACGCGCGGCGCGTTCCGGCGTCCACAAAAAGGGTTTCGGCCCCGGCATGGCACGACACATGGCGGAATCCACGTAGCCGGGCATGATGACATTCACGGCCACTCCCTGCGGGGCGAGCCAGCCCCGTAGTGCCTCTCCATAGGCCTTGATAGCCGCCTTCGATGCACAATAACTGGGCGTGACCGGCAACCCAAAGTAACCCGCCAAAGAACTCAACAAGGCAATCTGCCCCCGTCCCCTCTGGCGCATGGCCGGCAGTGCGGCATCCACCAACACCATCGTGGCGCGCAGGTTGATGTCCATGAGTGCCGCGCTGTCCTCCCAGCGCTCGCCATCTCCGTTGCGACCAATATTGGTATTCATGCCGGCATTGGAGATGACCACATCCAGCGGATCCGTCATGCCGCTATCGGACACCCAGTCCCTCAGGATGCCGCTATCGCGAATGTCAAAGGAACATTGCGTGACTCGGGCGCCACGGTCCCGGCACTGGCTCGCAACGGCTTCTAGTTTTTGCGTATTCCGGCCGTGCAAATGAAGGGTTATACCATGCGTGGCGTAGGCCAGGGCGAGGGCGGAGCCGATGGCGCTGGTTGCGCCGGTGATAAGGATGCTTTGGGGATGTCGATGCGGCATAAAAGTTCCTCTAGCGGGGACTGAACAAGTTCCAGGCGATCTACTGCAGTATCCAGAGCCAGGTCCATTCCGGCACGGCAATAAAATCCGCCATTGATTTGTGTGGTATGGATGAGCACGCGCTTGAAAGCACTCCACAACTCTGGATCTGGCGCGTCAGGGGCATTCCAGAACAGATCCAAGGGCATTTCACTCGTCAGACCCGGCAGATGATAAACGGGGTCGGCCAGCGCCAATACGGGCTTTCCTAAATTGAGGGCCCAGGTACCCACCGTGCTATTGATGGTGACGACCCCCTCGCTGTGCTCCAGCAGCAGTAGCAGATCACCGTAATCGTAATAGTGCACGCGATGGGCGATACCCAGCTTGGCGGCGAGTTCCGCAACGAATGTCTCATAGGCCTGCATGCCGGGATCGAGGGGGTGATTTTTTACCACCAAATGCAGATCCCGATCCCCATGGGAGGCAAAAGAGGTCAATGTCGTGGTGATAAACTCATACATATCGCAAAAGCTGGAATGACAGGTAATTTGGCTGTCGCTATAGAGCTGGAGCGGTAACAGGAAATAGGGTTTGCCTTGCCGAACGAAGTCATAAGTCGCAACCAGGTCCTTCTTCAATCGTTTTTTGATGCGCGGGAAGCGTCGGATATACCAGTAATATTCACGTATGGGATGCACCGGCGCGTGGTGCCGATAACCCCGAAAAGCAATGGGATTGAGGAGGTCTCCCGCGTGATAAAAAACATCATGCATCGCGCGCAGTCGAAAGTTACCGGGGAATTCCCTTCCCTCCGCGCCCATGGACGCCTGCGCCACCGCCTGGCGGTACCAGTGGGGATCTTTGGGAAGCTGGGAGTGCTTGTTGACCCCGCCCCGCTCCATGGTGATCCAGTAGGGGCGTAGATAGCCCTCCTCGAAGACATGGACGGTGATGCCGCGTTCCTGCGCAAGGGCGAGGGCGGTTTGATGGATAGGTCGGCGGTCGCCGAAGAGAACGATATCGGTAATGTGGTGATCCTCGAGATACCGGTTCAGAAAAGGCCCCAATCGATCCACTTCGCCGCGAAACGCTACTGCTGGTCGAGGCCACCAATAGGCCACATCTCCCGTGCAGAAGTTGATCCGGAACACGTTCCGGCCACGGGCGCGCAAGCGATCGGAGAGTAGCGCGAAAAAGGGGCTGGCAACGCCTTGCAGAAAGAGAAAATTTTTCATCTCACCCCTACGACATGGCGCAGGACCATCCGAAACCCTTTTCGCCACAAGGTGGTGCGGTGGTCACGGGCGCGTCTCCGCAGCGCACCCAACCCTGCGATAGCCTCCTCGGGTTTGCACAGGGTTTTGGTCAGGGGATGCAGGTAGCGTGGATATAATATCAGCACGGCGGCCACCAGTTCATCCAGGGATCGTCGGCGGCTACGCCGCGCCACGGAAATGCGGTCATCGGTCAACCCCCAACCACTGTAGAAAGGCACCCCATGGCAAGTCACCGGCTTGGCACGCAAAAGGGCTTCGAAGCCCGTGGAAGAGGTCAGCACATGCACGGCATCCACTGCCTCCAGCAACGCATGCATAGATACATCCGTCACCACTTCGTCGCAATAACCGGGTGCCTCCTCCTCATCCGCGCCTGGGCGGCGCAAGCGCGCCACCACGTCGGGGTGGGGTTTGTACACCAGGTAACTGTCGGGATGCTGCGCGCGCACCTGCCGCAGGAGTTGCATGTTGGTGCGAATGGAAGCACAGCCCAGAAGGATGGACGCGTCGCTCTCCACCTGCCCCGGTACCAGGATGACATGGCGCGCATGCGGCGGTCGACGCCAAGTGACACCCCCAACATTATATTTGGTGAGACCCTGGGTCACGATGTGCTTGCGAAGCCACTGCGCCCGCGCCAAAAGATCCGAATCCATTTCGAAATGTTGCAGCAGAATCTCCAGATCCGAGGGGCGACGGGGGTCGTAATAGAGCCCGGAATGGTCAAAGACATAGGAAACCGGAGGAATCAGGTCTGCCCCCAATCCCACCGAGCGGAGAAACCCGTCCTCTACCCGGACGACCTTGCGCTCTTCCTGCCCCCCTATATCGCTATTGCCCCAGAGCAAGAGACTGCTGTGTGGAGGAGCGCTGTCGACGTGTTCTATGAAGTGGAGCCGGGTTCCCGGTAAAAAGGCCCGCAGGCTCCGCCTTTTCCAAGGCGAGAACCCTACCGCATACAGTATCGACGGCATTTCTGGGCCTTGCGGGTTATTCATGCGCTGCTCCTGCATGGGCTATCAGAGCCATTTCAAAAAAGCGGCGGTCCTCTCCTCCGGCAACCGGGTCAGGCACGCAGGTCTTCGGCCAGAACCGCCATCGTCTCATCAATATCTTCCAGCGTATGCTCGGAACTCAGAAAAAAGCGCAGGCGGGCCTGCCGTTCCGGGACGGCTGGATACAGGATGGGCTGCACATGAATACCCCGCTCCAGCAACCAGTTGGAAAGGCGCACCGCACGCAGGGAGCTGCCGGTTATGACTGGTACAATGGCGTTGCCGGTGCTGGCGCCTGTTTGCAGGCCGACGTCGCGTGCCTTCTCCAAAAAATACCGGCCTCGCTGCTGCAAGGTGCTCACCCTTTGCGGTTCCGCTTGGAGCACCTGCAAGGCTGCCAAGGCGGCCGCCGCCACGGGTGGCGCCATACCGACGCTATACAAAAATCCAGGGGCCAGATAACGCAGGTTTTCGACGAGGGCGGATGCCCCCGCAATATAGCCGCCACAGGCCGCCAGCGCCTTGCTGAGGGTGCCCATCCAGATATCGACGTCCTTCGGATCCAGGTGAAAGTGCTCACGGATCCCCATCCCGTGGCGGCCCAACACGCCGAAGGAATGTGCCTCGTCGACCATCAGCAAGGCCCGATGCCGATTCTTGATCTCGATAAAGCGGGGCAGGTCGGGGTAATCCCCATCCATGCTGTAGATACCCTCGACAACGACCAGGACGCGTTCAGCCTGACGCCGCTGTTGCGTCAGGATCTGCTCCAAGGCCTCCAGATCGTTATGGGGAAAGCCCAGGCGCTTGGCACCCGACAGGCTGATGCCCTGGATGATGCTGTTATGGGCATATTCATCATGAAGAACGAGATCGTTCGGCCCAAAGAGATAACCGATGCTGGTGACGTTGGTGGCATGCCCGCTCACCATCACAATGGCGTCGTCTACGCCGTAGGCCTGGGCAATGGCCCGCTCCAACTGCGTATGCAAGGGCCGCTCTCCAGAGACGATGCGGCTCGCGGAAACGGAAGTTCCATAATGGTCGATGGCCTCTTTAGCCGCGGCGTTGACCACCGGATGCCCAGACAGACCCAGGTAATTGTAGCTGGCGTAATTGACCACGGTTTTTTCCGCTATCCGGCTGTGGGCCGAAGCGGTGCCCTCATGCATCTTGAAAAACGGGTTTTCTACACCGAAGCGCGCAGCGCCTTCCTGCAACAGGCGCACTTGCTGGTAGCCCGGGTGCAGATCCCAGCGGTAAAACCGTTCCGGAATACCGCTCTCCACGACGGAACGTACCGGCGTTTGCTCCAACTGTGTCAGGCGCCTCTCCAACGTTTTCTGGATCAGCCGATCCTTGATCTGTGCCGTCAACCCCTTGGCCCCCTGACCCATCTCAGCGCCCCTCCGCATTCATGACCCATCCATCCAGGGT
The DNA here is from genome assembly GCF_008926505.1 of Acidithiobacillus sp. 'AMD consortium'. Classification (NCBI taxonomy): domain Bacteria; kingdom Pseudomonadati; phylum Pseudomonadota; class Acidithiobacillia; order Acidithiobacillales; family Acidithiobacillaceae; genus Acidithiobacillus; species Acidithiobacillus sp. 'AMD consortium'. Next base: position 2,734,477 of record NZ_CP044411.1, on the reverse strand, counting down.
TGGCGCCTGGGCCTCGACGCCGTGCAGGCCCGCCAGTCGGCGCAGCTCTTCCTCGTCTATCGCCGCAACCTGCGGATATTCACCTGGACCTTGTTTCTTGCGCAACTCCTGAAGCACGCGATCGGCGAGTTTGGCCGGCGTTGGTCCTTCGGCGAGCAGCAGAGAGGGAAGCTTGACGCCCAGACGCTGTTCCAGAGCCAAGGCCAGTTCCACGCCCATAAGGGAGTCCAGACCGATTTGGGACAGGCTCTGGGTGGCTTCGATCTTTTCCATCGGCAGGCGTAAAATCTCCGCGACTTCCCGACGGAGGAGATCGGTGATGGCGGAGACCGCCTCGTCATTCGGCAGAGAGAGCAGGTATCCGCACAGATCCTCGTCGGTGGAATCCGTCGACTCGCCATGGCCCATGGCCAGATTCCACGGGGAGAACCTGGGGGACTGCGCGATGGGCAGAAAACGGCGAATCGCCCGCCAATCCCAATCCACCACCGCATCGCCGCTCACGTCCCTGGCCAGGATCTCTTCAAGCCAATCCAGTGCCGCCTGCGACGACATGGGGGCGCTGCCCAGACGTTGCTGCAGGGCCTCCTTGGTCTTCTTGTTGCGCGCCAAAAACCCCACATCGCCAATGGCGCCCCATAATATGGCGGTGGCCGGCAAACCCTGGGCGCGTCGCTGCTGCGCCAGGGCTTCCATCCAGGTGTTCGCGGCCACGTAATGGGCCTGCCCCGGATTCCCCAGAATCGTCGTCACCGAAGAATAGAGCACGAAAAAATCCAGGGATAGGGTTTGGGTGAGGTGGTGCAGATGGAGCGCGCCTTGTACCTTGGGGGCCAGGACCCGTTGGATTTGTTCTTCGCTGAGGTTCTGCGCCAGCGCATCGTCGATGACTGCCGCGGCATGGATGACCCCCCGCAATGGACCCAATTCCAGCGCGATACGCGCAAAAAGATCCGCCAACTGGGTGCGATCGGTGACATCGCAGCGCAACGCCAGGATCTCCACGCCCCATGAGCGCATCAGGACCATCGCCTCCCGGGCATGCCCATCCATCCGGCCGGACCGCGAGATCAGCACGAGCTTGCGGGCACCGCGCTCCGCCAGGCGTCGCGCCGTTTCCAGACCAAAACCGGAAAGCCCCCCGGTCACCAGATAGACCCCATCCGCGGCAAGCTGCAGCGGTTCCCCACGCAGGCGGATGTTATTCACCACAGGGAGCGGGGGCTCCTCCATGGTCACCACGATCTTGCCTATCTGGCGTGCCTGCTGCATATAACGGAAGGCCGAGACGACCGAGCGGGCCGGAAAGCAGGTATAGGGCAGCGGAAAAAAATCCCCAGCGGCAAAGCGCCCCATGACCTGGCCAAACATTTCCTGGGTCAGCGTGGGGCGTAGCTGCATCAACTGATCCGCGTCGATCCCGAAGTAACTGAGGTTATTGCGGAAAGGGCGCAAAGCCATGGGCGTGTTTTCGTAGAAGTCGCGTTTGCCCAGCTCCAGAAATCGCCCGAAGGGACGCAATATCTGCAGATTGCGGCGAATGGCCTCACCAGAGAGACTATTGAGCACCACGTCTACCCCTTCCTGGTTCGTGTCTCGCCAGATCTCCTCGGCAAAGTCGTAAGACCGGGAATGGTACAGATGGGGCACCCCCAAGAGGCGTAGAAAATCCCGTTTCTCAGGCGAGCCCACCGTGGCGTATACCTCGGCGCCCCGCCACTGGGCCATCTGAATGGCGGCGATACCCACACCACCCGCGCCGCCATGGATCAAGACCCGCTCCCCCGGCTGCAAGCGAGCCAGTTCCATCAAGGCATACCAGGCGGTGAGAAAGGCCGTCGGCATCGTGGCCGCAGCCTCCACACCCAGATGCTCCGGCCGCCGCGTGACCGCATAGCCCTTGGTGACTACATGGGTGGCGAAGCTGGCGGGAGCAAAGCCCAGCACTTCATCGCCCGGCGCTACATGGTAGACTCCGCTTCCCACCCGACTGACCGTCCCGGCGAATTCCAGTCCCAGGCCCGGCCCCGAAAAGCCGTTTTCCAAGGCTTCATCCGACAGCATTCCCAAGGCGTACATCACGTCCCGAAAATTCAAGCCCGTGGCGCTGACCAGCACCTCCACGTCGTCTTCCGCCAGGTCCGGAGGGTTAAAACGTGCCCAGTGAAGATTGCGTAACTGCCCCGGCGCGGCAAAACGCAGTTGCCGTGGCGCCCTGGCCGTGATCTCCAGGGCCGGTTTCTCCCGCACTCGCGGTACGTACCTGCCCCCATGTCCGTCCAGAACGATTTCCGTCTCGCTATCGGGACGGACGCACTCCCGCACGAGATGTTCCAGCAATGGAGGGGTGGGCTCGCTCTCGGTCAGATCCAGCACGCGCAGGGCAAGCTCCGGCAGCTCGTTTTGCAGTGTCCGCGCAAAGCCGGTGAGGCCCGCTCCATGGAGGGGTTGCGCCATCCCGTCCGTCATGGCGGGCGGCAGGGAGGAGGGATACAGCGCCGATAGGCCATGGCGGGTGAGCACCCACACCGAGGGTGGCTCCTCCTGGCCCAAGGCCCACTGGCTGAGGGCGCGCAGACTCTGGCATTGCTCCCCCAGCAAGCGGCTCATGGACATCTCGTCGGCGGCCGGAAAGAGTCCGGGGAAATACAGGACACCCTCCCAGGCATCCACCTCTTCCCTGGACAGGACGCGCAGGGAATTCTCCAGTTCCTGCACGTTCGCCGCCTCCAGAGTGATCGTTTTGAAGCCTTGCTGCGCAAATTCCAATTCCAGCGCCGCCGTCCAGGGGGACTGGTGGTCATCGCCACACGCCTTTTCCCCCACCAATAGCCACCGGCCCTTGGCGCCCGGCTCGGGCTGGGCAGTCGGAAGGGCGTCCTCACTTTTTCTGGCGAGAAGCAGGTAGGGACCCGTGCGCAGCACATTATCCGGACCCAATAATCGAGCGTCCACGAAGCCCATTTGCGGCAAATCCGCCTGCAGTTGGGCTGCAGTCAGAGACTGTCCGGCGTCGGCATCCCGACACTCCGCCAGGGCCGTCATCCAGGGCTCAGGATGCACGCCCAGCAAAAACAGCAGCCCCTGAGGCGCAAGGCAGTCCCGGGCCATATGGATCATTTGCGCGGCGCTATCCGCATCCATCCCGTCCACCTGCACCCAGGCGAAATGCACGGTGGGCCGTGGGTCTGGCGCGGGTAAGGTACCTGCCGCGGGAATGGTCAGGGATTGCCATTGGGCTTCGCGGGCCGTCTCCGCCTGGGACTCCAGAATCTCTGCTCCGGGACTCGCGTAGTACAGGTCGCAGCAATTTTCCCGGGAAAGGGCCTCCGCCGCCTGCACTATCCAGTCAGGTCCATGGGCGTTGATCTCCATGATCCCCAAGCGGGAGGATGGGGCTAGTTGGGCGCATCGTTCCTGCGCAAAACGGGTGACCGCCGCGTGGATGGGGTCATTGACGGTTTGCAGGATAGTCCTGACCAAAAGGTCCGGATCCAGGCGCGGCGCAGCCGCGCGATCATGGTCCCCATAGTCCGCAGAAGAGGCGGCAAGTGCCAAGCCCGCGCTCCCCACCTGTAGGGTGAGGGCGGAAAACTCCGGATAGTCCCGAATCAAGGTCATCCAAATCTGCCCGGCGGAAATAGGCTCTTCGTCCGCAAAGGCAGGCATGGTCTCTGCTACGGCCTCGCCCCCGCTCTCGCTCAGAAATGCCTGGAGCAGCGCGTCCAGAAGGGGTGCATATTCGTCCCGATAGCGGTCCAAGGCATGCTGAACGTCTCCCCTCCCCAGAGCCGCCTGCAATGCCTCCGCCAGCGCCGCGACAGGCAGGGGGGTGGCCCCTTGCAGCGCTTCCCGGCGCGGCATGGCCACGAGTTCCGTGGCGATGAGTCTCAACGGCTCGTCCGGAGTACGCAGCAACTTCACCTGCCGCATGCGCACCCCTTCGCACAGCGCGACCACCGTCCCTGCGGCATCCATCAGGGTAAATTCCGCCAGGATGGAATGGGGCGAACGGCGGAGCAATCGCGCGCCGGCCCAGGCGACTTGGGTCAGCGGTTGCCGTAGCGTGATCCTGCCCATGCGAATGGGAACGAACGCCACCCCCGGGTGGTCGACGATATTATCGTGCAAGAGATCGATAAAGAGCTGAAAAGCGCCGTCCAGGAGCGCCGGATGCAGGTGAAAGCCGAGCTCAGAGGTCGCGATGCCCGAGGGCAAGGCCATCGCCGCCCACACCGCATCACCACGGACCCAGCCTTGGGTCACCGTCCGGAAGTTCGGCCCGTAGAGAAGTCCAACGGATTCCGCGACGCGATAGTGTTGTTCTCCATCAAAGTCCGGCGCGCCTTCGGGCCTCTCCAAGGCAGGCCGACGCAGGCGCAGATCCTTCCGCTCCGCAACGATGCGGGCCTTGGCGTGCAGCGTCCAGTCCTGGGCGAGGCGGTCGCGGGAGAGGGCCTGAACCTCGCCACTGGCCGCATCCAGCGTCACCCGCAGGACCTTGCCACTTTCCTCGTTCAGCGATAGGGGCGCCCATATCTCCAGATCTTCCAGCACCAGGAGCGCGCTTTCATCGCCCTGCTGACGGGCCGCCGCAAGAAACAGCTCCACATAACCCGCGCCAGGGAAAATCACACCCTCCCCAACCCGATGATCGGCCAGAAAAGGCAAACGGGCCGTATCGATGTCCTGCTCCCACTCATGCTCATGCTGGGGCACGGGATGCCCCAGGAGGGGATGCACCGGGTATCGATATAGCGTCCCGGCAGACTCTTCGGTAACCGGGTGCCAGTAGCGTTCCCGCTCCCATGGATAATGAGGCAAGTCCACAAAAGGACCAGGCTTCGGGTAAAAACGGGACCATGCTACCGGAACCCCGGTAACGAATACCTGTTGGACAGCCGCCAAAATTCGTTGCGGATGATCATCACCGCGCTGCAGCGTGGCGATGATGCGCCCCTCCCGTTCGCCCTGGGTCAAGCCATCCTGTAGATAACCGCGCAGGACTGGATGCCCTCCCAGTTCTACAAAGACATTGAAGCCATCGGCCAGTATCTGTTCGGTGGCCTGTTGAAAACGGACGGGGTCGCGGATGTTGGCCCACCAATAGTCCGCAGCGAGGGCTTCCCCCGGCAGGCTAGCGCCACTGACCGAAGAGTAGAAGGGAATATTGGCCTCGCCCGGTCGCAATCCGCACAAAGCGGCGAAAAGTTCTTCCCGGACATCTTCCATCACGGGACTATGAAAGGGATACTCGACGTCCAGACGCTTACATGCCGTCCCTTGCGCGCGCAGGCGGGCCTCCATCTCGCTCAAGGCCACCGTGGGACCGACGACGGTAGCCCCGCGCGGGCTGTTCCAAGCCGCAATGTCCAATACTTCCGCCAGATCCCATTCCCGTAGCAGCTTCCGCGCCGCGTCGGCCGCCAACGCCACCGCCGTCATCTGCCCCCGCCCCCGGCTCTGCTCCTGCAAACGGCTGCGATGGAAGATCACCTGAACCGCATCCTCCAGGTCCAAGGCGCCACAGGCCCAAGCTGCCGCCACTTCTCCCACGCTATGACCAGTTACCGCCACCGGCCGCACCTCCCAAGAGCGCAGCATTTGGGTGATGCCGACCTGCAGGGCAAAAAGGGCCGGCTGGGCATGACCGGTCAGGGCATAGCGATCCTCGCCCAAAGACCCCGCCAACTCATCGACGAGACGATACCCCGCCAGAGGGAAGAAAAAGGCATCGATCTCTTCGATGGCTTGTCGGAATATCGGCTCGGACAGCAACGAACAACCCATGCCGAACCATTGACAGCCGTTTCCGGAGTACGCAAAAACCGGGCCCCGGGGATCTGCCAGGGCGGTGTCCATGACGACTCCCACACTTTTGTCGTCATGCGCGGCAAAGGCAGCCAGGCGGTCCACAAGGTCATCGTGGCCCTCGTGCCAAAAAATCGCCCGGTGACGCAGCCAGTCCCGGCGAAAATTGGCCTGATACAGCGTGGCGTACCAGGACGTCTCCGGTTGCGCCGCCAAAACCCGGGCCAGATCCCCCGCCACCTGCTGGAGTGCCACAGGGGTCGCTGCCGTCAGTACCAAGGGCAGCGGGCATTCGGGCGCAGGAGTGACTTCTTCCGCCTGTACCGGCTCGGCGCTTTCGAGGATCACATGGGCATTGGCGCCGCCAAAACCGAACGAATTCACGCCGATCACCAGCCGGCCCTCCCCTTTCAGGGCGAGGTTCTCCGTCACCACCTCCAGGCGGTTTTCCGTCAATTCCAGTCGTGGGTTGAGACGTTCCACGCCGATGGTGGCGGGCACCTGGCGTTTCTGCAGGCAGTGAATGGCCTTGATCAGACTGGGTACCCCGGAAGCAGTCTCCAAGTGGCCCAGGTTGCTCTTTACCGAACCGATGGGCAGTGGGTAGCGGGGGTGGCGATGGCGGCCCAACGCCCGTCCAATCGCCGCCACCTCGATGGGATCGCCCACCGTGGTTCCCGTCCCATGGGCCTCCACGTAGTCGATAGCCTCAGGGTGGATACCCGTCGCGGCATAGGCCTCTTCCAAAAGTTGGGCCTGGGCCTCGACGTTGGGAATCGTCAGCCCACCCTTGTGTCCATCGGTGTTGATGGCGGTATGGGCCACCACCGCCAGGATCCGGTCGCCATCGCGCAAGGCCTGATCATAGCCCTTGAGCACGAAGACCCCGCCGCCTTCCGCACGCGCATAGCCATCGGCCGCAGCGTCAAAGGGTCGGCAGCGGCCGCTCGCCGAGAGCATGGACGCCCTGGAAAAAATCAGAAAGCCATAAGGATGCAGATGCAGGCTGATGGCCCCGCTCAGCGCCAACTCGCTCTCACCGCGCAGCAGCGACTGGCAGGCCTGATGAAAGGCTACCAGCGCCGACGAGCAGGCCGTATCCACCACCAGACTTGGCCCCCGCAGATCATAAAAGTAAGACAACCGGTTGGCGGCGATACTCGCCGTCGAACCCGTAGCCGAGTTGGACCCGATAGCCGCCAGATCATCGGCCATCCTATACGCGTAGTCGGTACTCGCCACACCCATAAAGACGCCGCAACGACTCCCGCGCAAAGAGGAAGGCGCGATTCCGGCATGGGCAAAGGCTTCCCAACTCATCTCCAGCAACAGGCGCTGCTGCGGATCCATGGCCGCCGCCTCGCGCGGCGAAATGCGAAAAAACCCCGCATCGAAGCCCGCCACATCCCCCAGCGAACCCGCCGCGAACGTCACCGAAGTTCCCGGATGGCTCCGCTGCGGATGCTCCAGATTCGCCGTGGCCCAACGGTCCTCGGCCACCTGCGTCACCAGATCCCGCCCCGCCAGCAAGTCTTCCCAGAAAGTGGCGTCAGACGTTTGCGGCAAGCGTGAGGCATAGCCGATGACGGCAATTTTTTGGTTTTTCATAGGCGGTTCACGAAGTTTTCAAATTCAGAGAGATGGCCAGTCCATCCATTGGGTACACAATCTGCATGACTCAGCCCCGGGAACTTCATCCATTCAACCAGTTTATCAAGAATACAGGAAACCGCTGGTCAAGTCAGCGCCACGCCCGCGGCGCCCACCCGACAATCGCCGCAAATAGGCAGGAGTGCGTGATTTGCACATAACGGCCTAATAGACGCGGATTATGATGTCTATCCCTGTTTCACTCCCCGCAAAAACGCTTCCCACTGGGGCAGGATGCGTTCGGGCAGGTAGCGGGCGCTTTGGGCGGCGCCACTGGCGCGGAGTTGGCTTTGCAGGGCGTTGGCGTCGGGGCTGTAGATGATCTGACGCAGGGTTTCTACCAGGCTGGCGGTGTCGTAAGGGTCGAAGTACCGGGCCGCTTCGCCATAGACCTCGCGATGTACCGGAATGTCGGAGGCGGCCACCACACCACCGCAGCGCATGGCCTCCGCACCGGAGAAATCAAAGCCTTCGCCCACGCTGGGACAGACGGTCACCACCGCCTGCCGGTAGAGCAGGCGCAGGGCGTCGGCGGGGATACCATAAAGCAGGAAGAGGTTACCCTGCTCGATCCACGGCAGGAAGCCCTCCAACGCGGTCTGGTAATCCCAGCCGATATGCCCCACCAGAATCAGCTTCAGCTCCGGATCCAGCATGCCGCGCAAGGTTTCCCATGCGGCCAGCAGACGGGCGTGGTTTTTGCGCGGCTCGATGGTGGAGACCATGAGCACGAAGCGCGTCCCCGGCCCCAGGGCGCGGGCATAAAAGGCGGTTTTTTCCTCTTCGTTATGGAAGACGCGGGCCAGCGGATAGATTCTGCTCTTACCCGTCACCGTACCCCCCACCTTCCCCTCATACTCGCCATGCAAATGACGGCGGACGATGTCGGGAATCCGTTCGGGCTCAGGCTCTGCGGGATAATAGTGGGCGGGCAGCATATTGTGGATGGTGTGGGCCCGCGCCTCCGCCTCGGGGAAGAGACTCAGCAGATCGCGCCGTGTGGCATCGGACACGCAAACGAAGTGCCCGCCGGAGCGCACGTTGGCGGCCATGGCCTGAAAGTGACTGCTTTGATGAAAGGCGCGGTCGGAGATGGTATGGGGCATGAGCACCGGGATGGCATCGTGGTAGTGCACCACCAACGCCGTGCCCGCGCTCACCCGTCCGGGAAAAGGCGTCTGCGCCACAAAAACATCCAGCCCCCGCGTATCCAGCACTGGATAGCGGGAACGGGACAAGACCTGCGCCCGCTCAATACCCACCAGATGCATACGCCGCCACGGATAGGCACAAACCCGATAATCGCTTTGCAATACCTGTTCACGGTCAGCAGCGGGCAGGCTCCGGCCATAAAGCTCCTGCCAGACAAAATCGCGGAAATGCCGGGTCTCAAAGTGCCCTAAGGGAATCCTCCCCAGCCCGGTCCAGGCACCCCAGCGCAAGCGCCAGGTCTGCCAGAAGTGATCGAGCCACTCGGCGACATCGCCTTTCCAGTCCAGCGCGCTGCGGCCCTTGAGGGATACCACCACCCGCGCAAAGCGATGCACCCGCTCCGCCTCGGAGAGTGACACGCTGCCATACACCCCGCCGCGCACGCTGCGTTTGGACATCTGCAGCAGGCCGGATAGTTCCAAATCCGGCAAGGTGGAAAGCACCCCATAAAGCAGGCGGGTTTCCTGCGGGATACCATAAAAGCCATCCAGGGCAGGGCGCATTTCCATGAGCACACGGAGAGCATTGTTGGCGTTATGCATAGTGGGGAAGTTTACCAGCCCCTTCGGTGACCGTCACGAGCTTCTATTTTTTTGGGGGCGCCTGCCGCCCTTTTGCGCGGAGGCTTTCGTTCGCGCGAGAACTCCTTCCTTAAGTCCGCCTCGTGGCGCGTTGCCCAGGTTGCCAGCATGAGGCCATGTTCCCGGCAGGTATTGCCACAGTCGCGCAAAAGGATAAGCCGCCAATGTACCCAACAATGGATTCATGGGATTTTCCATCATTGGTTTTGATTCTGGGGCATGGACGGCGTTTATGCCAAGTCCTCGAACGGTTTCAGGTCAGATACTTCTGCCAGAACTGTGCTACACCCGCACTATCGTTGATAGTATATGGCACAAAACCGATTTTACGGTACGTTTCCTGGGCAGGAAGATTACCCTCCAACACTTCCAGAGTCAGTTTACAGAATCCCATCTCACGTGCTTGGCTCTCAATAAAGGCAAAGAGTTTATGGGCAACTCCCTGTCTGCGAAAGCCCGGTTTGACGTAAACGTCGTGAATATTCCCCAGTGGCGCGCTGTTAAAAGTGGAAAACCCTTCAATACAAACAGCAATGCCAATCATTTCTTGCTTATTTGCGGCAAAATAAACACGAATCCACGGGCGACGCATGAGGTCCTCTACCAGCTTTTCATGGACCTCCTGGCGGAGGGGCTTCCTTTGGCCCATGTTATCTCTTGCATACAGATCGAGGAGTTCGCAAATGGCTAGACAATGATCTGCGTTTTGGTAATCCGCTTGGTAGACTTCAATCATGGACGATTCCTTGTGTTGGATGCTTCCACCATCTTGGCTAAACCCTGCAGTGCTGCCGCTTTTGGGTTGGCTACCTTATGAGCATTCTGAGCGGAGGCGAGGTTGCTGTGGCTAAGCCCAGCGAAATGATGGCTGGGGCCAACCAGACCGTCCATGTTCATTTCGATCATGGACATGCTTCGTCAGGTCGCCTTGGTGGCGATACCAATTTGTGTCACCCCAGCTTTTTGACAGGTATCCATGACATGCACGAATTGCTGGAATGGAACCACTTTATCTGCGGCGATAGTGACCTGCGTATGTTCTACATCACCGTCAGCACTGAGGAAACCCTGTAACTGATCCAGGGTCATTTGTTTGCCTTTAACAATGACCTTACCCGATTTTTCGATATTGATGACAAAATGTGGATGAGGCAGTTCCTTGGCTGTGCTGGAGGTCGGTAATTGCAGCTTGAGGCCTTTATCAGTGATCATTTGCAAGGTGATCATGATAAAAAAGACAAGTAAAAACAACATCACGTCAATCATTGGAATGATTTCGACCCGACCCTTTTTGCTGTTTCTTCGACGCGGAATCATGATGCGCTCCTGAGTATCTTTGAAATGAAAATCAAATGTTGTTGGGTGCCCCGTCCAGACGATTGATCAGCAGCAACTTAATCGATTCAAGCTGTTGTATGGTTTTATCAATCGCGTTGTTAAATGCATTGAAAGTAATCAGGCCAACCATAGCAATAAACAAACCGGACGCGGTAGCGATGAGGGCATCCGCCACACCACCGGTAACCTGAGTAGGTGCATGCCCTGGGGCCGCCAAAATGGAAAACGCATGGAACATACCGAGGATCGTTCCGAACAGGCCTAAAAGAGGCGCCAAAGTCACTGTCGTATCAAGAATCCACAGACGCTTATCCAGGAAAGGCGTTGTCAGGAAAATAGCTTCGTCAAGACGATTATCAAAGGCCTCTCCACGAGCACTACCATAATGGTGAACCAGATCCATGTGGCGATAAGCCGCAGTGATAATTTGCTCTTCAGGCTGACCTCTGGCCTCCTGCATCAATTCTTCCAGTTTTTCAGTGGTCAGTTTGCTGACCTCTGAGAGCTGATGAATGATGGTCTTGCCTTTGCGTAAGGCCGAGCGCATGAACCAGGCTCGATCAAAAATAACTGCCAGTTCGGTGAGAAATAGGAGGGCTAACACATAAAGCACCCCATCCGAGTAGTTGGCGAGATGAATGATATATTGGAATGACATAATTTTATTCCTCTTAATGGCGATATTAATTGAGTTCACGAAATATCTATTGGCACCGTGAACGATAAAGTGTGAGGGGGCATGTGACTGGTAAATGCCGGAAACGTGCTGTCCGACACAGCAGCCAGAGCAGCTTTGCGAAGCAGGGGATTATGTGAACCGCCCACGACGTGCACGTCTGTCGCTTTTCCACCCGCTGGGCCTAATTTGAAGCTGACAATCACCGTACCATGCAAACCCAGTCGTTTAATAATGGCTGAGATATGAACATTATTGCGTACCTGCGATCTGGCTCCAGCACCATAAGCTCCTACCCCGCTATATACTGGAGTGGGTGGAGGTGGCGGTGGCGGTGTTTTGATCGGCGGAGGCGGCGTCTTCACCACTTGTTTGGGGGGTGGCGGAGGCGTCGGAGGCGGCGGCTTTACGGGCAATGGTGCAGGACGATGTACCACAGGAACCGGTATTTTAACCGGTTTGGGTGGATGCGGCACAGGTTTTACCTTGGGCGGCGGGGGTGCTGGAGGCGGTGGTGGCGGCAGGTGAACGATTTTTACACTGATCACCTTGGGTGGTTTCTTAGGTTTTGGTTGATCATGCGTAATCAGAATGAGACCCGCCACCAGCGCAATTTCTACCGCCAATGCACTGATAATGGCATAACGAAAACTTTTGGATTGACCCTGATAACTCCAGCGGGAAGGCTTCTCAGGAACCTTGGAGGGGGTAGGTTCACCCACTAAATCACCTCTATTATTTTGTTTGGTATACTAAAAGTTATGAACAATGACATTATGGTTATTTCTTTGAATCATCCGGAATCGCTGGATTCTAACACACAATCAAGCCTTGTGAGTAAACGACTGATGATTTTTTTGCGACCTTCCTCCCCAAAAAAACGGATGACCAACCGAGTACAGGAGATGTCATGATGCAGAACAGGCTCTTCATGAAGTTGAATGCTGCGCATGGAAATACCTCGATTGGAGAATACGGAGGAAATCAGAAACAGTGTGCCGGGCTCGTCGCGCACTATCAATGTGATTATCTGTTCTGGTAAGGCATCACAATCTAAATGTTCCATCGGTTTAATTTCTCCTTTATGGACTGTGCCGACTGATGGAAAAGCTGCTGTTCCCCATCAGAAAGTGTCATGGGGTAAACGGCATCCCATCCTTTAGGGCTAATGACCACCGGCGCTCCAATCGGACCTTTTACCTGCAGAAACTCGTCGGCAAGTGAAACCTGAGCGGCAATCACCGTATCCTTGCCACTTAACATGGATTTGATGAGATCCACGCTGGCATTCGCTGTTGCTATGTCTGTCTTGGCACCAGCAAACAAGGTTAAAAATGGTCCAATCATGAGTCTGACATCTGGCGGAAGAGTATCAAAACGCCGGAAAGCTTCGGCTATATCACCGCTTTGTGCGATCTTTATAATCTCGTTACGCATCCGAATCAGGGTTTCGGGGAAGTCGCGACTACTGGTGCTACTGCGCACTTTGCGGATAGCACATATCGTTTCATTATCGGAAAATCCTTGTACCGTGATGTTGCTCCAGAGCGGTACCATCCCGTCACCGTGTTCGCCAAGTACCATGGCGCGGACAGCTTCCCGGGATACATTGATCGAGCGTGCCACTTCCCGACGAAAGCGCAGGCTGTCTTGATAAGCACCCATTCCGACAATCCTATGTCGGTCATAACGCTGAGAAAAGACTTCCACAATCAATTCGACGGGATTAGTGACCACAATCACCACCTCGTGACCATGACCATATCGAGCCAAAGCATCTGCATATGGTATAGAAATCTGCTGGTTGTATTTAGCTAATTCATCACGGCTGGGTGGAGCTTTATTTGGGTCGCTATGCGCTTGGAGAGTTGCCCCGGCAGTCATGACGATGATATCGGCGACAACCTCTTCGGGCTGCAGTGCGATATCAATAATAGGACAGTGCTCGGCAAAAGCGTCTTTTAGATCCTGGCGAAATCCGTACAACGCATTGCCACTGCTTCCATCTCGTCTTCCTACCAGTTGCAGGCGATCTGTAGGTAGCAGAAGACGCTCCAGCAAAATCCGGCTGGCGATATGCTTCCCGGTGCTGCCATTGGCGCCAATGATAGATATATCCATATGGTATAGATCTCGCGGTTAGCTAAGGCCAGGTAATAAACGGATCAGACCCTGGCAGATAAAACGAACAGCTATTGCACCCAGAATGAGGCCAGCAATTTTAGTTATGATTTCAATACCTATTTCACCAAAAAAGTGGGAAATATGATGTGCGTTATACATTGCGACGTACGCAGCAAAAGACGCAATAAGGACGTCGATGAGTATAAGTCCGTAACTAAAAAAAGTGTGAGCGTTTTGTCCATAAATAATGACCGTACCAATGGCTCCTGGTCCAGCCAGCAGAGGGATGCCTAGTGGTGTTACCAACCGCCCGCCGTTGTAAGTGCTGGTGTGGCCTTTGGCAACAGCGGTGCTGAAAAGGTCGGTAGTCAACATCTGGATGGACATTAGTAAAAGCAGTAGCCCTCCGCTGACTCTAAATTCGGCGATGCCAATATAAAAGTAGCGAAGAATATCATTGCCAAATAGTGTGCTAATAATAAGTACAAAAGCGACAACAATAGAAATATTTTTGGCTGTCCTTTTTTTTTGAACAGTGCTTTGATCACTGGTAAGTGACACAAATATCGGAACAATACCGATGGGATCCATCAGTACAAACAGGGTCACTAACGTTTGTATGAAAATCTCTATATTTGTGGAATTCACCAACTATTCTCGTTAACTAATGTTCTAAAATTTGACCCGGGCGTTGGACCGGGTCGATTAAGATGCTTAACTTAACTGAAAACTAACATTATGAGAAGCGCCCAGATAGACCAACCTCAATAAAACGAGGCATGCCGGGGTATGCTTCTGCATAAGGGTTACCTACAGCAGCAAAAGCATATTCCTTATAGGCTTGGTAGTAATGCAGGTAGTAGTGACTATCCAACAAGTTATCGATATTCAGACTCACAGTTACGGATGACAAGTGATCCTGATGAATTGGAACCTTGTAGCTAGCCTGGAGGTTAGTCAGGAAGTAAGGTGCGAGCTTTACGCCAGGATTAGGCGTGGTCGCGTCCTGCAGCAGTGGGTTGGACTCCGTCGGTGGTAAGTCGTAAGTGGTCACCTGGGGTCCAGTGTAACTCTCCATCAAGGCAGCATGGAAGTTATGATTGTGATAACCCAGGCGCAATCCCGCAAGCCAATTTGGTACAGAAGCAAGAGGATCGCCCGCGAAAACATAACCATACTGCCCTTCAAATGGCGTCACATTGGCAGAGAAACTATTCATGTACTGAGCATCCGTATAAGAGACATGACCAGAAATCGCCCACTCTGGATTGATTTCATATTTCCCAGCCAACTCCAACCCTTTCATCTGCTCTTCTCCGACGTTGGCGTATTGCGAGTAGCCAGTAAGGTAGTTCGTATAGAAGGAGAACATTCCGTGCATATTTTGTAAAAAGCCGTCGAAATTCAGATAAAGATGTTTGCCTACATATCGCAGCCCTGCTTCATAAGCGTTGACGGTTTCTGCGCCAGGGGCCAGGGTTGTACTCCCGGATGGACCCAAAACATAATCAGCTACTGGAGCAAAACGTGCGCCCTTCCCATAACTGGCATAAGCAATGACCTTGTGGGTGATATCGTAGGATAAACCTAAATATGGAAGCACCTCTTTATCATAGTTGGAAAGAGTATAGGAATTTGCTGGCGTTCCGTATTGGTTGACAGGAACGTAGTTGCTAGTACTTACACCGGTTAGAGTGACACCAGGCTCAATATGCAGCCTGTTATTGAACAGATTTATTTTGTCTGATACGTAGCCGCTATAAACAGTTCGTTGTTGTTTACTGTTGGTTGGAGATGCGGGATTTCCGTAAGAATTATATCCATAAAGTTGTGGCATAGCCAATGTGCCATAAAAATAGTTTCCTCCTCCTGGACCAGCAGTTTCCTGAGCCACCAATGCACCAACCGTGATATCATTGTGGGGGATAAATATGTTTATTTTTGGTGCTATACCAATTGTGGTATTCCCAGTAATATTGATTTGCGCGGCTTCACCCGCAGGATAACTGCCAAATACAGCGACGGGATTATAAGTGTGGGGGATGACGCCGGGAGCCGCTGCAGTCGGAGGTAGTGCTCCATAGCCGGAATAAGGGTTGTTGAAATTCACCTGATATGGATATGATTCATTAATCAAATTAGGATCCAAATATCCAGCGAGATAGCTATGTTTATGAATATAAAATGCCTTGGCACCAATGACTAGGTGACTATTGATATAAGTGCTGTCACCTATTATAGCAGTCAGATATTGGTTCTTCTGTAGAGTGCTGGCTTCCGACAAGGGATAATTATAAAAAATCCCGTATTTGTCTAATTGAGCCACTGCGTTGGGTGCGCTAATCAAATAGCCATGTGCAGTATTATAAATGACCGTGCCGGTAACTTTCGACAAGCCGTAGTCATACGGCTTAATTGCGGTAAAGAGAAAATCTGTATAACGGGCGGGTGTATTCTGAATATAGCCATTTGTCTGGGTTTGGCTTAACCGGGTATACACGCGCAGACCATCTGTACCAGGAATCTTCCCCGAGCTTGCGTCAAAACCATATGTATCTGTTGAAAATGATCCCACCTTGGTGAAAATATCCGCGTAGCGTTTTTCTGGAGGGGTTTTGGTGTTGTAGGAAACTGTACCACCTACTGTCGCAAAACCTCCGCGATCTGGCGGAGCAACACCGGGGTAAACATGAATTCCCGATATTTGTCCATTGCTTATGACCGTCCCGATATTGTTAGACAGATATGCACCTTGCCCACCAGACAACAGGTCTGTCATTGGAATGCCGTCGAGGGTTTGGGCAAGCTGGCTCATGCGCACCCCACGTACGGTCAGCACCGGTGTACCCGGACCAATATTCTGCTGATATTCATTGACCGATGGGGTTTGTTTCAAAAGGCTATATATACTTTCCGCCGAACTGGAATGTTTGATCTGGTCAGGACCGATGACGGACATGGCTGAGGCGATATTGCGCTCGCCAACCAATATCTTCTCATATTTCTTTTTTATTTCCTTCAGTTTGACCACTCTTTTAGTGTGGGCGCTTTTGGACACCTCAGAATTTTTTGTTGTAGATGCAAAAGCTGCTGAGCTGAGCGCGGGATAAAGGGCAAACATGGTTGCCGTGAGCAATAACCTACTGACCTTGGGCACACGATGGTCTGCATACGTCACTTTGATGGAAGGATTGTTCGGCTTTAAAGGCATTATTTTATCTCCGATAAAACTAATACATACCAATATTTCTCTCAAGAACGTTCCAGCTCAAATGGTTGTTTCACCGTGCCAGGAAAATTCTACGTGCCCATTACAGCAAATATTGTGCCAATTGTACGAAAGCCAGGAGGGTTTCGTGGTGTCGCTGGTGGCGTCTGCTGGTAGAGCTCAATAACTAGTTGAAAAATAAAAATAAAGTTGTTTGTTATTCTCGGGGTTGTTTCTCGCATGGCGCCCGTGGATTTGCTGTTATGACGCCGTCAAGCAATGTCTTTGCACATTGTTGGTGCGTCACCATCAGTTTGACCTCCATTTTGGTGCAGTCGTGACTATGATGCCGTGGTGATATTATGGAAAACGATAATTGATTATCCTAGTTCATTGTAAATTAACATTTGCATTCAAGGCGGTCTGCTGAGAATCTGGAAAGTAATATTTGTACCCGATACGATTTTTTATAAAAGGCGTCGTATTATATTGGTTTTTCTTCCGATGTAGCTAATCATGCTGTTGAATTAAAAACATATTTAACGCCCGCCTTCAGGGATCCGGCAGACGATCGAATGGTCTCAACGGGCTGCACTGCCGTGGTGCAGCCGGGAAAAGTCAGGCAGAATGGGGCATGCGTTCTGAGCGAGAAAGCTTTGTCGCGCAGCCCCTCATGATCTGTCCGGTTTCGACGTGACAAAGATATCCAATTGAAAACGCTATGTTTTTAATGATAGAATAATGTAAGTCACTTCAGGACGTGACGTGGCAGAAAAATTGCTTCCGTTGTCCTTGCTCTGTTAGTGGCAAAAGCTTGGTGCCAGGTTTACCGGAAAATGCTTTCATCCGACGCCGATGGAGGTGCCCGCATGACAATGTTGAGAGGTCGCGAACCTAATGCATAGGTATCTTTTACGAAAAGATGTTACCTTGGGTGTTTTTGGCTTATTGCTGGGCGCCAGCGGACTTTTCGCAGAAGCGAGCCCTGCAGGTTTTATGCCGGTTGATACGGTTTCCAGTGGTGCGATGACTCGGCAATTGTCTTACCATGCGGTGGTTAAAGTGGCCGCGACTGGAACTTACACGGACCAGGTTAGCCAAAGTATCCAGTTGCTTAACCGCAAGGGTGAAAGTAAGATTAACCCCTACAGCGAGACTTATTCTTCAGCGCTTTCAAGCTTTAAAGTGGTCAGAGCATGGGTGGAGACCCCATCTGGAAAGCAAATCATTGTTCCTGATTCTAATATATTTGTGCGGCCGGTCCCGGTGGCACAAGGGGCACCGATGTATAGTCATTCCAAAGTGCTCAGTATTGTCCCGCCCCAACTCGCTGTCGGTGATGTACTGCATGTTGTCACGGAAAAGCATTTTTTTAAGCCGTATTTTTCAAATGAGTACTCGAATTATTGGGAAATTCCTCAGAGCACGTCTGTTCGAGACGAAACCATAAAAATAGAAGCTCCAGTTTCTATGCATCTTCGGGCAGCTCAGCGTGGCGGCTGGGAGATTCTTCATACCAGAGAAGGCAGTAAGGAAATAATCCATGCGCGCATGGCTATCCATCATGCTGAATATCCCGGTATGGAGACGGTGGGAGAACGTCAGTTCAGCCCGATATTTGAAGTGACCAGTTTCCCAAGTTGGGCGGCAGTGGGTACCGCCTACTGGGTGAGAGCGGATAAAATGGCGGATGTGACCCCGTTGGTGCAGAAAGTGGCGGATATGGCTGCTGGAAAACGCGCTGGCTGGGGCGCACAGAAGGCCTTGTTTTCTTGGGATTCTGCAAACATCCGATACGTGGGGCTGGAGCTGGGGGTAGGCGGCTTCGTTCCTATCGCAGCGAATAGAACCCTGCAAACAGGCTATGGTGATTGCAAAGCGCATTCCACATTGTTGCAAGCCTTGTTTAATGCCAAAGGATTTAAGCTATTTCCAGTCCTTATGAATTGGAACAACGTGTACAATCTTCCTCCTTTGCCGACCCCCTTCTGGTTTAATCACGCTATTGATTATGCTCCTAAGAGACATCTGTTTCTGGATAGTACCGGTCAATATGAAACACCGGGACAACTGGCCGTAGGGGAGAGACATAAACCTGCGCTGGTGACCGGGCCAGATCCACGGATTGTAGTGACTCCTGGTGCCGAGCCAGAGCAAAACCACTTTGTTTACACGGCCAAGCTCCGTCTGCACAGGGATGGTACGCTGAGTGGATCCGGAGAAATGACCAGCAGAGGATGGTGGGCGTGGGCGTACCGTGAGATTTTTGCTTCAGTTCCACCATCGCATTATGCCACTGTCATGAGTATGCTCCTTGCTCCGAGTGGTGGGGGCACTGGTACATTTTTTCCCGGTGATCCTACTGTATTGGATAAGCCGTTCCAGGTTGACGCGGAATGGTCCACGCCTGATTTTGCGAAGGTGGGCAGCCATCTGAGTTTTCCTGTGCCACCCGGACCGTTCCTGGTGCCGAGCTTGGCGGCTACACCTAACCCTATTTCATACCTGGCTGAGGTGGCTGGACCGGAGTCGCGAAAGCGCAGTGTAGAGACTTATTTGGGCGGGCTGAGCTGGACAAGTACAATACATATTCCTTCGGATTATAAAGCGGTCTTCTTGCCCTCCAATCAGGATGTACACAACGCGGCCGGTAGATTCTCCTATGAAATTCGATATGATAACGATGTACTCTTGGTCCATTATGATCTAAAACTGAATCGCGTAGTTTATAATCCTCAACAATACCCTGCTTTGCGTGCACTACTTTTGGCAGATTTGTCAGATCAGAAAAGCCCGCTGATTTTTGCCCGCAAAAAAGAGGAACGCATATAATGACTAAAGTTGGTATTGCGCTAGCCGTCTTCTGTAGCTTTTGTGCCATCAATAACGCTCCAGCAGCAAGTACCCCGCCCGCACAGGTCAGTTACCGCGTTTTGTTGGCTCACAATTCATTGATAATTCATAAAAATGGTAGCTTCACCATGCAGGTGGTGCGCGTCGTGGAGCCGCTCAATGCCACTGGGGTGCAAAATCAATCCCAAGTGAATATTGCTTATCCCGGCAATTTCGCAAAACTGAAAGTAATTACTGCCTATACAGAAGACCCTGATGGGACACGCCATCCGGTCCTAGCCTCAGAGATCTTTAAACAATCCACCCACAGTGCCATTTCCGCACCATTTTTGAGTGATGGTGTGAATGAAAGTGTTATCTTTCCTGCGGTATCCCCTGGAGATGCTATCCATATTCAGTATGATCTGACGTACGCGCATCCATATTTGCCAGGGATATATGCCCTTAGTGCGGTACTTGACCCGAGTGTGTTGGTCAATAATGCCAGCATCGCCATGGATAATGGAGAAAATGCGCACCTGAAAATCTATAAAAGCAGTTCAGGCAAAGGCTGGCAAGCAGGTTCAGCCGACTTCAGGGGAGCCGTGAATAAGGTGTTAGTCCCACCCCTTGGGACTCCTGCTCTTTCTGAATATGCAGGGGTGGCGGTATTATCCACGGCAGATAGCTGGAAGGCATTGGCTGATGCCTATAATCAGCTTGCCGCGTCTTCCACCGAGGTAACACCAACGATTCATGCAGATGCTTTAAAAATTGCTGAAGGAGATGGTGGAGAGCCGGCCATCACGAGTATTTACCATTGGATTCAGCAAAATATTCACGGGGTATCGGTAAATTATGAAACGGCGGGTTTTAAACCGCTTTCTGCCGAAGAGACATTGCAGCGCGGCGTAGGCGACAGTAATGCCAAAGTAGCGTTGATGTGTGCCATGTTGCACTCCTTGGGGATAGCGGCAGTGCCTGCCATGATCTCCCAGACTTCCCGGTTCAAGGAATATCCGGGTGTAGATCCCTTTGCCTTTGATCATTTTCTGGTTTATTTACCCAAAGAGCAGCATTTTATGGACTTGGCCTATCGCCATGCTTCAGCCGACGTGCTGCCAGTTCAGGATGCTGGGCGGCCAGTGCTAATTACCGGTAAAAATCCAGAAATGACTATGACGCCGTCTCCAGACGTCAATGTGCCCCTTTTGTCCCAGACGGATGATTTCACGCTGAAGGGCTCTGAGCTGTCTGGTACGGAAGAGCTAATGGCTTCGAGCTATATGGCTCAGCAAGAACGCTCGGCGATATCCGGGCTCACAGGCCGGCGACTGCTAAAAGTCATTCGTGATGCTTTTTATGCACAAGGCGATGTGGGTGATGTGAATGCGGTTGCTTTCTTGAACCGTGATGACCTGGAAAAGCCGTTCGGGATTCGTTTGAGCTTAAACAGGGCAGGTGACTTTGTGCCAGGCAATATGTTCTCGGTTTCCTTGCCGGAAATGCATCAGATTTCTGCAGCGTTGGTCCTTTTTGCGAGCAGTATCCAGCGAAGCACGCCTAGCCTAACCACGCCGGTCAACCTCAATTTCACACTGAAAATCAAGATTCCTGAGGAGTACCGCCCCTTGTACCTGCCCGATAGTGAGAGTCTAAAGACATCTGTCGGTGACTATAAGGTTTCTTTTGCATTCAAAAACAGTGTTTTTACGGAGAATAAATCTTTGGTGCTCAACCGTTTCATTGTTTCACCTGAGGCGTTTCCTGAACTGCACAAAATCGCTGCCCTGGCTCTGGAGAGTGATCACCAGGCTTTGGTGCTGGAGAAGTCGGCGTGAACCTAAAGAGGTTGAAGGAGGCGTTGTTAGTGTTAAGTTTGGTAGGAACCTGGGCTATCGCCCATGCGGCAGACAGCCCCAACATTCAGAATGGCGGCACGATCGTGACCGTTCCCGGAGTAGGGTTGGCTCCCCCTTCCGCTATGAACGGTTTCAACCCTTTGCTTACCTCTTCTGCTTATGATTCTGAGGCTGAAGATTTGATGTACCAGCCACTAATCTGGGTCAACCGTGATTTTAAGATCAATTTTAAGCTCAGTGTGGCGAAAAAAATTGTGGTGGGTCCCAAGCATCGTAGCTTTACCGTCTATTTGTCCAGACACTGGAAATGGTCCGACGGGGTTCCGGTGACTACGGCCGATGTCGCCTATACCTACCACATGCTCATGAAGTTAGGGCCCTTGTGGCCCGGTTGGGATAGTGGTGGAGTTCCTGGGGACATCCATTCATTTACGGTGCTTGGACCGTACGCATTTCGGGTGGTTACGACCCGCTCAGTCAATCCCACCTGGTTTGAACTGTCTGGATTGAGTGATTTCTATCCTTATCCAGCTCAGAGCTGGCAGCGTTACACAGTCAAACAGATGAATGACAATATGACTAACCCCAAATTCTTTTCGGTGGTGGATGGGCCTTTTCGGCTGAAAAGCTTTCATGCGGGGCGCTATGCCAGTATGGTCCCGAATCTAGCGTACAGCGGTCCTGACAAGCCGCATATCAGTCGCTTGATATTCCGTTTTCTTAATTCGAATGCCAGCGTGTTTTTTGCCTTGAAGAGCGGTACGGTTCAGTTGGGTAATTTGCCGGATCCTCTGTATCCAGCACGTAAACAACTGACTAATGACCGATTGACGATCAGTGGACCAAACTGGGGATTCAATTATCTGGGGTTTAACTTTTCTAATCCAAAAATTGCATTTGTGAATAGCTTGTTGGTGCGCCAAGCCATGATGCATGCAATCAATCAGGATTTGATGATCAAAGTATTAGGTTTTGGTCATGGTGCACGTGCTTATGGTCTAGTGCCGGGAAATCCTCCAGTATATTTGTCGCCGGAGGCCAAGGCCTTATTAAAACATGGCGCTTACGACCCTGCGCTTGCCAATAAATTGTTGAAGGAAGCCGGCTGGCATCGTGGACCTGATGGTATCCGTGAAAAAGATGGACATAAAATGGCGTTCACTTTGTATATTCCACCATCCATGATTCGTGGGCCCACCTTGTTGGCGACGATGCTTGCCAAAGTTGGTATTTTAGTGCGGATGCGTGAAATGCCTTTCAACGAACTTTACGAAAAAATGATCGATCCACATAGCAAAAACTGGCAGGCAGTTTATCTAGCCTGGTCGCAAACTGCGTATCCTACTGGTGGTTCTATTTTTAAGTGCGGCGGCGTTCAGAATGGTTATCATTACTGCAACAAAGAAATGGATGCAATGATGGATAGAATAAGAATTACATCAGGGCTTGATGCCTTGTATAAATTTCAAAACTATTTTACAGATCAGCAGCCTGTTATTGTTCTTCCTAACATGAAATTATTTGTGATGGCTGCTAAAAATATTCATGGTGTGAGTCATGCTATCACCCCGGGAGGTAATTTTTATCCACAGTTTTTATGGGTTAGCCATGATCAATAACAGATTCTATTTCCCTGGAATGCGATTTAGGAGAAATTGGTGATGATGCGACGCATGATTCTCAATCGTTTGGGGACATCAGTTTTATCCTTATTTTTATTGGTTACCATCGTGTTTTTTTTGATTCATGCGACACCCGGTGGCCCTGCTTACAGTATTCTGGGTATGCATGCAACGCCGGAAGCTGTTGCTGCGCTCAATAAACAAATGGGTCTGGATCATCCCCTCTGGCAGCAGTACGGCATCTGGTGGGCGCATCTGTTTGAAGGCAATCTGGGTTATTCCTTTACGCAGCATGCCCCCGTTGCCTCTCTGATGGGCTCCTATCTGGCCAACTCCATCATCCTTTACGTGTTGGCTACGGTCATCGCCGTTCTTTTTTCGGTACTCATCGGCATGTTCCAGGGGTACTGGGCCGAGCGTACTCCCGGCGTGCTCATCGGCGCCGGGCAGATCATTGTGTACTCCATCCCTACTTTTTTCATTGGAGTCATGCTGATCCTGTTTTTTGCCATTTATGTCAGCTGGTTTCCGCCTGGTGGAATTGGCGGTGATCAGAGTGCCGGTGGCGTGCTGAACATCGGCAGTTATTTTCACCACATGGTGTTGCCGGCCATTACCATTGCCTTGCCCCTGACCGCCGGTTTGTCCCGCTATTTCGGGCACCAGGCCCGGAGTGAATATCGCCTGGATTATGTCCGCACCGCCCGAGCTCGTGGTGTGCCGCCACTGCGTATCGCCGTTAATCATGTCCTGCGCAACGCCATTCGGCCTCTGGTCACGGTCATCGGCATGATGATCCCCGGAATTTTTGTCGGCGGGATCCTGACCGAGAGCGTGTTCAACTATCCCGGATTGGGCTGGTTATTATGGCGCTCAGCTCTGGAGCAGGATTACCCCACGCTGTCTGCCATTGTGCTGCTCATCGGGGTGTTGACCATACTCGGCAATCTGGCGGCCGATCTCACCAACAGTATATTGGACGTAAGGGTGCGCTATGAGTAGTAGTCCGACCGATATGAATGTGAATAACAGCCTGGTGGCACGTCCCATTCCCGGCATGTTTACCCGGCTCTGGACGGATTCCCTGCGGCATTGGGTAGGACAATACAGTCATCCCATGACCTGGACCGGACTGGGTTTATTTGTTTTTTTGATGCTCTTTTCCTGGCTCGGCCCAGTGCTGTATCCGCTCAGCCCTCTGGCCATCCATGCCAATCATTTATTACTGGCGCCCTCCTGGCAATTTCCTTTTGGCACGGACAATCTGGGCCGGAACCTGCTGGCGCGAATGATGGATGGTGGGCAGGCCACTTTGGAGGTAGGGCTGTTAGGTGCGCTGATAGCCATTTCATTGGGAATCATCTACGGCATGATTGCCGCCATGAGCCCGCGTTGGCTGGACAAAGTGCTGATGCGCTTACTGGATGCTCTGCTCGCCCTGCCAGCCATCGTGTTGATGATTTTTTTCGCGGCCATCATCCCCCTCAATGCCTTGAGCCTGATCCTGGTGCTGGGTTGTCTGTCCTGGCCGGGTCTGGCGCGGATCGTGCGCAATGAGGCGCTGGCCTACAAAGAAAAAGACTACGTTCTGGCCGCCCGGCAGTTTGGGGCCAGTACGTTCTATATAGCTCGCACCCATTTGCTGCGCTCCATGCTGCCGATTCTGATCGTCAATGCCACGTTTATGGTGGCGGATCTGATTCTGGCGCTTTCCGGTTTGTCTTTTCTGGGATTGGGGATACAACCGCCGCATGCTTCCTGGGGAGGACTGCTGAATGATGGATTACAGTTGGTGATTATCGGACCATGGTGGATGATTGTTTTCCCGGGTGTGGCCATTTTTCTGGCGATTGTGGCGATGAATGTGCTGGGGCAAGGACTCCTCGCCCGTCTGGAGGGCCGCTAAGATGGCAGAAAAGGCCGTTCATTGTTCGCATATTCCGCTGCGCGAAAGCGTCATGCGCAGTGACCGCGTGCAAAATCTTCAGGTTGCGTCACCCTCCTCGGCAGGTGCCGGATTACAGGTCCGTGATCTCACCGTGACCTTCGGGCGCGGGCGCAAGGCCTTCAACGTCATTGAAGACTTGAGTTTCGAGGTGGCCGCTGGTGAGACCCTGGGCCTGGTGGGGGAATCGGGATCCGGCAAATCCATGACTGCGGCAGCCCTCATGGGTCTGCTGCCTTGGGGTGGCAAAGTCAGCAGGGGTTCGGTGCAGCTTGGTGACACAGATATTACCCGCTTATCCAATATCGCCCTGCGCACGGCGCGTGGCCGGGAAATCGGAATGATTTTCCAGAACCCCTTGTCATCCCTCAATCCCAGTCTCACCATTGTCCAGCAAATTGCCGAGCCTTATCGACTGTATTTGGGCGCATCCCCAACAGCGGCGCGTAAACATGCCCTGTATTTGCTACAGGAAGTAGGGGTTCCCGATGCGGCCAAACGGCTGGATGATTATCCCCATCAGTTCTCTGGGGGGATGCGGCAACGGGTAATGATTGCCATGGCACTGGCCTGCAAACCCCGACTGCTGATTGCCGATGAGCCGACCACCGCCCTGGATGTCATCAATCAGGCCCAGATTTTGCGCCTGATCCAACGCCTGCAAAAAGAGCAGGGGATGGCCGTGATTTTCATTACCCATGATCTGTCCCTGGTCGCCGAGTATGCCCAGAAAGTCATGGTGCTTTATGCGGGAAAGACGGTGGAGCAGGGGCCTGCAGAGGCTTTTTTTAGTGCGCCCCGACACCCCTACAGCCAGGCATTACTTCACGCCATTCCCCGCCTGGTCAACAACGAAGAACGACTAACCGATATTGACGGCATCCCACCGCGCCCTCAGGAGTTTCCAGTAGGTTGCCGCTTTGCCGAACGTTGCCCGGCAATGACTCCGGAATGTCTGACGGCCTATCCACCGCGTAGCGGTGACGACCATCATTTTTACTGTATTCATCCGGTCGGGGGTGCCGCATGAGCGCCTGGTTGGAAGTGAAAAATCTGGATGTGCGTTTTCACCTGGGTGAGGGCGGGCTGCTCCGCCAGAGCCAGGGCACCATTCATGCGCTGAGTGATATCCATTTTGGTCTGGAACAAGGGCAGACGGTGGGTTTGATTGGCGAGTCCGGTTCCGGGAAGAGCACACTGGGCCGCGCTATCTTGCATCTGGTACGTCCCAGTGCCGGAGCGGTTTAT
This sequence comes from Acidithiobacillus sp. 'AMD consortium', assembly GCF_008926505.1. Lineage (NCBI taxonomy): Bacteria > Pseudomonadati > Pseudomonadota > Acidithiobacillia > Acidithiobacillales > Acidithiobacillaceae > Acidithiobacillus > Acidithiobacillus sp. 'AMD consortium'. Next base: position 2,708,368 of record NZ_CP044411.1, on the reverse strand, counting down.
TTCAAAGGAACCAATCTGACGGCCCTCCCTGAAAAACAGATGCGTCCCTATCGTCAGCAGATGCAGATGGTTTTTCAGGACCCCTTTGATTCCATGAATGCGCGCATGACGGTCGGACAAATCATTATGGAGCCTTTGTTACTGCAGGGCATCGGCACGCCCGGTGAACGGTGGCAGAAGGCAGAGGCATTGCTGGAGCGAATGGGACTGGACCGGCGTGCCATGAACCGCTACCCGGGGCAATATTCGGGTGGGCAACGCCAGCGCATTGCCATTGCCCGTGCGCTCACTACGGAGCCACAGCTGTTGGTGCTGGATGAACCTACCTCGGGACTGGATGTTTCCATGCAGGCGCGCATTCTGAATCTGTTGCGGGACCTACAGAAGGAGATGGGCCTCAGTTATGTGTTCATCAGCCATGATCTGGGTGCGATTTCTTATCTCGCGCAAAATGTCATCGTGCTTTACCTGGGGCGTGTGGTGGAAATCGCCCCCACCGCCACGCTCATCTCCAGCCCGGCACACCCTTATACGGCGTCGTTGATGGATGCTCTGCCGCCCATGGTCCGACAGAGGGAGCGGCCACATCTACCGGAGCCGGTCGGTGACCCGCCCTCACCGGTAAATCTGCCATCAGGCTGCGCCTTTCATACCCGTTGTCCGCAAGCTGAGGCCATCTGCAGTAGTGACAGGCCTTCGCTTAACTCGGTCGGATCAGGACATCAGGTGGCTTGTCACTTTCCGTTACGGGATGTTTATCCGATGAAGGAGGCTGTTCATGCTGAATAGTGGGCCAATGATTGTGGAACATATGCGTGTTACTGCCTATAGGGCTGCCGATTTATTGCGTGCGTTTCGTTATTGGTCAGTATTGATTGAGGAACGCTCCCAACTCACGACTTCCGTGCGCAGAGGGGTTGCTGACGCGCCCGATCGAGAAGTATTAAAAGCAGCACTGATCACGCTGGGTTCCGGAAATAATGTCAGCTATGCCTCTACCACGGATCTTTCGGAAGGCGGCTTGCGTCGCGCTATCGCAAGCGCGAAAAGTCGCGCAGAGGCACTGGCTGCATTCCGGTTGATGGAAACGGCCTGTTGGCCTGCAGCAGTTCAGAAGGGGCAATGGCAATCTCCCACGGGTGCAGGGATGTCCTTAAAGGAGCGCTTTGATTATATGCGCGCACTGGATGCTGCGATGGCAACAGACGAGCGCATCCGGGACCGTCAAGTGGTACTGACAAGTATGGATCGACATCGTTTTTTTATGCACAGCGCTGGTGCAGAGCAGTTTCAAGAAACCCAGTTGTGCATTCCCCATATGGAAGCAACTGCCAGCGATGGCCATGAGGCCCAGTCGCGTAGTTATGGACCTTATGTGCAGGGATCGCTCAATGCAGAAACGCTGAAGGCTCTGGACTTTACCCCGGACACTGCACTGCGGATTGCGACGGAAGCCCTGGAACTGTTGCAAGCACCAGAGTGTCCGACTGGAGTGACAGATGTTGTTTTATCTCCTGCGCAAATGACGCTGCAGATTCATGAAAGTATCGGCCACCCACTGGAGCTCGACCGTATTCTTGGAGATGAACGAAACTATGCGGGCTGGAGTTTTGTGAAGCAATCTGACTTTGGCACGCTTCGGTATGGTACCCCCTTACTGAATATATTATTTGACCCCACCGAAAAAGGACAACTTGCTGGATATGCCTACGATGATGAAGGTACCCCAGCCTTGCCCATTTATCTGATCCAGAATGGTATTTTGCAAAGACCCTTGGGTGGCGCTCGTTCTGCCTCCAGAGCCGGTATGGAAGTCGTAGCCTGTGCGCGGGTCTGCGATCCTCTGCGTCCACCTATTGACCGAATGGCAAACGTCAATTTACAGCCGGGGCATAGCAGTTTTCAGGAAATGATTTCTCAGGTCGAAAAAGGCATCTGGATGGACGAGAATCGCTCCTGGTCCATCGACCAGCGTCGCGACAAGTTTCAGTTTGGCTGCGAGTGGGGGCGGCGTATCGAAAATGGCATGCTTGGGGGTTGGGTTAAAAACCCCAACTATCGAGGCCGCACCTTGAATTTCTGGAATTCTTTGGCGGCGGTTGGCAATCGTGACACTTACCAGATTGCGGGAACACCATATTGCGGTAAGGGCGAGCCCAATCAGGCTATTACAGTGGGGCATGCCTCTCCGGTTTGTCTGTTTCGTAATATTGAAACTTTTGGTGGTGATGTATGACGGCAACGATAGATGACTATATTAAAGCCTTACCGGACGTTCTATCTGCTTTAGTCTCAGGTAACGAGCGCCTTTACGCCAAGGTTTACCAGGAAGAAACCCAGTATGCGCGCCTGACCCAGGCGCGGGTGAACCAGAACGGGGGCATATTTCAGGAACAACTGACTTTATTCCTTAGTAATGGTCTATCTATGATCAGTATGTCCGTAGAAGGTGATTTACCATCTCCAGACCAGATTCGTGGTCTGGTACAGGCACTAAGGGAAGATTTGCCGTATGTCCCTCAGGATCCCTGGCTAACCCTGAATGAAACACCTGAGCAACTGGAAACCGGGAATGCCCATGGGTCCATGCATTTTGATGCATTGGTGAATACCCTTTGTGAATCGGCGGGGAAGCAAGACCTCGTGGGTCTGGTGTTGAGCGGCCCACAGGTGCTTGCTGTTTGCAGCAGTCTTGGTCATTGCCTGATTCATCGGGGTGGTGGCAGCAGTATTGATGTGAGCTTTTTTGATGCAGATTACAATGCCGTAAAGCGGGTGCGACGGGATCCTGATCTGGCGGACATTCCGGCATTGATAAGTGGCATGTCTCAGGATCTGAAAGCCTTACAGCAACCTGCCGTGAATATCAAGGCGGGTATTTACCGCGCCTGGTTGTCTGCAGAGGCTTTAGGAGAATTGTTAAGCACGATTAGCTGGAATGGCTTTTCCGTAGATTCCATCCGTAGTGGCAGCAGCCCCCTAAACAAGTTATACAACGGTGAAAAGCAATTGTCCCAATGGATTCATCTCTATGAAAATAGGCAGATGGGCGAGGTGCCCTCGTTCACGGGTGAGGGGTTTTTATTGCCAGGCGAAGTGCCGCTTATTCAAGATGGACTAGCTAGACATCATTTAAGCAGTCCCCGTGCCGCGAAGGAGTTTGACACGACCATCAATAGTGACAGCGGATATCCTTCGGCTCTCTATCTGCGGGGAGGTGACTTGCCAGATAGCGAAGTGTTACAAAGAATTGGCACCGGACTTTATATTGGGCGGATATGGTATACAAATATTTCTGACCCCGCCAGTTGTCGGCTGACAGCCATGACAAGATATGACTGCTTCTGGGTAGAAGGAGGCGCCTTAGTGGGACCACTATCACCAGTACGTATGGACTCCAGTATTTATCAGTTGTTGGGGGAGGATCTGGAAGCTCTTGGGATGCATGTACACCAGATTCCCGAAACCCAAAGCTATGGGCAAAGGGGTTGGGGGTCTTCCAGCCTGCCAGGGGTGATGACTGCGCTGAAAATAACTCTATAGGATGATGATCTAACATATGAATCGACTCCCCCACGTGCTGTCGGCTTTTGCTGGCATCGTCTTGTTCAGTTTTGCTTTGCCTGGCAGCGCAGTTACCGCTGCCACATCAATGACTACAGTGACCTCAGTAGGTTTGTCTCCACCCATGAATGTCAACTCGCTGCTGCCGGTGGTAAATAATGATTCCAGCGCCAATGCACAGATAATCAGCTTGATGTTTCGGCCTCTTTTGTGGATTGGTACTAATCTGAAAATCAACTGGCAGCAATCCATTGCCAAAAATATTAACGTATCGCCAGATCGTCGGCAATTTACCATTCATCTTAAAAACTGGTACTGGTCTGACGGAAGGCCGGTAACGGCGGAAGATACGCTGGCCTGCCTGAAGCTCATTCGTGAATACGGATCACGTTACCCCAATGCGGGAATGGGCGGTATTCCCGATATCATTGTCCATGCAAAAGTGATCAATCCGCTGACTTTGCAAATAACGCTCAAGCGCAGTGTGAATCCCGACTGGTTCGAGCTCAATGGATTATCACAATTGTTCCCGGTACCCGCATGGCGCTGGAAACGGTATTCCATTGATACGCTGTTTAAGCTTCAGGATAACCCGGACATGGTTTCCGTTGTTGATGGTCCTTACAAGCTGCAACATTTCACCCTTGGCCGAGGAATCAGTTTTATTCGGAATCCCCATTATTCTGGAAAACCTGCTACCTTGGAACACTTACATTTTAAAATGTATACTTCCGACTCCACTGCTTTTTGGGCCCTGAGAACAGGCACCATTCAGGCAGGAATGATTCCGCATTACCTGTATGCAGCACGCGGAATGGTGAAAGATCTTAAAACATGTGTCAGTAACGGTGGCTATGGCTTTAATTATGTGACACTGAATTTCACTAATCCCCGGGTGGCCTTTTTTCGTAACGTAAAAGTGCGCCAAGCACTTGCTCTGGCAATCAACCAGACACAGATTATCCAAATTGCATTTCATGGATTGGGCGTACCCAGTTTTAATCCGGTGCCCACTAATCCAGATACCTATCTTTCCCCTGAGATGAAGAAGCTCGTGGCAAATCCCGCCCTTGCCTACAATCCTTCCACCGCAAAGCGGCTGCTGACCGAGGCAGACTGGGAACCAGGGCCGGATGGTATACGGATGCATGATGGACAGCGTCTTCAGTTTACGATGATGGTTCCTGACACCAGCCAGACATTGATAGCGGTCGCGGAAATGTTGAAAGCAGACTGGCAGGCTATTGGTGTAGATATGCGCCTGCGCGTCGTGCCGTTCAATCTGGAACTAGCTAAATTGCACCCTCACGGGAAGTGGGATGCTTCCATGATCGTCTGGTCTTATGATCCGGATTACTACCCCAGCGGTGATGGTTTGTTTAATACCGGGGGAGGCGGTAATTATGGGGATTATAGTAACCCAATGATGGACAAGATGATTTACGACACTACAGAAAAAAATGGCGCCCGCTTTCTGGATAGGTATGAGAATTATGCATACTCTCAGCAACCGGTGATTTTCCTACCTTATCCTGAGTATGTTGTGAAATATGCTCAGAACGTGACGCACGCACAGTTGATGGAAGGTGTTTATTCTGTAGATTGCACCCCCCAGTCCTTACACTGATCCAGTTTCTGAATAGGTGTCTTTTGGCAGACAATCTTGAAGTTTACCTTGCAGACTTTATACGTGAACGCGAGATCATTGAGGAGTTGCGCGTGCGCGTGTTTGTTCGGGAACAAGGCGTACCAGAGGACCTAGAGATGGACGAAAGGGATATGTATTGTCAGCATTTTCTTGCGCGTTGTGATGACATTGCGATTGGAACGGTTCGTCTGGATCTGGAACTAGAGGGTAAGATGGGCCGCTTGGCGGTGATCCAACCTTATCGGCGGCGGGGGGCGGGTCGTCAATTGGTAGAGCGGCTTCACCAGAGTGCGAGAGATGCGGGCTTGTCAGAAATCTGGTGTCACGCCCAACTTTCTGCCCAGAACTTTTACAGTGTGTTGGGTTATAAGGCAGAAGGAAGCATTTTTGAAGAAGCGGGGATTGATCATGTCACCATGCGTTACTCCATGGTGAAGTAAGGTCTTCTTCTATACGCAGTGTTTCTTCCATTGCAGCCGCTAAAATCAGCCGGGTGAATAGAATGTATAAGACATTCGAAAAAATGATAGACATATTTCGGGATCACGAAACCCATGAGATTTTAGATCATGATCAAAGAATATCTGTCTGGAGTTTTTATTGGAATTATGTCTCTCAGGTTAAAGGATCAATGATATTGCTGTTTGTTGCAGGTTTTGTGACAGCTATTGTTGATCTTTCTATTCCATTATTTATTGGTAAAATTACTGGATACGTGTCTCATGCAAAGTCTGATGCGCTACCATTAAATGAAGTTCACGCTATCCTGATCATGGCTTTTGTGATCATAGTGCTGCGTCCGTTCATTCATTTTTTCCATGACATGGTGACAAACCAGACGATTGCTGCAAATTTTACCAACTTGATCCGTTGGCAGAATCATCGTGGTCTGATTCGTCAAGGCTGGGGATTTTTCCAAAATGATTTTGCCGGACGTATTGCCAATAGAGTTATGCAAACAGGCCCTTCCTTACGGGAGAGCACGGTTGCAACACTAACTGCCGTCTGGTACTTACTGACGTATGGAATCAGCTCCATCATTATTCTTGCACAGCAAAGCTGGACGCTTTCAGTACCGGTATCTTTGTGGTTTTTATTTTATGGTTCATTGATGTGGTTTTTTATTCCACGATTGACCCAGCGATCCAATATGCTGTCCAAGGCGAGATCAGGTCTGACGGGAGCGATTGTGGATAGCTATACTAATATTCATACCGTAAAACTGTTTGCCAAATCAGAAGATGAAGATCAGTTTGTGCGTGATGCGCTGACCAGTCATACTTCTGCATTCAAAGCGTCACTGCGCATGGTCACCACCTGGATGACGTCCTTGACCGTGCTGAACGCCCTATTGCTCAGTGCGACGACTGGTGTTGGACTCTGGTTATGGCATGAAGGCACTATATCTGTCGGGATATTGGTCACGGCCATTCCATTGGTTTGGCAGATTGCGAATATGTCGGGCTGGGTCGCGAATAATCTTTCCGCCATCTTCGAAAATATCGGCACTGTCCAGGATGGCATGCGTTCTGTAGACCGTCCTCGGATTATGGGCGATACCCCTACCGCCAAGCCCTTTGTTTTCAAGGGCGGGCGCATTGATTTTGATAAGGTCTCGTTCGGCTACCATCAGCGGCACGGCACAGTAGACGAAATCAAACACATTGATAATGTGTCCATTACCATCGCCCCCGGCGAGCGAGTAGCTATTGTAGGTCCTTCCGGGTCCGGAAAATCTACGTTGGTCAGTTTGCTGTTACGCTTTTTCGATGTGAACGAGGGACGTATCCTGATTGATGGTCAGGACGTCAGGGACTTACAGCAAGAAAGTTTTCGCCAGTATATCGGCGTTGTTTCTCAGGATACTTCTCTACTCCACCGATCCATTCTCGATAATGTGCGTTATGGGCGGCAAAGTGCCACTCGGGAAGAAGTTGAAGAAGCTTTGCGCAAGGCACGAGCAGATACTTTTGTGCTGGATCTGGCGGATTCCTACGGGAGGGTTGGTCTTGATGCGCAGGTGGGCGAACGCGGCATCAAGCTCTCGGGCGGGCAACGTCAACGTATCGCCATTGCCCGAGTGTTCCTCAAAAATGCGCCCATATTGATCCTGGATGAAGCGACTTCCGCTCTGGATTCTGTTACTGAGCAGGAAATTCAACATGAGTTGGATGCTCTCATGGCCGGACGTACGGTAATTTCCATTGCGCATCGTATTTCCACGATTGCCCATTTTGATCGTATTATTGTGATGGCAAATGGGCAGGTTACTGAAATGGGTAATCACCAGCAATTATTGCAGGCCAACGGACACTATGCAGAATTATGGACTAGGCAAAGCAAGCCCATGAATCGTTAATATGAGCATTTTAGGCAATTGCCAGGCTCAAAGTCTCAGCATAGGTCCTCGTTGGTCAAGGTGCTGATGTGGGCGCGCAAATCAGCAGTCGAATTCATGGCGGTGTAACGGCCGGCCTCGATGTCTTCAATACCAAGCACCACGGCTTCACGCAATACTTTATAGGTAAAGTTCAGCCAGTAGATTGGAGAGACGTTTCAAGAAATGGTCATAAGCGATTCATGAACTCGGTGAACTGCTCAAAGTGCTGCTCCCAGGTAGGGGGCGAAAAATGCCGCAGGCGCTCCAGTTGCCCCTGGCGCATGGGGCTATCGGGGCGGCTATAGTCGCTCAAAGCGGCGAGCCAGGCCGAGGCGTCCGAGGTTTCGATATAATCGGGCACGTCTCCGGCGATCTCCCGGAAAACGGGCAGCGGGCTGGCAATGACGGGAATTCCCACCGCCAACGCCTCCACCAGCGGCAGGCCGTAACCCTCCTCGTGGGAAGGGAACAATAAAGCACGCGCGCCCTGCAGGTAAGCCCGGAGACAGTCATTCCCGCAATGATGCAACACCCGCACCGAATCCTTCAGGGCCGCGTCTGCACGGAACTGTTCCTGAATATCACCGCACATCCATCCCACCTGGCCAATCACCACCAGCAACGGAACATCCGTCCGGCGGCTTTTCCACTCCCGCCACAGATCCAGGGCAAACTGATGATTCTTACGCGGTTCTATGGTTCCCACCATGAGGAAATAAGACGCCGGCAAGGGGGCATGGATTGCAGAGGGTGGGGCGTGGTGAAAATGATTGGCACCCAGAGGAATCACTGAGATGGGCGGCAGGGTTACGCCCCATTGTTGGGCATAATGTCGTAAAACGCGCGCCGTGTGCTGAGAATTGCTGACGACACCCGCCGCATGACGCAGGATCACCCGCACACGCGCGGCATGCCGACCATCTTCCCCTGGACGGCAGAACTGGGGGTGGGTGAGGGGGATCAGGTCATGGGCCATTACCAGCAAGCGAATCCGTTTGCGTGCCATCCATGCACCGTAGCCGCGCCGGTCCAGGCCGCTGTGCCCCATGTTCAATACCCAACTTCCCATAGGCACGGCGCGCAAAGGCAGCCTCGCCAGCCAGGCCATGGTCGTCCCCAGAGTGGGATGCGGCTGGCCATCTCGCCAAGCCAGGAGCCAGGCGAAAAGGGCAGATGACGCGGTGGGCGACAACGCCACGGCGATGGCTCCGTGTTGCATCAGGGCCTGGGCACGATGGTGAAAAAAGGCGATATACGCCAGGCAGACGCGATCCACCCCGGTGGGCATCCGCTTTTTACGCGCCCGCCCTATCAAGCGCGTGACATCGATCAATAAGGGGCGGTCACCCTGGTTCATAAGGCGCAAACACTCAAGGGAGCACTCCTGCGTTGGTCAGGCCGCGAGTAGGATAGACGATCTGCACAAGCATGCCCAGAAACCTCATCATGCAGCCGGACGGCAACGATCGCCCATTTTCCCGGACCAGCACGGTTACCTGCACTTTGCGGCGCATCCGCGCGACGTTCCGCCCATGGGCGATGTTCCCGCTACTTTTTGGCGGATGCGTGATGTAGCCCATCGCTTTTGGAACCGTTCAGATGAATCCAGGCAGGGCTAACAGGCACGACGTCGCCCCGCCATACCTGCGCCTCCGCATCCCAAGTACAGCCATGGTTGGACCAGAAATCCCGGCAGGCGTCGTTGCGGCCGGTGGGCGTGTAATACCCGAGATACGCCGGGTGTCCGGCAGCCTGAATCTGCCGCACCGCCGCGGCGAGCAGGGCGGTTTCGATGCCCAGACCAAATACCCGGCAAGACAGCACCACCTGCTCTATGGCGTTATTGCGCAGCAAGGCCAGAGCAATCAGTCCGTGGGGGGCAAAACGGTCTTCCGCGCTGGCGGCCAGTAATGCCCCGCCCGAGGCCAGCCAGTCTTGCATTTCGGCACCGCTCCAGCGCTGGCCGGTGGTGTTGAACTGGTTGGTTTTATTGAGCAACTCCAGGGCCCGCGCATAGCGGGGGTGTGAGGCATCGGCCATGACTTCCATGCGCAAGGCCAATTGCAAGGATGCCAGCCAGGCATCCCGATCCTGACCCCCCGCCGCTTCTTCACGCGCTTTTTTGGCCTGGATCAATTCCGTGCGTCGGGCGGATTCCTCGGAAACGTCGGTCACCTGGGTTTCCGCCGCATAGAGCAGAGTGTAGCGCCAGCGCTCCGGGTCGCCGCTCAGGGTACGCATGGCCGGATAGGCATGGGAAACTTCCGCAATCTCCAGGGGGTTGTCATCAATAAACAGCACATGCTCTGGGAGGATGTTGGTTTCGGCCAGAATCCGGGCAATACCGGCGGGCTTGGGTTCCCAACCGATCTGCACCGAGCAGAAATCCTCCAGGCGCAGGCGTCGGCCCCAGACCCGCACAAAATTCTCCCGGGTGCTGGCGGCATCGTTTTTACTGCAGATCGCAAGTAAAAGCCCCCGCGCCTTGCACGCCAGCAAGGCTTCGGCGTAACCCAAGGGCCAACCTTCCGTGACTTCCAGGGGGATAATCTCATCGGCTTCCGCGAGCACGCCTTTCCAGAGCGTATTATCGAGATCGGTAATAATGAGTTTCACCGGATGTTCGCCCTGCAAAATCCGCAAGGCCGCACGGACCTTGTCCAGAATCCCCAGGTGGATCAAATCTCCCTGACGACTACTGAGCAAGCCGCCGTGGGTAAAATGGGAAACATGCCCATCGTAGGCGGTACTGTCCCCATAGTGCAGGCGCAGGTCGTTCAGTTCCAGGTAGAAAGCGTGGTGGTGCGATGCCAGTTGCTCCTCCAGGGCATCATTCAAGTCCCGGATCAGGGCATAGAGCGACTTCTGCCGGTTCCGGCCCAGGATTCCGTTGATCTGCGGGGCGGGTTCCAGAAAGCTCAGAAAAAATACGGGAATCCCCTCGGGCAACCCCGCCAGCACCCGTTCCACCATGGCGGTCAGGGGACGACGGGTACTTTCCCGCAGCAGATTCCAGTCGAGATCGGGGCGCAAGTGGAACAAATCCCCGTCGCCGCCGTCCGTTACCAGACTCAGCAAGGAACGCAGGGTGAGTTGCACGAGAACGGCATCCTGTTCCCCGACCGGCAGCGGGGGTACCGGATCATGGGGACCGGAATCCATCAGATAATGGCGCACCGGCCAGTGGGCCGCCAGCGCCGTCCGCAACAAGCCTTCCATCAGACAGGTGCCCAGAATGGCCAAGCGGGGCTGTTCGGCCGCCGGGGCAATGCCTATGGCGGGTATCGGCGGGAATTGCTGCTCATCTTGTTCCAAGGCGTTCAGCAGGGCCACCCGTTGCTGCTGCTCCTGGTAGGCCCGCCCTTCCTCGGAGTTCTGGAGGGTCCGCATGACGTGGCGGCGGGCCTGTGGAGATTGCAGACGTCGGAGATAAAAGTCCCTGCCCGTTGGATCAGTGGAACGCCCCAGATACTTGAGATAAATCGCGTCCAGAAACGCCTCATCATCCAGCGCCGCCCAGGCGGGGTCTTCCGTCGATTCATTACGGCCACGCCAACGCCGCCACCAGGATGTCTGTTCCCTGCGCGACACCGCCTCAGTATCCCCGCCGAATATACATTTCCACACCCCAATGCCCACCGTGATCTTCGAGACGAGTATGGATTTCCCGAGCGCCCGCGGCCTGAAAAGCCTGCACCAACCGGTTGAGGTTATAGGCGTTCATTTGCATGTGGGGTTCTCGCAGCGGCTTGCCGCGCAGGGCATTGATGAGCATGCGCCCACCCGGAATGCGGTGACTCAAGAAGGTCGCCGCCGGATGACGCGGGCTAACCTGAGCATACTTAAAATGGAACACACCCATACCCCCAGGCGCCAGATGTTGCAAAAGCCGTTTTAATATCGCCTGCCCACGCACTTCGGGAATGTGCTGAAACACGATAAAAGATAACATAAAATCAAAATGTTCCTGCGCAATGGCGGTCAATGCGTCATCGGCGATCCGCCACCGGATATTGGCAACGTTCGCTTGTTCGGCCAAGAACCGGGCCTCACTGAGCATGGCCGGAGCCACATCCAGCCCCGTGACCTCGGTAAAGCGGCGCGACAGGGGCAAGGCGAGCCGTCCAACCCCACAGCCAAAATCCAGCGCCTTACCCGCCTGCCAGTCCGGCCCGAAAAACCGCGTACATTGATCCAGAACCATATTGACGTAGCGCTGACCCGATTCAAAAAAGGCCGCGCGCTGTTCGTCGGAAAGTGCAGAATCCTGATATGCCGCTTCGCTCAACACCCCATAATAAGGCCGATTTTGTGCGATCTTTTGCCAATCGGCATTACTGTCTGGCAGCATTCCCATTACATATTCGTGTAGTAATGGACGGCTTCGTCGATGTCATCAATCTCCCGCAAGCGCCCGTTTTCGAGAATGGCCGCATGGTCACAATTATTGCGGATCAGATCGGCATGGTGAGACACCAGCACCATCGCCTTGGTGGCCCGGCGCTTTAATTCATCCTCACAGCGGCGGTTGAAACGCGCATCGCCCACCGAAATCACCTCATCCACCAGATAGCAGTCGAAATCCACCGCCATGCTGATGGCAAAACTCAAGCGGGAATTCATACCCGAAGAATAGCTTTTGACCGGTTCATCCAGGTAAATACCAAGCTCCGCAAAATCTTCCACTTGTGCCACGGTTTCTTTCACATCCACCCCGTATACTCGGGCGATGAGGCGGGCATTATCCCGACCGGTCAACGCCCCCTGAAAAGCCCCCCCAAAAGCCAAGGGCCAGGAAACCGTCATACCGCGACGCACCGTTCCCGCATCCGCCCGCAGTGAGCCGCTGATAATCTGAATGAGGGTCGATTTGCCCGCGCCGTTTGGCCCCATAATCCCCCAGCGCTCACCGGGATGAATGTCCAGAGAAATATCATCCAGCACCAGCCGCATATCCCGGCCATGGTGGATGGGGAAGGACTTACTGATATGGGAAAGAATCAGGCTATTTTCACTCATGGATCGATACTCTTCATCAGCCACCTTTCGCCTTTTCCGATGTTGCCTGGACTCTATGATACAGGGGCCTCGCCTGGGGAAGCCACTACGCGAACAGTTTCGCAATCTGCCCCATGGGCAGGAACAGACGCAACGGGGTTTGCTGGAAAGGCCGAAAGTCGAAATGCCGATAGAAGCTCTCGGCCCGCTGATCCTTGGCCTCCACAATCACCGCCATGGCCGCGATCTGTTGCGCAGCTTCCAGGCTGCGGCGTAGGGCGTCTACGAGCAGGAACTCCCCCAGCCCCTGGCCACTGACCGAGCGGTCCACCGCCAACCTTCCGAGCAACGTGACCGGCAGTTGCCCGTAGCGCGGTAGTTGGTTCATCAAGACCGGCGGTAGTTCAGCTACCGGGATGATGGATGACGATAGGGTGTAGAAGCCGAGCACCGCAGGACTGTCCGGCTGCGTGAATATGAAAGGCGCGGCGACGCGCTTCGCGGCGTCTTGCCGCGCCTGCTCGCGCAGATAACGATTCAGCTCCTCGTTGCCGCAATCGAAGGACTTGCGGTCGTGCGCCTTTTCAAGCGGAGCAACATGTTCAGGGACTAAAGAGAGCGCCAATCAGGGCCTCGTTTTTTGACGGTAGCTCCGGACGGCCTTATCGATGCGCGCGCCCGGCTCGGACGGCGCCAGCAAGGCGCTCACAAAGGCGACCTGTTCCTCGCGGGACAGGCGGATGACTTCGTGCTCCTGCACGATCTTGGCCGCCGCTTCCTGGGTACTGTCGATGACGAGTTCGCTCAAGGTGCGCCCAGTCAGCGAGGCGGCCCGCTGGAAAAAGTCTTTCTGGTCGCTGGAGACGCGCGCTTCCAGGCGCGCATTGCGCGGTTTATCGTGCGTTTCAGGCGTTTTCAGCATGGCGCGGCCCCGTTAGGATGGATTTATGGCAACAGTCTCACTGTACGCCATTTGTCCGTACTCATCAAGATATAGCGCGTGCGCCGTTGCACGACGCCTTGGCAATCATTGACCCATTCCAGTATCCTCGGAAAAATCATGGAACGTTTTCTGAGTATTCCCTGGATGGAAGCCTATGCCGCGCATTGCAGCGCGGATGAGGCATTGGCGGCGGCACTGAAAGGATTCAATGCCAGCATCGAATACGGCTGGCTGGACACAGATTACCCCAATGTTTACCTGACCCTGGTCAATGGCTTACCGCATGGCGTTACAGAAACCCTGCCTAAAAAAGCCCAACTGCGCGTACATGCCAGCCGAGAAACCTGGATGCGCATTCACCAGCGGGAACTCAGCGGCAAAAAAGCCTTTCTGACCCAACAACTCCAGTTTCGTGGCTCCATGCTGACCCTGCTCAAATATATGGACCCTTTCAATGCCACCTTCCGGCGCATGGGCGATATTCCCGCGAATTTCTAGACGCGTTTGTTATTTTGCCGGGACGAGTCTGCTATCGGTCATGATCTTTAGTCATGATCTTTAAAGGAGCGCCCACTTACCGCCTACGGCGCCGGGCGCGACCATTCGCCAGGGATGAGTCGCTAGCTATTGTGCTTCGTTTGAGCTACAACTAAGGCTCATTCTGATAGGAGGCTAGATCGTGGCTGCAACTGCATTTGTCCGGGCGCGGATTGATGAAACGCTGAAAAATGAAGCGGCCGCTGTGTTGGCCGACATGGGCCTGACCGTTTCCGACGTGGTGCGCATCGCGCTGACCAAGATCGCCAAGGAAAAGGCTTTGCCGTTCGAGATGCGCGTACCCAATGCGTTGACGGCGAAAACGCTGGCGAATAGCGAGCGTGGCGAGGATGTTCACCACGCCAAGGATGCTGACGACCTGCTCAACCAGTTGCGCATCTGATGCGACAGCCCGACGATTCCGGTCAGTCGGCTATACCGTTGTTGCCTGCGACGATCGAGTTCGCTGCTCAAACCGGTAGCCGCGTCATCCCCGAAGTCGGCTCTATCGGTATGGCAGTTTCATTGGGCAGGATCAGCTGGGTTGTAGATCCTCATCATTCTGGTGGTATCGCCGCAGTTGCACAAATGCACCTGTTCGCAATGCTGGCCCACGAGTGCCATCACCTCGCACGCGGCTGGGTCATTGAAGCGAACCCCCAGCGCCCGTACAGTATGCTGGAGGCCGTTGTGAGCGAAGGTTTGGCCACGGCATTCCAGCGCGACATTACGGGAGTAACGCCACTTTGGGGCACCTATCCCGAACAAGCATCGATATGGGTGATCACACTCATCCACGCCAGCCCAGGAAATTCTGCGCATGGCCGGCGTTGAGGCGTAGTGATAATGCCGTCCAACATTTCGCAGCAGCCGTTAGGCGAGGAGTAAGCGGTGATCGTTGAACGCATCTTCATCAGCCCAGAGCGCGGCGCGGATCAAGTAGAGCGCCAACACATCGCAGTTCAAGGCGGAATGGGAGTCTTAGGTGATCGGAACTTTGGGAAACGTACCCAACCGGGTCAGAACATCACATTGGTCGAAGCTGAAGAAATCGAACGCTTCTGCGCTGAGTTTTATCGCACCACTGATCTTTCGCTCACGCGTCGAAACCTTGTAACCAGAGGAGTGAGGTTGAACGATCTGGTGAATGTTGAGTTCTCAATCGGAAATGTCAGGCTGCGCGGTGTCGAACTGTGCGAACCATGCATCCTTCTTGGCAATCATTTAAGTAGCGAGTCTCTTACCCCTGCTGCGGTCATAAAGCACTGGGTTCACCGTGGCGGACTGTTTGCCGATATCCTCAGCAGTGGAGCAATCGTTCGTGGAGCTCGTATTGAAACTGACGCCTAACCCTTGCTCAGCTAAAATGTTCGGGATTCTGAAGGGGTTTTATTGGTGCGTGACAAGTCGCACTATTTCGTTACCGCAACGGGTCGTTGTTCTGAACTGCGGATTGCCCATCCGCGTGTCTTGACAAGAAAAGTTCTAGCATTAGGTATTACAATGCGTTCTGTCTCGTTTTTATTCACTCAAAATAGCGAGGAGCCAGGAAATGTATGAGAACCGAAATAATAAAAGCCTTGTGTGGCCGCAAGAGATACAAATTGACCCCTCTCTAAGCGTTGCTATGCTGGCGGTTGAACACACGGAGAAAGTCTTTGCTTTGATCGATCAAAACAGAGATTATTTGTCCCGTTGGCTCCCATGGGTTGATGAAACACGTTGTGTTGATGATACAAGGAGTCATATTATGACAGCTCCTGTTTAGCTTCAGCAGGGAACGGATATTAATTACGTCATTAAATTCAATCATACGATTGTGGGGCGTGTAGGTTTTCATTACTTTGAACCGTTTTCGAGCGCTGGCCGACTGGGATACTGGTTGAGCGAAAAAAGCCAAGGGCGGGGAATAATGTCACGAGTCTGTAATTATTTAACAGAAGAGGCATTATGCCGCCAAGGTATCCGTCGTGTGGAAATTCGATGTGCAGCCGAAAATAGCCAAAGTCGGCGAATCCCTGAACGGCTTGGCTATCGTTTCCATGGGTTTTATAAGGAGGCTGAATGCCTGCAAGGGCGGTACGTTGACCATGCCGTGTACTTTGCGGAATGTGATTGGTGGGTTATCTCATGTTAGAACTACGTTACCCTGGGATCCCTGGTTTATTTTATTGTCTATCAGAATATTTGTCTCACAAGTCCTAAAAACTCAACTTTAAACATTAAGAAACTATTTATTAAGTGGATGGCGATCATTCGCCGGGAATGGGCAATATTTAACCCATTGCATGTTAGGTTGTTGCGGGGAGACCGTCATGACGGGATGATGTTACCCGAAGGATGTGCTGATCAATCGATCCATTCTGGTCGGATCAATACTTTGGCACAATATCCATCTTTACCTTCTTTACAATTGGTAGACTGTGAAGATTCTCGAGAAGCAGCGGATTATGTGGCGGAATGTCATCAGGCATTTGCCAGGTTGAACCCTAATCTTGCTCTTGAAATCAGGTGGGCGAGCGCCTGATGTCAGCAGAAGTGGTCGAATCGGTGCTGTCACGGCAGATGGATGATCTGGATCCGACCCTCACGCGCCGCTGAACTGCGGGACAAAATGCTGGCCGTTGGTCGTAAACGTTCAGCCAACCCACCCTTGCGGGTTGGCGCCAATCAGGCTAATGCAGATTTTTTCCAGTTCCACGGCAAGAGTTCGTGGAGTTTTTTGTTGGGCCAGGTCGGGAGCTTTTCGAGCACGTCACAGAGGTACGCGAAGGGCTCGATGCCGTTGAGTTTGCACGTTTCGATGATGCTGTAGAAGGACGCGGCACGCTCGCCACCGGCATCATTTCCAACAAATAAAAAATTCTTGCGACCAATGGCCACGCCCCGCAGCGCTCGCTCCACCGGATTATTATCGATGCTGAGTTGTCCTTCTTCGAGGTAGAGCGTCAGTGCTTTCCAACGGTTGAGGGCATAGCCGATGGCTTTAGCGATGCCACTTTTCGGCGCCACCTGCATCTGGGTTTCCGTGAGCCAGGCATGGAAGGCTTCCAGCAGGGGACCGGCACGCTGCTGCCGGGCGGCGACTTTCTGATCTGGTAGAGATTCCTTGATCTCCGCTTCGATGGCGTAGAGTTTGACGATCCAGGCCAGGGCCTTCTGGGCTACCGGACTGGGACCCCGCTGTTCCACGTCATAGAAGTGGCGGCGGACATGCGCCCAGCATCCCGCTTCGATGATCTGTTCCTTGCGGTAGAGGGCATCATACCCCCCATAGTCATCGGTCTGGAGGATGCCTTGCCAGTCACCCAGAAAGTGCTGCGCGTGGATCCCCTTACGGTCCGGGGCATAATCAAAGACCACGACGGGATGCGGGGCATCCGCCTGGCTGCGATACACCCAGAGATAGGCTTTGTCCGTCTTGCCGCTGCCGGGGTTGAGGACCGGCAAGGGCGTCTCGTCGGCGTGCAGAATCTTTCCTTCCAGCAAGGCCCTTTTGCAGGCTTCGGCGAGCAGGCTGATCCAGTATTCGCCCTGACCCAGCCAGCTGCAGAGGGTGGCGCGAGAGATCGGTACGCCCGCTCGCTGGTACTGGGTTTCCTGCCGGTACAAAGGCAGGTGATCCACGTGTTTCGCCGTCATCACATGGGCCACCAGGCGCGCCGTGGGCAAGCCCTTGTCAATCACCTGTGCCGGTAATGCCGGACTTTCGAGGGTACCGCAGGGGCGGCAGGCCAGTTTGGGGCGGATATGGCGAATGACCTGGAAGCGTCCGGGGATATAATCCAGTTTTTCGCTGATCTCTTCCCCGACCGTTTCGAGTGGACCCCCACATTGCGCGCAAGTGCAAGTCTTGGGATCGTGACGTACTTCTACCCGGGGCAGATGGGCGGGGATCGCCATGCGGCCGGGGTGCCGGCGTACGGGACGGGCGGGGACCGTTACGGTCTGCGCGTCGGCGGCTGCTCCCTCTGCACGGCCAGCGGTCACGGCCGCACTGTCTTCCAGAACGGTTTCGAGGAGGCTTTCCATCGCCGCGATTTCGGTATCCAGCGCTTCTTCCCAAAGACTGATCTGGTCGGGAGAGAGCTTTTCCGAACGGCGTCCGAATCGCCAGCGCTGCAGTTTGGCGATGGTGCTTTCCAGGCGGGCGATGGTTTCATCGCGCAGGGCAATGGCCGCTTGCTGTTGGGCGATGATCCGGGTGCGTTCCGCTTCCTGTTCCTCCTGCTGTTGCAGCAGGCTCAGCACCAGATCGCGCAGGGCGTCCGGGCTGGTGGGAAGAGGCGTTTGCGGCGCTGAAATCATCAGAAAATAGTATCGGAACTGGGCTATTTATACAAGAAATTCCCGCTAGTTACAGCAGTGTTGGTGTGCATTTTTCCAGGCTCGGTAACGGCGTCCACGGGCGCCCCTCTACCAGCATCGCCCACTGCGCAGCGGAGAGTTCTATGGCACCGGCATCGGCGCGGGGCCAATGGAGTCGTCCCTGATCCAGACGGCGATACACCAGCCAGAAGCCCAGTCCATCCCACAGTAACAATTTCAGACGATCCCCTCGGCGGTTGCGAAAGACAAAAGCATGACCGCAAAAAGGATCGGCAGCCAATACCCCCTGTACCTTGGCCGCCAGGCCATCAAAGCCTAACCGCATATCTACGGGCGCTGCCGCGAGCCAGATCCGGCTGCTCGAATTTAGCCACATGGTCTTTCCAGAATCTGCACCAAGGTCTGGAGCCAGCTGGTATCTACCGGCGCCGCAAGCTTCAGGCTACGACCGGATAACAGGTGAATTTCCACCGGTGAAACAGGCGTCCTGACCGGCGCGGCCAGAGTTACCGGCAAAAACCCTTCGGGCACGGCGGACAGCAACGGCGTTTGTATAGAATCGGCAAAGCGTTTGCGCCAGTAATGCAGCGTGGCTACGGCGATCCCCGCCTGCGCACAATAATTCTTGACCGACTGTCCGCTCGCCTGAAATCCCTCTACCTGCTGCCGCCAATAAGCGACTTTCTCTTCTTTCTTCATCACCATCCCTCCGCGCTGAATGCAGATCAGGATCGGTCAGGTCAGGAAATTTGGGAAGGTGGGTTGCTTAGACGCTTACCGTTGGTCTGCCGATATAGGCGTCGTCAGTCGCAGTTAATCTGAGCCGAAAACGCCCGTTGATCGCGAGCACACCGTTTTCGATTGCAAACCGTTACACGTAAGTGCTCGATCTCGACAGTCTGCTCGCTCCCGCACTCGGCCTGTGCCTCGATCTTGAGGCGGGCGGTGGCCACTTCCACGCGGGCGGCCTCTGCCGCCTGCTGCTCGCGCCCGATGCGCCGCTGTGCCTCGGCCAGGTCGGCGGCCCGCTGGGCGGCTTTGCCGGTTAGCGTATCGCGCTCCCGGGTCAGTGCCGCCACCCGCTCGGCCAGGGCGTCACGCCAGCGGAAACGGTCACAGTGACGGCTGCGGCACCCGATCCGGTCGAACCAGTAGCCGCGGTCTTGCCCTCTGATTTGCTGTCCGCAGGACAAGGGCTGTTATCTGCGGCAGAAGCCACACCCAAAAAGCGCCGGACGGCCTCGGAGGGCGAAAGAAAGCATCTCACCACCACCCGGATCATTCAGGACTATCTGGGGCATCGGAACATCCAGCATACGGTGCGCTACACGGCCACCAACCCGGTGCGCTTCGAGAAAGCGTTGGTGGTGGCCATGGTAAATATGTATTATTGTACATATGATTTTTGAATGGGATGAAGCAAAGCGCCTTATCAACCTTGAAAAACATGGGGTTGATTTTGTGGATGCGCCAAAAATGTGGGGTGGGACCATGCTTGTGGCAGAGGATGCCAGACGAGAATATGGTGAATCCCGCTATGTTGGGACTGGTCGCATAGAGGGAGGGGCGATGGTCGTTGTTTACACCAACAGGAGCGCAAACGTCGTCCGGATCATCTCATTGCGAAAGGCTAATAGCCGGGAGACTCGATCTTATGAAAACGCAACAAATGAATAAGCCTGCAGTTATTACGCGGACCGTAGGAGTTGATAATCAGGAAACTTCCCAGACTGACTGGAATCGTTTGGACGCGTTGGGTGATGATGACATCGATTATAGTGATGCGCCCGAGCTTGGCGCCGATTTCTGGAAAGAAGCAAAAGTTCTAGATCATGGTGCTAAAAAACCTATAACCATAAGAGTCGATCAAGATGTTATTACTTGGTTCAAGTCCCGCGGTGGTCGCTACCAAGTCTTGATGAACCAGGTTCTGCGCCAGTACATGGAGAGTCTGGAGAAGCATGGACAGAGTAAGTAGATAATGGTCGCGTTGTGGGCTACGACAATCAGCATGGATACCATCACCGACACTATTTTGGTGATATGCATCCCGTCGATTTTGTGAGTTTCGAGGAGACCGAAGCAGATTTCGAGGCTGATTGGATGGCTTTGAGGAGGTGATGGCAATGTTGCTGTATGTTTCTTACGGCGCCTACTTGCTGGTGTGTGCCATGCAATCCAATTCACCACTGCTTACCCTCGACCAACCCCTTAAACAGGTGGCTGAGTCCCTGGGCATCAAAGTCCTGGAGGTCTAGCTCATGAAGGTCTACACATTCTCTGAAGCTCGTCAAAAGTTCTCGTCAGTACTCGATTCAGCCCAACTTGAAGGGGCGGTTAAAATCACACGTCGAGATGGTCGCGCATTCCTAATCCGCCCGGTTCAGGAATCTCCGTCTCCTCTGGACGTCAAGGGCGTGAAGTTGAATCTCAGCCGAGACGAAATTGTCAGCTCCGTTCGCGAAGGGCGCGAGCGTGAAGCCCGCAGCTAACAAATCGTTGCAGCGGACGTTTGACCCGGCACCCATTTTTGCTGCCGCAAAAACGGCCGTCGCGTCAAACGCCGCTGAACTCAGGAGGTAGATTCAATCTGTGCAGGAGCGGGCGATTGATCTACAGGTGTTTCTTGTGGCGTTGCTGTGCTCAAAAATGCCTCTTGAGTGACGGATTGATAAATAATTGGCTCCAAGCGGCGAAATTCATTCATGCTCATGCCGTGCTCACTCGAAAATCGTGGCGACCTTGGCCAGCACCTCGTCCATGATCGGTACCGGCAGAGTGTCCACCTTGCGGGCATTTCGGGCGGCCAAGTCAATCACGCGCGGCTGGTCGCAGCGCACGATGCCGGTGGTCTTTATGCCGGTCACGAGCACCGCGAAGCCAAGGCGACGGGCGAACTCACCACCATTGGTGATCGGTAGGATCACCGGCAGCTTGGTGGTTTCATTAAACTCCGCAGGCGACACGATCAGGACAGGACGGCTACCGCTTTGTTCATGCCCGGCGGTGGGATCGAGCGACACGAGGTAGATGTCACCTCGCTTCATAGCAGCTCACCGCCCACGGCGGGCGCATCGACCCATTCGCGCTCCTCGACCGGTTGCGGCTGGGAATAGTCGGACGCGGCCAGCAACTCTGCAAGTGTGTAGCGCGGGCGTGGACTGGGATTGACCACCAGTCGACCATGATCGACGACCAAGCCGACCGTCGCACCGGCTTGCAGGTGCAACTGTTCAAGGAATGCGGGTGGGACGGCCAACATGATCGAGCCGCCGACCTTGCGCAGTTTGGTTGTGTGCATGATGCACCTTCAGTGCGTTAAATTATATTTAAGTATAATTTCAATTGCTTTGGGCTGCAAGCCGTCCCCAGCACAGCACCGTTTGCCGAGTTTGATTTTGGCGATATTCCCGCTACTTTCCAGGCGCGTCCTGAGCATCGCTGGCAGCTTTTGCCGTGGGTTTTCTACGCTTGGGCTTCAGTTCACGGATGATTTCTGCGCGCAGACTGGCCTCATAGCGCTTGGCCAGGTCTTCCAGAGTCAACCCATACTGCCGATCAAAGGGCGCATCAAAACTTTTAAGCTTCTTTGCTGCCGCTTCTTTTTGCGCGACGACCGCATAATCCGGGCTCACTCCCGTCAGCACTTGAAGCAGAGATACGGGGGTTTTCCCGGCGGCAAGCTCGGGAGATTCCTGCAAACGCACTATTTTATTGCGCAGAAAGCCGGTGTATTCCGTCAGGAACGAAAGCAATAAAGGCGGCAGAGGCCGCTGATGGGTAGGGTCCAGATAAAAGCTGGAAGAACCCACCACCAGATTCTCGGCCTTGGCAAGTGCATTTGAATGAGCCATACTTTGAAATCTTTTAGCACGCCGCATAAGCATCGGATAATCCTTGTGAAGCACCCTATCCTTGTCGTCGGCGGCGCCGGTTACATCGGCTCGCACATGGCCAAGATGCTCGTCCAGAGTGGGCATGAAGTGCTCATCCTGGACAATCTTTCTACGGGCTTTCGGGAAGCCGCCCGCTATGGCCGTTTGCTTGAAGGCGATCTGGCGGATACCGCGCTGCTGGAACAGATTTTCGAGGAGACGCCCATTGCCGCCGTGATGCATTTTGCGGCGCTCAGTCAGGTGGGCGAATCCATGCGCGAACCCGCCCGCTACTATCGCAATAATGTCGCCAATACCCAGAATCTACTGGAAACCATGCTCCGCCATAACGTGCGCCGCTTCATATTTTCATCCACGGCGGCATTGTTCGGGGAGCCGGAATACACCCCCATCGACGAGCAGCATCCCCAGCGCCCCATCAACCCCTATGGGCGCAGCAAGCGCATGGTGGAGGAGATGCTGGCGGATTACGACCGCGCTTACGGTCTGCGCTTCGTCAGCCTGCGTTACTTCAACGCCGCCGGAGCCGACCCGCAGGGCGAGTTAGGTGAGCGCCATGATCCCGAGAGCCACTTAGTCCCCCTCGTGTTGCAGGCGGCCAGCGGTCGGCGGGCACAGATAGCTATTTACGGCGACGATTACCCAACGGCAGACGGTACCTGTGTGCGCGACTATATTCATGTCTGGGACCTGTGCAGCGCGCACCTGCTGGCTTTGGAGCATTTGCTCGCCGATGGGGAGAGCAATGCCTTTAATTTGGGCAACGGTCAGGGCTTTTCGGTGCAAGTAGTCATTGATACCGCCCGACGCGTGACCGGCCAGACCATTCCCGCCGACGTTCAGCCCCGCCGCCCCGGTGATCCCGCCGTGTTGGTGGCGGACAGCCAAAAGGCGCGCAATATCCTGAATTGGGAACCACGCTTTGCGGATCTGGCCGCGATGATTGAGCATGCCTGGAGTTGGGAGCAGCAGAAAGGGACGGCGTGGTGATGGGAGACGCTCGCAAGCGGCACGCGTAATGAGCGGCATTGGGGGTCGAGGTAGTTGGCTTTATTTCGGCCAGAAGTATCGGAAAACCGTGCCGTGCTTTGGCTTCAGCCAGTGCGATAGATACGACAGTTTCCGTGATGCTCACCAGCCAGTCATCAAAAGGCTATTCCTTTGCATCGCTACCTTTGGCTACCGGTTTTTTACGCTGGGGTTTCAGTTCCCGGGTTAGTTCCGCCCGCAGACTGGCTTCATAGCGCGCAGCCAGAGTTTCCAAGGTGAGGCCATATTCCTGGGCAAAGGGGTTGTCAAAGTGCGCCAGCCTCTTTGCTGCGGCATCTTTTTGCGCGACGACCGCGTAATCCGGGCTCACTCCCGCCAGCACTTGAAGCAGAGATACGGGGGTTTTCCCGGCGGCAAGCTCGGGAGATTCCTGCAAACGCACTATTTTATTGCGCAGAAAGCCGGTGTATTCCGTCAGAAACGATAGCAGCAAGGGCGGCAGAGGCCGCTGATGGGTAGGGTCCAGATAAAAGCTGGAAGAACCCACGACCAGATTCTCGGCATTGGGGGTTTCCAGTATCAGCAAACCCGCTGGTTTGAGCACGCGCAGGGCTTCCTGGACCATCTCCAGCAACATCGGGAAAGGCACGTGCTCGGCAATGTGAAAGCCGGAGACCACGATCTGGCTGGCACGGGGCAGCTTTCTCAATGCGGCCAGTGCGTCGCCCTGCTCTATGGACAGGCCCAGTGCCGTGCAGGCCGAGAGCATACCGGCATCCTGATCCACGCCGTGGGCGGTAAAGCCTTCTTCACGGAGCAGTTCCAGCCACTCCCCGCGCCCGCAGCCCAGATCCAGTATGGGACTATCGGGATAAAGTTCTTTCAGGGGATACAAGAATGGCAGATAGACTTTTACCCGCGACTTGATGAGTGCTCGCGAACCCCGGTGACGGTCTTCGAAGGCACGGTAAAAGTCGGGATCGGGCATCAGGCCTCCAGAATCCTCAGCGATTCCTCTGCAAGTCGGCTTCGACCATCATGGCACAAAGCTGTTCCAGTGTCGTCGGGGTTTCCCAGCCAAGTTCCGTCTTGGCCTTGGCAGGGTTACCGATGAGGAGTTCCACTTCAGCGGGACGGTAGAACTTGGGATTGACGGAGACAATCACTTTGCCAGTAGCCGCGTCTCTGCCGCTTTCAGCTTCACCCTGACCCTGCCATTCCATGGTGATGCCTGCCGCTTTGGCGGCCATGGTGACGAAATCCCGGACGGATTCTGTGCGGCCGGTAGCCAGTACATAGGTATCCGGGGTATCGGCCTGCAACATGCGCCACATGCCTTCCACATAATCCTTGGCATAACCCCAGTCGCGTTTGGCATCGAGATTGCCCAACTGGAGCTGATCGAGTTTGCCGAGTTTGATTTTCGCCATGCCGTCGGTGATTTTACGGGTGACAAACTCCAGACCGCGCAGAGGACTTTCGTGATTAAAAAGAATGCCACTGCTGCCGAATATGCCGTAGCTTTCGCGGTAGTTGATGGTCATCCAGTGGGCATAGAGTTTGGCCACCCCGTAAGGGCTTCGGGGATAGAAGTTGGTGGATTCATCCTGGGGAATAGCCTGAACCTTGCCGAACATTTCCGAGGTGGATGCCTGGTAGAAGCGGATTTTGGGATTGACGATGCGAATGGCTTCGAGCAGGTTCAAGGCACCCAAACCGGTAATCTGGCCGGTGGTGTTGGGTTGGTCGAAACTGACAGCGACGAAGCTTTGCGCGGCCAGATTATAGACTTCAGTCGCACCGCTGCTTTCAATCAGGCGAATGGTGGAACCCAGATCGGTCAGGTCAAATTCGACCAGATGGAGATTGGGGTGATCGGCGACGCCGAGTTCTTCCAGACGCCAGAAACTCACAGAACTGGTACGGCGGTAGGTGCCGTAGACGGTGTAACCCCTCTCCAGCAGGAGTTGGGTGAGATAGGCACCGTCTTGGCCGGTGATGCCGGTGATGATTGATATTTTTTCCATCTCTTTTAATCCTTGCTGTCGAATCAGGAATATTTGATTACTGGTTTGTAATGGTGACTTCTTGTAAATACTCCACCGGCTTCAAGTTACGGCTAGAAGCCGGATCAGTCAGCCAATGCCGACGGCTATCGCTACACAACATGAAAATCATCACCCGGTTCCGGCGGGGTTTGGTTCTTGCTGCGCTCCCGTCAAGCCTCATCCGTGACCGTTCCCACTACTCGCCACTCAATAGCCGCGGCCTCCATTAAACGCTGGCTTCAGTAGAGCTTGCGTAGCACAGCATACCCCATCAGTAACCGGTGCAAACGCTTCCCTTTCAAATACTGACCGCCTTGGAGACGGATAGTTTAGGCGGTATCCCTATCAACAAATGCACGTGATCTCGATTGATCGTAAACGTTCAGCCAACCCACCCTTGCGGGTTGGCGCCAATCAGGCTAATGCAGATTTTTTCCAGTTCCACGGCAAGAGTTCGTGGAGTTTTTTGTTGGGCCAGGTCGGGAGCTTTTCGAGCACGTCACAGAGGTACGCGAAGGGCTCGATGCCGTTGAGTTTGCACGTTTCGATGATGCTGTAGAAGGACGCGGCACGCTCGCCACCGGCATCATTTCCAACAAATAAAAAATTCTTGCGACCAATGGCCACGCCCCGCAGCGCTCGCTCCACCGGATTATTATCGATGCTGAGTTGTCCTTCTTCGAGGTAGAGCGTCAGTGCTTTCCAACGGTTGAGGGCATAGCCGATGGCTTTAGCGATGCCACTTTTCGGCGCCACCTGCATCTGGGTTTCCGTGAGCCAGGCATGGAAGGCTTCCAGCAGGGGACCGGCACGCTGCTGCCGGGCGGCGACTTTCTGATCTGGTAGAGATTCCTTGATCTCCGCTTCGATGGCGTAGAGTTTGACGATCCAGGCCAGGGCCTTCTGGGCTACCGGACTGGGACCCCGCTGTTCCACGTCATAGAAGTGGCGGCGGACATGCGCCCAGCATCCCGCTTCGATGATCTGTTCCTTGCGGTAGAGGGCATCATACCCCCCATAGTCATCGGTCTGGAGGATGCCTTGCCAGTCACCCAGAAAGTGCTGCGCGTGGATCCCCTTACGGTCCGGGGCATAATCAAAGACCACGACGGGATGCGGGGCATCCGCCTGGCTGCGATACACCCAGAGATAGGCTTTGTCCGTCTTGCCGCTGCCGGGGTTGAGGACCGGCAAGGGCGTCTCGTCGGCGTGCAGAATCTTTCCTTCCAGCAAGGCCCTTTTGCAGGCTTCGGCGAGCAGGCTGATCCAGTATTCGCCCTGACCCAGCCAGCTGCAGAGGGTGGCGCGAGAGATCGGTACGCCCGCTCGCTGGTACTGGGTTTCCTGCCGGTACAAAGGCAGGTGATCCACGTGTTTCGCCGTCATCACATGGGCCACCAGGCGCGCCGTGGGCAAGCCCTTGTCAATCACCTGTGCCGGTAATGCCGGACTTTCGAGGGTACCGCAGGGGCGGCAGGCCAGTTTGGGGCGGATATGGCGAATGACCTGGAAGCGTCCGGGGATATAATCCAGTTTTTCGCTGATCTCTTCCCCGACCGTTTCGAGTGGACCCCCACATTGCGCGCAAGTGCAAGTCTTGGGATCGTGACGTACTTCTACCCGGGGCAGATGGGCGGGGATCGCCATGCGGCCGGGGTGCCGGCGTACGGGACGGGCGGGGACCGCTACGGTCTGCGCGTCGGCGGCTGCTCCCTCTGCACGGCCAGCGGTCACGGCCGCACTGTCTTCCAGAACGGTTTCGAGGAGGCTTTCCATCGCCGCGATTTCGGTATCCAGCGCTTCTTCCCAAAGACTGATCTGGTCGGGAGAGAGCTTTTCCGAACGGCGTCCGAATCGCCAGCGCTGCAGTTTGGCGATGGTGCTTTCCAGGCGGGCGATGGTTTCATCGCGCAGGGCAATGGCCGCTTGCTGTTGGGCGATGATCCGGGTGCGTTCCGCTTCCTGTTCCTCCTGCTGTTGCAGCAGGCTCAGCACCAGATCGCGCAGGGCGTCCGGGCTGGTGGGAAGAGGCGTTTGCGGCGCTGAAATCATCAGAAAATAGTATCGGAACTGGGCTATTTATACAAGAAATTCCCGCTAGTTACAGCAGTGTTGGTGTGCATTTTTCCAGGCTCGGTAACGGCGTCCACGGGCGCCCCTCTACCAGCATCGCCCACTGCGCAGCGGAGAGTTCTATGGCACCGGCATCGGCGCGGGGCCAATGGAGTCGTCCCTGATCCAGACGGCGATACACCAGCCAGAAGCCCAGTCCATCCCACAGTAACAATTTCAGACGATCCCCTCGGCGGTTGCGAAAGACAAAAGCATGACCGCAAAAAGGATCGGCAGCCAATACCCCCTGTACCTTGGCCGCCAGGCCATCAAAGCCTAACCGCATATCTACGGGCGCTGCCGCGAGCCAGATCCGGCTGCTCGAATTTAGCCACATGGTCTTTCCAGAATCTGCACCAAGGTCTGGAGCCAGCTGGTATCTACCGGCGCCGCAAGCTTCAGGCTACGACCGGATAACAGGTGAATTTCCACCGGTGAAACAGGCGTCCTGACCGGCGCGGCCAGAGTTACCGGCAAAAACCCTTCGGGCACGGCGGACAGCAACGGCGTTTGTACAGAATCGGCAAAGCGTTTGCGCCAGTAATGCAGCGTGGCTACGGCGATCCCCGCCTGCGCACAATAATTCTTGACCGACTGTCCGCTCGCCTGAAATCCCTCTACCTGCTGCCGCCAATAAGCGACTTTCTCTTCTTTCTTCATCACCATCCCTCCGCGCTGAATGCAGATCAGGATCGGTCAGGTCAGGAAATTTGGGAAGGTGGGTTGCTTAGACGCTTACGATTGATCGACCCAGCATAGATCATCATGTCCTTGCTACGCGCTATCTCGCGCAGCTACTCCCGACATCGGAGCCCAACATCTCCCACCAGCACAGAATAACGGTACTTTGTGGTCCAGACCAGGTGTTACTTACAGTCCCAAACGGCGTGGCTACCTTATATATAAGATCCCATGCTCTCGGTTACATGGCTATACCCATCTACAACCTAAAGGCGGGGGGGGGATACAGATTTCCTACCGGCGACTAAAAAAGACAATTGGTATAATTTTTTAGAAAAATATGCCATTTTTAGCTCCAACATCCGTTAACTGATTGATTCTATATTCGATATCATCTATACTAGATTCGCTAGAATGATCGGATCGTAAAGCCTGAAATATATATTCATGTTGAATCGGTTCAAATGCTATATGATCTTCAAGATGTATTCTGTTTTTGTATAAAATACGCTGTAAAGAACTTTGATCATCCATCAGGTCTAGCCAGTTAACTGCACGTGCATAATCTTCACTACTCAAATATTCGCGATAAAAAGAATACCATGTCAATATTAGCGACTTGACAAGGGGGTTGGAGAAGTCAACAGCAAATGCTCCAGCATTTACATTTCCAAAAAACTGTAAGGGGTGTCCTGCTTCATGAACTGGGTGAAAGACAAAGCACATGCCTGCCTTTCGTTTATTCAAAAGGTAGTTTGTAAAATCAAATTCAAAGTCTGATATTGCTGCATCTGCATCCAAATACAACACCCATCCGTTATAACCTCTTTCCATAAGAAACCATAATAAGGCTACTCTATTGTACGTTGCCTGAAAAGGCTTATCCCCAAAAATAGTTCCACGAAAAGATTCATAGAAAATTTTTCGGCGTTGACAATAGGCCTTATTTATTGCAGAACTGACATCCAGGATTTTTGAATAACGATACGCATCTGCAGTTTGCAGAAGAACAACTCTGTCTGACAATTGCTGTGAATTGGATTGCCTGTGCGGCATATCTGCGAAAAATATTTTAGACTTGTAAATTAGAAAGCTATCTGCAAACATTGGCATGGGTTTATAATCTGCCCGCTGTATATGAAAGCCGGAAATTGTAGCGCTATACTCTCCCAAATGATAAAGCCGAAACTCAACATCATCTTCAGCATTAGGCAAAGATAGATTAAAACAAAGTCCTTGTTCATTTCTAGAGAGAGGCGACCGCTCTATCAGCATTTTTCTTCCTTCAGCGCATACATCAAAATCAAAAGCGACCACTGAATTGTCTTCTTTACTACTTACGGAAAAACAACAGTCATAATCACCAGGTTCGAGAAAAATATACGGACCCCACAACATGCCGTTGTGACTTGCACAAAATTCAATACCATCATTCGTCCATTTTTGGTTATGGCAAAATGATTGCGGAAATAATTCATTATAAGATTTTTTCATGCTTCCATACCCTCAGATTAATAATTTCATAACACCAATTCAAGCAATAATCCCTGTTGCCGCCAATATTACATGATTAATTTTAGATATCCTCAAATTCGATGGTAATGCATTTAAGTTTTTCATTATTGTGTTCCAGCCAGTTTCCGTTATTTACAATTTTTTTAAGACCGCTTTCAAATTCACCTTCATATACAATATGACAAGGAATATTTGGTTTTGCTAAAAACCTGAAGGCTGTCATCCTGAGGTGTTGACCTTTTACACCAACAAAACCGCCACCATTAGCACATTCTGTAATTGTTCCATTTTCCATTTTTGCCTGATATTCCATATTATACCAGTCTATAAGAGCACTTGCGGGATAAATGGTTATGCCTTCAATGAATTGGCCATTACAGTAGATTTTATGGTCCGGCCAGAACTGTTTATCGCCAATATTAGAAAAGTGTGTATCTATATCTAAATGCGCAACCCGACTAATGCATCGCCTATTTTCTTCATAAATTGTGTTATGACCAAAGAATATTGCGTATAACTCATTCAATGCAACCGCAAACATCCTTTGCACGTTACGCCGATTAAATAACAATCTAAATTCGCGTTTTGCATTACTATTAATAAAACGAAGTAGATCTAAATCATGAGAAAAAGTTTCCATCAGGCGTTCAATATCATCATGATTTTTAACAGGAAAATAATTATAATATGGTATTAATGCTCTATGATAATAAACAATCCAATTGCTATTGTATTTCATCAATACTGAATTACTAAGCAATGCCAAGGCTACTCGGGTGCATGTAGGACCGTTACCATCAACAGAAATAATGTATCTATTTTGGTACTGCTGATCCCATGTCATTCTTTGTGCCTGCATATAAGGCTGGTTTCGTAAGAATTTCTCAGTTTCAGAGCTGTCACATTGGACAATAGAAGGTAATTTGAAAGTAACGTTATAATTATTATTAAAAAAGCGAGCTGCGCTGATGCGTACGCTCGGATCGTTCAGTATATTGTCGACAGTATTATAGCAATCGCGATTTTCCTCGAAATTTGTGCCCGTAGTACTCCCTACAAAAATAGCCTTATTAACTTTATCATTAATATTAGTCTCGTCATTCAGTTGCATATAGTAATTGTATTCAAAAATCTCGAAATCAGGTACCAGTATATACGTTTTATTGTTTGTGTTCTTATGATAACAAAGGAGTGGAATATCACAACCTCCGCCCATATCCTCGTATTCTATGCCAAAATAAAATCCTGGAAGTTTAATGATGCTGGTTAGGTTGGTTAGAAATTTCTGATAACTATTAACACGGATTTCTATGTCACCCCATTCAATGTTATCAGGCTTTCGTTCAATGGCATCGCCCGCATTGTTGAATGAATAATAAAAAATGGATTTACTTTTTTTTGCGCTCTCAATTAATACATCCTTATATACATCAAAAGTGATACCACTTTTGATTATTAATGAGCTAGATAAAAATAAATCTTCAGATATTAACGATAGCAAATACTCATATGACAAATGAATATTTTTGATATCCTTGTAGGGATTAAAAGTGAGGTTGAGTTTATCCAATGGTTTACCTTTTATTAATCATAAAGTTGTAGATTTGCCATATTAGCAAGCTTGTTTCATTTCTGCCTATCAACTCGACAGCTCTCTACCATAGCTATCGTAAAATTCTTGATACAAATATGAGAGTTTTTTGAAACCCAAACCCGAACTTCCAAATCATGACATACCTTGTCTATAACAAACTCCTTTTTAATCTGCCACGCTCCTGGTTGCTGGTCCTTCAGATCAATATGCAACATCTTAAGTTTACCTTCATCGCAAACGATATCCAGATACTCCTCGCCCGTCCACTGATGGGTTGCACCTTGTAGCACAAGTTGATACAGACCCGGCTCAAAGCGTTCATAAGGGCCGTGAATTAAGGCCCCCGCCTTGCCATTGCTGCATACTTTGGTGCCACGATAGTCACCCGCTTGGGTGTGCATGCGCGGATCTGCGCCCCAGTAACGGCGCACCCCATCGGGTAGCCAAGTGCGGTAAGGAGGCGAGTTGCCCAATACGATACCGAGGGCATTGCGCGCGCTTTGTGCCCAGGTAAGGTGCGGCATGGCATCGCTGCGCGGGTGTTGGCCCTTTTGGTAGAGCATCAGCCAATGTATTACGGCCTTGGTGATCACTTCCGGTTGGCGGGTATCTGCAAAAAACGCCGCCTGCTCTGCAGTTACTTCACGGAATACCGGAATGTCGCGCGCCAGCAGTGACAGGCCGTGGCGGGCGGCCTCGATGAGTGGCAAGCCGAAGCCCTCACCATAACTGGCGGCAATCAGACAGACAGATGCCGCATAGACCTGTTCCAAATATTCATCGCTGATGCCCTCTAGCCAGAACAGGCGTTTGCCAAGTTCGGTGTGACTTCGCAAGGCTAGGACGGTTTGCTGAATATCGCCGCGCTGGTGCTCAGGCATTGGCTTCCAGCCTTCCTTGCCGACAATAACCAGATTGCAATCCACACCCTGCGCCCAAAGCTGATCAAAGGCTTGAAGAGTTTGCAAAACTCCCTTGCGAGGTTCTATGGTACCAACCATCAGAAAGCTGGGCCGAGCTGCCACATTGCGCAGAGTTTGCAGGGCATCGCTGGGAAGGCCGCGAGTGGGACTACTGTTATCCACATCCGCGCCCAAATGGAACCAATCCACTACAAAGGGGCGTTCACGCTTTTCGCCAAAGGTTTGCAGCCAGTCATACAACTCATCGGCCACCGCACGGGAGATGCACAAGGCGCCATCCATGCGGGTAAGGATTTGCAGCCAGGGTTGATGCCCTTGTTTTGTACCTTCTGGGAATACTTCGGGCATTAATACCGGCAATAAGTCATATACGACAAAATATACACGAATGCCACGATTCCGCCAGGTATTGAAGATACTTTCCTGAGTGCGGACAACATGAGACTGGAAATCCAGCCCAAAAAATATATCGCCTTGCCAGACTTGTACCGGCGTATCTTCGGCCCAGTCTGCCAAGATGCCCAAAAACCGGCACATGAATTGACGTGCATAGCGATAACCGGGCTGGTCAGTCGTGGCATATATCGGTTCCACCACCCAGCCGTCGGGCGGATTCATAATAAATTGCCCCAAGAGCGCGCGGGTAACACGCTGAATGCCAGTTTTAGCATCTCGCTGGGCTAATTCGGAAACATCCAACAATAGCTGTCGACGTCTAGGCACCGGGGGGAAATTAGCTGCAAACACATTCGCCAAGCGCGGATACTCGTTCAGAGGAAGCGGCGGCGTTAGTTGTGGTAATACCTGATTTAGGCCGTGCAAGGTTTGTGCGGCTTGGGCATAGGACGTTTCGATAGCCTCAACATATTGGTCGGCACAGAGACGCGGGTTATGCCGAGCGCGGACATGCGCTATCGCCTTAGCGCCCAATTGTTCCCGGCGAGTTGGTTCGCGATACAAGGCGGTGATGGCTTCTGTTAACTGCGTATCGCTGAACACGTCGGGCAGCAAACACACAGCATCGCTAGGCAATTCGGCCATGCTGCCTTGGGCGTTGACTATGGTGGGCAGCCCATAATTGATGCAGTCCAACACAGTGCCCGAGCTTTCTCCACGCGACAGGGTGCGTAGCTGTACCGCCATATCGGCGGCGGCTAGCCAATCGCGATACGCATCGGTGCTCGCCCAGCCGGTAATCCGAATGCGGTCTTTGGCGTTGCTTTGGCCAATGCTTTGTAACAGAGCCTGTCCATATTCCCCGTCATCATTTTTACCCACAAAAACCAGGTGGCAGTGCGATTGACCAGCGAGCGGCGATGCCAACCAGGCATCCAGCAGGCGCCGGTTTAACTTAGTTTCACCCAATACACCAAAGCTGCAGATCACAAAATCTTGCAGCGCAAGCCCCAAATTGTTCCGGGCAGTAGTTTTGTTTTTTGGTGGAGCGGACTGACGCAAATACGGAATGAGAATCCAGTCTTTAGCCGCCTGATCACCGTAAAATCGGTGGGCCAGTTGTCGGGAGAAGTCAGAGTGGACAATAACCCCCAAAGCCTGCTGCAGCATGGGGAGATTACAAGGCCAAGTCATGATTGTCTGTACCTCATGATCGGGCAAGAAGCGATCTGCCACTGCTTTCCAACCGTGCGATTGGTATTGAGCTTTGGTCCAAGCGCGAAAATGATCTGGCTGCTCTTCCATGCACCAGGCCAGCAGCCCAGACAGAAAAAAATCATGCAAAACCATCATGCCGGGTATTTCTGCCATGAGCGCCAGTATATGAATATGCTGGTCTGAATTGCCCACCTGATACAGCACTCGGTCAAACTGCCACGCATGTTGGCGAAACCAGGCGACATCGCGTATGGGCGCGTTGGCTTGCACCCAGGCATTGCTCACTGATTCTTGCTGTACAATTACGATGATGTCGTAATATCGTGCCAATTCTGGCAAAAGCTCGGCAGAGTAATCGGCAACGCCGGCTTTGGCGGGCGGTAGCGGAGAAATAAAGGCCAGTTTGGGACGACGGGCAGGGCGAATCCGCGCCGCAGGGTGATGAGTTGCATGTTGAGTATGCAGGACTTCCAAGGCATTCCAGGCGAGACTGGCGCTGACTTCCCACGAAAATTTTTTCGCTTGCTCCAGGCCGTGGCGTTCCAATTCCTGACGAAACTCGGCATTGCCCAGCACCTCAATCATTTTGGTAGTCATAGCAGCGTCGTCACGCGGGGCAAACAAGGCATCTTGCCGCCCCACCACTTCGGGCAGACTGGAGCTATTGGCCGCGATGACCGCTTTGCCGCAGGCCATGGCTTCCAGCACCGGAAGGCCAAAGCCCTCGTGCCAGGAGGGGAAGACAAACAGGCTGCAGGCGTTGTATAGCACGTTCAAGTCAGAATCGGACACATAGCCGGTAAAGACCAGTTCACTTTCGCGCAAACCGGCTTGGGCCGCCAGGACCAGAAAATGGGTTTTTTGCTCGAATACTTCGCGCCCCACAAGTACGAGCACGTAGGTGGCCCGCATTTTGGCGGGCAAGCCAGCAAAAGCACGAAAAAGTCCGTCGAGATGGCGTAACCGCGAGCACGAATGTCCGCAAAGTCTTCTGCAAAGGTGGCGGCCACCTTCAGGACCCAGGCACCGGCATGGCGGATGAGCCGGCCCGGCACCTGGAACAACCGCCAACGCACGGTGGCGATGCGATGCCGCTGCCAGCCTTCGCCGAGGGCCGAGTGTTTGAAGAGTACGAAGAGGTTATGGGCAATGACACCGATCCGGAAGAAGGCGGCATTGGCACTCTCCTGACCGCAAGGCATGCGCTCCATGCCAAAGCCGATTTTGAGCTCCTTGATGCCGTTCTCGGAATACTCGCTCCGCTGGCGGTACCAGATCAGCACGTCGGTGGTACTTCCGGTCTGATTGCTGGCGATGACATGGTAGCGGGGCCGTTCCTCTTCCAGCAGATCCGCCTGATGGCGGGGGCGCACCACGATGAGTCGAAAGGCCTTGTGCGTGGCCTCCATGCTATGCACGGTCTCCGCCACGGCACAGTCCGCATAGCGGGTCCAGGCGGATTCGGGAATCGCGGCGATAGCCACCAGGGTCGGGGCATCCAGCCTGCCGCCGATGGCGAAAGTCCTGCCGGTCTCTTCGCAGTAATTGAAGAGATCGGCCTGATAGCTGGCAGAATCCGCGCGGATCGCCGCGAGGCGATGGCCTTTCGGTAACCGCGCCTCGCAGGCTTTCACGAAGTCGAGGTTGGCGCTGGCGGGGGCGACGTTCCCTGCACGGAAATCATCATGAATCACGACCCCGGCTTCGGCCAAATGACCCACCATGGGCATGTAACCGCGTTCACCCTTGTAGGTCCATTCGGTCGAGCGTTTTTCCGCAATGATCTGGGTGGCATCAATATCCAGCGTGTGGGCCGTGCGTCCGAACTTCCGGAGCCTGCGCTCCACCACCCGTTGATTCACCCGGTCCAAGCCCGCCAAGCCTTTACTCTCCCCCGCCCGGCGCAACCAATCTCCCGCTGCATCGCTGCTGGGCAAGCGATCCAGATGCAGCAGTTTTTACGGAAATCTGTACCGCCGGTATTCATTATAAATGGGCGGTCTATGCCGTAGGTGGCGACGATGCGTACTTTCTGGGTATTATCCAGGGTATCAGGGTGAAAATGGGTATCACAGGCATTTGGCACCGTGACTACCGATTTTTCGGGCACGCTCAGATATCGCACCACCTCGCGTCCGGAGGCGTCGGACACGGCCAACAACAAGTCGGCCCGGCGCAAATGATCAAGCTTGGAATAGTACCAACGCTCCATCGCCGTATCCAGCAGATATTCATCGCGATGCACAAGGGGGATAAGATCATGCAGTGATACAGCGGTCGGTATCGCCTTTTGGCTAAAATGAACACAGGTAACCGCCTCACCGCCAAACTCCTCAAACAAGGAAGGAATAAAAATCACATCGGGTTGCAGACTGTATAAAAACGCTTCCAGCATCATCTCGGCGGCTTTGCGTCTCGCGTCATTGGCCGCATCGTGCCCACCGACAGGCCCCGCCACCTCAAATACCCTAATCGCGTCCACAGGAAGCCATTCAGCAAAGGCAGCGCGAATCGGTTCGATGGTATCTGCATAGGCGCCGTTAAGCGCAAGCAGTATTTCATGCTCGCCGCGCTTCCGCGCCATTTGCTGCACCAGAGAGAGGGTGTAGCGACCAATGCCCCGAAACCGGCTCGCGGTTTGCGTGCCCTGCATATCAATCAACAAACGCATGAATTATTCTCCAAAGTGAGCTTTGCCATTTGGATTTGGCACTGAAGAATACTGCGTGCGTATTCGGGCAGCGCTGAAACTCTAGCTTGAAACTCATCGGACAGAATCAAAGCTTCGCGCAAGGCCTGGCGCGATTCTGACTTAGCGTGGTGATTTAATTCTCCCGCTCCTTCTGGCGAACGGCCGAGAATATCCATAAAAGCCTGTTCGACGATTTTAAGTGAAAGCTGCTGCGGATTATCCTGCAATTGATCTAGATAAGGTGAAGTGATCTGCATTTGCGCGACTTGATGTATTAAAACCTCCATCTGTTGCGCGTGGTCCTTTGCGGCAATCTGTAGGGCCTCTTGCAACGAAGCCAAATGCTGATTCGTGCGGGTAAATTGAGCGTCAATTCGGCTCGTACCGCTATAAACCGCGCGTTCCAGGTGACCAGGGCGGCTGAACCATCTCCAAAACCAATTTTTTGAGCGTTGTGCATCCACCGTAATTTTTTCGAGCCCGGCAATCTCATTCAAGGGCCTGCATTCCGGAGATTCCGCCAACTGGGCAATGACAGTGTCCTTGCTGTTGCCCTGAGCCAGACGCCCTATGTAGTACATCAAGCCGTCTTCGTCAGGCTCGCGTTTTAGTAGGTTTCGATAAGCTTCCGTAATAAAATCACGACCATCCAGTGCAAACAATTCCACGATATGCTTTACGGCCATAGTCTGTCTATCCTTCAACTTATTTTTACACGCTTAATGGCTACACCGGATATAGCTAATCCAAATAACGTCATTCCAATGAGCGCAAAGATGGTATAATTTATATGGTAATAACTGGGGACGCCGCGGCCAAAATATCCATGATGGAAATAATCAACTGCATCAATTAGCGGAAAATACAATAAATAGCTGCGATAAGGTTCTGGCACAAGAAATGTCGGAAAAAATACTCCACTGAAAGGTAACATGAGATACAAAATAATATGTGATGTCTTTTCTATAGTTTCACTCAGCTCCGCCAACCCCGCCATAATCAGTACAAACCCAAAGGAGAACCAGATAATCAACAGATAACCCAAAGCCATTGTCAGAACGCTAGCGGGATAATGACAAACGCCTATAACGACAAAAATCGGAAACAAAAACAAAAAAACAGCAATGGAACTGGAAAATTCCAATAGAATACGGGAATAGATAATATCCATAGGGCGAATAGGTTGATGATGCAATAGCGCTCGATTAATATTAATAGCGCCCGTCACTCGCCCGGTTCCATTTCTCCAAAATAGCAGCGTCGGATAGCTGACTGCTAACCACTCCGCTGGGCTAATATTGTAAGGATAACTACCCTCAATGAACGAGAAAATAATCATCACGCCCACCACAAACAAAGCTGGTTCCGCAATCATCCACAGCATCCCCAGCCCTTCCCGCCCAAAGCGGGTGACCGTTTCCCGCAGCATCAGCGCCCAGATCACCCGCAGTTGCAGGCGGAGCTGGAACCAGAACGTTTCCTTTGTGGCGTTAGCGCTCATGGTGTTCCTTCACCCCTGCATACAGAATGCTCAGCACACCCCAGACCATGAGGGATACAATCAACACGGCCAGAATGTCCTCAAAGCGCTTGGGTTTCTGGGGCGCGTCGGGCAGGTTCGGGCGGCTGATGGTTTCCAGATACAATTCCTGCTTCTGTGCCGTCACTCTTGCCTGTTCCAGTGAGGTCACCGCGGCCTCCAGCAATTTTTGCGCTAAAAGCTGGTTGACCGTGAGGCGTTCAAATTCAATATCCTTGCTGGCCAGAGATTCCTGGTCGCCCGTGACTTTGGCCTGCTCGTTGGTAATTTGTCCCTTCAGTGCGTGAATACTGCTTTTGAGCACGGGTATCTGAGGGTTGGCCGGGGCATGGGCGAGGATGGAGGCCAGTTCGGTCTGCTGGGTGATCAACTGATCCTGCAGTTTGCTGACCATGCCCAACTGCAAGCTGCTTTGTGCAGGGGGGCTGAATACCCGATGACTGTTCCGATATTCCGCCAGTGCCAGGGTGGCGTCGCGCAGGGAGCGCTTGGCCTGTTCCACGTCCTGTTTGGCGTAAAAGACGGCCCGATGGCGGGCCGTCGCGTTGAGTTGATTGACGATATCCTGGCTTTTGGCGAGGAGAAAGTCATTGATCTTTTGCGCATCCTGCGGGGTATAGGCGTTGACCTTGAGTTCACTGATGCCATTGCTGGAGTCCAGCACATCCCCCACCATGGATTGATAGTAGCGCCACAGGCGCACATAGGAGGTGTAGGGGTGAAATATGCCGCCGAAGCGGTTGAAGATGTCGATATGACTGTTGCCGTAAATCTGCTTGAGCGGGTAGGGCTTGTTGACCGCCATCATGCCGTCCCAGGACGAGATGTACGCGCTGATGGTCTGGGCCGCGCTGGTGGAGTTGCTGCCCCCAAAGTTGCTGAGCAGGGAGGCGAGTCCGCTGGTGCTCACGCTTTGGTTGGGACTGTAAACGACGAAACGGGCCTCACTAATATATATCGGGGAAGCGATCACGCCAAAATAGAGGGCGGACACGCCTGTGGGTACCAATACCACCCAGATGAATAGTTTGCCGAGATTGCTGATCCGGGTCCGGAGGGCCTTGAGCACGCGCTATTCCTTAATGTTGCGGATGGTTTCCAGTATGAAACATTCTATAGCCATAATGCAAGCTAATGATGTGGGTTCATAATGTAGCGGGCGCAAGCCGGGCTTTTAGAGGGCCTTGTACGGGCCGATTCTGGTTCTAACGGCCATGCCCGCTTTATTAGCAAGTGGTTACAAATCCTGTAATCTGGGTGGCACCGGGTTGCCTGAGGATTGTGTCCAGGAATGAACCGGCTTTTTCGCCCCTTTGCGCCGGACTAGATTATAGAGTAGATTTATAGAGCTTCGGGCCGCGAAGGGCGGCCTTGTGATGCCTGATGTGCGCGGGTAAATGCGCTTGATCGATAGGTTGGGAGGCCGCACGTGGTCATGGTGACGAAAAGTTGGACCATACGCATGGGGGTCCTGGCTGCCCTGCTGCTGGGCCTGGAGGGTTGCGCCGGCTACATGCCGTATTCCGGGCCGCGCGCCAGCAGTGTGAAGGATGTCGCCAGCAACAAGGCCATGGCGGGGATTCAACTGGTGGACGTGAATTATGCCGTGTCCCGCTACATCAAGAACGAGATCGAACGGCCGCGCCTGGATCTGCTGAAGGACTTCACCAATCCCGACCCGCTCACCTATACCGTCGGCCCCGGCGACACCCTGCAGGTCTATCTCTGGGAGGCGCCGCCGGCCATGCTTTTTACCTCGACGAGCCAGTCCATGAGCAAGCCGTCGGGGTCCATGATGACTGCCATCCCGGAGCAGATGGTGGGGAGCGACGGGGATATCATGATGCCTTTCGCGGGCAAGATTCCTTGTGCCGGCAAAACCCTCAATGAGATTGGCGCCGAGATCCGCAAGCGGCTCAGCCATATGGCCCACGATCCGCAAGTGGTGGTGCGGCTGGTGAACAACCATGCGCAGAGCATTACCGTGGTCGGCAATGTGGCCCGGAGCGCCCTGGTGCCCATGATCCCAGGCGGCGTCAACGTACTCCAGGCCATCGCTGCGGCGGGCGGCGTGAATAAACCCGTCAACAAGGTGACCCTGCAGTTGTCCCGCGCCGGCAAGGTGCTGCAACTGCCGCTGGAGGATGTCATCCGTGATCCGGCCGAGAATGTTTCCTTGCGCGGCGGCGATATTCTGACCGCGCTGTATCAGCCTTTGCACGTGACGGTGATGGGCGCCACCAAGCAGACCAAGGAAGTGGATTTCCAGGCGTCGGGCATCAGTCTGGCGCAAGCCCTGGCGAGCGTCGGCGGACTGGATGGCACCCAGGCCGATGCCAAGGCGGTCTTTGTCTTCCGCTTCGAGAAGCCCTCTCTGCTCCCCCACTG
Organism: Acidithiobacillus sp. 'AMD consortium'; assembly: GCF_008926505.1. Classification (NCBI taxonomy): domain Bacteria; kingdom Pseudomonadati; phylum Pseudomonadota; class Acidithiobacillia; order Acidithiobacillales; family Acidithiobacillaceae; genus Acidithiobacillus; species Acidithiobacillus sp. 'AMD consortium'. The sequence goes on along the minus strand of NZ_CP044411.1, from coordinate 2,667,976 downwards.
GCCAAAACCCGTGCAACTGGCCGCCAACGGCCAGGTGCCGACGGTGTTCCGTTTCGACTTCAGCAACCCGGCTACGCTTTTTGCGGCGCAGACGTTCCCGATCCAGAATCACGATCTGATTTATGTGGCGTCTGCGCCTATCACCGATCTGCAGAAATTCCTGGGCTTGATCATACAGGTCGTTTACCCCATTCAGGGTCTGACGACGGCGGGCGTGGTTCCATAGGGGTAACGTGGGGTTCCTTTTGCGGGTTAACCGGTTACGGACATTTTAGGAGATTCGGGCGCGTTTTTCGGGGCGCGGCCATAAATATCGTCGAACCGTACAATATCGTCCTCACCTAGATAAGCCCCGCTCTGCACCTCGATCAGCACCAGGTCGATCATGCCGGGGTTTTCCAGGCGATGGCAATGACCAGCCGGGATATAGGTGGATTCGTTGGTCAGGATCAACTTTTCGGTATCGCCGTTGACGATTCTGGCGGTGCCGCGCACCACGATCCAGTGTTCGCTGCGATGGTGGTGCATCTGCAAGGAGAGCTTTTCACCGGGCTTGACGATAATCCGCTTGATTTTGAAACGGTCGCCCTCTTCCAGCGTGGTGTAGGTACCCCAGGGGCGGTGGACGGTGGTGTGAATATCCACGCTATCGTGTTTGCGGGCTTTAAGCCGTTCGACGATGGTTTTGACTTCCTGATCCCGGTGCCGGTCGGCAATCAATAGCGCATCCGGGGTGTCTATGATGAGCACATCGCGCAGACCGAGTACGGCGGTCAGCCGGTCCGGGCTATGCACGACGCAGCGCTGCGCATCGACGAAGAGGCTGTCGCAGGCGTGGACCTGGTTGCCGTTTTCATCTTCCGGCATCAGTACACCGTAACTCGTCCAGGCGCCGAGGTCGTTCCAGTCGAAGTCGGCGCGCACCACGGCGACGTTGGCGGCCTTTTCCATGACGGCATAGTCGATGGAAATGTCCGGGGCTGTAGCAAATTCCTCACCGAGCTCCCAGGTGTCGCCGTTGCGCTCGGCGGAGGCCATCGCGGCACTGGCGGCGGCGAGGGTGGCGGGTGCATGCTCTTCCAGCGCCTTCAGCAGGTTGCCCGCCTGCATGCAGAACATGCCGGAGTTCCACAGGTGGTCGCCGCTGGCGAGATAGTCTTGGGCGGTTGCCGTGTTGGGTTTTTCGACGAAACGCACGACCTGGTGCCCCGCGCCCAGTGATTCGCCTGCCTGAATATAGCCGTAGCCAATTTCCGGCGCGGTGGGGGCCACGCCAAAGGTGACGAGGTAACCTTGCCCGGCCAGGGCTGCCGCGCTCTGTACGGCGGCGCCGAAGCGCGCTTCGTCCGCGATGAGATGGTCCGCCGGTAGGAAGAGGAGAACCGCGTCATCCCCCTCTGTCTCACGCGCCCAGAGGGCCGCTGCGGCCATGGCGGGAGTGGTGTTGCGGCCTTCCGGCTCCAGCAGGTAGTGCGCGTCCGGTATCTTGCAATGGTGGGTTTTGGCGCAGGCGGCATAGGTGTCGCGCGTCAGAAAATAGTAGTCGCGGTTGGTGACCGTGAGGATGGGGCCTTTGGCTCCCAGGTTGATGATGCGATGCAGGGTTTTTTGAATGAGGCTTTCGCCGTCCGGCAGCGCGACGAAAGGTTTGGGAAAGGATTTGCGGGAGAGCGGCCACAGGCGGGAACCCGTACCGCCGGACAAAATCACAGGCACTAAACGCATGGTTATCCCCTTTTTGTCTGCCCAAATTTTGCGGATGGTTTCAAGTATGAAACATCCCATGGCCATAATGCAAGCTAATGATGTGAGTTTATAATGCAGCAGGGGCCAGCCGGGCTTCAGGAGGCCTCGTATGGGCCGATTCTCGTTCTAACGGCCATTCACGCTTTATTAGCAAATAGTTACAACTTCTGTAACCTGGGTGGCACCGGGTTGGCTGGGGGTTGTGTCTAGGAATAAACCGGCTTTTTCGCCCTGGTGCGTCGGGCTGGTTAATAGAGTAAATTTATTGCCGTGCGGCTTATTCCTGAGCGACAAGTTCAGGTAATATAGGGGGCACCATGTCATCCACCCCGGAATCATTAAGGAATTGCCGTCATGTCACGAATGGTACAGTGCGTAAAACTCGGCCATGAGGCCGAAGGTCTTGATCGTCCGCCTTATCCTGGCGCCCTTGGCGCGCGAATTTATCAGGAGGTTTCCAAGGAGGCCTGGCAGGGCTGGCTGAAACATCAAACCATGCTCATCAACGAATACCGTCTTTCTCCCATTGATCCCAAGTCACGGACATTTCTGGAAAAACAGATGGAAGCATATTTCTTTGGCGAAGGTGCCCAATCGCCGGAAGGCTATGTGCCGCCGGCACCGCAGGACTCCTGAAGGGCGCCTCCGCGGCGCGCCGCAATGCCTGTCGGCCTCCGACGTCGTTCTCGAACGACAGGGCCAGGGCGCGCCGGAGCTTCTGATATTTAGGAAATCGTCATAAAACCGTCAGATTCTGTCGCCGGAGGGTGACGTAATATTGCCTTTGCAATACGTCGCTTCCTCCTGTTTTCGCTGAAAAACATGCACATAACTATATGGCATGACTTATGCTATTGCCTGATCACTGTCGAAAGACGGCACCGCTGAATGCGGGAACTGGAACCACCTTTTGAGGAGAGATTACCCATGAAGAAAATTATTGCCCTGACGGCTGCCCTGTCCTTCCTGACGGCCACTGCTGCTTTTGCCACCGAAGTCCCTGCCGCTGCCGCAAAGGCCCCGGCAAAGACCATGGAGCATAAAGCCCCTGAGCATAAGGTTATGGAAAAGAAGGCGGTGCACAAGAAGATCGTCAAGAAGGCTCCTGCGCACAAAGTGATGGAGAAGAAGGCTATGGAGAAGAAGCCTGCGGCGAAGAAGCCTGCGGCGTGACTTGTTGAGTTCTGATGTGCAAGCCTGGGGGGCCTAACTCCCCAGGCTTTTTTGTTGGATCGGCTGCCCCCTGACGCGGCGGGCGGTGCCCGGATGTCTCGAAGTCCTTGCACTTTCCAGCCCACGATTCTACGCTGAGGCTCTTCATGATCCTTGCCGGAGCTTGCAGGTCCATGGCATTACGCCCGAGTTCCATCTCCAAACTCATCGTCATCGGTTTTAGTCTGGCCATTGTGCCGCTGGTGCTGGTTATCGTCAGTGTAACCTTTTCCATCGCACACTTTGCCGAACAAGGACAGGTGAGCATTTTGCGCGCGGTAGCCATGAGTGATGCCGCCAACCGGATGAATAACGCGGTGCGATCCATGGAACGCTATGGTCTGCAGTATACGGTCCTGCAGGATCAGGCGCTGCTGGTGCTCTATGATCAGAGTTTCGCGGAGTACAAAAAAGCCAGCACCCAGTTTGCCGCCGCTGGGCCTTCTCCCGTGGATCGTCGGCATCTTGAACGGCTGGCGGCTCATCTGACCAGCGCGCGGCAACTATTGCCGCTGGTATCCCTGGGGGGCAACCGCAGTACGCTGGAAAGCGACTTCAGCCTTGCCACCGGTGAGGCGCAACATCTCCAAAGCGACGTGAATGAGGGGATCAGCACCGAAGTGGCCAAACTGGGTACCCGGGCGCTGGCCATCAAGCGTCTGACCATTGCGGAAGTATTGCTGGTGCTGCCACTCTCCATTGCCGTCGCCATCCTGTTTATCGTGTTGATCACCCGTCCCATCCGGCGTCTCGATCAGGCGGTTTCCGGCCTGGGTGACGGCGATCTGGAAACGCCCATAGCCGTGCAGGGTCCGCGGGATATTGCCAGCCTGGGTGACCGTCTGGAGTGGTTGCGTAACCGGCTCAACGCGTTGGAAGCCGCCAAGCTGCATTTCCTGCGGCAGCTTTCCCATGAGCTGAAGACGCCGCTGACGGCCATTCGCGAAGGCGCGGAGTTGCTCCAGGAGGATCTGGGGCATGAACTGGGTGCCGAGCAGCGGGAGATCGTGCACATCGTTCGCGATAACAGCTTGCGTTTGCAGCGCCTGATCGAAGACCTGCTGCGTTTCAGCCTGGCCGAGGGGCCGGTGGGGGCGGGCATGGTGCAGGAAATCTCCCTGACGGTGGTCGTGCAGGACCTGTTGTTGAGCTATAAGCCGAGCCTGCGTAGCAAATCCCTGCACCTGGTCACGGATCTGGCGGAGGTGCGGGTGCCTGGTCATGAAGATCGCTTGCGGACCATTTGCGATAACCTGCTCTCAAATGCCGTGAAATTCTCGCCGCAAAACGCTACCATACGGGTGCATTTGCAGGTACAGGACGAACAGGCGGTTCTCGATGTTCAGGATGAGGGGCCCGGTGTGGCGCCCCAAGAGCGTGAAAAGATTTTTGATATCCTCTACCGGGGCGAGGCCTCCGATGCGGGAAAGATCGAGGGCAGCGGGTTGGGACTGGCCATCGCCAGAGAATATGTACTGAGTTATGGGGGAAGTCTTGAATTGCTGGATAAAGAAACGCCGGGGGCATGGTTCCAGTTGCGCCTGCCCCTTACCGACCATGTCGCTCCCCATGGTGTTCATCGTGCTGACCCTGGCGGGTTGCGCGACCACACCGTTGCCGTCCCCGCCCAATACAGTGACTCTCAAGCCCGGTGAACAGGTGGTACAGACCAGCACCCTGATGGCTTTGCGGGATCAGATTGCGGCGCTGGAAAAGACTGCTCCGGTGACTGCGAGTTGTGTTTCCGAAAAGGCGGAGGCGGAGAGTCTGTCCGGCCAACTGGCCGAAGCCAGGGCGGGTGATCCCGGCTACCAGAAGCTACAGACGCGGGTCAACGAACTGCAAAACCGCCTCTCGCAGTCCCAGCAGCGCGAGGCGGAGTTGCGCAAGAAGCTGAACGAGCTGGTGCAGATCGAAAAAAACGCACGTTTACCCCAGGGGCACTGAACCGAAATGGAAAAGGGCAGAATCTTACTGGTGGATGATGACGCCGATCTCCTGCGTCTGTTGTCCCTGCGCATGAAGGCGGCCGGCTATGTGGTCAGTACCGCGGCCAACGGTAGCGAAGCGTTGTCGGTACTGGCGATGGAGCACCCGTCCCTGGTCATCACCGATCTCAAGATGGATGAGATGGACGGTATGGCGCTGCTGGACGCCATTCGCCGCGACTACCCGACGTTGCCGGTCATCATCCTTACCGCCCACGGTTCCATCCCCGATGCCCTGCTGGCCGCTGACCAGGGTGTCTTTGCCTTCCTCACCAAGCCCTTTGATGGCAAGGACCTGATGGCGCAGGTGGAGCGTGCCTTCAACCTGACGGCGGCGGTTCCCCCTTCTTCGGGCAAGAAGGGCCGGGACTCCAGTTGGGACCGGATCCTCACCCGCAGCCCCAAAATGCAGACGGTGCTGGATCAGGCGCGTCTGGTGGCGGCATCCGATGCCAGCGTCTTCATCCATGGCGCCAGTGGTACCGGTAAGGAACTGCTGGCCCAGGCCATCCATCAGGCGAGTCCGCGCCATAGCCAAGCCTTTATTGCGGTCAACTGCGCGGCCTTTCCCGAACAACTGCTGGAGTCGGAACTCTTCGGGCACAAAAAGGGCGCCTTCACCGGAGCGGCCAGCAGTCATCAGGGCCTGTTCCAGGCGGCGGAGGGCGGCACGCTTTTTCTGGACGAAATTGGCGATATGCCTCTCCCGTTACAGGTCAAGCTGTTGCGCGCCCTGCAGGAACGGATGATTCGTCCGGTCGGCGCCACCGAGAGCATTGCCGTCGACGTGCGGATCATCTCCGCCAGTCACCGGGATTTGGAGCAGGAGATGGCTGCCCGGCGTTTCCGGGATGATCTCTACTATCGCCTTTGCGTGGTGACCCTGGAGCTTCCCGCCCTGGCGGAGCGCCCGGAGGATATCCCGCTGCTGGCCGAGTTTTTCCTGCGGGATGCAGCGGCCAAGAATCGCAAGGACGTTCGCGGGATCGCGCCGGAGGCCATGGAGCTGCTGGTGTCGGCGCCCTGGCCGGGCAATGTCCGGCAGCTCGCCAACGTCATTGAACAGGCGGTGGTGCTGTCCACTACCCCGCGAATCGGGGCGCCCCTGATCCGTCATGCCTTGCGCGACCGGGAAGGGGAGGTCATGCCTCTGGCCGATGCCAAGGGCCGTTTCGAGATGAATTATCTGATCCAGATCATGCGCATGACCCGCGGCAACGTGAGTCAGGCCGCACAACTCGCACAGCGCAACCGCACCGAGTTTTACCGCCTCCTGCACCGCTACCACCTCGATCCCGCCGCCTTCAAGGAACCCGGTGGCGAAGCGGAGGAGGAGTAAGGGGGTGGATGCCGGACCGGTTACATCAGGATGATGTCGTACTGCTCCTGGGTATAGGTCGCCTCCGCCTGCACCTTGATGGGGCGGCCGATAAATTCCTCCAGCGCCGCCAGACTGGTGCTTTCTTCGTCCAACAGCTTGTCCATGACCTGCGGTGAAGCCAGAACCACAAAGCGTTCGGCGGGGTAGGCGCGGGTTTCGCGGACGATCTCGCGGAGGATTTCGTAGCAGATGGTTTCGGCGGTTTTCATGAAGCCGCGGCCGTGGCAATAGGGGCAGGGCTCGCAGAGGGTCTGGCGGAGACTTTCGCGGGTGCGTTTACGGGTCATCTCCACCAGGCCGAGCGAGGATATCTGGGTGATATTGCAGCGGGTGCGGTCACTCTGGATGCTTTTTTCCAGCGCGCGCTGGACCCGGCGTTTATGTTCTTCGTCCTCCATGTCGATGAAGTCGATGATGATCATGCCGCCGATGTTGCGCAGGCGCATCTGCCGGGCGATGGCGGCGGCGGCCTCCAGATTGGTCTTGAAGATGGTCTCTTCCTGATTGCGCCGCCCCACGAAGCCGCCGGTATTGACGTCCACCGTGGTCAGGGCCTCCGTCTGGTCGATGATGAGGTAGGCGCCGGACTTGAGGGTGACCCGGCTTTGCAGGGCGCGCTCTATCTCGTCCTCGACGTTGTAGAGATCGAAGAGCGGACGTTCGCCACTGTAGTGTTCAATGCGGTCGGCCACTTCCGGGATGACGCCCTGACAGAAGGTCAGAGCGGCATCGACCGTTTCCCGTGAATCGATGCGCACCCGCTGGATATTGTCGGACATCACATCGCGCATCACGCGTAAGGCTAGATTGAGGTCGCTGTGAATCTGGCTGGGCGCCGAGCTGCGCTCCAGCCGGGCGCGGATGGAGTCCCACAGGCGCCGGAGAAAATCGATATCTCCGGCGAAGTCGGTTTCCGTCACGCCTTCCGCGAGGGTGCGGATGATATAGCCGCCGCCCTCTTCGGGGGGGATCGCCGATTTGAGCTGCTCCTTGAGACGCATCCGTTCTTCCGCTGATTCGATACGGGTGGAGACGCCGATGCGTGGCACGAAGGGCATGTATACCAGATAACGTCCCGGCAGGGTGATGCGGGTGGAGAGTCGCGCGCCTTTGCTGCCGAGGGGGTCCTTGATGACCTGCACCAGCACTTCCTGTCCTTCGCGGAGCAGGGTGCAGACGTTGCGGACCTCGTGGTGGTGCCCGGCACGGGGCTCGATGTCGGTTTCGCCCTGGATCTCCTCGCTGTCGTCCTGAATATCCGCGGCGTGGAGGAAGGCTGTACGTTCCAGACCCACATCGACGAACGCAGCCTGCATGCCGGGCAGGACGCGGCGGACGACGCCCTTATAGATGTTGCCCACCAGACCGCGGTGGCCGCTACGTTCGACCTGGAGTTCCTGAAGGACGCCGTTGTCCACCAGCGCGACACGGATTTCCTGGGGGGTGACGTTGATCAGCAGTTCTTCGCTCATGGATGTCCTGAGAGGCAAGGGGGGGAGAGGCCGCAAGCGGCAAGCATCTCTGCCGTTTCAAAAAGGGGCAGGCCCATGACGCCGCTGTAGGACCCTTGCAGGCCACTGACAAAGACTGCGCCGATGCCCTGAACCGCATAGGCCCCCGCCTTGTCCACCGGTTCCCCGGTGTCCCAGTAGCTGCGCATCTCCGCGCTGCTGAGGGGGCGCAGGCGGACGGCGCTGCTGCACAGGCGCTGGTCTACACGGCCTCGATGGAGAACGGCGACAGCGGTATGCACCTGATGCCAGACGCCACCGAGCACCGTATACATCCGCACGGCTTCCTCGTAGCCGCTGGGCTTGCCGAAGGTGCGATCACCTAGCGCGACGACCGTGTCTGCCGCCAGGATGACGGCTTCGGGCCTTGCCGTCGCGGCAGCAAGGCCTTTGCTGTGGGCAAGGCGCAGCGCGAGGGTATCCGGACTCTCTCCGGGCCGCGGGGATTCATCCACGTCGGTGGCGATAACCTCTGGCGCATAGCCCAACTGGTGGAGCAGGGCCAGTCGGCGCGGCGAGGCCGAGGCGAGAATCAGGCTGGTCACGGCGCCGGGCTGGCATTCACCAACAGCAGTTCGGCGCTCCCAGCACTGAGGCCGACGCCGGTAGCCAGTGCGAGCACCTGATCGGGAACGCCATCGCGGCGCAGGGCGCGGAGGATGGTTTCGGCACGTTGGGTGGCAACATTGGCACCCAGGGGCTGTGGCGCCACCCGCACCAGTATTTCACTGGCTGTCGTCTGCTTGAGGATGCCGGAAATGGCCTGCAAGCGCTGTTTGCCGCTGGCGGAAAGCTGGTTGTCGCTGCCGAACAGGCTGTCTACCGGCATGGTGACATGCACCCCGTCGCTGGCGGCCCGGACCTGGGCGTATACCGTCAAGGCCTTGACGGAGCCGGGCTGCGCCGCGAGGGGGCTGGCAGATGCGCCTTGCTGCTTGGCGATGCCGGCCAGGCGCTGTTCTTCCGACTGCAACATTTGCTTCTGTTGCTGGATTTCGGCTTGCAGGTGCTGGGTCCGGGCACCGCTCATGGTATTGTTCGCCAGTTGTTCGCGCAGTTTGCCATACTCGGTCTGCAGCGACTGTTGCTGTCGGGTCAACGACTGCACCTGGCGCTGCAGACTGTTGAGCTGGTCTTGTTTTGCAGCCTGCTCCCGCATTTCACGGAGCCCGGCGAGGCGCGCATTAAAAATGGCCTGATCGACCCGGAAGAGCGCGGGGTCGACCTGGTCGCGGGTCATCATCTGCAGGCTGCTGTGCAGGCCGGACAAGGTCGCGGCGGGTATGGGCGGCGCGCCGCGCTGTGCGTCGCGCAGGCGCTGGATCGCCTGCTGCAGCGCCTGCGTGGTGGCGGGATCGGCTGCCGCCATACCGGGCAGCGCAATGAGCAGGACCGCGGCGATGAGGTGACGGACGCGCATCATGGTGCCTCCTGGGCGATCTGCGCTTTGGTGGTGGCGATCTGCTGGCGGGTCGTGGCGATCTGACTCTGCAAATTGGCGATTTGACTTCGCAGGGCCATTTGCCGACTGTTGCTTGGGGCGGTATTGAGGCGGGTCTGGATGTTGTCGAGCAGTACCCTGGCGAGGAGAGTCTGCCGGTCGGCATAGGCGTAGTCGTTCCGTGCCACGGCGTCCCTGGCGGCGTTCAGCGCCTGTCGTACCGGCGCGAGCCGCCGCGCGCTGACCGCAGGGGAGAGGGCGAGGATGCGTTCCCGTCCCGCCTGCACGGCAACGGCGTCGGAGACGCTCTGTTGTGGGCTGACCTGCACCATCTGCGCGCAGGCGCTGAGGCCCAGACTCAGGGCCAGGGCCATCCCCAGGCGGGGATGGAGACTTCGGTTCCATGGCATGTTCACTTCAGCGTCACTCCTCTCCGCCACGATGATAAGGTAATCGGGCCTGAATGCTCCAGGCCCGGTATAATTGTTCGGCCAGCACGACACGCACCACCGGGTGGGCGAGGGTCAGGGGCGACAAGGACCAGCGCCAGTCTGGTTGCAGGGCCGGGTCGAGGCCGTCGGGGCCGCCGACCCACAGAGCGACATCGCGCCCGCCGTGGAACCAGGTGTCGATGCGCTGCGCCAGTGCCTCGCTGTCCAGATTCCTGCCGTCTACTTCCAGTGCGATCCGCTCGGCTCCGGCCGGGGTTGCCGCCAGTATCCGTTCACCTTCCTCGCGCCGCCAGCGGGCCGGGTCGCCGCTGCGCCCGCGTCGTGCCAGCGGCAATCCCCGCCACTCGACGCGCAGTTGCGGCGGCATCCGCGCACTGTATTCGGCGACGCCCGCCTCTACCCAAGCCGGCATTTTGCTGCCGATGGCCAGCACCCAGAGGCGCATCGCGGATCAGTGCCCCTCGCTTTGGTTACGCATCTGCGGAAGTTCTCCCCAGAGCCGCTCCAGTTGGTAAAAATCGCGCACTTCCGGACGCATCACATGGATGACCACATCACCGAGGTCGACCAGCACCCAGTCGCCCACGGTGAGGCCTTCCTTGCCTATGGGTTTTACGCCTTCCTCGCGCATGCGTGCCATCACCGCGTCGGCCAGCGCCCGCAAGTGGCGGTCGGAGGTGCCGGAGGCGATGATGAGATAGTCGGTGATGTCGGTCTGTTTGCGGACATCGATGCTCTTGATGTCGAGCGCCTTGTGTTCATCCAGAACGGAGATGGCCAGGTCGCGAAGGGTTTCTGCTGTCGCCAAGTGTTATGATCCTTTGTTGTCGGGCTATGGGCTCTGGTAGAGCCCTTCGGCGTCAATATAATCCAATACCTCGTCCGGTAACAGAAAGCGCGGGCTCTGATGACCGGCGAGCAGGCTGCGAATACTGCTGGCGGAGATTTCCAGGGCTGTGACCGTATGAAACAGGATACAGCCGGCGGGCGTCTGGCGCAGGGCGCCGACATCTTCGCAACGGCGCTGATAGAGGGCCTGGCGCAGGGCTTCGGGTAATTCGGCGGCAGGCCAGCCCGGGCGCCCGGTAACGACGAGGTGGGTGAGGTCGAGAATGTGCTGCCAGTGGTGCCAGGTGTCGAAGCGCAGAAAGGCATCCATGCCGATGACCGTGGCGAGTACCGCATCCGGGCGTTGCCGACGCAGGGCGGTGAGGGTATCCACGGTGTAGGACGGCCCCTCCCGCTCCACTTCCCAGGAACTGACCGTGAATTGCGGATGGTGCGCGACGGCGATGCGGGTCATGGCCAGACGGTGGCGGGCGTCGGCCCAGGGGCTTTCGCGGTGGGGCGGGTGCCCCGCCGGGATCAGCATTACCTGTGCAATGCCGAGGGCCTGCCGCACCTCCTCCACGGCGCGCAGGTGCCCGTAATGGATGGGGTCGAAGGTGCCGCCGAGGATGACCAGATCATCATGTGTGGAACTGTGCATTAGTGGAATATAACCAAGGGCTGCCTGCGGGGGAAGTCGTCCGGCAGAACCGGCGGAGATCAGGGGGTGCAGCCCTCCGCGCTGACATCGCCACGGAGCGAGTGAATGAGCGCGGGCAGTCCGCTCACGGCGATGCCATGGACCAGCACCATCCTCTTCTTCCGGCAGAAAAGCAGGGTCGGCGTCGCTTCTTCACCGCTGGACTGAAGCAAGGCGGTGTTGGCATGGACCGCCTTCATGTCTTCGGCGGGAATCTGCGCCAGGGGCCGGGTGCCACCCTCCTCGGTGCTTTTGTCAAACCCCTTCTCGTTCTCCGCCCATGCTGCCGCCGGGTCGGGGGCGGCGAGAATCGTGGCTGCCTTGGCGGCGCTGGAATCTTTCAGAAAACCGACGGGGATCAGTTTTACCCGGAGTTGACCGACGGCGATGGGTTTTTGCAATGCCTCCCAGAGCAGATGGCAGTAGATGCAGTTGGGGTCGGCAAACACCACCATGAGTGGCCCCGCGTGACCGATCGTGAAGCCCGGTGCCTGCATGGCCGCCGGGGCGACCTGTCCGGCGGGGACCTTTCGGGGTTGGGGCAGATACTTCTCCGTGGCCGCCTGGGTGATATCCTGGCCCTTATCGTTCACCACCGGGCCGAGCAGGAGGTAGCGATTGGACAACATCCAGAGTATCCCCTGCTGATGCTGGCTGTTTTCGGCGATGATGCCGGTGAGTTTTTGGGTGGGGCCCGGAAAGACCTTCACCACATGGGCCTTGCCGTGGAAGTTGTCTTGCACCAGATGCTCCGCGGATTGGAGATTCGGGCTGGTGGCGCACCCGGCGAGCAGTAGCGGGCCGAAGAACAATGCGCCCAAAGCCGCCCCTGCGGACTTTCCGAATCCTACGCGCGCCTTTTTTCCACCGCTCCGATCTTCCGTTTCCATGGCCCTTCCCCAGAATTTTGCAGGACGAATTTCTTTGAAGCGTGGATACTAGCAAATGTGCCGGAGTCTGGCACATCGTCTGCCGACGGTTGGTCTGGCGGAGCTTTGCGGCTATGCTTTGGACAGGGTCCGTTCACATGGAGTACAGGTCATGGCGTTGACGATTCCCGCCCCCGACCGGGAGGATGCCGCTGCCGATACGCCGGGTGTGGCGGTATTGGCGGCGGGGTGCTTCTGGTGCGTGGAGGCGGTGTATCTGGGCCTCGCGGGAGTGACGCGGGTCGTGTCCGGTTATACGGGCGGCGCGGCGGAAACGGCCAATTACCGGGCGGTATGCACGGGGACGACCGGCCACGCCGAGGCGGTAGAGATTCACTACGACCCGGCGTTGCTGTCGTTTGGCCGGCTGTTACAGGTCTTTTTTGCGGTGGCCCACGATCCGACGCAGCACGACCGGCAGGGGAATGATGTGGGGACGCAATACCGGTCCGCGATATTCACCCTGAATGACGCTCAGACGGCGCTGGCGCGGGACTATGTGGCGCAGCTTGATCAGGCGAAGGTTTTTGCCGGACCCATCGCCACCGAAATCACGCCCCTGACGCATTTTTATCCGGCGGAAGACGATCATCAGGATTATGCCCGCCAGCATCCGAATCAGCCCTATATATGTGCGGTGGCGCTGCCGAAAGTGGAAAAACTGCGCACGCGCTTTCCGCAATGGTTGCGCGAGAATCAACGGAGGTGATGACGATGATCCGTTCATCCGCAGGTTTTGATCTGACCCCCATCGATGCCGGGAAGCGCGCAGAAATGGCGCAAGGATTGTCTGCCGAGGTGCGCCATGTCCTTTTTGAACATGGCACGGAGCCGCCCTTCTGCGGTGGGTTGCTGCACGAACAGGGCGACGGGACTTTCGTTTGTGCTTTGTGTGGGTTGCCGTTGTTTCGCTCGGCAACCAAGTTTGAGTCGGGGACGGGCTGGCCGAGTTTTTGGGAGCCTTTTGCACCCGACCATATCCATGAGATCCGCGATGCCAGTCATGGCATGGTACGCACGGAAATCCGCTGCGCGCGTTGCGACAGCCACCTGGGGCATGTGTTTTCCGATGGTCCGGCCCCGACGGGGCGGCGTTACTGTTTGAATTCGGCGGCGCTGCGCTTTCAAAGGGCCACATCGTAGGACCCTGCGGCATCCTGGTTTCCGTCGTCGACGGGGTTGTTGCTGGCGGATAGCGGGATGTGTTACCGGACAGGGGGAGCATTGAATATGGATACACGCCCTGCGGCGCAAGCGGACGTCCGTCCATTTACCGGACTTGACGGCGCAACCGCGGCCCGGCGCCTTGCCGAAGATGGCCCGAACCTTCTGCCCGGAAGCACGCCAAAAACGCTGCTGGCCATCGTGCTCGGTGTCCTGGCCGAGCCGATGTTCGTGATGTTGCTGGTGGCTGGCGGCATCTATCTGCTGCTGGGCGACCATGCCGAAGCGCTGTTTCTGCTGGCCTTCGTGTTCGTGGTCATCGGCATTACCCTGGCCCAGGAGCGCAAGACCCAGCGCGCGCTGGAGTCGTTGCGCGATCTCTCCGCGCCGCGGGCGCTGGTGATCCGCGACGATCGGGAGTTGCGGATCGCCGGGCGCGAGGTGGTGCGCGGCGATCTCCTGGTCCTGCATGAGGGGGACCGCATCGCCGCCGATGCGCAACTGGTGCAGGGCCAGCTCACGGTGGATGAGTCGCTGCTCACTGGGGAGGCGGTGCCGGTGGACAAGCTCCCCAATCCGGAGCTCGGCGCGCTGGCCACGTCGGGCGGTGCTGACGGCGCTGCGCTGTTCGCCAGCACCGTGGTCACCAGGGGGGTGGGCCTCGCGGTGGTGCAGGCTACGGGGATCGGCACCGCCGTCGGCCGCATCGGTCAGGCGCTGGCAACAACGCAAGAGGCGACCTCCGGCCTGCAACAGTCCTCGCGCAACCTCATCCGTAACCTGACGGCGACCGCGCTGTTGCTGGCGGTATCGCTGGTTCTGGTGGATTGGTTGTGGGATGGCCGCGCGTTGCTGGAAAGCCTGCTGTCCGGTATCGCCCTGGCGATGGCCATCCTGCCCGAGGAAATTCCGGTCATTCTCACCGTGTTCCTGGCGCTGGGCGCCTGGCGTATCGCCAAAGCCAGGGTACTCACCAGACGCGTGCCGGCGGTGGAAGCGTTGGGTGCGATCACCGTGCTGGCGGTGGACAAGACCGGCACGCTGACGCAGAACCGCATGCAGGTGGCGGAACTTGCGGTGGGCGACGCCGTATTCGTGGTGGCCCAACCCGATCTCCCAGAGACCTTCCATACCCTGGTCGAGTTTGCGATGCTGGCCACTCCCATCGATCCCTTCGACCCGATGGAAAAGGCCATCCAGGTATTCGGCCATGGGCGTCTGGCCGGGACCGAACATGTCCATGACGACCGTCAGCCTGAGTTTCAGTATGAATTATCCCCCGACATTCTGGCGATGACCCGGGTGTTTTCCGGTGCGCGACCCGATGCGCATCTGCTGGCGACCAAAGGCGCGCCTGAAGCCGTGGCCGATTTGTGCCACTTGTCCGCGGCGGACAGGTTGGCGATCCAGCAGCGGGTGGAAGCCATGGCCGCACGAGGTCTGCGCGTGCTGGGCGTGGCCAGGGGCCTGTGGGAGGCTGGCAACCCCGATACTCCCTGGCCCAAAACCCAGCACGATTTCGATTTCCGATTTCTTGGCCTGGTAGGCTTTTTCGATCCGCCACGTCCCGACGTTCCCGCCGCTGTTGCCGAATGCCGCGACGCCGGTATACGGGTGTTGATGCTCACGGGCGATCATCCTGCCACAGCGCGCGCGATCGCCGGGCAGGTGGGGTTGTCGAAGCGTGCCGAGGTCATCACCGGCCCCGAAATCGCCGCACTGGATGACGAGGCGCTACGTCTGCGCTTGAAACAGGTCGATCTGTGCGCCCGCCTGTTGCCTGAACAGAAGCTGCGTCTGGTGCGGGCACTGCAACAGGCCGGCGAGGTGGTCGCCATGACCGGTGACGGCGTCAACGATGCCCCGGCCCTGAAGGCCGCCGATGTCGGCATCGCCATGGGCGAACATGGCACCGATGTGGCGCGGGAGGCTGCGGCGCTGGTGCTGCTGGACGATAGTTTTGCCAGTATCGTCGGTGCCATCCGCAGTGGACGGCGCATCTACGACAACATCACCAAAGCTACACGCTTCGTGTTTGCGGTGCATATGCCCATCGTCGCGCTGGCGCTGCTTCCGGCGCTTCTGCGCTGGCCGGTATTACTGCTGCCGGTGCATATCGTGCTGTTGGAACTGCTCATCGATCCTGCCTGTTCCATCGTATTCGAGGCCGAACCCGCAGCCGCCGACATCATGCATCGGCCGCCGCGTTCCCTCCATGCCAATCCATTTGCCTCGGGTAACATCGGTTTTGCCTTGACCCAAGGCCTGGGGATTGCGGCCATTCTTCTGGCGGGATCGGCATGGTTGCAACACCTGGGTTGGGCCGAAAAAGACGTTCGTATCAGCATATTCAGTGCCTTGGTGTTTGCACTGTTTCTGTTGATCCTCGCCAACCGCGACCTCACGCGTCCGGCTCTGCGTAATCTGAGTGGCAACAATTCTTTGCTGGCGCCCATGTTCGTGGGAGTGGGCGCGGTGCTCGTCGCGGTCCTGGCGATTCCTTTCATGCGCGGTGTGATGGGTTTCGCCGCCATCGGCATGCCGCCACTGCTGATCGCCGGCGGGCTGGTAGTGCTCTGCGTTCTGTGGCTGCAAACCGTGCGCTGGACAAACAATCGACGGTTGCACTGGACACAAAAGTAAGGCCATTCGATAGCTTGACTTTCTATCTGATTAACCGGTTAATTGTGTCATGATTGGCGTATGGGTCATGCATGTCACGGAATGCTTTATTAGCAGGAAGTATTACGGATTGGTGTCGCAAACCTTTTTGGAGAGAAAATCATGAACAAGCTGAGGCAGGTAAGGCGACTGGTTTATATGGCGCTTTTTGTTTTTGTGAGCGCTTCCATGCTTTCCGGATGCATAATAGCTCCCCCGTATGGCGGCTATTATGGGGGTTATGGCGGCTATTATGGAGGAAGGGGAGAAGGCGGGTGGCATCATGGTGAAGATCACTGATTGCAACGGTCCGGTGTCAATGCATCCATGATGGCTGTCAAATATTATTGCCGTATATGTTTGGTATAGGTGAAATCATATGAGAAAAAAACTGGCTATGATGCCGTTGATCATCCTCGGGCTGACGTTTTCCGTTGCCCAGGATGGATTTGCTGACCAGAGGGGCTATGCGGATCATTACTATATGAAGTATCCGGCTTACTATGGCCCACGGGAGGACCACTACAGGTATCGGGATGAGCGTAGATATCGGGATCACGAGTGGCACCGGGAAAATCGGCGGCAGGAATACCGGCATCGGGACTATCACCGTGCCGATCACTAGGAATTTCCGGGGAGGTCACGCGGGCCGCTAAAGGTACGGAGCGTAAATCCCGAGAACTAATGCTACCCGGTAACCCCGGAAGCGCATACTCCTGGAGTATTCCAGGAGCCGCTTTCCGGGGCCGCTAAACCAAGCCGAGGGTTGCGCTACTACGGTCTGAATATGCGAAAAATGACCGGGGATTTGCTTGCGTGAAGTGTAGCCATGCCAATATGACCCCACCAGTACAACCAGACAAATGAAGAAAGAAAGTCGTGCATCTTCTTGGGAAGCTGGTAGAAGCCTATGGGCGCAGCCACTCCATAATTTGGAATCAGGAAAAACATGATAAATCCCAGGAGGGCCATGCCGGTCACGGCAGCCAAACCAAAACCATGTACCATGCCCGGCACCCCGCCGCGCATCCCGCTTGGCGGCAGCTTTCTGCTTGCCAGCCCCCTGATATCGGTGCAGACGTTGTCCAAGTACGGCCCGCTGTAGGGGAACAGGTGTGAGCGCAGGTTTTTGTTGGAGAAAACCTGCGCCCAGAATGCGACAACAATAATCGCTGCAAACATGCCAATCCACATATGCATATGAAACAGTAAATGCCGGAATGGAAGTTCGCCGACTTTTTTCCATATGGCCTTCATGTCAAGTTCGCTGAACAGCAGAAGCGTTACCGCCAACGCAAATCCCGCATGTATCCATCGCGTACTTCTTGGCCACTCTTGAATCTCTTCAGGCATGTGAAACTCCGTAGTTTGATAAATCCGTTAGTGTAACAAAATCAATGAAAAGCGCGCTGCGTGACACCACGCAGCGCGAAAAAGTCTTAGAACTTCGCGGATACCGTCATAAAATACTGCCGTGGTGCCCCCGGATCAGCCAGAATGGCACCGGCACTGTTACCGCCGAAGTATCCACCACTGGTGATGTACTCAATGGGGTTATAGTGCGCATCAAAGAGATTGTATATTCCCACGGAGAGCTTTACGTCTTTCAGGGTCGGGACGTATGGATTCAATCGGGTCGTTTTTATCCCAAGACTGAGGTTGGAGACATTGTATCCCGGCTGCTTCTGGTGCGATGGCGCACCGGTTAAATTATTGAAGAGGTACTGTGAACTGGTGTATTGATCCACGAACTGTGGGGAGAACAGGAATCCATGGTAGTAGTACCGATAGTCAATACCCGCGCTCATGGTGAGGTACGGGCTATAAGATACGTTGGCGCCATATATGGTCGTACCCCCACCCTGCGGAGTATACGAGGTGTAGTACGAATGATTGAGCGCCAGATTGGCGAACAGATGCCAGTTCCAGGAGGGGTTGTCGGCCATCGCGATATTGACGCCGTTCACCACCGCATTGGCCGCGGCAAACTTGGTCTGTGCGATGTTTGTCAGATAGGTCGCTATGGTCTCATTGGCCAAGTGATCATAGTAGTAGTTGATATTGAACGTGAAGTTATGCAGCAACATCCAGTTGTGCACGAGAAACTTGGCTCCGACTTCATAATCCGTGCTTTTTACCGGCTTCAAACTGTTGAAGTCTATATTGCCTCCGTGGCTGTTGTAGGCGCCAAAGTTATTGTCGGTGGGATTTTGATAAGACCGGGCATAATGGGCATATAGTGAGCCCCACTTTACCGGAGCAAAGCGAACTCCAACCGAAGGTTCAAGACCGGATATGGTATCCGCAGCACTGTTGATCAGCGTCTGATTTTGGGCGCCGGCAGGAAGATTGGGGAATGCCTGGGCCCCATTATTATACATCTGGGTCTGGTACTGGACGGCAGCAATGCCCGGAGTAATCTTGAAGCCGGAGAACGGGGTGAACGTGTCCTGAATGAAGCCCGTCAGATAGTTGTTATACAGAACGTCACTATTGTACTGACTGGGGAAGGAGGGGCTGGTGCCCATGAGTGTATTGTATCCTGCATAGGGCGTGGTGTATTGCTGATGAATCCACGACCCTCCGGCCTTCAGGAGGTTCATAGGCAGGCGCCAGTCGAAATACAGCTTGTCGCCATAAGTTTCCGAGTTCGGATGGTAATACTCGGAATTCACGCTGCTTCCTGGTACAAAGTTGGTAATGCGGTAATGCACCCGGTGGCCATGGCGATACCAGGCCATTTCGTGCAGGGTGACGTCCCTGCTGAGCTTGAGGTTCAACTTGGAGTACAACATGTAGCCCTGTACTTTCAATTGCTTAAACCAGATGGACTCAGGCAGAGATGCGTAAAACCCGCTGGTCTGTTGGCTATATAAAGGCGCATTGGCGTTCAGGCCCTGGGTGGTGATGCCCGGTATCGGGGTAACCGGTATGAAATTGGGCCTGAACTCCCGCGAACTGTCGACATAGCCGCCAAGGCTGAAGGTGCCACTCCGGAAGGTCTTCACCGCCTTGCCAAAATAGGCGAGAGACTGGGACGGCGCATTGAACGTACCGGTGCGGAACGTATTGTTTTTCGTATAACCTCCGGCCAGAACCGCGGACCAGCCATCGTACATTCCCGTTTTGAGGTCAAAGTTGTAGCCGAGAGTGCCGTTACTGCCGAAGGTGGTACCTATTTCAGCGCTCGGTTTTATGGATGGCTGCAGCGGCACAAAGTTGATGGTGCCACCGATGCTGTCGAACCACCGGCCGGCGGGATTTCCGGGGCCGTAGGTCACGTTGATGCCATGGATCATCTGGAGAATGGGGATTTCGTTGGAATCCCAGCCGCCGTTATGGGAAATCAGGTTGTTCATGGGGATTCCGTCAAACAGCACCGTCAAGCCATTGCGCTCGACGTCACCATTCACGGATGACCAGCCTACCTTTACGCCGCGCACTGCGATTTCATAGCGCGCGGTCGAGGAGATGCCGCCATAACCACGGACAGCGATGCCGGGTGCCAGAGAGAGCGCTTGTGCCGCCCCCGCGGCGGGACCTACACCCTGAATTTCACGCTTCCCGAGAACCGCCTGGGATTGGGTGGATTGGAAGATTTTCTTCTTGGTCAGCTTGCCGTCGGTGCTGGCCAGCGCCTTGGCAGATTCAGAAAGTGCGCTGGCCGAAGCATTTACCTCGCCGACACTGGTGGATTGGCCGCCTGAATTGGCACCATATGCGGCTGTTAGGGTATTCCAGGTGCAAAGCCCTGCGGTACACATTGCGAACAATAACGGGTTCATACGAGTCCGCTTATTCATTTCTGGCTCCTGTATAAGAATATGATCGTATAAAACTGCATGATTTCATTAATGTTGCCAAAACAACAGGGAAAACGATACAGGAGAATTGTGACACTATTATTACGTTACAATGACCATATTATGACAATAATACATTTAAAAATCGAGGCGAAGGAATGACTCGCCCCGGCGAACCGTGTTACTTCGTAATGCTAGAATGAGGCGTTTACACTAAGATAAACCGAGCGTGGCATACCTGGTTCCCCAAGTATCTGGCCGGCCACGCCATAATAGCCGCCACCGGAAATATACTCGTAATTGTTGTATTGCTTATTCAGAAGATTAAGGACTGTTACATTAACCGAGGCATCATGCATCCCGGCAAACAGATATCTTTTGGATACCTTGACCCGCAGTGCGGCATTGAATATGCCAAAACTGGGCAATTTCTGACTTGTGGGAGCTCCGGTGTTGTTGTTGTAGATGTTCTGGACACCGGTATACTGCCACCAGACTCTTGGCTCATAAAGAATGCCCGAATTATAAAGCTGATAGTAGGCGCCGATGTTGGCGGTTTGCGCCGGCACATTAGAAATAGGCAAGCCAGCGTAGGATACGCCATGACCGGTGGTGTAGTTTGAGTAAGTGGCCTTCTCGAAACTCACGTTGGAGAACAGGTATAGATTGTAGAGCGGATTGTCGTCCATCGACAGATTGACACCGCTGAATACCGACGAACCCGATGCGAAGCGCGAGTAAAGATGGTTGACAACCGGGATGGGGATGATTTCATTGGTATCATTCAGATGGTAGTAATTAGCATTGAAGACGGCGTGATGCAGCAGTCCATAACTTTTGACATACGCCTTTACCCCAATCTGGTACTGTGTCGACTTTTGCGGCTGTAACGTGGATGTCAATTCATGCGCATACGTCCCGGTAGCGCCCGCCGGTGCCTTGTAGCCGGTGGCGTAGTTTCCATATAGCGCAACATTGGGCGTCACCTTATAGTTGATGCCGATGGACGGTTCGAACTCGGTGAAATTCGTCGATGAGTTCGGTTGATAATCGCCGTTGTGGCCGATCAGGTTAGCCACACTCGTGGGGAATTGGGCGGCAGAGTTGTTCACAAAGTTGGTTTGAAACTGAACCACGCGGATACCGGGGGTAATGCGCAGACCATGGATAGGGTGGATGACGTCTTGGACAAAGGCCGCAAGGTCTGTCATGTAGAGATACGAGCTATGGAATGCGCTCGGCAAGGATGGGCTGTTGTATACCGGAGAACCATTGATGATTACGTTATTTCCGGCATTGGGGCTTAGCGAATCATAAGTCGCAATCTGGTTCTGATTGTAGAAATACAACAGGGAGTTGTATTTCGAGTTCAGGAAATACCCGCCGAGTGAAATATTGTTGTATGGTGCGTTTACGGTCAGATAAAGCTTGTCCCCGTAGGTATGGTCGGAGGCGTTATAATGCTGATTCAGCACGTTGGCAGCATTGCCGGTATTGTTGTAGTGCAGATGCACGCGGTCGCCATAGCGATACCATAGCAGGTTATGGATCACCATGCTGGGGGTAAGATGTTGTTCGAAGCGAGAATAAATGAGATAGGTCTTTACAAAAGCTTCCTTCCAGTAAACAGAATATGGGAGGGTGGTATAAAAGCCCGTGGTTTGTTGACTGTAGATGGGTCCGGGATTCACGGTTCCGGTATTTGGGTTGACCCCGTAGATAGTGACATTGGGATTGGCGGTTACCGGGATTGGCAATGGTCTGTAGGCCACAGAACGTGAGACGTAGCCACCAAAACTGATGTGGCCGCCACGAAAGCTTTTCCGGACCTTTCCATAATAGGCATAATTATTACCGGGATTGTTGAACCCATACCCGTTCAAATAGTTTCCGCTGCTGCCTACCCCACCCGCAATGATCCCTGACCAGCCGTCGTGCTGGCCAGTGCGAATATTGAAGTGGATACCTTTGGAATCAAAACTCCCATAGTACATGCCTATGGATGCCCCGGCCTTCCTGGTCGGTTGCAGCGGCGAAAAATTAATGGATCCGCCAATATTGTTGTACCAGCGATTCAGCGGATAGCCTGGACCGTAGGTTGCGGTAATGCCCCTGATCATGGACATCTGGGGCAGCTCTGAGCCCTGCCAGACGCCGTAAGCCGGATCCACCATGGGTACACCGTCAAAAGTGACCATGACCGTGCCATCATTCGCGTTGCCCGCGATGTTGCCCCAGCCGGTCTTCATGCCGTTGATGCTGATCGATGAGCGCGGCGCGCCACTCGGGCCATCGGTGGCGACATTGATGCCCGGGGCCACGGCCAGCGCTTGTGCCGCCCCACCCGCCGGCCCTGCGGTAGCCATCTGACGCTTATTGATGACTTTTACCGACTGGGTGGAATTGAACACCTGTTTTTTAGTGGGGAGATGGGTCAGCGTGTTTAGAGCGCCGGTGGTAGAGGATACTTCTCCAACGCTAATACTGGACGAGGTGGTGGGAGCGGTTACACCGGTAGCGAGCGCCATGCTGGACATCCCACATAAACCCGCAGCAATCAATGCACTAAATAAAGGATGATAACGATACTGATGTTTCACGGATATACGCCTCTTGCCTCTTGGAATGGCCCCTATACTAACGGCCGAATATTGCATCCATGTGTCACTGAGGTGGCGTTAATATGACATTGTTATGACGTTATTATGACATTTCACACATTCTTTGGTGGTGAAAAGCGGTATCCGAAACTGTGCACTGTTTCCAGCCAGCCTTTGGCGCCGGCACTTTCCAGAATTTTGCGTAGACGATAAATCTTGACCACCAGGGTATTGGGAGCGAGATAGGTGCTCTTGCCCCCCCACAGGATATCGGCGATCTGCTCGTTGGAAACGACTTCGTCCGGATGGGTGGCGAAATAGTACAGCAGATAGAAAAGTCGTCGCGGTAGATGAATTTCCTGTCCCAATATCCAGACACGCAGTGATACCAGATCGATGCAGAGGTTTTCCTCTTGAACCAATCGGGCAGGTGCTTGTGTGCGCAGCTTTTTGAGGAGACCGCATACCTGGGCGGTTAAGATTCCCAGCCCCATACCGGCAGGGATATACGCCTGTGCACCTGTTTCCAGAGCCGCTACGGCGTTTGTTTCCTCGTGGTTTTCTCCCGCACTATTGCCGACCACCAGGAAGGGCAATTCGCCCTGACGCGATGCGAATTGCAGATGCCGCAGCCAGTCGCGCATACTGCTAGACCACCCGAGCAGGACCATTACTTGAGGATCCCAGCGGCGCACCAACTGTTCGGCTTCGGCACGCTCGGTGACCCGCATTACCCTGCCGCCGGTGCGTTCCAGAGCTATTTCGACAGAGACGATCGTTTTACCGTTGGTCCGTGCATTCACCAGCAGAAGGATTCGTGGGCCTTGCGGTGATTCGGTCCGGATCGGCAGGGGCGCGCGCGTCTGCGCCAGCATCGCCGCATGTAGCACATGTACGCTGTGTACAACAACACTATCTAGTAAAATCAATAACATGGTAAAAATCTCATGCTTGCCGTGAAGGTGACGAACCAATGGAAGAAGTTCATCAGGGCATGGTTGAGGGATTCGATGACGCCCGGTTGGGGTACGTGTGTGCCCGTGGGTTGACTCATGCAGATCTCCTTATGGGGGCTGATATAGCGGCTCCCCTTAGCGTAACTGGCTTATGTGACACTAATATGAAGATTGCATGACTATGTTATGACAAGAACGAACCGTCGAAATCTGACCTGTGGAGATTCGCTCCAGCCTGGTCACAAAGTTGATGTCGGTGACATTCAGCGCCTGGGATCATTTAACGCCGCATGTAACCCGCTCATTCGCCGTGTCTGGCGCTGAATGGCGTTTTCCAGTCGCTCCCGGGGAGCGATGAGGGTGAAGCATTTGCGGGCGCGGGTGATGGCCGTGTAGAGCAGTTCGCGGCTGAGGACGGGGCTGTCTTCCGGGGGAATGATGAGGACGGTGTGGGCAAACTCAGAACCCTGTGCCTTGTGGACGGTCATGGCCCAGGCGCTTTCGGTGTGGTTGAGGCGGCTGGGGAGGATGGCGCGGGGGGGGGCTTCGCCATTGGGGAAGTAGACGCGCAGGCGTTTATCCAGGTCGGGCAGGGCGATGCCGATGTCGCCATTGCTGAGGCCGAGGTTGGGATCATTGCGGGTGACGAGGGTGGGGCGGCCGGCATACCAAAGGCCGCGGCTCTGCAGGATGCCCTGGCGCTGCAAGTAGTCTTCGATGGCGCGGTTGACGCCGGTAACGCCCCAGGGGCCTTGGCGCAGGGCACAGAGGACGCGGAAACCAGCGTAGTCGTTGAGGATGGTTTTAACCCATGCGCTATGTTGTTGCCGGTCTTTGGGTGGCGGCTGGCCTGCAGTTTGCCAGACCGGACCATAGGCGCTTTCCGAGCGGGCGAGTTCCAGTATCTGGTGGATGGCGGGGGCGGGTTGCCAGGCGAGGGTGCCAGTGTGCGCCGTTTGCAGGATACGGATGGCGGTTTCGGGGTGGCCGCTATGCACGGCGTCCGCCAGCGCGCCGATTTCTGCATTGAAGCGATGGCTGCGTTGCAGGCGGATGATGTTTGCGGCAAGGGGGCCGGGGCCGTTGTCGCCGGGCTGCGGCGCGGCACCGCAACTGGCCTGCATATAGCGGCAGGTCTCGGCGTCGTATTTACCGCTGCCGAGACTGAGTTCGGCCAGCACCGCTCCCGCTTCGACGGAGGCAAGCTGGTCCTGATCGCCGAGGAGGATGAGGCGGGCCGCAGGCGGCAGGGCGCGGAGCAAGGCGGCCATCATCTCCTGATGAATCATGGAGGCTTCGTCCACCACGAGTACGTCCAGTTCGAGGGGGTTGGCGGCATCGTGGCGAAAGCGACGACTGTCGGGGCGGGCGCCGAGCAGGCTGTGCAGGGTGCGCGCCGGACGCAGGCGGGCGAAGGCGGCAGTCATATCGGGTATTCGGCTCAATTGCGGAAGGGTGCCGACCGCGCTCTGCAGGGATTCGTCGATGCGCACGGCGGCCTTGCCGGTGGGGGCGGCAAGCACGATGCGCAGGGGTGTGCTGCTGGTCGCCATGAGCAAGGCCATGAAGCGCGCGGCGGTGTAGGTTTTGCCGGTACCGGGGCCGCCGGTGATGATGCTGAAGTGGCTGCGCAGGGCGAGGGCGCAGGCGATTTTTTGCCAGGGGAGTGCATCGTCGGGTTCATCAGATGCCGGGAAAAGCTGCTCCAGCCAGGGCCTTAAGACCTCGGGGTTGGCGGCATCGGCGACGCGCTGTTGGGCGCGCTGGCGCAGGGTCGCGGCGATGAATTGCTGGTCGCGCCAGTAGCGGCGCAAATAGAGGCGGGCGGCGCTGAGGACCAGGGGTGTTTCTGCGCCGTTTGCCGGGTCGGAGGCGTTGCGTTCGGTGACCTGTACGCAGAGGCTACGGGCGAGGGTTTCCGTCCATTGGGCGGCATGGGGCCAGTCACCGAGTGCGGTGGCCAGCATGGCGTGCCCCGACGCAGGCCAGTCCAGGAAGCGTTCGGGCGCGCCGAGGAAGTCTTCCAGCGCGATGCAGGTGTGGCCTTCTCCCTCCAGCCGCGCGAGGAGGGCGCCCGCCAGGGGCAGGAGGGCCGGGGCCTGCGGGTCCAGGCGGATGAGGAACTGCGCGAAGGCAAGGTCGAGGGGCCGTAGCCAGCCGGCGCTGGTCCAGGCGCGGAGTTGGTCGATCATGGGGCTGGTCATGGGCTTACTCCTGGCTGGGTTGCTCGCTGCGGTCCGCCGAAGAGGCCGTCGAGGGCATCGAGCAGGGCGAGGTCGGCGGGAAGATGGAGCATGCCTTGCTCCGGTCCTTGCAGCCCGCGCAGGAAGAAGAAGAGGGTGCCGCCGAGATGGGCCTCGGGCCGGTAACGGCTGCCCATGCGCTGGCGCAGCAGGCGGTGCAGGGCCAGTTGGTAGAGGCTGGATTGCAGTTCGTAGCGATGACCGAGGGTGGCGTCGCGCAGTGCTTTGGCGTGGTAATCGGCATCCTCGCTGCCGAGCACGTTGGATTTGTAATCGAGGACGTAGTAACGCCCCCCCTGCTCGAAGACGAGGTCCATGAAGCCGCGCATCATGCCGTGAATGACCCGCTGGGGGAGCCTGGGGCGATCGGCGTCGGGGAAAATATGTTGTTGGCAGAGCCTGTCCAGGTCGTCGCTGCGCAAGGCGTCGCTGGGAAACCAGAAGGCCATTTCGCTCAGGGTGTCGCTGAGATCGCAGAGCGTCGCCGTGAGGGGGGCAAGGGGGCTATGGACGATGGCTTGCAGCCATTCGGCGGTCTCCTCGACCCAGTCGCCCAGGCCGGCCTGGGCGCAGGTCTTATGCAGTTGTTCGGCAAAGTGGTCCTGACCGATTTGGGCAAAGCCGTTCCGGGCGAGGCGTTGCAGTTGGTCGTGAAGAAAGGTGCCGGCGTTCATGCCTTGCGGGTAGCGATGCCATGGCGCGCCAGCCTGGGCGCGCCGGGGCGTCGGTGGCGCCGCCGGGTCGGCAGGGAGTTCGCGCACCAGATGGGAGAAGCTGGCAACGCCCCAGTGCTTCTCGAAGCTGGCGGTGTACTCTGCAGGCGGGTTGTGGGCGTTGTCGAGGGGCCGCATGAACAGCGTCGTGGGGATGCTGTCCGGTAGCGTCTCGACGACAATCTCCGGAGAGCGGCGGGCGCAGTCTTCGAGCAAGGTGGCGAGATCGCGGGCGGTGCGTTCGCTACCCAGCAGATGGGCGATGGCACTGCCGGTGAAGATATGGGATTTCCTGTCCTGGCGTTCGGCGAGGCCCAGCCAGAGGGCGTGTTCGGCGCGGGTGAGGGCGACATAGAGGAGGCGGAGATCTTCCTGCAACCGTGCCCTTTCTGCCGCTGCCGTGTCGCCGCTTTCCCAGTGGATGGCGGACTGTCCGTCCGCGCTGTGGATGACCGTAAAGGGGTTGGCCCTGGCGGGCCTGCAGGTGGCGATGAAGGGCAAAAAAACCAGGGGATATTGCAGACCTTTGGCGGCGTGGATGGTGACCACGCGCAGCAGTCCGGCATCGCTCTCCAGACGCAGGATGTGGGCATCACTCTGATCGCTTCCGGCGGCGATGGCCTCGCGCAGGTGGCGAATGAGGGCCTCGGGACCGTCGAGGGTGGCGCTCGCCTGCTGCAAGAGTTCACCGAGGTGGAGCAGGTTGGTGAGGCGACGTTCGCCTTCGGGCTGCGTCAGCAAGCGGGCGGCAATGCCGAACTGATGGATGCTGTGGTGGAGCATGGCCAGGACGCCCTGCCGCCGCCACTGCCGGGACAGATCCTGGAACTGCTCCAGTTGCGCCTCCCAGGCCGCTTCGTCCTGATGAAAGGCGTCCAGGGCGCTGAAAGACCGTCCCAGCAGCGGCAGGGCGAGGGCGACGCGCAGACGGCGGGCATCTTCGGGTTCGGCCACCGCCTCCAGCCAGAGAAGCAGTTCGCGGGCTTCCTCACTGGCATAGACGGAATCCCGCTCCGAGAGAAAGACGCTGCGTAATCGGCGGTGGTGGAGGGCCTGACGGATGCTGGCGGCTTCATGATGATCGCGGACGAGAATGGCGATGTCCTTGGCCTCCAGCCGTCGGGTGATTTCTCCCTCCTGCGCGAATCCTGCTTCCGGGTTGTCGAGCAGTCCGACAATGCATTCTGCGGCCTGTGCTGCGCAGCGTTCCAGATAGTCGCCTTTGTTCAGTTTCCCGCCGGCATTCCAGAAAGTCAGCGCGGGGGCGGCTTTGCCATGGATCCGCCAGACTTTTTGGTGGCCATGGGCCTGCACCGGCTGGTAAGGGAGCGGGTTGTCGGCACCGGGGGCCGCATAGGCAAAAGCGCCTTGGGGGTCGTCGTGTTCGGCGGCGGTGTAGATGGCGTTGAGGGCGCTGACCAGCGCATGGCTGGAGCGATAATTGGTGCCGAGGGCGTAATGGCGGCCCTCGGTCAGGCGACGTGCCTGCAGATAACTGCCGATGTCCGCGCCGCGAAAGGCGTAGATGGACTGTTTGGGGTCACCGATGAGCAGAAGCAGGGTATTGGGGTCGTTGTCGGCGGCGTGGTAGATGTCGTCGAAGATCTGGTATTGCAGGGCGGAGGTGTCCTGAAACTCGTCGATGAGGGCGGCGGGATATTTCTGCCGCAGGCGGGCGGCGAGTGCCGGTCCCTGGGTTTTGTCGTGCAGTACCCTGGCGAGGCGCTGCTGATAGTCGGCAAAGCTGACCTGCCCGCTCTGGGCCTTGAGCTGACTCAGCCGGGCGTTGATCCAGGCGGCGGCGTGGGTGCGAATTTCACCATGCAGTTGGGCGAACTGTTGGGCGATGGTTTCCAACTCCCTGAACAGGGTATCCAGTGTCTCGGCAGCGGGGTGGATGACGAGAGGCGGTGTTTTTTTGCAATACTCGGGCAGTTGGCTGGCAGCAAGGCGCTGGCATTTATCCGGTTCGTCGGGAATCAATATATCGGAATGGTCGGCCCAATCACGCAGCGCGGCGAGGGCCCGACTGACAATCGCTGCGCTTAGGCTTTTACCATTCAATGGATTGTCTGCCTTGGGACCGTTTACGAGCCCCAACAGCCACTCCGCAAAAGCATCATGCTCCGCCGCCCATTGCGCCTTGAGGGTGGCGAGCTGCCGTCGGGGCGCACCGACGGCGGCGGACAGCCAGTCCGCCAGTGTCGATTCGGGGGCGGGCAGGGGCGGATCGAGTTTGCACAGGGCTTCTGTTTCCTGCCGGATCTTGTCGGGACTGGAAAAGAGCTGGAGGACCTCATCGAGGACGGGTTCGCTCAGCGGATAGATCTCCTGCCGCCAGAAGTCGCGCACCGCGTCGTCGCGCAGATCGGTCTCATCCAGAAGCAGCGTCTCGCGGAAGTCGCTGCCGGTGGCAAAGGCGTGCTCGCGCAGGGTGCGCTGGCACCAGGCGTCAATGGTGAAAATGGCGCTGTCATCCATGGCATCGGCCGCCAAGGCAAGCTGATGCGCGGCGCGGGCGCGGACCACGGGGTCGGGATGGTCGGCCAGCAGCGCTTCGAGAAAGGGATCTGGCTGCGTTGGATGTTCGCTGCCGCGGAAATATCGGGCGGCCGTTTGCAGGCGATCGCGGATGCGTTCCTTGAGTTCCTGGGTGGCGGCGCGGGTGAAGGTCATCACCAGAATATCTTCGGGCAGAAGAGGGCGTGCGAAGCGCTCACCTTCTGCGCCATGCCCAAGGATCATGCGCAGATAGAGGGCGGCGATGGTCCAGGTTTTGCCGGTGCCGGCGCTGGCCTCGATGAGGCGGCTGCCGTGCAGGGGCAGGTGCAGGGGGTCGAGGATCGTGGTCATGGATGCGCCTGCCATTCCAGGGTTTCCAGCCAGTCGGCGAAGGGGCGGTAGAGGGCTGCGGCGTATTCTGCGAAGCCGCGTCGTTGCAGCCCGGTTCGGGCGCTGCTGAGGGCGGCGAAGTCGGGATAATCGCGGAACAGGTTGAGATTTTTCCTGACTTCGCCGGGCAGGTGGTCATTGCCGTCGTAAATCGGCGCCGGGTTTTTGCCCTGCAGACTGACGAGGGCGGTTTTGAGGGTGACCGGCAGGGGCTCGCAGAGACCTTCCTGCCAGAGATCCAGCAGATCGTCCAGTGCGGCCATGGCGCCCGGTGGCGGTGGCGCGGCGCGGACAAGCACATCCCGGCCCACCACGATGCCATCGCAGCGCAGGCCGACGGCATTGGCGAGCAACTGTTGGAGCCAGAGCGCTGCGAGTTTATCCCCTTCGGGTTTTTGGCTCTCCTTATTCAGTAGGCGACTGGCGCGGAGCTGGACGAAGGCGAGGTCTCCTGCACTGTTTTGGTGCAATGTGGGCAGCCAGTCCTCCAGCAATATCCGGCCGTGGGCATGGGTAATAGCCTGTCGTTGCGGCGCTGCGGCCCATTCCATGCGGATCTCCTGCCAGACGGTCAGGACGGGAGTGATGTCGTCGAGCAGCGCGGCCGCGGTTCTCGCCGCCATGCCCGCGAGGGGATAGCGACCACCGCGCTGTTGTGCCCGCGCTCTTTCGGCAACTCGGTCAGGGCCGTTTTTTTCTGCGGCGCGGAGCAGGTCTTCGAGCAGGTGATAGGTTTCGAGGCTGTCCAGCGTGAAGGGTTCGTCGTCCTCCTCAGCCGGATCTTCTTCGTTGAAGTCCGTGCGCAGGCGTTGCCGGTAAAAGGCGCGGGCGGGCAGGCGAAAAAACTCCAGCAGCTCGCGGATGCTGCGGGGGGTGACCTCGGCGGGGTCGGGTAGCGCGGTGTTTTCCGGGGCGCTGTGCGGAGAGGGATACCACTCGCGGGCCCAGGTGCGCAGGCCGGGTTTGCCGGACAGATAGTCGGGGCTGAAGGGTTGTAGGGGATGCTCGAAAGTGCGCTCTTCCAGGGCCAGCGGCCAGCCGTCGCGAATGGCCTCCCGCAACTGCGCCACCAGCAGGGAGGGCGCCCGTTCATGGTTATTGCGCTGATCCCTTCCCGCCCAACTGACGTAGATCTCCTGACGGGCGGCCAGGAGCGCCTCCAGCATCAGATAGCGGTCGTCATCGCGGCGGGAGCGGTCGCCGGGGCGGGCCATGCCGGGTAGCGCCATGAGGTCGAAGTCCGGACGGGGGCTGCGCCGCGGGTAATCGCCCTCGTTCATACCGAGCAGGCAGACCAGCGGGTAGGGCACCGCGCGCATGGGCAGGAGGGTGCAGAAGGTGACTCCGCCGCCAAGAAAGCTGCGCCCCAGATCCGGCGCATCCAGCATCTCCAGCCAGGCGCCGCGAAATACCGCGAGGGGGAGCGCTTCGTCAAAACCTGCCGCCGCGCAGTCCTCCAGCCATTGGCGCAGGGCCTCTTCCAGATTTTGCAGGAGCGCCTCATCGTCGTCATCGCTGGCGCTGAAAAAGTCCGTGAGCAGGTTGCGGGCCGCTTCACCCCAGCGTCCCGGCACCAGAAATTCCACCAGAACGTGCTGCCAGTGCTCCAGCTTTTCCAGCAATTGACCGAGGGGGCCGAGGAGCGCGGCGTCCAACCCGCCCACCTCGCCGTAGGCCTCGATCCCGGAGAAATGGCTGTCGTCGCCGTTGGCATAGCCGAGGCAGAGGCGTTGCAGGGCAAAGTCGCCGCTGTTCTGGGGACCGCAATGGGGCATGCCTAGCGCGGCCCGGTGCTCTGCCGAGAGCCCCCAGCGCCAGCCGGCCTCGGCCAGCCAGTGCTGCACGATGGGCAGGTCCTCCAGTTCCAGACCAAAGCGCCGGCGCAGGGCGGGGCAGTTGAGGAGATCGCGGATTTCGCTCTGTCGGCAGCGCTGTTCTGGCAGCCGCAGCAGCCAGTCCAGGGCCAGGAGCAGGGGCTGTTCGTCGCGGGCCTGCAGATCGACGATGTGGTAGGGAATGTAACGCCTGTCTTCCCGGTCATATTGATCGAAAGTGGCGCGGATGAGGGGCGCAAAACCGCCGATCTCCGGGACCATGACGATTACGTCGCGGGGTTGCAGTGTGCCGGCGGCAAAGCGGTCCAGCAGTTGATCGTGGAGAATCTGCACCTCGCGCAGGGCGCTGTGGGCGATGTGAAAGACCACGGAGTGATCGTTGTCGTCGAGCGCCGTGCAGGTTTCCGGCCTGATGCCTTCCAGATCACGGATTTGCACCTGCAACTGGCGCAGGAGGGTGGCGCCCTGATCTTCGCTGAAGAGATCGATGCGCGGGATGTCCATCTGGCGCTGCAATGCCGCCGTTTCATCGAACTGGTCCAGCAGATGGAGAAAATCCCGGCCCTGACGTCCCCAGGCCGCGAGCAGGGGGTTGCCGAACTGATGCAGGTCCTCTGTTGCGGTGGCAGAGAGATCGTGGCCGTTGCGCGGGGATTGGCGACGGCGCTCGCGCCTGAGCAATTCGCGTCCCGAGACGATGTCGGCCCAGTGGTAGCGGCAGGGGTTGGGCACCGCAAGGATCACCTGCATCTGCCGGCCCAGCGCGGCCAGCGCGGTCAGACTCTGTTCCGGCAGGGTGGCTGCTCCGAAGATGACGACGCGGCGGGGCAAGGGCGTTACGGGGGGGCGCCCGGCATTCAGGGCGGCGAGAAATTGCTCATGCACCTGCGCCCGGCCCAGCGCCTGGTCCTGCCCGCTGCTGTGCAGGTCCTGCCGTAACGCCTGCCAGAGCCGGGGTTGCCAGCACTGGTCGGCGGGCAGGGTCACCCGCTCGCCATCGCCCCGCCGCAGCAGGGACTGGTCTGTGGCCCAGTCCGCCAGCCAGTCGCCACGATAGACCTGATACTGGTCGAAGAGATCGGCGATCTGCGCGGCCATTTGCCAGCGCCGCTCCAATGCGCCGTCCGGCCGCTGTGACTGGCCGATAAAATGCCGCAAGGGGGCGAAATCGGCATGGGCCAGCAGTTCCGGCAAGAGCCGCATCAGTCGCCAGGTGAGCGGTGCCTTGTCCAGCGGCGCGCGGCCCGAGACGATGCCGGTGCCCAGCACCCGTGCATAGCTTTCCCAGAGAAAACGCCCCGGCAGGGCGACGCGCACCGCTGCACAGATGCCCTCATGGGCTGCCAGTGTCCATTGCAGCCACTCGGCGATGCCGTTGCTCTGGACGAGGAAGATTTCCTCTTCCAGTGGCCGAAGCGGGTGCTCGCGCAACCATTCCAGAACGGCATCGCCGAGCCACTCCAGACGGTCGCCGTGGAGGACGATAAAGCCCGGTTCGATTTCCGGATGACTCATGCGAGGGCGGGCGCCGAGCCGACCGGCGTGATTCGGTATGGATTCTTTGACCGTTCGCGGGCATCTGCCTGAAAACAACCCAGTAAACGTCTGTGCCGGCTCATCCCCGCCCCCTCTTGCGACTTCGGTAAGGTTATGGGTGTTTTGTCATGCGACCCTGCCCTTGTTGCGAGTATAACCCAGAACTCCGGTAACAAACCGTCCCGCTCCGCGTGATGAACCACGAGGCGGAAATCCAGCAGGCCATCGCGGACGTTATTCGGGCGCAGCGGGCGTCATCGTCACCCCGAGTGGGGCATGCTCATTCCTTGCTGTCGACGAGGAGATTTTCTATCCGGCGATCCGGAATCAACCACAACAAGGCCAGGCCCAGATAGATGAGTTTGGCCGCCGTGGGGGACCATTGGGCGGAAACAATACCTATGAAATAGAGGGCGGGCGAGGCCTTCCCTTTCCAGTCTCGACCGACGGCGCGGCGCAAGGTCGGCGCCCCGGCGGCGATAATGCAAGACTGGAGAATAAGATAGGCGACGGCGGCCATAAAAAGTACGACGCCGTACAGTTCGGTAGGAGCGACGGCGAAATGGTTTTCACCCATCCAGCTCGTCACAAACGGAAACAAAGAGAGCCAGAAGAGCAGGTGCAGATTGGCCCAGAGAATGGCGCCGTTCACCTTTCCGCTGGCCTGTAGCATGTTGTGATGGTTATTCCAGTATATGCCGACGTAGATAAAGCTCATCACATAACTGAGGAACACCGGGAGCACCGGCAGGAGGGCATGCAGGTGCTCACCAGGGGGCACTTTCATTTCGAGGACCATGATGGTGATGATGATAGCGATCACGCCATCACTAAAGGCCTCCAGTCGATTTCTGCCCATACGGTATTCCCTTGCCCCAGTCGGATGATTCCGCGCCCATACAGGTTGATGTCTGCTATTTTTACAAATCCCCCCAATCCGGCGCGGCCAGGCGGAAGCTATCCTCCTGATGCTGGTAACGCCGCTCCCAGGGCCGCGGCGTGAGCTCGGCGCCGCCCTGTTTGACGGCCAGCACCTGGTGCAGGGCTGACCAGTTGCGCCAGAAGGCATAGGCGCAGCCCGCCATGTAGATGGCCCAGATGCGATAGCGCTTGTCCCCCACCATGGCGACGGCTTCGTCCTTGTGTGCTTCCAGGCGTTGTACCCAGTGGATAAGAGTCTGGGCGTAGTGGGGGCGGAGGTTTTCCACATCCAGGACTTCCAGATCCTGTCCCGCCATTTCCAGTACCAGGCGCCACAGATGCGGGATTTCCCCGTCGGGGAAGACGTACTTGTCCATGAAATCGCTGCCGGAATGATGTCCGTCTTCGTCGTCCTGCTGGCTGGCGGTAATGCCATGATTCATCACCCAGCCACCTTCCTTGAGCACCCGGTTGATGACGCCAAAATATTCTCCCAGCTTGGCGCGGCCGACGTGCTCGAACATCCCAACCGAAGACACCTTATCGAAATAATCCCGTTCGGGGATGTCGCGGTAATCCTGCAGGCGGATTTCCACCCGATCCGCCAGCCCCTCCCGTTCCATACGTTCCTTGGCGTAGGCAAACTGCTGCTCGCTGAGGGTAACGCCCACGCCCTGAATCCCGTAATGTGTTGCGGCCCAGCTCAGCAGACCACCCCAGCCGCAGCCGATATCCAGAAGCTTTTCACCCGGCTGCAGATGGAGTTTGCGGCAGATATGGTCCAGCTTCTGCTCTTGGGCGGTGTCGATATCTTCCGCACCGGTTTTGAAGTAGCCGCAGGAGTAGACCATATTGCGGTCCAGCCAGAGCTTGTAGAAGTCGTTGGAAACATCGTAGTGGTAGTGAATCACATCGGCATCCCGGGATTTGCTGTGGGTGGCCTGATGTTTGCGGAAAATGCCGATTTTGGGTTTTTTGGCGGGGAAGGCGTCACTCAGCCCTTCCGCCACCGCGAGAATATCCTGATAGCGACCATCGATGCCGATGGTGCCCTCCACATATCCTTCGCCAAGCACATCCAGGGCACTGCCCATGAGCATGCGCGAGATGAGTTTGGCGGAGCTGATGCGCATGGTGACGCGGATGTCCTGGTTAAAGGCGTATTCATGGCCATCCCAGAAGACGATGCGCAGAAACAGCGGCTTTCCGTTGAGACCCTTTTTGACGTGGTCCAAAAAGTTGGTGCGTAGATCTTTCACGTTGAGACTCCTGTCCTTTCAAGCCAAGCGGAACGGCAGAAACGCCCGCTCATCAGTGCGAACGTCTGCCCCCCAATTCAGTGTAGAACATCCTCGCTCGTTGAAATTCCCGTCAGCATCTGTAACAGCGGGTTACGGGACAAGCCCGCCGCAATCATCACTGCATGAAAAGTGCCCTCCAGGGTGGCAATGGCGCCAGCGCGGCGTCCGAAACCGCCATTCACTGGCTGGCATGCACGCACATAGGCCATGACGGCCTCTGGATACTGTGGCGCGATGTGGAGATGCACCATCTGTAGTATCCCCCAGAAGATGGCCTCCAGACGGGTGCTGGCGCCATCGGGGCTGAGACGCAGGCCGAGGGTGGCATCTTCGCAGTCATGCAGGAAGATTCGATCCTGCGGGCGATGGGGCTGACCCAGAAGCCGCTGCAAGGCCCAGGCGATGCCGCTGTCGATCAGGTTGGGGTGACTGCCGAAGCCTCCGGCGACGGCCTCCATGCCATGCAGAATCGCTTCGGCGCCGCTACGCATGATTTCGGGCAGGGGCTCATCCGGGGCGAGCAGGCGCTGCAGTTGGATACAGCGCTGCCAGTCCCGCAGTGTCTCGCTATTGGCTGCTTTTTTACGGCCTGCGGCTTGGGCCGCCCAATTCAGTACATGCGGGCGCGGATCGCGGAGAGGGGCAGCGGCCAACAGACTCAGGGCGCGCACGCCAAAACTGGCATTGGTCAGGCTGGAATACCGCCCCTGATCGTCCTGCAGGGAGTGCAGCCAGCGGACCAGCTCGGCGCGGTGGGGAATAGCCATGCCCCAGAAGCGGAGTACGGCAACGGCGTAATAGGTATCCGGTGCGGTGGACTCTTCCACGCCCCAGACCCGGTAGAAACAAAAGCCGCCATCCGCCGACTGACGGCTCAGCACGTAGTTTTGCGCCCGTGCCCAGAGTTTCTGGTCATTATCCATGTCCATGCCCGTCATCCACATTCAACGCTCTGATATCCCACCCGCAAGCCGGACAAATCATTCGCAGCAGCAGTCAGCTTCCCAGCGCAGAATGTGGCCCGGTGGCACCAATTCCCGCAGGTGCGGCATCACCGCATCCACGGCCTCCGGTTCGTCAAAAAATTCCAGTACCAGCGGCAAATGCACATTGAGGCGCAGAACATCGTCGGCATGCACTTGTCCTTTGCTGCCAAAGCCCGCGATACCGCGAAAGGCGGTGACGCCATGGACCTTGTACTGGTCGTGGAGCATGCGGAAGATTTCTTCCATGAGATTGTGTCCGCTATGTTTGTCGCCTTCTTTGATATAAATGCGTACTACGGATACGGTCGTCATGATGCACCTCTCAGATACTGCGGGAAACCCAGGCCCCGGCAAAAGCGGCACCGACGCACAGAAACAATGATGTAAACATATATAGCAGCGCCTTGATGGCTTCGCCATTTTCAAAAAGCACCAAGGTTTCGAGGGAAAACGTCGAAAAAGTGGTGTAGGCACCCAGGCCGCCGGTGAGTATGCCCGTGCGCAATTCCGGGCTCACGGAAATACGTTCCAAGGTCTCGAAAAACAGAAAGCCCATGATAAAACAGCCCAGGACATTGATGCTCAGGGTAGCCCAGGGAAAACCGCGGCCGAATGCCGCCTGCACCAACAGGGTCTGTCCATAACGCGCCCAGGCGCCGAGCACCGCGAACAGGGCAATGAAGCCGAAAGTGGCGAACATCTCTACTCCTTATACGTTACAAATAAAAGACGCAAAAACAACGATCAACAATATTCCGAATTCCGATTGCGCACGAAATATTCACGTTCCGGATGTCAACTATGGAAAAGGCCAGCAGGATGAAAAAACCGCCAAGGGTCAGGATGAGGCCGCCACCGAGGATATCGCCCATGTCCGAGAGCGGCAGGGGAAAATTGGTCAGCACCGGTATCAGCAGGGTTTTGTGGAAGAGTTTCCAGAGATCCCGATAGGGCTGGAAGATGGACGGCCCCTGTCCGCGCTGAACGCGCTCTTCCATGGTGACCATGAAGCCGTGCAGGAGCGGTGATAACAAAAGCACCGCCAAGACTTGCTCACACTGCAGGACGATATCGTCGAGCATACCTTCCCCTTATATGACTTCCGACTCCCCACCGCCCGATCTTGCGATCAGGATCAGTAGCAGTCATTAGCCTATAAAGGCGGTTATTGGGCGGACTCCATCGCCACACGTTTTATTGATGGTAGTAAGGCGCAATGGCATGGTCAAGGCTTTTCGTGCGCGGGCTGATCCGCAACAGGGCGATATTTTCGCGGTTATAGATCTCGTAGCGCAGTAGGACGGTCTGCTGCCGGTATGCCGCGGGCACGGCGGCGCGAACAGCGGCGACGGTGTGTGCCGGGCAGACGAGATAGAGCGGCTCCGGACCGAGTAGCGCCGGTAATTCCGTCAGGGTCTGCAAATGACG
This sequence comes from Acidithiobacillus sp. 'AMD consortium', assembly GCF_008926505.1. Taxonomy (NCBI): domain Bacteria; kingdom Pseudomonadati; phylum Pseudomonadota; class Acidithiobacillia; order Acidithiobacillales; family Acidithiobacillaceae; genus Acidithiobacillus; species Acidithiobacillus sp. 'AMD consortium'. The sequence continues at coordinate 2,630,749 of NZ_CP044411.1, read as the reverse complement.
GATGGGCATGTTGCCGCGCCCGGCATAAAATAGAAAGCTCGGCTGAAACCATTGCCAGGACGCCAGCCGATATGGCTGCGGACCTTGCAGGGCGGCAATGCGTTGCCCCATCTCCCGGGAGGGCTTCACCCCATTCAAGGACGGGGTGATGACCAAGACCAGCAAGGCGGTTAGCGCCACGCCGCCGACGCCCAGAGTCGCCCATGCCGGCACCCAGCGCCGCTGCCAGAGCAGGGCGCCGGCGCCGGTCGCAGCCAGCAGATAAGGCAGGCCGATCTCCACCATATCCGGCAGGTGCGGCTCGCGTAGCGGTAGGACCAGGCCCGCAAAAAGACTCATGGCCAGTCCGATCAGGAACAGCACCCCGGCTGACAGGATCAACCCCCGGCGTGTGGGGCGAGTGGTACCCGCCCGGACTTTCTCGAAATAGGCGGCCAGCAGAATGAAGAGCGGCGGATAGGCTTCCCAGACGTAATTGGGGAGTTTGGTAGCGGAGAGGGTGAAAAAACCGATCCACGCCACCGCCCAGACCAGCAGGAACGATGTCTTCGGATGGCTGCGCAAAAATTGCCGCCGGGAAAGCCATATCTCCCGGAAAACCTGGGGTAAAAAAATCGACCAGGGCAGCATCCCGAGGAAGGTGCTGATGAGATAATAGACCCAAGGACCACGGTGCCCCTGCATGCTGTCGCTGAAGCGGCCGATGTTCTGTTTGAAGATGAACGCGCGATCCCAGGCCCAATGGGTTTCGACGCCGACGGCAAGATACCAGGGCAGGGCGATGATCAGAAAGATCGGCACTCCCCAGGTCAGCCGGCCTTCCCGCCAGAGAAAGGACAGCTCCCTGCGCAGCAGCAAAAACAGGACGATGATCAGGCCAGGCAAGAGAAATCCAATGGGGCCCTTGTCCAGCGTGGCGAGGGCCATGGCGGCATAGGCGATGAGGATTTCGCGGCTGCGTATGTCCGGGAACAGATAACCGCGCAGGTAACTCAGCAGGGCGATCGTCACCGTCAGGATCAGCAGCGGATCGGGGGTGGCGCTGCGGAAAATCACCGTGCTGTGCAGTGCCGTGGCGGTCATCAGCCCGCTGATCAGCGCGATGTTTTCACCATACAGACGCCGCAATCCGATGACCAGATACAGAACCAGCAGGGCGCCGGCAACGGCGGAACCCATCCGCAATCCCCAGGAGTTCATTCCCAGCATTTTTACGCCGGTCCACATCAGCCAGTAGTTCAGCGCCGGCTTGTCAGGCATCAGCCGTGCGTTGAAGGTCGGTACCACCAGATTGTGCTGGGCGATCTGTTCTTTCAGGGATTGCGCGTAGATGGGCTCATCGATGTTCCACAGACTGGTATTGCCCACGTCCCAGCCGAAAAACAGCAGCGCCAGCAAAAAAACCGCGGCTGCCTTGAGTCCGAAGACTCGGCCGACGGCACTACTCCGGGAAAACATGGGCAGATCCCCGAGGAGTTACACGGGCGTCAGGCGGCGACTCGGAAAACCAGGATGAGCTATCGCGCGAAACGGCGGGTAATGAGGCAACAATCAAGGCGAGTAGAGGTTCCGGACCAACAAAGACTGGCAGTATAAGCGGCTCAGCCGATTTTTCAAAAAACGCCCAAAAACAGGTTGATCTACTAACTAGCCAAATTTTCTCACACATTAAATCGTAAAGAATGAATATTACGATAAACTGGTGAAACTGGACAGGGCAGGAAATATCGGCGCAGGCGCAGGCGCGGAGGCGAAGGCGGTATGCGGCACGAAGCCATTGCCTGAATGCTATGATGCCGCGAATTTTTTCGGTGCAAAACCGCTGCCCTTGCAGTGGAGACGCGCCTTGCCTACTCTTGGGTCAGCACTTTTCCGCGTCCGTCCCGTTTTGCGCAAGGAGTTTTTTCGTGTCCACACCCTTGAATACCTCATCCGTCTGGCGGGATTTACAGCAGCATCGGCAAAGTTGGGAGGGCGTGACCCTGCGTCAGCTCTTTCAGGACGACCCGCAGCGCGCCCGGAATTTTTCCGCCGAGGCCTGCGGCCTTTACCTCGATTATTCCAAACACCTCATCAACCCGGAGACCTTGCGTCTGCTGATCACCCTGGCGCGGGCGCGGCACCTGGAAGAACGCCGGGCGGCGATGTTCGCGGGCGAACGGATCAATCGCACGGAGGGGCGGGCGGCTTTTCATGTGGCTCTGCGCGCACCCAAAGGCCATGTCATGCGCACGGCGGGGGTGGATGTGGTGCCAGAAGTCCATAAGGTACTGGACCACATGGCCGCCTTCACCCGATCCATCCACGATGGCACCTGGCGGGGGGCGACCGGTCAGCCCATTCGCAAGATCATCAATATTGGGATTGGTGGCTCCTACCTGGGGCCGGAAATGGCCTGGAAGGCGCTGCGCCCGTATCGTCACCCAGGCATGGAGCTGGGTTTTGTCGCCAATGTGGATGGCGCGACTTTTACCGACGTTACGGCGCATCTGGACCCCGCCGAAACCCTGTTCATCGTCTCTTCCAAAACCTTCACCACCCTGGAGACCATGACCAACGCCCAACAGGCCCGCTATTGGGTTACCTCGGCCCTGGGCGAGGCGGCCGTGGCCCGGCACTTCGTCGCCGTGTCCACCAATGTCGAAGCTGTCAAGGCCTTCGGGATGGATACCGGACACATGTTCGGTTTCTGGGATTGGGTAGGCGGACGTTATTCCATGGATTCGGCCATCGGCCTGTCCACCATGCTGGGGGTGGGGGTGGAACATTTCACCGCCATGCTGGCGGGCTTCCATGCCATGGATAACCACTTTCAGACGGCGCCCCTGGAACAGAACCTGCCGGTGCTCATGGGCCTGCTGGCGCTCTGGTATAACAATTTCTGGGATGCGCAGACCCAGGCCATATTGCCCTATGCCCATGATCTGGCGCGTTTCCCCGCTTATCTTCAGCAACTGCAGATGGAAAGCAACGGCAAGGGCGTGGATGAGGATGGTCACCCGGTTACCGTCGATACGGGCGCCATTATCTGGGGTGAGCCCGGCACCGACGGGCAGCATTCCTTCTATCAATTGATTCATCAGGGTACGCGACTGATTCCCTGTGATTTCATTGGCTTTTGTCAGCCGCTCAGTCCGTTGGCCGAGCAGCACGAGTTGCTGATGGCTAACCTCATCGCCCAGGCCGAGGCGCTGGCCTTTGGCAAGGCGGCGGAGGAATTGCGTGCCGAAGGGGTGGCCGAGGCGTTGGTGCCATTCCGCGTTTTCCCCGGCAACCGGCCCAGCAGCGTCCTTCTGGGGGACCGCCTCGACCCCCATACTCTGGGGGCGCTCGTGGCACTTTACGAGCACAGCGTCTTTACCCAGGGGATTATCTGGGGTATCGACTCGTTTGATCAGTGGGGCGTGGAGTTGGGCAAGGTGTTGGCGCAGCGGATCGTGGCGGAACTGCGGAGTACGGCCCGCCATCCCCACGACGCCTCGACTGCCGCTTTGCTGCAGCGCTATCTGCAGCGCCGGGGTAGCTGATCCTGGCGGGTGTGCCGCGGCTGAAAATTTACGATGCCGGCCGGGAACTTTTACCTGTCGGAGGGCTTCCAACCCAGTGTTATCCGCCGGATGAAGAACCGCCAAAAACAATGAAATCGCCAAACATTCTGGCCCTCGTGGCGCTGCTTGTGTGGGGGGGCGCCAACGCGGCGACCCCGAATTTACCCCCCTTGCCAACCCTGCCCCCGCCGCCACCCATGCCGGCGCCCCAACTGACGGGCATACAGGGCGCGGTTCTCCTGGATGTGAACAGCGGTCAGGTACTGGTGGCGGAGAACGCCGAAAAACCCCTCAACCCTTCCGGGCTGGTCAAGTTAATGACGGCCTACGTCATGTATCAGGCGGAAAAGCAGGGACTGGTGCCGCCGCAGCGGCGGGTTCATGTCTCCAACGAGGCCTGGCATGCGCAGGGTTCGCGCATGTTTATTCAGCCCCACCTGCCGGTGACCATGAGCCAACTGGAGCATGGTCTGTTGATTGACGGGGGGAATGATGCGGCTGTCGCCATCGCCCAAACGGTGGCCGGCAGCGTCGGTGGTTTCGTCGATCTGATGAATCACGACGCGGCGGCGATGGGGCTGCAACACACCCACTTTACCAACCCCGATGGTTTGCCCCAGCCGGGCCAGACCAGTACAGCGCTGGATGTCGCGCGACTCTCGAAACACTTGATCCAGGCGTATCCGCAGGTGTTACAGGTGGCGGGGAAGGTCTCTTACACTTACAACCATATCACCCAGTACAACTACAACCCGCTGGCCGGTCAGGAAAACATCAATGGTCTGGGTGTCGGCCTGGCGGCAAAGAACAGTTGGGATCTGGATGTCAGCGCGACCCGCGGCGGACGCACCCTGGTGGCCGTCGTGCTGGGGGCGCCTTCACGCAGTGCGGCGGGCAGTGATGCGAGCGCGCTGCTGGATTATGGCTGGAACGGCTGGCAGAACCTTCCATTGTATAAGGCCGGACAGGTAGTCGCACAAGTCCGTCATGTGGACTGGAGTCCGGAAGTGATGGAGGGGGTGACCACCCGCGCCGTCGTGGTGTCTGAACCCAAACAGCAGGGTGTCGGGCTGCACACGCGGTTTATTCCCGCCGCCGGTCTCAAGGCGCCGATTCGCGCCGGTGCACCCATCGGTACCCTGTCTGTCCGTTGGCACGGCCATGTCCTGCAGAGTGTGCCGGTGGTTGCACGGAGCGCCGTGCAGCCGGCGGGATGGTTCACCCGCCTGTTACACGAAGGAGAATCCTGGCTGTGATCTCCGTGCCGTCGGGCGTGTCCACACCCCTGGAAATCCAAAGCTGACGGTTCTTCGCGCCGGCATGCACAGGGTGCTGCGCCAGCCATAGGTCGCTGCAGCGATCCGCAGATGCTACAGTTCCGTACGGACGATGTTTGGGCTGAGCAGTGTCCGGCCTCCGAAAGTAAGGGTCTGTCCATGATCAGAATCCCCGATGTGATGAGATGGTCACTGCGACAGCGGTTTTTTCGCTTCGTGGCCAAGGCGCGTGTCGTATTGAATCTGGATGTCTGGTTTCCACAGATTCCGATGGCGCTGGCCGTTGGGCTGTTGGGGGGGCTGGCGATCCTGAATGCCTTGCCGCGCCTGACCCGGATCTTTCCGGCGCTGGCAGGCCTTGCCCCCTCCGCCAGCCTGACCCAGGCCCCGCTCTTATCGGCACTGGGCACGGTACCCGAGGCGATTGTCGGTATCGTCCTGTTGCTGATGGCCATCGGGTTATTGTTCCGCTCCCGCTTCTCCTGGGCCATTACTCTGATATTGGCGGCCGCGATGCTGGCCATGTTGCTGCACCACTACGGTTTTGTGTGGAGCGGCGTCGTTGCCTACAATGCGGCGATCCTGATAGCGCTGCTGGTGTTTCGGCGCCATTTTGCGCATTCGAGCGTGGCTGCGGGAACCCTGTTTGCAGCGATATCCATTTTGCTGCTGATGAGTTACGCGGTACTGGGCAGTTACGTGCTGGGCGCAGGCTTTTCGCCGCCTATCATGAATCTGGTGGATGCCCTGTATTTCTCCGTGGTTACCATGTCCACCGTCGGGTATGGAGATATCGTGCCGAAAAGCGAAGACGCCCGGATTTTTGTCATCTCCATCATCATCCTGGGCATCACCGTTTTCGCAACCTCTATTTCCGCGGTTGTCGTACCGTTGCTGAACGGCAGGATGCAGCGCCTGCTCATGGGAGAGAAACGGCGCAGTTACCGTAGTCACTACCTGATCATCGGGGATAATGCGTTGGCCCAGAATACCTACCGCGCCCTGCGCGCCAGGCATTTGTCGGCGCTGGTGCTGATGTCCGTGCTACCGGAGCGACAGTGGATGGCCACGGAAGATCTCATGATCGGTGATGCAACGGACCTGGATGTATTGCGCAGAGCGGGAGCCCAGTATGCCCTGGGAGTGCTCGCATTGCGGGCGAATGACAGTGAAAATGCCTTTATCATTCTCGCGGCGAGAGAGTTGGGTGTTCCCGGGAAAACCGTGGCGGCGGTTCAGAACGGTAAGCATCTGGAACGTCTGCGACAGATCGGGGCCGATCTCATCATCTCTCCGGAAGTGTTGGGCGGGGAACTGCTGGCGCTGGCCCTGAGCGGTGAGAGTCTGGCAGGAGATGCCATTATCAGTAAATTGTTTACCGCGAAGGCGGAAGGAGCTGAGACTTGAGTGCGTTGATCGCCATAAGCATTGCCATATTCGCCTTGATTGCACTGGGTATTGCGGCGCTATTTTTGCACACGGTGGTATGGCTGCTGGCTGCCATACTCGGTCTGTTGATCTATTTTGTCCCCAGCATCATCGCTGCCGCGCGCCACCATGAGCATTTTCTGTGGGTGCTGATATTGAACATCGTGCTCGGCTGGTCGGGCATCGCCTGGATCGCGCTGATTGTCTGGGCCATTCTCGGCGAACGGAGGGAACCACCCCCGCGCAGGCTGAGCACCGATGCCTTTAACCCTCCTGCTCGCTGACCACAAAGGTACCGAGGCGCAGGCGTCGCAGGCTGGCCGCGTAGTCTTCCGGGGCCGCGGTGGGGGCCATGGGACCGATCTTGATCTTATACAGCCCGCCCCCGGTCGTGGAGGATACCGGCACCATCTGCGCGGTGCTTATGCCGAAATCCTGCAGCTTGCTGCGCTCACGAACCGCGGTCTGTAGATGCATGGGGCTTGCTGTTTCCAGATAGATTTGCTCGGATCGCGGCGTCTGCCGCCACTGTTCCAAAGTATGGGCGGTGGCCTCCCTATGTGGGGGAAGGGGAGCGGGCGGGACCGTGCGGGCGGCGGCAGGCATGGCGCGAATCGGACCGCTGGCAAAAGTGTCGTCCACCACCGCCGTCAGCTTGGCATTGGCATTGGAGGGGGCGGTATAGGCCGGTACCGGTATCGCCGCCGGCGCTTGCGGGACCGGTGCGGGTACCGTTCCGGGCACAGTGCGTTGGACTACGGGCAGTACCCTCGGCAGCGGTGCGCCAGGTGCCGGACTGCTGGGAATCACCTGAATATGTACCGGCGTGGTGCCTCGGCTGAGCATGCCCAACCGGCTGGCGGCACCATAGGACATATCCATGATACGGCCGCTCACGAAGGGGCCGCGATCGTTCACCAGGACGACGATGCTGCGCCCGTTCTTCAGGTTGGTGACGCGCACGCACGATGGTAGTGGCAATGTCCGGCTCGCGGCGGTCATTTGCCGGGCGTGGAAGGCGGTACCCATGGCGGTCACGTCGCTGGACGACTGCCGGTCGTACCAGGAGGCGATGCCATTTTCGGAGAAATCCGCGTCACCGCGGAGCGGATGGTACCAGCGACCGTTGATTTCATAAGGCTGGTTGTAGGCGGCATTCAGGTTGGGCGCGGTGGCAAAGCAGTCCTGTCCGGTAGAATATCCCGAGCCCGCCATGGCCGAACCGTAGCTATTGCGCGGCTGGCCCGCAACATGATCAGGCATGCTCGCACAACCCGCTAGTGCTGCGGCACCAAGGCCAAAAGCCCCTAGCCTCAAAAGCCGCAGATGGAACCGTACGCGCATGTTTCCCCCTGGTCGGAACCGTTCTGGACGTTTGCCGATGCGCGGTCTCCGTCTGGAAATATCCCTACATTCTAGGCCATAGTATTTGAAAAATTTAAGTAAGGCTAGGGGTTGGCCGTTTATTCTCAAGCTGTGGACTAGAAATGCCAGCAAACCAGCCTGTACTGCTGTGGCTTCTACCGCTATGGGCCATAGCGCTTTTATCGTGGAGATTGCCGGCGCGGCTCCGGCACCCAGGAGCGTGCCATCCCTCCGCTCTCCCCCGCGTGGGTTGCAGCGGGGTGCCGGAGGGACGGCCTACCCTCGCTAGTTTCCGCTTATTGCGGGGAGCAGGTATATCCGGGCGGGCAGGCGGGTGGCTGCTGGTATTGCGGGGCCGTTGGCGTACACACATAGCCGGAGGGGCAAGGTACGTTACCTTGTGGCGCGGCATAATAGCCGGGTTGTGGCGCCGGCTGCTGCTGGCTGTGTGAGAGGCCGTAACCGGCGAGTCCGCCCAGCCCGGCACCGATGGCGGCACCAGCCAGCGGCGACCCGGTTTGATTCCCGATGACCGCGCCCGCGACGGCGCCGAGCAGGGAGCCGCCCGCCGTGTTGGCCGTAGTGCCGTTGGTGGCGTAGGGATTATTCGCGCAGCCCGCAAGCGTCAGGGGCAGTGCCGCAATCATTAACCAGCGTGCAGTGTTCATGGTCATCATCTCCTTATATCGTCTTGAGCCAGTTACATTTCATTATGATGCAAAATCCCACGGGTATGCCAGTGTGGTGAATGGGGTACACCCACCGGCCTGATCGATCGCGATGCCTGCTCCGGCAGCGGGGGCGCCGTTATGGTGAGTCCCTTCCCGAAGGAATCCCCTGCGCGGTCTTTTGCCGTATAATGGGAAAGCCGGGTTCACCCCGGACCAGCCTCATAATTTCGCTATGGAGAATGCTATGACCTTATCCTTACGCCTTGCAGTAGCTTCTTTGGTGCTGGCTCTTGGGTTGAGTGGCTGTACCGCCAGTTGGGCTCCGCAAGTCAACCCCGTACCGTACTATACTTTTTACCCGGCATCTCTCAGCGTCGTCACGGCAGCGGCGGAGAGGGCACTGCCCCAGGCGGGGATGCGGTTTACCGGATCCAAACAGATCAATCCCAGTACCGTAGAAGTGCATGGCTACGATCCAGAGGGTAACGCCATCCTGATCACCCTGCAAACCAAGGGTGCTGCGGTGACAAAGTTTTCGGCGCGTATCGGTCTGTATGGGCACCTCCGTGAGGTGGAAGAGATCGAGCACTGGATGGGGCAGTATGTAGGGCAGGCCATTGCGCGGCCCTGAACGGTCAGCGTAACTGCTCCAACCACGGGCGGTAGATGGCCGCGGCGCTGGCCAGCAACGCTTCACATCGGCGCTCCAGATGGTCGTGAATGGTCTGGCGGCTCTGTACGCCCGCACCGGCTTGTTGCAAGTCATGCGCCATGCTTTCCGTCCAGGCTTGCACCGTGGTGGGAGTGACCTCCGGGTGGCCTTGAAGCGCCAGGCAGTGCTTGCCGATGGCAAAGGCCTGCTGGGCGCAAAGGTCGCTGGAAAGCAGGGGCACTGCACCGGCTGGCAGGGAAAAGGTCTCGCCATGCCAGTGAAAGAGCGTAAACGTGTCGGGAAGCTCTGTTAACCAGGTGCTGCCCATTGCTTCCGGGGTCTTGGTGACGGGCCACCAGCCGATCTCCGGGCCATCCGGGTTAGGGGTTACCTGGCCGCCCATCGCTTGGGCAATCAGTTGCGCACCGAGACAGTGTCCCAGGACGGGGAGTTCTTCGACCACTGCCCGACGAATGATTCGTTGCTCGGTGAGCAGCCACGGGTACCGGTCCGTATCGTGGACGCTCATGGGTCCACCCATGATGATCAAGGCGCCATAGTCGGCCAAGTCATCGGGAGCCGGCACGCCCAGATCCAGGCGATATACGCCCGTTCGATGCCCCTGTGCCGCAAGAATATCGTGCAGGCTTCCCAGCCCCTCTTCCGGATGATGCTGTAAAACAAGAATCCTGGTCATGATGCAGGCCCTTCTTCAGTGATGTCGGGGTGCCATGATGGCATACAAAACGGCGGTTGCCCGCCGTGTCGTATTATAACCGTAAAGATGTCGGGGGTAGCGTTCAGTCACCAGTCACCGGCCGGCGTTCGCCGTCACCGAAAAAGGCGTAGGCTTCCTCGCCATGCACCGCATCATCGCCGATCAGCAGCTCTTCTTCCGTCATGCGCAGAGGCACGATCAGGCTGATGAGCTTGAGCAGAACGTACGTCACTATGATATTCAGCACGATGATGAATGCTGCGCCGACGAGTTGTAACCAGACCTGATGCCAGTTGCCCTCGATGGCGCCGCCCGGGGTGCTCAGGGCGAAAGCTGCACAGCCCGCCTTGGTCGCCAGTAAACCGGTCATGATACCACCGAGGAGACCCGCCACCGCATGGGTATGGAAGACCCCCAGGGTGTCATCTACCTTGCGGAAGAGCGCGGTTTTACCGAGCAGATTCATGCTGAGCCAGGGGATGATGCCGGAACTGATGCCGATGGCTATCGCGCCCCAGCCATCGACCACACCTGCCGCGGGGGTGATAGCCACCAGCCCGGTGATCATGCCTTGTACAGCACCGATGACGGATGGCTTCTTGAAGTAGAAGATATCCATGATGGTCCAGACGATGACGCTGACCGCTGTGGCGATATTGGTGTTCAGCACCGCCGCGCCGGCATCGCGGCTGGCAGCGTAGGGATCACCACCGTTGAAGCCGTTCCATCCGAGCCAGAGGATACCGGCACCGACCAGCATCAGCAGTACGTTGTTGGGCTGGAAGTTTTCACGGTCACGCGCGAGGCGTGGTCCAATCACCGCGGCCGCCACAAAGCCCGCGACACCTGCAGAGAGGTGAATGACATAACCACCGGAGTAATCGATGACGCCGAGGCTGGAGAGGAAACCGCCACCCCACAAACTGAAGGCGCCAACGGTATAGGAGAAGGTGAGCCATAAGGGAACGAAAATCATCCATGCCTTGAAGCTCATCCGTCCCAATACGGCGCCAGCCATGATCACCAGAGTAATGGCGGCAAAGACAAACTGGAAATATACCATGGTGGACATGGGAAAGGCGGCGCTGGTGTTGGAGGCCGGGATCAGGGCCTGTTTGAGTTCATCCTGCATACTGATGATGGAATGCGGCATGCCGACAAAAGGAAACCACTGATTACCGAAACCCATATTGTAGGCCCAGAGGACCCATGCGATCAGTACTGCGGCAAAGGCATAAAAGGCCATAAAAGCGGAGTTGACGGCCCACTTCTTCTTGACGATGCCCGCGTACAGGACGACGAGCCCGGGAACACTCTGCAAGCCAACGACGGTCGCTGCGGTAAGCTGCCACGCATTGTCGCCGGTATTAAGCCAAGCTACTGACATGAAGAAATTCCTCCCTATAAGGATTCGGAGCGGTTGTAAAACGGTTATAGGTGATTACAGTGCATCATTGCCGGATTCCCCGGTGCGGATACGGATGGTCTCCAGCACTTCAGAGACGAAGATTTTACCGTCACCAATCTTGCCGGTGCGGGCACCTTTTTCGATGGCCTCAATGGCCTGGTCGACGACGTCATCGCTGATTACCGTCTCGATTTTGACCTTGGGGAGAAAATCCACCACGTATTCCGCGCCGCGGTAGAGTTCGGTATGACCTTTCTGGCGCCCGAAACCTTTGACTTCGGTGACCGTGAGGCCCTGGATCCCGACTGCCGACAATGCCTCACGGACATCATCGAGCTTGAAGGGTTTTACTATGGCAGTAATCAATTTCATGACGACACCTCTTGCGCAGGGTTGGAACATCTCGGGGGGCAACGACCCCGGGGGTTAGAACATGAAGCCGGTTTCGACCATGCCCCGGAGTTGGTTCTGGGCGAGGCCGTTGGTACCCGAGAAACCAGTGCCGCTCTGCATGGATGCTGTAACATAAGAAAGCTCGGCCCGAGCGAAAAAGCCGCCGTCCTGATAAGTCGGCGTCACGGTCAGCGACCAGGCATGGGAACCGGGGCCGAAGCCGGTGAGGTTGGCGGCACCATCTGTAGCAGTGCCGGAGTTGCTGATGTACTCCACCCGCCCGGCGACGGAGATTTTGTCCGTCAGGCTGTAATCGGCAAGAATGGCGGCACCGAAGGTGCTGGTCTTTCTGGTGCCGGCACCCAGCGCCTGAATTGCGCTCGCCGGCACGCTGGTATACTGCACATAAGGCGTCACGACGAGGTTTGCGCCGGTATGGGTATAACCCAGGTCGTAAATGCTCTCGTTGTTCTGTAGCGGCGTGGTGGCAATGGACGAATAGGCGAAATTCGTATGTCCCATATTGCTGCCAGCCTGGAAGAAGACACTGTTTTCCTTGTTGATGGCCCAGGTCAGGGCGCCCGTCACCCAGTTGAAGCGATCGGAGTAGAAACCGTCATTCCAAGACAAGGAAGCGGTGACCGGCCCCATGGTGTAATTGGCCTGGATGCCTTTGTTGACGGCATTCTCCTGGCCCCAGAGCAGGCCGCGCTCGATGTTCCAGTTCTGGTAGCTGAAGGTGTATTCGGCGCCGATCAGGGTCGGGAGTTTGCCGATCTGGACATTGAAGTTATCGGTGGGGGCGATTTCAAGATAACCGACCGGCAGGGCGCCGAAGGTGTTCTGAGTGAAGGTACCGGTGGAGAAATAGCTGGAGCCCAGGGTCATGACGTTATACGCCCCTGCCTGCAGATAAAATTGCACCAGACCGGAGTTCTTCTGGATGATCACCTGACCGTTGCTGATGTCGGCGGACGCAGATTTGGTTGCCGGAGTGTTTGCCGGGCCGGAGGCGGCGGGGGCGAACTTGTTGTCCTGCCAGATGCCATAGCCGCTCGCCACGCCTTGCACATTGAGTTTACCCAGTGGACCCGCCTCGAAGGTCAGCGGGCTGGGCAGGGCCAGTGGCGATGCGTGGCCAGTCCCGATCGCCAGCGGCGATAGGGCGAGTACAGTCAGCGGAATGATTTTATGACCATAACTCCGTTTGGAACTCTTCATGTTTGCTGCTCCCTTTGGTGTGAAATTACAGGGAGCTTCTAGCAAACTTAGTGCCAACTTATAACAGGCTATAACGTAACGTTTTTTGAAAAATGGCGAGGAAGTGACCGCATTTGGTGCACCATATCAATGCGCTATGCACTATTATGGTGCAACCCTTGGGGTTGTCGGAATCGGATCTTCAGAGCGTGCCGGATTCGCTCAGGGAAAGCTCTTCCATGTTCAGATGCACATCATACCCCCAGAGGGTGTGAATCAAATGGAGGGTCTTTTGGGCTTCATCCTGATCGAGGGGCTGAGGATCCATCTGCCGTAGACGCAGATGTCGGTCCCCCCAGCGATCCACAGACACGATCTGAATGTCCGGCGGGCGGGTGCTTTCAGCGATTTGTCGGGCAAAAGCCTGGCGCAGATACTGGTAGCCCGAGTCATCATGGATGGCGCTGACCCGGTACGCCGTAGCGTCTGGGTCGTTGCTCAGGGCAAAGAGGTGCAGGTCGCGCATGACCTTGGGCGAGAGGTATTGCAGGATGAAGCTTTCGTCACGGAATTCGCGCATGGCGAAGTGAATCTGCTTGCGCCAGTCGGGGTCTCCGGCAAAGGAAAACCAGCGGCGGTCTTCGTCCGTGGGCGCGAGACAAATCCGCTTGATGTCCTGGAACACGGCAAAACCCAGGGCATAGGGGTTGATTCCGCTGTAGCGCGGATCATCAAAGTCCGGCTGGAAGGTGACGGCGGTGTGGCTGGCGTAAAACTCCAGCAGGGTGCCGTCGGTAATCAGCCCCCGGGCATGCAGGCTGTGCAGGATATGGTAATGCACGAAGCACGCGAAGCCCTCGTTCATGATCTTGGTCTGTCCCTGGGGGTAGAGATACTGGGAGATCTTGCGCACGATACGCAGTATTTCCCGCTTCCAGCCCTCCAGGTGTGGGGCGTTTTTTTCGATGAAATAGAGCAGGTTTTCCTGGGGGGCTGGCGGGAATACGTTGGCATCAACGGGCTGGCTGGTGTCATGCGGAGGCAGGGTGCGCCATATTTCCAGGAGCTGCTGCTGCAGGTAGCGTTCACGTTCTTCGCGGCGTTGCTCTTCCTCGCGGGCCGAGAGCTGGCGCGGACGGCGGCCGCGATCCACGCCGTTACGGCTGATGGCATGGGCTGCATCCAATACGTCGGTTACCGCCTCGATCCCGTAGCGCTCCTCGCAGCGGGCGATGTAGCGCTGGGCGAACGCCAGATAATCCAGAATGCCCTCCGCATCCGTCCATTGCCGGAAGAAGACATTGTTCTTGAAAAAGGCGTTATGCCCGTAAGCCGCATGGGCGATCACCAGAGTCTGCATGGTCATGGTGTTTTCTTCCATGAGGTAGCTGATGCAGGGATTGCTGTTGATCACCAGTTCATACGCCAGACCCATTTCGCCGCGACGGTACTGCCCGGATTCGATGGCACGTTGCTTGCCGAAAGACCAGTGGGCGTAATAGACCGGAAGCCCGATGGAGGCATAGGCATCGAGCATCTGCTCGGCGCTGATGATCTCCAACTGGTTGGGATAGGTGTCGAGCTGAAGTTCTTCCGCGGCGATGGCCGCAATTTCTTCGGTGACCGCATCGATCCGCGCGAAGGTCCAGTCATTGTCGGTAAAGAGGAACCTAGACATGGCTTGGCGTCTCCTCAGTGGCAAAGAGTGTCCGGAACATCGGGTAGATGTCCTCGCGCTCGCTGGCGCGGGCGGTGACCAGCTCCGGGAAGTCCTGGGCAATGGCATCGTAGAGTCGCAGCAGATCACTCTCGCTGTCCCGGTTGACCTCCAGATAGAAGAGGTTGCGCAGGCGCGGCAGCAGGTTCAGAAGGTGCTCTTCCACCACGGCGTTGTCGGCAAAATAATTATCACCGTCGGATACCTGTGCCAGATAGACATTCCATCGATCCGGGGGGAAGCGTTGTTGCATGATTTCTTCACTCAGGATGATGGCCGGAGAGACCAGCGTCCCACCTCCCTCGCGGGCGCCGAAAAAGGCCTGTTCACTGCACTCCGAGGCGGTGCTGTGGTGCTTGATGAAGACCATCTGCACCGCCTGATAATGCCGGTGCAGAAACAGATACAGCAGCAGAAAGAAGCGCTTGGCCAGGTCTTTTTCCTTTTCACCCATACTGCCCGAAACGTCCATGACGCAGAACATCACCGCGTTGGTAATGGGGTGGGGTTGCTGGTCGATATGGGCGAAGCGCAGGTCGGCCTCGTCGATGAATGGAATCGCTTTGATTTTGCGCTCCAACGCGTCAATCTGATGATCCAGTTCGCTGAGGCGCTCCTGCTCTACGGAGACATCTTGCTTCTGTGCCAGACGGTCTTGAATCTCTTCCTGCAGGACGTTGCGAGCATCCAGCAGATCCTGCAATTCGCGGCGTTTTCCGGCACGCAAAGCCAGCCGACGGGCACGGGCGGCACGCATGGTGCGGCCGACGTGCATGCGGGAGGGGCTGCCGTCCTTGATGAAACCCGCCCGCCGCCATTGATCGGCCTGGATATCCCCCTGTGCCATTTTACGCAGATTGGGTAACGCCAGTCCGTCGAAGAGCAGGTCCAGAAACTCGTCGGCGGAGAGGACGATGGCGACTTCGTCTTCTCCCAGGCCGTCGGGAGACCCCACCCGACCCTTGCCGGAACCGCCCCCCTCGGGCTTGTTGATTTCGTCGCCACGCTGATATTCCTTGTTACCGGGTAACACCCGCTCCCAGGAGGTATCGCCGAGGTCGCGGCGAAAGCTGGGTTCATGGAGATCGCGGGTGGGGATGGAAACGGGTTGGTCGGTATTGGCCAGATCCTCAATGGAGCCGGAGCGGGCCATTTTTTCGACAGCGACCTTGAGTCGGGCGCGGACACGTCTTTGCAGACGATCCTGATTGGCCGTGGATCTGGTTCCGGAACTGCGCCGGTCGATGATCATGCTCATGGCAGACTCCCTGGTGGCGACGCCTCACCCTCATTATGACCTAAAATGGGGCGGATGGTTACGGTGGACCTCCCCCATGGACGGTCCACCGGGAACGCGGTTTATTCGTAGACCTGCTCACCGTGCTGGGTGATGTCCAGCCCCTCCCGTTCCTGCTCCCCTATGACGCGCAGGCCCAGGGTCCAGTCGATGACCTTGAGGATGATGAAGCTGACGATGGCGTCATAGACAATCGTGACACCAACACCCGTCGCCTGAATGAGCAGTTGTCCGGTATTCCCTTCCAGCATACCCGCTGTACCACCGATGGCTTTCACCGCGAAAACGCCGGTCAGCAACGCGCCGATGATACCGCCGATGGCATGGACGCCGAAGGCATCCAGAGAATCGTCGTAACCCAACCGGTTCTTCAGGTAGACCGCAGCCCAGAAACAGATGACGCCCGCCGCAAGACCGATCCACAATGCACCCATGGGGCCGACAAAACCCGAGGCTGGGGTGATCGCGACGAGACCGGCTACGGCGCCAGAAGTCATGCCCAGCACCGTCGGCTTGCCGCGCGCCAGCCATTCCGCAAACATCCAGGAGAGGGCTGCCACGGCGGTGGCAATCTGGGTGGTAGCCATGGCCATCCCCGCGCGGTCGCTGGCGGCGACCGCCGAACCGGCGTTGAAGCCGAACCAGCCCACCCAGAGCAGGGATGCGCCGATCAGGGTATACATCAGATTATTGGGGTGCATGGTGTCATGGCGGTAACCGATCCGCTTGCCCATGACGAGCGCTGCGACCAGCCCGGCGATACCGGCGTTGATATGCACCACGGTGCCGCCCGCGTAATCGAGGACGCCATCCGCAGCCAGCCAGCCGGCTGGGCCCCAGACCATATGCGCGATGGGCGCATAGACCAGCAACGACCAGAGGCCGGTGAACCAGAGCAGGGCGGAGAACTTCATCCGTTCGGCAAAGGCGCCGACAATCAGGGCCGGCGTGATGATGGCGAAGGTCATCTGAAAGGTCATGTACACCGATTCCGGAATGGTGGGGGCCAGACCATTGGCGGAATCCAGGCCCATGCCGTTGAGGAAAAGTCGACTCAGCCCGCCCATGAACGCATTGCCTGAGGTGAAGGTCAGTGAGTAGCCTATGAACATCCACAGTACGGAAACCAGGGCCGTGATGGCGAAACTCTGCGCCGCCGTGGCCAGGACATTTTTCTTGCGCACCATGCCCGCATAAAAGAGGGCCAGGCCGGGGACGGTCATGAGCAGCACCAGAGCCGTGGAGCTCAGCATCCATGCCGTATCGCCGCTGTTAAAGGGTGGGGTGGTATCGGCCTGGGCCAGCGGGCTGGCCAACCATATCCATGCGCCGATTCCCGACGCCACCGGTAAAAATGGGTGTTTCGCTCCCTTCTGCATCTTGTCGCTCCTTTTTTGCCCGTTATGGGGCTGTTCGCCCCGTGCTTACTCAGATAGCGTCAAGCAATAAGTGTGCAAGCCGGGCAGGATAACGAAAAATAAGGGCTTATGGATTGTGACAGGAGGCCGGGAATGCCGAGCGCACCAAAATAGTGCGCTCTATCCGCTGCGCGCCGGTGGAGTCGGCCATCCCGGCAAAAAAAGCCCGCGGGTGCGGGCAGGAGATCGGGACAGGTCGAAGCGCGGGCCGTTGGCCCTCTTTGCGATGGCACAGCCTCTAATGATGCTTGCGATAACGCATATACCAGTCCACCAGCAGGCGTACCTGCTTTTCGGTGTAGCCCTTGGAAGTCATGCGTGCGACAAAGTCCTGATGTTTGCGTTCGTCATCCGAGGAGCTCTTCTTGCCGAAGGAAATCACCGGTAGCAGATCCTCGGTATTGGCAAACATCTTCTTCTCGATGACTGCGCGCAGCTTCTCATAACTGGTCCAGGCCGGGCTGACGCCGTCGTTGGATGCCTTGACCCGCAGCACAAAGTTTACTACTTCGTTGCGAAAATCCTTGGGGTTGGCGATGCCCGCCGGTTTCTCGATTTTTTCCAGTTCTTCGTTGAGCAGGCTGCGGTCCATGAGTTGCCCGGTATCGGGGTCACGGAATTCCGTATCCTGCAGCCAAAAATCGGCGTACTGGATATAGCGGTCAAAGAGATTCTGGCCGTAATCGCCATAGCTCTCCAGATAGGCCTTCTGAATTTCCAGACCGAGGAACTCGGCATAACGGGGGGCCAATTCGGTCTTGAGGAAGGCGAGATAGCGGGATTCCAGTTCTGCCGGAAACTGTTCGGCACGGACCTGTGTTTCCAGCACATGCAGGAGGTGTACCGGGTTGGCCGCTATCTCGTCGCCGTCAAAGTTGAAGGTGCGTGACAGGATTTTGTAAGCGAAGCGCGTGGAAATGCCGTCCATGCCCTCGTCCACGCCGGATGCGTCACGATACTCCTGCAGGCTTTTGGCCTTGGGGTCCCGATCTTTGAGGGACTTGCCATCGTAGACCTCCATCTTGGACCACAGGCTGCTGTTGCCGGGTTCCTTGAGACGACTGAGGACGGAGAAACGAGCCAGCATGTCCATGGTGTCGGGGGCACAGGGGGCGGCGTTGAGGGCGCTGCTTTCGAGGAGCTTGCGGTAGATCTGCGTCTCCTCGGTGACGCGCAGGCAATAGGGCACCTTGACGATATAGACGCGGTCGAGGAAAGCCTCGTTGCGCTTGTTGTTGCGGAAAGCAGACCATTCCGATTCATTGCTGTGGGCCAGGATGATGCCCTGGAAGGGCATGGCGCCAAAACCTTCGGTACCGTTGTAGGTGCCCTCCTGGGTGGCCGTCAGCAGGGGGTGGAGCATCTTGATGGGCGCCTTGAACATCTCGACGAACTCCAGCACGCCCTGGGTGGCGACATTGAGGCCGCCCGCATAGGCATAGGCGTCGGGATCGTCCTGGGAGAAATCTTCCAGCTTGCGAATATCCACTTTGCCGACGAGGCTGGAAATATCCTGATTGTTCTCGTCGCCCGGTTCCACCTTGGTGATGCCGATCTGGTGCAACTGCGACGGCATCAGGCGGTGCACGGTGAACTTACGAATGTCACCACCGAACTCGCGCAGCCGTTTGGCGGCCCAGGGCGACATTACGCCATTGAGGGCGCGGGAGGGAATGCCGAAGCGGTCTTCCAGCACCGGGCCATCCTCATCCCGGTCAAAGAGACCGAGGGGTGACTCGAAGAGTGGCGATACCCTGCCATGGGCGGCGAGGCAATAGATGGGATAGTGCTCCATCAGGTTTTTCAGGCGCTCCGCCAGAGACGATTTGGCGGCGCCCACCGGACCGAGCAGATAGAGAATCTGTTTACGCTCTTCCAGTCCCTGCGCTGCGTGACGAAAATACGCGACGAGGTTTTCCACCACGTCTTCAATGCCATAGAAGTCCTTGAAGGCGGGATAGGTGAGCAGTTTACGGTTCATGAAAATACGCGACAGCCGGGGATCAGCCTGGGTGTCCACCACCTGTGGCTCGCCGATGGCCGCCAGCATCCGCTCCGCGGCGGTGGCGTAAGCCATGGGATCCCGGGCACAAAGGTCCAGATACTCATCGATGGAAAGGGTGACTTCCTGCTGCTGCAGGAAACGCTCCTGGTAACGGTCGAATAACGCCATTTGCCACTCCTTGCGGCATTGCCGCGTCTGCGATTGGTTAGACCGGCATCGGTCGTCGCGGTTCGCTATGGGGAAGACCCCGTGTACACCATGAAACTAGCATTTCCTGTGCCAGTTTGACATTTGCTGCTCCAGTCGCCTGCCGTTCTACCATGGAGATGATCGTGTGCAATCACCCCGAATAGGGTGCGCTGGAGTGGTGCGCCATTGCACAAGTATGGTGCAGATCCTGGGGGTGCGCCAGTGCAGCGCGGGTGCTCTATCCCCGGGAGACGCTTGGTTCGAGAATGGCGAGTGTTTTTAACATATTGTTCTACATATTATTTTCAATGACGTTCGCCCTGAGGACGAAAAAAAGGGCGGAATAACCGCCCTGGAAGCCACTTGAGGAGGAGTGATCACATGACCATGATCAGTATTTATGTAGCAGGAAGCGTGCCATATTCGATGCAGCCTTTCAGCTCGATGCCATGGGCCGCGCCATGCGTAGGTCCAGGGTATGGGGATAGTCAGGTTGATCTTCCGCATGGGGGGGCAGCCAAGCGTGCTCACCGCTGCCGGTTGGCACGAAAAGGCTCTCGCCCTGACCCTGCAGGATCGGCTCCGGTTGCGGACCCTGACTGTGGCCGGTCGTGGTGAAGCGGCTCTGGCGCCGCGCCTCCGCTTCCCAGGCATTGACCGGGAAGGCCTCCGGATTGCGCCCGCCGGGATGCATGACGTGGTAGCTGCAACCGCCTACGCTACTTCCGTTCCAGGTGTCGATCAGGTCGAAAGTCAACGGCGTATGCACCGGAATGGTGGGGTGCAGCGCGGATGGCGGTTGCCAGGCGCGGTAGCGTACCCCGGCCACCTGCGCTTCGTGCGCACGAGTGGCCTGCAGTGGCACCCGTCGTCCGTTGCAGGCGAGCACATGGCGCCCCGGAGTCATGCCCGTTACCCGTACCTGCAGCCGTTCGACCGAGGAGTCCACATAGCGCGCCGTGCCGCTACCCGTCATCTCTTCGCCGAGAACGTGCCAGGGTTCGATGGCGGCGCGCAACTCGATGTCGATCTCGCCGATCCGGATGTGACCGTATCGTGGAAAGCGAAACTCGGAGAAGGGCGCCAGCCAGTCGAGTTGGAAGGGAATGTCGTGTTCCTGCAGGTCCGCGCAAATTTCGCGCAGATCTTCCCAGATATAATGGGGTAGCATGAAGCGATCGTGGAGGGTGGTGCCCCAGCGCACCAGTTCATGGCGATAGGGGGTTTCCCAGAATCGCAGCAAGAGGCTGCGCACCAGCAGTTGCTGCGCAAGGCTCATGCGGGCGTGGGGCGGCATCTCGAAGGCCCGTAGTTCCACCAGTCCCTGCCTGCCGGCGGCCCCGGCCGGCGAATAGAGCTTGTCGATGCAGATTTCGGCGCGGTGGGTGTTGCCGGTGATGTCCACCAGCAGATTGCGGAAGAGACGGTCCACCAGCCATGGCTGCGGCACGATGCCGGGCGGCACCTGAGCAAAAGCGATCTCCAGCTCGTAAAGGGCCTCATGGCGCGCCTCATCCACCCGCGGCGACTGACTGGTGGGGCCGATAAACATGCCGCTGAAAAAGTAGGACAGGGCCGGGTGGTGCTGCCAGTAGGTGATGAGGCTCTGCAGCAGATCGGGGCGGCGCAAAAAGGGACTGTCGCCGGGGGTGGCGGCGCCGAGTGTCATGTGATTGCCGCCGCCAGTTCCGGTATGGCGCCCGTCCAGCATGAATTTTTCGGCGGTCAGCCGGCAGGCGTGGGCGTCATCATAGAGGGCCGTGGTCTTTTCCACCATCTCCTGCCAGTGCGTGGAAGGATGGATATTGACTTCGATGACCCCGGGATCGGGGGTGACGAGCAGCTTCTCCACCCGTGGATCGCTGGGCGGCGCATAACCCTCGATGACCACCGGCATATGGAGTTCGGTGGCGCTGTGTTCGACCGCGCTGAGCAGGTACAGATAGTGTTCCGTCACCTGCAAGGGCGGAAAGAAGCAGTACAGGCAGCCTTTGCGGATTTCCAGGGTGACTGCGGTATGGGGGATCTCCTCCCAGCGTTGCTGGTCCGCCGTGGACGATGGCTGCGCTTCAGGGACATGGCTGTAGCGCGCGGCGATATCGCCGTGGATATCCGGCAATGGCTGCATCGGCGCGAAGGGGTCAGGGTCCGGCTGCCATTTTTTATGGGCTTCGACGACCCAGGGCAGGCTGTCGAGGGGCAGACGCATGCCCAGCGGGGAGTCGCCAGGCAGCAGAACCAGCCGCCCGCCCCGGAAACTCCACGGCGCCGAGTACCAGCGCTGCTGTTTCCATTCCCAGGCGAGGGGCAGCACCCAGCCCACCGGCTGATCGAGTCCCGCCTGCAATTTGCCGATCAGCGCCTGGCGTTCCAGCGGGTCGTCGAGGCGATGGGTGCTGAGATCGATATTGATCGGAGTGCGGCCCTCCTGATGCAGAATATGCCAGGCATCCTCGTAAGCGGGCAGCAGACGGTCACTGTCGAGTTGCAGATAGCGGGTCAGGGTACAGGCGAAATTGTGGATGTCATCGGCCTGCCAGCCGTAGTCGTGCAATGGATCGGCGAGCAGTCGGGGATCGCCCCACAGGGGGATACCATCCTTGCGCCAGTATAGACCGAGCGCCCAACGCGGCAGCGGTTCACCGGGATACCATTTGCCCTCACCCGTGTGCAGCAGTGCGCCGGGCGCGAAGCGCTGGCCGAGGCGACGCACCAGCGTTTCGGCGCGTTCCCGCTTGTGGTCGCCAAGGGCGTCCTGATTCCATTCGGCGGCATCCACTCCTTCCGTGGCCACGAAGGTGGGCTCGCCGCCCATGGTGAGGCGCATGTCGGCGGCCTGAAAACGCTTGTCCAGCGCATCGCCCAGGCCCATGATCTGTTCCCATTGCCCGTCGGTGTACGGCTTGGTGACGCGAGGCGTTTCCAGCAGGCGGGTCACGGTGTTGGCGAAGTGAAACTCGGCCTTGCAGGCACCGGTGGCGCCGGTAATGGGGGCCGCGCTTTGATAATGCGGGGTACAGGCGAGCGGGATGTGGCCCTCTCCGGCAAACAGTCCGGAGGTCGGGTCGAGACCGATCCAGCCGGCGCCGGGGACGTAAACTTCTGCCCAGGCATGGAGATCAGTGAAATCGCTGGCGGGGCCTGCGGGTCCGTCCAGGGGCGCCTGATCGGCTACCAGTTGCACCAGATAGCCGGACACGAAGCGCGCTGCGAGGCCCATGTGGCGGAGCACCTGCACCAGCAGCCAGGCACTGTCGCGGCAGGAGCCACTGGCCTTTTCCAGGGTCTCCTCCGGTGTCTGCACCCCGGCCTCCATGCGCAGGGTATAGCCGATCTGTCCCTGCAGGCGTTGATTGATGGCCACGAGAAAATCCACGGTACGCTGGCGCTGGCGGCGGATATCGAGTAGAAAACGCCGTAGCAACGGGCCGGCCTCTTCCTCTTCCAGGTAGGGTGCGAGTTCCTTGCGGAGAATGGGGTCATAGGCGAAGGGCCAGTGTTCGGCCTCAGGTTCGATGAAGAAATCAAAGGGGTCAATCACGGTCAGATCGGCGATGACCTCTACCTCCACCTTCAGCGAGCGCGCACGCTCGGGAAAGACCAGGCGCCCCTGGTAGTTGCCGAATGGGTCCTGTTGCCAGTTGAGAAAATGCTTGCCCGGTTCGACATGGAGGGAGTAGGCCAGGATCGGGGTGCGACAATGGGGCGCGGGGCGCAGGCGCAGCACATGGGGGTGGATTTCCACCAGCCGGTCGAAGTCATACTCGGTCTGGTGGCGCAGTACGACATGGATGCCCATGATGATTTCCTCCGAAGTGGGTGGGGCCGCGTCTGCGGTCAGGCTTGCGCGGCATTCAGGAGCAGCCCGCTCGGCACTCCGCCGAAACCGGTATCATCCCGGGCAAAATAGGTGTCGTGAATCGTGCGGTGCACCATGGCGAGATCTTTCTGTGCCTGATCCAGGTACTCGTGGAGCAGGTCCGGGCGCAAATTCGCCAGTTTCAGGACATCCAGACGCCGCCGCGCGCGGCGCACGGCCTCGGCGGGGATGCCCGCGTTGGGCAGATAGGCGAGCGCCACCTCCATCTCCCCCAGGGAGTACTTCATGCTGCGCGGAAACTTGTTATCCTTGAGCAGGTAGTCTACCACCTGATTGCTGCGCACCTGTACCGAGACATGACGGCGGTACATCTCAAAGGCGCTGAGCGCACGCAATACGCCCAGCCAGAGGCTGCTGGTGGTCGTTTTCTGTAGCCCCTGGTCCTGGGGCAGAATCACGGCGCTGGTCACGTCGACGATGCGGGTGGTCATGTCGGCGCGTTCCATGTTGCGGCCCAGCTTGATGAACTGGTAGACGTTGTCCTGGCTCATGCTGCTGATGAGCAGCCCAACCAGGGCGTGGCGTCGGGAAATGACCTCGCTGAGAAAGGCATAACGTGCATGACGGCTGTCTGAACTGGTGTCGGCATGTTCGCGGACGAAGAGGAAAAGGGTGTTCAGGCGCTCCCAGAACTCGGCGGGAAGCAGGTCGCGGAAGGTGCGGCAATTCTCCCGGGCCTGATGGATGGCGGCCATCACCGAGTTGGGGTTGCGCTCGTCGGCAATGAGAAACCGCATGATGCGGCCTTCCTCCGGCGTGCCGTAGTGTTCCGTGTAGAGTTTGGCGTCGCCCGTCACCTGCAAGAGAATGTCCCAGCCGAACTCGGCGCCCTGGGGCAGGTCGAGCAGCAGCAGTGTGGTGGCGTTGATCAGTCTGGCCATGTCTTCGGTCCGCTCCAGATAGCGGGCCATCCAGTACAGGTTTTCAGCTACGCGCGAAAGCATGGGGCCTCCTCATCGACAATCCAGGTGTCTTTGCTGCCGCCGCCCTGGGAGCTGTTCACCACCAGCGACCCCGGTTGCATGGCCACCCGGGTCAGGCCGCCGGTGGTCACATACAGCTTGTCCGCCTGCAGGATAAAGGGGCGCAGGTCGAGATGGCGGGCTTCCAGATGGTCTTCCACCAGGGTTGGCGCGGTGGAAAGATTCAGGGTGGGCTGGGCGATATAATTACGCGGGTTAGCGGTGATCAGTTCCGCAAAGCGCCCACGCTCTTCGGATGTGGCGCGCGGTCCGATGAGCATGCCGTAACCGCCTGACTCGTTGGCCGGTTTGACCACCAGTTCGTGCAGGTGACTCAGTACATAATCGCGGTCTGCGTCACGCATGCACAAGTAGGTCGGCACGTTGGGCAGGATGGGTTCGGCGCCCAGATAGTAGCGGATGATATCGGGCACGAAGGCGTATACCACCTTGTCATCGGCGACCCCGGCACCGGGGGCGTTGGCAATGGCGACCGTGCCGCGTCGCCAGGCGCGCAGCAATCCGGGAATACCCAGAACGGAATCGGAGAGGAAGACCTCGGGGTCCATATATTCGTCGTCGATGCGGCGGTAGATCACATCCACCCGCTGCGGACCGGAGATGGTCCGGAGATAAACGATATCGTCCCTGCTGACGAAGAAATCCGCGCCCTCCGCCAGATATGCCCCCATTTGCTGCGCCAGATAACTGTGCTCGAAGTAGGCCGAGTTGTAGATGCCCGGGGTAAGCACGGCGACCACGGGCCGTTCACCCTCGCGTGGCGACAGCGCGGCCAAGGTGTCGTAGAGCCGGTTGGGGTAGTCGTCCACGGGCAGGATCGTGGAGGACTTGAATAGTTCAGGAAAGAGCCGCTTCATGATCTGTCGATTTTCCAGCATGTAGGAGACGCCGGAGGGAACCCGCAGGTTGTCCTCCAGAACATAGATCGTGCCGTCCGCATCGCGGACCAGATCGCTCCCACAGATGTGGGCCCAGACTCCGAAAGGTGGACGCACGCCGCGACAGGCCTCCCGGAAATTACGGGAACTGGCCAGGACCTCGGCCGGGAAAACACCGTCCACAACGATACGCTGTGCGTTATAGATGTCGTCGATAAAGAGGTTGAGGGCTTGTAAACGCTGCTTGAGCCCTTCTTCGATGCGCACCCATTCTCGCCGGGAGAGAATGCGGGGGATGATATCAAAGGGCCAGGCGCGGTCGATATCGCCTGCCTCGCTGTACACCGTGAAGGTGATACCCATGGCGAGGATCGCGGCATCGGCGGCCTGTCGGCGGGCACGCAGTTCACTACCGTCCAGGGTGCTGAGGTAGTCAAACAGGGGGGCTGCGGGCAGACGTGGCACCCCACCTTCGCCTACCAGTTCATCGTAACTCTTCTGCTGTTGATAATGCTTGCTCAGCCAATCCATAAACCAGTTCTCCTCTTCGCGTGATGCACGCTCACGCTTCTGAATATGGCGGTGAGACGACGTCCTCGTTCCGGTGCCGGATCGGGCTGTGCTGTGGTCGCTGGGATGATATCAGCAAAGATTATGCCAGATGCCGGCTGGGCGATCGCCTCGTTCTCCGGTCACCAACCATCACATTTCCCGCAGTTCGTGGTCCTTGGATGCCGGTTGCACCCGAATGGCGGATTTCCGGCGGGACCGTGCCGCAGTCAAGAAGAGATATGCACCAATACGGTGCGCTTGGCTCAGCCGTAGTGCAGGGCTGATTTCGTCCGTTAACGGACGCCGTTTTCTGTCGTTTCCGTGGGACTCGTGGCCGCACTTTCCCAGGCAAAGCGCGGCAGGTCATCCAGCGCCCGTAGCAACCCCTGGCTCCAGCGTTCACCGATGCTGCGGTAAAAAGGATCTTCTTCGGAAAAGGTCAGGTAGCGCCCCGCCTGCAGGCTGTTGGCGTGGTAAATGAGCAGTTCCACCGGAGGGCCTACCGTGACATTGCTGCGCATGGTGGAATTCATGGAGACCAGCGCACAGCGTGCTGCAGCCTCCAGCGAGAGGTCGGGCCTGACTACGCGGTCCAGGATCGGTTTGCCGTACTTGATTTCGCCGATTTGCAGAAAGGGATGGTCCGATGATTCATGGATGTAGTTGCCTTGTGGATAGATCATGTAGGTGGCTGGCATTTCTGCCCCGATCTGCCCGCCGAGTATGAAGGTCGCCTCAAAATTGGTGTTGGCGGTATCACGGTTGGCCTGGTTGCGCTGCACCTCGGCATTGATGAGGCCGACATAATCCGCCGCCTCTGCCATGCTGGTCAGATTGAGCAGATGGGTTTCGGCGTCCTGATCGATATCTTGCTGCATCCGCTTGACCACGCCCTGGGTGGTCGCCAGATTGCCCGCTGAAAGCAGGCAGAGAAAACGATCCCCGGGCCAGCAGAAGTGATGCATTTTCGAGTAGATGCTGACATTGTCGGTGCCCGCGTTGGTCCGCGAGTCGGAGCAGAAAATCAGACCCCCGGTGACGTGGGTGGTGAGGCAATAGGTCATGGAGTGTTCCTGTGAGCCCGACGACATGGATGGATGATAGTCGCTGAAAATACCGTCCTTGGGAAGCGCGACCAAAAGGTCGGCCGCCAGTGGCGCTAGGCGCCTCGTCCGAAATGCACTATTATGGTGCATCATATGCGTCTGCAACCGGCTGCCGCACGATAAGGGTATGCCTGGTGTTTGCGCCGGGGATGCAGAAGTATGTCCATGGTATGCCGGGGTGCAGGGGCTGCGTTCCTGATGGTCTGGTGCGCTTTTTGCTTTACTGAGCACGGAGCCTGTTTGGTGAATCATAAAATCGGAGCTTGCATGGCGCGCCGCAAAAACATAGCCACCCTGCCCACGGAGAATATGGTGCTGGACGCCCTGGAATCAGCGGTACTGATTCTGGGAGCGGGTTACCACATCCGGTATATGAATCCCGCCGCCGAGAATCTGCTGCGCATCAGCCAGCACCAGGCATTGGGACAATATTTGCCGGCGCTATGCAGTGTCGTTGGCGAAGAGCGATTTGCCACACTTTTTGCGGATACCATTGCGGCGAATGCGGCGACTCTGCGTAGAGCCCTGCCCCTGGCGCTGAGTGAGGGCGGCGGCGCCGTGGTGGATTTGGTGGTGACACCGGCACCAACCGACGGCCTCATTATCGAAATGCGGCCCATGGAACTGCCGGCGCGGCACGCCGAGGAGGAAATGCAGGACCGCATTTACGGCGCAGCGCAGGAGATGCTGCGCGGCCTCGCCCACGAAATTAAAAACCCCCTCGGTGGTTTGCGTGGCGCTGCGCAGCTCCTGGATCGTGAGTTGCAACGTCCGGAACTGAAAGATTACATCCGCGTCATTCTCCATGAGGTGGATCGCCTGCATCATCTGGTGGATCGCCTCCAGGGGCCCCGTAGCCGCCCAGTTTTTGCCGAGGTGAATATCCATCAGGTGCTGGAGCACGTGCGTCACCTGCTGAATGCGGAATTGCCCACCGGTATTGCCGTGCGTTTCGACTACGACCCCTCCATTCCCGACCTTATGGCGGATCAGGAGCAACTGGTGCAGGTTTTTCTGAATCTGATGCGCAATGCCCAACAGGCGCTGGACCGCCACGGTGCAATCCTGATCCGTACCCGGGTCGAACGCTACGTTACCCTGCTGCACCACAAGTTCCGCCTGGCGCTGCGTGTGGATGTCGTCGACAACGGCCCGGGAATCTCCCCGGACCTGCTGCCACGGATCTTTTTGCCCCTGGTCACCAGTCGTGCCGAGGGTATGGGAATGGGGCTCGCCATCGCACAGGGACTGGTGCGTGGGCATGGCGGCGTGGTCCACTGCCATTCAGAACCTGGAGAAACGGTATTTTCCGTTTCCCTGCCCCTGTCACCGCACCGGGAGGCATCCGCATGACACAGGTCTGGATTATCGATGACGATCCTTCCATTCGCTGGGTTTTAGAGAAGGCGTTGACTCAGGCCGATATCCTGGTGCGCAGCTTTGCAGACGCCGACAGCGCGCTGCGGGCCCTGGGGCGTGAGCAGCCGGGCGCCGTTGTCACCGATCTGCGCATGCCCGGCCTGGACGGATTGGCGTTTCTGCGCGAAGTTCAGTCGCGCTGGCCAAAACTGCCGGTGATCGTGATGACGGCGCACTCTGATCTCGACAATGCCGTCGCCGCTTTTCAAAGTGGGGCCTTTGAGTATCTGCCCAAGCCGTTTGACATGGACGAGGCGGTTACGCTGGTGCGGCGCGCCCTCGGCAGTGGGGCGGGACCGAGTGCGGCGGGTGTTGAGGAGAGCGATCCGGCGGAAATGATCGGTGAGGCTCCGGCCATGCAGGAGGTGTTTCGTGCCATCGGGCGACTGTCGCGCTCACAGATCAATGTGCTGATTACCGGTGAATCGGGATCCGGCAAGGAGTTGGTGGCCAGTGCGCTGCACCGGCACAGCCCCCGTGCGCGCGGACCTTTCATCGCTATCAACACGGCGGCCATTCCCGCCGAGTTGCTGGAATCGGAACTTTTCGGCCATGAAAAGGGCGCTTTTACCGGGGCGGTGCAGACCCGGCAGGGTCGCTTCGAGCAGGCCTCCGGGGGAACCCTCTTTCTGGATGAAATCGGCGATATGCCGGCCGCCCTGCAAACGCGCCTGCTGCGGGTGCTTTCCGACGGTACTTTCTATCGGGTCGGTGGCCACGCGCCCCAGCGTGCGGACGTCCGCGTCCTCGCCGCGACCCACCAGAACCTCGAAGCCAAGGTGCGCGATGGCAGCTTCCGGGAAGATCTCTACCACCGTCTCAACGTCATCCATATCCATCTTCCGCCCATACGCGAGCGGCGGGAGGACATCCCGCGTCTGGCCCGCCATTTTCTCCGTCGTAGCGCGGAGCAACTGGATGTGGAGCGGCGAATATTGAGTCCGGAGGCGGAGACCGCCTTTATGAACTGGCATTGGCCCGGTAATGTGCGCCAATTGGAAAACGTCTGTCGCTGGATTACGGTGATGGCACCCACCCGCGAGGTCCAGGTGACGGATTTGCCGCCGGAAATGGCCGCGTCGCCGGCGTCCGCCATGATATCGGACCCGAACACCCAGGATTGGCGCCTGCTGCTGGGGGCGGTGGTACGGCAGCGCCTCGCTGGTGGTGAAGAAGCCTTGCTGGACAAAATTCAGCCGCTGTTCGAACGCTGTCTGCTGGAAGCGGCCCTGCAACATACCCGTGGCCATAAGCAGAGCGCCGCGCACAAACTCGGGTGGGGGCGCAATACGCTCACCCGCAAGCTGAAGGAGTTGGGCATGGCGGAGGATACGTAAAGCGTCGCTTCTGGCGAATCCCGGGCTTTCGACTAATACCCCCTTGTATGCGGGAATACAGGGACATGTTTGGTCGAACTCGAGGTGCCTATGCAAGGTGTAATGTTACTGTTGGAAATCGTTGTCGTCCTGCTGCTGCTGGTGGAGGTTTTCATCCGTTTACGGGCACGGCGCCGCCGTTTACAGAACAAAAGCAGCGCGCCAGTCTCCTCAGCAGCGCGTTCGGCACCCGCCACAGACGTGCGGCAGATGCGACCCGAAGTGTCCAGCGTAGATGCTGTTGCGCCACCCGTAACTACTACCGGTGGTGCCGAGCAGCAAGCGCTCAGCATCGACGATCTTCTCAACGAAGCGACCATTTACCTGGAGTATGGCCACTATGCGCAGGCCGCGACCGTGTTGCGCTGGTATGTGGATATCAATCCGCATGTGACCAAACCCATCAACATGCTCCTGGATGCCTATCTTGCCATGGCCGATATCGACAGCTATGCCGAGTTGCTCGAAAGTCTGGGAGAAAAGCCGGGGGCTGCCCCTATGGACGAATCCTGGTGGCAGGAACGGGTAAATACCGGCCTGAGTCAGGATCCCGGCAATCTTGAACTCCTCGTGCTTGCCGAGAAAGTGGGCATGGCCATCCCCCTTCCGCACGTGCGAACTCCGGATGCCGTCATGACGGCGGAGATGGCGCTGGCCCTGGTGTCCCGCAACCATGATCCGGCCTACGGCATGGCGATCCTGTGGCGGGCTATCGCCCATGAACCGCGGCGACTGCCGTTGTATGCCGAACTTCTGCGCATCACCTACCAGCAACGCCGTAGCGAGGATTATATCAATACCCTGATACTGCTCTTTCTGGCGGTGGGCAGTGGTGGCAAAACCTTGCGTGAACGCATGTTGCGGGTAGGTGAAGACCTCGGCCCGCACCCCCTGTGGGATACTCTTGCACATTGGAATGGCGACCCGGAAGTATTGAGACGATTGGCCAGATCACGCCACCTGGAGATCCCGGCCGGGTTGTCCGGCGCTGCGCATAAGGCGGACGACCGCGCTTGACAAGCTTGTGCCGCGCTAACGACAATCGCCTGCAATCAACGGCTCCGCACCATACCGGTGTGTGGCAGGTGCTGAGGCAGACAGCAGGGAGCAGCAAGGGCATGAATCTGGAGGAAGTCAACCGCCTCGTACGGGCCGATATGGTTGCGGTGAACAGCGTTATCCAGGAACAATTGCGTTCGGGGGTGCCGACCATTCCGGCCATGGGGACTTATCTGATCAACGCCGGTGGCAAAAGGCTGCGGCCTATTGTTCTGCTGCTCGCCGCACGTATGGGCGGTGAGCGTGGCCCGCGTCCGATCTCTCTGGCGGCTGTTGTCGAGTTTATCCACACCGCGACGCTGCTGCATGATGACGTAGTCGATGGTTCCGAACTGCGGCGCAGCAATGCGACTGCCAATCAACGCTGGGGCAACGCCGCCGCCGTCCTCGTCGGGGATTTTCTTTACGCCCGATCCTTCGAGATGATGGTACAGGACGGCGACATGCGTATCCTCGCCACCATGGCGGAGGCCACCAGCGTTATTGCCCAGGGAGAGGTTGCGCAACTGGAGAATGCCAACGATGCCGATCTGAGCCCTGAGGCGTACTTCGCGGTCATAGAAGCCAAGACTGCCAAGCTCTTCGAGGCCGCCGCCCGTATCGGGGCGCTGGTAAACCACCTGGATGCCGCTGCGGAGAATGCCTTGGCGCAATATGGCTCGCTGCTCGGCATCGCCTTTCAGTTGATGGATGACGCCTTGGATTATTCCACCAGTGCCGAGAAAATGGGTAAAAACCGCGGCGACGATCTCGCGGAAGGCAAGGCAACCCTGCCCTATATCCACGCCATGCAGCATGCTACGGCGGCGGAGCAGGCCATTCTGCGTGAAGCACTGTGCGGCAATGCGCCAGCCGTCTTTGGAACCGTCTGGGAAATCATTGCCAGAACGGGGTCAATTGATTACACTTTGCGCGTCGCGAAGGAAAAGGCGGATCAGGCCATTGCTTGCCTGTCCGGGTTCCCGGCAGGTGTGGAGAAGGAAGCCCTTGCTTTTTTGGCGGCATTTGCCGTGCGGCGTGATTTTTGATGTATGTCATCGGGGCGTGGCTCAGCCTGGTAGAGCGCCGCCTTCGGGAGGCGGATGTCGGAGGTTCGAATCCTCTCGCCCCGACCAATTGAGGAAAGGCCCGCATTGTCGGGCCTTTTTCACAAGGACTTGGCGATCGTCGAGTCGCTTTTTGTGGTGGATCCGCGGATGGCATGGCGCTGTCAGTCCGCACCACACGGGTACCTGTGCTTATGTTGAAGTGGCTGATTCTAACGGTGTTTGTGGCGCTGCTTTGGTATGGTCGGCAGCACCGCCGCCCCCGGGCGCCACGGATAGATCGGCTGGTGCGATGCGCGCGCTGCAACCGGCATCTGCCACTACAGGAAGCGGTCCGCCGGGCTGACGGCCATTACTGTTGCCCACAACATGCTGGAGACGATCAGTGAATCCTGCCGTACCCTCCTATCGGGCCGGGCTCTATGCGGCCTTTCCCCTGATCGCTTATTTTTTTTCCTGGTATTACAACGGTCAGATGATCCCCCTGCTGGCCGTCACCAGCATGGTTTTGATGGTCTGGGGTGCACTGGTCTGGTGGCCGCGCCTGGGGGAAGGACTGGCCTGGCCGCGCGGGTTTTTGCCGATCTTCATGCTGCTCTGGCTGCTGTGGTTTGGCCTGACCCTGTTCTGGAGCGGATCACCTTACACGAGCTGGTTCTACTTTTGGGTATTGGGTGCCCTGCCACTGACATTTCTCATCAGCGTGATGATTCCGGCGCCGGTCGCAGAACAGGCCTGGGTCTGGTTTTGGCGAGGGATCTTGCTGAGTGCCTGGATTCTGAGCGGTATGGCGCTCTGGCAGTATTACCACTGGATGGGGCAGGGCGTTGGGCTATCCGGCTTGCGGCCTTATGGTCCGCTGCTGGATACCAACAGTTTCGCGGCGTGGCTGAATCTCCTGTTTTTCCCCATTCTTGCCGTTTACCTCATCGACGATGAGAAACGCGGTACGCGCTTTGGGGCGCTTCAGCTAAACATGGCCGGGTTATTTTATCTCACCACGCTTACCGTAATCCTGCTCGCGTTTTTTTCCACGAATAGCCGGGGTGGGTTGCTGGCGTGGATATGTACGATGCCTTTTGTTTTCTGGGGGTTTGGAAGGCGCCCGGGCGGCTGGGCGCGTATGGCGGTGATAACGGCGGTGGCGTTGATCAGCTTTTCCCTGCTGGGTTATCCCCAGGGCTATGACCTTCTGGGACATCTGGCGCCAGGCTTCATTACCCATAACATTTCTACGGTTTCCCGCGGGTTGATGTGGGTGGCGACCTGGCATATGTTTCTCAGCCATCCCTGGCTGGGTACCGGCCTCGGGTCATATTTTCTGAATTACCCTGCCTATCGTCTGCCCGGCGAATTGGCGTCGGCGGGTACTTACGCCCACAATGATTACCTGGAATATCTGGCCGAGGGAGGGCTCATCAATCTGGGTGTTCTCCTCGGCTTTGCCGCGACCCTGATGTACGCCCTGTACCGTCTGCTTTACCGCGCGGGCAAGGTCTTGCAGGTGCCGGATGAACGCCGCTTGCAGGCCCTGGGTCTGGTACTCGGGGTTTTCGCCGTTACCGGCCATGCCCTGGGGAATTTCATTTTCTACAATCTACCCCTGAGCCTGCTGTCTGGCCTCTTTCTGGCACGTGCCTGGCGGTTCTACGGTGTCCAGACCGAGACTGCGCCCTTGCTACCACGGATCGGCATTAACCATGGATTCATCGCGCAAGCGCTCCTGGTGCTGGCGGTGGTGGCGGCTTCCTGGAACCTCGCCGCCGATGGCGCGACTTTCGCCCTGCTGAGCGAAAACGGCTGGCTCAACCGGTTGATCCCCAACGCGAACCAGCGTGCCGTGCTTCTACTCAAGGCGGCGGATGTGCTGACGCTGGTACGACCGTTGGCGACCCAACCCCATGTGTATCTGGCCAACACCTATCTCAGTCTCGCAGAGCGCGGAAAGCAGCCGGATATTGCCCAACGCCGTTCCTTGGTAAAGGCGGCGCTCAGTCAATATCGCCAGAGTCTGGTGGGAATTCCCCAGCAGTCGGGCGTGTGGAATTCCATCGGTACGCTCTATCTGGAGCAGGGCGCCCTGCTCGGCCTCGATAAGGCGCAGCAGGACCGGTTGGCGCTGCTGGCCTGGCGTAAAGGCCTGGCGATCAATCCCGAAAGTGTCGGCCTGCGCAACAAAATCGCCCAACTGGCCTATGTGGATCAGGGGCACATCGGGGAGGGTATAGCCTTTTTATCTGCCGGGTTACAGCGGCCGCTGTTTTCTTACCCGCGCAGTAATCTGCAGATGGAAATCGCCCTCACCCAGTGGCGGGCAGGCGAAAAACGTGCGACGGAAGCCACCCTGTTGCAATTGTTGCGCGCGAATCCGGCCTATACCCCGGCTGTTTCCTGGCTGCAATCCATTCATCGCCAGACTGCGAAGGAGGCGGCAATAGCGCACTGAGTATGGATATCCCGACCAGCATCTTTGCGGCTTGTGACGTTCGTGGGGCGGAGAACCGCGAACCGCCGGAGGCGCTCATTCTAAGTCCTGCCGGCGTGCCCTTGCCTTTCCATAGGGACGCCCGGGGAATACCGCTGAGGGGCTGGGCATGCCGTCGGAACGCTTAAGCCTGCAACGCATCCTGCCGCGCTGGCGGGCGATACTGCTCCTTGCCGTCATTCTTCTGGGGCTGGTGGTGGTGCTGGCGCGGGATACGGAACTGCAATGGCGGCAAGCCCACGAGCTGCGTGTTCAGGGGCGCATGCGCTATCTGCAGTCGCGGCCTTTGCCCGCTGCCCGTGGCGTGATCTACGGTAGCAACGGTGATGCGTTGGCGGTAAATGTGCCGGCCGTGACCATCTGGACGGATCCGCGCATCTTCAATGCCCACCGTAAGGACTGGAACAAGGTGGCGCAGGCTCTGAATCTCAGTCCCGACGAGCTGACGGCGCGGGTCCGGTCCGGTGGATCCGGCTTCGCCTATATCCTGCGTCAGGTGCCGCCGCAACTGGGGCGCACACTCGATGCCCTCCATGTGCCCGGTATCTATGTCCAGAAGACCAGTCGCACTTATTATCCGTTGGGGGCGGTAACCACACCGCTGCTAGGCTTGGTACATCTCGATCACCAGGGCGCTGCCGGCCTGGAGATGGGCTATAACTCCTGGCTGTCGGGCAAGGCGGGCCGTGAGAAGGTGCTGGTAGACGGGCAGGGCGAAGTGCTCCACCTCCTCGGTGCGCGGCAGGCGCCGGTACCCGGCCACGACCTGCACCTGACCATCAACCCTCAGATTCAGTACTGGGCCTACATGACGTTGCTGGCTGCGCAACAACATTTCGGCGCCACCGAAGGCTCGGCGGTGGTAATGAATGTGCAAACCGGACAGATTCTCGCCATGGCGAGCGTGCCGTCCTGTAATCCCAATGCGCGCGGTAGTTGCGGCGATCCTATGGATTATGTCAATAACGCCGTGCACCAGGCTTTCGAGCCCGGTTCGGTAATGAAGCCATTTATGGTGGCGGCCGCCCTTGAAACGGGCAGTATCCAGCCGGACCAGCGCTTTAACGTCTCCCACTGCCTGCCCGTGGGCGGGTTCTGTATTCGCGACGATGTGGTACACCATGAACTGAACGTGGCGCATATTCTCAAATACTCCAGCGACATCGGCGCCGCCAAGATTGCCCTGCGAACACCTGCCCAGGCCATCTACGACATGTATCGGGCGGCGGGTTATGGCAAGGAGCCGGATCTGGGTTTTGCAGGTGGAACCGGTGGTGTGCTGCCTCCGCCCCAGACCTGGGACAAGGCGCGCCATGCCACCATAGCGCTGGGCTACGGCGTGTCGGTGACGACCCTGCAACTGGCGGAAGGTTATGCGGCCATCGCCAACGGGGGTTATCACGTCGCTCCGACGCTGATCGCCGGCCAGCCCACGCAGCGCGTGCGCATCATGCCCGCCGCCATCGCGGCGCACCTGCGGCACTGGCTGGAAGGAGTCTGCGCTGCCAACGGTACGGGCATCCTCGCAGCGATCCCCGGTTATGCAGTGGCGGGCAAGACGGGCACTGCCAACCTGGCCAACGGAAAAGACGGGTTTTTGAAGAACAAGACCAATGCGACGTTTGTCGGATTTGCACCTGGTTTTGCACCGAAACTGGTCATGGCGGTAACCTTGCGCGGAAGTACCCGCTACTGGAACTTCGGTGGCGTGGAGTCGGCCCCCGTGTTCCGGGTGACCATGCGCCACGCCCTGGAAGAGCTGAACATTGCACCACGCTGGTGCGGAGGCAAGGCCTGTGCCTCCAAGGAGAACCATATCACGGCCACCCAGGCGGAAATCTGGGCGGAAGGAGGCGGCAATTGAGCAGGCTGGACAAATGGGTCGCGGGAGTACTTACGGCAGGTATTGTGGCGATCCTGCTGGGGATCTTGACGACGGCGGTGTTTACCCGCATCCCTGTGGCGCACATCTATGTGAACGAGGCCGGGGCGCGCGCCATTATTGTCGGAGGGCATCAGGCAGTGGCCGCGCCCGACTGGCCGGGAACCTATTTGGTGACCCCGCGCTTCGCCGACACGGCCTTCTGGCCCAACGCCACCCTGGATTTCCAAAATGGGGCTCCGGTCACCCTGCCGCGCCGGGATATCGTGCTTTGGGTGTACCGTGGCTGAACCACGTGACTGGTTGCGCTGGCTGCGCGAGCTGCTCAAAGGCGCGGGTATGGTACTGCTGGTACTGCTGGCGGTGCTGGTACTGCTGGCCTTGGATGGTCTGCTGCTGATTCCGGGGCTGATCATCGCCTATGGGATAACCGGAATGGCCTGGCACTGGCAGGGTTTCGTTCCCGACCCCCAGGCGCCCCCCGGACCCTGGGTCAGCATGGCCGCGGGCCTGGTCGCGACCCTGTTCCTGGCGGTAGTCGACGGCGTGGCCCTGCATTTTTTGCTGCGCGACAAGGGGCAGGGCACACCAAATTCTTCTTCCTAAAAGTCGGCAGCCCGGGCGGCCTTTTCTTCCAGCGCCTCCCAGCGCCCATACGCTTTCGTTAAAGATGCACTGACGACATCGGCGCGGGCCTGCACCTCGCGCAAGCGCTCCGGGTTCTGGTAGGTTTCCGGCAGGGCCAGCGTGGCGGCGATTTCACCCTCTTCTTTCTCCAGCGCCTCGATCTGCGCCGGCAGGGCGGCGAGTTCCTGGTTTTCCTTGTAGCTCATGGCGGATTTTCTGCCCTTGCCGCCATCCCGCTTGCCGGAACCCTTGCCGCCGCCACCTTCTACCGATTTTGCCGTGCGCTGCGACTCCATCTGCCAACGCAGCCAGTCCTCGTAGCCGCCCGCATTCTGGCTGATCTGGCCGTCTTCCCCGAAGGCGATCACCTGGGTGACCACGTTATCGAGAAAGTCTCGGTCATGGGATACCAGGAAGATCGTGCCGGCGTAACTCTGTAAACGTTCTTCGAGCACCTCCAGCGTCTCCAGGTCCAGGTCGTTGGTGGGTTCGTCCAGCACCAGAATATTGGCGGGGCGGGCAAACAGGCGAGCCAGCAGCAAACGTGCGCGCTCGCCGCCGGAGAGTGCCTTGATCAGCCCCCGCGCCCGGCTGGGCGGGAAGAGGAAATCCTGCAGATAGCTCAGCACGTGACGGCGTTCGCCATTGATGTCGATAAAATCATTCCCGTCCGCGATGGCGTCCAACACCCGGCTCTCGGGGTCGAGGGTGGCGCGCATCTGGTCGAAGTAGGCGACCTCCTGTTTGGTGCCGCGGCGGACGGTACCCTCCTGTGGCTCCAGTTCGCCAAGGATCAGGCGCAGCAGTGTCGTCTTGCCCGCTCCATTGGGGCCGATAATGCCAACCCGGTCGCCGCGTTCGATGCGGGTGGAAAAATCGCGGATGACCGGACGCCCACCATAGGCAAAAGACACGTGATCCAGCTCGGCAATGAGTGCGCCGGAACGATCCGCCGTGCTGATTTGCAGGGTGGCGTGCCCCTGCTGCTGACGACGGCTGGCGCGCTCCTCACGCAGCCCCTCCAGACGGCGCAGGCGGCCCTGGTTGCGCTTGGCGCGGGCCTTGACCCCCTGGCGCAGCCAGGCCTCCTCTTCCGCCAGTTGCCCTTCCAGACGGCTGTCGGCGGCAGCCTCAGCAGCGAGGACTTCGGCCTTGCGGCTTTGATAAGCCGCAAAAGTGCCCGGAAAACTGCGTAGTATGCCACGATCCAGTTCGACGATGCGGGTCGCCAGGCGGTCGAGAAAACGTCGATCGTGGGTGACGAAGACCAGTGTGCCGCGATGGCGCAGCAGGGATTGTTCCAGCGCCAGGATGGCGGGCAGGTCGAGATGGTTGGTGGGTTCGTCGAGAAAGAGCAGGTCCGGCTCGGCGACCAGGGTGGCGGCGATGGCTACCCGCTTGCGCTGGCCGCCGGAAAGGGCGCTGACCACGCCTTCAGCGGGCAGCCCCAGGCTGTCGCGCAGGGCCTCTGCCTTGTAGTCGATCTGCCAGGCATCGTGGTGGTCGGCAAGGGCATGGGCATGGGCATCGTCCGCATCGGCATTCTGCAAGTGCCGCCAGGCAGGATGTCCGGATTTGATGGCGGTGAGCAGGTCGTGCTCACCGGCTAATTCCGGCTCCTGCGCCAGGTAGGCCCGACGTATGCCGGGCGCCACCCACAGCGTTCCACCATCGAGGGGGCAGAGCCCTGCCAGCACTTGCAGCAGGGTAGACTTGCCTTCACCGTTGCGGCCGATCAGGCCGACCCGCTCGCCCGCCTCCAGATTCAACTCGGCATGGTCCAGCAGCGCCCGGCCACCCCATTCCACTTGCCCTGCCTCCAGCCGCAGAATAGACATTCAGCCGACCCCATCCTGGTTATGCAAAATAAAGGCGTAGGGTACGGGGCGCGCTGCAGTGGCGCAAGCCGAAAGGGTGTTCTCTGGTTCTACGCGTCAACTCAGCAAACGCAGGGTGAGCGGGTAGCGGTAGACCTCGCCATTACTGGCTTTGATGGCGGCCAACACACAGAATATCAAATTCACTATGAAAATCAGCGGGAAAATGAACAGGCCTATCAACAAGGTGCTGAGAATGCTGGCTACTACACAGGCAATCAGCACCGTGATCTGGAAATTCAGCGCCTCTCGGCTTTGCTGCACCAACCAGGCGGAGCCGCTGTCCTTTTTGAGGAGATAGACGATGAGCGACGGGATGAACCCGAAGATGATACCGCCGGCATGGGTGAGCGCAGCGATATTACGATCGTCCTTACTGACTGATTCAATGAGGTCATTGCTGTCCATGTTCACGCTCCCTGTAGGATGATGGATTTTGCGCTGGGTGGCCGAGTGGCGTTCCAGTCTGTGTGGCCCGTGCTCACTATCATACTGAATTTTTTGTCAAAGAATAGCCTTGCGATGGGCCCTTTGCGGACGGCTGGAGGATTGCCACCAAGGGGCCGGACCTTTAGCATAGACTCATGCCCGACATCCTCAGCGACGAACAACGCCAGTTCCTGCAGCTTTTGCGCATGCCCGTGCCCGGTGACCCGCCGCCGGAGCTGGCGCAGGACAAAACGACGGCAAACAACGCTAGCGCTGTAGCGAACCGATCTGTACCTGCGCCATCAGCGTCGGAGTCGGTTCCGGCGCCCCTTGTGGAGACGTCCATGCGGTGCCCGGAACCACTCCCGATCCCCGCCGAAGAGGGGGCCCCGGTAGGGGGTGGTGCGGCACCCGCGACGGCACTCTCATCCGCAGAGGCGACCCCGATCCCGGTGAACGGCACACGGTCGCCGCCCACTGCCGAGCCCCTTCCATCTCCGCCGGCACCCGCCGCAGCCCAGGCCAGCGGCGCTACTGGGGAGCGGCAACGGATCACCCGCATCGCCACTCTGGACTGGCGTGATCTCAGCAACATGGTCAGCACCTGTCAGGCATGCCCCCTGGGCGAAACCCGCAAACATGCCGTATTCGGTGCGGGCAACCCGCGCGGGTCCTGGCTCTTTGTCGGCGAGGCGCCGGGCGCGGAAGAAGACCGCCGCGGCGAAGCCTTTGTGGGGCGTGCCGGTCAACTCCTCGACAACATGCTCCAGGCCATGGGCCTGAGTCGCGACAAAGACGCCTACATTGCCAATATCCTCAAATGCCGTCCCCCCAACAACCGCGATCCGCTGGGCCCGGAGGTGCAGGCGTGCATGCCCTACCTGCAGCGCCAGATCGCGCTGTTACAGCCGCGTGTGATCGTTGCCCTGGGACGCTTTGCTGCGCAGGGCTTGCTTCAGGTGGATACGCCGCTCAGCCAATTGCGCGGTACGACCCAGCACTACCAAGGCATTCCCTTGATCGTCACCTACCACCCCGCCTATCTGCTGCGTAATCCCATCGACAAGCGCAAGGTCTGGGAGGATCTGAAGCGGGCGTTGGGGGTGTTTGCGGAGCAGGCAACCTTCTAAGCGTCATGGGCGCCGCCGTTCAGTCTCTTGGGAGATGGGCGACCGTCTTTGCCTGAGCCCGATCACTCCCGAAACACCGAGGCTATGGCTCGGGATAGCAATGCCGGGTCTCTCTGCTCACCTGTAATGCGATCGACCACCTCTCCATTACGCAATATCGCGATCATTGGAATTCCCGGCGTGGATTCGGCAAGCGAAGCAACTTCCTTGGGGAAAAGGTACCATGGTGTCCACTCTACCCGGGCGATGGCCACATGCGCGGGTAGATGCGCCGCCACCTCAGCGAAAATCCTGCGATCCTGGTCCGTACAGTATATACAGCCCGGACTTTGACTGGTGAGTTGAATGACCGCGTCTGGGTGCATCGCCAGAAACTGGGGAAGCGCGATCGGAGATAGCTCCAGCATCGCCCCTGGATGCAGTTGCGCCAGACGCTCGCGGTACGCCGCCGCCAAGCACCCGACATTCGCCTTGCAAGCATCACGCATGGTAAGCCACTGTCGCTGTTCGGCAATGAGCATTTGACGCTCGTTGCTACCCTTATTAGTAGCGGTCAAGGCGTGGTGATAGGCCTCGGCAAGTTCCGTGTCCAGGGCGTGGAGTTCCTGGTTGGCGCAAATGGCCCCTTCCGTGGGCGTGGCCGCCCGGCTGCATTGGGCGGCGGGCAGGCCGGCCTGCGCCACGGCGGGCGAGGCCAAAGGCGCGGTGGACAGGATCAGCAACGCCCCAAAACGGGATGGGGTGTTCAGGAACAGGGTGTTTAAGTACATGGATACGCTCCTTCTGTCAGGTGAAAACAACATCCTGCGTAACTTATGGATTCGACTGCTCACTGCCAGAACAACCCGGGTGAGACGTCATCCGGCACCTGCGGCAAGGGAAGGGCGCAGTGCTGCTGGATGATTTTGCCGTTGCTGGTTTTGCAATTCAGGTTATAGGCCTGGATGGGCAGGGGCGCCTGCAAGGCCGCGGTGCAGCGGGCGTGGTCCTGGCCCGGGCACTTCCGGTTGAAACCCAGGACATCCGCGGCCGCCCAGGCGCGCACGACCGGGAGATAGCGGGCCAAGGCTTGGGGATCGCGGACGAAGACCACGAGGCGCGCCTGTTGGAGCTTGTGCGGATCGGTACCCGCCAGGAGGAGATCGTCGGCCGCCCCGAGCAAGCGCAGATGGTTTTGGGCATCGGTGATGGCCAGGGACTGCACCTGCCCGGCCCCGGTCAGAAAGCCCCAGAAGACCGTGCTGCCGTCGGGGAGGGTCACATGGGGCATGGGATATTGATCAAAGGACTGCAAGAGGCGTTGCTCGAGGGGCTGGGCTTTGCCGTTTCCATCGGGGAACACCAGGCCCCGGGTCCAGGATTGGATGTCCTCATAGGGCAGTTCCTTTTGCAGCTTATGGGTCAGCGTGATCAGTTCCTTGTGGCGGGCCTGCTCCACCCGCAGGATGCACTGGGCATCCTGGCCGCAGGCGTCGCGCCGTTTGAGATACGCCCCCTGCTCGGCAATGATCTTCGCCTGCTCGGGCCCGCCCGGTGCGGTGTTCTCCAGGGCGCGGCGGTAGAGGCCGACGACATACATGTCTTGACGCAACAGTTCACCGCGAAGGGTGTGCGATTCATCAAAATTCTTCGGTTTCGGCTGCGCGCAGATCGTTCCCACCGCCGGACTTTTCTGCTCGGCATTGCAATTTAAGGTGTGGGTATAAGGCAGATCGTCGATGGACTGGGCCTGGGCCGGGCTGATGCCGAGCCAGCCCATGCAACAGATGACGAAGGCGAAATGATGCCAATGGGACGATCGGTTCATGACCAGAATCTCCCGTCGCGAGACCACAAAGGCCCATCCGGGCTCATGGCACCGATTTGCCGCCGGGAAAGGGCAGCAAAGGCCCCAGCACCTCGGGGGTCACGGTGACGATCTCCGTCTTGACCAGCTTCAAGGGGCCCTTGATGGGGACCTCGATGGCCGGTTTGTGCCAATTGCAAGGGGCCGCATAGGTCTGGATGCGAAATTGCAGCTTGGCCGGATCGCCGGGATCGGGACGGTAGGCGATGACCTGATTGCGCAAGGAGCCTTTGTCTTGGGGCATCCCGCAAAAATGTACCTCGTGGGCATGGGGGAAGGTGGCCAGCAGGACCAGCCGATTCCCTTCGAAGCGCAGGAGATTCAGGGCGTAGTTTTCGGTGTAGACGTTACCTATATAGTCCCCCGTATGATCCTCCCAACCATGCCGCCCCCAAAAGCCCATTCGCCCGCCGATGGCGAAGACAGCGCCCATGCCCCCTATCTTGGGGAGGTGGGTAAAACCATAGGTGTAGGGGGAAAATTCGTCGTCTTTCTGGG
This sequence comes from Acidithiobacillus sp. 'AMD consortium', assembly GCF_008926505.1. Lineage (NCBI taxonomy): Bacteria > Pseudomonadati > Pseudomonadota > Acidithiobacillia > Acidithiobacillales > Acidithiobacillaceae > Acidithiobacillus > Acidithiobacillus sp. 'AMD consortium'. The sequence goes on along the minus strand of NZ_CP044411.1, from coordinate 2,588,390 downwards.
CAATGAAGGTATTGTCCGGTGCCAAACCCTGATCTGGGTCCTTGGGGTCGTGATAGACGGGATAGTGAAACCACGGCAGCCGGTCCATGGGCAGAAAGCCGAGAATCCGTTGGCCCTGGGTAAGGATGAGGGCGTCATCGTTGTATTTCGGCGAGTAGGCCATGTCGGGCTGGCGGGCAAAATAGGGGTTGGGGTTGACCGCTTCGCTACCGGCGAAGTACTTGTAGGCGAGGTAGAGGGTCTGGATACCTTGAGTATCGGTGAAATGGCCCTGGAGGCTGTCGCTGATGCCGATCTCCACGCCTTTGCCGGGCTTGGGGTACAGGACCCTGGCCAGGGGCACGGCTCGGTCATTGAAGGCGAGGTTGCGCTTCTGCCAGTAGCCGGGCAAGGGCTTTTTCCTGTCCCCCACCAGGCGCAGGGGGCGCAGGTCGACAATGACCTGCCAAGTATGGTCGGACGGGGTTTCCTGTCCTTGGGCCGCGGGCAGGCCCGGCAGGGTCAGGAAGAGCCCCGCCAGCAGGGCCATGAGCCCTTTGTTCAGTTTCTTCCACATGACACGCTCCCACATCAGTCGAGGAAATGCGCGCACCCGGCCTTGTTGGCGTGGGTGCCATTCTTTTTTATGAACCATACCAGATCGTTGCCGTTGATGTATCCCTTGACGCCATGCCGCGTTCCGGGATTGACGGTAGCCCCTTCGAGTTTGCCGGTGCGGGGATCCACGTCCATGTTCCAGTTGAGGAGGTAGGGGCGCTCCGGCCAGCGGTGGAGCACGGTATCTTCGTTGTCCAGTGGGGTCCCATACCAGACGGCCCCATACAGACGGGGGATGCTGTCCAAGGGGACGGGGCCCTTGACCGGGCCGCCCAGTTTTACAGAGATGCCGCGGGCGCGGCGCTGCTCCAGGTATTTTTGCACATAGTCCAGTTGTTGGGTGTTACTCATCCCGGCCAGATCCTGGGTACTCGTTCCAAGTCCTTTCGCGGTTCTTTTGGTGAACTGGACGATCCCCGTGGCGCCGATGTCGTTCCTTGTGCTAGGCCGAAACTTTCCCCCCGTCTCTGCGGCCATGACGGCGAGGAGATGGGCGGGTTTCGCCCCTACGTGCCCGGCGACCGCTTCGGTTTTGGCGAGGAATTCGTCGCTGAGGTACTTTTCGAAACCGGAACGCACCTTCACGCATTTGCGGTAAAGCGCAAAGCGATCGTCCGCACCCGTCTGCGCCCCATCCATTCCCGCAAAAAGACCCGGCAAGGGCGTTTTCCGAACGCAAGCCGCCCCGGCGGGTTGATTGCGCTGGAGGATCGGCTCGACGGGGGGTGGGGGGGCGAAGAAATCCCGGGCCTCCTGGCGCACCCGCTGCCAGGAGGACTCTGCCCAGGATCTGGCGCGCTCCCAGAGTGTCTGCGGGAGGGAAGGGGGCGGCTTGGGGTTCTGGTCCGGATAATCGGGCATCACGGCAGGGGATGGGCGCTTGGCCTGCCGGTTCCCTTCCCGGGAGGCCGGATGGGGGCGGGATGCCATGCCGGAAGACGGGTTCGTAAGGATGGGCGTCTCGCGGGACGGGCGGGACGCAAGGGACGTGCTCGCCTCCTTGGAAGGATTCGGGAAAGGAATGTTCCGCTGCTCTATGGGGCCGGTGGGCGGCAGGGGGAAGGTCTGGGCCTCTGTGCCGGGACTTGTTCCTTGGGCCGGGGCTTCGCCGGCACCATGGGCGGTCGCTTGCTCCGAGTTGGTAAGAACCGTGGGCTGTGCTTCCCCGATTTCCGGGCGTTGGACATCCGCAGCGTTTTCGTCGCGCCGCTCGATGCTTTTGTCATCCCAGAGATCCTGGTAATCCGCGTACAGGTAGGCGCCGCCGATGGCGGTCCCGGCTACCAGGGCCGAGCTGAGAATCGGGCGTTTCGCGAACATGGCTCCCTCCATTCAAATGGGCAAAACGGCCTGGACTATTCGGAAACGGCGGAAAAAGGATTGGACGATCCCGATCCGCCCTGCCGATTGATGTAGTCGAGCAATGGATTCGTCCCCTCCGTTGCGGGTGGGGACGAGTCCTCGGCGCAAGAAGCACCCTCGTCGGCATATTCCGGCAGTTCGGGAACGGTACCTGGGTTTGCGCTCTCTCTGCTGCCCTCTCCGGCATTCTCGGAAGATGTCTGCCCTGGCTGCGGTCTGCCCAGGTTCGAAAGCGCCTGCAGCGCCTCGGGATGGGTAAAGGGGCTTTGCATGCGGAAGATGGCCTCGGCGGAGAGGGGAAAGGTGTCGAGGAGGCGGTCCTGCACCCCTTGGGCCTGGGCGAAGGCCCCGCCGCCGAAGCGGGCGAAGAGGTGGTCCACGAAGGGCATGATGAGGGGATGGTGGTAGACCACCCGGATCTTGAGGAGGGTGGCATCCTGGATGGAAAGGCCGCTCTGCTGGCCCGGCTGGACGCTACGGTAGCCCAGATGATCACTGGGGATGCCCGTGACCCAGTGGCCGTCGGGATCGCGGGTGCGCTCCTGGAAGTCGGCAAAGGCCTCTTGGGTGGGGTTGAGAATGTGGATGTCGGCCTGCTGAGCGGCGAGGGTGGCGGCGGCATAGCCCTGAGCCAGCGCCGTCATGTCCCGGCCGTGGGTATAGAGGGGCGTCAATCCCCGGGCGAGGCCATCGCGGATGGCGCCCAGGCTTGCCCCGTGCAAGGTCCCGGCCCGCACTGCCTCCTGGGCCGCCACCTCCAGTTGGGCGCGGGCCTGGTAGAGCAGGGCCGTCTGAAAGGTGCCCAAGATCGCGAGCAGCAAGGCAGGGGCCGCGATGGCGAACTCCACGGCGCTGGCGCCGCCTTCGCGCCGTCCGGCCGCGCTTTGCAAGAGGAGGTGGGGGGATACTGGCACCCTTTCTGATGCCGGTAACGGCGCCACCGCCGCAGCGGGTCCATTCCCCATTCCGATTACTGGGTTACGCCACATAACCCGCCTCCCGCCCCCGCAAGGGTTCCTCCTCCTGAAAGATGGACAGATCCACCGGCAGGCCCCGCTCGCGCATCACTTCATAGAACTCTGGTACGGCGCCCGTGGCGCGGAAGACGCCCTTGACCTTGCCGGCGGCGTCGTAGCCTTGCTGCTTGAAGGCGAATAGCTCCTGCAACTGGATGGTGCCGCTCTCGATGCCGGTGACCTCGCAGACGCTGGTCACCTTGCGCGAGCCGCAGGAAAAGCGCGTGATCTGAACAATGATGTCTACTGCTGAGGCGATCTGCTCCCGAATGGCGATAAGGGGGATGTCCATTCCCGCCATCAGCACCATGACTTCCAGACGGGACAGCATGTCCCGTGCCGTGTTGGCGTGGGCGGTGGTGAGGGAGCCGTCGTGGCCGGTGTTCATGGCCTGCAGCATGTCCAAGGCCTCGCCGCCGCGGCATTCGCCCACTACAATGCGGTCAGGGCGCATACGCAGGGCGTTGCGCACCAGTTCGCGGATGGAAATCTGGCCTTTTCCCTCCATGTTGGCCGGGCGCGCCTCCAGCGAGACCAGATTGGGCTGGTATAGGCGCAGTTCCGCCGCATCCTCAATGGTCACAATGCGTTCATGGTCGGGAATATAGTTGGAAAGTACATTGAGCAGGGTGGTTTTGCCGGAGCCGGTACCCCCGGAGATGATGATGTTTTTGCGTTGCTGTACGCAGACCTGGATGAAATGTGCCATGCGCACCGCAATGGAGTCGTAAGCTATCAAATCTTCCATTTGTAGCCGCTTTTTGGAAAATTTACGGATAGTGATGCACGCGCCTTTCAACGATAGCGGTGGAATGACGGCATTGACGCGGGAACCATCGGATAGGCGGGCATCCACCAGCGGTGCGCTTTCATCAATGCGCCGACCGATGGGCGCAACGATACGGTCGATGATGTGCCGCACCGCCATCTCACTGCTGAATAGCGCCGGGGCAGCCAGCAATCTGCCTTGGCGCTCGATAAATACTTCGTCATAGCGGTTCACCATGATTTCCGTAATGCTTTCATCCGCTAGAAAGTCTTCCAGCGGACCAAGTCCGACGGCTTCATTCAGCACCTCTTTTACGAGACGCTGCCGGTCGAATTCCGGGGGTGAATTCATCCGCCACACGACTTCCCGCACCAACTCGCCGACGATACGGCGCAGCTCCTCCGGCGATAGCGCCCCGAGGTCGACACGTCGCAAATCCATCTGACTGCGCACGGCTTCGTGGACTTCGCGCACCAATACCAGCCAGTGAGCGTCGTAAACGGGACGGGTTGGCCAGGTAACTTCCTCGGTCAGCTGCTGGTTCCAATATGGTGATTGCCTGATAACGGGCGCACCGTCGGGTGGCTTGGTACCAGAAAGGGGAAGGTAGGCAAATTCCTCGATGGATGCCGTCACGTTATCAAAGCGCGGCATGATTTGCAGACGGTATCCCGCGATCGATATTTCGTCGTGCGCCTCCACCGGACCGTAGGCTCGCATGCGTTCGCCGTTGACCAGCACTGCTCCGAACCTTCCTAATCCTTCGATATAAACACCACCTTGTTCAGCGTAAATACGCACGTGTTCCTTGCCGACGTTCCAGCCTTCCATGCGCAGATGGGCATGCTCCGCCTTGCCAAGAAGACAAACGCCGTCGCTCGGTGATATGACCTGCGTACCGATTCTGGGATGTGACACACGAACGGTAAACATAGAGGTTCTCCTAGCGGATCAGGCCTTTTTCAGAACGCATTCGATATAGGTTTTCCAGATAACGACCATGAGATTCCGCATCGATATTCTCTAGGGAATCGGCAGTGATTACCTTGGGTGTGACGAGAAAAACCAAATCTGACTCGTTGTTGCGGAAATCTTCAGATTTAAATAGGTAGCCAAGAACAGGGATATTTCCGAGTCCTGGTATTTTGCTGGTATTATTGGCCATACTGTGATCTATCAATCCAGACATTACAAGTGTATCACCATCTTTCAGGTTGATTTCCTCTTGAGTCCTGGTAGTAAAAAATCCGGGTACGCCACCAACGCTCAATGCTGGATCAATGTTACTTATCTCGGAGAATATCTTCAGGCTGATATTATTTCTGTCATCCGCAACCGGAGAAAACTTCAGGCGAATGCCAAAATCCTTAAAAATGACAGATGTTTGTCCAAATCCAATCGCCAGGGGAATGGGAATCTGTCCGCCTGCCAGAAACTCCGCTGGCTCCTTGCTGCCACTTTTGGCGCTGAGTTTGGGATTGGCGATTTCGTACGCATCACCGTTTTGCAGTGCGTAGTTGATGCGGGAAGCCACTGAGGCGATGACCCCGAAATTGGTCGCAAATGGGGCCACCTTGAGAGGGAGGTTTTGCACCCCTGAACTGGGGAAGGAAAAATTGGCAAGGGGTCCGCCAGTGCCGGTTGTGGATGGCACATCCATGCGGAAGTATGGATTAGAACTGAAATCTCCGACGATGCCAGCTTGTGGTCCGGAAATTGATTGGTTCCAGTTAATTCCGAGACTGCGGAAAAAATCATTTTTCATCTTCAATATTTTTACATCCAGAAGCACCACTTTCTCCATTCTTATCGATTCTTTTTCTGCGAGGTTGACAACATTTGGATAAATCGCCTTGAGTTTCTCTATTCTGTTTATGGTTTCGTCCGATAGATTCCTACCATCAATAACAACTTTGTCGCCGACCACCTTGACCTGTGTATGAGTGCCGTTCCCGAGTAAAGTAGATATTTCCTCGGCGGTGCGACCTACATCTTTTGGTGCGATGACGACTCGCGACGCGCTTTTGGCCCCATTTTTATACCAAAGGTGTAAATTTGTTTCACCAGACCCCTCAGCCAGAAGAAGTAATTCTTTGTTGTCAACCAAGGTAACGCTGAGTATTTTACCATTACCGACGGCGACCCGCTTCACGGTATTGGTAGGGATGATTTTTACCTGCCCGGCGTACATGGAAATATCAGATCGCTGCTCGAGACTGAGGAGATCACCAGCATAGGTCAGAGCGGGTAGGACGCAGGTTGCCATGGCCACAGCCAAGGAGTTACGGATGTATTTCATCGGAAAAATGTCCTGTCAAGGCGTGGGTGATGATGGTACATAGGGGAACGGCAGAGCGGTGAATTCGCCGTTCTGAGCCTTATTCCGTAGCGTCATATCCCCGCTCCCGGGGGCCGCGTGCTGCGCTGCATTTCCGGCGGTTTGCACGTCGCGGATAGTCGTGCTACCACTATTCGATGCGCCACCGACAATATATTCCACCCCAGCCGGCATGGTGTGCGGATATCCGATAATATCGTGCAGCGAAATCGCATATTTTGGCCAGGCACCAGTATTGTTGTTACCCCTTAAATCCAGACGGATTTCCCCGCTTTTCTGGGCTACCAGGATTTTTTGCGCCTGCTGCGGTGTGACTTCGAGGGTAATGGTGCCATAGCCATCTGCTCCACCAGGGTTATTGGGAGACATCTCTCGCCCAGTCGCGAGAACTTTCAGGTTCTGCCCTAAAAATCGCGCCAAGGAGCCATCTGGCGCTGCAGGAGCGGTCTGTAGGTTGGTGATGGTGCTTGCGGCTGCATTGGCGCGAACATCGGCTGGCGTGATCCATAGCATGTCGATGTGGTCTCCAGGGCGAAGCATTTTATTGAAGGAGTTTTCCGAATTGACCGAAATCGTCAGGGCGATGTGATGAGCATCGAGAATATCCGCCGGGCTGCCCACGTTGCTGAACATCGACCGTGTCAGCGGTTTGCCGCCTTCCGCCGGGAACAGGAGTCTTTTGTTTTCAATTTTGTTGAAATCGGATTCCCGTATGATCCCGGCCGGTGCGGTGTCGACCGGGATTCTTCGCCGCGCGACCATAGACAACGTGAGGATGGTATTCGCGGGCAGATTCTCAATCGGTACAACCGCGGCAACGGTGATTTCCTTTTTGGAAGACATTTCACTTAGCAAGCGCTGCTTCAAAGCGGACTCCTTGGCATTGAGGATATGCACAGCAAGATACGCTGCGCCAAGCCCGGCCAGCACCGCGAATGACAGAAGAATCCATCCGGTGATAGCACGACTTTTCTTTTGTAGAGTCGGCCGCATTATGGAGTCAGGTTTAATCGGGGTCGACATGCGTTTCCTCAGAATGGCAAAGTGGCTATGGACGCAGCCCAGGAAAAATCGCTGGAAAATGTCCGCAGTGCTTCCAGGAGCCGGGTAATGGGGCTGGGATTGCCGACAAACAGCAATCCCAGGGCGAAAACCGCAACGATGATGTACTCGATGCTGGACTGGCCTTTTTCGTTCATGGCACGCCCCTAACGTTGATCCAGAACTACCACCAGGCGACTGTTATCGGTACCGTCTTCACCAATTACAATGTCCAGATGGCGGTTCCCTTTATTCATGGAGATCACGGATGGGTTGTTGCGCATGGCCGGAGCCGGTTGCCATTGTTGTACCATTAATGCGTTTGTGAGCGTGCTGCGCAGTGTTTTGGCAGGACTGTCAGCACGTATATGCAAAACCCGTCCGTGAATGCCCGCGTCGGTAGTCTCCACATCCTGCAATACTGAGGCGTTGGACGGTAACGGCAAATCGGCAGGTAGCGGGTCGCGCTCCATTTTTTGATCCATACGCAGACTGGAGAGAGTGCCGTAGGCAGACTCGCCCTCCATGTGCCACTGGGTGGCCAACGAATAAGGTGGCGTAATGCACCCTTGAATATGTTCATTGCGAAGTTGATTTTCCGTATAGGATCCGCCCAGTTTTGCGCACGCCTCTACAAAATAGGAGCGTAGCCGTTCTTCCTCCGCACCCACATGAAATTGTACGGCACGCATATCCAAGCCGTTGATACGAAGGTGACTTGCCAGTGGTTCGGTGACCGCGTTGTCTGGAGGAGGCAGGAGTGGTCCCTTCTCATCCGCCACGGCCAAAGTCGGGGCGCTGAGAATCGCAACGATACAGAACATGATCGATCGGATGTTCATGATTATTTGCCTCCACTGGGATAAGGTTGCAGGCGGTCGCCATACTGCACTTCCGGATCGACGTGCCCGAAATCCAGGCGTTTGAGTTCAGGAAAAAGGGTGCCTCCCACGGTTGTTACCGCTTTTATCGCCCCGTCATCCAGATACGCGGTTGGCAGGAACTTTTTTACCGTCTGCGCTTCCTCTGCAGGGCCGTTGGCTGTCCATGCATCCGTGAGCACGGCGGCCTGCGCGGTAAAGAGGGGGCCGCTGGCGAGCGGATTGTCCGGTAGATAGCGATACCCCGGCAGTCCTTCCAGTTGAACGCTGACGGTGGCGACTGTGGGTCCGGTCATGCGCAACGGAATGTCCGTAATTTTCATGATGGTTCCCAAAAAGTTCATAGAAACTCCACTGGAGATGGTTTCCTCATGCGTAGCCACCTGAATATTGGCGAGGTCACGTAACAAAGGCCGACCATCATGACGGGTCAGAATCGGGTCTATAACTGTTCTGTTCTCGGTATTGGCTAACGCCATACCGTGTTGCCCGAAAAATCTCGCAGCCGCCTCATCCCGCAGATCGGCATCAGGTTTAATGGCCACCCACCCCCGTCCCTGCGGTGGCTGACTGCGCCACACCGTGCGCTCCCATGCCACGTAGCGCGCCGCTTCGATAGTCCGTAACTGGGTGAAGCTCCATTTCCCGGTGTAGATCACCAGGAAAAAAAGTGGAATAAGCGCGAACGCAGCCACCACGACGAACTCGGTAAGGGATTGACCGCGTTCGCTACAGGTATGTGGCAGGCTTGTGAGTGGCCGATGTGTCATATCTTTTTGATTAATGATTCTTGGGAAGTCCGGCGACGGCGGTGTCCAGTCCGCGGATGGGTTTTAGTGGGGCATCCAACGGGGTCAAAGAAACCTCATATATGCTTATGGTGGTGATTTTTCCATTATTTTGTAAATAGTTCTTCAAGTTATGTAACATTGGCGTATATTTAGTTAGTTTGTCCGGGTGGTTAATGTATGTGGCCGGCACGGTTTCAGAAGACGCACCGGCAACAGCTATCGCTGCACGGCCCTTATCTGAAAATATGGCTGATCTATCATTTTGGTCATGAGGATAAGTGGGAAGCGTTACTTCATCGTATCCGTATTTTCGTAGATTTTTTCGCGCGAGAGAGAGGGCTTCGTCTGCTGAACCGCTAGTGATGCTGGCATAAAGACGGTAAAAATATGTCACAGATTTCATCTTTTTGCCGGACTGGACCTTCGCCACACAGGAGATAATGTGCCATTTGCTGGTATGGGTTGGGGCATTCACTGAAGCACTCCTGATGATGACAGGAGCGAGTGCCGGAGGATTGGGAATCCATCGGCATCCTTCTGGCAACTTTAAATCACGGTCCCAGTCCGTTATTGATGGGTTTGTATAGTTGGTAATGAATTTTTTGAAATGGTTCAAGCCGGCAACGATAACATCGTACTCAGGAACGTCTCCATTTTTCGTGAAGTCGCCCGGCGCATTGGTGTAGTCCCTCGCTTCACGCAATGTTTTTAATTTTTCTTCCAAAGTGCTACCGATCTGGCCAGAGCGAATCTTCGCGCGTAACGCCGGGTTTGCATGGGGAGAATCGGGGACCGGTTCCGTCACTTTTTCCGCATCGGCATAGGTGGTGAGGGTGAGGCAGGCAACTGCCATGCTGATTTGCAGACCGATGCGAATTACATTTCTATCTTTGATCATGGATTGTCCTCAGGTTAGTGCAGACCGAGCATGGCGGCGTATTGCATACGGTCAGTCGCGTCTAAGTCGACGAGACGGGCTTCCCAGAAGGGGCTGAACAGGTTGCCTCTTTCATAGAATCTATCGTTCCGTTGCCAGATGGGCGCAGGATGACGGAAGTAGGCCTGTGCTTTTGCAACGGCGCGTACCTGACCTTCTAGCGCCTTTTGCGGCAATACCAAGTTGATATCCTGGCGAGATGCCATTTGATGGATGCGCAGGGCGTTTGCTGCATCCCGAACACTTCCCCGTGCATGCTCCACGACCACCGTGTAAAATGGCATGATGTCTGATGGATCGCCGTTGGCGTCCACGAGTTTTTGGTTGCGACGATTGAAGTCCCAGTAACGGGTAATCCCACCCGCCGTCGCGCGACTACTATCGCCGCCGGGGCGTTTAAGTGCTGTGCTGCCCATGCCGTTCTGGTCCTCCGGGTGCAGACTGGCGGCGATGCGAGAGGCGCCGGAATTGGCATTCCAGGAATTTTGATAGGCCGGTAAAAGCGCGTTGCGGTCATCGGCGGGGAAATGCATTTGCGGTTGTGCCCGGGTTTCGGTGTAGTTGCTGGGGTATGAAAAATTGTTACCATTACCGGTCTGCGAGGCACCGTAACCTAAAGGTATTTCAGACCATTTCTTTCCGCCAAAAAGTGCCGCTTTCCTCTGCCAGTAGTGGAAAGACAGTGTATCCATCCCAGACCAGACATAACGACCATCTCGGTTGGGGGCCAACTGCGTTCCGCCCGCACGGCGAAATTCCCATCCAAAACTCCACAAATTTGGTGAGCTAAAGAAACGCAACGGTGTCGGCAAATCATTCCGAGCCGCCGTAAACCCATCCCGTGAGGCATTGATCATATAAGCCATGCGTGCCTGCGCTCTATTCTTATCTCCTCCCCAACGCTGGATAAGGTCGCTACGATTTTTGAAATACTGCCCAAGATTGCTTGCTAAAAGAATGGCGTTTAATCGGGCATCCGGATCATGGATTTTGATTACCTGCTCAGCCACTGCGGTCATCGCGCCTCCTGCTTTGCTGTTGTCTGTTCCGGGATCAAAAGCGCCGTTGGATAGATGATAGATTTCTTGCGCACCGCTAAGTGCGGCATCGGCGATATCCAGAGCGGGAAGAGCCACCTTGGCAGCGTTGGAAACGCTTTGATCCAGCAAGGTTGCGGCTTTGGCAATACCATTGGTAATCATCATTATTGCTTGACCAACGTAGGGTATGAAAGAAGCAATTGTGCCGGCTCTCTGAATGTTCAGGCCAAGACTTTTTACATAATGTGCCCACGAAACCAGGCTGATGGTTTGCCCGATAGCCACCTGATTGGCAACCATTGCACGGTTGGTGTAGGAGATGAAATTGAGTTCTCGTGCTTCCATTTGCATAGCGGAGAAAGCGGCCGCATCGGCGGCATTCTGGGTTTTCAGTTTGATGGCGGATAGTTGTCCGGTGTTGAATACGAAGAGTGCCGCCAATAACACTACGGGAATCAGAAGGGCAGAGAATAACGCGGCCTGTCCGGATTCTACATGCCTTACCGCGACAGGAGAGTCGTCTCGTGATCGAGGAATAGGAAACACTGCATCTCCCCAAAATATATGTTATAGTCACGGCATACCGGGAGGTATAGCCGCAGATTACGGACGGGGTATGCCCCGTCCTGCGAAGAGAAAATTACTTACCCATATCCGATTTGTAATCGCTCATGTTCTTCTGCTTGCCCGCGTTGTTCGTCGCCTCTCCGGCGGTACCTTGGGCTAATCCAATCTCAGAGTCTGCCTTTTTACCAGATAATTCCTGGGATATTCCTGCCATCTGATGACGCAAGGTCTGACCGAAGAACGAATATACGGCAATACCAGTGATAGCGATAAGAGCGACGATAATCAGATATTCTGTCATGCCTTGTCCGCGTTCTGCCTGAAATATTGGAGTGGCGAAGTTTGGTTTCATGGGTTCTCCTGAAAGGATTGATGACTACCACGACCTCATTCAAGCATAGGTAAATTAGTCGCGCAATATGGTCGGTAATCACTGAACATATTTTGTAATTATATGAATACAATGATTATCAGTGGTACTCCCATATCGTTATAAAAAATGGTGTGAATCCGGAGCTGTGAGGTGGGTTGAAACCATGGTACTCTGAGCGTGAACAACACGAATAGATATTAGTAATAGTCAAATTGGGCGACGATATGTAACATTAGTGTAAACGTGCCTGTATGCCATTGTGTAACTTTATGGTGGTGCTAAAATTGCCTGGTGTTACGACATAAAAAAAGCGCCGGAGAAAAGTTTCGGCGCTTCTGGTGATGGTGGTCCGGAAGGTGTATGTAGTCAGTTTCCAAATACGCCCTGAATCAGGTTGCGTACGCCCTGCTGTATCTGATAGTTGGTTTCGCTGCGGGCAGTGTCCAAGACATTGGCCGCCAGTGCAGCACCGGGGATTTCGGTTGGGGCAGATGCTATGGTGGGTGGTGGCACGCTTGCGGGCCGGAGTCCGGCGGTGGCGCCGGGAGTGAGGGCGACCACTTCGACCCTACGATTTTTTGCCCGGCCGTCGTCGGTACTGTTAGATGCTATCGGACGTGAGGCTCCGTACCCGGTGACCTCAATACGCCGACCATCTATACCTTGCGCTGTCAACGCTGATTTTACGGCTAGAGCGCGGTTCAGCGACAGCTTCTGGTTATAGGTGGCGGTGCCTACCGGATCGGTATGCCCGTCTAGGCGTACCCGCAGGGGAGGATGCTGCTGCATAAGCTGAAATAACGCCATGATGCTGGATTGGGCATCCGCGCGTAAGGTCGCCTGGTTGAAATCGAAGGGCAGGTGCATGGTGAAGCGGCCGTGCTGAGCCAGGGCATCGGCCATGCCCGCACTGGTCAAGTGTCCGGCATCGCTGCTGACTAAACCGCCTTGCATGGGTTTGGTTTGCACCGAATACACTGAAGCGATCTGGGAGTGTCCAAACAACGTGTTATCATTAATGAAAATCAGGGTACGTACGCCATCGGTGGCGTGATGCTCGGCGGTCAACATCCGACCGTTCTCAAATAAAAAGTTCTCTACATTCCCCTGGTAATTGGTTGGCGCGCCGCGCCATAGGAGAGTGTTTACTGGGGCGTCGTTGTTGACTCTACAGCCAAGGTTGGCACATTGCCATAGGATGTGAAATCCTGCGTGCTGCAGGGCCTGTTGGTAGTTGAGGATGAATTCCAAGGGGGAGCGGTCTTCGGGTACGTTGTAACGAATGTACGTCACCTGACCCGCTACGGTCTCAGAACGGGTCAAACCATTTTTGCCCAACGGGCCGAGAGGCACGGTGATCTGGTCATAATGGGTGGTTTTGTACCCGTCAATGACGCTGCCAGGGTAACGTCCTAGATAGGGCAAGTCCTGTCCAGGTTCGTCCAGTGCAAGAGCAGGGCCGGTGAATAAAAGCGGTACCAGGCTGAGTCGCAGGATAAACGTGCGCATGCTTTTCACTCCGATTGTGACAATTGGTTCGGAAACGATCGTTTACTCCCAGATCCCTTGTTTTCGATGGTTTTGAGTAGGCGGGCCAAGAGCATCCTGCGGTTGGGTACCCCGTGCCGTCTGCACATGACGGCGATCCGGGAGCGAATGGTGCTTTCACTTTGGCCAATCTGAGCCGCAATCTCATTCTGGCCGATTCCCTCTACCAGCATTTGGGCAATACGTAAGTCCGTCGGGGTGAGTTCGGGATGGAAAGGTTCTTTGGTTTCGAGGGAAGTGTAGAGAATTAATAACTCTGCCTGGATATCCCTAAGTTCCGTATGGCTTAGTTGCCTGGTGATCTCCAGGTGGCATAACGCGATCTGCATGGGCGCGAGGTTGCAGAGGATACTCATCGCGAGTTGCGAGGACGTTGTGATGCAGTAGGGGTGTGGATTCCCGGCTGTGGCCTCGCGCTGCGCCCGGACGATCAGCTCCCGGGGCAGGGCAGGCCAGCGTCCGGCGGGGTAGCGCCACCAGGAAGTCGTCTGCCAGCCTTTGCAATGACGGTGCAGGCGATAGACTTTGATTTGTCGGAACCAGCCCTGCTCTCGCCATCCTTTGGCGATTTCCGTGGGGGATCTTCCCAATGCATAGCATTTCAGTGCAGGACCCGCGCCGCACGCCGCGGGTTGGGCCAGTAGGTTCAGCCACATATTCGCTCCCTCCGATATGGAGATTAATTTATACTATGATGCGATAGTACCGCCCTTGGTGCCGATGTCAATATGTACCAAAGCGGCTCACTATAATGGCTATTGTAAAGCTATTATTTTTGAGTTGATGTTAAAATAACAAACAAATACAGTGAAATACAATTTATAGTGCGTGATTATAGAATATCTGTTTCTGATCTGTGGATTGTGTTTTAATGCAGAAAACATGTCGGCGCCAGAGGTAATGGGTGGAAGCTGACGTCACATACGGGGTATTGGTGCGATTCGTCGGGAATCGGTAATCGGATCGAAAAATGGGTGGAGGAGCGGATGGTAGACCAAAATATACTGGGTATTCTGGTGTTCGCTGCGGTGGCCGGATTTGTTTTGGTGGCTCTGGAGGCAACCCGGCAGGCTTTGGTGAAGGGGCGGGCGACCTTCGCTCGCGATGGGCAGGTCAGGTTGTCAGAGTTGTTCATCTTTGCGGACCCTGATCTGTTGTGGAAGCTAAATGTGGCGCTGGTGCTGATTTTACCGCTCACGGCCTGGCTGTTGCTGGGTTCGCCGGTGTTGGTCATTGCAGCGGCTACCCTCGCCGCATTGCTGCCGCGTTTTGCGTTGCGCTGGTTGCGGAAGCGGCGTTTGGATCGTCTGCATGTCCAACTGCCGGATGCTCTTATGATGCTGGCTGGCAGCTTGCGCGGTGGCGCCAACCTGCAGCAAGCCATGGAGGGGCTTTCCCGTGATCTGAGCCCACCCATCAGCCAAGAGCTAGCGCTGGTGGTGCGGGAGCAACGTCTGGGGGTTGCCTTCGAGGACGCCATAGACCATCTGGCGCGACGGGTACCGTCGCAGGATGTGCAACTGGTATCCTCGGCGCTGCGCATCAGTCGAGAGGTGGGGGGCAATCTTGCCGAAACGGTGGCGCGACTGGGACATACCATCCGCAAACGATTGATGATGGAGCAGAAGATTCAAGCATTGACGGCACAAGGCCGCCTTCAGGGTATGGTGATGACCATATTACCGGCTTTGGTTGTTTTTGCGCTCCTGCAGATCGAGCCACAGGCCATGGGTGCGCTGTTCAATACCATACGGGGCTGGGCAGTGCTTGCCATCGCCATCCTGTTTGAGGTGCTCGGCTATTTCTGGATTCGAAAAATCGTGAGCATTGAGGTATGAGTACGCCATGGACACTGTCAGTAGCCCTCGTCACCGGGATTTCCGTCGGGCTTTTGGTCTATGCGCTGGGGGTGCTGGTGCGGCAGATGGAGCCTTCACTGCGGGATTATATGGACCCCCTGCCAAAGGAGTTACGCCTGTTCTGGCCCCTTGTGCAATTCATCCGGTCCACGGTGATTATTTTTATTCCGGACCGCCTTCTGCTGCGCATCCACCAGCGATTACAGCGAGCGGGCGTTCATTATATGCTCAATGCTCGAGAGTTCGTGGCGCTCAAATGGGTCGGCACTCTGGCTCCATTGATTTTTATCTTTTTACTCTACATGGCGCTAGGAGTTTTTAATCTCTGGCTGAGCCTGCTGGCCGTGTTTATCGGCAGTTTTTATCCCGATCTGTGGCTTGTTGAGCAATCCCGGCGGCGGGGGCGGCTGATTCTCAAGGATCTGCCCGTTTATCTCGATTTTATCACTCTGATGATCGAGGGCGGGCTGAATTTGACCGGCGCCATGCAAGTGGCGGTGGATAAGGGGCCTCCGGGTCCGTTGCGTAATGAGTTCGGTGTCATGATCCGCGATTTGCGCGCGGGGACATCGAAGACAGACATTTTCCGGCGCTTTGGCGAGCGAGTTCCGTTGCCGGAGGTCCGGAGTCTGGTCAGTGCGCTGATTCAGTCGGAAGATCGGGGTGGTGATCTGGGGCCAGCGTTGCGGGCGCAGGCGGAACAGCGGCGCGAAGAGCGTTTCCTGCGCGCCGAAAAAATGGCGCTGGAGGCCCCGGTCAAGTTGCTGGCGCCACTGCTCGTCTTCATTTTTCCCATCACCTTTTTGATGCTAGCTTTTGTCATCTACATGAAGTTTCTTCAGGAAGGCGGCTTTTGACACAACAAGGCGTAGTTTGTCGGGGTGATCAGGTGCTCTGGTCTGAGGTGCAGATGGCGGACAGTTTTCTCGACCGTTTGCAGGGTTTGCTGGGCAAGGCCGGGCTCGCTGATCAGCAGGGGTTGTTGCTGACTGCTTGCGGGAGTGTACACACCGCGGGTATGCGTTTCCCCATCGATATCGTTTTCCTGGATGCCGATCTGAAGGTGTTGGCGTGCCATTCGCGTGTCAGGCCATGGCGGCTTAAATCCTGCCGGGGCGCCCGCGTGACGCTGGAGGTGGCGGCAGGCGGTGTTGAACGTCATGGAGTGGTTTCGGGACAGTGTTTTACGTGGCGGGTTGCATCATTGCGTCCTTGACTGATTGGAAGAAGACGGTCGCTGGACTGGGGACCTGTGCCATGTATGCCGTCTTACACCAATGCCTGCGTGCCGATGCGTTCCCCGTGGCCGAAAGCCTTTTGGTTGACGCCGGGCGCCGCTCGGGCAGGATCTGGCGCAATGGCGAGGGATGAGCGTCGGCCGACCTGGGCCATATTCCTGCTCCTCGGCGTGGTGTTGACGGTGACCCTGCAACTCGCCTCGGGTTTGCTCCTGGCCTTGGGCTGGATCTGGCTTCTGCCCTTCCACATCATCGACGGCCTGGTTGCCGCGCTTTTCCTTGCCGGTGAATGGTCCTGGCTCCTTGGCTCTGGGGCAGGTCGGCGGAGTGCGGCGCGGATCTTTCTACTTTCGGCGACGACACGGCGGCGGGTCGTTCGCCAGTGGCGCCATTTGGGGCGCGACGGCACCCTCCTGCGCGAGGGGCTGGACGCCGCTGTGGCGGGGGTCTTTCTGCTCCTGGCGAGCGTGACCGTGATCCTGGGTATCCTGCTGTGGCGGGGAGCGGGAGATCTCCTGCCCTGGCACCGCACACTGGCCGCCTTTCTGTTGTTGTTGTGGATACTGCATCTGGCGTTCAGCATCATCGATCATTGGCCGCGTCGGCACCGCAACGGCATATCTCCATGAGGTTATTCCGGGCAGCCGGTTCGTAAGCTTCCGCATATCGTCGGACGGGAGTGTTTGCAGAAAACCAGCCAACGAACGAGCGTCGGCGCCTTAGTCGGAACAGCGCATGCATTGCACGTCATAGCGCTTGATCCAGGCCTGGAGTGCCGCGACGGCATCCGGGCCGGTATGGAGGCGCTCCAGGGCCGTGGCCGGATCGTCAGGCTGCACCCGTGCGATCCAGGCATCGCCGTAGGGGTCGATGTTGATGAAATGGGGATTTTCCAGCAACGTGTCGTTGCGCGCTATCACCGTCCCGGCAAAAGGCACCGGGACGCCGCCGGCCCATTTGCCACTCTCCAGGGTGGCCACGTGTCGACCGGCCTCCAGGTGGGTGCCCACCTTTTTGATGCGGGCCTTTTGCAAGCGCCCCGACATTGTCTGGGCCGGATCGGTGACGCCGATGGTGAAGGTGCCATCCTCCTCGGGACGTGCCCAGACATAGTCCAGATCATAATGGAGGTCTTCCGGCAACTGGCAGCCTTGAAACTCACTCATTCCCTTTCTCCCTTGGTCCATCTGCTATGCGCTGCGCTGCGGCGGCGCCGTGATCCGGCAGGGCGTCCGCCAGATGGGGATAGAGTTCCGCCTCCTCCCTGGCGTCATGCTGCTTGAGAATGGTCTGCACCGTGCTCAGGAAGTCGTTGAACTCCTCGGCATCCTGCGCCTCTATGGCCTCGGCCATCTCTTGAAAGAACACCTGCAGGTCCTGATGCCCTTTGCGCAGCAAGGCCGTCAGGGAATGCTCGTCGCCACCCTCCAGCGCTTCGAATGCGGGAAACAGCATCGTTTCCTCCACGAACATATGTCCCTCCACGATGCCGCGACGAAACTGTTCCAAAAGCCCGGCAGCATCTTGCCATCGACTCTCCTGCACGGCGGTAGCGCAGGCTTCCAGAAGCGCGTCCAGCCGTTCATGGTCGTGTTGCATGATCTGATCTATGCTACCCACGGTACTCTCCTTTTTGAGTGTGGAGCGGGTAAAACGGTTACCGCTCCTGCAATCATAGCCCAATGTCGCCAGAGAGGTCGGAAATGAAAGTGCAACTATTGGTGTCGAAATGGTGCCCCACCTGCCCACAGGCAGAAAGAATCTGGACAGAAGCGGCACAAAAATTACCCATGGACCTGCAGATTCTGGATGTCGCTGAACGGGATGGTCGCGAGGTCGTCAGCCGACTGCGCATCAAAACCGTTCCTGCGGTGGTGGTGGATGGCACCTTGAAAGCTGTGGGCGTTCAGCCGTTAGGTGACGTTTTGAAATTGCTCGGCGCCTGAAGCCTGCCGTGCTTGGCAGCAGGGCGCCGAGGGTGTTGACCGCAGTGAAGGCCTCGGCGATGAGAAAGTGACATCGTTCCATGAAGTGCGCTATTGCAATGAGTCAACGAAAGTACGTATATTGTACAAGTATTATTAATCTCATGAAGGAAGCAGGGTAAGCCCGGCATTGGCTCGGGATACCTTATTTCTTTGACCGAAAAGGAGCATTGCCATGTCCTGCTGTGATCGCACCATCAAAGATGTCAGCACCGTACAAAAAACGGCCGAGGGTGTAGCCGTACACGTCGATAACTCGGTAGAGGCCAAAAAGGTCTTTGCCATCGTGGAAAACTGCCAGACCGGGCAATGCAACTGCATGAGCGCTGAAACCAAAGCCAAGGTGACGGGTATGGAGGTGGTTCAGGGAGAGGACGGCACCCAAATCCATATTGCGGGAGACCTGAGTCCGGAAGAAATCACTGCAGCCATGGCACGTTCCACGAAAACGCTCTGAGGAACGGTGACCCAAGGGCGGGGCTGGGGACGCTGTCGTCCCGGCCCCATTCTTTTCACAATGTGTCCGCTTCGTGATGGTCGGCGGGATGCGTGTGCAACCGGCAAGGCCCTATGGTGGTGGCGTTTGGCCGCGGTTCTGGAACGGGCTCAGATCTTCTTCTGACCAAAACCCAGACGCTCCCGTCTGCGTACGACATGATCGGCCAGCCAGGCTCCGGCGAGATAGCAGAGAGACCGGGAGAGTTGCGAAAACCATAGAGGCGGAATCAGCCTGTTCGATGCTTCCGCGAAATCCCTCACCAGGTAAGGATGCAGCACACCGCTGACGCCGATCCCCAGCAGCAAGGCGGTCAGTAGTGCAACCGCCCAGGCGCAGCAGCGTTTTTGCAGGAAGGCGTAAGCCAGACGAAAAATGATCGCGCCGAGCAGTGCGCTGAACAAACACTCGATCAACAGGATACGCAGCATTTTCAATTCCTCGGGGAAGCGTGTTGAGAGAATGGGCGCATCATTGCATCCTGTGCCGGAAGAGCCAGGCGGCAGCGCTCATGGAGAAAATCGCGATGAGCGCCAGGGGCCAGTATTGCGACCAGAGCATGGACATGTTGTCTCCCTCCAGAAACACCCCGCGCACGATCACCAGAAAATAGCGCATGGGGTTGATATAGGTCAGATCCTGTACCAGTTCCGGCATATTCGCGATAGGGGTGGCGAATCCCGAGAGGATAATGGCGGGTACCAGAAAGAGGAACACGCCCAGCAGTCCTTGCTGCTGGGTCACCGCCAGTGAGGAGATCATCAGGCCGATGCCTACCGCCGCCAGCAGGAACAGGGCCATACCCACCAGTAGTGCGAGTATGCTGCCCACAAAAGGCACGTGAAACCAGAGCACCGCCACCAGGGCGATGAAGCTGCCTTCCAGCCCCCCGATGATGAACCCGGGCAGGGCTTTCCCCACCAGTATCTCCACCGGATCCATGGGGGTCACCAGGAGCTGGTCAAAGGTTCCTTGCTCCCGCTCGCGCGCCACCGACAGGCCGGTCACCAGGAGCGTTACCACCAGCATGAGCAGGGCCACAATGCCCGGCACAATAAACCAGCGGGACAGCAGATTGGGATTGAACCAGGAACGGACCACCAGTTGTGCCGGCGGCCGACCCCAATGATGGTCCGCGGCCCAACGGGTATCAAAGGACAGCAGCACCGTATTGACGTAATTCAGGGCCAAAGTGGCCGTGTTGGAGTTGCGGCCATTCATGATCACCTGCACGGGAGCCGGCCGATGCAGCAGCAGGTCGCGAGTGAAGTGGGGGCCGATCTGCAAGACGAGCAGGGCCTTTTCGTTATCGATGAGCGGGGCTATCTGCCCCTCGTTTGTAATGGTCGCCACCTGCTGAAAAGCCGGAGAGCCTTGAAAATCCCCCAGCAGTTTCCGGGAGGCAAATCCGGTGTCCTGGTTGTAGACGGCATAGGGGATGTGGCTCAGGTCAAAAGTGGCGGCATAGCCGAAGACCAGTAACTGAATGAGGGGTGGACCGATGAGCACGAAACGGCTTTTCTTGTCCCGCAAAAGCGCGAGGAATTCCTTGATGACCAAGGCCCAGACCCGTGCTAGCATCAGTCCAGCCTCTTGTGGGAACGACGCAAGGTGACGCCGAGGAAAAACGCCGCCATCAGCAGCAGCGCCAGACTGTTCCAGAGAATGATGGGCCAGACATCCCCGGCGAGGAAGATGGTCTGCAGGATACTCACGAAATAGCGGGCCGCGACAATATGGGTGATGATGCGGATGGCCGCCGGCATCGACTGGATATCGAAGATGAAGCCCGAAAGAATAAAGGCGGGCAGAAAGGTGACGATGATGGCGATCTGCCCGGCCACAAACTGATTACGGGCGACACTGGAAATCAGCAACCCCATGCCCAGCGCCGTCAGCAGAAAGAGCGCCGAGCAGGCGAGCAGCACCCAGAAACTGCCGACCAGGGGGACGGCGAAAAGCCAGACGGCCAGTGCCACGGAGAGCAGCATACCGCCCATGCCCATGATAAAATACGGAATCAGTTTGCCCAGCAGAATCTCACTCATGGTGACCGGAGTGGCCATGAGGGCCTCCATGGTGCCGCGTTCCCACTCACGGGCCACCACCAAGGCGGTCAGCAAGGCGCCAATGAGGGTCATGATCACCGCGATCAGACCCGGTACCAGATAGTCCCTGCTGCGCAGGGCGGGATTGAACCAGATGCGGTCTTCGCCGTTCACCGGGATGATCAGCGGGGCTCCGGCATTGAGCGCGCGCTGTTGCAGCCAGTTCTGCCAGATGCCCTGCAGATAGCCCTCCAGAATGCGCGCATTGTTGGCATCTACCCCGTTGATCAGAACGCCGATGGAGGCGGTATTTCCCCGTAGTATCTGGCGGCTGAAGTCCTCGCGCAGCCAGAGGATGCCATCGGCCTTGCGTGCCATCAGTGCCTGCCGGGCACTGTGCATGCTGGTGTATATCTGTGGCTCGAAATAGGGGGACTGTTGCAAGCCGCCCACGAAGGCACTGGTTTCCGCCGTTGGTTGATCCACTACGACGGCGACCGGCACATGCTTGGCATCCAGAGACACACCGTAGCCAAACAGAAACAGCAAAAACACCGGCATGAAAAAGGCGATGGCGATGGCGGAAGGGTCGCGCAGGATCTGGACGAATTCCTTGCGGATCAGTCCGCGCAGGCGTTGCAGATTCATGACGCCCTCCGGATCCGGCTTTCGTGGGCCTGGATCAGGAGAATGAAGGCGTCTTCCATGCTGGGGTCGGGATGCTCTGCATCCTTGGCCTGGGCCCGCACCTGCTCGGGGCTGCCCTGGGCGAGCACTTCGCCGAGGGACATCAACACCAGGTTGTCGCAGTATTCGGCTTCATCCATAAAGTGGGTGGTGATCATTACGGTGACACCCGACTCTGCAAGGGCATTGACCCGCTGCCAGAATTCCCGGCGCGCCAGAGGATCGACACCAGAGGTGGGTTCGTCGAGGAAGAGGATGGGCGGTTCGTGTAGCAGCGCGCAGGCCAGGGCGAGACGCTGCTTGATACCCAAAGGTAGATCATCGGCGTTGACGTCGCGGTAGTCGCGCAACTGAAATTCCTGACGCGCCCAGTTCAGGCGATCCTGCCGCTGGGTACCGCGCAAGCCATAAGCCGCCGAGAAAAAGGCGAGATTCTGATCGCAACTGAGGTTGCCGTAGAGCGCAAACTTCTGAGAGACGTAACCGATGCGTGCCCGCGCCCGGCCGCTGGCGTGGCGCATGTCGACCCCGGCGACGCGCAAGGTGCCGGAGGACGCCGGTAACAGGCCACAGAGCATGCGGAAAGTCGTGGTCTTGCCAGCGCCGTTGGCGCCCAGCAGGCCAAAAATCTGCCCTTTCTGCACACGGAAGGTGTTGCCCTTGACGGCCTCGAAGTGACCGAAGAATTTGCAGAGATCGCGTACTTCGATGACGGTTTCCACTGCGGATTCCTGTCCCGGCGGTGCGCTGGCCGACGCCTGGGGTGCGGTGCCGGTCGCAGGAGCAGTGGTCGCCGCGCTGGCGGCTGTAGCGGTCACCGGCACGCCCAGCAAATCCACAAACGCATCTTCAAAGACCGGATCGACGGGTTGCCATTGTTCGCCCTCCGCCGCAGCGGGTTGCGCGGTGGTCCGGCAGAGCACCCGCACTCCCTCCGCCAGAATGCGGGCATCCTGAACACCCAGACGGGCTTGTAACGCCTCGCGTAGATGCCGCTTGCTGGTGGCATGGTTGTTGGTCACCAGCAAGCAGCGTCCTTGTAGGGGCGCGCCGAAGGCCTTGGGGGTGTCTTTCTTGAGCAGTCTGCCCTGATGGAGCAGGATGATTTCGTCGCAGCGCTCCGCCTCATCAAAATAGGCCGTACTCATGAGGACCGTCACGCCCTTGTCCCGCAGTCCCTGAACGATGTCCCAGAGCTCGCGGCGCGCGATGGGGTCGACACCAACGGTAGGTTCGTCGAGCAGCAGCAATTGCGGCGCGCGTAACAGCGCACAGGCGAGGCCGAGCTTTTGCTTCATGCCGCCGGAAAGGGCTCCGGAACGCCGCGCACCGAAGGGACCCAGGGCTGTCAGCTTGAGCAGGTCCTGCTGGCGGGCGCGGGCATCTTCCCGGCCGAGTCCCTGCAGGTCGGCATAGAGATCCAGGTTCTCTTGTACCGTGAGGTCTTCGTAAAGGCCGAAGCGCTGGGGCATGTAGCCGATTTCGCGCTGAATGGTATTGGCCTGGCTGCGAGTGTCTGCGCCCAGGACCGTCACCGTTCCGGTATCTGGCAGGAGCAGGCCCGTCGCCAAACGCATCAACGTTGTTTTGCCGGCACCATCGGGACCCAGCAGGCCGGTGACGGTGCCTGCCTGCAGCGCAATTTCCAGTCGGTCCAGCGCCTGCACCCGGGCTCGGCCGCGGGCGAAGCCCTTGCTGACCTCGGTAAAACGCAGCGGGGTATCAGCCTCAGCCACGGCTCAGTTTCCGCAAGGATGCGCAGAAAGCTTTTGCGGCTGGTTGTCTATCAGCGGAATATGAACGGTGACGGGCATACCCAGGCGCAGGCGATGCTGCGGATTGCAGGCATAGACCCGCACCCGGTACACCAACTCCGTACGCAACTCCGTGGTTTGCACGGTCTTGGGCGTGAATTCCGCAGTGGGCGAAATGAAACCCACCCAGCCCGAGAAAGATTTGCCCGGGAAGGAATCACTATCGATCGTCGCCTTCATGCCCAGTCGCACCTGCCCCAACGCCTTTTCCGGCAGATAGGCGCGCACCCAGACCGGATTATCCAATGCCAGAGTGAACACCGGGGTCTGCGGGGAAACCATGTCGCCCGGCTCCAGAATACGGTCCTGAACGACGCCGTCTTCTGGCGCATAAAGACGGGTGTCCGTGAGTTCGCGGCGCGCCAGAGACAGACCTGCCTTATCGGCTTGCAGCTGCTGCCGCGCCGCCGCAATATCTTCTTTGCGCGGCCCCTTGATAGCCAGGGTCAGTGCCTGCTGGGCGTGATCGAGATTGGCGCGGGCGGTCTTCAGGGCGGCGGCGGCGTTGTCGAGGCTTTGCTTGGGCACGTATTGCTCGGCGGCCAGGGACTGCTGGCGTTGCCAGGTGATCTCGGCATTGCTCAGGGTCGCTTGAGCGGCAGCGGCTTCGGCCCGGGCTTCGGCGATTTCTTCCGGACGGGAACCCGCCAGCAGGCGAGCTAGCACCTGCTCCTGTGCGGCCATGCCTGCGGCATCTTTATCTACAGCGTCCTGGAAGCGTACGGGGTCCAGATCGGCCAGCAATTGTCCCTTTTTTACCCGGTCGCCCTCCTGTACCCGAAGACCGAGAAGCCGGCCATTGTCGTCAAAGGCGGCTTGCACCTGGCGAATGTCGATATTGCCGTAGATGGTGACGGTTTTTTCTGGGGCGTGATTGCGGCTCAGAAAATAATAGGCGACCGCACCAGCAACGATAAGCACTACTACCAGTGCCAGTGCGCGTTTTTTGCGGGAAATGGCCATATTTATCTCCGATGGTTACGCGCGTTATGTTAGAACGCTTCGCGCCCTATTGACAGGATATTGACGGATTCCAGATGCGGTCGTGCCGCGCTGCCCGTGAGTGGGGGAGGATGGTCTGGATTCGGAGAAACGCATCAAGTGACGGGGGTGTTCGCCAAGCCGTTGCTTTGCATGATCATCGTACCCATGCGCCGTGCGCCTTGATGGGTAGATTAAGGCAGCAAAGTGCCGATGTGCTCCAGTTCCTGCCGCAGCTTTGCCGGATCTTTCTCCAGCAGTTCTACCACTGGTAACTGCAGCAAGGCTTCGATACGGTGGCGCAGGATATGGTAGGCAGTATCGAAAGCCGCTTCGATCTGCGCTTCCGTACCGGTCGCTTTGGCCGGATCGTCCACACCCCAGTGGGCACGGATGGCTGGTCCCAGATAGGCGGGGCAGGTTTCGCCGGCGGCACTGGCGCAGACGGTGATGACGATGTCCGGAGTCTCTTTCAGGTCCTCCCAGGATTTGCTGCGCAGACCTTCCGTAGGAAAGCCCTCACGCTTTAGCAGGCTTATGGAACGAGGGTGGACGTACCCTGCAGGATGGCTACCGGCGCTGCTGGCATGCATGCCCGGTCCGGCCAGCGCATTGAAGGTGACTTCGGCGAGAATGGAACGGCAGGAGTTGCCGGTGCAGAGAAAAAGGATTTCCGGGGTTTTCATCGCTGGTTTCCTTGGCGGACCGAAGAAGGGATGGTTGCACGGGGTAAAGCGCAATCCTGGGTACCGCGACAACAGTTTTCGGTGAGATACGCGACCAGCGCGCGCACCACCGGCATGGCTGCCCGGTAGCGCTGATAGCGTCCTTCGCGCTGCACGGTGACCAGCCCGGCGTGCTGGAGGTTTTTCAGATGAAAGGAAATGCCGTTGTGCGGTTGCCCCAGATGCTCGGCAATATCGCCGGATACCAGACCCGTCGGCTCCTGTTCTACCAGCAGGCGAAAGATCTCCAGGCGCACCGGCGAGGCCAGGGCCTCCAGGCGGGCGACGATTTGTGCAGGGTCTTGTAGTGATTCCATCGTATTATCCACGAATATTTCTTGCAGTATTGACAAGACCGTGGCGCTCGTCAAGACTTGGCTCTGTGCCCAAATCCGCGATTGATGTTGGAGGATGGTCTCGATGTGTCGCATGACGGGTATGCGAGAGGTGATTTAGCTCTAGGATGCGTTATTTTCGGACGAATCTTCAGTCGTTGGCCGGTTTTTCGCTCGATTGCCGGGGGCATACAGGCACCAGTGCGGAGTGCAGGCGCAGATCTACCGCGCCGGAGGCGTTCAATGGGACGTGGGCGGTACCAAGGAGCGTTCAGGGGGCCAGTTCGTGGAGCGTGGCGTAACCGCGAGCACGAATGTCCGCAAAGTCTTCTACAAAGGTTGGCCACCTTCAGGATCCAGGCACCGGCATGGCGGATGAGCCGGCCCGGCACCTGGAACAACCGCCGTCGCGGCGACCTTGCGGCAGATCGGCACCAAATTCATAAAACAAGCCCCGGATCTGGTTCACCTGCCTACGCCGTAGGCATACTCAATGGTCTGCAGGGTGGCGCCGCCTTTGGATGCCTTCAGTATTTCGATGCCTACCACATTCCCGTGATCATCATAATCCAAAATGACGCCGGGGCTTGCCTCGTCGCTTTCCATGACAGGATGCTCACTCAGTCGCATGGTCAGCGTATCCGTGTCCGGGTCGTAGCGTACTTTCATGATCCCCTCCAATACTTCTCTATCTTGCTGGTACGGTAGACGGTAATGATCCGCATAGGTAGGTCTTGGTCAGCCACGATAGCCCTGAGCAGCATAGGTCCTTCGGGAAAACTGATCACCGATTGGTAAGCCACCAATTCCTCTTTCTCCGGCACAACTTCTCCGGGCGTCTGCATGACCACATCCAAAATGGATTCAGGAATCCCCCGAATAGCCATTTCTTCTTGTGCATGTTTAGTGAGGATGTACTTCGTCATGCTTCCATGTCCTCAGAGGTTGCGGTAACCCACAATCTCCGGCTTGCGACGGCGCAAAAGGTCTGCCTGCTCCATGGTCCATACATAGAAGTCCTGGTCATACAGATTGACGGGCGTTTCGAGCTTTATTGCTGTTCCCATGGTCACGCCTCCTGTTGGGCATGTTTGGCACGGTAAAGCATAAGGCATACTCCGAAAAGAGCAAAGGATGGGTCGGCGTTGTGTCAACCCAATTCACAAATGTCCCCTTTTGAGCAAAGCAGAGATGTCCCCTTGGGGAGGGTCATG
Source organism: Acidithiobacillus sp. 'AMD consortium' (assembly GCF_008926505.1). NCBI lineage: Bacteria > Pseudomonadati > Pseudomonadota > Acidithiobacillia > Acidithiobacillales > Acidithiobacillaceae > Acidithiobacillus > Acidithiobacillus sp. 'AMD consortium'. The sequence continues at coordinate 2,561,748 of NZ_CP044411.1, read as the reverse complement.
GAGAGGGTTCTGGGGAGGACGTTGGAGAGGAATAGCGATGCCCGTCACGGGGGACGGGCATCGGCGGCTTTTCATCGCGATGGGGTGATTACCAGGTCAGGACACGCCCGGCAGCGCCCAAGGAGGGCAACGCCGCGCTGGGAGTGAGGAGTGGAATCGGCTTGTCCACATCATCGGCCGTCATGCCGTTGAGTTCCAGGGATTGGAGGCAACCGATGAAGCGCACGCCGTTATCTTCGGCCAATTTCATGAAGTCGGCCACGCTCTTGCCCCCGGCCATGGGAAAGATGGATTCGGCCTTACCCTTGCGCAACAGTTCTGTAGCAGGACCGGTGAAATACATGATGACATTCTGCTCGGCGGCTGCCGCCGTGGCGGCGAGGAAAAAGGCCGAAGGTAAACGCTTGGGGTTTTCCGGCCCGGTAATGAGGACGACAACGAGATCTGCAGCTTGTGCGTCGGACATTCAACACCTCCTGGCAATGGGAAAGCGGGAGCCACGGCCGGGCCGCTTCCCCTGATCGTAGACAAAATGACCGGGCGATTCCAGGGCCGGTCCTTAGCGCCGTGGTGGGATTCCCTTGCGCCGGCCCAGATCGGCCAAGGCATCGGGATGGGCATACCAGAGCAGTTTTGCGGCAAAATCGTCTTCGGGAACACGGGATCGGCATGACCCACGGTCACGACGCTGGATTCAGCAGCGATCGCAAGTGGTCTATGCCCACCGGCTCCTCTGTCTGCATGGGTACCAGGGCGATGCGTTTGGCGTAGTCGGTGCGAACCGACTGGATCTGGGCCACCTCCAGCGCGGCGCGCTTCTTCAGCAGGGGGGACGCAGTGGGCGCAGCCGCCAGGCTGTTGTTGATGACCCAGGCCCACGGCTCGATGCCCGCGCGACGCAGGTCTTCCTGCAACTGTGCTGCCTCCAGGACCGGCGTGGGTTCCGGCAGGGTCACGATCAACACCTTCGTCCGTTCCGGGTCCTGCAATTGCATCATCGGCGTCGTGTAATGCACCTGCGGATCGACGAGGTGGCGGGCCACTTCGCGATGATAGGCCCCGGTGGCGTCCAGCAGCAGCAGGGTATGCCCGGTCGGTGCGGTGTCCATCACCACGAATTGCTTGCCGGCCTCACGGAGGACGCGCGAGAATGCTTGGAATACCGCGATTTCTTCCGTGCAGGGCGAGCGCAAGTCTTCTTCCAGCAGGGCACGGCCTTCGGCATCCAGGTCCTGGCCTTTGGTGTCCAGCACATGCTGGCGATAACGCTCGGTCTCCACCTCTGGGTCAATGCGGCTGACTTCCAGATTGCACAGCGAACCGGCCAGCGTGTCGGACAGGTGTGCGGCGGGGTCGGAGGTGGTCAGGTGAACGGGCAGGCCACGTTTGGCCAGTGCCACCGCCACTGCAGCGGCCAGGGTGGTTTTGCCGACTCCGCCCTTGCCCATCATCATGATCAGGCCGTGACCCATTCCAGCGATCTCTTCCACCAGCGTCAACAACCGCGGAAGTCCAACGATTTCAGCGGGTGCATCGCTACCGGCGGGTGCTGCAATCTCGTCTTGATCAGAGAGCAGGCTGCACAGCGCCTCGACGCCGACCATATTGAATGCCTTAAGCGGTAATGGATCGACAGGCAGATCGCGCAGCGCGGCGGGCATGCCCGCTATGGCCGCCTGTTCGCGGTGACGTATGGCAGCGGCCAGCGCGTCGTGAACAACCTCGCCTGCCGGCAGCACACCGTTGATGACCAGGTTCTGCCGGGTCAGGCCGATGGCCGCCAGTTCCTGGTGGGTGCGTGCGACCTCGTCCAGCGTGGTTTTCTGCGCACGCGCGACCAGTATCAGGCGCGTGCGTTGGGGATCGGACAGCGCCTTGACCGCTTCGGCATAACGCTGGCGTTGCTTTTCCAGGCCCGCCAGTGGACCAAGGCACGACGCGCCTTCCGGATTTTTCTCAATAAAGCCGCTCCACGCGCCGGACAATTGCAACAGACGAATGGTATGGCCCGTCGGCGCCGTGTCGAAGATGACGTGATCGTAGTCGGCCGTTAGTGTCGCATCGGTCAGCAACGCGGTGAATTCGTCGAAGGCCGCGATTTCGGTGGTGCAGGCTCCGGAGAGCTGTTCTTCGATGCCTTTGACCACGGCCTCCGGCAGAGCGCCGCGCACCGGGCCCACGATGCGCTCCCGATATTGTTGTGCCGCCTGTTGCGGATCGATTTCCAGGGCGAATAGCCCGGGTACCGTGGAAATGGCGGTGATGTTGTTGCCGATTTCCTGACTGAATACCTGACCGATGTTGGACGCAGGGTCGGTGCTCACCAGCAAGACCTTCTCGCCCAATCGAACCAGATGGATGGCTGTGGCACAGGACAGCGACGTTTTACCAACGCCACCCTTGCCCGTGAAAAACAGAAAGGCGGGCGGATTTTGTAGGAAAAGCATACCGAAGTCCTCGTTGAAGCCTACGCCAATGATGAACCGTTCAGCAGGTGCCGCTGCCACCGCAACAGCCGCCAGAAGGGCTTTTCATGGCCGGCGCCGCCGCCAACCCGGCCCAGCGGACCAGTTCCTCACGGGTCGGATAACGCCCGGCCAGGGCGATCTCCCCTTCCACCAAGATCAGCGGCAGTGCTTCGGCGCCGGAACGATCCAAAAACTGTTTCACCACCGAATTGTGGACAAAGGCCATGGGTTCCTGGCTGAGGTTGTAGCGTACCAGATCGATTCCCTGGCCTTTTGCCCAGTCCGCGTCAGCAGAAAAGCGTACCAGCGCAGGATCGATGGTCGGACCGCATACGCCCGTACTGCAGCACATGGCGGGATCATACACACGGATTTTGGTCATGATAACGTCTCCTGAAAGAATGAATGCCGTCTGAAAAGTTACTGCGCACCGATGCGCGCCAGTTCGGCTTGAAGGGCCACGTCGCTACTTTCTTCCCCCTGTGTCCAGGGCAGGGCCAGAAAGGCTTCGATCCGACGACGCAGGATCTGGTAGGCGGTGGTGAAGGCCGCCTCGATCTCCGCCTCGCTACCCGTTTGCCTTGGCGGGATCGTCCACACCCCAGTGGGCACGGATGGCTGGTCCCAGATAGGCGGGGCAGGTTTCGCCGGCGGCACTGGCGCAGACGGTGATGACGATGTCCGGAGTCTCTTTCAGGTCCTCCCAGGATTTGCTGCGCAGACCTTCCGTAGGAAAGCCCTCACGCTTTAGCAGGCTTATGGAACGAGGGTGGACGTACCCTGCAGGATGGCTACCGGCGCTGCTGGCATGCATGCCCGGTCCGGCCAGCGCATTGAAGGTGACTTCGGCGAGAATGGAACGGCAGGAGTTGCCGGTGCAGAGAAAAAGGATTTCCGGGGTTTTCATCGCTGGTTTCCTTGGCGGACCGAAGAAGGGATGGTTGCACGGGGTAAAGCGCAATCCTGGGTACCGCGACAACAGTTTTCGGTGAGATACGCGACCAGCGCGCGCACCACCGGCATGGCTGCCCGGTAGCGCTGATAGCGTCCTTCGCGCTGCACGGTGACCAGCCCGGCGTGCTGGAGGTTTTTCAGATGAAAGGAAATGCCGTTGTGCGGTTGCCCCAGATGCTCGGCAATATCGCCGGATACCAGACCCGTCGGCTCCTGTTCTACCAGCAGGCGAAAGATCTCCAGGCGCACCGGCGAGGCCAGGGCCTCCAGGCGGGCGACGATTTGTGCAGGGTCTTGTAGTGATTCCATCGTATTATCCACGAATATTTCTTGCAGTATTGACAAGACCGTGGCGCTCGTCAAGACTTGGCGCTGTGTTTTACTTCCGGAGTTCCTCCAAGCATGCTGGCCGTCGCCATATTTCTCGTCACCCTGATTCTCGTCATCTGGCAACCCAAGGGCCTCAGCATCGGCTGGAGCGCCATGGGTGGCGCTGTCGCGGCGCTGGCCACCGGCGTCATCACCTGGGGCGACATTCCCATCGTCTGGCACATTGTCTGGGATGCCACCTTTACCTTTGTGGCCTTGATCATTATCTCGCTGATTCTCGATGAGGCAGGATTTTTTCACTGGGCGGCCCTGCATGTGGTTCGCTGGGGTGGTGGTCGCGGGCGCCTGCTCTTTCCTTTGATCGTCGTGCTGGGGGCCATGATTGCTGCGGTGTTCGCCAACGACGGCGCGGCGTTGTTGCTCACCCCGATCGTCATGGCCATATTGCTGCGCCTGGATTTTACCCCGGCGGCCACTTTTGCCTTTGTCATTGCGACGGGTTTCGTGGCCGACACCACCAGCCTGCCGCTGATGATTTCCAATCTGGTGAACATCGTCAGTGCGAACTACTTCGATATCTCTTTTGATCGTTATGCAATGGTGATGGTGCCGGTGGATCTGGTGGCCTTGGCCGCGACGCTGGGAGTGCTCTGGCTCTATTTCCGGCGGGTGGTGCCACGCCGATATCTGACCAGTGACCTGCCCGAGCCGGCTTCAGTCATCAAGGATCACGTGGTTTTTCGGGCCAGTTTTCCGGTGTTGATTCTGTTGTTGGTGGCCTATTTTGTCACTGCGCAATGGCAGATTCCGGTCTCCGTGGTGACCGGAACCGGTGCGTTGATCCTGTTGGCGCTGGCCGGGCGCTGGCCACAGGGCGGGCGCGGCGCGCGGATTCCCGTGCGCAAAGTGCTGCAGGAAGCCCCTTGGGCGATTGTGGTTTTCAGTTTGGGTATGTATCTGGTGGTTTATGGATTACGCAATGCCGGACTCACCAGTTATGTGGCCATGGCCCTGCACTGGTTTGCCGGTCACGGGACCGTGGCCGCGGCGCTGGGCACGGGGTTTCTCGCGGCCCTGCTGTCTTCCATCATGAACAATATGCCAGCGGTATTGGTGGGAGCGCTGGCTATCCATCAACTGTCGTCGGTAGCAACAGACCCCATGCTCCGAGAGATCATGGTCTACGCCAATGTTATCGGCTGTGATCTCGGCCCCAAGTTTACCCCGATCGGCAGCCTGGCGACCCTGCTCTGGCTGCATGTGCTGAGTCGCAAAGGTATGACCGTGACTTGGGGACAGTACATGAGAACGGGTCTGCTCATTACCCCGCCGGTATTGTTGGTCACCCTGCTGGCCCTGGCCTGGTGGTTGCCGCTGGCTTGAGGAGGATGGTCATCATGTCTGGAAATTTGCCCAATACCGACGATGTGCTGCTGCAGGTGCCGGATGTCCGGTGTTTGCGGAGTGCCGCCGAAACGGATCACCCGCCGCGCATCTTGCTGCTGTATGGCTCCAACCGGGAATGTTCCTACAGTCGCCTGTTGACGCTGGAGGCGGAACGTCTGCTGCGATACTTTGGCGCGGAAACCCACGTCTTTCACCCGTCGGGACTACCCCTGCCCGATGATGCCCCGGTGACACATCCCAAAGTGGTAGAATTGCAGGGCTACGCAAGTGCCAGCGGACGCATTGCGCGACTGCTCCATACAGTCCAAAATCCACCGCTACACGAGGGGGACCCATGTTTGACAATCTGACCCAGAAACTGACCCAGACTTTCAAGAATCTGCGCGGCCAGGGACGGCTGAGCGAGGACAACATCCGTGACGCCCTGCGCGACGTGCGCCTGGCGCTGCTGGAGGCGGATGTTGCCCTGCCGGTGGTCAAGGACTTTATCAACAACGTGCGCGAATCGGCCATGGGCGAAGCCGTGGTCAAAAGCCTTACGCCGGGGCAGGTCTTCGTCAAGATCGTCCATGACGAATTGGTGAAGCTGATGGGCGCGCATAACGACAGCCTCGACCTCAGCGCCCGCCCTCCGGCTGTGATTCTCCTCGCGGGTTTGCAGGGTTCGGGTAAGACTACCACGAGCGCCAAGCTCGGCCTGTGGCTCAAGGACAAGGAAAAGAAGCGCGTGCTGATGGTCAGTACCGACGTCTATCGTCCTGCCGCCATGGAACAGTTGGCGCATCTGGGTAAGGACATCGAGGTGGATGTATTTCCCTCCAGCCCCGGCCAGCAGCCGGTGCGTATCGCCCAGGATGCGGTGGAGGCGGCGCAGCGCGGCGTCTATGACGTGCTCATCGTCGATACGGCGGGGCGTCTGCACGTGGACGGCGAGATGATGGCCGAGGCGCAGGCACTGACGGCGGCGGTCAAGCCGGTGGAACTGCTCTTTGTGGTGGATGCCATGACCGGTCAGGACGCGGTGAATACCGCCAAGGCCTTTAACGACGCTCTGCCGCTGACCGGCGTGATTCTCACCAAGGCGGACGGTGACGCCCGCGGTGGCGCGGCCCTGTCGGTGCGAGCCATTACCGGCAAGCCCATCAAGTTTATCGGTATCGGTGAGAAAATCCGCAAGGGTCTGGAACCGTTTTATCCCGAGCGCATGGCCTCGCGCATTCTGGGGATGGGTGACATCGTCAGTTTGGTGGAACAGGTCCAGCAGGATGTGGACGAGGATCAGGCCCGGAAAATGACCGAGAAGTTGCGCAGCGGCAAGGGCTTCGATCTGGAAGACTTCCGTGAGCAGTTGCGTCAGCTCGAGCGCATGGGCGGTATGGCCAGCATCATGGATAAGCTGCCGGGTATGGGCGAGTTGCCCGCCGAGGCGCAGAGCGCGATGCAGGATGGCAAGCCCATGCGCCGCCTGGAAGCGATCATCAACTCCATGACGCCCGGCGAAAGGCGTCATCCGGACATCATCAAGGCCTCGCGGCGGCGGCGGATTGCCGCGGGTTCCGGGACGACCGTGACCGAAGTGAACAAACTCCTAAAACAGTTCGAAATGATGCAAAAGATGTTCAAAAAAATGGGTAAAGGGGGCCGGGGGCTCAGCCGTTTGCTGGGGATGAATCCCAAATCCATGTTGAAGGGCAGTTTACCCTTCCGTTAGAGCTTGTTTTTAGTTACGATACGCGCCTTTCTTCCGCACAGTGGGAGAGGATCATGGTTAAGGAGAACACATGGTAGTCATTCGTATGGCCCGGGGCGGCGCCAAGAAGCGGCCTTTTTATCACATTGTGGTGGCCGATAGCCGTAGCCGTCGGGATGGCCGTTTCATTGAGCGTCTGGGTTTTTACAATCCCGTTGGCGCGGTAGCGGAGTTGCGGATCGATAAGGAACGCGCCGCTTACTGGTTGAGCCAGGGCGCCCAGCCGTCCGATACCGTCGCCGGCTTTCTGAAGAAAGAAGGCGTGAGCAAGACGGGTGTTGCCAGCGTCTGAAGCCGAGGAGTGGGTGGTGCTGGGACGTGTCTCCGGCATCTACGGTGTGCGCGGTATGGTGAAAGTTTTTTCTTTCACTGAGTCGCGTGACAGTATCCTCGACTACTCGCCCTGGTACCTCGGGCCTGACCGGCGCCCCTGGGTGCTGGAAGATGGACGTATGCAGGGCGAGGGTGTGGTGGCCAAACTGGCGCAGGTAGAGGACCGTGAGCAGGCGCGTGCCCTTATCGGGCAGGAGATCGCCGTGATCAGGGCTAATTTGCCCGAGTTGGCTGCCGGTGAGTTTTACTGGAGCACGCTGACCGGGCTTCGGGTGCTGAACCGGGAAGGCATCGTTCTCGGCACCGTGTCCGCTTTCCTGGAGACCGGCGCGAATGATGTGATGGTGGTCGACGATGGCAAGGGTGGTGAACTGCTCATCCCATGGTCGGCGGAAGCCTCTGCGGGTGTGGATTTGCCCGCCGGGCAGATTGTCGTGGACTGGCAAGCCGACTGGTGATGCGTTTTGACGTCCTCACCATCTTCCCTGGGCTGATCCACGGCTACTTGCAGGAAGGCATTGTCGGACGCGCGCTGACCCGCGGGCTGATCGAGGTGCATACCTGGAACCCTCGGGATTTCAGTGACAGCGCTTACCGGCGGGTGGATGACCGCCCCTTCGGTGGTGGGCCGGGTATGCTGATGATGGCTCCGCCCTTGCTGGCGGCCATTGCGGCGGCGCGGCAGGCCAATCCCGGGGCACCGGTGATTTACTTGTCGCCCCAGGGGCGGCGCTTGCAGCAGCGGGCGGTGCAGGATTTTGCAGCGGCGCCGGGCCTGATTTTGCTGGCAGGTCGTTATGAAGGTATTGATGAGCGGGTGCTGGCGGCAGTGGATGCGGAATGGTCCATCGGCGACTACGTGCTGGCGGGCGGAGAATTGCCGGCGCTGGTACTGATGGAGGCCGTGGCGCGGCAGTTGCCGGGTCTGCTGGGTCATGCGGATTCCGCAGCAGAAGACAGTTTCGCGGCGTCTGGCCTGCTGGATTGCCCGCATTATACCCGGCCCGAGGTGGTGGCCGGGGAAGGTGTCCCGGAGGTGCTGCTTTCCGGGGACCATGGACGCATCCGGCGCTGGCGTCTGCAGCAGTCGTTGGGACGCACCGCTGAGCGGCGCCCGGATTTGCTGGAGCAGCGAGGGCTGCGGGCAGATGAGCAAATATTGTTGGAAGAGTATCGCCGTCAGCGCGGCGAAGTGCAGTAATACCAGGCTTAAGGAGTTGGGCATGAACATCATTGACGAAATCAATCAGGAACAAATGCAGTCGGTACTGCCGGCTTTCGGTGCGGGGGATACGGTGGCCGTTCACGTGAAAGTGAAGGAAGGTGACCGCGAGCGTGTCCAGATTTTTGAAGGTATCTGCATTGCCCGCCGTAACCGCGGCCTGCACTCTGCCTTTACGGTCCGCAAGATCTCCAACGGTGAAGGGGTGGAGCGCGTTTTTCCGTCCTATTCCCCGCTGGTGACCAAGGTTGAAGTAAAGCGCCGTGGCGATGTGCGTCGCGCCAAGCTTTATTACCTGCGTGATCTTTCGGGCAAGGCTGCGCGCATTAAAGAAAAGCTGGGCTGACGCGGCACTCGGCCATGGCCGGGTTCGGCTTGGGGGCAGGAGTGCTGACGCCGGGTTCGCGGAAGATCCTCGAACACTGGCGCTCCGCTTCTGTCCCGGAGTGGGAAATGCTCTGGGCCGACTCCGCCCGACGGTTGGCCTTGCGCGCTGCTTGGCAGCAGAGTTTGTTGCCGCATTGGTGGGCCGCCGCCGCAGACGCGCAGGCACTACAGGTTGTGGCGGATACCCAGGCTCTTCTCGCCGAGGCGGAGTCTTTGCCCCCGGCACTGTTGGCGGCTGCCCTACAGGTGCAGGAGACGTCGCTGGTGAAGCCGGCAGCCATGCTGCCGGCGGCGCTGATGTCCAAGGCCGCCAACCCCATGCCCCTGGACATGGAGGCGGATACCTTTGCCAAGGCGATCGAGGACCGTGATCTGGAGACACTGGCGCCGCTACTGTTCAGTATGGCGGAGGACGATAATGCCCGGCGGGTTGTCCTCCATCGTCTGGCCCAGCGTCTTGCCGATGATAACCACGCCCAGGGCCTGCGTACAATCCTCTACGGGCAGTGGCAGGGTGCTGCGGCTGATTTGCCAGCCCGGCCTTTTTCGCTGGGGGCTCTGGCGCTGTTGCAGAGTCACTGGCAACTGCCTTCCGGAGTGGCGGTGGTCGTCCCCGAAGGGCGGGCCAGTCGTGATCCGGCGGTAGACAAGCCCCTGCTCCATGCCCTGCGGGAGCGCGATCTGCCTGCCTTCATGGGGCGTATCCGCGCGCTCGGCGATCAGCCTTTAGATGCCATCCGTCAGCTCTTCCTGACGGTTACCCTGATGATCATCGAGGGCGGCGGCGGCCAGGAACCCCTGCCGCTGCTGCGTCTTTACGTCTGGCTCGGCAGTTTGCTGGCATTACCCCACCGCAGCTTGCGGCAGGCGCGGAAAGTGCTGTTCAGTGCCGCAGCCACCACTTTTGGTTTTGCCGGATGGCAGCGTCAGGAAGACTGGCCGCACTTCAGTATGCTGGCCGCTTATCGTGAACGGGCCGCCATCGAGCCGGTGCCGGAACCTTTTAGCTGGCAGGGGGCTCTATACGCTGCGGCGTCGGGCTCCGGTCCCCAGTGGTGGTTACAGATGGCAGAGCGCGGTGTGGCACAGACGGGCTTGCCCGGCTTCTGGTCCTTGTGGCGCACGGCGCGGCGTGCTGGTTCCCTGACGGGAGGAGCGGCGTTGGCATGGATTCATCCTTTGGTGATCATACGCTTGTTTCCGGGTTGACCCGGCGGCGCCCGGACGCTTGGTGTCACGATAATCCGGCGGGGGGATTCGATGCCTAGCGCCGGTCTGTCTGCCGAACGGCAGCGGATCGACACCTTTCTTGACGCCCTGTGGCTGGAAAAAAACCTCGGTGAAAATACCCTGACGGCTTATCGTCAGGATTTGCTGCAGGTGGCCGCCGCGCTCGCGGAGCTGGGTCTGACCCTGACTACCGCTGACGACGGCGCCTTGGCGCGCATACTGGGACAGAGGTTACAGGCCGGGGCCGCCCTGCGCTCCGTAGTCCGCCTGCTCTCCAGTGTGCGTCGTTTTTATGGCTACGCGGAGCGGGAGGGCTGGGTATCCCGTGACCCCAGTCGCAACCTGCAGAGTCCTCGTATCGGCCGCGTACTACCCCATGTTCTCAGCGAAACGGAAACAGAGTCCTTGCTGGCGGCCCCTGATTGTACCCACCCACTGGGCCTGCGTGACGCAGCCATGCTGGAACTGATGTACGCCTGCGGTTTGCGGGTATCGGAACTGGTGAATCTGGAGACGCGCCAGGTGGACCTCGGCGCCGATATGGTGGTGGTCTTTGGCAAGGGTCGCAAGGAACGCCTGGTGCCCATGGGAGAAGTGGCGTCCAGCCGCGTGACCCAGTATCTGCAGATGGGTCGTCCGCAGATACTGGGTCAGCGCATCAGTGCCTTCCTTTTTGTGACCGGGCGGGGGACTGCCATGACGCGACAGCGTTTCTGGCAAAACATTGAACGTTACGCCCGGTCTGCCGGAATCACCCAGACCGTATCGCCGCACAGCCTGCGCCACGCCTTTGCCACCCACCTGCTGAACCACGGCGCGGACCTGCGCAGTGTGCAGTTGATGCTGGGACATGCCGCCCTGTCCACCACGGAGATATATACCCATGTGGCGCAGGCGCGGCTCAAGGCGCTGCACGCGAAGCATCACCCGCGCGGGTGATGCCTGTATTGTCGCGTCTCTACTTCTTGGGTAGCGTCACCACCACGTAGATGCTGGCCTTGCCTTGCCGCACCAGCAGCGGGATGGGCTGACCGGCCGGCAGACCGGCAACGATATGCTCCAACTCGGCGGGACTGTTGACGTCCTGCTGATCGATCTGCTGGATGATCATACCCGGCATGATCCCTGCCTCCGCTGCCGCGCCTTCACTAACACCGACCACCACGACGCCATGATGTACGTCCAACTGCTTCTCCATATTGGGAGTCAGCGACTGGACATGGATGCCCATACGGGAGATCTTGCCTACTTTGGCGGCCGTGGAGGGCTCCTGGTTGCCGGAAGGCCCTTCCATGTTTTTGGGCAGGGCGGCAATCAGGACATCTTTGGTTTCCGCTTCTCCGCGGTGGAGGATGCCGACCTTGGCGTGGGTGCCCGGCAGGGTGTTGCCTACCATAGGTGGCAACTGTCCGACATTGTACACCGGCTTGTTATCATAGGTGACGATGACGTCACCGGGCCTGATGCCTGCCTTGGCCGCCGGGCTGCCGGGTTCCACGGATGCGATGAGGGCGCCGACGGGTTCCTGGAGGTGCAGCGCCTGCGCCATTTGCGGCGTGACATCCTGTACCTCGACCCCCAGATAGCCAAACTGGATTGCCTTGTGATTTTTGAAGTCCTGCACCACCCGCATCACGGTATTGATGGGGATGGAGAACGACAGACCCATATAGCCACCGCTGTTGGTATAGATCTGGTCGTTGATGCCGACCACCTGGCCATTCATATTGAAGAGTGGCCCGCCCGAGTTGCCGGGATTGATGGGTACATCGCTCTGGATGAAGGGGATGTATTCATCATCGGGTAGCGGGCGGTTCATGGCGCTGACTACACCCTGGGTCACCGTATTATAGAAACCGAACGGCGCGCCGACGGCGAGCAGCCACTGGCCGACCTTCAGATCGTCGGAATTGCCGATGGGCACAGTGGGCAGGTTCTTGGCGTCGATTTTGAGCAGTGCCGTATCGTAACGCACCGACAGGCCGATCAGTTTGGCCGGATAGGCATGGTGGGTGGTGAGGGTAACGACGATATGGTTAGCGCCGCGAACGACGTGACCGGCGGTGACGATATAGCCGTCGGGACTGATGATGAAGCCGGAACCGAGAGATTGGATTTTTTCATGCTGCTGTGGTCCGGAACCACCACCCTGTCCGGGCGCCATGAAGTGATGGAAAAATTGGTAAAAAGGCGAGTTTGGCGGAAAGGGATTGGCTTGCTGGTGAATGACCTTGTTGGTGGTGCTGCTGATGTTGACCACCGCGGGACCATAACGGTCGATAATCGGGGTGAAATCCGGCAAGGCGACCAGCGCCTTCTGGGGAACGGTGTCGGTCGAGATGGCAAGGGCCGGGGCTGCGGGGGCGTCGGCTTGCGCCCACTCCGCTGCACCCAGTGAAAAACCAAAACATGCCGCCACGACGGCAGTGATTACCAGTTTGGGGCGCTTCAACATTACACTCGGGCGATCATTCGCCATAGGACTCTCCTTCGGGATTTTGTCTTGCAGCTTGGTACGTTCCAGCTTGGACTCCGGGAAAAGGCCGTGGTTCCGGCCAGCCATCACAACATAACATATAAAACCTCAATGAGAGACGATATGGCTAGCAACGCCCTCAGTGCAAAGCGCGGGACAGACGGGACCGGTAGCGTTCCACCAGAGGCCCTCGGTTACCCTGCAAAGCGAATATCTTCAGTACGGTTTTGCGGGCCAGACCGTCCTGGTAGTTTTTGTGGCGTTCCACCATCTCGATGAGCTGGTCCAGGGCTGCTTCTTCCTGCCCTTGCAAGAGAAGGAGCAAGGACCGCTGATACATGGCCTGCGCACGGAGATCGCCCTTTTCGCTGGCGATGGTGGCCTCCAGTGCGGTCATGGACGGCGCACTGCGGGCGACCTCGGTGAATTCCAGCAGGGCTTTCAGTCCTTCGACTTCGGTTTCCATCTGGAAGGTAGGGGACATGGCGTCGATCTGGGCCTGGGCGTCGGCATGGCGGCCCTGCTGGATGGCCAGGTGCGCCAGCGCCAGGCGCGCAGGATCGTTCCCAGGGTGGATGCTGATGGCCTGTTCCAGCAATGCTTCGGCCTCCGCCGCCTTGCCCTTGGCGATGGCGTCGAGCGCCTGCACACGCAGGTTGTCACCTGGCAACGGCAGGTTTTTTTCGATGAAGCGACGCACGGCGGATTCGGGCAGCGCCCCGGTGAATTCGTCGACGACTTTGCCATCCTTGAAGGCCTTGACGGCGGGGATGCCACGCACCTGATACTGGCGCGACAGGTCGGCGTTCTCGTCAGAGTTGACCTTGGCGAGCACGAAGGCGCCGCCCATCTCCTCCGCCAGTTTTTCGAGGACCGGACCCAGAGCGCGGCAGGGCGCGCACCAGGGCGCCCAGAAGTCGACCAGTACCAGCACCTTCCGGGACAGCCCTACGACGGCTTCCTGAAAATTATCGAGATTCACTTCGAGAACGTGTTCACTGACGGCCATGCAAACTCCTGAGAAGAAGAGGTGAAGAAGAGGATAGGACCGTACCGCCTTCCTTTACCGTTTCAGGTATGGTCGAAACCGGGCATTTTCAAGGCGCGGCCGGCTTCCAGGGCGGTTATTGCTGTTCCGCTTTAGCCAAGGCGTCCAGCACGGCCTGGAGCAGGCTACGCCCGAGGGGGCCCATGCCGCGTTCCAGTTTGCGGCGATCGTACTGGCCCCGGGAAAGGGGGCCAAGGGCCGCGCCCATGCGTGCCATGTCACCACCGGCCCGCTGCATTTGGGTGGCCATACGGCCCAGCCACGCCAAGGCTTCCGGCTCACCGCGGCGGGTGGCGAGGATGACGCTGGCGAGGCCAGGGGCGGCAAGTGTGGGGTCGGCCTGATCACTTGCCTTGGGCAAGGTTTCGGGATTTTGCAAGCCCATGAGAATGGATTCGATGATGGTGCCGTCTTCTTCGTCCAGCCCTTGGAGCAGGCCTGGCTCCCGCTGCCCGGCCAGTATGTGGCGGATGACGGTGACCAGATCTCCCCAGCCGTTGGCGGCCGCTACGCGCAGGCTTTCTTCCAGCGGCGCCCGGAGATGGACATTCTGGCAGGCGGCGACGACTTGCAGGATGAGCGCCGCGTGGGCGCTGCGGATCTGCTCTCGGCGTTCGGGGAGGACGGGCATGCGGTGAACTCCAGTCAATGGTTGCCGGTTATTTTGCGATATTGGCTGCGGGTGTGCAAAAAAGCTCAACGATCGAGATGTCGCGCCAGATAATGCCCGGTGTGGGACAGGGGATTGTGCGCCACTTCGTCCGGTGTGCCGGTGGCGATGATCTGGCCGCCGCCCGAGCCGCCTTCGGGGCCGAGATCGATGACCCAGTCTGCCGTCTTGATGACGTCCAGATTGTGTTCGATAACGACGATGGTGTTGCCCGCATCGGCCAGCTTCTGCAGTACCTCCAGGAGCAGGGCGATGTCATGAAAGTGCAGGCCGGTGGTGGGTTCGTCAAGGATGTAGAGGGTCCGTCCGGTGTCGCGACGGGAGAGTTCCCGGGAGAGCTTGACGCGCTGCGCTTCGCCGCCGGAGAGGGTGGTGGCCGACTGGCCCAGACGCAGGTAACCAAGTCCCACATCCAGCAGGGTCTGCAATTTGCGGGCGATGGCGGGGACGGGGTCAAAAAAGGCCCGCGCCTCCTCCACGGTCATCTCCAGGACGTCGTGGATGCTTTTGCCCTTGTAATGCACATCCAGGGTCTCGCGCTTGTAGCGCTTGCCGCCGCAGACGTCGCAGGGTACATAAATATCCGGCAGAAAGTGCATTTCCACCCGAATGACGCCGTCGCCCTCGCAGGCTTCACAGCGCCCGCCCTTGACGTTGAAGCTGAAACGGCCGGGATTGTAGCCGCGGGTACGGGCTTCGCTGGTCGCGGCGAACAATTCGCGGATCGGGGTGAAGAGGCCTGTGTAGGTGGCCGGGTTGCTGCGCGGGGTGCGGCCGATGGGGCTCTGGTCGATGGCGATGACCTTGTCCAGTTCTTCCAGGCCGCGTATCTGCCTGTGGGGCGCAGGACTCTGGCTGCTGCCCATGAGCACGCGGGCGCAGGCGGGGTAGAGGGTGTCGTTGATGAGGGTCGATTTACCGGAACCGCTGACCCCGGTGATACAGGTGAAGAGGCCGATGGGAATGCGCACGTCCACCGACTGGAGATTGTTGCCGGTGGCGCCCTGCACTTCCAGCCAGCGCTGGCTGATATTGGTGCGACGCCGTCCGGGGACGGCGATGCACAGATCGCCGGTCAGATAGCGGCCGGTGAGGGAGTTGGGATTGGTGCAGATTTCTTCCGGTGTACCTTGGGCGATGACTTCGCCGCCGTGGGTGCCGGCGCCGGGACCCATGTCCACCACATAATCGGCGGCGCGGATAGCGTCTTCATCGTGTTCGACGACGATGACGGTATTGCCGAGATCGCGCAGATGCTTGAGGGTGCCGAGGAGCCGGTCATTGTCGCGCTGGTGCAGGCCAATGGAGGGTTCGTCGAGGACGTACATCACGCCCACCAGCCCGGCTCCGATCTGCGAGGCGAGACGGATGCGCTGCGCTTCACCACCGGAGAGCGTTTCGGCGGAGCGGTCGAGGCTGAGGTAGTCGAGGCCGACATCCACCAGAAACGTCAGACGGCTGCCGATTTCCTTGAGGATGCGCTCGGCGATGAGGGCTTCCTGCCCTTCCAGTTGCAGATGGGTGAAGTGTTGTAGGGCGTCACGGATGGAGAGGGCAGAGGCTTCCTGAATGGCCAGCGGGCCAACCCTGACCATGCGCGCCTCTTCGCGCAGGCGGCTGCCATTACAGGCGGGGCAACGCAGACGGCCCATATAGCGCATGATTTCTTCGCGGATGAGGTTGGACTGGGTTTCCCGCAGGCGGCGTTCCAGCCCGCCGATGACGCCCTCGAAGCTCAGCCTGTGGCTGCGTGCCCCTTGCTGGACGGTGATGCGTTCGGCACTGCCGTGAAGGATATGGTCGCGGATGTCGAAAGGCAGGTCCTGCCAGGCGGTGTCCAGGGAAAAATGAAAGTGCTCGGCCAGCGCCGTGAGCAGGGGCGCGTAGTGCTCCTGATGGCGCTTGGTCCAGGCGGCGATAGCCCCATCACGCAGGCTCAGTTCCGGATTGGGGACGATGAGGTCGGGATCGAAAAAGGTGATTTCGCCCAGACCGTCGCAGCGCGGACAGGCCCCGGCGGGATTGTTGAAAGAGAACAGGCGCGGCTCCAAAGGCGGAAAGGAGCGTCCGCAACTGGGGCAGGCATGGTGGGCGGAAAATAGTCGCTCTTCCACATGCTGTGGCCCCATGAGAACGACGATGGCCTGATCTTCAGCGAGGCTGAGGGCGGTTTCCAGCGATTCGGCCAGGCGCGGCCCGCTATCGTCGCGCAGCACCAGCCGGTCGATGACGGCCTCGATGCGATGCTTGCGCTTCTTGTCCAGCGCGGGGATTTCGTCCAGTTCGAGGAGTTGACCATCCACCCGGGCGCGGATCAGACCACGGGCACGCAGGCTGCCGATGATGTCCTCGTGGCTGCCTTTGCGATCACGCAGCACCGGCGCCAGGATCATGAGCTTTTCGCCTTCGGGCAGGGCCAGAAGCTGATCGACCATCTGGCTGATGGTCTGACTCTGAATGGGCGCGCCGCAGCACCAGGGGGTACCCGCACGGGCGTAGAGCAGGCGCAGATAGTCGTGAATCTCGGTGACGGTGCCGACGGTGGAGCGAGGGTTATGGGAGGTGGATTTCTGCTCTATGGCGATGGCCGGGGAGAGCCCCTCAATCGCATCCACATCGGGCTTGCCCATGAGGGAGAGAAACTGGCGGGCATAGGCCGAGAGGCTTTCCACATAGCGGCGCTGACCCTCGGCGTAGAGGGTGTCGAAGGCCAGCGACGACTTGCCCGATCCGGACAGCCCGGTGATGACGATGAGGCGGTCGCGCGGTAAGGTAAGGGAAATGTTCTTGAGGTTGTGGGTGCGGGCGCCCCGGATGTGGATGTGTTCCATGCAGCCGACATGCTCTTTTTTAGGACAATGGGTTAGTATAAAGCTTTCGGGGACACCCGTCCCCTTGACCATAAGGAGATCAGACGATGGCGGGAGTGAACAAGGTCATATTGTTGGGGCATCTGGGACGGGACCCGGAGATGCGTTATCAGCCCAGTGGCGGCGCCATTGCGAACTTCAGCATCGCGACTTCCGAGACCTTCAAGGACAAGGAAGGCAACAAGCAGGAGCGCACCGAATGGCATCGCGTCGTGCTCTTCGGACGCACCGCGGAAATCGCCGGCGAATATCTGCGCAAGGGCAGCATGGCCTATGTGGAAGGCCGCTTGCAGACGCGCAAGTGGACCGACAAGGAAGGGCAGGAGCGTTACACCACGGAGATCGTGGGAGACCGTCTGCAACTGGTGGGCGCGCGTGGGGGCGGTGGCGGCGGTGCGGCCAGCTTCGATGAGGAAGATCCGTCCCGGCCGAGTGGCGGCAGCAGCAGTGCCGGGGGCGCGAGGAAGAATGAGATGCCGCCCGCGCCAGCGGAGGATTTTGATGATGATATTCCGTTCTAGAGTTTACCTGGAGTAGGGTGTTGCGATGGACGCCAAGCCCGCCGAGTTGCGGGCTTCGCCGTCTGAGTGGTCCTCTTGTCAGAGAAAGATGCCGAATGAATTCCTGACGACTACGTGTGCGGCTTATGAGTCTTCTCAGGATCTTACCTCCCCAACGCCCTTTCAATTTTCTTGTCCGTCTTGTACTGACTCAGCGCATACACCGCCCAGATGGCCGCGGGCACCCAGCCGATCAGCGTGATCTGCAAAATCAGGCAAATAATCCCCGCAATCGGGCGGCCAATGGTGAAAAATACCAGAAATGGCAGAAAAATAGCTAAAAACAGACGCATGTGCTCCCCTCGTAGGACTTCTCTTGTCGCCTGCCCATACTACGACCGGCGCTGTCCGCGCTTCAAGCCCTTGCCGCGCTTTTACCGGGCATGCGCTGCCTTCTGCTAAACTCCAGGCCAGACATCCCGGGGATGCGCCCGTGCCCGCCCTTACCTACAGGAGCTGTCGTGACCGCCGCTAAACCAGATCGGACTCGAAGACTACGTTTGCTGCGCCGCTGGGCGCTGGGTTTGTTGCTGGGGGCGCTGGCGCTGTTTCTGGTGGCGGCAGCACATGACTTTGCCGGACCCTGGGCCTGGGTGGGGGCCTTTGCGGAGGCGGCCATGGTGGGCGCCTTGGCGGACTGGTTTGCGGTGGTCGCACTCTTTCGGCATCCCCTGGGATTGCCCATTCCGCACACGGCGATCCTGCCGCGGAACAAGGCGCGTCTGGCACGCCGACTGGCGGAGTTCATCCGCGATCACTTTCTGGAGGCCGAGGCCATTGTGCGCCTGTTGCGACGCGCCGATCCGGCCACCTGGCTGGCGCAGTGGCTGAGTGATGCCGGAAACAGCGCGCTGCTGGCCCGGCAGATGACGGTCTTGTTCCAACAAGGGTTGGCCCTCAGTGACGACCGCGAATTGCGCACCGCCCTGCGTGCTGCGTTGGGGCGGCAACTGCAGGGCATGGACGGTGCGCGCTGGGTGGGGAGTATTCTGGCGCTGCTGACCGAAGACCACCGCCACCAGACTCTGCTCGACGACGGCATTCAGCGCCTGCGTCGCTGGCTGGATGGTGAAGATACCCAAAGCCTGCTGGCGGATCAGATCGGGGCGATGCTCGAGCGCGCCTATCCGACCCTGTTCGCGTGGATGGGGGCCGTCATGGACCCGGCCACGCTAAGTGAGAATCTGGCCCGCAATTTGGTGAAGGCGGCGCATCAGTTGTTGCAGGAAATCGCGGATGACCCGGAGCATCCGCGCCGCCTGGCTTTTGACCGATGGATGCAGGATGCCATTCTGCGCTTGCAGACAGATGCCGCCTTCCAGGCGCGGGTGCAGCGCTGGCAGCATGGTCTGATCACTCATCCGGCGGCGCAGGCCTATGTGGATGGCCTACTCGGCGATCTGCGCTCCTGGCTGGAAACGGACCTGCAGCGCCCGGATTCCCGGTTACAGAGGCAGGTGCAGCGTCTGTCCCAGCAACTGGGCCTTTTCCTGGGCGAGCAACCGGCATTGCGGGATGCGCTCAATGGCTACCTGGAGGACAGCGCCCGTCGTTTGGCGCCTGCCCTGCGCGATGGTCTGGCCCAGCATATCGAAGCGACGATACATGCCTGGCCGGATAAGGATATGGTCCGCCTCCTGGAGGAAGGGGTGGGTACGGATCTGCAGTATATTCGCGTCAACGGGACGCTGGTGGGCGGAATGATCGGTATTGCCATTCATGCCCTGGCTCTGGTGGTGCCGTTGCTGATATAGCCTCCCTATGGGTCAGAGGGGCGAATCGGGCTGCGAATCCATGCGCACCCCGCTGGCGGCCAAAAGTTGGCGAGCCAGGTGGCTTTTTACGTCGTTGTCGCTGGTGAAGTGCAGGGATATCCGCGCATGGCCTGGTAGTGGGGGCATTACACCCGTCTCGGTGGGGATGTCCAGGCGGTGACACAGTTGACGGGCCACCCCATCATTGCCATCGACAACCGCAATGTCGCCGCCGAGAACATCGCGTATCAGGTCGTCGATCCAGCAGTAATGGGTACAGCCCAGGACAACGGCCCGTGTATCCTGTTGTTGCGCTGGCCGGACCTGCGCTTGCAGATAGCGGCTGGCGCGTTCGCGCCACTGTGCATCCTGTGTTTCGACAATTTCGGCGAGGCCGGAACAGGCGAGGGGGCGGACCCGCTCCGGGCCGCCTTCGAGACGACCCAACAGTTCTTGCAGTTTGACGCCGCTGACGGTAACGGCGGTGGCCAGGAGTAATATTTCGCCCTGCGGGTGATCTTCGAGCGCCTTCTTGATGGCGGGTTCGATGCCGATGATGGGGACGTCGGCGCGCTCGCGTAACGGTGCGACGGCGGCGCTGGTGGCGGTATTGCAGGCGAGCACCACCGCGTCCACGCCAGCGGCGATGAACCAGGCATAGGCTGCCTCCGTCCACTCCCGCACCTGCGCAGGGCTTTTGTCGCCGTAGGGCGCGTGGGCGCTGTCGCCATAGAAAAGATAATGCGCGTCAGGCAGGTAGCGCAGGCAACTGAGCAGCGTGCTGAGACCGCCGATACCCGAGTCGAATATGCCGATGCGCATCAGTTGTGGAGAAGCTCTTGATCGGCGAGCAGCGCGGCCCCGCGCATGCCGGCGAGGTCGTCGTCATTGCCACGTTTCACTTCGACGTTACCGCGCAACGCGGGAATCATATCCGCGTCGAGTCGTTGCAGCATGTCCGGGGCGAAGCGGTCCCATGCGGCGCTCATGCCGCCGCCGATCCGCACCACCGCGACATCGGTTACCTTGAGGATATGGGCTAGCACCTGTCCCAGATAGCCACCAGCCATCCGAAAGGCGCTGGCGGCTTCACTGTGGCCATCGCCCGCCATCTGGGCAATGACCATGGCGTCCGGGGCTGTGCCGGTCATTTCCACATAGCTGGATTGCACCCCGCGCGCCGAGGCGTACTGTTCCAGACAGCCCTGATTGCCACAACCGCAGCGCCGCCCGCCGGGCACCACGATGATATGACCGATTTCCATGGCGCTGCCGTGGTCCCCCCGCCAAGGTCGGCTCTGATGAATCCAGCCGCCGCCGACTCCCGTGCCGAGGCCGACGTAGAGCAGATTTTGCAGTTCCGGGTGCTCCTGCCGCTCCTCCCAGAATTCACCATAGCCCGCAGCGTTGGCGTCGTTTTCGACGAGGACGGGGAGTTGGCAGGACGCGCCGATGGCGGTTTGCAGATCGAAGTGAAGCAGTTGCGGAATGTTGGGGGATTGCAGCAATACGCCGTCATCGTTGATAAATCCCGGGAAAGCAATACCGACTCGCGCAATATCGGGATGATGTCGACGCAGGTCGGCGATGCCTTCGGTCAGGAGGGTGGTGACCAGCGCTGCTGCGCCCTCCGGGTCCGGCGCCTGGCGGCACTTCTCGCGCAAATCCACTTCACTGCGGGTGGAGTCCACCAGTTCGTTACCGCGAAAGACGCCGAAACGCAGGTTGGTGCCGCCCACATCGATGCCGATGGTCAGGCCCTCAGCCATGGGGAACAACCTCCGTCTGTACCTCTATGACATGGGCCTTGCCCATCTGCACAGGCCATTCCAGATCCAGGCGCAAGGCCTGCATGATTTTTTCGAATCCTGCCTCCGACTGCGATACCGTCAGGTGGGGCGCACCTTGCCAGCGCACGGGCGGATGGAACCGCAGAACGATTTTGCCGCCCATGACTGCATCCTCCAGCACGATTTCACTCGTCGCTTCGCCCTCGATGGGGCTGCCAAAGCCGCCCTGAGAACGGCCGTTGGCAAAGAACTGTCCCGCCGGGCCGTCACAACTGGGCATCGCCAGAAAGAGCCGGGTGCTGAAACGATGAGATTCCGCGCCCTTGCGGGCCGACTCGACGCGATAATTTACGGTGAGGCGGTTGTCTGTCAGGGTGTAACGTTTGCTGACCGCCCAGGCATCGGCGACCCCTCCGGAAAAATGGGGCGATTGTTGCAGGGAGTGCTCACCGTAGCTGACGGCATCGTCATCGAGCCAATCCTGAAAGCTGTGGCAGGGAGAGGCATCCGGAGTCAGATCGTCCGGGCCGATTTCTGCCTTGAAGGCGACACGGTCATGGGCGGAAGTGATGCCTTCACCAGTGTGTTTCGGGCTGACGGCGCCGTTGCGGATCTTGTCGTAGTAGGCTTCATCGCGGCGGGCAAGGGTGTCTCCCAGATTATGCTGCAACCCGTAGCAATCCCACTCGGTGACGGCGGCGCCGGATTCGGGGCGGATGATGATCTGCAGGGCGTGATTGTGATAGAGCAGTTCATCGCTGCCATCCATATCCAGATCCATGCGCTCCAGTTCCGGACGGGGCTGGAGCTGATCGAGCCCAGCCTCCAGGCGCACGATGGCGTTAAACACCGCGCGGCGCAGATGCGGGAGGTAGATACCGCCAAACAGGCCATGCCAGTAGGCATCATTGGCCTGGGCTTCGTGTAGGTCTGCGCGCAGGGCTTTGCTCTGCTGGCGCCCAGGCAGGGCATGGAAGCGCCGAGATAGCTGCAGCATGCGTTTATGCATCCAGTTGGACTCCGGATAACGGGTCAGAAAGTTCTTCCAGATGCCTCCGCGGATGAATGCCTTGCGGTTGTCGAGTCGGCCCGCCGTTTTTTCCTGCTCCAGGAAGGCGGCATAGCAGCGGGCCGCCTTGGGAGCCAGCGTCCATTCGTTCATCTCGCTGTAGGACACCGTCGGCAGGTAGATCACACCCCGAGGCCGGTTTACTGCGAGATAATCCCGGTAGTGCATGGGCTGGATATGGGATGAATCGAGGACGCCGCGCAGAAACTGTTCCAGCCAGCCCTTCTCATAGACCCAGCTATAGGTTTCCGGCCAGAGACCAAACTTTTCGATATCGTCGAAGTAAATGCCGGCGCTGTCCGGATGCTGTTCAGAGATGCCCTCTATGTGGGCAACGGTGGTGGCCGCTTCGGAAAAGGGCAGGCGATAACGCAGATCTTCGGAAATCGGAAAGACATCGATACATTGGCCGTTCTCCTCGGTGCGGTGGAAACCACCGAGTTGCTCTCTTGCTGCGCCGGCGCAGAGGAAGTGGTAGTCGTCCACCATGACATATTTTACTCCGGCTTCGTGGAGTGCCGGCACGACGCTGGGGTCCCAGACCCGTTCCGTGAGCCATGCCCCGACCGGCCGCTGTCCGAAGTGCTTCTCCAGACGCCCGGCCATGGCCTCCAGTTGCGCGACGCGGTCCAGGTGGGGGATGGCGGCGAGCACCGGTTCCGTATCGCCGGCCCCCACCAGTTCCGCCTGCTGACGGCTGACCATCTCCTGTAGCAGGACGATGGTTCGGGGGTGCCGGTCCAGCAGATAGGAGAGCAGCCAGCCGCTGATGTGGATGGCGAAGGGAAAGTCGGGAAAGCGGTGCATCGTCTCTAAAAACGGGTGATAGCAGCGGACCACGGCATCGTCGATGACATGGGGGAAGTTGCCGACCGGCTGGTGGGCATGGACGCCCAAGAGGAGCGGGGTGCTGTGGATCATTCGGGGTCCTTGGTGTGGGTACGGCGCATGGTACCACCGGCCTCCGCCGCGCCGCCGCCGTGGCTGATGGGCTCGCTGAGGTTGTCGGGGGCGGGGATTTGCATCAGGGTGTAGAGCTTGCGGAGGTTGAGGCGGTATAGATGATCGAAATCGCGGACCGAGTCCGAGGGATTGTAATCACCCAGCCACCAGAACCAGTCGGAGCCCTCACAGCGCCCGAGCTGTTCGAGGATGAGAGCCTGCTGCTCCGCAGGAAATTGCCCGATATGCTGATCCACATCCTGTTTGGCGGCGCAGAGCAGATCCCATGCACGGTTTTTGGCAGCCTCGCCGATCCAGGTGCTGAAGCTGCCGTAGACCCAGCTCCCCGCCGCCAGATGGGGTATGCTCTGGATACCGTCGGCATGGTGGCTGACGAAGTCGCTGAAGGTGCACATCTGGATGTGGGGGTGATTGGCCAGGGATTTATAAAGCTCGGAGAGAAAGTAATAGCCATTGTAGGGATAGTATTCCCAGGCGTTCTCGCCATCCAGAATGATGCTGACAACGGGGTTTTCCTCATGTTCCGTCTGCCGCCAGATCGCCTCCAGTTTGTGGATGAAGTCCGTGACCGCATCGTGGCCGAACCAGGTTTTGTAATCGAAGCCAATGATGTCGGAGAGGGCATCGTCACGGAAGAAGATCACAGGACCCTGCCCCTGCAGTCGGTAGGGGCGGTACAGGTATTCCGCCCGGCCGCGGGGACCGTTGTCGTCGTTGCCGAGCAGCAGGCTGTGGGCCAATATGCCTTCACCGGAGGCCGTCCAGCGCACGCCGGCGCTGCCCATCATTTCGACAAAGGCGGCGGAGACCCCTCCTTCTGCTGGCCACATACCCTGCGCCGGTACCCCGAAATGCCGGGGATGGCTATGCTGCGCCCGGTCGATGTGCCAGCGGGCACGCTCGGCGCCGCCGGGGTAGACCGGACAGTCCGGCAACGGCGCGTCCGCCACCGCCTCGTGCGCTGCCGCAAAGTCGAGCAGCAGGGGGCCGATGGGGTGGTAGTAGGGGGTGGTGGAAATTTCGATACGCCCCGCTTCCGCCAAGGCGCGATAGCGGGGAATCAGGCCGGCGATGAGTTCGCCGAGAAACGCCACCAGTTGCCGGCGGTCTTCCTGGCTGAAAGCATGGCCTTTGGCGAACAGTGACTGGAGAAAGGGACTGCCGCGGCGCACGGTTTCCCCGGTCCAGGCCAGGTGGTACCAGACCAGAAGGTCCGCGATGTATTGTACCGAGAGATAATCCGCCATCTCCTTAACGTCCTCCAGCATGAGCTGGTAAATCTCATATAGGCGACGATAGGGCGGGAAGGGGGTGAGCATGTGCTCGTGGTCGAGGCGAAAACATTGCTCCAGAAGGAAATGCCGCCGTTCGTTGGGCAGTGTCTTGAGGTCTCCCGTGGCTAGCGCAATCAGTAGCGGATCGCGAAACTGCCCACTCCGGAACTGCGCGGTATAGTCCTCCAACTGCTCGATCAATATCGGCACGAAGTTGAACACTCCCCGGGCGAGGGGGTTCTCCTCATAATGTGCCACCATATCCGCGTAGTCCTTGCAGGCATGCAGGTAGGTCCACGGCAGGGCGTAGAAGCCATCGGCATCGCGGTAATCGGGCTGGTGCATGTGCCAGCAGAAAATGACATGAAGCGCACGCGCCGGGGGCATGGGGATTACCTCACGAAATGCAGTTGCTGGCCCAGCAGCTCCGGGGTGATCAGGGTCACCCCGTTGGGCGTACGATGGAAACGGCGGGCGTCTTCGTCAGGGTCTTCGCCGACCACCAGTCCGTTCGGGATGATCGTACCCTTGTCCACGACCACCTTGCGCAGGCGGGCGCCTTCGCCCATGCGCACGTTGGGCAGGATGACCGAGTCTTCGATCAGGGTATGACCGTCATTGACCCGCACGTTGGAGAAGAGCAGGGAGCGGCGGACGGTGGCGCCGCTGATGATGCATCCGCCCGAGACGATACTATCCAGCGCCATGCCTCGGCGGCCTTCGTCGTCAAATACGAATTTGGCTGGCGGCAGTTGTTCCTGATAGGTCCAGACTGGCCAGCGGCTGTCGTAGAGGTCGAGATCGGGAGTGACGTGTACGAGGTCGATGTTGGCGGCCCAGTAGGCATCCACCGTGCCTACATCCCGCCAGTAACAGCGGCTATTGGTCCCCTCGGAACTGGCAATGCAGCTATTGCGGAAGCGATGCGCGATCACCCGGTAGCGCGATATCATATAAGGGATGAGGTCGTTGCCGAAGTCGTGGGTGGAATCGGGACTGTCAGAATCGCGAATGAGTTGTTCATAGAGGAAGTCGGTGTTGAATACGTAGATACCCATGCTCGCCAGGGCGCGATCGGGATTGCCGGGGGTGGGGATCGGATCTTGGGGCTTTTCGGTAAAGGCGGTGATGCGATCCTCACTGTTGACGGACATCACGCCGAAGGACCTGGCTTCTTCCAGCGGCACCTCGATGCAGGCGACACTCATGTCGGCCTGGCTTTGGACGTGCTCGGCAAGCATCTGTCCGTAATCCATTTTATAAATATGATCACCCGCCAGGATGATCACAAAACGCGGGCGGTGGGCACGGAGGATATCGATGTTCTGGAAGATGGCGTCGGCGGTGCCCTTGTACCAGCCGGTATTCATGCGCTGCTGGGCGGGGAGAATCTCGGTGAACTCGCTGAACTCGCCGCGGAGAAAACCCCAGCCAAGCTGGATATGGCGGATGAGACTGTGAGATTTGTACTGGGTGAGGATACCGATGCGACGAATCCCGGAGTTGAGACAGTTGGAGAGGCAGAAGTCGATGATGCGGAATTTGCCGCCGAAGGGAACGGCGGGTTTGGCACGCCAGTCGGTCAGCGGACCGAGGCGGCTGCCTCTCCCCCCGGCGAGCACCAGGGCCAGGGTATTTTTGGTCAGGTTGCTGACGAAGCGGGGTGAGTTGGTTGCTCCGCGACTGCCTTCTTCCGACATGACCATCTCCTTTTCGGGCACGGAATACGACCTTACCTGGAGTATAGGTGAGATTGCCGGCGCGCTGGCCTTTAAGGTACTGAACTTGTCCGTTGGCGGCAAGGGCCTGTGCATGAACAAGCCGTGCTCCGGCTGGAGCGGCGCAGCTTTGCGGATGTGTTATGCTCAGAAGTGTTGGCATGACGATGAAGCAGGAATGGTTTCACCTCGGATGGCGGGTTAAGGAGGGTGCGGTGGCGGCAATGCAAAAGCATGGCAGTACGGTGAGCGGTCCATCTGGCGACAGTGAAGACGGCCTGGCCATCCGTGAGGCGCGTCATCACGACCCCTTCGCCTGGCTGGGCCAGCATATGGTTGGTGGGCGGACCGTGCAGCGAGTCTTTCTGCCCGGCGCCCACGGCGTGGAGATACAGACGCCAGCGGGATGGGTGGTCATGGAACAGAGCCATCCTGCCGGCATTTTCACCCGTCAGGGCGAGGTCATACCGGTGCCTTATCGCCTGCGCTGGGAGGACCGGCACGGATTCCACGAACGCCATGACCCTTATGTCTTCGGTCCGGTGCTGGGGGATGTGGAGGTTTACCTCTTCAGCGAGGGGCGCCTCTATGAAGCCTATCGTCACCTCGGTGCGCACCGTCGCCATCACGAGGGAGTGGATGGGGTGTTATTCGCCGTATGGGCGCCCAATGCCGGGCGGGTCAGTGTCGTCGGTGACTTCAATGATTGGGACGGCCGCGCCCACCCCATGCGCGCGCGCGGCCAGAGTGGCATCTGGGAACTGTTCATCCCGGACCTTGCCATTGGCGAAATCTACAAATTCGAGATCCGTCACCGCGATTCCGGAGCGGTATTTGTCAAGACCGACCCCTACGCCCATGCCTTTGAGCTCAGACCGAGTACGGCGGCACGCGTGGTGGAAAATGACCACGTCTGGGCGGATCAGGACTGGGTGGCGGCTCGGGCTGGGCAGGACTGGCAGCACGCCCCCATGAACATCTACGAAGTGCATCTCGGTTCCTGGCAGCGTGACGCGGCGGGCCATTTCCTTAGTTACGCGGCGCTGGCGGAGAGCCTGGTGCCCTACTGCAAGGACATGGGCTATACCCACATCGAACTGATGCCGGTGATGGAGCACCCACTGGACGAATCCTGGGGCTATCAGGTGAGCGGCTATTTTGCGCCCACCAGCCGCTTCGGTACGCCCGACGGCTTCCGCGCCTTTGTGGATCAGTTTCATCAGGCGGGCATCGGCGTGCTCCTGGACTGGGTGCCGGGGCATTTCCCCCGGGATGACTGGGGGCTGGCGCGCTTCGATGGTACCCCGTTGTATGAACATGCCGACCCGCGCGAGGGGGAGCACAGCGACTGGGGCACTTATATTTTCAACTTCGGACGCAACGAGGTGCGTGGTTTTTTGCTGGCCAACGCCTGCTACTGGGCGGACAGCTTCCATATCGACGGGTTGCGCGTGGATGCGGTGGCGTCCCTGCTCTACCGCGATTATTCGCGCCAGGAGGGCGAGTGGATTCCCAATCGGTATGGTGGCCGGGAAAATCTCGAGGCCATCGATTTCCTGCGTGAGATGAATGTGATCCTCAATGAGCGTCATCCGGGCATCCTCACCATTGCCGAAGAATCCACGGCCTGGCCGATGGTCTCCCGCCCCACCTATGTGGGCGGCCTGGGTTTTTCCATGAAGTGGAATATGGGCTGGATGAACGATACCCTGGCCTACCTGGAGCAGGACCCGGTCTACCGGCGCTTTCACCAGAACGACCTGACCTTCAGCCAGCTTTACGCTTATTCGGAAAACTTCGTGCTGCCCTTGTCCCATGACGAAGTGGTGCATGGCAAGCGTTCACTGCTGGACAAAATGCCGGGGGATGCCTGGCAGCGTTTTGCCAACCTGCGTCTGCTCTTCAGCTACCAGTTTGCGCATCCCGGCAAGAAACTGAATTTTATGGGCAACGAGTTCGGCCAGGGACGGGAGTGGGATTGCGGGCGGGCCCTGGACTGGGATCTACTGCATTGGGACTGGCATCAGGGTACGCAGCGGTTGAGCCGGGATCTGGCTCATCTCTACCGGGCTGTTCCGGCCTTGCATGCGCAGGATTTTCAGGGCGAGGGCTTCTCCTGGGTGGATTGCCATGACGCCGATCAGTCGGTGTTGAGTTTTCTGCGCTGGGACCGGGACGGCGGTTTCGTGCTGGCGGTGTTCAATTTCACGCCGGTGCCTCGGCGCAATTATCGTCTGGGGGTGCCGGCTGCGGGTCGGTACCGGGAGATCTTCAACAGCGACGCGGGCGCCTATCATGGCAGCAATGTGGGCAATCTGCCGCAGCAGGCCCAGGACCAGTCGTGGATGGGTCTGCCCCATTCGCTGGAACTGGTCCTGCCGCCCCTGGCCGCGATTTATTTACAGCTTGCCGGGGCAGGCTGAACCCGGGGGGTGGCGATGTTGATCATTTATATCGTCATTGCGTTTGGCGCCGGGCTGGCGGAGCTTTTTACGGGCACGTTCTACCTGGCGGCGGTGGCGCTGGCGGCGCTGTTTACCGCGATCACCGGGCTGCTCCTGCCGGGTGCGGTGCTGCACTGGGTTTTTCTCGGATTCTGTCTGGTTCTGCTGCCCGCCGGAGTGTGGCTGCGGCATCGCCTGGCGGGCAAAAGCGGAGACCTCGGTGATTTCGATCTGGGGCAGGGGGTGGATGTCGTCAGCGGACCGGACAGCAATCAGCAATACAGTGTGCGTTATCGCGGCGCCGAGTGGATGGCGGTCGTCGATGATGGCCCGCCCCCCCATCCGGGGGATCGGGCCGTTATCATCGCCAAGACCGATAATCTGCTACATTTAGGAGTGCTACCCAAGCAAGATTCTGGCAAGGAGCCGCTATGTCCTCCCTCATCGTCGTCCTGATCGTTGTCGTTGCGGCTTTCTTCATCCTGCGAACCACCATTCGGGTCGTGCCTCAACAGCGCGCCTGGGTGGTGGAGCGCCTTGGTAAATATCATGCAGTGCTGGAGCCCGGGCTGAATTTTATCATCCCTTTTCTGGACCGCATCGCTTTCCGTTTTGATATGCGCGAGGTGCCCATGGAGGTGCCGGCGCAAGTGTGTATTTCCCTGGACAATACCACGATGACCGTGGACGGCGTGCTCTATCTGCAGATTACGGATTCGGTAAAGGCGGCCTACGGCTCCAGCAACCCCTTTACCTCGGTGATACAGCTGGCGCAGACCACCATGCGTTCCGAGATCGGCAAGCTGCATCTGGATGCGGCGCTCTCGTCCCGGCAGTTGCTGAACACTGCCGTCGCGGCATCGGTGGATGAGGCGGCGGTCAACTGGGGCGTCAAGGTACTGCGCTATGAGATCAAGGACATTACTCCGCCTCAGGAGATCATCCGCGCCATGGAGCTGCAAATCACGGCCGAGCGGGAAAAACGGGCACTGATCGCCAAGTCCGAGGGGCAACGGCAGCAACAGATCAACACCTCCGAGGGGCAACGGCAGCAGGACATCAATGTCGCCGATGGCCGCAAGCAGGCGGAAGTGCTTCGCGCTCAGGGTGAGGCGGCGGCCATCCAGTTGGTGGCAGAAGCCACAGCGGCCGCCATCCGGGTCATCGGCGATGCTGCGCAGGCCCCGGGCGGTATCGAGGCCCTACAGATGCAGTTGGCCAAGGACTATATCGAAAAATGGGGCAACCTCGCCAAGGTGGGCACCAGTCTGGTGATCCCGGCGGATCTGGGCAATATCGGTGCACTGGTGGGTACGGCGCTCGCCATGGTCAAACAGTCGGGCGGGCAGAATGGGGCAGCGAAAGCCTGAACACCGCCTGAGGTGTCTGAGAAACCAGGATTCGCGGGGGCATGGGGACAAGGGGAGGAAGGATGGTGCCATGGGGCATGGGGTCAGATGGTCCCGGGCACTATTTCCGGCCAGGCTGCATTGTCCAGCCAGACATCCGCTGCTGCGCCTACCATGGCGGCGGGAATGGGCTCGCCCCGCCACCAGGCCGTGAGTGCCGACCGCTTGCCGCCGCCGGCTGCCATAAAAAACATTTCCCGCGTGTATTGTAAGCGCCAGCCGCTCAGGCTCACCCTTTGGGGTGGCGCCTTGGCGGCGTCGTGGACGGCGATCGTGGCGGGGCCGTTCTTTTCCATGCCCCAGTCGTGGTCGGGGAACAGGCTGGCCGTATGGCCGTCCTCCCCTACTCCCAGCAGGACCAGGTCGAAGGCGTGGGGTGGAAGAACCGCAGCGTAGTCGCGGGCGGCCACATCGGCGCCCCGTTCCGCTGGGATGTGATGAATCTGCCGTGCCGGGATGGGCACCCGGGACAGCCAGACCGTGTCGAGCATCAGGCTGTTGCGATCCGGGTCCTGGGGCGGCAGACAGCGTTCATCCCCATGATAGAGGTGCCAGCACTGCCAGTCTCCGCCTAGTTGCGGAAGCAGGGCGTAAGCCGCGCGGGGGGTGGTGCCACCGGCGACCACCAGATGGAAGGCGCCGCGGGCGGTGATGGCCTCCCGCGCCATACGGGCGACAGCCGCCGCGAGTCGCCGGGCGAGCGCTTCGGGATCGGGATGAATATGCCAGGTATTGCGATGCCGAGCTGTTTCCATGCGGATGTGCTCCCGTGTGTTCCCGATCTTTTGCAAAGGATAGCCCCACTTTGCAGCTTGGGTCTATGATGCTGCTTATTGGATATTGCCCTGAAGGAGGCAGAGATGGGTGGTCTGGAGAACTGGGTGGGCAATACCCCCTTGTGTGAGTTGCGGCGCCTGTCGCCCCATGCGGGGGTGCGGATTTTCGGGAAGATGGAGGGGAACAATCCCGCCGGTTCAGTCAAGGATCGTCCCGCCGTGAACATGATTCGTCGGGCGCTGGAGCGGGGCACCATCACCCCCGCTACACGTCTGATCGAACCAACCAGCGGGAATACGGGCATCGCCCTGGCCATGGCGGCATCGGTACGCGGATTGTCCATGACGCTGATCATGCCGGACAATATGAGCATCGAAAGGCGCCAGGTGATGCGTGCCTACGGTGCGGAGGTGATTCTCACCCCTGCGGCCCGGAGTATTGAAGGTTCCATCGATCTCGCGCACCAGATGGTCGCTGCGGGAGAGGGCTTCATGCTCGATCAGTTTTCCAACCCTGATAATCCCGAGGCACATTACCTCGGGACCGGGCCGGAGATCTGGCGCGATACCCGCGGCGCCGTGACCCATTTCGTATCGTCCATGGGGACGACGGGGACCATCATGGGTACCTCCCGCTATTTGCGGGAAGTCTCGCCGGGTATCCAGATCATCGGTGTACAGCCGACGGAGGGGGCCAGAATTCCCGGTATCCGCCGTTGGCCGCAAGCCTATCTGCCGCGCATCTATCATCCCGAGTCTGTTGACCGAATCGTCGATGTGAGTCAGGAAGAAGCCGAGGAGATGACCCGGCGCCTGGCGCGGGAAGAAGGAGTGCTCGCGGGCATCTCTTCGGGCGGAGCGCTGGCGGCGGCGATACGGGTGGCGCAGCATCTGGAGGTTGGCGTGATCGTCGTCATCATCTGCGACCGGGGTGACCGCTACCTCTCTACGGGCGTTTTTCCGGCCTGACGGAACGATGCACGGGCGCAGCGGGGTGTTGCCGAGAATCGCCCGGTGGCTACTGTTGACGGGCCTGGGACTCGCGATCAGTGACGCCGCCGGGGCGCAGGTTCTGGAAATCAGCGCCGCGGACGTCAGCGGAACGGGCTGGACGGTGCAGCACCCGCGTGTGACGCTGTCCACATCGGCGCAGGGCGACCAGTTGCGTCTGGTGGTGGGTGCCGTGCAGGCGGGCAGACGCAAGCTCTGGCGGCGCGCCCAGTGGCAATGCGGGCTCCGGACGACGCAGGGTTGGGCGTGTCCGCAGGGCCACCTGGTGGTGGACGGCAGCCCGTGGGGCGCACTGCATGGCGATGGGCAGGTACAGTTGCGGCAGCTGGGTGGCAGCGGGCAGGCCGTGCTGGCGGTGCGTGGTGTGCAATTCGGCAGCGCCCGGGTGCAGGTGCAAAGTACCGCCGCCGGACAGTGGCATCTGACGGGTGCGGGCAGCCTGCCGGTTGCCGGTCTGGTGCATGCTTTCAGCCTGCTGCCTGCCGCCTGGCAGACCTCGGGGCAGGCCCGGTGGCAAGTCCGGGCGCAGGGTGCGAGCTGGGCACAGGCCCGTCAGATGGCCTTTGAACTGCAAGGCAGCCAGCTCCAGTTCAGCAGCCCGGACGGTTTGCAGGGCGCCCAGGGTGTTGCATTGCGGCTCCAGGGGGCGGGGGTCTACAGCGGACGGTGGCACGGCAGCGCTCGGCTGCGCTGGACCCAGGGTGGTGTCCTCTGGAGTCCATGGTACTGGACAGCCCCTGCCGCGCCGGTGCGGATGCAAACCCGCTGGCAACAGACGGCCAAGGCCTGGCAACTGGACCAGGGAAGCATCCGCTGGCCCGGCCTCGGGCAGGGCGGTTTTGCGCTGTACTGGCCGACCCAGGGTGGAGCGCTGCGCTGGCAGATTCGGGATATGAATGTGGCCATGGCGCCGCTGTATGCAAACTGGATCAAACCGCTGGCCCTTCCCGGAGGTCTGGCGGCCGGGTTGCAGGCCTCGGGGCAGGTGCGGTTTTCCGTGGCGGGAGCAGGAGGGCTGAACGCGCTGCGATGGGATCTGCGCAATGCGGCCGTTTCCAGCTCGAACAGGCTTCTTGCGGTGACCGGGGTGAATAGCCGGGGCGCGTGGAGTCGTACCGGTAAAATTTCCGCCGCCACGCTCCGCTGGCAATCGGCGGCGCTCTATCGTATCCCCGTGGGTCCGCTGCATGCGGATCTGGTGGTCAATCCCCAGGGCTTCCATCTGCAGCAGCCCTTTACCCTGACCATGTTGGGGGGCGCGCTGCATTTCCGGCAACTGGCGGCGCGTTGGGCGGGGACGCGATCGGGTTTCAGCATGAGCGGCGACCTGCGGGGGGTTAGCATGGCTCAGCTGACCAGGATCATGCGCTGGCCGCCGTTTACCGGAACGGTGTCGGCGACCATACCGGAGCTGCAGTACCATGCGGGGGACCTCAGCACCAGCGGCGCACTTTCCGCCCAGGTGTTTGGCGGTACCGTGCGAGTGAATGACCTGCACGTTGAGAATTTCTTTGGCGTTTTGCCCCTGTTGCGCGGCAACGTCGAAATTTCCGGGGTGCGGCTGAAGCCTCTGACTGACGCTTTTCACTTCGGGTACATTAGCGGCGTACTCGACGGCCACGTAAAAAATCTCGCCCTGCTGAACTGGTCGCCGGAGGCCTTTGACGCGCAGTTCCATACGGTTCCCGTTCCTGGCGTACGTCAGGAAATCAGTTATGCTGCGGTCCAGAACCTTACCCGACTGGGTGGAGGTGACGGCATCGGCGGATTTTTTCAGGGCCTGTTTCTGCGGATGTTCAAAACCTTTGCTTATGCGCATTTGGGGATGGGGGTGCGGCTCAGGCATGGTGTTGCCGAATTATCCGGAGTGGGGACCGAAGATTCCGGTTTTGTGATCCTCCAGGGCCAAGGGCTGCCCAGGGTGGATATAGTGGGGTACAATCGCCGGGTAAATTGGAACGAACTGCTGGCGCGCCTGCAAACCGCCATGCACGGTGGTGCCCAGGTCCAGACAGGAGAGTAAGCATATGACGAGGCAGGATTGGCTGAAAACGCAGGGCTGGCGCAGTGTGCTGGTACTGGGGTTGCTTATGGCACTGTCCGCTTGTGTGACCGTCAACATCTACTTCCCGGCTGCGGCGGCACAGAAGCTGGCGGATCAGGTGGTCGGCGAGGTGTATAAGGCCGCCGCCAAAGGCGCCCTGCTGGCTCCGGTTGCGCCCGCCACATCGGTACCTGCGCCGCCGGTTGCGCCCGCCGTATCGGTACCCGCGCCGCCGGCTGCCCCGACACGGTCCGCAGCCTCCGCCAGCAATGCCCTGAGCATGGCATCCCCCTACCATGCGGCCAGCTACCTGCTCGCCATGGGCTTCTCCGCCATCAGCGGCACGGCGGAGGCCGCCGCCAACCTCGATGCGTCCAGCCCCGGAGTGCAATCGGCCAGGGCGCAGCTCGAGGCGATAGCGGCGCAGATGCGCCCTTATTTTGTCAGCGGCGCCGTGGGTTTTACCGCCAATGGTCTGGTTGCCATCCATGATGCCGCGGCCGTGCCCCTGCAGCAGCGGGCGGCCCTGAATGGTCTCGTGAACAGCAATAACAGCGCACTCAGCAACCTCTACCAGCAGATCGCTGATGCCAATGGTCATCCCGAGTGGGAGGGTCAAATTCAGCAGACTTTTGCCCAAGCTTGGATCAACAAGGCACCGGCGGGATACTGGTATCAGTCGCCCAGTGGTCAATGGCAGAAGAAATAGCCACTGCCTTGCAGAATGTGCTGGTTTTCGACATCGAGACGGTGCCCGACGTTGCCGGCGGGCGACGGGTGCATGGCATTGAACTGGCGGACGACGCGGGCGTGGCGGAATTGCTGGAGCACCGGCGTCGCATCGAAACCCAGGGCGCAACGGAGTTTCTGCGCCCCTATCTGCACCGGGTAGTCGCTATTTCCGCCCTTTGGTGGCAGGGCGGACAGGTCAAGCTCAGCAGTTTCGGCAAAGTGGACGATGACGAGGTGGCTCTGGTCACGGCCTTTTTTCAGTTCATTCAGCGCCATGCCCCGCAACTGGTATCCTGGAATGGCGCGGCCTTTGACCTTCCGGTGCTCCATTACCGTGCCCTGCTCCACGGCATCCCTGCCGCCCGCTACTGGGAGCACGGCGAACAGGACCAGAACTATCGCTGGAACAATTACACCAGCCGTTACCACGAGCGCCATCTCGATCTCATGGATGTCCTCTCCGCCTATCAGTCGCGCAATGTCGCCCGCCTCCAGGACATCGCGTTGCTGCTGGGGTTGCCCGGCAAGCTGGGAATGAGCGGTGCGGAGGTCTGGACCCATTATCAGGCAGGGGAGCTGGCGGGCATTCGCCACTACTGCGAAGTCGATGTGCTCAACACGGCCCTGGTCCACCTGCGTTTTGAACTGACTCGCGGGCATCTCGACAGATCGGCTTATGATGTTTGCCAGACCCGGTTGCGGTCTTACCTGCAAAGCCGGGACGAGGCCCACGTCCAGGAATTTCTCACACTGTGGCCAGAGAATCTGCATGTCGCGTCCCAAGCCCATTCATAACGCTCAGCCTGAGCAGGTGTTTATTGAAAGTCTGGATACCGAGGGACGCGGAATTGCCCGTGTGGAGGGCAAGGTACTGTTTGTCGATGGGGCGCTGCCCGGCGAGCGGGTCTGGGCACGGCGTACCCAGAACCACAAGAGCTTTGATCGTGCCGAGTTGCTGCAGGTGGTCAAGGCGTCCTCCCTGCGGGTGTCGCCGCCTTGTCCTCACTTTGGTGTCTGCGGGGGCTGCAGCCTGCAGCATCTGGAGCCAGCGGCACAGGTGGCTATCAAGCAAAGACAACTGGAAGATCATCTCTGGCGCATCGGCAAGGTCCGCCCCGAACGCGTCCTGCCACCCATTCATGGCCCGAGCCTGGGCTATCGCAGCAAGGCGCGGCTCTCGGTGCGCACGCCGAAAACCCGGGGCGCGATGGTGGGCTTTCGTGAACGCAACAGCAGTTACGTCGTGGATATGGGGCAATGTCTGACCCTCGACCCGCGCGTCGGGCAACGCATTCTGCCCCTGCGGGCGCTGATCGCGCAGATGCAGTCGCCCCAGGATTTCCCACAGATCGAAGTGGCGGCCACGCCGGATGCCGTCGCGCTGGTGTTTCGTCACATGCGGCCGCTGGCGGAAAGTGATCTGCAGCACCTGCGCGCTTTTGGTGCGCAACACGACCTGCAGATATGGTTGCAACCGCGCGGGCCCGAGACCCTGTATCCCTTGTGGCCGGAGCAGCCGGAGCCGCTCCATTACGACCTGCCGGATTATGCGTTGCGCCTGCGTTTTGATCCCCTGGTCTTTACTCAGGTCAATCAGGCGGCGAATCAGGTGATGGTGCGCCGCGCCATGGCCTTGTTGCAACCACAACCGGGAGAGCACATTCTGGACCTCTTCTGCGGGCTCGGGAATTTTACCCTGCCCATCGCCCGCTTGGGAGCGCAGGTGCTTGGCATTGAAGGAGATGCCCGGTTGGTTGCGCTGGCTGCGGAGAATGCCGCCGCCAACGGCCTGGCGGATAAAGCCCGGTATGCTGTAGCCGATCTCACCCAGGCCCGGATGGAAGATTTTGCTTCGGCGGGCGCCATCGACAAAATGCTCATCGACCCGCCCCGCAGTGGAGCCATCGAAGTGTTGCGCAGTCTGACCCCCGGCGTCCGCCGTCTGGTGTATGTCTCCTGCAATCCGGCGACCCTGGCCCGTGACACCGAGTATCTGGTACATGAGCGCGGCTATCGTTTGCGAGCGGCAGGTGTCGTCAACATGTTTCCCCATACTGCCCATGTCGAATCCATTGCCCTCTTCGAACGCTGAGCGGCCCGCGCGCTGGCTCTGGGTGGATGTCTCCGCCCAACGCCTGTATGAAATGCACGGCGCCGAAGCGCGCTCCGAGTATGTCGTATCCACGGCCCGTAAGGGGCTGGGCGAAGAGTTCGACAGCGGTTGCACGCCGCGCGGCTGGCATGTAGTGCGCGCGCGCATCGGCGCCGGCCTGCCCGCGACGGCCATTCTGCGCGGCCGGCGCTGGACCGGTGCCTGTTACAGTGCGGAGTGGGCGGCCGGCCAGCCGCGTCGGGACTGGATTCTCGGGCGCATCCTCTGGCTCTCGGGCAGTGAAACGGGTTTTAATCGTGGTGGCCTTCAGGATACCTTCCGCCGTTATATCTACATCCATGGCACCGCCGATGTGGATCATCTCGGTCAACCGGTGTCGGCGGGCTGTGTGCGGATGGCGCCCGATGCGGTATGCGCCCTCTTTGCGGAATGTGCCGTGAATACCCCCGTTTTTGTCGGACTGCAGCCACCGCTGCACTTCCCCCGCTGAGGATGTCCTAATGGCCCGTTTCCGCTTGCCCCGTTTCCGCCGCGCCGTAAACGTGTTCAATCCAAAGTTGTTCGAAAACCTTTCGCTTGCGGCCTTTCTGGCCTGGGTCGGTCTGGGTTCGGATGCCTTGTCTTCCTCCGCTTACGGTCCACCGGAAATCTATTATGCCTTGAAGGGCCATGAATATCTGGCCGTTTTTCTGGCCATCGGCATCCCGCTTTCGGTGTTTGTCATCTCGGCAGGTTACAAACAGGTCATTGCCCTGTTCCCTGACGGGGGTGGCGGATATCACACCGCGTCTACACTGTTAGGGCCGAAGGCCGGCTTGGTAAGTGGCGCTGCGCTGATCGTCGACTATGTCTTGACGGCGGCGATTTCGGTGGCATCGGGTACCGAGGCGCTGTTGAGCACCATGCCCGTCTCCTGGTACAGCGAACGGCTTCTCCTGGATGTCGCGATACTGCTGTTCCTGATCTTCATCAACCTGCGCGGCATGAAAGAATCCATCAAGATCCTGCTGCCCATCTTTATGGCCTTCATCCTGACCCACACCATACTGCTCGGCTGGGGCCTGCTGAGCCATGTAGGCGCCGTACCGGACATCGCCTACAACACTGTTGCGAGTGTTCGGCAGGATAGCACGCAGTACGGCTGGATATTCATCGTGGCGCTGATATTGCGGGCCTTCAGCCTGGGAGGCGGCACCTATACGGGTTTGGAGGCCGTAGCCAACGGTGTGCATATTATGCGTGAGCCGCGTGTGCAGACCGGCCAGCGCACGATGACCCTGCTGGCGACCTCCCTGTCTCTGGTCGCCGGCAGCCTGATCTTTTTATACCTGATGTATCAGGTGCACAGCCAGCAGGGGCAAACTCTGAATGCCGTGCTTTATGGCGCGATTACGCGGGGGTGGACGGTGGGGGGAGTCCCCTTCGGCCCGACGGCGACTCTGCTTACCCTGATTACCGAGGGGCTGCTCCTCTTCATCGCCGCCAATACGGGTATCATCACGGCACCCATCGTCATGGCGAATATGGCCGTCGATCGTTGGCTGCCGGAGCGTTTTTCCTACCTGTCGGATCGCTTCGTGTCGCGTAACGGCGTGTTGCTCATTGGTTTCGCGGCCGTGGTTATCCTTCTGATGACGGGGGGACACGTCAGCATTCTGGTGGTGCTGTACAGTATCAACGTCTTCATCACCTTTACCCTGACCATGGCGGGATTGAGTCGGCACTGGTTTGCCCAGCGCGACAAAGATCCACTCTGGCGAGGCCGGCTTGCGGTCAGTGCGCTGGGCTTTGTGGTCACGGCCTCCATTCTCGCCATCACCATTTTCGAAAAATTCGATGCTGGCGGCTGGTTCACCCTGCTGGTCACCGCGATTGTGGTGAGCCTTGGGTACCTGATCTATCGCCATTACAAGAGTATCAGCAAAATCACTGCCGAACTGGATGAGACCATGCTGGACGTGGTGCCCGAGCATCTGGAGTCCGGCCCGAACCTGCCCCTCGATCCGCGTGGCGCCACCGCCGTATTTTTTGTCAGCCGTTTTGACGGATTGGGGCTGCACACCCTGCTGACTGCGCACCGTATGGTCGGCGGCTTCGTCAAGAACTATGTTTTCCTGCTCGCGGGCATCGTGGGTCAGGGCGAGTTCAAGGGTATCAAGGCCCTGGAGGACCTGAAGGTATATGTGGAAACCGAGGCCAACCAGTATATGGCCTTTTGCCGTAATGAGGGGATGGCGGCGACCTGGTTCGCCACCTACTCCACCGACCGTATCCTGGCGATGGAGGAACTGGCCAATGTCGCCATTCGCTATTTTCCGCAGAGCATCTTTTTTGCCGGGCGGGTGATCGACACGTCTGCGCAGGGGCCTTTCCATGGGCTGCTGCACGATGAAGTCAGCTTCATCGTCCAGGATCGCCTGCAGCATGACGGTTTCAGCATGATGATCGTGCCCGTGCATGTGCGCGGTATCCCGAGCCAGCCGCCGAATATCGTTCTGCCCATTTCCATGTCGCCCGATCTGGAGCTGGTGCAGAATGAAGAGGTAAAAAAAGAAGAGGCCAGGGTTCGCGCCGCAGCCAAGGCGCAGGCCACCACCCAAGCGGATATACAGGAGTCTGCCCCCCATGCTGGTACGGAATGAACGGCGGCACCCTGCACGGGGCCCGCTGATGGTCGATATCGCCGGCCTGCGGCCCACGGCCGCCGAATGCGCCATGCTGCGCCAGCCTGCCGTCGGCGGTGTCATCCTTTTTGCCCGCAACTGTGCCGACGCCGGACAGGTGCGTGAGCTGTGCGCGGAATTGCATGCCTTGCGCAGCACTCCCCTTCTTGTCGGCATAGATCAGGAAGGCGGACGGGTGCAGCGTCTGCGTGCGGGGGTGACGCGTTTCCCGCCCATGGCGACCCTGGGGCGTCTGGCGGATCGTGACGGACTGGAAAGTGCGCGGGTGGCGGCCGAAGACTGGGGCTTGCTGCTCGGTACGGAACTTCGGGATCTCGGCATTGATCTGGATTTTACCCCCTGCGTGGATCTGGATCGCGGTATCTCTGCGGTGATCGGCGATCGCGCCATCCACCGCGATCCGGTATGGGTGGGCGCTATTGCGGCAGCACTCTGGAAGGGCATGGCCCGGACCGGCCTGCAGGGGGTCGCCAAGCATTTCCCCGGTCACGGGGCGGTGGCCGCGGACTCTCATCTCGATTTGCCGCTGGATGATCGTCCGTTCAGCGCCATTCAGGAAGACCTCCAGCCCTTTGCGGGCATGATCGCCGCAGGAATTCCGGCGATCATGCCCGCGCATTGTCTTTATCCCAGGGTGGATGGTGAACACCCTGCCGGCTTCTCGCCGCGCTGGTTGCAGGATGTTCTCCGTAAAGAGATGGGCTTCACCGGTGTGGTGGTCAGTGACGACCTCAGCATGGCGGGTGCCCATGCTGCGGGCGGCATGGCTGCCCGGGTGGATGCGGCGCTGACGGCGGGCGCCGACCTGTTGCTGGTCTGTAACGATCCGGAAGGTGCGGAAACAGCCATCGCGCATTTACAGTCCAGGGATGTACTCCCGACCGGTGACCGCCTGGAGCGTCTCGCCGGTAACGCCGCCACGGCCGCCTTGTCCGCGGCTGACCGGGTGCGCTGCCTGCAGCAGATCGAAGCGTTACGGGCGCTCGCCCCCGGATGCACGGACTGATGCGCGGCCCAGAATGTTAACCCCTTGTTTTTCCCGCGTCGCGTATTAGAATACGCCCTCACCTTTTACTCCTTGTTCGGGCGATGGGCGTCCGGACTCCGCAGTGAACCATAAGGAGCAACTTTTGCGTCATTATGAAATTGTGTTTCTGGTCCATCCTGACCAGAGTGAACAGGTCCCCCAGATGATCGAGCGCTACCGCGGCATGATCGAGAGCGACGGCGGGCATTTTCATCGCCTGGAAGACTGGGGCCGCCGGCAACTGGCCTACCCCATCAAGAAGGCCCACAAGGCACACTATGTGCTGATGAACATAGAGTGCAGCGGTGTTGCGCTGGCTGAACTGGAGGACGCTTTCCGCTTCAACGACGCGGTATTGCGCCATCTGACGCTGGCCCGCCATGAAGCCGTCACCAGCCCTTCCTTCCTGGCCCGCGATGAGACGGACCGTCGGGAACGCAGCGAAGAGACCGCCGAAGGCGAACCGGATCACAGCGCTAACGAAGCCGTAGTGACGGCTTAATCTAAGGAGATTTCAGATGGCATTTAATCGGGACAGAGATCGGGATAGTGGTGATGGCGACAAGCGTGGCGGCGGCAGCAACTTTACGCGCCGGCGCAAGTTCTGCCGGTTCCGGGCGGAAGGTGTCAAAGAAATCGACTACAAGGATCTGAAGACCTTGCAGGCTTATGTGGGCGAGACGGGTAAGATCGTCCCCAGCCGGATTACCGGAACCAGCAACCTCTATCAGCGGCAGTTGACCACTGCGATCAAACGCGCCCGTTTTCTGGCGTTACTGCCCTACGTCGTGCGTTAAGGCGCCGGCGCTCCGGTGGCGGTGCAGCCAGGAGGCGGGGTCCTCCGTTGGTTTCTCAGCGGACGCTGGCCAGCTGGTGTCAGTATTGCTGTATTGTTCAGCGCGGCAGGCCTGATTCCTTTTCTTGCCGGACCGTTGTTGCTCAACTGCGTCGCTCTGGTGGCGCTGGTTACTCTGCAGGCGGGACGCAGGGAGAGCCTCGAAGTGCTGGTGATTGCCGGAATCGCCTCCGCGCTGTTCACGCTGAACCCATGGTATGGTGTCGCCTTTGCGCTGGTAGCCTGGTTGCCGGGACGGCTGTTGGGAGAGGGGTTGCAGTGGGACGTGGGGTGGGGCGGAGTGGTCTGGGTGGTCATCGGTTTGTCACTCCTGACGCTGGCGTTACTGCTCTGGGCCATACCGCAGGGTACGGGCCCAGGCTTCTGGCAGGCGCAGATGGAGCACTTGCTGGCACCGGCGCGTAAGGACCTCAGCGCGACGCAGCGTCAGGTCCTGGGCGATATGGTTCGTCTGATGCCGGGGATCCTCGCTGCGGTCATGGCACTGCTCTGGGCGCTGGCGGCAGTGATGGCCAGTCGCTGGCGCGAACGGTTTCAGGGTATTGTGGTGCCACAACGGGTGTTTCGCGATTGGGTGCTGCCAGAGTGGCTGATCTGGTTGCCGGTGGTGACGGGGTTGGGCTTTTTCCTGCCACATGGCAGCGCATGGCCGGTACAGAACCTCGCCATTCTGGTCGCTGGGCTGTACTTGCTGCAGGGACTAAGTTTGGTGCACCTGTGGTTCGCGTCGAGAGGCTGGCCCCTGATCGCGCTGGCGGCTTTTTATATCGGACTGATCCTGCTTTCACAGTTCCTGCTGGTGGTCAGTGTGCTGGGTATTCTGGACCGTGTTTTTCACCTGCGCCGACGGCTTGCCGGGCCGCGGTCCTGATGGCGGTTTTGCAGAGAATTTTTGGGAGGAATTTGAAATGAAAGTGATTTTACTGGAACGTATCAACAAGTTGGGGCGTCTGGGCGATGTGGTCGAAGTGCGTCCGGGTTATGGGCGCAATTTTCTGGTGCCGCAGGGCAAGGCCGTAGTGGCCAACCAGCGCAATCTGGAAGACTTTGCCGCCCGTAAGGCGGCGCTGGAGCAGGTGGAGGCAGAACGCCTGCAAGCCGCGCAACAGCGCGCCGCGGCGCTGGCCGATACCGTGGTCACGATTGCCCTGCAGGCGGGCGAGGATGGTCGTTTATTTGGTTCGGTGGGCCTGCATGACATCAGTGCGGCCCTGGCGGCCCTGGGCCACGAAGTGGCTCATTCCGAAATCCGTCTGGCGGGAGGGCCGATCAAACGGATCGGCGAATTCCCGGCGCGTGTGCATTTGCACCCGGAGGTCGAACTGGATGTGATAGTCTTCGTCGAGCGCGCCTGATCCCAGGCCTGGGCGTGTCTGATTCGGCGGACTACGGCGGCGGGGTCAAGGCCCCGCCGCACTCTATCGAGGCGGAGCAATCCGTCATCGGCGCCCTGCTGATCGACCCCGAGACGGCGGAGCAGGTCACTGAGGCGGTGGCGGCCGAAGAATTTTATGAGCGTCGTCACCGCCAGATTTTCCAGGCCATCAGCGCCATGCTGGGCGCCGGGCGGGCGGTGGACGCCATCACGGTCTCCGAATGGTTGCAAGATCATGAGCAGCTCGCCGATGTGGGCGGGGTGCAGTATCTCCTCATGCTGGCCAACGAGACGCCCTCGGCGGCCAATGTGCTCGCCTATGCGCGGATCGTGCGGGAGCGGGCCACCCTGCGTGACCTCATCCGGGTCGGTCGGGAAATCGCCGAGCTTGCCTACCGTCCGGAAGGGCGGTCGGCTCAGGCCTTGTTGGACGAGGCTGAAAGCCGGGTCTTTCATCTCGCCGAAGGACAGCAGCGAGCCGGCGAAGGTTTCCAGCAACTCAAGGACGCACTTCCGGCGGTTATAGACCGGATCGAGACCATCGCCCGTGAGAAGAAGGGTGTCACGGGGCTGTCCACGGGCTTTGCCGATCTGGACGAGAAAACCTCCGGCCTCCACCCCGGCCAGCTCGTTATTGTTGCGGGCCGTCCGAGTATGGGCAAAACCTCTTTCGCCATGAATATCGCGGAGCATGTCGCCTGTATCGAAGGCAAGCCTGTCGCGATTTTCAGCATGGAAATGCCGACCGAGGAGATCGTCCTGCGCGCACTCTCGTCGCGGGGACGGGTAGATCAGCACCGCCTGCGCAATGGCAGCCTGGGTAACGACGACTGGCCGCGCATCGCCCATGCCATCGGTGAACTCGGCAACGCGCCCCTGTTCGCCGACGATTCTGCCGCGCTGACCCCGACGGATTTGCGCTCGCGGGCCCGTCGGCT
The DNA here is from genome assembly GCF_008926505.1 of Acidithiobacillus sp. 'AMD consortium'. Classification (NCBI taxonomy): domain Bacteria; kingdom Pseudomonadati; phylum Pseudomonadota; class Acidithiobacillia; order Acidithiobacillales; family Acidithiobacillaceae; genus Acidithiobacillus; species Acidithiobacillus sp. 'AMD consortium'. The sequence goes on along the minus strand of NZ_CP044411.1, from coordinate 2,518,066 downwards.
GAAGCGGGAGCATGGCTTGGCTTTGATCGTGGTGGACTATCTGCAACTCATGCAAGTGCCGGGACGGGGTGATAACCGGGTCGCCGAGATTTCCGAGATCAGCCGTTCGCTCAAGGCGTTGGCCAAAGAGCTGTCGATCCCCGTGATTGCCCTCTCCCAGCTCAACCGAAGTCTGGAAAATCGTACCGAGAAGCGTCCGCAGATGTCCGATCTGCGTGAATCCGGAGCCATTGAACAGGATGCCGACCTGATCCTCTTCCTCTATCGCGATGAGGTGTATTACAAGGACAAGGAAGAGGTGAAAGGCATTGCCGAGGTGATCATCGGTAAACAGCGCAACGGACCTATCGGGACGGTGCGGATGAGTTTCTTCGGTGAATATACCCGTTTTGAGAACTATGCGCCGTCCGGGGATGGCTTCGGGCATTAGTTGCCTGCACCAAGCCCGATCATCGGCGTGCCGTCCATGTATTTTTTCACGGGATTTTCTCGCGCCTTGGGGTGTATCATTGGCCCATGACCCGCCCGATTATTGCCGATATCTCCGCTGCCGCACTGCGCCATAATGTAGCGGTGGTGCGCGAACATGCACCCCGCGCACAGATCATGGCGGCGGTAAAGGCGAATGCTTATGGGCATGAAGTAACCCTTTGCGCCCCGGTGCTGGCCGAGGCTGGAGTGGACGCCTTTGCAGTGGCTTCCCTGGAAGAGGCGGAAGCGCTTCACGCCTTGCGGCTGGAGCGCCCCATCTGTCTGCTGGGGGGTCCTTTTGACGCTGACGAAGTGTCCGTCGCCGCAGAACGCGCTTATCTGCTGGTGATTCACGAACAACGCCAGTTGCAGTGGCTGGAGACCCATGCTGCGGATGCTGCGTTGCGCCTGTTTATCAAGGTGGATACGGGCATGCACCGGCTGGGTTTTGCCCCGGAACGATTGTCCGCCCTGTTTGCCGCTTTGCAACGCCACCCGCGCTGGGAGGTGTTGGGGCTGATGAGCCATCTCGCCCGCTCCGATACGCCGAATGACCCCTTCAATCGTCAACAGGCGGGTGTTTTTGCCGCTGCCATTGCGCACGTCGGCCACGCCACCGCAGGTCAGCACAGCCTCGCCAACTCGGGGGGGGTGCTGGCGCTGCCCTTTACCCACCAGCACTGGGTGCGGCCCGGGCTCATACTTTACGGTCTTTCGCCCTTCGCCGGGCGTCGCGGCAGCGAAATCGGTTTGCAACCCGTGCTCTCCTGGCGCAGTGCGGTGGTGGCCATCCGCGAACTCGGCCCCGGTGACTGGCTGGGTTATGGCGCAGCCTGGCAGGCCCCGGCGCCGTGTCGGGTGGGGGTGGTGGCAGCGGGTTACGGCGACGGTTATCCCCGTCACCTAGGGTGTGGCGCGCCGGTCACGGTAGCCGGGCAGACTACCTGCACTTTGGCGCGGGTCAGCATGGATATGCTTTTTGTGGACCTGACGGCCGTGCAGGCAGACATCGGCGCTCCTGTCGTCCTCATGGGGGCTGGCGGACCGCCTCTCGAATCCTTGGCAGCGGAACTCGGTACCATCTCCTATGAAATGAGCTGCCGCATGCAGACGCGGGTACCGCGCCAGTTGGTTTCATGAGTCGCGACAAAACCCTTTTCGTTTGCCAGGAATGCGGCAGTATCAGCAATAAATGGCTGGGACGCTGTCCAGATTGCGGTGCATGGAACAGCTTCGTCGAACAGCGCGTGGAGAAGACCGTCGCCAAATCCCAAACCACCTATGCCACGGCCAGCCCGCCGCAATTTCTGCATGCGGTGCCGATCACGGATGTGGGGCGTAGCACGACGGGCTTGGCGGAACTCGACCGGGTGCTGGGCGGCGGGCAGGTGCCGGGGGCAGCCATTCTTCTGGGCGGGGAGCCGGGCATCGGAAAATCCACCCTCCTGCTCCAGACTGCCCATCACCTCGCTCAGGTCAGTAAGGTGCTTTATGTCACCGGGGAGGAGTCGGCGGCACAAGTCGCCTTACGTGCGCAGCGTCTGGGGCTGGGCCGGAGCCCTGTACGGGTGGTCGCCGAAAACCATCTTGAAGCGATCGAGGGGCTGCTCCGGGGAGAACAGCCCGCACTGTTATTGGTGGATTCCATTCAGACCGTCTATACCGACACGCTGCAATCGGCCCCAGGTTCGGTGGCCCAAGTGCGGGAGTGTGCGGCACGCCTGGTGCGTTTCGCCAAGGCGACGGGCACCACGGTGTGGCTGGTGGGCCATGTGACCAAGGAGGGGGCCATTGCTGGCCCACGTGTGCTCGAGCACATGGTGGATACCGTGCTCTATTTTGAAGGGGAGGCGGGTAGCCCGTACCGGATCGTGCGCGCCATCAAGAACCGCTTTGGGGCGGCCAACGAACTGGGTGTTTTCCAGATGCATGAAGAGGGCTTGAGCGAGGTCGCCAATCCTTCGCAGCTTTTCCTGTCGCAGCATGAGCGACCCGTGGCAGGGAGCGTGGTACTGGCAACGCAGGAAGGAACCCGACCGCTGCTGGTGGAGGTGCAGGCGCTGGTGACTCCGAGTCCGCTGGCGAATCCGCGCAGGGTTGCCATCGGTCTGGATCCCAACCGCCTCTCCCTCCTTCTGGCCATTCTACATCGTCACGGTGGCAGCATGTTTTTTGATCAGGATGTCTTCGTGAATATCGCGGGGGGGATCAAAGTCAACGAACCTGCCGCCGACCTTGCCGTGGCCCTCGCCTTGGTCAGCAGTTTTCGCAATAAACCCCTGGAGGGCCGTCGGGTGGTCTTTGGCGAATTGGGTCTGGCAGGAGAGGTGCGCCCGGTGGCGGGCACCGAGGCACGGGTTCGTGAAGCCATCAAACTCGGTTTCAACGGCGCCATTCTCCCGCGCGGCGACAAGATTTCGGTTGCCGCCACGTTTAAACTACACCCGGCGGCCCGCCTGGGTGATGCAATGGAGGCCGCCTTTGCTGGAGGGTGAATCCTGACGCGCTGATGGCCGCAACGCACTACCGGCAGGATGGTCGGCGCCTTGCAATATCTTTCCGGAGCGGTTAGTGTGGTCTGTAACTATAGGTAATACATCACATAATTTTCTGATATGTGAAGCTGTCCGGCGTTTTTATGATCGTCTGAAAGGAGGAGTATTATGCAAAAGTTACCGGTTTACCCTGCTGCACAGGGCCTATTTCATTCATCGCTGCGGAGAGGTGTGGCGGGGAGCGTTTTGGTGGCTTTCGGCCTGTTGGGCCTTGGGGCCGGCACGGCGTTCGCGTCGAGCGTAGGGACATCGGCACCAGGGTTGATGCGTACCGCGCTAGCCGGGGGCGCAGCGGCAAGCCCTGCGGAAGTAAAGAATTTCGCGGCAGCCGTCCAGGAGATCAAGCCACTCAATGAACAGGTCCATAGTGCCTTGAGTCGGAAGGGTATCACCGCCACCCAGCGGGAAGAGTTGAAAAAATCCTATATGACGAAGGTGGAGGATATACTCGCTAAAAATCACCTGACCGCAGAGCAATATTCCAGCCTGCTCAGGCAGACCCAAAGCGATCCGGATTTCGCGAAAGAGGTCGAGTCAGATATGCGGTAACGACCCACCCTGGCTAGCGCCGCTTTCCTTCCGGGATCGTCGGCGTGCCGGCTTATGCTTTTTCGGCCTTTCCTCCGCATCTATGCTTTGTGTGATAATAGGGCATATAGGAGGTCTGCCAATGCCCAAGCTTGATTTGCCCCGCCCCGATTATGCCGCCCGCCGTCGTCTGCTGATGCAGAAGATGCACACTGCCGGTGTTGCGATTATCCCCACCGCCGCACCCAAGAGCCGTAACAGCGATGTACAGTACCCCTTCCGCGGCGACAGTGATTTCCTCTATCTGACCGGTTTCACAGAGCCGGAGGCTGTACTGGTGCTGGCACCGGGACACGCTGACGGGGAGGAGATCCTGTTCTGCCGTCCTCGTGACCCCGAGCGGGAAACCTGGGATGGGCGTCGCGCCGGGCTGGAGGGTGCTCTTGAGCAATGTCAGGTAGATCGTTGCCTCTCGATTCATGACCTGAACGACGTCTTTCCACAACTGTTGGAAAATCGGGAACTGCTGTTTTATCCCATGGGTCAGTCCACGGATTTCGACGCGCGGGTCATGCACTGGCGCAATGTTGCCAAGAGCAAGATTCGCCAGGGTATGCGCTACCCGCTCGAAGTGGTTGATGTTGCTGAGCTGATCCATGAGATGCGGTTGTTCAAAGACCCCGAAGAGATCGAAATCCTGCGGGCGGCGGTGGGCATTAGCGGTGCCGGGCATCGCCATGGCATGCGCCAATGTCGTCCGGGTATGCTGGAATACGAATTGGCCGCCGAGATCGAGCATGTTTTTCGTCGCCTCGGGTCGCCCAGCGTGGCGTATCCCAGTATCGTCGGCGGCGGAATCAATGGTTGCATTCTGCACTACACGGAAAATGATGCGGAACTGCGCGATGGCGATCTGGTGCTGATCGACGCCGGCGCAGAGGTTGGCGCCTACGCCGGAGACATTACCAGGACCTTGCCGGTGAACGGGGTTTTCAGTCCCGCACAACGGGAAGTTTACGAAGTCGTTCTGGCCAGTCAGAAAGCGGCAATCGCCGCCGTACAGGTAGGGCGCTCCGTTACCGATTATCATGACGAGGCCGTCAAGGTGCTGGTGGACGGCTTGTTGGAGCTGAACATACTTTCCGGCAGTCGCGACGCAGTCATCGAGCAGGGCAGCTATAAGGCCTTCTATATGCATCGAACGGGGCACTGGCTGGGCATGGACGTTCATGACGTCGGCCACTATCGCAGTGCGGATCAGTCCTGGCGGAAACTGGAGGCAGGGATGGTGCTGACGGTGGAGCCGGGCCTGTACTTCTCGCCAGATAATCCATCGGTACCGGAGCGTTGGCGCGGTATCGGAGTTCGCATCGAAGACGACGTGCTGGTGACCACCGGCGGTCCGGATGTTCTGTCGAGCGGAGTACCCAAGGAGGTTGCCGAGGTCGAAGCCATGATGGCAGCAGGGTGGGCGGAAGGCTGACGAAACCGCCCGAACCGTGTGTGTTGCCCGCTTAGATGCCGTTGGTGACGGGTACCATGGAATGGACGAAACGCAGTTTGGCCTGCTTGACGCCAAAATCCACGGCGTGTTGAACGCTGCCCATAAGTATATCGGCTGCCATGTGGTAGCGGGGGTTCATGGTATCCCAGACTACGCCATGAATGACGCGCCCGGAGCGTAGGATGATGTTGACGCGTTCGCCACAGCGGTTGCCTCCGTTTTTGCGGAAGAACAGGTCCTGCGACAGCGCCACCTGATCGGGCCGGTTAGGGCCACAGGCTGAAATATCCGGGGTGCTGCTGGTCTGGTCAGCAAGCGCATTGTAGGCGGTTACGCGCCGCAAATAAAAAAAACCGTGGCGCATGAGCAGCGTGCCGTCACTGACCCCCTGTGCCTGGGTGAAGCCCGCAACAGTCTGGGCATCGGTGATATCACCCAGGCTGTCGCCCTGCTTCAGGGGGTCGCCGATACTGCCGACGGGTGTGCCGAGGAATGGTGCGGGCAAGTCCGGCAGATTGGGCGCCAGGGCGTTGGGCAGAAAAAACGTCGACAGGGCAAGACTCATCCCGGCAGATAATCGTCGTATCAAGTCTATCTCCTTATCTAAGCTGGTCTGTGGCGACCCCTCCCGGTCGCAATGACACTGGCATACTTCTCGAAAGACGAAATGAAACAGCATCTTACAAAAAATATGAAAAAAGTCAAGAAGATAATTTTATTTATTGGTAAACAACGAGATAGGAGGCAGCCCCCCTGCCCGAGGTTTATGCGCTGTTACCATGCCGGCTGGATGATCTTGGATCAGCTTAAAAGAGGTGATACATTTTTTGCGGAGTGCCCGTGAAGATGAGCCAGGCGGTCGCTCTTGCGACCAATGTACCGGATTGCGGCACACCGGAGAAATGTGTGTAAAGACTGGCGCGTTGTTGTTTTTTTAGCTATGCTTTGTTTGCTCGTTTTTCCAACCCAACAAAGGAGACTGCTATGAGCAAGTTCACCACCGCTTTGAAGGTAACTGCGCTGATTTTGCCCTTGGGCCTGGCCGGTTGTGCGACCAGTTCTGACCTTGCCAAGGTTTCTGCGAAGGCTGATGCCGCGCAGTCCACCGCCAACGAAGCACTGGCCAAGGCCAATGCCGCGCAGAGCACCGCTACCGATGCCCTGAGCAAAGCCAACGCCGCGCAGAGCACCGCTGATCAGGCGATGAGCACCGCCAACGCTGCCAATCAGAAGGCTGATGAAGCCAACACGAAGGTGGAGCGGATGTTCAAAAAGTCGATGATGAAGTAATTTTATCGTCGTAGTGGATGTGCAAAGGCCCCGCCGGTTCCCGACGGGGCCTTTGGTTTTTTTGGCGCTTGTTTGGTTATGTCACCGTTCTATCATCAAAACTTCATCATATTGTCACATTATACGTCTAGACTTCTAGTCCTTGTTCAATAGAAACTCTACCAGAGGAGACGCGGAGCCACTTTTCCTAGAAGCGCTGGATATCCGCCTCAAGACCCTGCTGCCCGATGGACATCCCGATATCGCTGTCAGCCTCAATAGCCTGGCTACCCTGTATTATTCTAACTCGCATTAGAAATAGGCGGTTTTCCCTACAAAAGGTGCGTTGATTGCCCTTGCGCGGTAAGGAGTGCCACTGCCTTCTTATCGAAGGAAACGAAGGTTTCCCCGCCAAGCCAGTGGCCTTCGTAGGCAATGACGCCATCGGCAAAGTCTCCGCCTGCGTCGAGCATCAGCAAGCCAGCCTCCACGGCGGGCCGGTTCATTTCCACGTTGGTGGCGGCAAGTAGCGCTCGAATCGCGCCAGCCACGTCAGTTTGCTGGAACTCATATACGCGCAATAGCACCCAAACAAATTCGCATAGACACGGCAGAGCCACCGCGATCAACTCGGCATCGGTCAAGACTGCGGCGGCAACGTCCGCTTGTGCGGGATCGTCACGCACAACCGCACGCACAAGGACGTTGGTATCGACGGCGATCTTCATTGCTTGCCTGCCCAGCCTTGCGCCGCCGCCTCGTTGATTTCTTCGATGGTAGCAACCTTCTGCGTTCTACCTGCGAGCAGGCCGACAAAGCTGTCTATCGACCCTGTGGGCCGTGCCGCCTTGAGTGCCACCCGGCCATCTGGCAGCAAGTCCAGTTCGATCTTGTCACCCGGCTTGATGCCGAGGTGTTGCAGTACATCCTTGCGAAACGTCACTTGTCCCCGTGCGGTAACGGTCAATGTAGTCATGGTGGTCTACCCTCGCGGTTACGTAGGTTGATGTCTTGCATAGTAATGCATAAACGCCTTACTATCAATGTCGGTCAAACGATCATTAGTCGGTCATGCTGGACAACGTCCAGCCCTAATTCCGCGATGATGTGATGGAAAAACAATATGAAGAGCCCAGCCTGTAAGGTTTTCCGGTATAATGGACTCGACAAAAAAGATTCACCTACAGGGAGAGTTGCAGGAGGACCCGACGACAAAAATGGCACGAACTGTGCGTCCTTTTAAGCGGTCCGCAACAGAAGAACCCATGACCGCACAATCGGGGTTGGTGCCCCATAGAGAATTTCTCCGGGGGTTGGGCTTTCTCGCTGGTTGGAACAGGAAATGCCCAGGCCGGGCAGCAAACGGGGTTATGCTTATGTTACCGCACGCGCGACCAGGAATGGGTTATACTGTGAAATGCATGGTGCGTGGTTTGTCGCACATCGCTACACAGGAGCATGATCATGAACCGCTGGATGGCAACCATGGCCGGTATACTGCTCATCGGTAGTGTCGCTGCCGGAGCCCAGGCAAGTACGGACAGGGTATCGGCCCCTTATCCGCTCACGCATAACAGGACCATCGCTCAGATGCGCGAGCACCTCAACCATGAAGAGATCGCGCAGCACCGGTTGGAAGAAAGGATTGTCACGTTGAAGTCCCACCATGACCGGGCAGGCGCTATTCGCGCAGCGCAGCAACTGAGATCCAAGACGGCCGATATTGCAGGGCTCAAGTCAGAGCTGCATGATGCCATGACCAATGGTAAAGGGTACCAGAGCAGGACGCATTAAAGCCCGGTAACAAGATCACTCCAGATTGACTATAGATTTCAATCATCTGCATAGGGGAAACCATCATGAGCAAAACACAGAAAAGCAATAAAGAAACCAAGAAGCAGCCAGCGATGACGCCCAAAGAGAAAAAACAGGCCAAACAGGCCAAGAAGCATTCCAGCGATATGGGTGCCACCATCGTTCCCCGCTGAAATCAGCGGCGCCCAGCCAAAAAAGTGTGGAGGAGTCCCGTAACAAGAACATGTTGCAGTACATAAGCAGTGGAGGGGGAATAGATGATGCTTTAATGTGTCGCCAAATTACTCCGAGGAGAGCGTCATATCTACAAAAAAATTAGAGTTCTCATCCTGCGTAAAAAACGCCCTAAACAATGCGTCGGATATGGACTTGTTACGCTCGGAGCTGTTCAGTGTTGAACAACTGAAACAACATGCGGTAATGTTGGCTGGTCAGCATGCTATTGATCCATACCCTGGGCCAGATCGCCTGCTACCACGCTTGGCCGACAATGCCGATGTTCTTCGTGCAGCCTATGACGTGCTCACTGCAGGGACCGCGCAGGCTGAGCAGCGGACACAGTCTGGCGAGATCTGGCTGCTTGATAATTTCTACCTCATTGAGCAGCAAATCATTCTAGCCCGAAGGCATTTGCCTGTCGATTATGGCAAGCAACTGCCACGCCTGCAATCCGGCAGCTTGGCGGGGTTCCCCCGTGTCTACGACCTCGCCTCTGAATTGATTGCGCATCAGGATGCCCGCGTCGACGGAGATAACGTCAGCGCCTATATCCATGCTTATCAGACCATTACGGCATTAACGCTGGGCGAATTATGGGCCTTCCCCATCATGCTGCAATTGGCGTTACTGGAAAACCTGCGTCGCGCTAGTCTGAACGTTGCTTGTCGGCGGGAGGAACGCAATGCTGCCATGATCTGGGCGGATCGCATGCTCGCCGCCGCAGAAAAAAAGCCGAACCTGCTGATTCAATTACTTGCTGAATTTGCGCATGCGGATATGCCCTTGACGGCGCCGTTTGTGGAGGAGTTTTACGCCAGATTGCAAGCCTACGGTCCCGCTATGGCGTTCGTGCAAACCTGGGTCGAACATAAATTACTTGAACAGGGCATAACCGCTACCCAGTTGTCTGAAGTGTCCGCCAGAAAGTCCGCTGCCAACCAGATATCCATGGCGAACAGCATTGGAAGCCTGAATTTTCTCGCGGCTATGGACTGGCGAAGTCATGTCGAAGCGTACAGTGTTGTCGAACAAAGCCTGCGCCAGGACCCGATGGGCATATACGACGGACAGGATTTCGCAACACGCGATCGATATCGCCACGCTATTGAAGATATTGCACGCAGCAGTGGGCGTGATGAGCTGGCGGTGGCGGAGGAGGCGATTGCACTTGCCCAGGCGGCATCGCAGCAAACAGGCAGCGAAGATCGATCTGCGCATGTCGGCTATTACCTGCTGGATCGGGGTCGGCAGCGTCTTGATCTGGCGATGGGCTGCTATTTTGAATGGCGGTCAGCGGCCAGACAAATGGGCGATCATCTCCGCCTTTCCTTGTATATCAGCGCCATACTCCTGTTGACGGTGCTGATCAGTTTAATTTTGCGCGTCCCTCTTGAGGGCCTCAGCCCCACCGACTGGCGTGTCTGGTGGCTAGGCATGGTCGGGGTTGTGAGTATTTCGGCTTTGGCGGTTTCTCTGGTAAATCGCCTGATCACTCTTTTTATGGCGCCCGGCGCCTTGCCGCAGATGGATTTTTCGCAGGGTGTTCCTGATGCGCACCGCTGCATGGTCGTTATCCCGACACTGCTGAGTTCGCCACAGGAAATTGACGCGTTGCTGGAGGCCCAGGAAATCCGCTACCTCGGAAACCGCGATTCCAATATTTACTTTGCGTTACTGACGGATTTTCGGGATGCGGCAGAGCAGACCAGTCCGGAAGATGCTTTATTAATCGACTATGCACGTGTCGCTATTCAGACCCTCAACGCCCGCTATGTCGATGATCGACCCTGCCTGTTTTATTGGTTTCACCGGCCCCGAGTCTGGAACGCATTTGAACAGGTGTGGATGGGCTACGAACGCAAACGCGGCAAACTGGAACAATTTAATGCGCTGCTGAGAGGGGCGGCGGAGGCGGCAGCATTCTCAGAGCAGGTCGGCGACCTGTCCATCCTCGGCAGCATTCGTTATGTCATCACCCTCGATACCGACACCCAATTGCCCCGTGACACGGCGCGGGCACTGATCGGTCATATGGCGCATCCACTCAACCAAGCCGTATATGACGTCGATAAGGGCCGTATCGTCGATGGCTACGCGATCATTCAGCCCCGCGTAGCGATCGACCTGACCAGCGCCGGTCAATCGCTATTTACTAAACTCATGGCTGGGGATTCTGGGATTGACCCCTATACGCGCGAGGTGTCCGATGTCTATCAGGATATTTTCAGCGAAGGCTCATTCATCGGCAAGGGCATCTACGATGTAGATGCCTTCCGCCAGGCGGTTGATGGCCGTTTTCCAGAAAACCTTATCCTCAGTCACGATTTGCTGGAAGGCGGGTATGCCCGTGCGGCACTGGCGACCAGCGTCGTCCTGATTGAAGAATTGCCTGGCAGTTACACCGCAGAAGTCTCCCGTCGACACCGATGGATTCGGGGTGACTGGCAGATTATCGGCTGGCTGTTGCCGTCGGTACCCGGTGCCCCAACCGCTAACGGTATGCGGGCGCCGCGTCCGACCAATCCGCTATCCGACTTGTCGATATGGAAAATTTTTGACAATCTCCGCCGCAGCCTGGTGTCATCCGCACTGTTGCTGCTGCTGGCGGGGGGCTGGCTCCTGGGTCCGGCCTTCTCCTGGTTATGGACTACCTTGGTTACCGGGATCATCCTCGTGCCAGTCCTGCTTTCGCCGCTCATCGACCTCTTCCGCAAGCCTCAAGACCTCGACTGGGCAGCACATCTCTCCTTGACCAGGGCTTCGGCAAGTCGCCCGCTATTCTCCGCACTGCTGACAGTCGCACTGCTGCCTTATGACGCAGTGATGAGCCTGGATGCCATTCTGCGCTCAGGCATACGAATGCTTTTCACCCGTCGGGGATTGTTGCTTTGGCAACTGCCTTCGTACCGCAGCCGTAACGCCTGTCATACCCCCGGAGATTTTTTCAGGGAGATCTGGAGTGCACCCCTGCTCGCCATCCTCCTCGGAATAGCCTTGGTGACCGCCTCCAGCCTGGGGACCAGTTCACCCTCGGTGTTACTGTTCAGCATGCCCATTTTAGGGCTGTGGCTGTTTTCACCGGTTATCGCATGGTGGATCAGCCGGCCGTTGCGGACCGGTGTCACAGGTCTGGATGATATACAGCGACGCTTTCTGCGGCTATCGGCACGACGTACCTGGCGTTTTTTTGATGACTTTGTCGGCCCTGCGGAGCACTGGTTACCCCCCGATAATTTTCAGGAGTATCCAACGACGGTCATTGCCTCGCGAACCTCACCGACCAACATGGGCATGTCGCTGCTGGCCAGTCTGGCTGCCTATGATTTTGGTTATATTACTGCCGGCGAGTTCCTCCAATTGACCGAAAACACCGTGACAACCATGGAGCAACTGGAACGCTATCACGGTCACTTCTATAACTGGTATGACACGCGCACCCTGCAAATACTGAGTCCGCAATATATCTCAGCGGTGGATAGCGGTAATCTCGGCGGCTGCCTGCTCACCCTCCAAGCAGGGTTGAACGCGCTCAAAACTCATCCGGTGTTGCCGGACAACGCCTTTGCGGGCCTGCAGGATACGCTGTATCTGTTGGCAACATGCATCCACGACATCCCCACGACAGATCTGGCCAACAAAGTCCTTGCACTGCAAGATGTGTTGTCTGCCATGACGCTCAACGGATGCCCCCCATCCCTGGTGGATGCCCATCACCAGCTTGCCGATATTCAAAGGATCAGCGGCGATCTCGTGAACGGGTTTCCCGCCGATGTTCCGGCGGATAGCGACTGTGCTTACTGGGCAAAGGCATTTTATCAACAATGTCAGGCTTTGGCGCTGGATCTGGAAACCCTCGTCCCTGATGCGCGGGACGTGAACAACACTCTGACACTGGCTGAATTAGCCCATGGCATTGCCACGGGGACGGCTGCCGCCCGGGCAGCTGCCGCAGAACGGTTAAGGGTCATTGATCAGTTGGTGGATCGCTGCCGCGCGTTGGCGGCGATGGATTTTGAATTTCTTTACGACCCTGCGCGCGACCTGCTGGCCATTGGCTATGATGTCGGGGAACGGCGCCGTGATCCATCCTGCTACGACCTGCTGGCATCAGAAGCACGCCTGGCCAGTTTTCTGCTTATTGCACAAGGACAAGCGCCTCAGAAACATTGGTTTTCGTTGGGGCGCCTGTTGACGAGCTACGGCGGCGAACTGTGCTTGATTTCATGGAGCGGCTCGATGTTTGAGTATCTCATGCCGCAATTGATCATGCCGGATTTCCCCAACACACTGCTCTACCAGACCTGCAAAGCGGCCGTCTCTCGCCAAATAGAATATGGGCGCCAACGCACCGTACCTTGGGGAATATCGGAATCCTGTTTCAACGCCGTGGACATGCATCAAGTCTATCAATACCGGGCATTTGGGGTTCCCGGTCTTGGTTTCAAACGCGGGCTCGGCGATGATTTGGTGATTGCACCTTATGCCAGCGCGCTGGCACTAACTGTGATGCCGTGGGAGGCCTGCCACAACTTGCAGAATCTTGCGGCGCAGGGGTTTCTCGGCGCCTATGGCTTTTACGAAGCCATCGATTACACGCCATCCCGGGTGCCACCGGGCGAGCGTCATGCCATTGTCCGAACCTTTATGGCGCATCATCAAGGGATGAGTCTCCTGGCTTTTGCCCATGTCCTTCTCAATCAGCCAATGCAGCGCCGGTTTTTATCTGATCCCGGCATTCAGGCCACTCAGTTATTGTTGCAAGAGCGTCTGCCCAGGCAGGAGGCTACGTTTCATCCCCATGCAGCTGAAGTCAGCGCTGCCGCAAACGTGTCCAGCGTCGAAATTACGACAATAATGCGCGTATACAGCAATCCGGATACGTCCATGCCAGAAGTCCACCTTTTATCGAATGGCCGCTATCACGTCATGATCAACCACGCTGGCAGCGGTTACAGCCATCTTGACGGTCTCGCCGTGAACCGCTGGCGCGAGGATACCGCCGCAGATGTCTGGGGGACCTTCATTTACCTGCGTGACCGTCAGTCCGGACACTTTTGGTCGACGACCCATCAACCCACCCGAAGCAAAGCCGATCACTATGAGGCGATTTTCGTCCAAGCACGGGCGGAATACCGTCGCCGTGATCAAATGATAGAGAGCTATATGGAGGTCAGCGTTGCGCCGGAAGACAACGTGGAGATCCGCCGTGTGACGCTCACCAATATCTCCCCACGCATTCGTCAGATAGAGTTAACAAGTTATACTGAGATTGTCCTCGCTCCGTTAAATGCCGACCTTGCTCACCGTGCATTCAGCAATTTATTCGTTCAGACCGAAATTCTGTCAAAGCACAATGCGATTCTCTGTACCCGACGTCGTCGCTCACCGGACGAGCAAGTGCCTTGGATGTTTCATCTATTTGCTGCGCCCGGTGTTGCCGCCAGTGCAGCATCTTACGAAACTGATCGCGCACAGTTCATAGGCCGTGGTCGTACCGCCGAGCATCCGCGCGTCTTCGACAGCCTACAACAGGCTACATTATCAAATAGCGAGGGGCCTGTATTAGACCCCATTGTGGCCATCCGTCGTACACTGACGCTTGGCGTAGACGAGTCCGCGACGGTACAGATCATTTCCGGAATGGCCGACACGCGTGAGGCCGCTATTGCCCTGCTGGAGAAGTATGGTGACCGTCACCTGGTGGAACGTGCTTTTGAAATGGCCTGGTTCCAGGGCCAGGAAGTGCTCCGCCATCTGAGCGCCAGCGAAGCCGATGCCCAGGTGTTTGGACGCCTGGCCAATTCCGTGGTGTACGCCAGTGCCCTGCGGCGGGCCGCGCCCAGTGTAATTGCCCGTAATCAGTTAGGGCAATCCGGCCTGTGGCGCTTTGGGATATCAGGCGATTTACCGATTGTGCTGCTGCGCGTCCGTCAATTAAACCGTATCAATCTGGTAAAACAAATACTGCAGGCCCATGCATATTGGCGACTGAAAGGACTAGCGACCGATCTGGTGATCGTCAACGAAGATTTCACCAGCTACCGGGCCACGCTGCAAGATCAGATAATGGGCTTGATTCACGCAGGTCCGGAAGCACAAATCGTCGACAAACCCGGTGGCGTCTTCTTACGCCGCGCCGAAGAACTTTCTGAAGAGGATCGCGTGCTGTTCCAGACCGTCGCGCGTATTATCCTCACCGACAGCGCCGACTCCCTACTAGAGCAGGTGGAACGGCGGGTATCAGGGGATCGCTTTCCTGCTCCGCTGAATCCGCAGTCACCCCCAGCCGTCGAAATCATACAACCGCTGCTGCCGCGGGAACGCATTTTTTTCAACGGGCTGGGTGGATTCACAGCCGATGGACGTGAATACGTCATCAGTTTGGAGCCGGGCCAAATTACACCCGCTCCTTGGGCCAATGTGATTGCCAGTCCGCACATCGGCACTGTCATCAGCGAGAGCGGCGGTGCCTATACCTGGGTCGAAAACGCCCATGAATTCCGTCTGACCACATGGCACAACGATCCGCTCAGTGACAGTAGTGGCGAGGCTCTGTATATCCGCGACGAAGACACAGGAGCATTTTGGTCACCCTCTCCATTGCCCGCCCGCGGTCAGTCCGGATATGTGTGCCGCCACGGATTTGGATACACTATTTTTGAACATTATGAGTCGGGGATCTCTTCAGAAATGACCACTTACGTCGCGATGGACGCGCCAGTGAAATTCGTAGTGGTCAAACTGCACAACCATTCCAAGCGCCCGCGAAGGCTTTCGCTGACGGCATACTGGGAACTGGTACTCGGCGAGTGGCGTCATGCCAATATGATGCATATCGTCACCGAAAGTGATCCGCACAACGGTGCGCTGTATGCCCACAATGACTATGGGCGCGAGTGCGGACATCGGGTCGTTTTCGTTCAGACCAGTGAACGGGAGCGTACGATCACCGGCAATCGCAGCGAGTTTATCGGCCGTAACGGTACGCTTGCCAAAGCTGCGGCACTGTACCGCAGCCGTCTGTCCGATAAAACAGGGGCGGGCTTTGATCCCTGCGCCGCCATACAAACGCCGATTCATCTGGCTGAAGGCGCGGAGCGCGAAATCGTGTTTGTTTTTGGTACCGCAGCCAGCACCGACGAAGCGCAGCAATATACAGACCGCTTCGCCAATAGAGAGTATGCGCGGCAAGCTTTGGCCGGGGTACGGGAATACTGGAGCCGGACCTTAGGTACGATATATGTGGAAACCCCGGATCCTGCACTGAACGTATTAGCGAACGGCTGGCTGGTCTACCAAACCATCTCCAGCAGACTCTGGGGCCGCAGCGGCTACTACCAGTCGGGCGGGGCCTACGGTTTTCGTGATCAACTACAAGATAGCATGGCGCTGATCCACACGACCCCCGGGCTGGCCCGAGAACAACTGATCCGTTGTGCAGAGCGCCAATTCTGTCAAGGGGATGTCCAGCACTGGTGGCACCCGCCCCACGGCCAAGGGGTGCGCACCCATATTTCCGATGACTATCTCTGGTTACCCTATGCCACCTGTCGCTTTGTGATGGCTACCGGCGATACTGGCATTCTTGACGAACCCATTCATTTTCTCGAAGGCCGCGAACTGAATTCCGAGGAAGAGTCCTACTACGATCAACCCCAGCGCTCTGCTGAATCCGCCAGCCTCTATGATCATTGCGTTCGGGCGCTCAAAAACGGTTTGCGATTGGGTGTCCATGGCTTACCTCTGATGGGCAGTGGCGACTGGAATGACGGGATGAATCTGGTCGGTCACGAGGGTCGGGGTGAGAGCGTCTGGCTGGCTTGGTTCCTGATTCAGAATCTACAGCAGTTTGCTGGTCTCGCGCGCATCCGGGGTGACAGCACCATTGTTGATCTTTGTGTGCAACAGGCTGTCGTGTTACAGGAGAACATAGAAAAAAATGCCTGGGACGGTGCCTGGTATCGGCGGGCTTATTTTGATGATGGTACGCCCCTTGGTTCTGCTACGAATGACGAATGCCAAATTGATTCCATCAGCCAGAGTTGGTCCATCCTCTCTAGCGCAGGCGATCCCTTGCGGGCGCGACAGGCCATGGCAGCGGTGGACAAATATCTGGTCCGTCGCGATGCGCAGCTTATCCAGTTACTCAATCCACCCTTTGACCGGTCAGCACTCGAACCCGGTTACATCAAGGGCTATGTACCTGGTGTGCGCGAAAACGGCGGACAATATACCCACGCTGCCATTTGGACCGCCATGGCTTTTGCCCAAATGGGAGACAAAGTACGGGCCTGGGAGTTGTTTAACATGCTCAATCCAGTCCGTCATGGAAGTAGCGCAGAATCTATCGCCCGCTATAAGGTAGAACCCTACGTTATGTGCGCCGATATTTATGGCGCCGCACCACACGTCGGGCGCGGTGGGTGGACCTGGTACACCGGCGCAGCGGGCTGGATGTATAGATTAACGATCGAAACCTTGCTGGGCCTATCGCTTGAGGTTGATCACCTGCGCATCACGCCCCGCGTCCCGGCGGACTGGAAATTCTATAAGGTCCACTACCGCTACCGCGATACGCTGTACCATATCACCGTTCATGGTGATAGCACCGCATCAACGCGGGTAGTGCGCATTACCCTGGATGGTGCTGAATTGCCGCAAGACAGGATTCCGCTCATGGATGACCGCCGCGAGCACGATGTCGATGTCTACCTCGACTAAATAACTGTTCGGGAAAGTTGTCATCATCAGCTTTAGCGTGCAAGAACCACATGAGCTTCGTGATCGACTTATCGTTCGGGGACGCGCCGCAGTTCTTCAGCACCCTCCTCATCGAATTATTCAGCGATTCTATGGCGTTAGTGCCATCCCACAGCCCGACAGTTCCACCAGAATGCCCTGATCCAGAGGGCTTCGTAATGCAAACGGCGTTCCAGATCTTGCCAGCATCCATTAGGGAAGCATGGCATCCCCGGACGATCCGGAGAGGCCATGGGAAGGGCTGGCGCAATGAGTTGGGCGGGTACTGTCAATACCTCCCGACGAGGAAAGCGGTCAGATTGCGGCCGGAACTCGGGGAGGTATTTCGAGCATTGGCACGGCATAAAATGCCTTCGTGCAGATTACTGACAGTCTTCTTGCGCCGAGTGGGCGATGCGCTCAAAGTCGTCGGAGAGAAGATGCGTCGGTTGGTAGTCGATTCCGAGGCCCTGCTTCCAGCGATAAAATGCACGCAAATGGTTGCGTGACCCGCGTTCGAGTTCGGCATAGACCGCGAGGATCTCCGGTTTGACGGCGCGATGCGCCGCATTCTGAAGATCAGCGATGTCCAATTCCTCGATCAGCAGGCCGACACGGATCGCATTTTCCCGACTCTGCAGCCCTTGCTGTACGAGGCGATCGTACAAATCCTGCAGCTCGGCACGGTGGAACCGACCCAGTTCCAGTCCCTGCGCCGGATCCGAGAGGCCGTAATGTTTCAGCAAGGCCAGGATGGCGTCCATGTGCGCTTGCTCAGCTCCGCTGATATTGTCGAAAGGACGAATTCCCCAGCGGTCATAAAGGCGTAGATAGACATCGCGGGCAATTTTTTCTTCCTCGCGCATCAGCAACAAATCGTCGCGCTCTTCAACGCTCAACTCGCCCGGGCGATACGCTGCAACGGTGGAGCGGATCTGTGCGAGGTGCTCCTCGCGGTGCGCGGTGCGGTCGAGATAGACGAAGTCGCTGCCAACCTGAGCGGGAACCGCACTCTGCCAAGCACCACCGCCCAAGCCCCTACCACCTCCAGCCATGCCAAATCTCCCGCCGCCACCCATGCCACCGCCACCCATGCCACGGCCACCACCTGCCCCGCGCCCGCGGTTACCTTGGCCACCGCGGATATTCTGGTTGTTGGGCAGGTTGTTGTCGACGCTGCTGTTCAATCCGGGCAGATCCACTCCGCAGGTGGGGCAGGTCCGGCCTTGAGTGCTCAATTCCCTGTTGTCCATGGGATATCTCCTATCTGATGAATACTAATGATTATCCTTTATAGACCAACAAAGGGAATGCCGCATTGAGAATTGTTAATTTGTGCGCGGGAGTTTTTTGTTCAAGGCAAGGGGGTGACTGGTAAGGACCTTGGTCGCCCCCACAGATTTCCTAGGCGACGGCGTCGACCAGCGCCAGCATGGTATCGGTGACGGACTGGGCAGGTGCCTCAAGAAAATTCAGCACAAAGCGGTCAGCAAATCTGGTCACGCCGATGGAGCGCGGTCGCAGGGCCACGATGTCAGCGTGGGGAATGGCGTTAGCTACGCAAAAGAGCAGAGTCTGGGCTCAGAGAATGCCATCGGCAATTTTGCCACCCCGGGACGCATAAGAAAGAGCTTCGATTCCGCCTTGGATGTATAGCGAGCGGCAATATTCGACCAGCTCGTATCGAGACATTCGCGCGAAGATGCTGCCTCGCCTGATTTCCGGGGCCGCCTTCAGTCCCGTATTTATCATTTTGCCTGCGTTCACAAGAAACTCCATCTTCCCCGCTTCATCTATTATCTTCTTAAATCGATGTTCTGTTTGCGGAGGGTCGGTATAACCGGACTGTTTTGCAAACAAGTGAACAAGGTCGGAGTACGCCGACCCGATGACTTGACCGCAGCAGAGCGGCGTCAGTGCGCCGGGTGCATCGGTTGCACGACCAGGCGCACGCCCAGGGCTGCGCAAACGCGGCTGATCGTCTCGAAGCGCGGCTCACTGCCGGGCCGAAGGGCTTTGTACAGGGCTTCGCGTGCAATGCCGGAATCCTTCGCAACCTGCGACATACCGCGTGCGCGGGCAATGTCGCCAAGGGCCGCGGCCAGCAACGCGGGGTCATTCTCTTCAAGAACGGCCGTCAGGTATGCGGCCACATCCTCGTCGCAGTTCAGGTACTCCGACGCATCGAACTCGGCAAGTTCAGAAACCTTGATTCTCTTGGTCATGTCAATCCTCCAAAAGCTTCGCCAGCGCAATCGCTCGGCGGATGTCGGCTTGCTGGGTGGACTTGTCACCGCCGGCAAGTATCACGATCAGCGTCTCGCCCCGCTGGACGCAGTACATACGCTAGCCCGGCCCAAAGTGTTCGCGCATCTCGAACACGCCTTCACCTACCGGCTCCACGTCGCCCAGCTGGGCCTTGCGCAGCCGATTGTTGATGCGCTGCCGGGTCAGCCCATCCTCAGGCCCTTAAGCCAGTCGGAGAACTCACTGAGTAGTTTCACCGCCTAGGTCACGAGCGTAGTGTAATCGAGCGATTACATGCGGTCAAGCGAAGGGACGTGTGCACGCGTCCGAAGCAGGCGTGAAAAAGGCCGGACGTTGCCGGCCTGGAGGGGTGCTGCTGGGCGGTTCCGGCGGCGCGTGGTATCGTGAAAGGGTCTTGACTCTCGCCGGTTTAGTGAGTGGCCTTGACCGGCAGAGCCGGCGCTGCAATCGCCTGTTCTGCCACCCTCGCAATCACGTTGCCAATGCACTGATCCAGTGACAGCAGCGGCGTGCCATCGATGTAGTCGCGCAAGTTGTCCGGCTCCCAGCGTTCTACCAGGGCCACGCACACCCGCTTGGTGTCCCAGTTCAGGCAGGCTAGGTAGGCCCGGCCCAGATGCAAACGTTCTGGCTAAAATGGGCAGAGGGTCTGCGATCGGCTACACTTCCTTTACACACGCCTTACCGCCTGCGCTGGCAGGATGTCAGCGGCTACCATGAGCGTCATGATTCATATGTATTCCCTTGGAAGATTCTGTGCACCCATGACAAGGAGGTTTTATGGATAGCTTGATTGAAGACATTATCGCCCGGGAAATTCTGGATTCACGCGGTAATCCTACGGTTGAGGTAGAAGTGTATCTCAGCAATGGTCGGCACGCCCGGGCGGCAGTTCCCTCTGGAGCCTCGACGGGTAGCAGGGAAGCCGTCGAATTGCGTGACCGTGACAGTCACCGTTTCGGCGGCAAGGGTGTGCAACAGGTACTGAAGAATATTGAAGAAATCATTGCTCCAGACCTCCAGGGGCTGGATGTTCGCGAGCAGAAAGCCATCGACGACACCATGATCGGCCTGGACGGAACGGACAATAAAGGCAAACTGGGGGCCAATGCCCTCTTGGGCGTTTCCATGGCCTGCGCCCGCGCCGCGGCTGATTTTTGTGATTTATCCCTGTATGTCTACCTGGGCGGCCCGGGTGCCACCCGCTTACCGGTCCCCTGTTTCAATGTGCTTAATGGCGGCGTCCATGCCCACTGGCAGGGAGCTGATTTTCAGGAATGCATGCTGGTCCCCTATGGCGCTGACAGTTTCCGCGAAGCTTTGCGTTGGGGTGCGGAAATCTACCATACCCTGCAGGGATTGCTTCTGGAAAAACATCTGTCCGTTGGCGTCGGTGACGAAGGCGGCTTTGCGCCCGCCGTGCAATCCAATCATCAATCCTATGACCTGCTGGTAGAGGCGATCCGTCGCGCCGGACTTGAACCGGGAAGAGATTGCGGCATCGCCATCGATCCAGCCTCTTCGGAATTCTTTAAGGATGGAAAATACCATTTGCGCACCGAAAAACGAGCGCTCAGCAGTGCGGAAATGGTCGGATATTACGCCGAGATCGTGCATAACTACCCCGTCGTATTGCTAGAGGATGGTCTTGCGGAAGATGACTGGGAAAGCTGGAAACTGCTCAATGAGAAACTCGGTGGCATCATTGAGTTGGTCGGCGACGACATCTTCTGCACCAACCCGAAAATCATTGCCCGGGCCATAGAAGACAACATTGCCAACTCGACGCTGATCAAACTCAACCAGATTGGGACTGTCACCGAAACCATTGCCGCCACCCGGCTGGCTCAGTTTCATGGCTGGGGAGCTTTCGTATCTCATCGCTCCGGTGAAACCACTGATGATTTCATTGCGGATCTGACAGTAGCTCTGGACACCGGCCATCTGAAATCCGGAGCACCGGCACGCGGTGAGCGAGTTGCCAAATACAACCAGTTACTGCGCATTGAAGAAGAACTGGGCACGGCCGCCAGCTTTGCTGGCAAACACGCGTTTTGCAGGCCGGTCCGTTTCTGATAGCGTTCAAAGGAGAGATATCCTGCGTTCTACCCGGTGGACGATTTACTCCAGACTGATCACCAGCCGCTTCCCCAAAGCAGCGGCGGCGCGTTCAAGCTGTTTGATGGTGGGGTTTCCAGGACGGATAAGGCGCTGTGCAGCTGGCCAACTCGTGCCCATGGCGCGGGCCAGTTCGGACAACGGACGGCCCTGGCGAGCGAAGTCTATCAGCACAGCTGCCTGCACGCCGACATCGGGATAAGCCACCGGGCGACCATCAGCCGGTGATGGACCTGTATGTCTGCGGATCAACGCGACTGGTCCAGGGGGTGACGAAATTCGCTCTGAGCCAAGGGTTGCCGGACTCCTGTTTGTAGTTCGAACGGTTTTTGTCCGCATAGTGCGGTATCTATGCATCCGGGATCGGTACCCGTTCTCCTCAGGGCATGGAGCCAAAATGAGAGGCGGCGGCAAGATGGATTATTGATGAGCATATGTGCCATGATCCTTTTCTGACGAGCCAACGGTAAAAGTCGAATGGGCATATTGCAAAAAATTGGCAACCCCATGGATTTTCATACAGGAGGGTCTCGTGATAGTCATAGAGCCCAGTAAAAAGTATCGTTTTGCCCTTCTCCATCTTGGGTTCCGCCTCTTTTTTTTGTTAGGGGCGGTATTCTCTGCTTTTGCCATCTCTGCCTGGTTCTGGTTCTATTATCACGGAACGCAGTTTCTTGATAATGGCAATTTCCCGATTATCCTGTGGCATGCCCATGAAATGATATTTGGATATTCCATGGCCGTGGCTGTTGGTTTTTTGTTGACCGCAGTCAAAAACTGGACGGGTCACCAGACGCTTCGCGGATATGGATTATTATTACTAGGTTTGTTCTGGCTTATGGCACGCATAATGCCGTTCACCGATTTTCCTGGCGCACTGATGATCATGGCGCTATTCGACCTGTTGTTTGATGTCACTGTTTGCATCGCCTTACTGTATCCTTTGGTCCGCAGCAAGCAATGGAAACAGCTTGGCATATGGTCCATATTATTACTAATGACGACAGGTAATACATTGTTCTATATAGGCCTCATCTGGAAGCATCCTGAGCTGACGCAGATTGGGTTGTTTTTCGGCCTCTATCTGATTATCGCGCTGATTATGCTGATGGGACAGCGGATAATGCCGTTCTTTATTGAAAGAGGCGTTGGTTATCCGGTGGTTTTGAGGGTTCGGCCGTGGGTAAACATCAGCAGTTTGATTCTTATGATGTTTTTTATAGTGGCTGTTGTATGGAATCCGATTTCACTGATTACGGTTTTGGTGGCCATCGCGTTAGCGTTTTTGCAGGTTCTACAAATGATCGGATGGTATACTCCGGGCATATGGCGTAAGCCCTTGTTATGGAGTCTTTACCTGGCTTATGGATGGATATTCATTGGATTTATTTTGACTGCGCTTGCTCATTGGATACCCATCAATCCAATGTTAGGAATTCATGCTTTTGCGTATGGTGGGGTAGGCATGATGACCATTGGCATGATGGCGAGAGTCTCTCTAGGGCACACAGGAAGAAACATCTTTACACCCCCATCGGCCTTGAACTGGATATTCTTTTCGTTGCTTCTTGGTGCCATTGTGCGCGTGATTATTCCAATAATATTGCCAATGCAGTACCGAATGTGGATTGAGGTGTCGCAAGGCCTGTGGATTATTGCCTTCGTCGGTTTTATCATCGTTTATGCGCCCATGCTCATAAAGCCGCGGATCGATGGCCGATATGGGTAATGAAATAATCGGAGGGCTTTAATGTATGAACGTTAGCTTGATGGGGGACCTTTGCCATGTATGCCGTCTTATACCAATGTCTGCGTGCCGATGCGTTCCCCGTGGCCGAAGCCTTTCTGGTTGACGCCGGGCGCCGCTCGGGCGGGATCTGGCGCAATGGTGAGGGCTGAGCGTCGGCCGACCTGGGCCATATTCCTGCTCCTCGGCGTGGTGTTGACGGTGACCCTGCAACTCGCCTCGGGTTTGCTCCTGGCCTTGGGCTGGATCTGGCTTCTGCCCTTCCACATCATCGACGGCCTGGTTGCCGCGCTTTTCCTTGCCGGTGAATGGTCCTGGCTCCTTGGCTCTGGGGCAGGTCGGCGGAGTGCGGCGCGGATCTTTCTACTTTCGGCGACGACTCGGCGGCGGGTCGTTCGCCAGTGGCGCCATTTGGGGCGCGACGGCACCCTCCTGCGCGAGGGGCTGGACGCCGCTGTGGCGGGGGTCTTTCTGCTCCTGGCGAGCGTGACCGTGATCCTGGGTATCCTGCTGTGGCGGGGAGCGGGAGATCTCCTGCCCTGGCACCGCACACTGGCCGCCTTTCTGTTGTTGTTGTGGGTACTGCATCTGGCGTTCAGCATCATCGATCATTGGCCGCGTCGGGGCCGTAAAGGCGTATCTCCGTGAGGGGACCCCTGTTTCGGTTCAAGGGTCGAGGAATCGCTGATCACCCGCCCCGCTGCCATGCCCCCTCCCAAACAACTGAAACGCACAATGCGCGAAACGATGTTTGTCAGTAATATCCCTATGTGCCGTTCTGTGCAGAACAGGATTGAACAAGCGGGTGCGGCACGACAATCCAGTTCTTTACTTGGTGGTTAATCATCCTCGACCTGCGAATGCGGATGACCTGGTCTCAGCGGGGGTGGTCATCCAAAAATTTGTGGTAATAGTAAAAAATGGTATCATAACGCATATAGCTGGATTAATTTATAAATCAGTTTGTGCGCCGTATTTTTTATGGATACATCATATAAAGAATTCATGGATCGCTCGCTCTCCCCGTTATTTTCTTGGCTAACAGTGAAAAATTGTTGCCTTTGTATGCAAACAAGTATCTTGTTACCGGCTTCTTCCGCTTCCACCACTATGACCTGATCATCAAAGCTTATCTGAATGCGACTGATATAGGCATCCATCCGCCAACCACTATTCGGAAAATTGACCACGAGTACGCCGGGACTCCGCAGATTGGCATGGCAATGGATTTAATCGAACCCTCTCCAGAGGTAAGGTAATGCTCATTTGCTATGCGGAACGCATAGTCAATACCCTCTTTGCGCCGATGGTAATCGGTAGAACTTAGTCCTATCATATCGTCACTGTTTTGTGAGCCCCAAAGATCTTCACTGCGTGGGGTTTTCTTGTCCGAAGGAAAATTTTCAGGATCTGTGACCGGATGGTTAAATATGAATAAAAACAATGAACTAGATCAAAAATTTTTTTGGTGGGAAGGGGATGTTCTGGTGGTCAATATTTTGGGGAAACCCAATGCCTCCCGCGATGCGATTGGCAAACCCAAGGGTAACCAGCTCAAGGTCAGTGTCACCGCAAAACCCCAAAATGGCCGCGCTACCGATCACATGGTCCGGTTTCTGGCGGGGGAGTTCGGCGTTGCCCCTTCGGCCATCGAGGTGGTATTCGGACGAATGAACGTCAACAAACAGCTACGGATCAAGGCCCCCACACACCTGTCACCAGTGTTTCAGGTGCAGGCGACCCTGCTGGACTGACGGTCGGCGAACAGAGCGGGCAACAAAAGGTCGCTCGCCGGCGATCTGCCTTTCTCCAGGTATCGACTACATAATCAGCATATCAGCAAAAACAGGGGAGCGTATGATGCGTTGGATTACTGATAGCCGTGCCGGATTTGTCACGTTCCTCGCCATCGCCTTTGTCCTGGCACTGGGTGTGTAGGTGCTCTCTGCGCTGATGGTGTGGAGCATGGGGGAGCCGCTACCGGGTGGCGATTACGTTACTGGATGTTCTCCTGGTTTGGACAGGACTTGCCTGGAGTGCGTCGATCATCTGGGCTGCGTTGTCGGGTAACGGCGGAAGTTTTACCATTTTAGTGTCCATCGTGGCGCTGCTCTCTGTTGCGTAGCAACAGTACCTCAGCCTGCGCGCCAAAATAGACATAGAGTCCCAGGGCCACCATAAGTGCGGCGGCTGCAACCAGTAATCCAATGGCAAGCCACAGATGCTGCGGGGCATCGAGTGCGAATTTAAAAACCAGCATCAATCCCTCGATGGAAACCGCAATCAGAATAGCGGCAATAAACCGGGTCAGAGTGCGTCGTGTCGTACTATGACGGCGAATATCCTTGCGTAACAATACCTCTTCCTCAAAGATGGTCTTTGCCAGATCAAAAACAGCAAGGGCCAGAGTAAAAAGAATCGTTGCCTGGAACGGTGCACTAAAATCATCCGGGGTAGTTACTGTAGACCATACAGAACCGAGCGCGATCAATGCATGCAGACCGAGTGCCATGCTTACCGTGAGCAATCCGGCGGAGAACAACAGGTAAATGAATTTAAAATAAGGTTCGAAACTACGTCGGCTGCCATCTTCTTCCAGCAACGCCAAAGTACGATCCAGTTCGCTATCCGCCACTACCATGCCCAGCAGTTTACCGGCCTCATCACGAACGGGTGCGGTTGCAGTGATGCAAATATGACCGTTGGTGGAGGAGAGATACGGCTCCGTGAGCACAGGGCTGGTAGCTTCCCTGGCCAATCGATAATAAGGACGATGGCTGCGGTTTGCGCCATCACCACCGTGTGCTTTCCGCCTCCTGGATGCTGCTACATTATCGCCAATCTGGTTGCCATCGGCGTCAAGCAAGTAACAAAGATCCAGAAAAGGATGCCGTTCAATTAAACACGCCAGGACGCGTCGTTGCTCCTTGCGGTCCTGCCTGAGCAGGTGCGGACTGGCTACGGCGTCTACCACCCCACCCAATAATGCCGAGAGATCTACCCGCAGTTCGCGAAAATGATCGAAACGATTCATGGATACCCTCCTGACAGATGCCGCCCATACACGCCAGACTCAGCGAGCATCTCATCATGCAGAGATCATGCCAGAAAGTATCAAGAGCGGCTGCGGCGGCAGATCATTTGGCAGCGCGTAGCGAAACAAGCAGGGTGTTGTATCCGTGGGCGGTATGTATATCCTGCATTATCATGGTGCAGGATCAGCGCCGTTTTAGGGCAATGTGCTCTTCAGCCACGGAATATCTTGTGGTCAAAGAGATTTTCGATCAGTTCTCACGTCGCTCCAGGTTACGAGGCGGTGATGGTGATGAGAATTTTGTGCAACTCGTCGGTTGGCTGGCCGTGTTTCGTGGGCTGGTGATTCTCAAGCGGGTCGGCGACGGCACCACGCGGGAGATCTCGGATTTTGAAGACGCTCCCATGGGCGTCTACACTGAAGACATCTTCGCCACGCCATGTTTC
Organism: Acidithiobacillus sp. 'AMD consortium'; assembly: GCF_008926505.1. Classification (NCBI taxonomy): domain Bacteria; kingdom Pseudomonadati; phylum Pseudomonadota; class Acidithiobacillia; order Acidithiobacillales; family Acidithiobacillaceae; genus Acidithiobacillus; species Acidithiobacillus sp. 'AMD consortium'. The sequence goes on along the minus strand of NZ_CP044411.1, from coordinate 2,491,353 downwards.
CGGGGGCGCGGGCGTTTCCAGAGGGAGATCTGACCCTGATGAAAGAAGATCCGCAGGAGAATGAAAAATCGGCCACCGCTTCCATCCTTGGTCCCGGTGCCGTGCCCATTGTCCTCTGGGTCAATGGCGAAGCCCGTACCCTGCTGGTCGAACCGCGCACCACCCTTGCCGAAGCCCTGCGCGGGCCTCTGGGCCTCACGGGCACGAAAATCGCCTGTAATCAGGGGGCCTGCTCGGCCTGCAGCGTGTGGCTCGACGACCTCGTGGTTGCCTCCTGCAGCATCCTGGCCATCGAGGTGGGGGAACGGCGGGTCACCACCATCGAAGGGCTGGCCGCGGGCGAGCGACTGCATCCTGTCCAGGAGGCCTTCATCGCCCACGACGCGGTGCAATGCGGCTTTTGCACCCCCGGCATGGTGATGAGTTGCGCCGCCCTGCTGGCAGGGAACCCCCACCCAGGCGAAGCGGAGATTCGGACCGCCATCAGCGGGCATCTCTGCCGCTGCGGAACCTATCCCCATGTGATCCAGGCCATGCTGGCCCTGGCCGAGGCGGAAGGAGATTGAGCATGGATGACGAATTCCCGCGGCGTCGGGAGAAATTCCCCTTCGGCCTCGCCCATCTGGGGCTCGATGCGGTGGAACGGGAGATTCCCGCTGACGAGCCGCCGCCACTGGCGCCCAACGCCGAGTTGACGCAGATCGGCAAGGATATCCGCCGCTGGGATGCGCGGAACAAAGTCACTGGCGCAGCCCTTTATACGGTGGATGCGCATCAGCCGGGAATGCTCCATGCGGCGGTGTTGCGCTCGCCTTTGCCCCATGCCCGCATTCGCTCCCTGGATCTTTCCCCAGCCGCTGCGCTGCCCGGCGTCCATGCGGTCCTGACCGTAGTGGAGCCCCCGGCCGATGGCGCCTCCATGGTGCTGCGCTATGTCGGCCAACCCATCGCCGCCCTGGCGGCGGACACGCCGGCACTGGCGGAGGCGGCGTTGCGCCTGATCCGAGTGGAGTATGATCCCTTGCCCTTCGTTGTGGATCTCGATGGGGCCAGACAGGCGGATGCGCCCATCGTTTACCCGGATTCCGAGTGGCAAAAAAGTCCATCGGCCGGCCTGCCTGCGGCAGCCGGTGATCTCCCCATCACCGGCAATATCCGGGGACCCGAGAGCAAAGGCAGCCGCGGCGACATCGATGCGGGTTTCGCCGCCGCCGAGATCGTGGTAGACGGAACCTATCATACCCAGGTCCAGACCCATTGCTGTCTGGAACCCCATGCCATCGTCGCGGCCTGGCACGAGGACGGTCTCGACGTTTGGATGTCCACCCAATTCACCGCCGGCGTGCGCGCCCAGTTGGCCCGCCATTTCCAATTGCCCCTTTCCCGCGTCCGCGTACGGGCCGAGGCCGTTGGCGGGGGGTTCGGTTCCAAATCGCAGATTGGACTTTACGGGCGCACGGCGGTAGCCCTTTCCCGGCTGGCCAAGGCGCCGGTACGCCTGGTCCATCGCCGCGACGAGGAACAGATGGATAGCGGCAACCGCCCCTCCAGTGAGCAGCATCTGCGCATCGGGGCCCGCCGCGACGGCACCCTGATGGCGCTTTCCCTGCATTCCTACGGCAGCGCCGGCATCGCCTTCGGCGCCGGCGTCGGCAATATGGCCACCGCGTTATACCGTTGCCCCCATGTGGAATCCCTGCAGTATGATGTTTTCACGCATGCCGGTCCCGCTTGCCCCATGCGTGGTCCCGGCAACACCCAGGGTGCCTTCGCCCTGGAACAGGGCATCGATGAACTGGCGGAAAAACTTGCCATGGATCCCCTTGCCCTCCGCGATGTCATCGACCCCAGCCCCGTTCGCCGGGAGGAACGCCGCATGGGCGCCGAAAGAATCGGCTGGACGCAGGGCAAGCCGCTGGGGGCTGATCAGGGGCCTATCAAACGTGGTAGGGGCATGGCGCAATCCCTGTGGTCCGCCAATGTTCAGACCAATGCCGCCTGCGAACTACGCCTGTGGCGGGATGGCCGGGTCGAAGTGCTTTCCAGCGTGCAGGACATCGGCACCGGAGTCGGTACGGTCCTGGCCCAGGTGGTGGCCGAGGAGCTGGGTCTGCGGCCGGAAGATATCCATGTGCGCATCGGGGATACCGAATTTCCCTCGGGACCACCTTCCTACGGCAGTCGTACCACCGCCTCCATCACTCCCCCTGCCCGCACCGCCGCCTGGCAGATCAAAGAGGCCCTTTTCCGCTCCGTCGCCTCGTCTTGGCAGGTGGATCCGCAACAATTGACCGTGCAAGACGGCTGGATCCATTTGCGCGATGCGCCGCAGCGGCGCATCTCCTGGCAGGAGGCGGCCGCCGCCCTGCGTACCGACCGCATCAGCGCCTTTGCCGGGCGGATCGATGACTACGCCGGTTTCCGCAGCCGCTCGGGTGATGCGGCCATGGCACTGAACGACTTGGGTGGAGTCCAGTTCGCCGAAGTAGCCGTCGATACGGAGACAGGCGTCATCCGCGTGGAACGAGTGCTGGCCGTTCAGGACTGCGGCCGTCCCATCAACCCCTTGCAGATTGAAAGTCAGGTGCAAGGAGGCGTGCTCATGGGCGTTTCTTATGCGCTGCTGGAGGAACGGATCCTGGATACCAACACCGGCTGGATGCTCAATGCCAATCTGGTCGATTACAAATTGACCGGGGCGTGGGACGCTCCTCAGATCGAGGTGATACTGCTGGAAAATTACCAGGGATTTAGCGCCACCGATGCCTACGGCATTGCCGAACCGGCCAACATCGCCACCGCCGCCGCCATCGCCAACGCGGTCTACAACGCCATCGGGGTGCGCATGCGGTCCTTGCCCATGACGCCCGCAAAGGTACTCCATGCCCTCGGTGCCACAGGCGGAGGGCCGCGCTGATGGAAGCCTTCCAGTGGCAACAGGCCCGGTCGCCGACGGAAGCCGCAGCCCTCGTCACTCAGACCACGGCCGAGGCGATGCTCACGCTGCAAGATACGCCGATCGCACAACAAGCCATTCTGGTGAAAGCCGGCGGGGTGGACATGCTGGACCTTATGAAGGAGGGCCTGGTCAATCCCCTGCGTCTGGTGGACGTCAGCCAGTTGGCGGAACTGCAGGGCATCTCCCGGGGGAGCGACGGCAGTCTGCGCATCGGGGCGCTGACTACCCTGGCTCAGATCGCCGCACACCCCGGTCTCCACCAGAGCCATGCCGCGTTGGCACAAGCGGCCGCCATGGCGGCCAGCCCGCAAATCCGCAACCGCGCCACGCTGGGCGGGAATCTGCTGCAACGGCCGCGCTGCTGGTACTTGCGCTCTGCCGCCCATCACTGCCTGCGCAAGGGCGGTGGACACTGCTTCGCCTTTGCGGGCGACAATCGCTACCACGCCATTTTTGCCAATCACGGCTGCGCCATCATCCATCCCTCTACCCCGGCCACCGCGCTCCTGGCCTTTCATGCGCAGGTGGAACTTCTCCACCCGCAAGGACAGCGGCGGCAGGTTCCGCTGGAGGATTTTTTCGTTTTGCCCGAAGCAGATATGCACCGGGAAAACATTCTTGCGGCCGGGGAGATCCTGACGGCGGTATGGCTGCCGCCCCAGATGCAGACCAATCACTCCATTTATTTCCAGGTTGCTGAACGGGAAGCCTTTGATTGGCCCCTTGCGGCCGTAGCAGTGGTCGTGGATCTCGACGCAGCCGGCCTTTGCCGGGAGGCGAGTATCGTGCTCGGCGCAGCGGCGCCGACGCCCTGGCGGGCGCGACAGGCAGAAGCCCTGCTGACGGGGGCGACCATCAACGGGGAAACGGCGGAGGCGGCGGGAGAAGCGGCGCTGGCGGGGGCAACACCCTTAGCGCAGAATGCCTACAAACTACCCTTACTCGCAACGTTAGTACGCCGTGCCGTGCTCGCTGCCGCCGCCTTGTCGCAGGATCCACGGCCGTAGCCTAGAAAAGAGTGATCCATCAACGGGCAAGTTCACTTTGTCATGGAGCCGGTTCCGCTGTGCCTCGGCCCATGCCCGCAGATTCGCAGAAAGCTAGGTCTTTCGGGGTATCGATATCCCTATGTACGCCGGGGTTCGCGCACGGGTATAGGCGTAACTCGTCGAGATGCCGCGCCACGATGCTCCGCGCCCCTTCATCTCCCTTCAGTCCGCATAGGGCAATTCCAAAGGACCGGGAAAAACCGACGGGATGCCCTCGCCTGCCCCCATAAAGGGGAGCGGCCAAGACCGCACCGTTCCGCAGTAACTCCGCCACCCCTTGGATGGTGCCCTTCTGAATAAAGGGCATATCCGCCAGCGCGATGATCCACGCGTCCGCCTCCGCGCTCGCCCGCACCCCGCACGCAATACTACGCCCCATGCCCTGCGACGATTCCGGACAGGGCAATACGGGGACGCCATGATCCGCGAAGAGCCGGGCCAATGCCTTGTCCTCGGGACGGATCACCGCAATCACCCGATCCACGCTCCCCATCAGCGCACGGGCGGAGGCGAGGGCCATGGGCGTCCCGCCGGCAAGGGGTTGAAGCAGTTTGGGGGAGCCGAAGCGACGGCTGGCGCCCGCCGCCAGAAGGATACCCGCGATCACGTACCGGCCAGGCATGAATTTATTCTCCCCAATCTGCTGGGCTCTGCGCTGGCCCATGGCCTTACCGCGGCCCCTTTTTCACCCTGAAATTATAGGATAAAGACGTGCCCGCCATAGCCACCAAGGCCCAGTGACCCTCTGCTGCGCGAAAGGAAGATAGTATAATACTTTTGGGTTGGCGACTGGTGGAGGGATGTTGTGGTGAATGCACAACAACAGGCATTACGCGACTTCACCAAGTATATCTGGTGGAAGACGCCTGACGATGCACTCCAATATGAACGTCGCCTGATCGCTCAGGTTATGAATTTAGGCGACTGGGAAGATGCCCGCCGACTGGAAACCACCTTTGGGCCAGAAAAACTGGTCGATGCCCTGAAGAATGCCGAAGCGGGATGGTTCACGCCGCGCATGTGGAATTTCTGGCATTACCGGCTGGGCCTAGCGGAGAGCGAAGACGATATACCCACGTTGCCGACCAGGAAGTTTCAGTGAGCACATTCAAGAAATTTCAACCACGAATAGAACTACTTCCAGACTTCGTGCAGGAGGGTAGTGTCCTGACCCACAGCCTGCTCGAAAGATTCCACGAGAGGCATCTGCACCCGGTCTTCCGACGGACGATAAAACGCCCGGCCAGCTTCCGCAGGCGATCATCGGGAGTTCCCTGGATCTCGGGACGTGGGGACCTCTCCAGCGGCGGGATGCCGTCGATCTGTGAGGCGTGAAACACCTTGTAGTAGCGCACGCCAAGACGCATTTCTGTGGGCTCAGGGTCCGCTGCTCCCTGTTCCCGGAGTCTGCCCATTTCCTCTTCCGTGCGCTTGTGCTCGTAACGCGACCACTTTTCGATGGGGATCCCATGCTCACCCTTGCGCACCTGCCAGCCCTGCTCCTGGGCCTGCTTGTAGGTACACCAACGTGGATCGGACGTATCCGGAGAGAACATCATGAGATTTTGGTAGTTCACCCCGCTGTAAGGCTTGCCTGTGACTGCATTGACCGGGGCCAACACATCGCCGGCTTCCCAGGGCCTTTGCCAGGAGGCGGTTCCTGCCTCGATCTGTTCAATCAGCCTATCGGCAAGCTCAAGACGGGGATCTTTCTTTTCGGTGTTGTTCCCGGAATGGAGTGGGGCGGGGACGGGCATCGTACTCTCCAGCGCAGTTAATCTTCGATTGGGAGGTATAGATCGGGTGATCGTGGTACAGCCTTATCGGGTCATGGGGCCGTTTTGTTCTCCGTGCGCACGGCCGCATATCCGTCGGCGTGCCGTTGCAAACGGTGTACCGACGAAACCCGTGCGTCCGCCCATGCCACCGTCCGGTTGACATGGGCGGCAAGCGTCGAGGACCGGATCCGCTGGGCCGCGCCGAAAGGCTGGCGCGCAGTTCGGTGTCAGGCACACGGTAGCCAGCTGTCGTAGTGAGGCGGATCTGCGCGCGCGGGATGGGGTTTACGCCGTGCGCCGCCGCGCAGGTAGGCAAGGCGAGGATAGCAAAACCAACGGTTGCCACGATCTTGCGCACGGGAAACTTCTTTTAGCCGGTTGATTCCGGATGCTTTGATGATCTTACCACGCGTGCTCTCGTAATAATCGCCACTCTCAACCCCTAAAACAGGCTAATAGTGTCACAACTCCGGACCACATTTTTTCTTCCCTAACGGCACCCGCGGGATTTTTTGAGCATCAAATTCCAGCTCCTTCTGCAGACTGTATAGCAATCCACTGACAGTATTCTCGAAATATTTCTCATACCCAGCCTTACCAAACACCTTGTCATGTTGTGTTTGCGGCAGTAATCGCTCCATCTGTGCACGAAACCCCTCTCCACTGGGTTCCCGGACCGTCATATCCAGGTCAAAACGCTTGCCAATCTTCCCGGCAATGCAGTCGTTGACGGCGGCCATACTCCGGGCGGAAAAATTCTTTCCACCCGCAAAGTAAAGCTCTTCACTGAATCGCTCAGAGCCATAGCATAGACGCAAAGACGTTCCGCAAAGACCCAAGAGCGAGCCGCCCCATATAAGCGGCTCGTTTCGTTTTACGCATTTTAAGGAACGCCTGGACCTCCACGTGGCGGTCCACCCATAGGGCCTTGTGGACGCTGTTGGGGATCCGGACCTCCGAGTCTGCCTGGGCCACCCTGCGGTGGCCCTCCTGCCGGTCCATGCTGGAACTGCGGACCCCCGGGTCCTGGCCTACCGGGTTGTAGTCCTAGTTGTGGGCCAAATCCTGGTCTGCCTGGTTGAGGTCCCGGACCTCCCGGCCTTCCTAGCCCCCCCTCTTGTGGCCGTCCTCCCGGACGATATTGTGGCCCCTGCGGTGGCCCTCCCGCCGGTCCATGCTGGAACTGCGGCCCTATGGGTCCTGGCCTACCGGTTTGCGGTCCATGTTGCGGGCTGAATCCAGGCCCACCAGGATAAAATCGATTGGCTCCTGGTGGACCCGGTGGACGGGTTAGCCTCGCTCCGGGCGGGGGCGGAGGTGGCTGCCGCATGCCCAGGTAATGGAAAAAATTTCCCGGCGGTGGCAGTGGTGGTGCGCCTGGAGGCGGTGGCGGAGGCGGAGGCGCACCCGCAGGTAGAGGCGGCGGAGGCGCTGGATAATACTGATAATAAGATTGCGGATAGTAGTACCACATCATGTATTGTGCATAGAGCGGTTGGCTGTAATAACTGGTGTACCCATAGGGCGGCTGCCAGTAAGCATACTGCTGGGGCCATCCAGCATTACCGATGTTGATACCCATATCTCCCAACAATACGCTGATATCAAAGGGAAAGGCCGTAGCCGGTACAAAACTGGACAACAAACCCGCTCCCGCAAGCGCGAGAGAGATGCGGAGTAAAATAGCTTTACGAGACATTTTAACCTCCTTGGTTATTTAGTATACTACAGGGCCGCGGATCCGTTTTATGACCCTGGCGGTTAATTGCCATACCCGTAATTACCAGGATCCGACCCATAGGCCGGTGGTGGCGGGCGGTTGCCCTGATAACCATATGCTTGCTGGCCCCCCTGGGAATAATAACCAGAATGGCCATATCCCCTGTGAGGAAACATCATACGCCCGAATAAAATCATGGCACCCAAGGCAAACAGAAGGAGTTTTGTAGTAGTTTTAATCTGCATGGCATTCTCCTTTACGTGGCCCTTCATCATCAACATCGGCAACAGAAAAGCGATTAACCCTTCCCTGATTGGGAGAATATGCTTTTAGTCTAGTCGCCTTCTGTAACAGGTTCCAGCCAGGTTCTGCCACTACTTTTCGGTAGGCGCTGACAAGAACCCTCATTGGTCCCTTGCCGTGCGGCTGAAACACACTCAGAGTGGAGCCCACCCTGAGTGTCACGTATGAATTTGATGATGTCGTCAGCGGATACTTAAAATTGCATACCTAAGCCCACATCCCCCCGAAGTATGTTGGGAGCGCCTCGCTGCGTAAAGTCATCATCGTGCAATCCGACATAGAGGGATACGTTTGCCATCAACGGATAATATGCGTTTACTCCCATTTGCAGTAGGTCCGATGTGCTGTTGAAAGTATCCGGTGCAAATCCAGAAACATGCTGGGTTTCAGAGATACCACCAAGGTACCCGATGTATCCGGTAAAATTGATACCCGGCAATGCAGTTGCTGCATATAGACCCCCACCCAGATCATTGGTGCTCAGCGAGGAGTGGTAGTCATAATAGCTGTTGGACTGTGCAAAACGGTTATACTCGTACCCCACATAAGGTCCGACAGCCAGGATGTTGCTGGCATGGAAGAGATAGCCGAATTTGAGTCCAACCGTATTGGTATTGCCCCCGGTATATCCCTGATAGGTGGCCCCGAACTCGTGGCGGTACTTAGCTGTACCAAACAATCCACCATTGTAAAGGCTGGCACGCAGACCCAGTCCGCCGGTGGTATTGCCATACTGATTGGTAGCCCCTTGCACATTGCCGGAAACACCGACTTGATTCATGACGCCATATACAGATGCTTCGGCACCTATCGGTAAAGTGATTGCGAGAGTCAACGCGGTTAACCATATTTTTTTCTGAATCATCGGAATACTCCTGCCTTGTTTAGTTTAAAAAATAGACTGAGTTTGACGGTATGCCTTTTAAAGTCATACCGTGCAATCAGACCGCCATTCGGGTTATGACAGAAAGCATGAGAAATCTCACTGACAAGCCCAGAGCTTTAGACAGCAGAATTTATGCCAAAGGTTCCGGCAGGCTGAATTTCTGGATGAAATCAGTGTCCTGCTCCGTCCGTTCATGAAATCGCTTTGCGGGTTTCACGGGATCTCGGTGCTAGCAGGCCAGTTCTCAAGCGCGTCTGTTGCGCTTTGGCGACAACCTATCATGGCATCATCTCATCGGATTCCGACAAGGCAAAACGAACCCATTGTATTTCTTTTGATATTGGAACCACTACAGGTGCCGTCTATGCTTTAAGTCAGCGGCGACTGGTCAAACGGGATCGCAAAGCCGATCATCGTTACTGGAAGGCGCTGCGCAAGTCGGAAAAACAGGACCGCAAAGCGGAAAGGAGGTATGACCACTTGCTGTACCGAAATCCGTGATTCACTTATTCAGGCGATGAAGATTAAGTGATCCCCTTAAAGGAGAACCTCATGTTGCATGAAATTCAGTACCTGACAGGCCGTAAAGTGTGGCATCACGCATTACGTATCGCGGCCTTGGGTGTTTTGGCGGCGTTGGCAGGATGTTATGCCTACCCCCCTGGCCCACCTCCGGGACCTGGCGGTTATTATGCGCAACCCGCACCACCGCCGCCACCCCCACCGCCGCCTGGAGGGCCAGCGGGTCCCGGTGGTTATTACCAGCAACCCGGTCCGCCCCCACCACCGCCCCCTCCATGAGAGGTTCCGCAAGAGGGTTCAAAAGCTACAGGCCAATCGCTCTGCTGTGAACTGGTTACGCAAAAACACGCCCCATTTGTTGCTGAAAATGGGGCGTGTTCCACATCATTGAAGGGTGCTTTCAGTGCATCAAAGCACCCGTCGCCGCTCCCGCCGCACCACCTACAGCGGCTCCTACTGCCGGACTGCCGCCAGCGACGGCACCGAGCACCGCACCGCCAGCAGCACCAATGGCACCCCCACTCAGTGCGCGTTGCCCGGTGGGGCTCATATTGGCACAACCGCCCAAAGCGATCAGGCCAATACCAATCAGCAGGGCCTTTGTCCGGTACTTATGCTGGCCATATTTAAAATTGAACGTGGATAACATGCGGATATTTCTCCTTAGGGTGTGGATGAAGAAGCGGATCTGGATAGCTGTTCCACGTCCCGCATTGCCCGGCGAATTTCTTGTTGGGCAACAGGATATGGCGTTCCAGAACCTGGTGCAGCGCATAGCGGTTTCACTACCGCCTGGATTTGGTCAAAGTCATCCATCAAAAGACCAGAGTGTGGCCGTTTTGTCAGTTTTTGTTGCAATCGATGAGCCTGCACCTGGTACCGCTGGCAATCGCGCTGTAATCCCAAGGGTTTCTGGATCGGACCCGTGGGAAGTGGCAAGACCGAGGTGGGAGGTTGGGACAATGATGGCATTGGCTGATGGGTAATGGATGTCTGTGCCGGTATCGGGGACGGAGCGACCATGGTTGAGGCACAGCCGTTCAATAGTAAAGTGACCGCAATTAGCCAAAAATACTGTATCCCTTGCATTCTGTCTTCCTACGAAATCCGGCGTCACTATCAGGGAGCGGATACATAGCCCGCCACAGGCGTGGGAACCGCGTAGTAGACGGGCGGAAATCCCGGCGGCGGTGGCGGGGCTGCATAGTAATACACGGGTTGTGGGGGTGGAACATAAGCCGCTGGGGGAACAGGATAATAAACAGGTGCCCCTCCCAATGAAACACTGAGCCCTGGAATTGCCAAACCCAGGGAAAGGTTATCGGCAAGCGCCGAGGTGATTCCAGCAACTGGCGAAAGCACGAGAATAACGGCAACCGCCAATAGCATCGGTTTTCGTCGCACCTGTGAAGCATGGAGGAACGGCTTCATGGCAATGCTCCCATCGAAAATCCAAGGCCAAAAGTACACAAGCAAAAAACATTCCCGGCAGGACTTCTGGCTCTTTACGGGCTTCCAGTGGGTATTAACCCTGATCGGCACATCTCTGCTGTAGTCAGTTGACTACATTTGTACGTTGCTCCATCTCATCTCGCTGATTTGGTAGGGCTTGTGTTGTCGCCGTTGTGCCAGTCTGCAGAATCATCAGGGGATGAGAACGACCGGCTTGATTCCATGACAATTTGGCTCCTTTATGCTGGCAATAGGGTATCGCAACAATAACGTCATGTAGTAAGCTGGCCATGCATGTTATGTAGGCGGGTTATGCAGCCAACAGCCATGTTAATGTTCAGCCCGATAGACCGTCTGTTGCGCTATTGGCCCTTGGCAGAATGCGGCATGTTATAGTAGGCCACACTACCTGCAGCACTTGCCGCCATCAACGGCAAGCAGCCGCTGATTAGGATTGCTGTGCCACAAGCAACCATTGCACGCAGCCCAAGGCGCAGCATTCCGCGTATCTTATTTGAGGCCCTGTGCTCTATTGATGAGATTTTAGGCATAGAATCATCCTTTGCCAGTGCATCCAGCCGTTAATATCTGGCTCAACTCCTGAATCATACATACGGCTAGTCCTATGGCCATAGGACAGCCTGGCATCCTTGCGTATCCAGTAACACATAATAGCGTATGCGTATTTGGGTTGCTTGGCATAATTGGCCTCATTTGTTACTTGAGCGATCGCCCTAGCTGAGCGCTTCCATTGGCTTTGATGTGTGTGACGGTGGGTACGATTTCAGATCCTTGGTTTGAAGCTGCATTTACAGTGCCTGTCGTGCTGGTGGCGTGGCAATCACCACGGTGGTTTCAGACGGACAAAACAACGCGCAGATCATTGGTCAAATCGGTAATTCTAACGTACATCGCAGGACGCATTGCTTACTTCGGCCTTGAGCTTCTGCACATGGTCCCAAGCCAAAGCCTGGGTGTCAGCGCTGCTGACCATCCAGCTGTTCGTACTCCTCAAATCCCACCCCATCGGTGGTATGGGTTGCCTTGCGCAGTACCATTGAGCCCAGGAAATACTGCCCTTCCCGGTTGTGCTCGCTGGCGTAATTCACATCATCGATCATCTCGGAAATTTCATCCTTGCCCCAGACGTAGGCCCGCTGGTAATCCAGGATGCGGAACCAGAAGCGTGAAAACACTTCGCCAATGACAATTTGGGCGCTCTCGATCTGGCCTTTTTGCTTGAACTTATTTCCTCTCCCTGGAATTACCTGGATGCAGCAGCAAACCACTCATCGAGTCGCGGGTTACTGGTGATCAGCAATAGCTTCTTGATCATGGCGGACTGATTGATGTCCAAGCGAACGAAATGCTCGCCATCCGCTGAAGTTCGTTCATAAGTCGTTTCCATCGAGAACCTTGTGTACACAGGCGAGGTGGACAGGTCGGGAGAGCTCGGGGGTGTAAACGCTGGTGTCCACCTGATCATAAATCCGAAGCCCGTAGCGCCGGTAGGCCAGCTCGGGCCGCCTACCCGGGCAGGAAAAGAGTTCGCCGTAATAGTGGGGGATGTCGGCCGCCTGCAAGGACGCCTCAAAGGCGCGCCAGAGAGCCAGACCGACACCGCGGCCCCGATAGGCCGCGGCCACGTTGAAGTGCATGTGGGCGGCTCCCGGAGGGTGCCTGGGGCGCTCCCGGAAGCTCCTGGTCAAGAGCCACCGTACATAGAGACGGCTGCGCGGGTGGTAGTCGTAACTGCCCTTCAGGCTGCGGGAGCACATTCGCATGGCGGTACGGGAGCCTTCGTAGACAAGCAGCCAGGGGAAGTCATGACGCACCGAACCGAGCAGGTAGCCTGCCAGACGACCATCCGCTTCCGCGACAAAGGCCCATTCCGGCTCGTAATCCAGGTAGGGGGTGGTATGGAGGTCGGCGAAGAGCTCGCGGTCGCAAAATATACGGTCGATGGGCTTGCCGAAAAAGCCGGTATCGCAGCACAAGCGACGGATGCTTCCCCGATCCGATGACTGGTACGGGCGGATCCGGAATGCCTTTGACCTCGAGTGGCGAGCCGAAACGCCAGCATAACCGTCCTGGTTTTGGATGAAAAATTCTGAGACGGCCATGGCTAGATAATCGCTTGGCGAGGCAAGGCGCTGGGTGCGCATGGGCTCTCTCCCTCCAGACCAGAGTTACCGGAACTGACCGCAAAGGTCGCGTAGATACTCCTCGAAGTCCGGGCCGACTTCCGGGTGTCGCCGGGCGAGAGTCAGCGTCGCCTGGAGATAGCCCAGCTTGTCACCACAGTCGAAGCGCTGGCCGGCAAAGCGATAAGCGAGCATCTGCCGTTCGCCAAGCAGCTCAGCGATGGCATCCGTCAGCTGGATTTCCTGGCCGGCGCCCATTTGCGCGTTTTCCAAAAAGTGGAAGATGCGCGCAGGCAGGATGTAGCGGCCTACGACGCCGAGATTTGATGGGGCTGCTTCAGGGCTGGGCTTTTCGACGATGCCTTCGACCTGATAAACGCATTCATCCCAGGGACGGACTTCGACGACCCCATAGCGGGTACTGTGCTCCCTGGGAATCTCCTCAACGCCCAGGATGCCGGACTGATAGCGCTGGTGCAGATCCATCATCTGGGCGAGGACCGGCCTGTCGGCAAGCATCAGGTCATCAGCGAGGAGCACGGCAAAAGGCTCGTCGCCCACCACCGGGGCGGCCATCGCTACCGCATGGCCCAGGCCTAGTGGATGGGGCTGGCGCAGGTGGATGGCCTTGACGTGTCTAGGCAGAATGGCCCGGACCTGCTCGAGCAATTCTGTCTTGCTCTTCTTCTCAAGCTCCTTTTCCAGCTCGTAGGAGACGTCGAAATGGTCGGCGATGGCTCGCTTGCTCCGCCCAGTAATGAAGATCAACTGATCGCAGCCGGCCGCAACAGCCTCCTCGACGGCATATTGGATCAGCGGCTTGTCGACCACCGGCAGCATTTCCTTGGGGCTGGCCTTGGTGGCGGGCAAAAACCGGGTCCCTAGCCCGGCTACGGGGAATACCGCCTTGCGAATACGATCCACATTTCCTCCTGTAAATTGCAGCGAGTGATGACGGAAGCAGGGGTGTACGGAGCGGTCAATGCAACGCCGCCAGGAATTCCGACCCGGCATCCGAACACAGGTAATGCCGAAACTGCTGGCTTCCCAGCAGCAGGATCCATTCCCGCTGGGAAAGCCCGCCCTGGGCCATGGCCTTGTCATGCAGACGGCGGTAGAGTTCGGTCTTGGTGTGGCGATGCGGCAGTTCCACCAGATCCGCTTGCTGCGCCTTGCAGATGCGCACGAACACCGGCAGATACTCCTTTGGGTCGTCCGTATCCGGGATCTCCCACCATGAGCGGAACTGCTGCTCCAGGGTACGAACCTCCTGCAGCACCTTGGGGGGATTCAACTCCTCAGGGATGGCGAACCAGCGAATGCGATTGATCGTAGGAAAGGTTCGGCTGGTCCATTGCACTAAGAAAACGCTAAGGGCCCAGCCGGCCAGGATCGGTGCATACCACATCAGCATGCTGCCGGGCTGTATCCAACCGTATGTTATGGACTCCAGCAGCATGGCGTGCAGGGACTGGATGGCCCCATGCACCAGGGCCAGCAAGGCCGCCCATCCTGCGATCCCCAGGACCATTACACCGCGAAAGGATTTCCATGCATCTTTCCATGCAACGGCACGGTCATCCCGTTGCTGCTGCCCCCATGAAACGGTCCGACGCTTGACCCACGCCCAGAGAAAATAGCTGACCATTATCATCATGAGCGGCGCATAAAAAAACGAAAGTACTGTATCGGCAAGCACCGACCATATCAGCTTGATGCGCCCGCCATACATAGGGGCTTTGTGCGACCTCATATGCGTCAGGATGGCCAGGATGCGGGGGAGGAATAGGAACACCATGCTTGCCGCCAGCAGTAGGCCCATGGGAACCATCAGCATCTGAACGGACCCAACGGACAGGTTGGCGGCACTCAAAAAATGCACCATGGTGTATGCGGATACCAGCAGAAAAACGAACCATATGGGGGCAGTGACATACCCCATGGCCCCGTTGATGAAGATTTCCCTGTGCATCCCTCGTATGCCATTGAGGAACAGCAGCCGCAGATGCTGGAGGTTTCCCTGCATCCAGCGCCGTTCTCTGACGAGAAATGCGATTATGTTTGCGGGCACTTCCTCGTACGAGCCTGTCAACTCGGGGACGAACCACACCTCGTAACCCGCCCGGCACATCATGGCTGCCTCGACGAAGTCATGGCTTAATGGTTTGCCGCCCCAGGGCTTTGGCCCGGGGAGCTTCGGCAGGACGCAGTGGTCCATGAATGCCTGTGTCCGGATTAAGGCGTTGTGGCCGATATAACCCGCATGGCCCATTTGCATCACCATCAGTGAATAAGAAAATACCGAGCCATAAAGATGGGCGGCGAATTGCAACATGCGTCCAAAGAAGCTCTCCCTGAATACCGGACGGGGATTGGTCTGCAGAATCCCGATGCGGTGATGAGCGGCCATGGCTCGCCACATCTCGATGCAGGCCTCCCCGTCCATGATCGAGTCGGCATCCATGACGAGCGTATAGGCATAATGCCGTCCGTAGCGCCGGAAGAAGTCCGACAGGTTGCCCATCTTCTGGTTGGCGTTGATAGACCGGTGCCGGTAGAAAAGCGGCAGGTCCGGACGTTCCCGCTTGAGCCGCTGCACCGCCATTGCCTCATGGGCGACCATGGCCGGGCGCCGGCTGTCCGATAGAAGGAACGTATGGGCGCGAGGCGCAAGATCCGGACGATAGGCGCGTATGGCGTCCCAGGTGGCCACGAGTCCGGCCAGGACCCGAGCCACGTCCTCCTGGTACACAGGAAACAGTAGGGCCATCGTCTCCCCTCCCGGCGGATCTCGCCGTTCCCGCAAAGGGTGGTAGGGGTTGCCGGCGATGCCCCGGGAAACGTGCCAAGTGCCGATCAGGATCTTGTAGAAACTCTGGATCATGAAGAAGGACATGACCCCGTAGAGGGAGAGGTATGCCATCTGCCAAACTGGCGCCAGCGCCTGGTCTCGCAGGATGTTGTCCACCAGCAGGAGTATCGCCGCCACGGTCGCCACGGTCAGGGCCAGAGTGCTGCGCCGGCGATGGCGGAGCAAGCGCTCCCAAGGCACCTTTGGCACTGTTCCCGCCTTGGGCTTGCCTATGGGGCGCATGAAACGCCGCCGGAAGGCACCCTTCCATGAGCGATCCCAAATGGCGGCAGGTAGCGGGTGCCTGTTATGTTCGCGAAACATGGCTAATTCCCTGTCTGAACAGGAATACCAACGGCGCCCGTCGGCTGGGTGGCTACCTCCTTGAACACCTGAGCAGGAAGAGCGATATTCAGGAGCAAGTTTAGTGCCCTGTTCAGCTTGACGATCGGTTGGCTGGAGACATACAGCACGCTGTTGTTCCTGACCAGATACCGCTGTGACGCCAGGAATCCGGCGCCACTATCCCAATGGAACACGGCCAACTCCATTCGGCCGTTGGCTTCGGGATGGTAAAGGAGAACATAACGATAGTTGGCCGTATTGCCGTTCAGGCCGCCGGCCTTGGCCAGGACCTCACTGACCGGTACGTTTCCATCAAAACCGTATATGTCCGGCTTGCGCATTCCCGATCCCAAAATGCTGACTCGCACCGGTGCTCCGCTAATCTCCACCAGTCGCTCTCCTGGGACCAGGGGAATGTGCTTGCGGAGTGCCTGAGCAATGGGAAGGCTGGCCAGCATCCGTCCATGGGCCACGACATGGACACTGGTACTGTGATGCATGGCGCTCGAGGCCCATCCGGATCCGGAGCTGTTTCCACCACTGACTCCAGACAGTGCCTGTGCCAGCGTCCAGCCGTGCGGCGTCCACGGCAGGAAATGGCGGTTTCCGGCGCCGTAAATCCAGACTCCCTGGGCTTGGTGGGCGACGCGCACCTGGGCTTGGGGTGCCTCCATGGTCTGTCGCTTGGCGTAGGCCCTTGCTATGGCTTGTGCGGCTATTGCGGGAGTATCTCCCGCAACCCGGAGAGACGGTAGATATGGCAGATCTATCCGGCCCTGTGGGTCCACTGTGACCGGACTCAGGTTGGTGGCGATCAATCCGCTTCCGTTAGCGGAACTGAGATTAAGGCCTGAATAGGACCAGAGCCGAATTTGAAGAACGTCGCCTGCCAGCAGCGTCCCGGAGTATGGGTGCCTTTCGGCGTATTCCCGCAGGGTAGCGACTGCTTGGGCTACGGCTTGCCGCTGCTGATTACGCAGGTTTTTGGCTTCAGCGGCGGCCTTTTCCGGGGTTATGGTCTGGATGCGCTCGCCCGCTGAAGGGTGCAGCAAAGTGGTACTTCCCGGGCCGCCGGAGGGGAACTGTGCGCATCCGCCGAGCACGGCGGCGAGAAGCGGGAAGTAGAGGAGTTTCGTCTTCATCGCAAGATGCTCCAAAGCAGCAGGGTGCCGACTAGAACCCAGAATATCCAGGCCTTGCGGTCCGGCCCGGAAGGGCCAAGCGGCTTTTGCGCGGGACTTAGCACATGAAGAGTGTACCAGGGACGAACGGACGCGATCTGGGCCTGCACATACGCGGCATTGGCCAGCTTCAGCTGTTCCCGTAAGGAGTCGACCCGCATCTGCAAAAGGGTGTAGTGGCCGAACACCGCAGACATCTGAGGCATTTGCCGCTGTAGCCGTTCTATACGCTGGCGGACCGCCGCGGCTTCGGCGTCCAGATTTCCGATCATTGGGCTATGGGGGGCACCGCTGGTGAGCGCCTGGCGTTGCGCGTCGATCCGCGCTGATTCTGTCTCCAGGGTGTTCATCAGGTGAAGCGCGGCCGCGTCCTCAGCGCTGGGAAACAGGCTCTTTTGCGCTTGTAGATACGCATTGCTGGCTTCCTGCGCCGTTTCGAGGCTGCCGGTCAAGGTTTGGACCAGGCGCTGGGCCTGCGCCAACTGCGCGAGGGACTCTTGCTGGTGCATGCGCAGAAGGCGCCGTTCGGCAACGGCAGTCGCCTGTTGCAGGACGGCCAGGCTGTTCGCGGCGGTGTAGGCGGTGGAATGCACGGACAGCACCCCGCTCTTGGGATTCACGCGGGGACGCAGCCGGTCCCGATAGGTAGATAGCAAGCCTTTCGCGCCGCACGACCAGAAATTGGTGGCGCTGCAATACCCGTACAACGGCCCCCACCGGTAGATCCGCGCCAGATCCAGTTTGCTATCCACCGCCCGCCAGGTACTGCCCGCTTTCAGGAGGGAAGCCAGCACCCGCCCCGCGCCGCTGTCGGCCCCGCCGGCGTTTCCTTGCAGGACGCCGGAAAAGCTGGTGCCGGAGCTTCTCCGGTACACCAGCAGGTTGGTGGTGACGGTGTATTGATCCGGATGGGCAACCCAGTAGGCCGCATTGAGCAGGTTCGGTACGAACACAAGTCCGATCAAAAGCTTATGACGGGACGCCCAGGAACTCATCGGAAATTCTCCATGTCGGTTTCTATGATTCATCTGCGGAACAAAGCCACATCAATACCTGCCACTCCATCTCAATGGGGATAGCGGCCGGCTGTTGGCCTCCAGTTGGGCATAGCGTTGCCTCTCGCGCTCCACTTGGCCGCGCAGGTTCTCTATTTCGCCCAGCGCATCCCGCAGCGCCATGCGCAACTCGTTGGTGTGGCTTGGAACCAACCGCATGTTGGGTGTGCACCGCAAAAGCGAGCGCCAGTAGGTCATACGGGTTTCCATGGCTATCGACATCTCCTCTGTTCCGTATTGTGGCTGTCGCCTGCAAGAGAGTCTTCTCGCACAATGGCTTCAGGCTCTGCCGGGCGGTCGGGATCTACTCTAGACGCGTAGTCGGACGCACCATCAGGCAGGCGATTTTTATGCATGGATCATGCCAATCCGCCATATCAGCGAAAGGCCATAAAATTTTTCCATAGGTTACCTATGCAGTTTCTCCCATATATGGAAAGAACCCATGCCGTCCTACCGCCCCGGTTTGTCGCCAAAGCGCAACAGATGGCAATACCCATACTATCTGGTAAGGTCCCAGATTCGGTTAGATGGCCTTTGCTTGCGAGTTCTATACCCAGCCTGGGGGAAAACGGCTACGTCTTTTTGCAGGGCACCTCGAATAACTCCGCCGATGTGGTCTGATCGGGTAAAATAGGATGGTCTCGAGTGACAGGAGATTGGGCGGGGATGATTGCGCTCAGGACAGCCATCCAGAACGATCTTTTGCCGGTGAGCTGCGGGCTCGAAAGGTCGAGGAGTTCGGGGATTCGCTGCGGAAGATCGTGCAGTGTCGTGGTTATCCAACGGCTGACGGATGCGGTCGATCAGATTGCGCCCCCTCCCCTGCAAGGAAATGGTGGCCGTCAGCCTGACCCCAGCGAGTTCATGGTGCGGGTCCTAGTGGGCAAGCGACTACATGGATTGTCCAACGAACAGGCCGGATTTCAATTCCTGGATCGACGGAGCTTCCAACGTTTCTGCGCCTGGAGCATGCGGTAGACATTCCTGACCGCACGAGATAGCCCAAGATCACGGGGTGTACCCGACTCAGGTGGCACAGTGGAAATGAGCCATCCAGGAGCAGGCCGGGACGCTGTTTGAAGGTAAGCGGAGGCCCCAGCCGCTGGATGCCGAAGGCCGGGCTCCCCCGGAGAGCAGGGTAAACTAGCCTTCCATGGCTTCCAGGCCAATGTTTTGTATAGCCCAATTCGTGCTTGAAGTTTGGAATTGTCACCAGCTGGCAATATGGTGCCACCGATGGTCGGCGTAATGGCGCCATTTCAAAGTGCCGAATTCGGGGTCTCGAACACGTTCAAGATAATTGACGTCGAGCACGATCACTATGTACTGCCCTTTCAGTCGACAAACCGCTGGTATAGGATGCCCTGGACCTGAATCCGTGATCTGGTAACCGGGCGGCCAGCAAATGGCCTGAGTGGGCCGTGAGGCCAAGGGCTAGGTCATTCCGGCGGATGGATAAAGAGGGTGCGGGCTCCTTTGGTGATGGTTTTTGTGGGTATTTTGAGGTGGTTTTTCAGCGGGAGGGCAGCCGTCCGCCTCCTATCAGTGGCGGCGTCCGGAAAAGGCGGGAGTGAGGAAACCATACCGGATGGCAGGGTGCCGACCAGACCGCATAGAGGCGTTGGAAAGGAGCAAAGGCCAGGGTATGCACCGGAAAGGACAGGATCTGGCGGCGGGCATGGCGCACGCAGTGAGCCGCCAGGGTCATGATTTCCTGGATGACGGTTTTTACCCGGCGGCGCCTTCCTCCCAGACAGTCACGCGTTTGCCAGGGCGGGGTGATCCCCAGACCGCCTCCGGTTCCGCACGGTGGCGCTGTGCGATGGCCTCCAGATCCTGGCCCCGGCGGTTCCATTTCACCAGAAAGGCAACGGGCGCACCGGAGGTCTACCGGCACGTGGCGTCGTACCGGGCGATGGCCTGGGCGATGTCCTTGCCATGGAATCCGGCATCAGGCGCACCAGCAAGGGGCCTGCGTCAACTGCAGGGCCCGGGGGCAGGACGCGATCCAGGGTGGCATCCATCGCCTCGGCGCTGTGTTGGGTGCCTTCGCGCAGTTCCATGCCGATGCACCAGCCATCCTGTCCCAGATACGCCGCAATGGGGGCATAACCCACAAGCCGGCATAGGTCCAGCCAATGCCCTCCTTGCGGGTATCCGAGTTGTCCAGAGTGAAGACGTCCATGTCCAAAGCCACCCCGCCACAGGACTGGGGAGTGACGGGCACCTTGGACTGCTTCACTAGTTGCAGCAGGGATTCATCCAATACGGGCAGAACGCCTCGGCCTTGGCATCCAGTCTCTGGCGCAGGGTGGGACTCGACGGGATAGCCCGTAAGCCCAGGGCTTCGCCAAAGAACCGGTCTTCCCGAAAAGCGCTCAATGGCGTCGAAATCGAACTTGCCCAGACACAGCAGTCCCCAGTAGGCAATGAGCACATCGCTGTTGGGGATGCCGCTGCGGACGGGAAAATGGGGATCAATGATCTGCCGCAACCGGGAAAACCGGGCGATGGCCTTACCGGCCAAGACCAAACCCGCCAGTGGAGTCAGGGTTTCATGGCCCTGACGAAGGATAAATTGCACCGGTTCCATACGCACCCATCAGGTGAACGGCGAATGGCCATATTATCCCATAATAATCAAATTGTTGAAACGGATTTTGTGGGGTTGGCCCACGGATTCAGGTTCAAAGTTACCATCACTTGCGGTTGGCTGCCAACGGTTTTTCTTGGAATTCACGGGAAGCTGCATATAGAAAAACCCCGCATTTTCTTGTGGTTATGTATATTTCAGGAAGCTGCTGGATGTGAATTTGGCGGTGGGGTGGTACCCCGCATCAAACGACTATTGAAAGGACGGAATCGAAGCGCTGCGGGCTGCGCGAACCATTGCGAACTCCATCGACAAGCCTGCCGGTAAGGCCATCGGCCGTGGACGATCAAGCGCGATTTTCACCCTGATTGGTGACCGGAAAGGCTGCTCAACCTCGTCTGCTTTCCGGGGCCAGTTCAATTCCCAAAACGGGAATCAAACCCGCGTCCGACGCCTCGACCAACACCACACCCATTTACGCCCATTCAAGCCAAGCTCCGCTGGAGGTAATGCAACCGCATTGACAAGACAATGCGACTGCATTACCATCCAAGCGTCAACCCAAATCCGCAGGAGACTGCCATGGCCGCGACCCTCGAAGTCGAATCCACTCTCACCGATCGCTACCAGACCACGGTGCCGGAAACCGTGCGTCGTGCCCTCAAGCTGGGCAAGCGCGACAAGATCCACTACACCATTCGCCCCAGCGGAGAGGTGGTGCTGACGCGCGTCCAAGCATCCGACGGTGACGACCCTGTGCTCGGTCAGTTTCTCGGCTTCCTGGCCGCCGATATCACTCGCCATCCTGAGCGGCTGCAAGCTGTGGATGCCGGCCTCGTCCAACGCCTCCAGTCGCTGGTCGGCGGCGTCGATGTCGATCTCGATGCCGCCCTGTCGGCAGACGATGAATAAGTGCAGGGAAGCCTGAGCCCTTGGTCATTCATGGCTGGACGGTCTTCGCCCATCCACTGTTCCTGGCGCAGATTGAAGCGCTGGCGCGGCAGGTCGAGACTCTGAAGCAGAAGGACCCGGCCGGGTACGTAAAAAAGAACGCCAGCAAACGGCTGGCCGCGATCACCAAACTGGCGTTCGATGTCATCCCGCAAGATCCGACGCGACCGGAGTATCGCCAGGGCGGGACGCTCGGTGACGATCACAAGCACTGGTTTCGGGCCAAGTTCTTCCAGCAGTACCGACTATTCTTCCGCTACCATGCCCCGAGCAAGGTGATCGTCTACGCCTGGGTGAATGACGAAGACAGCAAACGTGCCTTTGAGCGCAGCGACGACGCCTACCGGGTGTTCCGCAAGATGCTGGAAAGCGGGCATCCGCCGGATGACTGGGATCAGCTCCTGGCTGAGGCGCAGAAAGAATCGCAGCGGATGCAGGAATCATTGGCCAGGGCGGCAGCAGCGCAGTGATTGGCGCAGCGTGCGTCTACTCGTACCCCATCTTGAGCTCCTGGGCCTGGGTAAGCGGGATCTCAGGCTACCCACTTGAAATGGCCGAGGGCCAGAAGTTCTATATCTGGAATAAGGTTGATGTTCACACTTCAAGGCGTTAGCGAGGTCTGGGTAAACTCCAGTGTCGATACAAGGCCATCATGCGCAGAATAAAGGTCAGTGATGCGCCAGCCAGGGTACTTTCGATGGAGGGTAAATGCAGAAAATCGCCAACCAGAGTAATCGCTGCTCCTAACAAGGCCGCCGACGCATAGATTTCTGCGCGCAGAACCACAGGAATCTGGGCTGTTAAAATGTCGCGCACCATGCCGCCGCCAATGCCGCTGATCATCCCCAAAACTGCTGCCATGACCGGAGATAAGCCAAAAGTCAAAGCCTTTTGTGCTCCCGTGGCAGCAAAAACACCAAGGCCGGCAGCATCGAAAAGTAGCACTGGGTGGCGCAGGTGATCAAAAAGGTGATGAAAGAAAAATACACCGACACCTACGAGAACCGCCAGGGCCATGATATGCCAGTTGGCGATGGCTTCTGGAGGGGTGGCACCGATGAGCAGGTCCCGTAAAATGCCCCCTGAAACCGCAGTAACAACGCCCAATACGACAATACCAAAAATGTCCATTTGACTGCGCACCCCGCGCATTGCCCCGCTGATGGCAAATGCGAATATCCCTAACAGGTTGATCAGGTCCAGGAAGAAAGTTGTGGTGGTATGACTCAACTGCACGGCCTCCGTCGTTTGTTTAGGTTTTTGCGCCAAAAGATTAGCGCCGGGGATACTATACGGTTAGGTAACTGCGTGAGAAGGGGGATAAGCCAAAATGCGTCCTTGTTGCGTAGTCTCATTGTGACTACAAGACGGGTGTCTGAACCTTCCTGGAGAACTACCATGAGCACCACCACCGACACCTACGTCCGCGCCCGCATTGACACCAATACCAAGGAGCGGGCCGCCAGCGCGCTTGAATCAATGGGGCTGTCGGTTTCCGACGCCATTCGCCTGCTGATGCTGCGCATCGCTGACGAACACCGACAGGGCTGATGCAGCAAATCGCCCCGATCTCGAATCGGATACGAACGCATCTTTCTTCTGACGCCACGCGGATTACGCTGCCCGCGACTGGTTACCGCCCGTCATGAGGCAATCTCAGCCAGGACGCTGTATATCCATGCTGACCTACTCCGAGGGGGAATAGAGCCAGCGGCGGGTAGCCGGCGATAGTAGTACGCGAATGGTATGCGAGAAAGACAAATTTTCAGCGGCCTGCCCGGTTTGGGCCGCCGCTTCGGTCGGGTTCATCCAGTTGGTGACCAGGCGATAGCGGGGTTCCGCATCGGGGATCCCGTCCAGGGTGTATTCGATGACACGCACCCGGGCACCATCGCGTCCCTTCTTCCGGTCTTGGGCACTGGCATAGAGGTGCTGAGGCAGGACCCATCGGCCAGCCCTCCTCTCGGGGCAGCTTCAGGACGCTACCGAGGCGGAACAACTCTGGCATAGAGCACCATGGCCAGATAGCCTACGGTCAGGTAATCCGCCAAACGCACACCCGCTGATCATTGCGCTTTGTCCTCGCCATAGCGCTGCCTCCATCATGGGTAACCCGGCTATAGTCTCACAGAAATCCAACTGGCTAAACAGTATTTGGTCTAACATGCGGCGGTTTGCCTGATTGATCCAGCAATCGGTAGCCAGGTGGGGATCAATCTGTCCAAAGCCCACGAAAAGGGCTAAAAAAATACTGGAAATACGCAGATAAAGTAGGGATACTTTGTAAAAATCGCCTGAGAAAGGCGAGGGTGGGGGGGCACCTCTATCTCAAACTGAACAATTTTTGTTATTCGAGGTGCCCTGATCCGGTTTCTGCGGGTGCAAATCAGATGCAAACAGGGCCTATTGTGATTGTGCTATTTCGTGGTGTCATCTGGTATACACCACAATGTTCAACTGGCTATATTTTCAGCAGATTCATCCGAAATTGGAAGGTTTTTAAAGGCGTCCATACAAAGTCTGACGCTGTTCATGAAGCTGAAAAACCAGGACCAGCCGAATAGATGCCGGTCATCGGCGCACCATGAATACTTACCGATGACGTGATATCCGGACTTCCTGTTGGTGATTTTTCTGTTTAGTCAAAAAGTTACATTTTTTCTAAAATTAAATGTAGGAGCTTTAACATGTCAAAAAAGCCAAAATCTATTGCTTTTGTATTTGGCTTGCTATCCGGACTTTCCGGGTTAGCATATGCAGATGGTTTCTCCATTCCACCACCACTAAAATTTAATGCCGGTCCCCTAGGAAAACTTGACGTCCAGGGTGTTGCCTCTGCTATGGTCTTTGCACAGACCAACCCTGCCGGCACAGGCCTCAACGGTAAAAATTTTGGTGCCGGGATAACCAACGGTTTGATATCCATCAGTAAGCCTACCGGCCTTATACAGTTTTATCTGACTGCCGGTGTCTATGATTTTCCAAACCTTGGGCAACCCTTCCATTCTGCAAGCACTGCCTTACAAGACTTTACCGCGCTCCCGTCTGCCTATCTTACTATTGCGCCATTGAGTAATTTTTCTGTTAGCATCGGGCAGCTTCCCACTCTGATTGGTTATACTGGAACACTTGATTATAACCGCATGAATATCGAGGGAGGATTTCCGTGGACTATTCAACCGTCATTTAGTCGCGGCATCCAGATCAACTATTCCTATGGGCCAGTATCGGCATCGGTTTCTTGGAATGACGGATATTTTTCCAATCGTTATAACGTTATATCGGGCTTGCTGACCTATACGATCAACCCGGAAAACTCGGTTTCCATCTACGCCGATGGAAATACAGGGCATACCGGCACGATCAATGATGTGAACTCGTTACGCTTCTCTAAAAATGGTTATGTAGATAGCTCACTGGTATATGACAATAGTAATGTTTATGGTTTTTACTACACCTATAGCGGTTCGCTTTTTACCATAACTCCGGAATTACAGTACATGTACACTCCAATCAATCGGGCTTTTGGTACGACTCAAAGTTCCAACGACATCAGCGCCATGATCCACGCAGACTATTATCTCACCAAGAACTGGTCTATTGCAGCCGGTGTCGACTATGAACACGCAACTTCAACTGGTGAGGCTGCGGCGGCGACGGGCGGCTATTTTGGTTATGGTGCGGGATCTAGCGCTTTCGGAGTGATGATCACACCAACTTATGTAGATAACTGGTATTTTATACGAGATGAACTCTCTTATGTTCACCTCACCAACTATTCCTCTGGTTTCAGCACTGGTAATAGGCCTGATCAGTTCAGAGATATTCTGGAAACCGGGTTTTGGTTTTGATCGAAGGCGAGCAATATAAGTAACTGAACCCGGAATAGTGGCGTCAGCTTTGGTTTGATCGCGCTCAGCATTGGAACGCAAAACCTGCATCAGGTGCAGGACCAGTTCGCCGCCCAGCTCTGGTCGACTGAATTGCCGTCTTGAAAGTGTCTGTGATACCAGACACCCTACGAGGTCTTTTAGGCTTCAGGTTTCCTGGGTGCAGAGGGAGGGTGGTTGTTATTTGAATTCGCCGGCCCAAAAAACCCCACAAGAAAAGAGAGGTGGGCGGCGGCATCGTGCGCCATGTACCATTTCATGGTATGGCTATCATCCAGACCATCGGAACGCGAGCGCCCTGCAAGGGCGGCACAGAAATGGCGCGGCCCCCACTGAGAACTATGCCACAACGTGCCTGACTGCTTGAAAATATGGGGTGGCTGATGGGGCTCGAACCCACGACAACCGGAATCACAATCCGGGACTCTACCGACTGAGCTACAGCCACCATTGACAGAGGGCAGATCATACAATGGCCGACGCCCGTCCGCAAGGCCGGTGAAACGGCGATCAATCCATGAACAGCGAACTGACCGAGTCCTCTTCCGCAATCCGGCGGATGGTTTCGGCCAGCAGCTCGGCAACGGACAGTACGCGGATCTTGGCGCTGGCCCGGGCATCCGGCCTGAGCGGTATGGTGTCGGTGACGACCAGTTCGTCCAGATCGGATCGCTCGATGCGCTCCATGGCGGGGCCGGACAGTACGGGGTGAGTACAGTAGGCGCAGACCTTGACGGCGCCCCGCGCCTTGAGGGCATGGGCCGCTTCGCAGAGGGTGTTGGCGGTATCGACCATGTCGTCCACGAGAACACAGGTGCGGCCGTCCACGTCTCCAATGATATTCATGACGACCGATTCGTTGGGGCGCGGTCGGCGTTTGTCGATAATGGCGAGATCCACTTCAAGGCGCTTGGCAATGGCGCGGGCGCGGACGACGCCGCCTACGTCCGGGGAAACCACAATCAGCTCCGGATAGCTCTGGCGCCAGATGTCGCCGAGGAGAATGGGTGAGGCGTAAATATTATCCACCGGCACATCGAAGAAGCCTTGAATCTGGTCAGCATGTAGATCCATGGTGAGGACCCGGTTGGCACCAGCGCTGGTAATGAGATCGGCGACCAGTTTAGCGGTGATGGCTGTACGTGAGCGTGACTTGCGATCCTGACGGGCATAGCCGAAATACGGCATGGCGGCGGTGATGCGATTGGCCGAAGCGCGTTTCAGTGCGTCGATCATGGTCAGCAATTCCATGAGATGATCGTTGGTCGGCGTGCAGGTAGGCTGGAGCACGAAAACATCTCGCCCGCGCACGTTTTCCAGTATCTCAACAAAGACTTCGCCGTCGCTGAAGGCGCTGACTTCGGCGCGGCCGATAGGAATTTGCAGGAAGCGCGCTACCTGGGCGGCCAGTACGGGATTGGCGTTCCCGCTGAAGACCATGAGATTGCCGTGGGCCATGTGATGTCGTTCTCTCTTCGCAGGTGGCAAAACAGTCCGAGGATAATTTGGCTGGGGCGCCAGGGATCGAACCTGGGAATGCCGGAATCAAAATCCGGTGCCTTACCGCTTGGCTACGCCCCAATAATCATTGCTCGGCGGGATCGTAAAGTGGGTGCTGGTTACATCCGCGTACCGCCCATGCCCGCCAGGGCGGGGGCGCCAGCGCGGCAACCTGCTGTGCGGCAACGGCATCTGCCACCACCCCGAAAACGCAGGCCCCGCTACCCGTCAGCCGAACATCGCGCACGCCATGGTCTCTTAAC
The DNA here is from genome assembly GCF_008926505.1 of Acidithiobacillus sp. 'AMD consortium'. Classification (NCBI taxonomy): domain Bacteria; kingdom Pseudomonadati; phylum Pseudomonadota; class Acidithiobacillia; order Acidithiobacillales; family Acidithiobacillaceae; genus Acidithiobacillus; species Acidithiobacillus sp. 'AMD consortium'. Next base: position 2,463,908 of record NZ_CP044411.1, on the reverse strand, counting down.
CAGCGTATGCTGCGATGGACTTCGGGATAGCGAGCACACACCACGGATTCCAGAGTGTTTTCCGTCGCCCCGCCGAGAAACGCGCTTATTGTGATGGGCACATGGTGCCGTGTCAATTCAGGAGCAGTGAATATCTCCCGGGTACTAACCGATATCTGCGGATGCAACAGCACATAGTGGCTTTCCTGGAGGGCATCGAGTGCCTGTAGGCGTTCGCCCACTCCCTCCGCCCAGGCGCTGCGCCCGAATAGGAACACCGGAACGTCGGCGCCAAGGCTGGTGCCGATCTCCATGAGTTCCGCGCGACTCAGACCGGTACGCCACAGTCGGTTGAGCATGATGAGGGTGGTGGCGGCATCCGAGGAACCACCCCCGATGCCACCCCCCATGGGCAGAATTTTTTCCATACGAATGTGGACCCCCTCGCGGACGGCACCGACCTTGGCCAGGCATTGCGCGGCGCGGATACTGAGGTCATCGGCTTCTGCCACGCCTGTAGGTCCACCACTGCGGGAAAATTGTCCGGCAGGGCGCGAGCTGAACCATAGCCGGTCGGCCAGGTCGATAAACTGGAACACCGTTTGCAGTTCGTGATAGCCATCGCTGCGCTGGTCGATAACGCGCAGCATCAGGTTCAGCTTGGCGGGGGCGGGATAACTTTCGCTCATGGAGTGCCGGGATTCCCCATGCGCCATTGGGTGATGGCCAGGCGCAGGGTGATGCCCTCCGGCCCCGTGGCCTGGAGCAGCTTGGGCATGGTGAGGCCGCCTACCGGCGCATATTGGAGATATTGGATCCGCCAGGGGCCGCTGCGCAGGACTTCGGGCAGACCTGCGGCATTCTGCCGCTCCGTCGCCGCACCGCGGCGCAGGCCAAGTATCCAGTCCGGCAATTCATTCGCCGGTAGATCAACATGGAGGACCAGCGCAAGGAGCGCCTCCAGAGTATCCGCCTGTCGGACATCACCGTTGGCCAGTTGCAGGTGCGCGCCTCGGGGATCGACGGTAATGCGGGCGACCGTGCGGCCGAGGGGGTCGTAAACGGAGAACTCCTGGCGCCGGGGGGACTGCTTCCAGTCGAATCCGAAGTCTTCACTGCTTTTGGGGGTGCTGAGCGCTGCCTGGCCGCTGGCTTGCCACTGTTTCAGGCTGGCGACGACCTGGTTTCTCTCGGCCGTCGGCAGGATGACCCCGGGGGATGGCGAAACGGGAGGGGTGGTCGCACAGGCGGACAGCACGCCGGTAAGCAGGAGTGCGGCCAGTGTGCGAACGGTTCTCCGGAACCGAAGCCGGGTGGGTCGCATGGCGTGGGGAATCCTCATGGCTGGCGGTTGAGCGCCCTTCTGAGGGCAGCATCATCCGGGTGTTTTTGCAGCGCGTGCTGCCAGACCTGCCGTGCCTCCGCATGGTGTCCCAGCGACCAGAGGACTTGTCCGAGGTGTGCGCTGATATCGGCCTCATCCGGCAGTGCCGCATGGGCCCTCTGCAGATATCCCAGAGCTCGGTCGTTGTCACCCTGCGCATGATAGAGCCAGCCGACGCTGTCCAGAATCTCGGGATTGTCAGGGTTCAGACTCAATGCCTTGGTGAGCAATTTTTGTGCTTCGGCCAGGTCGCTGTGCCGCTCCACCAAGCTATAGCCAATGAAATTGTAGGCTTGTGCATGGTTCGGCGCGAGGTGGATAACCATACGCATGGCTTTTTCCATGGCCGGATAATCCTTCAGTTGCTCATAGATGGCACCCTGGGCGTACCAGAGGCTGGGCTGCTCCGGCATGCGTTGCAAGGCGCTGCTGATTACCTGCAGGGCCTGTGGAAGGTGACCGCTGTCCTGTAGCAGGCCCGCTTCCAGCAGCGGAATCTGCGCATCCTGCGGATGCGCGGCCGCCAGTGCCCGCAGTTTGTCGGTAGCCTTGTCGTGATGACCCAGCAGGTATTCCACCCGCGCGCTGCGCAGTTCGACTTCAGGGTAGAGGGGACCCGAATGGATGCGTTGGTACCACTGCAGCGCCTCTGCCCATCGGTCCTGCGCCTCGTAGAGGCGGCCCAGATAGTAGACCGGGACGGGAGACTGGGGCGCCAGATCCCGGGTGCGCAGCAAAACGCTTTCCGCTCTCTTCCAGTCCTTCCGGTCGATGTCCATGAGTCCGAGAGAAAGGAGGATGTCGGGGTCATCAGGGTTCTGCCGCGCCATGTCCTGATAGAGGCGATAGGCTTGGGTCAGGCCGCCCATCTGGAGATAGAGCGCCGCCAGATATTGGCGAGCGAGGGTAGCCTCGGGATGGCTGGCGGTAAAGCTTTGAATGCTGCGCAAGGCGGCTGCCGGACCTTGAACGGCCTGCAGGGCTTCGGCGAGGCTGATGGCGGCTTCCTGCCAGTCAGGGCGGATGCCGAGGGCCTTTTCCAGCCAGGAGATGGCATGTTCCGGTCGTTTTTCAAGGAGATCGATGCGCCCGAGCGCGTAATAGGCGGCTGCGGATTTCGGGTCTTTATCGGCCAGTGCGCTCAATAACCGCCGCGCCTCACCGCTGCGCCCGTGGGTCACCAATAACTCGGCGAGCTGCAGGGTGACCTTCGGATCGTCGGGGAAGCGGGCCAGCGTGGCCTGCAGCAATTGCAAGGCCTGCTCGTCCTGGCCTGTGGTAAGCAGCAACGCGGCTTCAAACTGATCCGCTTCGGCGCTCCCCGGGGCGGCCTGCCGCCAGCGTCTGGCGAGTTGCAGCGCATCCTGAAAATCGCCAAACCGGGCGATAGCCTGCGTTGCCCGCCCGAGAACATTGGGTTCTGGTGCCAGCTTGGCGGCTTCCTGCCAGGCGGGGATGGCCAGTTGCGGTTCCTGCCGTGCAGTGGCGAACTCGGCCACCAGCAGATAGTAGAGCTGCTTCCCGGTCATGCCATCCGAAGCGGAATCGGCGGCCGCACCTCCGGCGGTAAGGCACAGTGCAATACCCGCCACGATGCCCCCAAGCCTGCTCCTCATCCGCTCGTTCTCCACGTTTTTGCCAGCGGGCACAATACCCGTTGGGGCTCCGGCTTGCAATCCTGTCCGGCATCGGCGACAATCCAGCCCCCTAATCGTCGCTCCGCAGGGACGGTCACCACCATTTTCTGCTTCGGACTGAGTCACCATACTGCCCCCATCGCGGTCCGGGAAAAAGTCGCTTTTTCGCCGGAGAGGCTTGCTGCAGCCTATCACGACCTGGCGGAGCAGGGCTTGGCTGCCGAGTCGCTGATCATATCCACCTGCAACCGCACGGAAATCTATGTTCACGGCGGTGCTGGCTACCATCGTCAGGCCCTGCAGGACTGGCTCTGCCATTTTCACGGCGTGGACCCGCGATTGCTGGATGGGCATATCTACCATTCGAGCGATGCGGAAGCCGTGCGCCATCTGTTTCGGGTGTCCTGCGGGCTGGATTCCATGATCATCGGAGAACCGCAGATTCTCGGTCAGGTCAAGGATGCCTATCAGGCGGCGGCGGATAGTGGTGCCGCCGGGCCGGTATTGAATCGCCTGCTGCACTGGGCCTTCCGTGTGGCAAAGCGGGTGCGCTCGGAGACCGCCATTGGTTCGGCCCCGGTCAGTGTCGCCTATGCGGCCGTATGTTTGGCCAAGCAGTTGCTGGGCAGCCTCGAAGGCAAATCGGTGCTGCTGATCGGCGCCGGGGATACCATCGAACTGGTGGCGACCCATCTGCGTGAGCATGGGGTGGAGAGATTCGCCGTAGCCAACCGCAGTGCGGAACGCGGTCAGCAACTCGCCGAAAAATTTACCGGCGACTCCCATGCGCTGGAGGCTATCCCCCATCTGTTGCACGATGCCGACGTGGTGGTCAGTTGCACCGCGAGCCTGCTGCCCATAGTGACGCGGGAAACGATCTCTGCAGTCATGGCACAGCGGGCGCGGGGTGATCTGATGCTGGTGGATCTTGCCGTACCCCGGGATATCGCCCCGGAGGTGGAAGGTGTTGCGCAGTGTTTTCTCTATACGCTGGACGATCTGAACGATATCGCCCAGGCGGGCGTGCGCGCCCGCCGCGAGGCGGCGTCGGCGGCGGAGCTGATCATTGCCGATGAGGTCGGCGAGTTTCAGCAATGGCGGGAGAGTCTGGACGTGGTGCCCGCCATCCGTCGTCTGCGTGATCATGTGGAGGGACGGCGCCAGGAGGAGCTACGGCGTTTTAGCCATTACCTGGATCAGGGGCAGGACCCTCGTGCGGTTCTGGAGGCCTTCTCCAAGGCCTTGATGAATAAAGTACTTCACGATCCCATCGCGACCCTTCGCCAGCCTTGTCAGGACGCGACCAACGAAAGTCTGGTCGCGGCACTGGATATTCTCTTTCGTCTCAGCGACGCCGAAGGATGAGTCTCAGTCCGCGGTTGCAGAGCCAGCTTGAGCAGTTGGCCTTTCGTTTTGATGAATTGAGTCAGTTGCTGGCGAGTCCTGGTGCGGCTGACGATACCCAGCGTTTTCAGAGCCTCTCCAAAGAGCTGGGCGAGATCGGCCCGGTCCTGGAACTGCTCCGCCGGTATCAGCAGCGGCAGAGGGATCGGGACGAGGGCGGGCGTATGCTGATGGAAGAACAGGATGCGGAACTGCGTGCGCTGGCCATCGAAGAGGTTGCGGCGGCCGAGGCAGAGCTCGACCAGATCGAAGCAGCCCTGCGGGTACGCCTATTGCCCAAAGACCCCAATGATGATCGTAGTGTCTTTTTGGAGGTGCGGGCAGGGACCGGTGGTGAGGAGGCCGCGCTCTTCGCGGGAGTGTTGGCCCGGATGTATACCCGTTATGCCGAGAGTAAGGGCTTTGCGGTGGTCATCCTTTCCGCCTCCGAATCGGAACGGGGCGGCTACAAGGAGGTCGTGCTGGAAATCAGTGGACGTGGTGCTTACTCCTGCCTGAAATTCGAATCGGGCGGACATCGGGTGCAACGGGTGCCCGAGACCGAGACGCAGGGCCGCATCCATACCTCCGCCTGTACGGTGGCGGTACTGCCCGAGGTGGATACGGTGAGCGAGATCACCATCAATCCCGCCGACCTGCGCATTGATACCTACCGTGCCAGTGGCGCGGGGGGGCAGCACATCAATAAAACCGACTCCGCCATCCGCATCACCCATATCCCCTCCGGTCTGGTGGTGGCCTGCCAGGAAGACCGCTCCCAGCACAAGAACCGGGCGCGGGCCATGGCGCTGCTGCAGGCCCGTCTGCTGGAACAGGAGCAGGAGAAGCAGCAGAGTGCGGCGGCGCAGACCCGACGTCTGCTGGTGGGTTCCGGAGATCGCTCCGAACGCATCCGCACCTACAATTTCCCCCAGGGGCGGATCACCGATCACCGCATCAATCTCACGCTGTACCGGCTGGAAGCGGTGCTGGAGGGTGATCTCGATGCCGTGATTGAACCGCTGATCAAGGAATATCAAGCCGATCTCCTGCAGCATATGGGTGATGACCTCTGATTCAGGCGTGGCACACCCTCTGTCACGCAGCCTGCGCGACTGGCAGCATCATCTGCGCGAACGACTGCGGGTAGTCAGCGATCAGCCGGAGCAGGAAGCGCGCTGGTTGCTGGCTGCTGCCCTGGGACTGGATACGACAGCCCTGCTCCGCAATGCCTTGCTGCCCATTCCTGCGGACCAGGGAGAACAGATTGCCGCACTGCTCGCCCGGCGCCTCGCTGGAGTCCCTCTGGCCTATTGTCTGGGTGAGTGGTCTTTTTACGGGCTGGACCTGCGCGTTAGCCCGGAGGTGCTGATCCCCCGCCCGGATACCGAGACGTTGGTGACCCTGGCTCTGGAGGGACTGGCGGAGGAGGGCGCGGGGCGTGTGCTCGACCTTGGCACCGGCTCCGGGGCCATTGCCCTGGCCATCGCCCTGGCGCGGCCGCAGACGGAAGTCTGGGCCGTGGAGCACAGCCCGGCGGCATTACGGGTGGCGCGCGCCAACGGTGCGCTTCTGGCGCCGCGGGTACATTGGCTGGAAGGCGACTGGTATGCGCCACTGGATGATGCCCTGCGTTTTGACCAGATAGTAGCCAACCCCCCTTATCTGGCTGATGACGACCCTCATCTTCCCGATTTGCACCATGAGCCCCGGGACGCCCTGGTGGCCGGCCCCCGTGGCCTGGAGTGCCTGGAACGCATCATTGCCGGCGCATATGAACGGCTCTCGACCAGCGGCATGCTCCTGCTGGAGCATGGCCCGGATCAGGGCGCCGCGGTGCGTCGCCTGCTCGGCAACGCCGGTTTCTGCGCCGTGCGGACCCACTGTGATCTGGCCGGGCGCGAACGTGTGAGCAGCGGAACGAGGATCTAGTCATGCCCGAGTTGCCCGAGGTCGAAGTCACCCGCCTGGGTATCGCTCCCCATCTGCGGGGGCGGCGCCTGGAGGGGGCCGTGGTGCGGGACGGCCGCCTGCGACTGCCCGTGAATGACGACCTTGCGGCGCGGGTGAGCGGGCAGCGTCTGCTGAACCTGCGGCGGCGGGGCAAGTACTTGCTGCTCGATCTGGAACGGGGAACGATCCTGATCCATCTGGGAATGAGCGGACACCTGCGCATCCTCCCCCAAAGCGCCCCGGTGCAGAAGCACGATCATGTCGATTTGCTGTTTGCGGACGATCTCTGTCTGCGCTTTCATGACCCGCGCCGGTTTGGAGCCGTACTCTGGCTTGCCGATGCCGACCGCCATCCCCTCCTGCAGCATCTCGGGCCGGAACCCCTGGGCGATGCTTTCGGCGCGGAGTACCTTTACCAGCGGGGCCGAAATCGGCAGATACCGGTCAAATCCTTCCTCATGGATGCCCATATCGTTGTGGGCGTCGGTAATATTTACGCCAACGAATCGCTGTTTGCGGCGGGTATCGATCCACGCCGTCCTGCGGGACGGATCGCCCTGCCGCGTTACATGAAACTGGTGCAGTCGGTGCGCGCCGTCCTGGAGGCCGCCATTGCCCAGGGTGGAACGACCTTGCGTGATTTTACCCGACCGGATGGCGGGAATGGATATTTTCGACTATCTCTGGCGGTGTATGGACGAGAGGGGGAGCCTTGTACACATTGCGGTGCGCCGTTACAGAGCGTCCGCATCGGTGGCCGGGCGACGATCTATTGTTCTCGATGTCAGCGCTGATGGGTCGGGAGTAGGCATGAGTGAATCGGGTTTGTTGGAATTGTCCCCCATTCTGCAGGGGCTGCGCGCGTTGAACGGCTGGCGGCAGGACGTCATTAGCGGCCTGCATGGGATGGCCGCGATGATGGCTGATCTGGGCCTGTTACCCAGCGGGGCCATGCTGCAGATGGAAACGCTGGCTTATGAAACGGAGCAGGACAGCTTGCGTATCGCCTTTGTCGGCGAGTTTTCCCGCGGCAAGACCGAGCTGATCAACGCGCTCTTTTTCTCGGATATGGGGACGCGGCTGCTGCCCTCCGGTTCCGGCCAGACCACCATGTGTCCGGTGGAGATCCGTGGTGCGCCACAGGGGCGACCGGGGTTGCAACTGCTACCCATTGCCAGCCGTAGTCTGGATGTCAGTATCGAAAAACTCAAGAGGGCGGGGAGCGCGTGGACGCGCCTGCCGCTGCCGCTGGAAGAGAAAAGCGAACTCAACCAGACGCTGTTGCATCTTACGGAAACGGTTTGTGTGACGGTAGAGGATGCCCGTCGCATCGGGCTGTGCCCGCCGCTCAATCGTACGCCCAAGGACCGCGAACGCACCGTTTGTCCATCCTGTGGACTCGGTAAGGTGCTGATTCCGCGCTGGCGTCATGCCCTGCTGTATCTGGCGCATCCCATGCTGGACGCCGGCCTCACGGTGCTGGACACTCCCGGCCTCAACGCCATCGGGGCAGAGCCTGAACTGACTTTTGGCATGCTTGCCGACGCTGACGCCATCATTTTTGTGCTGGGCGCGGACACCGGCGTCACCCAGAGCGACCTGACCATCTGGGAACAGTATCTGATACGCAATGCGCACCAGAAGCAAATCGTGCTGCTCAACAAGATCGATACCCTCTGGGACGAATTGCGTGACTGGTCCGGGGTGGTGGCGGAAATTGAACAGCAGGTGGACAAAACGGCGGAACGACTGCATGTGCTCCGTGAACAGGTGATCCCGGTTTCCGGCCAGAAGGGGCTCGTTGCCCGGATCCGCCGGGACCGGAAACTGCTGGAACGCAGTGGGATGGCTGCCCTGGAGCGTTCCATCGCCGAAGTGCTGCTGCCCGCACGGCAGGCGGCCATTCAGGCTAAATGCCGGGCGCTGGTAGAGCGTGTCGTCATGGACCAGAAGAGGCTGCTGCGTGAGCAAATGAACAGAATCACGGTGCAGATGGAGAGCATGCGCAGCCTCAAGGACCGGACTGCAGAGAAGGTGCCTGAACTGGTGGAGCAACATCGTCGGTTGCTAGGGAGTTTTGAGGCTGACCGGCAGGCCTTCGAAGGGAAAAAGGCGGTTTTCCGGCAGGCGGTTGAAGAGCTTCTGTTGGCCCCCCTGGCGCCCGCATCCTTTGATTTCGTGATCAGCAACGCCAAAGCGGAAATGCTTTCCGCCTGGACGACGGCCGGTATCGTCGAACGCTTCAGACGTTTCTTCGCGGAGGCCATAGCCCACTTCGATACTGCGCTGCAGGGTGCGCAGCAGGTATCGGAACTGGTGGCCGGGGAGTATCAGGCGCTGCAGAAGCACTATCGTCTCCCCGCACTGAGGGCAGTGCCCTATGCCATCATGCCGCGGCGGGCGGAGCTCATCGACATGGCGGAAAATTATGAGCGATTCGGGATGATGCTGGAGATCGCCGTGAATACCCAGAGTGCGGTGGTGCGCAAGGCATTCCTCACCGTAGCCGGGCGGACCCGGGATTTTGTCGTGGAAACCAGGCGAGAGGCAGAGGTTTGGGTGGATGAGATCATGGCAGTCTTGAACCAGCAGTTACAGGTTTATCACGATAACGCCGAAGAAGAACTCACGGCGTTGCAAAGTATTGTCCAGACGATGGGCAATATTGACACCCGCATTCAGCAGTTACGGCAGAACCTGCAAGCCGCGGAGGAACAGGCGGCCCGTCTTGACCGTCACGCGGCGCCGTTGCTCCGCTTGTTGCGGGAGCCGTTCAGCACTGCCCGATAAGCCGCAGAAATTTCTGTTGCAGGGCCTCCGGCGATTCCGCATGGTCAGGGTCGCTGACAATGCAGTCCACGGGGCAGACCTCTTTGCATTGCGGAGTGTCGTAGTGACCGACACACTCGGTGCAAAGGTCGGGATCGATGACATAGATCCGCGTGCCCATGCTGATGGCGTTGTTGGGGCATTCCGGCTCGCAGACATCGCAATTGATACACTGATCGTTAATGAGCAGGGACATCGTGTTCTCCTCAGGGTGGCCCGGTATTCTACGTTTCTACGGCACCGGGGTCCATGCCGATACGAAAATGCCGCTTCAGGGCCGCAGCCACCAGGGGCTGGACAAAGGCACCTACGTCCCCCCCCAGGCGGCTGATTTCCCGCACGAGGCTGGATGAGAGAAACGTATGCTGATCGGAGGTCATCAGGAAGAGCGTCTCGATCCGCGCATCCATACGCCGGTTGATGGACGCCAGTTGAAATTCATGCTCGAAATCCGATATGGCGCGCAATCCGCGCAGGATGAGATGGGCCCTTTCTTCCTGAAGCAGATGAATCAGCAGTCCGGGAAAGGGGCGTACCCGCACCCCCGGAATCGCGCCTAAAGTCGCCTCGGCGAGCGCGACCCGTTCGGCGAGAGGGAAAATGGTAGTCTTTGCCGTTTGGGCGGCTACCGCGACGACGACCTCGTCGAACAGTGCCGCGGCTCGCCGCACCAGATCCTCATGGCCATTGGTGATGGGGTCGAAGGTGCCGGGATAAATGATCCGGCGCTCTGTATTGGGCTTAGTCATGGGGGTGCTCCGGCAAGGTCCGGTAGAGAACATAGTGTGCGGTACCGCAGTGGCCCCGCCGGTGGGCTTGCCAGTGGCGAGGGATCAGGGCGTCGTCCCATTGCTCCGCAGCGGAGGTTTCCAGGTAGAGCCAGCCTCCCGCAGCAAGTGTCCGGTCCTGCCACAGCAGATGAGCCATCCGGGCTGGCCAGCCCTGATCGAAAGGCGGGTCCGCGAAAAGGATATCGAAGGGTCTGGTACACTGTTGCAGGTACCCCAGCGCGTCCGTTCCCGCCAACTGCTGTGCCGCTACGCCGCAGGCGGCCAGATTCCGGGCCAGGAGCCGGCGATGACCAGGGTCCTGTTCGACAAAAACGACTTCCTGGGCGCCGCGTGACCAGGCCTCCAGTCCCAGCGCCCCGCTACCGGCAAAAAGATCCAGCACCCGCGCCCCGGCCACCTGCCCCTCCAGCCAATTGAACAGCCTCTCTCGTACCGCGCCAGGCGTGGGGCGCAGGGTACGGCCGGTTGGAGTCAGCAGGCGTCGCCCGCGATGACGCCCCGCGATGATGGAGATGCTCATGCGCAGCGGCCCGGCAGCGGGGATCGTCCCGCGAGGGGTGTGCGGGCACCCCGCGCATTGTTCGATTCCGCCCTTCGGTGGATAATGTAAAGGTTCATGGCGTCTGAGGTCTGCTTAACCCAATGGTGTTCGACTGGTTCAAGCGTAACAAAAGCCTCCCTGCGGGGGAAACGTTCGCCGAAGAGGCATTGCCCCCTGCCACTGTGGCGACTATCCCGGAAGACGCCCCCAAGGGACTTTTCTCCCGTCTTCGGCAAGGTCTGGCCCGCAGCCGGGAACAACTGGCCGGGGGTGTAGGGCGTCTGGTACTTGGTAAAAAGGTGATCGATGCGGATCTGCTGGAAGATCTGGAAGCCCTACTGCTACAGGCGGATCTCGGCAGCGCCGCAACCCGGGAAGTCATGGACAGCGTCACGGAACGGGTGCGTCGCAAGGAGCTCACGGACCCCGCCGCGCTCCAGGCGGCACTGCGCGAGTCGCTTCTGGATATCCTGCGTCCCCGCGCACAACCCTGGTCGCCCGAGAAGGGGCATTCTCAGGTGTTGCTCATGGTCGGTATCAACGGCGCGGGCAAAACGACCACCATCGGTAAACTGGCGGCACGCTGGAAAGCGGAAGGTTTCACGGTAGTGCTTGCTGCTGGCGACACCTTCCGCGCCGCTGCCGTCGAGCAGTTGCAGGGCTGGGGGAGGCGCGCGCAGGTGCCGGTGGTGGCGCAGGGTACGGGCGCTGACAGCGCCTCCGTGATTTTCGATGCGCTGACCACGACCCGCGCGCGTGGCAACGACCTGCTCATCGCCGATACCGCCGGGCGCCTCCATACCCAGGGCCATCTCATGGAAGAGCTGAAGAAGATCAGGCGGGTTCTCGGCAAACAGGACCCGGAGGCGCCGCAGCAGATCTGGCTGGTGCTGGACGCCGGGACCGGGCAGAACGCCCTCAATCAGGCGCGTCAGTTTCATGATGCGGTGGGGCTGACAGGTATTTGCATCACCAAGCTAGATGGCACCGCCAAGGGGGGTGTGGTGGCGGCCATCGCCAAGGCCCTGCCCATCCCTATTCGCTACATTGGTGTCGGTGAGCAGGTCGAAGACTTACGCCCCTTTGACCCCGAATCTTTTGTCGATGCCTTATTTGCGGAGTCGAAGTCATGATCGAGTTCATCAACGTCACCAAGCATTATCCGGGACGACATCATGTCCTCCGCGAGGTGAATCTGCGTTTGCGTAAAGGGGAGATGGCCCTGCTGACTGGACCTTCCGGTGCTGGCAAAAGTACACTCCTCAAGTTGCTTCTGCGCCTGGAAGATGTCAGTCACGGGACGTTGATGGTCAACGGTATCGATGTCTCCACCCTCAGGCGCCGCCATATTCCCGCCTACCGGCGGCGGATCGGCGTGGTCTTTCAGGACCATAAGCTGCTGATGGATCGCGATGTGTTCAGCAATGTGGCGTTGACCCTGCAGGTCGGAGGTCTCAGCGGCCGGCAAGTGCAAAGCCGGGTACGGGCGGCGCTGGAGAAGGTGGGGTTGGGGAATCGCGCACAGGATTTTCCAGCGATCCTGTCCGGGGGCGAGCAGCAACGGGTGGGTATCGCCCGCGCCATCGTCCATACCCCGGAAATTCTACTGGCCGACGAACCGACGGGAAATCTGGACCAATCTCTGAGCACGGAGATCCTGGACCTCTTCCGCGACTTCCATCACCACGGAACGACAGTGCTGGTGGCGACCCATGACCAATCGCAAGTCAACCGCCTCGGCCTGCCGGTATTTCACCTGGAACAGGGCCATCTGCACACGCCTGGGGAGGACAACGCGTGAATCTTCATGTTCGCCTGGAAGCCGCAAAAAATGCGCTGAACACGCTGATCAGACAGCCTGTGGCCACCTTCATGACCGTGTTCGCGCTGGCTATTGTTCTGGCGCTTCCGGTGGGTCTTTTCGCGGCCCTCAACAATCTCCAGCAACTGCTGGGACATTGGCAGGATCAGGCGCAGATCTCTCTCTTTCTGCACCAGGAAGCCTCCGCCGCCCAGATTCAGAACCTCCAGACCCTGCTCGAACGTGGCACCGGGGTGGTGAGCGTGCGTTATGTGGGTAAAGCCGCCGCCTTGACGGAGTTCGAGCACACCGCCGGCATGACGGCGGCCATCCAGACCCTGGGCGAAAATCCCCTGCCGGCCTCTTTCGTGGTCGAGCTGAACCCTTTGGCCCAGAGCCCGTCGTCACTGCAGACATTGGTGGCCTATTGGGGCCGGCAGCCGGGGGTGGCCAGCGCACAGTCAGACCTGGGCTGGGTGGCCCGTCTGCAGGCGATACTTTCGCTGGGTCAGCGCGCGGTCTGGATTCTCACCGGATTGCTCGCGGTGGGCGTTATTCTGGTCATGGGAAACACCATTCGTCTGCACATCGCCCAGCGGCGCGACGAAATCGATGTGGAGAGTCTGGTGGGGGCCACTCGCGCCTTCATCCGCCGCCCTTTTCTTTACCAGGGCCTGTTTCAGGGGGCAGTGGCCGGGCTGCTGGCCTGGATGATAGTCGCCATCACGGTATGGGCCTTGCAGGGGCCTGTGGAACGGCTGGCGGAACTCTACGGTACCCGCTTTCATTTGCTGGGCCTGAGTTCCGGGCAGGGCCTTGTTCTCATTGCGGCCAGTGCGCTTCTCGGCTGGCTGGGATCCCGCCTTGCAGTCGGGCGGCACCTCGACCATACTTTTTCCTGAGGGCGGATTTTTTGCGGCCCGTCCTTGAAACAGCGCGCCGGTGGCTCCATATGCCGGGTGATGTGTCGTGAATCAGAATCCACCAGACGGAACGTGCGGCCGTGTTCGGAGTCCAAGTACGCAGGACGGTGCATGAGGATTGCCATGAAGGAACTTGCGATAGCCAGTAGAGATTTGGTCAGCCCCGACGGGCTGGCGGGGTACCTGCGTTTTGTGAACGCCCAACCGCTGCTGCGGCCGGAAGAAGAACGTGATCTGGCCCGGCGCCTGCGCGATCATGGCGACGTGGATGCGGCCAAGGATCTGGTGCTCAGCCACCTGCGCTTCGTGGTGCGGGTGGCGCGGGGTTATCGGGGATATGGCTTGCAGGAAGCCGACCTGATTCAGGAAGGCAATATCGGCCTGATGAAGGCGGTGAAGCGCTACGACCCGGATCATGGCGTACGTCTGGTCTCCTTTGCAGTGCATTGGGTCAAGGCGGAGATTCACGAATTCATCCTGCGCAACTGGCGTATTGTCAAGGTGGCCACTACCAAGGCGCAACGCAAGCTGTTCTTCAACCTCCGTTCCAGCCGCAGCCATACCGGCTGGATGAGCGGTGAGGAGAGTGCCGCCATGGCGGACGATCTGGGTGTCACCCAGGCCCAGGTGCTGGAGATGGAAGGGCGGATGTCCGGTTACGATTACTCGCTCAACCTCGAACCGGATGAGGAACGGGAGGGCGGACGTGTCCTGGATCTGGCGGATCCCACCGGGTCGCCCATCGAGCAACTGGTGGAGCGGGACTGGGATCAGCAGCAGCACAAGGCCTTGCATACGGCGCTGTCGGCCCTGCCCCAGAGGGATCGCTACATCATTGAAAACCGCTGGCTGAGCGACGACCCCAAGACCTTACAGGTGTTGGGCGATGAACTGGGTGTTTCGGCGGAACGGGTGCGGCAACTGGAAAAAAGCAGTATGGGCAAGTTGCGTCAACAAATGCTGACGACGGCGGCAGTAGCTTGAGCGCCGTATTGCTTTTTCACGTGGACGATGCCGGGCGTTGGCCCAATCTGCTGGCCAATCTGCGTAATGCCCAGACAGCGGCGCCGGCGCAAAGCCTGCGGGTCATCGCGAATGGTCAGGCACCCGTGTCCCTCTGGGCGAAGGGCCACTGGCGGCGCGAGATCGAAGAGCGCATCAGTGCCGGAGTGCAGGTCGATTTTTGTGAAAATAGCTTGCGTAACATGGGGTTGAACCCTGACGACCGGCCTGCGGGCAGCCAATTGGTCGCCGCCGGCATCATCGCCATTGCGGATGCCCAGGAGGCCGGCGCCCTCTACATCAAGCCCTGACCACGCTGTACACAGTTACCCCCGTCACAAAATATAACGAGACAAATCCTCGTCCTGCGCCAGGTCTTTCAGACGGCTGTCCACATAGGCGGCGTTGACCTCCAGGGCCGTAGTGCTGCCGTCCGGTGCGACAAAAGCCACCTCTTCCAGCAGCCGCTCCATGACCGTATGCAGGCGCCGGGCGCCGATGTTCTCCACCCGTTCATTCACCTGCTGGGCAATTTCGGCGATACGCTGCACGCCATCCTGGGTAAAGTGTAAAGCCAGCCCGTCGCTGGCCAGCAACGCACCGTATTGCCGGACCAGCGCATTCTCCGGCTCCTGCAGTATCCGCACCAGATCCGCCGCACTCAGGGCCTCCAGCTCCACGCGGATAGGCAGGCGGCCCTGCAGTTCCGGGATCAGATCGGAGGGTTTGCTGAGGTGGAAGGCGCCGGAGGCGATGAAGAGGATATGATCGGTCTTCACCACGCCGTAACGGGTACTCACATTGGAGCCCTCCACCAGTGGCAGAAGATCGCGCTGTACCCCTTCCCGGGAGACATCCGAGCCCTGCTGAGTGCCGGAGCGCACCGCCACCTTGTCGATTTCGTCGATGAAGACGATGCCGCCGGACTGTACCCGTTCCAGTGCCAGGGCGCGAACTTCCTCTTCATTGACCAGCTTGGCGGCTTCATCGTCCGTCAACAGACGCTGCGCTTCGCTCACGGCGACGCGTCGTGTGCTGGTCTTCCCTGGCGCCATGTTGGAGAACATCTCGCGGAGCTGGTTGGTCATCTCCTCCATGCCGGCCGGGGCCATGATCTCCACCCCGCCCTTGGGGGCGCTCACCTCGATCTCGATTTCCTGCGCATCCAGCTTGCCTTCGCGCAGCATTTTGCGGAACTTCTGGCGCGTACCCTCGTCGCTGCGCGGTACGCTGCTGTCGCGCGGACCGGGAATGAGGATGTCGAGAATCCGCTCCTCGGCCAATTCCTCGGCGCGCTGGCGCAGCGCGACCTGCCGTTCGCTGCGGATCATGTCGACGGCGGTTTCGGTTAGATCGCGGATGATGGATTCCACATCCTTGCCCACATAGCCCACCTCGGTGAATTTGGTGGCTTCCACTTTGATGAAGGGGGCATTGGCGAGTTGTGCCAGACGCCGGGCGATTTCCGTCTTGCCTACCCCCGTCGGCCCGATCATGAGGATATTTTTGGGGGTGATTTCCTGATGCAGCGGCGGCGGCACCTGCCCGCGCCGCCAGCGGTTGCGCAGGGCGATGGCCACTGCGCGCTTGGCCTCGGACTGGCCGATGATGTACTTGTCCAGCTCCTGGACGATCTCGCGGGGGGTCATTTCAGACATGCTCATAGCTCTTCGATCGTATGTTGGTGGTTGGTATAGATGCAGATATCGCCAGCGATGCCGAGTGCGCGTTCGGCGACTTCACGGGCGGGCAGATCGCTGTTTTCCAGCAGGGCACGCGCCGCCGCCAGGGCGTAAGGCCCCCCGGAACCGATGGCGATGATGCCGTATTCGGGATCCAGTACGTCGCCCTGCCCGCTGATGATCAGACTTTGTTTATCGTCCGCGACGGCGAGCATGGCCTCCAGACGGCGCAGTACCCGGTCGGTGCGCCACTCCTTGGCGAGTTCCACGGCGGCCTTGGCCAACTGGCCGGGGTGGGCCTTGAGTTTGGCCTCGAAACGCTCCAGCAGGGTAAAGGCGTCGGCGGTGGCGCCGGCGAAACCGGTCAGCACCCCCGGATCTATACGGCGCACCTTGCGGGCATTGCCCTTCATGACCGTATTGCCGAAGGTCACCTGGCCATCTCCGGCCATGACCACGTTGGCGCCCCGCCGCACACAGAGGATGGTGGTGCCGTGCATTTGTTGCGAATCCGTCATGTTTTTCCCTCAAAGTGCTTCATGTCCTGGTCACCACGTCGCGACCGCGGGTGCGCGTGGTCGTAGACCTGCGCCAGTTGCTGATAATCCATATGGGTGTAGATAGCAGTCGTGCCAATACCCGCATGGCCTAAATATTCCTGCACCGCGCGCAAGTCGCCGGACGACTGCAGCAGATGGCTGGCAGCGCTGTGGCGCAGGGTATGGGGATGCAGCGGCTGCCCGAGCCGCGCATCGCCGAGTTTTTTGACCCGCACCTGAATGCTGCGCACCGTGAGCCGCTGGCCGCGCCGGTTGACGAAGAGGGCTGGCTCGCCGCTGGCCGCCACGGCCGGTCGCGCCGCAAGGTAGGCGCGAAGCGCTGCCCAGGCGGGCTGTCCTACCGGCACGATACGTTCCTTGTGCCCCTTGCCCAGCACCCGTACCGTGCCCGCGTGACGGTCCAGATCGCCCAGATTCAGTCCCGCCAGTTCGCTGACGCGCAGGGCGCTGGAGTACAGCAGCTCCAGGATCAGTTGATCCCGCAGCCCGGTGAAATCCTGCGGCGCCGCTTCCACGTCGGATAAGGCGGCAGGTTGCATCAGCAGGCGGGCCTGATCTACCGTCAGCCAGTCGGGCAGGCGCTGCTCCGCTTTGGGCATGGCGAGCCCCGACACCGGATTGCGCAGTTCGGGCGCATCCTGCTGCAGATGGCGATAGAGGGCGCGCAACGCCGCGAAATGTCGGCGCAGGCTGCGGATGGACACTCCGCGGCTGCGCTCCGCCAGGAGGTAGGCGCGCACGCTGCCGCGATCGATCTGGGCGATCTCCGTCTGCCCGCGCTGTAGCGAAAACCGCGCCCAGGCATGTAGGTCGCGGCCATAGGCGCTGATCGTGGCCGGACTGGCCCCGCCGCCCTGCCGGAGCGTTTCGATGAATTGGGCAACGGCGGTTTCGATCAGCATGGGGCTAGGCAGCGATCCAGTGCCGCCGTGACCAGACGGGCAATCTGGTCGAGCAGGTCGGCCCCGGCGTCCTCGGCATAGCGGTCGGGGTGCTGGCTGCCGAGCAGAATCCCTCCTTGCAGATGCTGACCGGCAAGCGGGATCAGGGCAAAAGATGCCAGTCCCGCCCCCGCCGCGCCGAAGAGGGTGCTGCGCAGGGTCGGGCTCAGGGTCAGCCCGGTCGCGGCGCGCAACAACGGCAGGCCGTTCAGAATCTCCTGAAAATCAGCCTGCTCCAACGGTAGAAACTGGGGCAATCCGGCCACGGGTGCGCGGGCGATCAGGGCCATTTCCTCCACCTGAAAACCCTCCCGCAGACGGGTGATGACGGTATTGACGGTCGTGGTACAGTCGGGTGTCTGCAACAGTTCGGTAGCCAGGTCGGAGAGGTGCAGGCCGAGTGCGGCATTCTGTTGGGCGGCACCCAGCAGTGCGCTGATACGCTGCTGCAGCCGGAGGTTTTCTTCGCGCAGCACCTGCGCCTGCCGTTCCAGCAGGGACGAAGCGGAACCACGTCCGACATGGGGCAGGGTCAGGGTGAGGAGCAGGTCTTCCTGGTCCCACAAAAATTGCGGATGCCGACGGAGATAGGCCAGGACCTGATCCGCCTGTGTTTCCAGTTCAGGCTCCGTAGCCACTCAGTCATCCTCCCAGTGGGTATCGCTGTAGCGTTCCGAGGCACCGTGAACCTCCAGCGCAGCGATCAGGCGCGCCAGCGTTTCACCTTCCTCATCATCGAGTTTGTGCAGAAAGGCCAACGCCGCCGTATCACTGTTCAAACCCTTGGCAACCGCCTCCAATGTCGTATCCCGCATGTCATGATCCCTCTTCAATGTGTTGGATCTTTGCCGGTAGCGGCCAGACGCCGTCGAAAACCACCTGCGCCGGACCGGTCATCATCACGGAATGTCCAGGACCCGCCCATTCGATCTCCAGAGTGCCGCCGGGCAGGGCCACCGCCACCGCATGATCCAGTTCATCCCAGCGGATGCCCGCCACCACGGCCGCACAGGCATTGCTGCCGCAGGCCAGGGTTTCACCCGCGCCGCGTTCCCAGACCCGCAGTTGAATATGGTTGCGGTCGCGGATTTCCATGAAGCCCACGTTGCAGCGCTCGGGAAAGGCCGGGTGTGTTTCGATCTGCGGACCCAGAGTGGCTACCTGGGCCTCCGCCGCGCTCGCGACACGCAGCACTGCGTGGGGGTTGCCCATGCCAACGGCGGCGATGCGCAGGGTGTGCTTCCCCGCGGACAGCAGGTATTCGGGAGATTCTTCATCGGCGCGGAAGGGGACATCGGCGGGGACGAGTTGTGGAACACCCATATTGACGGTGATATCCCCGTTCCCCCGGTGATGCAGGATCAGCCGCCCCGCCCGAGTCTCGACGGTGATGATGTCCTTGCCGGTGAGCCCGGCGCGGCGCACGAAGACGGCAAAGCAGCGGGCGCCATTGCCGCACTGCGCCACCTCGCCGCCATCGGCATTGAAGATGCGGTAACGGAAGTCGCAATCGGGGGATGCGGCGGCCTCCACCAGCAGGATCTGATCGCAGCCGATGCCGAAGTGGCGGTCGGCGATGGCGCGGATCCTCTCTGGGGGTAGATCGACGCGCTGACGGATGCCATCAAAAACGACGAAGTCGTTACCCAAGCCCTGCATTTTGGTAAAACGCAGGGCGGGCAACGCGGAATCCGTATGGGAATGGTTCATGCCATGAGTTTAGCAATGTCTGTCCAGGGAGGACAGTACGCGTCAGCGTTTTTATTTGGCTGGGGGACGTGGATTCGAACCACGGTTAGCGGAGTCAGAGTCCGCGGTCCTACCGCTAGACGATCCCCCAAAACAGGGGCGAATAATAGCCGTGGCCGACTATCTGTGTCAAACGTGGACCTCGATAAGCATATCGGTGTATAAAATTGACGGCGCGTTGCAAAAAAGGTGTTGTGGAAATGTTGCAACGTGTTCGCACCGGTGCTATAACTTGCACTGTAGTATTTGAAACACTGCTCTCGAGGAGGAGCCTAGTCATGAAGAAGAATCTCGTAGCTTTGGCCGTAGCAGCGGCTTTTGTGGTCCCCGGCGTCGCTTTCGCCGCAGACACTTCCAACGCGGACACCGGCCCTGTGGTGTTCGGTTATGCCCAGATCACCGGCGCCCAGCAGTTTGGCACCGGCCCCGGCAGTTCCAATGGCCTCATTTTTGGTGGCAACCGCGTCCGTCTGGGTTTCAAGGGCGAAGCGGTTCCCGGCGTGACCTATTACATCCAGGGCGCTTATGACGAGGCGGGCCTCGGCAACGCAAACGCTCTGTTCCCGCATTCCGGTGGCTTGCTCAACAACGGCCTCGGCGGCAATGTCATAGGCGGCGCTCAGGCACAGTTGATGGATGCTTGGATCAACTTTGCGCCGGTGCCCTTCGCCCAGTTGGAGGTCGGCAAGTTCAAGACCCCGGAAGGTTTGGAATACACCGGCACCGCGGGCAATGAACTGATGTTCATCTACCGCAATATGAACCAGTCCCTGCTGCCCGGACGCTCCGCTGGCGCCATGCTCCATGCCGACGACGTGATGGGTACAGGCATCGGCTATGCCGTGGGTATGTTTGATAATACCTCATTGGACAATTATACCGTCTTCAGTAACGGCAACACCTTTGGCGGTGGTCAGAGCGGACTCCTCAACGGCAACGGCAAGTACATCGTTTCCGGCATGTTGAAGTACAGCATGGGCCCGCTGCTGACCGCGGAACTGAGCGGCAGTATGGGTACAGCGACCGGGCGTGGTACCGACAACCTGACCAGTTGGAACGTTGGCGTCCAGGGCGGGATGATGGGCATCCACTACGGTGCGGGATTCACCAAGGCTTCCGGCGTGCCCGCATGGTCTTACCTGAATACCAACCCGTCGTATGCCCCGGTCACTTATTCCGCTACCGATTGGCATGCGGAACTCGCCGCCAACCTGTACGAGATGACGCTGACCCCCGACTGGCTGGACGTCGAGGCTGCCGCGCGCTATGACCAGTATGCGGTCCATGGTCAGGGCACCCTGGGTAATGCCACCGTGGGCTTGAACTACTACGTCAACCCAAACAATCCCCACGCCGCCGAAGTGCAGTTGAACTACATTCTGGCGACCCGTGGCGGTTCCATCAATAATGTTTATGGTACCTCCAGCAACGGCATTGCCCCCATCAACGGTGTTGCCTATAACACCCTGATGCTGCAGTTCCAGGCCGGCTTCTAAGTTCAAATAAGCCTTCGGGCCGCTTCGGTGGCCCCATTGCCGCCCCTTCGGGGGCGGTTTTTATTTGCTTTTTGGGATGTATACCGTTATAAGAAAGCCCGCTGCGGGGCTTGTGGCCCCGGCGTTTTTTCTTATGACCGTTTTTTGGGGAATATCAGTGGCTCGTCAAATCCGTAACATCGCCATCATCGCCCACGTGGATCACGGCAAGACCACGCTGGTGGATCAGCTCCTGCGCCAGTCCGGTACCTTTGCCGCCCACCAGCAACTGGAAGAGCGGGTGATGGACAGCAACGACCTGGAAAAGGAGCGCGGCATCACCATCATGGCCAAGAATACGGCGGTGCAGTGGGGCGACACCCACATCAACATCGTCGACACCCCCGGCCATGCCGATTTCGGCGCCGAGGTGGAACGGGTGCTGGGTATGGTGGACGGCGTGTTGCTGCTGGTGGATGCCGTCGAAGGCCCCATGCCGCAGACCCGTTTCGTCACCCGCAAGGCGCTGGAACTGGGCCTCAAGCCGATCGTGGTCATCAATAAGGTGGATCGCCCCGGCGCCCGCGCCGACTATGTCATCAGTGCCACCTTTGACCTCTTCGACAAGCTGGGTGCGACGGAAGACCAACTGGATTTTCCGGTGATCTATGCCTCCGGTCTGCAGGGCTACGCGGGGGAAGATCCCGAAGTCCGCTCCGGTGACATGAAGCCCCTCTTTGAGATGATCCTCGATAAGGTGGCGGCCCCGCAAGGAGATCCCGATGGCCCTCTGCAGATGCAGATTGCCGACCTCGATTACTCCAATTATGTGGGGCGTATTGCGGTAGGACGCATCCGTCGCGGCAGCATGCGTCCCGGTCAGGATATCGTGTTGATTCACGGTGTCGACAAGACCCAGACCAAGGCGCGCATCCTTCAGCTCCTCGGCTTCGACGGCCTCAAGCGGGTGCCGTGGGAAAGTGCTACGGTGGGCGACATTGTCGCCGTAACCGGCATTGAAGAGCCCTCCATCGGGGCCACCATCGCGGCGCCCGAAGCGCCGGATGCCCTACCGTGGAAACCCATCGATGAGCCCACCCTGAACATGACGTTTCAGGTCAATACCAGCCCCTTCGCGGGCCGGGAAGGCAAGTTTGTCACCAGTCGCCAGTTGCGCGAGCGTCTTTATCGCGAGTTGCTGACCAATGTCGCCCTGCGGGTGGAAGATACCGACAACGCCGATGTGTTCATGGTCTCCGGGCGCGGCGAGCTGCACCTGACCATTCTGGTAGAAAACATGCGCCGCGAGGGCTACGAGCTGGCGGTATCACGGCCCCGGGTGATTCAGCGCCAGGTGGACGGCGTCTGGGAAGAGCCCTATGAAGCGCTGACCATCGACCTGGAAGAACAGCATCAGGGCACCATTATGGAACGCCTGGGTATCCGGCGCGGCGAATTGCAGGACATGATTCCCGATGGCCGGGGCCGCGTGCGGCTGGAGTACCGGATTCCCGCACGGGGTCTCATCGGTTTCCACACCGAATTTTTGACGGCCACGTCCGGCACCGGAGTCATCAGCCATATTTTTGATAACTACGGTCCGGTAAAGGGCAGCATCCCTTCCCGTAACAACGGCGTGCTGATCTCGGCGGAAGAGGGCGAAGTGGTTGGATTCGCCCTGTTTAACCTGCAGGAACGCGGCCGGATGTTTGTGAGCCCCGGCGACAAGGTCTACGAGGGCATGGTCATTGGTATCCATACCCGCGACAACGATCTGGTGGTCAATCCGCTCAAGGAAAAGAAGCTGACCAATATGCGGGCATCGGGCTCAGACGAAAACATCATGCTGACGCCGCCGATCAAGCTGACGCTGGAGGCGGCGGTGGAGTTCATTGCGGACGATGAATTGGTAGAGGCGACGCCGCAGTCCATTCGTATTCGCAAGCGTTATCTGACGGAGAACGAGCGCAAGAAGGCGTCGCGTGGCGGCGGATAGAACGTCGCCGTAGAGGAATGAGCGGAAATGGCCCGGAGCCGATAGAAGGCTTCGGGCCATTTCCATGTCACATGGTGTCAGATTTTTCCAGAACGATCAGACGGAACCAGCCGCCGACAGCGGCCGGTGTATCGCTGCAGCGGTGCAGTTCCGGGCGCTGGGTCAGAAGGTCTTCAAACACCAGGTCGGTGTGGGTGGCAACGGGGCCGGACAGGGGAGCAAGCAGGCGTCGCCAGAAGGCGCGTTCACCGGGGCGCAGGAACTTGTCGAGGACCAGTATCCGGCCGCCGGGTTGGAGGACGCGGCTGGCCTCCGCTAATGCCAGGCCGGCATGGGGTACGACGGCCAGTATGAGATGCATGACGATAACGTCGAAGCAACCGTCCGGGAAGGGCAAAGCCTCGGCATCTGCCTGGACCAGCGAAAAATGAGGCGATGATCTGCGGGCGCGGCGGAGCATGCTGTGGGTGAGGTCGATGCCGATGGCTTCGCAGTGGGCGGGCAGATAAGGAATGTCCAGCCCGGTGCCGATGCCATCGACCAGGACGCGGCAGGGTCCTTGCGGAATATGGCTGAGGCTGCTTTGCCGCAGGGGGGCAGAGAAGCTGCGCACCGCCGAATCGTATATGGGCGCCCAGAGCGCATAGGCGCGCTGCAGGCTCTGGCGGCTCAATGGAAGACGGTCGCCACCGCCAGGCGAAAGGCGGGGATGGGAACCACGAAACTTTCGCCGGTATCGCTGACCCACTCGAAAGTGCCGTGCATGCTGCCTACGGGCGTGGACAGGACGGACCCGCTGGTATAACGGAAGCGTTGTCCAGGCTGCAGCGTGGGCTGTTCTCCAACCACGCCGGGCCCTTTGACTTCCTGGATATGACCTTCCGCATCGGTAATGATCCAGTGACGGCTGAGGAGCTGCGCCGTCTGCGGGCCGTTATTCAGCATCGTGATCTGATAGGCGAAGGCGAAGTGCTCCTGCTCCGGGCTGGATTGCTCCGGCAGATAGCGAGTCTCGACGCTGATCTGGATTTCTGTGGGGGGCTGGTCTTCCATGGGTCTGCTCCGGTCCGCTGGTCGGTGTTGCGATTCAGAAACAGTCTAACGGTCTTGAGGTGGGCTGCCAAGCTATACCGGCGGACCGATCAGCGTTTGGGCGCCGCAGCCGGGCGGGGGCGGTAGAGAATGAGCACGCGCCCGATGTGGCCGACAATGTCGGCATGGCTGGTGGTAGACAAGGTCCTTATCATGTCATCGCGTTCGTCATGGGATACCTGGGGTAGACGTACCTTTACGAGTTCGTGGGCGTGGATGGCGACCTCCAGTTCGGCGAGAACGGCGTCGGTGATGCCGTGGGCACCGATGATGACGACGGGTTTGAGGGCGTGTGCCTGTCCACGCAGGGCTTGTCTATGTTTCGCGTCCAGCATGGTATCCTCGTCAGTCTGGTTGGGCCGCTATGGGTGTAGCGGCAGAGTGTACGTTTGCAGAGGGCGGGGGTCAAAGCCTGGCCCGGAGGTGCGTTTTGGCAAGAAGTAAATCCAGTGAGAAGTGGCTGAAGGAACATTTCAAAGACCCATTTGTGCAGCGCGCCATGAAAGAGGGGTATCGCTCGCGGGCGAGCTACAAATTGCTGGAGATTCAGCAGAAGGATCACCTGATCCGGCCGGGCATGCGGGTGCTGGATGTGGGCGCGGCGCCGGGGGGCTGGACGCAGGTGGCGGCGCCGTTGATCGGCAGGAAGGGGCGGCTGGTGGCGGTGGATCGTCTGGCAATGGACCCGGTGGCGGATGCCACGGTAATCTGTGGCGACGTCTACGACGACGCCATACTGGCTGCCTGCCAGGAAGCCCTACCGGGCGGCGCCGACCTGATCATGAGTGACATGGCGCCCAACATGTCCGGTATTGCCAGTGTCGATCAGGCCCGCGCCATTGATCTCGCAGAGCTGGCTCTGGACATGGCCCATCGCTGGCTGGTGCCGGGCGGAGCGCTGCTGATCAAGGTATTTATGGGGTCCGGCGCGGAGGAGTTGCGCCGGGCGCTGCGCCGGGACTTCAAGAAGATCGTGGTGCGCAAGCCGGAGGCCTCCCGTGCGCGCTCCACGGAGCAGTACTGGCTGGCGCTGGACTTTCAGGGAGTTGCGCAGGAAAGGTTGGACAACGGTGGGGCGAGTTCCCTATAATCTGGCCCACGCGCAGTTAGCTCAGATGGATAGAGCGTCGGCCTCCGAAGCCGAAGGTCACTGGTTCGACTCCAGTACTGCGCACCAACTCCCGCAAAGGTCTGGGATCGTATTCCTGGCCTTTTCTCTTTCCCGCCGTGGTGCGGATACCAGATTATCCATCCCGACGGAAAAGAAAAATTCTCCCGAATATATCGTTCCCGGTCAATTGATGAAAAATGGCGAAAAGAACGTGTCCAAGCAGATATACCCATGCAAGATAGGACACCAGCCGGTGATATAGGGAAATGCGGGTGTATAATACAAAATCCGTCGAGTGCAGTCCGAGTATGGAATGTCCGCCGGGCAAAACAAAAAGCAGGATGGTTCCGGTCAATGCCATAAACGTAAACGACAATATACCAATGCCATGCCAAAATCCGGACAGTCCCACGGTATCGCCACCTTCCGGAAGCCTATGTCTCCCCAGGTTTCTGATATCCTTCACAACAAGTGATATACCGGCACGGTTCCATGGAAATAAAACGGAAAACTGCGATGCGGTATAGATCCATAACCACTCGACGAAAATGACCAGCGCCGACAGTATGCCGACATACTCATGCAGGTATAAAAAGAACCTGGTCTGCGGATCATGGACCAGCAGGCCAATACCCATCTGCAGCGTCAGGACGATGGCCATGGCCAGATGGATGATCTTGGTAGTGTTGTCAAAATCGTGTGCGCCGCTTTCGCTTGCAACGCTGTGGTCGTTAAGCGCCATTCTTGCTGCTCCTCGCTGTCGATAAAATCAAGGTAACAGATACGAGTTTCCAGGAAGCCGCTCCTGCCGTATACGGGTCTATCTCAATATTCCTTATAACTCATGATAGTCCAATCGAATTTTTCATCGCGCTCAGTGCGTTCTGCGGGTCCTTTATATACTGCAAGCGAATACCAAGGTCATCTCCGAGAATGATGATCGAGCCATATTTGAGTTTTGACCCGATCCAGCTCTGATCAACGTTTATATGGCGAATGGCCGAAGCGGGAATGATCGCCCTTATCGGACGGATCAGTCCGTATCTGACAATCAATTGGCCATTGTCTGCAGCACAGCTTGTAGTAAAGGTGAGCGTGGCTATGTTGGCGGCATCAATAAATGCCAAAACGATGAATACTGCACCAATGACGATGAAAAATCCGGTGCCGAGGAATAAAAATGGAAAGCTGCAGATAAATATGATCAGCGAACCCCAATATGCCGACTGGGCGACGGTAACATCCGCCAACACCATGGCAGGGTTTGATTTCAGGTCATATTGCTGCCCAGGCATGCTTGACTCCCGTATCCAGTAGTATGATCACAGGGTACCACCAACATCTGCAGCAATCTAACGATTTTCCGGATTCCGGTGGGCAACGAAGCCGCAGCATACATGGTACGTGAAAAAATAAAAGCTCCCCTTCAGAGAAGGGGAGAAGCAGGA
The DNA here is from genome assembly GCF_008926505.1 of Acidithiobacillus sp. 'AMD consortium'. NCBI lineage: Bacteria > Pseudomonadati > Pseudomonadota > Acidithiobacillia > Acidithiobacillales > Acidithiobacillaceae > Acidithiobacillus > Acidithiobacillus sp. 'AMD consortium'. The sequence goes on along the minus strand of NZ_CP044411.1, from coordinate 2,437,631 downwards.
GGAACTCCAGGCAAAATGTGATTATGCGGGCATCGGCGTGAACGCGATACAATACCCGTCGGGTGCGACGGGTCCGGCTACCACCTTACAGCACTTCGGGGCAATAAAATTGGCGCAGACAGAGCACTGATCCTTCCCCTTGGGGTGTGGCTGATATTGTACTTCCGCCTTGGGCGTGGTCCCCGGGCAATTACCCGCTGCATGGGCGGCACCGATGGGATTTACTCCGACCACCGTCCCCGCAGCCACGACGCCGGCCGTAATGGCGATACCTTTCAACATGTCACGACGGCTTATGTTCCCAGCCTTGGCATTTCCGGTTTCCTTCAGTTTCTCACTCATGATATCGCTCCTTCAGATGAACAGTTTTACAGCCTGCCTCACTACGATCAGCGGAATACTACTTCATAGATCCAAATAACCTTCCATCACTTTACCTCCTTCCAGTATTCCTTCTTGAGGAAATAGGCCACTATGGTAAAAAACGCCAGCAACCCGAGCACCCAGGGCCCGTCGTCGTGTCGTTGCACAACGGATGGATCGGACACGAATCTTAAGAATGCGACGATATCCGTGACCTGTTCCTTGAATTTCTGGGGAGATTCGTCCCCTGCCCGAAGCAGCTTCCCCTGTTCATTGACGATCCCGCCATACGGGGCAAGCACGTCCGGCATGGCTACATTGGGAAATACATGGTTGTTCCACCCCGACGGGCGCTTGGGATCCTGGTAAAAAGAGAGCAGATAAGTGTAGATCCAGTCCTGACCCTTGTACCGAACCATCTGACTGAGATCCGGCGGGGGGAGCCCGAACCATTTATGCGCCATCTGGGTCGGCATGGCGGAGATCATGTTATCCTTGAATGTCGATCCTGTCGGTAACATGATCTGTTTTTGCACATCGGCTCTGGACATGCCCAGGTCATGGGTCAAAAACTCATAACGCATGAATTTTATGGAGTGACATGCCATACAGTTGGTGGCAAACAACCTTGCGCCACTAATGATGGTTTTTGCATTATAGGTATAATGCGGTGTCAATAATTGTGGCTCGCCGTCCGCGAATGCACCAGATGCGCTGCCAGCAAACAGTCCCAGAGCCATTCCTGCCCACACAACATACTTTTTCATAACTCCTCCTCTCTGCCCGAACTCAGTGGGCATGGAAACGGACGCGCGCCGGCGGTGTCCTGGTCGGTTCAAATTTGCTCACGAACGGCAGCAAAAGGAAGAACGCCACATAGATGAACGCCCCCAATCTTTCCATGAAAAAATATTTCGGCAGCGGAGGCTGCTCTCCAAGATAGGCAAGCACGAAGAAGTTGATGAAAAATATGATCAGCAGGACACGGGTGACCGGACGATATCGTGTCGATTTCACCGGGTTTCTGTCCAGCCATGGGAGTACGAATGGGACCAGCACCGCGAACACCATTAATAGGATGCCGCCAGTCTTGTTGGGTATGGATCTCAGCATCGCGTAAAAAGGTGAAAGATACCACGGCGGCGTGACATCCGGCAGACTTTTGAGCGGATTGGCCGGCGTAGACATGGTACGTTCCAGGAAAATATGATGAAACGTCGGCGCGTAGAAGATGATCGCGCCAAAAATGATCAGCCATACGCCGAATCCAAACAAATCTTTTACAGAGTAGTAGGGGTGAAACGGAATACCGTCCACGGGATGGCCATCAGGCCTTTTATTAGCCTTGATTTCGATGCCATCGGGATTGTTGGAGCCGACTTTATGGAGATAAAGGATGTGAAAAACGATCAGCCCGACGATGACCAGAAACACCAATGTAACGTGCAGCGCCATGAACCGGTCCAGCGTGTCGCCGCTCATGCCGGGCCCACCGCGCACCAGGGTGGTAACCCAGCCACCGATAAACGGAATGGACTTCAATAAAGAAGTGATTACCGTACCGGCCCAGTAGGAGAGGTTTGAATAAGGCAACACATATCCGAAGAATGCCTCCCCCATGAAAGCCAGATAGGTCGTATAGCCGATGATCCAGACGAGTTCCCGTGGTGATCGGTGGGAACCGTACAGCATGCCCCGCGCCATATGCACATACAGCAGCACGAATATCAGCGATACCCCATCCACATGCATGTACTGCATCAGCCAACCGTAATGCACGTCGTACATGATGCCATAAACAGAGTCGTAGGCACCTTTGGCGGTAGGTATGTAATGTGCCAGCACCAGGAATCCCGACAGGAACTGCAGCACGACCATCAGCAAGAGTAACGATCCGGCGTAGTAGAAAATATTGAAGTTCTTTGGCGCGTAGTATTCAGCCATGTGCTCGCGCCACATTTCGGGCAGCGGCGAACGTTTGACAAACCATTCTTTGAAACTCATATCAGCCTCCTTTATCGGCTACCTCGCTCAGCACAAATGGGCGAGCGGATACATTTTGGTGACAACGACGGTTTTCTTGGCCACATCGATGTCATATTCGGGAACCGCCATATTATGGGGAGCAGGTGATCCTTTGATTACGCGTGCCGAAAGATCGTACATGGAGCCATGGCAGGGGCAATGAAATCCGCCGAGCCACCACGGAGCGACACTGGCTTTTTTCGGCCGGTAATGCGGTATGCAACACAGATGGTTGCAAATTTTTATACCCACATACCATTCCGGTACGCGTGACCGATACTTATTCTTGCAATAAGGGGGTTGTTGCGGAACATTGCAGTTGGGATCTTTCAATATGCCCTTCTGCTCTGCCTCATCCAGGGTGGCCAGCATTTCCGGTGTTCTGTTTACTACGATGACCGGCTTCTCCTGCCATAACGCCACCATTTGCATACCGGGCTCGATGGGGCCCAGATCGATGGTGGTGGTGGCCAATGCCGCGGCTGCGGCGGTCGGGTCCAGTGATTTCACCATGGGTATTGCGATGGTGCCCGCCACGGCGGCGCCGGATACCGTGACCAGGGCCGTGAGAAAGCGCCGGCGGGTTACATTGGGAGCATGTTTGCTGTCTTGCGTTTCGTCTGACATGATATTGATTCCTGTCTGTTGTTTGATGGACTACACCGTAGAAGTTGCCAAATCCTTTTCCGTTCTGTCGTCCAGATCGGGATTGATGAAATTTTGGGCATAAAACAGCTCGCCGTTATGACCCAGAACGTCACAATCCATTAATTGTGTATAGATACTGGTGATGGCTTCAGGCGGCGTATATCGCTTCATCGGCATGCCGGGATGCGTGAGCAGGCGTAGTCCCGTTCGGCACGGACCCGGGTCTACGATATTTACCCGAATATGCGTGTTGGCATACTCTATCGCCCACATGCGGGCCATGTGCAATATGGCCGCTTTGCTCACGCCGTAGGCGCCCCAATAGCCCTTGGGCTTAACGCCGGACTCATCGGTGGTAAAAATAATGGATGCGTATGGCGCCTCTTTCAGTAACGGGAGGCACTGCTGCGTCACCAGCAAGGGAGACTTTACGTTGACCTGAAATACATGGTCCCATAATGCCCCTTCATAGTTCTCCAGAGGGGTCAGCATCCCGAGTTCGGCGGCGTTGTGCACGATGCCATTCAATTGGGTGAACTCGCTGGAAATGGCGGCGCCTATGGTTTTGAATGCGTCGCTTGCCGGGTCGGCCAGGTCCACCACGAGGATGGCCGGTTCGGCATAGCCATAGTCGGTGATTTCATCGTAGACCCCTTCCAGATTGCGCTTCGTTTTGCCCAACAGAATGACCGTAGCGCCTTGATGGGCATACTCGATGGCCACCGCCCTGCCGATACCATCTCCCGCACCCGTCACGAGTATCGTTTTTCCGTCCAGGGTGCCGTCGCCTTTCGCCCGGGTATAATCATTTTCCGTCATGGCGCTCACCGGGACCGTATGTAAGCGGCCAGTGCCGTGATTTGCTTCGGGTTCAGTCTGGAGGCCACGTATTGCATGATGCCCTTGTGGGTGGCGACCCGCTGCCCGGATTTGAAATAGGTGAGTTGATTGATCACATAGGTGCGTTTTTGCCCGGCCAGTCTGGGGAAATAAGGGGGCAGCCCGGCCAGCGTGGCGCCATGGCAGGCCATGCAGGCCGGCATGTGCTTGTCGGGCAGACCACCGAAGTACAGTTTTTTCCCTTCGGCCACAAGCTTGGGATCGTAAACGTGTCCAGACGCGGGTTTCTGAGAGGAGAAGTAGTCGGCGACCTGCTGCATCTGCGCGGCCGTCAGCGGAGCCGCCATTCCCCACATGATGGGTGATTGCGGGTCCGCGCGGACATGAGTTTTGAAATGATCGAGCTGACGCAAAAGGTAGGGCTTCCATTGCCCCGCCAGGTTCGGGAACATGCCCCCGTCAGCCGCTATGCCCTGCATGCCATGACAGGCCATGCAGGTGGACTGCACCACCGTGGGGATACCGCTTGCGGTGACGGACGCCGTCGTCGCGGTAACACTACTGACAGCGCTGGCCGTAGCCGCTGTGGGGGCGCCGGAGACCGTCTTGGCGAGAGGGGAGCCATAGGCCGCCGAAGCCATGACCATTGCCATAGAGAATAGTGGGATAACGGATAAAAGCGGTTTTTTTTGTAGCATATGTGGCACCTTGGTTGTTAGGGCTGGCAACTATCAATCTCCTTTTACCGCTTGTTGATAGTTATGGGCCGGTTATAAACAAAAACCCTGATTACATATTCACAGGAAGGACCTCTCTAAGAACATTATATAGATGATGTTTGCCAGTGCGCCATTCATATTCCTTGTGGGCCCATAGTCGCGCTTTGTGGGACCATAACGCCATGACGCAACAAATGATTTTGCAAATGCGCAACGGCGTCGGTATCCTGCAACGGATTGCTGATTAACCCGGCACGCAACACGGTGCATGAATTATTATGGTGCAACGCTGAAACGCAAGGGTTTTTCCATCTGCCCCGCGCCGTTAAAAGATGAATCATCGACATAGAAACGGCTCCAGACGTTGGGTGGCTATTTTTTAGCGTGTTAGCATGCACCAACCTGGTGATTAACTGATGGACATTGCCCAAAAAAACCGCACCGGTGGCGCCGACCTGTTTTTGCCGGAAGGGTGGGGTCATACAGCCACCCTGGATATGCACTCATCCACGGAGGTCTGCGCAGTTTCACCCAGCAGCGTGGCAAAAAGCTCCCGAACGCTTTTGATCTGTTGCCCGAAGGGTAACTGTCCGGCGCCGCGAAAAAACAGCCCATGCTCTACGTCACCGCGTTGCGCGGCAGCGAGCTGCGCCTCGATGCAGAATTGCCCGGAAGAGGAATGACCATCCTTGAAACCACAATGAACCAGGCACTCCGTCTGGCTGGGGCACTGCGAGTGATCGGGACTCGCGCAGGCGCGCAGCCTCCGCTCGCGTCCCAGGTAGCGGCGCAACCAGGGGGTAAGCACCGCGCGCGCGGGTAAACCCGCCGAACTCATGAATGTCACGAGATCTTTAGGCATCGCGTCCGCCAGGACACGTTTGAAGTTGATGTGTGCGTCACCTTCGGTGGTTACGGCGAAGGGGGTGCCCAACTGGGCGCCGCTGCCGCCGAGAGAAAATATCTCCCGCATTTTCTGAAAGGAAGAGATCCCTCCGGCGGCGATGAGCGGAATCTGGTCGGCCTTCAGGCCCAATTCTTCAAACAGTTTGCGAATCGCGGGCAAAACATGGGCAAAACCATACCGGGAATCTGAAACGTCCTCCAGACGGGTGGCGCCCAGATGCCCGCCCGCGAACTGCGGGTTCTCGATGACGATGGCGTCCGGAAGGCGCTTTTGGCGCATCCAGCGGCGCAGCACCACCTGCACGCCGCGCTCTTCCGAAAGGATCGGGATCAGTGCGACGTTGGGAAATTCCGCCGCCAGCGTGGGCAGGTCCAGGGGCAGGCCCGCGCCCACGATCACCGCGTTCACCCCACTCCTGATGGCTTGAAGCACGTGCTCCCGATAGCCGGAAATGGCATGCATGACATTGACGGCGATGAACCCCTCTTTGCCGGCAATTCGCCGCGCTTCCTGAATCTCCCGATCCAGTGCGATCAGGTTCGCCTGGGCCGAGGCTGCAGGGTCTCTCAGGCGTCGCAGGTGTTGCATCAGGTCCTCGTGCAAACGCCGCAACTCGACGCTGGCAATCGTTCCGACCGCCCCTTCCGCCGCCACCGCCCCAGCCAGGCTGTGTGCAGAAACGCCAATACCCATACCCCCCTGTATCACCGGGAGTAGGGACCGTCCTTTGATCTTCAGGTATGGCAAGTCCATCTCAACCACCTCATCTGCGCCCGTGAGCGACCATGTTACAAAATACTTCCACATCTGTTTATTGTTTGGTACGATGCTTTTGTACCGCTTTCTTGCACGAATGTCAACAGCGCAATTAAGCTACCGATAGCGCGCAGCAACCGATAAAGGAGAAATGGGGAAGGGGAGGGCAGTCTTACGCTCGCAGCGCTATTCCCCCCTGGCAATAATGCTTGGTTTCCCCCCAAAACATTATGATGAAAACCTTCATGGAACACGGACGCACCCTAACACGTCCATTTATCGCCGCAACAACTATTCTTATGGACCCGGTAATCATGACCATTTTCATGGGCTTGGCTAACCGGGTTCTGGCGAGGTATCCAGCGGATTTCTTGCCGATAGAAGGGCGGCGTATCGTGGTCGAGGTGTCCGACCTTGGGAAATCACTACATTTGGTGATAAGGCAAGGAAGAATCGCCCCGACCCGTGCCGGTCCGGTCGATTTGCGCATCGCCGGAAATGCGAAAGATCTTTGCCGCCTCGCGCTACGTCTCGAAGATCCGGATACCCTGTTCTTCGCGCGCCGTCTGGTCCTGGAAGGAGAAACCTCCGTTGGACTCCAACTCAAGAATATTCTGGATTCCATAGACCTGGACTGGCTGGCTCCGGTCGGCTACCTGCCTGCCCCGCTCGGCCCCCGAATCAGACAGGCCATCGACCACGCCATCCGCAAGACCCATGCCGACAGACACCTGCACGACATGCTGGACCGTGCGCTGCAACCCTGACTATCGGCCCGACACCGGAAAGGATTTCACATGAACCACCGCAAACCCGAATTGGTCTGCCCCGCTGGCGGACTGCCTGCCCTGAAAGCTGCGGTCGATAATGGTGCAGACGCCATATATATCGGCTTTCGCGACGATACCAACGCCCGCAATTTTCCGGGGTTGAACTTCGGTCCGGAAGAGGCCGCGCGCGGCTTGGAATACGCGCATCGCGCCGGCAAAAAGGTGCTTCTCGCCATCAATACCTACCCACAGGCACATAACTGGGCGGTCTGGACCACTGCGGTGAATCGCGCCGCGGAACTGGGGATAGACGCCGTGATCATGGCGGACCCGGGACTGTTGCGTTATACCGCAACCCACCACCCCGATCTCCGTTTGCATCTTTCCGTGCAGGCATCCGCCACCACGTACAAGGCCCTGGAGTTCTACCACCAGCGATTTGGCATTCAGCGCGCCGTTCTGCCCAGGGTCCTGTCCTTGCAACAGCTTTGGCACACCATAGCCAACAGCCCGGTGGAGATCGAAGTATTCGGCTATGGAAGTCTGTGCGTCATGGTGGAAGGCCGTTGCGCCTTGTCATCGTACATTACGGGACGCTCCCCGAATGCCAGTGGCGTTTGTTCGCCAGCCGAGTCTGTACGCTGGGAGGAGACCGCCCTGGGTCGCGAGTCTCGCCTCAACGGCGTATTGATCGACCGTCACGGCCTGAACGAGGCGGCCGGTTACCCCACTTTGTGCAAGGGGCGTTACTACACGGACGCCCAGGCCTATTACGCCATAGAAGAGCCTACCAGCCTGAATATTCTGGATATATTGCCGGATTTATTGCACCACGGCATAGCCGCCATCAAGGTGGAAGGCCGCCAGCGAAGTCCGGCCTACGTGGCGTCCGTCGCCCGCGTTCTGCGCGAAGCCATAGATACCTGCGCCGCCGATCCGGCACGATATCTGGTCAGAAACCACTGGACCGCGGTGCTTGATCGTCTTTCCGAAGGGCAGACGCATACGCTCGGGGCCTATCACCGGCCCTGGCATTGATGGATTTTTACCCAACAAGACAGCGCCCTTCAATAAGGAGATGTGGAGAATGAAGATCTCGCTAGGCCCGATCCACTATTACTGGTCCAAGGAAAACATAGAGCAGTTTTACCGGCGCGCGGAACACTGGCCGGTGGACATCGTCTATCTGGGTGAGACCGTGTGCGCCAAACGACGCGCCCTGCGCAGCGCCGACTGGCTCGACATCGCGGCGCGTCTGACCGACGCGGGCAAGGAGGTCGTGCTGTCCACACTGGCCCTTCTGGAAGCCCATTCAGACCTTCTGCAATTGGAAAGGATTTGTGCGAACGTCCATTACCTAGTGGAAGCCAACGACATGGCGGCGGTCCATCTGCTGGCGGGGCGGGGTCCCTTCGTCATCGGACCCCATATCAATGGTTATAACGCCGAAACATTGTCGCTCCTGGCCGATCTGGGAGCCAGGCGATGGGTTCCTCCGGTGGAGTTGTCGGCCACGACCATTGCCATGTTACAAGACACGCGGCCTGAGACCTTGGAAACCGAGGTGTTTGCCTACGGTTATCTGCCGCTGTCATTTTCAGCCCGCTGTTTCACCGCCCGCGCGGATAACGTCGGTAAGGATGCCTGTGAACTGCGCTGCATCAGTGATCCGGAGGGGCGGGCGCTGTTCACCCAGGAGCAGGAACGCCTGTTTACCATCAACGGCATTCAGCTGCAGTCCGGTATTCCGTGCAACCTCTTGAATGAGACGGTGGCCATGTCGGAAATGGGCATAGATATCGTCCGCATATCCCCGCAACTTGCCGACACGGAGTCCGTCATACGGGCATTCCATGCCGTGTTGAATGGAGAAATCAGCCCCCCGGTTGAATATGGCTCGCCAGCCTGTAACGGCTATTGGTACGGCAAACCCGGCATGCAGTTCAGTCCTGTCGGTCCTGTGCCGGGACATTGAGGAAGGAGGTGTTATGGATAAGCTGTTATGGGGAGATAGCGGGCTTCGTGATGCCGCAGATAATATCATTCTCGACTCGCATCAGATGATCGTTACGCGCATGGAATCGCTACCATTATTGCGTTTTTATGAAAATCGCCACGCGGTGGCCCTGGGCGCCTTCGAGGACCAGGACTTTGCCGTGCGAATGGCTTATTGTCGGGCCAGGTCCATACCGGTTATCCGCCGCATAACAGGGGGCGGAACGGCATATCTGTATCCTGACCAGGTTGCCTGGAGCCTGACCATACAGGCGCAGGAGTTCAGTATGGCACAATGGTTGGAAAGGCTTTGTATGGCGGTTTGCAACGGCCTGAGCAATAGCGGATACGAAAATGTCTATTTCCATAAACCAAACGATATCTACGCAAACAACCGGAAGCTGGGCAGCGTCTACGTCGGAATGCAGGATGATGTCATCGTCGCGAATGGCACGCTATACAGATCCTTGGACATCAGTACGATGCTTCGCGCGTTGCGCGTGCCCAAAGAGAAGCTGACAGTGGACGGCATACATGCCGCCGGTCTCCACTTCACTACGCTACAAAACCGGAGCGCAGCGGATCTGGACAATCTAAAGGAATCCCTGGCGCGGTTCATGGCACAAATGTGCAACCTGGAAACCCTCGTACCTACGCCGTGGATAGACAGCGTATCCCACAGCCCGCGCGGCGCTCAGGAGCAATTTCCTGAACCAGACCACGGCCGCACCTATAGCGGCTTTCTGGCGACATCCGGTGGCGTTCTCCACGGCAGCATCACTCTGGACGACGAACTCAGGATATCTTCCGCAAAAATCGCTGGCAATGTCTACGTCATGCCACACCACCTCTTTAAAAAAATTCAGTCTGTATGGTACGGCGCGTCGGAAGGTGAAATATCACAGCGCATGGAAAGCCTCCTTTATGATCTACGGTGGGAGATGTCCGGATTTACCCCCGGACAGGTCCTACAATTATTTCACAGACTGTTCGAGCGCAGCCGGATAGCGCAGCAACTTGCCATAACTGCGTCTGCAGCCAATTCGTTCATGGTCCATGATCCTGACGGAGATATGGACGCCATGGAAATCGCCGCGCAGGCGGAGGCGGTGCTGGTGCCATACTGTGCCAAGCCGGCATGGTGCAAATGGCGGCATAGGGATGGATGCTCCCGCTGCGGAAAATGTGACGTCGGTGAAATATACGACCTGGCCGGAAGGCAGGGATTAAAGGTCACCACCGTAAAAAACTTTGAGCATCTGGAACGGACACTGAAAACGCTCAAGGTGCAAGATGCCCGATGCTATATCGGAATGTGCTGCAATAATTTTTATATCAAGCATGAAGACGCGTTCAGGGCGGCAGGTATTCCGGCATTGTTGTTGGATATAGCGGGTGCCAACTGTTATGAGCTCCTGCAGGAGCAGGCGGCATATTCTGGTAAATTCGTGGCCGAATCCGCAATAGATCTGGAAGTGGCGACAAAGGTGATCCATATCGCGCATCAGAGCAACGCCTGTCATTAGCCTTGGACTATCTCACCGAGATATCGGGCACGTATCCACGCAACTCATCGAGCAGTTCATGGTCGATCGGCGCGTAGCTAGTGACCAGATCCCCATTCACGCATCCTGCCGGGTTGAAAGATTGCAGTACCCAGCGGGAAACTCCCAGAAGCTTCAGCCAGCGCGCTATCGCGATCAGGTCCGCGGTATCGAGTATGGCCGGGTGTACCGTGGTTCTGATTTCATAAGCCACCTTGCCGGATAACAACCATTCTACGGAGTCCTGCACCCGGGCGCCGCTTCCCGGCACGCCGGTGACGGCGGCATAACGGGCGGGGGGCGCCTTGATGTCAAAGCCTACCCAATCGATATAGGGCAACATTTGCGAAAATTGGTAGGGATAGATTCCGGATGTGTGCAGGGCGGTGCCAAATCCCAGTTCCCGCACCTGCTGAAGCGCCGCCCGTAACGATTTATGAGCGGTGGGTTCGCCACCACAAAACGCCACCGCATCCAGTAATCCCGCTCGGGTGGCCAGCCAGGCCATGATGGCCGGCCATGATATGCCGGACTGGCCGCGCCCCTGCTGCAGATGCGGATTATGGCAGTAGCGGCAGCGGCATGGGCAGCCCTGCGTGTATATCACGGCGCATAAATGTCCGGGATAATCCACCGTACTGAACCGCGCGAAACCGCCCAATGGGGGTAGGGGTTGTAACCCGATATCCACCGTGCTGGCTGCTTCGCTCATCGCCGCGTCAATGCACCGGCCGCGACACGCCCGTATCCGGCGTCCCGGTCTCCACAAAGTATTTGCGCTCGGAATGCTCGCTTTGCTTGCCGATATTGAAAGAAGAAGTCGGTCGGTGGTAACCCATGACCCGCGTCCAAACCTCGCAGGGTTGCCTTTCGTCATCCGCCAGTTTTATTTCAAGAGGATTTTGGTTCATTATTTCAGGATACATGATATTCTCCTTTCTCGGTTCAGGCGGAATGCCGCCGTTTTTCAGCAAGTCGTTCTTCATCACAGATCGGACAGAACGGATGTTCCCCCGATAGATATCCATGCACCGGGCAGATGGAAAACGTGGGCGTAACCGTAATGTAGGGCAGGCGAAAACGTTCCAGTGCGCGGCGCACCAGGCGCTTGCAGGCTTCCGTGCTGGAGACGCGATCCCCCATATACAGGTGAAGAACGGTTCCGCCGGTGTATTTCGCCTGTAACGCCTCCTGGCGTTCCATGGCCTCAAAAGGGTCGTCCGTAAAGCCTACGGGCAATTGTGAGGAGTTGGTGTAGTACGGCTTATCCGGGAGACCTGCCTGTAAGATATCGGGAAAGCGCTTCCGATCCTCTTTGGCGAAACGATAGGTGGTGCCTTCCGCAGGGGTCGCCTCGAGGTTATACATGTGTCCGGTTTCTTCCTGAAAAGCCACCATGCGTTCTCTGACATGGTCGAGAAAACGAATGGCGAGGGCATATCCGGCAGGGGTGGTGATGTTTTCGCGATCATCGGTGAAGTTGCGGATCATTTCATGGATACCGTTCACGCCAATGGTGGAGAAATGATTGCGTAAGGTACCCAGATAACGCTTGGAGTACGGGAAAAGGCCGGTGTCCATTTGTCTCTGGATGATTTTGCGTTTGATCTCCAGACTTTCTTTTGCCATTTCCGTGAGCGCGTCCAGGCGACGGAAAAGACCTTCCGAATCGTTTTTATGGAGATAGCCCAGTCTGGCACAATTGATGGTCACCACGCCGATGGAACCGGTCTGTTCCGAGGACCCGAAAAGACCATTTCCGCGTTTGAGCAGTTCACGCAGGTCGAGTTGCAGGCGACAACACATGGAGCGCACCATGTTGGGCTGCAGTTCGGAATTGATAAAATTCTGAAAGTAGGGTAGGCCGTATTTGGCCGTCATGGCGAACAGTCTTTCGGCATTCGCCGAATCCCACGGAAAATCAGGCGTTATGTTGTAGGTGGGTATAGGAAAAGTAAAAACCCGTCCCCTGGCGTCGCCTTCGCTCATCACCTCGATATAAGCCTGATTGATCAGTTCCATTTCTGCCTGCAGATCGCCATAGCGGAAAGGCATCTCCTCTCCGCCGATCACGGGAACCTGTTCCTTCAGATCGTCGGGGCAAACCCAATCGAAGGTGACATTCGTGAACGGCGTCTGGCCACCCCAGCGCGAAGGGACGTTCAGGTTATAGATGAATTCCTGGATGTTTTGGCGTATCTCCCGGTAGGACAAGCCATCTTTGCGGACGAACGGCGCCAGATAGGTATCAAAGGAACTGAAGGCCTGTGCGCCTGCCCATTCGTTCTGCAGGGTGCCGAGGAAGTTGACCATCTGCCCGACGGCGCTCGACAGGTGACGCGGCGGTGCCGCCTCTACCTTCCCCGGTACGCCGTTGAACCCCTCCTGCAAAAGGGTGCGGAGGGACCATCCGGCGCAATAACCGGCCAACATGTCGAGATCGTGGATATGCAGGTCCGCCTCGCGGTGGGCGGCACCGATTTTTTCGGGATAGACATGGCTCAGCCAGTAATTCGCGGTGACTTTTCCGGCAATGTTCAGGATCAGGCCGCCGAGGGAATAACCCTGGTTGGCATTGGCGTTGACCCGCCAATCCTCCCGATCCAGGTATTCATTGACGGAAGTGATGGCGTCTATCATCGCCTGGCGATCCCCGCGCAATCGCTGGTGCTGTTCGCGGTAGGCAATATAGGCGCGAGCGGTGCGATAAAAGCCCTCGTCCATCAGCGCCAGTTCGACCAGATCCTGAATCTGCTCAATCGTGGGTTCGCGATGGGCTGCATCAGGTGCCAGGGCGCCCAGAACCACGTCGGTGATTCTTTCCGCAACGCCGTCGTCAAATTCGCCGCTCGCACGTCCCGCCCGGGTGATAGCCGAGCAGATCCGACCTGGATCAAAAGGCACCCTTGCGCCGTTTCGCTTCAACATCGAAAGATCGTTCATCGCCATCTTCTCCCGACCGGCACCGAACCGACGCTGTCGCGTCTCGGGACGGTAGACCACAATATATAGACATCTCAATAGATAATTTAGCACATATATTGGGTTCGTCAACAGCAAAGTGGAACTGAGATCATCCCCAGGGTCGGCAGGGTCAGCCCGTACTGGCAGGTCACCGCCAGTCGGGGTGTACAATGGTTCCGCAACGGAGACCGGACATGCAAAATGAACTCTGGCTGGCTCAGGTGATTCTGGTGGTTCATATCCTGATCATCGCCTTCAACGTCTTTGGCCTGATCGCCATCCCGCTGGGTGCCTGGCGGGGTTGGCGGTGGGTGCGCATCTTCTGGTGGCGGGCCCTCCACCTCGCGGCGCTCCTGGTGGTGGCGGTACAGGCGTTGCTGGGCAGGGCCTGCTTTCTGACCATCTGGCAGAGCGAACTGCAGGAAGCGGCAGGGCGGCAGGGCTACCGTCTGCCCCTGATCCAGACCTGGGTCGATCATCTGCTGTTCTGGCGCCTGCCCATGTCCTTTTTCACCTCGATCTATGTCCTGATCTGGATCGGCGTGCTGCTGCTATGGTGGAAGGTGCCGCCCGTTCTGCCCTGGCGCAGGCCGTAAAGAACGGGCCCGGAATGAATCTGACGCCTCCTGTGCCGGATAAGGTATGATGCCCCATTCGCATCAGACGCCAACGACTGCCAGGACAGGAATGTAAGATGTTCAAAAAACGCGATCCCTCGGGAAAAGACGCCGCTCCTATCGCCCTGGAAGCCATTAAAAACCACTATTCCCAACAAAAATACGACGCCGCGATCACGCTGATCGAACAGGCGACGGCCATTCCTGCGGCGGAAAAAATAAACCTCCTCACCACGATAGGGCAGACCACGGCCGGAAGTGGCAAACTGGACCTGGCCGAACGCGCATTCAGGGCGGCGCTTGCCGTGGATGGTCACCACACGGATACCCTCAGTAATCTCGCCCTCATATTGTTTCATCAGAACAAACCGGTGGCCGCCGAAGAGCTTTACCTCGCCGCCATCGCGTCCAAGCCCGATTTCGTGCCCGCATTATATAATTACGGACTCCTGCTCCTCGCCGGCCAGCGTATCCCGGAAGCGGAACGCGCCTTTCGCGCGGCACTGGCGCACTGCCCGGAATGTCTGGATTGCCTCGTCCAGTTGGGCGTCACCCTGGCGCAGCAAGGCCGGCAGGAAGACGCGCGGGTGTTATTGGACAAGGCGCTGGATATGGATCCCAACCACGCCGTCGCCCTGCATCACCGGAATATGCTCGCGTTGGCCAGCGGCGACCATGGCGGCGCCGAAGCCCTGTTCCGACGGCGGATTCATCTGTACGGCGAAAATCCGTCGCTGCTGATCGGTCTGGGAATCGCCATGCAGGAACAGGGCCGGTTGACCGAAGCGGAAGAAATATTCAGAAGAACCGCCGATACCTATTCCGCGCATGCGGACGTCGGACATTATATTTTCCGGAACCTCGTCGCACAGCGACGCGAACGGGAAGCCGAAGCGTACATTCGCTCCGCCATCGCCGACCATCCCCAGAGCCACGCTCTCCACTATCCTCTGGGTACCCTGCTGTTCCAGCAGGGTCGTTATCCCGAAACCCTGGAAGTGCTGCTGACAACGCTGAACCTGAAACCTGACCATGTCGATGCCCTCGTCTTGTCAGGGCGGACACTGTTTCAGTTGAAGTATGTGGATGAAGCGGTGGAGACCTTCCACAGAGCGCTGGAACTTCTGCCGGAGTCTGCGGAGGCGCAGTTTCATCTGAGCGTGGCCCTGATCCACCTGGGAGAATGCCGGACGGCGGAGGGCATGATCCGCAAGCTGCTCGAAAAACAGCCGGACAACAGCGCGGCGCTGGTCAACCTGGCGGTCTGCCTGGAGAAACTGGGCGAGGTCGAGGCTGCCGAAACGACTCTGCGGAAGGCCGGGAATCTGGCGCCCAGCGACCTTCGGGTGCGGGTCGCCCTCGCCGAGATACTCCAACGGCAGAAAAATCACGCGGAATCTTTCGCGCTGATAGAACCGCTGTTGTCCTGGGAAAGCGGCGAAGATCGGGAAAATTGCGCCGTCAACGCCTGGTTCATCGCCGGAAACCACCACCACAGCCAACGCCAATACGCCCAGGCCTTCGCCTGTTACCGTCAGGGACATCGGCTGCTGCAAAAGATCGAGTCCTTCGATTCCCAGGCCATGGCCGATACCCTGCGGAACGACCTGGACCGGTATGATCGCTGGAAGGGCAACGTGGCGGTGGCGACGCCCGACAGTCCGGTCCCCCTGTTCATCGTCGGCATGCCCCGGTCCGGAACCAGCCTGCTGCATCAGATGCTGGACATGCACGCCGACATCGACGGCCTTGGGGAACTCCGGCATCTTCCCCAGGCCGCCGCCAAGCTGCGGAGCCTGCCCCTCGATTCCGAAAACCTGGCGGATCAGATCGGCGCAATCCGCCAATGGTACCTGGACCGGATCCGGCACCGATGGACCGGAGGCCGATATTTTATCGACAAGCTGCCCAGCAACTTTCTGTTTCTGGGCAGCGCAAAACTCCTGTTCCCGGAAGCAAAAATCGTTTACTGCCAACGCGATGCGCGCGACAACTGCCTTTCCCTGTTTCAGCAGCACATGATCGGGGACCATGCCTACAGCCACGACCTCGACAGCCTGGGGAAATACTATGGCGCGCACCGGAAAACCCTCGTGCAATGGCAATCCCGCATGGCCGAGGACGTCCTTACCGTAGGCTATGAAGACCTCGTTGCCGACCCCGAAAGCGGCATCCGGGAAATATTGCGATTCATGCAGTTGGAATACGACCCGCGCTGCCTGGATTTTGCCGAAAACACCCGGACGCTGCAGACGGCCAGCCGCCTGCAGGTCAAGGAGCCCATCTACCGTTCGGCTATCGGCAAATGGGAAGCGTACGCAGAGCAGCTCGCGCCGCTGCTGATCGCGCTCGGGCAGGGGGACTGAAAGCCGGATTTGCAAGCCCGGCCTTTCTCACCAGGGGAGGAACATTTCCTTCCCGATGTCGGAAAACCCCAGCTTCTGGTACAGGGTGACGGCCACGGTGTTCGCGGTGAATACGTGCAGCACTAGGCCGGTGGCCCCCGCCGCCCGCGCCTGCTCCGCCACGTGCGCCAGCAGTCTGCGGCCGTGGCCCTGCCCCTGGTGCGCGTCCTCGATCATGATCCACAGCAGGGAGGATGCCCGCTCGGGCACCGCCACATACCACGCGCCGCCGATGATGTTCTTTTTCCACTTCGCCGCGACCAGATGGCGGTGGGGCAGGCCCGCGTCGTCCTGCTGGATGCCCTGAATTTGACGGTAAGCCAGATCGTGCGCCACATCCTGGGAATATCCCATCGCCTGCTGCAACTGCGTCGTCTGGTAGGCCACCAGCCCCGCAAAGAATCGGGGGCGGTACGCGGGCGGCATGTTCACATAGTTTGCTTCTGCAGGACGGATTGCCGGCACGATCCAATACCCCCATGGTCTGTTCAAAAGATCCTTGCACCGTCCTCCCCAAGGGGGCCGACGAACGCCCGGACGGTTCCGTAAGCGGCGGTTACTCTGGGGCAGGCTGGGCGATCTGTCAAACCCGGTGAACTGCAGGGAACCTCAGTATATCAATGCCATGCGGTAACGTTTTGTTGCGTTCCGTAACATCCTTTTCCCCGTTGCGAAAATCGGACCCGCGGGTAATCCAGTAAATACCGGCAGTTGGCCACCCGCCCGGTTTAGCGCAAAAATTGCATATGGCCGGTACAGCGTATCGCGTACATTCGGGAGAGCATCGTCGTGCATACAGCGCCGGACCAGTTGGCAGAAAGCTCGAATCGCCGGAGTGCCGCGCCAGTCGGCGCCGCGCCGGATTCACCGCCCCTGCTCAAGGAGCTTCGTCTGGTACAGAGGGAGCTGGGGCATCTGGCCGCGGAGTTGCGCTTTCATCAGGCCAGCGGCGAACCCGCCGAACTGGACGAGTGGATATTCTCGCTGATTTTTCTGGAAGCGCGCTTGAGCAAGCTGGCACAGGATCTCACCGGACCAGAGGCCGCCCGGCCCGGCATCCCGTTCCCGGAATGGCCACGTTCCACGCTCGGCGCTCTCTCATAAGCGCAAGGCGGGCGCATGTACCGGGGTATTCCCATGGCATTCATCTGCGTGGTCACCCTGATGTATTTCCTCCCGTCCGTCCGCGCCTGGAAAAACGGCTGCCGTCATGCGTATTGGCGCAGGCTTCTGTTACTAAATGGATTGCTGGGATGGACGGGAGTGTTCTGGTGGCAGGTCTGGAAACAGGCACGCTGGTCCAGCCCCATGATATTTGTCGGGAAATCGGCGCAGAACTACGTTTGCGGAGACGAACACCCGTCGTTGCGCCCGGGGAGGATCGCCCTTGCCGTGAGTGGTGCCTTGCTGGCGATGGCGCTGGTGCTGATGGGGCACTGAGAAGGCGGTGGAACGAAGGTTGCTGGCCCAACGGGCGCAAAAGGGGGCCGATCACGGCAACCGGCGCGCCGCCACTGGTCTGCCGAAAGTGGTCTGCGGGCCGTGAGCGCCCGCGGAGGGTCTACAGGCCGCCTGCGCCAGTGGACGAGGTGTTGATGCCGAGGGACAGCAAGGATGCCTGTGCCGGTGTCTGGTTGATGCCGATGGACATAAGACCGCCCAGCGACAGGGCGAAGCCCGAACCCTGACCGCCGCCCAGTCCGCCCAGGAGGCTGCCGAGGTCATTCACCACCCCGCCGGCGAGACTGCCGAGCAGGCCCTGCACGTCCGCGGCCAGGGCCCCGCCGGCACTGCCGTTGCTCGTGGTGGCGCTCACCTGGGCGATGCTGGCGCTGCCTCCCGGCGTATTGATGGAGACGGAAGCCAAGTTGTCTACCTGGACCTGCGCGCCGTTGCCCTGGCCGGTAACCCCGCCCAGCAGGCTGCCCACCGTGTTGACCAGATCCGCCAGCAAGCCGCCGACGGTGCCCTGAACATTGGCGAATATCCCTGTTGATCCACTCATGTCATTCTCCTCGAGATGGTTTTCCTTTGCTTACACCCGGAAACGGCCCGGCACGAGGGGCCGGCATGGCCCCCCCGTGCCGTCTTCCTGCTTACAGACTGCCCAACAGGCCACTCAGCAGCCCGGTGCTGCCGCCCGCCAGACCGGTGACCGCGCCGGTGACCGGTGCCAGGGCGCCCACCGTGCCGGAAAGCAGGCTGGGCACCGTGGAGCTGACCGCCGCCAAGGCGTTGCCGGCGTTGCCCACCACGTTGCTGAGCAGGCCTTCGGTGCCGCCCATCAGCGCGCCGGCGGCAAAGGTGGCGGTGGCCACGGTGCTGCCCACATTGGCCGTCACATTGTTTAGGAGGCTTTCCGCATCGGTGGTGACGCCGCTGACGGCGCTGCCCAGGGTGCTCACCAGACCGCCCGCCACGCCTTCCACCGCGCCCAGGGTGGAGGTCGCCGTGGAGGCGACGCCGGACAGAATGCCGCTGACGCTGGAAGCCGCTCCGCCCACGTCGCCCAGGAGTCCGGACAACAGGCCGCCGGTACCGGAGGCCGCCGCGCTGCCGCCGCCCAACAAACCACTCAACAGGCTACCAAGGTTCAAAATTGACATTGATCATTTCTCCATAGTCAGTAGGTTACGTGTCCTGCTCGCGCCCCTGCCGCGCAGGGACAGCAGCGGGCAGCATATTGCATGCCAGTTCTTTTTGGGGATTCATCATTCCTTTCTATCGTGTTGATAATGTCCGGATAAGCGGGTCGCGACCAAGTTTGGTACATGAGAATAATCTGTTATATGAAGATGACTTTGGTGACATCACGGGAAATGGCGTTACGCAGTTCTTCCCGCGCCCGGAGGAGCGCATCCCCCGCGCCGGCGGAATATCCCGGCGGTAAGGCGGGCAACGGGTCAATGTTGGTTACCCATTGGGGTTGATGGATACGGCGTTGGTAACCTTCAGCATCTTTGGATATGCCCATCGCTTTGTTTTGTATGCGCCTATTCTGGTGATTCCGGGGTGGCACGACTCGTGCATAGCTCTGGGTGCGTCGTCCACCCAGGAAACGCAATGCGGTATCACCGCAATGTTGCCGCCTGCTTTCAGGCAGGTTGGATATCGTGGCTGCTTGGCCGGATGGCGGCCTCGGGCGATTCCCGAGGCCGCCATCCGGCACAACCCCCGGCCCCGCGCCTTGCGGCAGGCTAGTATGGTTGGTTTCGTTGTCTGTAACAGCGTGTAACGGGCGTC
This sequence comes from Acidithiobacillus sp. 'AMD consortium', assembly GCF_008926505.1. Lineage (NCBI taxonomy): Bacteria > Pseudomonadati > Pseudomonadota > Acidithiobacillia > Acidithiobacillales > Acidithiobacillaceae > Acidithiobacillus > Acidithiobacillus sp. 'AMD consortium'. The sequence goes on along the minus strand of NZ_CP044411.1, from coordinate 2,417,835 downwards.
GCAAAATATTCCACGCTGTTTCTGGACCAGATATGGAATTGGACACTTCATAATAGAAGCATATGTTTATATACAAATACACTTCCTCTCATAATATTATCATGTTAAGGTGCGTGTACCCGATGGCAAGGTTTCCTTGATGCCCCCATCAAGTAAAGGCCGGTCGGTAGGAATGGGTTTGGCACGCAGTTTGCAAGTTGTCGGCTGCCGGTCGGGCGGATGGGACTCTGCCGTTGGGAACGGATATTTTCTTGGGTGGATTATGAAGGAGAACGAGCGATGAAGATGTTGCAGCACGCTGTAGCCCGCTTCGTGCGGGAGGAAGAAGGGGTCACCGCCATCGAGTACGGCCTGATTGCCGGTTTGATTGCAGTGGTGATTATTGGAGCGGTAACGACCCTGGGTACGAAATTAAATGCGGTCTTTAACTTAATTGCTTCTAAATTACCGTAAGTAGTTGTTAGTGAGGCGCGAGAGCGCCTCACCGTTCAGCGGCATTGTGAAAAATCCCTTCCCCCGCATGGGGGCGGTAGTCCGCAGGGGATTTTTCAGAATAAGAACAAACAGGAGGAGATGTGGGATGGGAGGAAATCGGGGTGGCCCTGTGGGCGGTGTGGGGGGCGCAGGGCGACTATCGTCGCCAGCGCCTGCCCAACGGCCTGACTTTGAGCGCCCTGGCGCTGGGGCTGGCGGTGCTGCCGCTGACGGGGCGCTGCCTCCTGGGCGCGCCGTGGAGCGCCGCCCTGCTGGGGGTCGCAGCCGCTTTTCTCGCCCTGCTGCCCGCCTATGTCTGGCGCCTGGTGGCGGCGGGCGACGTCAAGTTTTTCATGGCTATGGGCGCCCTCGGCGGGGTGGATGTGCTGTTCCCGGTCTATCTCGCGGCGGGGGTCATCACCCTGGCGCTGGTGGCCCGCGACCGCCTGTTCACGGGCAGGGTGCAGCGGCAGTACCCCTATGGCGTGGGTCTGGGTCTGGGCTGCGCGCTGGTGGTGCTCGGTCACTGGCGGCTGGCCCTGCATTGGCCCCTGTCATGACGGCGGCCATGACCTGCGTCATGACACGGACCCGTGACCAGTCGGCGGAGCGGGGTCAGGCGGCCATCGAGTTCGCCATCGTCTTCCTGCTCTTTTTCGCCATGCTCTGGGGCATCCTTACCTTCGGCTTCATTTTCGCCGCCCAGAACACCCTGACCCTGGCGGCTGAAAACGGCGCGCGGGCGGCCCTGCGTTACCAGCCCGCCACCACCGCAGCAGGCGCCACGGCTGCGCGAATCACGGCGGCGACGACCATGGCGACCCAGACCGTACAGTGGTTGCAGAACTTCACCCCTGCCTACGATCCGGCGGCTTATCTCACGGCGACTTCCGCGCCCTGCACCTATAACGCCAACCTGATCTGCTTTCATGTGCAGATCAGTTATCCCTACGCGCAGCATCCGCTGATTCCGCCTTTTCCGGGCTTCGGCCTGTTCGCGCCCACGCAACTGGTGGGCAAAGCGACCATGCAGGTGGATCCGGGCAATTTGTTGCCGGGGGGTTGAGGCGGTCGGATTTCGGTCCAGCAATGATTCATCACGTCGGCCATCAGGCCATTCAGAACACAGACGGGTGCCCGCCCAGGCGAGGCTACCACGGGGAGGAAACGTAGCATGGGAAATACCGCGAAGATCGTGATCGCGATACTGGTCTTGCTGGCCATCGCCTTGGGGGTGTCCGCCTACATGGTCAGCCAGCCCAGTCCGGTGGTGCAGAGCAAAACCAGCGCCGCAGCGCCACAGCAGCCGGCGGCGGGGGTGGCCGTGGTGGTGGCGGCCAAAACCCTGTCGGCGGGGTTCCCCATCCCGCCGGACGGGGTCAAGGTCCTGCATTACCCCGAATTTCCCGCCGGCGCCTTCCATGAGGCCGTGCACGTCGTCGGCAAGGTGCCGCAGGTGAACATCGGCATGGGCGCCCCGGTGATGTCCAGCAACCTGTTGTCCGGTCTGGCTACCCAGGTGCCCGAAGGAGATGTGGCTATGGCCATCGACGTCAACAAGGCCATCGCCGTGGGCGACCATCTGCAGCCCGGCGATTTCGTCGATGTCTTCACCACCCTGGCCGGTGACCAGATGACTATGCACGGCGGCTGGCCGACCCAGAGCCGCCTGCTGCTGGCCGATCTGCGGGTGCTGGCGGTGGGGCCGCAGACGGTGCTGCGCCATGTCGCCGAGGGCGAGCCGTCGGCCTTCGGTCCAGCGGCCGGTTCGGCGGGCTCCAGCAACCAGCCGCCCCGCGAGCCGCCCAGCACCGTGGTGCTGCAAGTGCCCGTCGCCTCTGCCGCGACGCTGGCGCTGGCCAGCGGTCAGGGCCATCTCCTGCTCGCGCTGCGCAATCCCAAAGACCATGCCTTGCCCGATACTGGGGCCTTCCCGACCCCGTCGCCGGCGTTGCCGCCCGCGGAACTACCCGTCGCGCAACGCAAGGCGGCACTGGCAAAGCCGGAGAACCGGGCCTATGCCGGTCTGACCCTGCCGGGTCTGGCGGGCAAGAGCAAGGCGGCCGAGCGCGCGATGCATCCGTTGCCTCCGCCGCCCATGATGGAGATCTATCAGGGTGGACAAAAAACAGCGGTACCCTACTGAAGAGGCCTGAACGATGCGCAAATGGATGATGAGCAGTTTGGCGGTGGTGACCCTGGCGGCGCTGGGCTCCCAGGGCGCCTGGGCGGAAGGGCCGGCGACGGAGGGCGGCGCCCATCCATCCTGGGCGGCGCACCAGAGCGGCGGGTATCGCGCGCTGAATATCCCGGTGGGCACCCAGCAGACCCTGAGTTTCACCGAGCCGGCCTACCGGGTGGCCGTCGGCAACCCGAAAACGGCATCGGTGGCGCCGCTGCCGCGCTCCGGCGGCCGCCAGTTTCTGATCACCGGCCTCAGTACCGGCACCACCAGCCTGCTGGTCTGGAACCTCGGCCACAAGACGCCGAAGGTCTGGCAGCTTCAGGTCAGCGTGCCGGTGCCCGCGGCGCCGCTGGCGGCCCCGGCGCCGGGCATGCCGACAGTGCGCGCCCAGGGCGACGCCGTCACCCTGTCCGGCGCGGTGGCGGACCAGGTGAAACATGAAGCGGCCCTGGAAGCGGCGGCGCTGGCCGCCGGCAAAACCGGCAAGGTCATCGACCAGTCGGTGATCCCGGTGGATGACGAGGTGCAGGTCGGCGTCAAGGTGGTGGAGTTCAGCAAGGCGCAGTTGAAGAATGTCGGCATCAACATTTTCTCCAGCACCGGCGGGTTCAGCCTGGGCACCTTCGGCCCCTCCACCCTGACCTCGGCCAATTATCCGGTATCCCTCGCGAGCGGCGGACCAGGGGCGCTGGCGCTCACCGGCGTGGCGCCCTTCACCCAGGCCTTCAATCTGGTGGGCGGGGTCGGCAACAGCGGCCTGAGCAGCTACCTCAGCCTGCTGGAGGGCAATAATATCCTCCGGGTGCTGGCGGAACCGACGCTGGTGGCGATGAACGGCCAGCAGGCGAGCTTCCTCGCCGGTGGCGAAATCCCGATCCCCGTACCCCAGAGCAGCGGGGTCGGCACCCCCACCATCACCATCCAGTACAAAAAATACGGCGTGCAGCTCGATCTGACCCCCACCATCCTCAGCGCCCACCGGATCGCCCTGCACGTGGCGCCGTCGGTCAGTTCTCTCGACTATACCAACGCCATCACCCTCAACGGCTATTCGGTGCCCGCCCTGCTGGTCCGTCAGGCCGACACCACCGTCACCCTCGGCAATGGCGAGAGTCTGGTTATCGGCGGTCTGGTGGACCGCCAGATGCAGCAGAACATCAGCAAAGTGCCGATCCTGGGGGATCTGCCCATACTGGGCGCCTTCTTCCGCTCCATCCAGTATTCCAAGCAGGACATGGAGCTCGCCATCATCGTCACCCCGCGTCTGGTGCGCCCCATCGCCGCCGGAGCCAAACTCCCGCCACTGCCGGGAGCGGCCTTTGCCCATTCCCGCTTCAATCTGGGCAAGGCGGTATTGCTGCCGGGCTCGGAATATGATCAGCCCGACAACGGTCCCGGATACAGTCAATGAGCGTAGAACCCGCCGCCCGCTTTGAACAGGCCACCGGCCCGGTGGTCGTGCTGGCTCTGTCCCGGCGCCCGGAATGCCTGACGTGGATACGGCACGCACTCGATGGTCTGGCCACGGTGCTGCCGGTCCATGCCCGGCAGAATGAAATCTCCGCCGCCATCGGGCAGAGCGGCGCCGCGCTGCTGATCGTGGACTTCGGCGCGGAGAATGACGATTTCGGCCTCGTATTCGACGGCCTGCATCAGGCGTTCCCGGATCTCCGGCTGATCGGCATAGCGCCGGTGGCCGATCAGCGGGTGCTGCTGGCGGCCATGCGCGCCCAGTCGGTGGACTTCGTGCAAAGCGGCGGCGCGCCGGAACCCCTGCGCATGGCGGTGGGGCGCATCCTGTCCCAGACCCGGCAACGGCGCGCGCGCGCCGGTAAATTGGTGGTGGTGGCGGGCAGTGTCGGCAGCGGCTGCACCACCCTGGCGTGCAATCTGGCGGCGTCCCTCTCCGCACTCCACCCGCAGAGCGCGGAGCTGCTGCTGGATTTCGGCACCCCGGTCGGGACCGCCGCCACCTATATGGGCATAGCGCCGCGCGTCGCCTTTGCCGAGGCGGTGCGCAATCTGGAGCGTTGCGACAAGACGTATCTGGACACGGCCATTGCCCAAAATACCCGTGGTCTCGGGGTGTTGCCGCTGTTCGCCGCGGCCCGGGACCTGCGCGGACTGAATCTCAGCGAAGTCTTTCAGATGCTGGCAATCATCCTGTCGATATATCATCTGGTGGTGGCCGATATCGGTGGGGCGGTGTTCAGCGAGGTCGGCCAGTATCTGCTGCAGACGGCGGACGAGATCGTCGTGGTTTGCGACCAGTCGGTGGCAGGCATTCTCGAAGGGAAAAAAATCGCCGCCAATCTGCGGGAAAAAATCGGCACTCGCCTGCAGGCGGGTGTGGCGGTGAATCATTACGAGCCTGCGCTGGGTGTCGACGCGGCGCATGTCGGGGAGGCGCTGGGGTTGCCCCTGCTGGGCCAGGGCATCATCCCCGAACGGCGCCTGCCCCTGATTCAGGCGATGAACGGCGGCGCACTGGCGGTCGATGCCCTCCCGAAGGACGCCTACAGTCGTGCGGTGCAACAATGTGCCGGGTTGCTGGCGGGCCGTATCTGGCCGGACAGCAACCCGGAGGGAACCCGTGGAGCGGCCGGCTGGTTGCGCCGGTGGAGGACGATGGCATGACCGACGACAGTCCCTTTGGCGCGCAGCCTTTCGACATGGCCACCGCGAAGGCGTTGAACCAGCAGGATGCCTACCAGCAGTTCAAAGGTTATCTGCATCTGCGGCTCATCGACCGGGTCGAAGAGATCGGCGCCGATTTCGCGGAGCTGAGCCGTGGTGCCGTCTATCGTTTCGTCTCGCTGGAACTGGACCGCCTGATGGCGGAGCGCCCCTATCCGCTGAACGAAAAAGAAACCGAGGTGCTCATCAACCAACTCACCGATGAACTGACCGGCTACGGCCCGCTGGAAACGGCCCTCAAGGATCCTGAGATCGAAGATATTCTGGTGAATGGACCTCGTGAAATCTATCTGGGACGGAAAGGCACGCTGGAGCACAGCGACCTGGTGTTTCAGGATGAAGCCCATCTGATGCGTATCATCTATCGTCTGTTGGGAGCCACCGGCAGACGGGTGGACGAGTCGTCGCCGACCGTGGACGCGCGTCTGAGCAACGTGGGGCGCATCAACGTGGTGATTCCGCCCCTGGCCCTGAACGGGCCGGTCATTTCCATCCGGCGCTTCCCGGCGCATCCGCTGCGCGCCGAGGACCTGATCGAGACGGCCACGCTCAATGCGCCCATCCTCCAGTTTCTGGAGTTCGCGGTGCGCGCGCGCTGCAACATCCTGGTATCCGGCGGCACCAGCAGCGGCAAGACCACTTTCCTCAACGTCATCGCCAGCTATATCTCCGATGAGGAGCGGGTGGTGACCATCGAAGACACGGCGGAACTGCAACTGCAGAGCAGGCACGTGGTGCGTCTGGAAAGCCGTCCCGGCGGGCATGACGGGGCGGGTACCGTCAACGTGCGCGATCTGCTGCGCAACACCCTGCGCATGCGCCCCGACCGGATCGTCGTCGGTGAGGTGCGCGGCGGCGAGGCCCTGGAGATGATGCAGGCCATGACCACCGGCCATGACGGTTCACTGGGCACGATCCACGCCAACTCCCCCCGGGAGGCGTTGCAGCGCCTGGAAATCCTGCTCAGCTTCGGCGGTTTTCCGGGCAATGAATCCAGCATGCGGCGGCAGATCGCTTCGGCCATCGACCTCATCGTCCAGATCGAGCGTTTTCCCGACGGGCGGCGCCGCATCACCTCCGTCACCGAGGTGACCGGCGTCGGCGACAACATCATCGCCACCCAGGAGCATTTCCGTTACGAACCCCAGGTGAACCGGGAAAACAAGACGGTCGACCGCTGGACATCCACGGGCATCAATCCGCGCAGTCCGAAACTCGCTAAGTATCGTCCAGAATCCTCCGAGAAGGATCAGTTCGGGTGGCAGCAATGATGGCCCTGGGTCTGATCGTTTTCGCCCTGTTGCTTCTCGGCATCGCGGCGGGCGTCTGGCTCTCCTTCCGGCAGCGGCAGCCGTTTCCGGACGCCCTGCGCGAGCGCCTGCGGGCCTTCGACGCGCAGCAGGGCGAAGCGGGGCATGCAGAGTCTGCCCAGGACGATCTGCTGGACCATGCCGCCCGCTACAAAAAGGAATCCTTCCTGCTCCAGGCGAAGGAATGGCTGTGGCAGGCGGGGTTGCGACCGAAAACCTATCTTCCCAAGGCCGCCATCGTCGGCCTGCTGATCACCCTGCTGCTGGCGTTTCTGGTCAGCGGCTGGCTGGCGCTGGCGTTCCTCCTCGTCTTTTATCCCCTGGCCCTGTGGGGGCAGGTTCGCTACTGGATCGGTTTGCGACGTAGCGCCGCGATTCTCGCCCTGCCGGGTTTTTTGGATGCGGTGGTGCGCGCCTCGCGGGTGGGCGCCAGCCTGCCCGCCGCTCTCCTGAGCGCCACCAAGGATGCCCATGGGCCGGTGCGGGAGGTGTTCAACCAGATCATGCGCCGCCAGCAATCCGGTACCCCCATCGACCAGGCCATGCTGACGGTCGGCAAACGCTACCAGATGCAGGAACTGGCGATCATCGCCACGGTGCTGCGCCTGAACATGCGCTACGGCGGGCGTACCGACGTCGTGCTCGAGCGCATCGCCGACTGGTTGCGGGGGAGGGTGATGGCCCAGGCGGAGTTTAACGCCCTGTCCGCCGAAACCCGGTTGGGGGCGCTCATTCTCAGTCTGATGATTCCTGGGCTCGCCCTCTATATTGTGCTGATGAACCACAGCTACCTGCAGGGTATGTGGGTGGTGTCGACCGGGCGCATGCTCCTGATCGCCGGTGGAACCCTGCTGGTGACCGGAGTGGTCCTGCTCAATCGTATGGCCAGGTTGAGGTGACGCCATCATGCTGAACCTGCATGCGTTATTGACCGCTCTGGCCGTCGCGAGCCTCGCCCTGGCGGTACTGCTGGGCGTCTTCTTCTGGGCGTACCGTCTGGTGATGGTCGCCCGCGCCCGCTCGGCCATGGATCGCGTCGCCCCGAAGCTGGAAGCCGGCAGTGAACCGTCGGAAGTCGCCGCGCAGATGGAGCGGGGGCAGCAGGCCAGCGTGCGCTGGGATCTGCTGGATCGCTGGCGGAGCAGCGAGGATGCCCGCCTGCTCCTGAGAGCCGGCTACCGGAGGCCTGCCGCCCCCAGTATTTTCAACACGATACGCTTTCTGCTGGCCGCCGTACTTGTCGTGGTGACCGGACTGACCGAACATCTGCTGGCGCCGCACCTGCTCCATCTCACCTTCTGGATGAGCCTTCTGGCGGCGGCCATTTTTGGCTACCTGCTCCCCAAATTCATCCTGGAGAGCAAGGCCAAAAGTCGCGGGGACGCGGTGAACGCGGAAATCCCGTTTTTCGTGGACATGCTGGCCCTTCTGCAGGGCGTCGGCCTGAGCCTGGAGCAAAGTCTCGCCTCCCTGGCGCAGACCAGCGAGGCGGGAATCCCGCTGCTCGCCGGCGAGATGCGCGAAATGAGCAAGCATATCGCCATTGGCCGCCCCCGCGTGGAGGCGATGCAGAAGCTGGCGGAACAACTGGGCGACGCGGATTTCGCGGAACTGGTGAACATGCTCCGTCAGATCGAACGTTTTGGCGGCGACGTGGCCCAGCCCCTGCGGGATTTCGCCGGCCGCCTTCAGGAAAAACGGCAGATGGCCCTGCGCGAAAGGGTCGGAAAACTCAACGTCAAAATGACGGCGGTGATGACCCTGACCATGCTGCCGGCGCTGTTGCTGATCACGGCCGGTCCTGCGGTGCTCGCGTTGCTGCGTTTCTTCGACAAGATGGGATGAAGATGACCGCCTGGAACCGTGTCCGTGGAATCCGGCACTTGAGCGGGGGGGTGGCCGCATTCTGCGTCCTGGCCGCCGGGGGGTGCGCCACCCATCCGTCGGCGCCGGTCGTCACCAACGCGCCGGAGCCGAAGGTTTCCTCCTCCAATCTGCGGGGGTTGAGTCTGCAGCTGATCCAGAAAATGGAGGCCGAGCAGAAGTGGTATGCGGCAATTTCCTATCTGGACCGCTACCTGAAGGAATGGCCGGCCTCGGATCAGACCGATCTGTTGCGCGCCCGCGCCCTTGCGGCCACGGGTGAGCCGGCTCAGGCCGAGCGCTATTTTCAGCGGGTATTGCATACGCCCCTCGCCGCGCAGGGGTACCAGGGTCTGGGCCTCATCGCCGCGCGCGGCGGCGACGTCACCCGCGCCATCCGGCTGTTCCAGCGCGCCACACGGGAGGATCCCACGAACGCCGGGATACTGAATGATCTGGGTTACGCCGCCCTGCAGGGCAAGAACTGGGATGTCGCGCGCAATGCCCTGTTCCGCGCCGGAGAGCTTGCCCCGCAGGACGAGCGGGTGTGGAGCAATATTGCCCTGTACTACCTGCTGCGCGGCGATGGCTTCCGGGCGCAGCAGATCATGGGTGCGCACCATTTCAGTTGGGCCGTCTCGCAGCGCATCCGCCGCGAAGCCAATCAGATGACGGGCGTGCCCACTTCCGCCGGCGACCATCCTCCCGCAGCGGCGACCGCGCCCTCGGGAGCGGTGATGCCCGCATTCCCCAATCCGCCGTTGACGCAATTGTTTTCTTCCGGTAATGCCGGGCCAGCCACTGAACCCAGGAGCGTGCCATGAACCGCAACCCCCACCTTTCCCACCGCCTGCCGCAGATGCTGCTGGCCTTTTGCGCCTTTGGGGTAATGCCCCTCGCCGCCGCTGATGGTGCTTCGGATTACCTGCAGCCCCCGATCCTCGGCTGGCATGAATTGCCGAAGGCGGTGGCACCGGCCGCGGTTGCGCCGACAGCGTCGGTGGCCTCGGTGGTCGCAACGCCAGCCGCGCCAGCCGCCGCCCTTCCCGTGCGTACCCCCGCGCCACCGGCGCCGCAGCCACCCGCACCCGCACTGCCGCCTCCGGCCGTGGAAGCGGTCGTTCCGCCGGTGATCCATAGCGCGCCGGTGGCGAACACCAGCCCGCCGCCCCCGCCCGCGCCCCCGGCGGCGCAACGCCAGAGTTCCGTGCAAAGGTTGCTGGCTTTCCAGAGCGAAGGCGAGGACCCCGGGACCTTTCAGCCGATTCTTGGCGCCGAGGCTCGGCAGAGTTTCAAGAACTACCTGAAATCCTTTACGGGCAGTTCCGGTTCCACATCGTCGTCTGCAACGAAAAACGCGGGGAGCAACGTCGCCCTGCAAGGAATGAGCAATGGCCAGTCTGGTGGTAATGCTTCAGGGTATTGATCCGCGCCGGTGGCGTGCCGGAAGGGGCGAGCGGGGCGATATCGCCATCATCGCCGCCATCGTCATGCCTATCATGATCCTGGCGCTGGCCTTCGGCATCGACATCGGTCATATGACCTACGTACAGCGCAATCTGCAGAAGATTGCCGATATGGCGGCCATCGCGGGCGCGGAAGATATTCCCAACGCCCAGTCCTTGGCGCAGGAAAACGCCGTCAAAAACGGGCTGCAGACGTCGTCGTCCACGCACATAACGGCCACTCAAGGCAACTGGAATCCGCAGATCGAGACGGGTCCCACTTATTTTTCCACCGCCGTGCCCTATGGCCATCAGGCCAATGCCGTACAGGTGCAATTGTCCGAGAGCGTGCCCTATTTCTTCTTTTTCGGTCCCAAGAAAACCGTGCAAGCCCAGGCCATCGCCTGGGTGCCCAATCCGGCGGCGGGGTTTTCGATCTCCAGCCAGGTGCTGAATCTGAATACCCAGCAGTCGGCTCTGCTTAATGGTATCCTCGGCGGATTGCTGGGCACGTCGTTGAATTTAAGTGTAGCAGGCTATAATGCGCTGCTGGGTACGACGGTTTCGCTGGGGCAACTCGCGCAAACCCTGAATGTGGGAACCGTGAACCATCTGCTTTCCACCAACCTGAATCTGCCCGGACTTTATCAGGGGGCACTGACGGTTCTGGGCAATCAAGCCAACGGTGGCCTGCTCAATAGTCAGAACGCAACGGGTGCGTTGCAGCAGATCATCGGCTCGACCACCAACAGTACCAATATTCAGTTAGGAAAAATTCTGAATCTGGGGCTGGCCGATAAAAACGCCGCCGCCAATGCGCAGGTCAATCTCCTGGGTTTGATCACTGCATCGGCGCAACTGGCCAATCAGCAGCACTTTGTCGATGTTCCCGGCGTCAACGTGCTGGGCTTGGCCAGCTTAAAACTGTTCATCATCTCACCACCCAAGCTGGCCTACGGCGAGCCCGGTCAAAACCCGGACGGCACCTGGAAAACCCAGGCGCAGACCGCACAGGTGGCCCTACAGCTACAGGTTTTGGGTTCCCTGGTCAAGGTCGATTTGCAGGCAAGCCCGGCGATCGCCGATCTCACGAACGTTGTCTGCACGATGCCGCAAGGCCAGAGTCAGGTAGGCGTTCGGGCGGGGACCGGTTTGTTGACCGCGTCCATTGGCGTTCTCGCCCCGCAAACCAATACGCCGGTAGTGCTTCCCCAGAATTTCTCGAATCATACATTCACCGGCCTGCCGATCCCCCAAACTGCGTCAAACTCAGGCAATCAGCCTTGGGACATCGGGTCGACAAGCGCTGGGCAGGCACCGCTAAACCTTAATCTCAACTTGCTAGGATTAAATTTGGGTTCTTTACTGAACGGTCTGCTTAATCCAATAGTGGACGACCTCCTTGCCCCGGTATTAAAGGTTCTCGGTATCTCGCTCGGTAATGCCAAGGTGACGTACACGACCCTCAGTTGCGGCACCATCCCCCCGGTTCTGGTGTACTGATGAACATGATTCGTGTTTTAGTCTGGGAAGGACAGCATGATTTCGCCAAGCGTCTGGAACGCTGTCTGAGTCAGCATGCCGACGCCGAGGTCATCCGCTACGATGACGAGGTGGATCATCCGTCCAGCACGGAAGCCATGGACGTGGATATCGTTTTCATCAGCACCACCGCGCTGCGGCGTTATGAAAAAAACCACCTCGCCTGGAAACGGATAGAAGGCGTACCGGTGATCTGGGTGGGCAGCGGAGAACAGAGCATCTATGCGACGACGCCGCTATCCGAACGGGTCGTGTTGCCCGCCTATTTCAATTGCGCGAGTCTGTCTGCGGTACTGAAACACACCCTGCATGTGGTGACGCAGGGCGCAACAGCCCGGCAACTACCGGCGGATGACGCCATCCCGCTCTCCGAGTTGCCCATGGCTAAAGACGGGGATTTCGTCTATCAGTCGCCCTGCATGCACCGCCTGGTGGGAAATGCCCGTCTTTATGGCGCATTGTCGGTGAATGTGCTGATCCGCGGTGCCAGCGGTACCGGAAAAGAATATGTCGCCCGTCTGGTGGCGGATTCCCACCCCGAGTACCGCTCCGGGCCCTTTGTGCCGGTGAACTGCGCGGCCATTCCCGATGCGCTGTTCGAGTCGCTTTTTTTCGGGCATGTCCGGGGCGCATTTACGGGCGCCGTACGCGATCATCCGGGTTTTTTGCGCGAGGCCAATAACGGCACCCTGTATCTGGACGAAATCGGTGACCTGCCTTTTTATCAGCAGGTGAAATTGTTGCGCGCGCTGGAGGACGGGGTGATCCACCCGGTGGGCAGCAACGAGACGATGCGGATCAATTTCCGCCTGGTCACCGCCACCAATCGGCCGCTCATCAACATGATCCGGGACGGGACTTTCCGATTGGACCTCTATCATCGCATCAGTGTGGTCGAACTCTATATACCCACTCTGCAGGAACGTGGCGGGGACGAAAAGTGGCTGCTATTCACCCACGCTTTCCGGTTGGCCCTGAAAAAGTTTTCCGACGACGATGTCCCCTTTCCGGAACTGCCGAGCTGGCTCAAGGACTGGGTTTATACTTCCCAGTTTCCGGGTAACGTGCGTGAATTATTCAACCGGGCGGCGCGGCTTGCCGCCTTTTACCTCGGCCACGGGGCTTTGGAGCAGGCCGAATGCATGCATCTTTTGCGCGCCGGAGAAATCGACTGCGAAACCACCGGGGTCTGCACTCCGCCGGATTTTTCCACCAGGGCAGAGGAGCGCAGCCAAGTCCTGGACGCGCTGGAAAAAAACCAGTGGCGCCGACTGGAAACGGCAGAGGCGCTGGGCTGGAGCCGCAAGACGTTGTGGCTCAAAATGAAAAAATACGGGCTATCTGGGTAACACCGAGCCGACGCACAGTCGGCATATCAGCAGCAGCGACAAGGATCCGTCGAACGACCGGTTTGCGGCCGCAAGGCCATTACGCGTTTTTACAGGGAGAAACAGGATGCGAGATATGGAAAAGCAAAACGGAAAACAGAGTATCCGGATGGCGGTATTCGCCGTCGTCATGGGCGCCTTGCCCGTCACCGGCGTGGCCCGGGCGGGCACTGACAGCAGCAGCAACGCTGCGCCGTCCGCACCCGTGAGTGCCCGGCAGGCCGTGCCGTCTACCGCGCCGGCAGAGGCCCCGGTACTGACCCAGCATGTGTTGCAGTCGATCAAGGAACACCGGTTGGTGGAGCTGCGGACCATCTATAACGGCCCTTTCGCGGCGGCCATGTTCTTTAATCCGAGTACGCTCAACTATACGGTCGTCCTGCTCAAGAACCACGATTTCTGGTGGGTTGGACAAACCGCCGACGGTCACAAGGCGGAAATGCTGTACACCAAACTGGCGACGCAAACCATACGCTTATCTGCCCCGGACATCGCCAAAATTCAGTTGGATGCGCGTATTGCGGTGGCACGCAGCAGCCTGCGGGCACAACAAAAGCGCGAAGCGGAACTGGAGCAGCAGATATCCGCCCAGCAAAAGGTCATGCAGGCGGGAACCGCGGCCCAGAGCCAGCTTCTCTCCGAAGCCCAGGCGCTGAATTCCCGGCGCCAGGAACTGCAACGCCAACTGGACCAAACCAATGCCGCGATTGCCGGATTGCAGAGCAAGGCGCAGGAAGGCCCGTCTCTGGGTGATCTGCAAACGCTTCCCTCAGCGTCTGCTCCGGTCGGGGTCACCCCCCACCAGAAGCCGAAGATTCAGGTGCGGGCTACTGCGCATCCATGACGGCGGAGGAAAACCATGGCGGTGCCACCGGGCCCGCCGCTCAAGGCAAGGCCGGTGGCATTGCCTCCAGCGGGCTGCAATGCCTCGCGCTGATCGCCGGATATTACCAGCGGCCGTGTAACGCCGAGCAGTTGGCGCGCGCCTTGGGTATGTCCGAACCCATTCTGCCGCTGGGCAAAATCATTCTGGCGGCCCGCGAAGTGCGTCTGGTGGCGAAGGCGGTTCAGTTGAAATGGACGGATCTGGCCCGCCAGACGTATCCGGTGATGGCCGAGTTGCGGGATGGCAATTACCTCGTGCTGGCCCGTTTCGAGAATAACCGCCTGGTCGCGGTGGATCCGCAGCGCGGTCAACTGATACTGGATGAAGCCACCCTCCACCAGGTCTGGACCGGACGGGTGTTGCTCATCAAGCCGCGCTTCGAGTGGAATGCGGCGGCGCAGCGCTTCGGGTTGCGCTGGTTCATTCCCATCATTCTCAAATACCGGCAGCCCGTCATCGAAGTTCTGGTGGCGGCCTTCGTGGTGCAGATGTTCGGTCTGGCCATGCCGTTGTTCATCCAGTTGGTGATCGACCGGGTGCTGGTCTATCACAGCCTGCCCACCCTGGACATTCTGGCGGTGGGGATGCTGGTGGTGATCGCCTTCGAAACCACCCTGAACGTGCTCAAAACGCTGATGATGACCCATACGACCAATCGTATCGACGTCACTCTCGGCGCGCGTCTGTTCGCCCATGTGCTGCGTATCCCCATGCGCTATTTTGAATCCCGGACCGTCGGCTCGACCGTGGCGCGGGTGCGGGAACTGGAGGTGGTACGGCAGTTTCTGACTGGACCCACCCTCATGGCGTTCATCGACGTATGGTTCGTCGGCATTTTCCTCGTCGTACTGTTCTTTTACAGTGTGCGCCTGACCCTGGTGGTGCTGGCTACCATTCCCTTCATGGTCGGCATATCCCTCCTGGTGTTTCCCATGCTGCGGCAGTTGTTGCAAGAGCGCTTCGACCGGGGCGCCGAAAACCAGTCTTTTCTGGTCGAGACCATCACCGGTATTCAGACGGTCAAGGCGCTGGCTGTGGAGTCCCGCATCTACCAGCGCTGGGAGCAGAGTCTGTCGCGCTATGTGATGGCTTCCTACCGCGTCGACCGTCTGGCCGGAATCACCGGCTCCCTGACCCAAATGATTCAACGGATGGGGACGCTGACGATTCTCTGGGTGGGGGTCAAACTTACCTTGTCCGGAGACATCAGTGTCGGCGAACTGATCGCCTTTCAGATGATCTCCGGCCAGGTGACCGGCCCCATCCTCCGTCTGGCGCAGTTGTGGCAGCATTTTCAGCAGGTCGGGGTTTCCGTGAGCCGTATGGGCGATTTGATGAATACGCCGGCGGAGCCGGTCATCGATATCGGCAAGGCCTCGCCGGGTGCGCTGCATGGCCGGGTCACCCTGGAAAATGTGCACTTTCGTTATACGGCGGACGGTGACGAGGTGCTCAAGGGCATCAGCTTTGATATTCCCGCGGGCTCCTTTGTCGGCATCGTCGGGCGCAGCGGTTCCGGCAAGAGCACCCTGGCGAAGATGTTGCAGCGTTTGTATCTGCCGGATTCCGGCAATGTGCTGATCGACGGCGTCGATCTGCGCCATGTGGAGCCCAATTGGCTGCGCCGCCAGATCGGCGTGGTGCTTCAGGATAACTTTCTGTTTTCGGGGACCATCCGGGAAAATATTGCGATGGTTTATCCCGAGGCGCCGCTGGACAGGATCATCGCGGCGGCGGAACTCGCTGGCGCCCACGAGTTCATCAGCAAGCTCCCCGACGCCTACGACACCAAGGTAGGCGAACGGGGCGATTCGCTGTCGGGAGGCCAGAGGCAGCGCATCGCCATCGCCCGCGCGCTGCTGGGCGATCCGCGGATATTGATTTTTGATGAAGCCACCAGTGCGCTGGATTATGAATCGGAGCGCATCATCTGGAAAAACCTCTCCAAAATCTGCCAGGGGCGGACGGTGTTCATGGCGGCGCACCGCCTGGCGTCCATTCGCTCGGCGGATATCGTCCTCGTCCTGGATGATGGCCGATTGGCGGAATATGGCGCGCATCAGGCGTTGATGGCCCAGAAAGGGATCTATGCCCTGTTGGCCCGCGACGAAGAGGAGGCCTGATATGGGGCAGCTCGGCAACAACCTGCGCGGCAGCTTGGCGGAGGCCCGGGAACGGAACCGCCAGGCGGCCCTGAAAAAGCTCGAAAACGAGTTTCTGCCGCCATTGCTGGAAATTCAGGAGCGGCCGCCGGCGCCTTGGCAGCACTGGATACTCTGGACACTGCTGGCGCTGCTCTTCGCCGCGCTGCTGTGGTCTTATCTGGGCAAAATCAATATCGTGGCAACGGCGACCGGGCAGTTCATCCCCGACGGGCGGGTCAAGGTGGTACAGCCCCTGTCCACGGCCACCGTCGAACGCATCTATGTGCATGACGGCGAGACGGTGCGCAAGGGACAACTTCTGGTATCGCTCAATCCGGCGATCACCCGGGCGAATCTGCAGGCCACCCAGCAGGAGCTGGCCTTCCGGAATCTGCAGCAGGCGCGTATCCACGCGCAACTGAGCGGGCGAAGCGCCATTGCACCCGCATCGGGCACCAACCCTGAATACATACGGATGGAGAAGGCGTTGCAGGCCGCCCAGGAGGCCGACTATCAAAGCCGTCTGCAGGCGGCGCAGTCGCGTGCAGAGCAGAACGCCACGGCACTGAACTCAGCACGGGCGTTGGCTCAGAGTCTGCAAAATCAGGAGGCGCTGTTGCACCCCCAGGTCGTCGCCGATGCATCCCTTGCGCAAAGCGGCGCCATCCCCCGCATGGAATACGAAAATGCGCGGCAAAAGGAACTCGGCCTGCAAAGCCAGATCGCCCAGAACCAGGGAGATATCGCCCGTTATCTGCAAAGGCAGGTGGAATACCGCCAAGATATTGAGGGCATCAAGGCGAGTTATCACGCCACCCTGCTGCATAGCCTCGGAGAAAACGCCCAGTCGCTGATTTCGTTGCAGGCGCAACAAACCCACGCCAGCCACGATCTATCCCTGCACGAATTACGTTCGCCGGTGGACGGCATCGTGCAGGACCTCGCGGTGCGCAACGTGGGCGAGGTGGTGACCGCCGCACAACCGGTGGTCAGTATCGTCCCCAGCGGTACACCGCTGGTGGTGGAGGCGTATCTGCCGGATGCCCACATGGCTTTCGTGCATGTCGGTCAGACAGCGCGGGTAAAAGTCTCCGCCTATCCCTTCGAGCAGTACGGCGCCCTGCAAGGGGTTGTCCAGAAAATCAGCCCCGATGCCGTTTCTCCGAACGGGTCCGGTAAGGCCCTGGCTGGTGCGGGATTATCCTACCGGGTGCACATCACCGTCCCTCACCCTTATCTGATGGTACACGGGGTGTCCGTGAAAATGCGTCCGGGCATGACCGTATCCGCCAACATCAACACCGGCAGGCGTCGGATCATCCAGTTTTTCCTGGGCCCCTTGTTCCGCGACTGGGATGAAGGGCTGTCGGTTCGATGAGGAAGCGGACTTTACCTTGGCGGATTCCTGCGCGGCATCCGGGAAGTACCCGTTGGGTACTGGCCTGCTGGATGATGATCGGTATCCTGCCGGGGGCCTGCGCGGGATCGCTGACGCAGAATGATGCGGATGGCGCCGGACTGGGTTCGGCGTTGATGAACGCATTGCCGGCATCACCGGAAACCGTCGCCCCAGGCCTGCTCCCACCAGCACAGGCACAGGCTCGGCGGGCGGTGAAAAAGCGTTCGCCGGTCGGATCCACGCCAACGCCTCCGGCGCCGATCCGGACACCAGCGGCGTTGTCCCATGTGGTCCCCTCGACTACTGTTGCGCTGGCGCTGTCCTCCGGGCATGGGGTAACCAAAGTCCGCAACTCCGCTGCGGACGCGGGCACCCATCCGGCGGATCATGCGGCCGCCGTAACCATTATGGCGCCGCGCGCATCCGCACCTGCTCTGCCGGACCTCCATGCCACGGCCCATTCGTCGGCGGCGCCGGTGGGAGCCGTGGCGGCGGGCGGCGGTAGCAAGCTGCACGAGTTGCTGGCTACCGCCCTGGCCAATAATTCCGATATCCGGCTCGCCGATCAGTCGCTGCGCGAGGCGCAGGCCGAGTCACTGGACGCCTTCGGGCAGTTTTTACCGCATCTGAATTTTCAGGCGCAAACCCAGTTATACGGTAATCAGACCAACCATCCAGCGGTGTCCTTGATCGGCTCCACCATCGTGGTGACCCAAAGCAATAACTATTCCAATTATCTCAGTGTGATGGCCAGCCTGAATCTGTTCGAAGGCGGACAGGGGATCGCCAATCTGGCGGCTTCCCGTCAGGGTGTCCATGCCGGTCACGAGCAGGTGTCTGAGCGGCGCAGGCGCACCGCTCTGAATGTGCTGGCTGGCTATGAAGAGTTGCAAAGTCTGCAGTGGCAGTTGCGGGCGATCCAGCGGTCTCTGGTGTTCATGCGTCAGGACCTCGCCCTGGCCGAGCAGCGGATGCGGCAGGGAAACGAAAGTCGAATCGATTTGAACCAGATGCGGAGTCAGGTCGCGAATCTGGAAGCACAGCGCCAGGATACGAAAAAGCGACTGGTCAAGGCGCAAACGAACCTCGCTCTGCTCACGGGCAAAACCGGCGCTTTCGATCTGCTCCAGTCCGGCGTGCATGACAGCATACCCACCCCGCCGGAATTCGATGTTGCGACCGTGGAGGGGGCCGCCGTGGAAAACCTGCCGAGCGTGCAGGTCGCCCGTGCCGCACTGCGCAAGGCCCGGGATCGGGTGGATGCGGTGCGCGGTTCCTTTCTCCCGAATGTGAATCTGCAGACGGGGTACAACTGGATCGGCACGTCCAGTCAGGGGTTTGGCCGGGCGATCGGCTCCACGTCGCCCAGTAATTATACGGTGGGCATTTCCATTACCCAGACTCTCGCACCGTTCACCGGCCATATGGCCAAGCTGGATACCGCGGAGGCGCGGTCGGAAGCGGCGCTGATCCGCTATCAGCGGGCGCTGCAGGAAGGGCGTCAGGAACTGCGAGTGAACCAGGAGGAAGTGCGTGCCGGCACCGCCCGCCTGGCCGCGCTGGAGAGCATCTATGCCCGTGCCCGGCAAAATCAGAAACTGATGGAAGAGCTTTATGCACACGGGCGCATCAGCAAAACCGATCGGCACGCCGCGCAAATCAAAACCATGAATGCTGAGGATGCGTGTCGGGACGCCCGTGCGCAACTGCAAGTGGCCCGCTGGATGTTGTACGCCATGGTGGATCCGCGGCATGTCGCCGACAGCCTGCTCCAGAAAACACAGGCTGGAGAAGCCGACAATGCCGCGCCGTCGTCTTCGGGAGCGGGCGCTGAACACGCGTGAACGGCTCAGGGTGGTTTTTTCCAGGGACCGGTTGACCTTGTGGTTGATCGGCGCGGCGGTCTGCGTCGCCTCGCTCACCTTTTTAATCTATCGCACCATCCGTCATGAGGTCACCAGAACCGTTGCGGCGCCCTCGGCCTTCCGTATGGTCAGGGTGCCGCCATTGCCTCCGGCTCCCGCCGCGCCGGTGCCTCCGGCAAAAATGGCCCCTGTCGACCTGCACGGAAAGGCATCCCGGCTGGCGTCCAGTAGTCCCTCCGCCCGCCAGACCGGGACGCTTCCGGCAAAGCATGGCCTCCCAAAGCCCCCGCCCTCCCAGCCAGCAGCGCCGCCGGCCATGACCCATGCGGCCTATCCGCCGCCGGCATGGACGGTTTCCACGCCCCATAAGGCGAGTCTCATCAGCCGTTATGTGACGTACTGGATACGGCAGGTGGAGAGCAGGGGCGCGCGCGAGGGGCCCATAGAAAGAGGGGGCGAGATACAGGTGCGGGTTACCGTGTTCCGCAACGGCAATCTGGCGCAGTTGTCCGTCGTCCGGTCGACCCTGCCGACCAGCGCAGCCGATAAGGCGGTTCGCATGATCCGCACGGCTTCTCCGTTCGCCCCTTTCCCCGAGGATCTGGCCCGGCAGGCCAATAAACTGGTAATCCGTTGTACGATGAACTTCCTGAACGGTGATGTCGGAGCCCAATCCCAGCCCTCTGCATCGGGCGGCGCAGGCATCATGCCTACCCAAGGGTTGTCAGGAAGCCTGTCCCAGGCCCTGTTGGGTTCCGATTCCTGAAATTCAGTAAAAGAGTTGGCCGGAAATACCGGTCGGCATGACCACAGTCGGATAATTACCGACCGCGTCGGCGATACTTTTGGCGACGTTCGCCGGCATCTGGCTGGCATAACCGGCCACCATCATCCCGGCCTGTGCGCCGTCGGCGCTGAGGGTGTTGAGTATACCTGTGGGACTGAGGGCACTGGTGCCCTGCAGCATGGCCGGGATCGCCGTTTGCGTGGTCAAAATGCCGTTCATCAGCTTCGATGTTGCCTGCGTCAAGGTGGTGGTCAGTTCGCCGTTGGCATAACCGATGCCGCCGCTGGTCAGTCCGGCCGCCTGGTTGATGGATGCCGCTACCGCCTGATTCATTGCCGCGGTGGTGCTGGCCACCGTCTCCACCGTCGCAACGGGTTGACTGCTCCCACCCGAACCGCCTAAGCCCAGTGTGGCCAATACTCCCGAAAGGAGGCTGCTCAATACGCCCATCTGTGGACTCCTTGTAATCGATAGACCTGATATGATGATAAGACAACAGCGCGAGTCTCCCCGCGCTGTCGCGTTACTTAACCGGCTTTGCTTTGTACGCCGATTATTAGAGCAAGCCGCTCAGCAAGCCGGTGGGGGCAGCACTGCTGCCCACCACCGTGGCGCTGCCCAATACGGCGCTCAGGCCCGTTGCGGTCAGGGTGGACGCACCCAGGGAGCCGACGATGGAGGCGGTGGCTGCCGGGATGCTGGTGGCCATGTTCGCCATGGCGTTGCCCACGCCCGTGCCTACGCCGCTCAGCATGCCACTGATACCACCGCCCACACCTGCGGCCAGAGGACCAGCCACATCTGCGGTGTACGCACCGGCAAGGGTACCACCTACGGCCGTGTTCAAGGAGGTAATGGTCTTTGCAGAGTCAGACAAAAAGCTCTTGCTGAGTGCTGCGGCACCATTTACGGCCATGGACAGAGTGCCCTGCGCGGCGGTGGTGATGTCGTTGGTCATATTGGCTGCGAGGGTGGAAGCATCGGTGGTAACCGCTTTGTCCAGATTGGTGGCAGCAGTAACGCCATTCGTCATCAGGGTGTTGACATCGCTGATGGAAAGGCCAGCGGGGGCTGAGCCACCCAGGATGCCGCCCACCAAACCCGTTACCGTGCTAAGAAGACCGCCAACGTTAAGTCCCATAATAATCACTCCTAAATTAGATGGTTGAAAATTGGTATCCTTGCCAAGACGGTATGGTCCAAAAAGGACGGTTGTCCGTCGGCGCTTGGTAGACGCAATATCCATGCCAGAAAATTAAGAAGATAAGTGTCTGTTTATGGGCATCACGTAATAAAAAGTGATACGTATCCGGTGTTGTTGCGTAACGGAGTGAGTAACATCGTTGGCCGGGGGTCGATACGCTGCGGACAAAGCGTCTTGCGGGCGATGCTGGACACCGGGATATTCATGAACTGCTCCCGCCAAGCCTATACGGCTATGGCGTGAGTTTCGTGCTTCATCGCGGCGAAACTTCCAACGCTCCACATCTCGGACGGTTTCCGCCGGGAGCCGGAACCACCGGTTAATCTCGTTTCCAGCCACCGCAATAGCACCAAAGCCGCATTTTCGTCGCGGCCACAGGTGGCGCCACAATGCTGGCGCTGGTTGCTGGACCGGGACGACACCCCCTGGTATCCGGGCATGCGTCTGTTCCGGCAGGCCAGGGCGGGTGTATGGGATGATGTGCTCGCCTCGGTGGCGGAGTCTGTCCGGTCTTTAAGCGCCGCCAGGAGGTGACTTCGCTGCCCACCGATGCTTGTCCGGCCATTCGCAGCACTGAAAAATCGGGCAGTGGCCGCAGTGCGGCCGCCTGGCTGTGCAGGTATAGCGGCCATGGAGAATCAGGAGATGGTGGGCGTCCTGCCGGTATTCGGCGGGCACCGCCGCGAGCAGGGCCTGTTCCACGGCCAGGGGTGTCTTGCCGGGGGCGATGCCGGTCCGGTTGCCGACCCGGAAGATGTGGGTATCCACCGCAATGGTGGGTTGCCCGAACGCGGTATTGAGGACGACATTGGCGGTTTTACGGCCGACGCCGGGGAGCGCTTCCAGCGCCTTCCGGTCGGCGGGTACCTCGCCATCATGCAGGGCCAGCAGTTGCCGGGCCAGGGCATGCACATGCCGGGCCTTGGCGTTGAACAGTCCCAGACGATGGATGTGGGCCTTGATGCCGTCTTCACCGAGGGTCACCATCGCCTCGGGAGTCGGTGCCACCGCAAAGAGCATCCGGGTGCAGGCGTTGACGGCTTTGTCCGTACTTTGCGCGGAAAGCACTACGGCGACCAGAAGCTGAAAGGGGGAGTGATAGTTCAGCTCGGTTTTGGGTTCGGGAATGGCGACGCGCAGGGCGGCAAAACAGCGATGAACGTGCTGTGGGTCCACGCTGCGTCATCCACGGCGATGTTGCGGGCTGTCGGGATGCAGGGCCGCGGTGTCGGAGATCGGGTATGCGACCCGCCCCGGCACCGTTGCCGGACATTCAGACGTGACGATAACGGCCGATCTCCGGCGCCTGAGGGCGGGGATGTTCCGTGGCAACGGCGTTGGCCGCCGCAATCCACTCTTCATGGTCATGTTCGAGGGCGTGGAGCATGTCGTGGTCCAGCCGCGGCAGGATGCTGCCCTTGATGAGTTCCCCGAGCTCCAGCATGCGCGTGGCGACCGCGTAACCGTGCAGATGGAAATCGTGGTCGGCGTGCGTTCCAAAATGGTCGCCGCTGAAGAGCACGCCCTTGGCGGCTTTCAGATCGGCGTCATTCATGACGTAGTCTTTCGTCCACTGGTACCACGCCTGAAAATATTTCTCTTGCGCTTCAAGGCTCCAGTCGTGGGCCTCAAAAAAGGCGTAGACCGAAACGCGGTTGGCCTTGCCGGAAAAAGGAAAGTGACCTGACATCGTACGACTCCTCCTGCATGCGGGTGTAAAAGCCTTCGGGGCATTGTAGCCGTTTATGGTCCCGGCGCAACGCAAAAGCTTTTTTAGAGGGAATAACGATCGCCAATGACCGGACAATCCACCTGCAAACCCCGCGCCCGCAGCACCTTGGCGATGCCTTCCCGGCCGTTGTCCTCACCATGGACGAGAACGGTGCGCGGCGGGCGTTGGTCACCATACCAGGCGAGAAGTTCATCGTGGTCGGCATGGGCCGAGAAACCGCCGATGGTGAAAATGCTGGCGGCGACATGCACTTCTTCACCAAATATCCGCACCGTTTTGGCCCCGTCGATGATGCGCCGCGCCAGCGTCCCCTGGGCGGCATAACCGACGAAGACCACGCTGCTGTCCTCACGCCAGATGTTATGCCGGAGATGGTGGGTAACCCGCCCTCCCGTCGCCATGCCCGATCCCGCCATGATCAGGGCACCGCCCTTGATCAGGTTGATGCCCATGGATTCGCTGGTTTCGCGGGTGAAATGGAGGTTGCGCAGGGCGAAGGGGTCGGCGCCGTGCTGCAGGTTTTCGCGGGTAGCGGGGTTGAAACACTCCGGGTGGCGACGAAAAATCTCCGTGGCCGAAATGGCCATGGGCGAATCGAGAAAGACCGGCAGGTTGGTGGGGATCTGGTTGTCGTTCATCATTTCCCGCAGGTAATACAGCAAATCCTGCGCGCGCTCCAGGGCGAAGGTGGGGATGATGGTGTTGCCGCCACGTTTCAGGGTGTCGAGGATGGCATCGCGCAACTCGTCCACCGAAGGTCCGATGGCCTTGTGCAGGCGGTCGCCGTAGGTGGTTTCCATGACGATGACGTCCGCTTGGGGGGCGGGGGTGGGCGGGTTGAGGATCGGCTTGCCGCGGTTGCCCAGATCGCCGGAGTAGACGATGCGCTGCTGCCTGCCCGCTTCGCTGGCTTCCACCAGTATCCAGGCGGAGCCAAGGATATGCCCGGCGTCTCCGAAAGTCGCGCTGACGCCGGGGCAGACCTCTATTTTTTGTCCGTAATCCGCGCTGCGTCCGAAGCGATCCATGGTATCGAGGACGTCGGTGATGTCATAGATGGGCGTGGTTTCGGCCCCGCCCTGACGCTGGTGACGTCGGTTGGAGCGTCGCGCCTCTTCCGCCGCCAGCCCCGCCGCATCCATGAGCACCAGTCGCGCCAGTTCGCGGGTGGCTGATGTGGTGATGATCTCGCCGCGAAAGCCGCGTTTGACCAGCAGGGGAATGCGCCCGCAGTGATCGAGATGGGCATGGGTCAGCAGCAGATAGTCGATATCCTTGGCGTCAAAGCCGAACTCGGTGCGATTTTCTTCTTCCAGGTCATGCCCGCCCTGAAACATCCCGCAGTCGATGAGCAGCTTTTTGTCGCCCACGCGGAGAAAATGACAGGACCCGGTAACCCCTCCCGCCGCACCATAAAATTGCATTTCCATGTGGTTCTCCTTTTTTTCGTAGAGCGAATCGATGGTGGGAAACTCAGTGGCCGCCTCTGTGCCGCGCCAGCACCTCGTAATAGAGCTGGAGATAGGCGCGTGCGGAGTGCTGCCAGCTATAGTCGCCCGCCATGGCCTGGTCCTGTAGGTGCGACCAGAGCGCAGGCTGGCGGAACAACGCCTCCGCGCGCAGCACGGCATGGTGCAGGGCGTCGCCTTGCGGGCTGTCGAACACAAAGCCGTTGCGTTGCAACGGGTGGCGGAAGTCGTCGGCATCGGTGACCGTGTCGGCCAGCCCGCCCGTGCGGTGGACGATAGGAATGGTACCGTAACGCAGGCTATACATCTGGTTCAGGCCGCAGGGTTCGAAACGGGAAGGCATGAGAAAGGCATCTGCGCCTGCCTCTATACGATGGGACAGTCCCTCGTCGAAGGCGATGCGCGTCGCCATTTGCGCGGGGTGCGCCGCTGCCATCTCCAGCAGTTGCCGCTCGAAAGACTTGTCGCCGCTGCCCAGCACCACCACCTGCATGCCGCGACGCAACAGATCCGGGAGAATGTCGAGCACCATATCCGTCCCCTTCTGCTCCACCAGACGGCTGATCATGCCGAGGAGGAAGACGCCGGGTTCGGGATAGAGGCCAAGACTGCTCTGCAGGTGCGATTTGCACTGGGCCTTGCCCGGCTGCCGGTCCTGCGGCGAATAATGAGCGGCCAGATAGGGGTCCGCCCCAGGGTTCCAGTGGATGGTATCGATCCCGTTGAGAATGCCCGATAGATGCTCAGACCGGGACCGGAGCAGACCATCCAGTCCCATGCCGAAGGCGCTGGTCTGAATCTCTGCGGCATAGGTGGGGCTGACGGTGGTGATCTGGTCGCAGAACGCCAGGCCCGCCTTCATGAAGGAAAAGGCTCCGTAATGTTCGGTCCCGAGCCAGTGAAAATCCGCCGCAGGTAAGTGCAGCGGCGCCATGGCGCGGGGCGGGAAGCGGCCCTGATAGGCCAGATTGTGAATGGTGAAAAGGACCGGCGGCCGCGCGGCGCCGATGCGCGCTTCCAGGTCGAGGAGGTAAGGTATCAGCCCGGTCTGCCAGTCGTTGGCATGAACAATGTCCGGACGCCAGTCGAGCCCCGACACGCGTCCCTGGGCAATTTCCACGGCTACCCGGTTGAGCAGGGCAAAGCGCCGGTCGTTGTCCGGCCAGTCTTCGCCCTGCGCATCCTGGTAAGGGCCGCCGTCGCGTTCATAGTAAGGGGGGTAGCGCAGGAAAAGAATCTGCGGCCGCTCCGCCAGCGACCATAACTCGGCCGTTTCATCGGTATAGGGCACGCTGACCGCGCAACGCCAGTCCATCTCGCCCACGGCGGGACACCCGTAGTAGGGCACCAGCACGCGGGTGTCGACGCCCAACTGCCCCAACGCCACGGGTAGGGCACCGCCGACATCCGCGAGGCCGCCCGTCTTGGAATAGGGTGCCATCTCCGAAAATACGAAAAGTGTTCGCAACATGGTGTATTCTTCTTGGGTAAAACGATGTTGCTAATATAACACATCAGCGCGGTATGCTTTACAAGCGCCGATGCCATGCAAATTTTGAATGATGTCCCGGCGTCGCCTATCATCGGCGGATGGAAAAACCCACGACTACCGCTACGGAGTGAGACGCATGGATTGGTGCGAACGTTTTAAGGAGTTCCGGGACCGGAACCGTTGCATAGTGTACTTCCCCAACCTGCACGAGGGCGAAGATGCGGAGGCCTATGGGATTTTTCTCTCCCTGATGCGGGTGAGGATGGGGATCATGGTGCTGGCGCCGGATCGGGAAGAGCGCTATGAACCCGTTTATCGGGATGCGCTGAAATACCACCTGCAGACCATCCGCCACAGCCGGCTGTTCACCAGCTTCGTGCCCATCAAGACGCGTGTTTACTTTGTGGAGACGGTGGCGCAGCGCGATGCCTTCTACCGATGCGCGGATTTTTGTGTGCCCGGCGGCACCCTGACGGGTGGTACGGTGGATCTTGCCAAATCCATCGCCGACGGCTGTCCCCTCATCCTCGGTCCGAAAATGCCGGATGACGCGGTACGTCAGGGCTTGTTGGCCGCTGGCGCCGCGGTATGGGCAAAGGATAATGCGGAGATCATCGATCTGGCG
The DNA here is from genome assembly GCF_008926505.1 of Acidithiobacillus sp. 'AMD consortium'. Lineage (NCBI taxonomy): Bacteria > Pseudomonadati > Pseudomonadota > Acidithiobacillia > Acidithiobacillales > Acidithiobacillaceae > Acidithiobacillus > Acidithiobacillus sp. 'AMD consortium'. The sequence continues at coordinate 2,391,328 of NZ_CP044411.1, read as the reverse complement.
AAGGCCTGGCTGAACGAACCGGCAGCGGCCAGGGCAGCGGCGGAGAAGGCGAAGACATGGTGGGGACAGCGCGGGGCTTAGTACCTTTCCTACGACGCAAAGGCCCCGGACCACAAGGACCGGGGCCTTTTTGCGGGTGCTGGAAAATCAGCCCTGTTTCAGCGCCTTCAGGAAGATGGAGGCGAAGCGCACGGCAAACTTCAGCACGAACTGGGTGTCCTTGGCGAAGAAAATCTTCATCAGGCCGAAGAGGCCTCCACCCTTGTTGTTCTCGTCCTTCATTCCGGCGCGGGTCTGCTCCAGCGCCTGCATGGCCTTGTTCACGCCGCTGGCAAAGACCTCGTCGGAGGGGATCATGGGGACGACCTTGGTCATCACCATGTTCACCTTGCTGATCAGGCCGGCCTTTTGCAGGTTGCCGAGCAGTGCGAAGACGTCGGGCAGCATCTCCATGAGGTGGGCATCCTGCAGGCCCTGGACGATTTCCTTGATCCGGGCGTTGATGCTTTCCGCGTCGCCTTTTACGGTGGCGGTCGCAATTTTCGCGATTTCCAGCCACGCCATGGCGCCCTGGCTGACGGTGATGATGATGTGGCGGATGGTGCCATCCTGCCAGAATTCGCCCACCATATCCGCAACCGTACCCAACGCGACACTGAGGTCGCCGTGCGGAGTGATCAGTTCCTGAAGATGGATGCCCCTGTCTTCCAAGGCCCTGGCCGCGGCCTGTAATGAACCGCTGACGGTTTCCGCCATGCCCAGCAGGCTGCCGACCCGGTCGGCCAGACTTCCGGCATCACCTTGCGCCAGCAGCTTGGCACGCTTCGCGATTTTCAGCCACTTTTCCGCTTCTTCCGCGAGGTCATCCAGCTTTTCCGGGAGGTCGATATCCGTGAGCATATTGCGGACCGCACCCACGCCATCCTTGCCCGCCTGAATGAAGAAGCCCGCGCTCGCGGCATAGCCCGCGAGGTGGTCGATCTGATCCAGCAGACCTTCCACCCGCTGGGCGAGGTTTTCGGAGTTACCCTGTGCCAGGGCCTTGACCCGCAATGCGATGTGCATCCAGCGGCTGCCACCGGCACCGATCGTGGCGAACGCGCCGCTCATGTCAGCGCTTTCCAGCACTTCCGGCATGGTGTCGCGCAGGGTGCCAATGGCGATGTTCATCTGCCCGCCAAGGATCTCCGCCATATCGAGCATGGCGCTCAGGCGGGCCTGCAGGCTGGGCGCGTCGCCCTGCACCAGGCGCTGCGCCCGCCGGGCCATCTGCATCCACTGGTCAGCCATTTCCTGAATTTCGTCGAGGCGATCGGGCAGGTCGAGTTGACCGACCATGTTGCCGATGACCCCGGCACCTTGCCGTGCGCTCTCCATCCAGTATTGCAGGCTGGCGGTGGCGGCGTGAATTTTCTGCACCATGTCTTCGGGGCTTTCGCCGATGATGGGGCATTTCAGTTCCGCACTGAGGGCGGTGACGGAGCTGAAGAAACCGGCGCGCTGCAGGTTGCCGAGCAGTTGCAGAACTTCTTTCAGGGTTTTGTCGAGTTCGGCGTTCTGGACCTCGGTCAGCATGGTGCGCAGGCGATCCAGCGGCTCTTCATCGGAATCCCCTTTGATAAAGGCCTGCAGCGACTCCGAAACGCGCTGCAGTTGTTCCAGATAGGGCTTCATGGTCTCCATGAGCTTGTCGGTATCGATGGCCTGGGGCAGTTCATTGAGGATGTCGCGCAGCATCTGTAGCAGGTTCTGCACCTGCAGGGCGGCGTCGCCGACTTTGCCGAGCCCCTCCCACTGGCGCTCATTGAGGTTGATTACTGCTGCTGTCGATACTGCATTTGCATTAGCCATGTCTGCGCTGCTCTCCCGCCGAAAATGAATGTCGCGATAAATGCTTTTGGTCAAGCCTGGTCAGGCCTCCGGAATCTGACCTGTTTACCACAAAAGACCCCTCTTTCCCACCCGTGCCGGTGTGCCCTATGATCTTCCGGTATGTTCTGACAGGCTAATCATTATGCTTTATGGCACTAAACGAGAAACATATCGACAGGTCTTTCTGGACAGTTGGCGGGCCTACCAGGAGGGCCGGCCGCTGGAAGGGGTGCAGACGCGGATTGTCGCCGTCATTCTCCGCCATCCGGAATATCATGCCCTGCTCGACGATGCACAGCAGGGGTTGGAACAGGATTTCCCGCCCGAGCAGGGACGGACCAACCCTTATATGCACATGTCCCTGCATGTCGGGCTGGAGGAGATGTTGGCATTGGGACAGCCTGCGGGTATCGTGGACCTCTTCGACAGCGCGCGCCGCAAGCTGGGTGAAGCCGGCGCCGAACATCTTTTCGTGGACTGTCTGGGAGAAATGATGTGGCAGGCTCAGAGGACCAGGCGGGCCCCTGAACCCGCGGCACTATTGCCTTGCGTGCGCCGCGGGCTGGGTTTGCCGGAAAGGGTGGGCTGAGCGGCGACACCAATCGAACATGACTCGGATGGAGAACAACAGCATGATGGAGAGCGGAAATCAGACGGCGACGGGCGCGGAGCAGGTACATTGGCGTCTGGAAGATCTCTATGCCGGGGTGGACGACCCACGGCTGGCGGAGGACCTCCATTGGGCGGACCGCGCAGCGACGCGTTTCGCCGAGGTCTATCGTCCCGGCCTGGGGGGGCTGAACGCGGCGCAACTGGCGGCGGCCCTGGAGCAGTTGGAAGCCATCCGCCAACGCATCGGCCGGGTGGGTACCTTTCGTTACCTCAGCTATGTGACTCATGCCGATCAGCCGGCATATGGCGCCGCTCTGCAGGCCTACGAGGAGGCGGCTACGGCCATTCAGAATCAACTGATCTTCTTCGATATCGCCTGGAACGCCGTGGACGACGCCAGGGCCGGTGCCCTGCTGGCCGATCCCGCGCTGGCACACTGGACGCACCTGCTGCGCAACTGGCGCAAGTACCGTGATCACCTGCGCAGTGAAAGTGAAGAGCAGATCTTGTCGGAAAAACGGGTGACCGGACGGGGGCTCTGGGAACGGCTTTTTGACGAGACGTTGACGGAAATGCGTTTTCCTCTGCGCGGCAAGCAGATGAGCGAGCAGGAGGTGTTGACACTGTTGTCCAATCCCGATCGGGAGTTGCGCCGGGATGCGGCGGAATCCCTCAGCAACGGGCTGGAAGGGCGTTTGCATACCCTTACCACCTGTTTCAACGCCATCCTCGCCGACAAGGCCCTGGATGACCGTCTGCGCCGCTATCCCCACTGGCTGAGTGAACGCAATCTGAGCAATGAAATCTCCGACGGCATGGTTGAGGCGCTGGAACGGGCCGTGGTCGGACGCTACGGACTGGTGGCCCGCTATTACCGGCTCAAGGCCAAATTGCTGAACCTCTCGCCCTTGATGGATTATGACCGCTATGCGCCGTTGCCCGGCAGTGACCGGCGCTACGACTGGGCGGAGTGCCGACGCATCGTGCTGGCGGCGGTGACGGATTTTTCGCCGGAACTGGGGGCCATCGGCCAGCGCTTCTTCGACGAGGGCTGGATCGATGCAGCATTGGCGCCGGGCAAGCGGGGCGGGGCCTTCGCCCATCCGGTGACTCCCGACGTGCATCCCTACCTCATGGTCAACTATACCGGCACGGTGCGGGATGTGATGACGGTGGCCCATGAATTGGGGCACGGTATCCACCAGTATCTCGCCCGCGGGCAGGGTTACCTGAACGCCGACACCCCCCTGACCACCGCGGAAACGGCCTCCGTTTTTGGTGAAATGCTGACCTTCGAGCGGCTGATGCGCGAGGAGCAGGATCCCCGGCGGCGTCTCGGCCTGCTCTGCGGCAAAATCGAGGACACCTTTGCCACGGTGTTCCGGCAGATGGCCATGCACCGCTTTGAGGTGGTGATGCATGGCGCTCGCCGCGCCGAGGGCGAGCTGAGCAAAGATCGCCTGGCGGAGCTGTGGATGCAAACCCAGACGGAGCAGTTTGCCGACAGTATCCAGTTCAGCCCCGGTTATCGCTGGTGGTGGAGCTATATTCCCCACTTCATCGGCTCGCCGGGCTATGTGTATGCCTATGCCTTTGGGGAACTGCTGACGCTGGCGCTGATTCAGCGCCAGCGGGCTGCCCCGGCGGAGTTCGTGCCCGGTTATACCGCCATGCTGAAACTCGGCGGCAGCAAAGCGCCCGCCGAGGTGGTGGCGACAACGGGCATCGATCTGGAAGATCCGGACATCTGGTCGCGGGCGCTGGATTATATGTCCGGGATGGTGGATGAAGCCGAGAGACTGGCGGGGGTACGCTGATATGCGTCAGGAAACGGACAGCATGGGGGTTATGGAGGTGGAAGACGACGCCCTCTGGGGCGCCCAGACCCAGCGCTCCCTGCGTTATTTCGCCATTGGTATGGAGCAGATGCCCCTGCCGGTGATCCACGCCCTGGCGCGGATCAAGCGCGCGGCCGCCTCAGTGAACGCCGGGCTGGGTCTGCTGGATGCGACGCTGGCCGAAAAGATCAGCGATGCTGCGGCGGAAGTCGTCGCGGGGCGCTGGGATACGCAGTTTCCCCTGCGGGTCTGGCAGACGGGCAGTGGCACCCAGAGCAACATGAACGTCAATGAGGTCATCGCCAACCGGGCCAATGAAATGGCGGGGCAGCCCCGGGGCAGCAAGATGCCGATACATCCCAACGATCACGTCAATCTGGGCCAGTCTTCCAACGATGTGTTTCCGTCGGCCATGCATATTGCTGCGGCTTTGGCGGTGCATCAGGGACTTTTGCCCGCCTTGGCGCACCTGGAAGGGACACTGCAGCGCAAGACGGAGGATTTTGCCCACCTCATCAAGGTCGGGCGTACCCATCTGATGGATGCGGTGCCACTGACTCTGGGGCAGGAGTTCTCCGGTTACCTGGCGCAATTGCAGCAGGGTGTTCGCAGCCTGGAGCAGACTCTGCCCGGTCTTTATGCCCTGGCACTGGGCGGCACGGCGGTCGGTACCGGACTCAACTGCCACCCGGATTTTGCCAGCGCAGTGGCTACGCGTTTGCATGCCGAGCTGGGCCTGCCTTTTCGCCCGGCCGCCAATGCGTTCGCCGCGCTGGCGGGACATGAAGCGCTACTGCAATTGAGTGCGGCGCTACGTGGCCTGGCCATGTCCCTGATGAAGATCGCCAACGATATCCGCTGGATGGCCTCCGGCCCACGGGCCGGTCTGGGCGAACTGCATCTCCCGGAAAACGAACCCGGTTCCTCCATCATGCCCGGCAAGGTGAACCCCACTCAGGCCGAGGCCCTGACCATGGTCTGCGTGCAGGTTTACGGCAACGACGCGGCCATCGCCTTTGCCGCCTCCCAGGGTAATTTCGAGCTGAATGTCTACAAGCCGCTGATTGCCTACAATATCCTGCAATCCATCGTACTGCTGGGCGATGCTGCCCGTTCCTTCAGCGATCACTGTCTGCGCGATTTGCAGCCCGTAGAAGGCCAGCTCCGCCGGAACATGGAAGAGTCGCTGATGCTGGTCACGGCCCTGACGCCTGTGATCGGTTATGAGAAAGCTGCTGTTGTCGCCCAGCATGCCTATCGCGAAGGCTGCACCTTGCGCGAAGCCGCCTTGGCGCTGGGTTATCTTTCCGGCGAAGATATCGACCGGCATCTGCGTCCGGAGGCGATGCTTTAGTGCTTGTGTCTCTGGTTTGCCTGAGTAAACTGCCACCAGAACGTCGGAATCCATGCAGACATCAGAAGGGGATTGATCATGATTTTGATTTTAGAGGCCGACCTCGGCGAACAATCGCCGATCTTCCAGCAACTGCTGACCCATCTGCGCGGCTTTTCCGGTATTCACTTTCGGGTCCATCAGGAACAGGGTGCGGAGCAGGTGCTCAGCGAAATCTACCTGATCGGTGATACCAAGCCGTTGCGGATAGAAGACATGGAAGCCCTGCCCGGTGTCGAGCGGGCCATTCGCGTATCCCGGGAATATCGGTTGCTGGGCCGCCATACCGGCGATCAGCGTACCCATGGTTTTGATTACAACGGGGTGCGTTTCAGCCAGGATAATCTCAACGTGTTTGCCGGGCTCTGCGCCGTGGATACCCCGGAGCACGTCGAGCGGATGCTGCGCGCGCTGCACGAAAATGGCCAGGTATGCACCCGCATGGGCGCCTACAAACCCCGTACCAGTCCTTATGCCTTTCAGGGGCACGGCAAGGACTGCCTGCCCTGGGTTTTTGAACTGGCCGGCAAATACGGCATGCGCGTCATCGCCATGGAGATCCTCCACGAGTCGCATATGGATGAGATCCGTGAGGCGCTGGAGAAGACCGGCCATCCGACCGGAGTCATGCTGCAGATCGGTACCCGCAATACCCAGAACTTCGAGTTGCTGAAGGCGGTGGGGCGGCAGCAGGAACTCCCCGTGCTGCTCAAGCGTGGTTTCGGCATCACCCTGGAAGAATCCCTCAATGCCGCCGAGTATCTGGCCTCGGAGGGGAACACGAAAGTGGTCTTCGGGCTGCGCGGCATGAAGACGAATCTGGGCGATCCGCACCGCAACTTCGTGGATTTCGCCCAGGTGCCGGTCGTGAAGCGGCTGACCCGGATGCCCGTCTGCATCGATCCGTCGCACTCGGTGGGCAGCCGCGATGCGGGGCCGGATGGCATCATGGATGTGTTTCATGTGACCGCGCAGGGCGTGGCGACGGGTGCCAACATGATCCTGGTGGACTTCCATCCGGATCCGGCGACGGCGCTGGTGGATGGCCCGCAGGCCCTGCTGCTGGAAGAACTACCGTGGTTCCTGGAAGACGTGCGTTTGGCCCGGGAAGCCTATGAAGAACGCCGGTTGCTGGCAGCCGCGCAGACCTCTATTTAACCCGCATGCCGGGCTGGGCCCCGCTGTCGGGAGAGAGCAGGAAAGGGCCGCCCTCCGGACCGCTGGCGGCGAGCACCATGCCCTCGGACAGGCCGAAGCGCATCTTTCTGGGGGCCAGATTGGCGACCATCACGGTCAGCCTGCCGACGAGGCTGGCAGGATCGTAAGCGCTCTTGATGCCGGCAAAGACCGAGCGGGTGCCCTCGCCGATGTCCAGGGTGAGGTGCAGTAGTTTGTCCGCGCCGTCCACGTTGTCCGCGGCAACGATCCGCGCGATGCGCAAATCCACCTTGCTGAAGTCGTCCATGCCGATAACGGGGTTCTCCTCCCTGGCCTCGGCAGGTACGGGCGTGGGCACTGGCGCCGTCGCCATGCCTGGGGCTGTCGCGGGACTTTCTGCGGGATTCTGGATCAAGGCGTCCACCTGGGTTTTTTCCATACGTTGTAAAAGATGGGTGTAGGGTAGGATCTGGTGATCGAGAAGCGGCCTGGTCAGGCCCGCCCAGTCCAGTTCGCACTGCAGGAATTCCAGCGCTTTGCGCGAGAGTTCCGGCAGAACGGGGCTGAGCAGGGTGATCAGCACTCGGAAGCCGTTCAGAGTGACCGTAACTACCCGGTGCAGGGACTCGTGCTGGGCCGGGTCTTTGGCCAAAGTCCAGGGGGCGTTCTGGTCCACATAGGCGTTGATCTGATCCGCCAGCGCCATGATGTCGCGCATGGCCTTGCCATATTCCCGTTCGGCGTAGGCCTCGCCGATGGCCTCCTGGGTCTGCAGCAGCCCGTCATAAAAGGCCTGATCCTTGCCCAGGGAAGCGGCCAGTCGGCCCGCAAAGCTGCGGTGGATGAAACCCGCCGCGCGCGAGGCCAGATTGACCACCTTGCCGACCAGGTCGCCATTGCCCTTGAGCAGGAAGTCTTCGAGATTGAGGTCGATATCTTCCACATGGCTGTTGAGCTTGGTGGCGATGTAATAACGCAGGAACTCGGGATTCAGGTGCTGGAGATACTGCCCGGCGGTAATGGAGGTGCCGCGCGACTTGCTCATTTTGGCGCCGTTTACCGTCAGGTGTCCGTGGGCGAATATGCCCGTCGGCAGGCGGTGTCCGGAACCCTTGAGCATGGCCGGCCAGAACAGGCCGTGAAAATAAATGATGTCCTTGCCGATAAAATGGTAGATCTCGGCCGTGGAATCCGGGCCCCAGTAATCGGCCAAATTGCGGCCGTGGGCCGCGCACCAGTGCTGGGTGGCGGCCATGTAGCCGGGCAATGCATCCAGCCAGACATAAAAGAATTTGCCCGGCGCGTCGGGAATGGGAATGCCGAAGTAGGGGGCGTCGCGGCTGATGTCCCAGTCGGACAGGCCGATGCTGAACCATTCATCGAGCTTGTGGGCGACTTCTTCCTGCAGGGTACCGCTGTGAATCCAGCGCCGGAGGAAGTCGCTGAAATCCCCAAGCTGAAAAAAGTAGTGCTCCGAGCTGCGGCGCTCGGGTACGGCGCCGGAGACCGCGGAAACAGGGTTGATAAGGTCGGTGGGGCTGTAGGTGGCGCCGCAGATCTCGCAGCTATCCCCATACTGGTCCGCCGCGCCGCAGCGCGGGCAAGTGCCGCGAATGAAGCGGTCGGGCAGGAAAATGCCGGCGACGGGATCGTAGGCCTGTTCGATTTCGCGGACGTTGATGTAATCCGCCGCCCGCAGGACGCGATAGATACTCTGAGAAATTTCAAAGTTTTCCGGCGAGTGGGTGCTGTGATACAGATCGAACTGAATGCCGAAGCCGGTGAAGTCGCGGAGATGATCGCCGTGCATGCGGGTGATGAGTTCTTCCGGTGTGATGCCCTCGCTCTGGGCACGGAGCATGATCGGCGTGCCATGGGCATCATCGGCGCAGACATAGACGCAGTCGTGGCCCCGCAGGCGCTGATAGCGGGCCCAGATGTCGGTTTGGGTGTACTCCACGAGATGCCCGAGATGGATGGGGCCGTTGGCGTAGGGGAGGGCGCTGGTGATCAGTATGCGTCGTTTCATGGTGCGGATAAATTACAGGGGAAGACGCTTGCAGGCAATGCCACCACGACTACTGGCAGACCGCGGTCATCTATGGTATAAAGAGCGCCTTTTTTCAGGGAGATTAACCGATGTCCAGAGTATGCAAGGTGACGGGCAAGAAGCCCATGGCAGGGAATAATGTTTCCCACGCCCACAACAAGACCCGCCGCCGTTTTCTGCCCAATTTGCAGTACCACCGATTCTGGGTGGAGAGCGAGAACCGCTGGGTGCGTATGCGGGTAAGCACCAAGGGTATCCGTACCATTGACAAGAAAGGGATTGACGTCGTTCTGGCTGACCTGCGCGCCGCCGGCGAAAAGATCTGAGGATTGAATCATGCGTGACAAGATTAAGCTCGTTTCCACGGCCGGTACCGGTCATTTCTACACCACCACCAAGAACAAGAAGACCAAGCCCGATAAGCTGGAAATGAAGAAATTCGATCCCAAGGTCCGGAAGCATGTCATGTACCGGGAAGACAAGATCAAGTAACACCCGTTTTCGGTCTGCCTCCCGGTGGTCTGCCCTGAATCTTCGGGAGGGGCCGGACGATATCCTTTGCTCCGCCATCATTTTTTGCTAAATTACTAGCACTCATGATGGTTGAGTGCTAAGGATGATTTCTCCCGCCATGTTTTATTTCTTGATCTGCGCCATGCAGCCACTGTCTTCGCCCATTGCACGGGGTGGGCCGCTCTGCGCATGTTGGCGAGGGTTGTAGACGGTCATGGACGAACGTGCCCGTCACCTGCTCAAGTCCCTCATCGAACAGCATATCGCCAAAGGCGTGCCGGTCGGCAGTCGCCAGTTGGCCCGTGATGCCGGCCTCAACATCAGTCCCGCCACAGTGCGTAATGTCATGGCGGACCTGGAGGATGAGGGTTACCTGATCTCCCCCCACACTTCTGCCGGGCGCATCCCCACCCGTGTCGGTTATCGTTTTTTTGTCGATGCCCTGCTGCGGGTGGTGCCGCTGTCGGCGGAATCCAACCGCCTGCTCATTCATCGCATCGGTTTTCGCGCTCCGGATGTGGAGCAGGTGCTGCACGCCGCCACCGGCATCCTTTCTGAACTGACGCATATGGCGGGTTTTGTGCGGGTGCCGCGGCGGGCAACACGCATTTTGCGGCATGTGGACTTTATCGCCCTGCACGAGCATGAGGTGCTGGCTATTTTCGTCACCGACAGGGGGGACGTGGAAAACCGCCTGATCCGCACCGAGCACCCCTTCGGCGCGGCAGAGCTGACGCAGGCGGCCAATTTCTTCAATGCCACCTATGGCGGTCGACCATTGCAGGATGTCATCCATAATTTGCAGCGGGATCTGCAGCAGTCCCGTCACGAAATGGACCTCATTCTGCGCAGCGCCATGGAGCTGGGTGAGGAGATGCTGGAGGAGGATCAGCAACGCATGCTCATCGAGGGCGAATTCCAATGGCTGGACCTGCCGGAGCTGGCGGGGAGTGAACGCCTGCGTGAACTCCTGGCCGCCGTGCGGCAGAAGCGAGATCTGGTGCATTTGCTGGATGAGAGTATGCGCGGTAGTGAAGTGCGTCTTTTTATCGGCGAAGAGTCGGGCTATGCGCCGCTCAGTGATTGCAGCGTGGTATCGGCGCCCTACAGTGTCGATGGGGAGGTGGTCGGGGTGCTGGGGGTGATCGGGCCGATGCGGATGCCCTACCAGCAGATCATTCCGCTGGTAGGCGGCACGGCGCAATTGCTTGGTCGCGCCCTGTCGCAATCCGGCTAGTGCCGGGCCTTGAAATACCCCAACCCTTTCCCCATATGGTCTTGGACTCAAACTTTCGGGGGTTGATTGCACATGAATGAAGAAGAGCAGCAGGAATCGCCGTCCACTGAAGCAGAATCTGCCAGTGCAGAAGTGGTGAACTGGGAAGAGAAGGCGGAAGGCTACCGCAACGATTATTTGCGCGCCCTGGCGGATATCGAAAATCTGCGCAAGCGTCATGAAAAGCAGATGGAAGATGCCCGCAATTATGCGGTGGATCGTTTTGCCCGCGAATTGCTGCCGGTGATCGACAGCCTGGAGCTGGCGCTGGCCAGCCCGGTGGAGGACGCGGAGAGCATCGCACTATTGCGGCAGGGTTTGGAAAACACGTTGACGCTGTTCGCCCAGGCCTTGGGAAAGGCCGGCATCGCCCCCATAGAAATGGGCGAAGGGCGTTTTGATCCCCATCTGCATCAGGCCATTGCCATGGTGGAAACGGAAGGGGACGCAAACCGGGTCCTGGCGGTGCATCAGAAAGGTTATCTGATGCATGACCGCTTGTTGCGGCCATCCATGGTTTCCGTTTCCAAAGCAACTAAAGCAGCAGAATAACACCACGCACACCGGACAGATTTTGCATATTTCAGGAGATGATAAAATGGCAAAAGTAATAGGAATCGATTTGGGAACCACCAACTCCTGCGTTGCCGTGATGGAAGGCGACAAGGTCAAGGTGATCGAGAACAGCGAAGGCAAGCGCACCACGCCGTCTATCGTCGCCATCACGGAAGAGGGCGAAGTGTTGGTGGGTGAAGCGGCCAAGCGCCAGGCCGTTACCAATCCGGAAAATACCGTTTATGAGGTCAAACGCCTGATCGGCCGCAAGTTCGACGATGCCGAGGTCCAGAAGGATCTCAAGCATGTGCCTTACAAGGTCATCAAGGCCGACAACGGCGATGCCTGGGTGGAAGTGCGCGACAAGAAGTATTCCGCGCAGCAGATTTCTGCCTTCATCCTGCAGAAGATGAAGAAGACGGCCGAAGATTATCTTGGTGAAAAAGTTACCGAAGCGGTCATCACCGTGCCCGCCTACTTCAACGATGCACAGCGTCAGGCGACCAAGGATGCGGGCCGTATCGCTGGCCTGGCGGTCAAGCGCATCATCAATGAACCAACTGCGGCGGCGCTGGCCTTTGGCGAAGACAAGAAGCCCGGCGACAGCAAAATTGCGGTGTATGACCTGGGGGGTGGCACCTTTGATATCTCCATCATCGAGATCGCGGAAATGGAGGGTGAACACCAGTTTGAAGTGCTTTCCACCAATGGTGACACCTTCCTCGGCGGCGGTGATTTCGACACCCGCGTCATCAACTACCTGGCGGATTCCTTCAAAGCGGAATCGGGTATTGATCTGCGCGGCGACCGCCTGGCCATGCAGCGCCTGAAGGAGGCTGCGGAGAAGGCGAAGATCGAGTTGTCTTCGGCGCAGCAGACCGACGTCAATCTGCCCTTTATTACGGCGGATCAGAGCGGACCGAAGCATCTGAACATGAAGCTGACCCGTGCCAAGCTGGAGTCGCTGGTGGAGGATTTGATCGACCGCAGCATGGCGCCTTGCCGGGTGGCCATGAAGGACGCCAATCTGGCGACGAGCCGGATCACCGACGTGATTCTGGTGGGTGGCCAGAGCCGGATGCCCAAGGTGCAGGAGAAGGTTAAAGACTTTTTCGGTCAGGATCCGCGTAAGGATGTGAACCCTGACGAGGCGGTGGCCATCGGTGCGGCCATCCAGGGCGCGGTATTGTCCGGTGAAAAGAAAGATGTGCTGTTGATGGATGTGACGCCGTTGTCCCTTGGCATTGAGACCCTGGGTGGCGTGATGACCAAGCTGATCGAGAAGAACACCACCATTCCGACCCGCAAGTCGCAGATTTTCTCGACGGCGGAAGACAACCAGTCGGCGGTGACAGTGCATGTGTTGCAGGGTGAGCGCGAACTGGCGCGGGATAACAAGTCGCTGGCGCGTTTTGATCTGACCGATATTGCCAACGCCCCACGGGGCATGCCGCAGATCGAAGTGACCTTCGACATCGACGCCAATGGCATCCTCCATGTCTCGGCCAAGGATAACCAGACCGGCAAGGAGCAGTCCATCAAGATCACCGCAAGCTCTGGTCTGTCCGAGGAAGAAATCAAGCGGATGATTCAGGAGGCCGAGGCCCACGCCGCGGATGACAAGAAGGCGCGTGCGCTGATCGAGGCGCGTAACGAGGCGGATGCCAGCATACACGGCGCGCGCAAGGCGGTGGAGGAACATGCAGCGGCGCCTGAGCACGACAAGACCAAGGTGACGGAAGCGATCTCCGCAGTGGAAAACGCCGCCAAGGGTGAGGACGTGGAAGCGATCAAGGGGGCTGTCGCTACCCTGATGGCCGCCATGTCGGCACTGTTGCAGAGTGCCGCTGCCAGTCAGGCCCAGGCAGAACCTGGTGCAGGTGCCCAGGGCAATGCCAAGCCGGACGACGTGGTGGATGCCGAGTTCGAAGAAGTCGACAAGAAGTAAAATGATCATCGGTCGCAAGGGGGCGGGATTTGTTATCCTGTCCCCTTGCCCGTTTCAGGAAAGATGATGGCCACACGGGATTACTACGAAGTACTGGAAACTTCTCGCACGGCAGACGACGGTGAGATCAAGAAGTCTTACCGGCGTCTGGCGATGCGTTATCACCCGGATCGCAATCCGGGTGATGCGAGTGCGGAAGAGCGTTTCAAAGAAATCAGCGCCGCCTATGAGGTGCTCTCCGACCCGCAGAAACGGCAGGCCTATGATCGATTTGGCCATGCCGGAGTGAATGGCGGTGGGCCGGGTGCCGGCTTTGGTGGCGGCGGCGGGGGGTTCGGCGACGTTTTCAGCGATCTCTTCGAACAGGCTTTTGGCGGCGGTTTTCGCGGCCAGGATTCGGGGCGCGGTGCCGACCTGCGTTACGAACTGGAGCTTACGCTGGAAGAAGCGGCTCTGGGTAAAGAAGTCACCATTCAGATTCCCAGTTCGGCCACTTGCGAGGTGTGTCACGGTAGTGGCGCCAAGCCCGGCAGCGCGGTGGAGGATTGCAGCACCTGTGGCGGCCGTGGTCAGGTCCGGATGGTACAGGGCTTCTTTTCCGTTACCCGTCCCTGCCCGCAGTGCAATGGTAGCGGCAAGGTCATCAAGGAGCCCTGCACGAACTGCCATGGTCATGGTCGGGTTCGCAAGAACCGCGATTTGCAGGTCAAAGTCCCCGCCGGAGTGGATACGGGGGACCGTATCCGTCTGAACGGTGAGGGCGAAGCGGGCGAGCGGGGCAGCCCGTCGGGAGACCTGTATATTCAGGTGCGGGTGTTGCCCCATGCGCTCTTTGAGCGGGACGGCGATGATCTGCACTGCGCGGTGCCGGTACACTTTACGACCATGGCCATGGGCGGTGAACTGGAAGTGCCGACCCTGACCGGGCGTGCCAAGGTGCAGATTGCTCCGGGTACCCAGTCGGGCACAGTATTCCGTCTGCGTGGCAAGGGCATCAAGGGGGTGCGCAGCAAGCTCAATGGCGATCTGCATTGCCAGCTCCAGGTGGAGGTGCCGGTACATCTCTCTGCCCGGCAAAAGGAGTTGTTGGAGGAGTTCGCCCGGGAAGGCGGCGATAACATCCAGCATCCTCAGCAGGAAAACTGGTGGAATAAGGTCAAAGACTTTTTCGACCGGATGGGCCTCTGATGGCGGGGGTATGGCGCGTCGGCATCACTGCGGTGGCGGGCCGAATGGGCCGGGCCTTGGTGCAGGCCATTGTCGCTCATCCTGAACTGCAATTGGTGGCAGCCATAGGACGCAGCGGGGCTGCTTATCTGGGGGAGGACGCCGGCCGTCTGGCCGGCGTTCAGGCCTTGGGTCTGCCGGTTACCGCTGATCTCGTGGGCGCGCTGGCGGATCTGGACGTGCTGATTGAATTTGGTCCGGTAGAGGCCGCTCTGGCACATATCGCGGCCTGTGTGGCGGCAGCGAAACCGGTCGTGGTGGGCACGACGGGGTTTTCCGTGGACCAGCGTGCGGAACTGGAAAACGCCAGCCGGCATATTCCGCTGGTGCTGGCCCCGAATATGAGTGTTGGCGTCAATGTATTGCTGGCCTTTCTGCCCGCCATCAGCGCAGTCCTCGGCGAGGGCTACGATGTGGAGATCGTCGAGGCCCATCATCGTCACAAGATGGACGCGCCTTCGGGTACTGCCCTGGCTCTGGGGCGGGCAGTGGCGACGGGACGTGGCCAGCGGCTGGATGAGGTCCAGTGTCTGGATCGCAATGGTATCCCCGGCCCCCGGATGGCGGGCAGTATTGGCTTTGCGACGCTACGCGGTGCGGACGTGGTCGGTGAACATACGGTATGGATGGCCGGGACCGGAGAGCGGCTGGAGCTGACTCATCGCGCGTCCAGCCGTCTCAATTTTGCGGAGGGTGCCTTGCGTGCCGCCAGTTGGCTGCGGAACAGGGCACCAAACCTGTATGATATGCAGGATGTTCTTGGCTTGAAAGATTTGACGGCCCTACAATGAACACCATCTGATATACGAGGAGCATCATCATGCAATACGTCGTAGCGAACCGGGTTCCTGTCAAGGCGGAGTATCGTGCAGAGTTTGAGGAGCGCTTTCGGCGCCGGGCGGGCGAGGTGGACAAACAGCCGGGCTTCGTGCGTATGGAGATCCTGCGTCCGGTGAACGATGACGGTCTGTATGTGGTGCTGACCCACTGGGTCGATCAGGCGGCCTTTGAGGCCTGGATGAAAAGTGCCGACTTCAAGACCGCCCACACCAATCCGTTGCCCAAAGAAGCTTTTGGCGAGGGCGGTGGTATCGAGCGCCACGAGGTGATCATCCATTCTGAAGAGTCGCGCTGAGAGCGGAGAATGTCATGACAGGATTAACGCGGGAACAGGTCGTGCAGTCGCTGCGCGCGGTGCAGGACCCTTATCTGGGCAAAGATCTGGCGGCAGCAGGGGTCCTCAAGGGGGTCGATGACTCTGTCGTCAAACTGGAATTGCCTTACCCCAGCCTGGGGGTGGCCATCAGTTTGAGCGAGGAGGTGGCCCGCCAAATCCGGAATGATCATGGCATCAGCGCGCAGGTCACCGTCGGGCACCGCATTCTTTCGCATCAGGTGCAGCGCGGCGTCAAGCTGATGGAAGGCATCAAAAACATCATTGCCGTTGCCTCGGGCAAGGGTGGGGTCGGAAAATCCACCACTGCCGTCAATCTGGCACTGGCGCTGGCCAAAGAAGGCGCCAAAGTGGGCATGCTGGACGCCGACATCTACGGCCCCAGCCAGCCGCGCATGCTGGGCATTTCCGGCAAACCGACCAGTAAAGATGGCAAGAAGATGGAGCCCATGGAAGGACACGGCATCAAGGCGATGTCCATCGGGTTTCTCATCGACGACGAAACGCCCATGGTCTGGCGTGGCCCCATGGTCATGCAGGCGCTGGAGCAGTTGCTCTCCGACACCCGCTGGGGCGAGCTGGATTATCTGGTGGTGGATCTACCTCCGGGTACCGGCGATACCCAGCTCACCCTGGCGCAGAAGGTGCCGGTCTCCGGTGCGGTGATCGTCACGACGCCACAGGACATCGCCTTGCTGGACGCCCGTAAGGGTCTGAAGATGTTTGAGAAAGTGGGCGTACCTATTCTCGGTATCATCGAGAACATGAGTTTTTATATCTGCCCGAAGTGCGGTAACGAGGACGATATTTTCGGACATGGCGGTGGTGCGGCCATGGCCGAGCAGGACGGGGTGGAATTTCTGGGGGCGATACCGCTCGACCGCAGCATTCGCAACGAAGCCGATAATGGCGCGCCGACGGTGGTGGCGGAGCCGGATTCCCGTCTCGCCAAAATCTATCTGGAACTGGCGCGCCATGTGGCGGGACGGGTGGCGATCCAGGCGGTCGATCACAGCCACAAGTTCCCCAACATCGTCGTCCAGAACCGCTGATTTCCAGCCGCCTACAGGAAGTTTCCGCCATGAGCATCAAATCCGATCGCTGGATCCGTCACATGGCGGAAGAACACGGGATGATCGAACCCTTTTCACCGCGGCAGGTGCGGCACGTCGAGGGAAATTCCATTATCTCTTACGGCCTGTCTTCCTATGGTTACGATATCCGTTGTGCCGGGGAGTTCAAGGTCTTCACCAATGTCCGTAGCGTGATTGTCGATCCGAAGAATTTCAGTGAAGATTCTTTTGTCGATTTTACCGGGGATACCTGCGTTATCCCGCCGAATTCTTTCGCCCTGGCGCGCACGCTGGAATACTTCCGTATCCCGCGTAATGTGCTGACTATTTGTCTGGGTAAATCCACCTATGCCCGCTGCGGCATCATCGTCAATGTCACGCCTTTCGAGCCGGAGTGGGAGGGTTATGTGACCCTGGAATTCTCCAATACGACGCCCTTACCCGCGAAAATATACGCTAATGAAGGTGTGGCGCAGGTGCTGTTTTTGGAGTCGGACGAGGTCTGCGAGGTGTCTTATGCCGACCGCGGCGGCAAGTATCAGGGCCAGAGTGGCGTAACCCTACCGAAGGCTTGAAAGCGGCTCAGGGTAAAGGCTCTTTGGTATAGGCGATATCGGCCTGCTCGGAGGAGCAGGCATCCATCGCTTTGTTGGTGCGCGGGCCATTTTCCCGGTGGAAATTGGCAGGCTTATGGTTCGTCCACGGCAACAAGGATATGCCGCAAACGCTCCGGCCGAAACGCCGCCCAGTAGAGTCCCCAGAAAAAAATGACCATCACCAGCGCGACAAACAGCAGAGTGGCCGCGCCTTCACCGCCGACCGGCAAGGGCCAGAGGCTGACCGCCATTACTTTGATCAGGAGCGGCAGGCTGATGCCGGCGATGATCAGGCTGAGCCAGCGCCAGGCATGGCGCTGGCGAAACAGGAACCAGGGCGTGGCGACGTTGGCCAGGCCATAAATCAGCAGAAAGGCCAGCCCGGTAAAGGTGCCAAAGGTGCCGACCACCGATAATATGGGGATTTTCCACAGGGTAACCACCGCCATGCTGATGAGCACGCTGATGGCGAGTACCCGCAACGCCCGCGCCGGGGTGCCGTGGCGTACATCTCGGTGATGGAAAAAACGCGGGATGACCCCGTGCCCGGCCATACTATAAAGAATCCGCGAGATGCTGTTGAGGGTGGCAATCGTGGCGGAAAATGCCGCCGTCGCCATGGCGAGATCGGAAAAAATGCCGAGCCAGGGATGACCGATGGCCTTGGCGATGGCATTGAGCGGGGCCGCACTGTCGCCCAGAGGGGTAGGAAGGTGGGCAAAAGCCAGCACCTCGATATACGCCATGACGACGAAAAACCCGCCAACCATCAGCACGGAAAGCACCATGACGCGCGGGATGGCGGTGCGTGCCGCGCTGGTCTCACCCGCCAGATTGCCCGCCGTCTCAAAGCCGCCGTAAGCCAGCAGCGAGAGAATCAACGCCCGCGCCAGTGGCGCGGTGTGCAGGCGCTGGAAATTCCACTGAGCCGGATCGCGCCAGCCAAAATGCCAGAGTGTTGCCGCGGCAATGAAGACGATGCAGAGGATAGAGAAGATTTCTACCCAGAGCCCCCAGCGCGCGGAAATTTCGATGCCGCGCAGGGCCAGTCGCCACGCCGCCAGCAGATAGAGCACCCCAATCCCCGCAATCCAGCCCACCCCGGAAACCGGCCAGAAGAAGTGCAGTGCCTGCTCCACAAATAGCCCGCCCAGCAGCGGGGCCGCCGCCAAAGCGCCAAAGTACCCGGCCATCATGGTGAAGCCCGCGACCATGCCGGAAATCGGATGCAGGGCTTTGCTCAAATAAAAGAACAGCGAGCCGGGGGAGGGAAAATGTCTGGCCAGAATGCCTACCTGCAAGGCCACCAGGGTCATCAGCACGCCGATAAGGGCATAGGCCAGCCAAGTAAAGGAGCCGCCGTGTATGGCCACCAGAGAAATCGTGACGGCCGGCATGGCCGACGGCGTGATATTGGCGACGGCATGACCCCACAGCTCGCTGACGTTTATGCGGTCACCGCTAGCCCGGCCAAGCGTCACGCCGCCGCCCAGATCGCCGACAGCAACTCCGCCTGGGCCAGCACCGTTTGGGTTGCTTCGTCCTGCAAGTCCGGTGGCAAACCCTGTTTTTTGAGGATGCGCCTGACCATCACCTTGATCCCGGCGCGCGCACTTTCTCTAACCGTCCAGTCGATGCTGGCGTTCTGGCGCAGCTCGGTCATCAGACCACCGTGGAACGTGGCACGATCAAGCCATACCCAGCCGATGACATGATCAGGATCTCCGCGTCGGAGAATGGGTTTTGAGCCAGTCGCGCAAGGCGGCATTCATGCGGGTCTGCCAGCCGGGGCCGGAGGCGCGAAACATTTCCAAGACATCGCGATCGAAACGGATCGTCGTGGATTCCTTGAGCGCTCCCACGGGTCGCCCCCGCTTCTTGCGATGGGCATCGATGCCAGCCTGCATCTCTTCCCGCGAAAGCGGGCGGTCGCCTTCGTCGGTTCCATCCCAGGCAAAGTCGCCGGTGGCCCGGAGCCGCGCCAAATCAGTCTGTGAAGTCGTTTTCAAGCCACTCATGGTACCACTCCCGTCCTTCCGCGCCGGCTTTCCGAAAGCTGATGAGGCGAGATTCCTCGCCGCGCTCGGCATGCGCCAAAGAAAGCACGGCGAACAGCTCAAACACATAGGCAAGGGACCGAAGCCGCATTTCGCTATTCCATACCACCGGAACGTCGAGACGATAGCGGGACTCCGGCAGCCAATCCGCATCGCGAAAATCCGGCCTCTGGCCACTAGATTTAGTGTAGTAACATAAAAAGTGGCGGTCAATGGCGGCGGTGGTTTTTTATGCCGGCATGGTCTTCTTGGCTGTGGGAAATCGAGATCCAGCAGGTGGTCATGTCTTGTCGAATATTTCGCTGGGGCTATAGAAACAGCCTTGTTGCATCAGACCATGCGGCGCTCACACATGGTCGTTGGTCGTCATTCATCTGTCCTATACTTTCAAGGGCCAGATGATCTGACCTCGTCGTCCATAAGGCGAGCACGAGGATGGAGTGTAGCCATTGATGGTATTTTCATACGGGGCAGGACTCTGGAAGAGTCCTGCGAGGGCGCGGTAGCGGGGGGCTTTGCCATGATGGCCAACCTCGCCCAGATGTGGGCAACCCGTTCGGTCCGGATCGACTCCGAGATCGGCAACGACAAGCGCACAAGCTGCGTACCCTGCTGGATCACATCATCGCTGGTAGCGGCTGGCCCGTGGCCGATATCCGAAGCGTCCCCGCGAGTGACATGGCCCATGGACCTCATACGGGTTACCTGCAGCAGGATCTCGGCAGCGGTGAGGAGGCACTGGTGGCTTCCATGGACTTTTCCAGGCCCCCCATGATGGAGGAGGTCGGCGTGGGAAAGCCGGTTTCATCGCCTTACCACATCGGCTGCTCCGGCTGGCATTACGCCCATTGGGTCGGGGCGTTTTATCCGCCTGACCTGCCTTCGACACGCCGGCTGGCCTTTTACGCCGGGCGCTTTCATACGGTGGAGATCAACAACAGCTTCTATCGATTGCCCGGCGAGAAGTGCCTGCGTGCCTGGCATGACGGCACGCCCGCAGGCTTCCTCTTTGCCCTCAAGGCTAGCCGCTTCATCACCCACATGAAAAAGCTCAAGGATTCCGAGGCGTCACTAGCCCGGCTCCTGGGGCGCGCGGAAAGCCTGAGGGAGAAACTGGGACCCGTGCTCTTCCAACTGCCACCCCACTGGAGACGGAATGCCAAGCGCCTGGAGAGATTTTTACGGGTGCTGCCCTCTGGACACTGCTACGCCTTCGAGATGCGCGACCCAAGCTGGCATCATCCAGAGATCTACGCGCTACTCAAGGCCTATAACGCCGCCTTTTGCATCTTCGACATCGCGGGTTTTCAATCTCCCATCCAACTGACGACCGATTTCGCCTATATCCGGCTGCACGGCCCCAGTCTCTCCGCCTATGCCGGCTGTTACACGACTGAGGCCCTTAGGGCTTGGGCGGCGCGCATCCGGACTTGGGATCTGCGCACCGTTTATGTCTACTTCGACAATGACCAGGCCGCCTACGCCACCCGCAATGCTTTGGAACTCATGGGAATGCTCGGACTGTAGCTTATATGGATGCCTCCATACTTATATGGATGCCTCCATGTGTGCAAGATGATTTTGATGTCTGGCATATTGAGGTCGGGTTGCTGTCTTATATCCGGCCTTTGATGCAGGATGATAAGCCTGCTGGCCCCGATGGAATCCGCCGGAAAAGTCCTTATCTGTAACACGTCCTCGAAGGACAAGTAACTGCCAGGCTCTCTCTTCCGTGGTCTGACCTGTTTTGCCATCAATCGTTTATCAGCCTGCGCAACTCCTTTTGTTGAACTTCAACAATTCTGTAACAGTTACGATATGGAAGCCGCATTCATTGTGTGACTTGCCACATATTCTGTATTTTTCACTAGCAGTGCCCAGATGGTTCGGGCCATCTTGTTGGCCAATGCCACCACCGTCACATTGTGTGGCCGTCGGCTGAGGAGCTTGTCGATCCAGGGATTCCGGTTCTTGATCTGGAAGTTCACTACCGCCCGTGCCCCATGGGTCAACAGAGATCGCAGATAGGTGTCCCCCCGTTTGCTGATGCCTAGCAGCCGGACCTTGCCACCGGTCCCACTCTGGCGGGGAACCAGCCCCAGAAACGCCGCAAACTCCCGTCCTGAACGGAAGGACTTCATATCCCCCACGGTGGCGATGATGGTGGTTGCCGTAAGCAGCCCCACGCCGGGGATGGCCATCAATCGCGTCACTGCCTCCTGGTCTTTCTTCCACAGCGTTAAACGCTTTTCGATCTCTGCAATATCCTTGTCCATCTCTTCGAGGCGTTTTAATTGCTGGCGAATCGTGTCCAGCATCATGGGCGATATAGAGTTTTCCAGATTGGTCAAAGCATCTGGAACCTCTTTCAGCCCCCGTTGGCGACCTTGCGGCAAATCGGCACCGAATTCGTAAAGTAAGCCGCGGATCTGATTCACCTGCATCGTCCGGACCTTGATCAGTTGTGACCGCATGCGGTGCAGCGCCAGGACCGATTGCTGTTCCTCAGTTTTGACAGCCACGAAGCGCATGTCCGGCCGTTGTACGGTCTCCCAGATGGCCGCAGCATCGGCTGCATCGTTTTTGTTGGTTTTCACGAAGGGGCGCACAAACTGCGCGGCTATCAAACGCACCTCGTGGCCGAGCTTTAGCAACTCGCGCGCCCAATAGTGCGCACTTCCGCAGGCCTCCATGGCAACGACGCCGGGTTGTCGGTTGGCGAAGAATTCCAAGAGCCTACGGCGCTTCAACTGTTTGCGGTGGATTTCACCAGTCTCCATATCTACCCAGTGCAACTGCATGACCGACTTTGCCAAATCCAGTCCATAGGTTGTAATCTCCATGATGAGTCCTCCTTGTCCTTCGCGTGGGTAAATTTCCACTTTGGCACCTTGATGCCGTCCGGTTCAAGCGAGGACTCCCTTCTGAAACTCCCCGCTGCCGGTCCTGTGTAGGGGGAGGCATCCATGCCATCTGTAACGGATCTGGGGCGCACCATAGCAGAGCCACGCGGGCGGTTGCTCTATGCATGAAGCACTCCTTATCCCCATTCGACGCCCCGCCGCAGTCAAAGCCCGTTGGACAGCAACAGGCTGATTGCAGACATTAAGCAGCAGAAAAAATTGATCTTTTTGGGCGCCTCGTTTGGCTGCGACGTTATACATCTGGCTCCTTTTTTGCGGGTGCCTTTGCCGATCACCAAGATTGACTCCCAATTGTCGTCGGCGCTTGTGTGCTTGAACTCCGTCGTGATTTGCTGTTGCGTGAAGAATGCGTCGGTCATATGCCCTCCAGCGGAGACTGAAAGCGGTCATCCGTTTTCGTTGGCGACGGGCGAGGTGATGCTTTCCTTGAGCCAGGCACATAGTCGAAACCGACAGCTAGACAATAGTGTCCGAAAACATAGTACCATTGGTTTTATCTACCCTTCATCACTGCTACGCTGGAATCGCCCTTGGCCCCGTCCCACTCCACGAACACTTTCTGAGATCACGCTATGCGCATAGACCTCCTGGACCATGTTGTCCTGACCGTGGTGGATATATCTGTTACGATCGCCTTCTATTCACGGGTATTGGGCATGCAGGAAATCACCTTTGGTGACCAGCGAAGGGCCTTGGCCTTTGGGCAGCAAAAAATCAACCTGCATTCGGCAGGGCGTCCTATTGCTCCGCATGCGGCCAGTCCCACTCCCGGGTCGGCGGACTTATGCTTCATCGTGGCCGGTGGTATCGAAGAAATGCTCGCCCATCTGCAGACCTGCGGAGTCGCCCTGGAAGCCGGTCCGGTGCCCCGCACTGGAGCCACGGGGCCGATCACCTCTGTCTATTTTCGGGACCCCGATGGCAATTTGCTGGAGGTGGCCACGTATGATCAGCCGATACAACTGTCATGACCGGTAATTCGCGCGTCGCACTGGTTACCGGCGCCACCTCCGGCATTGGTCTGGCTATCGCGCAGTGAACGTAAAGGAGTGGTACTGATATGGATACCCGAAAACTGCTGCTCACCGCGCAGGAAATCAGTCAGATGAAGGGCGAACATAAGGTCCATTTCCTCAATCCCGGCGCCGTTCGTATCAATAAGTCTTTAGGCGATGCGGTAGGCCTACGGCACATGGGTATACATCTCATCCAGATAGAGCCGGGTAAAGAGAGTACCGAGTACCACCTGCATCATTATGAAGAAGAAGCCGTGTACGTGCTGTCTGGTAAGGGCACGCTCACCATGGGGGGTGATCAGTATCTCATCGCCCCAGGTGACTTCGTCGGTTTTCCTTGCCATGCAGCCGCGCACAGCATCATCAACGATGGGACGGAAACACTCGAGTGCCTGGTCATCGGTCAGCGCCTGGATCAGGACGTCGCGGATTACCCGAATCAGCATAAACGCCTGTACCGTAATCATGGGGAATGGAATCTGGTGGATATGGCAGATATCCGTGTGTTGCGCGAATCCACGCAGGAATGACAGGAAACCTATGAAACTCGCAAAATTTGATAGCCAGCCGTCGCCGCACTTCCTGATGGAAAGTGCCACCGTAGATTATACGCATGCCGATATCCGCAAGTTGGCAGCCGCGCTGTCTTCTGACGATCCAACGGCAACCGCCAGGCATTGCTTCGAATGGGTACGCGATCACATTGCGCACAGCATGGATTTCCACCGGGAAGAAGTGACCTGCGCCGCGTCGGATGTGTTGCAGCAAGGCACTGGCCTATGCACCGCGAAAAGTCATCTGCTCGTGGCCTTATGGCGCGCCAACCAAATCCCTGCAGGATTTTGCTATCAACGGCTGACGCTGGATGGCCCCAATCCGCCTTACTGCACACACGGCTTCACCGCGGTCTGGCTGGATGACCGGGGCTGGTATCGTTGTGATGCGCGCGGCAACAGCAAACCCGGGATCCGCTGCGAATTCACGCCCGGACAAGAGAACCTGGCCTATCCGACTATGTATAACGGCGAGCGGACCTATCCGGATATTTGGGCAGAGCCCTGGCCAGACTTGCTCGCCGCCATGGGGAAGTTGCAAAACATATCGCAGTATCGGAACCATCCCATTGACGCCTGCCCACCCGCCGCGGATTTGTGCGCAAGTGAGTCTGCAGCGCCGAACATGGAATGACAGGAGGCCGAACTTGTATTGTCCTGAGCCATTTGCAGAAAACCGCCCGGAAATCCTGCGGGCGCTGATTCAGCGTTACCCTCTCGCAACACTGGTCAGCATGGGCGGTAATGGTTTGGAGGCAAATCATATTCCCTTGTATCTCGCACCCGGAGAAGGACCGCAACCGGTGCTGCAGGGACACGTGGCACGCGCTAATCCGCTGTGGCGAGAGGCGCCCCCGGACGATGAGGTGCTGGTCATCTTTCAGGGGCCGCAACACTACATCAGCCCCTCGTGGTACGCGACCAAGGCGGAAACCGGCAAGGTGGTCCCAACCTGGAACTATGCCGTCGTCCATGCTTACGGTCCGCTGCAGGTCAGAGACGATCCCGCTTGGGTACGGCAACAGATGGTCGCCTTGACCGCGCAGCAGGAGAGTGGCTTTACCCTGCCCTGGCAGGTGGATGATGCGCCTCGGGACTTTACGGAGCGGCTTATTGGGCAGGTGGTGGGCATAGAAATTCCCATCTCCCGCTGGATGGGTAAGTGGAAGGTCAGCCAGAACCAGCCGTTTGGTAACCGTGATAGTGTCGTCGCACACCTGGAGCAGCAAAACCAGCCTGACTCCGGGTCCATGGCTGAATATGTTCTGGCCAGCCTGAAAGACGGCAAACAGGACCATCCCGGATGACGATTACGGTGGGTTTTCTGGTGTTTCCGGGCATTCAACTGCTGGATCTGGCGGGTCCTTATGAGATTTTTTCGGCCTTGCCGGATGGCGAGATACATCTTTTCTGGAAAACCCGGGAGCCGGTGGCCTGTTCAGCGGGTATGCGCATTTACCCGACGACCACCCTTGACGATGGGCCGCTGGTGGACGTGCTTTGCATTCCGGGCGGCGTCGGCATCAACCCCTTGCTATGCGATGAAGAAGTACGGGGATGGGTGCAGCGCCAAGCGTCGACAGCGCAGTTTGTCACCTCTGTCTGCACCGGTGCCCTGCTGCTTGGCGCCGCGGGATTACTCGCTGGACGGCGCGCGACGACGCATTGGCGTTATCATGATCTCCTCGCCAAATTTGGCGCCATACCTGTACAGGAGCGTGTGGTTCGGGATGGTAATCTGATCACTGGCGGCAGTGTTACCGCCGGAATAGACTTTGGTCTCGTGCTGGTCGCAGCGCTGCGCGGTCAAGCCGCAGCGGAAGAAATTCAGCTTGCCCTGGAATATGCGCCGGAGCCGCCTTTCCAGGCCGGCAGGCCGGAGGATGCCCCCAAGGATATCGTGGAGGTTGTCCGGCGCCACACCGAAACATTGCGCGCCGAACGTGAGCGGATGATTGGGCAGTGGATAACACGTCCTCCAGCGGAATGAATCAAGGGCAAGACGAAGGGGATGATTGTGGGGCGTAGACCATTGCTACCTCAGATGGTGATTCGATTGTTGGCGAAGGATGAACTGGCCATGATCTTGCCGCTGGTACAGGAGCTCAATCCTGGCGTGCCGCCGGACGTGCTCGCGCAAAGACTTCAGGATATGACCGCACAGGGATATCGCTGCGCCGCCGCGCTTGCGGATGATTGCTGTATCGGTGTGGCGGGCATTTGGCTGGGCACGCGTTTTTGGTGTGGACGCTATCTGGATGTCGACAACGTGATCGTCGATCCGCAGTATCGGGGTGTCGGTATTGGTCAACAGCTTATGGATTGGGTAGAGACCTACGCGCACAAAGAGGGCTGCGAAATCATGGTGCTGGATGCTTACGTCACCAATCATCCTGCGCACAGGTTTTATCAGCGCAACGGTTACCAGATCATCGGCTACCACTTCGTCAAATCATTGCAGTCGACTGACGTATCCACAAGCCCAACTGACAGCATGACGGAAGTCATTGATGAGGATGGGGCTCCTCGTCAAGAGCCATGGGTGCGATAGCCGGGATGGCCGCAGCAGACTGGAAGCGGTCGTTACCATAGAAGGGGTGGCCGAGATCATCAATCTCCAACCCATAGGACGCATGGCGAAGCCCTACCAAGTGAAGCAAGCGCGCAGCATACTCACCAAGTATCACCTAGGGATTAATAACGATGAGTAAGTATGAACTGGTCATTTATTGGAGTAACGAAGACAGTGCTTTTATCGTGGAAGTTCCTGAACTCCCTGGCTGCATGGCCGATGGCGCCACTTATCAAGAGGCGGTAGCCAATGCGGAACGGGTGATTGGTGAATGGGTCGAGACGGCAACGGAGCTGGGGCGCCCCATACCAGAGCCACGCGGGCGGTTGCTCTATGCATGAAGCACTCCTTGTCCCCATTTGACGCCCTGCTGCGGTCAAAGCCTGTTGGACAGCAGCAGACTGATTGCGGTCGTTCAACCGCGGGAGGCAGATGACATTATCCGACCTATATTTACCAGTTGGCTGCATACAACGCTGTAACAGCGCAATGAACGCATGGCCGCTATTCTCCTAAATCCGGCTTTGGCCACGGATCGGCCGAGTCGTTAGAGAATTTCTACTGCGTCAACGTTGAGTTCTGCTGAAATTGGCGGGTGATCACTCATTGGCGTTCCTTGAGGCATAACGTCGCAAATCACGGCGGCAAATAGCAGAGCGAGGAACGAGCGGCGCTTTTTTCCGCCCGAGTGCATTTGCCTTGTTAGCCATTAGATTAGAATACTGGTTCAGAGTACAAGTCAGATTTTCTTACTACAGCCGATATTTCGTACTTTGCACTCACTTCAGCGACTAGATCGACAAGCCATGTTGGAGCAGTTGGTGCAACGTGAATAGTAGTAATTAAATCATTCAAAACAATTGGCACTGTTGTGCCAGACTGACTGATTTGCTTACCTAATTCGATTCCATTGTCATTACTTGGCAAATGGTTCCTCGACGTTTTAAGTGGGTATCCTGAGATCCAGTTTACCCAGGATCAGGTAGGCCATGTTGATGAAGTTTTTGTGGGTGCGGTAACCCCGAGCCTTGGCCTTGGCGGATTGGATGAGGCTGTTGAAGCCTTCGAGAATGCCGTTGTTGATCTGGCTCTCGAACCAGCGGAGCACGCCATCCCAATGGTTCAAGACGGTATCTGACACCGGGGGCGGGGAATGCCAGAATACCTGTGTCTCCTGTGAATTTAGGGTAATGCGGCGTTTCCTGCGTGATTTTTGGCACCTTTTTGCAGAGAGATCCCCATACCGCTAATCGAGTTATGGCAACCTTCATACCCCCGACAAATGCCGCATCTCCGCCGGCATGCGCCTCACGTTCTAAATGGCTTGCACTGCTTCACAGCCAAGAGTATTCTCGTGTCATGTATATGTGATTTACATATATTACCAATAAACATCTAACTGTGAGGTGATTCATGACTGACAGCACACTAAATCTGGCACAGGAACTGATTCGTACCGCCAATGCGCTGCGTGAGCGCGGCCTGCTGTTCCGTGGTGCACACGCCAATCTTTCTGCGCGGTAGGACGACCGCCTGCTTATCACTCGTGGCGGTTCGGTCGCCAATCTGGGTGAAAAAGACCTCTCCTGGCTTCCGGTCGCGGCCGAAGGCCTGCAGTCTGATTTTGATGCCAATTATCGCGAAATCATCGAGATGCACACCCGGCTTTACCGGCATCGTGCGGACATCTGCGCGATCATTCACTGCCACCCGACCCACAGCACAGCGTTCGCCGTCGCCCAGCAGTCCGTGCCCGCAGTTTACGAACCGATGCTGCGCCAAGGCATGCATACCGATGTGCCCGTCGTCGCTTGGGCGCCGCGCGGTTCGAGCGCCTCGGTAAATGGAATACTCGAGGCATTCGACAGGCCCGATACGGTAGCCGTACTGCTGGCCAACCATGGCGTACTGGTGACGGGCGATACGCCTGAAGTGGCACTGAACCGCCTGACGGCATTGGAAGAGGCCGCAGAACTGGTACTGCATGCGCGCGTGCTAGGCGGAGAAAAGGCACTGCCCGATGCCGCTTATCGCGAAGTGGCGGAACGCATGCAACGTTTTCGGAAGGCGTCTTGAGACCCAGAGAGTCCAATCGCCAGGGCCGACACCTGGCAAGCTTCGCGCTGCTCCTCTGTGCAGAGGAGCCGACACATGGCCTGGCCCTTCACCGCAGCATCAATCAATTGCTGCCGGAAGGGCTCAAAGTGGATGCCGGCAATCTGTACCGCCTGCTGCGGGAGATGGAGGCGCGCGGCACATTGCGTTCGGAGTGGAGCACTGTCGGTTCTGGAGCGGCACGCCGCGTTTACCAGATCACACCAGTGGGTCTTGACGAATTGGCAGACTGGCACGAGGACATTGCGCACCGCCGCCAAGCCTTCGATCTCTTTATCCAACGCTACGATGCGCTGCGCTGCCGGCCCGCAACGCACGAGCACTTAAGGAATCCGCTAAATGAATGAAACTCCCGTTGAGACACGTTACAAGGAACTATTCGGATATATCCCCGATGGCGTACGCATGAGAATCGATCTGGCACGCATGGCCGGCCGTGAGACCGCTCTCGAGGCCATCGAGCACCTGCGCGACACGTTAATCCATCACAATCCGCTTGAACGCAAAACCCAGCAGCTTGTCCATCTGGGTATGCTTCTGGTACTTGGCCGTGAGGCACCCGCTCTATTGCATGCACGTGCCGCAATCCAGGCAGGCGCAGACGCGCCTGAGCTGCACGGCGTGTGCGAAACGGCAGCCATCGTCGGCGGCATGCCGGCTTACAACCTGGGCGTCCAAGTGGTCAGCCAGGCCCTGCGGGAATCCACAGGAGACAACGCCAATGAGTGATGTCACCTCGGCGCAATCCAGCAGCACACTCGCCGGTACAATCGAACTGCGCCTGACCGCCGCCGCTCGACGCGCGCTCGCGCAACGTGAGACACCATTGCTCGTACATCTCGAATTGCTGTTCAGTTGCATGATTCGCAAACAGGTGCTGTTCCTGGAGTCAGAACATCCTGACGCTCTCCTGCTTGATGGCGGCGAGCAGCAAGTACGGATCGGGTTCCGCGCCGTCGGCACGAAGACCTGCCTGATATCCGACCAACCGGTACCCGAGCTGCAAACCTTCCCCATCAAGCGAGTGGAACCGTTCCTGGCGCGTTGGCTGAGTCTGGATATTAAACATGGACAATGGCGCGGAGAGTTTGGTTACGTAGGCAATTAAGGGTGCGCCCTTCACGCAACGAGGGTAAGCACCCAGCAACCCCCGTCTTCCCCTCACATGCGTGGGGAAGACGGGGAAAAAAATGGTATCAAGAGATCAGGCACGGCCTGATTCCTAAATATCGCGTTTTATACCTCCTTTATGCAAAGGAAACCGACTTGGATTAGACTGTGGATTGGGAGGCGTACTAGCTTCTCTTCAATCTGCTTTAAGCGGTTCACGAACCAAATCTCCTAGTTTTTACCTGGAGATATTTACTGTTATAAGGATTGTCTAATGAAATCTGTAAAAGTATTGCTATCGAGTATCACAGCCATTCTGTTGTTGAGCACTTCCTCTGCCTACGCCTTGTCTTTAGGTCAGCTTGAAACAATGAGCCCTGGTCAAAAGAAACAGGCCCAACAGTATTTTCGAACTCATTCCCTGGGTTTTTCTTCAATTTTCAAAAGATATCATCCTGGACCTTACTGGATACTAAAGAATAAATCTGCGTTTCATTTGACACCCGGACAAATCCAGAGGGAAAGCCAGATCAAGGATGAGATGGCTATGCACACCATCGAGGATGACAGGGCACTGCAGCAGGCATATGACAAGTACGAAAAGGACGCCGCTACCGCACATCCGACCTTGGCAACGATAAAAGGTGACATCATCCGCGTTGGGAAAGCAGAAATGCGATTAGGATGGGAAATGGTTCCTTACCATCTCCAAGGCTATGCATTGCTCAATCCCGCACAAAAAGCCACCTACACCCAATTGGCTGCCAAGACTTGGGCACAGCATCACAGAACACCTGACAAGTGAGCGGGCGGAGGGACGATAATCGCTCAGAAGTCTCCCGCGAGTTTTCGGCTATCTCGCAATTTTGAGATGACGTAAGGAGAAAGGAGAAAATCGCGGGAAAGGCTCAATCTGTAAAACTTCCTGGGTTCCTCGACGTTTTAAGTGGCTAGCCTGAGATCCTGTTTACGAGTGCTGGAGCGTATCTACATCGGCCGTCGCTTCAAGAACGACACCGAGCGGCTGGAAAAGCTGTTCGATCTCTACACCAAGATGACCGCTGCGGCTGCACCGGCCAAGGGCAGCAAGCGCAAGGCGGGTGCGAAACACCCAGAGTCAACGCTTGGGCTGTGAAATTGCCTGGCATCCCGGGCTGGAGTCAGGTATTCTTACCAAATACGCATCGATTCCACAGGAGTGCGAACCATGACCGCTACAGCCACCTTGTCGAGCAAGTTCCAGATTTCCATCCCCAAGGCCGTGCGCGAAGAGCAGCACTGGGAGGCAGGGCAGGAGTTCGTGTTCATTCCCAAGGGCAAGGGTGTGCTGGTGATGCCTGTGCCCGAGATGGCGCAGTTGGTCGGCATCGCCAAGGGTGCTGCCACCTCTGATGTCCGTGATCGCAAGGATCGCTACTGATGGGGGCAGCGCCTTGCGTGGTCGATACCTCGGCATGGATCGAATGGCTTGCCGACACCGCGCTGGGCAAGCGTCTGGGAAAGCAGTTTCCGGACAGGCCGCAGTGCATTGTGCCGACCATCGTGCAGCTTGAACTGTCGAAGTGGCTGGTGCGTGAAGTCGGCGAGGAACAGGCCGACCAGGTGATCGCCTATACGCAGAAATGCGTCGTCGTGCCCCTGGACACCGCCGTCGCGCTGCTCGCGGCAGATTTGCACCGCGAATACAAGCTGGCCACGGCCGATGCCATCGTTTACGCGACGGCGCGGCGTCAGGGCGCGACCTTGCTCACCTGCGATGCGCATTTCGATGGGCTGCCTTGCGTGGCGCTGTTCGCCAAGACCGATGGGGAAAATTGAATGAATATGGGGAAAAGCATCCCCTCCGTCTCCGTCACCTACGCCCGTAACGGCGCGTCGACCAAGGCCAATGCGCTGGGGATGCGGCCGATGCAGGAACGCGCCTACGAAAAGCGTGGCGAGCAATACCTGCTCATCAAGTCGCCACCCGCATCGGGCAATTTTCGATTTTAATCGTGTACATACTCATCACTTTCCCCTTCCCGCGATTAGGTTTGCAATGCAGTTAGTTATCGATGTTTCTAACGCATACGTTTCAAAGCTGGGCGAGAATGACTGCAAACGCTGCACTGTGGACATTCGAATTATGGTTGGGCATTACGCGCGAGACGAGGTTTTTGTCTTTTGCTGCCTCTTCATTAAGAAGAGGCAGCCTACGTTTGGCTGACTGGTCTCATTTGATCTCACTTTATGTGTCGCCCAACGAACGAACCCGCTTATTCCCAGCTCAGCGCCCCGCCGGTCTGATACTCGGTGACCCGCGTCTCAAAAAAGTTCTTCTCTTTCTTGAGATCCATCATTTCGCTCATCCACGGGAAGGGATTCTGTACGCCCGGATACTGTTGCGGCAAACCGAGCTGCACCAGACGGCGATTGCCGATATATTTGACGTATTCCCTGAAGACCGGTGCATTCAGGCCAAGCACGCCGCGGGGCATAGTATCGTCGGCGTAAGCACATTCCAGTTCTACGCCGCGGCGGATCAGGTCGATGATTTCCTGCTGGAAAGCCTCTGTCCAGAGCTGCGGATTTTCCACCTTGATCTGGTTGGCCATATCGATACCGAAATTGCAGTGCATGGATTCATCGCGCAGGATGTATTGATACTGCTCCGCCGCGCCCACCATTTTGTTCTGCCGGCCCATCGCCAAAATCTGGCTGAAACCCACATAGAAAAAGGTGCCTTCCATGATCGCCGCAAATACGATCAGCGAGCGTAATAATTTCTGATCATTTTCCAGGGTGCCGGTTTTGAAATGGGGGTCCGCCAGAATGTCGATAAAAGGCATCAGAAACTGATCCTTATTCCGTACCGAGGGTACCTCGTGGTACATGTTGAATATCTCGCCCTCATCGAGGCCGATGGATTCGACAATGTACTGATATGCGTGGGTATGAATGGCCTCTTCAAAGGCTTGGCGCAGCATATACTGGCGGCATTCCGGGGCGGTGATATGACGATACGTGCCCAGCACGATGTTGTTGGCCGCCAGACTGTCCGCCGTCACAAAAAAGCCCAGATTGCGCTTCACGATACGCCGCTCGTCCTCGGTCAGCCCCTTGGGGTCTTTCCACAGGGCGATGTCCCTGGACATCTGAATTTCCTGCGGCATCCAGTGGTTGGCGCAGGCGGCGAGGTATTTGTCCCAGGCCCACTGGTATTTGAAGGGCACCAGTTGGTTGACATCGGCGTGGCCGTTAATGATGCGCTTGTCCTCAGCGCGCACCCGTTCAAAACTGTTCATGTCAGTCTCCTCGATGCCACCAACATGCTCCGGACGCATCGCTAACGGTCCATTGAGAATGGATTCTTTACGAAGATTTTCTTCAAAACTTAACATGATGCTTTCCTTATTTTTAACAATTCCCGTATCACTGACAGGCCTCACAAGTCGGATCATCGATCGCACAGGCTTTGGGTTGACCCGATACAACAGCATTGAGGGTGCCCGTCTGCACCGTCGATTTTTCGGCTGCCGTGGCGCTCAGTGAACGCAGGTAGTAGGTGGTCTTCAAGCCGCGTTTCCAGGCCAGCCGGTAGATCTCGTCGATTTTTTTGCCGGAAGGCTGGCCGAAATAGAGGTTGAGACTCTGGGCCTGATCCAGCCATTTCTGCCGCCGCGCCGCCGCTTCCACCAGCCATTCCGGATCGATTTCAAAGGCGTTGGCATATAGGGGCTTGATGCTCGCCGGAATGCGGTCTACGGGCATGACCGAGCCATCGAAGTATTTCAAATCATTGACCATGACCTCATCCCAGAGTTCCAGGCGTTTCAGGTCGTGGACCAGATAGCTGTTCACCACCGTAAACTCGCCGGACAGGTTGGATTTGACATAGAGGTTCTGGTAAATCGGTTCAATACCCTGGCTGACACCGACAATATTGGAGATGGTAGCGGTGGGCGCAATGGCCAGGCAATTGCTGTTGCGCATGCCGCCCTGTACCTTGCCACGCAGTGTTGCCCAGTCCAGATGCTGGCTGCGGTCCACGTCCACGCCGTGCTCACGGCTGGCCGCGAGCCGTTCGATGCTGTCGATGGGCAGGATACCCTGACTCCACAGGGACCCTGGGAAGCTCTGATAACTGCCCCGTTCCCGGGCCAGATCGGCCGATGCATCGATGGCATGGTAGGAAATGACTTCCTGGCTGATGTCGGCAAAGGCGAGGGCTGCTGCCGAAGCGTAAGGAATCCGCATCTGTAACAAGGCATCGGAGAAGCCCATCAGCCCCAGGCCCACCGGCCGGTGCCGCAGATTACTATTACGTGCCTTGGCAACGGCGTAGTAGTTCATGTCGATGACATTATCCAGCATCCGCATGGCAACGCGGATGGTGTGATGCAACTTTTCCCCATCCATCATGGCGAGCAGTTCTTCCGGTGCGCTGTTCTCGCGCAATGCGCCGGAGTCGGCGTCCGCCACTGCCCGCAAATGGGCTACCAGGTTGACGGACCCCAGGTTACAGACGGCAATTTCTTTGGCGTTGGTATTGAGGGTGATTTCGGTGCAGAGGTTGGAACTGTGCACTACTCCGACGTGCTGCTGCGGGCTGCGCAGGTTGCAGGGGTCCTTGAAGGTGATCCAGGGATGGCCGGTCTCGAAGAGCATGGTCAGCATTTTGCGCCAGAGATGAACGGCTGGTATGCGCTTGAACAACCCGATGGTGCCCGCATCTGCCATGTGCTCATAGTGCTCATAGCGCTCCCGGAACGCCGCCCCGGTAAGGTCATGCAAATCCGGTGTTTCATTGGGGCTGAACAGTGTCCACATCGCGTTGCTTTCCACGCGCTCCATGAAGAGATCGGGGATCCAGTTGGCGGTATTCATATCGTGGGTGCGGCGGCGGTCGTCGCCGGTATTCTTGCGCAGTTCGAGGAATTCCTCGATATCCATGTGCCAGGTTTCCAGATAGGCGCAGACCGCGCCTTTGCGCTTGCCGCCCTGATTGACCGCCACCGCCGTGTCGTTGACCACCTTGAGGAAGGGAACGACGCCCTGCGACTTGCCATTGGTGCCTTTGATGAAGGAGCCCAGCGCACGCACCGGCGTCCAGTCGTTCCCCAGCCCGCCGCTGAACTTGGAGAGCATGGCGTTTTCTTTGATGGCCTCGTAGATGTCATCCAGGTCGTCACCCACCGTGGTCAGGAAGCAACTGGACAACTGCGGGCGCAAGGTTCCGGCATTGAATAAGGTGGGTGTCGAACTGACGAAGTCGAAGCTCGACAGCACTTCGTAAAAGGCGATGGCGTGGGTTTCGCGGTCGACTTCATTCATCGCCAGACCCATGGCCACCCGCATCCAGAAGGCTTGCGGCAACTCGATGCGACGCTCCCGTACATGCAAAAAGTAGCGATCATACAGAATCTGCATGCCCAGATACTGGAAGTCCAGGTCCCGCTCCGGCCGGAGCGCGGCGGTGATGCGTTCCAGATCATACTGCCCCAGGCGCGGGTCGATCAGCTCATTCTGGATGCCGGTTTGCAGATAGTCGCGGAAATACTGGGGATAACGTGCGGTCATCTCTGCCTGCGTCGCGGCTTCACCGAGTACTTCCCAGCGCACGCGGTCGAGAAGCAGACGTGCCGAGACGTAGGCGTAGGCGGGATCGCGCTCGATCAGCACCCGGCTGGCCAGAATGGGGGCCTGAAACAGCTCATCCTCACTGATACCGTCGTAGAGATTTTTGACGGTGTTGCCGAGAATGGCGTCTATCGACACGGCGGTGCCTAGGCCACTGCAGGCTTCTTCGATAACGGCGCGCAATCGTACCATGTCCAGAACCCGTCGGCTGCCATTCGGATAGCTGACCTGAATAACCGGGACATCGGCTGGGGTTTCCTCCGCAGCTTGCTGGCGGCGTTCCCGCGCGCGCTCCTCGCGATAAAGCACATAGGCCCTGGCGACTTCGTGTTCGCCGGCACGCATGAGCGCCAGTTCCACCTGATCCTGAATGTCTTCGATGTGAAAGGTGCCGCCCCCCGGCTGGCGCCGTTTCAGTGCTTCGATCACCTGTTCTGTCAGGCGGCTGACGAGGTCACGAACGCGCGCGCTTGCCGCCCCGCTGCCGCCCTCCACGGCCAGGAAAGCCTTCGTCATGGCGATATGAATCTTGCTGGCGTCAAAATTGACCATCGCGTTGTTGCGACGAATGACTTTGTAACGGCTGGCTTCGGAAGGGTCGTAGGCAGGGTTGCCGATGACGGTCTGGGTGGTAGGTTTAGACATGGGCGACTCCAGATCAGGGCGGTGGTGAGGACAAGCAGCGATAGCGGAAAGCGTGGCACCTGAATACTAAATATAGACTCGTTTCTGTCAGTGTCAACTACATCTTGTGCATAATATGGTGCGCAAATGGTGCAAAAGATGTGGATAACCGAACCAGCGGTATCATTTCACGACGAAATTTTGTCCCGGTCGGCGGGTGGATGGCGGTGCGGATCTGGCTGCCGACAACCCTGCTCTGTAGCAGGCGCAACAGATGGTTTGGACTTGTTCTAAACCATGGGTTGGGCGCATACTGACCATCTTAATCTGTCAGAAAGGAACGTCATGACTGCCTCAGCCCTGGAAATTGCCCGCGCTACCCTTTTTGCACCTGGCGGAATCTGCGAGGGGGCGTTGGAAAAGGTGTTCGGTCGCCTCTCCCATCGCGCCCTGGATGATGCGGATCTGTATTTTCAGTACAGCCGCAGCGAGGGCTTTAGCCTGGAAGAAGGGGTCGTGAAGTCGGGCAGTCACTCCATTGAACAGGGAGTGGGCGTGCGGGCGGTGAGCGGTGAGCGTCAGGGGTTGGCCTATTCTGACGAAATCGCGGTTGATGCCTTGTTGACGGCGGCGGATGCGGCGCGCGCCATTGTCCATCGTCCGGGTCAGACGAAAGGACTGGTCTGGCAGCAGCGTCCGGGGCTGGCACTATATCCGCCGGTCGATCCTCTGGCTTCCATTTCCAACAGCGAGAAAATCGCCCTGCTGGAACGGGTGGAACGGGCCGCCCGGGCCTGCGATCCGCGCATTGTCCAGGTGATGGCCAGCCTCACTGCCCGCTTCGAGGCGGTGCTGGTGGCGCGTCTCGACGGTACGCTGGCTGCCGATGTGCGTCCCTTGGTGCGCCTCAACGTCTCCGTCATCGCCGAGCAGGGCGGGCGGCGTGAGCAGGGTAGTGCCGGTGGCGGCGGCCGTTACGATTATCAGACCTTTCTTCAGGGCGACATGGCCGAAGGCTTCGCCCGGGAAGCCGCGCGTCAGGCGCTCGTCAATCTGGAGGCGGAGGCGGCCCCAGCCGGCACTATGGAAGTGGTCCTCGGGCCGGGATGGCCGGGCGTGCTGCTGCACGAGGCCATTGGCCACGGACTGGAGGGGGACTTCAATCGCAAGGGGACCAGCGCCTTCAGCGGTCGGG
This sequence comes from Acidithiobacillus sp. 'AMD consortium', assembly GCF_008926505.1. Classification (NCBI taxonomy): domain Bacteria; kingdom Pseudomonadati; phylum Pseudomonadota; class Acidithiobacillia; order Acidithiobacillales; family Acidithiobacillaceae; genus Acidithiobacillus; species Acidithiobacillus sp. 'AMD consortium'. The sequence goes on along the minus strand of NZ_CP044411.1, from coordinate 2,354,257 downwards.
TCGGCCAGCGGGTCGCCGCGCCGGGTGTCACTGTCGTGGATGACGGTACGCTCGATGGTCGCCGCGGGAGTCTGAATGTCGATGACGAAGGGACCCCGACTCAGTGTACGACGCTGATTGAGGATGGCATTCTCAAAGGTTATATGCAGGACACCCTGAATGCGCGTTTGACCGGGACGCGTTCGACCGGTAATGGACGCCGCGAGTCTTACGCACACTTGCCGATGCCGCGGATGACCAATACCTATATGCGGGCCGGGGACCGCGATCCTCGGGAAATCATCGCCAGCGTCAAACGCGGACTCTACGCCGTCAACTTTGGTGGCGGTCAGGTGGACATCACCAATGGCAAATTTGTTTTTTCCGCATCGGAAGCATATCTGATCGAGAACGGTAAGATAACCAGGCCTGTCAAGGGCGCGACCCTGATCGGCAACGGCCCGGATGTGCTCACCAGGGTTGAAATGATCGGCAACGACCTCCAGATGGATACAGGAGTGGGTACTTGTGGTAAGGATGGCCAGAGTGTACCGGTAGGTGTTGGACAGCCGACGCTGAAAATCCGTGATTTGACGGTGGGGGGAACGCAGGGTTGAGGAAGCTGCTCTTGTCAGGTGGTCTTGAGAAGGTTAAGATCGGACGATATATTGGTCTTATAATCAGTCTAAATTCTCCCGGTCGGGGGGTGAGCTAATGAATAATGTCTTAAAAAATGTACTGTTGTGGGTGGCGATCGGTGTTATCCTGATGCTGGTGTTCCAGAACCTCAATACGAGCAGTTCTACCCCGGCCCAGGCCATGGATTTTTCGACCTTCGTGAGTAGTATCAAGCAAGGTCAGGTCGCGGATGTCACCATCAACGGTAATCATGTGGAAGGCAGCCTGAATTCTGGGCAGCATTTCAGTGTCTACACCCCGGCAAACGATACCCAGATTGTTCCCCAACTGTTGGCTGCGGGAGTGAAGATCTCGGTCAAGCCCCCGGAGGGGCAGTCGCTGCTGCTCTCCATTCTCATCTCATGGTTCCCGATGTTGCTGCTGATCGGCGTGTGGATATTCTTCATGCGCCAGATGGGCGGTGGTGGCGCCGGTGGTCGCGGCGCGATGACCTTTGGCCGCAGCAAGGCGCGGATGCTGACCGAGGAAAACAACAAGGTCACTTTTGCCGATGTGGCAGGTGTTGAAGAAGCCAAGGACGAACTGGCCGAGATTGTTGAATTCCTGCGCGATCCGCAGAAGTTTCAGCGCCTCGGCGGGCGTATTCCCAAGGGTGTGCTGCTCATGGGTTCGCCGGGTTCCGGTAAGACCCTGCTGGCGCGTGCCATCGCCGGAGAGGCGCGGGTACCGTTCTTCTCCATTTCCGGGTCCGACTTCGTGGAAATGTTTGTCGGCGTAGGCGCGTCGCGGGTTCGCGACATGTTTGAGCAGGCTAAAAAGCATGCCCCCTGCATTATCTTCATTGACGAAATCGACGCAGTGGGTCGTCAGCGTGGCGCTGGCCTGGGTGGCGGTAATGATGAACGCGAGCAGACCCTGAATCAGTTGCTGGTGGAAATGGATGGGTTCGAGGGCACCGAGGGCATCATTGTCGTCGCGGCTACCAACCGTCCGGATGTGCTGGATCCGGCGTTGTTGCGGCCCGGCCGCTTCGATCGGCAGGTCACCGTCCCGTTGCCTGACATTCGCGGACGCGAGCAGATTCTGCAGGTACACATGCGCAAGGTACCGGTTGCCCCCGACGTGGACGCCAAGGTCATTGCCCGCGGTACCCCTGGCTTCTCCGGCGCCGATCTGGCCAACCTGGTCAATGAGGCGGCGCTGATGGCCGCTCGTAGAAGCAAGCGTCTGGTGGACATGATTGACTTTGAAGATGCCAAGGACAAGGTCATGATGGGCGCCGAACGCAAGTCGGTGGTGATGAGCGACAAACAGCGTGAGACCACGGCCTATCATGAGTCCGGTCATGCCGTGGTGGCCAAGCTGCTTCCGGGCACGGACCCCGTGCATAAAGTCACCATTATCCCGCGTGGTCGGGCCTTGGGGCTCACCATGCAGTTGCCGACGGAGGATCGCTTCAACTACGAGCGTCAGGAAATTCTCAACAATATCTCCATTCTCATGGGTGGACGCATCGCCGAAGAAGTATTTCTCAACCAGATGACGACCGGCGCAGGTAATGACATCGAGCGTGCCACCGACCTGGCGCGGCGCATGGTGACCCAGTGGGGTATGTCCGGCATCGGGCCGATGGTCATTGGTGAAAAAGAGGAAGAGGTATTCATTGGTCGGGAAATGACCAAGCACAGCAATATCTCCGAGCAGACGGCGAGGACCGTGGACGGAGAGGTGCGCGATATTATTCAGGAGCGCTACGGTATTGCCCGTAAGCTGATCGAAGAAAATCGCGACAAGGTTGAGGCCATGGCCAAGGCCCTGCTGAAGTATGAGACATTGGACGCAAAACAGGTGAGCGCTATCATGGCGGGGCATGATCCGCAGCCGCCGGTGGAAGGGGGAACGGGAAGCTATCCTTCCATCCCCGACGGCAATGTCACAACGGCCGACAAATCCGGCGGGCAGTCGTTGCCCGGCCTCAACCCCGGCGAACATCCGGTTTGACCCTGACGCTGGATTGCAACGGGCGCCCCCTGGTTCTTGGGCGCCCTTGTGTTATGGGAGTGCTCAATATCACTCCTGATTCCTTTTCGGATGGCGGTACCTATCTGTCTGTGGATGCCGCCCTCGGGCGCGCCCAACGGATGTGGGAGGAGGGTGCCGATATCATCGATATCGGGGCGGAATCCACCCGCCCTGGGGCGCCGGCGGTGACGCAGGAGGAAGAGCTGCGGCGACTTCTGCCGGTGCTGGAGGCGGTGGCGGCGGAGGTGCCGCTGCCCATTTCCATTGACACCAGCAAAGCCGCTGTCATGCGTGCAGCCTGGTCTCTGGGCGCAGGGCTCATGAATGACGTGACCGCGTTGCGTACTGATCCGCTGGCGCTGGAGACCATCGCAGGGTTGGGTATTCCCGTCTGTCTGATGCACATGCGGGGTACCCCGCAGAATATGCAGGAGAACACCCGTTACCGCGATGTCGTGGCAGAGGTGAAGGATTTCCTGTTCGAGCGTGTAGCACAGTGTGTCGCCGCAGGCATTCCCCGGCACCATCTGCTGGTAGATCCCGGCTTTGGTTTTGCCAAGGATCTGCAAGCAAATCGTACTTTGCTGCGCCATCTGGATGACCTTGCGTCCCTAGAGGCGCCGCTGCTTGTCGGTCTTTCCCGCAAACGCATGATCGGTGAGCTTTCTGGCGTAGAATCGGCTTCTGAGCGTGTGGCGGGCAGTGTTGCCGCGGCACTTTGGGCCGTGTCGCGCGGCGCCAGTATCGTACGCGTCCACGACGTCGCAGAAACGGTGCAGGCATTGCGGGTCTGGCGCGGATTGGCTTGATTTGAAGACCGCTGTTCCTATGTGGAGTTAGGCAAACGATGGCCAGAAAATGGTTTGGGACCGACGGAGTACGTGGTCAGGTCGGTGATTCTGTTATTCACCCGGAATGGGTACTCCGCCTGGGCTGGGCTGCGGGGCACGTACTCACCGCCGACGCGCCAGGTCGGCCCCGGGTAGTTATCGGCAAGGATACCCGTCTGTCCGGATACATGCTGGAGTCTGCCCTGGAGTCCGGGTTGGCGGCGGCAGGCGTCGATGTTCTACTGGTCGGCCCCTTACCGACGCCGGCCATCGCCTATCTGACCCGTACCCTGCGCGCGGATGCCGGTATTGTGATCAGCGCCTCGCACAACCCTTATCAGGACAACGGCATAAAATTCTTCTCCGGAGACGGTTACAAGTTGCCGGATGCCCAGGAGGAGGCCATCGAAGCATGGATGGACCGGCCGATGGCGCTCTCGGCCTCGGAACGGCTGGGCAAGGCCCGGCGGGTGGATGATGCGGCGGGCCGTTATGTGGAGTTCTGTAAAACCACCTTTCCCGCCGACCTCGATCTGCGCGGAATACGTCTGGTGCTGGACTGTGCGCATGGCGCCAACTACAAAGTAGCGCCCATGATTTTCGGGGAGTTGGGAGCCACACTGGACTTGCTGGGAGCGGAGCCCAACGGCATCAATATCAATGATCAGGTGGGTTCCACTCACCCTGAAGCGCTGCGTGCTGCGGTGCTACGCACCGGCGCCGATATGGGCATTGCGTTTGATGGTGACGGTGATCGCCTGCTTCTGGTGGACGATCGGGGTGAGTTGCTCGACGGTGACGAAATTCTTTGGCTGCTGGCGCGAAATATGTGCCAGAACGGTGGGCTCTCCGGCGTGGTGGGTACGGTCATGAGCAACCTGGCCCTGGAGCAGGCGCTGGCCGGCTGTGGTGTGCCCATGCTGCGCACGCCCGTAGGTGACCGTTACGTACTGGAAGCCATGCGCCGCCATGGCTACCCGCTGGGTGGGGAGTCGTCGGGGCACATCATCACACCCGCGAACACTACCGGCGATGGCATCCTTGCCGCGCTGCGGATACTGGCCATTCTGCGCCGCAGCGGTGTGGCGCTGGCAGCCCTGCGGGAAGGCTATAGCGCTTTCCCCCAGGTGCTGAAAAGTGTGCGCATGGCTGGGGCACAAACGCTGCTCGATCAGTCATCGGCACACCAACTCATTGCGGATGCGGAGGATCGTCTGGGAGGAAGCGGGCGCCTGCTGGTGCGGCCATCCGGTACGGAACCGGTATTACGGATCATGGTCGAGGCAGCATCCGCTGATATGGCGGCGGATGTAGCCGCAGCGCTGACCAGTGGTTTAACCAAGCTGGCTCTTGCCGGTGCCGTCCCAAGACCACGAAATTGACCATTCGAAGCTGAATCTTTACACTGGCGCCTACATTACTGGGCTGTCGGCCACCCCCAGGGGACGGTGAGGTTGTCGCAGACGCTGATCATAAGGAAGAACCGCCGTGCGTCCCACTATGGTAGCAGGAAATTGGAAGATGAACGGCCTGAGTGGGGATGCCGTGCATCTCACCCAGGCCATTCTTCATGCAGGGCTAGAGCCGATGCGCCCGGAGGTGGTGATTTTCCCGCCTTTTACCCTGCTCCACGCAGTGTCCCAGGAGGCCAAAAGCAGCGCCTTGCGCTGGGGGGGGCAAAACCTTTTCTGGGAAGCCAGCGGCGCCTATACCGGAGAAATATCCGGGGCCATGCTCCGTGATATGGGGTGCCGTTATGTGCTGATCGGGCATTCCGAGCGGCGGCAGATTTTTGCGGAGAGCGACGCACAGATCGTCCAGAAGATTAAAGCAGCATTGCTGTCAGGTCTCATTCCCGTGGTTTGCGTGGGTGAGACAGAGGCGGAGCGTGCGCAGGGTCTCACAGATGCGGTATTACGCCGCCAACTCGAAGCCGTGCTGCCCCTGCTGAATCTTGAGGCGAGCCAACCCAACCTGATCATTGCCTATGAACCTGTTTGGGCCATTGGCACAGGTCTGAGCGCCAGCCCTGAACAGGCACAGGCGGTTCATGTGTTCATCCGCGAGTTGGCAGCCGCGTATTCGGCGCAGCTTGCCAGGCGTCTGTTGCTGCTTTATGGCGGAAGTGTGAAAGGCAACAACGCCGCCGCGCTTTTTGACCAGGCGGACATCGACGGGGCCCTGGTGGGTGGCGCGTCCCTGCAGGCGGGTGAGTTTATCCAAATTTGTCATGCTGCCGAGTCGGCAGGGCGAGGAGGCTGAGTCGATGTACACGGTGTTGCTGGTGTTCCAGATCATTATTTGTCTTGTTCTGGTGGGCCTTGTCCTGATTCAGAAGGGGCAGGGTGCCGATATTGGCGCGGTCTTCGGGGGCGGTGGCTCTCAGACGATTTTCGGAGCGCGTGGTGCGGGGAATTTTCTGAGCCATACTACGGCCGTGATCGGCGCGCTGTTTTTTTTGAACAGCCTTGGATTGGCCTATCTTTCCGATCACTCCGGCAGCAGTGTTTTTTCCGGCATCGCTCTGCCCAGCAAGGCGCCGGTGACGACGTCGGCGCCCGTAGCTCCCATCGTTGCTGCTCCGGCGCAGTCGGTAGCAAGCGCAGCGGGCCCGGTGACCAGTGCGGCTTCTTCTGTCGTCGCAGAAAAGACCCCCGTCAAGCCTTGACGTCGCCAGCGCATCATGAGAGAGTTTTAATAGTTATCAGGCCGAAGTGGTGAAATTGGTAGACACACCGTCTTGAGGGGGCGGCGGCGCAAGCTATACCGGTTCGAGTCCGGTCTTCGGCACCAAATTGCAGCCCTACGGGCTGTTTTTTTATCTCTGATATCATCCAGAGATATGATTTATCTACTAAAAAAATAATTTATCAGCGGCTTTGGATGTGTTTTCCGGGGCCCGTATCGGGTGGAGGGGTTGGAGATGTTGAACCACTATTTGCCAGTGCTCATATTTCTGCTCGTCGCATTGGTGGTTGGCGTAACCTCGCTGCTGATGGGTTCTTCGCTGGGGCCACACAGGCCGGACAGCGAAAAGCTCTCGCCGTATGAATGCGGGTTCGAGGCCTTTGAAGATGCGCGCATGAAATTCGACGTGCGCTACTATCTCGTTGCCATTCTTTTCATCCTCTTTGATCTGGAAATTGCCTTCCTCTTCCCCTGGGCGGTGGTCTTTGACCAGATCGGGATGACGGGTTTTCTGGCCATGATGCTATTCCTCGCCATTCTCGTGGTCGGTTTCATTTATGAATGGAAGAAGGGGGCGCTGGAATGGGAATAGAGGGCCTTCTTGAAAAGGGTTTCGTCACCACGACCATCGACACGGTAGTCAACTGGGGCCGTACCGGTTCCCTCTGGCCCATGACGTTCGGCCTCGCCTGCTGTGCAGTGGAGATGATGCACGCCGGGGCCGCGCGTTACGACCTGGATCGTTTCGGTATCGTCTTCCGTCCCAGTCCGCGCCAGTCCGACGTGATGATCGTTGCGGGGACGTTGGTCAACAAGATGGCCCCGGCCTTGCGCAAGGTCTATGACCAGATGCCGGAGCCGCGCTGGGTGGTCTCCATGGGTTCCTGTGCCAACGGCGGCGGTTATTATCACTATTCCTACAGCGTCGTGCGGGGCTGTGACCGCATCGTGCCGATAGATATCTATGTACCGGGTTGTCCGCCTACTGCTGAGGCCTTGCTTTTCGGCCTGATCCAGTTGCAGAAAAAAATCCGCCGCACCAATACCATTGCCAGGTGAGCCATGACTGACGCACTCGAAAATCTGCTCCAGCATCTCAGCGATGAACTGGGCGCGACACTGCGAACCGCGCGCCTGGATCGCGGCGAACTGACCGTGGAGTTGTCCCGTGAGGGCTTTTCTGCGGCATGTCTCCTGCTTCGGGATGATGCGGCCTGCGCCTTTGACTTGCTGGTAGATGTCTGCGGAGTGGACTACTCCGCCTATGGCGAAGGGCTCTGGGAGGGGCCGCGCTTTGCGGTGGTCTATCATCTGCTCTCCCTGAAGCACCGCCAGCGCCTGCGGGTACGTATTTTTGCCGATGACGATCTGCCCATCGTGCCATCCGTAGTGGAGGTCTGGGCAGCCGCCAACTGGTTTGAGCGTGAGGCCTTTGATCTTTACGGGGTTCTTTTTGACGGTCACCCCGATTTGCGGCGCATCCTTACGGACTACGGCTTTGTCGGCCATCCATTCCGTAAGGATTTTCCCCTGGTCGGTACGGTGGAAATGCGTTACGACGCGGACCAGGGCCGGGTGGTCTACGAGCCGACGCGCACCGAGGAGCGCGTGGTGGTACCACGTATCATCCGTGAAGCAGGGGAGGGTCGCTACAATGCCCGAAATCAATAACTTCACCATGAACTTCGGGCCGCAGCATCCGTCTGCCCACGGTGTGCTGCGTCTGGTACTGGAACTGGACGGTGAAGTGATCGAGCGCGCCGATCCCCACATCGGTCTGCTGCACAGGGCTACCGAGAAGTTGGCGGAAAACAAGACCTATCTGCAGAACCTGCCTTATATGGATCGGCTCGATTATGTGTCGATGCTGTGCAACGAACACGCGTACTGTCTAGCGGTGGAGAAACTGCTCGGCGTCGAAGTGCCGGTTCGTGCCCAGTATATCCGTACCCTGTTCGACGAGATTACCCGCATTCTCAATCATCTGCTCTGGTTGGGTGCCTATGCCCTGGACGTCGGTGCCATGAGCGTCTTTCTTTACTGCTTCCGCGAGCGGGAAGACCTCATGGATGTCTATGAAGCGGTATCCGGCGCGCGCATGCATGCCGCCTACTATCGCCCGGGGGGGGTGTACCGCGACCTACCTGCACAGATGCCACAGTACCAGCCGTCTCCTTACCGTGATGCCCAGCGCCTGCAAGAGCTCAATGCCAACCGGCAGGGCAGCATGCTGGATTTCATAGAGGACTTCGCGCGCCGGTTCCCTACCTACGTGGACGAGTATGAAACCCTGCTGACGGACAACCGGATCTGGAAGCAGCGCACTGTGGGTATCGGTGTGGTGGGGCCGGAACGGGCCATCCAACTGGGCTTCACTGGCCCCATGCTGCGCTCTTCCGGTGTGGCTTGGGATCTACGGCGTACCCAACCCTACGCAGCGTATGCCGATCTGGATTTTGATATTCCGGTGGGTAAAACCGGGGACTGTTATGATCGCTATCTGGTCCGCGTCGCAGAGATGCGGCAGAGCAACCGGATCATTGTCCAGTGTGTGGATTGGCTGCGCAAGAATCCCGGCCCGGTGATTACCGATGATTTCAAGATTGCCGCGCCGTCCCGCGAAACGATGAAAACCAGCATGGAGGCGCTGATTCATCACTTCAAGCTTTTCTCCGAGGGCATGGCGGTTCCTGCGGGTGAAGTCTATGCCGCGGTGGAGGCTCCCAAGGGGGAGTTTGGCATTTATATGATTTCGGATGGTGCCAACAAACCCTACCGGATGAAAATCCGGGCACCCGGATTCCCGCATCTCGCCGCTATGGACGAGATGGCTCGGGGACATATGATCGCGGACGTGGTGGCTATTTTATCCACCATGGACATTGTTTTCGGCGAGATCGACAGGTAAGCCATGTTATCGGAAAAGTCTCTGGCAGAAATTGCTCGTGAGCGGGCTAAATATCCGGCGGATCAGGCGCGTTCCGTCCTGTTGGCGGCACTGCGCATCGCCCAGGAGGAGCACGGCTATCTGAGTGACGCGGTGATGGAGCATATCGCCGGTCTGCTCGACATCCCGGCGATTCAGGTCTATGAAGCGGCAACTTTTTACAGCATGTACGAACTCCAGCCGGTGGGGCGGCACAAACTCTGCGTCTGTGGTAGCGTCTCCTGCTTTCTGAATGGATCCGACGCGGTACTTCAACACCTGCGCGAGCGCCTGGGTGTGAGCCCTGGTGAGACGACCGCGGACGGTCTCTTCACCCTCCAGGAAGTGGAATGTCTGGGTGCCTGTAAAGACGCACCGATGCTGCAGGTCGGTGATCACTATTACGAGAATCTGACGCAGGAAAGTCTGGATGCCTTGCTGGCGAAATTACGGGGGGACTCCGACGATGTTCGTTAACGGCGTTACGTTGCAGAACCGTGGGTTGCCTGACTCCCACCGCCTTTCGGTGTATGCGGGGACTGGCGGCTACGATGCTCTGCGCAGGGTGCTGCTGGACTCCATGGCGCCGGATCAGATTATCAGCGAGGTAAAAAAATCCGCACTGCGTGGCCGGGGGGGCGCCGGTTTCCCTACCGGGCTGAAGTGGAGTTTCATGCCCAAGGGCGTGACCGGTACCAAATACCTGCTCTGCAATGCCGACGAGGGTGAACCAGGTACCTGCAAGGACCGGGACATCATGCGTTATGAACCCCATCGCCTGATCGAGGGCATGATTATCGGTGCCTACGCCATGGGGGCGAGTACCGGATATATTTTTATCCGCGGCGAGTTCGTGGAGCCGATCCACATTGTGGAGAGAGCGCTGGAAGAGGCCTACGCAAAGGGGTATCTGGGGCAGAATATCCTGGGCACCGATTTCTCCTTCGATCTGTACGTGCATCGGGGGGCGGGTGCGTATATTTGCGGTGAGGAAACGGCGTTGATGGAGGCGTTGGAGGGGAAGAAAGGGCAGCCACGTTTCAAGCCGCCATTTCCCGCCAGCTATGGTCTCTATGGTCAGCCCACCACCATCAACAATGTGGAAACCTTTGCTTCGGTGCCGAGCATCATCGCCAAGGGCGGCGAGTGGTTCCTCAATCTGGGAAAACCCAACAATGGCGGCACCAAGATCTTTTCGGTGACCGGCCACGTGCAGCGGCCGGGTAACTACGAAGTTCCCATGGGTACCCCTTTCAAAGAACTCCTGGAAATGGCCGGAGGGCTGCGGCCGGGGCGTCAACTCAAGGCGGTGATTCCCGGCGGCACCAGTACTCCCATGGTGGGTGGCGAGGCCATGATGGCGGTCACCATGGATTATGACTCCATCGCCAAGTCCGGATCCGCCCTTGGGGCAGGATCGGTCATCGTCATCGACGATAGTGTTTGTATTGTCAAGGTGGTGGAACGTATCGCCCGTTTTTACATGCACGAGTCCTGCGGCCAATGTACCCCGTGCCGGGAGGGCATGGGGTGGTTGTGGCGGGTGATGCATCGCCTCGAAAATGGTCAGGGCCGCGAAGAGGACCTGCAACTACTGCTGGATGTGGGATCACGCATTGAGGGCCGCACCATCTGTGCCCTGGCGGATGGTGGTGTGGCGCCCGTGGTCAGCTCTGTGCATCTGTTTCGTGAAGAATATGAATACCACATTCGGCATAAACACTGTTTGGTGAATGGGGGGGCTGCCTGATGCCGCATATCGAGATCGACGGACAGTCCATCGAGGTCGTCCCAGGGACCACCATCATGGAGGCAGCCCAGGCTTTGGGGATCTATATTCCCTTCTTTTGTTATCACCCCAAGCTGTCGGTAGCGGCCAATTGCCGCATGTGTCTGGTAGATGTGGAAAAGGCCCCCAAGCCGTTGCCGGCCTGCGCGACGCCTGTCGCAGACGGTATGAAGGTCGCCACAGCGTCGCGCAAGGCGAAGATGGCGCAGCAGGGTGTGCTGGAGTTTCTGCTCATCAATCATCCCCTGGATTGCCCCATCTGTGATCAGGGTGGCGAATGTCCTCTGCAGGACATCACCATGGGCTATGCCAATCCGCACAGCCAGTACGCCGAAGAGAAACGGGTCGTGCAGGACCCGAACATCGGGCCGCTCATTGCCACGGAAATGACGCGCTGCATCCAGTGCACCCGCTGCGTGCGCTTCGGTCAGGAAATCGGCGGAATCATGGAACTGGGAGCGACGGGGCGTGGTGAACATATGGCTATTGGCACCTACGTCGCCAAGGCTGTGCAGTCTGAATTATCCGGCAACATGATTGATCTCTGTCCGGTAGGCGCATTGACCAGCAAGCCTTTTCGTTTCAAGGCCCGTTCCTGGGAACTGAAGCACACGCCCGGGCTTTGCCCGCACTGTTCGACGGGCTGTAATACCGACGTGCAGAGCCTGGGCCGCGAAGTGTTGCGGGTTCTGCCGCGTGCCAATCAGGCGGTGAATGAAGAGTGGATTTGTGACAAGGGGCGTTATGCCTATACCGGCCTACAAGCGGAGGACCGCGTGACGCGGCCTTTGCTGCGTGTCGACGGCGTATGGCGTGAGGCCTCGTGGGCGGAAGCATTGGATGTCGCCTTGTCGGGTCTGGAGCAGGTGATTGCCCGGCATGGTGCGGAACGGCTGGCCGGACTCATTTCGGCGCAGTCCGGCAATGAAGAACTGTTCCTTTTCCAGGCCTTGCTGCGCGGCATGGGCAGCCCTCACGTGGACCATCGCTTGCGTCAGCAGGATTTCCGCGCGGATGCCGCAATGCCGGTCTATCCGGCGCTGAACATGGCTCTGGAAGATCTGGAGCGCGAGCCGCTGATATTGCTCTGCCATGCCTTTCCGCGGCAACAGCAGCCGCTGACCAACCATCGTTTGCGCAAGTCGGTGTTGCAAGGTGGCAAGGTGATTGCCATCGACAGCCTGCGTCAGGATTTCAACTATCCCGTCACCCAACTGGTGGCCGAAGCAGGCGCCGACCTGGCCCTTTATGCGGCGCTCTGCAGCGAGTTGTCCGGTCACGCCGGGAAAACCGGCGGCATGGAGTCTCTGGCGGGTGTGGCGAGTGACCTGCTGGCGGCAGATAACCCCCTGATCCTCATTGGCAGTGCCTTGCTGCATCACCCGCAGGCGGCGGCGATGATCGCACAGATCGAGTCTCTTGCCGGGTTGGCGGGCGCGCGGGTGGGTTGGCTGGCGCAAGACGCCAATAGCGCCGGCGCCTGGCTGAGTGGTTGTGTACCGCACCGTCTGCCGGGGGGACATCGGGCGCAGACGATAGGGTTGCCTGCGGATGCGTTTTGGGATGCGGATATGCGGGGCTTCATACTCTTGGGTACAGAGCCGGGTGTGGACGCGATGCGCGGCGCGGCCGCACTGGCGGCGTTGCAAAATGCGGAGTTTGTGCTGAGCATCGCGCAGTTTGCGGGCGAGGCGAAACAGTATGCCGATGTGATTCTGCCCATGGCGGCCTTTGCCGAGGGGGCTGGATCGTTCATCAACAACGAAGGACGTCTGCAAACCTTCCGCGCCGCGGTAAAAACGCCGGAGGAGGCACGTCCTGCCTGGAAGATACTGCGTGTACTCGGTGATGGCCTTAATCTGCCAGGATTCCAGTTCAATGAACTGAGTGAAGTAACGGCCATGTGGCAGCGTGAAATCGGCGAGTATGCCCTGGATGTGCCGCCTTTCCGTACCTTCCCGGTCTTGGAACCAGTTCCGGTGTCCCCGTATGCAGACGACGGATTGCGCCGTCTGGGTGATTGGCCTCTTTTCCGGGGCGACCCGCTGGTGCGACGTGCCATACCCCTCACCCAGCCCGCTGTGGTGAAAATGCATCCGGATCAGGTCAGGGCGCTGGCCCTGCAGGGGGATTTCGTGGAAATCAGCACCCCCGGCGGCAAGGTCTGCCTGCCTCTGGTAGTGGATGCCGGGATTCCGATGGGTACCGTCTGGGTGCCTATGGGATATGCTGAGACGGCGATATTGGGTGCAGCCTATACGGCCTGCTCGGTGAGCACGGCGACGCGGGCCGTCACTGCGACCGGTACTTAGGAGGCAACACCATGCATGATTTTCAGAGTACGGCGTGGTGGGCGATCCTCTGGTCGGTGATCAAGATTGTCGTTGTCTTGGTGCCACTACTGTTGGGTGTGGCCTATCTGACCCTGGCCGAGCGCAAGGTGATTGGTTATATACAGGTACGTCTGGGTCCCAATCGCGTGGGCTTCAAGGGATCGTTGCAGCCGATCGCCGACGCGGTCAAGCTGATGTTCAAGGAAGTGATCATCCCCACCAACGCTAATCGGTTTCTGTTCCTGGCGGCACCGGTGCTGGCTTTCGTGCCGGCAATGCTGGTCTGGGCGGCCATTCCTTTCGGTCCGGATATGGCCATCTCCCACATGAACGCCGGTCTCCTTTATGTGCTGGCCATCGCCGGACTGGGGGTATACGGCATCATCGTTGCGGGCTGGGCATCCAATTCCAAATATGCCTTTCTGGGGGCCATGCGGGCGGCGGCTCAGCTGGTGGCTTACGAAATTGCCATGGGCTTTGCCCTGGTGGGGTTGTTGATGGCTGCCCAGACCCTGAACCTCACCAAAATCGTGGAAGCCCAGGCGGGCGGCGGTTTCTGGTCCTGGTATTGGCTGCCGTTATTTCCGTTCTTTCTGGTGTACTTTATTTCCGGCGTGGCCGAAACCAACCGCGCACCTTTTGACGTAGCGGAAGGCGAGTCGGAAATTGTGGCGGGATTTCATGTGGAGTATTCCGGGATGGCCTTCGCACTGTTCTTTCTAGCGGAATATGCCAACATGATTTTCGTCTCCATGTTGTCGACGGTGCTCTTTCTCGGTGGCTGGTATGCGCCGATCAATACACCATGGCTCACCTGGATACCGGGTGTCGTCTGGTTATTGCTGAAAACCGCTTTCCTGCTGTATGTATTTTTATGGATTCGCGCTACTTTTCCCCGTTATCGCTATGACCAGATCATGCGTTTGGGCTGGAAGGTGTTTATCCCGGTGACCATTGTCTGGATTGTCGTAGTCGGCGTTGCTCTGGAAACGCCCCTGCGTGCCATTTTGCGCTGAGGAGAACCATATGCAATTTCGCCCAAGGCAATGGTTTAATACTTTTTTCCTGACGGAGATGCTGCGCGGCATGCAGCTTACCGGCCGTTATTTTTTTGCGCGGAAGATCACCGTGCAATACCCCGAAGAACAGACGCCGCAATCGCCCCGCTTCCGCGGCCTGCACGCCTTGCGCCGCTATGCGAACGGTGAGGAACGCTGCATTGCCTGCAAACTCTGTGAGGCGGTGTGTCCGGCGCTGGCCATTACCATCGAAAGCGACGTCCGTAGTGATGGAACGCGGCGGACGACGCGCTACGACATCGATCTCAGCAAGTGTATTTTTTGTGGACTCTGTGAAGAATCCTGTCCGGTAGACTCCATCGTCGAAAGCCGGGTGCTCTCTTATCATGGAGAAATTCGCGGCGACCTGATATATACCAAAGACATGCTGCTGGCCAATGGCGATCGCCTGGAAGCGGAGCTGGCTGCCGATCGCGATGCTGATCGCGCTTACCGCTGACGGAGAACAGATGCCATGCTGCCAGTAACCACGATTCTGTTTTATATCTTCTCTGCCATATTGCTGGGCTCTGCAACGTTGGTGATTACGGCGCGTAATCCGGTATACGCGACCCTGTATCTGGTACTGGCGTTTTTTAATGCTGCCGCCCTGTTCATGCTGTTGGGAGCTGAATTCCTGGGGTTGATTTTGATTCTGGTCTATGTGGGCGCGGTGATGGTGCTTTTCCTCTTTGTGGTGATGATGCTGGATATCAACCTGGCGCGTATCAAGGAAGGCTTTCTCAGTTATCTGCCATTGGGCCTCGCTATTGCCATCCTCGGTGTACTGGAGCTGGCGATTGTTTTCTGGACGTCTTCCCTGGGCCATATCCCTGCACCCGCCGCACTTCCGGCGAATACCGACAATACCCGGGCACTGGGGGTCCTACTGTATACCAAGTATCTGTATCCATTTGAAATAGCTGCAGTAATTCTGCTCGTGGCGATTATCGCCGCGATTGCCCTCACCCTGCGGCGCCGGACTGGTACCAAAACCCAGAACATTGCCGCGCAGATGGCCGTGCGGGCCAAAGACCGGGTACAACTGGTGGATTTGCGGGAGCCTGAATGATGAATGCTGGACAACCGACCCTGGCGGCCTACCTGATTCTCGGAGCGATGCTCTTTTCCATCGGTGTGGTTGGTATTTTCCTCAATCGCAAGAATGTCATCATTCTGCTGATGGCCATCGAGTTGCTGCTGCTGGCGGTAAACATCAATCTGGTCGCATTTTCCCGTTATCTCGGCAATCTCGATGGGCAGATATTCGTATTTTTTATTCTTACGGTGGCGGCTGCCGAAGCGGCGATTGGCCTGGCGATACTGGTCGCCTATTTCCGCAATCGCCATAGCATCAATGTGGATGATATCGACGAGTTGAGGGGCTGATATGTGGGTTTTTGACTGGTTAAACGCCTTCCCTCCCCTCGCCGTGTATCTGGTTATCCCCGTGGCGCCACTGGTGGGTGCACTCGTGGCCGGCTTCTGGGGCTGGAAGCTCCGGGAGCATGCGCATTGGGCACCGATCATCGGGGTGGCCATTGCTTTCTATCTATCGTTGGCCGTGCTCTGGCAAACCGGTCACGGTATAACCTTTTATGGAGATATCTATACCTGGGCGGTATTGGGTCATCTGCCGGTATCCGTCGGTTTTGACATCGACAGCCTGACGGCATTGATGCTGGTCGTTGTCACTTTTGTATCTCTGTGCGTGCATCTATATACCGTTGGTTATATGCATGGCGATCCGGGTTACGCGCGTTTTTTCAGCTATATCGCCTTGTTCACGTTCAGTATGATCATGCTGGTGATGAGCAATAATTTTCTCCAGCTCTTTTTTGGCTGGGAAGCGGTGGGTCTGGTTTCCTACCTGCTTATCGGCTTCTGGTTTCAGCGTGAAAGTGCCAATGTCGCCGCGATCAAGGCATTTATCGTCAACCGTGTCGGTGATTTCGGCTTTTTGATCGGTATTGCCGCAGTATACCACTATTTTGGCAGTCTGGATTATCGTACGGTATTTGCGGCCGTACCTTATCTGACCGGACAAACACTGGAAATCATACCGGGACATCCCTGGAGTGTGCTGACCTGGATTGCCCTGCTGCTGTTTATCGGCGCCATGGGTAAATCCGCGCAGGTGCCTTTACATGTCTGGCTGCCGGAATCCATGGAGGGCCCGACCCCCATCTCCGCCCTGATCCATGCGGCGACCATGGTCACAGCGGGTATTTTTATGGTCGCACGGATGTCGCCGATTTTTGAACAGTCCGCGACGGCCCTTTCGGTGGTGCTGGTCATCGGCGCGGTAACGGCGTTCTTTATGGGGCTCGTCGGTCTGGTGCAGAACGATATCAAGCGCATCATCGCTTATTCGACCATTTCCCAGTTGGGTTACATGACTGCGGCGCTGGGCGCTTCCGCCTTCTCTGCGGCAATTTTTCACCTGATGACTCACGCCTTCTTCAAGGCCTTGCTATTTCTGGCCGCAGGTTCAGTGATCCATGCGATGTCCAACGAGCAGGATATCCGCAAAATGGGCGGGCTGCGCAAGGTCATGCCCATCACCTATGTCACCTTTCTGATCGGCAGCCTGTCGTTGTGCGGGATTCCGCCTTTCGCCGGATTCTTCAGCAAGGACCTCATTATCGAGGCTGTCGGGCTCTCTACCCTGCCCGGGGCGGGCTGGGCGGAATGGATGCTGGTGGCCGGCGCCTTCGTCACGGCGCTCTATACCTTCCGGATGTTTTTCCTGGTCTTCCATGGCACTCCGCGCATGGATGCCCACACCCGCGCACATCTGCACGAGTCACCCTGGGTGATTACCGTGCCCCTGATTGCGCTGGCGATCCCCGCGGTTTACGCGGGTTGGGCGTATATTGGGCCCGTCGGCCTGGGGCACTTCCTGGATTCCTCCCTGGTCGTTGCCCCGCAGTGGAATACCATCGGGGAGATCCGTGCCCAGTGGCAGGGTGCGGGCGCGTTCGTGCTGCACAGTCTGGGGACCTTACCGTTCTGGTTGGCGCTCTTGGGTATTGCCGTCGCTGCCTGGTTCTACTGGTTGCGGCCGGGCCTGCCGGCAACGCTGACCCGGTTTCTCAGCCCCGTTATCTGGGCGCTGCAGCGCAAATACGGGTTTGATGCCTTCAACCAGACGGTTCTGGTACGCGGCGTCTTACAGCTTGGCGCTTTGTTCTGGCATGTGGGCGACGAACGTCTGATCGACGGCATCATGGTCAACGGTACGGCCCGTGAAATCGGTAAGGCGGCATTATCCTGGCGGCGCGTCCAGACGGGTTATATTTACCACTATGCTTTCGCAATGATTATCGGGTTGATTCTGCTCATGAGCTATTTTGTGGTCTGGAGAGGATAAGGCATGACGCATTCCCCTCTCCTCAGTTACGCGATCTGGGTGCCGATCATCGGTGGTCTGCTGGTCCTTGCGGTGGGTGACCGGCGTGCGGAGGCCGCGCGCTGGCTGGCGCTGGTGGTCTCGCTGGCTGCTTTCGCCGTGACCATTCCCCTATTTACCGGATTCGATACCCATACGGCGGCGATGCAGTACAGCGAACGGGTCGCCTGGATTCCCTCCCTGAATATCTTTTATCACCTCGGGATCGACGGAATTTCCCTGTGGTTTATCCTGCTCACCAGTTTTCTGACGGTGTTGGTGGTCATCAGTTCCTGGAAAAACGTGCAGGAGCGGGTAGCACAATTCATGGCGGCTTTCCTGATCATGGAGGGGCTGATGATTGGTGTCTTCTGTGCGCTGGACGCCATTCTGTTCTATGTGTTCTGGGAAGCCATGCTCATCCCCATGTTTCTGATCATCGGGGTTTGGGGCGGCCCGCGGCGGGTCTACGCGACCATCAAGTTCTTTCTCTATACCTTTCTCGGATCGGTATTGATGCTGGTGGCGCTGCTCTATCTCTACTTCCATAGTGGAGATAGTTTCAGTTTGTTAGAGTTTCAGAAAACTCCCTTGGGCATGAACGCGCAGACGCTAATCTTCCTGGCCTTTTTCTTTGCCTTCGCGGTAAAAATTCCCATGTGGCCGGTGCATACGTGGTTGCCGGACGCCCATGTCGAGGCGCCCACCGGGGGTTCCGTCATCCTGGCGGCGGTAATGCTCAAGATGGGCGCCTACGGCTTCCTGCGCCTGAGCCTGCCGATTGTGCCCGACGCGAGTCACAGGTTGGCCTGGCTGATGATTGTCCTGTCCCTCATCGCCATCATCTATGTCGCGCTGGTGGCGATCGTGCAGGAGGATATGAAAAAGCTGATCGCCTATTCCTCCATCGCTCATATGGGTTTCGTGACGCTGGGATTTTTTGTGTTCAATAGCGTGGCGATCGAGGGCGGTATCATTCAAATGTTATCTCACGGCTTTGTCAGCGCAGCCATGTTCCTCTGTGTCGGCGTACTTTATGACCGGATGCATACCCGCAATATCAAAGCTTACGGGGGAGTGGTCAATGTCATGCCGGTTTTTGCTGCACTGATGATGCTCTTTGCCATGGCTAATGTCGGCCTACCGGGGACGTCGGGTTTTGTCGGCGAATTCATGGTGGTGCTCGGAACCTATCAGGTAAACCCCTGGTTGGCGATTCTGGCGGCCACCAGCCTGATTACCGGCGCTGGATATACCCTCTGGCTTTTCAAGCGGGTGATTTTCGGCAGTGTCGTCCAGCCCGAAGTGGCCAGACTGAAAGACCTCGATGGCCGGGAGGTATTGGTGCTCGGTACCCTGGCGGCCTTTACCCTGCTGCTCGGCCTCTGGCCAGCGCCCTTCCTTGATATCGTGCACAGCTCGGTACAGCACCTGGTGACCCAGGTGTCTCTCTCCAAGATTCCGGCGTAAAGGACCTTGCCTATGAATCCATTCCTTATGCACTGGACTTACGCCATCCCGGAAATTTGGGTACTGACGATGGCCTGCGCCGTTTTGCTGGCAGACCTGTTCTGGGGCGACGACCTGCATGATCTTGCTGCGGTGCTGACGGTGCTGACCCTCTGCGGCGCGGCCGTGCTGACCGTTTTTGAGATGGGGCAGAGCGGTACCACCTTTGCGGGCCTTTTCGTGCTGGACCGCTTCACCAACGTTGCAGAGCTGTTCAGCTATCTGGCCGTGTTAATGGTGGTGCTCTACTCCCGGCGCTATCTGGTGGACCGGGGGATTTACCGAGGCGAGGTGTTTGTGCTGTTGCTTTTCGCCCTGCTGGGAATCATGGTAATGGTTTCCGGTGGCAGTCTGCTGAGTGTCTACCTCGGGCTGGAGCTGTTGGCACTGAGCCAATATGCCCTGGTTGCCTTTTACCGCGACAGTGTGATGGCGACGGAAGCGGGGCTGAAATATTTCGTTCTCGGAGCGCTGGCCTCGGGCTTGCTGCTTTATGGGATGTCGCTTCTTTACGGGCTGACGGGTACCCTGGATGTGCGGGATATTGCCGCTGATCTGGTGAATATGACCACAGGCAATCTGGTACTGGTCTTTGCCATCGTATTTATTGCCGCAGGTATTGCCTTCAAATTGGGCGCGGCGCCCTTTCATATGTGGATACCCGACGTATATCAGGGCGCGCCTACGGTGGTGACCGCCTTTCTTGCCTCGGCGCCCAAAATCGGCGCCTTTGCCCTGATCATTCGCCTGCTGGTGGATGGTGGCTACGGCATGCAGGAATCCTGGCAGCAGATTTTTGTCGCACTGACCGTGGTATCGCTGGTGGTGGGTAACGTGATCGCCATCGCCCAGCAGAACATCAAGCGGATGCTGGCGTATTCCACCATCGGTCATATCGGATTTATGTTGTTGGGGATCGTGGCGGGTACGGAGGCGGGGCTGGCCAATGCATTTTTTTATATCGTAGTCTATACGCTGATGTCTCTGGCGGGTTTTGGCATGATTCTGCTCGTGAGCCGGGCGGGTTTTGAGGCGGAACGTATCGATGACTTCAAGGGCTTGGCGCAGCGCAAGCCCTGGTACGCTTTTTTGATGATGATCGTCATGTTTTCCATGGCGGGTGTGCCGCCGACGGTGGGCTTTTATGCCAAGCTCGCGGTGTTTCAGGCGGTGGTGGCGGCGGGATACGTGTGGTTGGCCGTGGTCGGCGTCCTGCTGGCGGTGATCGGGGCATTTTATTATCTGCGTGTCGTCAAGGTGATGTATTTTGATAAGCCGGCGCCGGATGCGGGTTTGATCGTACGTGATGACCTGGCCAGTATGGCATTAAGCATCAACAGCCTGGCGCTGCTGGTGCTGGGTATCCTGCCGGGGCCGTTGATGGCCTTTTGTTTCTACGCCATGCGGGGGGTAATCTGACCGACGTCTAGGCGGGCGGGGCGCTGGCCTTGCACCGCAATGGTCGTGATCGGGTCTGTTTCCTCCGATCCCGCGCAGTTCTTGACGTATAGCCCGCCAGCCGGTACATTTCGGGCTGCAGGCGCGTAGCTCAGGGGGAGAGCGCTACCTTGACACGGTAGAGGTCGGCGGTTCGAAACCGCCCGCGCCTACCAAATCCCGCACCAGAGGGGCAATGCTTCGCTGGTGCTTTTTCTTTGGAGGGGCTATGCCAGATATCCAGTTGCCGGACGGTAGTCATCGTCAGTTTGCGGAGCCCGTGACCGGGCTGACGCTGGCGCGAACGATCGGCAGCGGGCTCGCCAGGGCGGCGATAGCCATGCGGGTCAACGGCATCCTCAAGGATCTTTCGGCGGTGCTGGATCAGGATGCGGAAGTGGCGATCGTCACCCGCGACAGCGCAGATGGTCTGGAGGTGATCCGCCATTCCACCGCGCATTTGCTGGCGCAGGCGGTGCAGTCCCTCTACCCGGAAGCTCAGGTCACCATCGGGCCGGTGATCGATAACGGTTTCTACTATGACTTTGCTTTCCCGCGTGGTTTCACGCCAGAAGATCTGGAAGCGATCGAAGCGCGGATGCACGCACTGGTCAAAGAAAATCTTCCGGTGCAACGCGAGATGCTCTCCCGCGAAGATGCCCTGGCGCTGTTTGAAAAGATGGGCGAAGACTACAAGGTCGAAATTATCCGCGCCATTCCCCAAGGTGAACCACTGAGCCTGTATCGGCAGGGGGATTTCGTGGACCTGTGCCGCGGTCCCCATGTGCCATCGACTGGTGTTCTCGGGGCATTCAAATTGCAGCGGGTGGCGGGCGCCTATTGGCGCGGGGATTCGCGCAATCCCATGTTGCAACGTATTTATGGCACGGCCTGGGCGCAGCAGAAAGACCTTGACGCCTATCTCCAGCAACTGGCGGAGGCCGAAAAGCGGGATCACCGGCGTATCGGCACTGAACTGGAGCTCTTCTCCATTCAGGAAGATGCCGGTGGCGGCCTGGTGTTCTGGCATCCCATGGGCTCGCGCGTGCGACGCGTCATCGAGGATTTCTGGAGGGCGGCCCACGTGGAAGCAGGTTACGATCTGCTCTATACGCCGCATATCGCCCATGAGCAGCTGTGGTATACCTCGGGGCACAAGGATTTCTACAGTGAATCCATGTTCGACCCGATGCAGGACGAGGGGCAGCCCTACCAGCTCAAACCCATGAACTGTCCATTCCATATTCTCATTTATAAGGACAAGCTGCATTCCTACCGGGATCTGCCGATTCGCTGGGCGGAACTGGGTACGGTTTACCGCCACGAAATGTCGGGTGCCCTGCACGGACTGATGCGGGTGCGGGGCTTTACCCAGGATGACGCCCACGTCTTTTGTCGACCCGACCAGATAGAGGCGGAAATCGGTGCGGTGCTGGTACTGGTGCGAAAAATTCTCGGCACCTTCGGCTTCGACCAGTATGAAATCAATCTGTCCACCCGTCCCGAGCATTCGGTGGGCAGTGACGAGATCTGGGATGCTGCCACCCAGGCCCTGCGCAATGCCCTGGAGCGCGCAGGCCTGGAATATCAGGTGGATGCAGGTGGGGGCGCGTTCTACGGACCTAAAATCGATCTGAAGATTCAGGACGCCATCGGTCGTAAGTGGCAATGCAGTACCGTGCAGCTCGACTTTAATCTGCCGGAGCGCTTCGCCATGGAATATGTGGCGGAAGACGGTGCGCGCAAGGTGCCCATCATGGTGCATCGCGCCATCTTCGGTTCCATCGAACGCTTCTTCGGTGTACTCATCGAGCACTATGAGGGCAAGTTTCCGGTCTGGCTCGCTCCGGTACAGGCCGTGGTGCTGCCGATCAGCGAGCATTACTCGGAATACGCCAAGTCGGTAAGTGACATATTGGTGAAACGCGGCATCCGGGCAGAAACGGACTTGAGAAACGAGAAGATAGGTTATAAGATACGCGCCCATACTTTGCGTAGGGTGCCCTACCTGCTGGTGGTCGGGGAACGGGAAAAAGAAGCGGGTACGGTGGCGGTGCGGGATCGAAATGGCCAGGATCTCGGCACGCTTACCATAGACGCCGTGGGCACCGCCCTGCAGAAAATGGACCAGGCGCGGGTGAACACCCTGGAGTGGCAAGGCTAGCGAGGAGGACAAGGCGATCGCGACAGAGAAAGAAGTGAATATCAATCGGGAAATTACCGCAGCGCGGGTCCGGTTGATAGGTGTCGAGGGAGAACAGTTAGGTGTGTTATCTTTTATGGAAGCCATCGCGGCTGCTGAAGAGGCTGAACTGGATCTCGTTGAGATCGCCCCGCAAGCCGATCCTCCCGTATGCCGGATCATGGACTACGGAAAGTTTCGTTTTCAGGAAAGTAAGCGCCAGCATGATGCAAAACGCCGGCAGAAACAGACGCAGGTGAAGGAAATTAAATTCCGCCCTCGTACGGATGATGCTGACTACCAGATCAAGTTGCGCAATATTTTGCGTTTTATTGAAGATGGAGATCGTGCGAAAATTACGTTGCGCTTTCGCGGTCGTGAAATGTCGCATCCCGAATTGGGTATGGAGTTGCTCAATCGGGTAGAACAGGATTTAACGGAAGTGGGTGTGGTTGAACAACGGCCACGCATGGAAGGGCGACAAATGGTGATGATTGTCGCGCCGCGGAAAAAATAGGAGACAATCGTGCCAAAAATGAAGAGCAATCGTGGGGCGGCCAAGCGTTTCAAGCGCACCGGTTCCGGTAAATTCAAGCATCGTCAGGCGTTTTTGAACCACATCCTGACCAAGAAAACGACCAAGCGGAAGCGCCACCTGCGCCATACGCTGGTTACTTCGGGTAGCGACCAGGCCGCATTGCGGCGAATGCTCCCCTACGGTTGATGATAAAGGAACAGTACCATGTCTAGAGTAAAACGTGGCGTAACCGCCCATGCACGGCACAAGAAAGTTCTGGCCCGTGCCAAGGGCTTTCGTGGCCAGCGCAAGAGCAATTATCGCATTGCCCATCAGGCGGTGATGAAGGCTCTGACCTATGAGTATCGTGATCGCCGGACCAAGAAACGCGATTTTCGCAGTTTGTGGATTGTGCGTATCAATGCCGCGGCACGTTCTGAGGGCGTGACCTACAGCCGTTTCATGAATGGCTTGTTGCGCGCGGGTATCCAGCTTGACCGCAAGGTGCTGGCCGACATAGCCGTACGTGACAAGGCGGCCTTTTCCCGTCTCGTTGAGGTGGTCAAGGGCCAGTTGGCAGCCTGACGGTGGCGGAGGCTGTGGCGATGCCTTTTCAATCCATGGCCTCCATCGCGGAGGCTGCCCAGGAAGTCGCGGCGGCCTCCGACCTGAACACCCTGGAACGGATCCGCCTGCGGTGGCTCGGTAAGAAGGGCGTTCTTACCGAGGCAATGCAGCAACTCGGGCAGTTGTCACCCGAAGCGCGGCGGGAAGCCGGGCAATTGCTCAACGAGCGCAAGTCCGAGGTGCAGTCGCTTTTGCAGGAACGCAAGGCAGAGCTTGAAGCGGCCGCTATTCATGCACGTCTTCAGCAGGAACATCTGGATGTGACGCTGCCGGGACGGCGGGAAGCGTGTGGTAGCGCGCATCCTATTCGCCAGACTCTGGAGTGGATAGAGCATTATTTTTTCGGATTGGGTTTTGAGATCAGCGATGGCCCCGAAATCGAGGACGATTATCACAACTTCGCCGCACTCAATATTCCGGAAGACCACCCTGCGCGGGCGATGCATGACACCTTTTATCTGGACGCAACACGTCTTTTGCGCACCCAGACGTCGACAGTTCAGATCCGGTTTCTGGAATCCCATCAGCCGCCCCTGCGTATGATCGCCACCGGCAGGGTATACCGGCGCGACTCAGATATCACCCATACGCCGATGTTTCACCAGGTGGAGGGCTTGCTGCTCGACGAACGGGCCAGTTTCGCCGATTTGCGCGGTTTGCTGTCGGATTTTCTGCACGGGTTTTTCGCAAAGCCTGATCTCCCGGTACGCTTCCGTCCCTCCTACTTCCCCTTCACGGAGCCTTCCGCTGAAATTGATATCGGCTGCGTCATCTGCGGCGGTTCCGGCTGCCGGGTCTGCAAGCAGACCGGCTGGCTGGAGGTGCTGGGCTGCGGTATGGTGCATCCGGCGGTGTTGGCGGGTGCCGGTGTCGACGGCGAGCGTTTCAGCGGCTTTGCCTTTGGGATGGGTGTCGAGCGTCTCACCATGCTGCGTTACGGAGTGAACGATCTACGTCTCTTCTTCGAGAACGATCTGCGCTTCCTCAAACAGTTTTCCTGAGGACCCGCCATGCGTGTCAGTGTTCAGTGGCTTCGTGAATTGCTTGAAATTTCCTGGGATACGGAGGAGATCGCCCGGCGTTTGACCATGGGCGGTATCGAGGTGGAGGCGATTGAGGATGCCGCGCCGTCTTTTCGCGGAGTGGTCGTCGCTGCCGTCCGGTCCGTGGCACCCCATCCGCAGGCCGATAAGCTGCGGGTGGCAGAGGTGGATGCGGGCGACGGGAGGCTACGCACGATTGTCTGTGGGGCGGACAACCTGGCAGCAGGTCAGCGGGTGCCTCTGGCCCTCCCCGGTGCGCTGCTCCCTGGAGAACACCGCATCGCCACATCTATGCTGCGCGGGATATCCTCGGAAGGAATGCTTTGTGCAGCCGCGGAGCTGGGGCTTGATGACGGCAGCAGCGGTTTGCTGGTTCTGGACGCGGATGCGCCGGTGGGAGCCGACCTGCGCGCTTACCTCGGTCTGGATGACCAGATACTGACCCTGGGGATCACTCCGAATCGTGGCGATGCGCTGTCCGTAGCTGGAGTCGCCAGGGATTTGTTTGCCCTCGGGGCTGAAGCGTTGTCCCTCCCCACGGCGGCTATCCCGGTACCGGCATGGGCGGTCGTGCGCCCGGGCGATGTGGTCCCCGGTAATGGAGGCTTTGCTCCGCATGTTGCCGCAGACGCGCAAAACGCCTGTCGTTCCTACACCGCCCTGTGGATAGAGGGTGTTCCGGAACGGTTGCCGGACTATTTGCGTGAGCGTCTGCGTCGTGCAGGTCAGCGTTGCATCCATCCCGTAGTGGATCTGCTGAATCTGCAAATGCTCGAAACGGGACAGCCTCTACACGCCTTTGACGCAGAAACGCTGCAAGGGAATCTCACCGTGCGCTGGGCGCAGATTGGGGAGACTCTCGATGCTCTGGATGGCCGCGACTTGCCGCTGGAATCCGATATGTTGGTGATTGCGGACGACGCGGGTCCGGTGGCTCTGGCGGGTATTATTGGTGGGCGGCGCACTGCGGTGACAGCACAGACGCGTTCCATTGTCCTGGAGTCCGCTTTCTTCCAGCCGGGGGCTATCCAGGGGCGCGCACGCCGCCTGGGCCTGCAGACGGATGCTGCCATGCGCTTTGAACGCGGCGTCGATTTCACCTTGGGGCCGGTGGTGGCCACCCGTACCTTGCAGCTTTTCGCCACGTTAGGTATGGCACGTTTGCGAACAGAACGATCCTGCACCATTCTGGGTCAGTTGCCGGAGCATCAGCCGATCCCCTTGCGCCGTGCCCGACTGGCACGCATCCTGGGAATGGATTACGAGGATGATGTGGTCGAAACGGCTCTCACTCGTCTGGGGCTGCATGTCAACAGGGTCCCCGATGGCTGGCAGGCGATTCCCCCGAGTCACCGCTTTGATCTCCGCATCGAGGCGGATCTGATCGAAGAGGTGGGACGGATCCATGGTTATGAGCGATTGCCCGCCCACCGCCCTGAGGGCATCCTGCAACCGCTGCCCATGAAGCAGGGACCGCAGGCAGCCACTTTACGCAGTGTTTTGCAGGCGCGGGATTATCATGAGGTGATCACCTACAGTTTTATCTCCCGTCAGGCGCAAAACCTGTTCACACCGGATGCCGACGCGCCAGCGCTGCTCAACCCCCTGTCCGCAGATTTGGCCGTCATGCGCGCCAGCCTTTGGCCGGGTTTGATGCAAGCGCTTCAATTCAACATGAAACGGCAGCAGGAACGGGTACGCATTTTTGAACTGGGGCGCGTATTTTCCGCCCACGGGCAGCGCCTCGTGCTGGGCGGCTGTATAGTCGGGACGGTGGATCGGGAAAGCTGGGCGGAACCCCTGCGCGCGGTTGATTTCTATGACCTGAAAGGCGACGTGAGTGCTTTGCTCGCGCTTTGGCCGGGTACGGACTTTACCTTCCGGCCGCTGGACGCCTACCCGGCCCTGCATCCGGGACAGGCTGCAGAAATTTGTGTGGAAGATCGGCGGGTGGGCGTGCTCGGTGCGTTTCATCCAACCCAGGCCGCAGAGTATGGCCTTGACAAGTCACCGTTTTTCTTCTACTTGGATGTGGAGTGGCTGGGTAATCTGACGAGCATTTCCAGGTTTTCATCCCTGTCGCCATTTCCGGCATTGCGGCGGGATATAGCGTTGGTTATCCCGAATGACATACTGGCAGGAACGGTACTCGATACCATGCGGGCCGCTGCATCGGGTATCGTGCGGAGCATCACCATTTTTGATCGCTATCAGGGTTCTTCCCTGGTGGCGGGAACGTACAGTCTGGCTTTTGCGCTGCTCCTTCAGGACGCGGGGCGGACGCTGACGGATACAGAGGTACAAGCAGAAATGGACCGGTTGCTGGTTGCCGTGCGGCAACTCGGTTCCATCGAACTCAGGGCATAGGAGAATAATGTGGCCGTTACCAAAGCTGAAATTGTAGACATGCTGTTTGAGAGTATGGGTCTGAACAAGCGGGAAGCCAAAGGTATCGTCGAGGCCCTATTCGACGGCATCCGTGAGAATCTGGCCAAAGGCGAGGAGGTGAAGCTATCCGGCTTTGGCAATTTTACGTTACGCGATAAAAACCCCCGCCCCGGACGTAACCCGAAGACCGGTGTGGAGATTACCATCACGGCGCGGCGCGTGGTGACGTTCCATCCGAGCCAGAAGCTCAAAGCCTACGTGAATGGTAGCGAACCAGACAACGCATAGGGAAAAGGCGAGCAAAGACCTCGCTCCGCTCCCGGATATACCGGAAAAACGGTATTTCTCCATCAGCGAGGCCGCCCTGCTCTGCGGGGTGAAGGCACATGTGCTGCGTTACTGGGAGCAGGAGTTTCCGCAGCTTAGTCCACTCAAAAGAAAGGGTAACCGGCGTTATTACCAGCGCCACGACCTGTTGTTGGCGAGACAGATTCGTACCCTTCTCTATGGAGAAGGGTACACCATTCACGGTGCGCGGGAGCGTTTGCAGGGGCGGGGGCGCTTTCCGCACCGCGAGTCCCCGGATGAAAATCAGCGGCAACTGAGTCTGGACGTGGGTGGCGCATCCATCAGTGTTATCGAGGTCCGCAAACGTTGGCAATACCTGCGCCAGGAGTTATCGGAATTATTGGATTTATGCGGTCGCAGGCATTGACCCAAGTAGCGTTTCCGCTGTACATTACGACCTCTTGCGGGGCGTAGCGCAGCCTGGTAGCGCACCTGAATGGGGTTCAGGTGGTCGGAGGTTCAAATCCTCTCGCCCCGACCAATTAAATCAAATGGTTATGAAACCCCGCTGCTTGGCATTGATCGTGATATTAGCAAGCCTGCTAATATTTTCAGTGAAGCGGCCGTACATGAGTAAATTCTCTGTCGCGAATATAGACCTCAGTCATGCTTCCATCAGCGTGGCCGGCCAGGGCTTGAGCGTAGTCGCGGCCTCCAATCTTGGAGGCATCCGTCAGCGACTTTGCGCGTATATCATGAAAATGGCAGTCATCCACCTCCGACTTTGCCAACAACCGGCGCCATGCGCTGTTCCATCCGCTGACGGTATAAGGTGTCCCATCCTGGGATGCAAACAACGAGAGGGATCCTATCCTGCGCCGCAACCCTCGCGCCTTTGAAACCACTGCCCGCAAGGCCGGTGTCCAGGTATAAAGGACGCGAGCGCCCGTTTTTTCCTGCGCGACCAAAAGCCCCTCCTCTGTGCACTGGTCTAGTCGTAATTTCATGATGTCACCACGGCGCATGGACGTCAGATAAGCCAAATCGATGATGCACTTCCATTGTTCATCAGCGCATTGACGCAACTTTTCCATCTCGGCATCGGTAACATACCTCTTGCGAGGCTTTTCCTTGTTGCGGCGCACACCCAGGCAGGGGTTTTCCTCAGCCCATCCCCAGCGGATACTATATGCGAAGACGCTGGATAATACGGCGATTTCCCTATTTGCCGCCACCTTGGCGCTACGCCTATCGAGATAGCCGGCGACGTCAGGGCGACGCAGGGATTCAATGCGCATGTGCCCGAACACATCTCTGAGTGCCTTGAGGATGCGGTGATAGTCCTCCTGGGTCCGTGGGCGGAGCGCAGGGAGGATTTCCCCCTCATACCGGGCAATCGCGGCTCCTATGGTTCCGGTCTTTTCACCAGGGACCGTGGATTGGCCCTCTATGTCAGCCCACAAGGTCAGCGCCTCGGCCTTGTTCGCGGATAGTCGTGTCCACTTCAGCTTGCGGTCTATCCAGCAGGCGTGATAGTAGACTTCGCCGCGTTTGTACATCCGCGGTGGCAGCCCCTTATCCTTTGTGCGCTTGCGTCCCATGCCCATATGTTAGGCGATTCTGTCCCAATGTGGACAGTCCTCTGTTGGCGTGATGGTATGTCCGTTGCCCAGAAGGTGGCGCTCCATCTCGGCACGAAGCACAATCGGACGGCCGGAGCGTGTTAGGGCGAAGCTGAAACCATGCCGTTCCAGCCACCGGGTCTGTGCCGGGCGCCTGACATATCCGGTTAGCTCTTCGGTTTCTTCAGGCGTGATGAACGTGGTTTGACCTTGCATGGCAAAGTTCTTCCCTGGTGATTTGCAACCCGCCATGATGCTGCTGGCGGATGACCAAAGAGTATTTTTGGAAGCGGCCCGCCTGCTCCAGTAGCGCATCCGCCGATCCTTTCTGGCCCATCTTGAGGGCATGCAGGGCGCGATTGCGGTATCCCTGGGCCTCACTCTCCAGCCAGTCCGCGCACTCTTCCAAAATCCCGACGGATGATTCACGCATGGGAGGGGTTCTCATCGTGGTCATTGACGCCCGCCAGGATCTCCGCCGCATCGATGACCTCCCGTTCGATATGGAGGATATCGCCCTTGCTGCGCTCCTTATCCACGAGGGTCATGATCCGGTTCACCGCTGCGGGCGTGACTCCCATCCGCTCGGCAACGACCTTGATGTCCTCGCGAATATCCTCCTTCTGCAGGGCGATCTTTGCCTTGCGGTTCAGTACGTCTTCAATGATGCTTTTGGTTTTTTCGTCCAGATGCATGGGAATCTCCTTGCAGCTTTCCTGCGGTTCTAAGGGAAAAGCGTGTCATTGCTTCAAAACAGATCTCTCGTCGTGCGAGGCATCTTTTCCTGGCAACGTTCCCCCAGTTGGTGGAACAGCGTGAGCCATTGCACAGCGCTGTCACGGTGGCGATCGCTGCCGGTCAGGGCCACGCTCTTGATCCGGTTCAGTTCCTTGTAGAAGCGTGAAATGGATGTCCAGGCCGGCCTGCGGAGATCGATCTTCACGGATTCCGCATGATCCGGGGCGTCCTGTAATTCCTCGTAAATCTCCCGGGTCATGCGCATCAAAGCGGGCAGATGCTGATCGACGACTTCCCCCAAAGCCCTCTGGAACTCTGCCAGATTTTCCAAAAAGTAGCGGCTCCTCTCGCCGACCTTGGTCCAGTAGGCGTCTTCGTAATCCAGGGCGGCCGTATCGATCACGGTGGCTTCGGCCGTTGCGACGTTCACATAGCGGGCCGACCCTCCGGAGATACCGGAACCAGGAGACCTTCCACTGCCCATGGAAGATGCGGAACCCCTGCCATCACTGCGGCTTCCGGTGATGATCTCCACGTCATGCACCATCTGCGGATCGTCCATCGGGATCACGTCCGGCAAGACATGCCAAGTGGCCGCCACCCAGTTGGCGGGGGAGACCGATGGCAGACTGTCCGGCGAAAGCGCTACGGCCTTGGCCCAGCGCTGGACGGCTAAGCTCACCCAGCGATCCATTTCCTGGAATTTCCCCTGGGCCTTGAGGTAGCGCAGGATGGCGAAGACCGTGGCGAGCTCGACATTGGCCTCCGGATCGGCGTTGGTATTGAAGAAGTGCAGCCGGATCGTTTCCTCCGGCATGTGCAGATGCAGGGTGAGGGCGCTGACGATGGAGTTCATCAGGGTGACGGCGTCGGCGTAGTTGCGGACGGTCGCCTGGCCAACACCATAAATGGCCGCCAGCCGTTCGCAGGTTTTCGCGGCGTCAGGCTGGTTGCCAGGATCAAGTGCTAAATTTAGCACTTGATCCTGTTTCCCACTTTTTCGATCCCCGCCATGCATCCGCTTGGCCTGCAAATAATGGTTCCCGATCACCCAGACTTTTTCGTAATCAGTGAGTTGCCGATGGGAGAAGTTGAATTCTGCGGTTTTCAGCGTGGCGTCATAGAGGCTTTCCACGGGGATGATGACATAGGGCACCTCCAAGCCGAGCTGTTCCGCGGCGACGACCCGCAGATACCCGTCCAGCACACCGAGACGCCCGTCCTCCAACGGAGTGACCTTGATGGGGTCCGTGACGCCATGGGTCTTGATCAAATCAAAGAGGCGCAGGTATTCAGGCCGATCCGCAAGGCGCAGCGGCATGATATCCCGGCACTCCGGGATGGGGGCGAAGCGGTCCCATAGCGCCACCTGGATGGTAGCCACGCCTTTGTTGGGCACCATGGCGATGGGATGGTCCTGGACCTCGTGCGCTTCCGTTCCCGGTATCGTCCCGGTGCAGCTTTCCTGAGTGGTCATCATTGCAGGGCTCCTTTGCTTGTGGATTCGGTCTTCTGCGGCGCCGGGCGAATGATCCACACGTTGTTTTCATCCGGTGCGAGTTCCAGGCGCAGCCCGTGAACGGCGGCTTCCGACCGGATCGCGGAAAGCACCGCCTGCATGTCCGCTACCTTGATGTCCTTGTTGAGATCAATACGAGCCATGGTGGCCATCCTCCTGGAATAGGGGCATATCCAATTCGGGCGGTATTTCATAAATTCCGCGCCGCGCGCCCCGGTTGATGTCGCGCAGTTTGGCGAGGACGGTGCCCTCCTGGATGCCGAGTTCGCGAGCGATGACGCTGGTCTTGCATCCGGCCTGGGCCAGTTTTAAGAGTTGGATCTGGCGGATGGTGAGCTGGCGCAGCTTAGTGGAGGGCATGGGGTGCCTCCATCTGCTGTTCATTCTCGAAGACGGGCGGCTGGGGGTAGTTGATGTCGAGCAGGATTCCCAGTCTGATGCGCCGCAAGGTGCGGTATACCTGGGCCTCGCTGGTGCCCAGCTCTTTGGCGATACCCTCTAGGGAGCGGCACCGGTAGGCCATCTGCGGGGCGATGTACTGATGTTCGGTGAGGGGGTTCCTCATGGTGGGCTCCTCATGTTAAGCAGCAAAATTGCCGATCCCTCATCGGGATATAGCAATAACCTGCTACTTCATGACGAGGTTGTCAAGCAAAATATTGCTAGATAACAAAGAAAGAAAACCACGCCTCTCCTTTGGGTGGGCGTCAGGACATGACGGCTACGCCTTGTGAGACCTTATTTTCTGGTCAGATTTCTTCTGGCTACTATAACGAGCCTCTGCCTCAGAGATGCGGCTGACCATGTCTCTACCATTTTGGTCAATCGTGGAGTAGGCATCCACAATCTTTGCGAGATTATGAGATGTAAGAACTTCTATTGGTAGATCAGGAACTTGCAGTTGCCAAGCAGGCAAGGAAAATGATGCTGCCAGCTTTTCGATGACATGGATTGTAGGCGAGTAGCGAGGGTCTGCATCAGCGTTGAGGATATTGCTTATGGTGCGCTGAGATACGCCTGATCGCCCTTCGACGTCTTTCTGTGATAAGCCATGATGTTTCATCAGCTTGTCTAGGTTTTCAGCAATAGCCATCTTGGTTCTTTTATCCATGTCTGAACTGTACGACAATGAGCCAGCAAAATGTTGCTTGCGAGGATAGCAATATAGTGCTAGCTTTGTTGGCCATGACGAACTCTCTATATAGCAAAGCTATCACTATCCTTCAGTGCCAAAGAGGTTCTTGGGCAGCAATAGCCCGCGAATCGAGTATCAGCTATTCCTGGATTACAAAATTTGCAAACGGAAAGATCACCAACCCAGGGATTAAGCGCATCGAAGACCTCATGGCGCACTTGACGCGTCAAGGAGTTATTGGTCACCAGCTAAAGCTTCCGCGCGAGAAGGAAAAACGATGACTTGGATCTGCGGTTACCCTGACGGCACCCCGCAGGGTCGGGCCTTCCAGATGCCCGACTGGACCCATGGTCTGGTCACAGAAGCGGATGCAGCAGGGATCGCAGCGGACCTCCGTCAGTCTACAGGCACCGAACCGCACATATTGACGGTGCGCGGCCGCCTGATTCGTCTGGCTCGAACCCGGAAGGATGGGAAGGAATGAGGACCGTAAGCGCCCGGCGCATCCCGTGTCTGCCCACTGGTTCCCATGGAGACTGCCGTCGCAACGGATGGGGAGGGGGTCAGCCATGAGCCATTTCAGCGCGCAGCCGCAAACCCGTCACCTTGGAGTCCCTATTCCTGACAGGTTTGGAACTTATCCCGCCCGTCTGATCTCGTTCATGAGTTCCGGATGCTTTTCGAGCAGTTTTAGCAAGAGGACCGTAGACTTATGGGGTTGGGTCTTGCCGCGCTCGTATTCGGAAAACGCGGATACGCCACCGCCGAAAAGCAGTCCGGCATCTTTCTGGCTCAGGTGCAGACGTTTACGCGCTGCGCGTAACGCCTGCCCCTGGCGGGTGGCGGCATCCTTGCGCAACGCGCTCAACGCGTCTGCATACCGCTGCGCTTCACCCGCATCAAATTCGCATTCTCCGCAGACCGGACAATGCCATCCGGCGATGGCCGGTACGGTAACGGTCAAGCCATCCACGGAAATGATCATGTCCTTGCGCTCATGCACGAGTTCCGTGCCGTCGTCGCACTGCAAGCAAAAGCGTTTTTCTGTCATGTCAAAGCTCCTTGAACTGAATCACCACGGTCCCCGGGCGCAACGTGATTTTGATGTAGGCCGTTTTCCCGTTGGGACAGATGGCGTGATAAACATCCTGCCATACCTGGCTATCCGCGTAAGTGGTCATGCTTTTGAACAGCATTTCCATTTCCGGTTGCAGGCCCAACACAACGGCCAGGCCGTCGGGCGGAGAAAGACCCATCAGACCCAGTCCCTGCAAAGCGGTAGCGGTAAAAGCCCCAATTCCAAGGTGAGCAACAGATGCCTTGATCTCTGGCAGGGAGTAGTGGGCTTTTCGTTTCTCCATGAATCAAATTATATGGAATCCATAAATTCCATTCAAGTGCCTGACCTCTTTCCCCCCGGCACCAAACTCCTGCGGATCTTCGCGGCCAACGGCTACCTCCTCGCCAATCCCGTCGGCAAGGAGTTCAGGTCATGAGCGTACTGGAACCAGCCGTGCGGATCAGGGCCGCGCGCCGCCACAAGCGCCTGGCCATCGCGGTGGCCGTAGGGCTGTCGCTGCCGCTGATGGCCTGGCTCTGGCGCGAAGGCGATCTGCCGGGCGTGTCACCGGCTCCGTTTTCCCGGGCGGCTTCCACCTATAACGTCGATGGGGTCTATGGACCGGGAGGATGGCTGCTGCCGGTGGCCCTGCGCACCATTGCCGTCCATGCCGATGATGTGTCGGTCTGGGGGCCGGACGGGAAACTGGTGGTGGGAGCGCATGCTATTCGGTCCGCCCGTGGCGCCGTGATGCAGGCCTGCGCCATGCATCCCGGCAGTCCTGGCACGGTACTGGTCAGCCGCGGCGGCCGCCACCTGCGCATTGAGGCCGGGCGTTGCGTGATCGACGGGAGGAGGGCGTGAAGTTTTGGACTGTGGAAGCAAGCCCCGGGGACTGGCGATTTCCGTCCCGGAGTACATGGCGGAGACGTCCGATTTCCGGCCGGGAGAACACGCCGCCCTGTTCCTGCTGCTGCTCTACGCCCAGAAGCACGGTCTTGTTCCCGACGACGATGCCGTTTTGGCGCGGATCGGCGACATGAACATGGCCGACTGGCTACTAGCGCGGTCCCGGTTGGAACTTTTCTTTGAGCAAGGCGGCGGGTATTGGAAACCCGCTTCATTGGACTGGATCAGGAGGACGCGTGATGACGAAAGCTGAACGCAAGCGGCGGGAACAAGCGAAACGACGAGGGGCGCAGCCTTTCCTACGGCAGGCCATCACCCGGGAGATGGTGGACGAGGCTCTGGACGACCTGGAGCGGTGCGGGCTGATCGAGCGGACCCGGATGCCCAATGGTGAGGTGCATCTGCGCCTACCCCTCGCCCCGGTGCCCGCATGCAACGGTGTGTTGATTCTGGAGGATTGAAGATGACGTCCTATCTCATTACTGACGACGAACTGGACATGCTCTATGGGCAGCCATGGTCTGCTCAGCTGGCCTATTTTCGGGCCATACGCCCCTATATGGACTACACCACCAGGATTGTCGGCCTGAAACGCCGCATCAGTCGACGCTCCATCCGGGAAGAACTGGAGGTTCCTGAGCAGCGCGGAAGACATTGTGATGAGCAGGCCACGATCACGATGGACGGGGTACGGCATGCGCTGGAGGTCCTGAAAAAGTGTGGGGTCATAGAGCAGTTACCCTATGACAAGCAACTCGTTTTTCGATTGCCGTGCGCGCACAAGGATAGGTCTGTCTCGCGGATGAGCCCCCGATCAGCCCCCGATGAGCACCCGACCATGAGCACCCGGACGGACACCCAACATAAACCTAATAAATCCGTTGCCTCCAGCGAAATGAGCCCCCGGATGAGCCCCCGATCAACACCCGAGACCTTGGAAGGGATGAGCCCCCTACATCCGGTATCCGGTAAAATAAAAGATAAAAAGCCTTACACCGAAGCTGACGCTTCGGTGTCACCGTCACCCGTTGGCTCACGAACTCAGGGACCACCGCCTACCGAGCCACACTGCCAGACACCGCTTCTGCCGCCAGTGGCGCTAAGCAACACCGCTCCACCACCGGAACCGAAGGCCAAGGTCGCCAAACCACGGGTATCCACGGCCCCCGCCTGGGCGGCCTACAGCGCGGCCTACCAGGAACGCTACGGCGTCGCCCCGGTGCGGAACTCGACGATCAACGGCCAGCTGGCCCATCTGGTGCGCCGCCTGGGCGATGAAGCCCCGGCGGTCGCCCGCTATTACCTCGACCTGGAAGACCCGTACTACCGCCGCGAAGGCCACTCGGTCGGTGCGCTGCTCAAACACTGCGAGCAGTTGCGGACCCTGTGGAAGCGCGCCGAGCAGCGGCGGGTGAGTCCGTCTGCCGCCCTGAATCCCGATGACGTGGTCATCGCCCTGTGAGGAGCGCCGTCATGTCCACCCTGCCAAAATCGCCACAACCGTCACGCCAGACTCCTGCCTTGAGGGATCTGGCCACGGAGATCCTGCGCCGCCATGGCCTGCCGCAGGCATCCAACGTGGCCCTGCTGCCGGACCGGCATCCGCAGTACCGGCACTGCGAGCAGCATGGCCGGTACCCCGAGTCTCTGGTGGACGAACAGGGGACGGTGCGCTTCATCACCCCGGCCGGTTGCCCGCGCTGCCGCGCCGAGCGGCAACTGGCCACACTCCTGGACCGCGCGGCCATCCCGGAGCGTTACCGCGATTGCGACTTCGCCAGCTTCCGGATATCCACCCCGGCGCAGGCCCGGGTGGTGGAGACCTGCCGGGCCTATGCGGCCGATTTCGCGGCCAACACCGACGGACGCGCCCTGATCCTCCTGGGTCCCCCCGGCACCGGCAAGAACCATCTCGCCGCAGCCATCGCGCATGCGTTGCTGGCTCAGGGACGGACCGTCCTGCAAGCCATGGTCTGGGAGGTCATCGAACGGATCCGCGCGACCTGGCGCAACGGCGATGGCCCGTCCGAGAGCGCCGTCATCGGGGCCTTTGCGGAGGTCGATCTCCTGATCCTGGACGAAGTAGGCAAACAGCACGGCTCGCCCAGCGAGCGGCTGAGCCTGTTCAGGGTCATCGACAGCCGCTACCGGGCGCGGCCGACCATCCTGCTCAGCAACGAGACCCTGACGGAGCTGGAAAAGTATCTCGGCTCCGCCGCTTTCGATCGCCTCTGCCATCGGGGCACGCTGCTGCACTGTCAGTGGCCCAGTTTTCGGCGCAAGGGAACGCAAGGGGAGGGCGCCGAACCATGAAGCCCAAAGCATCCACCCTCTGGACGGCCGCGTTGCTGACCGCTCTGGCGGCCACTCCGGCCTGGGCCGCCTGGACCTATATCGGCCCGGCACCGGCAAGCCGCTCGGTGCACCTGACCCTGCCCACGGCGCCGGACCTCGGCAGGGTCCCCGCCGTTACCGAGTCTGCCGTCTCTTCCGCGTCTTTCCCCCATCTGTCCACGTTGCAGGACCGGGGCCTGCTGAGTGGCGTGCTGGCCCACAACCTGCACGGCTGGAATCCGAACCGCTGGGTGCCCGCCGGGCATGGCGCGCTGCGGACAGCCATCGAGCGCCTGGTGCCGGAACACCGGATCAGTATCCACCCCGGCTTGATGCTGCCAACGGTTTCCTGGCCGGCGGGGAGTGCTTCGGTCGCCCTCTACCACATCGCCCGCTACCGCGGGATTCTCATCGTCGTGACCCAACACCGGGTCTACGTGATGGCGGGCTGAGCCATGATCCACTTGCTGCCACCGTATCCCCTGACGCCAGTTCACCGCTATTGCGTCGCCGCGGCCGCGGAGCGTTACCACGTCCCGGTCGGTCTCCTCTACGGCATCCTCGCCACCGAAGACACCCGCGTCGGCCAGACGGTGCACGACGCCAACGGCAGCTACGACATGGGGCCCATGGGGATCAACTCCCTGTGGCTGTCCGTGCTCGCCCACTATGGCATCACCCGCCCGGAAGTCCTCGACAACGGCTGCCAGAATGTCGCGGTAGGCGCCTGGATCCTCGCCCGCAAACTCGCGGGTCATCCGTCTCGGGCGCAAGCATTTGCCCATCCCCGCGCCTTCTGGCGGCACGTCGGTGATTACAACAGCGCGATCCCCCATTGGAACCACCAGTACCGGCAGCGGGTGGCGAAATTTGCGCAGCAGGATTTTTATCGGCCCCTGGAGCGGGCTTCTGGAGGAGGACACCCATGAACACCCCCCTGGAACAGATCGGCATCGGCATCGAGGCCTGGCGGCGGCTGTGGCGGTTGTCGTTCCTCGCCAACCTGGTGCTCGCCGGCATCTCCGCCGTCCTGGCCATCGCCCTGTTCATCGTGGCGACCCGTCCGGCGCGGGTGGTGTATTTCGCGACCTCGCCCAATGGGGTCATCACCCGGCTGGTCCCGCTGCGGGAACCGCTGTTGAACGATTCCGCCGTGCTGACCCGCGCCCAGGAGGGGATGACCTCCGCCTTCGACATCAGCTACGTGAATTGGCGCCAGGATGAACAACAGGCGGTGAAATACTTCACGGCGGCCGGTTACCGGAGCTACCAGGCGACCCTGGTCGAGACGGGCGATATCGCGGCCGTTCGCGAGCGGCGGCTCAACATGACGCTGGCGGTCACCGGCGCGCCCGCCGTGATGCATCAACAAGTGCTGGCCAACGGCGACTACGGCTGGCAGATCCAGATGCCTATCCGGCTGATCTACCAGAATTCCAACGGCATCAACAGCAAGGACTTCGTGGCGAATATCACCATGGTGCGGGTGAACAATCTGGCCCATCCCGCCGGGGTCGCCATCCAGAGTTTCAATTTTCTGGTCCCATAGAGGGGAATCCACATGTTCCAGACACGTCATGCCCTCCGCTCCGCCATCGTACTGCTCGCCGGTACATCGCTGGTGGTTCCGGCTTTCGCCCAGCCGATGAATCCCGACACGCTGCTGGGTCAGCCCGCGGGTAGCCCGGTGACTACGCCCACGGCTTCCACGGCGTCCGGCGCTTCGGGATCGCCCACGTCCGGACAGTGGCAAACGGTCGATCCGGCCCAGGATCAGGCAGTCCGGCAGGCCCAGGCACAAGGCCGGACGATCCAATACGTCAAAGGACCCAACGGCACGGTCATGGCGCTGCCCCCCTTGCCCGATAACCAGGCGTTCCACCAGGCGGTGCAGGCGCACATGCCCCTGTCCGGCGGGGATATCCGCTCCCTGCGGCAACGCATCGACCGGAACCGTCAGGCCGAGCAGGCGCCATTGGCCGCGGTGATACCCAAACTCACCGCCGTGACGGCGCGGCTGGGGGCGGGGAGTCCGCCCGCCATCGCGATGCACAGTGGTTACGCCACGACGCTGAACTTCACCGATGCCTATGGCCGGCCCTGGCCGATCGTCCATGTGGGCATCGGCGACAAGGCCGCCTTCGCCGCGCAGTTCGCCGGGGATTCCCTGATGCTGTCGGTCCTGGAGCCCTACGCCCAAAGCAACCTCGCGGTCTGGCTCGCGGGCGAATCGCAGCCGGTGCTCCTGGCCCTGGTGCCCTCCGGCATGGTGGCGGATTACAGCGTGCGTGTCCGGGTGAACGCCATCGAACCGGGCTTGCCGCCGCCTGTCGGGGGCAGCGGCGTACCCAATGGGAATTACACCCAGGTGCTGTTGAAGCTGGTCCAGGACCTGCCACCGGCGGGCGCGCAGCCCTTGCAGGTCGTCGGCAATCCTCCCAGGGTGACGGCCTGGTCATGGACGGGCTCCCACGGGCGCCGTCTGCTCCTGCGCACCCCCATGCCGGTATTGGCTCCCGCCTGGGTGGCGCGCATGGATGGCGCGGCCGGCATACGCACCTATGTCCTGCCCGACGTGCCAGCGGTCACGGTCAGCCAGAATGGCCATGCGCGCACCTTGACCTTGAACCCCTTGCTGGAGGGCTCCCGCCATGGTGGATGAAACGCAGATACCACAGACGCCTACAATCGCTATGCCAGGTCCGTCGGGGACATCTGCTCCTGCAGGGTCCACCGTTCCGGCACTGGATCCGTTCGCGACCGCCAAAGCGCCAGGCATCTTGCATGGGGTCCGTAGCGCCTTGGGCGACCCGGCACGGCGACCCCTGATCGTCGGTGGCGCCGCCCTGGGTGTCGGCGTGATCGGGTTTCTGACGATCCTGCTCTGGCCCCGTGCCCCGGCGGTACCGATCTCGGCCGGTGGCCAGGTGGCTCAGATGCGGAACACGCCCGGTGGTCCGGGAACGCCCGTCTACAACGCAGACCTGAACCAATACAACCAGAAACAGGCGGTAAAAGCCTTGCAGGCGGGGCTCTCTTCCCTGCCGACCGTCGGGGCGATCC
Source organism: Acidithiobacillus sp. 'AMD consortium' (assembly GCF_008926505.1). NCBI lineage: Bacteria > Pseudomonadati > Pseudomonadota > Acidithiobacillia > Acidithiobacillales > Acidithiobacillaceae > Acidithiobacillus > Acidithiobacillus sp. 'AMD consortium'. Next base: position 2,314,231 of record NZ_CP044411.1, on the reverse strand, counting down.
GCAAAGCCACCACGGGTCAATCCGGCGCGGCCCGGCCGATCGGCCCGGTCATCCATCATCGGCCCGTCGATTCGTTGGGAATGACGGCGGTGCGCTACGCGCCGAATCCCGATGCGCATCAGATCAACGCCGAGGTGGCCGCGATCCTCAAGCTGGAGCAGCCGCCCGTCGCCGTTCTCGTGGCCAACGGCACGCTCCAGGGAACCAAGGCCGGCAAGGTCACGGCGGTGACCGCATCGACAGGGGGCATCGCCGCTCCCACCCTGGTGAATGCCGGGCATATCTCTTTCGCGGTGCTGGATACCAGCATCAAGTCCACGGAGCCCGGACCGGTGCTGGCGACGATCGAGACCGGACGTTTCGCCGGCGCCCGCCTGCTGGGTGGTTTCACCCGCGTGCATGATCGGGTCCTGGTCCAGTTCTCCTCCCTGACACTGCACCACCAGACGATATCCATCCGGGCCTACGCCATCACCCTGGCGACGGCACGCACGGCGCTCGCGACCTCGGTCAACCGGCACACGCTCTATCGCTATGGCTGGCTGATCGGGGCCAGCCTCCTGCAGGGCCTCAATAACGCCCTGGACTCCGCCAACACCAACACCTATCTCACCGGCTCCGGTCTGGGCGTGGTCACGCATCAGTTGAGCAACGGACAGATCGCCTTGTCGGCGGTGGGCAACGTGGGGCAGACGCTCGCGCCGATCATGGCCCAGCGTTTCAACACCCCGCCCACGGTCCGGGTCAAGGCGGGCAGCGGGATCGGGATCCTGTTCATGGCGCCGGTGAAGGCCGGCTTGGGGTAGGGGAGGGACCATGGAAGCGCTTCAGAACCTGAATCACATCGACCAGCTGGCCATGGCGACCCGCTCCGGGAACCCGGCGGCCGGCAACCAACTATGGAGCATCATGCGGCGATATTGTGCGGGGGCGGCCCGCCAGGCGCGCGCCATGGGGGTGCCGCGGGAGGATGCGGAGCAGTTCATCGGCCTGGCGGTCACCATTGCGTTGCATAGCTGGGATCCCGCGCAGGGTCATTTTGCGCCCTGGAGTTACTGGAAACTGCGCGGAGAGCTTTCCGTGTTCCGGGGACGCAAGGAGGTGGATACCGTGCCGCTGGAGGACTGGGACCAGGGGGATCCCGATGCATCGCCGGTGACCGAGGACGTGGCGGTGGACTGGAGCCCGGAGCGGGTCGGGGCGGTCATGCGCGGTCTGCCGGACGATCTCGCCGAATGGGTGCATCTGCGCTATGGCGAAGAGTTGACCATTGCGGCCGCGGCGGAACGGCTGGGCATGACGGCGCGGCGCGGGCAGCGCATGGAGGTGCGCCTGGAAACCGCCGTGCACGGCATTCTGGGGAAAACCCGCTGAGGGAAGTAGCAGCAGCGTGATGGGCACGTCCGACAGGCGGTTATACGGCGGTGCCCCTATGACGATGACAGGAGACCTCGATGCATGACAATATGAAATTCTATCTGGCGGTGGGTGGCGTGGCCGTAGTGATCCTGGGCATCGGGTTTACCACCTGGGAGTTCGACTTCGCCCCGAAAACCCCGCATCCGGCGACAAACCCGTTCGCCTCTACTGCCCCCGTTCGGGCGGTGCGATCCGCGCCTTCCGGCACGCTGCCTCCGGCCACCCCGCCGACAAGATGGCCGACAGCCTCCGCACCCACTGCGGCGGGGACCGTATCCGTAGTCCAGACTGCGCCGATGCCCGCGACCCCGGCCACCGGGGTGACGGCATCCGTCACCTCTCCGGCCGCGCCGGATCTGGCGCAGGCCATGGCCAGGATCGGTGCGGACCTGCGCGTGCTGGCCACCGCGCAACGGCACACGAATGAACGGCTGGCGGTGGTCGATCAGGAAATACGTTCCAAAGCCAGGTCCACGCCCGGCACGCATCGGGAACCTCCACGAAGAATCGCCCTTGCCTCGGCGGCGCAGCGGCACGGCGTGCCCGGCTGGTCCGTGGAATCCATCGGCGCGAACGAGGCATGGATCCAGGGGCCCGGCGGGCAGACCCATGTGGTCGAGGCGGGGAGCCAAGTGGAGGACCTGCGGATCCTACGGGTCACTCCGGACGCGGTCATCACGAGCCAGGGCACGATCGGCTATTGACGGGAGGAGAGACGCATGCTGACCGCCATCCAGATGATCGGGAACATGGGCCAGAGTCTCGGTCCCATGTTCGTGCTGACCGTGGGTCTTTCCTTCGTCGTCGGTCTCTGGTTCGTGGCGGACAGCGTCTTTTTGATGGTCCGTGTCAGCAATGACCCGCGGATCCACAAAAGCCGGATCCCGATCACCGCCGCGACGGGGGCTCTGCTGATGGCCATGCCCGTGTTCGTGCTCCATGACGTGGGCACCTTTTTCAGCCAGGGACAGCCATCGCCGCTGGCCTACACCGGTCCGGGCGGCGCGCACGTGGGCCTCGCGGTGATGGTGATCGAGAACTTCGTGCAGCTCGTCGGCTGGCTGGCCGTGTTTCGCGGGCTGGTGATTCTGAAGCGAGTCGGCGACGGCACCACGCGGGAGAGCTCGGATACCGCCTTCGTGCACATCATCGGTGGAGCGCTGGCGGCCAATGTGGTGGGTACGGCCATCGCCCTGGGGCACACCTTTGGGTTGACGTTGCCCATTTGAAAGGTGGGTTACCCCGGTGGGTCGTTCAGCTCGTAGCTGGTACTACGCCCGCCCGCCGCAGATTTCCGTAACACGCCACGTGCCAGCAGTTCGGAGATGTCGCGTAGCGCCGTGTCCGGCGAGCATTTGGCGATCATTGCCCACTTGCTGCTGGTGAGCTTGCCTTCGAAGCCATCGAGCAGCCGATTGAGTAACTTCACCTGGCGCTCATTCAGCGGCGTAGTGGCCCAGCGTTGCCAGAACCGCGCTTTGGTCAGCACGGCATCGAGGGTGTGCTGCGTCTGGTCGACGGCGCGGTGCAGGGTGTCGAGAAACCAGGCAAGCCACTCGGTAACATCGAGCGACGCCTTTTGGGTGCGCTCCAGGATGTCGTAGTAGGCCTTGCGTTCTCGCTGGATCTGCGCGGACAGGCTGTAGAAGCGCTGCGGGCTGCCGTCGGCTCGCGCCAGTAACAGGTCGCCGATGGCGCGTGCGATACGGCCGTTGCCGTCGTCGAATGGGTGTAATGTGACGAACCACAAATGGGCGAGTCCCGCTTTGATCAGCGGCGGGTCGTTGGACGATGCGTTGACCCAGTCGAAAAAGCGATCCATCTCGGACGCGAGGCGACCGGCCGGAGGCGCTTCGAAATGTACCCGCTGCCGACCAGGAGGGCCGGACACTACTTGCATCGGGCCGCCTGTGTCGTCACGCCAGCCACCCACCTTGATCCGGGCAAGGCCAGAGTAGCCGGTGGGAAAGAGGGCGGCGTGCCAGCCGAACAACCGATCGTATGTGACCGGGGCATTGCAGTGGATTGTAGCGTCGAGCACCATCTCGACCACGCCTTCCACATGACGGTCTACCGGCGCCAGAGCACCGATGTCGACGCCGAGGCGGCGGGCAATGGACGAACGCACGGACTCGACATCAAGCCGTTCGCCCTCGATTTCGCTGGTCTTGATCACGTCTTCGGTGAGCACCGACAGGCTGGCCTGGTCGCGCAAGGCCATGCCGACATCGGCAAGACGCCCCATCAGCAGCCCTTGGGCTCGGCTCACATCGGCCAACGACCGGGCCAGTACAGCCAGGTCGTAGCGCCAAGTCGGCCAGTCGCTGGCCTGCCAGATGTAGGTGTGATCGCTGCCATTCATGCGGAGATTATGGTCCACATTCTCCGCATGCGCAAGCCATTCACCGTATATTATGCGGTTATTAGTGATGCTATTTGCCGCGGCGTCGTTGCCGGCGCGGGTTAAATTCCGCAAATGGGAATCGAAATGGCTACATCATCCGCTCTGTTCCAGGCTCAACTCCAAATCCAGGAGCAGCAATACTGCCTGTGCCCCTTGCAATTCGTCAGCCGTTTCGCGTTATGCAGCTACTCCAGCACCACCCCTGTAGGCGCTGCTCTACCTGCTGGTCATGCCACGCCAAGACTATTCCATGAAAACAATGGCTTATTTTGCTGTTGACTATTTATAATGGCAGTTGAAATGAGGTTGTTTCCGGAAGCTGTTATACTTGCCCAATTTGCCTATACTATTTCGCTGCAGCCATGAGGAGGAGCCACCATGCACCTTGAGCGCATCACTATCAATCCCCAGCAATGTGGCGGACGGCCTTGTATTCGAGGGCTGCGTATTCGGGTACTGGACATTTTCGAACTCTTGGCGGCAGGAGCGACGACCGCAGAGATTCTGGAAGATTACCCCTACCTAGAGCCCGAAGATATCGCCGCCAGCCTTCATTACGCTGCGCAGCAAGCGGACCACGCCATTCTTTATGTGGCCTGATGCAGTTTTTAGTGGATGCGCAGCTACCACCCGCTCTGGCCCGATGGATCAGTGCGCAAGGTTATCCAGCCTGCCATGTTGCCGACATAGGTATCGCCAGCGCTCTTGATCCGGAAATATGGGATCGTGCATATCGGGATGGCGCTATCATCATAAACAAGGATGAAGATTTCGCTATACTCCGCACGATACATCCCGATGGCCCCACTATTATCTGGTTACGCACTCCCAACTGCCGAAGGCAGATACTGCTTGATGGCTTTGCCCGCCTATGGCCACAAATGCTGGATAGACTGAATCAGGGCGAGACGCTCATCGAGCTGAGAAGCTAGCCACTATCGCTTCGGGACCCGTGCCCAGGCAGAATCTGCCATTAGGGAGTGCATTGAGATTTTCTACAGCCGCCAACGTCTGCATTCGCGGATTGGTTTCCTGGCCCCCACTATGTTCGCACGGCTGGCCGCTTGAAACGGAGTTGTCCACTATCGTCAGGGCCACCTCACTTGATCGTCGGCTGAAGACTGGAAGCGGTCATTGGTTTGATGTGAATCTCCTAGGGGTTTAGTCTTGAACACAGACGAAAAAAGAAGGGATAGCATGATATGGCAACCATAGAGAACTTCATCTCTGAAATTGTCAAGAACAATTTAAAAAAGATGACCCAAACTGACGGTCTTCATTACTTAAGCTTTGGTATAATGTCATCAATGGTTGAATTTTTTGGCGCTTGTTTTGATAGGGAAGATTTTTTTAAAAGCGGACTTTCTAGGGAGCGGTTCAGAAAAGCAATAAATGAACTGGATGCCTTTTCAGAATATAGAAAGTATAATGAGAAAGATTGTCCACACGACCTATACAAAAATCTGCGATGCGGAATGGCCCATATCGGACGACCGGGAAAAGGAATTTCCTTCACCCACATTCACGATGACGTTAACGGTAACGAACATTTAACAATAAAAGACCTTGACGACAACACGAGGAGACTAATACTGGTTTGCGAAAGATTATTTCAAGATCTAGAAAAGGCATCAGATGAATTGCTGGGAAAAATGAAGAACGGGAAGCTTCCGAGAACGCATAGTGAAACTTTCATGAATCCGAACCTGAAAATAATTGACCTACAATCACAAACTACATACACAGCATCAGCATCAGCTTAACGAATAAGGTTAGGGCTTTGGGCGGAGAACACGAATTACCTCACCAAGTAAAACGTCAAGGTCGGCACGGAACTCCACCTGAGTCTTGGTAGGAATGCTTTCCGCAGCCCGGATTTGCAAATGGAGAAACGAGTCCGCGATCTTTCTGGAGGCGTTTTCTAGGTGTTGCATAGCCTCGCGGAAGGACCGACCACCACCTGCGTAATTGTTCGCAACCTCGGTAAATGAATTCAACCCAAAAATAGGCGGAACGTGATCAATGACCGAACGAATCAAGAAGGCGCAGGATAAAAATGATTGTCCGGCATAGGCACGATTAAGTTCAACCAGTATTTGACAGAGCTTGGCAGTGTCAAATTTTTCCTTTTGGATGTCCTTCAATTCGTCAATTCTCGTTGGCTCGACGAACTTTTCTGCCTCTTTAGGTAACGAGTGTGGGGGTGCCGGGTAGTGCTTTCGGCTTTTAATCAGGCAAGGACGCCCCCGGTGTCAGGTAGTTGTCGCCTCTCTGAAATGGAGTAAGGCATAGACCGGGGGATTGTCGCAAGGCAGGTTTCTGGTGCATGATTTAATTTTTCTATCAACTCAACAAATTATTAAAACTTGAATGTCAGGAGGTTGGCGCGTCTTGCTTGGCGGCAAGACTGAGCCCATCACGGAAATTCATACCCATTAGAGTGATCTGCACGGCGCCGACTGTCAATTCCACAAATTGCACAGCGTAGAATGATACGTCGAACTCACCGGCAGCAGCCTTGTAGTTAAGAAAGAGTGCCGATGGAATCATCACGAGCAAGCCATTGGCGGCGATGATGAGCATACGTTTCCTTTTCTGATCCAAGAGCCGCTCCTTGCGCGACTTGCCGAGCACAAAACCGGACCCGCCGGTAGCGGCAAGGCAAGGCACTAGCAGGATGAGGCCATAAACTATGCTCAGTTTGACAGCGGCGACAGCGGCATGGTCCATAAAAAGTTCTGAAACCAGGGTGGAGGTCCAGAAACTGGCGATGATGAGCATCGCTGTAGTCCCTGCAAGGGCATGAAAGACGGGTTTCATCAGCGGTCTCCTTTTTTCGGTACAGGGGAATCAAGCTGTTCGTGGATGACATTCAGGGTTTGCAGGGTCTCATGGAGGCGTTGCAGGGAAAGGTCGGTAACAAGACCGTCAGCCCAGACCGTCTCCAGGGCCATCGCATCAGAAAAGGAGCGGAGGCCCAGATCGGTCAGAGCATAGAGGGGGGAGCTCTGGTGGTATGGATTCGGGCATCGCTCGAAAAAGCCATCCTTTTCCATTTTGTTGAGTTGTTTCTGCGCCCCTTGACGGGTGATCCCCATAGCCTCGGCAATTTGAGGTGCGGAGAGGGGTTTCCCGGCGAGCGCAACGGCGCCCATCACTTGCCACCTGGCGCTCGTGAGATTGAGGGGCTTGACCAGTTCATCGCCTTTCTTCAATAGACGGCCCTGCAGGCGAAATACGGCCAGCATGATCTCGGTCAAGATGGCGGCCTTCGGGTTTTGTTGAATGTTCATAAGGACCTTTCCAAAATTCGCGTTATTCCCAGCCAGAGGACGTCAGTGATATGGCCGCCCACAGAGTGACAACTAGTTTCCACATAAGGAAACTGGTTGTCAATGATTGCGCGACAATGCAGCGGCGAGGTCTGTCAATGTGGCATCCCGATGCCGATCGCGTAGCGGGCGGTGGTTTGGCCGCTAGAATTGCACTATGATTTTCCTACCACCGCATGCCAGCAGGAGGCATGGCCATGGCAACGGCAAGACCGCTTGAACAACCTGGAATATGTATCGCCACCTGACCTTATTGCGCCTGCGCTGGTATGCCAGTGCCACGGGCCGCGTGCTGGTGCGGCATTGGCAGGTATTCGTGCTGGCGGGCGCGTTGGTTCCCGGCGGGACACCAATCGGCAAGTTGTTAATGGGCCTGGGCTATCCCCTGTTGGCCGTACTGCACGTTGGCCACGATGTGCTATGGCACTGGTGGCGCCTCGTGGCCATCCAGGGGATTGCGCTGGCCTGGGTCATGGTGCAACGCCGCCACATCGACGGTGGCGCGTTCATGGCCTATGCGCGATCCCTGCCTCTCTCGGTCAATCAGCGGCGTCGGGCTGATCTGTCGGTGCTCCTCCCTGCCAACAGTCTCTTGCTGGTCCCCGTTGTGGCGCTGCTCGCCGTCGCGCCAACTGGTTTGCTCGGGGCAACGGCGACCCCTTTCCTGGTTGCCACGGTATGCGTGGTGACTGACTGGATTGGTGCTGCTTGCCGAACTCGCCGAACTGGAGCGACAGCTTGCCGCACTTTTAACGTTCGGGTTGGCTGATGCCCTGCTGAGCTGGAGCCTGAGCCGCCCGGTCGATCCGGCAAGCTGGCTTGCTCTGAGTGGCACATTGTTGATTGGCGCGTCGTTTCTCGTCTTGCGGCATCCCCTTCAGGCCAGTCTCCAGACGTGGGTCCGCCGTCGAGTAACCCAATCGCTTCCCGGTGGACGGCGACTTTTCTCCTTCTTGCCTCCAGCCTGGCGTATCCAGGCGCAAGCGCTCTGGGTGCGGCATCCAGGAGGCACGGTGTTGCGCACGGTGAGCGTTTTCGCCCTAGCCCTGGCGGCCGACTGGCTGATGCAGCGGTTCGCGTTCGATACTCGCGCCCTGCCCACAGCCATTCTCGGCATGGCGGCCATCGCGCTGATCGCCAGTGGCTTGTATCGCATCCTGCAGTCCGCACATCGACCGGTACAGCCCTATCTCCATGCGCTCCCGCTGCCAAAGAGGTTCTGGGCCCTGCAGGATACGGCTTTTGTCGCCGCTTTCGGTGCCTTACCCTTGGCCGTTTTGATGGCCCCGATGTTTATCTATCTCAACGCGTCTGTCGACACGACACTCGCACTCGTCTTGGCCTACTTTGTCCTATTGGCCTTGCTGCGTTTGCCCCTGGTGCATGGGGGACGACAAGCGGTCTTGCTAGGGGTCATTCTGGCCGGTACATGGTCGGGCGCGGCGATGGCCGTGGTTCGATAGGAGTAAGACGATGTTGCGATTCGAGGGGATCACCAAGTCCTTTGGCTGGCGCCGGATTTTCCAGGACATCCGTGGCGAACTGGCCCCAGGCGTTTATGCCCTGCAGGGGCCGAACGGCAGCGGTAAGTCCACGCTGCTGGGCATCTTGTCGGGGGCCATTGCGGCTGACGCGGGCGAGGTCTGGATAAATGACGTCAGCCTCCAGACGACACCATTGCCGGCGCGTCAAGGGTTGTCCTACGCGCCGGATGAAAGCCCCATTTATCCTTTCATGACTGGGCGTGATCTGTTGGATTTCGTCGCCATGGCCAAGAAGACCAAGGTCGGATCGGATATTCTGGAATTGGTCGCCCAATTCGGACTGGACCCGCACCTGCAGACCCGTTTTGGTGCCATGTCGCTGGGCACGCAGAAAAAATTCATGCTCAGCGCGGCCTGGATCGGCGAGCCGCAGGTGATGCTGCTGGATGAGCCGAGCAATGGACTGGACAACCATGCCCGAGAATTCTTAGCCCAGCGCATCAGATTACGTGGTCTGGAGGGTTTGGCGCTGTTTGCGAGCCATGACACTGCGTTTGTGGAAGCTTGCGGGGCCAATGTCTTGCGGATGGACCACCTGAAATCCCCTGAGCATTGTCTGGCGTTAGAGGTGGATTCGAGAGGATCGCCGGGCACAATGCCTCTTATCAGTGAGCAATTACAGGAAATTCCCTCGTGTCACGCGCCCAACGCCTCCTCACCCTGATCCAAATTTTGCGCCGGCATCGATTCGCGGTTACCGGGGCGAATCTCGCTGAAGAACTCGGGATCAGTTTGCGCACACTTTACCGAGATATCGCCACATTACAGGAACAAGGCGCAAGCATAGAAGGGGAGCCCGGTATGGGCTACGTTCTACGGCCTGGCTTCATGCTTCCGCCGCTGATGTTCTCGGAAGAGGAAATCGAGGCACTGGTCCTTGGGGCTCGCTGGGTAGCTGATCGTGGAGATGAACGGCTTGGTGCTGCCGCCCGGAGTGCTGTCAGCAAAATTGCAGCGGTTTTACCCAGTGATTTGCGGGATATGCTGGACGCTTCTGCGCTGCTGGTTGGGCCTGGGAAGGCTATCCCTACGGGCGCGGCCGACTTGCCTAAACTCCGCCTGGCGATCCGCACCGAGCGCAAGGTCACCATCCATTATCGGGATCTCAAGGAGACAGAAACCAAACGGACTGTCTGGCCATTTGCGCTGGGGTACTTTGATCACGTGCGCGTCCTCGTCGCGTGGTGTGAACTGCGTCAAGGGTTCCGGCACTTCCGGACGGATCGCATTTCAGCATTTGCCGTAGAAGAACAGCGCTACCCGCGACGCCGACAATCGCTGCTGAAGGCATGGCGTGAAATGGAAGGCATCCCTCCGCAGTAAGCAAACACTACTGACAGAATCTGACAGCTGTGGTGGGTATTCTCTGGACTCCCGCAGAAAGGAAATTTCTCGGGTATCTACCAACACTATAGAGAAAACCATGCCAGATCCGAATTTTATCATTTTGTATGTAGACAATCCGCTGCGCAGCGCCGATTTCTATGCCCGTCTATTGAAAAAACCGCCTATTCAGACATCGCCGAATTTTGCCATGTTCGCACTGGATTCTGGAGTGATGCTGGGGGTGTGGTCGAAACACGTAGTGGAGCCCGCCGCAACCGCGGCAGGCGGTGGCGGGGAAATCGCGTTTTCGGTATCGAGTCGCGATGTCGTTGGTAATCTATTCACTGACTGGACACAGCGTGGACTGGTCATTGAACAAGAACCGACGGATATGGATTTTGGCCATACTTTCGTGGCACTCGATCCTGATGGGCATCGGCTTCGCGTGTTCGCGCCCACGACGCCGTGAGTCGCAATTGGGTTGCCGTGGCATCCGCAGAGCACGTACGAATCGGACGTGCCGCCGGATTTATGCAAGTCTGTCACGGTAAAGCGGCACCCCTTCGTCGCATAAAACCCGGAGATCGTGTTGCCTACTATTCGCCAACCGTTGAATTTGGCGGTAAGAATAAATTCCAGGCTTTCACGGCAATTGGCATTGTAGAGCATGGTGAGCCCTACCAGGTGGAACTGGGCGGGGGATTCCAACCCTATCGACGGGACGTGTGCTGGCTCCCTGCCGAAGAAGCCCCTATTCGGCCCATCCTTGGGAGGATGGAGTTCTCAGCCGGAAAACAAACCTGGGGCTACCAATTCCGCTTTGGGATTTTCGTCATTAGCGATCACGATATGAATGTGATCGCTGCGGCAATGAGGGCTCATTTCGCCCGATAGATACCGGAGTGACAGATCAAACAGTTGGTCTGTTCACCGAAATACTTATAGGGCATGGGCGCGTCACGTCTGCGGTTTGAGGCAGTACATGCCCTCTATTAGGTGGTTGAATACATGAATCGCTTCTGTCGGCTCTCCCCACTCGGCCCGGACTACGGCACCATCTATAGCCATGGCGACGGCGCTCGCCAAATCTTCCCGATCAGAATTCCCAGGTAGCAGGCCCTCAATCACTTTGCGCAGTTCCGCTTTGTGCTGACTTACTCTATGCACGACTTCGGGCATTGACCCCCCCATCTCCCCCAGCGCGTTGATGAAGGCACATCCCCTAAAAGCCGGGTCGGTAAACCATTCCTGTAAAACCGGTGCAATGGCCAGAAGATTGTTGCCGTGCCTTTGGAGTGCATCCTGAAACCAGGACATCCATATACGGTGGCGATAATCCAGAAAAGCCACAATCAGGTCGTTTTTACTCGGGAAGTGGCGATAAAAGGTCACCTTGGTGACGCCCGCTTCCGCAATGATGCGATCCACGCCCGTGCTGCGAATGCCTTCACGATAAAAGAGCGTGTGCGCTGTGAGCAGAATGCGCTCACGCGCAGATAGCTTGGTCTGGTCCATGAGCGCGGGATTGGAATGTCTATCCATTACGCCATAGTAGACAGATCGTTCCATGTTGTCTAGAATTGCCCGCAGTAGACAGAACTGTCTACTTTGAGTAATCCCGAAACATAGGAGAGCACCCACCATGCAAAGCAATACGCTGACTCCCCCATTTTCAGAAGAATCTGCCTTGCTGAAAGTGCGGTTGGCCGAAGACCTTTGGAATACTCGCGATCCTGAACGGGTCGTTCAAGCCTATACCCAAGATACGGTCTGGCGTAATCGCGCGGAGTTTCCAGTGGGACGGGAGGCGATCAAAGCCTGCCTGGAGCGCAAGTGGGTCAGGGAACTGGACTATCGCCTGATCAAGGAGCTCTGGGGTTTTCGTGACCATCGGATGGCCGTGCGATTCGCCTATGAGTGGCACGACGATTCCGGTCACTGGTACCGCAGCTATGGCAATGAGTTATGGGAGTTCAATGAAATGGGATTGATGCAACGCCGATTGGCCAGCATCAATGATCTGCCTATCCGGGAGAGTGAGCGGCAATATCACTGGCCGCTGGGCAGAAGACCCGATGATCACCCAGGTTTGAGCGCGCTCGGCTTGTAGGTGCCTCAAGGATAAATCAGAGACATTCCAACCCACCCTCGCATCAACGTGTCTTGGGTGATCATGCATCCTCAAAAGGAACGTGGTTGTGAGTGGTGTAGCGACATTTTCTGGTGCACAGCTTTTGTATGTGGGTGGAGCGTTATTTTGGGAGACAACCGGATAAGCACGGAGGTGGGTGCCATGAATTCGCCAAATGATGTTGAGATCGCCCTCAAGGCCGTGGCTCTCCTGAGCCGGATTGTGGGACCAGATTCGTCCAGTTGGACGGAGACGGAGCATGCACTGGCCAGTGAAGCGGCGGAAGCATGGTTACGGGCTGAATCATCTGAGGCCACGCTGCGAGGCCAAATGGACGCAGAGCAGTGCTTCGGCGCTACGGATGGCCTCATTTAGAGCGATTCGACAAAAAGGAAATGATCATGAAAATAGACGGTTCTGAAAAGATATTGCCTAGCTACCGGGCTATGGATGAACTACTCCATGCCGGCGAACGCGAAGCCCAAAGCCGCTTCGGTGTGGACGGTATCTGGAATGTGCATAATCTCAATGCCATGTTCCACGAAACCATTTCTGTCGGTCTGGCCAAATACATCGAAGGATTGCCCTTCTTCTTTCTTGCCACGTCAAACGCTCAGGGCGAGTGTGATTGCAGTTACCGAGGTTGCGAGTTTAATGCATCGGGAAAGCAGTTACCTCTACTTCGAGTGCTTGATGCCAACACCGTGATATTTCCAGATTATCGAGGCAACAATTTGTTCAATTCCTTTGGCAACATCCTCGTCAATCCCCACGTGGGTATGCTGTTTATCGATTTTCAGACCATAACACGTGTGCGCTTAAACGGGCATGCGGAGATTCTTGAGAACAGGACAAAATATATCGACATCTGGCCCCTCGCACAGCGCTATGTCAGAGTCACAGCGAAGCAGATCTACGGTAACTGCAAGGCCAGAATACCCAGGATGAAACTCGTCCCGCCGAGTGACAGCGATTTCCAAGACGGCTGAACATATGCCACTGAGGCTCACCGGAATGGAAAACCGGGATAAGTGGTCGAGAGTGGCAGATGAATGGCCGGTTAACGCTGCCTTGCCGCCGTTGATATGAAGCGCCCGTAGCGATGACATCAGACGCCAGGATATCTTTTTTGTAACGCAACAACCGGCGACCAGCCAGGTGTGAAACCATCTCGGTATCGTGGGCGCATGACTGGCTTTTGCTTGCCCCAAGCCGAAAATCAGGGACCTACCCTGCGCGTTTGGTCATGCTGCCACGATCTCGCCGGGTAGATCGAGAAAGGTCCGATGGCCGGATCGTTCTCCGTTTCACCTGAAATTACCTGATGGCCGTCTGAAGTCACATACCCCCTCGATTTGTCCGACAGAGCCTCCTCCGCCGTCTGTCCTATTACCTCCCTTGAAGATGTCTCGTGGATCGCCGGGCACGCGTCAGACGACACGGAATCAGTCCGCTTGTCAGACCGCTTCCCCCTCCGGCTTTCGCTTATAACCGCAGCACGGGACAAATCCGTTTTCACACAGGCAAGGAGAATCGGTGATGGAAAGCAATCGTCGGACCGTGCAGTTGCATAATGGGGTTTCGGTGGGATTGGCGGAGGATGGGGAAGGGCGTCGCCAGTTCCGGCGCATCGCCCGCCGGCGCCTGGCCATCGGGGCGGGGCTGATGGCCCTGGCGGTAACGGGAGACGCCTGGGCGTTGGGCGGCAACGTCGGCACCATGGCCAACAATGCGTCCAGTGTCCTCCAGGATATCGTCAATCTGGTGCTGGGCGGCACTTTCGTCGGTGGTTTGGGTTTCGGCGGGTCCTCGATGCTGAAGGCCTGGGAAGCGCACAAGCAGCATGGGCAGGGCAATGCCAAGTGGAGCCACGTCGCCACCCACGCCATGGTGGCGGCGGGGCTGATGGGCCTGCCCGCGCTGGCTTATCACTACGAGGGCACCGTCTTCCACAACACCACCGGCGCGCAGGTCCAGCAGATCCAGATGGGCGGCCCGTACGGTTGAGGCGCTGACATGGGACTGCTCATGCCGACCCTGGCGGAACACCTCGCGGTGCATTCCGTCCAGGACGACACCAGTTTCGCCACCGATGACGGGGCGCTGGTCAGCCTCTTCCGCGCAGGTCCAGCAGATCCAGATGGGCGGCCCGTACGGTTGAGGCGCTGACATGGGACTGCTCATGCCGACCCTGGCGGAACACCTCGCGGTGCATTCCGTCCAGGACGACACCAGTTTCGCCACCGGTGACGGGGCGCTGGTCAGCCTCTTCCGGGTAGAAGGGCTCACCCGCCTGTACGCGCGGGGGGAGGGCTCCGAATGGATGGAGCGCATCTATCGGGCCTTGCCCGCTTTCTTTCTGACCCCGGGCCATCGTCTGCAATGGACGGTGGCCCGGGATCCCGCCTGGGCGCACCCGGTCGTGGAGCGGCAGTTTTCCGGCCTGGAACGCCAGGCGCGGCGGATCGGCATGGACACGGAGGGCTTCACCGACGGTCCGCCCAAGGATCGCTTCCAGGGGCATTTCTTGCCGGAGCGCGCCTATCTCGCCCTCTGGACCGGCCCCAACATCCTGACCCCGCATGACGCCCAACTGGAGAAGCAGGCCCGGAACCGGAAGCTCGAAAAAGCACAAGTCGCGTGGGGTCCCTGGCAGGTGCCCGGACTGGCCTTGGGCGGTCTGATTCCCACCCATGCCGCCGCCTGCGAGGCGCTGCTGGCGGCACTCGGGGTAGGACCCCAGCGCCTGGGGCTGCGCATCGTCCCCATGAACACCCGCGAGGCCATGCTCGCCTGGCGGGAGATGCTGGATCCCGATCGCGGCGCCGACCCGCAACAGGGGGATGCGCTGGCGACCATTTATGATGCCGGGCATCCCCCCCTGATGGCCGATCCCTTCGGCCCGCACATCCCCCAGGTCGCGGCGCAAGTCCTGCCGCCCTATGCCCGGGTCGGCCAGGGCGAGACCATCCAGGCGGGAGGGCATTACGTGCGCATGCTGGCGATGACCCTGGGGCCATCGCACCCGGTGGATTTCCGGGATCTCTACGATCATCTGCCCGCGGATCTCCCCATGCGGTATACCCTCCATCTCGCGCCATGGAGTGGCGGCGGCAGACTCAAGACCCTCGCCGCGGCGATTCTCACCTGGAGCAACGGCGCCAACCGGCTGATCAATGCGTCGCGCCGTGATGTGCTGGCCCGTTCCCAGGCCGGTGATCCGGCCTGTTCCATGCAAATTATGTTTTCCACCTGGGGCAAAACCCCGGAGGAAGCGGGCGAGCGGGCCCGGCGTCTGGCGCAGCGGATCGGCTCCTGGGGCGGGGTGATGGTGGAAGACGTATTCGGCGATCCCCTGCCGGCCTGGCTCGCGTCCATTCCCGGCCTGATGACCCAGGGCCCGGTGCGCACCCATCTGCTCAACCTGTCGGATGCCTGCGCTTTCTTCCCGGTCGCTTCGCAGGCCTCTCCCTGGAGCGAAGGCCCCTGCCTGCTGCGCGGTCCCCAGGGGCAGCCGCTGCCCATCGCCATCGGCTCCAGTCTGCAGAAAAACTTCAATATCGCCATTTTTGCCGCGACCCGCTCCGGCAAGAGTGTTCTGCTCGCCCTGTTGCTGCTGTTGGCCCATCTGCTGGAACCGGGCCGCGCGCGGCTGCCGCGATTCGCCTTTCTCGACGTGGGGTATGGCGGCATGGGGCTGGCCGCCCTGATCCGGGAACTGCTGGGACGCCGGGACTATCTCGTGCAGTCGCAGCGCCTGCGCAACGACGAGGCCCATGCCATCAATCCCTTCGACACCCTGCTGGGGATGCGCGAACCGCTGCCCCTGCATCGCGCCTTTCTGCTCGATCTGCTGGCGATGGTGGGCACGCCCATGGGACAGAAGGATCCCGCTCCCGGGATCTATGAAATGGCGGGACCGCTCGTCGACCTGGCCTACCGGCGCTTTTCCGATCACAACCGCCTGGGCACGCCCAAGGAATGGGAACCCGAGCGGGAGGGCATGGCGGAGGTGGACCGGATGGTCCAGAACGCCATCGCCCGGGCAGCATTACCCCGCCGCCCGAGCTGGTGGGCGATCGTGGACTGGCTGGCCCTGGAGCAGCGGCGTCCCGATCTGGCGATCTCGGCGCAACGCTACGCCATGCCATTGTTGCAGGACCTGATCGGCCTGGTGCGGGACGATGAGATCTACGCGCTCTACAAGGAGGCGGGGCTCGCGGGCATGCGCGAAGGCGCGGCCGACCTCATGGCCCGTTTCCTCACGGAAGCCACGCGCGATTACCCGATTCTGAACGCGCCCACGGCCTTCAATCTCGGGGCGGCGCGCGGGACCGTGCTGGATCTCGCGGAAGTCACCGCCGGCACCGGGCCGGACGCCGAAAAGCGCACCTCCATCCTGTATCTCACGGCACGCTGGGCGTTGACCGGGAGCTGGTATGTGCATCCCGACGATCTCGCGCAAACGCCGGACGCCTACCGGGCGTTTCACGAGGAACGGATCCGGGAAACCTGGGAAGATCCGAAATTCGTCATCTACGACGAGTTTCACCGCACCGGCGGCGCCCGCGCGGTACGCCGGGTCGTCGATCGCGACGCGCGCGAGGGCGGCAAGTTCAACGTGCGGCTGGCCCTGTCCAGTCAATCCGTACTGGATTTCGATGGGGAATTCATCGACGAGCATGTGGCCACGCGCTTCATCCTCTCGGCGCCGGACGACACCTCCGCGCTGGCCGAGCGTTTTCACCTGACGGCTGCGGAGGAGCAGGAGCTGAAGCGCCTGACCGGCCCCGGCCCGCATGGCTCGCCCATCCTGGCGCTGTTCGACACGCGCGAGGGGCCCTATCGGCTGTTTTGCTCGGACCCGGTGCCGCCGGAGTGGCTCTGGGCCTTTTCGACCACCTCCGAGGACCGGGCGGTACTGAACCGGCTGCAGACCCACATGACGCCGGGCGAGGCCCGATCCGTGGCGGCCGCCCGTTTTGGGGCATCGGCAAAAAACTTGCTGGAGCGGATCGCGCGGCAGGGCCTGCGGGTGAACTCCGCCGACGAAGTGGAAGGCGTGGCGGCGGACCGGCTGGTCAGGGAAGTCCTGGAAACCTGGAACCGGGACTGGGTGCTCAAGGCCCTGCGCACGCTGGGATATCGCGCGGAGGATGCGGCATGAAACAGGAAACGGTATCCCGGGCGATCGCACCCATCCCTGGGTATGCATGGCCCAGGTGAGAAAGGAGGACCCAAATGCGCGATGATCGGCAGAAACCCCATGACACCAAGGATGCATCCTATCAAAAGGTCGTCTCCTGGCTGCTGAAGCGCTGGGCGGAAGGGGATTTGCCGCCGTGGCGCAAGCCCTGGACCCCGCCGCCCTGGCCGGATCGTCCGCACAACCCGTTCACGCAAGCCGTGTACCAGGGCGGCAATGCCTTTACTCTGACTCTCGCGGGTATGGCTCACGATCTGCCGCTCTTTGCGACCTACAAACAGATCCAGGAACACGGTGGCCAGGTCCGCGGCGGGGAGCAGGGCGTGCCGATCATCGTCTGGAAGGAGTGGCGGCCCAAGGAAGACCAGAACGCGCCGGAATCGGGCGCACCGCAGGAGTCTGCGACCGAGGATGCGCCGCCCCGGCTCTTCGCCCGCACCTATGCCGTCTTCAACATTGCCCAGACGGATGGGCTGGAGCATCTCCTCGAGGCGGCCAAGCCGCCGGCCACTTGGTCCCCGGAACGCGCCGGCGCGCTCTTTGAAGAGCGGGTCGCCGAAACGGGCATGCGCATCGAGCGGGGGGCAGGCAATCGCGCCTTTTTTCGCGCATCGGAGCGCCTGATCCATTTGCCCGTGGAGGGACGTTTTCCCAACGCTTCCGCCTTCTATGCCACCTTGCTGCATGAAGCTGTGCACAGCACCGGCCCCGCCCTGGACCGGTCGGCCTTTTACCAGAAGAAGGGCATGGACCGGGATCAGGCCTATGCGGCCGAGGAGCTGACGGCCGAGATCGGCATGCTGCTCCTGGCCCGGCGGCTCAATGTGCCGATCGCGCCGGAGGATGCGGAGCAGACGGCCAGCTATCTGAAGGGTTGGAGCCTGCGCGCCGCCGTGGAGAGCGATCCGAAGCTGCTCTTCGAGACGGCGCGACTGGCGCAACAGGCGGTGGATCATCTGGTCACGCCGGAATTCGCGCAAAAGCTCGAAGCGGTGCAGAAAACCCTGCCCGGGCAGCAGACACTATCCGGCAGTCTCCGGGAACCGGCCCCCGCAGCGTCGGAAGGCCCGCGTCTGTCCATCGACATCGACGCTGGCGATCGGTACACCTTCCACAGCGACGCCGGTCATGGCTGGCTGGAAGTGTCTCGTTCGGATCTGCAAGCGCTAGGCATCGAGGGTGAGATCAGCATCTATTCGTACCAGAAAGGCAACCGGGTCTTTCTCGAAGAAGATCGGGATGCGCACCTGTTCATCACCACCCTGGAAAAGGCCCTGGGCAAGGAATTCACTTGGCCGGAAATCTCCCGTGGTGTCGATGATGGGGACGATTCTCCGATCCGGAACTATCCACACTATGAGGCCCCGGAATCTGCCCGGGAAGCCAAAGGCCCGGCAGTATCCCGCGGCGATTATGTGCGGTACCTGGACGAGACCGGCATAGAGCGGGAAGGCGTGGTGCTCGACGCCGCCCAGCCCGGCGAACCGACACGGCCGAGGGGCATCTACCGGTGGCCCAACGGCACCCCCGGCATGGACGGGGCGGACCACATCATGCCCACGGCGCTGCCGGACCATCTGGTGGAGCACATCCCCGGCGCCGTCCAACTAGGGCCGGATCTGGACGCCATCGATCCGCGGACCGATGCCTACGAACGCACCATGGGCATGGACGATTCGCGCGCCCGGGCGGAGCACGCCGTGCTCACCGCAGTCGAAACCGCGCGCGGCGTAACCGACCCGGTCCTTCTGCGACCGCATTCCGAAGCGAACAAGCAGATCCATCACAAGGTCATCCTCACCCATCGCACCGACCTGCAGGATCATGTGCGGCAGGAACCCATCGATCCCGACAAGCCGGTTCTGGAAATTCAGGCGCATCCCCGCCAGGGCATTTCCGGGGTGCTGCGGGATTACGAGAAGTACGCCGTGCTGCTGGATACCCGGGAATTCGGCCCGGTCAGCGTCGAGATCGGCAAGCCGTTCCTGGCGGATTCCCTGGGGGACGATTATCTGCGCAAGTCCCTGGGGAAACCCATCGAAGTGTCCATCAGCGGCGATGGCCGGGTATTGAGCGTCCATAATCCGGAACTGGGCGTCACCCCCGCCAGGGATGTTTTCGCTTCCCCCGCAATTCCCTTTGGCCTGATGCCGTACAGAAACATGGAACAGAAAGGTGCGGGGGAGCTCAGTGGACAGCTGATCCACATTCACGACACCAACGTGCTGGAAATCCAGAGCGCGGGACAGCCCCTGCTGGTCTCCGGCCGCGAGCCGGATGCCCGCCACAAGGCGGAAATACGGAATCTGATCGGCCACACCGTCACGGTCACGCCCAACCCCGAGGGCATCCTGCAGGTGGCGGATCATGGCCCGAAGAGGGAACTGGGCGATTCGAGGGAAATCTCCGTCGAGCACCTGCAGCCCGGTGACCGGATCCGGGAAGGGAATCACTGGATGACCGTGCATTCCGTCGAGCTCCCGGGCGATCGGGTGGGCCTGAAAAATCCGGTCCGCATCCGCTTCGGGGATCCGGATGGCGACGACACGGGATCCACCCTGGTTCCGGCGGGAACCCGGGTGTCTTTGCGGACGGCGGAGGAACCCCAGGCGGAGCGGGGCATGCCGGAGGCGCACGAAACACGGCCTGCCCCGGCGCATCCTCCGGTCCAGTCGCGCGGGCGCCGGCCATGAGCGTGGGCATGGACGCGCGGCTCGCCGACCTCGCCCTGCGCATGGCCACCGTGTTCGGCAGTCCTTTGCCATGAGGCACTACTGATGGACATGAACCGGCAGGTGGCCCGTCTGGCGATGGGGATGGCGCGGGTATATACCGCCCCGCCGGATGCCTTGAGAGGGGATGCCATGCCGCCCTCCCTGATCCCGGATGAACTGGGGGCGGTCGCCGGCCTGCTCCTGGAACTGTCCTGGCGGATGCTGGAAAGCAGTGTGGGGGCCTTGCGGCGATTGGCCGCGCAGACGCCGGACGCAGGCACCCTGGCCGGCCTGCTGCACGGTTTTGATCTGCGCCAGCCCAGCTATCGGGAAGGTCTCGACCGTCTGGAGGTCAACGGCTGCGAGGCCCTGCCGCCGGCGTTGTTGCCCTGGCTGGCCACCGGCATGGTCGCGGCCGGCGCCTTGCTGATCCCGGAACCCCGGCACAACAATGCCTACGACCTCAAACGACAATTGCTCGACCGTCTGCAACAGATCGAGCGGCTGTGCCTGTCCGAGCCGGCGGTAGATCCCGTCCAGTCTCCCCCTCCCGAAGAGGCCCTCCCCGCCGTACGAGTGCAGCCGGTCGGAGAAAGCGCGATCACGCCGGCGCCGGAGTCCGAGGCGGAGCCGGCCGCCACATATCCCCGGCGGCCACGATGAAAACGGGCTTCTGGAAAGGGGCGGGGACGGTCGCGGGCGTGGTGTCCGGGGTGCTGCCGATCTGGTGGATCATCCGGGGCACGAGCCGCGCCGCCCGGGCGGCGGTGCCGCCCATGGACCAGCTGCGCATCGGGGAAACCCGCGCGTTGCTGCGCCGACGGGAGCATGCCCAACGCGCCCGCGATCGCTTCGCCCGGGTGGTCGCGCGGCAAGGCCTGAGCGAGCGGGATCTGGAGGATCGCTTGCGGCGATCCCGCCGCCAGCTGATGCTGCTGGCCGTGGTGGGCGCCGCCTTGCTCCTCTGGGGCGCGGTGCATCCGCTCGCGCTGGTCCTCTTGCCCGCGGTGCTCGCCCTGGGTCTCTACAGCCTGTATCAGATCGATTGCCTGGAACACCGCGCCCTGCCGTTGCTGGGGATCTGGCTCCTGTCCCGGGCCCGGCGGCGACCGGTGCAAGAAGAAGCCGGAATTCCGGACCACGGCGGTGCGCTCGCGCCGTCGCCAGAGGACCGGCCCGAGGCAGGCCCGCATGTCCACGAATGACCCGAATGCCGGCACCACGGGTTCGGGAGGGGAAGTGGTCTTTATCGTCGTGGCGCTGGGTGTCCTGGCCCTGGCGGTCTGGCTGGTCGGCCATACCGCCCTGGTCACCTGGTGGGACTGGGTGAAGCGGGGCGAGATCTGGATGATTCGCGGCATCCTGCCGGGCCGCTTCGTCGCGCTGCAGCAGCATTTGGTCCTCGTACAGCGCGAACATCTCCTGTCCCGCGTACACTGGGCGACCATTACGGAGGTCAACCACCGCGTCGGCACGGTACTTGGTCCGGTGCTGGCCGTTCCCCTGGGCGTCCTGGCGATCCGGCTCTTTTGGTCCCGCTATCAAAGGACCCGGGTGCATACCCCCGAGTCTCTGGTGGAAATGGTCAAGGAACGCTTCCCCTGGGGCAGGGTCTGGAATCACGATATCCATCTGCAGGACCCGCATGCCGGACCCTGGGCCCTGGCGCAACGCCCCTGGGACTTTGCTCGGGCGCACCAAGCCGCCTACTGGGAACCGGACGCGGATCATCCCGATGCGAAGCTGCACATGGCCGTCGAGGCGGTGGAGCGCGCGCTCATCGCGCAACTCGGGCCCACGGATATCGCCCTGCTGCCGGTGGCGGTGCGGGCATTGGTCGCGGCCCTCTTGCCCCAGGTCCACGGCGACGACGAAACGGCCCACCAACGACTGATCGACCTGGCGAATCTGGCCTATGACCATGCCGATCTGCGTGGCGTCGTCCGGATGCAGGCGGTGGCATGGACGCCAACCCCGGCGGAGCGACGGATCTGGGACAGCCTGGTGGTCCGGCATCGGTTCGCGCGCTGTCAGTTTCTGGCCTTGTTCGAGGCTGCGGGGGAGCGCGCGCTGCTGCCATCGGCGCACCTGCTCTGGCTCAAGGCGGTGGACCGTCCCCTCTGGTATGCCGTCAACAGCCTGGGCCGCGGCCATCGCTGCCATGTGGAAGGCGCCGGCATTCTCGCGCATTACCGCGCGGAATGCGCGGCGGGCGTGCCCTTGCTGGACCCGCAGATCGACGCTGCCGTCCATGGGCTGCGGGCGGCCTTGCAGGAGGTGCGCGAGTGAGCACCACCCCCCATCTGGAGACGCGCCAGGTCGCCGTGGACATCCGCCGCAACGGGGACCGGTTCCGCGATTTTCTCGTCCATCACGGCGGCAGCCTGATCCTGCTGATGCTGGCGGTGGCCTGTGCCAGTCCCATCGGCGAGGGCTGGGCGGATCTGATCTTCCCGGTGGGGGTGCTGTTCTTTCTACTGGCCCGGTTTCACGTCCATCGCGCCGGCTGGCCGCTACGGGCCCCGTTCTTCGCCCATTGCCCCGATCCCAAGGATCTGGACCCCTATGGCCATCCGAAAGAGGCTGCGGGCATCTACTATATCGGCCAGGCTCGGGACGGATCCGGCGGGGTGTGGCTGACGGATCCCGATCTGCGCGCGCATCTCTATCCCGTGGGGGTTTCCGGCGCGGGCAAGACGCAGATGTTCCATGGCATGCTCTTCAATGCCCTGATGCAGGGTTCGGCCGCCACGAACATCGACGGCAAGGGGGAACTGACCACCTGGGAGAAGGACTACGCCATCGTCCGCCGCTTCGGCCGCGAGGATGATCTCCTGCTGGTCTCCTATGCCACCGGCGGCAGGGACGTGTTCGAGAAAACGCCCCAGCGGCGGATGTCCAACACCGACAACGCCATGGCGCTGTGGGACTCCTCCTCGCTGACCGAGATGATGATGGCCCTGCAGGACCAGAACGAGGCTTCCGATCCCTACTGGATCGGGCGCTGCGAGAGTTTCATCCGCGCGATCATGCCGCCTTTGGTCTGGCGGCGGGAGGAGGGCATCGAGCCCCTGTCGCCCAAGGTGGTGCGCAAGTACCTGGACCTGACCACCCTCGAACAGCTGGCCCGCGACGCGCGCATGCCCCCGGACCTGATGGGCGGGGTGCTGACCTACCTCAGCACCTTGCCCGGCGGCTTCGATCCCCAGGCACCGGCCAAGGGGTCGGGCGACGCCGTGGATCCGGAGACGGCCCGCCAACTGCAGCTGCAGATGGCCTCCCGTGGCGAACAGCACAGCTATGTGGCCCAGCAGCTCGTGAACAGCCTGGGTCTGCTCGCCGACCAGTACGGCTACATCTCCGCCACCCCCTATCCGGAAGTGGACTGGCTGGACGTGGCCGTGCACCGGCGCATCGTGGTGGTCATCCTGCCAGCCCTGGGCAAGTCCGAAAAGGGCGCGGAAAGTCTGGGGCGCATCGTCATCGCCAACCTCAAGGGCATGATGGCGCGCATTCTCGGGAGCAAGACCGAGCGCCGGGTGGGCGAGCATCCCGAGCCGCGCATCACCAGGGCCGACCATCCCTACTACATCATCGAGGATGAAAAGCCCGCCTACATGGTGCCGGGAGAGGACGTGATCTTTCAGGAGGCGCGGTCATTGGGTTTCTGCATGGCGCCGGGGGCGCAGAGTCACAAGCACATGCTGGACAAGCTCAAGACCGTGGCCGATGCCATCGCCGGGGCCGCGACCCGGACCAAGCTGTTTCTCGGTCTGGAGGACCCGGACACTCTGGATCTCGCACGGCAGCTCACCGGCGAGGTCTGGCGGGGTGTGCCGGGCGGGTACCAGCCGGGCGCCCTGCAACCGGTGCAGGAAAACCGCACGACCTTGCAGAAAGACGCCTTTCTGGATCCCATGACCGTGAAGGCGCAACGGGATGGGCAGGCCCTGCTCGTGGCCACGATCCAGACGCAGCGCGGCGAGATCCAGCGCGGGGTCTGGATCAATACTTTCTACGTGCCGGACTTCGATGTTCCGGCGATCCATCTGAACCATCTGATGCCGCTGCTTTCCATGGCGGATTACAGCCTGATCTCCGAGGGCGCGCTGGCGCAAGACCACGAGGCGGGGCGCGCGCCCAAACCAGCGCCGTCGTCCGGCGAATCGATCGTGAAGGCCGATGGCGGCGGAACGAATGTATCCAACGAGAAGATCCACAGGCAGTTGGCCTTGGAGTCTTCCGGCCTGCGAGTGATGGGAGAGTTACTGGGGATGCCGGCGGATGCTCTGGTGGAGGAGGCATCGCTGCTAGCCGCTATAGAGCGGGTTCTGAAGGAGAAACTGGCCGGCGCGCCGGTGTCCATGGACATCGAAGGGGAAGCGTTGCAGACTCAACTGCTGAGGGTTGCACCGAAGGGTCCGCAGCGCAGACAATGAAGGGGATGCCCACACCGGGCGAATTTTCGAGAACAACGCTCATGGTCATCCGAGGCTGAAAACATCTGTGAATCCTCCCACGACTACAGCCCTGGCTTAGTCGTGGGAGGATTCACAGCCGCTTCCATTTCGGCCTGCGCCGGAGCCCATTGGCCCTGCTGTATGCGTATCCCCGCTCGCAGCACATCGGCCGCAGCATCTTTTTCTATTGGCTTGAGCACATCTACCATTTGGCTGATTTCGCCTCGATGGAGCAACACCTCGGCCAATTGCAATCGTAGCGGTCCTGGGATGACCTCTCGTCCGGTCTTCACCTGTTCCATGGTCCAGTGGAAGAAAGGCAAGCGTTCCGGATCTACTCGTTGACAGAGATTACCCAAGGCGCCCGTAGCCATTCGCCAGCGCCATTCCGGAGTGACCCGGTCCATCAGTACGGGGTCGAAGGCCTCCATGCACGCCGCATAAAAAATGGTGCCCCAGTCATTACGTCCGGAGATCTCTTTCTGCATGGCCTCCAAATCGCTGATTGGCGCGCCGGAAAAAACCGCCAGACGCAGTATGGCGATGGTGTCTGCACCTTCCCACAGCGGCCAGCCGTAATGGCTGCGGCTCGGGTCATGGTTCGCACTGCGATGGAGGGCGCTGCGCAACTGAGCAATCGGATGTTGCGTCAAAAGCTCCCGATAAACCTGACCGCGTATATTGTCATGCAGTTGGGCGTAGCCTGGACGTCGAGGATGCTCCACGAGCAGACCAGCGCGTCGGAACTGTTCCCACGCATCCTTGACGGCCATCTGCGTAAAGGCTTTGCCGGCGTGATTTTTTAAGCCCCACTTCTGGATCAGTTCGTATACGGCTGTTCGGGGGCGCCAGGTCCAGAGCAGTGCCATGGCATCTGCGACAGTTCGTGTATCGGCATCAAGAGAATGGAGATCTTTCGGGATCAAGGCCAACGGTAGGGTATCCTTGGAAATCAATATGACCGAAGCATACCAAAATCTGCTGCATAAGGCTGACGCATTTATAATGGGCGCGCTCAAAGATGAAGTGCAACACCGATGGTCCAACCGGCCTTCTGGAAACGGTCGCCTTCGGGTCCCTCTATTCCAACCTTCGCCACCTTTGCGGCAGCAGGTGCGTTGGCTCAAAAGCCGCCGGTTTCCAACCAGTTTTTGCACATAGCCAAAGTGAATATAGAAGGCAGCCCGAGGGCTGCCCAATGGCCTCTCTATCCGGGGAATGGATTCAGTGCCGCATACCTGGTGCGGGATGGTAGGTTGGCGGTGGAGCGGAGGGGGCCGCAGGCGCTTCGGCAGGTGCCGGGCTGGGTGCGGCTCCAACTTCCTGCTTGACGACAATGGCCTGTTCCGTGCCGACGAGTCCCAGCCATTGCCCAAGGCGCCGTAATCCGCTTTTCACGCGATCCCAAAGCGACCCGCCCGATTCCGGATCAGGCAGCTTCCGGATGGATTCCTCGACACCCCGCAGCCGGTGTTCTGTGATGGATTCCCAGGAGCTCCGCTCAGCCTCCGGGAGGTGATGAGCCTGGGTCTGTATGGCATCTACATGTCGCTCTATTTTCAGCGCATGTTCCTGCAACCGCTGAAGTCCTTTCCGCAGGTCCGGCGTCTTCTGCAGGAGCGCGATGACGGCGGCCTTTTGCTGATCGGTCGTGTTTTCCAGCCCGTCCGGGCTCATCTTGCGCACCACGTCCATCATGGGGTGCCGGGAGAGTTTCCATCCTTCTGTTTTCAAATCGGCCAGGTGCTCATGTAGGGCACTGAATGCCTCGCGCGCCTTGTCGGCCTGGCTGGCCTGTTCCTTGGCGCCCTCCGCGGCTTGGTGATCCGCTTTCGTAGGAATCAGCCGCTGGGCGATCTGGGCAAGGAGTCCCGGGGAGCGCATCACGACGGTTTGGGCTTGCACCGGGGCGCGGGGCTGCTGCTGCCCGGGAGCCTGACCGCTCCCGGTTGGTGATGCGGCGGGGCGGTTATTCTGGGTCGTAGGGGCGGGACCGGGCGGTGGCGGTGGCGTTGGCGCTGGATCCACGGCACCCTTGACAGGGGCCTCCGACAGGGTTTTCTGCGGCGTATCTTCTGGCAAGGGACGCGGATCGACCATGGCTTGCAGCGCCTTTTCCTCAGCATCCCGCTGTGCCGTCAACGCGGCGGCCTGTTGATCGTCGGGGAGGTCCAGCGGCGGGGCCGAAGAGGTATGGGGATCTTCGCCCGCATATGCCTGTTGCAGGCTTTCCCATTCCGCTTCACTCATCGCGGGCGCCACATGGTCCTGGTTTTCGGCGGAAGGCTGGGCATTCGCCGGCGCCGAAGCTTTCTCCGGGCCTGGCGTCTCTATGGCCGGTATCAGATGCAAGCCGAGCATGCTGGCCTCATAGGCGCGCGTCGTATCCAACCAGCGCGCGAAATCGCCCCGCTGGTAATCATTGTCCCCGCGGAACTGGAATACGCTACCTTCTCCGCCCGGGGTGACACCGTCCTGCCGTTCCCGGCGCAGCACCGCGACGCTCTCCACCAGCGCGGGGTCCAGGCGGTCCGGACGCCCCTGGGTCATGGCATGTTCCAGGGCAAGCGCCTGTTCGGCAAAAAGCGCCGTCTCCGGCGCGATCTCCGTGGTGCGGTGCAGCTGGATATCGCGCAGATCCGCAAACTGGTCTGCATGCGACAGGGATCCGGCCAGGGCGGCGTAGCGGGTAACCAGGGCGTTGTCGGCGACATGTTCCGGTTGCCGGTCCCACTCGTTCAACCGGTTCAACACCGACCCCGGCCACCAGGCATCGGGGCTGGCCGCGAAGAGTTTCTGGGTCGCTTCGTCCTGCCGTTCCGCGCTGGTCAGTTGCGGCCAGAGCGATAGCGCCTCCCGCCAGGCGGGGAGGTGTTCCAGGCGATCGAGATAGACCGGGGGTTCCCGGCCGGTGAGGTCTTTGGCGTGCAGCCGCAGTTGATCCAGGACTTGGCTCATCGGAGTCTCCATCAGAAAGGGATCTGACAAGGGTAATAGGGCCTCACACCCCATGCGCCCCGTCGGACACAGCCGGTTTCGTTCGTTCACCCGTAGCGGCCCTATAACTTCTGCAAGACATTCCGTCCGCAGGAGGTAATGAAAATGAAACGATTCGCTCCCCGCAAGGAGATGCACCCCTGCAAGGGGCTCGTGCCCGGCAAAGGGATAGCGTTGGTTTTTGCGCTAGCGATGGGTCCCGCGAGCGCACAAGCCGCGATCGTGGCGGGGAGCGGAACGATCACCGGAATCGCCCTGTCCGGCATCGCCGGCCGACCAGGTTTCTTCCGCATCGGCCCCGCACTGCCGAAGCATGCGCCCGCGCAGGGCACGGGATCCACCCAGAGGCTGCAGCAATCCACACAGGGATCGCACCCTGCGAAAGGATCATTCGCTGCCAAGGGCCCGTCCCCTGCAAAGGGCTACACCGGCGGATTGCCCGTCTTCCATGATGACTACTGTGAGCAGTATGGCTGCTGACCAGGAGGAAGCGATGCATCCCGACATGCCGGACGATGACGGCCCCGCCGTACTGGCGGATTCCCTTTCCACGCTGCAATCCCTGCCGGATGACCGGCGCGGGGACTTCAAGACCTTGGCGGCCTACGCCCCGGTCCATGTGGCCCTGGATTTTCAGAAACGCTGGCGGCTGGCGCGCGCCGTGCCGGCCGGGGGGAGCGCGGCGGCACGCGAGGTGGCTAAGTCCGAAGGGGACGCCCTGTTGATCCTGCGGCAGGTCGAGCAGATGCGGCAACCGGAGATCACCAGGATGATCGAGAAGGCGTTGCAGCTGCAACCGGAGGCGGGGACATGAAGCGCCGCGGATACTGGTGGTACTGGATATTGCCTCTGACGGCTTTGCTCACCACGCCCGATGCCCTGGCGTGTGACTGTGCGAATTGCCAGGCCGCCCAGGCGGCGGCGATGCAGCAGGCCCTGACCCAGATCGATGCGCAAAAGCCCATCCCGGCCAACAGCGTGACGCATGTCTACAAGAACGTCGCCTGTGAAAACCAGCTCGGCAACTACGGGACGATGCTCGATGAACTCGACCAGTTGCTGGGCAACGTGAACGGCGGCAGCCAGATCGTTCAGCTCCTGCAAACGCTGTTCGGTTCCGCCCAGAGCGCGTGCGGCAGCACGGGCGGCACCGTCGGCATCAATGCCACCGCTGTGCAATGGACAGCGCTCACGAACCCGTCCGCAGTCCAGACTGCCATCAACGATGCCCAGGGAGGCGCCGGCAATGCGAATTTCCAGAATCTCTTCCAATAAGACCCTATTAGCGGCGGCGGTGGCCCTTGCGCTGGGAATGCCCCTGGCCTGGGCCGGAACGCCGGGAGCGGTAACGGGGAATCCCGTGCCCGACAGCGGAGCCAGTTTTGGCAACTGGGGCGGGAGCATCACCTACCTGGGCAATCCGCCGTATTCCCGATACATCCCCTCCACGTCGGGAGTCTCTGGCCAGGTACAGTGCTATCCCGTCGGGGAAGGCGGCGGCTGCACCAACATTTTCACGGGCGGCGGCGGCTTCGCCTCCCAACAGAACATCCAGGCCCTGGGGCACCAGATCCGCGCCGACATCTCCTGGCTGGGCTATACCCTGTCCCGCAACATCCGCAACGCCAGTACCGCCCAGGCCATGGCCAAGGAGCAGGCGAACAGCCAGATGCCCGCGAATGTCCCGTGCTCGGGCAGTTCGGCGCAGAGCCTGTCGTCTTCGGTGGCTGGTGCGAACGGGGCCTTTGGTGATGGCAATCCCATTTCCGGCGCGCAGTCCGTGGCGCAATCCGCGGCGGCGGGCCTGACGGTGTTGCATGCCACCGCCGGTCCGGACAAGTCCTGGAATCTCCACAACCTGTATTTTTGCAGCCAGGTCGAGGCAGGGGAGGGGATCTGCGACCAGCCGACCGCGGTGGATCCCAACGCGGACATCGCCGGAACCACGCTGCTCGGCACCCACGGACTGCAGGCACCGCAGAATCCCAAAACGGATGCCATCGCCCGGGCGGCGCTCATTCACAACCTGACCGACACCCTGCCGGTCCGGGTGCTGAACAAGAACACCTACCAAACGCCGGCCGGCAAGGCCGCCGTGGGCATGAAGCTGTCCTATGCCGCGCGCATGAGCCTGGCGCAAACCACGTTGCGCCAGATCGCAGCGCTGCACACGCCTATTCACGGCCTGGGGCAATCCCTGGATCGATCGCTGCAGCACCTGGGCGTCCAGCTCCCCAAGAACGCCTCCCTCGATCAGGTCTTTGCCTATGAGTACCGGGGAGAAGTGGGCAACCCGCAATGGTATCTCGACATCGCCAAGCTTTCCGGGGCCGCTCTGCAGCGCGAGATCGTCCTGCTGCTCGCGCAGAACCTGCAATACCAGTACATCGCCTTTCAGGAGCGTACCCAGCTCGCCGCGCTGGAGGCGGCACAACTGGCCCAGCAGACCGAAGTCGAATATCGCCCCGTGGTGAACACCATGAACCGCATCACCGCCAACAACGGCGGCAATCAATGAAGGAGCCTGCATGAACGCGATCGCCTGGATTCCCGTTTTTGCGGTTGGCGTGGCCGGCGTCGTGCTGATGGCTCTGGTCATCGAGGCCGCGCTGGCAGCCCCGCGCTGGCCGGTCATGCACCTCCATAAAAAGTGACCCGCCTCAGTAAACGGAGATTGGATATGAAAAAATGGGTATGGATCACGGGTATCACAGGCGCCGCGGTTGCGGTGATCGCGGGCGCGGTAGCGCTTTGGCCAGATCAACGGCAGAAGGCGGAAGCCGTCCCGCCGTTGGCCATCACCGCGCCGGCATCGAGAGGCTCTGTCGGGCTTCTCCCCATCCCGAAAACCATCAGTGATCGGACCATCATCGATTTTGCCGAGAATAGCATCAGCAACACGGCGCTGGAGATCGGCGGGCCCTTCGGCTGGCACGCGATGCAGCGGGCCGTGCGGCGGGATTTCACGCCGCAGGCGTATCAACGGTACCGCGCGTTTTTGCGGGATGCCCGGGTCAGCAATCGCCCGCACAGCCTGAAGATCGGTGCTTCGTTGCCGTTCGACGCGCCGGTGACGGTACGGCGGAAGCCGTACTACTGGCAGGTGATCTTTCCCCTGCAGGTGACGGTCGGCCGCGGCGTGACCGGAAGTTTCGTCACGCACACCTACGAGACCACGGTGCGCGTCGTGTGGCGCAAGATGCCGCCCGGGGCCGGGTCGAGCATCGGCGACAACGGCTATCCGGCCGCCCTGGCCATCGGCTCTTTTGCGCTGTCTCCCCATCTCATCCTGCCGACCGCTGGAGGACCATCATGAACGAGAACGACCCGCGCGACACCCCATCGAGAGAGGCGAAGCCCGGCGAATCCGGTCCGGAAGGCCTGATCGAGGAGGCCATCCTGCCGACGGGGGGCATTCTGCATCTGGGCTGGGCGCTGGATCTGCTGCTGGGTTCGGAAGCGGCCGCCGGGCCATCACCGGAGCCGGCCACGGATCCCGCACCGGAGCCCGGTCTGGGCCCTGCGCCGGCCCCCGCGCCCACGGCGGAGTCCCCGGTGTATGGAGCGGTTCACGGGCAGCGGCCGCGAGGACAGTGAGGCATGAAATTGCCGGGTAAACGTTCGCGCTGGTTTCCGGGATTACTGCTGGTCGGCCTGATCGGCCTCTCCGGACCCACCCAGGCCGCGAGCCTGTATTGGGCGCCGCCCTCCACGGACCTGTTCATGAACACCCTGTCCTGGATTCTCGGGCCGATCGTCCACGACGCCACCGGCATCGGCAACGGCACCACCACCCCGGTGTCGGTCCTGTTGGGCTGGTTCAACCAGATCGTCCTGTTCTTCGCCGGCTTCTGGGTGGCCTATGTGATCTTTGTCGGCATCCTCAAGACCGCGCACGAAGGGCAGTGGATGGGCAAACGCTGGTCGGCCCTGTGGATCTCGTTCCGCATGGCCCTCGCGGTGGCGATGATCCTGCCGGTCTTCAACGGCGGCTATTCGGCGGTGCAGGGCATCATGATCTGGCTGGAGGGCAACGCGGTGGGGGTCGCCGACAATGCCTGGAGTCTGTCGGCCAAATACATCGTCCAGGATCCCATCGGCGGCGTCGTGGTCAGTCCATCCCATGTCCGGAACCTGGCGGTGGGCATCATGACGGCGGAAAGCTGCGCAGCCGCCGTCAACTACAATATCCGGACGAACGCGCTGTTGGGCGTCGCGGCGTTCGCGACCGGGAACGGCGGTGGCGTCGAACAGCAAACGCGCGCGAATTTCGCCGCCGATGCCAGCGCCGATGTCTGGAACTCCCTGAGCAACATCGCGGATGCCGTCGGCTATGGCCAGACCGCGCATCCCTGGGCAACGGCCTACACCTCCCAGGTCTGGACCCTGCCGTCCATGACCATCGCCAGCGCGCTCGATGCGCCCTTCGCGGATGTCTGCGGATCGGTGACCTACGCGTCGGGCGCCAGCGGGAACGGCACCCACGCCCAGATCGACAATGCCATTTACCGGATCAACGCCCAGCTCGTCCCGCAACTGGCCAGCAAGCTGAATCCGGTGGCGCAAGCGATCGTGATGGGCGGCACGCCTTCGGTGCCGGCGTATGACAGCGCCCTGGACAGCTATGCCAACTCCCTGGTGACCGAAGGCGTGCAGGAGATCGATGCCATCGAAAAGCCCGTGGAGCAGGGATTTATCGCCAAGGTGAACAGCCAGGGCTTCGCCACCGCCGGAGAGTGGTGGTGGCGGATGATGAAGCTCAACGAAGTGGCCCAGAACGCCATCAACAACACCGGCACCTACAATACGCTCGGGGGACCGGGAGAGTTGGGGGGATTGCTCTTCGACGGGCGCTATCACAGCTCCCAGGTGCGCCTCATCCATTTCATCATGGACAACGGCGACAGTTATCTGGCGCCCCAGAACACGGGAACCGCGGGCATGGGCGCCATGCATACGCCCGGCGGCTTGAGCGGTGTCGCGACCTATCTGGACTACCGCATCGCCCAGTCGCTCACCTGGGCGGCGAAGGAGCCGCGCAACGTCAATCCGCTGGTCGGTATCCAGAATGAAGGCTATCTGCTGGAAGCCGCGGGCGAGGAGGCGTTTTCCATGGCGATCGCGGGAGACGGCGCGAAAGGCGCGGCGGAAGGTTCCGAGAGCGGCATCACCGGCGATGTCCCGCTGGTGAGCCAGGTTGCCGGGGCCGCGGCCAAGATGGCCAAGCCGATACTCAATCTCCTGCAGACTCTCGCGGAGGTGCTGTTCGCCCTGGGCGTTTTCCTCTCGGTATGGATCCCGCTCATTCCGTTCTTCATCTGGATCACGGCCATCATCAGTCTGTTGATCCTGTTTGTGGAGGCCGTCTTCGCAGCACCCTTGTGGGCGGCATTCCATGCCAGTCCGGAAGGGCACGAGGTCGTCGGCATGGGCGCCCGGGGCTGGATGATGCTGAATACGGTGGTCCTGACGCCGGTGTTGATGGTCATCGGCCTGATGGCCGGGACGGGGATCCTGTATGGGGCCTCCTGGCTGCTCGACAGGACCATCGGCGGGGCGGTGCTCTCGACCTTCGTCAATGGCTCGGGCGGTTTCATGGGCCTGTTTGACGCGATCGGTGAAGCCATACTATATATTGTGTTGTTGGTGGTGATCACCACCATGTCCTTCGGTCTCATCCACGAGTTGCCGGCCTGGATTCTGACCTGGATCGGCGGATCGGGCGGCGACCGGGGCGGGAAGAAGGCCACCCAGGACACGCACGGCGGTGGCGAGAAAACGAAGGGGAACATTCAGCAACAGTTCCGGCCCAGGCGGAAGCCGTCCCAGACGGGCGGGCAGTAGTCCGGAGCGGAACACGGCACGGGATCGGAGGAGGAGGGACGGACATGATACAATGGATACTGCGCAACAACCCATGGATATTATGGCTGGCGGGCGCGCTGCTGGTTTTCAGGTGGCTTGTGCTCCCCATCCCGCATCCCGCGTCCAAGAGTCTGCTCGTTTCGGGGGCGCTGAGCTGGCTCGTTGCCAAGCTCTGGCATCGGGTGGCTTGGGGGCGCTTCGCGCCAGCGCCGATGGCCGCAATGATATCCCTGTTCTGCCTCGCCTGGTTGCTGATCGCGATGGCCTTCCCGGCGTTGGGCGGAGGCCTATCCTGACGCATCTGCCGCTTTCCACCCAGAACGAGATCGCCGATGTGATCCGGCAACGGTTCGTCGAGCATCAGCAGTGACGGGAGCGGTTGGGCCGGGTTGTACGTTCCACTGCTCCCGCAATCCCGATATCACAAAGCGGCGCGTCCCCGATGCGGCAGGGATGCCAGAGTCGGTTCTGTCGCGCCTGTTTCAGGCTCAAGCTCAAGCTTATCGGTTCCCGCATAGTCCAGGCTGGTATCCTTTTGCTGCGACCGGCTCATGGCGCCAATGATCTTTTTGATGGCATCGAAACCCTGCACCTCCGGCTCCATGCCGAGTTCCGCCAGGTCATTCTCGATGTCCGGGCGGGCAAAGACCACGGCGGTGGTGTGCCGCATGCGGGACAGATCCACGTAGGCTTTCTCGCGGCTCTCCATGCTGCCGTCGGCGAAGACCACGACGTGATCGGCGGTGGTGCCCTGATTGCGGTGGGTGGTGCCGGCGTAGGCGTACTCGATCTGGGCGTAGCCCGCCCCTGGCGAGATTTGCCGCTCCGGCCGACCCTCCGGGACGGGCTGTCCGGGAATGATGGTGATCTCGCCGCCGTCGTCCTTGCGGATGGTGATCTCCGGGCCATGAAAGCCCTCGCTGAGCGCGGTAACGGTCCCCGCCTCGTTGTTGAGGATCCCGGCATGGTTCCGGTTGGCCCGGAAGACCAGACGCTCGCCCAGGGCGATCTCGCGCTGGCCGAGGCTCTTGCCCTGGCGGTCGCGCACGGTGATGGTGACGGCTGGGCGGTCATCGAGCAGGCCCCGGCTCTTCAACGCATGGCGGGCGAGTGCATTGAGGGTTTCGGTGGCGGCGTTGGTGGCCGCCAGTAGCAAAGCCTCCTGCGGCCGCCCGGCATCGTAGAGATTCGCCCATCGCCCGACGGCCATGGCCGCCGCCTCCGGCCAGCCGTCGGCGATTTCGATG
Source organism: Acidithiobacillus sp. 'AMD consortium' (assembly GCF_008926505.1). Taxonomy (NCBI): domain Bacteria; kingdom Pseudomonadati; phylum Pseudomonadota; class Acidithiobacillia; order Acidithiobacillales; family Acidithiobacillaceae; genus Acidithiobacillus; species Acidithiobacillus sp. 'AMD consortium'. The sequence goes on along the minus strand of NZ_CP044411.1, from coordinate 2,279,586 downwards.
AGGCCATGGCGATCAAGGATTTCCAGTGCCTTTGCCGCATCGCCCTGACGGGTGAGCGCCACGACTTTCTTCATGTCCTCCGCTTTTTCTCCCCGCTGTCGCAGGTTCTCCTTCAGGTAGGCCACGGCATCCGTGCCTGTTTTCTGGAGCGCCCGGAATGCCCCGCCGGCGTCGATGGCCTGGAGTTGGGCGATGTCGCCGACCAGGACCAGCTTGGCGCCGGATGCCCGCACCTGGGCGAGGAGCGCCTGCATCATGCGGGAACCGACCATGCCGGCCTCGTCGATGACGATCACGTCCCTGGCGCCCAAGGTGCGCGTAGGCGGGATCGGTTCCCCGGTGACCGGATCCTCGCCCGGCTTCAGGGACAGCAGGAGGGCCGCCAGGGACTGGCTGTCGATATTGGCGCCATGGAAAAGTCCATGCGCCGCTTTCTTGGCGATGGCGGCGCCGTGCACCCGAAACCCCGCGGCCTCCCAGGCCCGCCGCGCGGCGTCGAGCATGGTGGTCTTGCCGGCGCCGGCGTGGCCCTGGATCATCTGCAGGGCGCCGATCCGGTGGGTGATATGCCAGATGGCCCGGCGCTGCTCCTCCGAGAGAGAGAAGCCTTTTTGCCGCGCGTCCCGGTCGGCCTCCTCGATGGCGCGCCGCACCGTGGCGCCGTCCACCAGGTGCCAGTCCACGGCGGCCAATGCCTGGGCATCGGTGACCATCCGCCGCTCGATGGCCTGCATCTCCCGGGTCGTGAAACGGGCCGGTCCGGGGGCTTGCAGGGGAACGATCTCGGCATCCCGCCGGAGCTGCGCCACTTCGGCGCGGATCTCGTCATAGCCCATGCCGCAGGCCTGTGCCGCGACGGCCACCCGGTGCCAGATGTGCCGCTCTTCGAAGGTCGAATCATGGGCGGTGAGATCCCGCAATACCGCGGCTCGGTCATAGGAAGCGGCGAGCAAGCCCTGGCGCAATGCCTGCACGGTTTCCGCGCTCAGGCCATAATGGGCGGCACGCTCCCGCCAGTCGGCGGCGAGGATGGCCCGGTCGATCACCTCCTTGCGCCGGCGCGTATCCAGGGTGGCCAACGCGGCGGCTTCGGCGTTGCTGCGCCCGCGCGCCAACAGAAGTTTCTCGATCTGCTGGCGTCGCCGGGAAAATTCCCGTTCCGCATCCTCGGAAACCCCCAGGATACGAAAGCTGTCCCCATCCCGCTCGATACCGAAGCCCATTTCCTGGAGCCGTTGTGCGAGGACGGCTCGGTAGAGGGCGCCCAGGGCCATCTTGTGGCGGTAGAGCTCCCAGGATTCGATGGCGCCCCAGGTCCCGTCCAGCCGTTGCGCCAGGTTCATGAGCAGGGCGTGGGAGTGGATCTGCGGATCCTGTTCGCGGCTGCTGGCATGGCGATAGACACCGGCGATCAGGTGCGCGAGCTCGCGTTCCTCTCCGGCGTGTCCGCGGCGGGCGACCGGCAGATGCGTCTCGATGTGCCGCAATGCCTGTGCCACGGCCGCGTCATGGGCGGCGGCGATGGCCTCGCGGAGATCCCGATCGGCCACCGCCCAGACGATCGATACGCTCTTGGGTGCGGAAAAAGTCAGGTCATAGCCATAGCGGCGCTGCGGGCCAGCCTTGTCCACCAGAGCCCGACCATCATCGGGATGAAGGCCCTGCAGGAGGCGGGTCATGGTCTCGTGTTCCACGGCTTGGCCAGCCAGGCCAATGGCCTCCGCGCCGGAGCCGACCCAGATGCTGGGCGTGCCGCCGTTGCTCTGGCTGTAGTAATCCTCGATGGCACCAGTGCCGGCCCCCGGACGGTTCTGCTGCTCGGGCCGCTGCTCCAGCTGTTCGTCGGGGTAGTCCGCGATCTGGGCGACGTGTTCGGCGGTGGAGCCTTTTTTGGCGTGAATGGAAAGCATAGGGATCTCCGTAGGTTGACATGAAGGTTATAGGGAGCTGGGCTGTCTGCCGGTTAGATATCGGTATGTATTGGCGACCCGTGACAGCAGGTAGCAGAGCAAATCAACAACCGCCCCACGAAGCTTTTGCGTGAATGCCCCTGCAAGAGGTCCTTCGTCGTTATGGGGTACCGGAGATCTTCAACACCGACCAAGAAGCGCGTGAAACTCTGACCATATCCAACTGGGTACGGTCAGAGATATTGATGGTTTTGGATATGCTGACGGTCACGTGGCGTGAGGGTCAGGGGGTAAACCCCCTCAAAAAACTTGAATATAAAGTGGGCTGGAACCCTTGTCTTATACCCAAAAAGGGTATTAACATGCCCGAAATGGGTATAAAAAACACAATCAAGCCTCTCAAACCGCGTTCCGTCGGGCAGCGCGCACCTGTTCGGGCGCGGACTGGTCTTGCCGATGCGCTGTTTTCGGCGACGCAACAGCGTGTGCTGGCGCTGCTGTTTGGCCAGCCGGAACGCAGTTTCTTTACCAACGAGCTGATCGGCTTGGTTGGCGCCGGGTCGGGCGCGGTGCAGCGCGAGGTTCGGCGGCTGGTTGAGAGCGGGCTGGTGACGGTGACGCGACTCGGCAGCCAGAAGCATTACCAAGCCAATCCGGCGGCGCCAATTTTCCAGGAGTTGTGCGGCATCGTGACCAAGACGCTGGGACCGGTGGAAGTGTTGCGCGCGGCGCTGGTGCCGCTTGGCGACCAGATACGCTTGGCGCTGGTTTACGGCTCGGTGGCCAGCCACAGCGACACGGCCCACAGCGATATTGATCTGTTGCTGGTGTCCGACGTGCTGACGCTGGAGCTGGTCTATACGGTGTTGACGCCGGTGGAGCAGCAGCTTGGCCGCCGCGTCAGCCCGACCTTGTATAGCGTGGCGGAGTTCCGCCGCCGCCAGACAAGCAATAATCCTTTTCTCACCAAAGTGCTGGCCGGCGAAACAATCCGACTGACGGAAGACCACGATGACCTCCTCGCCGCTGGATAACCTGGTTCGCATCGGCAAGCTCAAGGCTGAACCGCCGGCACAGGCGGAGTTCGATGGCCTGGTTCGTTCGGGCCAGGTGCGCCTGCGCGATGCGGAGAATGCCGCGCTTTCCCTCGAGAGCCGTTTCGATCTGGCCTACAACGCGGCGCATGCCTTGTCGCTGGCGGCGCTGCGCTGGCGTGGTTACCGTTCCGAGAACCGCTATCTGGTGTTCCAGTGCTTGACGCACACGCTCGCGCTGGAAGCCGCGCAATGGCGGGTGCTCGATCAGGCGCACAACAAGCGCAACTTGGCCGAATACGAAGGCGATCTGGATGTGGACGATGCGCTGGTGGAGGCCCTGATCCGCGTTGCGCAGACAGTGGCCGAACGTGTCGCGGCGCTTGGCCCGGTGGCGCAGGGCTGATCCGTGTCTGAAGCAGCCTCGCTCATCTTTGACCTCCACAACTATCCACCCTATCTTTGCTTCCCGTCCCATCGCGTCCACAAAGCCGTAAGGCGCCTCGACCGTCAAGTCAGGCCGCCCCATTTCGCCGACGGTATCAATATCGATATCCGTGGCGGGATAACCAAGAACATGGACAAACAGGTCACGAAGGGGTCCATACATGGAAGCCTCTCGCCCCGCCGGGGTTTGCCGAAGCTTTTCTATCGTGGCGTCATAGGAGAAAGTCATTATTTTTGTGGGGTATCCATACAAATGCGGCGATTTAGCTACGCCAAGGATTTGTCGGTGTCGGCACATGCAGCGACGGGGGGGCTGCGCGGCGCACGCCGGGCGGCACTGGCCGATCTTGCCCAGCCTTTCTTGGCTTTGGGTTGGCCACGAGGTCGCGAAAGGACATCGGGTGCATGGCAACCGACTGCTGAAGAAGCCGGTAGAAGAGCATTCCCCTGGCACGCGATCCTCTGCGATTAAAGCGGAAGGCGAATTCATTCAGGTAGGCCTGCAAGTGGTCGGCGCCAATCGACCCTTGATGGGTGCCCATCAGCCACCTTTTTACGAGAGCGGCGACTCGGTGCACTCCTGGGAGTACTTCGTGCGCATCTTTGCCGGAACCCTTGATGGGGGTACTTTGGTGGGCGTAATCGATCCCGGCTGCTCCTGGATAGGATGCCAGTCCGTCAGTATGGATCGTGGAGCCGGGCTCAACATGAGCCAGGAGAAAGGATCGCAGAGCGTCAGTTTCGGCATTGGGGATGACCTGAATTCGGCACCGGCCAAATCCTTTGGGCTGCGTCTGTTCAACCGCCACCGCGACAAGGGCCTTGCCAGCAGCCCCGCGGCCGCGCTTCCCAGGCCGAACGCCGCCAATCATGGTCTCATCCACTTCGACATCGCCGGACAGTCGATCATGCTCGGCGTGACCAATGGCGGAGCGGAAGCGGTGAAGCATCGCCCAGGCAGTCTGGTAGGAGCCGAATCCAAGAAGGCGATGGAGGGTTTTGGCGGACACCCCGTTCTTCGGCGCAGTCATGTGCCAGGCGGTCGCGAACCATACCGTAAGGGGTGTTTTCGTGTGATGAAAGATGGTGCCAGCCGTGGCAGATACACGGCGCCGACATGCCTTGCACCACCATCGGCTATCGCTCATGCGCCACCCTGCGTTGCCGGAGCACTCAGGACACGAAAAGCCGTCCGGCCAACGGAGCCAGTCAAGATAATTGAGGCAAGCGGCATCATCAGGGAACCAGCAGAGAAAGTCTGCGTAGTTCTTGGGGTAATCCTTACCGGCCACTGGCCGACGTTGCAGCTTCGGGCTCTCCATCCGAAAATGCTAGCATCGCCGCATTTGTATGGATACCCCACTTATTTTTTGCCTGGGTTGTCTTGGTCAATCTGCCACATGGTACACAATTCCGAGCAGCCGTACCGCTTTCCCGTGGCGCAGCGCTCCCTGGCGGGGCTGGACAGCTCATTCGCCAGCCGTTCCCGCCAGATATTTGTCGCACACTCTTGGCGCCCTTGGGAAACACGCCGGATGGCGTGTATCTGCATCGTATCGATCGTCTACCCGGTAGACGATACCCGGAGTGCCTGCCCGTGTGGTTTCTCTTTTGCCCAAGAATGATGCACCATAATAGTGCATTCATCACCACAACGGTGCACTCTTGATCTATGTCGGTTCGCCAACGGCATCACTAAGCATCTCCAAGCTTTGTTTTTTGCAGGTTAACAACTCTGAAAAACAGTATTGTTGTATATGGCACAAATCGTGCTTAGTGCATTCTGTCATTTAACGAAAAAGGAGCAACCTTAATGCGTACGTTCACCACCACAAAGCATCCCCACATAAGTGGCAAACAGTGTTCAACAATTCTTGCTGTCGCGTTTTTGTCCACATTGGCACTGGTGCCAGACACAGTCCAAGCCGCGCCCCTGCCGATGCCAGCGATGACCGGCCCGCTGCAGTCGCCGTCTCCTTTTCAGTTTGATGCCGGTCCACTCGGAAAGCTGGATATCACCGGCGTAATGAGCGGCATGGGCGTCTGGCAGGACAACCCGGTTCCCAGCGACCGGTTCACCCGCGCCGATATCAGCAATGGCCAGATATTCATCCAGAAGACGCACGGGTTGATCCAGTTCTTCCTCCAGGCCGGTGCCTACAACATGCCCGCCCTGGGCACGTCGTTCCTTTCTACGGGGAGTACCACCAGCGATTATTACGGCGCATTGCCGCAAGCCTATCTGAAGATCGCCCCCACCAAGGATTTCTCGGTGCTGATCGGCAAACTCCCCACCCTGATCGGCGCGGAATACACCTTCACCTTTGAGAATATGAACATCGAGCGCGGTTTGTTGTGGAATCAGGAAAACGCCGTCAATCGCGGGGTGCAAGTCAACTACAGCGTAGGGCCGTTGAGCGCCTCTCTCGCATGGAGTGATGGTTTCTATTCCAATCGCTTCAACTGGCTTTCCGGCGACCTGTCCTACGCCATCAACTCCGCCAACACCGTGAGCTTCGTGGGCATGGGCAATGCGGGGCAGACGGGTTATTCCACGCTCGCTACCCCGGTTTATCAAAACAACAGCGACATCTACAACCTGATCTATACCTATAGCTCGGGTCCATGGATGATTCAGCCCTACCTCCAGTACACCCAAGTACCCGCCAACCCCGCTATCGGCGTGGGACGCAGCACGGGGACCAGGGGCGCGGCTCTCCTGGCGAGTTATGCCCTCACCCCCCACATTACCCTGGCCGCCCGGGCCGAATACATTGCGAGCACCGGCAACGCCACCGATGGCGCGATCAACCTGATGTATGGGCCTGGCAGTAAGGCATGGTCCATCACCATGACGCCCACCTACCAGGATCACGACTTCTTCGCCCGCGCCGAGTTCTCCTACGTACAGGCAAGCAGTTACACCCAGGGCGACGTCTTTGGTCCGCAGGGAAATAATCCTACACAGGCTAGGGCCCTTGTCGAAACCGGGTTTCTATTTTAAGAAGCAGCGAGTCAGCGTTGATCTGTAGCATGCCTTTGCAACAATGAGGTGGGGTATGCTACAACACTACACGTCTACTAGCAGGAAGGAGCTACTGATGCCTTCATCACCAACCGGCAAACAGAGAGATCAAAAACTTGTTATCACAAGTCAAAAGCTGTCACTTGCTGTGCACTATCATCAGACAGGTCGGCTGAAAGAGGCCGAACAGCTTTACCGAAACATTCTTGTGGAGCAACCGAATCACGCTGCTGAGATTAATAGCAATATGGGGGTGCTGGCAAGCCAAACGGGCCGCGTCAATGAAGCGTTAGATTTTTTTCAGGCGGCGCTGAGTTTGGATCCAAAAAATGGGCAAACCTGGGCTAATTATCTGGTATTGCTTTACAATACAGGGCGCACTCAAGAGGCCAGTCACGCCCTGCAACGGTCATTGGCAATTGACAAAAACTTTTCCTTGATGTTTGAAGGTGTTTATAACCAAGCACTGAATTTACAATGCTGGCAAGATGTTGAAAACATTTTACGTAATTTGATCTCCATAAAAAATGACCCATCAACTGAAATGGCCATGCTAGGTGAAGTGCTTCGTCGGCAAGGTAATTTATTGGATGCCGAACGTGTTCTCACTGAGGCTCTTAATGTTAATGAAAGCAATGTGGCAGCGCTCCATAATTTATCAGTTCTGCTACTTTATCAGAATAGATACTCGGATGCTGAACATACAATTATGAAGGCTTTACTTTTAATGCCAGACAACGCTGAAAGTATATTTATACTGGGCGTAATATCTGTAGGAAAGGGGTGCCTTTCGGAGGCCGAAATAGCCTTCCGGAAGGCTATTTCCATTAAACCTGCATACCCGGAAGCGTTAATGAACCTCGGAGCCATACTCAGCGACCAAGACTGCGTGGATGAGGCGATAGCCACTTTCCGAAAAGCCCTGACTATCAAACCAGATTACTTGGAAGCGTTAATGAGGCTCGGTGTTGCGCTGGGCCATCAAGGTCGCATGGATGAGGCCGAGACCACCCTCAGGAAGGTTCTCGCTATCAAACCGGATTATCCAGAGGCATTAATGAATCTGGGCGTCACACTTGGCCATGAAGGCCAATGGGAAGAGGCTGAAACCCTCCTCCGGCAGGCACTTACTTTCAAGCCGGATTATCCAGAGGCATTAATGAACCTAGGTGCCGCCCTCAGCAAACAAGGGCGTTGCTTAGACGAAGCCGAGACCATCCTCCGACAAACGCTCGCTGTCCAGCCGGGCAATGCTGAAGCATTGGTAAACTTGGGTGTCACAATCAATAAACAGGGACGTTGGGACGAAGCAGAAATCATTCTCCGACAGGCCGTTGCCATTAAACCAGAGTACACTGACGCATTGATAAATTTGAGTGCAGTCCTCAGCAAACAAGGCCAATTAGACGAAGCTGAAGCCATTCTCAGACAGGCCCTTACTATCAAACCGGACCAGCCTGACGCACTGGTGAATCTTGGGGTCACACTTCGCCAGCGTGGCTGTCCAGAGGAAGCCGAAGCCGCTTTTCTGCAGGCGCTTACTGTCAATCCGAACCACGCAGAGGCGCTCGTAAACCTTGGCGCTACAAGACACTAGGAGGTTGCTGAAAAGCCGCCATCAAAACTGGCGGGCATGACCGAAAATATCAAAAATATGTTTTTACGGTCGTTCTGTACCCATTTCCATGGTTCGTAACGTTTTTTGCCGCAGTTTGCCATAACCGTCTGAATGATCCCAAATATTTCAGTCGGAAAGTCCGCCAAGCAGGCTATAGTCAGTTCGCATCCTGAAATAGGCCCGCAATTCTCCACTTTCTTCAACTAGAACGGGCGTTTTATGAAAAAACAAATCACGATTATAGGCAATGGATTCGCGTCTCTATTTTTCATTGGGTATTTTCTTGTCATCCCAATCTTTCCCATTATCGCATATTTTCTTCGAAGGATATATTCCAAATACGATATTACAGTCATCGGGAATGGTAAGTTTATTTACTTTCCAGCAATTCCAGAATTTCTCACCAAGAAGCGAAACAAAGCAGATGTCACCATTGATATTCGTCCATTCCTTAGGCGGCGAAACATTCGCTTTGTTGAGGACACGGTTATCGACATACAAGACGGCGGACGAACCGTGATTACCCACGATGGAGAATACAAGAATGATTATCTATTTATTGGTATAGGGCCGGCCTTTAGGAAAGACGATATTCCTGGAACAGAAGACTACACATATTCGCCATGTTATGGTCCGGATGATATGGAGGGGTTTGTAAAAAAGCTGGAATCCCTGAGCGGTGGTATCATATATGTCGGCTACAGGATTAACCGGAGGGATGGTTTCGTTGCCGGACGTCCCGGACCCATGTATGAATGCGCCTGCCTCTTGGACTACGCATTGAGAGAAAGAGGGGTAAGAGATAATTTCGAGATTCATTTCTTCTCTCCAGATAGAAGTCCGGGAGAGAAGGGTGCAATAACCGATCGGCTTCTTGAACGCGGGATTATCCTTGACGATGGGTATGAGCCGGCAGAATTTTTAGATGGAGGGATGATTGATAAGGATGGCACGTTTAGGAAGGTTGATTTAGTTCTTTATTCGCCTGAAATAACGGGACCAACGCTTGTGCAGAAGTCATGCCTTCCCATGTCCATTGGCGGCCATATTGACGTAAACAAATATGGACAGGTAAAGGGGTTGGCTCATGTTTTTGCCGCAGGAGATTGTGCCAATCACGAAAACCCACCGCCATGGGTGCCGCATCAAGCCCATATGGCTCAACTCCGAGCTCGCGCGGCGGCAAAAAATATGAAAGCGGTTTTAAGTGGTAAGGGACCAGTGAATCTTTATAGACAGGAGCTTTCCTGTATACTGGACATGAAAAATGACGCCATGTGGCTACACAGATCGGAGGATGGTAGGCCCCCATTTCGAAATATCTTTCCGCGACGTTCGAAGAATTTGATTTTGGTAAAAGAAGCATTTGAACGAATATTCATTTTTTATCTTCGGTATTTGTAGCCGTGCAGACACTAACGAATTTAATGGCTCTATGTTCCGTTTAAACAGAGCCTGTATCATGGCCTTTACGTCAACGCTATCCAAGGCTGACATTTGCTTACACCATCGCTAACTACGGAATGGTGGCTCCTCCCTGTCTTGTTTTCTGTCGGGGTAGGGGCCGGGTTTATCAACGTCCTGGCTGGTGCTGGATCCATGTTGACCCTACCGATACTCATCTTCGTGGGCCTCGACCCCATCACCGCAAATGGCACCAACCGCATTGGCATCCTTTTGGAAAACTTCACCGCCGCTCGCACCTTCTACCACCATAACTTGGTGGATTTGAAAAAAGGGGTGAAACTGGCTCTGTGGACCCTGCCAGGAGCCATACTCGGGGCTATTGCAGGTGTTCGTATCGGCAATTTCTGGTTTCAGCGCATTATGGTGATCGTATTGGCGTTCAGCACGGCGGCGTCTGTCAAGGTAGTTGTCGCGTCACCCATTTTTTAAGCAGCCTTTTTATCCTGCCGTTGCGGGTTCAAATCTACCGCACCGACGGGTGTCCAATTTCGTGTGCCGCCTGACCAGCGCGCAGGGTTTCTCGCCTTAGCCGCCTCATAGAGCGCATGACGTTTCGCCAGCAGTGCATGATCCTCGCCCCGGTGACGCTGGGCGGGGGTGACGAAGCGAATGCGGCTGTGACGATGCTCATGGTTGTACCAGGCGATAAAGTCACGCACCCAGATCCGGGCAGCATCAAGGCTCGCAAAGCCGCTCTCCGGCCACTGTGGGCAGTATTTCAGCGTCCGGAACAGCGACTCTGAATACGGATTGTCGTTACTAACCCGTGGTCGGCCCCGGGATGGGGTGATCCCCAGATCATAGAGCTTGGCCAGTAGGGTGGATGATTTCATCGGGGCGCCATTATCGGAGTGCAAGACCAATGGCTGCCGCCAGCATTGCTCCGCCGTAAAGCCCCTCTGGATGAGCGCAGCGGCATGGTCGCCGCTCTCCTCTGTATGGACCTCCCAGGCCACCGCCTTGCGGCTGTAAAGGTCCTCAAAGAGGTAGAGGTAGTAGTACTGCCCACGCACCGGCGACGGCAAGTACGTGATATCCCAAGACCAGACGGTGTTGGCTGCGGTGGCCGTATGGGTGGTGGGTAACTTCACCTTACGGGGAGGGTGTGCACGACCCCGTCGTGCGTCCATACCTTCGGCCTTGAGGATCCGGTAGAAGGTGGATTCGGATGCCAGATAAACCCCCACATCTGCCAGCCGCGGCACAATCTGGGTCGGTGGCAGGTGTGCGGTATCTGGGCGGTGGCAGGCGTCCAATACCGCCTGCACCTCAATCTCACTGAGTTTGTTGTTGGGTGCCGGTCGTTCGACCGTCGTGCGAGCATCTGCCTTCACCACTCCCGACTCCTCTGTCCATCGCTGGACGGTGCGTAATGATAAGCCTGCTTCTGCGCAGGCCCGCGACCGGCTGGCTCCACCGTCAGCAGCTTCCTGTATCCATGCGACCAACTGTTGCCGCTCCGGGACCGGGGTTAATTCTCCCCGGCGTCGTCCCCCCAGAGGGCGTTCAATTTTTTTCGCAAGATCAATATCGCTGCTGCCTCGGCTAAGGCCTTGTCTTTGCGACACAGTTCCCGCTCCAGCTCATGGATCCGTTTCTGGTCCGCGCGGGCTTGGGCACCCTCCGTCTGCTGCCGCTGTGAGGCTGTCTGCTGCCCAACGAGGCAGGCCTGCTTCCATGCCTTTACCTGCTCGGGATACAGTCCCTTCTCCCGGCAATACTGGCTCAACTCCACCTCCGACAGCAGTGCCGTCTCCACCACCGCCGCCAACTTGGACTCGGCAGACCAGCCTTCGGACTTCCTCTTGCTCACCGCACTCATGTCGCCCCCCGCCATTGCCTGCTTGCGCCAATGATAGAGCGTCCCGTCAGAAATGCCTTCCTGCTGGGCCAACTCCGCTACAGACAGGTTCAAGGGCGGCAACATCTTCCGGAGTACGGCGGCCTTACGTTCTACTGAATAATGCTTCATATCGACCAACTTTCCGCCCCCGGTCTATGCCTTACTCCATTTCAGAGAGGCGACAACTACCCTGACACCGGGGGACGGTCAGCCTGTTTTTTTCAACGAAGGCCACAGAAAAATCTGAACGTTCCGATGGCGTGGTGTCGCCATGGCTGTATCCCACCATGCTGGGGCTGGGCTTTTACGGTGGCTTTATGCAGCTCGGTATCGACTTCCTCTTCATCTTTGCCCTGCGCCATTTGCTCACCAAGAATATAGCGCAAGTGAATGCTTACAAAACTCTTATTGTCGCGTTGTACACATTGCCTACTATCCTTATCTTCGCCTGGATGGGGCAAGTTCACTGGAGACTCGGCTTGGTCATCGCCATGGGCGGCATGATAGGCGCACGGTTGGCTACGGGGCTTACGATGAGTCGGCGTGGTGAGCTGTGGGTCAAAGTGATGATGGCAATCATCATACTGCTGATGGCGGCCAAGCTCTGGGGTTAAGGCTGATTTATTGAGCCACCCAGTTGCTGCAATGGTACCTTATTGGTGACTGTTCAGTCTGAGAGCGACTGAGGTGGTCAGTGTCAGGGCTACGGCAAGTTTACGCCTATCTCTTTGGTTGGTTGAATTTATTCCCGCATTTCTATGGTATTTGCGATGACCGGCGTTGAATCCTCCATGTATTCATCAGGTTGTAGTGAATCCGAAGTGCCTGGGAATAAGACGAATCAATGGGTTATGGAAGACTTTGGCGGAGCCCTGGCTATCCGCCGGAGCAGGCTGCATGCGGAACCGCTAAATGACCCCAGGAACGAGCCGGTAGGTGCGATCGCAATATTCCTGATAGGCAACTCCGAAGGCATTCGTCAGAATGCGTTCCTCCTTGGCGATTCGCCAGAGGTAGGCCGAAATGACGGGCACCAGAATAATGAGGGTGGTGCCCCAGTAGCCTACGGACAAAGCCAGCCCGGAAAAACACAACAGTGCGCCAGTATAAGAAGGATGGCGCACTATGCGGTACGGCCCATATCGGATCAACCGGTGTCCCGGCTGGACCCCGTTGGCCACTTCAAAATCCCCCACCTTTGGTCACCCAAAATCCCCCAGGCAGGACGTGTAGATTATCAGTTGACTGAGGGGTTTTGTGCAAGTCGCGTGACAGCCTCTTTGAGCCGATAGCTTTTGCCTTCGAACTCAAGCAAATGCGATCGGTGCATCAATCGATCGAGAATGGTGGTGGCCATCGTGTTGTCTCCCAGGTATTTGCCCCAATCCTGTACCACACGGTTCGAGGTCACGACGATGCTGCGCCGCAGTTTGTAGCGCTGGTGGATCAGCGTTTGCAACAACTCGCCAGTGCTGTCGCTGATACGCCTAGCCAGGAACAGGTCGTCAAGCACCACCAGGTCGGCGTTGAGCAATGGACGCAGCTGGTGCTCCTGATCGGCGCCGCTGTCCAGCGCGTATCGCGCGAAGATGCCGTCGGCCTCCAGATACCGCACGTCGTGGCCTTGCAGGGTCGCCTGGTAGGCCACGGCCTTGGCGATGTGGCTCTTGCCGGTGCCAGGCTTGCCGATGATCAGGGCGTTTTGACCTTCGGCGATAAACTTGAGGGTGTGCAGTTCGAAGCAGGCCTGACGGGGCAATTTTGGATTGAAGCGCCAGTCGAAGTCGGTCAGCGTGGCGCGTTCGTCCAGGCCGGACTTGTGGTAACGGCGCTCCATCAGGCTTGATCGGCGCCGGTCGAGTTCATCCTGCAAGATCATGGAGAAGGTGTCCAGGAAGGGCTCCTGGTTCGCCTGGGCCTGCAGGATGCGGGTGTCGCATTATGCGTGCTAAAGAGTGTCAATGATTTCGAATGGCTCGTCAAAGTAGAAATGCCACCAGAGAGTAAGCAATGGGATGGACGTCCGGTTTGCGGTGTGGTGGATGCCGGGAATCGCCAGACACAAGCCGAGTTCCATTGTCTGCACTGCGGGCATGAGGCGCACGCCGATGTGAATGCGGCACAGAACATCCTCGCAAGGGGTGTCACGGATCGGCAATATGGAGCCAAATCGTAGTCGGCGTAATGGTGCCACCCACATGGTGCTTCAGCAGGGTCTTGAACTTCCTTGGATCGGTTATCCTCCCAGCTTTTGGGAGGTGACCATGAGTAATCGGAGGTTTGAGATGTTTACGATTCGCCAAATCCTGGTGCAGATGCGCCAGGGAGATGTGGTGATTACCCGTTCTGGACTCATGGGGCGCAAGAAGTTAGGCGCCTTACGCCAACAAGCCGCAACGCACGGCTGGTCGGATCCCCAGCAGCCTTTACCTGATGACGGTGAACTTGCGGTTCTGCAGTAGTACCGCAAGTAGTCCGTGCCCGTCCAGTGTGTTTCCGCCCGACCGTCCCCCACAAAAGCGTCATCCCGTTACACCAAGCCATCCGGCCGGTAGATGCTAGCGCTCCTGCCTGTCACGAAGTTCTGATGGCACCCGCGGCCAGATCAATAAGCGTTTATTGCCTGTATTTGCTTACCGATCTCGGCAACTTTTTGGGCGTCCTTAACGACTTCCTTCCAGCGACCATCCTTGATCTCTACAATCATGGTGTACGTTAAATATTCTGCTTTGTCTGTCAGTATTTTTGTTTCATACCTCGGATTGGTTGGCGCATGATATTCGCGTGCATAGACAGATAATGGCGCGGTTAAAAGGATCGTCATCATAAACCCCCGTAGGGCAGCATGGCGAAGTCCGATTGCCATGATCTGACTTTCTTTGCATATCTCCTGGTGAGATGCTCCCAGTGTCAAGGTGAATCCTCCTGTATTGATTCAGATAAATTTAGTAGCGATCCAGTGGATGATATGACTCGATAATATGCCAGTGCCGTTTCCCGAGGGGCCGACTTGGCCGGGTTACAGGGTTACTCCGTGTTTTCATTGTTTGACCGGCGTGATCCTGGTGATGACGTACCCCCCGGCGGTATCTTTTGCGAAACTGAAATTCACCACTTCTCCGGCCTTGTAGCCGTTGAGCATAGCCGTGTTCTGGAGCAGGAAATTCATTGACATACTGGGCCAACCAAGGGCCTTGACGGGGCCCATGGCAATGTTGACCATGTTCGCATCAGGATTGATGCTGTTGATTTTGCCATGCCCCATGAAGGTTTGGGCCTGGGTCGCTTGGCCCGACACGGTGCGCATATTGTCCATGCCCGGCATGTTGCCCGTGGCCGCATATGTCGGAAGCGTGACCGCCGCCGAACACGCCAGGATGAGGGTGAAATAAAAACGTTTCATGTTTGTCTCCTTGCTATTGGTGAACTGTTCGTTTATCAAAGTTTAAACACTTGGTTATGGCAACAATTTCCGGTGTCCCTCCTTTCCGCCCACGGCGAAATTGCGCGTCCGTACCACTCGCCTATTTATCACTCATGCCTGGTTTTCGTGTCATCTCCGTTATTTGAAGTAATATCGTCCAGCCCTTCCGTCCCGCCGCTCGGGTCAGCCTGGACACTGAGCGCAGCGTCCCAATCGGCATGAAGGGCTTGGTGTTCCGACTCGGTGAATCCCTTGTGGCCGTGGATCATGGCAGATATCAAACCGTGGCGGCCCGCGATCTCGTGCGCCATCACGAGCACCACATGGACAATGACGAAGGCAAGCAACAGAAAGAAACCCCATTCATGCATCACCATCAACGGGGAGTTCATCGCTTCACTATCCGGCATGAGTGAGAGGCTGATACCCAAGGCGATCTGCACCACGGCAATCAGGAAAAAGGCGAGATAGGCAGGACCGGCAAAAGCGTTATGCCCCTGATAAGGGGAAATCGGGCGGCGGAAGCCGCTCAGATAGCAGGAGAGGGTTTCCCGCCAGATGCGGCGCTGGGCTGATGTCAGGGGCAGGAGGTCGCGCCAGCGCGCCGTCGGCGGGCCGACAAAGAGCCAGATGATGCGCACCACCAGCCCGGCGGCGAAAGCATAGCCGCCGACATAATGGATGATGTCGATCTTCCCCATCAGGGTGTCAGACATGTCGTTACCCAAGGCCAGGAGGGTAGCGCCTGAGGTGAATTGCGCCATCATGGCAAGCGCCATCCACCAATGCAGTGCTCGCAGCAGCGGGTCCCAAACAGGGTGCAGGATATAGCGGGTGTCCGTTGCCAACATCATTACTTCCTCCTCATCCGTAGTCTCATCATCGTAGGCCCAATCGCCGCTTCTGCCACAGGGCGTAAAGGGCAGGGATCACCAGCAGCGCCAGTAACGCGGCGCTGAACATGCCGCCCACCATGGGGGCGGCAATGCGCTTCATCACATCGGCACCGGCGCCATGACTGAACATGATGGGTAAGAGGCCACCCACCACCAGGGTCAAGGTCATGGCCAGGGGCCGTAGACGCAGCATGGTTCCCTCGATGACGGCAAGCCGAAGGTCATGCCAGGTCTGCAAAGCATCACGGGCCTGCCGCCGAATGAGGGCCTGATCCAGGTAGAGGAGCATCACCACCCCGAATTCCGCCGCCACGCCCGCCAGGGCAATGAAACCCACCGCCACGGCCACCGAGAGTTTGTAGCCGAGCCAGTAGACGAGCCAGAAACCGCCCACCAGGGACAGGGGCAGGGTGAGCAGGATGATGGTCACCTCCACCCAGTTTTTGAAATTGAAGTAGAGGAGCAGGGCGATCAGCAGAATCACCGCAGGAATGACCAGTTCCAGGCGCTTGGCGGCCTGCTCCATGACCTGATACTGGCCTACCCAGGAGACAGTATAACCGCCTGGGAGATGGACGGCTTTCGCAATGGCTGCTTTGGCACGGGGCACATAGGCACCGATGTTGGTGCCGGGCTTCGGGTCAATATAGATCCAACTGTTCAGGCGACTGTTGTCGCTGGTAAGCATGGCAGGCCCGCCCTCGATCCGGAGATCGGCCACCTGGGCCAGAGGGATCTGGGCACCATCGGGAGCGGCGATGCGGCTTTCCATCAGGGTGGACAGGGATTGGCGCAGTTCCCGGGGGTAACGGAGATCCACCGGGAAGCGTTCCAGCCCTTGTACTGCGGTGGTCAGGACCTTGCCACCGATGGCCGTTTCCACGAGACGGTTCACATCCGCCACCGAAAGGCCATACCGGGCGGCCTTGGCGCGATCGGTGTGGATGACGATGTAGCGGCCGCCGGTGACCCGAGCAGCATAGGCGCTCTGGGTGCCGGGTACCTTGCGCAGGACGGTCTGGAGTTCCTGCCCCAGGCGGTTCAGGGTATCAAGATCCGTTCCCCCGATTTTAATGCCTAACGGTGTCTGGAGGCCGGTAGTCAGCATATCCACCCGTCCCTTGAGCGGTTGTGTCCAGATATTCGACAGGCCAGGGATCCGCAGGGCCTTGTTCATCTTGCTTTGCAGCTTGTGCATCGTCATCCCGGCTGGCCACTGGTCGGGATTCTTTAAATTCACCACCGTATCGAACATGGACAGGGGCGATTGGTCCGTCGCCGTCTGGGCCCTGCCCGCCTCGCCAAAGACCGTTTTCACCTCGGGGAAGGTCTTGAGGATGCGGTCGGTCTGCTGCAGGAGCGTGGCTGCCTCACCGATGGAAACCGCCGGGTCCTGGGTGACCGGCATGTAGAGCAGCGTCCCCTCGTTCAGGGGGGGCATAAACTCCGACCCCAGGCGCTTCCAGGGGTAGTAAAGGGTGGCTGTGAGCAGCAGGGCAAGGACCAAAATGATCCAGGGGGCGCGCAGGACAGCGTGGATGACCGGACGGTAGAGGAAAGCCAGGACCCGATTCAGGGGATTTTTGTTTTCCGGGCGGATGCGGCCGCGGATGAACCAGGCCATGAGAATGGGCACCACGGTTATGGAAAGGATGGCGGCGGCGGCGATGGAGAAGGTCTTGGTGAAGGCGAGCGGCGCGAAGAGCTTGCCCTCCTCGCCACCCAAGGCGAAGACCGGCAGGAAGGAAACAGCGATGATAATCAGCGAGAAGAACAGTGCCGGACCGACCTCCTCCGCCGCCGCCATCGCCGCCGCCCAGGGGTCGCCACCGGGGTTGTGTTCCAAATGCTTGTGCATGTTTTCGATCATGACCACGGGGGCATCCATCATCACGCCGATGGCAATGGCGATGCCGCCCAGGGACATGATGTTGGCGGGGACACCCATGGCCCACATGATGAGGATGGCGGCCAGTATGCCCAGCGGCAGAGCGACGAGGGCCACCAGCGCCGAACGCGCGCGCAGCAGGAAGAGCAGGGAGATGAGTGCCACTGCCAGGGATTCTTCCAGCAGCTTGCCGGTCAGGGTATGAATGCTGCGCTGGATGAGCGGGGCCTGGCTATAGGTCGTGACGACCTGCACGCCCTTGGGCAGGGAGGGCTGGATGTCCTTCAGCTTGCGCTCGATCTGGTGGATGAGGGCATAGGCGTTGCCACCCTGGTTCATCATCACGATACCGCCCACCACCTGACCCTTACCGTCGAGTTCGGCGACGCCATTGGGCAATTGTGGACCCAACTGCACCCGGGCCACCTCCCGCAGCGTAATGGGCACATCGTTGCGTACGGCCAGCGCCGCATCTTGCAGGTCTTTCAGGGAATGGATATAGCCCGAGGTGCGGACGATATAGCTGGCGTCTCCCATGTCCACCACCGAGCCGCTGGTCTCCCCGTTAGCCGCCCGAATGGCGGCCTCCACCGCCGGCAGGGTCAGGTGGTAGGCGAGAAGTTTCTGCGGATCCACCACCACCTGGTATTCTTGCACCATGCCCCCTAGCGTGGCCACCTCCGCAACGCCGGAGATGCCCTGCAGTTCGTACTTGAGGAACCAGTTCTGCAAGGTGGTGAGCTGGGCCAGATTCAAGGTCCCGCCGGGGTCGGTGAGGGCATACTCAAAGATCCAGTCCACCCCCGAACTGTTCGGCCCCAGGGCCGGGGTGATCCCCGGCGGCAGCTTGGACTGCACCTGGCTCAGGTATTGGAGTACCAGGTTGCGGGCCTGATAGATGCTGGTGCCCCCTTTGAAGAGGACATAGACATAGGAGTCCCCGAACATGGAGTAGCCGCGCACGGCTTGGGCACCGGGTACCTCCTGCAGGGTGGTCTCCAGGGGATAGGTCACCTGATCCTGAACGATCTGCGGAGCCTGACCAGGGTAGGAGGTCTTGACGATGACCTGGGTGGGCGAGATGTCGGGGATAGCCTCCAGGGGAATATTGATCACCGCCAACGTACCGCCGACGATCAACACTAGGACGGCGATCATGACCAGCAAGCGGTTTTCCATACACCAACGCATGATCGCTCTAATCATGGGATTGACCTCCCTGATCCATGTTCATCCCGGCCATGGCGCCCGGACCGGATGAGGCCGGTGGCGTCGGTGGGGCACCGGCATCCCCGGCGGGAGCGGCCGGCGCCGGGGGCTCCCGGCCCTGAGTCAGGCCACTGTTCTGCGACCGGGAATTTCCACTGCCCGGCATGGCACTCTTGGTGGGCGCCGTGTTGCCCCCCAGCATACGGGCCTTGACGGACTGGAACTGAGACTCGGAATAGAGCAGGAACTGCGCGCTCTCCACCACCCGATCCCCCGCCTTAAGGCCCTTGTCGATGGCAATCCAGCCGTCGGCCTCCGCCCCCAGAGCGACCTCCACCGGCAGAAAATGCCCGTTACTCTCACCCAGCATCACGTAATCCCCCTGAGCGGTACGCAGTACGGCGCTGCTGGGTACCGCCAGGGTCTCCTCGGGGCTGGCTAAAATAGTGGCGTCGGCGTACATGCCGGGGCGCAGGTTTCCGCCCGGATTGGGAAAACTCAGCCGGGCCGTCACCGTCCGGTTTTTGGGGTCGAGGGTCGGGTAGAGAAAGTTCAGGCGTCCCTCCCAGGATTTGCCGGGATAGGCTGGCAGATGCAGGCGCACGGGGTTGCCGATCCGTACCCAGGGCAACTGATAGGAGTAGAGTGCCACATTGACCCAGACCCGGTCGAGATTGGCGATTTCATAGAGATTCGTTTGCGGCGAGACATAGCCACCCTGGCGCACATCGAGGGTCTCGACCACCCCGGAAGCGGGCGCCAGGAGCGGCACGTCCCGCTCCGCTGTGCCGTGCCGGGCGAGCGCCGCGATCTGGTCTTCCGGCATGCCCAGCCGTCGTAATTTTGCCCTGGCTGCCGCCAGCAGTGCGGGGTCTTCCGTCGTCCCGCCCTGGCGGCGGGCAATGAGATATTCCTGTTGGGCACTATACAGCTCGGGAGAATACACCTCGGCGAGCACCTGGCCGCGCTGCACCGGGTCGCCCACGGCACGGACGTTCAAGCGTGTCACCCAACCGGAGAAACGTGGAGTGACGGAATAGACACGATTCTCGTCCATCGCCACGGTGCCCACGGTGTGGATGGCGTGGCCCATCTGACGGTGCTGGACATCCACGAGACGCACCCCCAGGTTTTGCGCCAGGCGCGGATCGATGCTGAGGCCGGACGCCTTTTGCGCGCTCGGACTGGAGGCATACACCGGTATATAAGGCATACCCATGCTGTCCTTCATCGGGTGATCCGAATGAATCTTGGGGTCCATGGGGGCAGCCCAGTAGAGGATATGCCGTCCCTTGGGCGTGCTTTTCGGAGAATGGGTTGCAGTGGAGTTGGCGCTAGGCGCGGCGGCGGGGACCCGCAGCCACCACACCGCACCCGCCCCAAGGGCTACGCCAAGGACGAGTAAGCCGGCACCGATGATCCAGTGGCGTGACTTCATGGTTGTGCTCCCCCTTCGGTGGTGAGGAAATCCAGTTCTGCGGCGCTGAGGGCCAGGTCGCGGCGGTATTGCAGGCGGGTCAGGGCGTAGTCCAGCACGTCCTTCTGGGTACGCAGCACCGCGCTCAGTTCGGCACGTCCCACCGAGTAGGCCGCGAGCGTCGCGGAAAAGGCATCCCGTGCGGTAGGCAGCAGGCGTTGGTCGGTACGCTCCAACTCGGTCTTGAGGGCTGCGTAGCGGGCGAAGGTGGCGCGCGCCTGCTGGGTCAGGGCCAGATGCTGATCGTCGTAGCGATATTGCGCCTGCAAGGCCTTGGCCCGGGCGGCGGCAACGTCCTGATCCTGGCGGTCTCCCGGGAAGATGGGCAGGCTCAGGTCAACCCCCGCTGACAGCCAGTTGGGGCTGCCGGGGTAGAAATCCTGACCATAATCGACACTGACCGTGACTTCCGGCCAATAGCCACGTTTGGCTACCTGCACGCCCATTTGCGCCGCGCGGGTTTGTGCCTGGGCGGCGCGCAGGAGGGGTTGGCCGGAGAGGCGGGCTTCCGCCTGAGCCAGGGTGGGCGGGGGTGGCAGGTTTGGCCATTGATGCTCTATGGACGGCGGTTCCGGCAGATTCAGGATCTGGGCGATTTGCGCGAGATCGCTTGCCCGCTCCGCTTGCAACTTGCTGATATCATTGGCCAGGCTGTCACGCGCCAGTTGGGCGCGGAGCACATCGGCCTGGGACCCCTGAGCGGACCGGTAGAGCGCCAGCGCCGCTTGCACACTCTCTGCCTGTAACTGTTCCTGATACCGGACCGTTGCCACGGCATCGTCGGCATAGAGGGCTTGCAGCCAGGCGCGGCGCAGCAGCAACACCAGCTCGGCGGACTGGCCGCGCAGGGTGTCGGCGGCCGCCTGGGCCTCGATCCCCGCCTGCTGTCCTTCCAGCCCCAGTTTGCCAAAGGAGGGAAAAGTCTGGCTCAGGCCCACGCTCAGCATGCTCATCTGTTGCTGGTTCATGGAGAAGCTGTTGAGGGGCAGGTTCACGGCGCCGAGGGCGAGGTGCGGATCGGGTAGCTGGGCTACCGCCACGGCCTTGTGCCGTAGTTCCGCAATCTTTTGGGTCAGGGCGCCGAGACCAGGATTTTGCCCCAGGGCAATCGCCTCCGCATCCTGTAGGCTTAATGGGGCGGCATTGGCATAAGGGCTGAACACCATCATCAGCATGATGGGAAGGGAGAGTAGCCCTGTGTCCCTGCGAATGGCCGCAATCCACTTTAGAAAATATTTATTTCCAGAACTTCTTTTCACATCGGTCATATAGTCTCCACATGCGGCCCGAATTAGGGCCGAAGACGCGAATTTCCTGTCCGGCGCGCCTATGCGCGCGGGGCTACGGATTCAGGCGGGAGGCTAAATGAGAAAACGAACTGCAGAGAGTGGGGGAAGAGTAGTCTGGACCGCAACGCGGAGAAAGTGGGGAATGGGCTTAGGAGAAGGGAGGGTAATCCAGGACGCAACGGAAACGGCGAGGGCCGACATGGCGGGGGTGATGTTGCGGGCGCCCTCCGCCACCAGCGTCATGTCGTGGTGGCAGCAGGCAGTCAGACAGGTGCCTTGCTGGGCCGGAGCGCCGAGGGCCTGCTCGCAACGCGGTATTTGTGTGCCGTGCGCGGACATCCCTGTCATCGACAGAGCACACGGCGCCGAGGCAGCGTCTACGGGTGCCAATATCCAAGGCAGCAGTAGAAGCAGGGCCATAAAGGCTATCCGGCGAACGAACGGGCGAAAAACGCGCACAGTACCCCAATCTCGAGACGTTAGTCGGGCTATCACAACTCAACGATCATCAAATGTCAATGCTGCTGCGACTGATCGCCGCGCATCTCGCCCTTTCTGGTGCGCCCCTTATTCACGACTTTTTCTACCCATTGGGTAGCCTGAAAGAAAATGGAATAATGTGGACACAGCCTGCTACACTGAAGTGGCGTTGAATGATCTGGTCATCGACGAGTGTTTGTTCTGGGTCCGTAGCGTAGCGAGTGAACGACGAGGAACAGAAAATGTGGCCTTACATGATGGGTGGTTTTGGCAATGGTTACGATTGGGCCGGGTCGGTATTCATGATCCTGTTTTGGGGTTTGCTTTGCCTCTTGCTGATTTTTGCCATTGTTGCCAGCATCGTGTCGCTGGTGCGGCTCTTGCCAGGTCGCGGGAGTCGGGGTGGCGAGAAAACCACCGCGCTGGATGTACTCCACGAGCGCTATGCTCGTGGGGAAATTGGAAGGGATGAGTACCTGGAAAGGCGCCGCGACCTGGAACAATAGCGCTTCCCCATCCGCCGAAGCTGGTCCGGATGCGCTACCAACAGGTGGGGCAGCGGTGGAAAGCTTGTCTCGTTGGTTAAGGGCCAAGGTCGGCAACCGGCGTTGTAGGCTCTTGCGGCGGTAAAATAGAGAGGATTCTATGGACCATTCGGGACATCAGGAACATGGGATGGGTACCTCTCATCCCAGTGCGCACGGCGGTCACAACCATGCCGCCATGATCGCCGATTTCCGGCGACGGTTTTGGGTATCGCTGGCCCTGACGATCCCTATCCTTTTTTTGTCGCCGCTTATCCAGCATCTGCTGGGGCTGGAGGCTGCTCTTGCCTTTGCGGGATCGTCCTATGTGCTTTTCGTGCTATCGAGCGGGGTTTATTTCTACGGCGGTTGGCCCTTCCTAAAGGGGCTGTTTGCCGAGCTCGAAACTCGCAAGCCAGCCATGATGACACTGATCGCCCTGGCTATCAGCGTGGCTTATTTTTACTCGAGCGCCGTCGTGTTCGGGGTGCAGGGCGAGGTGTTCTTCTGGGAACTCGCCACGCTGATCGATGTGATGCTGGTCGGCCACTGGATTGAGATGAAATCGGTCATGGGGGCTTCTGGTGCACTGGAAAAACTGGTGCAGATGATGCCTTCCGAGGCCCATCTCGTGGCCCCGGAGGGTATGAAAGATGTGCCGGTGGTGGATCTGCAGCGCGGCGACCAGGTATTGGTGAAGCCCGGCGAAAAAATTCCTACGGACGGGCGTATCGTCGAAGGGCGAACCACCGTCAATCAGGCCATGCTCACCGGCGAAAGCCAGCCCGTGGAGAAGGGCGGCGGTGACGAAGTCATCGGCGGTTCGGTCAACGGGGAGTCCAGTATCACCGTCGAGGTCCACAAGACCGGCAGTGAAACCTATCTTTCACAAGTCATCGAGATGGTGCGCCGGGCGCAGGAGTCTCGCTCCCGGACCCAGGACCTGGCCGACCGCGCGGCCCTGATGCTGACCCTTACCGCATTGAGCGTCGGGGGGCTTACCCTTGCCACTTGGCTGGTCCTTGGGCAGCC
The DNA here is from genome assembly GCF_008926505.1 of Acidithiobacillus sp. 'AMD consortium'. NCBI lineage: Bacteria > Pseudomonadati > Pseudomonadota > Acidithiobacillia > Acidithiobacillales > Acidithiobacillaceae > Acidithiobacillus > Acidithiobacillus sp. 'AMD consortium'. The sequence goes on along the minus strand of NZ_CP044411.1, from coordinate 2,256,023 downwards.
ATTCGAGTTCGCTCTGGCCCGCATGGTGACGGTGATGGTGATTGCCTGTCCCCATTCCTTGGGCCTGGCGATTCCACTGGTCGTCGCCGTGTCCACCGCCATGGCGGCGCAGCATGGGCTGCTTATCCGGGACCGGTCCGCTTTTGAGCGGGCGCGCCAACTGCAGGCGGTGGTGTTCGATAAAACCGGGACCTTGACGGAGGGTCGGTTTGGCGTCACGGACGTGGTCGTGCTGGGCGGATACGCCGAAGATGAGGTCGTGCGGCTTGCCGCAGCCCTCGAAAGTCAGTCGGAGCATCCCATCGCCGCCGGCATCGTGGCAGATGCCAAAGAGCGGGGCATCAGCTTCGAGCCTCCCAAGGAATTCAAGGCCATCCCCGGCAAGGGTGCACAAGCCGTCGTAAATGGGCGCAATGTGAAGGTCGTAAGCCCCGGCTATCTCAAGGAGCATGGCCTCGATGTCAGCGATGAACGGATCGGGGCCTTGGCATCCCAGGGCAAAACGGTGGTATACCTGCTCGTCGATGAGAAACCGGCGGGGGCGGTCGCGCTGGCCGATATCATTCGAGCGGAGTCGCGGGAAGCCCTCACACGGCTGAAGGGGATGGGCGTGCAGGTGATGATGCTGACCGGGGACTCGGAAGCGGTGGCCCGCTGGGTGGCCCAGGAAATGGGGCTTGACGATTATTTCGCCGAAGTGCTGCCGGATCAAAAGGCGGAGAAGATCAAGGCAGTGCAGGCGCGGGGGTTGCGCGTGGCCATGGTTGGCGACGGTGTCAACGATGCGCCCGCCCTGGTGGAGGCGGACGTCGGGATCGCCATCGGGGCAGGCACGGACGTCGCCATCGAGTCGGCGGACATCGTGCTGGTCCGCTCCGATCCCCGGGACGTGGTGGCCATCCTGGAACTTTCCCGCGCCACCTATCGCAAGATGGTCCAGAACCTGTGGTGGGGCGCCGGCTACAACATCGTGGCGATCCCCCTTGCTGCCGGGGTAGCTTACAGCATTGGCCTGGTGCTTTCCCCGGCGGTGGGGGCGGCCCTGATGTCCGTTTCCACCGTGATCGTCTCCATCAACGCCAAGCTCCTTCAGAAGGTTCGGCTCACCGCCTAGCGCATGGATCGGCAAGCAGCCAGCATGTCACTGATCAGAACTTCCCCGAGCGCAGGATCGCTGTCACCCACCACAGGCCGAGTGCGCTGGCTACCGAGTAGCCGATGAGGCCCAGAAGAGGAATCCCCAAGTAGTGGGGACCGGTGTGGAAGGCCATGACCAGGGATGACCCGATAATGACGGCGGAAATGATCAGGCTCAGGCTGAGACGGTTGCTGGCGCGATCAAGGTGTTGCGGGATCTCGTCCATAGGGGCATTGGCAACCGTTACCGTTAGTTCCCCCTTGGTCAACTGCTGTAATACACGGGTGAGTGACACAGGCAATCCTGTCAGGGTCCGGCGCAAAGTGAAGAGCGCCCGGTAGGTGCCGGGAAGGGCTTCTGTCATATCGGGGAGGAATTGCCGGGCAAGCAAATGCGGCGTAAATGCCTGTAAGGTGGCAAGCATGTTGAAACGGGTGTCCAGATCGCGCGCTACCGACTCCACCATGATGAAAGCCTTGAAAGCCAGCAAGAACTGACGCAGTACTCGGAGTTGGTAACGCTGGCCCAAGCGGCTGAACTGGTTCACGATTTCAGCGAAGGAAGGTGCCTGATCCGCCGCCACGGCATAGTACTGCTCCAAAGCTTCACCCATATCCCGTGTGAACGCGGCCCGATCCGCGCCGGGAGCAGCGCCGCCCATCGCCAGATAGGCGTCGGCCACCCATTCGGGATCTCGGGCAATGACGGCCAAAAAGAGTTGGCTCAGGTCTTCCCGATCTCGGGAAGAAAGACGGCCGACGATACCGAAATCGTGGAAACACCAGCGCCCATCCGGCAGGAGGAAAAGGTTTCCCGGGTGAGGATCGCCATGGAAGAAACCGTGCTCGTAAACCTGCACCAGATAGAGCTGCACCAGATTTTCGGCAAGGCGTTGGCGTTCGGCTGGTTCGGACGGGTAGTCGGCGCTGAGGTGATGGCCAGGGCTGTGCTCCATGGTCAGAATGCGACGGCTGGACAGCTTCCAGAACACTTCGGGGACGTAAAGGGAGAGATCGTCGGCGAATTTCTCACGGAATAGATCCGCGTTGTGGCCTTCCCGTCGGAAATCCAGTTCCCGGGTCGCCGTCTCGGCAAATTCTTCGACGAGGCCAATGGGATCGAAACGGCGACTCTCGGGGATGTGCTGGTAGAGCAGACGGGCGAGGAGGAAAAGGATCTCCAGATCTGTTTTGATCAATAGTTCAATGTCCGGTCTCTGGATCTTGACGACCACTGCGGTACCATCGGGAAGGGTGGCGATATGCACTTGGGCGATGGAAGCAGCAGCCAAGGGTGTGTCATCAAAGGTGGCGTATAGCTGCAATACGGGTTGGCCCAGCTCGGCTTCGATGAGACGATGCGCCTGCTCTGCGGGGAATGGCGCAACATGGTCCTGGAGCTTTTGCAGCTCTTGGATCACCGTATCCGGGAACAGATCTCGGCGAATGCTCAACATCTGGCCGAACTTAACAAAAGTGGGGCCGAGTTCTTCCAAGCCTAGGCGTAGACGCTGGGCATCGCTCAGCGTTGGCGATATTGTTTCCACATGTCTATGGGGAAGGTACCCCTGAAGGTGTAACTGATCCACATAATGCCTCCATCCCAGCTTCACCCCGACCCCGAGAATGTGGCTCAGGCGGTGCAGATCGCGAATGGAGAACTGTTCGGCCGATGATGGTCCCTTGCTGTTCATGTCCGCTTTCCCTTGACAACTTGCCTCGTGAAAACGCCTTTCCTGTCCTTGCCTTCCCATATGCTGCAAATCATCCGCCAACACCGAAGCTTCAGAAAGCCCTTTTCTAAGTTGTCCTATCAGCGCATGCCCGATTTTTTTCAGCGGGCTGCCGAAGAAAACACAAAAGAGCTGAACCCAAGACCACCTTCCCAAGGCGCATGGGAATACTGCGTATGGCCGAACTCGGGTTCTGTCGGCCCGTTTCCGGGTTTTCTATCCAATCATAGTCTCACATCCCATAGCCATAATGCACCAACTTCTCGGTATTGTTGGCAAACTATGGAACTTCCACTGCCTATCCCTCGAAGGCGACTATGGCCCGCCCGCTCTGCTTCTTTCCTGCCCAAGGCCATCCAAATTTTGTAACTGGGCTTACGTTTCATAGCGAAAGCATCACAGCGACTCTGCAACTATACTTGCAGTGGGAAAAGGCGTTCCTGCGACAGGAGATCTGCTGATGAACAGCATGGGTGCATTACAGCGAAAAAAGGGAATCCCCATGGCCGCTACGGCCATGGGCTTAATGATGGCGCCGATATTGGCCTTGGCGCAAACGGTCGCCGCCACCGCGTCGGGCCAAGCGCCGACGGCACCGTGGGGGCCGGCCGTACCTTTCTACTATGGCTCGGGCATGATGGGTGCTTGGGGCCCCGGCTATTACGGTCCTGATATGATGGGCGGTTTCGGATTGTTTTGGGGACTGCTGTGCCTGCTGGCTATCGTGGGGGTGGTGTTCGGCCTCGCGTTCCTGACACGCATGGCTTTTGTCTGCTGGCATCGCCATGGGTGCAGGAGCGGCATGAATGACAGTGGGAGTGCCGCCCTCAAGCTCCTGGGTGAGCGCTATGCGCGCGGCGAAATTGAGCGTGATGAATATCTTGAAAAGCGGAACCATCTGGGGAAATGAGTAGGCAAGGGGATGGCGGACACCATTGGCTGGGAACCTTGAATTACCCAACCCAGCCAGCGAAGGATTAGCGGTTCGGAACTCCGTCTTCACTCAAGCAGGAGGAGCTATCCGTGAAAGATTTGCGTAGTACTTTTCTGGATCATCTGAAAAAACATCTCCAGGGACCCGCCATTCCGCTGCGCATCGTCTTCTGGGACGGACATGAATATGCCTTTTCGCCCACGCCGCTGGTGACCATGCACATCCATTCGGCCAGAATCCTGTCGCGGATGGTCATGGGCAGCGCCCTGGATGTGCTGGGGGAGGCCTATGTGGAAGGCGACGTCGGCATGGAGGGACGCTATCAGGACCTCCCCGCCGTAGCCGAGGCGGTGAGCGACGCCTTTCCCGGCAAGAAATCCGCCGGAGGGAAGGGCTTTCTCTCCCGCTGGGGCTGGGCCCAGGCCCACAGCAAGGCCCGCGACGCCGAGGCCATCCGCTACCATTACGACGTCTCCAACGATTTTTACGGCCTCTGGCTGGATCGCAACATGGTCTATTCCTGCGGCTATTTCAAAACCGGCAGCGAGGACATTCATCAGGCCCAGGAACAGAAGCTGGATCACATCTGCCGCAAACTCCACTTGCAACCCGGTGAGCGGCTGCTGGACATCGGCTGCGGCTGGGGTGGGCTACTCTCCTGGGCGGCGCGGAATTACGGTATCCACGGGGTGGGCGTGACCCTCAGCGAAGAACAGTTCGCCTATGCCCGGGAACGCATGGAACGGGAAGGGCTCGCCGACCGGGTGGAGATCCGTCTCCAGGACTATCGCGACATCCCCGAGGAAGGGGCCTTCGACAAGGTCAGTTCCGTGGGCATGTTCGAGCATGTGGGGCGGACCAAGCTGGGGGAGTACTTCGGGGTCATCCGCCGGGTGCTCAAGGAGGGTGGTTGGGCCATGAACCACGGCATTACCGCCCCGCAACAGGATGACGAGAACGGCCATCACCAAGGCAGCGATTTCATTGACAAATACGTCTTTCCCGACGGCGAGATCCCCCACCTCTGGCGGGTGGTCCGCGAAATGGCCGGCCAACACCTGGAAGTCCTGGACGTGGAAAACCTCCGCCCCCACTACGCCCAGACCCTCATCCACTGGGAACGCCGCCGCCTGGAGGAGCGCAAAGACGAGGCCATCGCCATGGTCGGCGAGAAACGCTACCGCATCTGGGCCGTGCAGCAATTGCAGGTCGATCGGGCGCTCGCAGTTCTGACTGCGTAGGAACTTGAGCAGTCGCCGGAACATGGCGTTGCCCGTCGCCTTGGTGGGCAGTGCGACACACAGTGATCGCGGGCTGCCAGATATTAGGCAGTGCTTCGACCACTGCCTGCTGCAAGGGCCGCGCTGGGAAGCCGAACACCTCGCCAAAGGCGCTGTACGACGCAACCAGCGGTAGCCGCGGCATCCAGCCCGTCGTATTGAGCGCTGCTTCGGCGTGGTGATCGCGCCGTGTCTGGAACCAGCGTGACAGATCGCCGCAATCCTCGGACTCACCGAAGGGAAAATGCATCTCGATCGAGCCGATCCAATCGGCAAAGCTGGTCAATCCGGCGATCAACATAAAATCGGGACCAGTCAGAGTGGGTTTAGTTGGCGGTTCGGTTGGCGCGAAGACTTGCAGCAAAGCGTCGAAAATGGCCCTGCGGGCTTCGTGCCACTGAGACTTGCCAAGCGCCCGGCGGTTGCCTTCCAGAGCAGCCAGCGTCGTCGGCTTAGCGCGCTCTCCGTGGTGACAGCCCACCGCATCCGCCGCCAAATCCGCCAGTGCTTCCGGCCAGCCCGTTTCGACAAGCATATCACGCAGTTCAAGTTGGCTGACAAATGCATGGTTGATTGTGGTGTCGGGGCTGGGGCCAGCATCCAGCCCGGAGATGTTTTGCCACTTGCACTGAAAGCCAGGGCAGGCTTTGCCGAGGTCGTGGCAGGAAACCAGCAAAAGCAGCCAAGGGCGCGCCTTGCGCCAATCCAGCCCCAAGGTTTGCGCCAATCGGTTCCGCGTGCTTTCTGGTTCTCTTTGAAGAATTGCGTCAGCAGTCGCCGCAACATCGAGGACATGCAGCACCAGCGGATGCCAAGATTGTATGCCGGCATTCTGCGCGCATGTCTTTGCCCAAAGTGATTGAATCATATGGGCCTAGGCGCATTCATTCAACATTTGTCCGTAAACCGGCATAGCGTCGCTGCAGCGAGCAGGAAACTGCCACGCAGCAGATGCCTCACCCAATTAACAGCGATTTCGCCGGTGAGTGCATCATCAAGCGTGGCTGTAGTTCGCATCTTTAATGCGCCTTGTACACACTGTATCGTGCCATTGTAGATACCGAGCTCTACGCAGAATGAACCGCCCCGGATTTTGAGGAGGCTCCTTTTTCCAAGAGAATGGAGCCATGATGAACAAAGCTAAAACACCCAAATATTCCCCTGAAGTTCGCGAACGCGCGGTGCGCATGGTGCAGGAACACCGCGGCGAGTATTCCTCGCCCTGGGCGGCGGTGGAGTCTATTGCTCCTAAGATCGGCTGTTCGCCCCATACCTTGCATGAATGGGTTAAACGGCATGAAGTCGATACCGGATTGCGCGACGGCGTCACCAGCGAAGAGCGTGAACGTATCAAGGCGCTGGAGCGTGAGGTCAAGGAATTGCGCCGTGCCAACGAAATCCTGAAGTTGGCAAGTGCGTTTTTTGCCCAGGCGGAGCTCGACCGCCGTCTGAAGTCATGAACACCTTCGTCGATATGCATCGTGATGCTTTCGGGGTCGAGCCGATCTGCCATGTCTTGCAGATCGCCCCGTCGGGCTACCGGCTTCATGCCGCACGCCAGTGCAATCCCGCACTGCGTTGTGCGCGTGCGCAACGCGACGATGTATTGATACCCAAGATCGAACGCGTCTGGCAGGCCAATCTTCAGGTCTACGGCGCGGACAAGGTCTGGCGGCAGATGCAGCGCGAAGGCACCGAGGTCGCGCGCTGCACCGTCGAGCGCCTGATGAACCGCCTAGGATTGCGCGGCGCGGTGCGGGGTAAAAGCGTGCGCACGACGGTACCCGACTCCAAACAACCGTGCCCGCTGGATCGGGTGAACCGCCAGTTCAAGGCGGATCGGCCGAACCAGCTCTGGGTCTCGGATTTCACCTATGGTACGCCCAGCCAGCGTAGCCCGCCCTTTTGGGGGTAAAGCTGCTTGAGCATGTTTGGAATGCAGAACCAGTGTAATTGGTATTGTAGCACCTGGGTATGCCCTTTCTCTGCTGCGAGAGGAAGTGAGCCGAAGCGGCGGTGACTTGCTGACACTGGCAAGGTGACGAAGTCCGTGGGAAACGGGGCTTGCGGCGAAGCGGTTACGCCAAGATGAGCCTCTAGGCTGAGCATGGGACGGTTGAGGAACACGAACCTGTTTACACGCATCTGAGGGTTGAAATGTCACCACTGCCTACACCGCTTATCAGGCAGGGCGCGGGCTGTCGCTGGGTACACGTAGGTCTCGGCGATGCGAATGCTGGCTGGATATGTATGCCGGACAGCACGGAACCACGGTGAGCACGCAGCTAGACCGTGGTGCCCGCGACGACTTGCGGCAAGCAAGGATAAAGACTGCGACAGGCAACCTCACCCATGCGTTGAGTCCAACATGTGAACTGGGGAAGGTCTGCATAGATGCCAAGGGAGTGTGTCCCCGATGCTGTGCAGGCTGGCGGAGCCCCCGTAGTAGTCCGAGGCCGGGAAAGCCGGTCACATGGCGAAGGGGGGCAGTTGAAGTGGTTTGCTGGGTAGATTAACTGATCATAGTGAGGTGAAGACCTTTGATAATCAGTGAAATGCAAAGCAAACTGGCGATATGGTCGACGGAGAACAAAGGGCGCAAGTTCAATCGACTCCTGAGACTGATTGCTGGCCAGGATTGGCTGAGTGAAGCGGCTCGCATTACGCTGGCCTCCAGCGGAGCCCGCACACCGGGTGTGGATGGGGTCGATAAGCGCATGATGGAGAGAAACCTCCAGCAGGAGCTGACGACGATACGCGAAGAGCTGATGATGGGCACCTATAGCCCGCTACCGGCACGGCGCGTATATATCCCCAAAGCAAACGGCAAGCTCAGACCGCTCGGCATCCCGAGTCTCAGGGATCGCATCGTGCAACGGGCCATGCTGATGGCGATGGAGCCGATCTGGGAGAGCGACTTCCACCCGGCCTCGTATGGCTTCAGACCGGCCCGAAGCGTACATCACGCGATCCGCACGGTGAAGCTTCAATTACAGGACGGTGACGAGCAGAGTACCGTTGGACGCTGGGTTATCGAGGGCGACCTCGCCAGCTACTTCGACACGGTTCACCATCGTTTGTTAATGAAGGGAATCCGCAAACGGATTGCCGATCAGCGCTTCCTTGCCCTGCTCTGGAAGTTCATCAAAGCAGGGTGCGTTGATCGCGGTTTATTTCGTGCTGCCAGTGAAGGCGTTCCGCAAGGCGGTGTCATCTCGCCGCTATTATCCAACATCATGCTGCATGAATTCGATGTGTGGATGGAAGCGAACTATCTGAACAAGAAAGTGCGGAAGGACCGGTGGGCGTGGAACTTCGGCATTCTCAAGCAACGGCCTATCGCTGCGAGAGAGAACCGGCAGTGGAAACCAGCGGTGTCCTACTGTCGGTATGCAGATGACTTTGTCATCGTGGTCAAGGGAACTCGGGCGCATGCCGAAACCATACGTGAGGCATGCCGGGAATTCCTCGAAGGCGGATTGAAGCTCACGCTGAATATGGAAAAGACCCATATAACGCATGTGAACGATGGCTTCGTCTTTCTTGGCCACCGAATTATCCGCAAGCGCGGACCACGCGGCCGCATGCGGCCTGTGACGACCATTCCGTGGGAGAAGTATCGGGGTTTTGCCGCGCGGTTAACCAAACAACTGTCGGGCAATTACAGCATGAACCGGATGGATCTGGTGGAAAGCCTGAATCGGCAACTTGTCGGTTGGGCTGCCTTTTACCAATACACCGACTACACTGCGACCCTGTTTAGCCGTCTGGACCGCGTCGTCTTCTGGAAATTCGGTCATTGGCTCGCGCGAAAATATCGGCGAGGTTTTAGGTCGCTGATGCGTGACCATATCCGGGCGCCGGAGCCAGGGCGGGCTAAGACCTGGGTGATGCAGGGCCAGAATAGTCGGGGATGGTATGGGGCGGTGGCGCTTCGGCGCCTGGTTACCAGTCGAAAAGGTCGCTTTACATGGCGTAATCCCTCGGAAAATCCGTACATCATGCGCGACGAGATACGCTGTACCATCGAGTCGAGATATAATGATGTCGCCTTTGCTATGAGCAACACTTGAACGGAGAGCCGGATGCGCTGAGAGGTGCAAGTCCGGTTCGGGGAGGAGAGGCGGGGAAATAGTTTCGACTACGCCCCGTCTCTTACTCTACTTTCGACCTGGCAGGGCTGGCTGTATGTGGCCTTCGTGATCGACGTGTTCGCCCGGCGCATCGTTGGCTGGCGAGTGAGTCGAAGCATGACGACGGACTTCGTGCTGGACGCACTGGAGCAGGCGCTCTACGCCCGTCAGCCCGAATGCGATGGCAGCCTCGTGCATCACTCAGACCGGGGCTCGCAGTACGTCAGCATCCGCTACAGCGAGCGTCTCGCCGAAGCGGGTGTTGAACCCTCCGTGGGCAGTAAGGGCGACAGCTATGACAACGCCCTGGCCGAGACGATCAATGGGCTGTACAAGGCGGAACTGATTCATAGGCGCGGCCCGTGGAAGACACGGGAAGCGGTGGAACTGGCGACCCTCGAATGGGTGGCGTGGTTCAACCATGTCAGGCTGCTCGAACCCATCGGCTATATCCCTCCGGCAGAAGCTGAGGCAAACTACTATCGGCAACTCGCCGAACAGACCGAATTAACGGCCTGCACTTAAACCAAATGGCCTCCACGAAACCCGGGGCGGTTCAGAAAAATCACGGCTTACTACATCTAGTGGGTGTCTGTGACAACCGGATAAGCACGGTAGATACCAATGGTGGCGGTGTCGATTTTCTATGGCACTTGGGAAAGCTGCGAAGCATCTGACGCCTTGCTTGCTTGGACCGGGTCCAAAAACTGCACCTCTGGTGCGTCAGGTGTGGTGAGAAAAAAGAGCAAAAAATGCGTCTGACAGACTGTCTGACGGTAGGTCTGACGCTCTGTCCGACGGCTGTCAGACATATCGTCCGACGTCCTCCCCCTCAAGTCGGACAGGAGTGTCAGACGATCCTCTCCTCTGTCAACCCGTGGTTCGCCATGCTGCCTGACGCACTGTCGGACCCATGCCAGATCTACCTTCCACTCTCAATGTGCTGGGGATCCGCCCACTATTGTCGCCTTCCATGGCGCCACGCCAGGCGACAATATATACTCTACGTATATCCGGTAGGTGAAGGTGAGGGATGCGATCATGACCAAAGCGCGCGTATTCATGTCTGGGAATAGCCAAGCCGTCAGGCTGCCCAAAGAGTTCCGTTTTCGTACGGAGGAGGTTGCTATCTTCCGACGTGGTGACGAGATAGTGTTGCGCGAGCGCGCGGGCGACGCGTCAGAAATATTTGATCTGTTGGTCAGCTTGCCCGATGATTTCCTGGCAGAGGGCCGGCAAGATACTATCCCGCAACAACGCGAAGGGCTGTGATGTCGCAGGGATACCTTCTGGACACCAATATCTGTATCTATATCACCAAGCACCATCCTCCTGAGGTGCGAGCACGTTTCGCTCAACACCGGGCAGTCGAGGTGGGTATGTCGGTAGTGACATTCGGAGAACTGATGTACGGTGCGGAAAAAAGCCAGGTGCGGGACAAAGCGCTAAAGGTCCTTGACCAGCTTCGATCCAGCATTCAGGTTCTGGAAATACCAGTGGTTGCGGGCCAGCACTATGGGCAAATCCGCGCAAGACTGGAAAAAATGGGAAAGCCTATCGGCAATAACGACCTCTGGATTGCAGCGCATGCACTCAGCGAGAATCTGGTACTGGTTACCAACAACACTCAGGAGTTTAGCCGGGTCGAGGGGTTGCAGTTGGAAAATTGGGTGAGCTAACGGGAACCTTTCCTCTGCCGCCTGCCGTCCCCGCTCCAGCCCCCCTGGCGGCGTTATTCCTCGACAACTCCTCCCTCCGGATCCACACCATGACGACACCCCAAGGGGACATTTCTGCTTTGCTCAAAAGGGGACATCTGTGAATTGGGTTGACAAGCAAGAGGTAAATGTTGACCCAGACATGGCACATGAGTTAAGTCTGTTTGGCTCGCAGCTTCATCGCCACTCCTTCCATCACCGTCTTCTGCCAGGGGTGTGCGTGGCCGGGGATGCTTGGTGAATAGATTCCCGGGGGTGGGCGGGTCGCAGAATCTCCGGCACGATGACGGGCAGGCTCGGGCCGGGTTCCAGGCCCATGCCCCGGCGCCGGTCATCGATGCGTTGCGGAAATTGCTGCGCGGCGAGATCCAGGACGTCGTTCCAGTCGCCATCGATGCGGGGCGTGCGGATCTCCACGGCCATTTCCTTGCGCGTGAGTTGCATGCGGCGTTGCAGCCGCCCTGCAGCCTCCAGGCCGGCGGAGTCCGGATCTGCGAAAACCATCAGCCTGCTGCAGCTCTGCGGCGGCGTATAACCACCCAGAATGCGGTCCGGGCGATCGTCGATCGTTCTCCCGCCCATATTGCCGCTGTTGACCGTGGCATGGACGGCTACGCCATTGTGCAGGAAGGACGCGGCAAGCGCGGTCTCGATGCCCTCGCCGACCCCCAGCACGCCATCGGTCGTCATTGGTCGCAGTACGATGTGCAAGGGAACCTTGCGGACGATGGGGGTGGTGAGTTTGCGTGGGTCCAGCAAGACATTGGGCCGCTCCGGGTCCGGCAGAATGAGCTTGCCGCTGCCATCCGGCTGCATCCAGGTCCGATGCAGGGCCAGGACCTGGTGGTTGGGGCCTCGGCATACGGCGATCAGGGCGGGGAACGAACCGATCTGCCGGGGTTTGCCGTCCTTCCCCTGGATCCAGTAGCCCAGGTCCGGTATCGCGCGGAGGTCCTGAGCGTCGGCTATGAGTCCAAAGGGGATGTGCCGATTCTCGAAATAGGCCATGGCCTGCGGACATTCGCGCAAAGGCAAGGTTTGCCGCCAGAGATTGGCGACCGTCTTGCGCGCGCGTTCCGTGGCTTCCTTTTGGTCCTTCTCACTCCAGGAAGACTTTGCCGAAGTTTTGGCAGATTGGGCAGGTGCTGCGCGCTGCGCCGGAGCGAGATCGTAATCCACTGGCAGGGTGCCAAGCACGCGGGCCACTTCTTCCATGGCGTGCTTGAAGTTCCAGCCATGGACGTGTTCCAGGAGAGAGAAGCCGTCTCCCTTCAGTAGCTCGCTCCCGCCCTGGGAGCAATAGAAAGTGCCGCCCTTTTCCTTGGGGTCGAAGCGAAAGCGATCCGTGCCTCCGCAACCCGGGCAGGGGCCATGGCGATTACACAGACATTTGGAGTCGATCCCCAGGCGGGGCAGGACATCGAGCCAGCGGTCTTTCACGGCCCATTTGGTTTCGGTCATCCATGCGGGTGTCGGCATGATAGGGTTCCTCCTCACGCAGTTGACCATTTCCTATGCGGGGAGATGGTCGTGCCCCCGATCAATTTTTTCCGCGATACCAATGACAACGTTGTACAGCCCGTCAATGGCTTTCTGACTGCCTTGCAACTTCACTTTGATATCGGCGAGTTCGGCAGATTGCCGGTTTCCCATCGTCTCCAATCGGCCCATGCGTTCCGCCATCGACTGGATTTTTTTCATCCACTCCGGGCTCTCCGCTGCGGCCTGGAGCGCCTCAACCGGTGCCTCGAGGGCCTTGATAGTGTCGGTCAGACGATCGAGGGCATCGCTGCCGGTGACTTCCCGTATTTTCTGCGGGAGCTGGTCCAGTGCCGCTTGATATTGCCGCACGCCCTTTTCGTGGAGTTTCTCCAGGATTCCGATGATGGCCTGGCTGATTTCGCTGGTAATCGTCAGTACGCCGCGCAAGCGGTCATCCAGCGTGGCCAATACCGCTGTCTGGATCTCGGTTTTCTTCTCGATCTCCTGCAGGCGGCGCATGGTGGCCGTCAGGCCGGATGCGGCTTGCTGATCGGGTGCCGCGGCGGTCCGATGTAATGCTGCGGATGGGTCACTCATGGAATCCTCCGTCAATGGCCATGGACCTGAAGGTAATACATCAGAAAAACCCCTCCCAAAGCGGCAATGCCGCTGCCCAGGAGCGCGCCCAGGAACACCCTGCCGGTCACCCCCTGGGTGGCCTGGGTGTGCTGGTTCTGCGCCTGGGTGAGATGCTCCAGGCGCACCTTGATTTCTTCCGCCAGCACCTGAAACTGACGCACGGATTTGGCCGCCTCGGGGAGATCCCGCTGGAGGTGGTCTATCTCCTCTTTGAGCTGGTTCAGTTTGGTGTCCAGCGCGTTGGCGTGGGCGACGGCTTTCCCCAGAGACTCCAGGAGCGTTTTGAGCGGGTCGGCGTCGGTATCGCCCAGTTGCTGGAGTACCTTTTCCACGGCGTGCGCGGCCTCTTGCAATCGCCGAACGAAATCCTCCTTCAGGAGCCGGTGGTGCAGGAGCCGCTCTTCCCGATCGATCTCGAAGAGGCCGCGAACATGCTGCTGCAACTCATCCGCCAGGCCGGGCAGGGTGGCGGACTCCTGAGGGCCGAGATCGCTCATGGGTTCTGCGCCTCCAGCAGCACATGCCAGGCGTCGGCATTGGCAAAGACCGGATCGACATGCGCCCGGGCATGGGGCCAGGGGAAGGCGTCTGCAAACAGATACGCCCCGCCACCGATCAGGATCACCGCCGCGCAATCCGCCAAGGTGCGGGCCTGCTGTTCGACGCCATGGGTCATGCTGGCGGCAATGGCCTGGATGGCCTTGGCCCGCGCCTGGTTCACGATATCCACCGCGACCGCCTGGCCATAGAGCTTGATGGGCTTGCGGTGGATGAGGGCATTCTGGGCCACGTTGCGGGTCAGCCGCTGGCCGGTGGCATCCTCGACGGCTCCCTGGAACCGGTCGATCGCGGCCGCCACCCCGAGATCCGGCAAGGTGCCGCAGCGTGTGAAATCCACGCGTCCTTGCTGCATCACCGTGATGTCCGTGGTCCGCGAGCCGATATCCACGACCGCCACCGGCGCGTCCTCCTCGTCCCCGATGTCGGCGCTCATGGCGACGACCAGGGATTGGGGCAGGATATGCACTATCTGGGGTACGGGCAGATCCACGGGACCGTCGATGGTGCGCAGGCGCACCGGGGTCAGGTGATTCTGCCGCTTGGCGATAATGCGTCCTTCGTTGGGTGTGCCATTGGCGCGAAAGTAGTCTCTCAGAGGAAGCCCTACGGCCAGGGCGAAAGGTGCCCGTGCCCCGGCGTGGTGCAAGGCGTGGGCGACCAGCACCCGATTCAGGGGAGACACCGCATAATCCGAAAAGCGGGTGTCTTCCGCCTGGAGCGACTCGCCCACCGTGAAGGTGCCGCCCTCCGTCTCATAAACGGCGCTTTCTTCCGCCGTGGTGCCCAATCCCGCTTGATACCAGTCTCCGGATTGTGCCCGGGAGGGCAGGGTGTGGCGGAACCGGTGGCCGGGATCTCCATGCAAAATTTTGATGTCGCCAAAGCCGTCATCACAGGAAAACAAGGTTATGCTCATGGGTTAATCCTCTTGGTTGGATGGGGTCTGATTCTGGAGGCCGGACCCGAGCAAACGCTGTAGTTCACGAGCCTTGTCAATTTTACTTCTGAGGCTTTCGGATGACTCCGAGGTCTTTTTTTGCTGGGCCCTGCTGGAGGTTGCCGACGGTGCTTGCTGTGATAATGACGCGGAATCCGAATTCCTGGCCGCTGGATTCCCCGTAGCTTCGTCAGGGGCGGATGCCAGCCTATTCCGTTCCGGAGGTGGCGGTGCCGGCTGGATGGCGGGGGACGCCAGGAACGGTTTTTCAACCAAGCCCTTCGATGCCGGCCCGCCGATGATGGATCCGGCCAATGGCCGGAGAACCGGTTGCGGCCTGTCCGCCGGGGCCGGAAGCAGCGGGACTTCCAGGCAACGGCTATCGCAGAGGACGCGGGTGAGGATGGCGCGGACTTCCTGGTCACTTTCCTGGATGGCCAGCAGGAACGGTTGCCGGAGCAGCAGGTCGAGCAGTCCGGTTTTCATGAATTGCTGGGTGGGTTGGGATCGCTCCTTGCCGCTGCACTCCAGTTCCCGGATGGCCCGTTTCAGGTGGGTGTCCGTGATGCGCAGCGTCAGGCGATTATCCAGGCTCATCCGTTGCCCCTGGGACGCAGATTCCCAACGATGAAGCGGACGATCCGCCGCCCCGCGGCCTGGGCGCCGTAGCCGAAGTGGCGCAGGACGAACAAGGCCGCGATGGTGATCAAGCCGATCCAGAAGGTGATTGCGTGCGGGGGAAAGAGCATTAGCAGGATCGGCCAGAAGCCGTTGCCGTCGAGCTGCCAGAGCTTGGGATCCTGTGAGGCGAAGCGCCAGAAATTGGCTATCTCGTCGCTGTCTTCATCCAGCATTGTCATACTCCCTGCATCAGATGGTCAGCAGGGTTATAGGGGGTTGTCGGACGGTCTTACGGAATGGGGTCTAGTCGGACGTCCCGTCTGACGGCAGGTCCGACGCAATGGGAAGGTAGCCTCCGGGGAAAACGGCGGATAGGGCGCACATTGCGTTACTGGTATCCACCATGATGGCTGCGCGTCTGGTCCGGTTGGGGGCCCACATATTGTTTGTAGGCGGCAATCCAGTGGGTGGCGATGTCACGCTGGGCGGTGGCCAGGCTGATTTGGCCATGACAGACCAGCGCATGCAGGCGGTTTTCCAGCTTGTCCTTGGTGTAGCTTCCCCAGCCGCCGATGACATGATGCGGTTCCGGCCAGAGGTTCCGGGGGGAATCCGGAGAGCCGCCGATTTCCAGACTGATGAGATGATCCTCCTCATAGTCCCGCAACCGGTGATCGGTATAGCCGTATTGCCTGATGCCCTCGCGCTTCAGTTTTTCCGTGTAATCCTCGGGAGGGCGAATGGATTTGGTATAGCCGCCGCGCCGGCAAATGGTTTCGCGGATATTCGCCTGAGTCACCGCCGGGTTGAGGGCACCCGGGGTCAGTCTGGGATTGGGCTCCGCCTCTGATAAGGGGAACACCACGGCATAGCGGCCTTCCGCTGCGACCCCGCCGGCATTGGTCCGATCACCCTGGTTGCGCTGATCCAGATGCCTTTCCACTTCGTGCGCGGCCACCCCGCCGGCCGCATAGGCAGCGGCATGTTCGATGATGTGGCCGAACAGCCCGGCGTTCGCATTGGTCATCGAGCTGGCGGTAACAGCGAACGAAAAAGCGATGAAGGCGAGAACGTTTTTACCGCAAACGGGTAACATGGCGAGAAAGATGCTCCTTATGAATGCTTGGGTGGTTGGGTTGCCGCCGTGACAGCGGCTTTTGGGTAGGGACAGGGTGGACGTCCTCCCCGCCCTCAGCCTGCGGCTGCCGCTCTTGAGAGCGGGAAGGACGGGGCTTCCACACCGCAAAGCATTGGCTTTATCGCCCATTGAGGGCTCAAAAGCCAAGCGCCGCTTTATCCCCCCCTTGAAAAGGGGGGTTTTAGCCTGATGGCGCATTGATAAAGGGTGGCCGCCCGCCGCGGCGGCAGACACGATCATGTGGCGGGGATCCTCGATGACCTGAATGATCGGAGTCGGTGTGGGGCTTCGATGAAGAGCACTACATCTCCTCGCCAAAAGATCGCCCCGCGCCGCCTTTTTGCCGCCCGACCCGGCCTTGCCTTTCGCGCAGGGAGGCGCAATGCACGCAGCGTACCGCTGCGATTGCCTCCACGCGCGCCGGCGGAATGGTCTCTCCGCAATCCAGGCAATAGCGATTGCCCTGCTCGTCCTCATCCGGAGCTTCCCGCGATTGCTGGGCTTCGATCGTGCGATTCCTGAGCGCGGTGGCGACGGCTTCCATCTCGTTATTGGATGCCGCGTCTACCGGATCGGGACATCGCTCGGTTTCAAAATCTTTCATGCGATAGATCCTTTAGTTGCTCGGTATGCAGTTATACCAGGGCGGGCAGGGCTGCTGGTATTGCGGGGCCGTGGGGACACAGGTATAGCCCGGCGGGCAAGGCGTATTCGCCGGCGGTGCGTAATATCCTGGCTGCGGCTGTTGGTATTGCCGCTGCTGGCTTCCGCTATGCCCCACGGCATACCCGGCCAGACCGCCCACGCCGGCGCCAATGGCGGCACCCGCCAGGGGCGCGCCCGTCTGATTACCGATCACCGCCCCGGTCAACGCGCCCAGGAGGGCGCCGCCGCCCGTGTCCGCGGTAGTGGCGTTGCTGGCATAGGGGTTGTTGGCGCAGCCCCCCAAGGGGAGCGCAACGATGGCGATCCATGCGAATGGACGCATTTTCATGAAAACCTCCTGTCCCAAGGGCTTGTTGATTGGCAGAGTTTACCCCATGGTGTCGTTGTAAATCTGCAGATGGTGCTGGTGCATGTAATCCCCCCATCCCAGATAGGAGCGCGTGCAGTTGTTCTTGACGTAGCCGATCTCCTGGCGCGTTGCGGTGATGTCGTCGCACCATTTGTTCTCGAGTTCCGCGCGATGGACATGATGGGCATACCAGCTTGTGCTATGGCCGCCGTAGGGACCCAGATGATGATGAGCGGCACACCCGGCGAGGGCCGCAATGCCGGCGGCGAGGACCAGGTGTTTCCCGTACATGCATGCCTCCATTACTGCGCGCGGATGGGGTGGCCGTCCTGGTCTACTGCGGTGAGGTCATCCTCTCCCATGCCAGGGTGCCAGGGGTCGATGCCTGTCTCATCGATCTCTTGCGCACTGATCTCCTGCCATCCCTGTTGCTCCGGCGTCAACTCGACCGTGGTTTCTTGGTTCTCCTGGGTCTGTTCTGGTGCTTTCTCGTTCATGGCGATCTCCTCGTTACGATATCTCGATGGGACACGACTATGGTGAATCGAAAATGGGTGCATCAAGCATAGCCACTCATGACCCAGGCATGGGCCTCCGGGGTGATTCGTTGCCCCGCCAGCAATGCATCGGCATCCTGCGCGAAGCTGTGGCCATGGGCCTGCAATTCGTCGGTGATCGCGGCGGTCAACTGTTCCAACGGGGTGCGGAGCAGCCGGATACGCATGGCGCTATCCAGGAACAGCCATTCGCGCACTGCCTGCAGGTGTCCGTTGGGGGTGCTCACCAGCCGTTGCGAGAGCACCAGGCGCAGGGACTCCAGCAGATCGGCGGCCATGCTCCGCGCTTCGGCGCCATCAAAACGCTGGATCATGCGGCCCACGGCATTGGCCACACCCGTGGTGTGGACGGTCGTGAATACCTGGTGCCCCGTCATGGCGGCCTCGCTGGCGGCGCGGATCGTTTCCTGATCCTTGGCTTCGCCGACCAGAATGACGTTGGGCCGCCGCACCATGGCCTCGACCACCCCCTGGGCAAAACTCTCGATGTGCTCCGGCACCTGGGACTGGCTGACGCGCGGATGGTCATACACGAACTCGATCGGGGCCTCCAGGGTGACGAACTTGTGATCGATCAATTCTGGTGCTTCTTCCAGGGCAAAGCGGATCATGGCGGCTAGGGTGGAACTCTTGCCGCTGCCCGTCGGACCGGTGACCAGCACGATGCCATCCCGGAAGAAGCAGTTGCGGATCAGCACCTCCGGCAGATCCAGTTCCTGCCAGGCCGGTGGCTTGTCCGCGATGGCGCGCAGCGAGATTTGCACGCCCATGGAGGTATTGTTGGGGGAGCGCGGGACGCGCACCAGGACCACGCTGACCCGGAAGCGGAGGAAGACGGCATTGCCCTCCGCATCCTGGGCAGGGACCGTAAAGAGGGTTCGGATACCCCGCCGGGTTTTTTGTAGCGTTCCCCAGCCATTGGTGTAAAAGGCTTCCACCAGCACTTCGGTATCGCGGGCGTCCACCTCGCGATCCAGCAGGTAGCGTCGGCCATGCTGCATGACCATGGGCGGCATGCCGGTGAGGAAGTCGACATCCGAGAAGCCCGCTAGGGACCCCCTGGTCAGCCCGACCAGGAACTGGAGGATGTGTTCCTCTTTGCGGATGATGGGAAAGCGCACTTCCGGCGGCGCCATGCGCACACCTGGAAAGGTTTCCTCCGCCAGGGCAATGCTCATCTCGGCAAGACTCGCCAGTGGCGGGGCGTCTGGAAACCGGCGGGGCGGGTAATGCGGTGCTCGGCAACCCCCACGGCCATCCGTTGCGGTACGCCATCCAGGCGTTGACCGCGTTCCACGCCGAGGTGGGCGACGGCGACCACCGGTTGAGCGACTTTGCCCTCCAGGAGCAGCCGCTGATAGCGGATCATGCCAGTCAGGTCCATGGTCAGCCGGGCCAGGTCCTCCCGGTACAGGATATGCGCTTCCTGCAGTCCCGCGGCCCATCCCCGGGCGGCGGCTCGCGTCCAGATCACCCGCTGTGCCGTAGTGTGGGGCAACAAGGCCGGTGGAATGTCCTGCAGGGAGGGTTGCCGAAAATGGCGCAGGAGAGAGGATCGCCAGGTAGGGGTCACGGAATGAAAGGAGGCAGGCCGGACGATCAGGTAGACGGCATCGGCGATGCGGATCACGTTGGGCGCATAGTGCGCCTGCCGGCTGCCCTGGATGATGACGGGCGGCAGGATGCCGCCTTTTTCCACCAGTGGCGCGAAATTGAAGACCTGATCGAGGCGTTTGCTTTGGGTGTTCAGCACCTGGTTGATGATATGCGTTTCCGCAGCGAGCCCGCCCTGCGCACCAAAGGTTTCCGCTTCCTGTGCCAGCGCCTTGCGCTCCAAATGCAAGGGGGAGGCTGCGTGCGCGGCCAGCGCGGTGGTCGGACGCAGGTGTTCCAATTGCGGCAAGGTCCACATGGCTCAACTCCCCAGGTAGCGCAGCACCACGGTTCGCGTGGTAGCGTTGACGGTGAGATCCGCGCGGCTCCCGGCCTGTACGGCGGCTTCCCGGAAATCATCGAACAGGGTATGGGATCCCGAGAGATGGACGATGATATCCGCCGGTGGCGTCCTTCCCTGTATATGCAGATGATAACCGGCGAAGGCGGAGAGCTTGTGAACCAGTGGGGCGATCGGCCCGGTCCAGGCGATGGGCACGGTGCGGGACAAGGCGGGAGGCAATGCTGGCGAGCCGCCCAGCGGGGGATGCACGGCGGCGTTCTCTACGGCCAACACGTGCCAGGCATCCGCCACCTTGTCAGCGGCACGATTTAGGGGCGGATTGATGGGAGATGCAGCCATGGTAACCGTTTCTGCGGGATGCATGCGGGCGCAGCCGGTGAGGAGTAGGGCAGATATTACCAGAGGTGGCATGATCCAAGGGAAAAAACGATATCCAAGGTAGTTTTTCACGGAAAGCCTCATCGGTTTGCGTATCATGTCGGGGTTATAGCGGGCATTGTGGGAATCATACGAAACAGGTAGATTCACCGTTCACCCACTATAGGGCATCTAATATGCGGCTAACCGATGTCTATAAACACAAATAATAACAACATGTTACAAATCTTCTCCAAAAGACGGTATTAGCAAGCAAATTGTGAGAATGCGTAATGAAATTATTATTGTATAGGATTTTGAGTAACCGAATGGGGTTCAGGTGGTCGGAGGTTCAAATCCTCTCGCCCCGACCAATAAATCAAAAGGATTAGGACATTTTTCCCTGCCTTCTTTTTCTACAATCCATGCCGTTTTCTACCATTCTGCTCAGTGGGGACCCTCTCCGCTTTTCTGACGCTGATATGTGCCTCGGTGATATCAGCCGAGGGCGTGGCCGGCCAGGGCCCGCGCCTATGTCAGGAAATGGCAGTCATCCACCTCCGGCTTTGCCAACCACCGGCGCCATGTATTGTCACTTGATACTGTGAGGCAGCGCCTTTGGGTAGGAGGTGAGTCCGGTGTCGCGGCCGTCTTTAAAATTGGACCGGCAGTCGCCAAGCCAATGAAAAATGCAAATGCCCTTAAGCGGTGGCATTAAGCATCCAGTCTTCCCGCCCCATTTTGCATACTGCCTGCCGATGGGTGGAAAACACCCAGATAAGCAGTAACAAGGGCATGCAAAGTCCCAGGAACCAAAGCATGAAACCGGTTGATGACTGCAGCAGCGCTAGCAGGCCGAGGTTTACCGGAAGGTAGGATAATCCGAACGCCAGCGATTGGATGATCTTTTTTCGAGCGGCAATGCGCAAGCCAAACATATAGGCGAAGAAAAAGGCGTAGCTCAACCAGAGTGTCGTCGTAAATAGAAATGCCATGAGCGCTATGCCCTGTAAAATCTGTAACGACAGAAGCGAAGTCGATAGGGCGAGTATCGTTAGCGCAAGCACTCCGGCCAATAAGGTGCTCTGACGTGCATGATGGCGCATGGCTTGCTGGCAGAATCGCGTTTTGCTTCCCCATAGCCCGGTCAGGAAAACCGTTCGCCAGTCTGCGTCCTGCTGAATCCAATGACTGTTCGCCGCACTGACGAGCAAAACGGTTAATGTCCTGCCCATACTCACACTCAGAATAACGGCATGATGCATAAAAACGGCAGAGAGTTCGGGATGCGTCATTTGTCTGCCGATCACCGAAGTGAGTAACGTCAGCAGCACCCCCGCCGTCCCTATCAGAAGGACGCTGGGAACCCCCATGGGGTACAAAACAAGCGGGTTTCTCCACGTCTGTGGTGTCCATCGGGCCAACGCCCGCCAATTCCGGGAGACAGACCAGCGCGTTTTGGCAGGTTGATCGTGCGTTTGCGCATCGAGTCGTGTCTCCTGCGTTTCAACCAGGGAGCGTAACCGCTCGGGCCGGAAGAACAGGGTGGCCATGACCGACGACCAAAGAATCACCGCTATGGGTAACGCCCAGAGCAGCGGTAAGGTGCCAATATCCCAGTAGAGTGATCCGCTGACCGGCAACGGTATAAAAAAAGAAACAACAATCCGTGTAGGATGTAACACCTAAGCATACAGACGAAATGTGACAGTACGATGAACGTGGCATGTCATATATATGACAATTGGCATCCAAAAGGTATGGCCTGCCTTGCAAAGATCAGGGCATGGTCAGGTGCTTCAAATGATCTGAAAATGGCAATACGTAAAAGCTTGGGTTTTCCCTGCCGGGGTGCGGTGTATCACGTGATCATGGGAAATAAGCGTAAATAATGTTCCAAACTCAGAATGCAATTGTTCAGGGCTATAACGGCACACTGGAAGTTCGCTGCATTGGGTAGGCCCGTCTTCTGCGAAGGTGGCTATGATGACATGGCCGCCTGGCTTTAAGGCGTCGCTCAATACCTGAACGTAGCGTTGGCGCTGTTTTTTGTCCGTCAGGAAATGAAAAACTGCGCGGTCATGCCATAAAGAGAAGTTTGCTTGCGGCAGGGGCGTTTCCAGCACATCCCCGGCGATCCACTTCACGGTGCCCGGATACTTCCCAAGACGTTGTTGGGTCACGGCCAGTGCGGCAGCGGAGAGATCAAGTATGGAGATTCTGGAAAATCCGCGCCCAATCAAGTCATCGACCCATGTGGAAGCGCCACCACCGACATCGATAATCGCGTCTTGTGGTTTCAAATCCATCTCATCCAGCAGTCGTAACGATGTCTCATCATGGTCACAGTACCAACTCACCGTGGTCGATGCTTTCTCGGTGTAAATCTTATCCCAATGTATATTATTCATTATTGGCGGATACTCCAGCTTTCGACTTCTTCCGGAAGATCGACCCGGCCGTGGGGCCGATCTGCCCCAATCTGAACAGCAACGCGCACTCAATGATATTTCTGGCACGGTGAGCCTAGTTTACAGCCATCCGACATGCGGAGCTACAAAAAAAGCCCCCGGAAGATCAGGGAGCTACAAGCGGGGCGAGTAGAACGCTTTTAAAAAGGAATGGTTGAGGTGGGGCCTCAGTGTTTGAGTCGGCAGGATCGGAAGTGTTTACCGAGGAGCATGAGGAACTGGATGGTTTGCTGGGTTTCCGGTTGTTTTATCAGTTCCCAGAGTCCGGTGAGGCCGCCTTTGGGAAGAGGGGCATGGGCCGCTTCTTCCGTAGCCCCGGCCAGACAGCGGAGGAAATCGGTCAGGATATGCTCCTGATCCATCTTTTCCGCCACCGTCACCATCCGCTCCATGACGCCGGTGCGGGTAGCCCGGTCGAGCAGGCACATGGCATTGCTGGCCATGCCCGCCAACCGCGTCACGATTTCATCGCTCATGGAATCCTGCGCGGCACCGACCAGCCGCGCCAGATGCACGATACGCTCCAGATCCCCATTCTCCACCAGCGCGGAGATGGCGGGCAGGGCATGGACGACCTGACTGCGATGGACCCGGTCCAGCAAGTCGAGACCATCGCTGGCCAGACCCGCCATCCGCCCGACCAATTCATCGCTCATGGAATCCTGCGCGGCACCGGCCAGCCGCGCCAGATGCACGATACGCTCCAGATCCCCATTCTCCACCAGATGCGCCAGGGCTTCCCGGGCCTCGGCCAACTCCTCCTCGTGGGAGGTTTCCGCCATAACAGCCGTCATAGATCACCTCCCTTAGAGTAAGCCGCGGGCACTGGCCCAATAGAGCTGGTTGTAGGCCATCTTGAAGGCATGGACCGCACCGGTCGGGGCCTTGGGCTGCGGAGGATGCTGGTAATCAAACATGGCATACGTGGCGCGATCCTTGCCCGCCTCTATGAAGCAGAAGACCTTGCCATCGTAACTGCGCACCGATCGCCCGATCTTGATCACCGCCGCGACATTCTCGGCGGCGACCTCAGCCTCGAAATGCGTGGTGGAGCCGGCCTTGCTGATCGGCAGGTTGGTGGTGTCCCCCAGGACGATGACATTCTTGCCGTATTCCCCCTCCATGTGCAAAGACGTGCGGTTGGTAGGAATCCAGCCATTCTGCCCGAGGCCATTCTGCTCAATGACTTCCTGACCCTTGTGCGGCGGCACCGCCACCAGCAGGTCATACTTGACGGCACCCCCCTCCTCACTGAGGACCTGGGCATTTTTGCCATCGACTTCCTTCATATTGAACAGCGTCTCGTACTGGATGCCCATCCGGTCGAATTCCGGTGCCGCCCACTTCGCCACATTCTCCAGGCTATGCACCCGACCGATGGGATACGTGTAGTAGAACTCGGTCTTGTCCCGCAGGCCACGATCCTGAATGAAATCGTGCATGGCGAAGGTGATTTCCAGCGGAATCATCGGACACTTGTGCGGCAGACCGACGGTGACGACGATGCGCCCCCCCTTGAAGTCCGAGAGTTGCCGGAAGAACTCCACCGCATTCTCCGCGGTGTAACAGTTGATGGAGTTCTCCTGGAGGCCGGGGATGTTTTCTGGCATGGGACGGGAGCCGGTGGAAATGACCATAACATCATACTCATGAATCTTGCCGCTCTTGCATTGGACGTGATTGTCGGCGAGATGAAACTCCTCCACGGGATCGACATGAAACTCGATACCGGGTTCCAGCAGGCTCTGCTGTTCGCGGACCAGTTCATCCGGGGTCGTCCGACCCATGGCCACATAAAGCCAACCGGGCTGATAGACGTGTTCGTGGCTGGCCGAGAGCATGGTAATGCGGGCCTTGCCGGTTTTCATTTCATGGTGGATACGGCGGGCCAGATGATTGGCGAAAATGGTGCCCCCCATACCCCCACCGACGACGAGAATTCTCATGATGTCACTCCTTGTAGGTCTGTGTACTGGTTGGACGTCGTGCTACTTGGCCTTGCGCACCCGGATATGCCAGGTACCCGCATCATCCTGTCGGGTATCGAGCATTTCGTGACCGACCTTTTGGATCCACTCCGGTACATCCGCAGCGGAACCGGCATCGGTGGACAACAATTCCAGGGTATCGCCGACACTCATCATCTTCATGCTGGAAATCAGCTCCATCAGCGGCCCGGGGCAAAAACTGCCGCGGGCATCTACGACTCTTTCACTCATCTACCACTCCTTTTTAAAAGGTCAGGATCTGCGCGCCTTCGGCGTCGCTGAGGAACTTGGTCAGACCCAAAGGCCCGGCGACGATGTCTTCCATCGCCTCCGCCTGGATCCCCATCACGTCCATGGCCATGGAGCAGGCCCAGATTTTGGCATCGCCCAATTCCACGGCCTGCTCAAAAATCTGGTAGAACGGCGGCACATTGCGCCCGGCCATCGAATGCCCCATCTCGCCTTCCGCCGGGGCCTCCTTGCCGTGTCCTTTCACAAAATAGGGAAAGGCATTCATGGACAGAAAAACATGCACCTCCGACCCCGAAACCGCCGCAACCGACGCCGCCATCGCCGCAAACTGCAACCGCTCTCTCACCCCACTTAAACAGATGATATATAATCCCGACATGAAAACCTCGCTCTGTGACTGGATAATCTCAGTAAGCAGAATGCATGCCAGATCAGGATATTGTATGGTAAGTTATTTAACCACACTGTTATTTCTGGTAAATAATGCTTCTTGAATATTATGGTACTGCAGTTTTGCGCGGTTTTGACGGCTGCTATGCCATGATGTGTCATGGCAGGTCATGACCAGCCGGTCATGACACATAAGCCAAACATAACATTATAATTTATCAACAAAAGTAATTATTCGGAGGTGATAAGAATATTCTTGCATCCGGTGGCCTGGAGAATACGTACTATAGAATGGTCGTAGCTGAAATATCGAAGGGTTTGGATATGATAAACCACAGGAAAAGAACCCGATCTGGAAAATCGGAGGGCACGGCCAGGCGGAATGACTTGTCCATTGGGCTGGATGTCGGCAGTGTGCTCAATATTCAGCAGAATCCCATGGTGCTGATCAATCGGGACTATCGGATTATAGCCGCCAACCGCGCCTATCAGAATGCCTATGGCGTGCGTGCGGATGAGGTGATCGGGAAGTGTTGCCATGAAATCTCCCATCACTCCCCAGTACCTTGTCACATGTGTGGAGAAGATTGTCCTCACCAGGCGGTGTTCAATACCGGGGAAGCGCATGAGGTGCGTCACATTCATTATGACCACCAGAATCATGCCGAGCATGTGCGGATTCGCGGCCATGCCATCAAGGATCAGGACGGTAATGCTTATCTGGGGGAGGAAATCATCCGTCTCCCGCGTCAGGTGGAGGAAATCACCTGCGGTGAGTTGCATATGGTAGGACACTCACCCGCCTTTATGCGCTGTCTGCATCATTTAGAAATGGCAGGGCGGACGGATGCCAGCATCCTGCTGTCCGGTGAGAGCGGGGTAGGCAAGGAGCTGGCTGCCAATGCTCTGCATCAGTTCTCGGCGCGGGCGAGTGGTCCTTTCATCACCGTCGATTGCGCTTCCTTGCCGGAGACCCTTTTTGAAAGCGAGATACTGGGCCACGAGCGGGGTGCTTTCACCGGTTGTCTCGGGCGCAAATGCGGGCTGTATGAAATGGCCCATGGCGGCACTCTGTTTCTGGACGAGGTCGGTGAACTACCGCTTGCTATGCAGGCCAAGCTGCTGCGGGTACTGGAAACGGGTAGCTTTCGGCGACTGGGCGGAGCGGAAACCCTGCATGCAGACGTGCGCATAGTGGCCGCCACCAATCGCAATCTGCTGGAGATGGCTACGCAGCGGGCCTTTCGTGAAGATCTCTATTACCGTTTGGCGGCCATTACCATTGATTTGCCGCCGTTGCGTGAGCGTCGCGAAGATATCGCGGGTATCGCCAAAGTTTTGCTGGATCGCATTGGCAGGAACTGGGGCGGGGGTTGGAGCTTGTCCAAGGAGGCGGAGATTCGTCTGTGTGCCTACGATTTTCCGGGCAACGTGAGGGAGTTGCGCAACATTCTGCAAAAGGCGGCGGCGCTGGCGGATGGTCCGATCATTCAGCCCCGGCATCTGGATTGGGCAGTATCGCGCAAAGCAACCCTGCCGACAGCAAAGCGATCGTCGCTCCCCGAGCCGGGGAAGACTGGACTGCACCCTGACAACCTCGACGAATTGTTGCGTCTTTATCATGGTAACAGACGCCAAGTGGCAGATGTGCTGGGAGTTTGTGAGCGCACGGTGTACCGCTGGTTACAGCGCCAGACTGTGGGGTAAGGGACGCCGGCGTACCCTTCGTGAAAAACCCGCCGACGCGGTATAATCCATCCGACAATCCGGAAAGGGTGATTCATGCGTCCAACTAAAGAACACTTGATCATTTTCGACACCACCTTGCGCGATGGCGAGCAGTCGCCGGGTGCGGCCATGACGCGCGAGGAGAAACTGCGTATCGCCAAGGCCCTGGAGCGCTTGCGCGTGGATGTCATCGAGGCGGGCTTCCCCGCCGCCAGCAACGGCGATTTCGCAGCCGTGCAGGCCATCGCCGCAGCGGTGAAGGACAGCCGCATCTGTGCCCTGGCACGGGCCCGGGACGAGGACATCCGCCGCGCCGGGGAGGCCATCGCCCGGGCGGCGGCGGGGCGCATCCATACCTTCATCGCCACCAGCCCGGTACACATGCAGGCCAAATTGCGCATGGCCCCCGACGAGGTCCTGGAGCGGGCGGTGGCG
Source organism: Acidithiobacillus sp. 'AMD consortium' (assembly GCF_008926505.1). Lineage (NCBI taxonomy): Bacteria > Pseudomonadati > Pseudomonadota > Acidithiobacillia > Acidithiobacillales > Acidithiobacillaceae > Acidithiobacillus > Acidithiobacillus sp. 'AMD consortium'. The sequence goes on along the minus strand of NZ_CP044411.1, from coordinate 2,228,560 downwards.
GCGGTGCGTCTGGCGCGGCACTATTGCGACGACGTGGAGTTTTCGCCGGAGGATGCCGGGCGCTCGGAGGAGGATTTCCTCTGCCGGGTCATCGAGGCGGTGATCGACGCCGGGGCGCGCACCATCAATATCCCGGACACGGTGGGTTACAACCTTCCGGACCGCTTCGGGCAGCTCGTCAGCAATTTGCGCGGGCGCGTGCCCAATGCCGACCGGGCGATCTTTTCGGTGCATTGTCATAACGACCTAGGCCTGGCCGTGGCCAACTCCTTGTCGGCCGTCCTCCACGGCGCCCGCCAGGTGGAATGCACCATCAACGGTCTGGGCGAGCGGGCGGGCAATGCCGCCCTGGAGGAGATCGTCATGGCGGTGCGCACCCGCGCCGACGTCTTCTCCTGCGACACCCGCATCGACGCCACCCAGATCGTGCCCACCAGCAAGCTGGTGTCCACCATCACCGGTTTCCCGATCCAGCCCAACAAGGCCATCGTCGGGGCCAACGCCTTTGCCCATGAGTCGGGCATCCATCAGGACGGTGTCCTCAAGCACCGGGAGACCTACGAAATCATGCGCGCCGAGGACGTGGGCTGGGCGGCCAACCGCATGACCCTGGGCAAGCTCTCGGGCCGGGCGGCGGTGCGGGCGCGCCTGGAGGCCTTGGGCATCCATCTGGACAAGGATGCCCTCGACATGGTCTTCACGCGCTTCAAGGAGTTGGCCGACCGCAAGGCGGAAATCTTCGATGAGGACTTGCAGACCCTCGTCAACGAGGATCTGCAGGAGGAGCAGGCGGAACGCTATCGCCTGGGTTACCTGCGCGTCTGCTCGGAGATGGGCACCCATCCCGAAGCCCGGGTGGAAGTCCTGGTGGAAGGCGTGGCCAAGACCGCCGCGGCCGTGGGCGGAGGGCCGGTGGATGCCGCCTTCAAGGCCATCGAAGCGGTGGTGGCAAGCGGTGCGCAATTATTGCTGTATTCGGTCAATGCCATCACGACCGGCACCGACGCCCAAGGCGAGGTCACGGTGCGCTTGCAGCAGGATGGCCGCATCGTCAATGGTCAGGGGGCGGATACGGATATCGTCCTCGCCAGCGCCAAGGCCTATCTCTCGGCCTTGAACCGCCTGCAACAGCCCCAAGGGCGGCGGCATCCGCAGATCTAGGAGGTCATGCCCTTCGTCACCGATCCCTTGAGGGCGTTTTCCTTCAGGGGATCCCCTTTTTGCGGAAGCGGGCTCCCGCCTTCCTCAATGCCCGGGAAGATCCGCCGCCTGCGGCCCGCTTTCCCGGGGGCTTGGCGCCGGGTTGCCTGTCGCCGCCAATTGCTCCAGCCCCCACTTGTGCATCGCCATGAGGACGGGCCAAAGGCTCTTCCCCAGGGGGGTAAGGGAATATTCGACCTTGGGTGGTACCTCGGCATATACCAGCCGGTTCACGATGCCGTGCCGCTCCATCTCCCGCAATTGCTGGGCGAGCATCTTCTGGGTGATGCCGTGAACGGCTCTGTGGATTTCTGAGAATCTCCGGGTTCCCGTGAACAAATCCTGAAGAATCAGTACCTTCCATCTTCCACCAATGACGCGGAGGGTGACATCCACCGCGCAGGGCTCCTCTTCTGCCATCTATCTTCCCTCCGTGAGCAAGGTTGGGAATCCCCCCTTTTATTCATACTTACTAAAAATATACTTACTATTATATATGAATGTATATAACAAGAAAGTGCATACTTCACAAGACCAGCTGTATGGGGTACTAATATCTCATCGAACGGCCAGCCGCGCTGGTCTGAAGCCATGCACAACAAGTCCGGCACTTTTGCCGTCAATCGCTCGGTCAGGAGGTAGATTGCCATGAAATTGTATTACAGCCCCGGTGCGTGTTCCCTGTCTCCCCATATCGTCCTCAACGAAGGCGGATTCCGCTTCGACAAGGAAAGGGTGGACCTCGCCAGCAAAAAAACGGAAACCGGTGCCGACTATGCCGCCATCAACCCCGACGGTTACGTGCCCGCCCTCCTGCTCGACGACGGGCAGGTGCTCACCGAGGGGCCGGCCATCATTCAGTACCTTGCCGATCGCGTGCCCGAAAAGAAGCTCGCCCCGCCCCTAGGCACACTGGAGCGCTACCGACTCATGCAGTGGCTCAATTTCATCTCCACGGAACTGCATAAGGGTTTTTCTCCCTTATTCAATCCGCAGGCGCCCGAGGAATGGAAGGCGGTGGCCGCTGCCCAACTCGGGCGGCGCCTGGGCACGGTCAGCCGGCAACTGGAGGGCAAGGACTGGTTGCTGGGCGAGGGATTCACAGTGGCCGACGCCTATCTCTTTACGGTATTGGGCTGGGGCCGGCATGTGGGCATTGAATTGGAGCAATGGCCGGTGCTCCAGGCGTATCAGGGGCGGGTATCCATGCGGCCGGCGGTGCAATCGGCCCTGAAGGCGGAAGGGCTTCTCCAGGATACCTGAGATCGGATGGTATCTATCTATATGCTTTTCCCAAAGCTTCCCAACGCCCGGAGGAAACAACATGATCTCAGCCCTTGAGGACGTGAAAGGCGCGGCAAATCAGTCCAGGGGAGGGCACGGGGCCCGGCGCCACCCCATTCAGGTGCGGCTGACAGCCGGTGCGGAGCGCGCCTTGGCAGTGCATCCCACGCCGCTGCTCGTGGAACTGGAGTTGCTTTTTAGTTGCCTGATCCGTAAGCGCGTGCGCTTTCCCATCGCCCCCCATGCCGACGCTATTCCGGTGCCCGGAACGGATCCGCGCCTGAGCTGACCGGCATGATGCCGCTTCGGGCGGGTGCAACGATGGGAACAATGGAAATCTATTTTTTTGCCCGATACGGCGAGGAGCGACCCTTCATGAGCGACGAGTCAAGCAAAGCACAAATGTTGTGCGGCATGTGCGTATATTTCCCGCCGAATCTCCCGGAGGGGAAATACCCTCGGGAGGACTGGCTGGATCTGCAAAAGAAATCCTGTTCTTTTGATTATGTCCCGGGCGACGCCGACTGTCTGGCCAGCAGGAAAACAAGCTGCAGCCTGGTGGACCTGGAAAACCCGCGCAGCGGCGGAGCCAATGGATAGGCCGTGACGGTAGGCGCAGGCGGCGCGGCAAGCTTTCCCTCCAGGCTGGCGCAGATCCGAATTCCGCCAGGACATTATGGTAGGATGAGGGAGATCTGCATATTCACGCACGCAAGAAGTAGACCGCATCCAAACCGGATCGAGATGCTTGGATGTAGGTAACGCTTCAGGGCATGGCGTTTGCGCCATACCTATTGGCGATGGGCCTTGGCGATCATCGGCCATGATCTGGCGTGATGGGACGAGGGAGCCGAGGGAGGGGAGACGGCAATGGAAAAAATATCCGAATTGGGTTTCTGGCAGCGGATGGCGGCGGAGCGGGGCTTGATTATCCTCTTCTTTAGCTCGGCGGGTTGCCATTCCTGCCGCATCTGGCGAGGTTTGCTGCGGGAGTATGAGATGACCCGCGAGGATCTGCGTGTCTGGGAGGTGGATGCCGGTATCGACATGGGGCTGACCCAGGAGTTCGAGGTTTATCACCTGCCGGCGCTCTTTCTTTTCAAGGATGGCCGCTATCTGCGGCCCTTGCAGGTGGAGGCGCGGCCCCAGGCCCTGCATCGCTTGGTGGAGTCGGTGAAAGATCTGCCCGGTGAGGAGCAGCCGTGAGCGTTTTCGACGCTCAGGGCTGGCATGGGGCGGCCCGGCGCGCGCCATCGCCGTTTTTTGACGAACGCCCGCCCACCGCCGTGGATCTGCTGGTCGTTCATGCCATCAGCCTGCCGCCGGACACCTTCGGCAGCGGGGACGTGCAGCGCTTTTTCCTGGGCGAGCTGGATTTCGACCGCCACCCCTATTATGACGGGATCCGCCACCTGCGGGTCTCGGCCCATTTTTTCATCCCCCGCGACGGCGCATTATGGCAGCATGTCGGCGTTTTCCAGCGCGCCTGGCACGCCGGTCAATCCCAATGGGCGGGGCGTCCGGCCTGCAATGATTATAGTATCGGGGTAGAATTGGAAGGGGCGGCGACGCGGCCTTTTACAGCGGAGCAATACCGGACCTTGGGGCACTTGGGGCGGGATTTGCAAACGCTCTTTCCGGCTCTGTCGCGGGAGCGTGTGGTGGGGCACGCGGATATCGCCCCTGGGCGAAAATGGGACCCGGGCCCTTGTTTTTCCTGGAAAACCCTTTGGGAGGAGTGGGCGGATGACCGATGAACCGGTAGCGCGAAAGGTACCCCGGCGCGACTGGCGCAAGGGCTGGTTATGGCCCTTCGTGGCCTTCCTGGCCATGCTCCTGTTTACCCTGCTGTGGCTGGGGGTCTTCCGCCAGGCGACGGTGGATAGGGCGACAATGGGCCCCTATCTCTATGTTTATGAGCCATTTGCTGGCCGTTATCCGGATATGGTGAAGGCCCGGGAGGCGCTGAAAAAGCGCTTGCTGTCAGCGGGGCTGACGCCGGTTTCGGTCATGACCCTCATCGAGCATGAGCAAGGGGGCCAATCCGCCGCCGTGACGGCGCGGGTGGGGGTGCTGGTGAACCCCGGCAGCCCGGTGCCTGCGGGCTTGCAGCAAGGGGTTTGGCCGCGGCAGATGGCGGTGAGTGTCGAGGTGAATGCCTACCATGCGGTGGCCTCCCTCAAGGCGTACTCCGCCCTCAAGGCGTGGCTGAAGGCGCGGGGGCTGCCGGCGCACTATCCCTTGCTGGAGATCATCGGCCCCAGGGACCGTTACCGCTTGCTGATGCCGGTGGCGGCCTCTGGGGGTACCGCGCCGGCCGTTTCGTCCCGTCCGTAAAACTTGACGCCGCGGACGATCTTGGGGCGGCCCTGGGCGGTGCGGTGGCGGTTGGAATCGCGCAGGGAATAGACGCAGCCGCAATATTCCTGCTGGTAGAAGCTTTCTTCCTTGGCAATCTCGATCATGCGCTGGCTGCCGCCACCCTTGCGCCAGTTGTAGGTCCAGTACTGCAGATCCCCATGGCGGGCAGCGGCCCGTTCGCCGCAGGCGTTGATCTGGACCATGTCCTTCCAGCGGGAGATGCCCAGGGTGCTGGTAAAGACCGTGAAGCCGTGTTCTCTGGCATAGAGGGCGGAGTGCTCGAAACGCATGTCGAAACAGGCGGTGCAACGCGCGCCCCGTTCCGGTTCCCATTCCAGGCCCTTGACCCGTTCAAACCAGCGGTCCTTGTCGTAGTCCAGATCCACGAAGGGTACGCCGAGCTTTTCCGCGTAACGGATATTCTCTTCCTTGCGCAGCTCGTATTCCGCCGTGGGGTGGATGTTGGGATTGTAGAACAGGACGGTGAAGTCGATGCTGGCGGCGCGGATATCGTCCATGATGGGTCCGGCGCAGGGGGCGCAGCAGGAGTGCAGCAGGATGTGTTTGCTGCCATCGGGGGTTTGCAGAGGCGTGGTGGGTTTTTTGGACATGGAACAGTTCCCTGACGAATGGCGGCATTGATGACGCGAGAATAGCGCCTCGTACCAGCCTTGCCAAAGGGCGGATAACAATGGGAGGTGATTTGCGCTGGGTGCGGCATGCCCCTCGGTCCGGTCCGAGACATTTTTTTGCCGGCTGTACGTTGCCGGTCAACGTCGCCGCACAGGGGGCCGCTACGCTGGCGACCACCCATGTTGCGGGGGCCTGCAACTACTACGCAATGCCTGCGACCTTGACTATTGCGCAGGACGCAGAAGCGGTCGCATGCCTTCCCGGACCTGGCGCTGAATGAAGGCGGCGCGGCCGGGCTCGCGTTTGTCCAGTTCAGCGGCACACTGGGAATCGGTCAGTGCGGCGGCGCTGAGCATGACTTCCAGTTCGCAGGTATCCACCTTGGGATCGGTGAGTGCGGTCGGCGCGACATTCATCTGATCGCCAACCTGCCAGAACATCCGCGCATTCCACATCCGCAGGCGCACATCCGGGCTCTGAAAAAGTTCTACACAACGGGCATTGAGGGCCTTCGGGTCCACTGTCATCCTCCTGTTTAAACGGGCAAAGCCATCGCCTGTCGTGGCGGGCGTGCCTAAGCATACCCGAAAAACATGTCCGGAGGGGAGGCTTTTGTCGATTGAAGTATTCCATGCCCGGATAGATTCCGTGCAAAAACAAAAAACCCCGCGCAAAGGCGGGGTCATTTTGCGCATCAAACTGAATCAGGCGGACGCCATCTTCATATTGATGTTTTGATTGGTGGCCAGTTCGGGGTTGTAGAGGTATTCCACGTTACCCTGTTCCACCTGCTTGAGATAATCCTGGAAGTCGGCTTTGGCCTTGTCCCAACTGATGCCCATCTTCTCCACCAGGTCTTCACAGGGCGAAGCATGCCACTGCAACTGCACGATCTTGAAGGGATCGGCGCCGCAGGCCAGGGCCGCGAGCTGCACGTCGGCGATGATGGGCATGGAGTAATTCATGTCGTGGGCCTTGCCGATCCACTGGTTTTTATCCAGGGTGGTGATGCAGCCGGTGTCGATGCCGATCATGACGTCGGCCTTGGCCTCCTCCCGCGCCACCTTGATCTTGCGGTTCATGGAGAAACTGCGGGTGAACTCGCGTTCGGAAATGATGTGCCGAAAACCGAAGCCGCAGCAGTCGTACCAGGTGGAGTAGTCGATGACCTGGGCGCCCAGGGCCTGGGCGACGGAGGTGCCGACGGCGGTACGATTACCACCGAGCACGGTGTTGTCGTAGACGGCGTCTTCCTGCACCATCTTGTAATAGTGGCAGGCGGCATGGACGGTGACCCGGATGTTGCTCATGTCGATGGTCTGCAACTCGCTGGCGATACGGTGGCGCATGACGTGCAGCCATTCGCTATAGTGGACCACCTCCTCGGGGATGACGATCTTGCCGTCCACCAGACGTCCCAGCTTGCCGAGGATCTTCTTGACTTTCTCCCGCAGTTCGGCGGACTCGATGAGGTATTTGCGGATCTCCTTGTAGTTGCCGAAGGAGGTGCCGCAGTGCACCAGGGGAAAGAAATGGCCATTCTCGAAGCCGTGCTGCTTGCCGGAGACGTAGGCCTGATGGAAGTTGCGCAGGAAAACGGCGGCCAGGGACTCCACGTTGCCGATGCCGGAGCCGTGGTAGTTCCAGGCGGTGCAGGAGGTCTGGTCGGTCTCGTCGAGGTAGTCGATGCCCAGCTTGTTCATGAACCACATGAGGCTGGTGGGATAGCCGGGGATGTTGCCGCACTGCCCGCAGCTCTTGTGGTGCCAGAGGTTATTGGTGGGGATCTTTTTATCCCAGCCGTAAAGGGTCTGCACCGCTTCCGCACGATGTTCGGGGTTGATGCGGTGGACGATGATCTCACCTTCCTTCTCCAGTTCCCACATGTGGTCGCGGATGTCGTCCATGCGCTCGCCCAGATCGACGGTGCGGCGATCCACATGGCTGCGCACCCAGGCCGTAGCCGTTTCCGCCTCATTTGCCGAAAGATTCGTGTCCTGAAAAAAGGCGCCGTGACCTGCCACGCCCTGTTGCGTGCTGTTGTTGTCGTCTTTCATAGATTGACTCCTTGGGCATCAAGCCGCTTAACCGGAATACACTGTGGAACACATTGTACATCCATGCGAATAGTTGACTATTATGCTCCACAATGATTCCGTTGCCAAGTAAATGGCTTTATGATCGTCGCCGTGGGTGGCGGCCCGCATCAGCAACGACTTGAAAGGGGTATTATGGAAAACCAGGATGTGATTTCGATTCCCGCGTCGGCGGAGGTAGCCGCACGTTGTCGCGCGTTTTATCTGGCCCCCGCAGTGCGCAACAAAGGATGGTTGCCGAATCTCTTCTGGCGTCCGGCAACGCGGGATAATCCCTTTGGCACGCTGCGGGTCGATCCCTGGGAACTGGAGGTACTCTTTGCCGCGATCAGCGCTGCGCCCGCCCTGGCAAGGACAGCGCTGGAGCAGCGGTCGCCGGGGCGGGCAGGTTTCATCGAGCGATCCATCGGGCACGGCGAGTTGCCCCTGCTCAGTTTCCATGAGGATGTAGCCTAGGCATGGTTGCGGTGCCCCGCGTAGCCATTCTTTCGCGCCATGTGGAGCTCTATTCGACCCGCCGCTTGCTGGATGCGGTTGTCGCTGCGGGCGCCGATCCGGTCCTGCTTCAGCCTGAACAGTGTTTGCTGATGCTACACGACACGCAGGCCGCGCTTTATTATGGATCCTCTCCCCTGGCACCCTGTGCGGCGGTGATTCCACGGGTGGGTACTCCAATCACGAACCTGGGAGCGCGTCTGCTGCGTTATTTTGCGGGGGAGGGGAGTTGCTGCCTCAATAGTGCGGGGGCGTTGGAGCTTTCCCGGGATAAATTCGCCTCCCTTCAGGCCCTGGTGGCGGCGGGCGTTGCCGTACCGCAGACCGCCTACTTCACCCAGGCGGGACAGCGCGATCTGGCGGTCTCCTCCTTGGGAATGCCGCTGGTGCAAAAATTACTCAGCGGCTCGCAGGGGGTGGGTGTCAGTCTGGCAGATACACCTGCCGCTGCTCGGGGCATGCTGGATACCGTCCTCCATCTGCAGCACGAGGCGATGGCGCAGCGCTTTCTCAGCGGGCGCCAGGATATCCGCGTGATCGTACTGTTCGGTAAGGTCATTGCGGCCATGCGCAGGGAGGCATCTGCCGAGGATTTTCGCAGCAATTTGCATTGCGGGGGGCGGGCGTCGGCATTGCCCGATCTGCCCGAAGATTTTGCCGTCATTGCCCGCCGGTCGGCGGCTGCTCTGGGCCTGAGCTTTGCCGGAGTAGATATTATGCTGGCTGAAGATCAGCGGCCTCTGGTGCTGGAGGTGAACCCTGTCCCCAGTCTGGAAGGCATCGAAGCTGTTACGGGGCAGGATATCGCTGGTACGCTGGTCAAAGCGCTTTTGCGGCAGGCCTCGTCCCCATCTCCGCAATTGCAGCCGTAATCCAGTCGTGCGCCTGCTGGTTGAGGGACCCAGCCTTGCCTGCGGGGGGTAGCGCGGGGCCGATATGCACTTCGACGATCCCCGGCCATTTTCGCCAGTCTGTACGCGGCCAGAAACACCCGCTATTCACAGCGATCGGCAGAAGGGGGACCTGAGCCCGGATGGCCAGCCCGGCAGCGGTGCTGCTGAAGGGGCCGACTGTGCCGCAGGGGTGGCGGGTGCCTTCCGGAAAAATGACCACATGAAAGCCCGCAGCCAGCCGGAGTTTCCCCTGTTCAATCACCTGCAGCAGGGCTTCCCTGCCCCCGTTGCGGTCGATCCCGATGGGCCAGGCCAAACGCAGGCCCCAGCCGATCACCGGGATGCGGAAGAGTTCCTTTTTCAGTACAAAGGAGAGTTGCGGGAAGATGCACCAAAAGAGCAGGGTCTCCAGCGCCGACTGATGATTGGCGACGATGACGCAAGGTGTGGCGGGAATATTGGCGAGACCGGAAACCCGATAACGCAGGCTGCAACTCCAATGGAGCCAGCCGACGCCGGCGCGCGCCCATAAACGACTGGCCCAGACCCGCGCCGGCAGCGGCAATGGTGCTACGGCTAGACTGAAAATAGCCCAGATCAGCGTCCAGATCGCAAAGCCCCCATAGAACAATGCGCTGCGGATGGTGCGTATCATGGTGTGCCGAGAATGGCGTGTACCGCCGCGGTAAGGTCAGCGAAGATGGGAAAGCCTGCGGCCCGCGCTTCGAGGCGCGCGTCTTGACCTTTCCCCGTCAGTACCAGCATGGGTCGTGCGCCCGCCTCCTGTGCCGGGAGCAGATCGCGCATACTGTCACCAATGGTGGGAACCTGTTCCAGCGAGATTTGCAGCCGCTCCTGTATTTCCTGAAACAGACCCGGCGCCGGTTTGCGGCAGGCGCATGCTGCCTCCGGAGCATGGGGGCAGAAAAAAATGGCATCGATCCGACCGCCTGCGGCGGCCAGTTCCTGACGCATGCGCTGGTGGATAGCGATCAGGGTGCGGATATCAAAAAGCCCCCGTCCCACACCAGACTGGTTGGTGGCCACCACTACCTGGTAACCGGCACGGTTCAGTCGCGCGATGGCCTCCAGACTGCCCGGGATGGGGCGCCACTCTGCGGGCGATTTGATATAAGCGTTACTGTCCTCGTTAATCACACCGTCACGATCCAGAATGACGATCTGCCCCATCAGGCCCCCTGCAACTGCGAGAAGTCGGCAATGCGCAGGAACGCTTCCTGAAGCCGGGCCAGCAGTGCCAGGCGATTCTGGCGCAGCACCGGATCTTCGGCCAGGACCATGACCCCATCAAAAAATTGGTCGACAGCGGGACGCAGGCCTGCGAGCAGCCCGAGGGCCGCGGCATAGCGACGTTCCGCAAGCTGCGCATGGAGGGGCTGCTCCAGGGCCTGCCAGTAGTCCCAGAGTGTGTTCTCTACCGGGTCCATAAAGTATTGGGGATCTATGGGCCGGTCGCCGGAGATCACTTCTTTGCGTAACAGATTGTTGATCCGTTTGATCAGTACGGCGAGGGCATCTGCCGCCGCATGCTCAGCCTGGAAAAGGGCGAGGGCTTCGAGACGCTGGCGTGCGTCCAATGGCTCGTGGGGCTGGCGGCTGAGCACGGCGGCGATCTGGTCGGCGCGGAAGCCCTCCTCCCGGAAATAGACCCGCATCCGATCCTGAAAGAAGTCGAGCACCGCGCTCCGTATCTCCGTCCGGTTCCTGGCGAAGGCGCCACCGTAAGCGGCCAGCGTGTGGGTTACCGCTTCATCCAGGTTCAGGGGCACTCCGGCATCCAGCACGATTCGCAGCACCCCCAGCGCCGCGCGGCGCAGGGCAAAGGGATCGCGGTCCCCGGTAGGTACTTTGCCGATGGCAAAAAAACCGCAGAGGGTATCCAGCTTGTCGGCGATAGCCAGGCACTGGCCGTGCGCATCCGCCGGGATTTCATCGTCGCGCCCACTGGGCAGGTAATGCTGGGCGATGGCTGTGGCAACGTGGTTGTTTTCCCCGTCATGCCGGGCGTAGTGGCCGCCCATGATGCCTTGCAATTCCGGAAACTCGCCCACCAAACCGCTGAGCAGATCACTTTTGCAGAGTTCCGCGGCGCGGTACATGTCACCCGCATCCACCGCGAACTGTGGTGAGAGGGTTGCGGCAAGCTCTTGCAGACGCATCGTCTTATCGAAAATGCTGCCGAGGCCATCCTGAAACAGCACCCCGTCAAGTGCGGCCCGTCGTGTCTGCAGGGAGATCTGGCGATCCTGATCCCAAAAGAAGGCAGCATCCGCGAGGCGGGCACGCAGTACCCGGTTATTTCCATCGATGACGACCTGCGTATCCCGGCTGTGGAGGTTGGCCGCAAACAGATAATGGGGCACCAGGCGCCCATTCTGACCGCGCAGGGGGACATATCGCTGGTGCTGCATCATGACCGTAATCAGCGCTTCTTCGGGCACCCGCAGATAGTCCGCGGCGAAGCTGCCAGCGAGAATGACTGGCCATTCGTTGAGTCCGGTGATCTCGTCCAGCAATGCCTCCGGCAGGATCGGAGTGACGGCCATCTCGCCTGCCAGGGCGGCCATTTTACCGGAAATGTGCGCGCGGCGTCCGGCGAAATCCACCATCACCTTTGCCTGCAGCAAGGATCCGGCGTAACCGGCAGGGGCGTTGATCTGCACCGTCTGGGGATGGTGGACGCGATGCCCGAAGCTCTCGCCGCCGGCATCCAGACCAAACATATTCCAGTCCAGCACCTGGCTGCCCTGACGCAGCAAAAGCCAGCGTACCGGACGCAGGAAACTGTCAGAACGATCCCCCCAGTGCATGCGTTTGCGCAGGGGCAGGCTGGTGACCAGTTTGCTGGCGATCTCGGGTAACAGAGCATGGCTATCCTGCGCTGCGCCGACCTCCCGCCAAGCCAGGACGGGGCCTTTTTCGGTCTCCAGGATGAGCAGGTCGTCCAGGCTGACCCCACAGGAGCGGGCAAAGCCCTCCGCCGCCGCCGTGGGCCTGCCCTGCGCATCACGGGCGCGCGCCACGAGGGGACCGCGGCGCAGGGTCTCCTGCGGCGGGCTCTGTCGGGAGACGTCTTTGATCCAGAGAGCGAGCCGTCGCGGTGTGACATAGCCGTGAATGCCCCCAAACTGCAATCCGGCCGCATCGAGCAGTTGGCCTATGATCCTGGTCGCGGCGTCCTGCAGGGGCATTTGTTCCCGCGCCGGCAACTCTTCACAACCCAGTTCCAGCAGGAGATCTTCAGGCGCTGACATCTCGGCTCCTCAGCAGGGGGTGACCGAGGGCGGCACGGGCCTCGGCATAGTGCTCGGCCACACCTCGCGCCAGCGTCCGGACGCGGCCGATGAATCGAGCGCGCTCGTTGACGCCGATGGCATGGCGTGCATCCAGCAGGTTAAAGGTATGGGAGCAGTCCAGCACCCGTTCGTAGGCGGGTAGAGGGAGTTCGGCTGCCAGCAAGGCGTGACAGTCTTTTTCCGCCTGGTCGAAGCGCTGGAAGAGGTCTTCTACGGGCGCCAGTTCAAAATTATAGCGCGATTGCTCCACTTCGTTCTGATGGAATACGTCCCCGTAGAGTACGTTCGGGGTCCACACAAGGTCATAGACGCTTTCGACGCCCTGCAGGTACATGGCCAGTCGTTCCAGACCATAGGTGACCTCGCCCATCACGGGATGGCAATCCAGACCGCCCACCTGCTGGAAATAGGTGAACTGGGTGACTTCCATGCCATTCAGCCAGACCTCCCAGCCCAGCCCCCAGGCCCCCAGGGTTGGTGACTCCCAGTCGTCTTCGACGAACCGGATATCCTGGACCCCGGAATCGATACCGAGGGCCGCCAGCGATTCGAGGTAGAGTTCCTGCAGGTTTACCGGGTTCGGTTTGAGCACCGCCTGAAACTGGTAGTAGTGCTGGAGACGATTGGGATTGTCCCCATAACGGCCGTCCGTGGGGCGCCTGGAGGGCTGTACGTAAGCAGCCCGCCATGGTTCTGGGCCGATGGCCCGCAAAAAGGTGGCGGGGTGGAAGGTTCCGGCACCTACCGGCATATCCATGGGCTGGAGCAGAACACAGCCTTGATCGGCCCAGAAGCCTTGCAGCCGCTGGATGATTTCCTGAAAAGTCATAGGGGTCTCGGGCAGATATTTTGCGCATTATGGCCCAACGCGGCCAGCCCTGTGAAGGGTGTCCGCAAGTCTGCGTAACCCCGACGGCTTCAAAGCAGTTCGGCGATCCCCGCAGCTCCCCGCTTGGCGTCGAGAAAGACCAACCCAAGCTTCGCCTCTTTTCGGGCTATGACCGTGAGGACCGCATCCGGGCCGGCATGAATGAGCAGAACGTAGCCATTATCGCCTTTGATCATGACCTGCTCCAGTTCACCCCGCGCCAGCTCTACGGCGGTGCGGTCGCCCAGGGAAAGCATCGCCGCCGCCATGGCCCCTACCCGGTCTTCGTCCATGGTCGAAGAAAGCAGTGAGGCGATGGTGAGGCCGTCGGTGGAAATCACGGCCGAGGCCTCGATGTCCGCAGAAGACCCGTTCAGGTCACTGAGGATGGATTTGAGCATTTCTTCACGCATTTTTATTCTCCTGAATTAAAATCGGGGTCTGTGAAAAAGAGGTTGTGTTAGCGGTAACGTGTATCCAGGTCCTGCACCAGTGTAACGAAGGATTGATCCTGCAGGCGAGGGGTACCGCTGATGACGAGCATGAAATGTTGCTGACCGATAAATAACGGCCAGAATCCCAGTTCGGAGCGCCCCGCCGGATCGATCAAACCCCAGGTTTCGGTGTTGACGCGGAGGTTGTTTTTCAGCAGACGGTCGTGTCTGGACTGCAGGGACAGCAGATCGGCCGAAAGCCCGGCGAGTTCTTCTGCGGCTTCATGGGTGTAGCCCGATGCCGCGAGATAAAAGCCGTTTTCATCGGCGAGGAGGGTTTTCTGTATATCCGAAAGTTGCGCGAGGAGCGGCGGTAAGGCGTCTTCCAGCCGCTGATCCTCCCGTTGGCGCGGACGTGCCGTGCCCCGCAACATGCCCAGTCGCTGCAGGCGGAAGATGCTGCGCAGGGCTTCCTCTTCGCTCGCCGCCTGCGTCCAGTGCTGTGCGGTGCTGGCGCTGAAGGGAGCCCGGTGTCCTTGCCGTAAAACGTGGAGGAGGGTGGTCCGGTTTTCGTCCTGATGCGGACTGGAGGTGGCATAAAAAGCCCCGGCGGGCGTCACCTCACCGTAAATGTCCGCATTCGTGGCGACCAGTTCGATACTCATCACTAACCTCCGATGCCCGGATCAATGGAGTACAGCAGTGCCATGACCAAATTCTTTACGTCGTCCTTGTTGCGGCCATCCACTTCAAAAATTGGAGGAATGGGATTGAGCATCCGCAGGTCCGCCGTCGCCTCCGGGAGCATGTCGACGTAGTCGGCTATCTGGGGCTGCGTCTGGATATCCGTCTTCGAAACCCCGATGACGACCGGGACATCGACAATGAAGTCCTTGAAGGCATGAAGAAAAAAATGCAGGTCTTTTTTGGGGTTGGGGCGGGTGTTGTCGAGCATCAGAATGAGGCCCAGGCCGCCGGTGGTGAGGATATCCCACATGAAGTCAAAACGTTCCTGACCCGGAGTGCCATACAGGTGAATTTTGGTACCCTCATCCAGCTTCAACACACCGTAATCCATCGCGACGGTGGTATGACCCTTGCGATTCAGCGTCATATCCGAGGCCTGGGCATCGGTGGAGATGATCGGAATATCCGACAATGCCGCAATGGCCGTTGTTTTGCCTACGCCAACAGGACCGGTAAAAATAATTTTATTGTCTTCTCTCACCATACGGCTCCTTACATAGGATCTTTTAATCTTTACCGGAGAAAAATCCCGGTCGCGTCTTACAGCCCTGCAATGCGGGCAAGGAGACGGCCCAGAAAGCTCCGTTTTGCTGCAGGTATTTCAGCAGCCTCCGGCGCATTCGCGGATGCAGGGCGGATGCGGTTGTCAGGGTTTTCCGCCGTGTTATAGCGCAACAACCCCAGGCTATCCGCGGCCGCCAGAAAGTTGAAGAGGTCGGCGGGCACGACGCGCAACATCTTCACCGTCAATGCCGGAGACGCCGGAGAACGGGCCAGAAACGCCGCCAGGCGCAAGGCGTCAGGCAACATGGTCAGGCGCGTGAGGTTGGGCCACTGCTTCAGTTGGACTGGGGCGTTGATCTGCAGTTGCTGAATGAGGCGCCCGTCAGCAGCCCACGCACCCACTTGCCAGAGCAGGGATGGAAGGGTGAGATGCCGTACAGACGCATGGGCAGGGATATCCGTGTCAGCGGGGGCGCGTATTTGCAGCCGTGGGTGCTCCTCCTGGGCCAGGGACTTGAGGGTTGCGTCGTCCGTCAGCAGAATAGCCTGATCTGTCACCGGGTCCAAGCGCAGAATAACCTGCTGCCGATCATCCACGATGATGGCTGGCGACTGGTCGCGGCGGACGATCTGCAAAAGTCCCAGCAGCCCAGCCTGAGGGTTGAAATGACGTACGTCTTCAGCGCGTAGCAGGGGTGTCGGGCGAGGTGCGACGGCTGGCGCTGCGGCCGGTTTGGGAGCAGGTGCCGACGCTGGCTTGGCCGCAGGTGGTGCCGCGACGGACGCGAATGGCGAAGAGATCGCGACGTCGGGCCGGATGGGCATGACTGTCGCGCTGTTCCTTTCTGCCGGCTTTGCCGGAGCGGGGCCACCGATCAGCAGAAGCTCCAGTGCGGGGAACAGGGTTTCCATCCGTATGGGTTTCCGTAGTACCGGGAAAATACTGTCAGGGTGTGCGGAAACGCTGGTCAGCAGGATACGTTGTTCCGGTTGTTCTCCATGCAACCGACGCGCGATGGCCATACCGTCCATACCATCCACATCGATAATGATCACTGCGGGTGTTTGCGCGTCACCGGCGTCCAGCAACTGATAATGCCGCCGGGTAAACATCTTGAAAGCCATGCGGAAGACGGCTTCTTTGCGTGCATCCATCCCGATGCTGCGGACGAGGATACTACCGCTGTTGGAGGGGTTTGTCGTCATGATCAAATCCTAAATGATCTGTCGTTGCGGGTAACGCTGGAGGCGTTCAGTCAGGCTGAACATCTGGCGCATGATATCTTCACTGGGCTGCATGTCCGTCGTGAGAATGGATTTGACGAAACGGGAAAATCGCTCGCGGGCATCCATCCGTTCGTACATTTCGAGAAGCGGTCCGTAGTAAACCTCATGCCGAGGTTGCGCCATTATGGCCTTCTCCAGAAGGTCCACCGCCTCGTTCACCTGCCCGTAGTCCAGAAGCATGTTGAACTCCTCGATAATGCTATCTTCACTGTCCTTTTCGGTAACCAGCTGATCACGGTGAATTTCTTCCGTCACCAGTGGGGGGCTGCTCAGTGGTATGGCGGTGATCGGCAGATACAGCCCGTATTTCTCGGCCAGCCCTGCGAGAACCTGCTCCTTTCCGTCACTTCCGGCAAGGGCTACCCAGAGGTTGTGTTCACCCAGGCGCAGGCCTTGTTGCAGCAATCGCGTTCGCAGATCGCTACCAGCGCCCCACAGGGCGATATAGAGCTGCAGGAGGGATTCGGCATAGGCGGCACAGCGCTGCTGGTCGTACAGCAGTTCCAGCAGGGTGACATGGAGAATGAGCTTGCGGGGATCGAGAATGAGTTGGCGACGTAACAGTCGCTCGGCCTCAGGATATTGGTGACACGCCAGCAGATGGTGTGCGGCAAGGAGCGGCGAAACCAGGCTAGCTACTACCCCATATTCCTCCTCGTCCAGCGGCAGAATATCATCGGGCCCGGTGAGCAGTATGAGGCCCTCCCCGGTAGGACCGTTTTGGGATACCCCGGACGATAGCATCTCTGGTCTAGGCATAAATCCGGACAGATCTAGTGATTCCGGGTTGACGATGGATTGCTGCAACTCCCTCTGCGCACCGGCGAGCGCGGAAGACTCCGTCGGTGGTGGCGCAAGGGTGGCGTGCGCGAGGACAGCCGCAATTTGCGCGCCGCTCATCCCCAAATTCTCTGCAGTTACCCGTAGTTGTAGGTTCTGTGGATCCAGTTTCAGCCCTTGCAAAACGAGATCCCTGGCTTCCGCATCGGGAATGGTGTGTGACTCGGTGAGTTGTTCCAACCGTTCAACAAAATGATCGATATCCGGTATTTCACGATAGATCGCGAGGAGCCTGCGCATCTGCTGGGCATTGTCTGGGTTGTGATCCACGTACCAGCTGAGGGATGTGGCAGCCTGTTCCAGGTGGCCATAGGAAAGATAAATATCCACCTCGTCCAGAATGCTGATTTCATCGACCTGCACGGGGGATGCCGCTGTTACGGTGCTGGCCAGGTTGCTTTTGACGGGGGATGCGGTCGGCGCCGGACTTCCGCTGCCCTCGCGCTGCAAACCTGGAACTCTGAGAGGTTTCCGTCCGCGCGACGCCTTCCATACCCCGGTCAGCACCACCAGGGATACAAGAAAGGCTATAATAATCAGGCTGCCGGTGGGCAATTCCATGCAGGAATCTCGCTTCAGGGTAAACGTAGTGTTGCTTCTTTGCCGCTATTCTGACTGGTAGTTAGGCGTTTTAACGGCACTGTCAATGCGCGAAGATCCCGGCAATTTCATGGATGCGCTTCGTGCTGGGGCGCTGCGCCGCCAAGGAGGTGTCCGCAGCCGCCGCGTAGCCGGCGAACAGCGCAGGCAAAGCCTGTACGATGAGCGGGAGACGTTCGCGGCTTACTGTGGCCAGCCGCCATTCTGCGCGCCAGCCGTGAACGGGGTGGCTAATGCAGATGGCGACGCCCCAGCCGCGCTCCTGCGCCGACCACTGATGCTCGGCAATACACAACTGGTGTTGCCGGGTCATTTGTCCCAGACCGACATAAGGGCCTGCATAGGGGATATGCAGATCGCCAGCCAAACCGGTCAGCATATGATCGAGACGGTGCAGTGCATCGCGTAATGGCACGACCGGAACGGTCTGGCCGCGCACTGCGTTTCTCAGAAAAACCAGGTGTGGCGATTCCATACAGACCTCCTTTTACTTTATGATTATGGCGATAATAGAGGACGCTGCCAACGCGCGTGCGCGGCGGATGGCGTTCTTGCTTTTTCAGCGAGCCGCGAACAGGAAAATAAGTCATGCAAAAACAGTTAGGTGCCTGGTTTCTGGCAGCCTTCATGGGATGTGGTGTGACGGTAGCCAATGCCAGTGTCTATGCCTTGCCCGCCCAGGGTAATGTTGTCGGGGCGCTCGAGGCGGTAACCACCCACAGAGACGATACCCTTCTCGACATCGGGCGTTTCTACGACCTCGGTTACAATCAGGTAACGGCGGCCAACCCTGGTGTCAATCCCTGGCTTCCTGGCGAGGCCAGCAAGGTGGTCATTCCTGCCGAGTATATTTTACCGCCAAAGCCCTGGACCGGGATCATCGTGGATATTCCGGCGCGACGGATCTACTATTTTCCGGTGAATGACCGAGTGGTATACACCTATCCCGTCGGTGTCTTTCTGCCGGGCTGGAAGGAGGCGTTGACGGATACGCGGATTATCGCCAAATATAAAATGCCTGCGTGGAATGTACCCAAAAATATCCACGCGTGGTTCGAGAAGAAATTTCACATGGATATCCCCTGGTATTGGCCACCCGGCGCTGAAAACCCCATGGGTGAACTGGCGATGGAGACCGGACTCTCCGGTATTTTCATCCACGGTACCTACCACCCTTGGGGAGTTGGCATGCGGGCCAGCCAGGGGTGTTTTCAGATGTTCCCGGAGAATGTCGCACAACTCTTCCCGATGGTTCCGGTGGGCACCCCAGTACGGATCATCGATCAGCCCAACCTGGTGGGTGTGCGCGACGGGCAGGTCTATCTGCAGTCATACAAACCGATGTATGCCTACCACAAAAAGGGTATTCCGGAGTTGCAGCGGGCCGTGATGGCGATCAAGTCTTTCATGGTGCGGAACCGGATCGATGAGCATATCGACTGGGGTATGGTCAGGCATATTGTGGCTGAGCATAACACCGTGGCACTTCCCATCGGGGTCGACGCACCGAGCTATGCAACGCTGTCTGCCGCACTTCCCGCAACACCCTACGCGTACGCTCCTTACGGGCCATCGGCGAATGGCGCCGCGGTACCGCCGCCTTTACCTCTGGCTAGCGCCGCAGATCAGGAACATCTGCATGTTCAGGTGACTTTCCCCGATCAGAAGCCGTAGCATCTCGTTCCCTCCTCGGGGGCTTTGGAACTAGTGGCCACCCCCGATTCCCTGCTCCTGAATCCAGAGCCAAAGAAGTCCGAGGTATTCATGACTCGCCTCGCTGCTGATTTCGAGATAAATCGCGCGCGGCAGCCAACTCTCCAGGCGGAGTCCGTTCACCCGGTCCAGACGGTAGTCGGTGGGCACGGGGATCACTTTCACGCCAGCGCGGCGAAACCATGCGACGGCCCGCGGCATATGGAGCGCGGAGGTTACCAAGTAGGCCGGGTGGCCATGGTGTTCGGCCAATATTGCCGCGCTGTCTGTTGCGTTGGCTGCCGTATTGTAGGACTGGGTTTCCGGCCAGATGGGGCTTTGTACGCCCAGATCCTGGCGCAGGATGAACTCCATGGTGAGCGCCTCGGCTGGGGCGCCGAGACGCGGGGCGCCGCCACTGGGAATGATGGGAAGCCCGGTTTGTCGGGCGAGTTGAGCTGCCGCCAGCAGGCGCACAAGGGTGCGTGCATTCGCCGTTTCCTGATTGGACCCCGGCGATTGCATGACCTCTCCGCCCCCTAGCACGATAATCGCCTGGGGAGTGTCGGCTCCGTGCAGGGGCTTGGTCAGGGGTGGGTAGCGGTCTTCCAGAGGCAGCAGGAGAAGCCGTGCGCCTAACGCAGTCGAGAAAAAATAGAGGGTGCCCAGCGCGAGGAGTATGAGCACCCGGCCCAGATAGCGCCAGCCCACGATTTCTGCCAGCCAGCCCAGGGCGGCGAGAACGAACAGGACACCCGGCGGTTGCAGAAGCGCTGAAACCAGGGTCAACAAGGTGGTGTAGCGTAACAGCATCCCTCCGACCCCGTTCAGTCGCCACCTATTTCATGAAAACTACGCTCGGCATGGTAGGAAGATCGCACCAGCGGGCCGCTGGCGACGTGGCGGAATCCCATGGCCATGCCATCCCGCTGCAACTGCTGGAATTCTTCTGGTGGTACAAAACGCGCCACCGGCAGATGATGGCGAGATGGTGCCAGATACTGCCCGATGGTCAGCAATTCACATCCCGCCTGCCGCAGATCACGCATCACCCCGCGGATTTCATCGAGTTCCTCGCCCAGACCAAGCATCAGCCCGGACTTGGTGGGGACCTGCGGATGCTGTGCCTTGAAGGCGGCGAGCAGTTGCAGCGAGTGATGGTAATCTGCACCCGGCCTGGCCTGTAAGTACAGGCGCGGCACGGTCTCCAGGTTGTGATTGAATACATCGGGAGGAGTCTCCCGAAATGCGGCCAGGGCATTGTCCACCCGACCGCGAAAATCCGGTACGAGAATTTCCACGTGCAGTTCCGGACAATGTTCGCGCAGTGCCGAAATGACCTCTGCAAAATGACGGGCACCTCCGTCACGCAGATCATCACGATCGACGGAGGTGATGACGACAAAACGTAGTTTCATGCTAGCCACGGTCCGGGCAAGATGGACGGCCTCCAGGGGATCGGGTGCTTCGGGGCGGCCATGCGCCACATCACAGAAGGGGCAGCGGCGGGTGCAGATGTCCCCCAGGATCATGAAGGTTGCCGTTCCACCGCCGAAGCACTCTCCCAGATTCGGGCACGAGGCTTCTTCACAGACCGTATGAAGAGCCGCGTCACGCAGGATCTTTTTGAGTCGGTCTACCTCGGGGGATAAGGGCGATCGTACCCGCAACCACTGTGGCTTGGGGAGGCGTTCTGCATGTGCCGGAATGATGGGTATGGGGTTGCGTGCGGTTTTGTCGGCACCACGAGCCGCTTTTTTTGCCTGGAGTTGGGGGTCCATGTTCATGCCCCTCCTTTTTTTAAGGGGCGGTCCAGGCTGACGGACAGCTCTGCCATCAGGGCTTCGGCAACATCGTGACTTGGCCAGTCCGGACAGAGATCGTGCACTTGGGTGACCGCGAGATTCGCCATGCCACAGGGATGAATACGCTGGAACGGACTCAGATCCATCTCCGTGTTGAGGCTGAGGCCGTGGTAACTGCGACCGCGCTGAATACGCAGGCCCAGGGAAGCAATTTTGGCATTACCCACGTATACGCCCGGGGCATCGCGCCGCGCATGGGCTTCGATGCCGCGCCGCTGGAGCAGACGAATGACGGACTGTTCCATGGCGGTGGTCAAAGTACGGACGTTGATACCCATGCGCGGCAGGTCGATAAGCAGATAGACCACCCATTGTCCCGGTCCATGATAGGTGACTTTGCCACCCCGATCACTGCGAATCACCGGAATGGGACCAGGGTCCAGGACATCAGCCGCGTCGGCGTTGCGACCGAGGGTGACGACAGGAGGATGCTGGAGAATCCACATTTGGTCGGGAGTGTCGGCGTCCCTCTGGCGGGTGAATTCGCGCATGGCGTCCAGTACCGTGAAGTAAGGCAGCAGCCCCGGCCAGAAACGAACGAGTATGGGCGCATTCATAAGCAGAGAATCACGCCGTCAATCGCTCTGACGGACGTATAAATATCGAGCAGGTGTTCACGGCTTCTGGCTTCGATGGACACCGTGACGGCCTGATAGTTTCCCTGGCTGCTGGGCCGGCAGGAGAACGCCGTGTCCGGCAAATCCGGTGCATGAGGCGCAATCGCTGCACGCACCGCGGCGAGCAGATCGTCGTGCTGACCGATGGCTTTGACATGATGCAGGTGCGGAAAGTCTTTTGCCGGATTGGTGTCGGTTTCCATAGCGTCTCGTAACCCCCTCGTGTCATCGTCGGACAGGACTCAATCCATGCCGGCTTGCCGTGAGCATGACAGGCTCCCCCAAACTTGGGCCGTTGTTTCTGGGACCGCACTGCCGAAGCGCGGGCCGGAAGACCAGCCGGGACTGCCTACAAATGCCATTAAAATGGTGACAGGCCTTTGCGGGGCCTGTTGGCCATGGTAAGTCTTCCTCCGCCGGAGGTGAAGCCCCGACCGGAGCTGCGTACAGCCTGCAGGAAGCCATCAGCATGGTGGCCGCAGCTTCGGCGGCCCGCTTACAGCACGCTTCTGATCTTATGGAACATTTGCGTTATCCAGCCCGCCTTCTCTATCGCAGTCTGCGTCACTACAGGTACAGATTTCAGCGGTTTGCCATTCAGCAGGAAGACCAGTCGCCCGACGACCGTACCTTTCTTCATCGGTACCTGAAGATGGGGTGCAATCTCGACCACGCGCTGTAGACTGGAAAACCGTCCTTTCGGAACTGTAATGTCTACGTTCTGTTCGACCCCCACGGGGATAGGCATCGGCGATAAATCGCTGCGGCTGATTTCGCTGACCTTTTCTCCGGCGGTATACACCGGATGGTTGACGAAAAAGCGGTATCCGTAATCCAGCAGGGCTTCAACGGCGTTGGTGCTGCCAGCCCAACTCGGCCCGCCAAGAACGACGGCGATGAGGCGGCGGCCATTTCGTATGGCGGTGGCATCGATACAATAACCCGAAGCATCGGTCAGGCCGGTTTTCAGTCCATCCACCGTTGGGTCACGGAAAAGCACGGGGTTCCAGCTCCGCTGGGTAATGCCGTTGTAGGTATACGACTTTTCCTTGGTGATCTGGATCACTTGCGGGAACTGCCGGATGAGAGCGCGCGACAGCTTGGCGACATCCAGTGCGGTAGTATAGAGATTGCTGTCCGGCAGACCGTCGACATTGCTGTAATGGGTGTTGTGCAGATGGAGGCGCAGAGCCGAATCGTTCATCAGCGTGACGAAACCAGACTGGCTGCCGCCCACCGCCTCGGCAAGTGCGACCGCCGCATCGTTCCCGGAATCGATCAGTAGCCCATGCAGTAATTGGTCGACATTCGCCGGGACATTGGGCTGGACGAACATGCTGGAACCCCCCGTTTTCCAGGCGGTCTTGGAGATGTGGATGTTTTCCTGTGCGGTCAGGGTGCCGCCCTGAATGGCCTGATAGGTCAGATAGGCTGTCATGAGTTTGGTGAGACTGGCCGGCGCGCGGTGCAGGTTTTCACTTTTGGCGGCGATGATCTGACCGGTATCGTAGTCCATCAGCGTATAGCTGACGATGGCAGGCAGTGCCGGGGCTGGCGGTGTGGGCAACATGGGTGTGGGGGTGGCAGCGGATGCCCAGGGGGTGAAACAGAAGCCGGCCAACAGGAAGAGTATCCGGGTGATCAGGGAAGTACGGGCAATCATGAAGAGACCTCAGTGGTAAACGCTGGTTGGAGTTCAGGGGGATTGGGCAAGTCCGGGATTATAGCGACGCCTGCGGAGAAAATCATGCTTGGGAACGGCGGGCAATACTTGGTACCCCATGCCATTGGACGGAGAAATCCTATCATTCGTGGATGCGTGGATGGGCGTGGACCGACATCAATATGCCCAGTCCGACCATGAAAGTCAGCATGGCGGTCCCACCATAGCTTACCAGCGGCAGCGGCACTCCGACTACCGGAAGAATGCCGGTGGTCATACCCATATTTATGAAAATATAAAGAAAAAACGTCAGACTCAGGGTGCCGGCAATGAGACGGCCGAAGGCGTCACGGCTTTCGTAGGCAATGACCAGCCCGCGCAGGACGATGAGCAGGTAAGTAGAGATGAGGAGCAGGACGCCGACCAGACCAAACTCCTCGGCAAACCCCGCAAAAACGAAGTCGGTCTGGGCTTCCGGCAGGAAATCGAGGTTGACCTGGGTACCGTTGAACCAGCCCTTCCCCCAGAATCCTCCCGAACCCACGGCGATCATGCTCTGGATGATGTGATAACCGGCGCCCAGGGGGTCGCGCTGAGGATCGAGAAAGGTCAGTATGCGTTCTTTTTGGTATCCATGCAGAAAATGCCAGAGTACCGGCCCACTGATGGCGGCTAGAATGATCAGCGCGATAAACCATCGCCGGCGCACACCCGCCAGCCACATCATGAAGACCCCGGCAGCGCCAATTTGCGCCGCCGTACCCAGATCTGGTTCCTTGGCGATGAGCAGAAAGGGGATAGCAATCAGCACAAATCCGGTGACGGCAGAAAGCCAGTGGCGAACATTTTCCCGTTGCGAATAGTAATAGGCGAGGAACAGAGGCAGGGCAAGCTTCATGAGCTCCGAGGGCTGAAAGGTCAGCGGGCCGACGCCCAGCCAGCGGCGTGCGCCGAGATTGGCTTTGCCGGCCACGAGTGTGATGACCAGTAAGAAGATGCCCGTAGCGTACAAGACGGGTGCCCAGGCGCGAATACGCTCCGGCGGTGTATTGGCAACGAGAACGAGGACGATGATGCCGATCGCGAATCGCAAAAGCTGGGCAAGCACTACGCGGATACTTTCCTGGCTGCCACTGTAGATCACCGCGAGGCTGATGAGCATGAGCATTACCACCCCCGTCATGATTGCCGGATCCAGTTTCTGCAGGGGCTTCGGCAAGCGTAGGTGCCAGCTCATGAATTGACCTCCGGTGTCGTCAATGTATTGAGGTAGGCGTCGATAACCGCTCTCGCGACAGGCCCGGCAGTGCTGCCTCCATGGCCGCCATGTTCGACCACTACCGCCACGGCGATGCGCGGATGGTCAGCCGGCGCATAGGCGATGAAGAGTGCGTGATCCTGCCAAAGTCGAATCGTATCGTGCAACACCCGACCGGAATCATTACGCTGCGCATGGTGCACCTGGGCAGTGCCGGTTTTGCCGGCAATGGCATGGAGGTCGTTGGCCAGTGATTTGCCGGTCCCCGAAGTCACCGCGTCACGCATCGCACCCTGAATGACGGCAATGTCCTCTGGTGAAAAATCCAGGGGTTGCGTGGCACTGCCGGATGATTGTTTCATATGCGGAATAACCAGTCTGCCACCATTGGCGATGCTCGCTGTGGCACGTGCCAACTGGAGTGGGGTGCTCAGCAGATAACCCTGTCCTATTCCCATTATCACGGTCTGTCCCTGATACCAGGTCTGGCCGTAGCGCCGACGTAGCCAGAGCGGAGAGGGGATCACACCCGCGGATTCCCCAGGTAAATCCACTCCACTGCGCTGACCAAAGCCAAAATGCGCGAGACCGTTGCCGAGCTGGATTGCGCCAAGACGCATGGCAATCTGGTAAAAATACACATCATTGGAATCGCGAATGGCTTCGCGCAGATTTTGCGCACCATGACCACCGGGTTTCCAGTCGTAATATTTGTGTTTGGTGCCGGGAATCTGGTAGTAAGCGCCGCCAGCGAGCCGCTGATCAGCGGCGACGGCCTTGTCATGCAGGGCGCTGAGTGCCACAAAAGGTTTGATGGTGGAGCCCGGAGGATAACTGCCCCGCAGAAAGCGGTTGGCCATGGGCATGCCGGGATCGTCCCGCAGGCTGCTCCATACGGCGGTGCTCAGGCCATCTACGAAAGCATTTGGATCGAACGCGGGGGCCGAATAAGCGGCGAGTACGTCACCATTCCGCGGATCCAGCGCCACTACGGCGCCCTGCTGGCCCATCATGGCCTTGGCGGCGGCCTGCTGCACCGCAAGATCCAGAGTCGTTCGGATGGTTACGCCCCGCCGGGGCGGGTTGCGCAAGCGTGTGCGTAATGTATGTCCGCGTGCGTCGACCTCTACCTCCTGGTCGCCCGGCTGCCCTTTCAGCAGGGTTTCATACTGCGCCTCAAGGCCGCTTTTGCCGATGCTGTCCAGCCCCGCGTAGTCCGCCATCTGCTCCTCGCGGATTTCTGCTGGGGTCAGGCGGCCCATATAGCCCACTGCATGGGCGAAAAGTGAACCATATGGATAGTGGCGTTTGATCCGGGTTTGTATGTCCACCCCCGGAAATTGATGGCGCTGCACGGCAAATGCGGCCAACTCCCCGGGACTCAGATTGCCACGCAGAAGAATGGGCTGATAGGGACGCGCATGTAATAGATCGCGGTTGAAGCGTTGCTGGTCCTCTGCGCTGACGGGCAATATCCGCCGCAGGCGCTGGATGGTTTCCTCCGGGTGCATGGTTTTGTTCGGCGTGATCGTTAGGGCGAAGCCGGTCTGATCATCGGCGAGTATCTGCCCATGCCGGTCAAGAATCAGCCCCCGCTGGGGGGCGATGGGCAGCAGCACAATGGTGTTATGGGTGGATTGGGTGGCATAGAGATCGTGATCCCAGACCTGCAGCCGGAATATCTGTATGGCCAGCAGCGCCGTAAGCACCGTGATCAATCCCGCCGCGCCCAGCAGTCGGCGGGTGAATTGCCGATGTTCCCGGGCGGGCTGTACTGCGTTCATGTGTGGTTCAGGCGC
This sequence comes from Acidithiobacillus sp. 'AMD consortium', assembly GCF_008926505.1. NCBI lineage: Bacteria > Pseudomonadati > Pseudomonadota > Acidithiobacillia > Acidithiobacillales > Acidithiobacillaceae > Acidithiobacillus > Acidithiobacillus sp. 'AMD consortium'. The sequence continues at coordinate 2,202,107 of NZ_CP044411.1, read as the reverse complement.
AATGCGTGACGCAGATAATCGAGTGTCAACGCAAAAAGCGGCCACAGCAGGGCGCCGATCAGCGGCCCTAAAAGCAGCGAAAAATGCCATGTGACGGTGCCTGCCCAGGCCTGCCACAACCAGACCAGCAACCGGTGGGCCAGCAGTAACACGAATATGAAGAAGAGCTGCTCCCAGGACGCCAGACTGCGAACCCTGGCAATACCGGTGTAGAGCAGATAAATCATGACGACCCCGGCGATCGCCTGGGCTCCCAGCACATCGCCAAGTACCATATCCTGAAGCAGCCCGATCAGCCAGACTACGGTAAAGCTCAGTTCAGAAGCACTGCTGATGGCCCAGTAGAGCAGTAGCAGGGCAACAAAATCCGGGTGGAGCAGTGCGTAAAACGGGCCGCAGGGAACGGCTTCCGCCGTGAGCGCGAAGAAAAAACCGAGAACGATTACGACGGCGATCATGGCGCTGCTGCGGGCTGCGAGGCTGGGCTATCCCAGAGCATGAGCACAGTGCCCAATCGCCCCAGGTGAACGGCCGGTCGTACCGCGATCCGTGCAAAGGGTTGGTCACCATTGTGGATGACTGCGGAAATCGTACCGACATTCAGCCCCGCCGGGTAACGCCCACCCAGACCCGAGGTGACGAGCTTGTCGCCGACCTTCAGGGGGGTGTTGCGCGGTTGAAAGGGTACCGTAAGACTGTCCAGGTTCCCCGTGCCATCCACCAACAATGGGGTGTCCGAGCCTGCGGGCTTTACGGGGATGCTGCTGTCCAGGTCGGATAGCAGCGCCACCTGGCTGCTCTCGGGGGAGACGCGGACCACCTGACCCGCCACTCCGCCGGCAGCGAGGACCGGTTGTCCGACAAAGACCCCCGCACGCGAACCGAGGTTGGCGACCAACAACTGGCTGCCTGGTGCAAAGTTTTGGGCGATAACCTGCGCTACGGCCACCTTCCCGGGCGGGTGGGGGATGCTGTCGAGCAATGCGAGAAGTTGACGGTTTTCGTCACGCAGAATACCTGCTTCCAATAACTTGGGCTGCGCACGGACGAGTTCGGCGCGTAGCCGGACGTTTTCGGATTTTAGCGCGGCACGGCTTTGCAGGTAATGGTCGGTCTGCCGCCAGAGACGTGCCCCCTGCACGCTGATCCACTGCACAGGATAAGCTATGGTCAAAGAAACGTTTCCTATGTTGGGGTGTTTTTCGCTGGATACCGAGACGAATACCGTCAACAAAACCAGCACCGCTACGCGAAGGAGCGGCGGGTAGCGGCGGGGGAAAAACAATGCAGGCATAGTAGTTCGTGGCAGCCGAAGGCTTAATCGTCCGCAAATACCTCACCCAGCAACTCCAGTTCTTCAAGCGCCCGGCCGCTGCCCCGCGCCACGCAGGTCAATGGATCCTCCGCAACGATGACCGGTAGCGCGGTTTCCTCCATGATCAGTCGATCCAGATCGCGAAGGAGGGCGCCGCCACCCGTCAATACCATGCCCCGTTCAGCGATATCGCCTGCGAGTTCGGGGGGGGTTTGCTCCAGGGCCAGTCTGATGGCACCGACAATGGCGCCTAATGGTTCCTGAAGGGCTTCGAGGATTTCATTGCTGGTAATCGTGAATGTTCGGGGAACGCCTTCGGCGAGATTGCGGCCGCGCACTTCCATACTGAGCACTTCCTGACCGGGATAAGCGCAGCCAACCTTCTTCTTGATCTCTTCGGCAGTCGTCTCGCCAATCAGCATACCGTAATTGCGCCGGATATAGTTGACGATCGCCTCGTCCATTTTGTCGCCGCCTACCCGCACACTCTGGGAGTAGACCACCCCGCCCAGTGCGATGACGCCGACTTCGGTTGTGCCGCCGCCAATGTCCACCACCATGGAGCCGGTGGGCTCCGCAACCGGCATTCCGGCGCCGATGGCGGCAGCCATCGGCTCCTCGATCAGATGCACTTCGCGCGCACCCGCACTCATCGCCGATTCACGGATGGCGCGTCGTTCCACTTGTGTTGCACCATAGGGCACACAGACGATAATCCGCGGGCTGGGACTGAGGAAACGTTGATGATGCACCCGTTTGATGAAGTGCTTGAGCATGGCCTCGGTAATCTGGAAATCGGCAATCACACCGTCTTTCAGCGGCCGGACAGCCGTAATATTGGACGGTGTGCGGCCCAGCATACGTTTGGCTTCCTCTCCGACGTGCATCTGTCGGCTGATAGCCCCATTCCGTCCGGTGTGGATGGCTACCACGGAGGGCTCGGAGAGCACAATACCCTTACCGCGCACGTAAATCAGGGTGTTGGCGGTACCCAGGTCTACGGCCAGGTCGGTGGAGAAAAGGCCAAGAATTCGTTTAAATATCATCAAGTTAGAAGCCTTGCTGGAAATGGATGGAGGCGCTTCGAGGGAGCAGAAAAATTACTGCATCCGCAACAAGCCATGTGCATCGGGCAGTCTATCATGAGGAACGGCCGAGACCAACGCCATGATGCCAAACGTCCGGCTTGCGCGGGGATAGCAAAAGAACGGAGAATCGTTTACGGCCATTCTGGAATGCTCATGGACGGTGGTCCTGCGTGGTGCGTGTTTTTTCGGTCCCTTACGAAAAGGAGTCCCCGATTCATGTCAAATCCAGATACCGTCAATCATTTCAATGAACAAGGAGATGCGCACATGGTCGATGTCGGTACCAAGGCGGTGACGACCAGGGTTGCGTTGGCGGCAGGCGAAATTCTGATGGCGGATTCCACCCTGGAACGCATTGTCTCTGGGCGAATGGGAAAGGGCGACGTCCTGGGAGTCGCGCGCATCGCGGCCATACAAGCCACCAAAAGGACCTGGGAGTTGATTCCTCTGGCACACCCCTTGCTCCTCACCGGTGTCGAGGTCGAATTAACCCCTGCTTACGATCCTGCGCGGATTGTCTGCCGCGCAGAAGTGCGCTGTGTCGGCCAGACGGGCATCGAAATGGAGGCGCTCACGGCTGTTTCCGTGGGATTGCTCACTATTTACGATATGTGCAAGGCTATTGATCGCGGGATGCTGCTGCAAAATATCGGCCTCTTGCGGAAAGAGGGCGGCAAGACGGGCGTTTGGGAGAGAATCCCCGCGTCCTGCCCGCCAGTCCGCTGATAGCTACTTGCCGCGGTGTGGCGAGGAGCTGTAGCGCATCATCACATCCCGGTCCTTCCAACTCGCTTCCTTCAGGATGTCTTCGGGGATCATGTACCGGTCCTGTGGTGCCACGTCCTGAAACTTCACCACGCGCAGTACATCGCTGAAAGGGAGTTTGCGCAGCAGGCCGTCCTTGTCGGTGGCGCGTACGATCATGGCGTCCTTGAGAAGGGCGTAGACATAAAAGTTGCCAGGCCGCAGCTTGCCGTCCTTATCCCTCCAGGTGACGGTAATGCGCGAATGTTCTTTGAAATCATTGCGAATCATGTATGGATCTCCTTGGCTTGTGCGCCCCTAAACTAATCACCGCGCCGGATACAAAGCAAATAAACACTACTTATTGTAAAATTAAAAACGTTGACTTGCGTTGTCACAAATCCGGGCTAACCTCCCGGTTGTTCTGTAACCGGCGACCCAGGGGTTGGTGCAGCACATCTCTGTCATGGGTGCCGGCAGAGTTGAACACAGTCTTAAAAGAGGTCTAGTATAGCCCCCTTAGGGTAAGGTTCCCAGGGAGCAGACGGCATGCCGCAGGGATTAGTTTTAGTTGCAGAACCGGCGCAGGAGGCTGCGTTGACGGACCAGTTCGGTCGGCGCGTATCCTATCTGCGCATCTCGGTGACGGAGCACTGCAATTTCCGGTGTAGCTACTGTTCTCCCGAGGAGGGGACACCCTTCTTCGTGCGGAAAGACCATCTACAGGCGGAAGAATATGACCGCCTGATCCGCATTTTCAGCGGACTCGGCGTCCGCCATATACGTTTTACGGGTGGCGAGCCACTTCTTCATCCACAGATTCTGTCTTTCGTCGGCTTCGCACGGCGTCACGGTGTAGGCAAGATCAGCATCAGCACTAATGGAGTGCTGCTGGGGCGGCGCGCCGACGCTCTGAAACAGATGGGCGTCAACAACCTGAATGTCAGTCTCGACAGTCTGGACCCCGAGGTTTTCGCACGGGTGACCCGTGGTGGTGACGTGCGCCGTGTACTGGAAGGCATCGATGCGGCGATACGGGCAAAGATTCCGCGGATAAAACTCAACGTCGTTCTGCTGCGCCAGGATAATGGGGATAGCCTGCCAGCGCTGCTGGAGTATGCGATACAGCGTGGTGTCGATATCCGCTTCATCGAGGCCATGCCGCTCGGTGAAGCGGGGGCGGATGCCCGGGAGACGCAATTCTTGAGCGCTGCCGAGGCGCAGCAGGTTATCGAGCGGCACTTCGGTCCGTTGCAACCCGTGGTCCGACCGGCAGATAATGGTCCGGCGCGCCTCTATCAGCTCCCCGCGGTGCGCTCCCAGGTGGGCTTCATTACGCCCATCAGCAGCGATTTCTGCGCAACCTGCAACCGTGTACGCCTCACTGCAACGGGGCGTCTGGTGTATTGTCTGGGGCAGGACGGGGGGCTGGAACTTTTACCCCTCCTACGTGGAGCAGCCAGTGATGGACAGATCGCGGAGGCTATTATCCAAGGGATCTGGCGCGACAAGCCGGAGCACCATCACTTTGTAAATGACCCCAACCGTTCCGCCAGAGTGTTCATGATGCGGCTTGGGGGTTAGCCTGCCGGGCGTTTCGTGTAAAATCCCCGGTCAATTTTCTTTCATGCAAGCGAGTGGCACATGTACGGATTTCAGGAAATCACTGCGGATCAGCTCAATGCCTTACGAGAACGGGGGGAGGCGTTTACGCTGATTGACGTGCGCTCGCCCGGCGAAGTGGCGCGGGGCGTCATCGATGGTGCCAGGCACCTGCCGCTGCACCTGCTTCCCATGTCCGTGCAGCAGATGGATAAATCGCAACCGCTCGTTTTTTACTGCCTGAGCGGCGGGCGTTCGGCGCAGGCGGCGGCTTTCGCGGCGTCCCAAGGCTTCGGCCAAGTGCTTAATTTGCGTGGCGGAATCTCCGCCTGGGTCAACCGGGGATTCCCCTTGGTCCAGTTGTCCAGTTGATAAGGATACTCTAAAATAGGGGTGCTTAATCATCAAATCAAAATATTTGCCTTGCTGTTCATACTTTTCCTGATAGAGTCTTGCAGGTAGTTTTTCAGACATCATAACCGAGGAGGTTAACCCATGGTACAAGAAGACAAAGTACTCGACGCGCGCGGACTGAATTGCCCGCTGCCGATTCTCCGCACCAAGAAGGCGCTTGGGGAATTGACCGCTGGCCAGGTCCTGAAGGTCGTCGCCACCGACCCTGGCGCGGTGAAGGATTTTGAAGCGTTCGCCAAGCAGACCAAGAATCCCCTGTTGGAACAGGCGGAAGCTGCTGGGGAGTTCATCTTCTTCATCCAGAAGGCTTAATTTATCACAGCCGGGCTGCGAGCCCGACCGGGAGTAATAAATAATGGACGAGAAAAAATTGGCGATTATCGCTACGAAAGGCACGCTGGATTGGGGTTATCCGCCCTTCATCCTGGCATCTACCGCAGCGGCGCTCGGCTATGGGGTTGAAATATTTTTCACCTTCTACGGCCTGCAGTTGTTGAAGAAGGATTTGAGCCATCTGCGCGTGAGTCCGCTCGGGAATCCCGCAATGCCCATGCCGATACCAATGCCGACACTGATGATGGTGCTCCCCGGCATGGAAGGGATGGCTACCTCCATGATGAAGAGCAAAATGAAGGCAAAGGGTGTAGCCAGTCTGGAAGAACTTCGTGAGCTCTGTGTTGAAGCAGAAGTACGGATGATCGCCTGCCAGATGACCGTTGATCTTTTCGAGTTTGACACCGCGGATTTCATTGACGGCATTGAACTCGGTGGTGCTGCCTCGTTCTTTGAGTTCGCCGGAGAGTCTGATATCACGCTCTTCATGTGAACTGTCGGGCTGCACTGCGGGTGTCAACAGGTACGACGTATTTATTGCTAGCGAGGAGCGAGTAAATGGCGACTTACGCTGAAATGAGGGAGATGTTCGACGAAATCCGTGCGGATTTTCGTTATGACCACGAACTCAATGGATGTTTGAATTGTGGCATCTGCACGGCCACCTGCCCGTCTGCGCAGTTCTATGACTATAGCCCGCGCGAGATTGTACAGTTGTTGTGGACCGAAAATGTCGAGCAGATCTACGACGCGATGCAGGAGAAAATCTGGGCCTGTGCGCAGTGTATGACCTGTGCCGCACGCTGTCCTTTCAAGAATTCTCCCGGTGGGCTGGTCATGATCATGCGCGAAGTGTCCATCCGCCATGGCATGCAGTCGGCCAAAGATGTGTTGCGACCTTTCGGGCGCGTCATGCTCAAGCTGATCACCACGGGCAATCAGTTGTCCCCCGACATGATCCAGCCCGATCACTTCCCCGACTGGGGTCCCAATATTCAGAAGGTGGAAGGCGACTTGCGCATACTGCGTAAAGCCATTCCGGTGCGCACCTTGCAAACCGTGGAAACGGCGTGGGAAGTGTCGCTAAAAACCTCCGTCGAGATGTACACCATCTGGGAAATGACGGGCGTGCTGAAGTCATTGGAAACCATGGATGAAAACCTTTTCGACGTCATTGAGGACTTCATTGACGAGAAACGTGAAGACTATGAAGACTGGCTCGAGAGCCAGAACGACAAGGACTGAGGAGACCATCATGAGCGACAACAGCACACAGCAAGGCGTGGCGGGTCACGGCGCCTTCTTTCAGGACACGAATCTTTCGGCGAACGAAGCCGAAGCGGCAACGGCCTGGGTGCGCAGCCATGTCGACCGGCGTACGATGGATCTGGGCGAGCGGATGGATGACGTCCGTGATCACATGTGGCAGTTGGAGAAGGAAGGCGAAATCATCGTCCACCGCCTTACCGACCAGCACAAGCCCGTTGAAGTGGATACTCTGTATGGCTGGAAAAAGCGGATTCCTACGAATCAATTCTGGCATCACAAGAGTTGCGGGCAGTGCGGCAACATACCCGGCTATCCCACCAGTATCCTCTGGTTTATGAACAAGTTCGGCATGGACTATCTGGACGAGACCGACCAGACTTCCTGCACCGCCTGGAACTACCATGGCTCCGGCATCGGCAACGTGGAGTCCCTGGCCGCCGTCTTCCTGCGCAACTTCCATCAGGCCTACGTCTCCGGCAAGCAGCATGGCTTCGAGAATGGCCACTTCTACCCTCTGGTGCACTGCGGCACCTCCTTCGGCAACTACAAGGAGATCCGCAAATACCTCATCGAGTCCGCCGAACTGCGGGAGAAGGTCAAGAAGATCCTCGGCAAGCTGGGACGCCTGGTGGACGGCAAGATCGTCATCCCCGAGGAGGTGGTCCACTACAGCGAATGGCTGCACGTCATGCGCCACCGTATCGCCAGCGAGTTGCAGACCATCGACATGAGCAACATCCGGGTCACCAACCATGCCGCCTGCCACTATTACAAGATGGTGGCGGAAGACGCCGTGTACGACAACACGGTGCTCGGCGGTAATCGTACCGCCGTCGGCACCTCCGTCGCCCAGGCCCTGGGCGCCCAGGTCATCGACTACTCCACCTGGTACGACTGCTGCGGCTTCGGTTTTCGGCACATCATTTCCGAACGCGAGTTCACCCGCAGTTTTACGATGAATCGCAAGATCAAGGTCGCCCGGGAAGAAGCCAACGCCGATGTCATGGTCGGCATCGATACTGGTTGTATCACCACCATGGACAAGAACCAGTGGATCGGCAAGGCCCACGACATGAACTACAGCATTCCCATTGTCGCCGACGTGCAGCTCGCGGCCCTGGCCTGCGGCGCCGATCCCTTCAAGATCGTGCAGTTGCAGTGGCATGCTTCGCCCTGTGAAGACCTGGTGGAGAAGATGGGCATCAGTTGGGACAAGGCCAAGGCCGACTTCCAGGATTATCTCAAGCAGGTGGAACAGGGTAACGTGGAATACCTCTACAACCCCGAACTGGCCACCAATCAAAACATCAATATGAAAGCGGGCGCTTAAGGAGAAAGTTCAGTGAGTGCACAAGATACAGTGTTAGTCGTAGGTGCAGGTCCAGCAGGCTTGTCGGCAGCCGCCACCATAGCCTCCATGGGGAAGAAGGCCGTCATCGTCGAGAAGGAAGATATTCTCGGTGGGGCGCCCATCATCTCCGGTTACGCCAAGCTGGTACCTTCTGGCGAATGGGCCAAAGATGCCATTGGCCGCATGGTCAGCCGTGTGGAAGGCGACGGCAACATCAGCATCCACAAGTCAGCCAAGGTCACCCAGGTAGCGGGTGAGGCCGGTAACTTTACGGCCACCCTGAGCAACGGCGACAAGGTGGAAGCGGGTGCCATCATACTGGGTACCGGATTCACCCATTTCGACTCCATCAACAAGCCGGAATGGGGCTTCGGTACCTACGAGGACGTCCTGACCACCACGCAGATGGAGCAGATGGTGGCGGCGGGGCAGATTCGTTGTCCTTCGGACGGCAGGGTTCCAGAGCGCGTGGCCATCCTGCTTTGCGTCGGTTCACGTGACCGTCAGATTGGTCGTGAATGGTGCTCCAAGATCTGCTGCACCGTTTCCACCAACCTTGCCATGGAGATCAAGGAAATTTCTCCGAGTACCGATGTGTTCATTTATTACATGGACATCCGTACCTTTGGCCTTTACGAAGACAAATTCTACTGGAAGAGTCAGGAAGAGTTTAAAACCAAGTTCGTCAAGGCGCGTATCGCCGAGGTCACCAAGTCGCCTGACGGTCGTTTGCTGGTCAAGGGTGAGGATACCCTGGTCAAGCGTCCTATTGTGATTCCCATGGATATCGTCGTTCACGCCATCGGTATGGACCCCAATGCATTGAACCCGGAAATTGCCAGGACTTTTGGTATTGGTCTGGAAAAACACGGATTTATCGATCGCGCGGAACAATACACCAACAGCCAGGGTACGACCCGTAAGGGGATTTACGTGTGTGGTGCGGCGACCGGCCCGGATGATATCGATTCTTCCATAGCGCAAGGGCAGTCTGCTGGTGCGCGTGCGGTGGCCGATCTCTACGGACAGCAGAAAATTGCCAGCTGATATCTACCACAGCGGGAACGGCGAACATATCGTTCCCGCCGCGCTGCCGATTGATCTCGATAAGGCGCTGCTCAACAGATCCTTTTATGAGCTTGAAGAGGCGTTCGAGGGACAGCAGGGTCTTGCAAACCTGGTCGGTAGCCTGACAGAGAAGACGGCGAGTTTTCGTCGCCTCCTGCTGGAGGACAAACGACCATTGACGGAAGCACAGATGGCGCATCTCGTGGAGCAGATGTTTACTGCGAGACGCAAGATCTGGCCCGTCATAGAGGAGCAGGGTGTTGCGCGGGTAGGTGAAATGATGCGCGATTTGCTGGAGGGCCATGGTGATCTGACGCAGCGTATGACGCGTTTTGAAGAGGCTTTGCCTGCTACAGGAAAGGCAAAACGCGTTATCAGGGACATGGGGGCTGAGGTTCTGCACTTCAGTGATCCCGAACGCTATCCGCTGATGACGCGCTGGGTCTGGGATCAGGGTACCACCTCAGGCGCGGTGCGGGAATTCATCCGCGGGGGTGACTACCTGACGGCTTTCCCTTTCGGAGAAAGTCCCGAAATGTTCGAGGGTCTGCGCCAGTGGATGCGGGAAGCGCTGCTGGAACTGGGGGTGTATCGTGATGTGCCATATATGGTCGATATCATCCTGGCCTACCAGTATTCACAATATGTGCGCGCTATGGCAGAAGGCTTTTTGCGTTCGGATTTTGGTGGCCAAACAGACTTTACGGAACAAATCCGTAAATTGCTGGGCGTAGAAGTACACCGGCGGATGGGTGGATCTCGCATCAAGAGAGACGCCATTCATTGATGAATTAGGGTATAGGAGCGGCTATGGCTATTCATGAAAAAACACTGATCGATCCCGATCGGATTTTGCAGCACGATCACCTGGTAATAGACGGGGTGGACGTTTCAGGTTCCTGGAACACCATGATTACCCCCCGCACGCTGACGGACTACGAAGAGCATTTTGAAGAGATCATCCAGAGTTACAACGGTGGCGAGAACGTGCACCGTTGCTGGCAGTGCGGCTCCTGCACGAATTCCTGCACCATGTATGCGCAGAATGTGGATTTTAACCCGCGTTACTGGATTTATCTGATTCGTTTGGGCCTGAAGGCCGAGTTGATGAAGGATAAAGACATCATCTGGCAGTGTGTTTCGTGTAACAAGTGCACCAATATCTGTCCCAAGGATGTCCGTCCTGAGGGGGTGATGAAGGCGACGGCGCATTGGCTGGAAGAGAACGGCCTGACCCCGAAAACGCCTTCGACGCATTTTGATGAGGAATTCACCCATGAGTGCATCGAATTCGGGCGTATCGAAGATACCGAAGTCATGGTGGGATTCTTCAAGCGCAGCGGGCAACCCTTGGTCCAGGCCTGGATCGTGGAGTTTGGCAAACGCCTGACCAAGCACATGCCCTTGGGTCAGTTGAGCAAAATGGGTATGAATGTGGTGTTTCGTCCCAAGACCAAATCCTGGGGTAAAACCGGTGAAGTCCTCGCTGAATACGTGAAGGCACAGAAGGAGGCCGCTCATCATGGCTAAGGTTGCATATTATCCGGGCTGTGCGCTGGAAGGTTCCGGCGGACCCTATGACAAGTCCACCCGCGTTCTGGTGAAGGAACTCGGTCTGGAGATGGAAAACCTCGAGGACTACAACTGCTGTGGTGCGATGGAGGTAAAGAACATTCATCCCATGTTGCAGACCTATATGTCGGCGCGGAATCTGGCCATCGCCAGTAAGCTGCAGGGCTGTGATACGGTGATGGCGCCTTGTAACGGCTGCTATCGTAATCTGAAGCAGACCGAATATGAATGTGCTACTTCAGAAGAAACCATGAAGACGGTGCAGGAACTTGCCAACAAGTCGGGTGACCCTGTTTATGAAGGCGACGTGCGCAGCCTGCACGCGCTGGAATGGTTCATGGAGGAAGTGGGCGTCGATGGTATCAAAAGCAAGGTCAAAAAGAGTCTCAACGGTCTGAAGATCGCCAACTACTACGGTTGCATGTACACCCGTCCCCGGCAGATTTTTCCGGAAAAAGATCAGGGTCCCGGTTCGGAATCGAGCTATGCGCCGCATTTCATGGATGACCTGCTCGCAGCGGCCGGTGCCGTGAGCGTGGATTTCCCCTTGAAGACGGCATGTTGTGGTGGGGCGCATACGTTGTCGGATTCGGATACTTCCACCCAGTTGGTGCTGAATATCCTCCAGGCGGCGGAAGATGCCGGTGCGGAAGTGATCGCCACCGAATGTCCTACCTGCCATTCCGGTCTGGAAATGCATCAGATCCGTGCGGAGACGGAGTTCGGCATCAAGTCGAGTGTCAAGGTGATTTATTTCACCCAGTTGCTCGGTTTGGCCATGGGTCTGTCTGCGCGCAAGGTCGGCATTCCCGACAATGTCAGCGACTCGATGGATCTTCTTGCCGCCAAGGGCATTATCTGAAATGGTATGGGGAAGCGCCCCTTTGCGGGGCGCTTTTTTTTACCTGTCGCTGACACCAGGGGAAGGCCATGGAATGTAACGGTTGCGAATTCCGCGCCGAATTATATTACGATCGGGAATGCCAGATCTGGGTGCGACGCGAAGGCGATGGCACGCTTACGGTGGGTATGACCGACATATCTCAGTCGATTGCCGGAAAAATTCTGCATGTCCGGGTACGCCGACCAGGGACACGTCGTCCGCTGGGTAAGCCGGTTGCCACTATCGAGAGCGGAAAATGGGCAGGTCCGGTTCCGAATGTCTTCGATTGCGTGATCGAATCGGCCAACGAAGATGTCCTGGAAGATCCCAATCTGCTCAATATCGAACCCTACGAAGCCTGGATCGCCCGGGTACGCCCGGTGGCTTCGGTGGACGCTGCGCTCAAAAAGCTGTCTACTGGGGACGCCGCCTTTGAGTTGTACCGGCAGCGCTGTCTGCGTGATGACATTCATTGTGAGCGAGGAATGCGATGAGCGACGACCATTATCTGGAAGATCAGGGCGAAAAGTCGGTAGTCATCGTCATGACCAGCGGGCCGAGCACTGCGCATCGCTGTGCGACGCCGTTTTATCTGGGTGCCCTGTTGTCTTCCATGGATGCGGAGGTTAAGATTTTTTGCACGATGGAAGCGGTCCGGCTGATGCAGACGGGCGTCGCGGAAAATCTTTCGGCGATGGCTGGCGGCAAGCGGATTATCGACTTCATTCGTGACGCAAAAAATGCCGGAGTGGAAATCCAGGTCTGTCGACCGGCGCTTCCCGGCTATGAGATCGAGGCCGACAACCTGATCGATGAAGTGGACGCGGTGGCGTCCGCCGGTGATCTAGCCGATCTGATTCTGTCGGTTGACCGACTGCTGTTTTTTTAAAATCCTGCTTGGCAGCGGGGTCTGTTTACTGGAAATGCAAACCAAAGGAGAAAATGATGGGAACTGTACGTGGCTGTGAAATCCCCGAAGATCTGCTGTACAACGTCGAGAATAACGTGTGGCTGCGCAAGGAAGACGATGGCACTGTGACCATCGGCATGACCTCCTATGCCTGTGCGTTGGCTGGACAGATCGTTTCTTATACACCCAAGGGCGCTGGCAAGGAGATCAAGAAGGACAAGTCCGCAGCAACGGTGGAGTCCGGCAAGTGGGTTGGCCCGTTGAAGAGCCCCGTCAGCGGTACGGTGGTGTCGAGCAATGACGATGTGGCCAAAGAGCCGGGCCTCATCAACAAGGATCCCTATGGAAGCGGCTGGATTGCCAAGCTGACGCCCGCTGATTTTGCAGGTGATGCCGGTGAACTGAAGACGGGTGCCGATGCTTTGGCGGCATTCGAAGCAAAGATGACGGCTGATGGTTTTGGCGGCTGCTGATTGCTGCAATCCGTCATGATTCAGGAAGACGGCCGCATTTCGCGGCCGTCCGGCTTTCTCTCTGTATAAAGGATGGAAATTCATATGAACCCATGGTTGAACGCTGTTGCGCAAGTAGAGGCTTTGGAGGATCTGGTCCTCAATGTGGATCTGGTGGACTCTATGCGCGAACGGTGGTCCGGCCTGTCCGGTAGTCAGGTGGGTCGTATCAATTTCTATACGCCTTCTTTTAAGCACCATGAAACGTCCGAAGTTTCCGCCTGCGGGAAGAATGCCTTCCCGGCCATTTCCATCACCGGTGGTGATTGCAAGTTGCAGTGTGACCACTGTAAGGCGAAGATTCTGGAGCCGATGATTCCGGTTCGCGCGCCGGAAGAACTGGATCGTCTGGTGGACCGGATCGTCCTGGATGGGGGCCGTGGGCTGCTGCTTTCAGGAGGTTCGGACCATCAGAACGTGGTCCACTATGAACCCTATTTTCCGACGGTGCGCAAGATCAAGGATCGCTATCCCAATTTACAGATCGCTATGCATACGGGTATCGCCACCCCCGAGTTCGCGCGCGGGATGGAGGATGCGGGCGTCGATGTGGCCATGATGGATGTGATCGGTGCCCAGGACACCATCAACCAGGTTTACCATTTGCGCCGTTCGGTGGATGATTTTGAGGCGGCGCTGGAAGCTTTGGTGGCCACCAAGATGAAAGTGGTGCCGCATATCGTCATCGGGCTGCATTACGGGGAATTGCTTGGCGAATGGAACTCTCTCGAAATTATCCAGCGGCATCTGCCCAGTGCCCTGGTGCTGGTGGTGATCATGCCGCAATATGCCGCTTCGAGTCGGCCTTTCGTGACGCCAGCGGCGGATGAAATTGGTAAATTCTTTATGGATGCGCGGGCCGCGCTGCCGGAAACACCGGTATTGCTGGGCTGCGCACGGCCTTCCGGCGTGCATCGTTCCATCACCGATACCTATGCGGTCATGGCGGGACTGAACGGGGTGGCCTTCCCCTCTGATGGCATGCTGGCCCTCGCCAAGCACCTGGAACGGGATGTCTTTGTGACACCTTCCTGCTGTTCCATGATTGTCGGTGAAGAAGTCTTGGCACTGGGTGACGAGACGACCACTATGCCCTTGGACTATGTCCCCGCCGCGCCGAAACGTCGCACACAACTGCGGGATATCCCGATTGTGTTTACGGCCTGAGACTGCATTGTTTCTTCTGGGCCTCACGTTCGTCCGGTTGCATGCGTTATGACAATGTATAACGCCAAGGACTGGCTCGTGGTCGATACTGGCTTGCGCCCGGCCGACGAAAATATGGCCTTGGACAAGACATTGCTCCTGGCAATGTCCGAAGGACAGATTCCCGGCATTTTCCGTTTCCTGCGCTTTGAGGAATCCGCGCTGGTCGGTTATCACCAATCACCGGAGCAGGAACTCAACCTGGAGTTCTGTCGTGAGCAGGGGATCGCCGTGCAGCGTCGCCTTACCGGCGGCGGTGCACTGATTTTTGATCCCACCCAGATAGGCTGGGAGTTGGTGTGTCGGCGGGAGGCGTTGCCGCCGGGCGATATGGCCGCGCTGTCGCGGAGAATCTGTGAGGCGGCGGCGGCTGGCTTATCGCTTCTTGGGGTGAGCGCACGGTTTCGCCCGCGCAACGACATCGAGGTGGAAGGGCGGAAAATTTCGGGTACCGGCGGGATTATGGATGGCAATGTACTGCTCTTTCAGGGGACGGTGCTGGTCGATCTGGACATTCCGCGGATGTTGCGCGTACTGCGCGTGCCGCTGGAGAAGCTGGATGCCCATGCCATTTCTTCGGTGGCGGAACGGGTGACCAGCTTGAAAGCCTTGTTGGGTAAAGCGCCGGAGTTGACGGCGGTACAGAAGGTCTTGCTGGATGGTTTCCGCGCGCATTTGGGGCTGTCTTTCGTCCAGGGCGACTTGCCGGATGCCGTAGCCGCGCTGTTGCCGGAGGCGTTGGCGGAGGTGCGTGACGCGGAGTGGCTCGGCATCAACCGCCGTTCGCGCGACGAACTGCCGTTGCGTAAAGCGACGTTACGCGCCCCCGGTGGCACGCTGCAAGCGGAAATGCTCTGGGACAGCTATGGCAATCGAGTGCGGCAGGTTCACTTCAGCGGTGATTATTTTGTGCAGCCGCGGCGCGCTATCGTCGATCTGGAGGCGGCGTTGCGTAATGTCCATCTGAATGACGTGGACGGCATTATCGCGGGATTATTCGAGAAACAGTCCGTCGATGGTTTCGGCTTACAGCCGGAGCATTTCGCGACGGTGGTGCGGATGGCGGCAAAAGACGCGTGAATCCCTTAGCCATAGATGTACTGGTGATTGGTGCTGGTCCGGCCGGCGCGGCGGCAGCGCGTGCCGCTGCGGGCAAAGGCCTTGCGGTGATCTGCGTGGATCGCCGTGCGGAGGTCGGTGTTCCGGTGCAATGTGCCGAGTTTGTCCCCATGCCGCTCTTGCGTACCGTACATGAAACGGGTTCGCGGGTGCAGGACATAGAAGGGATGTTGACGGTACTGCCATCCGGGCTACAGCACCACAGTGTCTTCCCCGGCATGATGATTGACCGGGCACGTTTTGATCAGGGGTTGGCGGAGTTGGCGCAGGCGGCGGGCGCGCAGGTGGAAATGCGTTGCCAATTCCTCGCCTGGGATGGCGCAGTGGCCCGTCTGCGGCGCGGCACCGGAGAAGCATTCACCGTGCGCCCCCGCCTGCTGATCGGCGCCGACGGACCACACAGCCTGGTGGCGGAGGCCGTGGGCTTGCCGCATCAAGAGGTCGTTTATACCCGTCAATATACGGTGCCGTTGTTGCGTCCCTATGCGGATACGGATATTTTTCTTTCGGATACTTTTCCGGGAGGCTATGGCTGGTTGTTTCCCCGCGGGCCGGTGGCGAATCTCGGATTGGGTGCGGATCGGCGTTTTGAGGATAATCTTAAATTGCCGCTGGAGCAGTTGCATCGGCAGATGGTAGCGCGTGGCATCATCGGCGAAGCCGTCCTCGGGCGTACTGGTGGCGCGATTCCCGTGGGTGGCATTCGACGGATGGTGCATGGCAACGTGGTGCTTGCCGGGGATGCGGCGGGGCTGACCCATCCCATTACCGGGGCGGGCATCCCCGCTGCGGTGATCAGCGGGGAGGGCGCGGGATTGGCCGCTGCGGATTATCTGGCGGGCGGCGGGGACGCGTTAGAGAGTTACGCAGAGGATATGCAGGATCAGTTTGGTCCGGCCCTGGCGCGGGCCGTGCAGCGGAGAAAATCTTTGGAAGCCGTGTGGCGACAGCCTGCGGCCCAGGAAGACAGGGTGATGCGATCCGGTTGGATCGCCTTTGATGAATACTACGCCGCCTGAGGCGGAATGACAGGAGGAACTCCTATGAGTGCGGTAGCGCAAGAAAATTCTCAGCCCTTGAACTTTTATCGCCCGGATTATTTCGTCAAAACGCCGACGATGCGGTCGCCCGAATATGTGCAGCTCAGCACCGCAGCGGCGATTACGCTGGGCCTGATCCCCGGGGTGATGCATCGCACCTCCTGTACGAATTGTCTGAATCTGCTGATGACCTACCCGGAAGGCTGTCGTGCCAACTGCACCTACTGCGGTCTGGCCCGGCATCGTGAAGAGAGCCGCGATTACGCCGACCGCAACTTCATCCGGGTGGACTGGCCGACGGTGCGCGTGGATGAAATGCTCGAACGTATCGCCAAGAACGGCGACAAGGGCCAGTTTCAGCGTATGTGCATCAGTATGATCACCCACCCGGATTCTGACCATGATACCCAAGTCATGCTGAAGCGCTGGATGGAGGTGGCGCCCCATATCCCCGCCTCCATTCTCTCCAACCCGACCACTATGGACAAGCAGGATCTCATCGACCTCAAGGCGATGGGCGCGGATATCTTTACTGTCGCCCTGGATGCCGTGACGCCGGAAATCTTTGAGCGTACCCGTGGCAAGACGGTGCAGAGCCCCCATTCCTGGGACAAGTACTGGCAGACCATCGAATGGGCGGCGGAAATTTACGGCCCCGAAAAATTCGGTGCGCATCTGATCTGCGGCATGGGCGAGACCGAGCAGGAAATCCTCGCCGTCTGTCAGAAGATGAAAGACCTGGGTGGCCATAACCACATGTTTGCCTTCTTCCCGGAGAAAGGCTCCATGATGGAAGATTGGGACGCCGTGCCCCAGGACCATTGGCGCCGGGTGCAGTTGGGCCGCTTCCTGATTGACTATGCGGGTGGCCGTTATGAGGATATGGAGTTTGATCAGTATGGTCGCGTACTGGGTTTCGGTTATCCCCAGGCGGAGCTGGAAGACATCATCGACTCGGGCAAGCCCTTCCAGACCTCCGGCTGCCCAGGAAAGGATGATGAAGAAGTCAGCGCCTGTAATCGGCCTTATGGGGATTCCTCTCCTTCGGACATCCGCTCCTTCCCCTTTGCGCTGAACAGGGAAGATGTGGAAATCGTGCGTCGCCAGATGCGGTTGCAGGACTTGCAGTTTCCCGGATAAGACGGGCGAGGCGCGGAAAAGGGGCTTCGGCCCCTTTTTTTTCAACAGTCGCGCAACAGTAAATTCCCATAATATTTATTGTTGCTAATAAACCAATATTTTACGGCTTGATAAACCGATTAAAAAATTTACGGATACAATATCTTGCAACACTGTTCCCGTTCCGACACAATCAACGTGTCATCAGCGATACAAACAGGGGCGGAGAAATTACATGAAAAAATCACGGATTTTAGGAATTGCAGTTGGCGCGACGTTGGCGATGGGCCTGTCGGCCAGTGCGTTGGCAACGGATGGTTATCAGTTGATCGGTATCGGTCAGTACGCCGTGGGCATGGCGGGTGCCGTGGTGGCGGCTCCTGATGATCCCTTGTCGGCAGCCATGAGCAACCCGGCCGGGTTGGCATTGATGACGCCGCAGGCCGCGTTCTCGGCGGAGATTTTCAACCCGGTCCGCAAGACGAATCTGGGTTTTGGCGAGATCGGCAGCCATAGCAATGTCTACGGTGTTCCGGCCATCGGCTGGGTGGCCCCGGCCTTTGCCAAGAACTGGGTATTCGGTGGCGGCGTTTATGGCACCTCTGGTCTGGGTGTCAATTATCTGCAGAATTTAGGTTCCGCAGGTTATGCGCAGGCCTCTAGCAGCATTACCTTCATGCAGATGGCGCCGTCCGTCGCGTGGAAGGTGAATAGTCATCTCGCCGTCGGCGCATCGCTGAATATTGCTGCGGAGCAGGCGTCCTTTCAGCAGACTTTTACGGAATATTTCCCTACTGGCCTTCCATCCCCTTATCCGTCAGCTGTTCCTGTGACAGGCGGGCTTAATCTGGCCAGTCCTTCTTGGGCTTACGGCGTAGGCGCGACCTTGGGCGTATTATATAAAGTAAATGACATGGTGACCCTGGGTGCGACCTACAAGTCCCCCATCATGTTCACTCCTCTCACCTGGCAGGCGGGTACACAAAATGGCCCTGGAGGGGCTACCGGCACTGCTGGTCAATATAGTGGGCATTTAAATTACCCACAGCAGGTTGCTTTGGGCTTGGCCATTCGGCCTATCCCTCAATGGTTGATCAGTGTGGAAGGGCAATGGATCAACTGGCGGGCGACCATGAATGATTTTACCATCTATGGTCCCTGGAATGGCCCGTCTTATGTGCAGCTCCCCATGCACTGGAGCAATCAGTGGGTGGCCAACTTCGGCACCCAGTATGACGTGAACAACTGGTTGCAGGTGCGCGCCGGTTATACCTGGGGCTCCAATCCCATCAGCAACAACACCATCGCCTCCAATCTGATCTTCCCGGCCATCGTGCAGAATGCCATCACCTTCGGCGCCACGCAAAAGCTGGGCATGGGCTGGAAGCTGACGGAGGCCTACATGCACGAGTTCTCCAACACCAATACGGGGCCGGCTGGTTCTTCCCCCTTCGGTGGTCCTATGCCTGCCAGTGCCACTATGTACGAGAACTCCTACGGCCTTCAGGTCGGTTACGACTTCTGATATATCTGAATACATCCCTCCTCGGGTTATGAGGGAGACGGGCAACCGTCTCCCTTTTTTGTGGGCGCCTTGCATGGGGAGGGGTTTTTGGGTCAATATATAGTTGACTATATTGCTATGGATTGCCATGAAGCCGATACCGATTACCGATGTGAGCAGCCTGAAAAACGAGCTGAAGAAGTACAAGATGGGGAAGAAGCTGGAGATTCCCCGTTTCAATCAACTGGCGCGGATGGCTTATCTGGGGCGGCTGGTGATGACACCGCTGGACCCGGAAGACGCCTCCTGCAAGTCTTTCCTGGTACATATCCAGGAGCCCCAGGGATTGGCGGCACATTTTATTGATCTGGATGAAGACCTGCAGGACGGCATCCTGATTCTCGACAGCGAGCAGTCCATGGCCATGGCTGGGATCATGCAGGCGGGCGTGGAAGAGCGGGCGCGCTGGCACCAGGCCCTCAATGAGCGCGACTTCTATTTCTCATCCTTTTATCGGCCGAAAGATCAGGAAGCGCCGGGCGAAATTTCACAGAACGGATAAGTAAGTGGCGTCCATTCGTCTGCTCCATCTGGGAAAGCTCAGTCCGGAGGCGCTGCATCGTGCCTATGCCGGACTGGCGGAGGCGCAGGGGGAGCAAGATATGCCCATTCTGCTGCTGGCACAGTCCGACGCCCATCTGAGTCTGGGCGCCGCCCAGGGGCCGGGCGCGGAACTGGACCGGCAGGCTTGCGAGCGGCTGGACATCCCGGTGTTGCGGCGGCCCCTGGGGGGTGGCGTGGTGTGGGTAGACCCCGGCCAGTTGAACTACTTCTTCATTTTCCCCGCCGCGGCGGGGGTGCGCCGCGCGCCGGAGTTGTTTGCGCGGGTTGCCCCCTGGGTGCTTGCCGTACACGCTCATTTTGGCCTGGAGGTGGAGGCGCGGAGCGGGCAGGACTTCTGGTGCCGGGGACGCAAGATCGGGGGCACCGGGGCGGCTTCCATCGGGCATGATCTGGTGCTGGGCGGCAGCTTTATCCTGGACGCCCAGTGGACATCTTTTGCGGATTGCGTGGCCGCCCCTTCGGCGGGTTTTCGCACATGGCTGAAGGTGGCGCTGGAGGAGGGCTTGGGTAGCTGGTCGCGGTTGCTGGGCCGCGTGGTGGGCCCGGAAGTGGTGCTGGATGCCTGCCCGGCGCTGCTCCGTGCGGCAGGCTGGGACGTCGTCGTATCAAGCCCTACAGAGGCTGAAAGATGTGCCATGACGCAGGTGGAGCTGGAGGATGTGGACTGGGAGCAGGCGGTCGGTCGTCGGGTGCGTGCCGGGATCAAGCTCAAGGCGGGTGCTTTCCTGACGGAACGACACTGGCCTGATGGCCACTGGCTGCGAGTGTGGACGGAAAATGGCGCCTTTCGGCGCGTCGCTGGTTCTGCCTGGTCGGCGGGGCAGGGGGGTATGCTGACTGGCCTGCAGCCCGGTTCGGCGGGGTTTGACGAACGCTTGCGGGAAATGGCCGGCGCCGGGGCCGCACTCTGGGGCGAAAGACTATCAGAGACGGCGGTCTGGACGGATTGAGTCCGTCGTGCCTGCTACGGATATCCTGAATTCATGCAAGGGAGGTGGCCTGGTGCCGAGTATCAGTGACCGGATGCGCAAGCGCTTTATTCTTATGGCGGGTGATCCCGAATTACGCGCGGCCGTGGTGGCGGCGACGCCCGAAGGCTGGGGAATGACGGAAGCTACGGATCTGGATGGCCTCGGCGATTGGCAGGAAGTGCTGCTGCATCGTTTCATGCTGCTCAGTCTGGATGATTCCAGGATCGAGGACCCCATTGAATTGATCGATACCTTGCGGCGGGAATACCAGTTGAATATTGCGATATTCTGTCTGGGTGGAAGTCAGGAGCGGCGGGATGCGGCGCGTTCGGCACGGGCGGACCGCTTTTTTGACCGGGATACGGGTTTGCAGCGTCTGCCGGAATTTTTTGCCCAGTTTGGCTGGTGATGGGTAGGTAGACGGCCCATCGGCCGAAGCGCCGATGGGGATGGTCTGCTGTGTAGTGTCAGCCTACTTTGGCGTGGGCTTCGGTGCCGAGCATCAGGTCGCGGCTTTCACTCTGACCGTCAACGCTGACGCTCAGGGTGGCGATACGGATGCCGGCGTCCTTGAAGGTGATTTCGTAGGAGAAAATACCGGGCAGTTCGATGCTGGTTTCCTTCATGGTCTTGCCTTCGCAGATGACGCTGACCTTTGCCGTCCCCTTGCCTTCGAGCATGGCCTGAATCCGGAAAGGATGACCGGCGACACGGCGATAAACCTGCGGATCGCGGTTGGCATTGTATTGCAGGTTGTTGAGTTTGACCATTTTGATCAGATTCGTGCTCATGATAGCCCCTTCTTAATCACGCTATAAAATGAATTGTACATGCATGCAGTTAAAACTCTTTTATCCTAGACGAAAACCGCCCGGAGTGGTAGCGGGGCGCGACCGAAAAATCCTGCAGGAGTGATGATGACAGAGCCAAACGGGTTGATAAGCGCATTAGACGGGGCGCAGGGGCGCATTGACGCCCTGGCGAGGCAGCAGGCTGCGGGGATGTCCTTGCCGGAACTGGTGGCGGCGGGGGTGGCGGAGGCATCCGCCATGTTGCGCATCATGCTGGCTGCGGAGCACAAGCCTTATGCCCATGATGCGGATTTGCTGGAATTGTGGAAGGCGCTGGTGAAGGGCGCCCCTCACTGGAATACCATCCGCGATAATTGTCGTGAATTGGTTTTTTACCAGAATTGCCTGAAGGCAGGGCGTGCCGACGCGCTGCCCGCACAACCGGAGCGCATGGTGATCCATACCCTGCGCCATATCTGCCTTTATCTGCGCAGTCATGTCGAGCAAAACAACGGGGACGATATATGAGTGAGGCAAAAATGGCAGAGAGTAACGGCTTGCGCCTGCTCCTCGATGAGCCTTTTTATCAGCCGGTGGCAAATGAGGTTAGGGTGTTCCTGGCGGCGTGGGACCGGCGCCTGCCGGTCATGCTCAAGGGGCCGACGGGTTGTGGCAAGACCCGCTTTCTGGAGCACATGGCGTGGCGCCTGAAGCGGCCGCTGGTGACCGTGGCCTGCCATGAGGATCTGACCAGTTCGGACCTGATCGGCCGCTTTCTGATCGAAGGCAACGAAACGGTCTGGCAGGACGGTCCGCTGACCAGGGCGGTGCGGGAGGGGGCCATCTGCTACCTGGACGAGATCGTCGAAGCACGTACCGATACGACGGTCGTCATCCATCCGCTGACCGACCATCGCCGTCATCTGCCCATCGAGAAGCTCGGCATCGAGATCACGGCGCACCGCGATTTCATGCTGGTGATTTCTTATAATCCCGGCTATCAGACGGTGTTGAAGGACCTCAAGCCGTCGACCAAACAGCGATTCGTCGGCATGAACTTCCATTATCCGCCGGCCGATGTGGAAACCCGTATCGTGATGAAAGAGGCGGGCGTGGATGAGGGCAGGGCGAAGGCACTGGTGGCGGCGGCGGGCAAGGCACGGAATCTGAAGGAGCAGGGGTTGCAGGAAGTCACCTCGACCCGGGCGCTGATCTATGCGGGGGCATTGATGGTGGCGGGTCTGGACGCGCTGGAGGCCTGTGTCGTGGCGATCAT
This sequence comes from Acidithiobacillus sp. 'AMD consortium', assembly GCF_008926505.1. Classification (NCBI taxonomy): domain Bacteria; kingdom Pseudomonadati; phylum Pseudomonadota; class Acidithiobacillia; order Acidithiobacillales; family Acidithiobacillaceae; genus Acidithiobacillus; species Acidithiobacillus sp. 'AMD consortium'. The sequence continues at coordinate 2,179,396 of NZ_CP044411.1, read as the reverse complement.
CCATCCGCAGACGGACGATCCGGAATTGGCCGAGGCGCTGCTGGAGATTTTCCGGACCTTCTTCCCGGAACAGGGCTAAGGAACGGCCATGTCGGCGGCGACGGAGGATATCCTCGATCATCTGGCGGCCATCAGTTTCGTGGCCGGTCGGGATGCGCGGGCGGCCTTGCCCGCCGTCACATCGCTAGGTGAGACGGCCGCCTTGCGCTATCTGGAGACCGGCCGTGACCTGTTTTTTTATGACCGGGAGGCAGGCAAGGCGTTTTTCCATGCGACGGCTGATCTGACGCAGGCCTTTGGCGGGCTGGACCCTTGGCTGGATCAGGCCCGCCACTTTCTGAGCCAGCGTGGCACTTTTCGGGCGGCGGTGGGTTTCTTTGAACAGGCCGGAGTAGTGCGCCGGAGCTGGGGTGCAGATGGCGAGGCGCTCTGGTTCGATTTGGGCGCGACGTGGATCGACCGGCATGTGGACAGCGCGGCGTCCTATTTCCGGGTGCCTGCAGCCATTCTCTTTGGCAACGCGGGTACGGAGGGGCTGCGGGCGCTGTTGGCACCCGCCGACACCCTGGCCAGGGGCCGTCTGGGTTTGGGGACGTATCTGGAGGGCGCCATCCAGGTGCGCGGCATCTGTGGTCTGGATGGCGTGGCGGAGTGGGCGCAGCGTGGCGCGGATGTGCTGGCGGCGGGGCGGGTGCGTGGTGAGGCATGGTTCCGACTGGAGAGCGATGAGGCGCGCGGCTTTCTGCTGGAAGTCCTGCCCGGCTTTCATATGGGGGCCCATAAGCGGCTCTTCGGATGGTTGCTCCAGGCCTGGACCGGGCTGCATCTGCCCCTGGAGGAGGGGAGCTGGAGCCTGGAGGGCGGGCGCAGCTTTCTCGAGACCGACGGGCGCAGCCTTTTTGTACCGGCAGTGATGCCCGACCGGGAAGAGGCCTTGCTGGCCTTCTACCACACTGGCGCGCATCTGGCCTTCGACAGTTACGAGCAGGATGCCATCCGCGCCCTCTTTGCGGAAATCGGTATGGCGCATCCACCCCTGGATCCCGACCAGCGCATAACCTGGCGGCCGCTCTTCGCGCGCTTTGGGGAGGATATGATCCGCTTCCAGCTCATTTTCGACCTCTGCGAAGATTTGCGGGTGGATGCGGCGCTGGAGCGGGAAATGCCCGGTTATCTGGCGCGGGTGGTACGGGCGGCGCGTGGCCACCATCTGCCGGAAGGACCCGCCAGATATTACTTTGAGGAGGCGCTGCGACTGCTGGAAGACGCGCGCGCTGGTCGTTTGTCTGCCGGACTCGCTGCTCTGACCACGCCTCAGGCCAGCATAGTGGATGCCTTTCGTGCGGCATTGACGTGGTATGCGAACACGGATCTGCCGCCGCTGACCTTGGCGGAGCGCGCCAGCGCCTATCTGCCCGGCCATTCGCCCAACGCCGCACGGCCGGTGTATCCGCGCCGGAAACACGACAGTGATGCGCCGGAAATGGACGGCGGCGGTGGGCTGGGTGCCGCAGGTCACGAAGAAAAACCCCGGGAGTCTCCGCAGCAGGCCGAAGGGAATGACCCGGATATGGATATTCCCCCAGAGGATATTCAGGGTACCGGCGGGCGGGTCGGGGTGGGTATTCCCATGCCCGCGAAGGTGACGGGCCATGGCCGGGGAGTCAAAGGGCCCAGGGGCGGTTGGGCCTATCGCGAATGGGATTACCGTCATCAAAGCTATAAGGAAGACTGGGCGCGGGTCCATGAGCGTAGTCTGCGCGAGTATGACGAAGCCAAGGCAATGGAAATCACCACCGCATATGATGGTACCCTGCGCCGTCTGAAGCAGGCCTTGCAGGCACAGAAACCGACCCGGATGGCACCGCGCCGCCGTCAGTACGAGGGCGACGAGCCGGATCTGGAGGCTGCGGTCCAATTTATGGTGGAGCGGCGTGCCGGACGCTCGCCGAAAGCCAGCATCTACCAGCAAAGACGCCCGCAGCAACGGGATACCGCAGTCCTGCTCCTTGCCGATCTCTCCACCTCCATCATGGCAGAGGCGGGAGATTCCGGAGTGCGGGTGGTGGACCGTCTGCGCGCAGCCATGCTCCTCTTTGGTGAGGCGCTGGTGGAGGTAGGCGATCCCTTTGCACTCTATGGTTTCGCCAGCAAATATCATGACGAAGTCTTGCTCTATCCCATCAAGCGCTTTGCGGACAGGTTTGATATGCGGGCACGGGCCCTGCTCGGCGGACTGTCCGGGCGGCTGGCGACACGCATGGGGGCGGCTATCCGCCACAGCTCGCGGCTGATGCTGCGGAGTCCTGCACGGCGGCGTCTGCTCCTGATTCTGTCGGATGGGCGTCCCGCCGATTATGATGACGGTGGTGACCCCCGCTATTTGCAGGAGGATACGCGCATGGCGGTGAAGGAGGCGCAAGACTTGGGTATTCACGCCTTTTGTATCAGTCTGGACCCGCGTGGTGGCGAATATCTGCCGCTGGTCTTCGGGCCGGGGCACTATCTCGTGCTGCCCCATCTCGACAGTCTGCCGGTACGTCTGCCCGAGATTTATCTGCGCCTGCGCGGCCACAGCGTGTGACGGGCGAGGCGCAGACGGTTGCCGGCAGCGTGAACGAGCAGGGAATGCTGCGCCCGCAGATCGCCGCGACCCGCCCAGCGGTTTTCGTCGGAGCGGCGCGTTACCGGCGGGCGAGTTATGGGAGTAACCATCCCCTGGCGATTCCGCGGGTCTCTCTGACTTTGGACCTCATCAACAGTTACGGGGCCATGGCGCCGGAAGAATACCGGCAGGGCCGCCCGGCGAGCCATCGGGAACTCTTCGGCTTTCATACGAAAGAGTACATACAGGCCTTTGAGCGGGCGCAGTTTCGCGGCGGTGTGCAGGACAGCGATCGTCAGCGTTATCAGTTGGGTACGCTGGAGAATCCTTATTTCCCCGGTTTTTTCGATACGCCCTCCCTGGCTACCGGTTCCAGCGTGCTCGCGGCGGAAGCCGTGCTGGAAGGCGTAACCGCCTTCAGCCCCGCGGGCGGGATGCACCATGCCGCACCGGGTCAGGCGCGCGGCTTCTGCTACCTCAACGACCCGGTGCTTGCCATTCAGCGCCTGCGCCGCGCCGGTCTGCGGGTGCTGTATTGGGATATGGACGCCCACCATGGTGATGGGGTGGAGGCGGCCTTTGTGGAGGATCCGGACACGCTGACGGCGTCGCTGCACATGGATACGGACTACGCCTATCCCTTTCTGGGCGGCAAGCTTACCGACTGGCCGGGGCTGGCGGTTAATCTGCCTTTGCCCAAAGAAGTGAATGACAGCGAATATACACTGGCTTTTGCCGAGTTATGGCCTCGCGTCTTGCAGCGCTTTAGCCCGGACGTCGTCGTTCTGCAGGCGGGCACCGATATCCTCGCACCGGATCCTTTGAGTAGGTTTCGGGTGTCCAACGGCTTATTCTGGCAAGTCGTGCGCCAGATCGTGGCGGAAAGTCCGCGTCTGCTGATCCTGGGCGGGGGTGGTTATCATCCCGTTGCTTTGGCGCGCTGTTGGACCGGTCTCTGGGCGATTCTCAGCGGTCGCTCGTTAGCCGCGGAATTGCCCGCATCCGGGCAAGCGTTGCTCCAGGCGGTCGAATGGGAACTGGACGATGAGGATGCGCCAGACTATCGTCAACAGTTCCTGAGTCTGGAAGATGCGGCCCGGCCCGGCCCGGTGCGTGCCGAGCTGCGTGAACGCCTGGACTTTTTGCTGCACCACCATCCCCTCTTTGCCAACAGGAGTAACGCTGCGTGAATGCTGCGGAAAATGGACTGATTCCGGGGGCCGCCAACAGTGCGGGTACCAAGGCCTATGTGGCGCGCTTCGCCGGGACCCTCGCTGACGAACACTTCAGTGACTTTTTGAACACCCGCATCAAGCTATCCTCCCTGGGTGTCGGTACCTTCCCCGGTGGCGTGGACGATGTGACGGATGTCGCGGTGGCGGCCATTGTGGCGCGGGCCTTGCAGGCGGGCATCAACGTCGTCGACACGGGTGCCAACTACCGCCTCGGCCGGGCCGGGCGAGCGGTAGGTGTAGGTATCGCGAAGGCGATGGCGGCAGGTATTCAGCGTGAGGAGTTTTTCGTGGTTGGCAAGGGGGGCTTTCTGACCTTCCCTGGCGGACGGCCAGAAGATCCGCTGACATTCTTCCGTGAGGAGGTGGCGGCCAAGGGGCTGGGCAAAGAGGAGGACCTGGTTCAGGGGGTTCACTGCCTGAGCCCCGAATATATTGCCTGGCAACTGGATATGTTGCGCGCGCAAACTGGTCTGGGAACCCTGGATGTGTTTCTGGTGGATCAGCCGGAGGTGCATATCCCTTTGATTGACAAAGAACAGATGTATCGCAAACTGGTGGATGTGTTCACCATGCTCGAAGCGGCGGTGCAGGCCAACAAGATTCGCTACTACGGCATTTCCACCTTCAATGCCTGCCGGGTGGAGACGGATAATACCCTGTTCCAGTCCCTGACCAGCCTTATCGGCCTGGCGGAGAAGGCGGCGGGGCAGGGGAATCGCCATCATCTACGAGTAGTGCAGTTGCCTTTCAACGCGCTGATGCCGGAGGCCTACACCCGTTTCAGTCAGGTCACGGGGCAGGGCAACATCGGCTCCACCATCCAGGCGGCTTTTCAGCTCAAGCTGACCATCATGGCCAGCCATCCCCTTGGCAAGGGTCTGCTGGCGCGGGAAGAGGTGCCGTCCCTGCAGGAAGCCATGCCGGAATTGGCCGATGCCGCGCAGCGCGCCATTCAGTTTGTGCGCTCCACGCCCGGCATAGGCGTCACTCTGGTGGGGCTCAGCACCCCGCTGCATCTCCCTGATGTCCTGGCGGTAGCCAGACAGCTTCCGCTTTCCAAAGAACGTTATCTGGCCATGTTTGAAAAGGAGCAATAGGCCGGGGGAACGGCTTCCGCTTACTTTTCGGCGGAATCGGGTGGATTTTTCGCCGCTGTGCTTTTGGCGGATTTCGCCATCTCCGCAAGCAGTCGCTCCTGTTCCGCGAAAGAAAGTCGGCGCTGGCCCGGTGCAAAGCCTTTCCTGCCGGGCGCATTGGCGGCAGGATGGCCGGCGCGCTCGCTCTCCTTAGTTTGGGTATAGTCCTGTAGCTCGCGCTGCCACTGCATAAGGTGTTCCCCGGCGTCCGCGCGCCCTTGGTAATCGGCGGGAGCGGCCGGCGTTTGTTTGGCAAACCAGCTCGCCTTGCGCAGATCCTTGTTGTAAGCGCTGATCCACAGACCAATACGGCGGAGATCCCAAAGCGCAGCGACGCAGAGTGCGACGGCGAAACCGACTGCCTCCCAGGTCAGACCCAAAAAAGCCAGTACGACAATCGCCACGCTGACCAGCGGAAAGGCCCATGCCCACGGCTGTTCCAGGTAGAAGCGATGGGCGCCGACCGGGAAACAACACCAGTACAGATAACCCCATAGAGATTTTTTCTGGAGTTTTTGCAGACGAATTTGTAGACTCTGTACCCCAGCGCCTTGCAGATCGAGCTTTTCCCAAGCCTTGGGCATGGGGTATCCTCCGTAATACTGTATTGAAGCGCTCAGATATTACCCCTAAACTGGCGAAAAGTCGCGGGCGACTTGAGGATTTCCATGGCAGACAGGCGTTTACAGGTTTTTCATACGGTGGCAAGGCTGCTCAGCTTTACCAAGGCCGCGGATACGCTGCATATGACCCAGCCGGCGGTGACCTTCCAGGTCAAGCAGCTGGAAGAACAGTTCAACACGCGCTTGTTTGATCGCACCCATAATCGCATCAGCCTCACCGAGGCCGGTATGGTGGTTTATGATTACGCTGAGCGCATCATCTCGCTTTATGGCGAAATGTCCAACCGGGTGGGGGAAATGACGGGCGATCTGCGCGGGCATCTGTTCATCGGTGCCAGCACGACCATTGCCGAATACATGCTGCCCCGGGTGCTGGGTGACTTCAAAATGAAGTATCCCGATGTGCAGGTACGTATGTATGTGGGTAATACGGATAAAATCGTCCACATGATCGAGGATAACAGTATCGATCTGGGGCTGGTGGAAGGTCTGGTAACCAACAAGAGCCTCGCCACCCTCAAGTGTTGCATGGACTCCATGATTGTGATTGCCCACCCCGACCATGTCCTGGGCACTCACGAAAGTGTGACGCCGCAGGAATTGCTGGATTATCCCTTCGTGTCCCGTGAAGAAGGATCGGGCACCCGTGAGGTGACCATGGAGTACCTGAATCAGGTCGGCGTGGATGCCAACGATCTCAATATTACCATGGAGCTGGGCAGCCCCGAAGCCGTCAAGGGCGCCGTGGAAGGCGGGCTGGGGGTGGCGGTCGTTTCTGAGGCGACTGTCCTCAAGGAGTTGGCGTTGGGAACTTTGCTGGCCCGCCCGCTGGATCCGCCGCTGGCCCGTCCTTATTCCTTCGTCTATCAGAAGCAGAAATTCCGCAGTCTGGTGATGGATGAATTTCTGGAGTTCGCCAAGGATCGCTGTAGCAGGGACATGCTGTCGGTGCCGGTGCGTCGGGAGGTTTGACATGAAGCATTTCGCTGTCGTGCAGCACAGTTACTCGGAATTCCTGGGCATCGTGGAGAGTCAACTGGAGAAACGCGACATCGGTTTCAGTTACTTCCGGGTTTTTCTCAGTGGCGAACTGCCGGGCAATGCCCTGACCTTTGATGCATTGTTCCTGTTGGGTGGACCAATGTCCCCCCTGGAGTCGGACCGCTACACGTGGCTGACCCAGGAGCTCAATACCATCGCCATTTTTCGCAAGGCGAAGCGACCGGTGGTGGGCTTCGGTCTGGGCGCGTTGTTGCTGGCACAGTACGAAGGGGCGGAACTGCACCCGGAGCCTTACCATAACGCCTATTTCACCACGGCACATGCTACGGAGGCAGGCCGGGACGACCCGTTGGCGCAGGCGGTGGACGGCGCCCGAGTCATGGTCTGGTCTCCGGGGACGGCGACCTTGCCGGAAGACATCAAGCCGCTGGTGGTGGATGATGACGGCCGCTGGATTGCCTTCCGCGCGGAGGACGGTGTTGTGGGACTGCTGTTCCGGCCGGAGATGAAGCCGGGGTTGATTGAAGATATCCTCATGGAAGAAGGCCGCGAAACCCCCGAGAATATCGGGGAACTTCTGGAACAGGCGCGGACGTTGTGGCCGGAGATGCAGAAAACCACGGACCGGGTCATCATCGCCATGGTCCGCGAGTTGTCCCTCATGACCGAGAAGCGCAAGCCGCGGGTGTTTTCTCTCAAGGTGGATACCGGAGCGGATGTATGAATAGCCGGGAGCGTCATTTTCTCCGCGTCCTGCGCAAACTCGGGAGTGCGGAGCAGGAGCAGGTACTGGCCTTCGCTGATTTCTTGAAAAGCCGACAACAGCCGGAGCCGGCGGTGGCACCCCAGGAACCGAAGATGCTGCCCGCCAGAGACGGAGAGACCGTCGTCGGCGCCATCAAACGCCTGCGCGAGAGCTATGCCATGCTGGATGCCAAGGCAATGCTCAACGACACCTCCAATCTGATGTCCAGGCATGTGGTGGGCGGGGAAGCGGCGGAGTCTGTGATTATGGAACTGGAGAAGATGTTCGAACGTCACTATCAGCGCTACTGCGGCGCACCGGAAGACGCGTGAGTCCGCGTCACAGAGGGTGATCGCGCCAATGCCGGATATTCATCACCTCCTGCGGATCCTGCTGCATTTCGACCAATATCTGACCATCCTTCTTCAGGAATACGGGGCGTGGGTCTATGCCCTGTTGTTCCTGATCCTCTTTGCGGAAACGGGGCTGGTGATCATGCCGGTTTTGCCGGGTGACTCCATGCTTTTTATCTGTGGCACACTTGCCGGGGTGGGCGTCATGAGCGCACCCGGGCTGCTGGGTCTGCTGGTGACGGCCGCGGTGCTGGGTGATGCGGTGAATTACGCGGTGGGCCGCCGTTGGGGTGTCCACCTCTTTGGCGGGCGCCTGCTCAATGTCCGGCACCTGGATACGACCCGGCGCTTCTATGCGCGACACGGCGGCAAGACCGTGATCATTGCCCGCTTTTTGCCGGTTATCCGAACCTTCGCGCCCTTTGTGGCCGGTATTGCGGCCATGCCCTATCGCCGCTTCCTGGGCTTCAATCTGACAGGAGCGATCCTGTGGGTGGGAGGCTTGCTGGGTGCGGGATATTTTCTCGGACGCTTTCCTTGGGTCAAAAGCCACCTGAGTTTGGTGATTGTCGCCATCATCGTGGTTTCGCTGATTCCCGCCGTGCTGGCATGGCTGCAGCAGCGTTTGCAGCCTGCTGGGACCCCCTCCCGCTAGTTTTTCGTGGCGCCGTATTCCCCCACCCCGCGCGCCAGGCGCCGAGCGGCGCGCTGTACCAGCCAGGCAAACAGGGCCTGTTGGTGCGGGTCACCGGCGGCGGTATGCTCCGGGTGCCACTGGACGGCGAAGACGTCCGGATTGTCGGGCATGTCCACGGCTTCAATGACGCCATCTTCGGCGATGGCGTTGATGCGTAGCGCGGGGGCCATATTTGCGATGGCCTGGTGGTGCCAGGAGGATATCTCCAGGGTATCCTGCCCGACGATGCCTCTCAGCAACGTGTCCGGCAGGACGATGACCTCATGCAGGACGGGGTCATGTTCGGCATTGCGATGGCAGATGCGAGTGCCGATGCTGGTGGGCAGGTCCTGGAGCAGGTCGCCGCCCAGCGCCACGTTGATGATCTGCAGTCCGCGGCAGATGCCGAGTACCGGGATACCCTGGGCGATGGCTTCCCGCGCCAGAGCGATCTCGGCGGCATCGCGATCCGGGTGTACGGCGTGGACGCTGTTGCCGCACGGCGCGCCATAAAAATCGGGAGAGATGTCGCCGCCGCCGGTAAGCACGAGCGCATCACAGCGCGACAGAATGACCCGGGCTTCGGGGCACTGAGGCGGAAAGAGGACGGGCAACCCACCCGCCTGACAAACGGCGGCGGCATATTGAGGGGCGAGGGAAAAGGCCTCCCCGTTGCGCTCATAGGCACTCAGGGCGATAACGGGTGGTGCGGAGGGATGGGAATCATCCACGGTGCGGATTTCCGTCCAAAGTCAGGATGGGCGCATAGAGTTCCGGGCGGCGATCCCGGAAGAGTCCCCACTCCAGCCGCTGGGCAGCGAGGGCTTGCAGGTCCAGATCGGCGTAGAGGATGGTTTCTTCCTGACCGGCATGGGCGATGAGTGCGCCGGTCGCGTCGCTGATGAAGGAACCGCCATAGAAGGTGATCTCGCTTTCCCGGCCGATTTCCCGTCCCACCCGGTTGGCAGCCACGACGGGGATCAGGTTGGCGGCGGCATGGCCCTGCATGACCCGGGTCCAGTGTCCGCGACTGTGGATTTCCGGCGCCTGAGGCTCGGAACCGATGGCAGTGGGGTAGAGCAGTATTTCGGCACCCCGCAGGGCCATCACCCGCGCCGCTTCCGGGAACCATTGGTCCCAGCAGATGGCGACGCCGAGGCGTCCGTAGCGGCTGTCAAACACGCGGAACCCGGTGTCGCCGGGGCTGAAATAAAACTTTTCCTGATAGCCGGGGCCGTCCGGGATATGGGCCTTGCGATAGAGCCCGAGATCGCTGCCGTCGGCGTCAAAAACCACCAGACTGTTGAAGAAGGCGTTATTGGCGCGCTCAAAAAAACTGACCGGGATCACGATTTCGCGTTGCCGCGCCAGCTTTTGCATGGCGAGCAAGGCCGGGTGGCTGTCGCGGGGCTGCGCCAGGGTCAGGAAATCGGGATTCTGATCCTTGCAGAAGTACGGCGTGCTGAAGAGTTCCTGGAGGAGGATGATCCTCGCTCCGGCATCGGCCGCTACACTGACCTGCTGTAGCGCCTTTGCAATATTCTCGGCCTCGTCTTCGCCAACGGCCATCTGAATGGCTGCCACTGTTACCCGCACCTGTCACCTCGTCCGTCATGGCCAATCAAACATCATTTCCGGCCTGTTGGATAAGTATAGAGAACCCCATCATGGAGACAATAGGTGAAGTGACCACCCGCCAGTTCATGGTTGATGCCAAGTCGGTGGAACGGCGGGCTGGGCTGTCGTCACTGCCTTCTCCCCACCGCCGCACCAGCGGTAGACATGAACAGGAGACGCGGAGGCATTGCTGCAAGTGCCGCAGCCGCCGGAATGGCAACTCCGGCCACAACTTCCCCAGGTGCCCACGGATACTTGCTCTACCACGCCGCGCCGCCGCCAGTACATCAGCATGTCCTCGACCAGTCCGACCGAGAGCTTTAATTCCGCAGCTATCTGACTGGCGCTGGCCATGCCTTGTTTCTGTAGCACCTCCCGAACTGCGAATAACGGTTTCATGCCGACGCCCTTCGGTTCTGAGATGGCTTGGATAGGGCGTCGCTGCGTTGTCCATAAAGCCGCAGCCCGATGACCAGCAAGGCAAAAGCTGCCAGCACTCCGGCGATCCATGCCGTAGAGGATCCCGGATGTTCGGCGAAGGTGCCCGTCTGGTAAATCATCGTGCTGGCGTTCCAGGCCAGGCCGGTGCCATAAAGCAGGGAGAAGCTCATCCATCCCCATCCGACTTCCCGGCGCAGTGCCCCCATGGTGCTGGCGCAGGGCACATAGAGCAGCACAAAGACCAGATAAGCAAAGGCGGAAAGGGGGATGAATCCGGCCGCAATGGCTTGCAGGGTCGCACTTTCGGCACCGGAGGCCTGTTCGGCGGTACCCGTGGAGTCCATGGCCGAGAGGCCGAGCGGATCATCCAGCGTGGTAAAAAAAGTAACCGTGTTGGCGGGGATGGTTTTGATCGCGCCCAGGAGTTGCCCGGCAATATCGGGATCGCGGTAGTCCGCCATCAGGTCGGCTGCATTCTGCCGCTGATAAATGCCGTTGAGGGTGCCGATCACGATCTCCTTGGCGGCCGCCCCGGCAATCAGGCCGGAAATGGCGGGCCAGTTGTCTTGATGAACGCCCATGGGTTCAAAAATCGGGACCAGCGCGCGGCTGCCCTGGGCGAGCAGGGAATGGTCGATGTCGGTGCTGCGCAGACCGCGATCCGTCCAGCCGATGCCGGGGAGAATAAAGAGCACGACGCCGATGACCGCAATCACCCGACCCACCCGGAAGATAAACACCTTCAGGCGCTGCCAGGCCTGGAGAAACACGCTGCGGAAACTGGGCAGGCGATAGGGTGGCAGTTCCATGACGAAGGGCAGTACCTCGCCGCGCAGGGCGGTTTTGCCAAGTAGCCACGCCGTCAGTAGGGCAACGATGATCCCCAGCACATAGAGGGCAAAGACCACCTGTCCGCCGTTGCTGCGGAAAAACACGACGGCAAAGGCCATGTAAATGGTCAGGCGTGCGGAGCAGGACATGAAGGGCTGCATCAGCACGGTCAGAATACGCCCTCGCGGGTCTTCGATGATGCGCGAGCCCATGATGGCGGGTACATTGCAGCCGAAGCCGATGACCATGGGCACCAGGGCATTGCCGGGTAAGCTCATACGGCGCATCAGGCGGTCCATGGCGTAGGCGGCGCGGGCCATGTAGCCCGAGTCATCCAGAAAGGCGAGAAAGAGAAAAGTGAGGCCGATGGGTGGGATGAAGGAAATCACCAGATTCAGCCCGCCGCCGATACCACCGGCGATGATGGAGATCAGCCAGGTGGGCAGCCCGGCGCTCAGCAGTAGATGACCGACGCCATGGATCAGCAGTGCTGCCGAGGCCTGATCGAAAAAGTCCAGGAAGATATTGCCGCCACTGAAGCTGACGACGAAAACCAGATACAGTACCGCCAGAAAAACCGGCACGCCCAGCCAGTCGTTCAATACCACCCGATCCAGTCGGTCGGTGATTTTTTGACGGAGCCCGGCCGGACCCTGGCGGTGCACCGCAATGGCGGCCATTTCCTGCGCCCAGGCGAAGCGGCGGTCCATGATCAGGTCGGCAGGGGTTTCATCGCTTGTTACTGCGAGTTCGCTGCTGATCTGTTGCAGAGCATGCTGCGTTTTTGGGTCGGTCGGGTCGGTGTTCCCTTCCAGCAGGCGCAGGGCGGTAAAGCGCCGGTGTGCCGGTGGGTCACCGTGCAGCAGGATGCCGAGGGCGGTGAGTGCCGCATCGATAAGCTGGCCATAATCGAGCACATTACCCAGGGCGGGGTGATCCAGTGCCTGGGTCAGGGTCTCCATCAGCCTGGTGCGGTTCCTGGCTTTCCGGGCTACCATGGGGATGACCGGAACACCCAAGGCTGCTGAGAGTTCATGGCTGCGTACCTGCAGACCGTGGGCTTCCGCCTCATCGACCATGTTCAGAACCAGAACCATCGGCCGCCCTGTTTCCAGAAGCTCGGCGGTCAGGGCCATGTGCCGCTCCAGATTGGAGGCGTCGACGATGTTGACGATCAGATCGACCTGGCCATCGAGCAGGAAGTCGCGCGCCACCCGCTGATCTTCTCCGCCACCCCCCATCAGACTGTAGACACCGGGAAGGTCTACCACGGAGATTTTGCGGCGGCCCATGGTCATAGTGCCGCTGCGCCGTTCCACAGTGACGCCGGGCCAGTTGCCTACATGCTGGTGGGCGCCGGTCAGTAGGTTGAACAGGGTAGTTTTACCGCAGTTCGGATTGCCGGTCAGGGCGATGACCGGCAACCTGGCCGACACCGGGCTGCGCTGTGGTGTGTCATGACAGTCGCTCATGTTTTTTCTCCGGTATGGGTGCTTTCAGTGGGGATGACGGCTACGCGGATACGCTGGATGACTCCCCAGCCCAGGGCGATGCGTGCGCCGCCTACCTGTAAGACCGCGCCGCGTTTGCCGGGTCCGTGCACCACGCGGACAGGAGTGTCGCGGCGGATACCCAGCATGCCCAGGCGCTGCTGCATGACTTTGCCTCCGGTGATTTCCAGCACCCGGGCATGGTCGCCAAGGCGGAGATCACCGATGAAAAGTGACTCGGATGGGGAAGTGATAGATGAATTCATGATGAAAGCGTCCATGGCAGATCCGTCGGACTTCAGAAAAATTCAACATGTACGCGCAGAATGCCAACGGTGCTATCCGGATAATAGCCATTGGGATGCTGAATATACTGAAGGTCCGGCTGCAGACTGACATGCTCCGTGAGTTTCGCCACGTAGGTCAATTCATAGGACGTTTCCGCGCCGCGAATATCTGCTGGCTCCACACCCAGGGCCTCCGCCACGGGTCCGGAGCGTAACCATGCCATAGCCATGCCCACGGACAGGCTGTCATCGGGCCGACTGGGGAAGGGATGACCCAGGCGCAAGCCGAGGCCCAGATACCAAGGTACGGGATTGAGGTTCTGCGGCGCACCGCCCATCTGGATAAAGGCGCCCAGTTCCCGTTCTCCGGATAGATCCCAATTGCCCTCGGCCACGGCATAGATGCCGGAGGTGGTCGGGGAAAGCCCGTAGCGGTCTGGGTTGGATTGTTGATAATGCCAGGCACCCATCTTGAGCACATACTCGCCGTAATCGTCGGCATTGTTCTCCAGATCCTCGTCCTCTTTTTTGCCCCAGTGCAGGCCGCCTTCCCACAACGCCATGTAGCCGCGATCGAAGGCGGAGGTCTGGTGCTGTGGATCGCCCTGAAATACTGCAACCTTGCTGCTCAGATGCTCGTTATGGATACCCACCAGGAAACCTAGGCCTGAATAAGGATAGGTGGCGGTACCCGGGACGTTGACGGTCATGGTCGGCGTTATGCCAAAGGAGCTGTTGATGAGCTGCAAGGCATTGGCAGTGACGTCGAAGTAATAATTCACATCCATGTAACCGACACGGGTGTTGATCCAGTCCGTCCAGCGTTGGCGAAAGGCGGCATCATAAAAACGGACCGCGTCGGGTGCCCAGATATTACTGGCCGTCTGGATGTCGCCGCTATAATTTTGCTGGACCCCGCTGCTATAAATGCCCATGAGGGAAAGGCTAAATTTTCCGCCCTTCCAGAGACCGGCCTTCTCGGTGTCGTACTCGCCACCAATCTGGCCGGCAAGGTTGCCCTCGCTGCCCCGGCGAATGCCGCCGGTGAGGTTGGAAAATAGCTCACTGTCGGCATGCCCAGCCCAGGAGATGCCGTCTGTCAGATGACGGTAAGCGGGCAGATATTTGGGAGAAAGGCCTGTTGCATCGGGGACAGGGCCGTTTCTCCAGGCCGCTGGATCCTCCGCCGCCCAGACACCAGAAAATGGCCCGAAAGTGCCAGCGCAGAGGATGAGCACGGCAGTGGCCAGACGAAAAAGGCAGGGCATGGGGTACGCTCCTTTATTTATGTAATAAGACTCATTCCTATTATGGTAAATATAGAGAAGGCTGCATGTCAATCATCCCTGACCAGAGCAGGCGTGGCCTCAGAATCCTGTTGCCGTCATGGTATCGATGGCACTTGTCCGGGCTTGCCCCGGAGGTGCGCCATAGCGCTTCATGACTAGCGATGGGGTCTTGCCTTGGGGATGAATACGACCTATAGTCCCAAAGAACAGCTATGGACCATTGATTTTACTAATGACTAATATTAGACTTGGTTTGGGAGAGAGTGACCGCGTAACCGGTAGTCCGGCCGGCGCTCTGGGTTGTCGCCATGTGTCCGCATCTGGAGTGCAGTATGTATATCGAGCCGAACTTGTTCGGCTTTTTTATTGTAGGTAGGGAGAGCCTCGAAGTTTCTCTGTCTTGTTTTGAGAAATGGCAATGTCTCTGCATAATCGGCCAACGGGCAGATTACGCAGCGGCGATTCCCAGGTAATTCGGGAGACGAACGAATGCAAAAAAAACATCGCTGGCGGGTTGCCATGGCGGTAATGACGTTTTTAGGCGGGATCAGTGTGTGTCAGGCGGCCCCGCACGGGGTGGCTCACAAGCCTTTGCATAGGGTCAGTCACCACCATACCCACACACCCTTGCATAGGGTCGTTCACCATGCTTACCTGCGCTCCCACCACAAGGCGACACGTGCCGCAAAAGGTGACTACACCTCGCTGACGCCGACGGCGTTACGGTTGCTGCATCTTGCCCCCGTTGAATTTGCTGGGGTTGGTGCGGCTCCGCAGACCGTTCCGACCTACGGCTTCCCCATGCAGTCCTTCCCGGTAGTGGATAGCGATAACGTAACCAGCCCCGTTTTTGTCGACCAGTCGCTGGGCCTGGTCAAGACCGGGATGGCGACGGATGACGTGCCAGTGGTTCTTCCGAAACGGCCGGTGGCTGCTCCAGTTGATCCGATGCCTGGGGCCCCGCTGCCGCAGCAATCGCATCTGCGGCTGGCGTTGGAGATGCTGGCGAGTCAGGCTTATCACTGGACCCGCCACCCTTTGCAGGCTCTAGAAAGCAGTGGAAATGTCGCTGTCGGGCCGCAGGCGGCCGCCCAACTGGCGGATGTTATTGCGCAGGAAGGGAGATATGCGGATTCGGATGGCCATCCTGACACAGGTTCCTGGCTGTCCCCTCGCCGGATGGTGGTTTCTGCGCTCAAATTCATCGGTGCTCCCTATCGCTGGGGCGGGATGAGCCCAGTCTCAGGGTTCGACTGCAGCGGTTTTGTCAAATACATCCTGGCGAAGTTTGATATTCATGTACCGCGTACGTCTTATGCCCAGGCCGCCCAGTTGCGGAGGGTTTCCCGGGATGATCTAAAGCCGGGCGATCTGGTGTTTTTTGACACTCTGCACCGGCCTTTTTCCCATGTCGGGATATATATCGGTGACGAGCACTTTGTCAGCGCCCAGACCCCGAGTACAGGGGTTCGCGTAGCGAGTTTGAATGACCCTTATTGGGCCGCACGTTTTGACGGGGCGCGCCGTCTGCCGGTGTCCAGCGCTTCCTGACGACGAAGTAACCATTCGCTTTATCATCCAACAAAACCCCGCGTCCTGATTCAGCCTGCGGGTGCTATATGCTGTAAGGCGGGCCGCGACGCAATTGGGCGCTAGACGTCCTGCTCCATATCATCCGGCGTCTTCCACTCATAACGGTCGGGCGCCTGAGTCTGGGCAGCCGTGAATCCCTCCTTCTGCAGCAGTTCAGCCAAGGCAACGGCTCCTGGCCCGGCCGTTTTTGGGTTCGCTAGGATATCGCTGGCGATTTGTACCGCCTCACGGGCGGTCAAAATGACTTCTACGCTCTGCTCTTTCTCTTCGCGAACTTGCATGGCGGCTTCCTTTAGTCAAAGACATGGGGTGGTGGCCCGCTCCGATCCATACGGGCGAGCAAATGCAGGCCGCCGATCATACCGAGGATGCGTTTATGCACGGCGTCCTCCCAGATGTCCTGGGCCACCAGGGGCCAGCATTTGCACTGGGTATGCGCGGCGCGGAAAATGGGAGGTGCGACGTGGCAGTCGAGGGCGATGAGTAGATCGGGCCAGTCGTGGTCGGTTTCCCCCGACCTCGCCTCCAGCCAGTCGGCGCCCAGGGATTCCGCCAGCGTCGTGGCATAGTGGGCCTTTGCCGGATCGGTCGGATGCCAGAACAGGATACGTACACGCCGTTTATACATGAATGCCCTCTTTCCCCATGATTTGTGTAAAAATAGCAGGACTGACGATAAAACGGGAGCAGCGATGAGGTGTCGGGCGTGACTGGGGGAGGCCAGGACTGGTCTGTGCTGTTGGGCGAGGCTGGCGCGTTGGCGCGGGCGTTGCCGCAATTCAGGGCACGGGAGCAGCAACAGGCTATGGCCGCGCAGGTGGCCCATACCCTGCGCGACGGCGGGGTGGCGCTGATCGAGGCGGGGACGGGCACCGGTAAAACCTTCGCTTATCTCCTGCCCGCCATGCTTTCCGGGCGCAAGGTGCTGGTTTCTACCGGTAGCAAGGCGCTGCAGGATCAGATCCTGGAGAAGGACATTCCGCTTCTGCTGCGGGCGATGGGAAAGCCCTTGCGCGTGAGTCGCCTCAAGGGGCGATCCAACTATCTCTGCCGGTATCGTCTGCAACGCTTCAGTGCCGAGGGCGTGGCGCCAGCCTTGGTGGCACCTTTGGCGCGGGTGGCCGACTGGGCGGGGCGAACGCGGGAGGGCGACGTCAGTGAGTTGACCTCGGTGCCCGAAGATTCGCCGGTCTGGCCTCTGGTAACGTCGACCCGAGACAACTGTCCTGGCAGTGAATGCCCAGAATATGGGCGCTGCCATGTCGTCGAGGCGCGGCGCCAGGCTCAGGAGGCGGAGATTCTGGTGGTGAATCATCATCTGCTTTTTTCTGACTTGGCGTTGAAGGCCAACGGTATGGGGGACCTGTTGCCGCGAGTCGATGCCATGGTGTTGGATGAGGCCCATCAAGTGCTGGATCTGGCCGGGCGTTATTTCGGTCAGCACCTGAGTAGCCATCAGCTCTGGGACTGGGGGCGAGATAGCCGCGCCGAAACTCTGGCCGAAGCGGGGGATGATGAGTGTTTGCTTGCAGCAGCCGCACAGGTGGAAACGCAAACGACGGCGTGGCGGACGGTTCTCGGTCCGGGTGACGAGCGTGGCTCCTGGGCTTTGAATCCCGATAGTGCGGAAGGCTCTGCCTTCGCCCGTTTGCGTCAGGCGGTGGCGGAACTGGGCCAGGCACTGAGTGCCGCAGCAGCGCGCGGCAAGGGCCTGGAACAATGTGCGGCGCGTGGGGTGGTGCTGCTGGCGACGGTAGATTTCTTTGCCGCGCACAACGCCCCGAACATGGTGTTCTGGCAGGAGAAGAAAGCGCGCACGGTGCAGCTCCATGCCACTCCCCTGGACGTGGCGGCGCCCTTGCAGCGGCACCTGCTGGAACCGGTGGAAAGTGTCATTCTCACCAGTGCGACCTTGCGCGTAGGTGACAGTTTCGCCAGTACTGAACGTGCTCTGGGTCTGACGGCGGTGAGCACCCTTACAGCAGTCTCGCCCTTTGATTATGCGCGGCAATCCCTGCTCTATCTGCCGCCTCTGATGCCGGAACCCGGTCATCCTTCCTATACACGGGCCTGCTTGGACGCGGCGGCGCCAGTCATCGAGGCCAGTGGCGGACGGACCTTTTTCCTCTTCACCAGTCACCGCGCTTTGCAGGAGGCGGCAGCATCCCTGCCGCAGCGCTTGTCCTTCCCCATTCTGGTGCAGGGGAGCATGCCGCGCCCCCGTCTCCTGGACCGTTTTCGCAGTTTGGGTAATGCGGTGCTGCTGGGTGCGGCCAGCTTTTGGGAGGGGGTGGACGTGCAGGGCGAGGCCCTCTCCTGTGTCATCATCGACAAATTGCCCTTTGCCAATCCCTCTGATCCGATTCTGCGTGCCCGCACGGAGCAGTGTCAGGCGGCGGGCGGTGAACCCTTCCGCGAGTTACAGATTCCTCAGGCGGTGATTGCCCTGCGCCAGGGTGTAGGGCGGCTGATTCGCTCGGAGATGGATCGCGGTGTGCTGATGCTCTGCGATCCGCGCCTGCGCAGCAAGGGGTACGGGCGCATTTTCCTCGACAGTCTGCCGCCTATGCGGCGTGTTTCCAGCCTCGACGCGATCCATGCGTTCTGGCGGGGAGAAGCCTGATGGGACTGCCGCGTTTTCTGGCCATGGACACCGCTACTGAGGCCTGCTCAGTGGCCGTCAGCACCTCGTCCGGGGTGGTCGAAGAGTTTGTCGTGGCGGTGAATGCCCACAGCCAGTTGCTGCTCCCCATGATTCAGCGGGTGCTGGATCGGGTCGGCATGACCCTCGCCGATATAGGGGCCATCGCTTGCGGGGTGGGGCCAGGAGGCTTCACCGGGGTGCGCATCGGTGTCAGTACGACCCAGGCACTGGCAATGGCACGCGGGCTGCCGGTTTATCCCGTTTCCAGTCTGCAGGCACTGGCGGCGACGGTACCCCAACCACTGGTACTCGCGGCGCTGGATGCACGCAAAGGAGAAGTCTATAGCGGGGTGTTCGCTCAGGACGCGCAAGGGATTCCCCGGTTAAGGGGCGCCGAAAAAGTCTGTGCACCTGAGGCCGTGGATTGGCCAGAGGAGGGTCAGTGGTGGGGGCTCGGTACGGGTTGGCACGTTTATCATGCCCGCTGGCAGGGTCCGGGGATACTGGGCTGGAGCGACGATAGTTTTCCCCGGGCCGGAGCCGTATTGCGCCTTGCCCAGGCGCGCTGTCAGTCGGGAGACCGGGGTATTCTCCCGGCGCTGTTGGAACCGCACTATATCCGCCCCTCCCTGCCAGAGGAAACGTAAAATGAATCTGCGCCCCATGCTGGTGGATGATCTGGACGCGGTAGCGGCGCTGGAGTCGCAAATCTCCCCGGGGCCATGGACGCGGGGTGTTTTCCGCGAATGCCTGCAAGCGGGTTATGATGCCTGGATTATGGAAAACGATGACGGTGTGCTGGGAGCCTTTGGTGTCCTGTCCACGGGCGCGGCCGAGGCACATATCCTGAATCTCGGCGTGGCGACCGCCCTGCGTCGGCGCGGTTTCGGGCGGCGGATGCTGCAACATCTCCTCTGCCGCGCCGGGCAACTGGGTGCGCAAAGGGTTTTTCTGGAAGTGCGCGTGTCCAATGCGGGTGCGCAGGATCTGTACCGCTCCCAAGGATTTCATGAAATCGGAGTGCGTCTGAATTATTATCGCAATGGAGAGGGTCGGGAGGATGCGCTGGTCTTGTCCCTGTCGCTCCTGCCGTCCGCAAACCAACTCAAGGAAGGTTGATCGTTTATGTCGTTATCCCCTGTTGCTGCGGCTCCGGCCAATGCTTTTACCGACGCCATTCGGCGTCGCCGTACCTTCGCCATCATCTCCCACCCCGATGCCGGTAAGACGACGCTTACCGAAAAGCTCCTGCTCTTCGGGGGTGCCATTCAGCTCGCAGGGACGGTCAAAGCGCGTAAAAGCAGTCGTCACGCCACCAGCGACTGGATGGCCATTGAAAAGAGCCGCGGCATTTCGGTGGCCAGTTCGGTCATGCAGTTCGAGTATGATGAGCACGTCATCAATTTGCTGGACACACCGGGTCATCAGGACTTTTCCGAAGATACCTACCGGGTGCTGACAGCCGTAGATTCGGCATTGATGGTGATCGACGGCGGCAATGGCGTCGAGGCGCAGACCATCAAGTTGCTGGAGGTCTGCCGTCTGCGCGATACCCCCATCATCACCTTTATGAACAAGTTCGACCGCGAAAGCCGTGACCCGACGGAATTGCTGGATGAGGTGGAATCGGTGCTGGGCATTCGGTGTGCCCCCGTCACCTGGCCCATTGGCATGGGCAAGCGTTTCCGCGGGGTATATCACCTGCTACGCGATGAAGTGCTGGTCTTCGCTGCGGGGGAGGAGACCCGGGAGCAGGCGGTGGAGCGGATTGCCGGGATCAATAATCCGGAGCTGGACCGCCGCTTTTCCGAAGAAATGCCCGAGTTGCGGGAACAGGTGGAATTGCTGCGTGCCGCCTCCCACCCCTTCTCGCTGGAGGAATTTTTGCAGGGACAGCAGACACCGGTATTTTTCGGCTCCGCCATCAACAACTTCGGGGTGCGGGAATTGCTGGGTGCCCTTATCGACTGGGCACCTTCGCCGCGCCCCCGTCCTACTACCGGTCGGACCGTGATGCCCGAAGAAGAGGCTTTCAGTGGTTTTGTATTCAAGATTCAGGCGAATATGGATCCTCAGCATCGCGATCGGGTGGCCTTTCTCCGGATCTGTTCCGGACATTTCAAACGGGGTATGAAAATCAGACAGTTGCGTCTGGGTCGGGATATCCAGGTGCATAATCCTATTACTTTCCTGGCTCAGGAGCGTGAACTGGTAGAGGAGGCCTTCGCCGGTGACATCATCGGCCTGCATAATCACGGCAGTATTCAGATCGGCGATAGTTTCAGTCAGGGTGAGGCCTTGCAGTTCACCGGGATTCCCTACTTCGCACCGGAACTGTTCCGCCGGGTGCGCCTGCGGAACCCGCTCAAGGCCAAGCAACTGCAAAAAGGCTTGCAGCAACTGGCGGAAGAAGGCGCAACCCAGGTCTTCAAACCGCTGCACGGCGGGGATATGATCCTGGGTGCGGTGGGGGTACTGCAATTTGATGTGGTGGCGGAACGGCTGAAAACCGAATATGCGGTGGACGCGATTTTTGAGGCGGTGACGGTGCAGACGGCGCGCTGGATTCAGTGCGCTGATCCAAAAATGCTCGCCGAATTTACCCGAAAGCATGAAGAGCAGCTTGCGGAAGATGCGGGGAATCGCCTCGCCTACCTGGCACCTTCCCGTGTGAACCTGGACCTCACCATGGAGCGCTGGCCGCAAATCGTGTTTCATGCCACCCGGGAGCATGCGGGATCATAATGCCTTTGATGAGCCGGAGGAGAAGAAGTGCTTCTACGTGCGATACTCTCGTTGATAGCTGGTCTGTTGCCTCTTGCAGCCATGGCGCATGACCTGGAATCCCTGCGTAATCAGGCCGAACAAAACCCAGCCGCGCTGGCGCGTTTGCGGCAGGCAGCGGTATCGCAGAATGCCGATGCGGCCTTTTATCTTGGCACCCTCTACTCTCCGCTGATTATCCGTCAGGAAAGCACCGTCGTCAAAGGCTGGCCAGAGGCCCTGCGCTGGTATCGCCGGGCGGCCTGGCTCGGCAGCGCCCGGGCGGACTTCGATATGGGGCTGGCGTATGAGAAGGGTCTGGGTGTTCCGGAAAATCCGCAACGCGCGGCAGCGTACTTCTCCAGAATGGCGGCCGTAGCCCGTATAGAGACGGCATTGCCTCCTTCGGCGAGTTTTGCGATTGGGCACCACACGGGTATCCATAAGGACTAGGGTAAGGGCCGACGATATAAAAATCAGCGGTATTTTCTTTAACTGATCATTGGGCCAATGTTTGCGCCAGGCGCCGATACTGGATGGCTTCTGCCAGATGCTGGGTACCGATCGGATCACTCCCTTCCAGATCCGCGATACTGCGGGCGACGCGCAGCACCCGATGGTAACCGCGTGCGGAGAGATGCAGGGTCTCGGTGGCGCGGCTGAGCAGGCGGGTGCCCACCGTATCCAGAGCGCAAAACTGATCCAGCAGTTCGCCCTGAAGTTGTGCATTGCGCACCTGCTGGCGCTGCCACTGGCGATCAACGGCCTGAGCTATGCGTTCGCGCCAGTAGGCAGAGCTTTCGCCCTGTGCCGCCTCTTGTAAGGCGCTTACCGGCAGGGCGGGCACTTCCATCTGGATGTCGATACGGTCCAGCAGCGGGCCGGAGAGCCGACTACGGTATTGGCTGACCTGTGCCGGGGTACAGCGGCAAATCTGCTGCGGATCACCGAGATGGCCGCAAGGACAGGGATTCATCGCGGCGACCAATTGAAACCTGGCCGGAAAAGTGGCCCGCCGCGCCGCCCTGGCGATATGGATTTCTCCGGATTCCAACGGCTCGCGTAGGACTTCCAGCACCGCGCGAGGGAACTCGGGCATTTCGTCCAGGAAAAGAATGCCGTGATGTGCCAGACTGATTTCACCGGGGCGAGGGTGCGAACCACTGTGACTTCTACCAATTAATGCTACACTATGAACCATGAAACAACTGCTTACGCCGCTTGATTTACACCAATTGCTGCTACACAATACCACCAATAGCCGCTACAAGGTTCAATATGAATATCAATAGCTGCAACAAAGTTGATAACCCCTCCAGGCGCAAGATCGGTACGACTCGGCGTAGTGTTTCCGGGCTTTATCCGTTTCGCGGCGTGGGTCCAGTAGACTTCGAGTCTACGTTGGAACGCGACTTTCTGATCCGCCTGGAAACGGATAGGCGGGTACTAGATGTCGTTTCGCAACCCACGACTATTGAATTTGTTGGCCTTCGCGGGCAAGTCTATCCCTATACACCGGACTATCTGGTGACCTACCGGGCATATCCTGGGCCTTACCATGCCCCTATTCTTGTTGAGGTGAAGCCCGCCAGCGAACTGGATAAGCATTTGCCCGAATGGAAAGCAAAATTCCGTGCGGCCATGACTCATTGCAAGGAGCGGGGCTACATATTTCATTTGAGGCATGAACCGCGTATCCGCGACCAACGCTGGAAGAATGCCATGTTTCTGCAGAGATATCGGCAAATGCAGTTCGTGCCGGAAGAGTCTGAATGGATTATCGGGAATCTGCGTCAAATGGGGACAGCGACGTTTGACCACCTGTTGGCCCGCCACTTTTTTGGAGAAGTGGACCGCGCCATAGGCATTAGCCACCTGTGGCACCTGCTGGCGACTGCACGGATGGAGTGCGACTGGTCACAGCCATTGTCCCAGACCAGCGAACTTTGGGTGCCGGATCATGGCTAAGCCAGCCCGACAAACGTTTCTGCCAGCGCCAGGAAAGATGGTGATGACCTCCGGAAAGATTTATCGCATCACTGAAGTGCTGGATTTGGAAACCGTCATTGGGTTGGATGTGGAGTCTGCCCGGAGTTGCACCCTGCGTATCGCTGACTTGGCACCTGCGGCGGATGGCACCGTAATGGTTCGTGATCTGGATACCATTGCCGACGAAGATTGGAAGACGGCGCAATCCCGATATGCAGCGATACAACCGCTTCTGGACCGATTTGACGTGGGGCGGCGTGAGGTAGAGGCTCGAGCTCAAGAAGTGGGAATCAATTTCACCACGCTTTACCGTTGGCTGAAGCTATATCGGGATGCGGGAACTCTTGACGGGCTCATGCCGGAGAAAAGAGGTGTCAGGAGGGGTGCCAAGAAAATATCGGTCCATGCGGAACAGATCATTCAGGACGTTATCAGTGTGCTGTATCTGACTGTGCAGCGGCCCTCCGTTCAGAAGGTAGTTTTGGAGGCGCGCCGACGGTGTATTGAAGCGCAACTCACTGAGGTACCGCACCCGAACACGGTACGTGCCAGGGTCGCGGAGATTAGTGAACGTGAGACGCTACGCAAGCGGGGATATCGTGAGAAGGCCAAGAACAAGTTCATTCCTGTCCCCGGTCAGTTCCCCAACGCGGATTATCCACTGGCTGTTGTGCAGATAGACCACACACCCGCAGATATTATTTTGGTTGACGATATTTATCGCAAACCCATTGGCCGCCCCTATATTACTATGGCAATAGATGTGTTTAGTCGCATGGTCGTTGGCTACTATCTGTCCTTTGACGCACCTTCGGTAACCTCTGTGGGGATGTGCGTGGCGCAAGCTATTCTTCCCAAAGATGATTGGTTGGTCTTGCATAAGGTCGATGCAAAATGGCCAGTGTCTGGTCTAATGACGACCATTCATGTGGATAATGGATCGGATTTCCGCTCGGAAAGCTTCCGCAATTCCTGCATGATGTACAATATTCGTCTGGAATACCGACCGGTAAAGCAGCCCCGCTATGGCGGTCACATCGAACGTTTATTGGGCACCATGCTGAAAGAGATCCATGATCTACCCGGAACTACGTTCTCGTCGATAAAGGAACGGGACGAATACGACTCCGAGAAGCACGCTACGATGACCAAGTCGGAATTTGAAACATGGCTGGTTACCCTTATTTGCAAGGTGTACCACAAGCGACTTCATTCTTCCATCGGTATGACGCCCGAGAAAAAATGGGAACTGGGTATCTTCGGGGATAAAAACACCCCGGGCCGTGGAATGCCCGCGTTACCTGCGAATCGTGAGGTATTGTTATTGGACTTTTTGCCAATGTTCAAGCGGACTATTCAGGCGGATGGTGTTTCCGTAGATGGACTGACCTATTATGCGGACGTTATCCGGCAGTGGATCAATGCGGATGACCCGGACACCCCCGGTAAAAAGCGGCAATTCATTTTCCGCCGTGATCCCCGTGATATCAGCGTGATCTGGTTCCATGATCCTGAGTTAAAAATGTATTTTCGCATCCCATACGCGGATCAGACGATACCGAGCATGAGTATCTGGGAGTACCAGCAGGCGGTAAGCCGCGCTCGTCAGCAGGGTATGAAATCTGTGGATGAGGCCATGGTGCTCCAAGCCTTGAATGATCTGCGGCAACAGGTCGATGGCTCGTCGGAAAGGACGAAAAAGGCGCGTCGCCAACAGCAAAAGCGCAAGGAACACGCGAAAAAGGTATCTCCATCACAGCCGCTGACTTCAAATAGAAGCGTATTGGAGAAAGCGGCCCCTGCCTCGATGTTGCTGAAAGGCGTTGTTAAGCCATTGGATGATATTGCATGATGGACCTTACTCATATTCATCCGGAATTCCGCCATATTTTGGGCATGTCGGATAAGGACCGCATGGCATTTCTCGACGAGCCGCGCTGGATAGGTTACGCCCAGGCTAATCGCCTTTTGGATAACTTGCGCAGTTTAATGGAAAAGCCCGTGCGCCCACGTATGCCTAATCTGTTGATCGTTGGTGATTCCAACAATGGCAAGACAACGGTTATTCGGCGTTTTCAGAAGTTGCATGGAGAGGGCTACGTTAATGAGGATGCGGAACCCGTCAAACCGGTTATTGTAAGCGAAGCGCCGCCCAGCGCGGACGAAAAGGGGTTGTATATAGCGATCCTGGAGCGTTTCTGGACACCGTACCGAGCGACGGATTCTGCTTCTAAGCTGCGCTACCAGGTGGTTCATCTGATGCGAGACTGCCATGTGCGTATCCTGGTTATCGACGAATTTCACTCTCTCCTGACGGGGACGGTGACTAAACAACGCGAGGTCATGAACGCCATCAAGCTGCTATGCAACGAATTGGCGATCCCCATCGTTGGCGTGGGCATCAGAGAGGCCGTCCGGGTTTTGCACACGGACCCACAGCACGCCAGCCGCTTTGATGTGGTCACGTTGCCGCCTTGGGAATTGAATCCAGAGTTTCAGCAACTGGTAGCGAGTTTTGAACGAGTATTACCACTCAAAAAGCCCTCTTTGTTACATCAAAGCGAGACGGTAAGTCTGCTTTTCGCCATTTCCGAAGGAAATCTTGGGAATCTCCATCGGCTTTTGGTGGAGTGTGCGGTGGAAGCCATTAAAACGGGTACGGAGAAAATCGACAAATCGATCATAGAGGGGAAGCAATGGCTGCGGCCTACGCATGGCATTCGGGAACTGGTGTAGAGCGCCCGCGTTAGGTGCGTTCTGTACCTTTGCTGCCCGATGAGATTATCTCGTCGTGGCTAGTGCGGGCGGCGCTTGCCCAAGGCTGCGATCCCATGGTGCTTACCGGCGAAGTGTGGCCTAAGTGGCGCATATGGACGAGAGACGCAGACCGTTTTCTGGATGACGCACCGTTGAATAAGCTGACCGCCCCGGCGGGGATTCCGCTGTCTTCCTTTCGTGCCGCGACGCTCAAAAGTGTCGCTGAGCGTGTCAGTAAAGGACCTCTGCCCGACAGGGCCGTGTGGCCATGGATATTGGCGCTGGGAGCGCGGAATACCAAGCGGCGAAGCGGTCTGCAGTATTGTCCTGATTGTTTGCGCGATGACCGTATTCCTTATTATCGCCTGCAATGGCGTCTCGCGTGGCATGTGGGTTGCGAGCATCATCATTGTTCGCTGCTAGACCGCTGCCCACATTGTAGGGCGCCCTTGGAGCCGCACCGTCTGCATGCGGAGGATGGTCATATGGCGGTCTGCGCGACCTGCAGAGGCGATTTGCGGGATGTGGGCGCTATTACGCCATGTTCGGACGATGCTATGGCGTTCCAGGATGCAGGCGACGAGGCGATTCGTCATGGCAGTGGTCAGTTTATGGCGCACCCGACGGAGACCGATGCATGGTTTGCCGGTGCGTCTTTTTTGTCCGCATTATTGCGAAGAGCTAATCGTAGCGATGCGGAGGCGTTGCACGTATTTCTGGAGCGGATGGGGGTTGCAGTCCCTGAGCTACCGCTGAATCCCGGCACGGGGGTGGAACTGCTCGGTACAGCGGAACGTCACCTGTTGCTGGGCGCGCTGTGGAAGCTGATGCGAACCGACTTGGCCGACGTGTCTAAGTATCTCCAGGAATCCGGTATTACCCGCCAAGGTTTTGTGAGCAAGGGAGAACGGATGCCAGACTTGTTCGCTGAGACTTTCGCGCAACTGCCTGATAACGCCAGAGGACCCAGAAAGCAGGCAGTACGCGATCCTGGTCAGCCCCGGCCGCGTCACGAAGTAATGCGCATGTGGCGGCGATTACAGCGCAAGCTGGAGATGTCGCAGCGATGATGGATACGGTGGCGACGCTGTCGGCTGAGGTGATTTGCGACGAATGTGGCAAGCGAGGCAGAAAAATAACGCGGGTTTACCACGGCTATAAGTATTGTCCCACATGCTACGCACGAGAATTCAAGCGCCGACTTTGTCCGAAGTGTGGGAATTACGCACGGTTGCCGCGCAGGGATATAACTGCTGTGTGTCGTCACTGTGCGCTGGACCAGCCCTGCATCCGGTGTGGAAAGACAGACTTCCGAGTGGGACGGGTGACGCGCTCTGGCCCTGTATGTAATTCCTGTGCGAAATATTTTAGGGAGGCTGAGGCCTGTGAGCTTTGTGGCGAGTTGTCGAGAAGGCTAACGCGGGTATCTCGGTTTAATCATAATCTACGGCTTTGCTCAAAATGCGCCCATGCAGATCACGGAAACTGCCAGGCATGCCACCACCCTAGACTCTTGGTGGTGACCGACGATGGGCGGCGCTTGTGCAAAGTCTGCCTCGATGGCGGAATGATCCTCTGCCAGGAATGTGGGCAATCTATGCCGGCTGGCAGGGGTGCCCAGTGTGAGCCGTGCTATTGGCGAAGCCTCCTGACCAAGCGGATAGCCATGAACTTGGCAGCGTTTGCTATGCCGGTTATGGCTGGTCATTTTGAGCGATTTGGTGCATGGTTGGCCGTTACTGTCGGGGATAACAAGGCCGCCATTACCGTGAACCGCTATCTTTCCTTCTTTATGGAGATCGAGAAAGTTTGGAAGGCTATCCCGGACTATAACCGATTGATTGCTCATTTCGGCGCCGAGGGGCTACGCAGGGTGAGGCTTCCCATGCGGTGGATGCAGGAAACTGGGCTAGTGGTCAAAGATGTTGCTGTGCAGGCAGGAGATTCCGAGAAGCGGCAAATTGCTGGTATGCTGAAGGCGCTGGAAGGCGATCCGCCAGGTCTGCGGGTACTGAAAGGCTATCACGATACACTTATGGCGAAGGTGAAAGCTGGAAAACTGAGTTTGCGATCCGTGCGCCTTGCCATGGCACCTGCGAAAGCGTTGATGTTGGAAGCCCAGAAAATGGGCCTAAAGAAGCCAGATCAGAAGGCTGTGGATGTATATTTGGCTAAGGTGCCCGGCCAACGTGCCGCTCTGACGGGGTTTGTGCGATATTTGCGTGAGGCGCATTCTGTGGGTGTCGCGATGCCTAAAGCCAAAGAGGGTGCCGCCCAAAAAGTCCGTCAGCGTAAGTTAGAGCAGGAAATGCTGGCGATGATGCGTGAGGGTGGGGAAGGCGACGAGTTTTTGCGCCGATGGGTGTCGGTGGGGTTGGCGTATTTTCATGGGTTGCCGAGGAAGGTGGGGATAGGAGCGGATGTGTTGAGAACGGACGGTGAGGGCATGGCTATAAATGTTGAAGGTAAGTCGTACTGGTTACCCTCAATAAGTCAGATGGGGTTGTCTGAATAATGTGCCAACGTTATCAGTACGAAGACGTAAGGATGCTAGGGGGCTCCACCTACCGTCGAAACTTTTGCGTCGGCGTTCGCCTCCCGAAGGGCTTTGGAAGAGTGATATAGGTACCATCGGCGGAGGCTGACGTTGAGGTCCTTGGCCAGATTGCTCACATGGGCGAACGTCACACTATCACCGATATCGGCTTTTCGCATGTCGAAGCAACAGAGCATTCGGAGCAGACTGTTGTGGGTGTCGCCGTATGAATGCGCCTGGTTCACTCCGTCAAGGATGTGTCGCTCCAAGACCTCCTGAGTCACAGGAGTCCCAGTGGATCCAAAGCTGCGCAGTATCTTGAGCTCAAGCAATGCATGATGGTAGATAGTCCCGGGCGGCTCGGTTCTGTCGTCGACGATTTCGATGTCAGTGCGACCAAGCTTGACTGCTTGCTCTTGTCGAATCATGCACCACAGGAAGCGGCCAACCAAGCCTAAACGTACGATTTGCTGCACCGTATGTTCAGCCTGTTCAACGGGCCACGTGCATCTGAAAGGGTTTCTTCTCCCGCTGGTCAGGCACTAGGTTCAACTCCGTTTGCGCGGCAAAGAAACTGGTACCGTCTAGGCCAGTCCTCATCCGCTGCTCATCGGTGGCGTTATTATGCCCGTCAGTGACAGCCACCCATGCCGCAGGTTGCCAGTAAGGCGGACGGTACGATTCTGGATTCACATTCTGTAACAAATTCGTCGTGGTATTGTGAAAAGGCACGATTTATACTGCCTCCGTATTCTTCCATGAAATATTCCCGAAGGTTTCCAATGGGATTGGACATCCGGATGGGGGGCGAGGTTGTTCTCAGGCAAACCACAGATTGGGAGGTTTCCATGAATGATCCTTTTCGGCAAATCGGTCCCTATCGGCATCCTTCTTCTGGTTTGGTGCCTTTCGCTCTCTTCGGTGGCGGCAAGCGCCGCGTCACTCACGTCGGCGCAACGGGTTGCCCGCATCCAATCCCGCCTCGGTCATCTCGAGCATCGGGAAACCCTTTTGCGGTCCAAAGGCAAAACGCGACGCCTCGCCAAGGTGGATGCGCGGATCGCGAAACTCCAGACGCGGTTCGGCAAACTGCAGGGCCAGTAAAAGCGGTGGGCGAACGCAAAATGGTTGGCGTGTGGATAGGGATGGTGATCGCTCTGGCAGGTTGCGCGATGACTTCTGGCTGCGGGGCCGCCATGGGGCGTAACGGTTCCTCCCTCGCCAGTCGGCGGAGATCGGTGCTCGCGGAAACGTTGGATACGGTGCCCGGAATGCCGGGTGTATCGGCCCTGCCCGGGTGCCCGCCAGGTTCCTGGCCATGGCTGGCGGAGGACGGGACGCAGGTTTTGGCACACGGGCGGTGGCACTAATGGCCCCCGATCACCCCGCGTTTGTGGGATACGCTGCTGGCTCTCCTGGCGGCCATTATTTTGACTTTTATCAAGGGTGCGCAAGCACTGGCGACGCTTCTCGCCGTCCAGTCCGCAGTGAAGCGGGCGGCCGCACGGGAGGAACATCCCCAGGTACCCAAAGTATTTGAGTAATAGGAAAATTCACGGCAAGCCCAGGCCGCTGACTAGGCTGGGCGTTGGAGGTGAAAATCATGTTTTCTCATGGTGGGCCATCGTATCAAAGCGGTTGGAAGATCCTGGTCATGCTGCTGGGATTGGCGTTGCTGTCCGGTTGTGTGGTCGTTCCGCGTGGGGGATATTACATCCATCCCTGCTGGCACTGCGGTTGGCGACGGTAAGTCTTCGCGCTCAGGAAAACCCAAGCTGACGCGGGGCGGAGGTGAACATGCGGGAAAACGGTCGTTTCTGGGGCAAATGGGCGGTCCTTGGGTTGATCTCGTTCCTCCTGTTGTGCGGGGTGTGGGTATTTTCTATCCCGCGCGCGACAGCCGGTGTAGAGTTTGCTTTCTCCGTGGGGGACGGAGTCAATGCCTACTACCTGCCGGCTATGGCGGATTTTGTCTACTCTGATGATGGGCTCTATTACGAATGGTCGGCGGGTGGCTGGCTGTACAGCGGCGATTACTACGGCCCCTGGCTGCCGCTGCCCATGACCATGGTCGTGCCGTCACCACTCTTGTACGGTCCGCCGCCTCCGGTATCCGCCTTTCGGCCCTATTTCATCTGGTGGAGGGCGCGGGTGGCGCCGTGGTATCGCGTCTATCATCCTGGCTGGTGGCTGCGACATCATGTGGATTTGGCGCGTTACCGGATCTGGCGCGCGCGGGTGGTTCCCGTGTACAGGAATCGGCCTTTTTACCGATGGCGTATGCATCCGGTTATCCGTCCCGTCGGCGGCCGCATCCGTATCGCTTACCGGGCGCGTCGTCGTCCGGTCCGCCGGATTATCGTCGCGCATCCCCATCCGTTGCGGCGGCGGGTGATCGCACGGCGCGAGCGATGAGGAGATGTCCCATCCAGGGATCTGAATTCCTTGAGTACGGCCGGATTTCACCCAAAAGGATGAAGTGTCTGGGGACATCTTTAGTGGAGCAAAGCGTGCTTATCGGGTTGTCGCCTAAAACGGCATGCCGCATACCATGAACAGTGCTCATGAAAGCAGTGATACACCATATATAAGTATCTATGGGAGCTAACCCGATAAGCACGGAGCAAAGTAACGGTGAAGCGGGGGCGGTCTCCCTTGTCCAGCCCGATTGCGGCGTGCAGGGTGATGATCTCCCCTGAGGATAGCCCTTGGCGCGGAGGGAGGGCGAGAACGGCTTCGGCCAACAGTCTCCCTGCCAAGGTCCCCGGAGAAATTCCTTCGGTCTGGGCGTGGCGGGTGAAGCTTTTCATGGCGTTCTCCGGTATCCATACCTCAATTGCGCATTCCGGCGATCGTGGGCAGTGATTCCGCCATCGTGGGCACCCGATTCGTCAACCTGCCCGGCAATCTGTTCAGAACCCGCCTGAACGACGGCCAGGATGGCGGAGCGGTGATTGACGTGGGTCATGAAATCGTCCTGGAGAAAACGGGCTACGGGCTGGACCAGGCGGCGATGGATGCCTTGCGGGGGTTTACGGGAATCACGGAATGGGGCCTGGTCGGCAGCCGGACCGGTGCCTGCATCATGGCCTGTGGGTTCTCCCTGTGGGACGCGGGGATCCCCTTTCATGTGATCCGGCACCTGTGCGCGGAAGAAAAAGGCCCGATGTGCGAAGTGGTGGATACCGTGCTGCAGCGACAGTTTGGAGTATGACATGCTGATACCATCTTGATGAACTTCACGACGTAAACAGACTCAAACACACGCACTCAGAAATACGGCACAAAAAGGGGATATGCCATGGTTGAAACGGAAATCAGCCTGCTGCAAGCATTACAGCATCGGATCAGTGATCGCATTCTTGCCTTGGCACAGCATGCGTTGGATCTCGGCATGAAATATGCCGTCCTGGACATTCATCGCCAGGATGGGCTGATTTGCGTCATCACCACCAGTTACCCCATGGCTAAAGGGATCGCCCAAACGGCTGTTCATCACCCTTTGCAAGTAGTCAGCCTGACGAGCATCGTCGCTGTGGGCATCACCCGTCGGGAAGGGCACATCTAGCAAGGGGCGCACCCTGCAAGGGTTGCGCCCGGCAAGATCGAATCCTGACCATTCACGCACAGGAATAAAACATGCTCATTGTTATTGAAGGCGTTGTGCTGCCGGATCGTCGTAAATTCCGGCCATCGGACTGGGCGGAAATGCTGATTGAGGGAGCAGGCCTGGCACACTTTGGTCCGAACCATAAAATTCACTATGAGGATGACGTGGAACCGGCAACCATCGATGGCTATGCGTCCATTATTTTCGACGAAGCCCTGGAACAGTCACAGCCGGAAGCTTACGCGGAGTTGCTGCACTTTGCCACCAAGAACAACCTGAATATTTTCATGAAAGAAGGGACCATTCAGCATCAGGACGGGTGCGCGTCCCGCGAAGGACGCGCACCCTGCGATCCGCATCTGCCTGCGAAAGAGAAATGCCGGGCATGAAGATGGTCCAGGCATGGACGCCGTGGAAAGACCAGATACTGGCAGAGAATCGGAAAAATGAATGATGGTTGCTGAAATTCCTAAAAACAGGCTGGTCCAGGCCGTGGCGGCAGGCGGGATGGATCTGGGCGAAGATTCCTCCTACAAGACCCCGGAAGATTGGATAGGTAAAGGCGGGCTGACCAAGCAGCTGGTGGAGCGGGCACTACAGACCGAGACGGTCGAGCACCTGGGATATGCTAAATCAAGAAGGAGTTTTCAAGATGAATAATCGCTTGTTCGTTGTTTCTGTTATTGGTATTTTGCTTGGCACACCGTTGGCGGTCGCGTCCACAACCATTCCCTCCACTTCAGCGGTAACTTCCGCTAAAACGGCAATCGCAACCCATGCTCAAATCGTCAAGCAGAAACGGATTGCCCATATCCAGGCTCGCATTATGCGGCTGAAACGTCTGGATACGATTTTGACGTCCAAGAGCGAAACGCTGCGACTGGCCAAGGCGGCACGTGTAAAATCGCAGATTAGGAAACTCCAGGCACATCTCACCAAGCTGCAGGGCAAATAGAGTCATCGTCCCGTGTCGCCAGGGTCATGCACGGAAGACTTTTCTGTAGGGCGGTGCGCGCCATCATTGGCACTGCTTGTGGTGTAAGGGCGATTTCATGGAGCAACCTGGATATTAGCCCTCCCGGCCAATCATCCCGAGGGTTGCCCGGCGAGGTCTGTACTCCCAATCAGCCACCACCGCCTTGCTCAGCGCGATATACCTGCACCCCAGACAATGGAGGCGACCCACGCTTTGGCAACACGCGCAGGCCATAGCAACAGAGCATGAAACCCCGGTTAAAGCCTTGGCTTTGTCGCGAAAGAATTCGCTCCCCAATGATGAAGGAGACAGCATGGCTGTGTACCCGCTAAAAATTATGAAATTCTTGGGTAGTCCCCGGATCGGCATCACACCAGATGACGTGATGCATTTTGCCGTTCATTCTGGGCAGGAACGCAGAGGCCGGATCTCCGACATGACCTGTCCGGCAAACAAGACTCCCTCGTCGCTAACAGGCAGGTCGGCGAACTTCAGGGCTGCTGCCGTCCAAGTATTGCAAGTATGGAAAGCATCGTAGGTGCCTGTAGAGGCAAAGAAACGGCTTCCCGGAAATGGGCCGGGGGCCAGACTGACCGGATCCTCGCTTGGCCCCATTCGCAGGTAGTCTCCAAGATAGGCGTCGAGCCTCCAGACGGCGGTGCGGGACACGCATATCCAGCGCAGATGAGCATCAGGCGGAAGCGCATTTTTCGGGTGCTTTGATAGGCCTTCGACGAAAACAACGCTCGAAGAGGGAAACAAGGCGTCGATCGCCATTCCCGGTCCCGGATGGGTTGCTATGTAAAAGTTCCGGTTGCCCCATCCGTATGCGAGATACTTCGCTTCCGGGAACCAATGGCGCAAGTGGTCCAAGGACGGACCGAGAGCTCCGACAGGCAGGACCAGACCGGTGTGCCAGCCTTCGTCCAGCACCCCGATGGTTACTTCCGTGCTGTTTGTAAGAAAGTGCGGCGGCGGCGGCAAGACCGGCTTAGTAGCGACCGAAGGCGGCAGGCCGGGCGCGCAGCTGGCCAGCATAGCGGTTGCCAAGGTCGCGATGGCAACCCGCGCCGCCAACAACAGCCTGGGCAATGTGCCTGGGCCGTGTATGCCCCTGCATCGCTGGGGCACAGGCTCCCTCGGGGCGACGCTGTGCTGCCGCGACAGATGGGGAGAACGTACGCCCAGCAATAGCACCAAGCGTTCGAGCGTTCTGTGGTGGATGACATAACGTCCGTACATGGTGCACCTCTCTGAAATGGTGTACTCCATACTCCATAACACCGCAGTATACCGGGTAATCATGTCACGCAGCTGAAGTTATATTCACTGAGATCACTAACACGAACAAGCCAAAAGGACTGGATTATGGCGATGGCTGAGTGCTGCCGACCCGCCCGCAGCCGTAGGTGTAGCGGCTTGCAATCGAAAACGGCGTGCTCGCAATCAACGGGCATTTTCAGCTCACATTAACTGCGACTGACGGGTCCTCGTGCTCACATTATTTGCGCCTATGGTCGCAATCATCCGCCTGTGCTCGCAATCGAAAATGGTGTGCTCACATTAATTGCAACTGACGGCACCCCTGTCCGCTTGAGGTATACTTCAATCGGATGCAGCAATGAGAAAATGAAGCGTGGCAGGGCTTCCAGCCGTCCTACCGTGCTATATTTTCCGTTTTCTCTATCGACCCCATGCAGCGCATCACCGATGAGACGTTCCGGATGGCGACCGCGATCAACCCGTATTCAATGACCGTGCCCCTTCTTCCCAGTGCAGATGTTTGACGATGCGCCACTGAACCCGGCACGAACGCCCCAGACTTTTGCCCAGAACGCCGCCCGCTGCTTTGCTTCCCCGGCACTGGTGATCTGCCGGTCCACCGCCCGGCTCAATCTCCGTATGGCATACATCCGCCTTTCGTCGCTGTTACGGCGCATCACAGCCCCTTTCCATTGCCCGCGGTACTCGTTCACCTGTCGTCAGGTAGGGATCTATTCTTTGCGTGTTAACCAGTTTGGACGTGGCTACCTCATCGGCCAAACCCTTGTGGCGGCGCGTAGGCTGCTGCCGTTGCCGATCATACTCCCACACTGTTGTCCAAAACGGATCAACGGCTTGTTTGACCGATGATCGGTATCGCGGTGTAAGAATGGGCACCCTATCGCCTTATCCTGCAGTTCATGGAATGGAATTGACGAACCACAAAATAACTGCACCAACCAGAACAGAAACCGTGACGGCGCCAGCAGCGCCAACCATTGCAAGGGTGAGCATTCTTGCCACTTCAACTCCGAATGTCATGTCAACCTCCATCCATCGCTGATTGCCTGTAAAATCACCTTTCTCACAGACCCGTTCAGTGCCGATGGCACCAAACGAACGCCCCAGGCTGCGGGGCGGCCGATCTGTAGATTGAATAATAGTATACAGGCATAGATTTGTCTTGTTTATTGCGCTAAGCTATTCAGCGGAGGACGGTTCAGGCCGCATGGGGACTACTATCCCTCGGCCCTACCGAGCCTGGATCGTTTTCCGATCGTGATAGCCCGCTCCACGTTGCCAGGAGGGCGTTCATGCGCTCACCTGGTTTTTTACAGGCGATGGATGCGGAAACGAAAAAGGGGGTGTGTGATGATGGCGAACATAGACAGGGGTTTTGTGGAGTCGTTGAACAGGCGCACGGGGTTGAACCTGACTTGGGAGGAGTTCAAGGCGATTTATCAGGAGCGGAAGGCCGAGCGTGACGCTGACCCGGCCATTCAAAGCCGGAAGGCGCGGCATCGTGTCGAGATGGAGGATATGGATGCCTTTTTCAGGTGATGCGCAGCATAAAACATGCCAATAAAAAGCAGGTGATGCAGTTGCACCCGCCGATCTCCGTGAGTAGCATCATCGCCATGCACGAGACCCACCACAAAGACAAAGAACGTATCCTGCGCTGCCTCCGCAACGGCCCCAGGACCTGCAAGGAAGTCGCAGACGCCCTCAAGCTATCCTGCCTGCGCACCAATCACCTTATAGTGGACCTGGCAAAACAGGGGCTGGTCCACGCACACCACTGCACCATCAATGCATCGGGGTCACCCATCAATGTTTGGGCGTTACCATCCTCGGAAACACCCCCATTACTCGCAGGGACCGCATGAGGTGGACCATTTCCAAGGCTTCACCGAAAAAAGCACCCTGCACAAACCATCAAAAGAACCTCAGAAAACCACCGAAGAACTGGTCCCGATTGTCGTTGCTGCCTTAGCAGGAGCCATGGATTCACGGGAACTCGCCACCGCTACGGGATTTCCGCCTGCAGCGGTTGGCAACGCTTTAAGATTGGCGAGCAATTACGGGTTGGTCAGCAAGGTGCCGCCTTTCGACAAGCGCGTGATGACCTGGGAACGCACCAAAGGAAAGGCGTACACGACCGCGCTAAACGCCTGGGAAACACGTCGTAAAAAGCCTCCCAAGTCATCGCAACAGCCTGAGAATCCAACCAATACCCTTTCATCATCCCGCATCAATGAGGCGTTTTGGAGCCGCTGGCTGCGCAATGACCCGTCTACCCGACCAAAACTCGATGACTGACCATCACGCACCCCCATTTGTTGTGCGGACTCGCCTGTTGTGGGGGCGGCGTCTGTCAACCGCGAAAAGGCATCGAGAAATGGCCCAGAATCGGTTTTTGATGGCCTAAGTGTAACGGCTTGCAATCGAAAACGGTGTGCTCAGATTAACTGCAACTGACGACGCCCCTGTCCGCTTGAGGTATGCCTCAACCTGACGGCGGCGAATCGCAAGCGCTCGGTTCGGTCGCAATGCTGATCCGCGCATGGAAGCGCAGGTAGCACTCCAGCCCGCAGAAGTGCTCGACGTACTCCGCGCCTTCCGGGGTGAATAACGTAATTTGTACATTAACTACAGCATCCTCGACCTCCAGAAAATATGCCAGCAAATTCCATTTCTCCGGACAAGCGCTTCAGATAATATTCGGGATCTTCCCGAAAAACAGTAATGCAATGCGGGCATCTACAAAAATACAGTTCCTTATCTCGAAAACTAATTGCCACAGTTTGATTGATTGGTTTTTCAGCCAAACAACTTGGGCACACAACGAGACTATTTGTTTCTTCCAGCAGGGTTTCGGCATTTTCTTGGAACGTAACGGCACACCCGTCGCAACAGAATGAATATTCCTTTCCTCGATATTCCTGTATAACAGCATTCTCTTTAGTAATGCCCAACCTTACTAAGGAGCAACCGCATGTGGGGCAAATCAGTGTTGTCATGTTCACACCTCCATTAATTCTCTGATATATAACGTCTGAATTTAGCGGAGCGCTTCTGTTACGTCTCTCGTTATATTAGTAAGGGGTATCCCATGTCGAAGTCGTCGGCAGAAAAGCGCACGGCGAGGGCACGCAAGGCATCGAACGTGGCGAACAGTGCCGGATTGCCGCAGGCATCAGTTCGGACGACTCGGCCACAGGCAGGAACAGGAGAGACAGGTGAGCACGACCCGCCCGCCCCACAGATAGCCGGTGAACGGCTTGCGTGTTTCGGTCGGCCCAGCGTTCGGGGCTATTCATGGCAAACTCTCCGCGTGCTGTGCTCGCTCGGCAGGGTGGCCAACTGCGCTTCCAGATCGGCCAACGCTTCGCGTCGGCGTTTGACGATCTGGCGCAGCGCGGTAAGCTGCGCGGCGGCCTGGTCGCCGTCCGACGTATCGAGTGCCCGGCACAACCGCGCCAGCGCATCGAGGCCGATGCCCGCTTCGAAGGCAGCCCGCACCAAGCACAGCCGTTGCAAGGCCGCCTCGTCGAACAGACCGTAGCCGCCTTGGGTACGCGCCACCGGCCGCAGCAGTCCGCGCAGCAAGTAGTCGCGCACGATATGCACGCTGACACCCGCGCCCTCAGCCAGCTTGGAAATTGTGTACCGATTCATGTTCATGTTCCTTTACGACTCGAAGCGCCCAGCAGCCGGATATACTCCGCGTGAGCCCACACCAGAGGTGTGGCCGAACCCGTGCCATGGCCCAGACGCGGTTCTGTATCCCACACTTGCTCGGGCAGCATGCCGTTTTCGTTGGCAAAGCACTCCAGCGCCTTGATGTAGGGCCGGGAGTCGCGTCCGGCGGCAACTTCATAGTGTCCGCGCTCGCCGGTGAGCAACGGCCACAAGCGTCCGCGCCCGGTACCATCGAATGGTGAACCGTCCTCGTGCTCACCGTAACCATCCCCGTTGTAGCGATACCACGCCGGTCCGCAAGGCGTCTCGCGTCGGCACAGTGCATCCCATACCGGCAGGGTCTTGAGAACGTGCAGGTCGGCGGCGGTGCGCAGACCCAGGCGTACCAACTCCAGGAAACCGCCGTCTACCACGCAACATTGGGACTGGTTGTACATTGCTTCCGCTGGTAGATTGCGAATTGGCAGAAATACTCGACACTCTGGCAGATGCTCACCGGTGTCGACCGACGGGATCAGGGCGATACGCTCGTAGTGCTCGGGATGGCCGAAGAGCAATCGACCGCAATCGGTGAAGGTCCAATCCTCGATGCGTTGTTCCCAGTCTTGCGCCACCTGTCGGTAAGTGACGGCCTGCGCCCCTTTTCCGGTCGCATCGGCCACCGCTGCCGCAGCGCGCAGCGCGGCAACCACTACCGCCAGGGTATGGGGACTGTAACCTCTGTTCTCCTCCCAGCGGTCCTGGGGGGTGACCGGCCCATGGTTCACCAGGAAATCGGCGGCACGCTGTACCACGGGATACGGGTCGAAGTCCAAGAGCCCTTCGTGGTGCAGGTGGTTGGCCAACAGCACCGAATAGCCGACTTCGTCGAGCTGCAGGCCTTGCCAGTAGGGCCTGCCATCCACCCAGAAATTCTGAAAGAAGCTTCCATCCTCGCGCTGTCGAGAGAACAAATAATGCAGAATCTGCGCTGGCCTCTCCCGGTCGCCGGCGGCGAGCAAGCCCATGGCCTGGTGGTAGAGATCGCGCGGCCAGACCAAGTGATAGCCGCCAATCGGCTGGTCCGCCGATGCCGATTCGCCCCAGGGAATGGACAACGAGGCCACGCCCGCGCCGCGATGAATCTTGTCGATATGCGTACGCAACACCGCGATGCTACGCCGGTAAAGCTGCCCGCCGTCGCCGCTCTGGGCCGACAGATCGAGCAATCCGCGCTGATAAGCGCGCCACCCTTCCATGTAGCGATTGAGAACCGACGCGAATCCGTTGCGGTCCAGGCAGCCGCTTGCAGCCTTGATGGCCGTCCGCTCGCTGTTGCCGAACCCGACACAAAGCATGAAATGACCGTCTGGCGGCAACTCCAGTTCTGCCGTCAGCGCAATATTGCCCGGTCCCGCTGTCGTGAAGTTCCATTCTAGGTGCCGGTGTCTGTTTATATCCTGCCAGCCGTCGGAATGACCCACATAGCCGGCTGACATGCGTGAGAAGGGTACCGTGGCGGTTACCGCAGCGTATCGAGACCCGCGCCAGGCGATGAGCCAGTCGCATTCGTTGGCGCCATATTCAACGCGACCGTGGTTATCCGACCCCTGGTTGTCGAGATGGGGCGCCCACAGCAGATACAGGCGGTAATGTCGGGCTGCTTCCACCAAAGGCTCGAAGTGGACTCGCTCAAGCACGCAGTCGGCATCGGGATCCGTGCAGACCGTCTTGATCAGTCGGTAGCGGCCTTGCGGATCTCGGCTGACAATCTGGAAGGCCGGAATGCCGTCTTCGATCCACTCGACGCTATGTTCCAGATCGCGTCGCTCTTCGTGAAATAGCTCACCACCATCGGTGATCAGGAACTGAAGATCGCGTTGATTCGGACAGTCGATCGTCGGATGATAAACCTCGGTTAACACACCGTCGGCGACGGTGAACCAGACGCGGGAACGTTCACTCAAGGCAGTGCCCACAGCCTGCTTGTGGGCACTGGCCCAAGTGCTGGGCAGGCCTGGCTGCCCGAACGGAAGTTCGCTCATGGTCTCCTTGGTCTTGCGACGTTCATGCCGCAACGGGACTCCTTTATCAATCCGTCTCAACCCGCACAGCAGGACAACTGCTTCACATCCCTGGTGAAGGTCTGGGCAGCAAGCTTCAGCCCTTCGACCATCGTCAGGTAGGGAAACAACTGGTCAGCCAGTTCCTGTACCGTCATCCGGTTACGAATCGCCAGCGCGGCAGTCTGGATCAGCTCGCCCGCTTCCGGGGCGACCACCTGCACGCCGATTAGGCGACCACTGCCCACTTCGGCTACCAGCTTGATGAAGCCGCGTGTATTGAAATTGGCGAGCGCCCGCGGCACGTTGTCGAGCGTCAGCGTGCGGCTGTCGGTTTCGATGCCGTCGCGATGCGCTTCCGCGCCGCTGTAACCCACAGTCGCCACTTGCGGATCGGTGAACACCACGGCTGGCATCGCCGTCAAGTCCAGGGCTGCACTACCGCCCATCATGTTGATGGCCGCACGGGTGCCGGCCGCTGCCGCCACGTAGACGAATTGCGGCTGGTCGGTGCAGTCGCCAGCGGCGTAAATGTTCGGGCTGTTCGTGCGCATACCCTGGTCGATGACGATGGCCCCTTGCGCATTGATGGCCACGCCCGCCGCTTCCAGATTCAGGCGGCGTGTGTTCGGTGCGCGACCAGTGGCGACCAGCAGCTTATCGGCGCGCAGTTCGCCGTGCCCGGTGGCTAGCACAAATTCGCCATCCGCATAAGCGACCTGGCTGGCCTGGGTGTGCTCCAGCACCTCGATGCCTTCGGCGCGAAACGCCGCCGTGATGGCCTCACCGATGGCCGGGTCTTCCCGGAGGAACAAGGTGCCGCGCGCCAGGATCGTCACATGGCTGCCGAGCCGGGCGAAGGCTTGCGCCAGTTCCAGCGCCACCACCGACGAGCCGATCACGGCCAGACGCTCGGGGATCGATTCGCTGACCAGCGCTTCGGTGGAGGTCCAATAAGGAGTGTCTTTCAAGCCGGGAATCGGCGGCACGGCCGGACTGGCGCCCGTGGCAACCAGGCAGCGGTCGAACATTACGACGCGCTCGCCACCATCGTTCAAATGGACGACAACACTCCGGCTGTCCTTGAAACGCGCTTCACCGCGCAGAACGGTGATGGCCGGGTTGCCGTCCAGGATGCCTTCGTACTTGGCGTGACGCAGTTCATCGACACGGGCCTGCTGTTGGACCAGCAGCGCTGTGCGCTGGATGGTCGGCGCGACCGCCTGGATGCCGCCATCGAATGGGCTTTCCCGGCGCAGGTGGGCGATATGGGC
This sequence comes from Acidithiobacillus sp. 'AMD consortium', assembly GCF_008926505.1. Taxonomy (NCBI): domain Bacteria; kingdom Pseudomonadati; phylum Pseudomonadota; class Acidithiobacillia; order Acidithiobacillales; family Acidithiobacillaceae; genus Acidithiobacillus; species Acidithiobacillus sp. 'AMD consortium'. The sequence continues at coordinate 2,137,917 of NZ_CP044411.1, read as the reverse complement.
GGCGCGGATCATGATCTTGGACGGCACGCAACCGATGTTCACGCAGGTGCCGCCGATGGTGCTGCGTTCGATCAGCGTCACGCGCGCGCCCCGCTCGACAGCCTTCAATGCGCACGCCATCGCCGCTCCGCCGCTGCCGATCACAGCGATGTGTAGCTCCTGTCCATCGTTTGTGGAGGAGGCACCGTCGCTCCGTGGATGCACACCATAGCCACTTGCAACCACCGCCTTGATTAGCCGCTGCATCGGCACCTCGCCCTCCAGCACGACCCGGGCCGTGGCATCCGGGTAGGACACCTGCGCCTCGCGTACGCCGGGCACGCCTTCGAGTGCTTTGCGCACATGCGCGGCGCAACCGTCGCAGGTCATGCCAGTGATAGCGAGTTCGGTGGGCGCGTTCTCGGTCATAATATCCTCCAAAGTGTCTATGTGCTCAGCTACGCGGGGCGGGCGTTTCGCAGCCGTCGGTCGCGCAGCGGCGGTTCGCCGGATTGACCATGTCCCAGATGGAGACAAGGAACATCACCACCAATCCGGTATAAAAAATTACGCGCGCCAGGTCCTTGTCCAGAAAGTGATGCGTTAACCCAAACACCCCGACAAGCGCTAGCACCGGACCGATCGAGCCCAGCAGCGTGCGTTGCCATTGGCGGTGCGAGAACCAGCCCGCCAAGGTCGCCAATAATGCCACGCTGGCGAAAATCGGAATCAGCCACTGCACGAACAGGCCTTCCCACTGGCTGAGAAAGCCCAATCCGATTGCAGCGCCGAGGCTCGCTGCTGCGGGGAAACACATGGCGCAACTGAAACTACCGACGATGGTACCGACTATGCCAATTTTGTCGATGATGCGGGTTATGGCTGACATGGACAGATCCTCCTGGTCATCACGCTATGTCATCACGATATAAGCTTATTATAGGGGTTGGGTAGGCCCAACTTACTGCCGTACCAGGGTACGGAGTCAAGGGCCTGATGCCCGCAACGCCAGCGACAGCGACAGAAGGAACAAGTCGGTCAAACCGAGCGCCGCGATAACCCAAATGCTCACCGAGGAACGTGCCGGCGTCGTACCTGCCAGCACGACGGCAATGAAGAGGTGGCAGGGGCAGGTCAGCACAGCCAGTTCGCCCCACAGGTAGGCGGTGATGGACTGGCGCTCGGGGCCGTTTCATGCGGGACAGGCACTCTGTCGATCCAAATTTATAGACAAATTATATGTATTTTATATGGAATTTATAGATGGAACCTTGCTAGTCTTCGTGTATGTGGCGGGCAACGATTCACCGGAAGATAGAATCCTTACTGATGAACAGTGATCCGTGCTTATCCGGTTAGCGCCCAACCATACCAGACTAGATGTGGTGGGTAGTTATGGTATCCGATATATTAGTTATAGTGCCTTTAAGCACGCAGTGATCTATCAGCTTATTTTTGTGGTAGTTTTTGGTTTTATGGAGGCGCCGAGATGCTGGGACGAATGAGGAGGCACAAATGACCGCCTTCGGCTGGGTTGGTCTGAGATTGCGCGTCATCCTGTTCTTTTACTTGCTGTCGTTCTTGTCGTTCCCACCCAAAGCGGAGCAATCCTTATGACTTCTGCAATCATTCTCCTTGTTGCAGTTCTGGCATTGTCAGTTTTTCTGGCATTGCCGTTGGGCCACTATATGTATCGTGTTGTTGAAGGTCATCGATTCTGGGCCACCCGTTTCCTGGGACCGCTGGAAAAAAGAATATATCGTCTGACCGGAGTACCTGTCGACGATGAAATGGGATGGAAACGCTATTCCCTGTCCCTATTGCTTTTCAATATTCTCGGCGTTTTGTTTATGTATTTTATTTTTCAAGCACAAGGCGCCTTGCCGCTGAATCCACAGCATCTACCTGGAACGTCCATTGGCACGGCTTTCAATTCCGCCATTGCTGCGATAACCACCACCAACTGGCAAGATTATGGTGGTGAAACGACGCTGAGTTATCTGTCGCAGATGCTGCCCTATACAGATCTGAATTTTATCGGTGGAGCAAGCGGTATTGCTATCGTTCTGGCCATTATTCGTGGCGTAGTGCGAAAAAACACGCACCTTTTGGGTAATTTCTGGGTCGATATTACGCGCATTATCCTCTACGTTCTGATCCCCATGTCAATCATACTGGCGCTAATTTTCATTCAGCAGGGCGTTATCCAGACCTTTGGGCCTTATGTGCAGGTCCATTTGATTGCACCCTTCCAAAGCGGGGGGAAACAAATCACTCAACAGATGATCGCGATGGGACCGGTGGCCTCGCAAGCATCCATCGCAGTGCTGTGTAATAACGGTGAAGGGTTTTTCGATGCGAGTTTCGCCCATCCGTTTGAAAACCCAACCGCGCTGACTAATTTTTTGTATATGATTGGTATGATACTGATCCCGATTGCTATCGTGTTTATGTTTGGTCACATGGCCAAGGCTAAAGGCACTGCTTGGGCGCTATTAATCGCCATGTTGGTGATTTTTGTGCCCTTGGCTCTTTTGAGCGAACATGTCGACCTCGCGGGCAACCCACTATTCAATACACTCCATGTCACGCAGGCGCATACCGCTGTGCTGGCCGGTGGCGGCAATATGGAAGGGGTTGAGGATCGCTTTGGTGTGGCGGCTTCAGACCTGTTTTCAAGCCTCGCCACCACCACGTCATCCGGTCTTGCGGATTGCGCTTATGATTCGCTTATGCCCCTGTCCGGTGGTGTCAATCTCTTCTTTATGGATCTGGGAGAGTGCGTGATCGGCGGTGTGGGTACGGGATTAGCAACCATGCTCGCTTTTGCGATCTTCACGGTATTTCTGGGTGGCCTCCTGGTGGGACGTACGCCAGAGTTTCTCGGTAAAAAGATTGAGTCCTTTGAGATTAAAATGGCCTCACTGGCCATCCTCATCATGCCATTACTGGTTTTGATTGGTACGGCGATCGCCGTGAGTACGAGCGCCGGACGGGCCGGGGCCTTTAATCCGGGGACGCATGGTTTCAGCGAGATCCTCTATGCCATTACCAGTCCCGCCAACAATAATGGCAGCGCCTTTGGTGGATTGAGCAGTGATACGACCTTTTACAACATCATCACCGGGATCGTCATGCTCTTCGGCCGCTATTGGCCCTATCTGGCGCTGCTGGCACTGGCGGGTTCGCTGGCGGGCAAAAAGACGATCCCCGTTGGCGCCGGCACCTTGACGACCCATACCCCAATCTTCATCGGTCTGCTGGTAGGTGTTGTCATTCTGCTCGGCGCGCTCAATTTCTTTCCGGCACTGGCGCTGGGACCGATTGCAGAACAACTGGCACCCCTCAACACGCTGGCTCATTGAGGAATCATATGGATCCACCCCCGCTGTGTGCTCCGCAGCGGGGAGCGTCGGTGCGGTGAATCCAGCATTGGGCTGAACAATCACGAATTTATATACGTTTTATATAGGTTTTATATGGAATTTATAGATGGATGCTTGCTAGTGTTGCACACGGCTACATTATGATGGTGTGCGGGGTGTGGGCCTGCGCTCGCGAAGGAGGTTGGCATGGAATTTGTTTACTTATTGATTATAGTTGTTTTTTTCTTGGCATCCCTAGGGGTTGTTGAGATGTTGGATCGTCTGAGGAACATAAGATGAACGCTTTTGCATGGATAGGCCTCGGTTTGGGGGCAATGCTCTTCATCTATCTTTTGGTATTTCTGATTAATCCGGAACGATTCCTATGATATTCACCATCATGCTGACCGCCGCGGTTCTGTTGTTGACCATTCTGCTGGCCTTGCCTCTGGGTCGCTACATGCATCGCGTTTATGCCGGCGAGAGGTTTTGGGCGACACGCCTGATGAGTCCCGTGGAGCGGGGACTGTACCGCGTCATCGGCGTTTCGGCGAGCGAGGAAATGGATTGGAAGCGCTACGCCATCGCCCTGTTGATCTTTAACCTGATCGGTGGCGTTTTTCTCTATGCCTTGTTGTTGGCGCAAGGCGCGCTGCCCCTGAATCCTTTACACTTCGGCGGCGTCCCAAGTGCTTCCGCATTCAATACCGCAGTCAGTTTTATCACCAATACCAATTGGCAGGATTACTCCGGCGGCTCGACCATGAGTTATCTCTCGCAGATGCTGGGCCTGACCGTGCAGAATTTCCTCTCGGCGGCGACGGGCATCACTATCGTCCTGCCCATCATTCGCGCTCTCGCCCGTCATAAAACCAAGAATCTCGGAAATTTCTGGGTCGACATGACGCGCACCGTTCTCTACGTACTGCTCCCCCTGTCCGCGCTCTTTGCGCTGATTCTTATGGAACAGGGCGTGGTACAAACGTTGACAGGGGTAGTGCGCGCTGACCTCATCGCTCCATTTGTGTCCGGCGGCAAGACTATTCTTCATCAGATGATTCATGTGGGACCGGTAGCCTCTCAAGAGGCCATCATGATGCTGGGTAACAATGGGGGCGGGTTCTTCGACATGAACGATGCGCACCCTTTCGAAAATCCCACGGGCTTCACCAATTTCCTGGAAATGGTGGCCATGATCCTGATTCCCTCTGCCCTGGTGTTCATGTTCGGGCACATGGTGAAGGCCAAACGCACAGCCTGGGCCATCATGATCGCCACGCTCGTACTTTTTGTTCCTTTAACCGTGGTCAGTGAACATTTTGAGCTATTGGGTAACCCGCTGCTGACCCATCTGGGGGCCACGCAAGCCAATATGGCCAGCCTCGCCGGTGGTGGCAATCTGGAAGGGATAGAAGATCGCATCGGTGCTGGCGCGTCGGCGCTGTTCGGCAGTATCGCGACCGCAACCTCCACCGGTGCGGCTAACAGCACCTATGACTCGTTCATGCCCCTGTCCGGCGGAATCAACCTGTTCTTCATGCAAATGGGGGAAACGGTGTTTGGCGGCGTCGGGACGGGTTTGGCGACGGTGCTCGCTTTCATGATCTTTGCCGTTTTTCTCGGTGGTCTCATGGTAGGGCGCACGCCGGAGTTTCTCGGTAAAAAAATCGAGTCGTTCGAGATCAAAATGGCCTCACTGGCCATCCTCATCATGCCATTACTGGTTTTGATCGGTACGGCGGTCGCCGTGAGTACGACCGCCGGACGTGCCGGGGCCCTTAACCCCGGGGCGCATGGTTTCAGCGAGATCCTCTATGCCATTACCAGTCCTGCCAACAATAATGGCAGCGCCTTTGATGGGCTGAGCAGTGACACGACCTTTTACAACCTCATCACCGGAATGGCCATACTCTTCGGTCGCTATTGGCCCTATCTGCCGCTGCTGGCCTTGGCGGGCGCACTTGCGGGTAAAAAGAAGATCCCCGCCGGGGCGGGTACCCTGACGACGCATACGCCGATCTTCATCGGCCTACTGGTGGGGGTCATTCTTCTGGTCGGCGCGCTCAACTTCTTTCCGGCACTGGCGCTGGGTCCGATTGCAGATCAACTGGCGCCCATCAGCACCCTGACTCATTAGAGGAATCATATTCATGGAATCTACCCATCATAAACATGCGGCATCTCCGATCAACTGGAAAGATCAGGGCCGGGGCGCCCTGTGGGACAGCTTCAGCATGCTCTCCCCGCGTCGCCAGTTGCGCAATCCGGTGATGTTCGTCGTCTACGTCGGCTCCTGGCTGCTGCTGGCCCTCTTTTTTCACGATCTAATCGTGCATAACAGTGAAGCGCCTTTTACCGCTGTGATCGACCTCTGGCTCTGGCTCACACTGATTTTTGCCAATTTTGCCGAAGCGCTGGCCGAGCGTCAGGGCGAGGCCCAGGCCAACAGTTTGCGGCAGAGCCGGCAGGAAGTTACGGCCAAAAAACTGCCGAAACCGGTGCGCGAGGCGAGCTATAAGGAGGTTCCCGGCGCCAGCCTGCGCAGCGGCGACTTTGTCCTGATAGAAGCGGGAGACCTCGTCCCCACCGACGGCGAGGCGGTGGCGGGAGTCGCCGCCGTCGATGAAAGCGCCATCACGGGCGAGAGCGCGCCCGTCATCCGCGAAAGCGGGGGTGATCGTAGCGCGGTCACCGGCGGTACCCGGGTGATCTCGGACTGGCTCATCATCCGGGTGACGCAGGAGGCCGGACACACCTTCCTCGACAAAATGATCGCCATGGTGGAGGGGGCATCGCGACGCAAAACCCCTAACGAAATCGCTCTAAGCATACTGTTGGTCGTTTTGACGCTCGTTTTTCTGGTGGTCACCGTCACCATTTATCCGTTTTCCTGGTATAGCGTCCATTACGCCAGCCACTCCGGATCGGTGATCAGCCTGACGGTGCTGGTAGCCTTGCTGGTCTGCCTGATTCCCACCACCATCGGAGCGCTATTACCCGCTATCGGTATTGCCGGCATCGTGCGCTTGCTGCAGAGCAATGTGGTGGCGACTTCCGGGCGTGCCATCGAGGCGGCGGGTGACGTGGATGTGCTGCTTCTCGATAAAACCGGCACCATTACCTACGGCAACCGATCCGCAGCGGCGTTTTACCCCGTTTTAGCGGTTACCCAGGAAATCCTCGCGCAGGCGGCCCGCCGCGCCTCTTTGGCCGATGAGACGCCGGAGGGCAAAAGTATCGTGACCCTTGCCGACAAACATTACCCGCAAAGCCGGGAAGCCTTGCCACTGGAAGCCCAATTGATCCCTTTTACTGCCGAAACCCGCATGAGTGGGGTGGACTGGAATGGGCAGCAATTGCGTAAGGGATCTCCCGACGCCATGAAGGCGTGGGTCCAGTCGCTGGGGGGCACCTGGCCTAACGAGCTGGACGGCATAGTGCAGGAAATCGCGGGGGGTGGCGCAACACCCCTGGTGGTCTGCTCTGGCGCAGCGGTATTGGGTGCCATCGAGTTGCGGGACATCGTCAAAGCCGACATCAAATCGCGCTTTGCCGAATTGCGGGCGATGGGTATCCGCACCGTCATGGTGACCGGCGACAATCCGTTGACTGCCGCCGCCATTGCCGCTGAAGCGGGGGTCGATGATTATCTCGCGGAAGCCAAACCGGAAACCAAGCTCGCGCGCATTCGAGAATACCAGAATGAGGGTTACATGGTCGCGATGACCGGGGACGGCACCAACGATTCCCCAGCCCTGGCCCAGGCGGATGTCGGTCTCTGCATGGCCAGTGGTACCCAGGCGGCGCGCGAAGCCTCCAACATGGTCGACTTGGACTCCAATCCCACCAAACTGCTGGAGATCGTCCAGATCGGCAAGCAACTGCTGATGACCCGCGGCGCCCTCACCACCTTCAGTGTGGCGAACGATGTGGCCAAATACTTCGCCATCATCCCGGCGGCGTTTGTATCGACTTATCCCCAATTGGGCGAGCTGAACATCATGGATTTGAGCTCGCCTACCCATGCCATCATGGCCGCAGTCATCTTTAACGCGCTCATCATCCCCTTTCTGATTCCACTGGCCCTCAAGGGGATCAAGTTCCGCGCGGACTCGGCGCAGCACATCCTGCGCCGCAACGTGTGGATCTACGGATTGGGCGGCATTATTGCGCCATTTATCTTCATCAAGCTGATCGACATGCTGCTGGTTGTACTGTAGGAGGATGACACCATGATCAAAGACATCAAAACCGCGCTGTTGCTGTTCCTGGTTCTGGCCGTAATGACCGGTCTGATCTATCCCCTGGCGATGACGGGTATCGGCCAGGTCGTGTTTCCCCATCAGGCCAACGGCTCTCTCATTCGCCAGCATGGGCGGATCGTGGGTTCCAGCCTCATCGGCCAGTATTTCCGTGAACCGCAGTACTTCTGGAGCCGTCCTTCGGCGACTTCACCGGTGCCTTACAATGGCGCCGGGTCCGGCGCCTCCAATCTGGGTCCGAACAATCCTGTTCTGGCACAGCACGTGGCGGCGCGGATCAAGGCCATCAAGGCCGCGGATCCCGCTGAGAAAGGCCCGGTTCCGGTGGACCTCGTGACTTCTTCCGCGAGTGGTCTGGATCCCGACATCAGTATTGCGGCAGCACTCTATCAGATCCCGCGCATTGCGCAGGCTGGTGGTATTGATATCGTGACATTGCGCCACTTGGTCAAGGAGAACACCACAGAACCCCTGCTGGGTTTCCTCGGCGAACCCGTGGTCAATGTGGTGAAACTCGACCTCGCGCTGCATGACCGATACGCCGCCGCGCATGGAGCAACAAGATCTCCGCTCACGAAAGGAGCGAAATCATGATGGCTTCCTGGGCGGGTGCGACTTTGGTCATCCTGCTCACAGTCACAGTCACGCTTGGCATATATCGCTGCGAGATGCGGAAAGTGGCACTCCTTCGCCGCAAAATCAGTGCGTTTCAGGGCGGAGCGATCCGCTCGGTAGGCTCACCCTGCACCCAGGGGTAATGCGACACCACAAAACCCTACCGTTGGCGGAGGGCGTTTCTCTCTACTCTACTAACGGCAGGGTATCTACGGAGGTAGAAAAACACATGGAAACACTGAAAGAAAGCATCCTCGCGGCCGAGTGGGCGGGCTACCATTGGGCGCTGCAACACTTGGACGCTACTGCCGACCAGGTCGAGGATGCCTGCGAAGCCTATTTTCCCGAACATATGTCTGGCGTGCTGGCTTATGCATTTGAGCGCGGATGGGCAATGGCGCACGAGGGAAAGACACCGCAGTCCATCCATTCCGATGATCCCTCGCTGCCGTGATCTGATCATGGTCGGTGTGCCGAGTCTGTCTGCCAGGAAAAGTGTTTTGCTGGTTTTTTGAAAGGACAGATGGACGCTCTTTTTTACCTCCTGCGCAGGCTCTTAAACAGGCATCAGTTCTCACCCCGCAAGGAACCACCCATGTCACCATTAACGCTCTTCGGCGTAATCACTGTTACATTGATGATGATTTTTTATGCCCTGGAGGCGCGCTCCCTTTGGTGGACTCTGGCATTTTCCGTATCGTGCCTCGGAACGTCCATTTATGGATTTCTGGCCGGCACTTGGCCTTTCGGTGTGGTCGAGTTTGTATGGTGCCTGCTGGCGTTACGCAAATGGTATCTACTTTATGCCCCGAAGACGTAATATGGTCATATGCGGCGCGGTTCCTGGAAGCCTTTGCCAGGACCATTCGCGCCGAAATGCACTCGGCGGAAAAGATACTCATCCCGGAAGTCGATACGCTCCATTTCACCAACAGATCAGCGAGGAAAGGCCGGAATCTTGCGACGGGTGAGAAAATCCAGATCCCAGCACGACGCGTCGTGACCTTCAAGGCCACGAAGACGTTTCAGGACAGGGTAAACTCCTAGCGTTGCGACGGACGCCCAGAGCCTTCGGAAGATTTAGATGACTCGCGAGGTACATGGCTGTCCGGTTATCCTTCGGGAAAACTCGTGTGGCGGCAGAATTTTATTGAGGAGTGACAGAATCTTCGCGTACTTAATCGAAAAAAGGAATTATCTGCTGGCGGACCTGCTGAACCCGGCGGGGGGTGCCGCGACCCTCGTCCATTCACAGAAAGACTTCGCACCAGATTGAACACCACAGCCCTAACGAAGGCGCGACCAGCGCCCCATGCTGGCACCATCCGCGAGGCTGGCCTTAGGGATCTGGATGCGCTTACCGCCATTGAGAACCAATGCTTTTCCATGGATCGTATTTCACGCTCCGGGCTACGCCGTTTTCTGGCACATGGGAGTTGCACCCCGGCAGGGGGTTGCACTCTGCAAGCGCGCGCCAGGATTCTCGTGGTCGAAAATGGCACTCGCATTTGCGGCTATGGTAAACGTTCAGCCAACCCACCCTTGCGGGTTAGCGCCGATCAGGGTAATGCGGTTTTTTTCCAGTTCCACGGCAAAAGTTCGTGGAGCCGCTTGTTGGGCCAGGTCGGGAGCTTTTCCAGCACATCGCAGAGGTAAGCGAAGGGCTCGACGCCGTTGAGTTTGCACGTTTCGATAATGCTGTAGAAGGACGCGGCACGTTCACCACCCGCATCATTTCCAACAAATAAAAAATTCTTGCGACCAATGGCCACGCCCCGCAGCGCCCGCTCCACCGGATTATTATCGATGCTGAGTTGTCCTTCTTCGAGGTAGAGCGTCAGTGCTTTCCAACGGTTGAGGGCATAGGCCATCGCTTTGGCAATACCACTTTTCGGCGCCACCTGCATCTGGGTTTCCGTGAGCCAGGCATGGAAGGCTTCCAGCAGGGGACCGGCACGCTGCTGCCGGGCGGCGACTTTCTGATCTGGTAGAGATTCCTTGATCTCCGCTTCGATGGCGTAGAGTTTGACGATCCAGGCCAGGGCTTTCTGGGCTACCGGACTGGGACCGCGCTGTTCCACGTCATAGAAGTGGCGGCGTACATGCGCCCAGCATCCGGCTTCGATGATCTGTTCCTTGCGGTAGAGGGCATCATACCCCCCATAGTCATCGGTCTGGAGGATGCCTTGCCAGTCGCCCAGGAAGTGTTGCGCGTGGATCCCCTTACGGTCCGGGGCATAATCAAAGACCACGACGGGATGCGGGGCATCCGCCTGGCTGCGATACACCCAGAGATAGGCTTTGTCCGTCTTGCCGCTGCCGGGGTTGAGGACGGGCAAGGGCGTCTCGTCGGCGTGCAGAATCTTTCCTTCCAGTAAGGCCATTTTGCAAGCTTCGGCGAGCAGACTGATCCAGTATTCGCCCTGACCCAGCCAGCTGCAGAGGGTGGCGCGAGAGATCGGTACGCCCGCTCGCTGGTACTGGGTTCCCTGCCGGTACAAAGGCAGGTGATCCACGTGTTTCGCCGTCATCACATGGGCCACCAGGCGCGCCGTGGGCAAGCCCTTGTCAATCACCTGTGCCGGTAATGCCGGACTTTCGATGGTACCACAGGGGCGGCAGGCCAGTTTGGGGCGGATATGGCGAATCACCTGGAAGCGTCCGGGGATATAATCCAGTTTTTCGCTGATCTCTTCCCCGACAGTTTCGAGTGGACCCCCACATTGCGCGCAAGTGCAAGTCTTGGGATCGTGACGTACTTCTACCCGGGGCAGATGGGCGGGGATCGCCATGCGGCCGGGGTGCCGGCGTACGGGACGGGCGGGGACCGTTACGGTCTGCGCGTCGGCGGCTGCTCCCTCTGCACGGCCAGCGGTCACGGCCGCACTGTCTTCCAGAACGGTTTCGAGGAGGCTTTCCATCGCCGCGATTTCGGTATCCAGCGATTCTTCCCAAAGACTGATCTGGTCGGGAGAGAGCTTTTCCGAACGGCGTCCGAATCGCCAGCGCTGCAGTTTGGCGATGGTGCTTTCCAGGCGGGCGATGGTTTCATCGCGCAGGGCAATGGCCGCTTGCTGTTGGGCGATGATCCGGGTGCGTTCCGCTTCCTGTTCCTCCTGCTGTTGCAGCAGGCTCAGCACCAGATCGCGCAGGGCGTCCGGGCTGGTGGGAAGAGGCGTTTGCGGCGCTGAAATCATCAGAAAATAGTATCGGAACTGGGCTATTTATACAAGCAATTCCCGCTAGTTACAGCAGTGTTGGTGTGCATTTTTCCAGGCTCGGTAACGGCGTCCACGGGCGCCCCTCTACCAGCATCGCCCACTGCGCAGCGGAGAGTTCTATGGCACCGGCATCGGCGCGGGGCCAATGGAGTCGTCCCTGATCCAGACGGCGATACACCAGCCAGAAGCCCAGTCCATCCCACAGTAACAATTTCAGACGATCCCCTCGGCGGTTGCGAAAGACAAAAGCATGACCGCAAAAAGGATCGGCAGCCAATACCCCCTGTACCTTGGCCGCCAGGCCATCAAAGCCCAAGCGCATATCCACGGGCGCTGCCGCGAGCCAGATCCGGCTGCTCGAATTTAGCCACATGGTCTTTCCAGAATCTGCACCAAGGTCTGGAGCCAGCTGGTATCTACCGCCGCCGCAAGCTTCAGGCTACGACCGGATAACAGGTGAATTTCTACCGGTGAAACAGGCGTCCTGACCGGCGCGGCCAGAGTTACCGGCAAAAACCCTTCGGGCACGGCGGACAGCAACGGCGTTTGTACAGAATCGGCAAAGCGCTTGCGCCAGTAATGCAGCGTGGCTACGGCGATCCCCGCCTGCGCACAATAATTCTTGACCGACTGTCCGCTCGCCTGAAATCCCTCTACCTGCTGCCGCCAATAAGCGACTTTCTCTTCTTTCTTCATCACCATCCCTCCGCGCTGAATGCAGATCAGGATCGGTCAGGTCAGAAAATTTGGGAAGGTGGGTTGCTTGGACGGTTACCGGCTATGCGCTTCTCCTGATGCGGCGAAATTCACGCATCGCACGTATCTATTCACTGGCCGTGGCGCCGGAACACCGCCAGATAGGCATGGCCCGGACACTTCTGGCATGTACCGAGTCTGTCGCCATGGCGTCCGGGCGGAATCGGATACGATTGGAAGTGCGCGAGGACAATACTGCGGCTCTTCGCCTGTACACCAGCGTCGGTTACCGGCCTTTCGACCGCATCGCGTCATACTACGAGGCCGCACCGCCACAGGTGGACCGCACCGCCGCGATTCGCATGGAAAAACCGCTCTGATGCGTATCGTTCACCCAAATCCCGGAATTTCCCATGCCTAAAAACCTGATCGTTGTCGATTCCCGCCGCGACTGGCCGGCCGATGATTTCGATATCCCCGTCATCACCGCGATAGATTACCTGCGCCGCAAATACCAGCCGGAAGATCGACGCACCCGGGTCATCAACCTGTGCCGGAACCTGGAGTATGGGGGTGTGGGTTACTATTGCTCGCTGCTGGGTGAGGCCCGCGGTCACCACGTTCTGCCGGAAGTGCGCACCCTGCTGGAAGTGCGCAGGCAATCCCTGTACCGCCCGGGACTCGCCGATTTGCAACCTCTGCTGGAAAAAGCGACGGAAAACCTGCAGAAGGAGGTGGGATCCACTTATGTGTTGCGGATTTTCTTCGGCTGGACGGCGGATGGCCCCATGCAGGGACTCGCACGGGAACTCTTCGAGCACCTGCCCATGCCGGCGCTGGAGGTGCAGCTTCGGGCCAATGGCGTCTGGCGCATCCAAAGGGTTTGCGCGTTACCCATCGGAGACCTGGACGCCGTGGAAAAAGCGGAGCTCCGTGCCGCCCTTCAGCACTATCTCGCTCGCCGCCGGCGCAAGTCGAAGCCTGCAGGCTGCAAGCCCGCCGAGCGCATGCGCTACGATCTGGCCATCCTCCACGATCCCCGGGAAGTATTGCCGCCATCCAGTTCTCGAACGCTGAAGCATTTTGTCCGCATAGGAAAGCGTCTGGGAATTCACGTCGAACTGATTCAGCGCCGGGACTATGGGCGACTGGCCGAGTTCGACGCTTTGTTCATCCGGGAGACCACGCGTATTGACCACCACACCTACGAGTTCGCCCGGAAGGCCGAACAGGAAGGGCTGGTGGTGATCGACGACCCGGATTCCATTCTGCGCTGCACGAACAAGGTGTATCTGACGGAGATACTGCGGGCGCATCAGGTGCCGATCCTCGAAACCGTCATTATCCGCAAGACCGATCTTCGACGCCTGGAGAAACGGCTGTCCTATCCTTTCGTGCTCAAGGTGCCGGACGGGTCCTTCTCCCGCGGAGTCCGGAAAGTCACCGATCCGGAGACCTTGAGAAAGGTGGCCGCCGAACTGTTCGCTGACTCTGACCTGCTGCTGGCTCAACCTTATTGCTATACGCCGTTCGACTGGCGCATCGGCATGCTGGACCGGCAACCCCTGTTCGCCTGCCAATACTTCATGTCGTCCAACCATTGGCAGATCGTGCGTCACCTGGACAACGGGCGCGCCCTGCAGGGCGGGTTTCGCACGATCCCCCTCCACGAAGCACCCGCGCTCGTTCTGCAGACTGCCGTCCGCGCCGCCAACCTGATTGGGGACGGACTCTATGGTGTGGATCTCAAGGAAACGTCCGAAGGCGTTTTCGTCGTGGAGGTCAACGACAATCCGAATATCGATCGCGGCATTGAGGACGGCGTGATGGGGGATGTCCTCTACGAGACGGTGCTGCGCTCCTTGATCCGGCGCATGGAGACGTCGCATGGGCGGCCCGGGACCGGGTGGCCTGCGAATGGTGGGGCTATGGAAATAAAAAGGCCATGCCTGCGGACAACCATCTTATAAGCACCCCTGATCTGCAGCCTTCCAGGTTGATTACAGCCCCTAAAAATATACACAAATTATATACCATTTATATGGAATTTATAGATGAGGACCATCTACAATCTTCGTTGAGGACATAACCAAACGGGTTTTTAAACCAATGGAGTCTTTATAATGACCATGAATATTGTCGGTAAAGCAACTATGCATTCCGTAGTGCCCGACCGGGCAGCGCTACAGCAGCGCGCACGCCGCTGGGTTATCAAGATCGGGAGCAGTCTGCTGACTCAAGACGGCCAACGACTGGATTTGTCGGCCATGCAGAAACTTGTGCAGCAAATACTGCGACTTCGCGCCGAAGATATTGAGGTCGTATTAGTTTCCTCCGGTTCCGTCAGTGCCGGCAAATGTCACCTGGGATGGGCCCAGAAGATGACCACCGCCGAAGAGCGTCAGGCGGCGGCCAGCGTGGAGCAATCCGCCCTGATTCATGCTTATGAGAATCTCCTGGCCGAGGGAGGGACGCATTGCGGGCAAATACTGCTGACGCGCGATAACTTCAGAGATCGGAAGCGCCTCAAGAAGACTCGGTCCGCCATCGAAATGCTCTTGAGAATGCAGATGTTGCCCATTATCAATGAGAACGATGCGATCGTCGATCTGGATAATGCTCTGGGCAACAACGACCATTTGGCCGCCCTGGTCAGCAACGTCTGGCATGCCGACCTGATGGTATTGCTGACTGATCAATCAGGGCTATTTACAGCGGACCCGCGCGCACGGCCTGATGCCGAAATGATCACGGAAGGTATGGCGGGTGACCCACGGTATGAGCATATGGCGGGTGGAAGCGGTGGCACCGTGGGTACCGGCGGGATGCTCACCAAAATACACGCCGCCACCCATGCGGCGCGCTCTGGTGCGACCACGCTCATTGCCGATGGACGAATTCCGGATGTGCTCCTGCGCTTGCACAAGGGGGCACTTTTGGGGACATTTCTGCGTTCTGGAAAATTCGACCGGAAATTGCGTCGGGATGCCTGGACACGTCTTCAGATCCACCACGGCCAACAGTGGGTGATCCATCCCGTGCGCCGGGTAAAAGATGAGGTGGTGGCTTTTTATTCGGAAACGCCACCTTTTACCGCAATACCAATATTCAACGGCCAATAAATTTTCACATTTATTGGCTACGCGATCGCGCCAGTCATACCTGGTGTACAGGCCTCTTTTACGCAATTGGAGAAACATGATGAACCGCTTCACCACGAAAAAAGCCCCTCGCACCAGCAGCAAGAGGAGTTTAACAATCCTTGCTGTCGCAGTGTTATCCACACTGGCTCTGGTATCGGACACTGTTCAAGCCGCGCCCCTGCCGATGCCAGCGATGACCGGACCGCTGCAGTCACCATCTCCTTTTCAGTTTAATGCCGGCCCGCTAGGAAAACTGGACATTACCGGCGTGATGAGCGGCATGGGCGTCTGGCAGGACAACCGAGTCCCCGGTGATCGGCTCACCCACGCCGATATCAGCAATGGCCAGATCTTCATCCAGAAGACACACGGGCTGATCCAGTTCTTCCTCCAGGCCGGTGCCTACAATATGCCTGCCCTGGGCACGCCTTTCCTTTCCACGGGAGCCACCACCGCCGACTATTATGGTGCCTTGCCACAGGCCTATCTGAAGATCGCTCCCACCAAAAACTTCTCGGTGCTGATCGGCAAACTCCCCACCCTGATCGGCGCGGAATACACCTTCACTTTCGAGAATATGAACATCGAGCGCGGCTTGTTGTGGAACCAGGAAAACGCCGTCAATCGCGGGGTGCAAGTCAACTACAGCGCGGGGCCATTGAGCGCCTCTCTCGCATGGAGTGACGGTTTCTACTCCAATCGCTTCAACTGGCTTTCCGGCGACCTGTCCTACACCATTAACTCCGCCAACACCGTGAGTTTCGTGGGCATGGGCAATGCGGGACAGACGGGTTATTCCACACTCGCCACCCCGGTTTATCAAAACAACAGCGACATCTACAACCTGATCTATACCTATAGCTCGGGCCCATGGATGATTCAGCCCTACCTCCAGTACACCCAGGTGTCGGCCAATCCCGCTATCGGCGTGGAACGCGGCACGGGGACCAGAGGCGCGGCCATTCTGGCGAGTTATGCCCTCACCCCCCACGTTACCCTGGCCGCCCGGGCCGAGTACATTGCGAGCACCGGCAATGCCACCGATGGCGCGGTTAATCTGATGTATGGACCTGGTAGTAAGGCGTGGTCCATCACCGTGACGCCCACCTACCAGGATCACGATTTCTTCGCCCGCGCTGAGTTTTCCTATGTGCAGGCAAGCAGCTATACCCAGGGTGATGTCTTCGGTCCGCAAGGGAATAATCCTACACAGGCTCGCGCGCTATTCGAAACTGGGTTTCTGTTTTAACCATAGGACCGATAGGTACCTTTTGTGAAGTCTCAAGTCTGCGTATGAGGTGTCGCCATGAAACAGTTATCCGCCATTATCAGACCATTCAAGCTGGATGACATTTGTGATGCACTGGCCACTATCGGTATACGGGGGATGACGGTTACCGAAGTCACGGGTTTTGAACAGCGCAAAGGCCATTCTCAAATTTATCGAGGCCATACGTATGTTTCTGATTTTATCGCCAGGATAAAAATCGAAGCGGTCATCAGTGATGAAAGGCTGGATGATGCCATTGCGGCAGTGGTTAAGGAAGCACGCACCGGCAAGGATGGAGACGGGAAGATTTTTGTGTTGAATGTCTCGGAAGCCATTCGCATCCGCACCGGGGAAATGGGGGACGAGGCCTGTAACCCGCCTTTTTACGGTGAGCTTTCGGCGTCATGAGCGCTCCGTCACTGGTCGGCGATCTGGCAGAAGGCGTTTTTGTGCTTGGCGGGATATTCCTGCTGTGGTACAGGATCGGTGGAATTGCCAGCAAGCTTCGGCGCGAGAGGGCCAGGAAGGCAGGGTATGACTGGGCGCTAACACATCCTGGCTGTGCTTTTCAACTGGCGATTTCAGCGGGGCAGGAAAGGTATTCAAAAGTGGCCTGTCCTTTGCCAAGCATGCAGCTCTATGCCTTTCTGGAGGGTTATCATGATGCGCGGCAGGATCAACAGCAAATCATCGGAACGCGATAGTGGGGGACAACATGCCTTCCTGGTGCTTTCACCACCTTTTTTTTAAGAGGAATCAGTTATGGTGGCTTTCATGACATCGTCTTCACGCCAGCTTTGCACTACTCTGGCGCTGCTCGCGGTGAGAAAACCGCAATGGTCTTTTGAAAGCCTGGCACAGGAATTACGGGTGGACGCTAGTCTGGTGAAGTCCTGCTGGCGTACCTTGTTGGAGAACGCTTGGCGTCTCTATCCCCGCCGTGCGAGATCGAAGTCAGGACACTGGCAGCCCGACCCGTCGGTCAAGGCCATGATTGCTTTGGCGGCGTATCGCGCGAGACCCGATCAGGCCGGGGACATCGCCTGTCAGTATGGGGTCAGTTTGCAGGATGTAAAACACTGGCGCCGTATTTTGGTGCGCCGGGCTGACCGGCTCTTTTAGCCATGTTGCTGTGGACAGACGTGCTGGCATCAAAGAGCGTAGAAATCGGTTCCGCGACGTATCCTTCCGTCATGATCAGCATCGTGTTGTTGAGTTTTGTGGCGCTGCTCGTCGGATTCTATGTCCTCTATCGCTACCATCGGAAACGGGCTCGTGGCTTTTTCTCTCAAAAACCGGCCACGCTCACCGACGAGTGGCTGGCACAGCAGGTCCGTTCTGCAGTGGCCGCCGATAATCCTGTGTTCGGTGGACTGTTCGCGGGCCCTGTAAAAGATGAGCACACCTGGGTATTACTGAAAGAAGTCAATCATCATTTGTTGTGGGTCTGCCTGCAAAATGCTTGGTTGGGCTTCTGGACCCTGAATGCGGAAGGTGCGCCGCAGTGGCGGATTGTGCAGTTGCATGGCAATAGCCTGAACCAGTATTTGCGGAAACAGGAATCCACTGAAAAGGGGTCCGCCCAAACCCATGGTGTATCCACATGATCAGAGCTCAAAAAGGAGGAATTTGTGCCCCGTTTTAAGCCTGTAATACGCAAAAACAAGCTTCGCCGCGAGGGTGGCCTGACGGGATTGCTGTTCGCGTGCGTCGGTGCCTCCATTGGGTCAGGATGGTTGTTCGGTCCACTGTATACCGCAGAGTTTGCCGGACCCCTGAGCATCGGGTCCTGGCTCATCGGCGCGCTGGCGATTCTGCTCCTCGCCCTGGTTTTTGCCGAATTGGCGCCGCTGATCCCGCGTGCCGGGGCGGTGGTACATTTGGCGCATGTGGGTAATGGTCCTATCGTTGGGCACCTGTGGAGCTGGATGCTTTTTCTCTCATATGCTGCGATAGCGCCGATTGAAGTGACGGCCGTGCTGACGTATGCCAATAACTATCTGCCGGGATTTTTGCAGCCGCACACGGGTTTGTTGAGCGCGCAGGGATTCGGAACGGCCCTGCTGCTGTTGACGATATTCGTTGTTCTCAATTTTCTGGTGGTGCGCTGGGTGCTCAAAATCAATAATGCGGCCACAGGGTGGAAACTGGCCATTCCGTTGTTGACGGTGATTCTATTGATCTCCATTTCGTGGCATCCGGGTAATTTTGCGGTGCGTGCGGTCAACCAGGTGACTGACCTGCATGGCATGTTTGCGGCGGTCGCCAGTGGTGGTGTCATTTTTAGCCTGCTGGGATTCCGGCACGCCATCGATCTTGCCGGGGAGAGCAAGAATCCGCGCAGGGACGTCCCCATCGCCGTGATCGGTTCCGTGCTTATTGCCTCAGCCATTTACATCGGTCTGCAGGTGGCTTTTCTAGGTGCCGTCAACCCGCAGGATCTGGCGCATGGGGGATGGCAGAACTTGCGTTTTCACGGCATCAACGGTCCGTTTGCAGCGCTAGCTATTTCGATCGGAATCGGCTGGTTAGCCGTGCTTCTGTATGTGGATGCTTTCGTGTCTCCGGCGGGCACCGCGTTGATCTACACGACCACGGCCGCCCGAGTCAGCTTGGCGACGGCGGAGACGGGAGCCGCACCGCAATGGGTGTCGCGGGTCAATCGCTTTGGCGTTCCCTGGGTGAGCCTCATCCTGCTTTATGTAGTGGGCGCGGTGTTCTTTTTCCCTTTCCCATCCTGGCAGAAAATGGTGGGTTATATTGCCTCGATGACCGTACTTTCCTATGTGATCGGCCCTATCGCGTTACTGCAGTTGCGTCGGGCGCTACCGGAGGGTGACCGACCATTTCGGCTGTGGTGGGCGCCGGCACTGGCTCCCCTCGCTTTTGTGGTTTCAAACTGGATTGTCTTTTGGTCTGGCCTGCATACCCTGAATTTCATCTTCAGCACGCTCTCTGGCTTGCTGGCGATCTATGCGATAACGGGAATCTGGCGCAAGGGTCGTTGGTCGGAAATGGGCTGGCAGTATATGTGGTGGGTCATACCTTATTTCTGCGGCCTCTGGCTCATCAGTTGGATCGGACCCAAAAGTTTGGGGGGTATCGGCACACTGACATTTTTCCCCAGTATGGGTGTCGTGGCTGTGCTGAGCGTGTCAATTTTCTATATGGCTATTCATCAAGCCGTTTCTGACCAGCAGATAAATGCCTATATGCTACAATTTGCCCATGGAATTGGGCATGCGCCGTGAGCTTTCCACGACCATTCAAACGCGCGGATAAACAGCACGATGCGGAAGATCTTTTATCACTAAGCGGACAGATGGGTGGCATCTACAGCATCCAATTCCGCCGAACTGGCCAAAGTGTTAAGAGATCTTCCGCATCGGCGCCAAATTGGATAACAGGGTGGTGGGTGTTGCGATGGACGTGACATATGAAAGTGGAAAACGCCAAATACCGCTGGACTGTTCAGCACTTGATTCGCTGCAGGCGGCATTTGGGATGTCGTAGATGAAACGGAGTTACTAAAAGGAATCTAAAGAGATCGACGAACAGTGGACGTCCTCCCCGCCCTCAGCCTACGGCTGCCGCTCTCAAGAGCGGGAAGGACGGGGCTGCCATACCGCAAAGCATTGGCTTTTTTCGCCCATTGATGGCTCAAAAGCCAAGCGCCGCTTTACCCCCCCCCCCTTGAAAAGGGGGTTTTAGCGTGATGGCGCATTGATAAAACCGCGACTCTGCACGCAGTGGGCCTGTGAGGCTCGTTGAAACGAAAACCGGGTTAAGGGGCCAAGTTCAATGAACAACTGAAAATATTTCCTGAAAGAACAGGTTCCAGCGTTTCGGCTTATGGCAAAACCAAGTCATTGCGGACCAAGCAGACAGTTTGTTACCGCTAGCGGTCAGGCTGAAAGCCCAGCATGAGAATGTTAAGCGCGGTTCGCGGACTTCTGAACAGAGATTGCATGATGGTCTGATCATTGTTTGACCAAGGAATGGGGGTGTTATGCTAGCGGGTATGTTGATAGGGGGACTATGGCTCGTTTTTATCATGTTGGCCGTATGGGTCTGGCGTGGCGGTCAGCGTCACGTTACCACTCTGCGCAGAGCCGCACTCCGGAAAAGAAAGGTGAATTTTGATCCTCTGCGGATTCTGATTAACGGCGCCTGCCTTGGGAAAAAACGGTCTATTGCTACATTCTTCGGCTACCGTTGGGAATCTCGGCGAGTTGGACGCTTCAAAAAGGTGGTTGGGAAATCCGGTGAGAAATAGGCATTGGGAGGTGACGGTGGAGTGATTGGGCACATGGTGATGGTTATATTCAGCCTACTGCCTCACCCGGACGCGTTGTGCGTCAGATTTTCACTCAATGAATAGCACGTAGGAACGATGATGATACCGGAAACTGCCATTCTCTATCTTTTCGTGGCTGCGTCATTACTGGCGATGGCGTCCAACCGATTACGCATACCCTATACGGTTGCGCTGGTCTTGGGCGGACTGTTATTGGGATCACTCCACCTGTTTCCCGCGCCGGTCCTGACGCACGAGCTTTTGTTCACTATTTTTCTGCCAGGACTGGTTTTTGAGTCGGCATATCACCTATCCGCCAGTGCCTTATGGCGCGATCGGTTGGCTATTTTTGGCCTCGCCGTACCCGGTGTGCTGATATCCATCGTGGTGACGGCATTCGTATTCCTCTGGACCAGTCGTTATTTACCCGATTTGGCGGCAGTGACCATGCCGCTCGGTGTCGCCTTGGTATTTGGCGCGACCGTCGCCGCGACGGATCCGATTTCGGTTCTGGCCATTTTTCGCGAACTGCAGGCACCACAACGGCTCACCTTTCTGGTGGAGAGTGAAAGCCTGCTGAATGATGGAACCGCTATCGTCTTCTTCACCTTGTTTCTGGCGATGGCGATGGGGAAACCCATTACCGCTTCCGCCTTGGCGGTGAAGTTTCTGGCCGTGGTGGGTGGTGGCGTCTTGATCGGGACCATCGTCGGGTGGCTGAGTTCAGAGGTCATCAAACGCGTCAATGACGGCATGGTAGAGATCACCTTCACCATACTCGCCGCGTATGGCAGCTTTCTGGTTGCCATGCAGTTGGGTTATTCCGGGGTCATCAGTACGGCCGTGGCTGGCCTGATCTGTGGAAACTACGGTGCTAAAAGGGGCATGGCTCCCTCGGTCAGACTCGTGGTGAACACTTTTTGGGAGTACATCGGCTTTGCGCTGAATTCCCTGGTATTCCTGCTGGTGGGCCTCACCATTCGCTTGCCTGATTTACTACGGATATGGCCCTTGGTGATAGCGGCCTATGTGGCCATCACCATCGCCCGAGGGGTAGTCATCTATAGCATGGGGGCTTTGCTGAGCCGGTCGCGCGCGCGCATGCCGTGGTCGTGGAATTTTGTGCTGATCTGGGGCGGCATTCGTGGCGCCTTATCCATGGTGCTGGCCTTGAGTCTTCCACAACACTTCCCCTTCCGGGAAATGTTGATCAATCTCGTTTTTGGTGTGGTTTTGTTGACCATTTTGATTCAGGGCCTAAGCATATCTCCGGTAGCCCGCGCCTTGGGGGTGCTGAGCCGCAGGCAACTCCCCGCCGATTTCGAGATGCAGCGCATGCGTCTGACCCTGGCGCAAATGGGGCTCCAGGAGATTGATCGATTGCGCCATGAGGGGGTGCGGGATCCACAGGCGCTCGATGCTTTGTCCACGCGCTATATCCAGCAAAGCAAAGACGCCAAAGACCGGCTCTCAAACCTCGACATTGCCGATGAGGATCGTTTCCGCACTGACTTTTATCGCCTGTATCGGCGACTGCTGACCATGCAGAAACAGCGCTTGCTGGATGCACGTCAAGAGAGTCTCATAGGGCACGAAAATTTTGAGCGGCTGGCAGCGAATATCGATGCCGAACTGCTGGAAGTCGAGACTAATATTGATGGACTGATAGAACGATTGCTTCTGCCGGATCAAGGTAAGTAACTGAGCGGCGTTGTATTCTGAATTTTTCAGATGTGCAGAATGGTCTCCCAGGATATGACTGAGGAGAAGATGCTGGCCAGATGGATTTCATTACCGCCAGTGTGACGGTACCCCGCATTCTCTTCTGAAAAGTGGCTCGCGCAAAACTTTTCAATGCAGCCATTGCCGCCACCAGACTTCGTTGATTGCCGGAGCCCCTCTTTCAATGTACCCACTTGCCTCTGACCACGTGGTTTCTGGCACTTTATCTGATTAGCCAAGCCAAAACGGGATTGTCTGCACTGGCTCTGAAGCGCCAACTCGGCGTCAGCTACCCCACGGCCTGGCACATCCACCATAAGCTGATGCAGGCCATGGTCGAACGCGAGGAGGTCTACACTCTGCTGGGCGCGGTACAAGCCGATGATGCCTATCTGGGCGGGGAAAATCCCGGTGGCAAGGCCGGACGAGGGTCTGAGAACAAAGTCCCTTTTGTTGCCGCTGTCTCGGTGGATGCGCAGGGACATCCCGTCTACGCGCGATTTACCGCGATTCAGGGATTTACCAGTACCGCCATAGAAGACTGGGCGCGCAGCACGCTCAATACAGAATGTCAGGTCCTGACCGATGGCCTCCCTTGTTTCAACGGAATAGCCGATGCGGGGCGTTCGCATGCGGTGATCGTCGCCGGGGGCCGCAAGCCCCTGGATTTGCCCCAGTTCCGGTGGGTCAACACCGTGCTGGGCAACCTCAAAACGGGCCTTTCCGGGGCTTACCATGCTTTCAAGTTTCGCAAATATGCGCAACGCTATCTCTCCACCATGACTTATCGCTTCAACCGCCGTTTCAACTTGGCGGCCTTGCCCCTGAGTTTGCTTCGTGCCGCCGTCAACACCGGACCCCGACCAGAGCGATGGCTCCGTGCAGCGGAATCATCGTGCTAATCATGAAGTTGAATGCCCGCTTAAGTAGATGGTTGTTTGGCATCTGCCCAAGAAGCCCTGCAAAACCAGCAGCAGTATGGTCAGGCATCAAACAACCCTCTACTGCTGCCGAGCATCTGGGCTCAAACAGCGGCAGGACAGCGTAAGCGACCGTTCGGCAGTTTGGCCACCATGTCCTCGAAATTCGTTATTATGGCTGTAAACCGTTAGTCTTTGAGAATGGTTTTCGAGAATTGTAACCGCCCCATTACTGAGCCCGCCCCGGAGGTTGCATGGTGCGTTATCCCCAGGCCGAGCGTGTCACGGCGGGCAGCACCGCCAGCATAACCAGGAATACCACGGCTGGCCACCAACCCAAGGCGCCGAAAAATACATGCGAACCTTCACGTCAACCCAGTTCAGTGCTCTCCCTGCGTCTGCGGCGGCTGTACGGGTTTGAGTTTAAGGATCCATTGCGCAATATCCCGGGCGGTTGCATCGGGTACGTTTAGATCAGGCATCATGCCGCCCCATGTGGATGTTCCTCCGTGCTCTATGAAGGAGGAAACCCGCGCCAGGGCATCGGGCTGCTTTTGATATTTCCAGGCCACCCATTCGAAGGCAGGTCCGACGACGCCATGTGCCACCGCATGACAACTCATGCAGCCGTAGCGGGAAATCGCTGCGGGTGCTTGGCGTGGAAGACTATGCTGAACCGCCATCATCGGCATGTGTGGCATCATGCCGGGGCCGCCCATCATGCCCTGTGCGAAGGCGGGCGAAACAATAAATGCCGCGCACGCTGCGGCAAGACCCAAACGCCTGATGGTTTTCCGGTCCATTTCAAGCCTCCTGATACACTGCATTTAACCACCGAATGCAGCATCGAGCCGCGATTTCTGTTCGGCAAAAGTACCGTACAGCGCCCCGCCGTCGATCACGGTGATCGGCGCGACGCGCACGCCGTAGCGGGATTTCGCTTCTTCGGCCACGCCCGGCGCGGTGACGTCGCGTTCATCAAAAGCGACACCGCGCATTTCGAGGTAGCGCTTGACAGCGGCGCAGTCCGGACAGCCGGGACTGGTGTAGAGTAGCACCTTCGCCATGGCTTCAGTCCTGCACAGCCGTGTCGTAGCCTTCTTCCTTGACCGCTGCGATCAATGCGGCAGCGCTCGCCTGACCATGCACTACAGCTTCTCCTGGCGTGAGGGTGACATCGGCCTTTTCAACGCCAGATACGCCTTCCAGCGCCTTCGTCACGGCCCGCACGCAATGTCCGCAGGTCATACCGGTGATCTTCAGCCTGATATCGCTCATAGGTTTTCTCCTGTTGGGAATGAAGTAAAAGGGATATTCAATACGCTCGTATAGGTATCATTCAACCGCGCACGGCATCAGCCACACGCTGGAGTTTGTCGCGCACCTCGATGCCGAGCGCGGTAATTTGCGGCCTGTCCACCATGCCGAGCACGGCGGCGGGATCCATGAACACCACGCTCACGCTGCCATCGGCCTCGGTGCGCACCACCACGTTGCAGGGCAGCAAGGCACCAATGTCGGGATCGGCCTCCAACGCCTGATGAGCATAGTGCGGGTTGCAAGCCCCGAGAATGACATAGGGCCGTCCCTCAATGCCCAGTTTGGCCTTGAGCGTCGCGGCCACGTCAATCGTGGTGAGCACACCGAAGCCTTCCACCTTGAGGGCCGCAGTGACCTGCGCCACGGTGGTTTCAAAATCGCCCTTGGCGGGTACGCTGAAAACGAACTGACTCATAAGGATTCTCCTCGTTTGAACGATCGCTCAGGAATGAGCAGGTTCGAGTGCGGTATTCTGTACAGCACCCGGCGTTACCGTTGGTACATAAGCCTTGAGCCGTTTAAGGCGCAAACTGTTGCTGAGCACGAAAACGGAGGACAGCCCCATGGCTACGCCAGCCACCATCGGATTCAGATGGATGCCGATAGGCACGGCCACGCCAGCCACAACAGGGATCAGTAGAATATTGTAGAAAAAGGCCCAGAACAGATTGCCGCGGATATTGCTCAGGGTGCGCCGTGCCGCCGTCAGTGCCGTGACCACCTCGCCGAGTTGCCCACGCGTGAGGGTCACGTCTGCTGCTTCGATGGCGATGTCCGTGCCTGAAGCGAGTGCAATGCCGACATTAGCCTGTGCGAGCGCTGGAGCGTCATTGATGCCATCGCCGACGAAGGCGACCCGGCGGCCCTGTTCCTGCAATTGGGTGACGACTTTCGCCTTATCCTGGGGCAGCACCTCGGCATGCACCTGCTCGATATGTAATTGCCTGGCAACAGACTGAGCGGTAGCCCGTCCATCGCCAGTGACCATGGCTACCTGCAGCCCACGCGCGCGTAATGCCTGTACAACCACATACGCCTCCGGTTTGATGCGATCGGCAATGGCGAGCCACCCGATCAGCGTTGCGTCGACCGCGACGAACACCACTGTGCGCCCGCCATTTTCTCTTTGTGCCGCAGTCTCGGCGTCATCCCCCAACAGCACATTTTCGCGCTCCATAAAACGTCGGGCGCCAACACGCACCATACGGCCTTCCACTTCACCTTCGATCCCATAGCCGGCAATGGAGCGGAAATTTTTGACCGTGGGCAAGTGCATACCGCGCTCGCCAGCCGCGGTGACAATAGCCCGCCCGAGTGGGTGTTCGGAAGCCGACTCCAACGCTGCGGCCAGACGTAATGCTTTGGCAGAATCAGGGCCACCCTGATCAACAAGGGCAGGACGGCCTTCGGTCAACGTACCGGTCTTGTCGAATAGCAGGGTGTCGACATGCGATAGCGTTTCCAGTGCCTCTCCTTTGCGAAATTCCGCAAAGAACTGCCCGCAACTGGATGGAGCGGTAGCATTCCACCAAATGCGGGGGTGTCAAATTGGAATCGTCAGCGTCCCCGCAACCGTGCCACCCCAGAAAATGCTCGTTAGCAAACTCGCTGTGCGATCGCGCGGATACGGTAACGCTCCAAGCGGATAACCAGGAAAAGGCCAATGACATCACCCGCAAAAACCGCAGCCAATTCCAACAGATAGTCCTGTGCGAACCAATGGCTTACAGCAACGGCTAATATCAAAATGGGCATGGCGTACAGCACTAGATTCCCGAAGGTAAGACCGATACCCTTTACACGCGCCGTACAGGAACAGGATGAGAGAGCGGCCTGAACATCATGCATCTGATTGGTATTCATCACGTTACACCTCACTTGTAGATAGGTTATCCTACTATAGCCGTACATTTGCGGTGCAAGTACCTCACACTCAATGTAGACGATACCGCGGGGGATATCCAGGTTCGCAAAAAACCGCAACGCAAATTGCAGGGTGGACGAGGTCCTGGACCGTCGTCGCGGGGGATAACGCGGGGATTCCCGCAGTGCTATAGTCCGTCCAGGAGGATGTGGAGTATCCGACATTTCGAGGGCCGCTCCGTAACTTCACCGACGCATGTAGATACAAGAGGAGTCATACCATGAGTACCGTGAATCTCACCGACGCCAAGGCAAGACTGCCCTACTAAGTGGGGCTGGCCGTCCAGGGCGAGGAAATCATCATCCTCAGAGAAGGCGAGCCCGTGGCCCAGCTGGTGGCATGGAGTCCGAGAGAAAATGCTGAGCGGTAGCTCCTGCCCATCGGTCACGAGCAGGAGCTTGCCATCCATGCGTTCCGCCAGCGCCCGTGCGCTATCGTCGATATCGTAGCTAAACTGCTGGCGGCCATGTCCACCTGGATAATACGCGATAAATGTGCCTCGCAGACGGCATGGTAGAAGCGTGCCTTGGCATCGCTGCCGGAGAGCTTGCGGCCCCGGTGTTTCTTGCCGTCATCCTGATCATCCAGTTTGCCGGCCCACTGGTCGCCCTGGGTAATCAGCGCTTCGATCCGCGCATTCCGCTTGGCGGTCTGGTCCGCCGCCGTCATGGGATCATGGGCGATGACCAGCCGCAGATCATTCCAGGGGCGCTCGCCGATGACTTCTTCAGTTTCCGGTCTATCGAATCCAGTTTCGATGAACTCAAGACCCATCTGGCCGAGCGCCGGGTCGTACTACGCAGCAAGCGACCGGAATTGGTGGAGCAGGAATTCTATGCCCTCCTGTTGGTTCATGCGGCGGTGCGCCATCTGATGACCGAAGCTGCAGCGCAAACCGGTCAGGCTGCTCAGGATCTGTCCTTCATCCATGCGGTGCGCGTCCTGCATCGCCGTCTTCCCGCAGCCGGCGCTATTCCCCCCTCGGGGTAGGTCTGTCTGGTTGCAGAGTGTGTTGCGGAAAATGGCTTCTGGCCGCGCTGTTACCAGTCGTGGCAAGCGTAACCCACGCGGGGTGCGCAGACAAATGAGTTCATACCTAATCAGGGATAGGGGCGATCCGTTGCAATCGCCTTGCGACCCATGCCCTATTATTGCCATCTAAACATTATTGGGCCTAATGGTGCCCCCCATTACCCAAGCTTCTGGGCCGCAACTGCTTTTCTAATATAACCAGAGACAGCAGGTTGGTTCTACTTGTCGAGTTTCCCTCCGCCTTATACTATGTGCGGTATGGAGAATTTATGATGAGCGTCGCAGAAGAAGTGCAGAGGTTACTGGTGCCTAAACTCGACGCGCATAAAGCGCAAATAGCCGAGGTTCGCGGCGTTCAAAGCCAAATGAGTGAGCGGCTGCGTGAGCAGGCCTCGCAGATATTGGCCCAGCGCCGGGAAGCTTCTGAAGCAATGGCGAGGATAGAGTCGCGCCTTGATGCCAGAATGGATCGTATTGAAAATAGGATGACAAGGATTGAAGATAAAATCCAACGCCAAAGCGATAAGCTGGACCAGATTATCACGCTGCTTGTCTCTCATAACCGTCTTGCTGGCGATTAGAGAACGTCTATAGATGACAGCCACAAAACAAAACATCACCTACCACCTGGTCGATTCAACCAGATTAAGCATCGACCATCAATTTCCGGGCAATCTGGTTACACTGCTCATGTGACATTGGGTATAGCGCAAGCACAAGGGATTCCTGCCAACAGACGGCAGGATGAAACTTTATTGTTCTAGAAATGCGCTATTCTCTCAGAGACACATCGATTCAGGATGAAACATTGTTTTCCAGTTAAATTCGGATAACGATAAATCAATAAGTTACATATTTTCTGGGAGGATACTTTTTTGTCCGTTAACAGTCGCGCCGGAAGCGGGCGAGCTGATTCAGACGGCCGCGCTGGCGATTCGCAACCGCATGACGGTGCAGGAACTGGCCGATCAGTTGTTCCCCTATCTGACGATGGTCGAAGGGCTGAAGCTCGCGGCGCAGACCTCAACAAGGACGTGAAGCAGTTTTCCTGCTGCGCCGGGTGAGGAAAAGGAGGTATTCGATGAACGCCTACTTTGCGACGGCAGTTGCCAGATGGGTTAATTAGCGATCCTGCGTTCGGGGAATCTCTGAACAAGCGACATGCTGGCTGCTTGTCGATCCATGCGCTAGGCGGTGAGCCGAACCCTCTGGAGGAGCTTGGCGTTGATGGCGACGATCACGGTGGAAATGGACATCAGGGCCGCCCCCACCGCCGGGGAAAGCACCAGGCCAACGCTGTAAGCCACCCCGGCAGCAAGGGGGATCGCCACGATGTTGTAGCCGGCACCCCACCACAGGTTCTGGATCATCTTGCGATAGGTCGCCCGGGAAAGTTCCAGGATAGCCGCCACATCCCGGGGATCGGAGCGGACCAGCACAATGTCCGCCGACTCGATGGCGACGTCCGTGCCCGCTCCGATGGCGATCCCGACATCCGCCTCCACCAGGGCAGGCGCATCGTTGACACCGTCGCCGACCATGGCCACGCGCAATCCCCGCGCCTTTACCTCCTTGATCTTCTCCGCCTTTTGTCCAGGGAGCACTTCGGCGAAATAGTCGTCCAGCCCCATTTCCTGGGCCACCCAACGGGCCACCGCTGCGGAGTCGCCGGTCAACATCATCACCTGTACGCCCATCCCCTTCAGCCGCGCGAGGGCTTCCCGCGACTCCGCTCGAATGATGTCGGCCAGCGCGACAGCCCCCTCCGGTTTCTCGTCGACGAGCAGGTATATCACCGTTTTGCCCTGGGATGCCAAGGCCGCGATCCGCTTATCGCTGACATCGAGACCGCTCTCCTTGAGATAGCCGGGGCTTACGACCTTCACATTGCGCCCATTTACAACGGCTTGCGCGCCCTTACCGGGGATGGCCTTGAATTCCTTGGGAGGCTCGAAGCCGATGCCCTTCGCTTTGGCATATGCCACGATGCCAGCGGCGATGGGGTGCTCCGACTGGCTTTCGAGGGCCGCGGCGAGCCGTACGACCTCATCTTCGGCGTATCCGCCGAGCACGACTACATCCGTGACGCCGAACCGTCCCTCCGTCAAGGTCCCGGTCTTGTCAAACACCACCGCCTGCAGTTGGCGCGCCCGCTCAAAAGCAGACCGGTCCCGGATAAGCAGCCCATGCTGCGCCGCCATGGCGGTGGACACGGCGACGACCAGTGGAATCGCCAGGCCTAGGGCATGGGGACAGGCAATCACCATGACGGTGACCATGCGGGCCAGGGCAAACTCGAAGTGCTGGCCAAGGACCAGCCAAATGGCAAGGGTAAGTCCGCCGACGCTCAACGCGGTAAGGGTCAGCACCAGGGCCGCGCGGTCGGCAAGATCCTGGGTCCGGGAGCGGGACTCCTGCGCCCGGCGCACCATCTCGATGACCTGTGAAAGATAGGTTTCACTGCCGGTCTTGTGGACCTCGACGGTGATACTCGACTCCCCGTTAACCGAACCACCGATCACTTCGTCGCCGTCCCCCTTCTCCACGGGCTGGCTTTCGCCAGTGAGCATGGCCTGGTTGATGGTGGTCTGTCCCTCGATGACACGTCCGTCCGTAGGGATTTTTTCGCCAGGCTTCACCAACACCCGGTCACCGCGCTGCAGATTGGCGACCGGCACGTCTTTCATGCCCTCCGGGGTTACGAGATGGGCCTCGGATGGCATCATTTGCACCAGTTTTTCCAGTGCGCCAGAAGCCCCCAGGACTGATTTCATCTCGATCCAGTGGCCGAGCAGCATCACATCGATCAGCGTGGCGAGCTCCCAGAAGAACACTTCCCCCTGCACCCCGAACACGACAGCGCTCGAGTAAAAATAGGCCACGCTGATGGCCAGAGCGATCAGCGTCATCATGGCTGGCTTGCGGGTCTCAAGCTCGGCAAACAATCCCTTCAGGAAGGGCCAGCCACCGTAGAAATACACTCCACTCGACAACGCGAAAAGCACATAGGATGACCCTGTGAAGGCGAGCGCCGCCTCCAGCCCCAGCAGCCGCTGGATAAGCGGCGACAAAAGGAGGATAGGGATCGTCAGGGCCAGCGAGACCCAAAACCGTCGCCGGAAATCGGCGATCATGGCACCATGGTTGTGACCGCCGTGCGCGCCGGGATGAGCGTTACCCATCCCATGTTCCTGATGTCCCGAATGGTCCATAGAATCCTCTCTATTTTACCGCAGCAGGAACCTCAGCGCCGGTTGCCGACATTGGCTCTTAACCAACGAGACCAGATGTCTACCACAGTTCCACCTGTTGGTGGCGCATCCGGACCCGCTTTGGTGGATGGAGACACGTTATTGTTCCAGGTCGCGACGTCTTTCCAGGTATTCATCCCTTCCTATTTCCCCGCGGGCATAGCGTTCATGGAGCACATCCAGCGCGGTGTTTTTCTTGCCACCCCGAATCCCGCGACCCGTGAAGGCCTGCATCAGCAACATGACGCCAGCAACGATGGCAAAAATCAGCAAAAGGCAAAGCAAACCCCAAAACAGGACCATGAATACCGACCCTGTCCAATCATAACCGTTGCCAAAACCACCCATCATGTAAGGCCACATTTTCTGTTCCTCGTCGTTCACTCGCTACGCCACGGACCCAGAACAAACGCTCGTTGATGACCATTCAACGCCACTTCAGTGTAGTAGGCGGTGTCCACTTGTTCCATCTTCTTTCAGACTATCCCATGGATGGGGACCACCTCAGCCATCAGTGTCCTGGCGATTGAGGATATGGTCCTAGGCAAGTCCCTCGGCCACTCTACCTCCGCTGCCAATGGTCCCCCTGTTGACCATTGGATTCTTCCCATCTCACCTCTGCCTCGCGGTAACTTCGGTCCACATATTGGTAACGGCACCCCACATAGATTGCCCAGATGCGATAGCGTTTCTCGCCGACCATGGCGATGGCCTCTTCCTTGTGTTCCTCCAGGCTGCGGACCCGGTGGATGAGGTTCTGGGCGTAGTGGGGGCGGAAGTTTTCCACGTCCAGGACTTCCAAGTGCTGGACGGCCATTTCGTGGACCTCCCGCCAGAGATGGAGGATCTCGCCGTCGGAAAAGACTTACAAACACCGACGGTTGGAGCGATAGAAAAAGCTATGGATAAGGGGCGCGCCAGTAAGGGCGGGAAGCGCGGCACTCAGTCGCGGGTTCGGGAAAGCGTTGACTTTTTGATGGCCGTTGTGTTGTGATGGCCACACTAGCAGCTTGAGATGGGAGTGCCGTGCGCGTTTTTCGCCTGTTCGTTCGCCGGATAGCCTTTATGGCCCTGCTTCTACTGCTGCCTTGGATGTTGGCACCTGTAGACGCTGCCTCGGCGCCGTGCGCCCTGTCGATGACAGGGGTAGCCGCACACAGCACACAAACACCGCGTTGCGAGCAGACCCTCGGCGCTCCGGCCCAGCAAGGCACCTGCCTGACTGCTTGCTGCCACCACGATATGATGACGCCGGTGGCGGAGAGTGCCAACAACATCACCCCCGCCATGTCGGCTCTCGCCGTTTCCGTCGCGTCCTGGCTTACTCTCCCTTCTCCTAAGCCCGTTCCCCATTTTCTCCACGTTGCGGCCCACACTGGTCTTCCCCCACTCTCCGCAGTTCGTTTTCTCATTTAGCCTCCCGCCTGAATCCGTAGTCCCGCGCATAGTCGCGCCGGACAGGAAATTCGCGTCTTCGGCCCTAACCCGGGCCGCATGTGGAGACTATTATGAGCGATGTGCAAAGAAGTTCTGGAAATAAATATTTTCTAAAGTGGGTTGCGGCTATTCGCAGGGGCGCAGAGCTACTCTCCCTTCCCGTCATGCTGATGATGGTGTTTAGCCCTTATGCCAGTGCCGTCTCATTGAGCCTGCAGAGCGCAGAGGCGATCGCCCTGCGGCAAAATCCCGGTCTCGGCGCCCTGACCCAAAAGATCGCGGAATTGCGGCACCAAGCGGTGGCGGTAGCCCAACTCCCCGATCCGCACCTCGCCCTCGGTGTGGTCAACGCACCCCTCAACAACTTCTCCATGAACCAGCAGCAGATGAGCATGCTGAGCGTGGGCCTGAGCCAGACTTTTCCCTCCTTTGGCAAACTGGGGCTGGAAGGGCAGCAGGCAGGGGTGGAAGCCCAGGCGGCGGCCGATACCCTGCGCGGCCAGTCTGCCGAGTTGGTGTTATTGCTGCGCCGCGCCTGGCTGCAAGCCCTCTATGCCGAAGATGCGGTAGCAACGGTCCGACATCAGGAACAGTTGCAGACAGAGAGCGTGCAAGCGGCGCTGGCACTCTATCGCTCCGCGCAAGGGTCACAGGCCGATGTACTCCGCGCACAACTGGCGCGCGACAGCCTAGCCAATGATATCAATCAATTACAGGCGGAGCAGGCGAGCGATCTGGCGCAAATCGCGCAGATCCTGGATCTACGGAAACCGCCGTCCATAGAAAAGCAATGGCCGAACCTGCCACCCCCGCCCACCCTTGCCCAAGCGGAAGCCCGGCTTTCCGGCCAACCCCTCCTGCGGTCCGCCCAGGCGCAAACGCGCGCCGCGCAAATTGGCGTGCAGGTGGCCAAGCGTGGCTATTGGCCGGAAGTCACGGTCAGCGTCGATTATGGCCAGGATTTCTACCCCGGCAGCCCCAACTGGCTGTCAGCGGGGGTCAACCTGAGCCTGCCCATATTTCCGGGAGATCGCCAGGACCAGGACGTCGCCGCCGCCCGGGCCAAGGCACTGCAGGCGCAATATCGCTACGACGATCAGCACCTTGCCTTGACCCAGCAGGCGCGCACCACCTTCGCCCGTTATGAAGCCCTCAAGGCCCGGTTGGAGCGCACCGATCGGCAACTGCTTCCCACCGCCCGGAATGCCTTTTCCGCGACGCTCGCCGCCTACGCGGCGGGACGTGCCGAACTGAGCGCGGTGCTGCGCACCCAGAAAGAAGTGCTGGACTATGCTCTGACCCGCCTGCAATACCGCCGCGACCTGGACCTCAGCGCCGCAGAGCTGGATTTCCTCACCACCCAAGGAGCAACGCAACCATGAAGGCACGCAACTGGATCATCGGCATGGGCCTGCTGGGCATTGGTGTAGGTCTGGGGGCTGGCGCGGTGTGGTGGCTGCGAGTCCCTGCCGCGGCACCGAGTGCCAACTCCACCGCAACCCATTCTCAGGAAGGCACGCCAAAGGGACGGCATATCCTCTACTGGGCCGCCCCCATGAACCCCAAGATTCATTCGGATCACCCAATGAAGGACAGCATGGGGATGGCGTATCTCCCGGTCTATGCCTCCAGTCCGAACGCGCCCAAGGCGTCCGGCCTCAGCATCGATCCGCGCCTAGCCCAAAACCTGGGAGTGCGTCTCGTGGATGTCCAGCGCCGTCCGATGGGTCAGGCCATCCACACCGTGGGCACCGTGGCAGTGGACGAGAACCGCGTCTATTCCGTCAATCCGCGCTTCTCCGGCTGGGTGACACGCTTGAATGTCCGCGCCGTCGGTGACCCCGTGCGGCGCGGACAGGTACTCGCCGAGATTTATTCTCCCGAGCTGTATAGCGCCCAACAGGAATATCTCATTGCCCGTCGCCAGGGCGGAACGACGGAAGACTCGGCTCTGCTGGCGGCAGCCAAGGCGAAATTGCGACTGCTGGGCATGCCGGAAGGCGAGATCGCGGCCCTGGCCCAGCGCGGGACGGCGCAACGGGACGTGCCACTCCTGGCGCCTGCTTCCGGGGTGGTCGAGAGCCTCGACGTGCGCCAAGGTGGTTACGTCTCGCCCCAGACGAATATCTATGCAATCGCCAATCTCGACCGGGTATGGGTCAATGTAGCGCTCTACTCCTACCAATTGCCCTGGATACGGATCGGCAACCCCGTGCGCCTGCATCTGCCGGCCTATCCCGGCAAGGACTGGGAAGGACGTCTGAACTTTCTCTATCCGACCCTCGACCCCAAAAACCGGACGGTGACGGCCCGGCTGAGCTTTCCCAATCCCGGCGGAGAGTTGCGCCCCGGCACCTACGCCACCGCCACTATTTTAGCCAGCCCCAAGGAGACCCTGGCGGTGCCCAGCAGCGCCGTACTGCGTACCGCTCAGGGGGATTACGTGATGCTGGGTGAGGGCCAAGGGCACTTCCTGCCGGTACAGGTCGCCCTAGGGCCGGAAACCGACGGCTGGGTAGCCATCGACAAGGGACTCAAGGTGGGCGACCGGGTGGTGGAGAGCGCCCAGTTCCTGCTCTATTCCGAATCCCAGTTCCAGTCGGTCAAGGCCCGCATGCTGGGTGGCAACACGGCGCCCACCACGAGTGCCATGCCGGGCAGTGGACGTTCCCGGTCGCAGAACAGTGGTCTGACTCAGGGCCGGGAATCCCCGGCGCCGGCCGCTCCCGCCGGGGATGCAGGCGCCCCACCGACGCCCCCGACCTCGTCCGGCCCGGGTACCACGCCCGGAATGAACAGGGGCCAGGAAGGTCAATCCCATGATTAGGGCGATCATGCGTTGGTGTATGGAAAACCGCTTGCTGGTCATGATTGCTGTCTTGGTGTTGACCGTCGCCGGTACGCTGGCGGTGATCAATATTCCCCTGGAGGCCATCCCCGACATCTCGCCCACCCAGGTCATCATCAAGACCTCCTATCCGGGCCAGGCTCCGCAGATCGTTCAGGATCAGGTGACCTATCCCCTGGAGACCACCCTGCAGGAGGTGCCCGGCGCCCAAGCCGTGCGCGGCTACTCGATGTTCGGGGATTCCTATGTCTACGTCCTCTTCAAGGGTGGCACCAGCATCTATCAGGCCCGTAATCTGGTACTCCAATACCTGAGCCAGGTGCAGTCCAAGCTGCCGCCGGGGATCACGCCGGCCCTTGGCCCCAACAGTTCGGGGGTGGACTGGATCTTCGAGTATGCCCTCACCGATCCCAGCGGAACTTTGAATCTGGCCCAACTCACCACCTTGCAGAACTGGTTCCTCAAGTACGAACTGCAGGGCATCTCCGGCGTCGCCGAGGTGGCGACGGTGGGGGGGATGGTGCAAGAGTACCAAGTGGTGGTGAACCCCCAGAAACTCCTCGCCTACAACCTGACCCTGCCGGAGGTGGAGGCCGCCATCCGCGCCGCGAACGGGGAGACCAGCGGCTCGGTGGTGGATATGGGGGAAGCGAGTTATATCGTCCGTACCTCGGGTTACATCCATTCCCTGAAAGCCCTGGAGGATGCTTCGCTGGGGGTGCGCAACGGCGTGCCCATTACACTGCGGGAGGTGGCCCGTGTGCAGTTGGGGCCGCAGTTGCCCAACGGGATTGCCGAGCTCAACGGCCACGGACAGGTGGTGGGCGGGATCGTCATGATGAACCAGGGCGGCAACGCCTACGCCCTCATCCACCAGATCGAGCGCAAGCTGAAGGAAATCCAGCCCTCCCTGCCCAAGGGCGTGAAGGTTGTCACCACCTACAGCCAAGCTCCGCTCATCCAGCGCAGTATCCATACCCTGACCGGTAAGCTGCTGGAAGAATCCCTGGCGGTGGCGCTCATCTCCCTGCTCTTTCTGCTGCGTGCACGTTCGGCGCTGGTGGCGCTCATCGCCCTGCCGCTGGGGATACTGGCCGCCTTTTTCATCATGTGGTCTCTGGGGATCCCCGCCAACATCATGTCCCTGGGCGGCATCGCCATCGCCATCGGCGTGATGATGGATGCCCCCGTGGTCATGATCGAGAATATGCACAAGCATTTAGAACACAACCCCGGCGTCGACCCTTGGGCGGCGGCCATAGCGGCGGCGGAGGAGGTCGGTCCGGCACTGTTCTTCTCGCTGATCATCATCGCCGTTTCCTTCCTGCCGGTCTTCGCCCTGGGCGGCGAGGAAGGCAAGCTCTTCGCGCCCCTCGCCTTCACCAAGACATTTTCCGTGGCCGCCGCCGCCATGCTCTCGGTAACCCTGGTGCCCATCCTCATGGCTTGGTTCATTCGCGGCCGCATCCTCCCCGAAAGCAAAAACCCCCTGAATCGGGTCCTGGCTTTCCTCTACCGACCGGTCATCCACGGTGTCCTGCGCGCTCCCTGGATCATTTTGGTCCTCGCCCTGCTGCTCACGGCCACCCTCTACTACCCCTGGAATCGCCTGGGGTCGGAATTTATGCCACCCCTGAACGAGGGGACGCTGCTCTACATGCCGGTCACCCAGGATCCGGCAGTCTCCATCGGCCAGGCGGCCGCGCTCCTGCAGCAAACGGACCGCATCCTGAAGACCTTCCCCGAGGTGGAGACGGTTTTCGGCGAGGCCGGAAGGGCACAAACGGCGACCGATCAATCGCCCCTGTCCATGTTTGATACGGTGGTGAATTTGAAAAATCCCGACCAGTGGCCAGCCGGGATGACCATGCACAAGCTGCAAAGCAAGATGAACAAAGCCTTGCAAGTCCCCGGCCTGTCGAATATCTGGACGCAGCCGCTCAAAGGACGGGTGGATATGCTGACTACCGGTCTCCAGACGCCATTAGGCATTAAAATCGGCGGAACGGATCTCGATACCCTGAACCGCCTGGGGCAGGACCTCCAAACGGTTTTGCGCAAGGTCCCTGGGACCCAAAGCGCCTATGCGGCCCGCGTCACCGGTGGCCGCTACATCGTCGTGCACACCGACCGCGCCAAGGCCGCCCGCTACGGTCTTTCGGTGGCGGATGTGAACCGTCTGGTGGAGACGGCGATCGGCGGCGAGATCCTGACCACTGCGGTGCAAGGGCTGGAGCGCTTCCCGGTGGATCTCCGTTACCCCCGGG
The DNA here is from genome assembly GCF_008926505.1 of Acidithiobacillus sp. 'AMD consortium'. Lineage (NCBI taxonomy): Bacteria > Pseudomonadati > Pseudomonadota > Acidithiobacillia > Acidithiobacillales > Acidithiobacillaceae > Acidithiobacillus > Acidithiobacillus sp. 'AMD consortium'. The sequence goes on along the minus strand of NZ_CP044411.1, from coordinate 2,100,348 downwards.
AACTGCGCCAGTCCCTGGCCACCCTGATGGAAAGCCGCATCGCCGCTCCCGACGGCGCCCAGATCCCTTTGGCCCAGGTGGCCGACCTCCGCATCGAGGGAGGGCCAGCCATGCTCACTAGCGACAACAGTCGGCTGAACAGTTGGATCTACATTGACCTGAAGCCCGGCACCAACATCGGTGCTTATGTGCCCCGCGCCAAGGCGGCGATTGCGAAAGCCGTCCGTCTCCCAGGAGGTTATACCGTCTCCTGGGTAGGCCAGTATCAGGTCATGGAGCAGGCCGCCAAGCGCCTGGAGCTGGTCATTCCCGCCGTCATTCTGCTGATCGCCCTGCTCCTCTACTTCAACTTCAAAAACTGGGTGGAGGTGACCATCATCCTGCTCACCCTGCCCCTGTCCCTGGTCGGCGGTTTCTGGCTCGTCTACTGGCTCGGCTACAAACTCTCGGTGGCCGTGGCCGTGGGCTTCATCGCCCTGGCGGGGGTGGCGGCAGAATTCGGGGTGGTGATGCTCCTCTACCTGGATCAGGCCCTCATCCGGCGGCAGGCCCGCGACACCTTGCAGAGTTGGCATGATCTTCAGCTTGCCGTCATCGAGGGGACCATGCTGCGTCTGCGGCCTCTGGCCATGACCTTGACCCTGGTGGTGGGTGGCCTCTTGCCCATCATGTTCAGCCATGGCGCCGGTGCCGATGTGATGAAGCGTATTGCCGCCCCCATGGTGGGCGGCATGTTCAGCGCCGCGTTACTGGCGCTGCTGGTGATCCCCGCCCTCTACGCCCTGTGGCAGAAACGGCGATTGGGCCTGCGGTGATGATGCCGTGCGAAGTGGGAAGGAGAAGTTCGTGGCAACACTAACGAAGCGTAGGCATGGAGGATTGATGATGGAACCGAAATTATTGACATCGGCGAAGATGGGGGGGCATGGCGGGATCCGCTTCCGTCTGGATGGGGAATTAACCCCGGTATTGACGCTGGACTTGGGCCCTTTGAGTTTTGTGCTCTTTGAGCATCACACCTTATTGTGGAAAGACCAGAAAACCATCATTTCGGCCACGTCGCCGAAAAGCGCTCGAAGTTTTTGGGATCGTCCGTCGTGGCTGATGATGGCATCCGGACCCGGGTCATTGAGTCTCAGCCGGGATTGCGTCGGCAAGATATTCGGGGTGAGCCTGCATGACGGAGATACTCTGTTGGCACCCACCCCGCACTTTCTGGCGGCGAGCGGCGCGGTCCACATCGAGAGCTTCTCCGGCGAGAGCGACGGACCTTGGGTCACAGGGGACACCGCGTCAAGCATTGATCGCTTTTCCGTGGTAGGGGATGCGGAGGGGCTGGTTTGGCTGCACGGTCACGGGGACGTCTGGGAACTCACACTGGCGAAAGGGGAATCCTTGGACTTGGATCCGGGGGCATGGATCGCTCGTGATTCCTCGATCCAATGGGAATCCATTGGGCTGGGATCGCTTTCTACGGATCTGGCCGCAGGAGCGAATTGGGGCATATGCCGCGCACAGGGTCCCGGGACCATCTGGATGCAAAGTGGCGGGGTCGGCCTTGCGCGATGGTGAGGGCTGTTTCCCGGATCTTTGTGGGCTTGGTCAATGATACGCAGACCCTGGAGGAAGTATGAACTCAACAACGGATAACCGTTATATCCTGCACCCTGTCTGGGACCCGCTGCTGCGGGCACTGCATTGGTGGATGGCGCTTGCCATGATGGCGCAATTCACCTCAGGCGCGACCCTCCTGGCCTTGGGTAACGACATGTCTGACGCCCTGATGGGAAAGATCGACATCATCCATTATGTCGGCGGCTATGCTTTCGCCGCCGGGCTGGTGGTGCGCATCATCTGGCTCTTTGTCGGCCCGCCGACGGCGCGCTGGCGCGACCTCCTGCCCCTGACGTCAGCCCAGCGCCGCATCTGGCGGGAAACCCTCGCCTGCTATCTGAGCGGTTTCCGCCGCCCGATTTCTCCCTATCGGGGGCATAACGCTTTCGCCGGCCCCGCCTATCTCGTCTTTTTCCTGATTGCCGTGGTGCAGATTGCCTTGGGTATCCGTCTCTCGCTCATGCCGGATAGCGAAGCGATGCACTCCCCGTTGATGGTGATGCATGAATGGGGTTTCTTTCTGCTGCTTGCCTTCGTCATTGTCCATGTGGCGCTCGTGATGGCGCACGAGATCGCGGGTCGCCACGGCTTGATATCGGCCATGATCCACGGTCACAAGGGGTTCACCGAGTCGGAATACCAAGCCCTTCATGCCGATTGGGACGCTGCGTTCAGTGTCCAGGCGGACCCAGGCGGACCGAGCGGCGGGACGGAAGGGCTGGACGACATGACTTCAAATAACGGAGATGACACGAAAAGCAGGCATGAGTGATGGATAGGCGAGCAGAACGGACGCGCAATTTCGCCGTGGGCGGAAAGGAGGGACACCGGAAATTGTTGCCATAACTAAGTGCTTAAACTTTGATAAACGAACAGTTCACCAACAGCAAGGAGACGAACATGAAACGTTTTTATTTCAGCCTCATTCTGGCGTGTTCGGCAGCGGCCACGCTTCCGGCTTATGCGGCCATGGGCAACATGCCAGGCATGGACAATATGGGCACCGTATCAGGCCAAGCGACCAAGGCCCAGACCTTCATGGGGCAGGGCAAAATCAACAGCATCAATCCCGATGCGAACACGGCCAATGTCGCCATGGGTCCCGTCAAGGCCCTTGGCTGGCCCAGTATGTCAATGAATTTCCTGCTCCAGAACACGGCTATGCTCAACGGCCTCAAGACTGGAGAGATCGTGAATTTCGTCTTCGCAAAGGATACCGCCGGGGGGTACGTCATCACCAGGATCACGCCGGTCAGACAATGAAAATACGAAGTAACTGTAATCCGGCTCATCGGGGAATACCACGGGGATATTATCGGGTTATATCATCCACTGGATCGCTACTAAATTCATCTGAGTCAATACATGAGGATTCGCCATGACATTAGAAACATCCCACCAGGAGATATACAAAGAAATACGGATCATGACGATCAGACTTCGCCATGCTGCCCTGCGGGGTTTTATGATGATGATCCTTATGACCGCGCCATTATCTGCCTATGCACGCGAAGATCATGCGCCAACTAATCCAAGGTATGAGACAAAAATACTGAAAGATAAAGCAGAATATTTAACGTACACCATGATTGTACAGATCAAGGATGGTCGCTGGGAGGAAGTCGTTAAGAACGCCCAAAAGGTTGCCGAGATTGGCAAACAAATACAGGCAATAAACGCTTATTGATGTGGGTGGCTGCTGGCGCCATCAGACCTTCATGACGGGCAGGAACGCTGTATCTACCGGATGAATGGCTTGATGTACGGGACGATGCCTTTGTGGGGAAAGGGCGGCCGGGCGAAAGTTGGTCGTGGCGCTGAAGGCAAAACTCCTGTCATTTGGACCGCTGAAAGCCGAGGAAAGAGTGCATGGTTAATCCTAAAAACAGCAGTTCCCTTTCGCTGAAATCAAGAGGTTCATCAGATAGGGCGGGGGTTTTCGTTGCGAAGTGGTCACCAGTTGGGTGACCACCCTCATGGTTCTTGGGGGTGAAAACATACTGGATGGGCACGGAGTGCCTGCGGTACTGCCGCAAGCTCACCATCATCAGGTAAAGGCTCCTGTGGATCCAGCCAGCCGTGCGTTGCCGCTTGTTGGCGTAAGACGACATCACCATAACGGATTTTAGAGATATTAGTGAGGTATTCGGGTATATATTCACTGAACAGCCGGTACGGAGGTTACGCTACCGTCAGGTACAGAAAACTCAAGGGATCCCACAAATGGCTAATTGCTGTGAAAACAAAAGCTGCGAGATAGATGCCATGCGCGACAGTCACGGACGTGTGCTGTGGATCGTGTTCGCCATCAATGCTGCCATGTTTTTCGTGGAGGGCTCGGCGGGCCTAATCGCCCATTCAATCTCGCTGCTGGCGGACGCGCTGGACATGCTGGGCGATGCCTTGGTGTATGGGCTCAGCCTCTTTGCGCTGGCACGGTCGGCGCGCTGGCAGACAGTTGCTGCCCTGGTAAAGGGCGGCGTCATGCTCGCCCTTGGGCTTGGTGTGTTGGGGACGGCAGCCTACAAGGCGTTTCACCCCGCCATGCCGGGTATCGAAACGATGGGAATCGTCGGTGTGCTGGCACTCATCGCAAATCTCGTGTGCTTTTTTCTTCTGTACCGATCCCGTGGCCACAACCTAAACATGAGTTCCAGTTGGCTGTGCTCTCGAAACGATTTGATCGCCAATATCGGTGTTTTACTAGCCGCCAGCAGCATTTACCTGCTTGCCTCGCGCTGGCCGGATATCATCGTCGGTGCCCTTATCTCCGGTGTGTTTCTCAGCTCCGCGCTTAACGTCCTGCGGCAATCCTTGAAAGCACTACGTGCGCCCGTTTCATCCCGTTAAACCGTGCAGCGGTTCGGCTTGCACGGACAAGCCATGACCGAAAGAAATCAGGCAACAGCTTTGGACAAGGGGGCAACCGGGTTTTACGTTCCGTGGCTCCTTAAACCCCAATAGAACATTCCGCTTGAATGTTGTCGATGTCCATGGCGAAGTCTACACCGGTATGGCGCGTTTTGTGGCGGTACCGGCGGAACTGGGTGAGATCGGTATTCTGCCGGGGCATGCGCCCCTGCTGTCCGGGCTGCGGCCCGGCGAGTTACGCATTACCCAGCCAGACGGCCAGACGCAGATTCTTTTTCTGGAGGGTGGAATGCTGGAGATTCAACCCGATATCGTAACCATCCTCGCCGATGCCAGCCTGCGGATTGCGGATATCGATATTCACGAAAGCAGGGAACGCATCAAGGACGCACAAAGTACGCTGGCGAAACGTGCGGTTCCGGCGATGGATTTTGCCCGCGCCGAACTGGAATTGCAGCGGGAAGTGGCAAAATTGCATGCGTACCAGCGCTACCAGATACAGGAGCAACGGGGTGGCGGTACGGGCAATTATCATTGGGAGCGCCCGGCTTTGCAGAATGTGCCGAAGGTGAACGTGCAGGAACTGGAGGATTGACGGCTCCGGGCCGGGTATGGGGCCGATGGACGCCGCCGCCTATGACGCCTGGTATGATACCCCTCGCGGGCGCTGGATCGGCATGGCGGAGTTCCGCCTGCTTTCCAGGCTCCTGCAGACGCAGCCGGGGAACACACTTCTGGACGTGGGCTGTGGTACCGGCTGGTTCACCCGCCGCTTTGCCGAAGAGGGCCTCCTCGTCACTGGCCTGGATCCCAACCCGGACTGGCTTGCCTTCGCCCGTGCCAAGGGCCCCCCTGAGATCCGCTGGATAGCCGGAGATGCTCGCGCACTGTCTTTTCCCGACCGCAGTTTCGACCAGGTGGTTTCGGTTGCGGCACTGTGTTTTGTGGAAGATGAGCGGCGGGCCGTGGCCGAGATCGTGCGGGTGGCGCGCCGGCGTTTCGTCATCGGCTGGCTCAACCGGGCAAGCCTGCTTTATCGACAGAAAGGGCAGGGCGGCGGGAGCGGGGCCTACCATGGGGCGCACTGGCATCGTCCCAACGAGTTGCTCGACTTCTTCTCCGGTTTGCCGGTACGCCGACTGGCGGTGCATTCCGCCATATTTCTTCCTGCCGGGGACGGGATGGCGCGAACGCTGGAACATCTGCTGCCCCACACGCTGCCCTGGGGCGGCCTGGTAGTCATTTCGGGGGAGACGGAATAAGGAAAATCCTTGTCAGCCTGTTTGGCTTACCGATCGCTGCACATCCTTCAAGGGGGCCTGGACCGAACCGCCATGACATATACAGTTTTCCCCTTGGGCGGCGGCCACCAACTCATGCAGGATACCGCATTCGGCGGTTGCATGTTGCCCATGGCAACGTCCGCGCAGTTGCTCAAGCTGCCGCGCCAACGCTTGTAGGGACTGGAGTCTTCCCTGTACGTGCGCCAGATGCGTATCGATCAGTCGATCCACGTCTTGGCAATCGTCCAGTGGGTGATCCAGCAAGTGCAATAGTCGCTGCACATCCGCGAGTGGCATATCCAGCGCCCGGCAATGGCGAATAAAGGCAAGTCGCTCCAGATGCGCGGGGCCATAAGCGCGATAACCATTCGCCCGCCTGGTTGGCGCGGGCAACAGGCCTATTCGCTCATAATAACGGATGGTCTCCGGATCCACGCCGGTCACCTGTCCAAGTGCGCCGATTCGCATATTATTCCCCCAAAATGCGCAGTATAAATCCTTGACTATGTAGTGACTACAAGGTTTGTAATGGCCATTCATTCGGATTTTTTTGGGGAAGGATGATATATGGCATACGACCAACATGATGATCATGACCATGCCACTGGTCACCAGCAGACCCATGGCCACGCGCATGGGCATAATCATGCCCATGGCCCGGCGGGCTACGGCCGTGCCTTCGCCATCGGGGTGGCGCTCAATCTGAGTTTCGTGCTGGTTGAGGCCGTGTTCGGGGTGATGGGACATTCCTTGGCCTTGCTGGCGGATGCCGGCCATAACCTCAGTGACGTGCTGGCCATGTTGATGACCTGGGGCGCCACTGCCCTGGCCCGCCGCCCACCCTCAGTCCGTTTCACCTACGGGTTGCGCAGTTCGTCTATCCTGACGGCACTGGCCAACGCCGTATTTCTGTTGGTGGTGACTGGCGGGATCGCCTGGGAAGCGATTCAGCGTCTGCTGCATCCAGCTCCGGTAGACAGCAGTATCGTGATCGGCGTGGCGGCTTTCGGGACGCTGATCAATACCGGGACGGCACTGCTGTTCATAGCGGGGCGCAAGGGCGATCTGAATGTCCGGGCAGCCTTTTTGCACATGGCAAGCGACGCTGTCGTCTCGCTTGGCGTGGTCATCGCGGGAATCGTGATGCTTTTTACGCACTGGTTTTGGCTGGATTCCACGGTGAGTCTGCTCATCAGCGCGGTGATCGTGATCGCCACCTGGGGGTTATTGAGGGACTCCACCCAATTGGCCCTGCATGGCGTGCCAGAAGGGATCGAAACCCAGGTGGTACGCGCCTATCTCGCCGCTCTGCCGAATGTGACGGCGGTGCATGACCTGCACATCTGGGCCATGAGCACCACGGAAACGGCGCTGACCGCGCATCTGGTCATGCCGAACGGCTATCCGGGGGACGCGCTTCTGAACCAAATCAGCGATGAATTGCAGGCGCGCTTTCGCATCGACCATCCCACCTTGCAGGTGGAGACAGGCGATCCGGCCCATCCATGCGCACTGGCTCCGGGGAGACCTTATTGCGCCTGCCAGCAAAACGATTTTTCTGTTTCGTGAGCTGACCCCATGGTGGCCATGGGTCGGGTCGGAGCATGCATGGGGACATGATGGTGACATTTTGGCGCCATTGCAGCCTGTGTTTCGGATGTCGGTTATCGGCGCGTATCATGTTTTGCGTGGTTAGAGGTCGAGACTAACCTTAATCTATTAAGCTTAATCTGGCGATTAAGCAGTAGGCAAAGGGGCGGCCCCTTTTGAAACCCCCACGCGATGCATGAGGATAGAACCATGACGATGACGATTAGTGTGCGACTGGAGCATTTGAATAGTGTGACCTATGGCGGCCAGCAGCAGCATGACATGCGCGACGCAAAGCGCATTCCTAAGTACGTGGACAAAGATAGAAGCGATAAAAATTCCATTTTGATAGCAGGCCCATCTGCGGATCATCTCCAGCAAGAAATCATCCGGCATCGAAAAAAAGCGAAGCAGCGTGGGTTCCGCAAGGATGGAAGATTGGCGCTTTCTGGCATTGTGACATTTGGAACAGAAGCGCAATCCATCATTAATGACATGACGCCAGAGAAACAAAATGCAGTTTTCCGTAAGATCGCAGAACGCACTGCAAAGCTGGCCGATCGTGAATTGATTAGTCTGGTTGTGCATCGTGATGAATCCGCACCGCATGCTCATTTTATGTTGAGAAGCTATAAGCATGACCAAGAGACGGGCCATGAAATCCCCATGAATTTGGCTGCCGTTGATCTGCGGATGTTGCAGGATGTGGCCGGGAATGAAGTGTCCGACTTGGGTATCACCAGAGGCAAGAGCAAAAAAAAGAGAATCGCAGACGGTGAAGAACCCGCTAACTGGATACATCGATCAGTAAAGCAGCTTCATGAAACGCTTCCTGCCGACATTGCCAAGGTTGAGGAACGGCGCAAGCAAATTGAAATTGAAGCAGAGGAAGCGTTGGATCGGTACTTAAAAAATATCCGTTTGGCTGAACAAGCGCAAATTGATCTTGAGCAAAAGAAAGGCGATGAAGAAAAAGTTAAAAAACGCTTGGAAGTTTACAAAAAACGTGCAGAGGATGCGGAGGAAAAACAGCGTCAGCTTGATGATGAAAAAAACAAGCTTGATGTTGACATTGCGGCCAATCGTGAAGCCCTTGAAAAACTGGATGCTGGCATTGCGAAAAAACGGCAGGAGGTGGCGCTGCTGGATGCCCAGAGCCAGCAGAAAAAAGCCGTCACGGCACAGGTGCGGGATGCCATGCCCGTGCTGGAGGGGAAGATCATCCCGATGACCAGAAACAGGATTCTATCCCAGGAGGCCGTGGATGCTTACCACGCACAGGTAGCCGAATATATTCGGGACAAAGCGGTGCAAATGGGGCGGAACGCCATCCGGGAAGCCCATGAAAACGTGACCAGGCGTGAGGAGAACGTGAAAGAGCGGGAAGCCCAGGTCCAGCACAAGGAAAGCAGTTTACTGGAATGGGATGCCGCCTTGAAAACACGCGAACAACGGCTGGATAACTATGCTTCGGTGCTGGATGAAAACCGAAAGCTCAAGCTGAGACTGGAAACCATCGGCACCCATGTGGGCCATATACTGGGTATCGAAAATGCGTCTATGAATCGCGGCAAAACCTTGAGAGCCGTTGAATCGGCCTCCTCGATGGCGAGTTTTCGGAAGGCGTTGGCGGAACAGCGGCTTACCATGACGGGGCAGGGACGCGGCGATACGCCGGGGTACTAAGGCGGTGCAGGCCGTTACCGTATAACGGAATAGCGTTTTTTGAGGTTGGCTGGGCGATATTTGGGCGACTCCCCGAAAACCACGCCACACCCCGCGCTGCAATGCTGGTATTTGCTGGTTTTGTCATTTCAGACTGTGGTGCGCTGCTCAGTAGCGCACCGCTGCGGATGCAGGCCTGTCCGGGCCGCCGGAGCATACTTGTCGCCGAGCGCAGTCATTTTGGGGACTTGGATATCCCAAAATCTATAGCGAGCACGGCGAGACTGTCAGCGAAATCTATTGAGAACCAATTTTAAAATCCTGATTGATCTCATGGGTGGACTGGACTGCCAGGAGAACTGAACAGGTAAAGATTTATACGCCGCGCGAGGGATCGTTGAAGACCTCGAGATGGCCCTCGACGGCCGAATTGATCGTCTCCTCCTTGCGGTCACATATACGGCACTTCATCTCGGTGTCGATATCGAGTGTTACGTCCCGCGATAATGTAGGAGCCATGTCACGAGCTATTCGAGGTTGAAACGACGGGGCGCCAGAACGCGGAGATACCCAAGGATGCGTGGGAAAAACTGTGTGAACACTCCACCGGCTAAAGCCGGTGGCTTCAAGTTACGGCTGGAAGCCGGATCGGTCGGCACCAAGGCCGATGGCTGTCGCTACACAATATGGAAATCATCATCCGGTTCCGGCGGAGTTTGGTTCTTGAGGTACTCCTGCCAAACCTCATCCGTAACGTTCCCGCTACTCGCCACCCAATAGCCCCGGCCCCATAAGTGCTGGCCCCAGTAGGGGTCAGCTCACGAAACGGAAAAAATCGTACGGTAAGTGTAGCGGCTTGTAGCGCGGTCGTGTACGCCTTTCCTTTGGTGCGTTCCCAGGTCATCACGCGCTTGTCGAAAGGCGGCACCTTGCTGACCAACCCGTAATTGCTCGCCAATCTTAAAGCGTTGCCAACCGCCGCAGGCGGAAATCCCGTAGCGGTGGCGAGTTCCCGTGAATCCATGGCTCCTGCTAAGGCAGCAACGACAATCGGGACCAGTTCTTCGGTGGTTTTCTGAGGTTCTTTTGATGGTTTGTGCAGGGTGCTTTTTTCGGTGAAGCCTTGGAAATGGTCCACCTCATGCGGTCCCTGCGAGTAATGGGGGTGTTTCCGAGGATGGTAACGCCCAAACATTGATGGGTGACCCCGATGCATTGATGGTGCAGTGGTGTGCGTGGACCAGCCCCTGTTTTGCCAGGTCCACTATAAGGTGATTGGTGCGCAGGCAGGATAGCTTGAGGGCGTCTGCGACTTCCTTGCAGGTCCTGGGACCGTTGCGGAGGCAGCGCAGGATACGTTCTTTGTCTTTGTGGTGGGTCTCGTGCATGGCGATGATGCTACTCACGGAGATCGGCGGGTGCAACTGCATCACCTGCTTTTTATTGGCATGTTTTATGCTGCGCATCACCTGAAAAAGGCATCCATATCCTCCATCTCGACACGATGCCGCGCCTTCCGGCTTTGAATGGCCGGGTCAGCGTCACGCTCGGCCTTCCGCTCCTGATAAATCGCCTTGAACTCCTCCCAAGTCAGGTTCAACCCCGTGCGCCTGTTCAACGACTCCACAAAACCCCTGTCTATGTTCGCCATCATCACACACCCCCTTTTTCGTTTCCGCATCCATCGCCTGTAAAAAACCAGGTGAGCGCATGAACGCCCTCCTGGCAACGTGGAGCGGGCTATCACGATCGGAAAACGATCCAGGCTCGGTAGGGCCGAGGGATAGTAGTCCCCATGCGGCCTGAACCGTCCTCCGCTGAATAGCTTAGCGCAATAAACAAGACAAATCTATGCCTGTATACTATTATTCAATCTACAGATCGGCCGCCCCGCAGCCTGGGGCGTTCGTTTGGTGCCATCGGCACTGAACGGGTCTGTGAGAAAGGTGATTTTACAGGCAATCAGCGATGGATGGAGGTTGACATGACATTCGGAGTTGAAGTGGCAAGAATGCTCACCCTTGCAATGGTTGGCGCTGCTGGCGCCGTCACGGTTTCTGTTCTGGTTGGTGCAGTTATTTTGTGGTTCGTCAATTCCATTCCATGAACTGCAGGATAAGGCGATAGGGTGCCCATTCTTACACCGCGATACCGATCATCGGTCAAACAAGCCGTTGATCCGTTTTGGACAACAGTGTGGGAGTATGATCGGCAACGGCAGCAGCCTACGCGCCGCCACAAGGGTTTGGCCGATGAGGTAGCCACGTCCAAACTGGTTAACACGCAAAGAATAGATCCCTACCTGACGACAGGTGAACGAGTACCGCGGGCAATGGAAAGGGGCTGTGATGCGCCGTAACAGCGACGATGTCACTGACCGGCAATATGGCACCACCGATGTGCGGCGTAATGGCGCCATTTCAAAGTGCCTGAAATGGGGTCTCGAACGGTGTTAAGAAGGGTGTTTTTTGGGGATTCCGGGAGCGGCCTGGGGGCGCGAAAACTATCGCCTTCCAGGATCAGTCGATAGGCGCCGTGGCGTAGCCGATCCAGGGTGGCCACTCCGAGCATGCGGTTGGCCGGGAAGACGTCCCCCCACTCGGCGAAGTCGAGATTGCTGGTCAGCATGGTGGAGACTCGCTCATAGCGTTCGGCGATGAGGTCGTGGAAATCCTCGTCATGGGGCGGGCGCATGGGTTTGAGTCCGAAGTCGTCGATTAATGTTGATCTCAACATTACTGGATGATTGGGGGGCTTGCCCCTATGAATGCCGAGGATGTTCGGGACCTACTGGAAATCATTGATGACCGGGTAAACCAAAGGGCCACGCTGATTACCAGCCAGCTCCCGGTGAATCATTGGCACGAATATCTGGGAGAGCCTACCGTGGCCGATGCGGTACTGGACCGACTGCTGCAGAGTGCTCACCGACTGGAGCTGAAGGGGGACTCCCTGCGTCGTCACAGTGATGGACGCGACACCCCTAAAGTTGACGCATCGTGACCACCTGGGGATAAAATGGCGGTGACCAGAATGTACGCTTTTCGGGAGTGCCCACGATCAGCGGAATCACTGCCCACGATCGCCGGAATGCGCACTTGGCCTTCGGCACACTCTCCAGAATCGGGCGGAAGCGCTCCCAGGGAATGAGCCGGTTGAGCAGCGGCAGGCCGTCGCCCAGCAAATCCAGTTCCCGCAATCGGCGGTCTCCGGGGAAGAATCCTGTTTGCCCTACCAGTCCTGCCATGGTTGCTCTTCCTTCCAATCGGCTCCCTACATTTTACTGGAAATGGCTAGTTTTTCGAACTGCCCAGATGAAGAACTGAGGCGGGCACAGGCAGTGCTGTTGCCCCTGGATTTGGGATTGAGCCTGGAGCAGACGGCGCGGGCCATCGGACGCTCAGTGAACGCCACTTGTGCGATACGCACGCGTTTTGCCAAGGTTGCCGAAGGGGTTATGGCGCCGCCCCAGGCGAAGACCGCATTGCGCAACCATGCATTGGCTGATCTGGAACGAGAGGCCAGTATTCTCGACGAAGTATTGGCCGACGCACAAAAGGGCGGCATCGTCGTAATTCCTCAACTCAAGCCGCTGATTGAGGAGAAGGTGGGAAAACCCATGGCGCTTTCGACGGTCTATCGCATGTTGGCACGCCACGGTTGGCGGAAGCTTGCTCCCGATACCTACCATCCACAGGGCGATGCGGAACGCCGGGAAGTCTGGAAAAAAACTGCCCGAAGCCATAGCCGAAGCCTTGGCGATGTTTTCCGACCTACCGCCCTTTGCGCGTAATGTACCAGGACGAAGCGCGCTTTGGGCGGATCAGCGACACCCGTTACTGCTGGGCCAAGAAGCCGACGCTCCCCGAAGTGAAAGGCATGCTGATCTACCAATACACTTATGCCTATGCGGCCGTATCACCCCAGGACGGGCGTATGGATTCCCTGGTGCTGCCAGAAGTCAGCGGCAGGTGCATGCCGCTTTTCCTCGACGAGGTTGCCCAGCGTTATCCCGGCGATAACATCGTCATGATTGTCGATGGTGCCGGTTGGCACAAAAGTAACGAGCTCAAGTTGCCAGAAAATCTACGCTTGCTCTTTTTGCCACCCTATTCGCCGGAACTGAATCCTCAAGAGCACCTCTGGGACGAGTTGCGGGAGAAGTATTTTCACAACCGGGCCTTTGACAGTCTGGGGGCGCTGGAAGACCAGTTGGTCGCCGGCCTTCGTGCCCTTGAGACGGACCATGCGCGGGTGAAATCCATCGCCGGATGGGAGTACATAATTAACTCTAATTCTAATGCAATTTAGAATTATTTCATTCTAGAGCGCGCCTAGTTTTTGGTATTGTTACTAAAAGTATCCCTGTTAGCATAGTTGCGCCGGCCAAAATTAGACGGGTAGTTATTTGCTCGCCCAACAACGGAGCCGCACTAATAACGACAATCACGGGAACCAGCATTTGTATGACAGCACTCGTTACGCCCCTTAGCTCCTTCATTAAGATATACCAGAGTACATAAATCAATGCCGAGGTTATTGCACCAATGAGCATAGAATAATAGATTCCCGCAAGGCTTATATGAATGACTTCATGATGCCAGCTTTGTATCGCTGCATAGATCACTAATAGAATAATAGCGACCAGCCCAGAATATATAAAATTTGCCGTTGTGGTCGCCAAGTCATCCCTGGAACTTTTGCCCAGTATCGAATATCCAGCCCACGCGACACCGGCCCCTATCATCAATCCTATCCCCAAAAGCTTAGGAAGATGCGAGATACCACCCACCAACACCCACAACCCCACGAGAGTTATCCCGCTCCCAATCCACTGAAGTTTTGACAACCGGTAGCCACCACGAATCTCCCATGCCAGCATGGTCGCCTGAATGGCAAAAAACAAAAATAGAGTTCCAGTAGCAGCCCCAAGCTGCTCATAGCCATATGCAAATGCCAACGCATACACAAACAACATCACTGGCATCAGTATATGATGCAATCTAGGTCGAGCCGTAGTCACCATCATCAGGACGATTAAGATCGCCGCGCCGCTTGCTAACCGAATTGCGGTAAATGGAAGCGGCCCAATTAAATGTCCGCCCAAGGCTGCTCTTGCCAGCAGACTATTGCCAGCCATACCAAGGAGTACTATCAGAGTTAGCAAGATTATGCGTACGCGGGACATATAATGAACCTCATTGAACGTATTTATCCCAGGAAAACTTATCTAAATAACGGTTCTAACGCATAGTGACAAGTTCTTCCGCACTGGTTGGATGAAGAGCCAAGGTGTCATCAAAATGGCCTTTACAAGCGCCCATCTTTACAGCAAAGGCAACGCCTTGAAGCATCTCTTCGGCGCCAACACCGATGATATGACGTCCGACAGCTTTCTCCTCAGCGCCGACAGCGCCAAGTTTCATGTCCGTTTGTACGGAGTTTTCGGAAAAAGCAAACGTCACAGATCGGAAACGGGTGCAATAGATGGTGCCCACATTATCCCCATGGATATCCCGAATCTCCATTTCAGTAAGCCCAATCGCCCCAATGGGTGGATGATTGAAAACAACAGCTCAAATTGTCCTTACCATCGCATTGCTGACTAGACAGATTAGGCTATCTGGATAAAGTCGTTGGCGATCAGTCAGTTTTAATGGACGAAGAAACTTTAAACGCATTAAAAAGCACATCTGTAGCCGCATGATGTGCACCTGCATACAAGGCATCGTAGATATCGCGGTCCGTCCATCCTGCCTGGTAAAGCGCCTCAATATCCTTTTCACTGATGTTCGCGGGCTTATCTATTGCCTTGAGAACAAAAAGCATCAAGGTTTTGTCATGTTCCGGGAGAGGAATCAGTTCAGGATGAATCAGAGATTGACGTAGATCTTCCTGGTTGATACCCGCATTGACCAATGCTGCTTCATTAAAATCGATACAAAAGGTATTTCTGTATTTTCCAGACACCAAATAACGAAGCATAGCGATGAATGTTGGGCTGAGCGTAGGATGGGATGCCATATAAGCCATAGTTGCTATCTGCCCATCGAGTAAATTGGGGCTTACACTGAACAGGTGAAATGCTTCTGGGATATATCCTACAGCATCCTCGATCTGTTGATAAAAGTTAGCCACTTTGCCTTCTGCTTCGTCTGGATGTACCGTCTTTAACAAAGCCATATAATGCCTCCTAGTTGATTACACACAAAAAACAAGAAAAATTGTGGAGAAGCTATCTCGAACGACTACACTTTACGATTCTCTGGTCATACATGAGATCTCCATTTATGTGCAAATACAGACTTTTTATTCACGCCCTGCCATCACCGGAGCCAGTTCACGTTTTGTTACGTAAATCAACCAGGCTACAGCTGGTTTTCCGGGTGGCCAGACATTCTCTGGCGCCAGGGGAAAAGTCGAATGAGCATTGTTTTTTCTGTAACTCTAGCCAGTCTTCAGAAGGATACTTACCCTCTGGAAGATTGGGCGGAAAGTAAACGCAAGAAGTACAAAATGGATCACTCACAGTATTTTCTCGATTCATGCATGATCTCCTTTTGACTAAAACTATTACGCAGGCCGGAGAAGCCCTTCCGCTTTCAGGGCCGATTGCACCGCTGGCCGCATGGATACCCGCCCCTGATACGCCTGGAGCACCGGCCATTGCTCCAGTTCAATGCCCACATGCCGGCCCCAGCCCAATACCGTAAAGAGATAGGCGTCGGCCACCGTGAAACCCTCGCCCAGCAACCAGTCCTTGCCCTCCAGTTGCCGGCTGACCGTGCCCAGGCGCCGCCCGAGTTGGGCAGCGGCCACCGCCTTCCATTCCTCGGGCACCTGCGGATTGAATAAGGGAGAAAAACCCTTATGCAGTTCCGTGGAGATGAAATTGAGCCACTGCATGAGCCGATAGCGCTCCAGTGTGCCTAGGGGCGGGGCGAGCTTCTTTTCGGGCACGCGATCGGCAAGGTACTGAATGATGGCTGGCCCCTCGGTGAGCACCTGCCCGTCGTCGAGCAGGAGGGCGGGCACGTAACCGTCGGGGTTGATGGCGGTATAGTCGGCACCGGTTTCCGTTTTTTTGCTGGCGAGGTCCACCCTTTCCTTGTCGAAGCGGAATCCGCCTTCGTTGAGGACGATATGGGGAGACAGGGAACACGCACCGGGGCTGTAATACAATTTCATGGCAATCCACCTCCTGACCGAGCGATTGACGGCAAAAGTGCCGGGGTTGTTGTGCATGGCTTCAGACCAGCGCGGCTGGCCGTTCGATGAGATATTAGTACCCCATACAGCTGGTCTTGTGAAGTATGCACTTTATTGTTATATATATTCGTACAAAACAGTAAGTATATTTTTAGTAAGTATGAATAAAAGGGGGGATTCCCAACCTTGCTCACGGAGGGAAGAGAGATGGCAGAAGAGGAGCCCTGCGCGGTGGATGTCACCCTCCGCGTCATTGGTGGAAGATGGAAGGTTCTGATTCTTCAGGATTTGTTCACGGGAACCCGGAGATTCTCAGAAATCCACAGAGCCGTTCACGGCATCACCCAGAAGATGCTCGCCCAGCAATTGCGGGAGATGGAGCGGCACGGCATCGTGAACCGGCTGGTATATGCCGAGGTACCACCCAAGGTCGAATATTCCCTTACCCCCCTGGGGAAGAGCCTTTGGCCCGTCCTCATGGCGATGCACAAGTGGGGGCTGGAGCAATTGGCGGCGACGGGCAACCCGGCGCCAAGCCCCCGGGAAAGCGGGCCGCAGGCGGCGGGTCTTCCCGGGCGTTGAGGAAGGCGGGAGCCCGCTTCCGCATTATCGGACAGATCCGGTGGGAACAGCAGCGTCCAGTCCTCCAGCAACGCGTCTGCCTCATCAAAGCGGAAAAAATGATCGGCCTGGAGGTGTATCAATCCCGGTTGCCGAAGATCTCGAGAAGGGCCATGAACAGGTTGATGATGTCCAGATAAAGGCCGACCACCAGCAACACCGGCTCTTGGACGCCGCCGTTAACCATGCGTTGGGTATCGAACAGGATCAGGCCGCTGAACACCAGCACCAGGACGCCGGCAATGGCGAGCTGCAGAGTGGGAAGATGCAGGAAAAAGATGTTTACCAGCGATACCACAATGGCGATAACCAGGCCAGTTATGAGAAATCCACCGATGTGGCTGAAATTGCGTCTGGTGGTCAGGGCGTATACGGATAATCCGATGAACATGATGGCCGTAGTGCCCAGAGCTTCGGTGATAATCGTCGGGCCCTTTGGCGCATTGAGGTACATTGCTATGGCCGGACCCATCATCATGCCCATACCGGCCGCAAAGAGGAACACCAACGGGACGGCGATGGGGCTGCGGTGGGCGCCGGTGTACTGTACGGCAAAGAGCAACGCAAAGGATCCAATCATTAAAATGAAGGGGTGCTGATAGGCGAACGGGGAGTGCATTCCATAGATGGAGGCTATTGCCGAGACCATCAGGGTGAGGGCCAGCAGTCCGTATGTCTTCGCCATAAGCGTACCCACGTCGGAAACCATGGGGCTGCGGATGCTGTCGGGGAACTGGTTAAATCGGGACATGCATTACTCCTGAAATGTGTCTACACCGGGTCGCACCCTGCAAGGGTACGACCCTGCAAGCGTTGTTGACCTCAAACCGTTCATCCGTATGATCAGAGTATAGGCAAAAAGGAACACGCGCATGCTGCACTGGATCGCGGACAGCCGCAGCGGATTCGTGGCCTTACTGCTGGCGGCATGCATCGTGGCGATGGCGGTATACGCGCTGCCCGTGCTGTTGGCCTGGAGCATGGGCAGCCCGCAGCGGATGGCCATCACTCTGGTGGATCTGCTGCTGGACTGGTCCATCATCGGCTGGATTGCCGACCTGATACGGGCCTGATACGGGCATCTTGTCTGCCAATGGCGGAAGTTTTGATGGGGACCTGCCCCAGGCGGGAACCGTGGATGCGGTAGCCTTGCAGGCGGCAGCATCGATCAGGGCGAAAAGAGGCTTGCGGCATCGCGCCCATACTGTAGTTGTCACCGAGAGGAGAGAGACGCGGACATCGCCACCGTGGAACAGCAGTACAACCGGCTTCAGCAGGAAGGGCAAAGCGTAACTCAGGGCATTCAGGGGCTGGCCGGCAAACTCAAAACCGCTGCAGACGGCGGCAGTGCCGACGCCCGCGAATGGCTGCTGGATCTCAAGGAACTGGCCCTGAACGTCCAGCAGGAACAGCAGCAGGTCATGATGCTGATGCAGGCGATGCATCAGGCCGTGCAAAATGAACTGCAGCAGTTACGCACAGCCACAATCATGGCAACCGGGCTACCCGCAAACGCCACAGGCACAGGGTTATCCCCAGGCACAGCCGCAACAGGGCGGATTTTTGAACAGCCTGGAACACTCCGGTTCTGGGCAGTCGCTGATGATGGGCGCGGGCTTCGGGATTGAGGACGACTTGATCAACGCGATATTTTGATATCGGCAGATTCGACGTTGGAGACTGGGGCTGGCCACGAGCGATGTAACGGCGTGTCGGCCCCATGGCAACAGGGATATTTTCAGGGAGGTAACACACTGAAATGAAGATGTTTACCATGAAAATTGATCTGGAAGGCATTGAACCCCCGATCTGGCGCAGGATACAGATTGCCTCCTCGCAGAACCTCTGGGGCCTCCATAATGTGATTCAAGTGGCCATGGGCTGGACTGGAAGTCACATGCACGAGTTCATCATCAAAAAAGTTCGGTATGGCCAAACAGATGACGAGGCGGACGAGTTAAACGAATTTTATGGTGTCGAGATCAAAGAAGAATCTGAGGCGATTCTCTCTGAGGTCATGCACGCCAGGAGCAGGTTCCTCTACGTCTATGACTTTGGTGATGACTGGCGGCATGTCATAAAAGTAGAAAAAAGCGAAGATGTCCATGAACCTCTGAAGGCTTGGGCCACTGTCATAGAGGGTGGCAGAAATTGTCCGCCTGAAGATGTGGGTGGAGTCTGGGGATATTTGGAGTTGCTAGAAATTCAGCAGAGGGGCGCCAAGAATAGTGAGGAGGAGTCCTTCCTGGAGATGTTGCCTGAGGGATTTAATCCGGATGAGTTTGATTTAGAAGAGGCTCAGGCAGCGATGGAGGAGTATTATGCAGAGTAGCGACCCCGGAATTTTGGCTGTTTTTTGTCTACAATGGATTCCCGCACTCTGCTGTCCATGCGCTTAGATTCCGGTGAGTTTGATGCCGGGCAAGGGCAGGCCACGGGTGAGGTGAAGGGCAACGGGAAGGGGGTTATGGCGGAAGCGCTGTGAATGGGGCTGGAAATCTCGCCTATTATCCCGCTGCTGGCGGGACTGGACCCTCGCAAGAGAGAAAACTGCCTGTCCGTGGGTGCTCTTGTCCGAAGGCACCAACATCTGGGGCGGTGGGGTGGAACTGTCGTGGTGTTCACCATGAATCGCGGCCATATCCTGGAACTGCCCGAATACTGGAAATACTGGATCGACGCCAGGGCGGCCAATAGCATGGGTATCGCCAAGATCCTGTCTGTCCATCACCCTGAAGTCTGCGCCATGCTTTATGAAGACCAGCACGGGGCAGCTTGGTGTATCCGGCTCTCCGGCCCGGGTCTCCCGGCCATTCAAGATGACTTGTTTCAGAGTTACACCAAAATGGCCGTCCTGGTGTGATGTCCCATGGCCCCGTCGGCAGTGGGCATGATATCAGGATGCCCGGGCTTGGTCCTAGCGGGGACGATGGCTATGGGGACTGGAGCGCCGGTCCTGTCCACCCCAGTCTCTACGCCCTCTGGGCGTCGGGCGCTGGTAGCATTGAAATGCTCGTTGGTTCTGGGGCCGGGGCCATTGGATAAGACAGTAGTGCGGTGCTTTTTTCCGGTCGAGTTCGCTGGCGTTCATAAAAGCGTCATATTTGGGGGGTATTCTCGGATTCGGGCACGCCCCCCATCAATTGACTCGGAGACCGGTCGTGGAACTCAACCCATTGCAAACCCGCGTGGCGAAAGTCTATCAGGAGGGCCTATATGCCGGTATCGGCACTAGGGAGGATGCCCGGATTACCCACGACGCGTTGTTTTTGTTCCTGCTCCAGGAAGCGGAGGGGTGCGTCGACCTGGATGTCTTAGAGAGTCATGTCGCCGTGATCAGTGAACATCTGCAGGATTTTCTGGATGAACTGGCAACGACAATAGCGAACGCCGCGGAAGATTCCCTCTGACGGCGGTTAACCCTAAGCATTGAACTCTACTTTTCCACATAGAGGAGATACACTGATGTCCGAAGACAGTCAGGAAATCCAGCATCATCAGGTAGCAGGCGAGCCACGGATGCCTGCGGAGGAACGCTACTGCATGATCGCTGAAGCCGCTTATTTCATCGCCGATGAGGGGCGGCAGGCGGATGGCGAAAACTGATTTTCCCATCCCCTGTATGCTCAATCTTCGTCCCACAGTTTTTAGACAACGGAGGACATCCCACCATGGTCACTTCCGCTAAAACAGCGACGACAGCTTACGAAGACGAGAACCTCAGCGCTTATGGGCCGACTCGCGCGACCATCCAAGGAACTCCGCTCGCCCCGGAAGAGTTGCGCACAACCGATGCCTACTGGCGAGCCAGTCTCTATCTGTGCCTGGGGATGTTGTACCTCAGGAGCAATCCATTGCTCCGGGAACCGCTGCGACTGGAACACATAAAACCGCGCTTGCTAGGCCACTGGGGATCGGACGCTGGCCAGTGCTTCACCTATATTCACTTTAACCGGCTGATCATCAAGTACGATCTGAACGCGATCTACATCTCCGGCCCCGGTCACGGGGCACCGGCGGTACTGTCCCAGGCATATCTCGAAGGAACCTACTCCGAGATTTATCCCGACATCCGTGAAGATCTGGTAGGCATGCAGCGCTTCTTCAAGCAGTTTTCCTTCCCCGGGGGCATCGGTAGTCACGCGACCCCGGAAACCCCCGGCAGCATTCATGAGGGCGGTGAACTCGGTTACAGTATTTCTCACGCATTTGGAACCGTCTACGATAACCCCGACCTGATTGCCCTGGTCATGGTCGGCGATGGCGAGGCGGAGACCGGACCCTTGGCCACGAGTTGGCATAGCAACAAATTCCTCAATCCGATTACCGATGGGGCGGTCCTGCCGGTGCTCCACCTCAACGGCTATAAAATCAACAACCCCACCATTCTGGCGCGTATTAGTCATGCGGAGTTGGAGGCGCTATTCGTCGGTTATGGGTATACCCCCTACTTCGTGGAGGGCAGCGATCCAGAGGGCATGCATCAAGCGATGGCCGCCACCATGGAACACTGTGTTCTGGAGATTCGCAAGTTCCAGGAAAAGGCCCGGCAGAGTGGTGCGGCTTACCGCCCCCGCTGGCCGATGATCATTCTTCGAAGTCCCAAAGGCTGGACGGCCCCCCGGAAGGTGGACGGGCATTATCTGGAAGGTTTCTGGCGAGCCCATCAAATCCCCCTTCCGGACGTGGCCACCAACCCGGCCCATCTGAGTCTGTTGGAATCCTGGATGCGCAGTTACCAACCGGAAAAGCACTTTGATGCGCAAGGGCGACTGATTCCTGAATTGCAAGCTTTGGCGCCCAAGGGGCGGCGGCGCATGAGCGCCAACCCCGTGGCCAATGGGGGTCTGCTGCGCCGCCCTCTGGATATGCCTGACTTCCGCACGTTCTCCGTGGAGATCGAAAAAGCCGGAGGAACCCTGGCTGGCAACGTGCCCACGCTGGGAAATTTCCTTCGGGAGGTCATGCGGCTGAATATGCAGAACTTCCGCGTCTTCGGTCCGGACGAGACCCAATCCAACAAACTCACAGCCCTTTATGAGGTCACCCAAAAAGTCTGGCTCGGGGAATATTTCCCGGAAGATGCCGACGGCGGCGAACTGGCCTTGCAGGGACGGGTCATGGAAATGCTCAGCGAGCATACGATAGAAGGATGGCTGGAAGGTTATCTGCTGAGCGGGCGGCACGGGCTCATCAATAGCTACGAGCCGTTCATCCACATCATTGACTCCATGTTCAACCAGCACGCCAAATGGCTGGAAAAATGTAACGCACTGCCCTGGCGGGCCGATGTGGCGTCACTCAACCTGCTGATGACCGGACTGGTCTGGCGACAGGACCACAATGGTTTCACGCATCAGGATCCTGGTTTTCTCGATGTGGTGGCTAACAAGAGCCCCAGCGTGGTGCGCATCTATCTTCCGCCGGATGCCAACTGCCTGCTTTCCGTTGCCGATCATTGCCTGAAAAGCGTCAATTACGTCAACGTGATCGTCGCGGACAAGCAAAAGAATCTGCAGTACCTGGACATGGAGGCGGCCGTGGCGCACTGCACAAGGGGCGCTGGCATCTGGAGCTGGGCGAGCAATGACCAGGGGGTTGAACCTGATGTGGTCATGGTGAGTTGCGGTGACGTGCCGACTCTGGAGTCTCTGGCCGCCACTGCCCTACTGCGTCAGCACGTGCCCGACATCAAGGTTCGATTCGTGAATGTGGTGGACTTGTTCAAATTGGTACCACATACCGAACACGCACACGGGATGACGGATCGTGAGTTCGAGGCGCTGTTCACTTCCAGCCAGCCGGTGATCTTCAATTTCCACTCCTACCCGTGGCTCATCCACCGATTAACCTACCGGCGACCCGGACAGCACCATATTCATGTGCGCGGTTACAAAGAGAAAGGCAATATCAGCACGCCCCTGGAACTCGCGATCCTGAATCAGACGGATCGTTTCAGTCTGGCCATTGACGCCATTGACCGGATACCCCGCCTCTGCGACACGGGGTCCAGTGTGCGCGAGACCCTGCTTGATCAACAGTTCGCCTGTAAGAACCATGCCTACGAATTTGGGGTGGATCGCCAAGATATCACGGATTGGAAGTGGCCGTTTTGATAATGGCTGAAATATTGACAGTGCGATCAGCCATTGCGGGCCGTAACTTCCCCATCAGCCTCTCCGCACTGACGGCCTGGCGGCGCTGCGGGTCCTGGCCGCGACGCAGCACCATGATGGTCGCCTCAGACCTTCGGAGCAGGCCGGAGAATGGTTGCCTTGGGATGCACATCGCCATCGGCAATCTCAAGGCTTACCTGTTGGGCACGTTCCACGGGGTCTCCGGCCGGTATCCGCAGGAATATCTCAACGAGTTCGTCTACCGGTTCAACCGGCGCTTTCGGGAAGCGGAGATCCCCCTGCGCCTGCTCAATGCGTGCATGGACCATAGACCCATCCGATTGGCGGATGAGAAAGGTTAAGAGGCATATATATGAATGCCTTCCTCCCAGTTTGCGTTGCCAAAAATGTTGGCGTAGCCTCGACCGGAGGGTTGGCATCATGATTCGGTTAGGCAAGGAAGGCGGCATGATCGAAATTCGTATCCATGGACGGGGTGGACAAGGCAATGTAGTGGCGGCCTATGTGCTGGCCACCGCCGCCATCGGTCAAGGGCTTTTTGCACAGGCGTTTCCCGCCTTCGGCGCGGAGCGCCGGGGAGCCCCGGTGGCCGCTTTCGTACGCATTGCAGAGACGCCCATCCGCCGTCGTTGTCAGGTGGCTCAACCTGCCTTCGTCATCATCCAGGACGAAACTCTGGCCGCGCTGCCGGACACTCTCGCCGGCCTCGCGTCGGAAGGGGGCGTGATGATCAATTCCCAGCGCGATTCGCGGGCCCTGTCGGACACCTTCGGGCGGGCTACCTATACGTTGCCCGCCACCCGTCTCTCGCTCGAAGCCCTTGGTCGTCCCATGCCCAACACGGCCCTGTTGGCCGCCTTTCTCACCCTGACGGAGCTGCTGCCGGTCGCCGGACTCAAGGATGCCCTGGCGCAGCGCTTCAGGGGCGAAGTACTGGCCCACAATCTTGCACTGGTCTGCCAGGTGGCAGATGCGACGCCACGCGGCATATGGAAGGAGCTGGTGCATGCGGCAAGCGCTTGAAGGTTCTCAGGCCATCGCCCGCGCAGTGGCTCTGTGTCGGCCACAGGTGGTGGCCGCCTATCCCATTACGCCGCAGACCCACATCGTCGAACACATCGCCAAACTCGTAGCAGACGACAAGTTCCATTGCGAACTCGTGAGCGTGGAAAGCGAATTTTCCGCCGCCTCGGTAGTGTTGGGTGCGGCCTGCGCCGGCTCTCGCGCCTACACCGCCAGCGCCTCCCAGGGAATTCTGCTGATGAGCGAAGTCCTCTTCAACATCTCCGGGCTGCGTGTGCCCCTGGTGCTCACCTGCGCAAACCGGGCGGTTTCCGCACCGCTTTCCATTTGGAATGATCAGCAAGATTCCATGGCCGTGCGCGATGCGGGTTGGATCCAGATTTACTGCGCGGATAACCAGGAGGCGGTGGATGCGACCATTCAGGCCTTTCGCATCACCGAGCGCTGCGAACTGCCGGTGATGGTGTGCGTGGATGGGTTCACCCTGACCCACACCCTGGAGCCGCTGGAATTGCCGGACCAGGAACTGGTCGACGGCTTCCTGCCGCCCTACCACTTCTCCCGTGCCCTGGATCCGCTGGCTCCGCTTTCCATGGGAACACTCGTTGCGCCGGAGTATTTCACCGAGGCGCGCCACCTGCATCATGCGGCATTGCTCGCCGCTGAAAAGGAGATCGTGGCGGCGGCACGGGATTGGGCAGCCGCATGTGGGCGGGAACAGGCGCCGCTTGTGCGGGTGGACGGCCCCGCTGATGCGAAGATCGGCATTCTCACATTGGGCTCTGTATTCGGCACGCTGCTGGATGCGCGTGATCAGTTTCCGGGGCTGCCGGTGAAACTCATGCATCTGCGTTGCTTCCGTCCGTTTCCGGTGGAGGCCCTGCGGGCCGCCTGTGCCGGGCTTCATGACCTCATCGTGCTGGAGCGGGCCATCGCACCCGGCGCCGACGGCATCGTGGGGGCAGAAATGCGCTCGGCCCTTGCGGACACCGACAGCCCTCCGCGGATCCACAATTTCGCCGCAGGTCTGGGCGGTCGGGATGTACCATTGGCAATCTATCCGCGTCTGCTTGAGGCGATCAAAAAACCGCACCCGCGCATGAGCGCGATCGACCTCCGGCCCGAACTGCTGCCAGCCGATTCATAAGTTCGCCAGGAGGTTGCCCCTTGACGCCACAGACGCTGCACGATCTTCGCATGGCCCAGCCCCGCTTTCAGGGGCTCGAAGCGGGTCACCGGGCCTGCCAGGGGTGCGGGCAGGCCCTGGCGGCGCGGCTCACCCTGGAAGAATCGGGGCCTGACGTGGTGGTTGCCAACGCCACCGGCTGCCTTGAAGTTTTCACCACCGCCTGGCCGGATTCTGCTTGGCGGGTGCCCTGGCTGCATTCCCTGTTCGCAAACACCGGCGCCGTGGCGGCAGGCATGGAGGCGGCGCTGAAGATGCAGGGCCGCGACATCAAGGTGCTGGCCTTCGCGGGTGACGGTGGCACCTTCGACATCGGTTTCCAGGCGCTTTCCGGCATGCTCGAGCGTGGGCACAATGTGCTCTTCATCTGCTACGACAACGAAGCCTACATGAACACGGGTGTACAGCGTTCCAGTTCCACGCCCCATGCCGCCGCCACAACCACATCCCCTGCAGGCGTGGCGCGCATGGGCAAGCGCCACCTGAAAAAAGATATTCTTTCCATCATAGCCGCCCATCACATTCCTTATGCAGCGACCGCATCGGTCGCCTATCCTGCCGATTTACGAAAGAAGGTGCGGCGCGGCATTGAGGTGGAAGGGCCGAGCTTCCTGCAGATCCATTCCCCTTGCCCCCTCGGCTGGGGTCATGGCAGTGAACTTTCCATCGAGGTGGCACGCCTTGCGGTGCAGAGCGGGATGTTCCCGCTCATCGAACTGGAGCAGGGCGCACTGGTCGGGGCCATGCCGATCCGGCAGATTCGTCCGGTGGCGGACTACCTCAAGCTCCAGGGACGCTTCAAGCACCTCTTCGCCGACGACGCCCTGGCCCGAGAAGAACTCGCCCATCTCCAGGCCCTCGCCGATCAAAACATAGAGGATTATGCCTTGAAAGCGGAAACTGCTGACCCCCTCGACACGGAAGGCGCGGATACGGTGCGCCGCGGCGGCCTCCGTTCTACCTAAGGAGAACGTTATGCCCGTCATGACCCCCGGTGCCTTCGCTTACCCCGCCACCGCTCTGGCATTCAAAACTGGTAGCTGGCGTACTATGCGGCCTCTCTACCAGCCGCGCCCGGCACCCTGCCACAGCGGTTGCCCGGCGGGAGAAAATCCCTGCGACTATCTCGCCCAGGTGGCGGAAGAGGATTTCCAGGCCGCCTGGGAAACCCTGGTGGCGACAAATCCCTTACCAGCCATCACGGGGCGGGTATGCGACCACCCTTGCGAAAGCGCCTGCAACCGGGGCCGTTTTGATGCCGCCATCGCCATTCACAACGTGGAACGTTTGCTGGGGGACGAAGCCATCCGGGCAGGGTGGGGCTATCCCCTACCGTCGCTCGTCCCCGATGCGCCGAAGGCGGTAGTGGTGGGGGCTGGTCCTGCGGGACTTTCCTGTGCCTACCATCTCCGCCGGCTGGGCGTGCAGGCCACTCTCATGGAGCGGCTGCCGGTTGCCGGTGGCACTTTGCGCATGGCCCTGCCGGGCTATCGCCTGCCGCGCGAAGTGCTGGACGCGGAAATCGAACGGCTTCTTGCTGCCGGAATCAATTTTCTGCCAAACACGGCACTGGGGCGGGAGGCCTCTGTTGCGGAGCTAAGGCAGGAGTACAACGCGGTCTTTCTTGGCCCAGGCCGTCAACGTCCGCGTCCGTGGGATGTGGACGGACGTACCCCCAGCGACCTGCATCCGGCGCTCACGTTGTTGCAGGAATGGGTAGCCTTCGGCACCATGCCCGAGATTCGCTCTGCCGTGATCGTGGGCGGCGGCAACAGTGCCGTCGACATGGCACGCGTACTCGCACGTGCCGGGGCACGAGTGCACCTCGTCACCCACGACGCGCTGCCGGGTCCCGACGTTACACGGGAGGCGGCTATGAAAGCCGCTCCGCGCGACATCCGCCAGGCGCAGGAGGAAGGCGTCATCCTGCATACGGAGCACGGTGTGCACCGCCTGATTCTGCGCGGCGAGAAGGTAGTAGGGGTGGAACTCGTCCGTATGAAAAAACTGGCGCGGGACAACGGCCGATTCGACATCGTCCAGTTCGAGGGCACGGAAACCGTGCTCCATGTCGATCAGGTGATTCCCGCCGTCGGCCAGGAAGTGGAACCAGAGGGCATGGAAAATCTGCTTGGTGAGCAGCACTTTTTCCCTGTGGATAAGGTAGGACGCTTGGCCGGACAGGCGGGTCTCTTCGTCGGCGGCGATGCTCGCGAGGGTGCTTGGGGCACCGTGAGCGGCGCTGTGGGGGACGGTAGACGCGCAGCTGCCGTCATTCACGCCCATTTGCTGGGCGAATTCCATGATGAACCGGAGCGGGAACTCCAGGTGATCGGCATCGCCGAACTCAACCTCCACTATTTCGAACAGGCTCCGCGCGCGGAAGAACCCCTGCTGCCGCCGGAAAACCGCGTGGGCAGTGCCGAAATCGCTGGTGGTTTGGCGACGGAGCAGGTCATTGCCGAGGCCAACCGCTGTTTCTCCTGCGGCAACTGCATGGCCTGTGACAACTGCTGGACACTCTGCCCGGATCAGGCCGTGCTCAAAACCCGCGAATTCGCCGCCGACGGCTCGCATTACCGTATCGATTACGACTATTGCAAGGGCTGCGGCTTGTGCGCCCACGAATGCCCGGTGGGCTATATCGCCATGGTATCGGAGCCGTCCTGAGGGAGATGCGTGACGGTGCAGCGCGGCGTTATCAGCGCTACCGGGCAGCCATGCCGGTGGTGCGCGCGCTGGTCGCGTATCTCACCGAAAACTGCTGTCGCGGTAACCAGGATTGCGCTTTACCCCGTGAAACCATCCCTTCTTCTGTCCGCCAAGGAAACCAGCGATGAAAACCCCGGAAATCCTTTTTCTCTGCACCGGCAACTCCTGCCGTTCCATTCTCGCCGAAGTCACCTTCAATGCGCTGGCCGGACCGGGCATGCACGCCAGCAGTGCCGGCTGCCATCCGACTGGGTATGTGCATCCGCGCGCCCTGGCTCTGCTGCAACGCGAAGGGTTCCGTACCGAAGGCCTGTACAGCAAGTCCTGGGACGACATCAAAAAAACACCGGACATCGTCATCACCGTCTGCGCCAGTGCCGCTGGCGAAACCTGCCCCGCCTATTTCGGTCCGGCGATCCGCGCCCATTGGGGTGTGGACGATCCCGCCAAGGCAACGGGTAGCGAGGCGGAGATCGAGGCGGCCTTCACCACCGCCTACCAGATCCTGCGTCGTCGGATCGAAGCCTTTCTGGCCCTGCCCTGGACACAGGGGGAAGAAAGTGGCGACGTGGCCCTTCAAGCCGAACTGGCGCGCATCGGTGCGCAGTAACTTTTCAGACGGCATTCATTCTT
Source organism: Acidithiobacillus sp. 'AMD consortium' (assembly GCF_008926505.1). Classification (NCBI taxonomy): domain Bacteria; kingdom Pseudomonadati; phylum Pseudomonadota; class Acidithiobacillia; order Acidithiobacillales; family Acidithiobacillaceae; genus Acidithiobacillus; species Acidithiobacillus sp. 'AMD consortium'. The sequence goes on along the minus strand of NZ_CP044411.1, from coordinate 2,071,804 downwards.
TCAGGAGACGTTATCATGACCAAAATCCGTGTGTATGATCCCGCCATGTGCTGCAGTACGGGCGTATGCGGTCCGACCATCGATCCTGCGCTGGTACGCTTTTCTGCTGACGCGGACTGGGCAAAAGGCCAGGGAATCGATCTGGTACGCTACAACCTCAGCCAGGAACCCATGGCCTTTGTCCACAATTCGGTGGTGAAACAGTTTTTGGATCGTTCCGGCACCGAAGCACTGCCGCTGATCTTGGTGGAAGGGGAGATCGCCCTGGCCGGGCGTTATCCGACCCGTGAGGAACTGGTCCGCTGGGCCGGGTTGGCGGCGGCGCCGGCCATGAAAAGCCCTTCTGGCGGCTGTTGCGGTGGCAGCGGCACCTGCTGAACGGTTCATCATTGGCGTAGGCTTCAACGAGGACTTCGGTATGCTTTTCCTACAAAATCCGCCCGCCTTTCTGTTTTTCACGGGCAAGGGTGGCGTTGGTAAAACGTCGCTGTCCTGTGCCACAGCCATCCATCTGGTTCGATTGGGCGAGAAGGTCTTGCTGGTGAGCACCGACCCTGCGTCCAACATCGGTCAGGTATTCAGTCAGGAAATCGGCAACAACATCACCGCCATTTCCACGGTACCCGGGCTATTCGCCCTGGAAATCGATCCGCAACAGGCGGCACAACAATATCGGGAGCGCATCGTGGGCCCGGTGCGCGGCGCTCTGCCGGAGGCCGTGGTCAAAGGCATCGAAGAACAGCTCTCCGGAGCCTGCACCACCGAAATCGCGGCCTTCGACGAATTCACCGCTTTGCTGACCGATGCGACACTAACGGCCGACTACGATCACGTCATCTTCGACACGGCGCCGACGGGCCATACCATTCGTCTGTTGCAATTGTCCGGCGCGTGGAGCGGCTTTATTCAGAAAAATCCGGAAGGCGCGTCGTGCCTTGGTCCACTGGCGGGCCTGGAAAAGCAACGCCAGCGTTATGCCGAAGCGGTCAAGGCGCTGTCCGATCCCCAACGCACGCGCCTGATACTGGTCGCGCGTGCGCAGAAAACCACGCTGGACGAGGTCGCACGCACCCACCAGGAACTGGCGGCCATCGGCCTGACCCGGCAGAACCTGGTCATCAACGGTGTGCTGCCGGCAGGCGAGGTTGTTCACGACGCGCTGGCCGCTGCCATACGTCACCGCGAACAGGCGGCCATAGCGGGCATGCCCGCCGCGCTGCGCGATCTGCCTGTCGATCCATTACCGCTTAAGGCATTCAATATGGTCGGCGTCGAGGCGCTGTGCAGCCTGCTCTCTGATCAAGACGAGATTGCAGCACCCGCCGGTAGCGATGCACCCGCTGAAATCGTTGGACTTCCGCGGTTGTTGACGCTGGTGGAAGAGATCGCTGGAATGGGTCACGGCCTGATCATGATGATGGGCAAGGGCGGAGTCGGCAAAACCACCCTGGCCGCTGCAGTGGCGGTGGCACTGGCCGAACGTGGCCTGCCCGTTCACCTGACCACCTCCGACCCCGCCGCACACCTGTCCGACACGCTGGCCGGTTCGCTGGGCAATCTGGAAGTCAGCCGCATTGACCCAGAGGTGGAGACCGAGCGTTATCGCCAGCATGTGCTGGACACCAAAGGCCAAGACCTGGATGCCGAAGGCCGTGCCCTGCTGGAAGAAGACTTGCGCTCGCCCTGCACGGAAGAAATCGCGGTGTTCCAAGCATTCTCGCGCGTCCTCCGTGAGGCCGGCAAGCAATTCGTGGTGATGGACACCGCACCGACCGGGCATACCCTGCTGCTACTGGACGCCACCGGGGCCTATCATCGCGAAGTGGCCCGCCACCTCGTTGATCCGCAGGTGCATTACACGACGCCGATGATGCAGTTGCAGGACCCGGAACGGACGAAGGTGTTGATCGTGACCCTGCCGGAACCCACGCCGGTCCTGGAGGCCGCACAGTTGCAGGAAGACCTGCGTCGCGCGGGCATCGAGCCGTGGGCCTGGGTCATCAACAACAGCCTGGCGGCTGCGCCCACTGCGTCCCCCCTGCTGAAGCAGCGCGCCGCGCTGGAGGTGGCCCAGATCCAGTCGGTTCGCACCGACTACGCCAAACGCATCGCCCTGGTACCCATGCAGACAGAGGAGCCGGTGGGCATAGACCACTTGCGATCGCTGCTGAATCCAGCATCGTGACCGTGGTGATCGGACCCAAGGGAGCGACAAGCCTAGGGCAGAGAGGAGTAGACGAAATGAACGTGAGTCATACCGATCCCGTGTTCCCGAAGATGATTTTGCCGCAAAACTGCTCTGATATGCCCATCCCGATGCCTTGGCCGATCTGGGCCGGCGCAAGGGAATCCCACCACGGCGCTAAGGACCGGCCCAGGCCCTGGAATCGCCCGGTCATTTTGTCTACGATCAGGGGAAGCGGCCCGGCCGTGGCGCCCGCTTTCCCATTGCCAGGAGGTGTTAAATGTCCGACGCACAAGCTGCAGATCTCGTTGTCGTCCTCATTACCGGGCCGGAAAACCCTAAGCGTTTACCTTCGGCCTTTTTCCTCGCCGCCACGGCGGCGGCCGCCGAGCAGAGTGTCATCATGTATTTCACCGGTCCTGCTACGGAACTGTTGCGCAAGGGTAAGGCCGAATCCATCTTTCCCATGGCCGGGGGCAAGAGCGTGGCCGACTTCATGAAATTGGCCGAAGATAACGGCGTGCGCTTCATCGGTTGCCTCCAATCCCTGGAACTCAACGGCATGACGGCCGATGATGTGGACAAGCCGATTCCGCTCCTCACTCCCAGCGCGGCGTTGCCCTCCTTGGGCGCTGCCGGGCGTGTCCTGACCTGGTAATCACCCCATCCCGATGAAAAGCCGCAATGCCCGTCCCCCGGCTCTGCCGGGGTGACAACGGTCAAGGTCTTCGATTTGGCGATCGCGCGGAGGGGCTTGCGCGAAGCCGAAGCGCGCGCTGCGGGATTTGATCCCGTCACCGTCGGAACACAAACCTGGGACCACAAGGTCTACTACCGGAACGCACAGAAACTGCACGTCCGGGTGACTGGCGATCGCCGAACCCGCCGACTTCTGGGCGCGCAGATCCTCGGCCACTGGCAGTCGGGGGTGTCGAAATGCATCGATGTCTTCGCAACGGCGCTGTTCCATGGCATGGGCGTCGAAGATCTGAATGATCTCGACCTCAGCTACTCACCGCCGTTCAGCAATCCGTGGGATCCTGTGCAAATGGGAGCACAGGTCTGGGTGGAAACGAAGGAAAGCGGTTCGCGCAACTAATGGTGTAGGAGAGAGATATGCTGACCTTGTATGGCGCGTCGGTCGTGACTTTAATGATGTTATTTTATGCTTTAGAAGCACGATCATACTGGTTTACCATGGCCTTTTCGTTTTCATGCCTGGGTTCAGCGATATACGGGTTCCTTGCAGGCACTTGGCCATTTGGTGTTGTGGAGTCTATTTGGAGTTTGGTGGCATTGCGAAAGTGGTACGTCCTTTATTCACAGATATGATCCCATGTTGACGGTATTGAGTTTTCCGCACGGCAAATTGCGAACGTCGGAAAACACCGCCCAGAGGACGATCTTGCCGCGTGGCTTCGAGCTCTGTCCTCGCCCCTGCCAGAGGAGTATGGGAAGCCTCGGCCACGAAACTGATGGCGGTCAGAAGGCACGCTCCTATGGAGGAAAGGAGGGTTTCAACTGGGTTAAAACCCGCCGTAGGATCGGCCCGCTTGGCACCAAGCTGGATCTCAAAATCCCGCACACTGGCGTTGACATGCAAGGAATCAGTGCGTTCAACGCGGACATTATATTTCATGTAAAAAGCCCACTTGAAGTGGGCTAAAGGAGGAGGAGAGAGTCACGAATGACTCATCCCCAGAATAACAAACGAATGTTACGTTCTCATGAACCTGAGATGACATTTTCATGTCTGACAGCATGTTTTATTTGAAACTATAATGGTGCAACGATAGCACGACATCCTGCGTGGTTTTTGATATGACAATTCTATTGTTTAGAAATAGACATTTTATCACCAAGTCTCTCTTGGTATCAATTGTTTCTTCCTAAACTGCACCGTAAAAAGAGCCCCGCAGGGCAAGGCAGAGGTGGAGCGACGCCATGCCATGCCATGCGTTGCGAGGGTACAGCGTACTTATTACCACAGCTGCCGAAATATTTAGCCGACTGTTTTTTTCACTTGGATGGTGGAGTTGATCTCTACGCGCTGATTCTGGAAACGCCCTTGAGAGGTTGCATTGCTGGCGATAGGGTCCTTGTAGGAGTGGCCCTTGATCACCATGCGGGAATCAGGTACTCCGTGGACCTTCAGATACCGGGCCACGCTTTCCGCGCGCTGTTCCGACAGTTTCTGATTGTAAGCATAGCTGCCCACCTTGCTACAGTAGCCGTTCACATCCAGAACTGCGTTGGGGTGCTTCTGCGCGAAGTTCGCCACCTCATCCAGGACCCGGATATCGTGGCCTAAGAGTTGTGCCGAGTTGAACTTAAAGTTGATCCCGGTAATGGTCACTGGTTTGCTTTGTAGGACCGTCTGCTGCACGGGCGCTATGGGGGCAGGTGTAGGAGCCGGTGCCGCAACGGGTGCGGCACCGGGAGCTGGTGTCTTGGCCGGACAACCCGGCAACGGCACCCCCGCACAACCAGCCGCCGCCAAGACCAATATGGACAATAGCGCCTGTTTCTTTGTAATCATCTGGACTCTCCTTCGGTTGTCTACTTTCAAAAGATATGGGCAGCCTTCATTCCCTGTTTTATGGCCTGAATATGCGCAGAATGGTCGGAGATTTACTGGCGTGAAGTGTGGCCATGCCGATATGGCCCCACCAGTACAACCAGACAAATGAAGAAAGAAAGTCGTGCATCTTCTTGGGAAGCTGGTAGAAGCCTATGGGCGCAGCCACTCCATAATTGGGAATCAGGAAAAACATGATAAATCCCAGGAGGGCCATGCCGGTCACGGCAGCCAAACCAAAACCATGTACCATGCCCGGCACCCCGCCGCGCATCCCGCTTGGCGGCAGCTTTCTGCTTGCCAGTCCCCTGATATCGGTGCAGACGTTGTCCAAGTATGGTCCGCTGTAGGGGAACAGGTGTGAGCGCAGGTTTTTGTTGGAGAAAACCTGCACCCAGAATGCGACAACAATAACTGCTGCAAACATGCCAATCCACATATGCATATGAAACAGTAAATGCCGAAATGGAAGTTCGCCGACTTTTTTCCATATGGCCTTCATGTCAAGTTCGCTGAACAGCAGAAGCGTTACCGCCAACGCAAATCCCGCATGTATCCATCGCGTACTTCTTGGCCACTCTTGAATCTCTTCAGACATGTAAAACTCCGTAGTTGGATGGATGTGAATTAAAAAATGAGAACCTGTTACTCACACTGGGGTGAACAAACGACGCTGCACATTGCGTTGGTCAGAGGTTTTTTAGCATATTTCTTGCGCCTCCTAAACATAATAATTAGCTGTCATGGGCGGAAAGATGCACCGACACATCGAACGTCATGGGATGCTTGGGCATCTTCTTGGTAAAGGGTGGGAAGCGGGTGTCCTCCACGGTCTTCAGGGCGGCGCGGTTGATGGCGCCGATACCGCTGCTCTGGGCAAGCTGCGCAGAAAGCAGACGCCCCGACGGCGTCAGGCGAAAGGAAATCACAGCGGTTCCTCCGACATGCATCATCCGGACGGAATCCGGCACGCGGGCGTTGGCCTGTACCCGCGCCCGCAGCATGGCCGCGTAGGTGTCCATGGCCGACTGGCGCGCTGCCGGACTTGGTGCGGGCGGCGGCGGTGGCGCGGGCGGGGTCACCGGTGGCGTGTATACCGGCGCCTGCGGTGCGGGCGTTTTGGCAAGCGACGGTTTGGGCGGCAGCGGGTGATGTACCACCGGATGCGGAACCGGCCTCGGTATGGGTTTGGGCACTGGTTTCGGAATCGGCTTTGGATGCACCACGGGCTTCGTTGGCGGGGGCACCGGTTTGGGCTTGGGTGGTGCCGGTTTTATCATGTGGATCGCTATAATCTTTGGCTTTGGCTTGATCGTCACCGGCTGCGACAGGTGGGAATAAATCAATCCCCCGATCATCAGTGCCTCGATAACAGCGCCGATCACCAGTGCCCGTCCGAAGTGATCCTTCTTGAACTTCGGGGACTGAACCGGGGAGGAGAGGGTGGATGCATTCATACGTTCTCAATGTCCTTGCATAGGCCGGGCGTGGCACGAAATATCTTGGTGCCTTTCGTTGCTGTACTGTTCAATGGAGTTTCCCCTCATTGGCTTCATAGCTGGCGATGGTCGCCCCATGGACTTGGGCATAGTGATGTAAGTAGGCCATAAAATGGTCGTAGCTTTTGACCCCCTTGCTGGCGATCCACTCCTGCTTCAACTGCTCCGGACCGCTGACCTTGAGCAGGGAAGTGGGGTAAATCGTCAGGTATTGGATAGCATTCCACAAATATCAGCAGAAGCACGGCCAGGCATGAAAATCATGCCTAGCCATAATAGAGCAACATCTACGCAAAATGTCCTTCAAGACTGACATAAACCGCTCGGGGCATGCCCGGATCCGCCAACATCTGGCCAGCCACGCCATAATAACCACCGCTGGAGATGTATTGATAGCTGTTATATTGCTTGTTGAGCAAGTTCAACACATCCACGTTCACCGACAGCTTGTGCAGGCCAGCAAACAGGTACTGGTGGCCAATATGAACTCTCAGGGCCGCGTTCCAGATGCCAAAAGCGGGCAGCTTCTGGTTGGTTGGTGCCCCGGTATTGTTGTTGTAGATATTCTGGGCGCCAGTATACTGCCACCAGATTCTTGGTTCATAAACCACTCCGGCATGATACCACTGGTAATAAGCACCGATGTTCGCCGTCTGGGCAGGGACATCGGATACTGGCAGCCCATCATAGGAAACCCCATGCGGATTCACATAATTCGAATACACGGCCTTTTCAAAGCTGAGATTCGAGAAAATATGTATATTATACAGTGGGTCATCTTCGAAATACAGGTTCACCCCGCTAAATGTCGATGATCCTGAGGCAAACAAACTATACAGATGGCTGACCACGGGAATGGGGATAATCTCGTTGGTGTCATTCAAATGGTAATAATTGGCGCCGAACGAAGCCCGGTTGAGGAGGCCATCGTGGGGTACATAGGCCTTGACGCCGAACTGATACTGCGACGAGGATTGCGGTTTTAATGAGGACGCCAGATCGTGTGCATAGGTCCCTGTCGCCCCTGCCGGCGCCTTGTATGCGGTGGAATAGTTGGCATAAACCGCGACGTTCGGGGTGATTTGCCAATTGGCGCCGATCGATGGTTCCACGTCCGTGAAGCTGGTGGAGGAATTAGGCTGACGATCTCCGCTGGTACCATATGCATTAACCCCATTATTATACCCATTGAGGGGGAACTGGGCAGCTTCATTGTTGACAAAGTTGGTGTTGAACGTCACCACCCGCAACCCTGGGGTGATGCGCAGATTCCTGACGGGTTGTATATCATCCTGAATAAAAGCCGCCAGGTCGGTCATATACAGATAGGAGCTATGAGAGTCCCCATTGGGTACCGAAAGGCTGCCATTTACCGGCGCACCAACTATAGGGTTGTACTGTGCCTGTGCAGGACTAGGATTGTAAAACTCTAGAAGCGAGTTGTATTTGTTATTGAGGAAATAGCCACCAAAAGAAACCGTGTTCCATGGCAAGCGGTCGGTAAAGTACAGCTTGTCGCCATAGGTGTCCGACTTTGCCAGATAATATTGGTTCAAGGCACCAGGACTATAGGTATTATAGTGCAAGTGCTCTCGTGACCCGTGACGGTACCATAACAGATTGTGCAGCGTTAGGTTGCACGACAAGTGGTCATAAAATTTCGAATACAGAATATAGCTGGTATTGAACGCCTCCTTCCAGTATACGGAATAGGGTACCGTAGTATAAAATCCGGTCGTCTGCTGACTGTAAATGGGACCGGGGATTGAGTTTCCGTTGGCGTCCAACCCATTAACCGTGACATTGGAATTGGGAGAAACAGGAATAGCCAATGGTCGATACGCGACCCCTCTGGCGGCGTACGCGCCAAAGCTGAAATGACCGCCCTGGAATCTTTTAATGACTTTCGCATAATAGGCGTAATTATTGCTGGGATTATTGAAACCATACCCGGTCAGGTAGTTGCCGGCGCTCGTCAACCCTCCCGCGAGAATAGCCGACCAGCCATCTATGTTGCCGGTACGCACATTAAAGTGAATGCCACGGGTATTAAAGCTGCCGTAGAACCCTCCGATGCTGGCGCCCGCTTTGGCGGTAGGTTGCAAAGGAATAAAGTTGATGGATCCCCCGATATTGTTGAACCAGCGGTTTATCGGATACCCCGGGCCATAAGTGACGGCAATACCCTTGATCATGGACATCTGTGGCACTTCTGGAGAACCCCATACCCCATAGGCGGGATCGACCATGGGAACACCATCAAAAGTGACCATGACCGTGCCGTCGTTGGCATTGCCGGCGATATTGCTCCACCCCGTCTTCATGCCGTTAATACTGATCGTCGTTCTGGAGCCTCCGGCCGGCGAGTCGGTTTGCGTGTTCACACCGGGAGCGACCGCCAGTGCCTGACCAGCACCGCCTGCCGGTCCGGCGGTCTCCATTTGTTTCTTACCGATCACCTTGACGGATTGGGTGGACTCGAAGACTTCCTTTTTGGTGGGCACTTTATCCAGGGTATTCAATGCCAGTGCGGCAGACACTCGCCCCACATCGATGGTGCGATGACTAGGAGCAGAGGTGGTTGGCGCGGTGACCCCGGCTTGAGCCGCGGCCATGGCGGTTATGTTCAGTGCGCCTGTGGCAGCAATAGCCACCAGCAGAGGTTTTAACGGCAGTTTCTTGTACATCTCGTACTCTCCTTTATTTCAACGGGGTTTTGCGGCAATACCGATATCACTGACCCCTGCCTTCTGGCAGGCATCCATGACGTGAACGAAGTCTTGAAACGGTACGGCCTTATCGGCCGCTATGGTGATCTGGGTCTTGCCGGGGTTGCCGTCACGGGTGAGCAGTTGCCTGAGACCAGCAAGATCATAGTGGTGCCCCTTGACCGTCACCGTGCCATCTTTCTCGATGTTGATGGTGTAATGCGGGTGCGGCAGCAGTTTCGCCTGACTGGATGCCGGGAGTTGGAGGTTCAGCCCCTTGTCCGGGATCATCTGCAGCGTGATCATGATGAAAAACACCAGCAGGAAGAGCATGATGTCGATCATCGGGATGATCTCGACCCGGCCTTTCCTCGGCTCGAAATAGCGCCGTTCCATCAGCCCGCCCTCGTCACGGCGGCCGCCATCTTCGGTATCGCGGTCTGGATATTCCCCTCACCGTTGGTGATCGGGTGTCCGTCCATGCGGTTGAGCAGCATGGTTTTCACCGAATCCAGTTGCAGCAGGATCTGCCGCACCTGATTATTGAAGGCATTGAAAGCCACCAGGCCGGTCATGGCGATGAACAGACCGGTGGCGGTGGCGACCAGGGCATCCGCCACCCCGCCCGTCACCGCGGTAGGTGCGTGGCCCGGTGCGGCCAATACGGAGAAAGCGTGAAACATACCGATGATAGTGCCGAAGAGGCCCAGCAGCGGCGCCAGGGTGATGATGGTGTCCAATACCCACAGGCGACGATCCAGTTGTGGCGCCATGACCAGAATGCTCTCCTCCAAGCGGCTGGCGAGGGGATCGCCCTGCACAAACCCCGAATGGCTCGCTGCCGTTTGCAACAGCGCCGCCTCCGGCAAGTCGCCTGCGGCATCCGCGAGGGTTTGCAGGGCGTCTCGATCCAATCGCCCGTGCTGGGCGAGTTCCTGCACAAAAAAAGTGCCACGCAGGATGGTGCGGCGTAGATACCAGAAGCGGTCGACAATGACCCCAAGTGCCACCACAAAGAGTGCGGCAAGCACATAGAGCACGCCGTCCGAGTAATTGGCGAGGTGGATGAGGTAAGCGGTATTCATCAATTAAGACTCCTGAAATATCAGAAAGAGGCGGCGCCGAAACGGCGCGCGGAGAATGGATGGTGGGTGAACAGGGGATTCCTTCCCGTAGAACGGGCAGCCATCCTGCGGTCTGCCAGCGAAACATTGGGGGGAATGAACTGATAGCCGCGTCCACGGAGGGTGACGATGCAGTCATCGAAGCCCAGATAATGCAGGTAACTGCGTAACTTGTGGACCGCGCTGCACGCTTCCATGGCGAGCGTCGTTCCCGCTGACGCCAGGACCTTCTGCAGTTCCATCGGCAAGATCCGCTGCGGGTGGCTCCAAAACAGCAGCAACAGATTAAATAGCGCGTCTTTCAGTGCTACGGAGCGTTCTGCCGCACTCAGTATTTTTTGGGTTCGATCCAGATGCAGCGGGCCATAAGCGAGGGTGGTCACCGCGTCCTGCTCGATCAACGCCTGGATATGACGGAGGACATCCACGGAGGCATCGCCGAGATCCACGGTGCCCTGAATGCCCTGGAATGTTAAAAAAGAAGGCGCAGCAGATGCTTTCGGCAAGTCTACGGCCATCCTGGGACAGGAGGCATGGGTAGCCAACTGGACCTGCCCGCGCCAGTCGGTCCAGCAGCTTTCCGGTGGTTTGCCCGCAAGGACCAGAACCGGGGTGGGCCGTTGTGCGCCCAGGGCGACGGCGTAGCGATGCAGATCAGTGACCCGAAAGATCGATCCGCTATAGGCAGACAATCGCTCCAGCAAGGCTTGGGTAATCAGTTTGTTCCGCTCGAGCACCACCAGCGGGTGCGCTGAGTTTTGGTTTACGGCGTTCATGCGGCTACCTCATCTGTGCGCCGAAATATGCCCGGCGACATCCAAAGTGGAGGTCTTTTGCCTCCTGGAATGGCGCCCATGTTAGCAGCCCAATGTGACAGCAATGCGTCACTGAGGTGACTTTTTTGTGACATTCTGCCTATGCGTAGGTGGTGAAAAGCGATACCCAAAGCTGGGCACGGTCTCCAGCCAGCCCTTGGCCCCGGCACTTTCCAGAATCTTGCGCAAACGATGAATCTTGACGACCTGGGTATTGGGGACGAGGTGCGCGCCCTTACCCTCCGAGAGGAGGTCGGCGATCTGATCGTTGGAAACCACTTCGTCTGGGTGTAGGGCGAAATAGTGGAGCAAATAAAAGAGCAGTCGCGGCAAATGGATTTCCTGCCCCAGTATCCAGACCCGCAGTGACACGAGATCGATGCAGAGGGTTTCCATTTCACCCACCCGGGTAGGGCGCGTGCGCTCGCAATTTTTGAGCACGTTGCGCATCTGAGCGGTCAAGATTTCCAATCCCAGACTGGCAGGGATATACGCCTGCGCACCTACTTCCAGCGCTGCTACGGCGTTTGGTTCCTGGTGGTCTTCTTCTGCACTGCTGCCGACGACCAGAAAGGGTAAATCGTCCTGATGCGGTACGAGTTGCAGTCGCTGTAACCAGTCGCCCGTCGCGGCGGACCATCCGAGCAGGACCAACACCTCTGGATCCCAGTGTCGCATCCACTGTTCGGCTTCGGTTCGTTCCGTGACCGTATGCACCTGGGCACCAGCGCGCTCCAGAGCGACTTTGACGGCAATGGTTGGTCTATCGCCGTCAGTCTGCGCACTCACCAGCAGAAGAACTCGTGGGTAATGCGGCGAGGGAGCGTGGTTTGGCAACTTTGCCCGCATCTGAGCGCACATCGCCGCCCGCAGCACATGCACGTGCACACCAATACTATCCAGTAATATCCAGAACATATCGTCAGATGCTTCATATCGCCTGATCAGGACTGCGGGCTGCTCTCCACCAGATGCCGGGAGTGGCTGGCGGATCCTGCGACAGCGTGGGGGGAGGCACCGTCCTCTCCGCCCAGCGCCTCCAGTGTTTTACCGCTCGGTTCCGGGAGGGTGAGCTTGGTGAGGATGACACCGAGAACGGCAACACCCGCCGAGAAGAGCATCGCGCCTTTGATGCCGCCCTCGGCACTGATGAACGGAAAGACGAAAGTCCCTACAAAGGCGCCAAACTTGCCGATTCCCGCCGCCATGCCATGACCGGTGGTGCGGATACTGGTGGGGAACACTTCGGAGGGAATCACGAAGGTGGTGCAGTTGGGACCAAATTCGATGAAGAAGAAACTGATCCCATAGACGACAAGGAAAGGCGCCACTTCATGGGTAATCCCAGGCACCAGCGCCATGATCGCGAAAGCCACAGCCATCACGGCAAAGCCGATCCACTGCAACCGTCGGTGTCCGATGGCGTCCATGAAGAAAATGGAGGCTAGATATCCGGGGATGGCAAATATGGAAAAAATGATCAGCGCCCAGGCACTCCCGGTCATGACCGAGGAGGACGGCGCTAGCATTCTGATGATTTCGGGAGTGGAAATGGCATTTCCATAGAACGCATAGTCGTTCAGAAACCAAGCGCCGCCGGTGCCGAGAATGAGCAACAAATACTTTGGGTTGGACAGCATCTGACCGAGGCTGATGCGACTGGGCTTGGTTTTTCGCTCCACCTCGGCCTGTAGTTGGCCGGTGGAATAGATCGCCATGTCCCTGGCGGCATCGTCCACGTCGCCACGCACCAACGCCTTATAGCGGGGGGACTCCGGCATGGTCCGGCGTAAGTACAGTACGGCTATAGGCGGCAAGGCGCCCACCGCGAACATGATCCGCCAGAGGGAATCCGGCGGCAGACCCGATGCTTCGAGCGTCAGGGCGACCACCGGACCGAAGGCAAGTCCGAGCCCCTGCATGCCGAAGACCAGCGAGGTCAGAGCACCGCGTTTTTTGGCATTGGCATACTCGGACATGAGGACGGCACTCATGGGGTAATCTCCGCCGATGCCGATGCCGAGAATGACGCGGAACACCAAGAGCCAGGCGAATGACGGCGCAAAGGCACAAGCCAAGGCACCGATAGCCATCAACAGCGCTTCCAATCCATAAATCCGTTTGCGGCCCACCACGTCGGCCAGGCGTCCAAAGATAAATGCGCCGAGGAAAGCGGCGACCAGTGAAATGCTGCCGAGGAAGGCAATCTGCGTATCACTTAAGTGCCACTCAGGTTTAATAAAAACGAGTGCGGACCCGATAATGAACAGATCATAGGCGTCCGTGAAGAATCCCATCCCTGCGGTGAATGCGGCGCGCAGGTGAAAAAAACTGATAGGGGCATTGTTGAGGGAATCGATGACACTGAGTTGGGGTACATGCGTGCCCGTGGACTGACTCATGCAGATCTCCTTATGGGGCTGATATTGCGGCTCCGCTAAGGATAACTTGCTTATGTGACACTAGTGCGAAGATTTTATGACGTTTTCATGACAATTTGAAGATTAGGCCATGCTTATCGGGTTGTCACACACACCGACTAGATGTGGGGATTCGTGATTTGGCGGAGTAGAGATCGGCGTATGTGGGCGCAGTGAGTCGCCAGCGATCCAGCGCGGGCGATACTACGGTCGGTGTCGCCTTGGCGCATCCGTACCAAAATCTGACGAATCGTAAAAATCTCGAATCTCCTGTTGCTCATGGTTCCCTCCAAAAGCGAGGAAGGTAACCGATCCAATAGAAGTTCGAGATCCTGAGGGCTACTCGGCAGGTGGCGCCATTATGGTGACTCTGGAATGGCGCCATATTGCCGACCCGTGACATGAGTTACTTACTGCTTGCCGCCAAAGATGGCGCGGACGCCGCCAAGGAAATTGCCGACGATGTTGCGGGATCGGACACCCGAGCCATACACGGGGCCAATCACACGAACGATCTATCTGCTGGGACAGTCGTTGATGGCCGGTATGATGACTTTTGACCCATGGTCCATGCCATACCCCTATACTTCCGCATCCTGAACGTGTGGGCTACATCGTTGCCGCAATTTGGGGCTGGCCTTGAAAGTGACCACGCGACGCGCAGTAATTTCACATGGCTCGCCAGTTCTGGGGTTGCGCCCAAGTCTGGGGTTTTTGTCGCGCAGCGTGAAATTCCCAAAGCCAGACAGTTTTACCGGTTCACCCGCAGCCAGCGTTTCACTAAGCATTGAGAAAAAACTGGCGACCAATTCCGCGCATCCCTTATGGCTGAAACCGAAGGTATCCACCAAGTAATCCATCAATTCCTGTCTGGTAACCGTCATAGTCGGACCTATCCGTTCTTGGGCCGCCGTCCACGCTTACCCTTGCCGTGCTCTGCCAGCAAAGCTTCACCACGCACCGAGAGGTCGGCTGCATCAGCGGAATCTGCCAGCACCTTCTCAATAGCCGCTATGTAATGCCGGAAATCCCAATCTGGTGCGAGAGTCGATGCAGCGCGCGCAAAGCGTTTTTCTTGTTCCAGATTTTTCTTGCGGCTGGATGGGGATTGCATCAGTCTTTTCTTTTCTTCCTCAATCTTGGCGAGCGCGGCACGTTGGCGTTCCATAATTTCGGCTTGCTGCTTTTCCAAATCCGCCAGACGCTGCTCGGCGGTACGACGAATACGCTTTTTCGTTGCTTCCATGATGAGATCCTTTAGCTATTCACTTTATCCGCAAATTCTTTCCCCGCCTTGAACTTGATGCTCTTCTTCGCGGGAATGTCGATTTCCTGGCCCGTCGCCGGATTACGACCCTTACGGGCTGGCTTTTCTGCAACCTCAAAAGTGCAGAAACCCGGAAAGACGATCTTCCCGGCTGTCGGCAACTCTGTTTCCAGCGTATGCCGGAAGACCTGAAACATTTTTTCGGCGTCGACCTTGGACATTGCCCCATGTTGCGCCAGGGCAGCGACGAATTCTAATTTGTTCATGATCGACCTCAACAAAAGGAAAGGGTGCGCCCTACTTTAAGGAATGCCATTCCAATCCGCAAGCGGCTACTGAGGGGTTTTATGGCGTAGACGCCGAGAATGCGGCACATTCGGATTAGTTTTCGCACGCAACAGGGCACTTGCGCTGAATGTCACCACTCGACGGGCTTTGATTTCGCATGGTTGTCCGGTTTTGGGATTGCGGCCAGGGCGCGGCGATTTAGCCCGCACGGTAAATCTACCGAATCCCGATAACTTGAGTTCCGAATCTGTGATGATAGCGGCACGCATGTGTTCAAAGAAGGCATCCACCAATTGCTCGGCTTGCGGGCGGGTCCAACCGCCCACTTTCCACAAATGATCTTCCAGATCTTTCCTGGTAATAGTCATGGTTCCTTCAGTACCTTTTTTAGGGCGCGTTGCGCCGATGTCAATTCTTTGATCAGAAATTCATGCCCTTCTGAACGGGACAAACATTCATCCTGGGCTTCCTGATAGGCCCCCTGAAAATCTCTGAACATGGCTTTGCGCTTGTCCTTGCCGGTCTTGATGAACGATTCGTCGTAGTGCGCCATGATATCCAGGGCAAAGGCACTGACAACAATGATGGCCGCGTTGGTGGCGTACTCCGCCATCAGGTCAGGACCGTAGCTGTCTATGGTCATGATAAAATCGTCCGACGGCAGCATCTCATCGAGCTTGTGCATCACTTTGTGGGCCTGTTCGCCTCGCCGGGCCAGACTGTCCGCATCTTCCTGGGGAAATTCCGCTGGATGATGCATGGCGTGATAAATGAGCACATTGGCCGCGTCCGTCAGCGCATTGAGGCCGTCGATAGTGCGCAGCAGGTGGGTCGTTGGCAGGTCATCGTCAGGGCGTTCCGCCGTGGGGGTAAGATACAGGCCACCAGCCTGAATAACCGCCATGAGTACATCCACAGGCTCGTTATTTATATCCGGCAGATGAAATGCGGGGAAGCCGCCTGCAAGGCCGCGTTCCTTGCGATTGGCTTTTGCAGATTTGCCGCTGCGGTCTTTGGGAAATGGGTGAACATTAGTCATGGCTGCAATTTAGCATGTTGGCGGGGACTGGCAAATCTTACAGACAGCCCCTTGGCGGGGTGTACGGCCTTTCACCGGGGCAGACGGAAATACGCAGCAGAGAGAAATGCATAGCTTCCCGCAGGGTTCATCTGGGAACTGCGTGTCCCAGACGCTTTCCACCTGTATCTATCAGAATGGCTTCGTCATCCTAAGCTGATCCAGTTCGGATTTCTGCCCGATCCTGCATAGCTGCTTCCAGATCCCGTAAAATGGTCAACACAGGCCAGGGTCTTCTGTGCCCTTAACGCCATCTCTTTCACATGAACCGTTAGCGGCGATCATTTGGAAATCAAGAAGTTCATCCGGTTCTCCGCTATAGACCTGAAACACGGTGGTCTCGATGGCGACAAAAGCGCCATGAGCCAATCCTTTGGGATGCAGGAGGTAATCCCCCGGGAAGAGACGTTGCCGGCCCGACTTGTCACAGTGGCCACCAGCGAGAATGTAGATGTGTTCGTCGGAACGGGCGTTCGCCACGATCTTGATGAGCATTCCTGGCGGTGGGGAGAAGCGGACGATCTGCGCCATGCCGCCGCCTTCGGACCGGCGGTCGCTCAAGACCTTGAAATGAACCGTTTCCTTGCCTTGGAAGAGGGACAGTTCCCCCAGCGCCTGGCTGCCGGGGATCCATGGCATCCGCTCTGGCGTGGCGGTGATGGGGTGCAGGGACATGGCATTCTCCTTTTTTGCGGCTTCACGAAAGAGCAGCCACTATACTCCCAGGAATGAACCGCTGGTTTCGATGACGATCGAAATATGGAATAGGGAGGAAGTGCGCACATGGAACTGCCCAAAGTGGTCGCGTTGCTAGGGGTTCCGGCCCGTGCCTCCATGGCCTGGGCCCTGGTCGGAGGCGACGCGTTACCCGCCAGTGAACTGGCCTACCGAGCAGGGGTGACCCCCCAGACCGCCAGCCATCATTTGGCCCGGATGGTGGATGGTGGACTGCTTGCGGTGGAACGCTGTCTACGCTACCGCTACTATCGTTTGGCCAGTCCGGCGGTAGCCGAAATCCTGGAGAGTCTGATGGCGTTGTCCGGCCCGCCGATCCTCAAGAATCGCCCAGACCGCGCCGCGGTGGATCCCTTGCGCCAAGCACGGAGTTGTTACGATCATCTGGCGGGGAATCTCGCGGTTGCCTTGGCGGATACCCTACAGCGCAACGGGTGGATCAACCTACAGGAACGCGATTATCAGGTTACAGAGGTTGGCGAACACGGATTCGCGGCCTTCGGGTTGGATCTGCCCGCCCTACGTCATCAGCAGCGGCTTTTCGCGCGGCGCTGTATCGATTGGAGCGAGCGTCGCCCCCATATCGGCGGAGCGCTGGGAGCCGCGTTGATGACGCGGCTCCAGGAGTCGGGATGGATACGGAGAAACCCCGGAGATCGAAAAATCTGGGTTTCGAGCGCCGGCCAGCAAGGGCTTTGGAAGACCTTTGGTATTGATGCGACACCATAAGTGGTCGCGATATGGCGACGCACCGCCAAGAAGGCGCGGTCATGTCCTGCCTCCTGCGCGTGGTGGTTGTTTGACCCCAGTCATTTTGGCCCGCGGGCAGGCTCGAACAGTCCACCCCCATTCGCGAGCGACAGTATCCCTGGATAGGCTACGTCACGTCCAAAGGGATTCGGCCATGGTCCCCACTCGGATTGGGGGACATCCACCCCCAGTTCCACAATATGGTCATCCGGATCGACAAGGTAAAAAGCCCGCATGATTGTATGGTCCACGGGCTCTAATATCCGCGCCCCGGCGGCCCTGCAGCAGGCATAAATCGCGGCCAGACTTTGTTCGTCCTCCACGTCGAGGCAAAAATGCGCGAAACCGGAGACCGGGAAGATCTCTCCGGTTTCTATCAAAGCCAAATCGTGGTGGTGCAAGCCTGCGGTGTAGAATTTCATGCCGGGCCGCGCGCCGACGGCGCGTAGCCCCAGGATTCCCCGATAAAAGCGGTCAGAGACCTCCAGATTGCGGACCGGCAAAGCTATATGGTTGATGCCATGTAACATTACTTCACCTCGTTTCCTGAAAACCATCCACTAATAACCGCCGCCACTCGCCATATAGGTCTGTAGAGCCATCCATCCGGCTACGACCATCGGCGGTAAGCCGACCAATCCGGGCGCGAGCACTGTCCATCGACCGGAATAGCCTCGGTGTTGAAGAATTCTGGCAACACCCGCTCCAGTGGCAAGCGACACGAGTAGCCATACCATGACGACCATTGAAGCACCTGCGTAGAAACGCAAATCCACCATTAGGGCACCCAGGATCAGGATCCCCACATCGGCACTCGGCGAATCCCAACGCGAACCATACACCAAGAGGGAAAAAACAAGCGCCACGGCCAGCACAACGGCCAGCGCTGCTCCGAACTGAGCCAGCAGGATACTGCCCAACAATGGCGCGACGAGCGCTAGCCCGACAGCCCCGACAAGCAGCGTGATTCCTGCGGGTTTTTGATCTCGGTGGTCAGGGGTGAGGGCAAACCACAGTACGGACCACAGCACCGCTACCGTCAGCCAAGCAACGAAGGCGGCGAGCACGGTTTCCTGGCGCAGGACTGGCCACAGCAAAATGAAAGCAGCGGCTCCTGCGATCAACCCCCTCGCCCCATAGCGCCACCATTGGTGTCTACGGTGATCGGCAATAGCCGCTACTGTCCCGCCCACGAGGGCTAGCCAGGGCAACCAGGACAACACGGTACGTGGTGGGAAGGAAAAATCGCGATAGGTCAGTGCATAGCCAACTAGAAAACCAGCCAGTATGGCCGCCGCCCAAAATGTAGAACGCCAGCCGGGATATTTGCAGATTTTGTAATACGCAGCGACCACCATGAGCATGGTGACAGCAGCGGGAAACAGGGCACTATCCAAAATCAAGGACCGAACGAAACTGGATTGCCAGAGATTCCACATAAAGATTGCCTCCCAACGGGAAGGAGGCGCCGGCCTTGCTGGTCGGCACCCCAAAAGGCCGCTCAGCCGGTCGTGCGAACACCCTCGATGTTCACATGCAGGTGCACTGTGTTGGCGATCATGCCCGCATAGGCATCCATGCCGAAGTCGCTGCGCTGGATGGTGGTGGTGGCCACATAGCCGGAGAGATAACCACCCCAGGGTTTGGGCAACGCCGGCACCGGCCCGGCACCGATTTCCCGCACCTGGAAGGTCACCGGCCGCGTCACGCCATGAATAGTCAGTTTCCCATACAGTTGTCCGCCCTCTTTACCCGTGGGTTGATAGCGCGTACTGACGAATGTGATGTTCGGAAACTCCCGGACATTGAAAAAGTCCGGCCCACGCAAGTCGTGATCCCTTAGAGCGAAGTTGGTATTGATGCTGGCTGCGGGAATGCGGATATCCACTTTGTCCCCCGCAGGACTTGCGGGATTGAAGGTATAGCTGCCGGATAGCTTGTCGAAACGGCCCACCACCACTGCCACCCCGGCATGGCCGATGGTGAACCACGCCAGAGAGTGGTCCGGATCAATCCGGTACGAGCCAGCCGGGCTGGCGTCCAGTTGGTGGTATGTCGCTGCGTCAGCGAGTGACACCAATGATGGGGACAATGCGACGGAAAGGATGGCGGTCCTCAGTGCAATGGAAACTTTGTTCGGTAACATGGCAATGCTCCTCTATCAATTCGGGAGAAACGGTCACTCAGCCGCTAAGCTTGTATGAGTACCGTCGCAGAAGGGGCGATTGGCGGATTGGTGACAGGCACAAATGGCCACCGTTCGCGGCTCGGCGATATCCACGGCGAAGGGCTCCACGCCGCTACCCTGGTGCGTCCCATCGCAGAAAGGCAAGTTTGCGGAGCGCCCGCAGGCGCAGAAATAGTGGCTGCCTGGTTCCAGGCTCATCACGTAAGGTGTCGGGTTCATCATGACCTCCATTAAATTAAGCATCTCATCTGGTACGCATCCATATAGTTACAATGCGTACTATATGGATAGCACAACAAATGTTCGTATGCAAACTATGTGGGATTTACTCCTGAAATCGGCTTCGCAGTGCGCGTAGGGTACGGCGCACCTGTTCCAAATCACCCGCATCCACATTCGCGAAGACCCGACTGAGATAGGCGATATGGGCTGGGAATACTCGGGAAAAAAGGACTTCGCCTTCGGGGGTCAGAACGGCACGGAAACTGCGTCGATCACCCACCGGGACCTCCCTACGAACCAAGCCTTTTTCATCGAGGCGATCGATGATACCAGTCAGGGTTCCCTTGGTGATTAAGGTTTTTTGGGCAAGCTGGGTGAGGGGCATTCCCTGGGTGTTGCCCAAGGTAGCGATGACGTCAAACTGCGCAGGTGTGAGACCCAGTTGCCGGACATGGGCGGCAGAGTAGGCGGAAAAGGCATGATAGGCTTGGGCAAGCTCTCGCAGGACGGCGAGGAAAGGCTCCTTGGTTGTAGCCCGGGGCGTAGCCGGGTAAGAAGGCAACATCGTTGGTTCCCCGGTCGTTCCGTCACGCATCCCTACCCTCACCACAATGTTTCCAATTAGATAGTCCTATATAGAACTATTTGGGGCGGACGTCAAATGGGCCTGTAGGACCCGAATTCCGGGTTTGATATTGGAAGCAAGTGGTCAAGTATCGTAGAGCGGCATACCATATGCGGCTGACTTTACCCGGATATTCGCAATTCCCGCACGGGATAGATAGTCCCCTCTGGCTGTCCCGTGCTTCTCGAGGTGCGCGTTATTCCGGAAAGACCGTGGGACGAACCCGCCGTTTCAACCTCAAATAGCTCGGGACAGGGCACCTGATTTATCGCGGGACGTAACAGCAGTGATGAAGGGTAGATAAAACCAATGGTACTATGCTTTCGGATGGTATTGTCTAGTTGTCGGTTTCGACTGGTGCCTGGCTCAAGGAAAGCATCACCTCGCCCGTCGCCAACGAAAACTGGATGGCCGCTTACAGTCCACCGCCGACCATCAGGGCTCAACGGCGGCAGGGCAGCAGAAGGGTTCATGCCGAAGTGGTCGTTGGCATGCTGACATTGATGATTTTCAGAATTCCTACCGGTCTGAGGGGTTTGATTGAGGATGTCGTCGTTTGTGAATCGGTCAGGAGAAAAGGCATTGGCGCCCTGCTTATCCAATCCGCCATTAATATTGCGGAGGCAGAGGGGGTAAGAACGCTCGATTTGACATCCAGGCCGGAGCGTCATGCAGCCAATCAACTCTATGAGAAGCTAGGTTTTTCAAAAAGAGACTCTAACGTATATCGGATGTGTTTACGCATTTGAATGGGATTGATATTTCGTGGTCGTTGATCAGCCTCACGCGGGCGGAAAGCGAGGCAGGATCTCCCAGCCACCCCGAAACCTGACAACGCCGGAACCGCATGGGCATTGCAGTTCGTATGCCTATCATCATCAGTGGGTTGTGTGTGCTTAGGGCGCACCATTAAATGCATGGATTTACGGGGGCGATTGATGGATGTTTGCCAGGTACCGTTCAATCAACTGATTGGATTAGAACCAGAAGACACTGCGAGCGGTTTGCTGATTAGCCTTCCCGAGAGTCCGCGCTATCAGAATCACTTGGGAACGATCCATGGGAGCGCACTTCTCGCGGTGGCGGAAGCGGGCTCCGGGGTTTTTCTCCTGCGGCATTTCGGTCAGTGGCAAGGTTTTGTCCCTGTAGTACGAAGGCTGGAGGCAAAATTTCGCAGGCCGGCGTCTGGACGGATATCTTCGCGATGTTCCATCCCCCGCGAGGTGGCAGACCGATGGTCTTCAGAACTCATGGCGCGTGGACGCGTATCTGCATCCATACCGATAGAAGTGATTGATTCAAAAAGCGTCGTAGTGGTCTCCGCTGCGGTTGAGTGGTTTATAACGAGAATATCATAAAAACGGCGCGCTAATGCTCAGTTGCGGAACATTCCTGCGTAATCGGCCGACTGCGGGCGCCGAGTCGTGGACAAAAGACCGTTATGGTGCCACGCTGTACTAACCAGTGCAGAAAATCGGCGGAATGCGCGTACTTACGTCGATCTGTTATGACCAGTTATTGTCATGGGTCTGGCTGGAAGCGGTCTGGCAGTGTCCTGATATAATCATTGCCACGTCCAATGTCTGGTGGGCCGCCTCCACCGACATCCCGGCTATCGAGGATGAAAATACGGTGGCGTGGGCGCGGTTGATGGGGAATGATGTGGTATGGGCGCGGAATGAGTAAGAGGCCAGCCGGAATCACCCGTTATGTTGAGCTTGGCCGCAACCTGAGGCCCCCCTAAATGCCTACTACGGATGACTCCACCACCCTGATCTCGCCGCGATCCATCACTATGGATCGTCGCAAACTCTGGGTGGTCGGCGTGGCGTTTGTGCTGCTGGCGGGCGTTGTTGCGCTGCTAGCTGTCAACAGGTCTCATCTTCTGTACCAGTCTCTCTCAGAGAATGTTCATTTGCGTGCCAGGAACGCCGCGCAGAGCGCGGCCCTGCAGGTATCCGCCAGCCTGGATAAACCCTTTAACGATCTCTACTATATCAGCAACGCCCTGCTGCCTGCGGGCGCGCAACCGTCCAGCACAACCTTGGAGCAGATACAAATCATCCGGGTGTTAAATCCGAGCGTCATCGCCATCCAGATTCTGAACGCCCTCGGAGATCGTGTTCTCTGGACTACAAGCATGGGGTCCGCCAGCCCCATGGAACCGCAAGCGGATTTTACGCCGCTGCCCGGGCATCCGCATCGGCTGATCGGACAGCCGCGCTATGACCATAGAGCGCATACCTGGGTGGTGCCTCTGGTTTATATGGCGCACAAGATGTCCGGAAGCTCCACCTTGTCGATCAGTAGTCTGGTGGATTTGGCGAGCCTCAAACCGCTGACCGTTTCCCGCGACTTTGCCCTGCGCGTATTCGGGGCGCACAATGTGCCCATAGCCTTCTTCAGGCAGGGGGCAACCCCTTCGCAGGGTGCAATCCTTCCCGCGCGGGCCACTTCTGCAGAAAACCAGGTGCCCGTGGCGGTGCCAGGATATCCCTGGACGGTAGAGGCACACTGGTCATCAGCCATGGTGGAGCAATTATGGTGGCGCCAGGAAAAGGCCTTCCTGCCATTGGTGATCGGTACCATCCTGGGCATCCTGGTGTTTGGTGTGAGCATGGTTCTCATGCTGATGAGGGAGATGCGTCTGCACGACCGGCAACGACTTCTGACCTCACAGGCCACCCATGACTTCCTGACCCTCCTGCCCAACCGCGAGGGCCTGCGACGGATTTTCAATCAGGCGTTGGCGCGATCCGACCGTCAGGAGCGCCTCTTGGCGGTGGGTTTTCTCGACCTGGATGCCTTCAAGCTGGTCAACGACCGGTATGGCCATGCCGCCGGAGATGACCTGCTGAAAGAAATGGCCAGCCGCCTGCAAGGCGCGGTGCGGCGGACGGATACCGTGGCGCGCCTGGGTGGCGATGAGTTTGTGCTATTACTGGAAGGCCTGCGCGGTGTGGATCAACTGGATCAGGTCCTGGCCCGTCTGCAGACTGCGATGGCGCAACCTTTCCTGATCCAGGGGAAAGAGATCAGCCTCCAGGCGAGTCTGGGACTGACTATCTATCCTTTTGACGGGGCGGCGGACGCCGATCTCCTCCTGCGGCACGCCGATCAGGCCATGTATGCAGCCAAGGCGCGCCCTGAGCGGGGGCGCGAAGGGTGGGTGCAGCTCTATCACCAGGATCTCGGCACCATCACCATGGGCGATGAAATGTTGCGCCAGGATTTTCTGCAGGCTTTGGTCGCCGGAGAGGTGACGCTACGTTACCAGCCTCTGGTGGCCCTGACGACAGGCCGCGTGGCGGGCCTCGAGGCCCTGGCCCGCTGGCGCCGGAATGACCGGGAGGTTTCCCCCGATCAATTCCTCCCGTCCCTGGGTGTGCGGGAGCGTCAGGCGCTGGGGCATTTCGTATTGCAGACGGGACTGCGGCAACTCGCGCAATGGCGGAGAATCGGACTGGACATCTTTCTCAGCGTCAACGTCACCCCGGAAGAGCTCGACAGTACCGGATTTGCCGATACGGTCTTCGACATCCTGGCCGCCCAGCCGTATATATTCCCGGAATCCCTGGTACTGGAGGTGCTGGAGATCGGGGAAATCCTCGAACAGGAGGTCGCACTGGGACATCTGCAACGCCTGCGCAGTGCGGGCGTGAAGATTGCGCTGGATGACGTGGGGAGCGCGTATGCCTCGCTCCTTCGGCTCAAAAACCTGCCCATTGACGAGATCAAAATCGATCAGGGTTTCGTCCGCGAGCTGTTGAACAAGCCCCAGGACCTGATCTTTGTCGAGAGTCTCATCAACCTGGGGATGGGCATGAATGTCATCATCACGGTGGAAGGGGTGGAAACCGAAGAACACATCGCCCTGCTGCGCGAGATGGAGGTCGACTATCTCCAGGGATACGCCATCGCCAGGCCGCTGGAAGCGGAGGCAGTTGCTGATTTTGTGCACACGTTTGTCCTCGGTACGGGGGATGCGGACACGCCGCTGCTGGCTCTGTACCAGCATCTGGGATGGGTGCATGCGGCAGAAGGGTCCGCGATGAACCATGGGGATTACGAGCATGTGGATCTGGCTGCCTGTCCGATCACCGCCTGGCTGCACACCCACGCGCCGGAACTGCCCGGGGTAGAGGCCTTGCTGGCCGAGCATGAAGTGGTGCATGCCCTGGGGCGGGAAATCCTTCAGGTACGGCAAAGCGGAACGCGCGAGGAACTGCACCGGCTACTCGGGCAACTGCATGAGCATGGCTACCGATTTCAGGAAGGGCTGGGGCGGGCGGTGAGGGCTATGCGGGACAATGCGGCGGCATAGAAGAGGAGGCTGGAATAATGGACCAACATGAACGTGAAGATGACGGCCAAGAGTCGGTACTCACTTCCGATAACAAGGCGGCGGAGGAACTGAGCATCTCCGCAGAAGTCGATGTGGTGGGAAGTACCCGCAGGCGACTCAACAGGATCGACCCTTACGATCGTGTTGATGTCTGGCTCAACGCCGTGCAGGATCAACTGTGTAGCTACAGCGAGGCGGTGGTTGCGAACTTTTACGACACCCTGATGCGTACCGAGGCTTCGGCGCACATCCTGAGCCTCCTTTCTGAGGCCGAAATGGCCCATCTCAAGACCAGCCAGGTGCGTTACCTGACGCAGGTTCTCTCACCGGGTATCAGCCGGGAAAAGCATATGTCCATGGCCAGAGAGGTCGGCTTGCGCCACACCTGGATCGGGTTGCCCGCAGATATTCTGGCCCAATCCTTTCAGGTCTATCGCGCCGTTCTGGAAGATACCATCAATACTGAATTGCCCAACAGCGTCACGTTGCAGTCCATCATCATGGAACGCCTCAGCAATGATCTCTCATGGCAACTCATGGCCTATACCGAGGCCGAAAATGAACGGGCCAATACTCTTGAAAATATTAGGCAGATCATTTCTACAGCCATTAATCGTGAAGACATTATACGAGAAACACTGCAGCGCATTGTTAAAATTCCAGGAATCGCCGGTGTCGAAATCATTAGCA
The DNA here is from genome assembly GCF_008926505.1 of Acidithiobacillus sp. 'AMD consortium'. Lineage (NCBI taxonomy): Bacteria > Pseudomonadati > Pseudomonadota > Acidithiobacillia > Acidithiobacillales > Acidithiobacillaceae > Acidithiobacillus > Acidithiobacillus sp. 'AMD consortium'. The sequence goes on along the minus strand of NZ_CP044411.1, from coordinate 2,046,287 downwards.
TTGGAGAAAAGTACGGCCTGCGTTGTGAATTGGGTTTCGGCAATACTCTGCACGAAAGTCAGCCCCAAGAAATCATGGAGTGGTGTGCGAACGACCCAGATAATTTATTATTGCAGGCTTGGCGGGACGAAAAGCCCGTGCATATCGATAGCATTCAGAAGGAATTATCGCCTGAGGAGCGGACCAAAGCCCAAGCCATCGGCCTACGGTCTATGGCAATACATCCTATCCTGAACGCTACTGGAGCTCCACAAATCCTCATGGCCTTATACAGTCCATGGCCCGGGTATTTTCATCCGCCTTGGCAACAGAGCTTTTGGGTATCTCTCGAACAATACTTTGGCGATCGCCTGGAGACGTTGGAAAAAAGCTCCGTTATCCGTACTGCTCCCTCCATCAGTTTGCAGGACCGGCATCGTTACCGAGAACTCTTGCAAAATGATGGTCTGGAAATGTGGTATCAACCCGTGGTGAATCCGGGTACTCATCGCATCGTTAAAGCCGAGGCTCTGGCGCGACTGCGTGATGGCGACCACCTCATCTCTCCTTATTTCTTCCTGCCCGCATTCGGTAGTGCGCAGTTGCTTTCCCTTTTTGAAAAAGGTCTACAACAAATCCATAAAGATGCCCAACATTGGGTGGCAGAAAAAAGCTTCCCTCCTTCCTTGTCCATCAACCTGCCGCCCGAGGCCTTTCACCATCCCGCCTTTCTGCAAAAAATCGCGAGATGGGGAACCAACCATTTATTGCAACATAATCACCTGGATGGCACGGGGCCACTGAAAATCACGCTGGAGATTCTGGAAACCGGTACCCTGGATGAGGCTAGTGCCCAAGAACAAATTCTTCTACTGCGCAAAGCAGGATTCCGTATTGCACTGGACGATGTGGGTAGCGGTGAGTCATCCCTTAATCGTTTACGCGCTCTCTCTATCGACGAAATAAAGATCGACCAGTCCTTCATATGTGCTCTGGAAAAAAATCCTGATACTATCGACTTTGTCATAATTTTAGCAAATCTTGCCAACGACCTGAATATGGCCTGCGTGGCGGAGGGTGTAGAGAATGACGCCATTGCAGACATGCTGGCCAGCATTGGTGGTCTTTCCTTACAAGGTTATCTCTATGCCAAACCCATGCAGGCTACGGAATTGGCGGGCTGGGCTTCGGAATACCAGCAAAGAAAAGAACCAGCGCACCCTCACACCATCCATGGCTGGTTTGCCAAATGGATGCAAATAACACGCATCGTGCGTTCATCTCTTCTACACATGCCGAACCTACTAAACGATTTTACCATCAACGATGGCATACACAAAGAACTTCAGGAGAATCTACAAAATTTACCACTTAATGATGCACACAGACAGCAGATAAGTGCTGCTTTTGATGAATATGGCCAGTCCATCATCGCATCATTGGCCATGCAAAGATATGGAGAAGATATTTTCGGCCTACTGAATATCGGCGAAAAAAACCTAAAGACCGCTGTTTATAATACATTATAGGTTGGCAGTGGATGATGTTTGCCAAACGAATGTTTTTCCGGACCCCGAGTAACTTAACATCATGGACCCACTGTGAGACCGTTTCCGTGTCCATTTGTCCGTCCAGATTTTTATGAGGTACACCAGCGCGTCTCTACCAGATATGCGAATGACCGGTTACGCTGCATACCGTCTGCGTATTCCACGCCATCCGGCCACTCAATCCATCGGCATCCGGCCACTGATTTCACGATGATCCGGTCACCCTGTCCACGGCCATTCGGCCGGGGCAGGCGGAGCGTAGCGACGCGGGTAAAAGGACGTCACGCCGACTGGGCCGATGGGGGTCAACCGCTGTTTCTTCCGCATGGATTCTCCGTCGATAGTCAGCCTGTAGGCGTTGTGGATCAGGCGATCCAGAATGGCGTCCGCCAAGGTGGGATCGCCAATGCTGTCATGCCAGTGCTCGACGGGTAATTGACTGGTGACCAGGGTGGATCCGCTTTGGTAACGGTCATCCAGGTGCGTATTCCGGGGCATCGTGGGCACCCATTCCGTTTGATCGTGGGCAGTGATTCTGATTGATGGTGGGCACTCATTACGATTGATCGTGGGCACTTTTGGAGTTTCCGGAATCGAGCATCTATTTAAAACAAGAAAGAGCCTGTCGATTGTTCCGGTATGGAAGACATCCGTGCAGAAATCGACTGTTTGGATAAAACTATCATCATGCTTATAGGAAAACGTTTTCAGTACGTCCAAGCAGCGGCCAAATTTAAAGCCAGCGAATCATCTGTTCGTGCCCCAGAAAGGTTCAAAGCCATGCTTCAACAACGCAGAATTTGGGCACATGAACAGGGGCTAAGCCCCGATGCCATCGAGAAACTATATAGCGATTTAGTTAATCATTTCATTAAAGAAGAAATGGAAATGTGGTGTAGTGGAACGTCCGACACCTAACAAAATCGTTAGGCTCCACACATGCCCAATTTCCTGCTACTGCATGTACTACCGCAACGCACGCCATCGGCGAAACAGGTCGGATCATAGAGTATGGTGATGCCGATGTTATGGTGGCTGGCGGGGCGGAGGCTCCGATTACACCAAGTAGCATGGCTGGATTTGGCAATGCCAAGGCATTGTCTACGCGTAACGACAGCCCGGAAAGCGCGAGTCGTCCGTGGGACATGGATCGTGACGGCTTTGTGCTTGGTGAAGGCGCTGGCGTACTCGTATTGGAGAAACTTGAACATGCGCGTCGACGCGGTGCCAGTATCTACGCCGAATTGGTTGGCTTTGGCATGAGTGGCGATGCCTATCATATAACGAGTCCATCAGAGAACGGCAATGGAGCCATGCGGTGTATGCGCAACGCACTACGTAACGCTGGGGTAAATTCGAATGATGTGCAATATGTCAATGCACACGGCACATCGACACAGTTAGGCGATCTCGCAGAAACAGTCGCCTTCAAGAGCTTGTTTGGTAAGCACGCATACAAAATCAGCTCGACCAAATCGATGACCGGGCATTTGCTGGGTGCATCCGGCGGTGTTGAGGCTGTATATACCGCACTTGCCATCCACCATCAGATCGCGCCGCCCACGGCCAATCTCACCACTCCGGATCCGCAGTGCGATCTCGATTATGTATCTAGCGGTGCGCGTGAAATGAAAATCGACGTCGCACTATCCAATTCCTTCGGTTTCGGCGGGACCAACGGAACACTGACATTCCGCGGTTTACGATGGGGATGATGAACGATGACCAGTCTTCTTCCGGGAATTTTGGTCGGTGTATTCGTGCTTCTCGCGCTCATCCACCGACAGTTCACGATAACAAATATCCGATCATCAGTGGCGGATAAGTTTCGTATACAAACAATCATATCGTCTTGCTGTTTGCAGCCATTCAGGCTAATCTCTTCGGGTGCAAGACGAGGATATTTCCGAACGACTGCAACCCGACCACCTCTTCGAGCGTTATGTTGGCGAGCTCAAACAGCGATGTCCATTCCTTCAACGTGCGTTCGCGCCCTCGTGAACCCACGAACATCTGCATATCGAACGATGCGCCAGCGATATCCGCACCAACCTCCGGCAGCACCATTTCCAATAATGCAATACGAGCGCCGGTCCTACCACAGGCATTCGCAAGATTGCGCAGAATGGTGATGCAGCTATCGTTATCGAAGCCATGTAGCACGGCGGAGAGAAGATAAATATCTTTTTCGCTCCGTGCGGATGGAATCGAGTCCAACAGATCTCCGGCTTGGAATTGCAGTCGTTCCGCGCCGCTTGAGTCATGGTTTGCCCAGTAAATCTCAGCCTCTATGATGACTTGGGGGCGATCAACAACGAGAGCGGTTAAGCCAGGGTGTCGTTTCAAAATAGCAAGTGATTTCGTGCCACGGGAACCGCCGACGTCAATGACCCGTTCAAATTTACCCCAGTTGAAATCGGTGGCGAAGCTGTCACCGGTCAATGCTTCGACACTATCCATTGCCGCAGAAAACAGGGAATCAAAATCGGCATGGTGGTCCAAGTAGGCAAACAGTTCCTCGCCGTGTGAAAGCTGAAAGGGCGGCACACCTCCCCGCACACCCTGTTCGAGACACTCAAACCAAGGTCGGCTCATGGCATCGGAATTGTGCATCAGGATCATGGCCCGTACGCTGTTCGGATGGTCCGTGCGCAGGAAGGCGGATATTTTGTTGTTCCGGAATACTTGCGGCGCAGTCTCCAAGAAGACCCCTATCGCAGCAAGCAGCCGCAGCAAACGCCCTGTGGCGTCCGCATTGGCAGCAACGCGAACCGCAATCACACCTGCGTCGAGCGCCTCGTCCCCTAATATGGTGGCGATATCTAACCGTGCAGCAACATAGAGCGCACGGGACTGCCAGAAAGCCGAGCCGATCTGCATCAGCCTAAATGGCGGAGGGGTCAGCTTGTTGGGAATCGCTTGCAGCCATGCACCAAACTTCATGATTTTGGCAAAACGCCGCACGGTGCCTGAGTTCATTTGATACGACATGGATCGCCCTCCTGCTATTTCGAAGTGACCGGCTTTAATCCCGCCGAGAATAGGTGCCCATTAAAATCGGCCAATTTTTCCAGAAACGTGGTGTCCATCGGGTGACCCACCTGTTCTTCGAAGATGTCCTTCAGAAGGATAGGCGTCATGGCCAGACTAACGAAAGCCAATCGGAGAATGTCGGGGTCGATGCCGGAAGCGATCTGCCCTTGGGATTTTAGGTCAGACACCCTGCTGGCACCTCGCGTACGTCCACGCTCCAGTAATTGTTGGATAAAATGTCGCCCCGGACCGTGGTTGAGAGCAAGCACTTTGAGGATGAGTCTTGGAAACTCTGGCTGGGCGGTCATAGTGTCGTAATACAGACGCAGGAAATCGGTGAATCCTGTGACCGACGCCAACATCGGGCCGTCGAGCACATCTAACATTGGTTTCAGGGTCTCGCGGATCATTTCCTCGTAGAGCCCCTCCTTGTTACCAAAGTAGTAGCGGATCATTGAGATATTGGCACCAGCCTTTTCAGCGATCAGCCGGGTTGTGACTCGGTGGTAATCGTCAGCAAGAAAACAATCCAATGCCGCCTTTACAAGACGCCCCCTTACTGTCGCTGGCGTGTCGAGATTGCCCATGATCGGCTTCCCTGATTTCGTTGAAAACAGTTTAGCACTCAAGGTGATGAGTACCGGCATAGTTTCGTTAATCAAGATCGGGGGTGTGATTGAACGATATAGTGGAGCGAACGGTAGTAACAGCCTTATAGCTGCCGTTGGCGATTTAAAAACCCTATGGTCGCCAGGTTGGCACTGGAAGGCAGTCTGCCAGAGGGAACAGAAGCCAACCTGCTGATACTACTATCTAGTCATGCGTGATGGTGATAGTATGAACGGCAATAAAAATCGTCTGCGCTATCGGGATTTCATGGACATTCAATGAGCACGCGCGCCCTTATTCTTCCTGGAATTGGCAACTCAAGTTCTGAACATTGGCAGAGCCTTTGGGAAAGGGCCAACTCATCATTCTTGCGAGTAGAGCAGCGCGACTGGGAACGGCCGGTTTGTGAGGAATGGGTGAATGTTCTAGAAGATGCGGTGCGACAGACGGGTAATCATAGTACCAAAGTTGTTCTGGTAGCACATAGCTTGGGCTGTCTTCTTGTGGCGCAATGGGCGTCCCGTACCAAGCTATCTATCAAGGGTGCACTATTAGTGGCGCCGCCAGATCCGTTTGGCCCCAATTTCCCGAAAAAAGCCACCGGTTTCTCACCTTTTCCGTTACAGCCCCTGAGGTTCCCGAGCATAGTCGTTACAAGTGCCGACGATCCTTATGGGAGCGTTGAATTTGCTACGCAGTGCGCGGCGGCTTGGGGCGGCCGCCTAGTCAATATCGGCGCCGCAGGTCACATCAATGCCTACAGCGGGCTTGGTCCGTGGAGTGAGGGCTTTTCTTTGTTTCAGGAGATGGCTGGGCGATGAGAGCGGCAGTCGGATTGCAATTCCTGCCGTGGTAACCCGAGCCAAGAGCGTGAAGATTATTGCAAGGCAGGTTTCTGGTGCATGATTTAATTTTTTATCAACTCAATAAGTTATTAAAACTTGAATGTCAGGAGGTTGATGCGTCTTGCTTGGCGGCGAGCCTGAGCCCGTCACGAAAATTCATACCCATCAGAGTGAGTTGCACGGCACCAACGACTAATTCCACCAATTGCACAGCGTAGAATGATACGTCGAACTCTCCGGCAGCAGCCCTGTAGTTAAGAAAGAGTGCCGATGGAATCATCACGAACAAGCCATTAGCGGCGATGATGAGCATACGTTTCTTTTTCTGTTCCAAGAGCCGCTCCTTGCGTGACTTGCCGAGCATAAAGCCGGATCCGCCGGTAGCGGCAAGGCAAGGCACTAGCAGGAAGAGGCCATAAACAATGCCCAGTTTGACATCGGCGACGGCGGCATGGTCCATAAAAAGTTCCGAGACCAGGGTGGAAGTCCAGAAACTGGCGATGATAAGCATCGCTGTAGTCCCTGCAAGGGCATGAAAGACGGGTTTCATCAGCGGTCTCCTTTCTTCGGTACTGGAGAATCAAGCTGTTCGTGGATGACATTCAGGGTTTGCAGGGTCTCATGGAGGTGTTGCAGGGAAAGGTCGGTAACAAGACCGTCAGCCCAGACCGTCTCCAGGGCCATCGCATCAGAAAAGGAACGGATGCCCAGATCGGTCAGAGCATAGAGGGGGGATCTCTGGTGGTATGGATTCGGGTATCGCTCGAAAAAGCCATCCTTTTCCATTTTGTTGAGCTGTTTCTGCGCCCCTTGGCGGGTGATCCCCATAGCCTCGGCAATTTGAGGTGCGGAGAGTGGTTTCCCGGCGAGCGCAACGGCGCCTACCACTTGCCACTTGGCGCTCGTGAGATTGAGGGGTTTGACCAGTTCATCGCCCTTCTTCAGCAGACGGCCCTGCAGGCGAAATACTGCCAGCATGATCTCGGTCAAGATGGCCGCTTTTGGGTTTGGTTGAATGTTCATAAGGATCTTACGGTCGCCCATACAGTGACAACTAGTTTCCACTTAAGGAAACTGGTTGTCAATAATTACGCGGCAATGCAGCGGCACGGTCTGTCAAAGCGGCATCCCGATGCCGATCGCGTAGCGGGCGGTGGTTTGGCCGCTTGAATTGCACTATGTTTTTCTTACCACTTCATGCCAGTAGGAGGCATGGCCATGGCAACGGCAAGACGGCTTGAACAACCTGGAATATGTATCGCCACCTGATCCTGTGGGGACGAGGAGCGATGAAGGTGCTTGCCGATGGGCAAAGGAAAGCGGTAGATTGCGGAGAAGTGGTGGGCGGTAACCAGACTGGAAGCAGTCATTCGAATCAATGAATCGTGCCATCGTCTTGTTGATTACTATGCCGGGCTTCGTGCCGTGCCGCGAAGTGATGACCTACTACCACATCTAGTGGGTATGACAACCCGATAAACACGCAATGAACTATTTCTCGAGTGTGATACCCTGATCAATGGTGATATCGATATAAACCTTCCGCGGAGAATCTTATTTGAAACCAATGAGTATGATAGTTAGATGGTTGTACGCATGAGGTTTGAGGCAAAAGGTTGGAAGTGTTACTTGGCGTCTTGGCCCGAAACACCGGAATTCGACTCAACAGCCGACCTTGCCTGGGAAGCCGGGCCTCCCGATCATGTTGATGCCATAAGGCTCTATCTGCAGGAAATCGGCCATAATCCCCTGCTCACGGCGGAGGAGGAGATCTCCCTGGGCCTCAAGATACAACAGGGGGATATTTCGGCACGCAATCGCCTGGTGGAATGCAACCTCCGTCTCGTCGTCCGCATGGCAAGACGTTATCAGCAGCGGCACGCCCTTCCGCTCCTCGATCTCATCGAAGAGCGGAATCTCGGATTGCTCCGTGCTGCGGAATTATTTGATCCGGCGCGGGGATTTCGGTTTTCCACCTATGCCACCTGGTGGATTCGCCAGAATATAGATCGCGGCATCATGAACCAGTCGCGGATAGTACGTTTACCGATCCATGTGATCAAAAATCTCAGCGCGGTGCTGCGCAGTTCCCGGCAGATCGCACAAACGATGCAGGGCGACCCTCGCGTAGAGGAAGTGGTGCAGGTCATGGGCAAGTCCGTTGCCCATGTAAAAGACTGTCTCCAGCAGGACCGCCATGTGGTCAGTCTGGATGCGCCCTCCCGGTGGGAGGGCAGCCCATCTTTGGCTCAGACGTTGGTGGATGCCGATCAGGCGGGCCTGGAGACCTCCCTGGAGGAACAGGACGTCCAGAGACAGATTCAGCGAGCCCTCCTGCGTCTGGACGTGCGACATCGTACCGTCCTGATCCGCCGTTTCGGCATGGACGGTCAGGACGGGGAGGCATTTTCCGCCATCGGCAAAGAGTTGGGTGTAAGCCACGAACGGGTCAGACAGCTACAGGAGGAGGCCTTGAATCTGCTGCGTCAGGCTACGGAGTTACAGTAAACCACTCAGGAGGCGTGGCAAGCGGGCACTGCTTCGGAGTCCGTGCGGCGCCGTAGCGGCTGAATAGGCATTGCGGGCGCGTAAATCGCGTTTCTGGCGCTTGGGGGTACAGAGAACTATCCCCTACCCCCTTTGCGTGCGCTGTAGGGCAAAATGGGGGCCTTGGCGTGGCGGTTACTGTGGGTGGATGTGTCTGGCCGCGATGGACTAAAAAGGCCCACGTTAAGGTGGGCCTGTCCGGGCTGATCGGCAGTGCCCTTCCGGGTAAGGGCTTGGTTAAACTCCCGCGGCTGGAGGCACGCAAGAGCTTCTGCCTGATTGCTTCCCATCCTACGGTACCCATCCGAAACCCACAAGGGACGCCCCACCCATCCAGACGGCGGCCATGATCCCCCCATAAACGGGGAGACCTTATTGCGCCTGCCAGCAAAACGATTTTTCTGTTTCGTGAGCTGACCCCATGGTGGCCATGGGTCGGGTCGGAGCATGCATGGGGACATGATGGTGACATTTTGGCGCCATTGCAGCCTGTGTTTCGGATGTCGGTTATCGGCGCGTATCATGTTTTGCGTGGTTAGAGGTCGAGACTAACCTTAATCTATTAAGCTTAATCTGGCGATTAAGCAGTAGGCAAAGGGGCGGCCCCTTTTGAAACCCCCACGCGATGCATGAGGATAGAACCATGACGATGACGATTAGTGTGCGACTGGAGCATTTGAATAGTGTGACCTATGGCGGCCAGCAGCAGCATGACATGCGCGACGCAAAGCGCATTCCTAAGTACGTGGACAAAGATAGAAGCGATAAAAATTCCATTTTGATAGCAGGCCCATCTGCGGATCATCTCCAGCAAGAAATCATCCGGCATCGAAAAAAAGCGAAGCAGCGTGGGTTCCGCAAGGATGGAAGATTGGCGCTTTCTGGCATTGTGACATTTGGAACAGAAGCGCAATCCATCATTAATGACATGACGCCAGAGAAACAAAATGCAGTTTTCCGTAAGATCGCAGAACGCACTGCAAAGCTGGCCGATCGTGAATTGATTAGTCTGGTTGTGCATCGTGATGAATCCGCACCGCATGCTCATTTTATGTTGAGAAGCTATAAGCATGACCAAGAGACGGGCCATGAAATCCCCATGAATTTGGCTGCCGTTGATCTGCGGATGTTGCAGGATGTGGCCGGGAATGAAGTGTCCGACTTGGGTATCACCAGAGGCAAGAGCAAAAAAAAGAGAATCGCAGACGGTGAAGAACCCGCTAACTGGATACATCGATCAGTAAAGCAGCTTCATGAAACGCTTCCTGCCGACATTGCCAAGGTTGAGGAACGGCGCAAGCAAATTGAAATTGAAGCAGAGGAAGCGTTGGATCGGTACTTAAAAAATATCCGTTTGGCTGAACAAGCGCAAATTGATCTTGAGCAAAAGAAAGGCGATGAAGAAAAAGTTAAAAAACGCTTGGAAGTTTACAAAAAACGTGCAGAGGATGCGGAGGAAAAACAGCGTCAGCTTGATGATGAAAAAAACAAGCTTGATGTTGACATTGCGGCCAATCGTGAAGCCCTTGAAAAACTGGATGCTGGCATTGCGAAAAAACGGCAGGAGGTGGCGCTGCTGGATGCCCAGAGCCAGCAGAAAAAAGCCGTCACGGCACAGGTGCGGGATGCCATGCCCGTGCTGGAGGGGAAGATCATCCCGATGACCAGAAACAGGATTCTATCCCAGGAGGCCGTGGATGCTTACCACGCACAGGTAGCCGAATATATTCGGGACAAAGCGGTGCAAATGGGGCGGAACGCCATCCGGGAAGCCCATGAAAACGTGACCAGGCGTGAGGAGAACGTGAAAGAGCGGGAAGCCCAGGTCCAGCACAAGGAAAGCAGTTTACTGGAATGGGATGCCGCCTTGAAAACACGCGAACAACGGCTGGATAACTATGCTTCGGTGCTGGATGAAAACCGAAAGCTCAAGCTGAGACTGGAAACCATCGGCACCCATGTGGGCCATATACTGGGTATCGAAAATGCGTCTATGAATCGCGGCAAAACCTTGAGAGCCGTTGAATCGGCCTCCTCGATGGCGAGTTTTCGGAAGGCGTTGGCGGAACAGCGGCTTATCATGACGGGGCAGGGACGCGGCGATACGCCGGGGTACTAAGGCGGTGCAGGCCGTTACCGTATAACGGAATAGCGTTTTTTGAGGTTGGCTGGGCGATATTTGGGCGACTCCCCGAAAACCACGCCACACCCCGCGCTGCAATGCTGGTATTTGCTGGTTTTGTCATTTCAGACCCCCGGATTAGTAATCCGATGGTCTACGAAATAGGCGTTTCACACAAAACCACTAAAAGGTGTAGCGTTGGCAGGAGACTTGCAACAGGAACAACTGTTTGCTGTTGCAGAGCAGGCGATTGGAAAAAGCGCAGATTAGCACGACAACTCGTCCATTAACGCGATGAATCCCGACCATGAAACTCATTTATATTGCCAATCTGTCTCATTATATCGCCTAATTCTAAGGACAACTTTCACCTTTCGCGTAGATTTCGTACTGCGCACGAAGGTTTTTTTGGATGGTTGCCTGATAAATCCCAGGGAGATCTGATTCTACTGCATCTCACAAATCATTGATGGATGCATTCTCCAAAAACCAGACAAATGCGGCCCAGTATTTGGCATCCGTTTTAAACGCGAACTTGGTCATGTAAACGACTCGCTTCTGTACCCATTTTTGATTATGTCAGATTAACATGTTTTGGTCCCTTCAAAAAAGGGGTTTGAAGGGACCAAAACATGGCTTATCTGATCTGTGGCAATCTGGATATCAGCCTACCTACTTGAAATGACAATGGGACCCTCTAATTCCTCTCGGATGATCGTTACTCTAGAAAGATTTTCGTCTTTGGCCCAAATTAGACTTTCTCCGGATAAGCTATCAAGCATCTTAGTTACATATTCAGGCGGATCGTCGAGCAGCAACTGGGCATCTATGTCGAGATAGTCTCTTGCTCTTAGGAATGCATACGCACGGGTTGGAAGATCACCTTGGGCGTAGCCCTGGCAGCAAAAAAGACAATGCAACGGATTGATGTTTTTTGCCACACTTTTGAGCGTGTCGTCTTTCGAGGACTTCAGTTTTTTCACGCTGCTGATGGATAAAATGCTGGCACCAAATAGTCTCGAATTTCGCTTTATCGTCACACATGGCCAATTGATCTTGCCGGCTTCCGTACTGCGCCAATAGGAATACAGGCAGTAAAGAGGGATGGCTTTATGTTTCTTTGCATCGGCTACCAATTGATCAATTTGGTAAGTACCATCTTTTCTCTTGTAGTGTAATTGGGCATATCGCTTTCCGTTGATCGAAATGACTTTCGCCTGCACGCGAAGACCAATCCATTTTTTCGTTGGCCCTGTGAACCAAAGCTCCCAATCTGCACCCGTGATCTTTTCCTTTGGGCGGGTAAATGAGTCGATAAAGTACGCCCCCTTCGAGGCCTTCTTCAACTCAAGAACAAAGAAATCCGTAATGGACTCTTCACCAATCTTTGAGTTATACCGACGTGCATTTCGGAGTGTGGACCAAATCCAAGAGGCTTTCTTCTGGGAGATTTTGCAAAGCGTCATTATTGGATACCGATATAACGTAGAGCTAACTGGCGCTGCGCGGCTTTATCGCGCAGCGCCCAGCGACCGAAGTTGAGCGCCATGTTAGATTTACAACCCAATTTCGCGCTCGATGATTTTTTTCTTTTTCTCATACAGCCCCTCTAAAAACTTGTCGTACTCTAAACTGTTGTGTGGGCCAAATATATCCCCCAAAGTTCGCATGTCCCCGAAAAATCGGCCTTTCCTTGACTTGTTCCTTGGCTGATTTATATCTAGAACTTTTAGTTGATCCAAGTGTTTGTAAAGTTCGAAGCTCTTTTGGGTCGAGTATCCAGTTTCCAGGCGCTTGTTAATTAGCTCCTGTAAGTCTTCATAGTTGGCCTCCTCCGTGTTAGTGCCCTTTCTGATATAAACGGCATTTCGTCTTATTCCATCCCCTTCCTTCTTCGGTAGCAGAGGAACAATTTTTGGGTTGTATTCAACTAGCATAACCTGAAATGACTTTCCTCGTATCTTTTCATATTCAGATTCGGTGTAAGTGAAATCGAGGATTTCCAGAGCGATCTCGCTAGGAAGGTAGGAGGCAATCTTTTTACTTATGTCTGATTTGTCCTCCAATTTCTCAAGTCCTATAGCTTCGACGGCGTTATCCTCGGATTGCTTTACGCCGACAACAATTGCTCCCCCACCGCTATTTGCCATAGCCAATATGTGCTTTGCCAGCTTCACTGGCTCAGGCCATGTCTCCTTGAAATCTAGGTAGTCTGTCTCGCCAATGTTGCCTTTGAGCAAATCTCTAAGAGCGCTCCGTGTTGGGCTTTCAAAGAATTTGGCAAATGCTTCGTGCTGTTTTTTTGTGAGTGCCATGATGAAAAATCTAACGTAAATTCGACGGCACTGTCGGTGCCATGTAACAAGGAGATATGCCATATATCATGCGATGATTTTCCTGTCGGTTGTAGATGAGACAGAATGCATCCTTCTGTCTGATGGGCGCTGATCCCCGCTGGGCGGATGGCCCTGTTTTGCGGGGTTCTCCGCCTGCCGGTTGAGGGCTATTTTGAGACATTACGATCATACCAGCATTTCTTTACGGATAACCCTTCGTAGCACTCGTTCTAGTGCCCCATCCTGCGCGGTCATCTGTTCCCGTAAGGCGGCGTTGATCGCGGTCTGATAATTGCCGCCATGTTCTTGCGCCTGCTTTCTGTACCAGTCCAACACGTCGTTATCCAAGCGGATGGTCACGCGGGTCTTTCCCTGCTCTACGGCGACGGCACCCCGCCGGGCCTGGCTGAAATCATACTCTGCTTTCATGGGTTCGCACCTCCTGCATATGCTTTGCGTTCTCCTGGGCTGGCTTTACGGGCGGATATGAGGCGTATTTCATCTCCACCGCGCTCGGTGTACACCACGATCAGTACTCGATCCAAGAAGTCCCGCCCCATCGTCACCAGACGCTGCTCACCTTCGGCATCCACATCCTCCGTGGTCAGGGCGCAGTCATCAAAAAAGACCCCGACGGCATCGGCAAAGTCCACGCGATGATCGCGCAGGTTGGTTTGCCGCTTTTTGTCGTTCCAGGTGAATCTCATGCCTCATGATTGCACAAGTGTACACCAAAGAAAAGCCGTTGTGTGCGTCCACCACCTTTGGCACTCGGGTTGGTGTCCGTCAAACGATCCTTAGTCGGCCATGCCGGACAATTTCCGGGAACGTGCTTGCATAACAGATTGTTGGACATGGAGATAGGCGGACGGAATGATGGAGCAGTAACCTCCGCGCCCTGCGCCTGTCCGGCATCCTGGCTTCCCTGGAGGCCCGCAACCGGCAAGCTGTCGATGGCCAACTGGCCTATACCGAGTTCCTCGCCATGCTCCTGCAGGATGAAGTGGCCCGCCGGGACCAACGGAAATTCGACACCCTCCTGCGTCAGGCCCACTTCCGGAATCACAAAACCCTGGAAGACTTCGCCTTTGACCGGTTACCGAACCTGAACCGCTCTCTGGTGCATGATCTGGCTACGGGTCGCTACCTGCAGGAGCAGGCACCTGTCCTGATCGTCGGGCCCTGTGGCACCGGCAAGAGCCATCTCGCCCAGGCGCTGGGGCATTGTGCCATTCGCCAGGGGATGGACGTGCTCTTTATCACCCAAGGTGATCTGGTGGGCTCCCTGCATGCAGCGCGGGCCACCGGTGGCTTTGACCGGCGCTTCCGCCAACTCGCCAAAGTGACGCTACTGATCATCGACGACTTCGGCCTCAAACCCATGCGCCCGCCCCATGATGAGGACTTCCACGATCTCATCGCCGAACGCTATGAGCGAGTCTCCACCATGCTGACCAGCAATCTCGACTTCGCCGAGTGGGGGGACGTCTTCCCGGCCAACCGCATGCTCGGAGTGGCCACCCTGGATCGGCTACGCCACGGCGCCTATCGACTGATCCTGGAAGGCGATAGTTTTCGCGCCCCACGACCGCTCCCGGAATCCCCGAAAAACACCATTGCGAAAGGAGCCAAAAACACCCATTCTTAACACCGTTCGAGACCCCATTTCAGGCACTTTGAAATGGCGCCATTACGCCGCACATCGGTGGCGCCATATTGCCGGTCAGTGACAACATATGGATATCTCAGGTCATACCGGCGATGCGCCCGCCATGGCGGTGCTTATCATGCCGCTATTACCCGCTACGGCTTCCGGCATTGCCTTCACCTGTGACCCGATCGATGGCCGTGATGATCGCTTGATTATCCATGCGCAATGGGGGCTGGGTGAGTCTCTGGTGAGCGGGCAAGCCGCCGGGGATGAATACCTATTCGCCGAAGACCCATTAGACGACCATTTATGGCCGCTTGCCCGGAAGCTGGGCAGAAAAAGCCAAAAAACAGTCCCGTTGGCAACGGGTGGCACGGAAACCCGTGCCACAGGTTCCGACGAAGCCGCAGCTTTTGTGTTAACACCCTCACAGGCCATGGTGCTTGCCAACCTGTTACGGGATGCTGCCCTAGCCCTCGATTTCACCATGCCGTGCTACGATTTGGAATGGGTTTGGGATGGCCAGAGTTTCTGGTTGACGCAGGCACGACCGGTGACCGCACGTGCGCGTCTTACCTACCCGATCCTGCAGGAACAGCCGACCTATTGGTCTCGGGGTAATACTTGCGAGGTGGTACCCGACCCCCTTTCGCCGGTGGACTGGAGCAATTCCCGCAAGCTGGTCAACGCCCTGCTTGAGCAGGGTTATGCGATGGCCGGCTACCCGCTGTTAGAAGGGGTTCAGCGCGCAGGATTATTCCATGGTCGGTTGTATCTTGAGCTATCTCTTATTCAATGGGAGGCATACGACGCATTAGGGGTATCGCCAAAGGCCATGAATACCCTGGTTGGCGGCCATCAGCCCGAAATCGAGTTGGCGCCCCCGTTACTCAGTGACCGATTATCCAGACTGGCCCGCATCCTACGTTACCTGACGCTGGCTCCAGGTCGCCGTCGGCGGGCCGATAAGGCCGTTGGCGACGCCATACTCCAAGCGAAACGTTGGCGGCAGCAAGCGCTTCCACAAGATGGCAATGGTCTGAAGGATGTGTTGATCCGCTGGTTGCGAACGGTGCGCGGGGCATCGGATATTTTTTTTCTGCAAGGGTCCAGCGGCGGCAGTCTGACTTTCCTGGTGCAGCAACTGGAGAAACACTTTCCTGGGGAGGGGTATGCCCTTGCCACCGCTCTGCTGGCTGGCGGGGTGCCGAGTGTCACCGCCCAACAGGGCTACGAACTCATGGCGCTCGCACGGCTTGCCCGGACCGACCCCCAAGTTGGGCCGTTCCCCGAGTCTGCTGCGGCCAGCGACGACTGGTTCGCTACCATACCGCCATATAATGAATTCCGTCGGGCTTTTACCGAATTTATCGAACGTTATGGCCATCGTGGTTTGTACGAAACTTACCTGCGTAACCCCCGCTGGCGGGAGGAGCCCGGCTATCTTTTGGCATCTTTAGATCAGTTGGCCAGCATCGATGAATCGGCCCTTCGGGAAAGACAGCGATCCGCTGAATCCAAAGCCATGCGGCGCATTGTTGCAACCGTTCCGTTCTGGTGGCGACCTATTATTGCGGCGCTGACCCGTGCAGCCCGCAAAGAGTGCAACCAGCGGGAATCTGCCCGCAGCGCGGTAATTGCCTATCTGGAGCCGATTCGGCAAGTGCTGCTTGCCGCTGGGGCGCATTTGGTTGCGGTGGATGGTCTGGATAGGCCTGACGATATTCTTCAGTTGACCATGCCCGAAATATTCCAGGCGTTAGCAGGCAAGATACCATCTGCCGGTCTCCGTGCGCGTGTTCTTGCACGTACCGAGATGTTCCAGTCTTGGCTACGGGAAACGCCGCCCGAGGTGATCGTCGAGGATAAACACCATCAGATTCAGCATGGACAGGGTCCGGAATCTATGGGGACAGAACGCAAGGGAGAACACTTCCAAGGGGTGCCTACCGGTACTGGAAGCATCAGGGGCAAAGCACGTTTGCTCCGTCATCCTAATGAGGGACACAAACTGCTTCCCGGTGAAATTCTAGTGGCCCCATCCACGGACCCCGGGTGGACACCGCTATTCCTCAAAGCTGGCGGACTGGTAGTGGAAACAGGCGGATATCTGTCTCATGGTGCCATTGTCGCGCGAGAGTTTGGTATCCCTGCGGTAATGAATCTCCCAGGAGTCTTTCTAAAGCTTAATGACGGGGACTTGTTGGAAGTGGATGGCCAGAAGGGCACCGTAATTTGCCTAGAACGTGAAGACACACATTAAAAATGTCACATATAGTTCTTGGCAGGGGACAGTGACGGCATCGCATATGAATCTTACAGGTCAATAAGGGGCTGAAATGGGAATAGAAGGCATCCTCGAAAAAGGTTTTGTTACCACCAGTATTGATACAGTAGTCAACTGGAGCCGCACCGGCTCGCTCTGGCCCATGACTTTTGGGCTCGCCTGTTGCGCAGTCGAAATGATGCATGCCGGTGCTGCGCGTTATGACCTGGATCGTTTCGGCTTGCTTTTTCGCCCCAGTCCGCGCCAGTCTGATCTGATGATTGTGGCCGGGACCTTGGTCAACAAAATGGCTCCGGCTTTGCGTAAGGTCTACGATCAGATGCCGGAACCGCGCTGGGTCGTTTCCATGGGATCCTGTGCCAATGGCGGTGGTTATTACCACTATTCTTACAGCGTAGTGCGTGGCTGTGACCGCATCGTTCCCGTTGATATTTACGTGCCGGGCTGTCCGCCGACGGCGGAAGCGTTGATTTTTGGCCTGATACAGCTACAGAAAAAAATCCGTCGCACTAATACGATAGCCAGGTGATCTATGGCCGACGTACTCGACAATTTGCGCACGCATCCGGGCGCAAGAGCTCGGGGGACACTGAGCAGCGCCCATCCGGAGCGTGGTGAGTTTACGCGGCGCACAAAACAAGTCTTTATAGGTAAGCATAAACTATGCGATATTATGATACATAATGCCTTATTATTATCAGTAAATGTAGATAATAAAAACCACTAAACCCCCACACATTTTGTATTAATATGGAGCTTAATATGGTAATACGGAAAGCAAATAGGATGGACACAAAAAAGATATGGGATGTTCGCATTGCGGCAATCCGCGCACAGTGCAATGGATTCTATGAGAGAGAAGTTATAGAAGCATGGACGGATGACCTTAAGGGCGATATTTCAGATCAGTTTATGGCCTGGGTTGAATCTTCATTCTATGTGGCTATGGATGATGTTGCGATAGTTGGCAGCGGTGCCATAAATATAGAGTCTGGACAAATCGATGGTGTATTTATCCATCCCGATTACATGGGCCATGGAATTGGGCGAAGAATGATGGCACATCTTGAGGGGTTAGTACTTTCGACGGGACTCACCGAGATCTTTCTTGATTCCACGCTTAATGCAGCCCCATTCTACCGAAAGTGCGGATTCAATGGGGAAGCCGTTAGCACCTATCCGTCGCCTAGAGGCTTTGCCATCGATTGCGTACGCATGACCAAGAGCATTGGTCGCAACCAATGTTAGGTGAGAAAAAAGTACGTGGCCGATAGTGAAAATAAAATTTCGGTTCATATTGGTAGCACATTTACTGGTTAAAATAATAATTAAGCCAATGCGCTCTTAAGACCACGTATCAGGACGATTCCGGTCCTGATTTTTATGGGATGGTGGGAGTGTTCGATAGCGTTATTTCATGCTGTCTCCATAACGACCCGGCGAAAAAAACTAGTGAAGCAATCATGCTTATACTATTAGTTGACAAGCCTCCGATGATCGCATATTCGTGGCCTATGGATGAACGTGGTTTTCCGACGGCATTACCAGAATTTCAGCGTGTCTTTCCAGATGAAGCGGCCTGCGCCTCGTACCTAGAGTCCCTGCGCTGGCCAAAAGGCTTTATTTGAGCCCGTGACCTGCCCGGAACCCAATACCGAAACGATCGAGAAAGTGGCATCGAATCAGCTTATTAGCTGCCGTTGTCAACCAATAGTATAAGCATGGAAGCGATTGATTTCGAAGACAGAATAACGCTGCCATTCTGACGTTCCACTGACCACTCATCATGGTGTCGGCATGGACAAATCAGTGGCACCCTCATCCATTATTCGATAACCCATCGCCCGGTAACCGCGCTGACGTTTATCCCACATCCGCAATAGTGCCGGGTGCCCGGTATCAATGAAGTCAAGAATGCGCACATGGGTCTTGGTGGCATGCTCCCGGTGCAGCCGGCCGGCGTACTGCTGCAACGTGCCTTTCCACGACACCGGCATTGCCAGGGCCAGCGTATCCAGTGGCGGATGGTCGAATCCTTCCCCGACCAACTTGCCGGTGGCGAGCAGTACACGAGGGGCATGCGGTGGCAGCGCGCCAAGCTCCGCGATGACCAAAGCACGCTCCTTTTTGGGCATCCGACCGTGCAGAACGAATAGTGGCGACACTTTCCCGCCCAAAGCCGCACGAATGGCGTCGAGATGTTCACTGCGCTCAGTTAGCACAAGCACTTTGCGGCCTTGGACGATAGCGTTTTTGATCGCAGTCGCAATGGCACCCGTCCGGGCCTGGTCATTGGCAAGGTGCCGGAACACCTCCTGAATCCCGGCTTCGGGCAGCAGGTCGATGCGCGAATGAAAAAATCGTGGTATCACCGCGAGATCATGTGGGGCACTGGCTGGTTTCGCGGCCGTATATCGAATCGGTCCGCACTGCATGAAGATGATGGGCTGCTGACCATCACGGCGAATCGGCGTGGCGGTCAGGCCGAGCACATATTTCGCTTTGACCCGCTTCAGGATGGCGTCAAAAGACGCCGCGCCGACGTGGTGACATTCATCCACAACGATGTGACCGTAGTTCTCGACGATGGGATTTACCTCACCATGGCGTGACAGCGACTGCATGACGGCAATGTCGATCTGGCCGGTGGACTTGGCTTTACCACCACCAATTGTGCCAACCACGCCCTTGCTCACGCCGAGGAACGACTGCAGCCGCTCCTGCCACTGCTTGAGCAATTCGGTGCGATGTACCAGCACCAGGGTGTTTACGCCATGCCGGGCGATCATTGCGGCCGCCACGACGGTTTTGCCGAAGGCGGTGGGCGCACACAATACGCCCGCGTCGTGGCTCAGCATCGCGGTGATAGCCGCCTCTTGATCAAGGCGCAATGTGCCAACGAAATGTACGTCGATGGGTTCACCGGGAACCCGCTTGTCACGCAGTTCGCAGCGGATGCCGTTGTCGCGTAGCAATTCCTGCGCGGCGTCGAGGCAGCCGCGCGGCAGGGCGATGTGCTGCGGATAGTTTTCTGCACAGCCGATGACGCGCGGTTTGTCCCACACCGACATCCGCATCGCCTGCGCCTTGTAGAACTCTGGATTCTGGAACGCGGCAAGGCGAATCAAGCGGTTGGCCAGTGGCGGGGGCAATTGGGCTTTCTCGAAGTAGAGGAGATTGCCCAATGTTAACCTGAGCGTCTTTGGCATTGCCCCGGATAACTTCGTTATTGCTGGCGTTGAACGCGTCCACGGCGTCGCCAGGTCTTCTTCATCAATAAAGGTGACGTCCAACGGATGGGTCCCATCCGTGGCGCGTAGGATGGTGGGCTCGATATCCTGCGGCGCCATCGGCTGGATGGATGCCAGGAAAGCCCATTGATCAGGGTACGGACGCAGGTCGGTATCGACGAATACGCTACAGCCCGTCTCGCGCGGCTTTTTCTGCAGCGGCAGGGCGATCAGGTTACCAAAACCACCCTTGGGCATCGTGTCCTGATTGGGAAACAGTCGGTCATAGGAATTCAGCTTCAGTTGCCGAGTGCGCGCACAGGTATGGCTGATGATGGCCGTACCCAGGCGACGTGCGTCTCGTGCGGCCACCTTGTGGGCAAAAAATACCCAGACATGTGCGCCCTGCCCGGAACGCGAAATCTCCAGGGCCGCTGGGACGCTGAGTGCTTCGCAAGAATGCACGAAAGCGCGGGCATCGTCCTGCCACTCGGCCTCATCGAAATCGACGGCGAGAAAGGTGCACGTGTCATCTTCCAGCAAGGAATAGACGCCGACCGTATGCTTGCCGAGCAAATGACCGTAGATGACCGAATCGGACAGCGGAGACAGCCGCCGATTACCACATTCCCCGCACTTGATGCGCGGCTTGTCGCACACTCCGGGGCGCCACTCATTGGCGCAGGCCGGCGCGTATCCCGACTTACCCGTACTCTTGCTCTCCCAGCGGACGGGATAGACATCTGTTCGCCCACGAAATAGCCGACGAAACAGCGCCACCTTTGCCTCGGCTGAAAAATGGGAGGGGGCTGACTCCGGCACGGGCGGCGTTGGCTCAGGCGGTAGACGCCACGCGATACCATGCGATTCCAGCAACGCGACCAGGCGGGCGTTTTCCTCCCCTAACGCCGCGAACGAATCCTGTTCGCCTATCGTACTGGCTGGAGCGTCAAGGTGAGGATTTTGTGGCGTCGAGGATTTCATGGGCGATGCCTATGATCCGTATTTACCGGTATAGGTCCCCCAAAACTTGTATTTTCTCTGGTGTTCCTGATAAAGGCGTTGCTTATAGGCCGTGTGATCTTCCCAATCGCCCCAGCGAGAAACGCGCGCTGCTAAAAGATCCAGTTTCTGTAAATAGTGGACGCCATGGTGGTAGGTTTTGGGTTTGCCGCGGTGAAGGATGGATTCCACCAGAGCACGGTAAATCACGCAGGCGGCAAGGTTACGATCCGCTGCCAAAAGTTCCTCAGCGAGATCCTGCAACCCCCAGTAGTGATCACCGTTGATCGCTGTGACGTGGGTGAGCACATACTGCTCCGCGTCGTCCAGGCTCCCAACCTGCAGCAAAAATTGCGCATTGTCGAGAATGAACTGGGGACTTGCCAATAGCTTGGCCGTCTCTTCGGCGATAACATTCCCCCGCTCTGATTCCCCGAGAAGGGCGATCAGCACATCCAGGGTGTTGGTATTGCGGTGTCTTCGAAAAACCCGCCAAGCCACAGGAATCGCAAGATTTCCGCATCCTTGACGTGGATAGATCGTGAGAAGCAGTTCATCCCGCTGAACGGATTCCCTACACTCATCTGGAGGGACCCGCTCCAGCCACGAACGGGCATTGTCGAGATCATCGCATTTGAAGTACACCCGGCCGATGTCCAGACACGCGGCGGGAGAAGGGTCCCCCCAGGCGGCGATGCGGGTTTTTTCAAACAAAGGGGCGTCACCCAACTGGCGCGCCAGGGATTCCACCCCGCGCAGGTGATCGCGGCGACGGTATTCGTCAACTGCTGTGTCCGCCTGGGCCTGATACCGCGCGATCAGCTTCCGCAGTTGATCAGCGGGCAAGAACTGGCTGGCCGTCTGGAGCAACTCACCCCGTACGCCGTAGTCATCTTCTTTGAGAATTTTCGCGGTTAAATCCGCCATAGCCTCCTTATGAGAACAATCGCGGGCATATTCGACGAAGAGTTGCGTGGCATCCTCGCGGAAAACGTCACCAAGGGAGCCATTCGAATCGTCGCATCGCTCGATGAGCACCTTGTCCAAAGCAAAAAATTCGCCCACCAGAGCAGCGCCACTACAGGGATCAGGTGCCCCTTGCCGCAGAAGGTCCAGTACCGCGCCCACCTCGTGGGCGAAAGCCGAAGCTTCAGACCAAGGGATGAAGCCGTCAAAGTCCTTCATCTGCTTGAGCTTACTCCGGTATTTTTGCAACGCCTCGGTGGGGGTGGCAATCAGGCATTCCACCCACTCGCTGACCGAAGGGTTCTCCGCAGCCATGAGCACAAGGGACCTCGCCAAGTGTTCTGCGCCTAGCCCAATGAGCCGGGTCTCCTTGTCCTCGGGCGTTATCCTGAGGTCTGCATCGGTCATGGGGGAAAACACGGTCACAAGACCACCGTGGAACTTGGCATGCTCAAGTTGTATTCAGCCGATGACATGATCAGGAGCCCCGCGTCGGAGAATGGCTTTTGAGCCAGTAGATTGGATTGGCGTCTCCGCTCATCCCAACATATGCGTCTCACTATCGAACTTATTGTAGTAACATGAAAAACGGGGGTCAATGGCGGCGGCGGACTTTTTGCGCCGACATGGCCTCCTTTGCAAAGGGGAAAATGGGGGGTTGGTATAATAGCAGGTCTTTTTACCCCAGGACTGGCTGCTGTTCCGCTATTGCCGCAATCAATGCGAAAAAAAGCGATGTTGCCATGCGTTCGCAATTGGTATCGCGACTGCTGCGGCAGGGTAGTCAGAATCCCACCGCCTCAAGTTTGGCCAGAAAGCCTATCAGAATAGGTGACGTTTCCGTATTTTTTAGCGGTCCTCCTTGAACCCTGGGAGCCCGTATCTCATGTGTCGCTTTTGCAAGGTTTTTGAACTCATGCATCCGCGGAGCGGCTTTTCCCTGCCAGGCCAATCCTGGCATTGGCAACATCAAGATTCTGCTCGATTACGAACTGACCGATCATGGCTTTTAGATCAGCGCTCACAGCATAGGCAGCGTCCCTGGCGATGTCGTCAGGGACATTGGCCGCCCTGAAGGCGCGATATAAAGCGAGCGGGCTTTTCATGACATGAACTCTTGTGTATGGAAAAATGTGTAAACAACTATAGTTAATCAATATAATCATAAAGATAATATGAGGTAGCGTAGCAAATATCGGCATAATTGTAAACATCCGGGGCGCGCTCAAGAATGAAGTAAAAAAGCCTGTGAAGTGATGAGGACCAGATACGCGGATAGTCCATTGGGGCCAGGACACTAAGCCCATCAACAGGCCGGATACATGTTTGCAGTCGAACCAAACCTACATCTACGGCATCTTGCAAAACCGGGGACGTTCATACATGCAACACCTATGGTCCAATGGGGCCGGAGGTGGAAGATGGGCGAAAGGTACCATCAGTTGAGTGTGGATGAGCGGAATCATCTGCAGAGAGGACTGAATGCTGGGCAGAGCTTGAGAGCCTTGTCCAGGATCATGAATCGTAGTCCCGGCACTCTGAGTAGGGAGTGCCGTCGTGGCGGCACCAGGCAAAGCTACGATGCCGTCCGTGGTCGGGATTGGGCGCAGACGCATCGGCGGCGCGGCCTGTGCAGGCTGTTGAACCTAAAAAAGCAGTTACGGCCCGGCCAGAACAGGAATCGCCCCATCTGGTAACCACGGTGATTGGGTAATTGGGCGACGATGTAGCGCACGAGGAGGTCCCATGGCTGGTGCCCCAGCAACCGCTCCGCAGTCTGGCGAACAGCCCGTAAGCCTCGGCGGATATTCTCAATTCCGCGTTCAACCTTTTTCTGCGCGGCATGCATGGGCGTCAGGTAAAGCTGGGCCTGTCCAGCGTGTTTCGTGCTTCGGCCTATGGCGGACAGCAGCAATGGACGGCTGGTGATGGCCTCTCGCCGGGATTCCGGAAAGGCCAGTCGGGTATACCAGCTCCACCAATTGTAGATCAGCCCCACGGCGCGGGCGGAGAGTCGGCAACGCGCCAGATCACGGGTGCTGTACCCGCCCAGCCCCACTGATTCTTCAGCTCGTCAAAACCGTTCTCCGCATCCGCCCGGTCCCGGTACAGCTGCGCGATGCCCAGAATACTTTCTGTGAGATCCGTCACCAGCACGGCGTATTCGTAGACTTTGGTCTGGCGCCGGTCCACGAAAGCAAATTCCAGTTGGCCCTGCTGTTCCTGGGTGGCAATCAGGTTTTGCTTCAGCAAACGCCGGAGAATAACCACCCGATGGCTCTGCTGCCACCCGGCAAGTTGAATGCTGTCCTTGCGGTCTTCCCAGCTTTGTCCGGCGTTCATCCAGTCGCGGCGGGTAAATGCTCGCTGCAATAGGCGTTTGACGCAATTTGAAGAGGTAGGGCTGCTGCCGGGTCTCCATCTCGCGAATGACGGCATCATTGCCAAGACCACAGTCGCCACGTACCAGATAAGGGCGCTGTTCAGCACTTAGGGAGTCCAGTACGCGGTTCAGCCCTGGTTGGGCATGGTTGGAGGCCGTGGTGTTGCCAGCCGTGACTTCCACATCCAGCAGCAGAAAACAAACCGCTGATTTCCTGAAACTCGGCAAAGAATACCAGCTGACCAAAGGGGGTGGCTGCCGATTCTTGATCCCAGGATACACCTGAATACGACCACTCCGGGTGTCCACGACCATGGCCTTTACTGTCGCAGGAATGGCCTTTTGCGGCCGATTTTCGTCATCACCCACAGGGTGAGCCTCCATTACAGGGAAAAACCAATCCTATCAAAGGAATCCTGTCAAATCAGCAGAGGTAACTGCCGAATTTAGGATGAGTGACCCTGACCTCCTCAACGTCTGGCACGAGCAGTGCCCGGTAGGCCAACTCTGGGGCAATTCGGCGGGAACCATTGGGTTTCGCTGCGATCTTGAACCACCTTACGCACAATTATCGCCAAACCGATAAATTACGCAACGATGGATAATTAAGCATAAATCCGAGGCGCCCCCCCCCCCCCCCCCCGCTGTGTGCCCCTGCAGTACAGCTCATGCCCGGCTCGCCAGGGGGTGGGTGGCCCTGTGGACCGTTCAGGAAGGGGTTACTACGAGGTAGAATATGGGAGTTAACCCCTGTTTCAACTGAAAAACTCTTTATTAAATTAAATAAAACATGTATATTAAATTAACCAAAACATATGGGACGATCGAATGGCGCGACCGAAACGAAGCGAAGCAACAAAGTTGGCCCTAGCCTTGGAAGAGCTGCACGCCAAGATCGGGCCAACCCAAGGTGTCGTTCGCGGCCAACAGATCAAGAATGCCACGCGAGTTTTACTCCTAGAGAAGGGCTTTCTGCGGGAAATCCTCAAGGGGTGGTACTTCGTTTCAGACCCGGGTGCTCACCAGGGCGACAGCACGCTGTTTTACGCAAACTTCTGGGAATATCTGGCGTACTACCTGGAAGATCGATTTGGCGCTCAATATTGCTTATCAGCGGAATCCTCCTTGCTACGGCATTCCCAATGCAATGTTATCCCACGGCAGATCCAAGTGCTTCTGGGTGTCAACCAAAGTCAGATTCAGGATCTGGTCTTTGGGCATAGCTTGGTGATGTATCCCGGACAAAAATCCATGCCCACCGAAGAACAGGTTGTCCTGATCGATGGCCTGCGATGTATGTCCCTACCTTACTGTCTGATCAAGCTCCCACCCAGGCTTTATCAAACCTGGCAAAAAGAAATTCAGATTGTGCTCGGTACGCTTGCAGATCCCGGGGCCATCGCGGTGTTGGTAGAGACCAGTGGGCTGGGGATAAGCCGTGTGGTAGCGTCGCTTCGACAAGTCGGCCGCAAGGAGTTCGCGGAACGTATAGAACGCGAACTGGCGGGATCCGGGTTTCGTCTTCCCCAGGTCAAGGACCCCTTCGAACCGGATGCCGTTTACCAACTTCAAGCCATGGGAAAGTCGCCGCTATACGCGCGGGTCCGACTGCTCTGGAAGGAACATCGTGAGGAGGTTTTGGCGATGCGACCTACGCCTCCTCCGGCCTGGCCTGAAATCGCATTTCTTCAGCAGGTGGAAGCGGCAAAGCTGGAGGATGCTTACCACTTGCGCGAGTTGCGGCAGGGCAATGGCATTCAGACGGTCATCCTGCCGATCGAGAGCAAACCGAGGCTATGGCTGCACGGGGTTATTGAGTACGGTCAGAGATATTGATGGCTTTGGATACGCTGACGGTCACGTAGCGTGAGGGGCTGGGGGTAAACCCCCTCGAAGAACTTGAACAAACGCGCCTGTTGGGGGAGTGTCACTTTCCGACCAAGAAAAGGACCCCGTCAGTGTGCCATAACCTTCTGCATGATCCCAAAATATTTCAGTGGTTGTACCGCGTTGATGAAGCCCTTGCCGAAGAATCCAGGGGCATTCGGTGTGTCTGTGGTGGGAAGTGGCATCGGGCGGACTACCCTCGCAAGCCCAGAGGCTGTTTACGGGATTTCAGAATGCCGTACGCCTCGCGCTTCAGCTTCTGCTGTAGCCACTGCCGCAAGCGCAGAACGTCACCCTCCGTGCGGTTTCTCGGGCGCCGGGTCTATTTGGCCCTGGTGATCCTGCTGATGGCCGGACGGCTGACCGCCAGAACACCGGGTGCCCAGGAGGTTTGCGCTTTGCTCGACGTGCCCGGCCGCACCCTGCGACGCTGGCGAGACTGGTGGAAGCAGGACTTCCCGCTGACCTCCCTCTGGAAGGCGGAAGTCGCCTGCTATCTGCCGCCGGTCCACCGGGAAGATCTGCCACTCAGCCTGCTGGCCCGGTTTGCGGGTCCACCCATAGCCGCCGTGCTGGACGGTTTGGCGCTGCTCACGCCGCTGACGATCCGCCAGAGGTAAACCAGGGGTAAACATCAAACGGAATGAGGGTTGCAGATTTCCCGCAGAACTTGGCAAGTGTCACCCTGACTGAGGGTTTGTAAGCTGGGTCTCCCGTGTTGCCCTGGGCAGCACCCCCTCTGGAGACTGAATGATGAAGACCCGTATCGACTCCCCCCAACGGGATCGCTGGGCGCTATTGCGCTTTGCGATCATTGGCCCCTTGCTGGCGGCACCACCCGCTCCGGGAGAACTCGCTCCGGCACTGGAGGCGCTGGCCGCCCGGATCTGGCGCCATCCGCTCACCGGGGAACCGGTCCAGTTTGGATTCTCCACCCTGGAGCGCTGGTATTACCGGGTACGCGCGGCAGAGAATCCGGTCCTCCCCCTGCGCAACCGGTTACGCAGTAACGTCGGCCAGTTCCCGAGTCTGACGCCGCTGGCGATCGAGACGCTGACCATCCAATATCGGGAGCATCCGGGCTGGACAGCCCAGTTGCACTACGACAATCTGAAGGCTGCCCTGCAGGGGCAGGATGTGACGCTTCCGTCCTACCCGACGATCCGCCGCTATCTCCAGGCACAGGGCCTGTTCCGGCAGTCGCGACCGAAACGCGCCACCGCCGGCGCTATCGCCGCCCGTGATCGTCTGGAACGCCTGGAAGTGCGCAGCTATGAGGTAGAACATACCGCCGCCCTCTGGCATCTGGATTTCCACCATGGCTCCCGCCAGGTGCTGACCCGTGCTGGCGCCTGGGAGACACCCATGCTGCTGGGGATCATCGACGATCACTCGCGGCTGCTCTGCCACCTGCAATGGTATCTGGACGAAACCGCCGAGAGCCTCATCCACGGCCTCTGCCAGGCCTTTATGAAGCGCGGCCTGCCACGGGCGCTGATGACCGACAATGGCGCCGCCATGGTGGCCGAGGAAACCACCAACGGACTGGCCCTGCTGGGGGTGCTGCATCAGACGACACTGCCTTATAGTCCATACCATTATGTGGCGCTTTAAAATATGTGGCTATTGGATTTAAAACCCGCATACCACCTGCCTGAGGATCAAATTAACGCCACATAAGTATTCAGCTATAAGCCGTGGAGGAAGGCCATCAGGTCCGGCTGCTGACGCCAATGTTTCGTTGCCATCCCCTCTGCTGTGGGCGGAGCACATGTCGCCAACGCACGAGTTTTAGTCTCGAGGTCAGTCTCAGCGTAGATGTTGGTCGTAGTGAGCGAAACGTGTCCCAGCCAGGCTCGGACGGTATTGATGTCCACGCCAGCACGTAAAAGGTGGGTTGCCGTGCTGTGGCGGATCACATGTGGACTGACCTGCTTCGTACTCATTGATGGCACTTGCACACAAGCCCTAGCAGCATGTCGTTCGACCATCGTATGGATACCAAAGCGTGTGATGGGTTGGCCGTTGCGATTTAAAAAAACTCGTTGATCCAACCCACGTTGCGTTGCTAGCGCACGCAATTGATCCAGAGTGGTCGGCCACAATGGACAGGTACGCCGCTTGTTACCTTTGCCGATAATGTGGGCGCATTGAGCATGCCAATCCACATCAACGATCCTGAGATCGGCAGCTTCACTGGCACGCGCCCCAGTGTTGTAGAGAAACAGTAATAAGGCGTAATCACGTTGGCCTTGAGGGGTCTGGCGATCTGGAGATTCTAAAAGGGCGTCCATTTCTGGCTTTTCGAGATAGGTAATGCCTGGATATGCCGTTTTTTTAAAAGGAATCAGCCGGATTTGTGAACACCACTCGATATGCTCAGGACTATTTTCACCAATGAATCGAGCCAACGCGTGCAGGCCGCCGAGGCGCTGATTGCGGGTGGCGGCGAGACAGTGGCGGCTTTCCTCAATATCACTAAGGAATTGACGGATAAGGTCTGCCGACAGATCAGATACCGTTAATCGGTCCACGGATTTGTTGAGTTGTTTACTCACGTGGGGCAGAAAAAGGGACAGCATATCTCGATAGCTGCGCTGGGTATTTATCGAAAGATTGCGCTCTCGTACCAGATACTCCAGTAGAAATCGCCGTATCCAGGGGCCAAGCAGGGTCACGTCAGTCATGGTCTTTCTCCAATGCATAGTGTGCGAAGCGCAGGCTCGCCTCGTGAAGTAACTCTGGTGTCATGGTCAAATAACGTTGTGTTGCCGAAAGATCGACGTGCCCAAGATAGGTTGCCAACTTGGGCAACAAATCGCGCAAATCTGCACCGCAGCGATACCAGGCAATAAGGCGATGCACAGCGGCTGAGTGGCGAAGATCGTGAAGGCGTGGCTGATGCCTCGGGCCACCCTCTTTGAGGACGTCAGCTTTAGCGCGTACGCGCCGAAACAGACCATGGGCGGCGGATCTACTCAGTGGTGTGCCGTCACGGAAGCAGAAGAACGGCGCATCTGTAGCTGCTGAGTAGCGGTTATTCCGTTTGGCGATATATTCATTCAGAATTTGGGTTAAATCCTTGCCTAATGGGACTATGCGGGTCTTGTAAAACTTCGTCTCGCGAACATATAGAATGGTCTGTTGCAGGTCGACGTCATGGATATGGAGCGATAGCGCTTCACTGATTCTAAGTCCTGCACCATACATCAGTAACAGAAGGGCTTTGAAGACGTAATCGTCGATTCTGGAGCGTCCGGCGCAAAGAGCGGGAAGGACATCAATCAGTCTTTTCAACTCTGCGTGGGAATAAATATAAGGCACAAATATGGGCCCGTCCTGCTTTGGTACACTGCGAGGCAGCGGGATTGCAGTGACCATCCCGCGTGCCAATGCGAATCGGTAACATCCGGTTAACACATGATATTTCTTGTACCAGTAGGCCGTAACGGACCCCTTGCCATTTAAAAAAATAGATACGGCGTCTGCACCGATAGTTTCTATTGGCCTATCACCGACTGCCCGGCAAAAAGATCTCAACAAGTGGTCCTCTGTTAGAAACCGATATCCGAGCGCACGTTTATGGGCGATGTAGAGAGAAATCAGTTCTGAGAGGTTCACAGTAAACCCCCCAAGTCGAATTCGGCGACCTGTCGCAACCCCGTCAGATCAACCTTGGTATAGCTCAGCGCCGAATTGGCGTTGCGATGACCAAGGTGATCACCAATTTGCTTTAGTGAAAAACCCGAAGAGAGGAGATGACTGGCACAGGCGTGACGCAGGCAGTGCGCCCCGCGAGGAGAGAGCGTGAGACCAAGCTGGTTTAAGCGTGCGCGGGCGACATGCGAGATACTCTCCGCCGAAAGTGGGCGCATGGGGGCACCGATCGTGAGGAATAACGCCCGATGTTCACACTGAGGACGTACATCGCGCAGATAGCGCACAATGGCTTCGCCCACACTGGGCAGTAAGGGATAACGCTGAGCGATGCGCTGTTTAGGTCGTACCACGCAAATTTTATCCCCGTCCCAATCCAAATGCTCGAGTTGAAGTGCTGCGACCTCGCCACGGCGCAATCCGTACAATGCCAGCAACATCAAAATGGCGCGATCGCGAATATCTACAGGATGATCGCCAGCAGTACTGACCAAGAGACGCTGTACATCTTCCCAACCCGGGCCCTCCGGGATTCCCTCGCGGGTATATAGTCGCGGCGATTCAATGGTCGCCGTTAACCCTTTGGCACACCAGCCGCGAGCTTCAGCAAAAGCAAAAAAGCTGCGTAAGGAGCTGGCCAATGAGCCCAGTGAGGCGCGCGTCCAGCCTTGTTGGCCCTTCAGTTCGACGAAGGCATCGAGATCGCAAATGGTGATTGCATCCAGCGTGCCTCGTGGCGGATTTAATCCGGCGAAAAACCAGCCAAGCCGTTCACAACGGGTTGCAATAGTCACGGGAGATAGTCCCCGTTCTTCGCGCATGTGGCGAGCAAAAATCCCTATTTGTACCGCGAAACTATCCTGAGGTTTCGCAGCTTGTCCAAGACAACCCATATGTCGCGCCCATTCCGTCGCGAAATGGATAAACATCTGGCGAGTGCTCTTCGATTCCTTGGTCTGGGTTGATTGGCGTTTAAAGCGCGTCCGGTGATCTACAGCAATCCTAATGTCTTGCATAGTCACCTTGCCATGATCAATGCCAATGTACTCTGCGACAGCCCAGATCACCCAAGAAATCTTCTTGAGCATGGAGGGCGAGTAACCTACCTGCGCACAGTGTTTGAGAAAATTATCCCTCTCTTCTGCGAGCGGAGCCCCCAGATAACGCGCCAACGTAGTGGGGCGCTTGATAAGTACTTCCATCATGATCGACCGCCTTTTTCAACAAAATGGACGGTCATCATCCCATGAAGTCGACAAAATTATGTGGCGTAGATTTGACATGAGGCCTTGACCTATATGGGGACTTTCATTGGTCGCCACATATTTTAAAGCGCCACATAATGGTATTTATGTGGTCGGCCACATAAATACCAGAATGGGAAGCAGGAGTGCTTCTGGGGCCAGATCGAAGGCCGCCTGCTGCCGATGCTGGAGGGAGAGGAAGGGCTTACTCTGGGTGCCCTGAACCGGGCGACGCAGGCCTGGGTGGAGCGGGAATATCATCGTAGTAGGCACAGCGAGATCGGCACCACCCCGCTGGCCCAACAAAAAACTCCACGAACTCTTGCCGTGGAACTGGAAAAAAACCGCATTAGCTTGATCTGAGACAAGCTGCAAGGGTGGGTTGGCTAAACGTTTACGGTATATTGGTAAAAGGCAGCCCAACCGACAAGTTGCCGATTCAGGCTTTCCACTAGATCCATCCGGTTCATGCTGTAATTGCCCGACAGTTGTTTGGTTAACCGCGCGGCAAAACCCCGATACTTCTCCCACGGAATGGTCGTCACAGGCCGCATGCGGCCGCGTGGTCCGCGCTTGCGGATAATTCGGTGGCCAAGAAAGACGAAACCATCGTTCACATGCGTTATATGGGTCTTTTCCATATTCAGCGTGAGCTTCAATCCGCCTTCGAGGAATTCCCGGCATGCCTCACGTATGGTTTCGGCATGTGCTCGAGTTCCCTTGACCACGATGACAAAGTCATCTGCATACCGACAGTAGGAGACTGCTGGTTTCCACTGCCGGTTCTCTCTCGCAGCGATGGGCCGTTGCTTGAGAATGCCGAAGTTCCACGCCCACCGGTCCTTCCGCACCTTCTTGTTCAGATAGTTCGCTTCCATCCACGCATCGAATTCATGCAGCATGATGTTGGATAATAGCGGTGAGATGACACCGCCTTGCGGAACACCTTCACTGGCAGCACGAAATAAACCGCGATCAACGCAACCTGCTTTGATGAACTTCCAGAGCAGGGCAAGGAAGCGCTGATCGGCAATCCGTTTGCGGATTCCACTCATTAGCAAACGGTGGTGAACTGTGTCGAAGTAGCTGGAGAGGTCACCTTCAATGACCCACCGTCCGGCGGTACTCTGTTCATCACCGTCCTGTAATTGCAGCTTCACCGTACGGATCGCGTGGTGTACGCTTCGGGCTGGTCTGAAGCCATATGACGCCGGGTGGAAGTCGCTCTCCCAGATCGGCTCCATCGCCATCAGCATGGCCCGTTGCACGATGCGATCCCTGAGACTCGGGATGCCGAGCGGTCTGAGCTTGCCGTTTGCTTTGGGGATATATACGCGCCGTGCCGGTAGCGGGCTATAGGTGCCCATCATCAGCTCTTCGCGTATCGCCGTCAGCTCCTGCTGGAGATTCTGTTCACGGACAATAAAGTATCATCCTGATTCGCACGCAACTTATTGATTATGCTTCGCCGCTTTGGCGGCCTAGCGGGGCAAGTATCATCCTGAGTTGCCCGCTAAACGCGCCACTGACGGGGCGCAGAACAATAAAGTGCCACCCTGATAATAACTCACGCCGTTGATTATTCGTTTGTTGCATGCTTACTGCCCCATTTTTGCCGCACTCCAGGATGATACTTTATCCGGGATGAAACTCTATTGTTCGTTAACAGATTCCGCTCCATCATGCGCTTATCGACCCCATCCACACCCGGCGTGCGGGCTCCGCTGGAGGCCAGCGTAATGCGAGCCGCTTCACTCAGCCAATCCTGGCCAGCAATCAGTCTCAGGAGTCGATTGAACTTGCGCTCTTTGTTCTCCGTCGACCATGTCGCCAGTTTGCTTTGCATTTCACTGATTATCAAAGGTCTTCACCTCACTATGATCAGTTAATCCACCCAGCAAACCACTTCAACTGCCCCCCTTCGCCATGTGACCGGCTTTCCCGATCTCGGACTACTACAGGGGCTCCGCCAATCTGCACAGCATCGGGGACCTACTCCCTTGGCATCTGTACAGACCTTCCCCAGTTCACATGCCGGACTCAACGCATGGGCGAGGTTGCCTGTCGCAGTCTTTATCCTTGCTTGCCGCAAGTCGTCGCGGGCACCACGGTCTAGCTGCGCGCTCCCCGTGGTTCCGTGCTGTCCGGCTTACATGTCCAGCCAGCATTCGCATCGCTGAGCCATACTTGTGCCCAGCGACAGCCCACGCCCTGCCTCATAAGCGGTGTAGGCAGTGGTGACATTTCAACCCTCAGATGCGTGTAAACAGGTTCGTGTTCCTCAACCGTCCCATGCTCAGCCTAGAAGCTCATCTTGGCGTAACCGCTTCGCCGCAAGCCCCGTTTCCCACGGACTTCGTCACCTTGCCAGTGTCGGCAAGTCACCGCCGCTTCGGCTCACTTCCTCTCGCAGCAGAGAAAGGGCAGGCCCAGTTACAAAAGAAAACATACTGAGTTCTGCATTCCAAACATGCTCAAGCAGCTTTACCCCCAAAAGGGCGGGCTACGCTGGCTGGGCGTACAGTACGTGATGTCCCAAGACCAGACGGTGTTGACTGCGGTGGCCGTATGGGTGGTGGGTAACTTCTCCTTGCGGGGCGGGTGTGCACGACCCCGTCGTGCGTCCATACCTTCGGCCTTGAGGATCCGGTAGAAGGTGGACTCCGATGCCAGATAAACCCCCTCATCCGCCAGCCGTGGCACAATCTGGGTCGGTGGCAGGTGTGCGGTATCCGGACGATGACAGGCGTCCAGCACCTCCTGCACCTCGGCTTCACTCAGCTTGTTGCTGGGTGCCGGTCGTTCGACCGTCGTGCGGGCATCCGCCTTCACCATTCCCTGCTCCTCTGTCCATCGCTGGACGGTACGTAATGATAAGCCCGCTTCTGCGCAGGCCCGCGACCGGCGGGCGCCGCCGTCAGCAGCTTCCTGTATCCAGGCGACCAATTGTTGCCGCTCCGGGACCGGGGTTAATCTTCCCCGGCGTCGTCCCCCCAGAGGGCGTTCAATTTTTTTCGCAAGATCAACAGCGCAGCCGCCTCGGCTAAGGCCTTGTCTTTGCGACGCAGTTCCCGCTCCAGCTCACGAATCCGTTTCTGGTCTGCACGGGCTTGCGCACCCGCTGTCTGTTTCTGTTGGGTGGCGGTCTGCTGTCCAACGATACATGCCTGTTTCCACGCTTTTACCTGGTCTGGATACAGCCCTTTCTCCCGGCAATACTGGCTCAACTCCACCTCGGACAGCAGGGCCGTTTCCACCACCGCTGCCAACTTGGACTCGGCAGACCAACCCTCTGCTGTCTTCTTGGTCACTGCACTCATCGCCCCACTCGCTATGGCCTGCTTGCGCCAATGGTACAGCGTAACATCAGAAATCCCTTCCTGTTTGGCCAGTTCCGCCACGGACAAACTGGTGGGCGGCAACATCTTCTGCAATACAGCAGCCTTACGTTCTGCTGAATAATGCTTCATATCGACCAACTTTCCGCCCCCGGCCTATGCCTTGCTCCATTTCAGAGAGGCGACAACTACCCTGACACCGGGGGGGGAATAATCCCTGAACGCCGACAGTACAGACCTTCTGCAGGGATTGTATGTTTCACTGTTAGTATTGCTCTTGCATGGATCTTCTGCTCAATTGTTCCTGAATTTAAGAGGTAAATTAATCCCAAGAAATTTCATCATTTTTACTAAAATAATTCTCACCGTGTTTTCTGGCATTGTAACCTTCTTCCCTGGTGAATCTACGTGATAATAGGCAAATGCTTTCCCGTTTCTCCAATTCTTAGCTATTGATCTTACATGTCCGTTATTAGCTATGATACTATCAATAAGCAAACGCAAAAAATCGTCAAGGTTCTCGGTTGACGTAAGTGTGAAAGCCAAACCTGCAAATGATTCTCCGGACACATCCGTGCGATGTTGAATGTCAATGACATATATATCAGTGTTAGCTAATGATAATTTAATCAGCAATAAACCTCTTCTTTTTTCGGGGTTCCCATATGTTAACGGAAATCGACGAGGGAGCGTTCTGTTGTGCTGTTCTTTGGTGTTGTTGTTTTTTGCGGTATTATTATTTTCTCTTTTAAGAGGAAAATTTATGAGTCTCGGGATACCTGAATTGCAAAATCCGTTTGTGATGTCGTAGTGATATACGGCTGTGATGTGTTCTTTGTTTTTTTCAGCAATATCATTGATAGCTTTCCATAATGACCATAATTTATCAATGGATTCTGTTGGTTGCTTGCTGTGTGTTAGTGCTTCTGTGGTATTGCCACTAGAACCGTAAGCTTCGCTAGTTGAAAACGTGTCATCGGATGTTGGAGTTTCTAAGTTTGTTAATTTTTTATCTTCCGATTTGCTGTTATTTTTCCTTGATAAACGTTCGCGCGCTAGTTTTTTTGATTTAATAATTGGTTCATTGATCCATTCAAAATCTGGCTCTGAAAACTTCTTTAACCTGCTATTTATGCTCGGTGATTTGTTATCAAGTAGTTCTGGATCTGAATATTCATCGTTTGGTGTCTGGGTCGAGGAAGATGGGTAAGAAAATTCATCTTCTGGTAAGTTGGTAGTTTTTGTGTGGTACTTGTAAACTAGATACGGCGGATATCTGTCAGGGCCAATACCAAGTATGTTTAATGCAAGAAATGTTTTTGTTTCCCTAATGTAAAAACCTGAAACACTTATTTTACCTTTTTGGGTTAACCAGGGTGCTACCTTTAGAAAAATCCGATTGTTTTCATCGCTTGATAAAGCCTGTGCAGCAATATGTTTTACCTGAAGCGCAGCATAGTTGTCATACTTGATATGAGCAAGAATGTGAACATCAGACTTGTGCGCTGTGCTGGGTAAGAAAATTGCCCAATTATTATTTGCTTCTTCACCGTTTAGTTCTTCAGATTTAGAGAACAGTCTGTTTTCTATCTCCGCCCACGGTAATGTCAGGAAGTGACGGCGCAAAGCCGAACTGCCATAGCAACGCGTAAAAAACACCAGAGATGGAATGAGAAGGATTTGATCGTTGCCAAGGAAGAACTTTAGCATCCAACTTCCGGCAAGATCATTCTTGCAGGGGTAGAACAGAGGATAAACATTGGGTGGAACTAAAGGCTCTTTGTCTCCATTTAAGGTGTAGTATTCCCACCCGCGATGTGAAAAATCAACCTTGAATTGCTTTGTCATGAATCTAGCCTGTGAAACCATCCTTCCTTCATACCAAACACTACCAATGGGGAGAAGCCCTAAATTCAGTGCGGATACTTTGCGGCAGCGGAATTCACCATAGAATCTGCCATCATTAACATCATGGAAAAGAACAGTTGCCAGGGGCTGTGAACGGTCATTTTTATTTTGGTGAATGGCACCATACCACATAACCGCTCTTTGACGATCGGCGAACGGATGACCTCTTAGCGAATCCATCACAAGTAGATCTGATTGAGGCTCGATGGGTTCGAAGTCGAAAATTTTCATACTTTGATTGTCTTCTGTTACTAATCTTTAGTTTCTGCCGTGGGACAGCCTCACCGTATATGTTTGTAGCATTATTTGATGGAATGTTGCAACAATTGGTGGAAATCACAACCACCGCCCACCAGCGCCGCTGAAGAGGCACTATGGTGGGGGCTGCGGAACGGACGTCTGCCCCACTGACGGATATCGAAGCCGTCCCCTTGCAGGCTGTGGATGGCGGCTACTTCCAGCGCCTCGCTGCGGTGCAGGGGCGGTAACAGGCCGGGTAGTCGTGCTGCCAGCATGCTTTTCCCGGTGCCGGGCGGGCCCGACAGGAGTAGGTGATGACCACCCACCGCCGCAACAATCAGTGCCCGCTTGGCCGATTCCTGACCACGCACATCGCGCAGATCGAGGTACGGAAGGGCCGATTCGAGGCTTTCCGCATCGCAGACGACTTCAGGTAGGCGATCCGTACCGCGCAGGTGGGCGGCGGCCTGTGCCAGGTTCGCGCAGGCAAAGACCGGAGTACTTTGGGCAAAGGCGGCTTCCCGGGCATTGCCTTGCGGCACCAGAATGGCGTGTCCGGCCTGTCCCGCCGCCAGTGCGCTGGAGAGCGTGCCCGTCACCGGACGCAGGCTGCCGTCCAGCGCCAGTTCACCGATCATCTCCAGCTTTTCCAGTGCGGCCGCAGGAAGTTGCCCGCTGGCGGCGAGAATACCGATGGCCATGGGCAGATCGAAGCGGCCACCTTCCTTGGGCAGGTCGGCGGGGGCCAGATTGACGACCATCCGTCGTGCCGGAAACTCGAAGCCGCTGTTTTGAATGGCGGAACGCACCCGGTCCCGGGCTTCCTTGACCGCCGTTTCAGCGAGACCGACGACGGCAAAGGTTGGCAGGCCGGGACCCAGATCGCATTCCACGGCGACGCCTGCTGCCTGTATCCCGGTCAGGGCGCGGCTGTGGACTATCGCCAGCGGCAAGGCTCAATCCTTGCTGGCGTCTTCGTCCAAAGCGGCCTTGGGTGCCAGGGCGTCGAGGCGAGCTTCCAGCGCGGCAACCCGCGCGGCGAGGCGGGAGAGCAGTTCCCGCTGCACATCAAATTCGTCACGGGTAACCAGATCCAGACGATCCAGCGTATTGGCAAGCATGGCACGCGCCTGCTTGTCCACGTCTTCCTTGACGGTCCCCAGTCGGGCAATGGTGTCGCCAATGGCGGCGGCGATATCGTCGGCAATACGGTGTTGCATCTGCAATCTCCTTAAAGGCCCATGGCCTGACGGATAAGAAAACGTTTGACCGGAGAGATGACACCAGTTCCCAGCATCCCCAGGTCGCGCAGCCGGGCGAGGCCGCGACTGCGGTTGGAGAAGAGGTGACTGAGGGCACCACAAGCCAGTACAGTGACGAGATTATCAGGCCGCCGAGCGCTTTGATAGCGGCGCAGTACGGAGGCTTCGCCCCAGTCGTCGTGATGCTCACGGGCGGTGGTAATGGCCGCTATCAGTTGTTCCGCATCACGAAATCCCAGATTTACCCCCAAACCCGCCAATGGATGAACACCATGGGCGGTATCCCCCAGCAATACGCTGCGCTCCCCGATATAACGGCTGCTGTGCAGGCCAGAAAGCGGATAACTGCTGCGTCGTCCGATCTCCTGGAAATGCCCCAGTTGCGGTCCAAACGCCTCGTGCAGTTCGCGCAGAAACCGCGCATCATCCAGGGCCATCAGGTGGCGCGCACGGGCCTGTTTGGCACTCCAGACGATGGAGGCGCGGGCACGTCCGTGGGCGTCGTCACTGAACGGCAGTACCGCCAGCGGGCCGGTGGAGAGGAATCGTTGATAGGCGATGTGGCGATGAGGCTTTTCAATCCAGACGGTGGCGGTGATGGCGTCCTGCCCATAGCTTTCCCGGAATATCGGTGCCTGAATGAGCGCCTTGCGTAACGGCGACTGCCGACCCTCCGCAATGGCCAGCAGAGTGCCGCGGGATTGTGTTCCAGAGGCATCGGTGATGTACATGGCCTTGCCATCGGGGGCAGCGCCGGTGATTTCCCGCCCGTAGCGAATATATAGCCCGGATTCTTCCAGCGCCGTATGCAGGGCCTGCTCCAGGCGGCGATTCTCGATAATGTACCCAAGCAGGTCTTCCCCGCCTTCCTCGGCGTCCAGATGAATACCGCCGGAGTCTTCCGCATCCCATACCCGCATGCGTTCCACGGCACTGCCAAGCAATGCGGGATCAACGCCCAGGCTGCTCAGAAAACGCACGGACCCGGTGGCGATCAAACTGGCGCGGTCGAAGGGGTCTGCCGCGGCACATGCCGCAGCACTGCGCTTTTCAAACACCGCGATACGCAAGCCCGCTTGCTGGGCTGCCAGGGCCAAGCTGGCACCGACCATGCCGGCGCCGGAAATGACAAGATCATAGCGAGCATTATCGGACATGGTAGCCATCCGTAACCAGATCCGGTATGGCGCTTTGTACCGGGAGATGAATGCCAGCCAGTCGCGCCGCCAGTTCCCGTTTGCCCAGCGATGTCTGGTCCAGCAGAGTCAGAGCCGCAGCCCGTGCCAAACGCAGCGGCAGACGTGGACTGCTGAACAGACGGTTCATGGTCTCGGTAAAGGCAATGGTCTCCAGCCGGTCACGGCGACGAGTACGGGAGTAATCGGCCAGCAGGGATCTGCTTCCCGGGTCGTCACCACGTTCAGCTGCCTCCCGTAACAGGGCGCCCAAAGTCAGCACATCCCGCAATCCCAGGTTATAGCCTTGCCCGGCCAAAGGATGCAGGGTTTGTGCGGCATTCCCCGCCAACGCCAGGCGCTGGCCGGGTTCAGCCCATAACCGCTGGAAAAACAGAGGATAGACACTGCGCGGACCGGTTGTGACCAGTGGCGGTAGTGACGAAGGTCGCTGGCGGTTCAAGGCCACCAGGAAATCCGCATCGGAGAGATCCAGGACGCGACTGGCATCCCCTGGGCGCAGACTCCAGACGATGGAGAACTGGTGCTTGCCGATGGGCAGGAACGCCAGCGGTCCGCTCTCCAGAAAATGTTCGAAAGCGATGCCGGGCAGGGGCTGCTGCGGGGTCACCGTGGCAATGATGGCGTGGCGGTTGTGATCCCAGCCCATGCGTCGCAGACCGGCCAGCCGTGCGATCTCGCCATGGCCGCCATCCGCAACCACCGTCAGTGCCGCCTCTACCCGCAAATCCGGCCAGTCCAACTGGACCCGGTCCGGAAACCACTGTAGGGCCTGCAACGGCCCCGGCGATTCCTGTTGAAGGGTGCGACAAGTTGCCAGTGGCATGGCCAGTGCATCAGTCAGGGTCTCCAGACCGACCACTTCTCCCAGCCTTTGCTCGGGCGCGTTCAGCAGACTGTGTTCCAGAAGTACCCGTCCACTGATGCCCTGTTGGGTGATCTGCACGGTCCGAATAGCGGCGGCATCGGCCAGAGGCATGGCCACTCCCAGACGGCGGAGCA
The DNA here is from genome assembly GCF_008926505.1 of Acidithiobacillus sp. 'AMD consortium'. Taxonomy (NCBI): domain Bacteria; kingdom Pseudomonadati; phylum Pseudomonadota; class Acidithiobacillia; order Acidithiobacillales; family Acidithiobacillaceae; genus Acidithiobacillus; species Acidithiobacillus sp. 'AMD consortium'. The sequence goes on along the minus strand of NZ_CP044411.1, from coordinate 2,006,013 downwards.
GACGGTGACTGCCCAGGGCCAGGGCGAGGGTTCGCTCCGTCAGCCGCGGTCGTGCCTGGGCAAGAGGGTAGGTATCCAGCATCAGCACCCGCAGCGGGCTGTCCGCCAGTGCCAGAATCAGACTGCGCGCCACTGGACCGTTACCCAGAATGGCCAGGTCTGTCGTCAACGTACGCATCATTTCCCCCGCATGGTCTCTATTTTATCCAGCCATTTAAGACCAAGATGCCCTTTGCAGCAAGTGCTGAATTTCCTGGTCCAGCAAAGGGGGCACGTTTACTCCCGGGTTCTGCCACCGTAAGATCGGCAGATGTCTTCGTTTGATGCTGGCGCCGAAAAGTTCGCGGACCTGTCCGTGCATGGTCTGGTAGACAGTCATTGCCACTTGGATGACGCAGCCTTCGACGATGATCGTGATGCGGTTCTGCGCCGTGCAGACATGGCCGGGGTCCGCAAAATGGTCCTCCCCGCCTATACTCCCCGGTATTGGAGGCGACTCAGGGAAACCTGCCACCGCTGGCCCGGACTTTTTCCGGCCTATGGTGTGCATCCCCTCTATCTGGAGGATCGGCATGGCCAATGGGAAGCGACCCTGGCAACTTTCCTCGCCGATGCGGTCGCTTTGGGGGAAATCGGACTCGACGCCAGCGCGGGCGCGCCTGACGCCGCATGTCAGCGTGCCGGTTTCACGACTCAGCTCGCCATGGCGCAGCAACTGGGCTTACCTGTCATTCTGCATGCGCGGCAGAGCCTGGAAGAAATGCTCCTGACCCTGCGCCGTTTTCCCCGGTTGCGCGGGGTGTTGCACAGCTTCTCAGGCAGCTTCGTTCAGGCTCAGCGATTGACGGATATGGGGTTTTTACTGGGGCTCGGCGGTGCCTTTACGCATCCTCGCGCCCAGCGTTTGCGGGCGATGGCGGCCACACTTCCGGCGGAATTTCTACTCGTAGAGACGGATGCCCCGTGGCAACCGCCCCATGCGCATCCCGGCGCTCGCAATGAACCCGCATATCTTCGCGAAATCATCGCTGAACTAGCGCAGTTGCGCCATACTCCGGTTCAGGAAATTGCCCGGATTACCGCGCAAAATGCCCTTACCTTATTTCATCTTCAGGACATGTCATAATGCCCCATCCTTTTGCTCGTACCGAAATTCTCCTGGGCGCTTCCGCTGTCGCAGATTTGCGTGACCGCCATGTGCTCCTTGCCGGCGTCGGTGGCGTTGGCGGTTATGTCGCGGAAAACCTTGCCCGTGCCGGGATAGGGCATATCACGCTCATTGACCACGACGTGGTCAGTATTTCCAATATCAACCGGCAGGTCGTCGCCCTGCATTCCACGCTGAATCAGCCCAAGGTAGCGGTAATGGCGGCGCGGATTCGGGATATTTATCCCGACTGTGTGCTTGAAACCCGTCAGGAGTTCATCAGCGCAGACAATGCCACACGCCTGCTGGCGGACAGCGGTGCGGAAATGGTCGTGGATTGCATTGATGCCATCGCCTGCAAAGCGATTCTTATCCAGGCGGCGCAGACCCTGGGTTTACCGGTTTTTTCCAGCATGGGGGCGGGCAATCGTCTCGATCCCCGCCGGGTCCGTGTCGCAAGACTCAACCAGACGGAAAAATGCCCCCTGGCCCGTGAGTTGCGCGCGCTGCTACGCAAGAATGGCGCGTCCCTCGACGTGCAGACCGTCTTTTCCGATGAATCCCCGCGCCGGGCAGCCCCTCCCGTGGAAGTATCCAGCGCGGGCGGGCGAGCTAAAACGGTCAACGGCACCATTTCCTTCATGCCCGCGCTCTTCGGGGTGGTACTGTCCGGTATTGTTCTCCAGCATTTGCTGGCAACTGGCGAAAACCTCAATGACGTCTAAATAGGAATCCGTAGGGGCCATCCGGTAAATTCATATTTACTAATATTGTGAAAGTGATGATGTCATCGGATGCTTTGATGGTAACAGTATTGAGCGCGAGGACTCTGATTATGGTAGCAAAATTTATGAGTACAGAGTGGATTCGTCTCGTCGGCAAGCAGTGGGATACTCATCCGGAAATTCAGAAAGATCTGAAAAACTTCAATGCCACCTGGGAGTATTATATTGAAGATCGCCCGGATATCCCTCACGTCATGTTGTTCTGCAAGGCGGGGAAGGTTATCTATGCGGGACCTTCCGACGGGCGGCGCCGCGACTTCATCATGTGGACAAGCATGGACTACTGGCAGAAAATCCTGTCGGGAGAGATCAGCGGGAAATCGGCCTTGATGACTCGACGACTGAAGTTTAAGGGATCCATGATGACGGCCATGAAATATATGACGCCGTTTAATATCCACCTCAATATTCTCGGTGAGATACCGGTAGATTTTGATATCTGAGGATAATAACGTATGCCATCTCCTAAAATCTCTAGTGGGGCCACCCTGAATTTTACGGTAGATCCGAATTACTCCGGAAAGAATCTCCCGGGGTGGTTTTTGATGAACACCTATCTGCAGCGGCATCTGGGTCAGATAATGCATTTCCAGCCGTATGACGGCTTTGACGCCTGTCGCGCCGCAGTGCTCGACAACCATTACGATCTGGTTTACGCCAACCCATTCGACTGGGTGCAATACGTACAAAAAAGGGGTTTTATACCCATCGCCAAACCCCGGGACCATTTTGATGAAGTATACTTATGCACCGCAGCGGCCGGTCCGGTACGGGAGGTTGCGGATTTGTCGCCGCGTATCCGCATAGCCTCTGCCCATCCCGCCACACTGGTTCACATGGTGGGTTTGTTTCTGCTGGATAAAGCAGAGATCGACCGGGCACGCCTGGAATTTGTCTTTACCGGCAGTTACCAGGGGGTGCTCAAGGCCATACTACAGGGGCAGGCGGATGTCGGTTTTTTGTTTGACGAAGTCTATGCCGGCGCAAGCGGCCTGATTCGTGATAGTCTGCGCATTATAGACCGTTCTGACGATGCCTTCGCGTTCCATGCATTCTGTGTTGGCCCACGATTATCGGCGCAGCGGGATCTGCTTACCCGGATACTTTGTCAAATGGACCAGGAGGCGCGGGGGCAGGTATTATTGCAGGATATCGGTTTTTCCGGTTTTGTGCCGGTAAGCGCCGAAGAGGTGGCGTGCCTGACCATGCTTACCGAAGAATACATCAGCGGCCACGAGGCCATCGATCTGCGCACGACTTCGTCTCTGGCCATCGATGACAGTGCCTTTGTCGTTGCCCGTGAGGACCCCGATAGCGGGACAAACTAACCTGGCTGTGGTTACAATGTATCCATGAGCTACCGTGACCTCCGCGCCTTTTTGGCCGATCTCGAAAAGCGCGATCTATTGCGCCGGTTGAGCGTGCCCGTCTCTCCCAAACTGGAGATCACGGAAATCTGCGACCGAACCTTGCGGGCGGCAGGGCCGGCCATTCTGTTCACCCAGCCCATCGGCTACGACATGCCGGTGCTGGGCAACCTGTTCGGGACGACGGAACGCGTGGCGCTCGGGATGGGGGGCGAATCCCTGGCGGATCTCCGGCAGATCGGTCAGTTACTGGCCTATCTCAAGGAACCTGACCCGCCTCGCGGCCTGCGCGACCTCTGGGACAAGTTGCCCACCCTGCGCAAGATCCTGTACATGGCACCGACCACCCTGAGTCGCCCTCCCTGCCAGGAAATCATCCTGCGCGGAGATGAGGTCGACCTTGCGGCCCTGCCGGTGCAGACCTGCTGGCCAGAAGACGCTGCGCCGCTCATGACCTGGGGCCTGACCGTGACCAAAGGGCCACACAAGCGACGGGCCAACATGGGTATCTACCGGCAACAGGTCATTGGTCGTAACCGGGTGATCATGCGCTGGCTGGCGCACCGGGGAGGGGCCCAGGACCTGCGTGAATTCCAGAAAGCGCACCCGGGCGAGCCATTCCCTGTTGCCGTAGCCTACGGCGCCGATCCGGCAACGATCCTGGCGGCGGTCATTCCTATTCCCGATACCATTTCCGAGCACCAATTCGCCGGCCTGTTGCGTGGCGGGCGTACTGAGCTCGCCAATGCCCTGAGCGTTCCGCTACAGGTGCCCGCGCGCGCCGAGATCATCCTGGAAGGGCATATTTACCCGGATGACATGGCGGTGGAAGGACCTTTTGGAGACCACACCGGCTACTACAATGAGGCCGGGCGTTTTCCGGTGTTCACCGTGGAAACCGTCAGCCACCGCGAAAATCCTGTTTACCACAGCACCTATACCGGCCGACCCCCCGATGAACCGGCCATACTGGGTGCGGCCCTCAACGAAGTCTTCGTGCCCCTGCTGCAGAAACAGTTCCCGGAAATCGTGGATTTTTATCTGCCGCCGGAGGGCTGTTCCTACCGTCTGGCCGTTGTTAGTATCCGCAAGGGTTACCCCGGTCATGCAAAAAGAGTCATGTTCGGTATCTGGGGCTTTTTGCGACAGTTCATGTACACCAAGTTTATCATCGTGGTGGACGAAGACATCGATGTGCGCCGTTGGGAAGATGTGATCTGGGCGATGACCACCCGGATGGACCCGGTGCGCGACATTACCCCCGTCGAAAATACACCCATCGATTATCTCGACTTCGCTTCGCCGGTTGCCGGACTTGGTGGTAAAGTGGGCATGGACGCCACCAATAAACTGCCCGGAGAGACTACCCGGGAATGGGGTCGCCCCATCCAGATGACTGCCGTGGTGCGCCAACGAGTGGATGACCTGTTGCTGGCGCTGGATCGGCCGCTGTTCTAAATGCGCATTGAAGGGGTGCGGGGTTCCTTAAATACTCATATGGGGTTATTCTTAATCATTGATGAGTATTAAAGCAGGCGTTGTGGCGGTGACCTGAACCTTGTATGTGAAGTGGAGCGGGTGATGGGAATCGAACCCACGCCATGAGCTTGGGAAGCTCAGGTTCTGCCATTGAACTACACCCGCTTGTGGTGGATTCTATGCGGATAGACAACAAAAGGCAAGGTGACCGCAAGCACCGCGGTTTTTGGTAATTATAAGCGAAGTCAATAAGATACTATACACCAAGAGGCATGATTATGGAACAGTTACCAACCCGTGAAGAGGATATTGAGCAGGCCTCCCGTTCCCTGAAGGCTATGGCGCACCCGCTGCGCCTCAAGGTTTTGTGCGTGCTGGGATCGGAAGAGATGAGTGTGCAGGATATCGTGTCCGCTGTCGGCACTACCCAGAGCAACATCTCCCAACATCTCGCCATTTTGCGTGAGAAAGACATTCTTCGTGCCCGTAAGGATGCCAACAAGGTGTATTACCGTGTGGGTGACCCCCGTACCCTGCGGCTGATTTCCATGATGAGCGATGTTTTCTGCAGCGTCCGTTGAACGCTGCCGCATCAGTACCGAATGGCGGGAAGGATGGAACCCTGGCCATTAGGGAGGCACTTGAATGTGCATGAGTTACATTATAGAATAATATTCTGATGTGCTTATGTTCGCCACTGTGGGCGCAGCCATTGATGCCCGGTCGGAATCGACGGTTCGTCCACGGTGGGGATTCGTGCTGGTATGCGCGGACCTTGCAACATTGGGTTGTCCGAGCTTTGGTGTCGCCTGTCGCGGCGAGGAAAGATATGCCCTTTCGTCCTCATAAAAAAATACGCTCCATTTCAATCGTTCTGCTCATGGCTACCGGTGCGTCGCTACCCGCCGCAGCCCTCGACTTCAATCAGTGCGTTGATCTTGCCCTCAGACAAAATCCGGAAATGCTCGTGGCCCATGCCCGACAAGCAGAAGCCCAGGGCGCAGTTTCCGAGGCGCGTGGTCATCTGCTTCCTAAACTCGCGGCCTCTTTCTCTGCCAGCCAGTCGAACAATGCCCTGACGGTGTTCGGCATGAAGCTGTCGCAGCGGCAGGCAACGTTCAACGATTTTGGCGCGGGACAGTTCAACCCGAATGCGCTGGGTGTGGCGCCGACAGGGCTGGATCAACCGGGTGGCTACCATAATTTCGGTACCAAGCTGCAAATGGAAATTCCGATCTGGAATGGCGGGGAAATCCGGGGGCGCATCGATCAGGCGCGGGCCATGCTGGAGGCCGCCCAGAGCGGAAATACCATGGCCCGGCAGAAGCTGGTTTATGCCGTCCTCAAGGCCTATGACGGTGTGGTCGCCGCGGACACGTCTATTGAGGTAGCGGATAAAGCCAGGCAGGCAGCCGCATCGTATGTCAAAACCAGCCGCTCCCTGCTGGCGCGCGGGGTACTGATAAAAAGCGATCTGTTGTCCGCGGAAGTCTATCTGGAAAAGGCGGAACTGGCCGTCGAAAGTGCGCGGAATGCTCGGGCTAACGCCCTGGACAATCTTGCCACGTTGATCGGCTGGCCGGAAGAAAAGACGCTCACCGTGAACGGCCCTGTCCGGCCCATATTGCCTGCGGCGCCGCTCAGCAGCCTGCAGAGCGATGCGATGGCGCAGAATGCGGGTATCGTCGCCCTCCGCCATCAGGTCAAAGCGGCGCAGGAAGGTATCGGCATCGCCCGCGCCGCATATCTGCCGCATATCAACGCGATGGCCAATCAGGAATGGAATGGCCGCACTCTCGGCAATGCGGCGCCGTCCTACACGGTAGGTGGAGAAGTAACCTGGAATATGCTCGACTTCGCGCGGGGCGGCAGTCTGGATCGCGCACGGGCGAAACATGAGCAGACTCTGGCCGCGTTACAGGAAGCGCAAGATAAGTTGCGTTTGGAGGTGGCGCAGGTTTGGCGTAGTGCGCGGGAGGCAGCGTTGCGTGTCAGGATGCGGGAGCTTGCGGTCAGGCAGATGGAGGAGGCGCAGCATATGGTGCGCCTGCGTTACGAAAATGGCATAGAGACTGTGACGGGCCTGCTGCGCGGACAGGCGGAACTGGATAAGACGCGTGCCGAGCTCGTCTCCGCCCGTTATGCGGAAGCGACAGACCGTGGCGCCCTGTTGCTGGCCATCGGCAAACTGAACCCTCAGGAAATCGTCGGTGTGAGCAGTGTGCCCACCGCAGAAGGAGTCTCCCAATGAACACCCCGAAGCGAACCGCGCGGATTGCGGCCCTGATATTCGCTATGGCAAGCCTCGCCGCCTGCAGTAAATCGCCTCCCGAGGCGCCCCTGGCGCAGGGTAAAGTTTCTGCGCCCGTGCTGCAGATGCGGAATCAAAGTATGGCTGCCTTCGCCCGTGTGCCGGGTACGGTCGTTGCCCATCAGCAGGTGCAGCTCAGCTCGCGTCTGAGTGGTTACATCCACTCCATGAGTGTGCGGGACGGACAGCCGGTACGGGCGGGACAACTGCTTTTTGAGGTGGATCCGGCGGATGTCGTGGGGCAGGTGCAACAGGCGCAGGCGGGGCTGGCTGAGGCGCAGTCGGCGCTCACCGACGCCCGCTCCAATTATGAGCGGTTCAAGGTCCTGTACGCTCAAAAGGCGATTCCCAAGCAACAGTGGGACCAGACAAAGTCGGCCTATGGCATGGCGCAGGCCCGTGTTGCAGCCGCCCGCGCCGGGGTCGGCACGGCGCAGTCACAACTGCGCTATGCCCGGGTAACGGCGCCCTTCTCCGGGATCATCACCCGTAAGTTCCTGCAGAACGGAGACCTCGCGTCACCTGGTCAGCCCATTCTGGCGCTCGCGGACACCTCCCGACTGGAAGTCCAGTGCAGTGTCAGCGGGACGCTGTATCGCAGCCTCCAGATCGGTCAGAAAGTCGCGGTCCTCGCCGAGGGAAAACGTGTTCCCGCAACGGTTCTGGATTTGGTCGGGGCTGCGGACGCGATGACCCATGCCCATACGGTCAAACTCAGCCTACCCGCCGACAGTGCACTACAGGCCGGCGACTATGTCAGCGTGGAAGTGCCGGTCACCCAGCGGCAGGTGATGACAGTGCCAGCGGCTGCCTTGCTGGATCGGGCCGGAATCCCCGGTGTTTTTGTCGTTGACGCGCAAGGTGTCGCGCATTATCGCATGGTGCGACCGGGTCCGAGCACGCCGGAGGGTGTGGAAATTCTGTCGGGGCTGAGTGCGGGAGAGACGGTGGTCGTGGGCAATCTCGCCGCCGTGAATAACGGAGATCACATCGAGCCAGCGGGAGCTACCCATGGCTGAGTCCGAGCAGCGGCAAAATCTGGCAGGGCGGCTCGCTCAGTCGTTTTATAAGTCCAAGATCACGGTGTTGATCATGGTGGCCATTGCCCTGTTCGGGGCTTTGGCGATTCTTGTCACGCCGCGTCTGTATAACCCGGAGATCGTAGTGCCCGCTGCTGAAATTTTCATCATGCGACCCGGCTCTGACAGCGAGGAAGTCCACCATCTGGTGATACGGCCCCTGGAAGCCCTGATGGCTTCCCTGCCTGGTGTCCATCACACCTATGGTTACGCAATCAATGATATGGGGGTGGTCACCGTCGAGTTCCAAGTCGGTGCCAACGAAGAAAAAAGCCTGCTGGAAGTCTACAACCAGCTCAGCCGAAATATGGACAAAATGCCCCCCGGTACGGAACAACCCCTGGTTAAATCCATAGGCATCAATGATGTTCCGATCATGTCGGTGACTCTGAGCTCCAGCCAGATGACGCCTTTGGCATTGCGCCAGGTCGGCGTGCGGCTGATGAACCGGCTGCAGAGTGTGCCGGACGTGGCGAACGCCGAAGTGATCGGCGGCAGTCCTCTGGCCATCAATGTGTGGCTGAATCCGGCCAAGCTTTCCGGTGTCGGCCTCAGTCTGCAGGATATCCAGCAGGCGCTGAGGGGGAGCAACGTCATTCTTCCGGGTGGCCACCTAGTGCACGACAATCAGGAAATTCCCCTGCGTATCAATGGGGCGATAGGTTCGGCGCGGGGGGTCGGTAACCTCATTATCGGCAGCCATGACGGGCAACCGATATTTCTGAAGGACGTGGCCCGGGTGGAAGAAGGGGCCGCGGAAAATCACATCGCGACCAGCAATACCCTTGGGCGTGCAAACCGGGTCGGCCTGCCTGCGGGCACGACCATGCAGGCTGTTACCATTACCCTTGCCAAACGCCCGGGGACCAATGCCGTGACCGTCGCGGACGCGATCAAGGCGAAACTGGATCGTCTGGAGCGGGAGGCACTGCCGGAGGGTGTGCATGTTTCCGTCACCCGTGATTACGGCGCCCGTGCCGATGATGCGGTCAGTACCCTTTTCGAGCACCTCAGCATCGCCGTCGCGGTCGTCGCGGTTATCCTGATGATATTCCTCGGCTGGCGGGAGGCGGGGATCGTTATTCTGACGGTGCCGCTTACCTTGGGTATGGTGCTGGGCATCGGCTGGCTGCTCGGGCAGACCATCAACCGGATCACCCTGTTCGCGCTCATTCTGTCGCTGGGGTTGCTGGTGGATGGCGGTATCGTTGTCATCGAAAACATACATCGCCATTTGCATGGCTGCGGCAAGGATGGTTTCGCGCGCTGTATCATCAATGCCAGCAATGAGATCGGCAATCCAACGAATATAGCGACGCTGGCGGTGATTCTCGCCTTCGTGCCAATGGCCTTTGTGACGGGGATGATGGGGCCTTTCATGTTGCCCATCCCTATTTTTGTGCCAATTGCCATGATTGCGTCGGTTCTGCTCGCCTATACGGTGGTGCCCTGGGGGGCGTACCGGTTTCTGCGGAGTAAAGCCGACCGGCAGGCCAGCGCTGAGAAAAGTGGGCATGCGATGCTGCCGGACGCCCTGCAGCGTGGTTACCTCCGGGTGTTTACGCCCCTGCTGAAATCCTCCGTGCGTCGCAATGTCTTTTTCATTGTGGTCGTCGTGCTACTTCTGCTGGCGATGCTGATGCCGATGTGGCAGTTCATCCGCCCTCAGGGCATGAATGGTCCCCTGAGTGCCCTCGGGGTGAACCTGAAGATGCTGCCGGAGGGTAATGTCAGTGATTTCATGATACAGGTAGATACCCCAGCGGGTACTGCGCTGGCCGAGACCGGACAGGTCACGGAAGCGATCGGCAATGTGCTCAGCCGCAATCGCTATGTCGAAAATTTTCAGACCTACCTGGGCCGTTCTGCACCTGTGGATTTCGCGGGACTGGTGCGCGGTGACATGATGCGCGAAGGCAGCAATTACGCTCAAATCCAGATCAACATGGTGCCGCGGGATGAGCGACCCATGTCCCATGCCGTTTCCGTGGAAATCTATAAGGCGCTGCAACCCGTCCGGGAGCGTTTCCCGGGCACCGTCATCAAGATTTTCGAGGTGCCGCCGGGGCCCCCGGTACGTGCTCAGGTGGTGGCGGAACTCTACGGGCCCAACTATGAGAAGCTGCGTCAGGTGGCGGGTTCGGTCGAGCAATATTTTCGTAAAGTCTACGACATGATCAATGTGGATGACTCGGTGACGGCGACGGTACCTGAATACCTGCTGCATGTGGATCGGCAGAAGGCCATGTTGGCCGGGGTCGCACCGGCTCAGGTGGCGGCGCTGGTGCATGATTACGTGGCGGGTACCAAACTGGGTGCCCTGCATGTGAAAAATGCCCGCGAGCCGGTGGATATCGTCCTCCGCATGCCTCCGACGGATCGCGCCTGGCGGCAGCAGATACTCGACCTGCATGTGCAGAGCCGAAGCGGGCAGCAGGTGCCTCTGGCGAGTATTGTGCAGATCGAACGGACGACGCTGGCCAAGCCAATTTATGACCGTGATCAACATCCCGTGGTATACGTGACCGGGGATCTGATGGGTTCCAGCCCGGTCTACGCGGTGTTATCGCTGAATCACTGGCTGGACGGCAAGACCATCGACGGTGTGCATCTCAGTACCGCCAATTTGGGTTTTTCGCCCGCCCAGCCCGATGATATTACCCATTACCAGATTCTCTGGGGCGGTGACATGCGTCTGACCCTCGACGTCTTCCGTGACCTCGGCGCCGCTTTTATCGTTGCCCTGGTATTCATCTACTTGATGCTGGTGGCCTACTACCAGTCTTTCATGATGCCGGTGATCGTCATGGGCGCCATTCCGATGACCTTGATCGGGGTTTTCCCCGGGCACTGGCTGCTGAACACGCCGTTTAACGCCACCTCCATGATCGGGGTCATCGCCCTGGCCGGTGTCGTTGTGCGCAACTCATTGTTGTTGATTGACTTTATTATAGACTACCGGCGCCAGGGCTACACCCTGGAAGAGGCTGTGCTACAGGGCGGTGCGGTGCGTTTCCGCCCCATTCTCCTGACGGCACTCGCCATCATGTTCGGCTCTGCCATCATGGTGACCGACCCGGTCTTCGGCGGGCTGGCAGTTTCCTTGATATTTGGCACTTTCGCCTCCACATTGCTGACATTGATCGTGATTCCGCTGCTCTATTTCCTTTGGGAGCGGCGCTTGGAAAAACATACACAAGGAGTTTGACTGCGGATGAATACGGAACGTTGGGTGCGGGTGGTTGCCGGTTTTTTTGTATTGCTCAGCGTGGCGCTGGGGGCTTCGGGCAGCCCGATTTTTGTGAGCGAGTGGTTTTTGGTCGTCACCCTCTTTGTGGGTTTCAACCTGCTGCAAAGTGGTTTCACCTGTTTCTGCCCACTGGATCGCATTCTGCTCAAGTTCGGAGTGCCTGGTTCCGGGACCTGCGGACGCTAAGCCATGGAGCATAAAATTCTTTTCTTTATCGAGTCGCAGTGGCCCTTGCTGCTTGGGGCCGTGGCGCTGATCATCATGATTTTCAAGGGGCCATTGACGCGAAGGGCGGTCGGTATCCATGAAGTAGACCCGGCGACCGCGGTACAGTTGATCAACCATGAAGATGCGGTGATCATCGATGTGCGGGAGCAGAAAGAGTGGTCGCAGGGGCATCTGCCCGGTGCCCGGCACATTCCTCTGGGTGACTTGCCCAAATATATGCAGGATCTGGAGAAGCATCGTGGCCATCATGTCATCTGTCAGTGTGCGAGTGGCATGCGTTCATCGCGCGCCGCAGCGAGCCTGAAAAAAGCCGGTTTTGATAAGATTTACAGTCTGAGAGGCGGGATCGGCGCGTGGCGGAGTGCCGGGCTGCCGATAGAGAAGTGATCGTGAAAGGGGCGGTAGTGCGAATGTACGCGACGGGCACCTGCCCGTATTGCCGACGCGCCGAAGCGCTGCTGTGCAGTAAGGGGGTCACACCTGAAATCCTCCGGGTGGACCGGGACCCCGCGCTGCGCCAGAGCATGCTCAAACTCGCACATGGGCGGCATACGGTGCCGCAGGTATTTATCAATGGCCGACATGTCGGCGGCTATGATGACCTTGCCGCACTGGATCGTCGCGGTGCCTTGGATGCCTTGTTGCAGGAAGATGGCCAGGGGGATGGATAATAGCGGTTCGATGAAACATCGGGGGAAGTTATGACATCCGTGATATTGCTTTGTCCTGCCTGTGGCGCCGTCAATCGGGTGCCCAAAGAGCGTCTGGGGGAAAACCCCAAGTGTGGCAAATGCCACGCACAGATTTTTCCTGACCACCCCGTCAATCTCGGCAGTAGCCGTTTTTCCGAGTATATTCAGAAAAACGAATTGCCGGTGCTGGTCGATTTCTGGGCCCCCTGGTGCGGACCGTGCCGAACCATGGCACCGCAGTTTGAGCAGGCGGGTCGGGCGATGCGGGGGCGTGTGCTCTTTGCCAAGGTGAATACCGAAGATGAACAGCAAATCAGTGGTCGCTTTCAGATTCGTTCCATCCCCACCATGGTGCTTTTCAAGGCCGGAAAAGAGCTGGCGCGGATGAGCGGCGCCATGAGTGCAGCGGAACTTCAGCGTTGGTTGGCAGGACAGGGAGTCTGAGACCCAAGCATTAGCTTGACTTCTTCCGGATAAGCTCTAACTTACCACTATAACTCAGCATTTATAAAGGATAGTGGGGGCGCTATGGCCGGGATGTCTGATGCGGGTTCTTCAAGGCGGCAGTTCCTGCGACAGGCTGCGCTGGGCGGCGCATTGTTGTGCGGCTGGAATCTTGCCGCCGCTGCGCAGCTCCGTGGATTGCGGGTGGGCCGCTACGGGCACGGTGTGCGTCTGGTCTTTGATCTCAATCGGCGTTTGTCGGCTGCACCGGTGATCCGTAGCGTGGGTGAAGTGCTGCATATCGAGTTGCCCGGCATACAGCATTGGCTTGGCCGTCCCGTGGTGCCTGCGCTGGGACCACTGCAGGGCGGCGCGGAGATGAACGAGAGCGCCGCCGGGGTGGTGCTGCGCTTGCCTTTGCGGGAAACGGTACGCTGGCATAGTTTCTCTCTGGGGCCTGGTGGTGGTGCTTCACATCGCCTGGTGCTGGATTTGATGCCCGTCGCTGGAACTGCGGTGGAGTCTTCCCGTTCGTATCCCGTTGCCGGGGCGGGGCGGCCCATTGTGGTCTGCCTGGATCCTGGCCATGGTGGCCACGATCCGGGTGCCATCGGCGCCAGGGGGACCCGCGAGAAGGATGTCGTGCTGGATGTTGCTCTGTCTTTGGCCCGACTGATCCGCAGCACCCCCGGAATGCGTCTGGTCATGTCCCGTGATACCGATCGTTATGTGCCGCTCATGGATCGTATGCACCTGGGCTTGGCGCAGCGTGCCGACCTCTTCGTCTCCATTCATGCGGACGCCTTTCCGGAGCGAACAGTGAGCGGTTCGACGGTCTGGGCGCTGTCGCAAACGGGGGCGACCAGTGCGGCGGCCCGCTGGCTGGCCAGAACGCAGAATGCCGCTGATCCTCTCCTCGGCCACGTACAATCGGGGGTGCATGATCTTATGCTTAACGAGGTACTCATCAATATGACCCAGACGGCTGCCATGAACGCGGCGGCTGCGGCTGCGGATATGATGATTCGCGGGTTGGCAGGGGTGGAGGATTTGCACAACGCGGCCGTGCAGCACGCCAATTTCGTAGTGCTGCGCGCCCCGGATGTGCCGTCCATGCTGGTGGAGACTGCCTTTATTTCCAACCCGCAGGAGGAACAACGCCTGCGTGATCCGGATTTCCGTCAACTGCTTGCGCGCACCATGCATGACGCGGTCCTCGCCCACTTCGTGAACGCACCACCGGCGGACAGCGCGTGGTCTGCGACGCGGCATGTGCTGGGAAAAGCGGAAAACCTGGCGGATGTGGCGCACCGTTACGGGCTGAGCATAGAGGCTTTGCGTCTGGCCAACAATCTGCCGCACGGAGAGGGTCAGCCGGGAGCACATCTGCGTGTTCCCATCATGGGAGCCTGACGCGTCATGGCGGGAATCCGGGTGACTATGTTATAACTAACCCAAATGCATGATGCAGAATGGCGGACGGGTGATGGAGCTGAATTCGGGCGGTATGGTGCGGGATCAGACCCGTGTTGAAGAATGGATTAACAGTCTGCTGCACGGCGCAGGCGCGGTCGGTGCCTCGCTGGTTTTTGTGCTGTGGATCGTTGGCGCAGGTCTCCACAGCACCCCTCTCGCGGTAGTCACTATCAGTATATTCGTGGTTACCATCGTGATGCTGTACGGCGCTTCGACCGTCTATCACATTCTGCCGTCGGGGCGACTTAAACGGGCTTTTCAGTTGGTGGACCGATCCGCCATCTACCTCCTTATTGCCGGCACTTACACCCCGGTGACGCTGATGGTGCTCCATGGCTCGTGGGGTTGGACGCTGCTGATTGTTGAGTGGGGCCTGGCGGCGCTGGGCATCTCTCTGCTGGCGATGGCTGGGACGCGCGCGCAATCGATTTCTCTCTGGCTCTACCTCATCATGGGCTGGCTGGCGGTATTCGCCGCCGTGCCGCTCTATAATTCCGCACCCGGCTGGTTTTTGTGGTGGCTGGCCGCTGGCGGGCTGGCCTATACCATAGGCGTCCTCTTTTTTCTGCTGGATCGCTGGAAATATTTCCATTCTATCTGGCATGTTTTTGTCATCGCCGGTACGGCGTTGCAGTTCTGGGCTATTCTTCAATATGCTGGCTGAAGGAGCATCGGCTTGGTCTTGCTTTTGGGGAAGAAGAGCTTATAATCTGCGCTCCGCTCCCATCGTCTAGTGGTCTAGGACACTGGCCTCTCACGTCGGTAACAGGGGTTCGAACCCCCTTGGGAGCGCCACTTTCTTTTCTCTGATCGTCCCATTCCGAATGCGCTGAATGGCCGTCCGCGGACGGTGCGGGTTTCTTGCCTTGCCAAGCCCGCCGTCGGGCAAGTACCATCCCTGGCAGAAATGGCATGCGATAAAGCGGGAGCTGGATCATGTTTCATGGCAGTATGGTAGCTTTGGTGACGCCCATGCAGGTGGACGGGGCAATAGATGATGTTGCACTTCGCGAACTGGTGGAGTGGCACATCGCCGAAGGGACGCACGCGCTGGTTGCCGTCGGCACTACGGGAGAATCCGCCACCCTCGAAATGAGGGAACATGTGGCGGCGATCCAGACGGTGGTGGAACAGGCCAGGGGGCGCGTTCCGGTGATCGCCGGAACCGGGGCCAACGCGACCCATGAGGCCATAGAGCTCACCCGTGCGGCCATGGAAGTCAAGGCCGATGCAGCGCTGCTGGTTTCCCCCTATTACAATAAGCCCACTCAGGAAGGACTGTTCCAACACTATTCGGCGATCGCTGAGCACTGCCATTTCCCCATCATCCTCTACAACGTTCCTGGTCGCACTGCTGGTGATATTTTACCGGAGACGGTGGCGCGCCTGGCGCCGCGTGCGGATATCGTCGGCATCAAGGAAGCAAGCGGCAAAGTCGAACGGGTCGCCGAAATTCTGGCCTTGTGCGGGGATCAGGTGCAGGTTTACAGCGGTGATGATGGTGCTGCCCTTGCCGCCATGGCGTTAGGTGCGCGCGGCGTGATCTCCGTTACCGCCAACGTGGCGCCCCGACTGATGGCACGGATGTGTGACCTGGCACTGGCTGGAGACTTTGTGGGCGCCCGTGCGGTCAACGTGCAATTGACAGGATTACACCGGGATCTCTTTTTGGAGTCCAACCCCATCCCGGTCAAGTGGGCCCTGCACGAAATGGGCCGCATGGAGTCCGTTCTGCGCCTGCCCCTGACCACCCTTTCGACCGTTCATCATGAGCGTCTGCGCGAAAGTTTGCGCCGGGCGCAATGTATCTGATCATTCTCGCGCCTGGTCGCGTTCAGTGGAGTTTTGCATGCGCCGTTACGTAGCTCTTGCCGTGGTTGCCACTCTGGGTTTGGGGGGGTGCTCGTACATTCCCTTCTTCAAGTCCAACAACGGGCCCCAATACCAGGATTCCAAGGTGATGGAACCCCTGAAGATCCCGCCGGACCTACTGGTCCACGCGCCGCAACCGGGGGTTACCATACCGGGGGGAGCGGTAACTTCCAGCGAGTTGCCGACGAATACGAATAGCGCCTCCGGTGGCTATGGACTGTTTCAACCTCACGAGGCGGCCGGGCAGAAGCCGGTAGAGGAAAAAACCCTCGCTGGCGTGGGGGCGCAGATTCTGGGTAGCGGCGCGGACTTACGGTTGAGCACGACCGCCCGGCCAGAGCGGATTTGGGCCGCTCTGAAAGCGGTACTGGCGGCAGATGATACCTCGGTGGCGAAATTTTCTCCTGAACAAGGTGAACTGGTCACTGACTGGCGTGATTTCCGCAGTGGTCTGGCCTTTGTGCTGGGGCATACTGTCGCACCAACCTATCGGGAGAAATACACCTTTCACCTGAGTGCTGGTGAAAAGGGCGCGGAAATCCTGACGATACAACAGGAACGCCTCTGGAATAATCCCAACGGCAGCAGCGTGGGGTGGAAGAAGGTGCCCGCCGACGCCGGGCATAATCGTCAGCTTATGGAAGCGGTGCAAAAACGTCTGAGCGAGGAATCCATTCTCGCAGAAATGCCGGAGATCAAAGTGACCCGCTACCGGGATGACCGCGGCCCTTATCTGGTGTTGAATGCCGTCCCCGCCAAGGCGGAGCCCGCAGTACAAGTGGTCTTGCAGGGTCTGGGCTATCCCGTGCAAAGGGAAGGCACGGGGGTATGGAAAGTGCAAGTCCGGGAGGGCGGTGCACAGGCAGGCCAGAAACAGAGTTTCATCGGCGGCATCTTCCAGCGGACCTGGGATAATATCAAGGCAATCTGGAGCAGTCGGGAGAAACAGAAGCCCGTTTCTGTCCGGGTGACGCTGTTGCGCATGAAAGACGATACGGGCAGCGTCCTGGAGACGACGCCGGGCGTGGGCAAGGATGCGCCCAAATGGTCTGCAGAAATTCTCGACAAGCTGCAGTCGGGCCTGTCTCCCAAAAACGGAGATAAGGCATGATCGAGCGCTACACTCGCCCGGAAATGGGTGCCTTATGGACGCAGGATGCCAAATATCAGGCCTGGCTCGACGTGGAACTGGCGGCCTGCCGGACGCTGGCAGTGCAGGGACAGATTCCTGCCGACGCCCTGGCCGAGATCGAGGCGAAAGCGGCTTTTGATAGCGCCCGTATTGCGGAAATCGAGCGGGAAGTCAAACACGACGTCATTGCCTTTTTGACGTCC
Source organism: Acidithiobacillus sp. 'AMD consortium' (assembly GCF_008926505.1). Taxonomy (NCBI): domain Bacteria; kingdom Pseudomonadati; phylum Pseudomonadota; class Acidithiobacillia; order Acidithiobacillales; family Acidithiobacillaceae; genus Acidithiobacillus; species Acidithiobacillus sp. 'AMD consortium'. The sequence goes on along the minus strand of NZ_CP044411.1, from coordinate 1,988,548 downwards.
GTGGCCGAGCATGTGGGACCGTCCAGCCGCTTCATCCACCTTGGCCTGACCTCTTCGGACGTGGTGGATACGGGTTTTGCGCTGCAGTTGAAGCGTTCCGGGGCACTGCTGCTGGAAGGGATGGATCGCCTGTATCAGGCACTGGTGCATCTGGCCTGGAAGCACAAGGACACGGTGATGATCGGCCGCTCCCACGGCATTCACGCGGAGCCCATCACTTTTGGTCTGAAGGTGGCGGTGTGGTGTGCCGAAGCGCAGCGCAACCGGCAACGCCTGATCAGTGCCATAGACGCAGTGTCTGTGGGTATGTTGTCGGGCGCCGTCGGAACCTTCGCCAACATCGACCCCGGTGTCGAAGAAGCGGTCTGTGCGGATCTGGGGTTGGCCCCCGAACTGGCCAGTACGCAAGTGATTTCCCGGGACCGTCATGCCGAGTTTTTCGGCACCCTGGCGGTGATTGCCGGATCCATCGAGAAGATCGCCGTGGAAATCCGCCATCTGCAACGCACCGAGGTGCTGGAGGCGGAGGAGCCGTTCTCCGCCGGGCAGAAGGGCAGTTCCGCCATGCCCCACAAGCGCAATCCCATCCTCTCCGAGAACCTGACCGGTCTCGCCCGCCTGCTGCGTGGTTATGCGGGCATGGCGCTGGAGGATATCGCCCTCTGGCATGAGCGCGATATTTCCCACTCCAGTGTGGAGCGGGTGATTGGCCCCGATGCCTGCATCATCATGGACTTCATGTTCCATCGGGCGAGCGGCCTGCTGGAACGGCTCGTGGTTTATCCGCAGCGGATGCTGGATAACCTGCACAAGATGCATGGCCTGATTTTCTCACAGCGGGTGCTGCTGGCGCTCACCGGAAAGGGCATGCTGCGCGAAGACGCCTACCGGGTGGTGCAGCGCAACGCGATGCAGGTCTGGGAGGCGAATGCGGACTTCAAATCTCTCCTGGCAGAGGACCCGCAGATTCAGCCTTATCTGAGCGCGCCGGAACTGGCGGCGTTGTTTGATCTTGGCTATCACACCCGCAATGTGGACGCCATTTTCGCTCGCGTTTTCCCGGAAGGACAACCCCAATGAATGAACGCATCGCTCTCTACGAAGGCAAGGCCAAGATCGTCTATGCCAGCGAATCACCCGATGCGCTGATCCTGCATTTCAAGGATGACACTTCGGCTTTTGACGGCGAAAAGGTCGAGCAGCTCGCCCATAAGGGAGAGATAAACAATGCGTTCAATGCCTTCATCATGGAGTATTTGCAGGGTGAGGGTGTGCCGACCCATTTTATCCGCCGCCTCAATGCGCGAGAAAGCCTGGTGCGCCGTCTGGAGATGATCCCGGTGGAGTGTGTGGTGCGGAATCGGGCTGCGGGGTCCTTGTCCAAGCGCCTGGGTATCGAGGAGGGCCGGGTCCTGGAGCCGCCGACGCTGGAATTCTTCCTGAAGAACGATGCGCTGCACGACCCCCTGATCAACACGTCCCATATTCGCACCTTTGGCTGGGCGACGGCAGAAGAAGTAGAGGCCATGCGCCGGTGGACGATGCGGGTCAATGTGCTGCTGTCCGCACTATTTGCAAAAGCGAACCTGATTCTGGTGGACTTTAAACTGGAGTTCGGGCGTTTTGACGGTGAGCTTTATCTCGGCGATGAATTCAGCCCCGACGGCTGCCGACTCTGGGACGCCCGGAGTCTGGAGAAAATGGATAAAGATCGCTTTCGTCGCGGCCTGGGCGGGGTGGTGGAAGCCTATGTGGAAGTCGCGCGCCGCCTGGGTGTGCCGCTTCCGGCAACATCATAAAGTCGTAATCTTTCCAGCGGGATAGTCTTCTGGCTCGTCCTGCCGCGTTTCTTGAATGAGGGACCATCCCATGCTGCTGCTTCGCGGCCCTGCGGCGCTGTCCGCCTTTCGTGTGCAACACTTGCTACGCATCCTCGTTGCCGAGGGCTTTCCCGTCCAGAGCGCAGTCGCTCAATACGTCCATCTGATGGATCTCGGCGCGCCCCTGACGTCGGCAGAAATGGGGGTGCTGACGGCTTTGCTGCATTACGGGGAAGCTGCGGAAGGACGTGCAGAGGACGCAGCGGAAGTCTGTGTGGTGCCCCGCCTCGGGACCATCTCGCCATGGTCCAGCAAGGCGACGGATATTGCCGGACGCTGTGGATTGGGTGCGGTGCGGCGTATTGAACGGGGGGTTTCATATCGCTTGCGCAAAGTCGGCGGTGCGACCTTCAGCGTGGCGGAGTTACAGGCGATGAGCGGGCTTTTGCACGATCCCATGACCGAGTCGGTGTTGCCGGACTGGGCGGCGGCAGAGACCATTTTTGCGCACCCGGAACCCGCATCGCTGACCCGCATTCCTCTGCACAAAGAGGGGCGTGCCGCCTTGCTTTCGGCCAATAACCGTATGGGGCTCGCTCTCGCTCCGGCGGAACTGGATTATCTGTTTGATTATTTTTCCGGCTTGGGCCGCGATCCCAGTGATGCCGAACTGATGATGTTTGCGCAGGCCAACTCCGAGCATTGTCGGCACAAGGTGTTCAATGCGGCTTTCCGGCTGGATGGCCAGGATCAGGCCCTCAGCCTCTTCGCCATGGTTCGCGAAACTCACCGCCTGCATCCGCAGGGTACGCTATCCGCCTATAAGGACAATGCCGCGGTCATGGCGGGTAGCGCGCTGAGCCGGCCTTTCGCGGTGGGCGTGTCGGGAGCGTATGCCGTAGCGGAAGAGCGCACCGCCATTCTGATGAAGGTGGAAACCCACAACCATCCGACGGCCATTTCGCCTTTTCCCGGAGCGGCTACGGGCAGTGGCGGCGAGATTCGCGATGAGGGCGCCACCGGGCGGGGCGGCAAGCCCAAGGCCGGTTTGACTGGGTTCTCGGTATCGCATCTGCGGATTCCCGGCTATATCCAGTCATGGGAGTCGAATCCTTACGGAAAGCCGGCGCGTATCCGCTCGGCGCTGGACATCATGCGCGAAGGCCCCCTGGGTGCTGCGGCCTTCAACAATGAATTCGGCCGCCCGGCCATTGCCGGTTATTTCCGGGTCTTCGAATGTGATCAGGACGGGCTGCACCGCGGCTACCACAAACCCATCATGCTGGCCGGCGGTCTGGGGCAGATTCGCCCCTCGCTGGTGGAGAAGAAGCCCCTGCCGGAAGGCGCCAAGGTGCTGGTTATCGGCGGCCCGGCCATGCTCATCGGTCTGGGGGGGGGCGCCGCATCCAGTGTGGCCAGCGGGGCAGGGGATGAGCAACTGGATTTTGCCTCGGTGCAGCGCGGCAATCCGGAAATGCAGCGCCGGGCCCAGGAAGTGATCGAGCGCTGTATTGCCCTGGGAGAGGACTCCCCCATTTTGTCCATCCATGATGTCGGGGCGGGCGGGCTCTCCAACGCCATTCCCGAGTTGCTGCATGATGGTGGTCGTGGAGGCCGTTTGCAACTGCGGGCGGTACCCAATGAAGAACAGGCCATGTCGCCCATGCAGATCTGGAGTAATGAGGCGCAGGAGCGTTATGTGCTGGCCGTGGCGGCAGCAGACTTGCCGCGTTTCACGGAGATCTGCGCCCGCGAGCGCTGCCCCTGTGCGGTCCTGGGAGAAGCCACGGCGGAGGATGCCCTGATTCTGGAGGATTCCCTGCTCCATGACCGGCCGGTGGATATGGCCCTCAGCGCCCTGCTGGGCTGCCCGCCGCGCATGGAGCGGGACAGCCGGCATGTGCGGCCCGATTTGCGGCCACTGGACCTGTCCGGCGCCGACCTGCGCGCTGCCGCCTATGCCGTCCTGCGCCATCCTTCGGTAGCCAGCAAGGAATTCCTGATCACCATCGGTGACCGCAGTGTCGGCGGCCTGATTCACCGCGACCAGATGGTGGGGCCGTGGCAGGTGCCGGTGGCCGATTGCGGCGTTACGGCAGCGGACTTCTGGAATAACCACGGCGAGGCCATGGCCATCGGCGAACGTGCCCCGGTGGCGGTGTTGAATCCTGCAGCCAGCGCCCGGCTGGCCATTGCCGAAGCCCTCACCAATCTTTTTGCCGCCGATGTGGCCGCGCTGGGAGATATCAAGCTCTCGGCCAACTGGATGGCGGCGGCGGATCATCCGGGAGAAGACGCGGCACTCTATGACGCGGTACGCGCGGCGGCACTGGAACTCTGTCCGGCGCTGGACCTTGCCATCCCGGTGGGCAAAGACTCCCTATCCATGCGCACTATCTGGCGAGAGGAGGGCGTGGAAAAGACCGTCGTGTCGCCCCTGTCGGTGATCATCTCGGCCTTCGCGCCAGTGGCGGATTTGCGGAAGAGCTGGACCCCCCAGTGGTCTGCTCAACCCGATACGGATCTCTGGCTGGTGGACTTGGGGTGCGGCCGGCTCGGCGCTTCCATTCTGGCCCAGACTTTGGGGCAGATGGGCGATAGTACGCCCGATCTGGATGCTCCCGAGTGGTTGCGCGGCCTGTTCTCCGCATTGCAGGTGTTGCGCATGCAGGAACTGGTGCTGGCCTACCATGACCGCTCCGACGGTGGTCTGTGGGCGACTCTCTGCGAAATGTCTTTCGCCAGCCGTTGTGGAGCGGACATTCAACTGCCTTCGGGAGCGGATAGCTGGTCCTTCCTCTTTGCCGAGGAACCGGGGGTGGTCATTCAGACCCCAGCCGCCCAGCGCGAGCGAATGATGCAGATTTTTGCCGATGCCGGCCTCGCTGGACGGGCGCAGGTCATTGGTCAGGTAAAGGCCGACCACTGGCGTTTACAAATACAGCAGGATGGCCAATCCGTCCTGAAGGAAGCTGGCGCTGATCTACTGCGTGTCTGGGCGGAGACCAGTAACCGGATGCAGGCCCTGCGCGATGATCCGCTTTGCGCCCAGGAGGCTTTTGCTGTGGTGGCCAGCGAGGACGCACCGTTGTTTTCCCATCTGTCTTTTACCCCGCAGATGCCGATGATTCAAACTGGGGTCAAGCCCCGTGTGGCCATTCTCCGCGAACAGGGTGTCAATGGCCAGATCGAGATGGCGGCGGCTTTCCATCGTGCTGGTTTTACCGCCGTGGACGTGCATATGAGCGACCTTGCGGCCGGTCGTCATCGCTTACCGGATTTCCAGGCAATGGCTGCTGGCGGCGGCTTTTCCTACGGAGATGTGCTGGGCGCCGGTGCGGGCTGGGCCAAATCGATCCTTTTCCACGATCGTCTGCGGGACGATTTCGCCGCCTTCTTTGCCGATACCTCGCGCCTCGCCCTGGGCGTTTGTAATGGCTGTCAGATGTTGGCGGAGCTGCGCGACATTATCCCCGGCGCGGCGCACTGGCCGCGTTTTGCGCGCAATCGCTCGGAGCAGTTCGAAGCGCGGTTGGCCATGGTCGAGGTCGTGGATTCGCCGTCGCTGTTATTTGCGGGTATGGCGGGCACTTATGCGCCCATCGTTATTGCCCACGGCGAAGGGCGGGCGCACTTCGCCGGGGATCAGCCTGGCTCAGGGGGGCCTGTTACCATGCGCTTTGTGAATGCCCAGGGACAGCCCGCAGTGCAGTATCCAGCCAATCCCAACGGCTCCCCGCAAGGCGTTACCGGCCTCTGTAATGAGGACGGCCGAGTGTCTATCCTCATGCCGCACCCGGAGCGGGTCGTGCGTAGCCTGCAGATGAGCTGGCGGCCGCCGGAGTGGGGTGAGGCTACACCCTGGATGCAGATTTTTGTCAACGCGCGGAAGGCGTTGGAGTAATGTTTGGAGCAAGGGATATCTCATGGTTCAGGCGGAATCGGATAGAAGGCGTCAGCCCGACCTCCACCTGCCGCTGGTTTCTTGCGCCTCGTCGATTACGCGGGGACGCCTGGTGTGGCTTTCTGCGGATATGATCCAAACTTGCCTGGCAAAAAGGCCCGTTGAGGATCAGGAAGTGCAACTTCGCCATCATGTCACCCAGTTCTCGACGACCAGTCCTGCACCGGCATAGAGATCGAAATCGGCCCTGTTGTTGGTCACCAGCGTGACCCCCAGCGATAAAGCATGCGCGGCAATCATACGGTCAAAGCTGCTCTTTCTGGCTGGGAAGCGCCGGGAGAGTTTTCCAAAGAGGGCCGCTGCATCCACGTCGAAATCCTTGACGATCAGCCTGCCCAAGAGCGTGGCCATTTCCAATTGGCTGTTATGCACGTCTAGGCCACAGCACAATTCAGCCCAGGTGATCGAACTGATCCCAATTTCACCGGGCTTGCAGGCCGCGAACCGCGGGATGACTGATGCGGGCTGCTCCTTCATGAGGTAGATGCAAATATTGGTGTCCAGCAAGTAGCGCAGTATCACCAAGATCTTTCCGTTTCGACAAACTCTGGGCGCTCGCCGGTGTGCTGCGGACGCAGCGCAGCGAACAGCGCCGGAAGCGATTCGAGCGAATCTTCTTCAGGCTCCACGATGAGCCTGTTTCCTTCTCGAATCACGACCAATTTGGTCTGCTTCGGGAATGCCATGCTCACAGGGATGCGGACGGCAGGTGAATTACCTGCCATGAATTGGCTGGTATGGAAGACTTTACGCATAACTATCTCCAGAGGTGATAACGTCACGTTATCACGACGATGGGGCCGTCGCAATGGCATGCCACGTTTTCTCAAAAACGGCTGGTTGGGAGACGCTTGCCAAGCATGAGCCCGATTCCTTGCTGGTTTTCATGTTCTGGATTCCTAGCCGCCCGTCGGTTGTGTTTTACGAACGCAAACGCGAGGTTGCGGTGTTGTACTGAAGATGGGAGTAGGTCTCCCGGAGTCTGCGTGTGCCAAGGCGAAGAAGTTAGCGCCGATTTCGAGAGAAGAGAGGGCGGAACGGAGGGCAACCGGGGATGTTCCCGCCAGGCCACAGACCCCTGGTCGCACACGCAGAATGACCGGGAACCCTGCGTGTCATGCGGGAAGCACAGATAAAAACGCCCAACTGAGAACAGTTGGGCGCTGAATTTTGGTGGAGCAGAGGAGGATCGAACTCCCGACCTTCGCATTGCGAATGCAAAACAGACGGTTTTCGCGGATATTTGAAATATAAGCATTTTTCATTATTATTTATACTCAATATGTTGAACACCGTAATATCCCGCCATATCCCAAGGGATCACGCCCTATCCTGCCTCTTGGTGCAGCGTAATTGCAGCGCGAATATCGCTATTACGAGCCTCTTCGTGCATGTTATATAAGGAAGTTCTGCGCCGCAGAATCGCATCCTTCGACATGCATAAATCTGATAAACCTGGAGCCTTCGGCAACCTGGCCAACGTGTGTAGTCGCGTGACGAGGGCCGGTAGGCCATCGGGACCTTGTGCAGTGCGCCAATCGGGTGTGAGCAAGCCTCGGAACTCCATCGGTACCCGTGAAATCTACAAGGTAAGCATAATCAGTTAGTTATATTTATGGGCTGTCCAATTACACCCCCGCGTTTATAAGTCAAATCATTATCTGGCCCAGTCCCGATCTATACCCTCACTGTAGGGGATATCCTGGGACATCCCCACCTGCAACCCGTCAGAAAGGAGACGACGATGACGAAACAGAAAAGGTTGGTCGGGATTAGGTTATTTAGGTCCATGATTGGCATCTGGGTGTGTGGTTCCCTGTCTGCCCTACATGGCATCTTCAATGCGGTTACTGGGGATTACACTGTTTTGGCCCCCATGATAGGCATAAACCTGCTGGCTATATTCTTCGCTTTGCACGCCATGCGGACATATTGGTCCGGGGCTGGTGATGACCCCGAGATTAGAGAGGTGGCCGCCTCGGAGATGTCTCGCACTGTTCGAATAGTGACCGAGCATGCCCGCAGGACGCGTGCTGCCGTCTTCATGCGATGGAGGGAAAGATCTCCATCCTGCGAGCTTGGCGCTATTGGAAACCTCTCGAAGGCTCGCGCCAAGGCGGAAGCGGTGACGAGCCATCCTTGCGGAAGACAAACTGGCCCTGCATCGAAGTCCAGACGCCAAGCCAGCGGCACCAAGTCGTCTTCAGATCCAGACGGCGATGGTGGGGACAGCGACCCCACGCGATCGCTCATCCCATCAGCACTGCTCCAGCAGCTAGAAGCATCCCCAAGAATCGGTTGGTCGTACAACGAATTCTCCAACCTTTTCGGCTCATCTCCGAAAACGCTCCGCAATAAAGTCAGTCGCGGCGAATTTCCCCCTCCGATCAAAACAGCCCTCGGCGTGAGATTCACCTCCGAGCATCTGCGCTATGCCCTAGATCGGGGGTGTCCGATGGACGAAATGACCGTTGAGCAGATGGACCGGATACCGACGCATCCTGGCGAGATATTGCGGGAGGAGGTACTGCCTGCACTGGATATCTCTGTAGCAGAGTTTGCCCGTGGCCTGCGGGTCTCGCGCCAGACCGTTCACGGCATCCTGTCTGAGCGCAAGGGCATCACCCCGGAGATGGCCTTGCGTATCGGCAAGTATCTGGGTAACGGGCCGGGGATATGGTTACGCATGCAACAGGCTTACGATTTGACCGTTGCGGAACGTCGGTTGGTCGAAGAACTGGCGGCCATTCACAAGCCCGAGCAAGCCGCCTGACCGACAACCCGAGCGCACAAAAATACGATAGACAGTTATAGCTGCCCGAAAACGAAAAGGCCAACGCGCATGGCCTTGGCCCAACTCCCTCAGCCTTGGGTTGATGAGTGCGTCCATTGTAATAGCTATTTCAGGTGAACAACCAGGATTTCAGGCAGGGCTTCTCGCACCGCTGGGTAATGGAAGAAAGTAAACTTGGATCAGATCATTACCGCTCCGGAGCGTTGGAGATGGACTCGCTGAAAATAACCCTGCTTGAAAAAACCGGCCATGACCACGGCTTTGAGCATGTCCTGTCCGCCAACCCGCAAGCCGTCTGCCTCGCCTCTGCCAGACACCCCACCCGCGTCACGGTTACGGGTACTGCGGATGACGGGTACCAAGTCTATTTCGAGACAACGTCAGCCACACTATCGGGAGAGTTGGCCCGTAGTTTTCCTCAGTGGACGCCGGTCGATAACCATTTTCTGATCCCCGGAAATACGGAACTCGCCACCCTGCTGCTGCGTGCCGCCGGTCTGTCGCGGGCCTTGCCCAATCAGGTTGCCCGCAGCTACGAAAATGCCGTGAGCGAGGAACTAGCCGCGTTGCCGCCAGAGACGCTGCACACGGAGGTCGAACGCATGGTCCGCCAGCGCATCGGCCAACAAAAATTCCGCGAAGCGATGCTGTCCTACTGGGGCGGCACCTGCGCGGTCACCGGCTTGGCCCTGCCCGACGTGCTCCGCGCCAGCCATGCCAAACCCTGGGCAGAATGCGAGTCAGATGCGGAACGGCTGGATGTCTTCAACGGTTTTTTGCTAACCACCAACCTCGATGCCCTTTTCGACCGCTTCCTGATCAGCTTCAATGCGCAGGGCCGCCTGCTACTATCCCCAGTACTGGCAACTGCCGATCTGCACTTGCTGGGCATTTCACCGGAACTCCGACTACGCTGGCTCGCCCCCGAGCATCAATCCTATTTGCAATTTCACCGTGCGCGCATGCAGGAGCACTCCCAACCAATCCAATAGGAATTGGACCGCTAATTAGGTGCTAACCGGCGCTGGATAGGCTGGTCGTGGTGGAGAGATGGGGTGATGGTGCGAGGATAAATCCTGGGCTGTGTTTTCTGGTGCGGTTCCGTCGTGGGCGGAAGGCAGGGCCAGTATTAGGCCAGGGCAGCAACCAGAAACAAGAAGTCAGTCCAGCCCACCCAGTCCAGCAATAGCCTCAATGTAGAACATCATCAGGAATAATCTGGCGTTTTTGATCTGCACGGACAGCCGTGCGTATTCTGGCGCATCCGGCCACTGATTCCACGGTGATCCGGCCACCGATTCCATGAACATCCGGCCACCGTGCTTATTACCAGCCGGTAATTTCTTAATACAGATTTCCACGAAGTGGTTACAATAATAGCAGTTGGCGATCGTTGCCTGCGTTCCCACCTATTTACTGAAGAAACTTTGCTACAGGCGAATACACGCGATCTTCAGCTGCCATCATGTCATGATCAGATGACCTCCTCCCAATCTCCCAACGTAACCCCATGAGGCTATCAAGCAACTGACTTACTGAACACTGTTTATGAATGTTCTGTCCCTGGGTACGGGCCTCCTCCAGCATCAATAGCAGTAAATACTCCATATCCAGTAGGTCTCTAGTCAAGTCATGGGCATTGGAGATCTCAACATCCGCCGGATAAGCGCTAATTATATCGTTAAGTCCAGCAGCCAGTTCGCGCAGTGCGTTGATCAGAATCAGTGAACTATCCTCATGCATACGCGCAACCAGACCCACATGGAAAACACCGCGAGTAACTGTTGTCGGCAATGTAATTGAACGCATTTTTATCTCCTTAATGAACAGGATGGGTGTCCACATTTTTTGATCGTGCATCATAGAGCATTGCCAATAAGCTCCGTTGTATTGGTATCTTTCAACTGAATCTCTTTTTTTGATGGTGGTAAATGTTCTAGAAGGCTTGTCAGTCGAATAATTAGCCTGGTGAGTGTGGCCTCCGCAGCGCCATGGTGTCCATTGCCTAGATCATAGCGAGCGTTTTCCAGGGAAAAACAGACTTTGATCAACTCGGCTGGCAAAGCATTTAGTGCGGACTCAGGTTGAGATGCATCACTGCAGGATGTTCTTTGTGCGCCGAGTCGTTGCGCTACCGATTGCCCGTTATTCTGGCGACTCGTATGCATTGCTTGAGTTTTCATGAAACTGACCTCCCATATAGTTCACTGTATAACGTAAAAAACCGCCTCCTGGTCGTTTTGGTGGCTTTCGCGGCGTAAAGTGCATGATCTGCATGATGTACTAAGGTGTCATCCGGGCTGTTATCGAAAGGATATATGGTTAAGCCCAGGCTGACATCTATTTGCATTTTATGATCATGATAAATGTAGGATTCATTCATCACATTCTTGATGCGATCCAATATGATATCCAGGCCATCACAATCATTGATGTTTTCCAATAGTATGATAAATTCATCACCACCAAGCCGAATCAAGGCATCGGATGACCGCAGTACTTTTTTCAGTCGCTTCGCCATCTCCCGCAATATCCAGTCTCCGGCTTTATGGCCGAGTGTATCATTCACTTTCTTGAAATCATCCAGATCAAGTACACCCAGCGCAAATAATGTATTCTGGCGAATGCTTCGGGCTTTAGCTTCCGCCAGTCGTGGTTTTAGGTACGCCCGATTAGGTAATCCTGTCAGCGGATCACGGTGAGCCTGTTCTTTGGCGGACGCCACCAATTCCAGCATTTTCGGCACCATGAGTAGATGCTTTAGCCCAAGGCGGTTAAGATATCCAGACTGATTGCTTCCAAGTATCCATAGCGCTCTCTGGTGGTCCAGGCGAACGGGAAGTATGGCCGCCTCCTGGACAAGATCACGCAGCATACGTAAGCCGGCGGGAGTTTCTGGCAGCGACAAATCGTATATATCTGCTTTTTCAGGTAATTTCTCTCCAATCACTGGGGTAATCGGTCGTCTATTGTGGGCATCGCTGCGCAAGGTGAGCATGCGATGTGCTACCTGCGACGGTTTTTGTGTATCAGTTAAACTGACAAGGCTGGACCATTTCAAAGGAGCCATTGCACCCAACAGCCTTCTGCAAAAATCATTAAACAATCGCTCGTTATTTACGTCGAGGTGCACCGCAGTTCGAAAAACATCACCTAGCAGATCATAGAATTGGTGATAATCCTCACCAGTTACAGGGCGCTCATCGGTGGAAGGGGACCGTAAAATGGTCCACCTATGTGTGAGATGACCAAGGTCAATCAACTTGGGTGCATTTCCAATGTGGCGATTTGTCGTCGGTCCTACCCTTGATGCACCTGTTCCCATTTGACATTTTCCATCGTCCTGATTTGTACCATGGGATCGGGACCCATAGCCACTTTCATCTTTCTGAAATTGATAGCAACCAGGAACTGCCGTCCAGGATGGCTGGATAATAGGTATTTGTACGCCTACCAAAGATAGCGTATTTATGTGGGCGCTTGGTTTTTTTTGTTGCCTGTGTGTCGGGTGCCTGTTAATAGTCATGGTGCCTCCATTGAGCTTATGTCATGCAACGTGGCGTATTTTCACTATTTCAGATTTAACCAAGAAGGCTTCAGTTCGCCGTTATGGTTAAAGTGTATGGTGTGGTAGGCCCATCCCAGGGCGAAGAGGGCGAGGTTTTGATCATAGTAGTGGGGTGTTTTGCCGTAGAGACCATCGGCACGGTCATAGTCTGCATTGAGTCTGAGCCACTGGTTGTGCGCTTCCGTGTTCCTGTTTTTTTGCATCAGGTAGGGGATCAGGGCTGCAGAGAAGCCCGCAGGACCCGTCCCGGTGGTGGTGCCCGTTTGCCAGTTTTCACTCACGGGTGGCAGCAGATGCGATTGCAGGTAGTTCGCCATGCCCGAAACACTGTCCAGGATACGTTGGGCGCCCGGGGTGTCGGGGTTGCTCATGCCGGCCCAGAGGTATACGCGGATGGCGTTGTAGCTGCCATTGGGTCCCTGGGGGGCTATGTGGTACCCCTGTTGCGGGGAATAGGCCACCCAGTCTGGCGCGAAGCCATGAGGGCTGACCGCTTTGATAAAGTCGGGCAGATGCGCGGCCATGCTGCGCCAGGGGCCGTGCGGCAAGGCGTGGGCCAAGCCCTCCACGACGGGCAGCGGCAGATAACTGGGGTTGAAGACGTAGGTATTCGGGGCGATGTGGAATCCCATATTTCCGGGTATAAGCATCGGTCCGGTGCCCGGTAGGGTGACGACCTCTTGCTGGGCGATGCGTTTGGCCAGCAGCGTGCCTATCGCGGTGTAGCTATTGCGGTTCCACAGGCGCCCGGCCTGAATCAAGGTGTAGGCGATCCACAAGTCCGCGTCCGCTGCCGAGTGGGTATCGAGCACGCCCCAGGTTTTGTTGGGGCGCTCGCCCCAGCGCCAGGCGGGCAAGTGCGCGGCAAGGCTTCCTTGCGCGAGGTTGTCCTGGGTCCAGCTCAGAATGTTCTGGAACAGTTTGGGATTGTTCGCTACCAGTGCAAAAAACAAGGCGTAGGACTGCCCCTCTGACGTGGTGATTCCGCCGTCTTCCCAGTCGATGACCCGTCCCTGCGGATCAATAAACTTAGCCTGATAGCTGATCCAAAATTGGTACCAAGGTGCGGGATTGGGCGCTGAATCGCCAGTGGTGGGCAGCATCGCGCAGCCTTCCACCGCGAACAGCATGGCCAGCGACCCCAGTCCCAGCCACCGGGCCCGCGACTGCAACCAACGACGCAGATTCCTGCTGCGCGTTGAGGATGAGGACGCACTCCCGGAAGGCTCCGATTGAAGGTTCCACTCACGCATGGCGGTTCTCCCTATGGATGTCGTGGCTTTTATTCATAGCGCCCCATCCCGGCCACATACTGAGCGGGTATAAACGTGCGGGCATGGTTTTCGCCAAAGACATAACGGATATCGAGGCCCGCCTGGGCCTGCTGAAAAGCGGGGTTGGCCTGATAGGCAGCGCCGGCATCGAGATACCAGTGGGTCGAGAGCCGCTGCGTTAGCACGACATTGACCGATCCGGCTATATTGTGCCCGCTGGAACTCGCGTATGGGGATAAAACCAGCCCCTGCGTTCCCAACGAAGCGGCCACTTGACTTCGCAAGGGGCTGAAACCGAGGTATGGTCCACCCGCCTGATGCAGCCACTGATAGCCGACAGCCGCGCTTATATTGACTCCACCGCCATGCCACCAATGGCTGGCACTCGCGCTGAGGGAGGGTTGTACCATCATTTGCGGGCTGAAGTAGCCGCCATATCCCGGTGAGGTGAAATCCGCGTTTCGCGCGTAAGTTTCGGCATAAACAGAAGGTCCTACCGTGACCCACCAACCAGCTCCGGTAAATACCGGTTTCATCGCGGCCAGATAAGTACTGGCCCCAAAATTGGTCTGAATGTTTTGCCCGGTGACGGCATTGAGGTGCAAGGTACCAATTAAAGACCAGCCATGTTTCCCGCCACTCAGATATCCGCTGGCTCCAACCTGGTTGCGAATGGCAGCTCCCCACGTATAGGGAAGGTCCAAGGTGCGGCCAGCGGTGGTGGTGGTTTGAATATTTTCCTGCACCCCGTTGTAGGACAAGAGGGTTTGCCGCACGCTGTCACGGAGCAGGTGAACGCTCCAGTTACTTCCGGTGCTGGAGGGTATAAAGGTATACCGCAGCAAGCCTTGTACGGTTCCACCCCCAATGCCCGAAGGTGATGTCCAACCCAGAGCTGCACGCCAGTGTTGATGGGGCTCACGGTTATCCACTCCAAGCAGGAATTGGGGTGTTTGCCAGACATGCCCGGTCGCATTTCCCGAAGTCGTTGAGGCAACATTCAAGGTCGGCAATTGTCCGCTGGTCGGCTGGCCACCATACAGGTTAGGCGATGACAACTGGGCAAAAGCCGCCAGATGCCAATTGATCCCCCACTGGGCCTGCAGGGAAGGCAGGTATTCGGTCATTTTGGTCATGCCGCTGTTGCTTCCACCTCGCTCTTCCCAGGCGCCGCCCAAGGCCAGGTAGCTTGAGCGGGCAAGGGGCGGCACGATCTGATCGGGCGGCATAAAACGCCAGGGAATCGTGTTGATATCGGCCCGATGATCGCGCATGGTCGTCATTGGCAAATGCGATGCCAGGGGACCCTTGGTCGTGGCCGCCAGCTGGTAGGTGTGGGCCAGATTGTGGGTTTGCTGATCCGCGATCAACACCCCTACGGCATTGCCCGAAGAAGGATCCTGCCGGTAGAGTGCCGTGAACAAGGCACTGGCGGCCGCGTAGTCTTTGGTATGCACCAAAGACCAGGCTTTGATGGTGTCCATGCCCGGAGACAAAGGACCAAACTGTTGCGCGGCATGCAGGTGTTGCAGGGTACCCTTATAATCACGGTTTTTGTAATCGCGCAGTGCGGCCATGATGTCATTATGACGGCGAAAATGCTCCGATGCCGGGGTGCCTGCCGGCAGATGGGCCATCGCCTCGCGCGCGACGGGCACATCATTGTCGGCCATGGCGATGTTGCCCACCGTCTGCCAGTCGGCGGCTTTGCCCGACCATCGCGCCGCCCGTATCCACCATTGCAAGGCTTCATGCGATTGATGGTTGGCACCCAATATAGCGCCCATTAGCCGCGCATCAGACGCCTTGTGTAACTGGTTGATGGCCACGGACTCGGGGACTACCAAGGCGGCTGCTTCGGCGTTCTGATGCGCACTGTGCGCTCGTGAAGCCATCATCAGCACGTACTGTAGGTGCTGTTTCTCCAAGGTCTGCTGATGGCCCCGGAACTGTGCCTGTGCCCGGGTATAGAGCACCTGCATCTCCTGAGGCGGCAACCGATTGGCGGCCTGATTCAGGATACCCTGGGCCTGTGCGGCGTGCTGACAGTGCTGCAGCAGGGAAATATAGATCAGAGTGGCGTGGCGGGGATGGCCGGTCGCGGCCAGGGCCTCTGCCCATGCCTGCCGGTTGCCTGAATAAGCGAGTGTGAACACGCTGGGGGTCTGATCGTGCAGGGCGACAATCTGAGTCCAGGCTTTTTGGCGCTCCAGTCGACCTACCGCGCGAGCGGCCAGCCCTTGATGCATCATCTCCAGCATTTTCTGGGGCGGCTGATAACCGGGATCTTCGCTCTGGATTTGCTGTATGGCGAACTGCAAGGCCTGCAGATGACCTTCACCCAAGAGGTGCCAGAGCCGGTTCTCTTCCAGCACATTGCGCATGGAGACGAGCGAGACCCGCGTCTTATCGGCGAGGGCACCCTGTCCGTAACGGGTTTGCAATTGCTCCATATTCATTCGCGCCAGCCCGACCTGACCCACCCGGATTTCCGCCCAGATCGTTTTTACCAGGAGCACAAAACCCATGGTCGGTTGCGGTTGCCAGCCGGGAAATTGCGTCGTGGTCCGCTGTATCAGCGCCTGCGCCGTACGCAGGTGGTTACTGTTGATGGCCGCCCAGATCTTTTGTTCAGCCGTACCGATGGCGGCAAGTGAACGGTTCTTTTGGGTGTAGATGTTGCTGATCACATCGTTGGGCCGGCTTTGCCGAGACTGCAGCACATTGCTGGCGGCGCGGGTCTGATCCGCCACCGGTGCGGCATAGGCGCCGGCGGCATAGAGAGGGACACCACCGGCAACGATGAGGGTGACCCACGCGCGGATACTGGACATTTTGCGGTTATTCTTTTTCATAGGGCCTCCTCAGCGCGCCATTGTGCTTTTTTACGAAGGGTGTATATCCACACGGTCAGCGATGCAAACAAGACCGCTGACGAGCCCGCCAGCACCCAAAGCCAGGGCCTGGCCGAGAACAGAAAGATCCAGAACCAGCTACTGTGCCGGTTGCCATACATGAAATGCGGACCCACCATGGTGGACTGATAAATTCCCTGACGGTTCTGCCAGGCGAAATCCCCCTGCAACCGATTCCAGTTGGGCGCTGCCGCCAGATACCAGGCTGCCGCTTGCAGATTTTGGGTGTTGGTTGTGAGAAAGGTGACCGCCACGTGATCCTTATAGGGCGTGTGGGCTTCCACCAGATAGGCAGTGGCCGGGGACTGCGTCGCCCCCATCCACGGATGGACTGTACCCTGACGGGCTGTCAGCTGCCACTGAATGGCATTTTGCCGCAGACGCACGGGGCTGGCAGAAAGCCAGGATGCCGGGATGGAGGCCAGTGTCCCAACGGCCAGAACGTTGCCCTTGGTGGGCATCGAAAAGGTCGCCTGCGCGCCGGGCAGAGGAGAGTGCGCGGACTGGGCCAGCCGTGCGAACAAGGTCAAGCCCGCGGACCAGTTCGCCAGAGTGCTTTCGCTATACCATACGGAAAGATGGCGTCCTACCCCATGGACCACCAGGGGAAAGCCGGTGCGCTGGAAGAGGGCCAGATCGGGCAACACCGTATAACGGTGCGTGGTGGGCAACTGCAGGGTGGAATCAGGAAAAATGGATACCTTGCCTCCCGCAATCTGAAAGGTGACATGGTTTTCGCCGCCGACCAATGCCGAAAAGGGGATGGTGGTTTGGTAATCGGCCACCCCCGGGGTAAGTTTCCACTCGGATATCCAGTGGTGATTGGCCATGACGGTGATGATGGGCTGGGTGACAGGTTGCGTCAGCGGCTTCGTGGCCATGGTCAATTTCATTTTCAAATTGCTCTGCCGCGCGGCAAAGAGCCCTCCGGGCATCCAGAAACCGATATCCGCGGTACCGTGGGGCGTGTTCAATACGGAGCTGGCCCCCTGAAGCGCACGCAGACTCACCACCTGTCCCGGATACACGGCATTCCGGGGACCAAAATTCATGGCCGTCACCGGTGCACTACCGATGACGCTCCAGCGATGATCGAGCGGCAGCATGTTGCGATTCATGGCAAAGGCGCGGGCGGCCTCGAGCACCTGGGCATCGTCGGTGCCGGTGAAAATCACAATGACGCCCAGCGGATTGCCAGGATTGCGCGCCAGGAGCACCGTCGGACCCGTAATGGGCGTGTGCGGCTGCACCAAGGCGGGTAAATCAGAGGCTGGGGCAAGGCAGGCAGAGACGCCAGAATCGCCGGATACCGTAGGCAAGATCACGGACGGACCCATGTGCGCCTCAACATGAAGCACGGCGGCTGAGCGCAGCGCCAGGCCCGCCACCGCCTCTTGCGCGGCCGTGAGCAGCGTGGGGTTGGGGGTCCCATACAACTGGATCGGTAAGGGTAAAACACCTTTTGCCGCAGACTCGCTCAGAATCATCGGCAAATGCGCAAAGTCCAAATGCTGCCACGGTAAGCGCTGAGGTGTATAGGTCAGTTGTGAGGCGCTGTAGTCAATCTGGGTCCAGGCCCCCGGGGGAGTGGTTTTGGAGTGCGCTGCAGCGGGTCCGGGGATGGCCTGTATCTGCAGGAGGTAACGGCCTGCAGAAAAGGTCTGATGGCCGAGCAGGACCGTGAAACTCCCCCGCGGAAGCTGGGCGTTCAGGGAGACCGCACCGACAATCTTATGATTCATGGAGACCACCAGCTGGGACCCCGCCGTGGTATCCGGGCTGGTCAGATAACGGACCTGGAGAGCGGCGTTTTGTGCGGTGTAATGGGGCCGCACCTTCCAGATGATCTGAGTGGTTTCATGCCCGGAACGGAGTACGACCACATTTTTACCCGGCGTCAGCGCCGATAGGGGCAGGCTTACTGGATCAGCGGTGGTTTGCGCGATCGCGGGCACGGTACCTGAAAGTAGGCAGGCAAGGCCTGCAGACCACACCGCGATGATGTATTTGCGTTTCATGGAGATTCTCGTCCCTAATCGTTTTATCAGCGGTCAGAACGGCCGGAAAAAGCCAGCGTCCACCACGAGCGTGGCCCTACTATGAACAGTTGACGGGCTCCGTGCAGCACCCCATGTACCCCCTGGTTCAGTACAAACTGCAGGTTATTTCCGAGGCCGGCAGCTGATTTTCTGGCGATATAAAGATAGGCTGCGAAAAAAGAGATGCGCTTGCGACGCCGTTCAAGACGCGCTTCAAGATGCTGGCTGTCGCCGTAAATCAGGTCGACTATCTCCGCCTTCTGTTGCATATCCTGGTACTGGAATTGCACGCCTACATGCCCGGCAACATCGTTCTTTACTGTTGCAGGCACGTAAATGACCCGCCCTTTCTTGCGCGAACTCTCCAGCCAGAGCACGAGTTTTTCTTGTGGCCGGAAATTTTCAGGGGCACCTGTCGGGCTGGTAATCTGCAAAGAGGCCCCTCCGGTGGACAGATCGGTGATGCGTACCACCACGCGCCGATCATTCGCCGCGTGCAGGACTGCGGGAATAGGATTTCGAGGCGTAATACGAAACACCTCCCGACGCTGTTTGCGCTCCAGGGTGACGCCCACTGCTGCCGCCACGATCATGAAGTTGATCCCCTCCCACATCATGGTGAAGATGAGTTGCGGGCGCTCGCCGGGATGGTCAAGCCAACGCCAGCCACCGGCAATCAATGATACGAAAACAATTAGCAACAGGAGATACTGCACCCACGCGGTAGGGGCTATTAAATCCTGATCCAGTTGCTCACCTTTGGGAGTCACCCGGAACGTAAGTTTTCCAGGCCGTAGAATGGTTGCAGCAAGTGCCGGTGCTGCCAGCGGTGTTTGCACCATTTCGTATACGTCGGAGATCAGTGGCCAGCGGATTTTCCCAAAGATGAAATCGGAGAAAATCATGGTGGACAGAAAATAAGGTACACCGTATATCGCGTACTGTTCCGTGGTCGCGTTATAGACCATGATCCCGAACAAGAGAAACATGGAGGGTGCCAAAATGGTAATTATCCGTGAGAATGGGAAAAACCAGTAGGAAAAGCTCGCCAGATAGGAGATACGTTGTGTCAGTTTGAGGCCCGGGAGCGTAAGGGGGTTTTTGAAATGCAGCAATTGCAACGCACCCTGAGCCCAGCGTACCCGCTGTGCGATGAAACTCATAACGGTTTCCGGTTGCAGACCAATGCTGAGTGACTCATTCAGAAAAACACTGTGATATCCCTTGGCATGCAGAATCATCGCGGTTTCGGCATCCTCCGTAATGGTATCGCCCTGAATACCACCGACTTCTAGCAGCATGCTGCGGCGCATGACTGCGGCAGATCCGCAAAAGAAAGACGCATTCCAGCCATCCAGGCCGGTTTGAATGACGTTGTGAAAAAGTTCGGTTTCCGGTGGCGAGTCCTTATACGTACCCAGATTTTTCTCAATGGGATCCGGATTGATAAAGCTATGCGGTGTCTGCACGAGAAAACATTTATCATCCTGCAGAAAGAAACCGACCGTTTTCCTCAGAAAATCTTTAGTAGGAACATGGTCAGCATCGAGGATTACCATCAACGCGCCGCTAAGAGTATCCAGGGCGGCATTAATATTGCCCGCTTTGGCATGATCATTGTGCACCCGCGTATGATAAACAACACCTAATTTCTGGCAGAGTTGCTGAAGAGTGCGACGCCGCGCACGCGACTGTTCCGCAATTTTCGGGTTATTACATCGATCATCCGTACCTCCATCATCCAAGAGATGGACCTGAAACTTGTCTGGCGGATAGTTAATATTTAATGTGCCCAGTAGAGTAACCTCCAGCAAACCTGCAGGCTCGTTGTAGCTCGGGATGACAATATCCACTGACGGGAGCAGCGACTTGTCCGAAGGCAACGATACTGAGGTGCGGCGACGCGGGTTCACATTTACGAAATAACCCAACAGCGCAAATCCCGCTGAGTATACTTCGGCGGCAAAGAGGGTGAGTCCGGTGATAAGGCTGATGATTCCATAACCACCAATGGTAAATTCAATACGCCACACCAAATAACGCGCGGTGAGAAAGATGGCGAGAAAGATACTGACAATGCGCAGCGGTCCGACCCAAGGTTCCTGAAAACGAAGTTTACGTCCCAGGAGCAGAATGATGATCATCGCCAAGAGCATGACACCGCCAATATAGCCTTCTGCTATGGTCGAAACGGGGCTGGCTGCCAATAACCACACACCGCACAGTCCTGCCAGAATAAAGAGCATGATCACAGTGGTCATCAGGGATCTAATCGTTTTTTTGATCGACATAAGTCTCCCCTTTAACGTTATTTTTTCCGGTAACATATTCATGCAGCGCGCGTTTCTTCGCTGCGGGCTGAAAAGGGACTAAGCGGTTGTTTATCGCTGATATAAGAGCATATTCCATTGGTTGCAAGGTGATGCAAATACTCGGAGAATGACTTGCCAACACCCGCATGACGCAAACCAACTTCAATGGTCGCCTGCAAATATCCCAGCTTGTCGCCACAATCAAAGCGTCTGCCGTCGAACTCATAGCCGATGACCTGTTGCTCGTGCAGCAGGTTTGCAATGCCATCCGTAAGTTGGATCTCGCCACCACTCCCAGTCGGCAGTGCGTCCAGATACGCAAAGGTTTTTGCGGGAAGAATATATCGTCCGACTACTCCAAGGTTGGATGGCGCATCGAAAGGAATGGGTTTCTCAACAATACCTGATACCTGATGAATCTGGTTTTCCCAAGACTTGCATTGGACAATCCCGTACTTGTTCGTTTCTTCATCAGGGACTCTTTGAATAGCCAGGATTGCGGTATGATATCGATCATACTGCTCTATCATCTGCGCAAGAACGGGTTTCCTGGCCAGAATTAAATCATCGGCCAACAAGACGGCAAAAGGACTGTCTCCGACAACATCACGGGCCATTAGTACCGCATGACCGAGCCCCAATGGGTAGGGTTGCCGTAAAAATACCGTGCTAATACCCTGTGGGACAATATTTCTCACTTCGTTCAGAAGTTGCCCCTTCCCTCGGCGCTCCAGTTCATGCTCCAGTTCAAACGCGACGTCGAAATGATCGGCAATCGCGCGTTTGCCGCGACCACTTATAAAGACCAAACGATCGCAACCAGCTTCTAATGCTTCCTCTACGGCATATTGAATAAGCGGTTTGTCGACAACAGGCATCATCTCTTTGGCAGTAGCTTTGGTGGCTGGCAAGAAACGTGTTCCCATTCCTGCAACCGGGAAGACCGCGGTCCTCACTGCGGATGTAGCCTTCTTGGATGCAGCAGTTGTAGCATTATTTTCCATGGCGCGCCTCTCTTGATCTGATCCTATCGTGTACCTGCGGATCCTCGTGTTAATCACAGGATATGAGAACCATCTGCTTTCAGAGTTAAGCATTCTGAGGAGGATGATCTGCCTTCTCCAGCAACATCCGTGCCATATTAAGTTTTATCTATGGTTTGCAGAAATTGGGGTGGTGGCGTGCATCTGAATGCCATCCCTAGGAAGCCATTGCTGTAGACGACTGGCTACAAAAGTCTATTACTCATTTATGATGGTGAATATTTCTTATTTGGAAACAAGTATATATGTTTGTAACTAATTTGCAACTCCCTGATGTATAGCTCCTTTATGAAGCTCGAAACGATCACTGACGTGTATCGGTGTTTTCTTTAACGATTGCACCAAAAGTGGGCGAGTGTGGTGCGTGCGTTCACGACCTAAATTATGACTGTTACGAGCCATATACCAATTGGCAGACGTGTTATTCATCCCGATTGTATAGTCTGCTGATGGTCAGCTAATAAGAATTTAATAAAAACATAACACATAAATTACAAACATTATTTTTCAGTTGACATCGAATTGATGTATCAAGTATGTTACACATCGTTTTATAAATGAGATGCTTGTCACACAACATATGACTACATTCGAAGTGCTTCGACTGGGTTTCGAGGCACAGTGGTAGTCATTCATTTCAATTCTGAGATCTGCGCCAGCAGACTCGTTCTGCCGTGCACCAGAAAGGAGCAGTACTCCCATGTCAGCGTCACCTGGACAGCATGGCGATCGTGCCCATCGTGCTTTTCTCTCCTCTGCCAAGACATCACCTATGGCGGTTCGTCGCTCCTTTCTTCGCAGTCTCTGTTTGCCCCTCTTACTAGCTCCCGTAACGGCTCTGGCAAACCCGCAGATCATCAGTGGCGGTGGCACGGTCACCGAAATTTTAGGAAATACCAGTAATGCCGGGATTACCGTTGAAGAATCCACCCTCGACGTGGAATCCGGATCGGGTCTGGGCAGCGGATTACTGGACCTGCAAAATGGCGCATTACGCACTTCCGGTAATGCCACCATCGATAACAACATCGAGCTGGATCAGGGTGCGGCACCGGTTACCATGACCTCTCCATGTGGTGGTGCTTATTGTTTCGGGGTTGGTGGTAGCATGACACTGAACACCGTGGGTAACGCCTACGTCAGCACCCCTTCCCTGCTTACTCAAATGCAGTTCCCCAGCAACAACAAGGCTCTTGGAATATGGCTCACCCAAGGCTGGCAGCCCGACTGGATGGCCGGAATGCAGACCGCCATGCAACAGGGATATGCCCCGGTTCTGTTCGATTACTATTTGGGTGACCTCGGCTCAATGGGTTCCGGAGCCTGGGGCTACGTTCAACAAAATGCCCAGGCCTGGCTCGCGAATACCCAACTGCTTGCCAACTACCTGTCCACACTAAATGGTACTGTGTCAGTGGTACTGCAACCTGAATTCAATGTTCCCGGGGTTGGGAATCAGACACAGTTCGGCGAGTGGCTTGCCCAGGCATCCCAGATACTTCAACACGCACAGCATCCCGGCTTGACCATCCTCACCAGTGCCGGTGTCGGAGATTTTGGGGTTTACAGTGGCAGCACCGAGAGTGCCTCCCAGTGGTCTGGCTTTTATCCCTCGCTGAGCGTGGCTGCACCATATCTGAATTTCATCACCTTTCAGGAAATGCGCGGTGCCGACACGGGTGGAACCGTCATGACCGCCCAGCAGGAGGGGATGAACACCATCGCCGGTCGGGTTATCGCCTTTTCCCGCTATTTACAGGCGGCCTATGGGAAGCCATTGCTGCTGGGATACATGATGATGAACCCTTACACCCCAGCGGGTGACACTGAAAACTGGAGTGCTATCGCGGCCAAAGCCTATGCCGAGATACTGCAGATCTCCCCGGAGCTTGCACAGCAGGGTGTCTTTGGCAGCATGGCCATGGAGCTCTTCAATGACATGAATCACTCGACCATCAACGGCGTCGATTATTTTGGCACCTCTTCCGACTATTTCGGCCTGGTAAACAGTAATGGCGCACCGAATACCGCAGCGATCGGGAATGGGCCTTATGTACTCAATGCAAACGGGCAAGCCTGGGTTAACGGTACCGCCAACGCTGGAACCCTACAGGACATTAGTAATGGCGGTACCATTGATACGGAGGGTAATGCCGACACTTTCACGGGTACCCTCTCGGGCCTGGGCGGTTTGTTTGTGGTGGGCGGGGGAAGTGCGACGCTTACCGGCAACAACACCTATACCGGGAATACTTATATCGAAGACTCCACCTTACTACAGCTGGGCAATGGTGGTACCACGGGCAGCATTCTTGGCAATGTTCTTACTGATGGCGTCCTTTCGTTCAACCGCGCTGACAACATCAGCTTTCCAGGCCAAATCAGCGGGTTTGGACTGGTTTGGCAACAAGGCCCGGGAACGCTTCAGTTGACCGGCAACAACAGCTACTCAGGCGGTACGCTCATCACCAGCGGTACGCTGAGTGTCGGCAACGAAAGCGCGCTGGGAAGCGGAAACATTACCCTGGATGGCGGAACGCTTGAAACTTCAGCAGCACTGGACGATGCCCGGGATTTCTTCATTGGCCCCAACGGAGGCATTCTTAATACGGGCGGGAACAACGACGTGTTCGCCGGTGACTTTATGCCCATGAATAGCATCCCCGACGGCGGTCTGACCGTAGAGGGTGGTGGCACCGCTGTACTAACTGGCAATAACAGATACCTGGGTGGGACGACCATCGCTGGATATACCAATCTCCAGATTGGGGACGGCGGCTCTGATGGGACCCTCTCTGGCAATGTGACCGATAATGGAACGCTTACCTTCAACACCACCAATACGACCACCTTTCCGGGGCAAATCAGTGGCTATGGCATGCTTTGGCAACAAGGGCCGGGCACATTGCTATTAACGGGGACCAACACGTTCGCCGGTGGAACGATGATTTCCGGGGGAACTTTGGGGGTGAGGGCGGAGAGCGCCTTGGGTAGCGGCAACATTACCCTGAATGGAGGGACTCTCCTCACAACATCAGATTTACTGGATGGCCGGGCATTTTTCATCGGTCCTCAAGGGGGAACCATCAACAATGATGGGAACAACAATCTTTTTACCGGGAATATCATCCCCATGAATAGCGGATCTGATGGTGGGCTTACCGTGACAGGCGGTGGAACGGCCGTGCTCACTGGCGACAACACTTACACGGGCGGCACCACTATTGCGGGATATACCAACCTGCAGATTGGAGACGGAGGTGCTGCGGGAACACTGCCGGGCAATGTTACAGATAATGGTACCTTGACTTTCAACACGGCAGACACCCTCAATGTCTCAGGCCAGATCAGCGGCTATGGCATGCTCTGGCAGCAAGGCCCGGGAACTTTGATACTCAATGGAAATAATACCTACGCGGGTGGTACCACTATCGCCGGAGGTGCATTGGCGGTGGATTCGGCCGCAGCCCTGGGGACTGGTCCTGTCAACCTGAACGGCGGCACCCTGATCACCACAGCGGCACAGAACGAAGCCTTTTCTGTCAATCTGGGCGCATCAGGCGGGATCATAGATACCGATGGGAGTGCTGATATATTCAGTAGTGATGTTAGTGGCGGCAACCATACGGCAGGCCCCTTGACCATAGTCGGTGGTGGTTCACTGATCCTCGATGGAGCCGCGAACAGCGCTTCCCAGACCATTATTGGTGGTCCATCGGCAGTTTCCTCCGCAACTACACCTACCCTGCTGGAAATCGGCGACATCAGCCATCCGTCAGCATCTTTACAGGGGCCGGTTTTGGTCACCCCGGCAGGCGAGTTGCGCGGACACGGCACGATCGTCGGAAACGTGACTAACGATGGCACCATATTCCCGGGCGGAAGCATTGGCACTCTCACCATTCAGGGCAACTATACACAAAATGCTGATGGCACCCTCGCTATTGAGGTTACCCCCACGGCTTATGACACCCTCAAAGTGTCCGGCACAGCCGCGATTGCCGGACGACTGCTCGTACAGGTCGATCCCGGTGCCAGCTATGTGGCTGGCGATCAATATCAGGTCCTGCAAGCCGCAGGCGGCGTGACCGGGGCATTCTCCACGACAGTGTATGATCCATTTCCGGCGTATGTCACACCAACCC
The DNA here is from genome assembly GCF_008926505.1 of Acidithiobacillus sp. 'AMD consortium'. Classification (NCBI taxonomy): domain Bacteria; kingdom Pseudomonadati; phylum Pseudomonadota; class Acidithiobacillia; order Acidithiobacillales; family Acidithiobacillaceae; genus Acidithiobacillus; species Acidithiobacillus sp. 'AMD consortium'. The sequence continues at coordinate 1,962,674 of NZ_CP044411.1, read as the reverse complement.
TCACCAACAATGGCAATGCCCTCAACATTAGTTTGTATGCCACTTCGGACGCCACAGGAAGAAATGCGGATCCGGCGTATTTGGGCGGGCAAATCTATGCGGATATCCCTACCGCACTGATCGGTACGACTGCACAAGCGGATGCACTCGTTCTTAACCATGCCGAGAGCTCCAGCGGAGTGGCTATAGCGCGTACCATGCTGCTGTCAACAGACACCGTCACCGCCGGACAACTTGCACGATTCTCTGCACCCACCACTAGGCATGCACGGCAAAATGAAAGTGCGGGATATCATCCCCATCTTTGGATGCAGGGGGTTGGCGATTTTAGCAATGCGCGGGGGACGCAAGCGGTTTCAGGATTTAATGACCAGAATAGTGGAGTGTATGGGGGAGCCGATATGCAGGACGGCGGACTCACCGCAGGAATTGCTCTGGGCTATGTCCATACCATTCTAAATCTTCCTACCACGGGTTATGCCGGGGGAAGCCAATCTACTATCGGTAGCGTCACCACGATGATTTATGGGAAATATCGAGACCAAGGGCTGCGACTGCAAGGCCTGATGGGTTATACCAGTGAAGCAATTCACGGAGTGCGCAACCTGCCGAATACCGGCCTTGCGGCGATCAGTGACCACCACGGCAGTATGATCCACGCATTGTTTCAGGGAGGCTATGCTATCGCTACGCCCGTGGTGACTGTAACGCCAAATTTGGGTATTGCCTGGTATCGGCAAACACAACCCGGATTCTCCGAAACTGGCGCCACCACACTCTTTGATCTGCACTACCTGCATCAAACCGTGAGCGCTTTGGAGGTGAGCGCAGGCCTTAGTTTGAGTCGTCATTACCATCTGGGATCCATGCAGATTATTCCCTACGCCGATATTGCCGTACAGCGCAATCTGGACAATAACAGGCGAAGCATCCGGGAGGCTCTCGGCAACTTGCAACCGGTGAGTGAAACCGGAGTAGCACCCGATAAGACAGCATTGCTTACCAATGTGGGGACCAGCATTCGCATCGCAAATAGTCTGTCGTTGTATGCTGAATATGAGGGATGTTATGCCGGGAACATTAGCAGCAATGGACTTGCGGCAGGAGGAGTCTGGCGCTGGTAGCCTGGGGTGGGGATACTATTCCTGCTTGATGGCGTGTCGGCGTTGGTCCTGTCCCCGGCCGTTGGGTGTCGTATGGCTTTGCCACGTTTTTACTGGGTTGACTGTTCAGCCAAGCGGGCAACATGCCTCGGTGGACAGAAGCGATAACCAAAGCCGGGGATGGTTTCCAACCATCTATGTGCCCCCGTATCCTCCAATATCCGCCGTAAACGGTAAATTTTTACTACCAGCGTATTCTGTGCGATATATCTCTTTTTCCCTTCCGCGAGGACTTGCAGAAGCTGGTGATAAGGGTTGTAAGCCGGAACCGCCGAAATTTCCGCCATCCCAACTCCAGCCCCACCACGAGCACATCCAGGTCGAGCATCTTGCCGTCGTTCTGGAAGGTGTAATGCCCGTTCAGCAGGATGTGCCGCCAAGCCGCCGGTGAAATCTGGGTGATGAGCGCTAGCGCCTTGGCGTTCCCACTCGCTTCGCACTTCGTCAGCAGCCTCGACAGGATGGCCGAGTTGTAAAAGATGACCGCGTTGGCGATCAGCATGGCGCACTGGCCCTGCAATTTGCCGAACCGCGTCTGGAGGTTCGCGATCCGCGCATCCACCTTGGCGAGGCGTTGCGTTTTGCCTTTGGACCGCAAAAGGGCTTCCCGATGCTCGAGATGACCGAGGTGGGATTGGATGCGTGCGACCCGTTTCGCCGACGTGAGTGACGCGGCACTTACCGCCACCGAAGAGAGCGATAGGCACTGAACCAGTAAAAGGATGCCGACAGGGACTGATCTGCCGAAAAGGATCATACATAGAAACCTCCCAATTTGCCGTTTCCACGCTCGCTGCCGGAGTTTCAGCGGGTGTTCCCAGATGAGGCGGCGTGCGCAGCCTACCTTGAGCGCGCCCGATGGAGCAACGGGTTTGCTTGCTCTCGTTGCGGCACATCTGGAGAGTCTTACCGTATCGCCACTCGCCCCGGTGTACTGCGTTGCCGGGAGTGCCGATGCGATACGAGTCTCACCGCCGGTACGGTCATGGAGCGCACGTACACACCCTTATCGATTTGGTTCTGGGCGGCGTACTTGGTTACCAGTGAGACGCCTGGCATGTCGGCCGTTCAGTTCCAGCGATAGTTGGGACTGTCGTGCTACGAAACGGCATTTCAGATTCTGCACAAGCTGCGCGCCGGCATGGTGCGCCCTGACCAGGATCGGATCGGTGGTAAGCTCGACGAACTTGGCGAGGCCGATGAAACCTACGTGGGCGGGCGTACCCGCGGTAAGGGGCGTGGCGTCCACGACATGGTCTTGGTGGCCGGCGCTGTCGAGGTTCGGCAGCGGAAGCGTACCAGCAGCTCCAACAAGCGAAAGACCGGACGGTACGCTGGCCGCGTTCGGCTTGCCTTGGTTCCAGCGGCTGCCTCCCGGGTGAGCTTTCCAATGGCAAGTTTGCAGCGTAAGCAGCCGTCCAGCGGACTGATCATCATGTTCTCGAAACTCGTCACCATGGCTGCGAACCGTAGCAGTTTTTTGAGAATAATTTTAGATAATTACAACCGTTTGATATACCGTGCAACAATCGCCGTTATCTGAAGGCTCTCGAAAACTGTGGTCTGGAAGAAGATAACGTCGGATCTACCTGCTCACAACAGCAATGAACTTTGTTATTGACCATGAACCGTTATTTTTACCATGTTTCAGAACAGCATACCACATCACCCTGCTGCTCAGAATGAACATGCATGGTAACAATTTTCTTTTGTGTCACGGCCTCGACGACACCGTCGATAAGGCCAAAACCAAAATTACACAGAGCGTGCTTGCCAATATCGATTCCACGATCACGTAATACAAGACCAATTTTGCAGTTCATGAGTTGTGCGCAGTCGCCATCCAGTTCTATATTTCTCATAAATTCTTTATCAATAAAAAATTTCTGAACAATCGCACGGGCGTCATCGACACTTCCGCCATTATGCGATTTACCGATTTTACTCCCCATTTTCTTGCCGGCATAGCGAAATACGCTAACGGCACCTTTATCGCCAATTAAAGAACCGACCTCAGTGGCAATATCACAGAGTAATTCGACAATATCCCGAGTATCCATGGCGCAAACTTTTTCACTCATAACGGGCATTCCTCCATTCGATCGTACTCGTTTTTCCTCGCTGCATGTTGGCACTCTGCATAGTTTCACAAACGATCGTTTGGGATAATGCCTATTGTTAGAACATGGAATTATAAAATGTTGCGCTCCACCACAATCTCGGAATAGGGGTCTCCCATAGCCAGACAACGCGTTTGTCTGGCCCAGAATCCGGCTTTGGAACGGTTCACCTGATAGTAAAACTCCAAAGTGAGATCGGGCCTTGTGGTAATGTCTGCCGTATAGAGCAGGTTCATCAGAGAGGAGCCAATGCCCGTCATCAAATAATCAATGGGGTGGTCTGCTTGCCCGAAAGCACGCAGATGTCCAAGCGACTCGTAGGGATACCAGGCACGCAGTATCAGACGCTCATTAGGAATGATTTCCTGAATACGCCATACGCCCCAACCGAGCGCATTGATGCAGGCAATGATGCCGGATAACCAGTCTTCACGGCATTGCAGTTGAGGCACAATCAGCTGATACCAAGGGTCCGAGCGCATGATGCCACCCATGGTACTGAACCCACATATATGGCCCGCTTCAATCAGCAAGGTTCTGGCAAGTTCCTGGCCCTGAAGATGCTTGAACTTCTCCTTATAATAAAACAGGGTTGGGTACTCGTACCACAACATCTCCCCCAAATAGCGATGCGTGTTGAGTGCTTCCTGAAGAGCCCGTTCAAAGCGAAAAGACACCAAATTGTAGTAGTCCGCGTAGTGCCGCGTCAGGTAGACGCCAAAAGCAGGAATCAATCCGTCAGCATCCCCGGTCAATGGCAAAGTGCGCACCGCAGTCATAATGGCGTCTTCATCTATATGCAGACCGATATGTCGCGGGGGAACCTGATCGGCACCCTGAGGCAGAACTGCCTGGGGGATATCCGGTATGTCCAAGGGGAATTGATCCCCACTGTTGCAAAGATGTAGATGAAAGCGGGTCGTCTCTGCCCCCATCGAGAGAGCATCTCCATCGATTTTGCCCCCATAAGATTGTCCATAAATGGCCGATATGGCACCTATGGCATAGCCAAGATCAAAATGCTCGCCAGGCCAGCGCCGCTTACCATAATTCAGGCGTAGTGCTGCCCCGTAATGGGAGTGATTTTCGACGAGTACAAACTCTGGTTCGCCTGAATGGGGCAGCGCGCCCAAGGGTAGGTCTCCAAATCCGCAAAAGCGATATATGGATTCGGCATACTTGAGGCGATTTGCAACGGACCATTCTGGGTGTTCCCGAAAGGCCGCCCGAAGTTGTCGAAAGCTGACTTCGGTAGCAGAGCCTACCAGAATTGGTTCGCGGTCAATGTAATGGCAGTCTTCGATTACCAATTGAAGAAAGCGATTGTAGTGGTTGCAGTGAAAGACGACCGGCTCACGCGATATGGTCATGATGCCGGTGCCGGATGAGGCTTCGGGATGGATCATTTCTTCTGCTCGCTTCAATTTATCAAGATATCAGCCATAAGGCGTCATTCTGTCTCATATTCGTATTGCCAAAACGATCCTATCCTATTGTTTCTGATTTATTTCTGTTTGCGACCAACCATCAGACAAAACAGCGGATTTCTCCAATTTTAGGTCGGATACGAACTCGACCATTCTAGCCGAATCCTGCGTCCACAACCAGTCTGGCGCCGCCGTTTGAGTTCGCAAAAAATGGTCTTCTTCTCACAACCATGGAGACCGTGTCATGCTAACAGAACTCAACGGCACCCCCCAGCACCCACAAATCCTTTGGAACAAAGGCAAAGTCATAGGTCAGAAACGGCCCTTGAAACTGCAAGAGGTATGGGCCATTAGAATTCGCCTGCAATTGGCCCAATATATTCGCGAATTAGCCCTCTTCAACCTCGCCATCGATAGCAAATTGCGGGGCTGCGACCTTGTGGGACTGCATGTTTCCGATATCGCACATGGTCACACCGTCATGCACCGCGCCATCGTGCTCCAGCAAAAAACTCAGAGGCCCGTCCAATTTGAGATCACCGAGCAAACCCGAAAGGCCCTGACCACATGGATCGCCCATGCCAAACTCAAGGATGACCAGTTTCTCTTCCCCAGCAGGAAACACGCATCACCTCATCTTTCCACCCGGCAGTATGCGCGTGTTGTAGAACGTTGGGTTACTTCCATAGGGTTGGATCCGTCCGCCTATGGCACGCATACCATGCGCCGAACCAAGGCCACATTGATTTACACGCGCACTAAGAATCTCCGCGCCGTGCAACTTCTGCTGGGGCACACCAAGCTGGAGAGCACCGTCCGTTATCCGGGCATCGAGGTCGACGATGCCCTGGAAATAGCCGAGCAAACCGAAGTGTAGCGAAATTGATGTCAACCTTGATATGGTGCAATGATTTCCCTATCATGAAGTCATGACCCACTACTCAGTCGGGGATGACTGGCGTATACGCATCAACGGCCGGGAGCAGCATCCGCTTCCCCACGTCCATGTGCAGTTTCGTGACGGATCCCGTGTGTCGCTGGCCATTGAGACAGGTGCACTTTTGGTCGGCTATGTCTCGCCCCGGAAGCGATTGGAACCGGTGCGGACCTGGATTGAGGCGCATCGGGATGCCCTATTGACGGAATATCGGAGGTTGAACCCATGAATCAAGCACCCAGAGTTGAAACGGCGACGATTACTGGCCCGTTCCAGATAGAAATCCATTGGTCCACTGGCGAAGTGTTTACCACGGATCTCAAGGATCTTATTGGCCCGCCACGGAAGGAAGATCCCTTTTGCGCGCTTCATGATCCGGCCTTCTTTGCTCAGGGGCATGCAGATGACTGGGGCGACGGTCTGAGTTGGCCCGGCGGACTGGATCTGGGCGCAGACCGTCTCTATGCCCTGGGGAGGAAACAGACAGGATTACCAACGCGTGAGGACTTCATCCAGTGGATGGAGCGGAACAATCTCAGTCTAAGCCATGCGGCAGAAGCCATCGGTATGACTCGACGCATGATAGCCTACTACAAAAACGGCTCTCGCCCGATACCAAAGACCGTGTGGCTAGCCTGCATCGGCTATGAGGTGCTTGAACGCCACGCAGCTTGATTAAGGTGAATAATGGGCGATTTTGCAGCGTAAGCGGTCATCCGTATGTGTTGTAGAAACACATCAACCAAATTTCAAAGTCGTAGAAACTCAACGCCAAAACTGGCCTCGGAACTGGCCTAAGGCCAATCAGTGGCGTTTTTTTACTCGGTACACCAGTGTAACGTTCTCTGTCGACTAAATGTTATATAAACATGCAGATATCAGCATCAGCTGCTACCGGCAACATCGTAGCCGCACCGCCCCACTCACTTATTTCTTCAATAAGATCATGTTTCTTATAGCCAAATAGATCAACGGTCATTTGGCATGCAACAATATTGACCCCGGCTTCAACAGCTAATTCGCGCAATTCTGAGATTGTAGCAACGCCATGTTGTTTAAGCGTTCTTTCAAATAACCCTTTTGTGAATTCCTCAAACCATGGGATATTACTCATAATAGCATTAGGGATGCGCCACTTAATATCACGGAACCACGTCGGTCCGACAGGCATATTCATTGGCATAGCAGGGTTGCCAATTGGAGTTATACCAAGCGACATCTCTTTTTTAAGCAGCTCTAGCGCATAGAAGCTGAAGAATATTGTGACGTCCCACCCCATTGCTGCGGCTGTGGTAGCCAGTATAAATGGTGGATATGCCCAATCAATAGTTCCTTTTGTTGCGATGATAACTATGGAACGAGTTCTAGTTTCTTCCCGCTCAGCCATTGTTGTTGTGAATTCTTCTTTAAACCATTCGTTAAAAATGTCTCTTGTCAATTCGACAGTATTGTTATTGTCTGCGATCTTATCGGTAGGTGCCATTAGGTGAGCCTTTCAAAAATAGTTGTTAATAATTATGTTATATTGCTTCTCATGGGTTGACAATGTACGCCTAGAGATAAGCTGTTTCTCCTGATTGTTGATAATGTGAATGTGGCTCCTTGATGTTCGAGGTAGGTCAGGTGCACAATGCAGGGTATGGTAGGTAGATAGGAGCGAGGTAGATGGAACGATGGTTCAGAAGCAGGTTTTCTTGGCAGCTCTGGGGCCGCTTCCACCGTGGATGGCGGAGCGGGGGTGAGTTCTCTGGTGAAGCGAAACGGTTGGACCTGTCGTCCACTTTACTAGAAGCGAGCTGCCAAGAAAACCTGATCCTGGAGAATCTGGATCTCAAACTACCCACATGAAACAGCGTAGAGCCATAATTTATGCTTGTTGAAAATATTTCTGATCTTGTGATTTTTGTTCATGCGGCCAAGTCCGGCAATTTTTCGGCAGCAGGCAGAGACTTGGGATTTTCAGCCGCCGTGGTTAGTAAACGTCTGCAGAGGCTTGAAGATCAGTTGTCGGTTAGGCTTTTTAATCGCTCGACAAGGAAAATCGGATTAACCGATGAAGGCGCGGAGTTTTTTGATTATTGCGTGCGAGTTCTGGCTGATCTCGAAGAAGCTGAATCGCTGATAACGATTGGAAGTCAGCAGCTGAAGGGGACGCTACGTGTTACTGCCCCTGCAGCATTTGGACGGCTCCACATCGCACCGCTGGTCCCCATGATCCTGAGTCGTCATCCCAACCTGGACCTTTATTTACATTTATCCGATGATGTCGTTGACATTATTGAGGATAGATATGATGTCGCGGTTCGTATCGGAGAAATGAAAGACACAAAACTCATAGCAAGGAATTTATGTGTTGACAACCGTCTTGTTGTAGCAACCAAATCATATTTAAGAAAATTTGGTGAACCTAACAGTCCTGATGATCTATTGAATCATAATGCGCTACTTTTTTGCAGTTCCGGAAAGCCTAGCCCGTGGAGATTTTACGATAAATCAGGAAAATTATATACGGTGAACGTTTCAGGGAATTTTGAAACAAATAATTGTGACGCTTTGCGTGAAGCAATATTAGCAGACATTGGAATCGCATTGCGTCCAAAATGGGATATATGGCGTGATATAGAATCAGGGAGGATGATTGCACTACTCCCTGAATACAAGCCGCATTCCTTTGACATAAAAGTGGTGTATCAAAGTCGCCGGCATTTGCCGAAAAAGGTTAGAATTTTTATTGATTTGCTGATTGATAAATTTGGTGATGTTCCATATTGGGAACATATGGCAGATAATTAATCCGACGACACACTGCCAGCGCTGCACTGCGTACTCCACGCCATTCGGTCGCTTGTCAATCAGCGCCAACCATTGATCATGCGCCAAAGCTCGGCTTTTTCTGCTGCTGAATGACTGCTTCCAGTCTGCTGCCGTCCAACAGGACTCAACGGGGGCAGGGCAGCGTTTGCAGTCATTCAGAAATTGGTGGGCAGCACGTAAATCGCCCGGTGACGTTCGCTGCGCATAGAAAAATCGACAAGTTGATGGACAGAATCAGGGTCAGAAATGGCCCCGAAAGTGTCCAGAAACGAAGTGTTGATTAAACGTTTTTTCTTACATTTTGCCTGAGAAAGGTCAGATGCGGCTACTGCATCCTTTTCGTCACGATAACAAACGTATCGCTTATCATGTATTTTATGCACGCAAAGATTTTGCGATATGGCCTTCTCGAAGAAAAAGTAATCCTCCCAGAAACGCAAGTTGGGAAAACCACCCAAAGCATGAAAAATCTCTGCACGCACTACCGAAGTAGCGCCCGGATACGTATCCATTATATGAATGGTTCTACTATTGTCTCGTGCATCCATCACCGTATAAAAATTTCCATCGACAACCAAGCCGCCAAATAGCATATCCACCTCGGGATGCTCCTGAATATACTGAAGACAGGATTGTAGGTAATCAAGTAAATATGCATCATCAGAATCCAATCGTGCTATTCACCGAGTATTCAAGTGCCACGCACCATGTCTTCCATAATAGAACGCACCTTATTTAGTGAATGATCTGTACTGCCGTCATCTGCAATGACACATGAAACATTCGTAACCGTTTTAGTCTTTAATTAAAGAAATTATCTTTTAAGAAATTGTTCTCTATTAAACACAGCTATTATCACACCACAAAACGGTTTTATATCATCAGACATTACAGCCATAAAGCAGAATCCACCTTGTTTCGCTCTTGCTTGGATGCTTGACCTTACCCCGTCGGGTTCTCGTTGCCATTTTCTCCGGTGAGAGTGCTTGACACCGTAATGGTGCTGTGCGACCGACCCTTGGTAAAAAGTCAGAATCACTACCATACCCTTTATTGTCTCGTTTCTCTCCGCCTCTTGGAGCGGTTTTCCTGCTTTTTGGAGGTCGTGCCGACCCGCTCGCGGCGCAGCTTCCTCGAAATCCTCTGCCGGACTCCAATTTCGCAGATTAAAGCCAGTTCGCGAACAGGCGCGCGAACGATTCCTTGAATCTTTCAAAGATCGACCGCTTCCGCCATTGCTTCAGAGTTATCTTCTTTGAATTCCGCAAGTCGTTTTCGAACATCGCCTCCATTTTGCCTGCAAAGTCCTTCCCTACTATGACGGCGTTAACCTCCTTGTTGTTTGCGAAGCTCCACATGTCCAGATTCGTGGAACCTACAGTTGACCATATACCGTCTATCACTGCGGTTTTCGCATGGAGGATACGCCCTTTCAGCTGGTAGATTCGGACTCCGGACTTAAGGAGATGGGTATAGTAAGATTGCCCGGCATATACTGCGATCGGGACGTCGTCCTCGGTCGCAAGTATTAACTGGACGTCTACCCCCCGCATTGCTGCGCCGGTTAGTGCGTTTATAATTGCCCTATTCGGCACGAAATAAGCCGCTGTAACGTGGATGTAATTTGTGGCATTTGAGAAAGCGGTATAATACATCAAATAAGTCAGGCGATTCCGCTCCCCGGGTCTGCTCCCTATGGCCATGACGTAGTCATCGCCTTCTTTCTTGAGAGGAGGAAAGTAGTCCTGTTCTGGTAATATGGGGCCTTTGTGCCGTTTCCAGGTATCATAAAACAGTCTCTGGAATGCGGCGACCGCCGGGCCTTGAATCATGACGTCCGCGTCCTTCCAAGGTTTTGCCGCGTTTTTTTCGTCCCCGCTGCTAGCCTCATCGCTGGTGATGTTGACTCCACCCGTGAATGCCGTCTTTCCGTCAACCACCAATATCTTGCGGTGATCGCGGTGGAAAGGATCTGTTAGGTTGTATTTGATGACGTTGATACCACCCGCCCGCAAGCGTCGGAAGAAGGCGGCGGGCGTATCTATACTGCCGATGCTGTCGTATATAAGGTTTACCTGCACACCCTCAGCCTGCTTTTGAAGTAGAAGACCAGCGAATTTCCGGCCAGTTTTATCGTTGCTGAATACGTACGTCTCAAGATTTATGTTGTCCTTTGCGCCGCTAATGGCCTCCAGCATCATTGCAATGGCCTCGGGTCCAGTCAGAAGCGTCGCTTCGTTGCCCGCGATAATCGGCTTGCCGGTTATCTCCTCCATCAGCTTTAACTGCCGCGTCAGGATACTCGTGGCGCCTGATTCCTTCTCGAGATTGTCCATAAGCGCCTTGCTCTTGGCCGGAGGCAGTTCCCTTCCGTTGCTTTGGATCTCGGGTGGCCCGGTCACCGGCAATGCCGCCAAGCGTTCAGCGTTAGGCAGGTTTGAAGCACAGCCAGACATGAGCATGCTCAGTGTGAGAAGCGCGTAGAGGAATATTTTTTTTGCCATAAATGCCTCTAGTTTAGACTGGAAAATTACAATGCAGTATAGATCAAAGCGTGCTTATCCGGTTGTCACAGACACCCACTATTAGTAGTATGTTGAGCATCTGCGCAAACCTAGTGCGACCATGGTTATCGACGTGCTTGACCGAGACGATTTACCGTTTCCGAACTCGCTGCCGGAGTTTCAGCGGTTGTTCCCGAACGAAGCGGCATGCGCGGCTTACCTTGAGCGCGCGCGTTGGAGCGACGGATTCATCTGTCCGCACCGCGGGACGCCCGGCGAGCCTTTCGGCGGCAATCCCGACGAACTTGTCGAGGCCGATGAAACCTACGTGGGCGGACGTACTCGCGGTAAGGGGCATGGCGTTCACGACATGGTCCTGGTGGCCGGCGCTGTCGAGGTTCGGCAGCGGAAGCGTACCAGCAGCCTCAACAAGCGAAAAACCGGACGGTACGCCGGACGTGTTCGACTCACAGTGGTGCCAGACCGAAGTGCCAAATCGCTGGGTGGCTTCATTGAGCGAGCGGGTAAGCCGGGCGCTGCCATCATCACCGACGACTGGAGCGGTTACGCGAAGCTGGGCGAGTGTGGCTATTCCCACACCGCCGTCGCAGAGCGTGGCGACATACAAGTTGCCGAGACCTTCCTGCCGATCATTCACCTCGTATTCTCCAATCTCAAGACCTGGTTGCGCGGCATTCATCATGGCGTCAGCCCACAGCACTTGCAGGCGTACCTCAACGAATTTACGTTCCGCTTCAATCGCCGCTTCTACCCCTTCAATGCCTTCCGCTCCCTGCTTGGCATCGCCGGCGATGTCACCGCGCCAACTTATGCCGAGCTTTATTCCAAAAAATCACGCCCCACTACATCTGGTGGGTGTCTGTGACAACCGGATAAGCACGCTTTCTACCTTTCCTGAGCGCTACCGAGCGTGTACAGTTATTCAGTGAAAATTGTTGCCAGAATCCCACGAAGGAGAGTGTCCTTGTCGTCCATTGACACGCCCAGCATTCACGCCATTATCGTTATGGTAATAACAGCGGTAGCTCTCGTATTTTACAGTCGCCCAAACATCCCCATGGCTACTACGAGCCTGGGCGTGTTAGTGCTCTTGGCTTTTGTGTTCAGCATCTATCCCGCGCAATGGCTTGGGCGCACCCTGGACCCGATGATCTTCTTCTCCGGCTTCAGCAACGAAGCGCTGATTGCCATCGTGGCGCTCATGATCGCGGGCGGCGCGATCGTGCATACCGGTGCCCTCGATCCCCTAGGGCGTTTTTTGAGCAAGGTCTGGAATTATGCACCACCCTTGGCGTTTCTCCTGGTACTGATGGTTACGGCTTTTCTCAGTGCTTTTGTCAATGACACTCCCTTGGTCGTTTTGCTGATCCCCTTGCTCACCGGTATTGCCATACGTACTCAGCGCCCAGTATCACGTATGCTCATGCCCTTGGGGTTCGCAGCGCTCATGGGCGGGATGACGACGACCATCGGAACTTCGACCAATCTCGTGGTCGTTTCAGTAGCGCAAAGTCTGGGGCTACCGCCCATGGGGATGTTCTACTTCACGATGCCAGCCATCATCGCTGCGGGCGTTGGCATGCTGTATCTATGGCTGATAGCGCCACTGCTTTTACCCAAACGCCAAACCCCATTGGGCGATCAATCTCCGCGACTTTTCGACGCCACCCTGCACCTAGGGGAGGACAGTCCCTCTGTGGGCAAGACGTTGGCAGATGTGCAGAAAATAGCCCCCGGTCTACGGGTGAGACAAGTCTTGCGCGGAAACACGCAGACCATGGTCCCACTTGCAGATATCGTTCTACGGACAGGGGACCGTTTGTTGGTGCGGGATTACTCCAACAAGCTCAAAGAGTACGAAGAGATTCTAAAGGCCACCTTATACAGTGGCGAGCAAGCGGTGAGTGAGGAGAACCCATTACAGGCCGATGATCAGCAATTGGCAGAGGTGGTGGTGATGCCCAATTCTTTCTTGGTGGGACGAAGTTTGGCAAACAGTCTTTTTGCCGCGCGTTTTGATCTTGCGTCACTGGGAATCTACCGCCGTGGCGCAAGTTTATTAAGCAAGGATCTGGAAAAGGAAATCTTGCGCAGTGGGGATGTGATCTTGGTCCAGAGCAGCCGTAATACTATTACGGAGTTACGGCAAAAAGGTGACCTGACTCTTCTCGATGCCACTACCGATCTGCCTCGGAGTAACAAGGCTAATTTGGCTTTGCTGATCATGCTGGCCATCGTCCTGCCGGCGGCCTTCAATTGGTTGCCCATTGCCGTCACAGCCCCCTTGGGGGTGCTCTTCATGGTAGCTAGCGGTTGTATCGAATGGCGTCAACTTGGAGTGTCAGTCAATAGTTCCGTCATTCTGCTAATCAGCGCCGGTATCGCCTTGAGTATCGGATTGGTAAAAACCAATGCCGCCCACTTCCTGGCCCAAAGCTTCCTGACCGTTACCCACAGTTTGCCGCCGACCTTCGTGGTAGGCATGATCCTATTTTTTGTAGCGGCTTTGGCCAATATCGCTTCCCATACCACGGGGGCATTGATCGGCGCTCCTATTGCCGTACAGATCGCACATGGCTTGCAGCTCTCTCCAGAGCCGTTTTTACTGGCCGTGCTTTTTGGTGCCAACCTGGGCTACGCCACGCCTATGGCATATCAAACCAACGTCCTAACCATGAATGCGGCAGGTTATACTTTCCTTGATTTTCTCCGCGTTGGGCTGCCCTTGCTCATTCTCATGGGACTATTGATCAGCTATCTTTTGCCCATATATTTTCCTTTTTAGATCAATAAAGAGTCTTTCCATAATGTTCAATCGCACTCTAAATCGTTCTATTTTCTCAGTCGCTTCTTCCGCAACAGAAAGATCATTATGCTAGAGCTCGCCAGAGTGCGAAGCCTATGATTTGGATTCTATATTTAGTTTTTGAACGGCGGCTTGAGGTCCTTAGCGACCGTGAAGACGTTTAACTTCGTGTAACATCTACTGCTCAGATGATGCCATTTGCTTTCTGCTGCTGAATGACTGCAATCAGTCTGCCGCAACCATTCACTTCTCCGCAATCTACCGCTTTCCGTCGCCCATCGGCAAGCATCTTCATCGCTCCTTGTCCCCTGCCCAAGGAGATACCCAAGGTGTCGTCTCCCCTCCAGGCCGCTTCCTGATAGAATCTGAGCAGTCCAGGAGGCTGTCCATTGCCGGATCCACATTCAGAGCACGGTGCCAAACTCCGCAAGATCATCCATGTGGATATGGATGCCTTCTTTGCGGCGGTGGAGCAAAGGGACTATCCCGAGCTGCGGGGTCAGCCCGTTATCGTCGGCGGCGATCCTGCCGGCCGGGGCGTTGTGGCCACTTGCAGCTATGAAGCCCGCCGCTTTGGCATTCACTCCGCCATGACGGCGGCACGGGCCCGCTCCCTCTGCTCGCAGGCAATCTTTGTCCGTCCCCGCATGGAAGCCTATCGAGAAGCCTCCCGTCAGGTTATGGCTATCCTGCGCAGTTACACACCGCTCGTGGAGCCACTGTCGCTGGATGAGGCCTTTCTGGACGTCACTGCTGCCACCGCCGATGGTATCCTGGCGGTCGAAATCGCCCGCGAGATACTGGACCGCATTCATCGGAAAACGAGGCTGACCGCTTCGGCAGGGGTCTCCTATAATAAGTTGCTCGCCAAGCTCGCCTCCGACTGGCGCAAGCCCCATGGGCTTTTCGTTATCCCGCCCGAACGTGGTCTCGACTTCTTGGCGCCGCTGCCCGTTGGCAAACTGCATGGTGTGGGCCCGGCCACTGTAAAAAAACTATCCGCTATGGGTATCGACACCGTCTCGGATCTGCGGGCGATGGCGCAGGAGAGGTTGATTAGGTGTTTCGGTAAGGCTGGAGCTTGGTTTTACGAAGTGGCGCGGGGGATCGATAGGCGGCCCGTGCAGCCGACCCGCCAACGGAAATCGGTGGGTACCGAGCGAACCTTCTCGGAAAACCTGGAGGATCGAAGGACCATGCTGGCTACGTTACAGCAGATGGCCGAGCAGGTTGCGGCCCGTCTCCAGGCACTCGCCTTGGCGGGCTACACGGTGAACATCAAGGCACGTTTTCCCGATTTCGCCACGGTCACCCGAGCGCATACGGCGACCGAGGTCACCGGGAACACGGAAGCCATCGCGGCGTTGCTACCAGAACTACTGGATCGGGCAGTTCCCCAGGGTGCGTCCGTGCGCCTGCTAGGAATCACAGTGAGCGGCCTCGTCCAAATCCAGGCGGCGAGCCGAGGCGCCCGCCAGCTGAACTTGCTGGACGGAATCCCCGATCTGCGGTAATAACATGGCAAGAGAATGGGCGGTGATGCAGCGGGAGTGGTCCTTCCCGTGCGGCCGGGGGACGAGTATTATCGGCGAATAACAGCTGCTTGTGACCGAGGAAGGTGCGGGAATGTTATACTGCAACTTAGAATGTTACGCTGCATTGTCAGTGCAGTCGAATTTACGTTGGGCATCATAAGCACATGGCCGCAAGTGCCTTCTTATGACACGCGCTGAAATAATCTTTTTGGGCATGTGAGCAATGACCTACCGCCTGTATCGGAGAGACACTGTACTAAAGGGGGATTGGTATTACGCCTTGAAGTGCAAAGGCTGCGGCAAACTCATGCATGTGCTCGACGACGCATCTCGCGGTGCAAATCCGGTCCGGATGGTCGGCGACGGCGACCTAAGCGTCCCGTGCAGACGGTGCGTCCACGATGATCTGTATTCCGCAGATGATCTGCACATTGTTCATGCGGCAGAATCATTTCCCTCAACGTATCCGGAAAGAGAACCCATCTCCGGGGCGTCGAGAAAGCCACTCGCTAAGTCGTTCCCAAATGCAAAGGCCACAATGGGGGTAGGTTACATCGAGGATCGCCCGAAGGCTGCCGCGCTTGTGGGGCGCATAGTTACCTCGTGGGCCGATATCGAAATTCAGGTCACTAGGCTCTTAGCTGAACTCATGGGAGCAAACATCCCTCAGGTTGCAGCGGTATTCGGTTCGTTAAGAAATAGTCGCTCACAATCTGATGCGCTATTGCAGCCGCAGAAGCAGTGCTTAATGATCAGGACTTATTGCTCTTCCAGGCCTATATCGCAAGAAAGGCTTCACTTGAGAAAGAGCGGAACGATTTGGCACATGGTTGTTTTGGGGTATCTGTGAGCATCCCTGACCATATAGTGTGGGTGGCGCAATCAGACTTTCTTACATTCACTGCCGCACATAAGGCGAATCAAAAGACCTTCGATCTCAAAGAGAAACAGTTCGTATATGAGATTGGAACCCTCGAACGCATCGCCCAGGAGATCGTGGAGTTCTACAACCAGTTGGGCTTCTTAACTGGGTATCTAACTGCTCGCCGCGACGGCCCGCGCGGAGAGGCCTTTCGTGCACAAAGGTATCCCAAACTATGCGCTCAACCCCATATCAATGAAGCTTTGGTGGCGACCAAAGCCAAGATGCAACGGGGGGGGGACGAAATGACGCCCAACAAAGCGCTGCAGCCGACCGCCTACTCGCTGCGCTCGCAGGCGTCGACTAAGCTTGAGCGTTAGACAAGGGGGCCATGTGCTACTCGTAACCTTCGATTCAAATGTTTGGCGACCTGTAGGTGATCCTTCAAGATTCCCAAACGACCCAATGCACGCTTCATTCAAGAAAATCCATGCGGCTCTTCAAAGCGGTCAAATTGAGGGCCGATTATCGGAAACTGTTTTTACGCTTGAAGGCATCGCCAAAGCGGATCGAAAGAACCTGCTTGGCGGTTACAAGCCGAAGATTGACATAACAGAAGATGTACGCCCAGACGGATCAATTCATCTCGGATTCAGCATTGGCCCTGACCTTGCCGCACATCCTGGAAACAACAGCTATCTCAGTTTGCATCTAAATGACGCACTGGCTCTCGGATTCAAACTGATGCACTGCCATAGGATTGCTGGATTAATTAACCAAGACATCAAACCCGAGTGGTACGCCAAAACCCAGATAACCACTACTGACGTTGCAAACAAACTCGGAGAGGTTGGGCGAAAAATTGAAACTGCTGGAGCTGGTATCGCATGGATAAAATCCATCGGTGCAGCCAATGCACAGCCCACAGAGCATTGGTCGCAAGGGCTAGCTAATGCGCCCTCGACAGAAGACAAAATAATTGCCTCAGCTGTCGCAGAGTGGGCAGATGGCGACATGGTGTCGGCTCACGTTGCTTATCAAAACCACTATATATGCACAAGAGATGCCGCGAAGGCTGCTGGCTCCAACTCTGTTTTCTCTCCAGCAAATCGCGTCTGGCTTGAAAGAGATTACGGTGTGAAGTTCATCTCACCCGTGGAGCTTGGAAACCTTGTCTAACCCGGCAGTCAAGAGGGACGGCTCAAAAGCGCACGTTCGCCAGATAATTATCGTAGTCACACGAGTCTCCACGGGCATAAAGTGCATCGCCTATTTTCTTGGGACGATGTTCTAAAAAATTTTGAGTGTAGTAAAATATGGTAAGATTTTATTTTTAGGAATTCACATGAATCTCAGTCCGCAAGAGCAGCAATGGCTAAAAGAGTATGAATCTAGAAGCGATGTGGAACTTGCGCTTTTGTCCGTCTATACTGGAATCGGAATCGATAGCCGCAACAGGGCAGCATTGGCTAACTATGTGCTCGAACGCCGTAATGCCGAAATACGGTAAGCGTCTAAGCAACCCACCTTCCCAAATTTCCTGACCTGACCGATCCTGATCTGCATTCAGCGCGGAGGGATGGTGATGAAGAAAGAAGAGAAAGTCGCTTATTGGCGGCAGCAGGTAGAGGGATTTCAGGCGAGCGGACAGTCGGTCAAGAATTATTGTGCGCAGGCGGGGATCGCCGTAGCCACGCTGCATTACTGGCGCAAACGCTTTGCTGA
Organism: Acidithiobacillus sp. 'AMD consortium'; assembly: GCF_008926505.1. Lineage (NCBI taxonomy): Bacteria > Pseudomonadati > Pseudomonadota > Acidithiobacillia > Acidithiobacillales > Acidithiobacillaceae > Acidithiobacillus > Acidithiobacillus sp. 'AMD consortium'. The sequence goes on along the minus strand of NZ_CP044411.1, from coordinate 1,944,760 downwards.
TTCTGCACAAACGCCATTGCTGTCCGCCGTGCCTGAAGGGTTTTTTCCGGTGACTCTGGCTGCGTCGGTCAGGACGCCTGTTTCACCGGTGGAAATTCACCTGTTATCCGGTCGTAGCCTGAAGCTTGCGGCGCCGGTAGATACCAGCTGGCTCCAGACCTTGGTGCAGATTCTGGAAAGACCATGTGGCTAAATTCGAGCAGCCGGATCTGGCTCGCGGCAGCGCCCGTAGATATGCGGTTAGGCTTTGATGGCCTGGCGGCCAAGGTACAGGGGGTATTGGCTGCCGATCCTTTTTGCGGTCATGCTTTTGTCTTTCGCAACCGCCGAGGGGATCGTCTGAAATTGTTACTGTGGGATGGACTGGGCTTCTGGCTGGTGTATCGCCGTCTGGATCAGGGACGACTCCATTGGCCCCGCGCCGATGCCGGTGCCATAGAACTCTCCGCTGCGCAGTGGGCGATGCTGGTAGAGGGGCGCCCGTGGACGCCGTTACCGAGCCTGGAAAAATGCACACCAACACTGCTGTAACTAGCGGGAATTTCTTGTATAAATAGCCCAGTTCCGATACTATTTTCTGATGATTTCAGCGCCGCAAACGCCTCTTCCCACCAGCCCGGACGCCCTGCGCGATCTGGTGCTGAGCCTGCTGCAACAGCAGGAGGAACAGGAAGCGGAACGCACCCGGATCATCGCCCAACAGCAAGCGGCCATTGCCCTGCGCGATGAAACCATCGCCCGCCTGGAAAGCACCATCGCCAAACTGCAGCGCTGGCGATTCGGACGCCGTTCGGAAAAGCTCTCTCCCGACCAGATCAGTCTTTGGGAAGAAGCGCTGGATACCGAAATCGCGGCGATGGAAAGCCTCCTCGAAACCGTTCTGGAAGACAGTGCGGCCGTGACCGCTGGCCGTGCAGAGGGAGCAGCCGCCGACGCGCAGACCGTAGCGGTCCCCGCCCGTCCCGTACGCCGGCACCCCGGCCGCATGGCGATCCCCGCCCATCTGCCCCGGGTAGAAGTACGTCACGATCCCAAGACTTGCACTTGCGCGCAATGTGGGGGTCCACTCGAAACGGTCGGGGAAGAGATCAGCGAAAAACTGGATTATATCCCCGGACGCTTCCAGGTGATTCGCCATATCCGCCCCAAACTGGTCTGCCGCCCCTGCGGTACCCTCGAAAGTCCGGCATTACCGGCACAGGTGATTGACAAGGGCTTGCCCACGGCGCGCCTGGTGGCCCATGTGATGACGGCGAAACACGTGGATCACCTGCCTTTGTACCGGCAGGAAACCCAGTACCAGCGAGCGGGCGTACCGATCTCTCGCGCCACCCTCTGCAGCTGGCTGGGTCAGGGCGAATACTGGATCAGCCTGCTCGCCGAAGCCTGCAAAAGGGCCTTGCTGGAAGGAAAGATTCTGCACGCCGACGAGACGCCCTTGCCCGTCCTCAACCCCGGCAGCGGCAAGACGGACAAAGCCTATCTCTGGGTGTATCGCAGCCAGGCGGATGCCCCGCATCCCGTCGTGGTCTTTGATTATGCCCCGGACCGTAAGGGGATCCACGCGCAACACTTCCTGGGCGACTGGAAAGGCATTCTCCAGACCGATGACTATGGGGGGTATGATGCCCTCTACCGCAAGGAACAGATCATCGAAGCGGGATGCTGGGCGCATGTCCGCCGCCACTTCTATGACGTGGAACAGCGGGGTCCCAGTCCGGTAGCCCAGAAGGCCCTGGCCTGGATCGTCAAACTCTACGCCATCGAAGCGGAGATCAAGGAATCTCTACCAGATCAGAAAGTCGCCGCCCGGCAGCAGCGTGCCGGTCCCCTGCTGGAAGCCTTCCATGCCTGGCTCACGGAAACCCAGATGCAGGTGGCGCCGAAAAGTGGCATCGCTAAAGCCATCGGCTATGCCCTCAACCGTTGGAAAGCACTGACGCTCTACCTCGAAGAAGGACAACTCAGCATCGATAATAATCCGGTGGAGCGAGCGCTGCGGGGCGTGGCCATTGGTCGCAAGAATTTTTTATTTGTTGGAAATGATGCCGGTGGCGAGCGTGCCGCGTCCTTCTACAGCATCATCGAAACGTGCAAACTCAACGGCATCGAGCCCTTCGCGTACCTCTGTGACGTGCTCGAAAAGCTCCCGACCTGGCCCAACAAAAAACTCCACGAACTCTTGCCGTGGAACTGGAAAAAATCTGCATTAGCCTGATTGGCGCCAACCCGCAAGGGTGGGTTGGCTGAACGTTTACGAAATACGTGATGGCAGAGAAGAACGAACCTTGATGCACGCTGAGCGTGCACTTAAAATATCCGAGGAAGCGAAAGATGCAGCGGTTCAGCAAGCTCGCTGGGCACAATGTGCAGCTATAATTTCACTTGCCGCCCTAATCTTTTCCGTAGTTGGGCTATTCATATGAATCAACGTGAAGAATCGAGGCAATTTTCATCCGTAACACCTTGGCGAAGACGCTAATAAAAGTGTTTTAGATGTTCCATAAGCGAATCCTTCTATGTGTCTGGTGACAAACTGAAACAATGACTATTCGTCAATGGGAAAAAAGGCTAAGAGACCTCTGGATTCTTCTAGAGCACTGCCATGCTACTTACATGGAACCCGACATCTTTCGAATGAACATAAATCAGTTTCTACAAACATCGCGTACGGTCACTTTTATTATTCAAAAGAACAAGGCATCTATTCCTGACTTTGAAACTTGGTATGGAGGCGCAATACAAGACTGGGCCACAAATCCCATCATGGTCTGGGCTAAAGACTCACGGAACAAGATTGAGAAAGAAGGAGATCTTGAACTCAACAGCACCCTTAATCTATGCTTAATTTTCTCATACATCGTTGAGCAGGATGTCAAAATAATCACTGGAAGATCTGAGTTACTTAAAGCTGGTACAAAAAAGCTTATCCGATTTGCTCGGAAAAATATGCCATCTCACGTGATCGAATCATCTGCTATAAAAATTGAAAGAAGATGGTGTCACGGATCGGCAATATGGAGCCAAACCGTAGTCGGCGTAATGGCGCCACCTTGGGATCGGCGTAATGGCGCCACTTCCGGATCGGCATAAAGGAGCCAGTTCGGAGTCGGCGTAATGGCGCCACCCACATAGTGCTTCAGTAGGGTCTTGAACTTCCCTTGGATCGGTTACCCTCCCAGCTTTTGGGGGGTGACCATGAGTAATCGGAGGTTTGAGATGTTTACGATTCGCCAAATCCTGGTGCGGATGCGCCAAGGGGATCGGGACCGAGAGATCGCCCGTTCCGGACTCATGGGGCGCAAGAAACTGGGTGCCCTACGTAATCAGGCTGCGCAGCACGGCTGGCTCGATCCCCAGCAGCCTTTACCCGACGACTGCGCGCTCGCCATCCTGCAGCAGCACCGCCAGCAGGCCGTGCCTGCCCAGTGTGTGTCCACCCTCAAAGACCATGAGGAGCAAATCGCCAAGTGGGCTGCTGAAGGCATACAGGGCACTACCATTCACGCTGCCCTGGTGCGCAATCACGGGTACACCGGAAGCTACTCTGCAGTGCGTCGCGTGCTGCTGCGTGTCGCACCGGTGAAGGTGCCCGATGCCACTATGCGCCTCATTTTTGCACCCGGCGAGGCCGCGCAGGTGGACTTCGGCGCTGGCCCCGCCATGATCGATCCGGTGACCGGAGAGATCCGCAAGACCTGGTTCTTCGTCATAACCCTCTGCTGGTCCCGGCATCAGTATGCCGAGATTGTCTGGAATCAGACGACGATGACCTGGCTGGCCTGTCACCGCCATGCCTTCCAATGGTTTGGTGGTGTTCCGGGTCGAATCATCATTGATAACGCCAAGTGCGCCATCACCAAGGCCTGCATCAACGACCCCACGGTCCAGCGTTCTTATGCTGAATGCGCCGAAGGATACCTGTTCAAGATCGATGCTTGCCCTCCACATGATCCTGCCAAAAAAGGAATCGTGGAGTCAGGGGTCAAATTTATCAAAAAAGCCTTCCTGCCCCTGCGCGATTTCCGTGACCGCGACGATGCCAATCGCCAGCTTCAGGAGTGGATCCGAACAGAGGCGGGCCATCGAATTCACGGCACTACCCGTCAGGCGCCTCTCACCCAGTTCGTCGAGGTGGAGAAACCCCTCTTGCAGCGCCTACCGGAGACGCCTCCCGAGATCTCCGAGTGGAAGCAACCCAAGGTGCACCGGGATGCTCACGTCCAATATGCCTATTGCTTCTACTCCGTTCCCTTCCGTCTGATAGGACAACAGCTCTGGTTGCGGGCTACCGATACCACCATCCGGATTTACCAGGAACATGAATTAGTCGCCACCCATCCCCGGCTGTTCCAGCACGGCACCGCCTCCACCGTGGCCGACCACATGCCGCCAGAAGCACAGGCCTGGCAGAGTCAGGATATCCAGTGGTGCCTGCGGATGGCGGAGGCTATCGGACCGCACTGTTACGGCGTCGTTCACCAGCTCTTTGCCGATCGCGTGCTGGTCAATCTGCGCACCGTACAGAACATCCTGCGACTCCGGGACAAGCACACCCCTCAACGGCTGGAGGCGGCCTGCGCACGGGCTTTGCGCTTCAGTAATCCGCGTTATGGGGCGATCGCTCAGATCCTCAAGAAAGGCTTGGATCAAGAGCCGTTGTCGCCCGTAACTCCCGAATCCGGAAGCACCTATACCAGTGGCGGTCGCTTTCTGCGCGACAGCGCTACGCTATTTCATTGAAAGGAATTCTGATGCAAACCCAAGAGTTGAGCAGTAATCTTCGCGCCCTGCGCCTGTCCGGTATCCTGGATTCCCTGGAAGCTCGTAATCGGCAAGCGGTGGATGGTCAAATGGCCTATACCGAGTTCCTCGCCATGCTCCTGCAGGATGAAGTGGCCCGCCGGGACCAACGGAAATTCGACACCCTCCTGCGTCAGGCCCACTTCCGGAATCACAAAACCCTGGAAGACTTCGCCTTTGACCGGTTACCGAACCTGAACCGCTCTCTGGTGCATGATCTGGCTACGGGTCGCTACCTGCAGGAGCAGGCACCTATCCTGATCGTCGGGCCCTGTGGCACCGGCAAGAGCCATCTCGCCCAGGCGCTGGGGCATTGTGCCATCCGCCAGGGGGTGGACGTGCTCTTTATCACCCAAGGTGATCTGGTGGGCTCCCTGCATGCGGCGCGGGCCACCGGTGGCTTTGACCGGCGCTTCCGCCAACTCGCCAAGGTAACCCTGCTTATCATCGATGACTTCGGACTCAAACCCATGCGCCCGCCCCATGATGAGGACTTCCACGACCTCATCGCCGAACGTTACGAACGGGTTTCTACCATGCTGACCAGTAATCTCGACTTCGCCGAGTGGGGGGACGTCTTCCCGGCCAACCGCATGCTCGGGGTAGCCACACTGGATCGGCTACGCCACGGCGCCTATCGACTGATCCTGGAAGGCGATAGTTTTCGCGCCCCACGACCGCTCCCGGAATCCCCCAAAAACACCATTGCGAAAGGAGCCAAAAACACCCATTCTTAACACCGTTCGAGACCCCATTTCAGGCACTTTGAAATGGCGCCATTACGCCGCACATCGGTGGCGCCATATTGCCGGTCAGTGACAGATGGGTTGCTAACTCTCTACCTGGCTGGGAACTCCTTCATGCCTTCAACTATATTTACAGGACGTTATATATGACTTGTAGGGATCTGGCTAAGCACCTGGGTAGCGTTATTGATGCCACGGTGCCAGATCCAACAGCGCTATTTTATGTATATGAAACTGCTCGCCAAGTTCGTTATCTGAAGCTGTCAGACTTAAAATGCCACTATCAGCATATTAAGCGAGTGCCTGTAGACCGGATGTATAAGCCGCCGGAAACAATGGCAGCCACGATGCATCGAATTCAAGACAATGTCTCTCGTGCAGATTCAACCGAAAAGATATTTGAGGCGCTATCCGAAATGGCAGAGAGGATGTTTGAGCGTGACGGCTTCCATGTGCCAATGCTTTTTATGCTAGATCGACACCACACGATAATCGATTTTATGTCGGTAGAATTTAATGATCAAGTAGAGAAATATATATTCTGGCGCAATATATCTGATCGATTCGTCGCGAATAAAGCCGCTAGTGTTGTTTGGATTTGTGAAGCATGGATCAGAGATGCGAACAAGCTTAATTCTTTGGCTATCAACAAACTCTCAATTATTGGTGAAAGACTTTACATTAATTTGCTAGACGATACGGGTATATCCAAGAGTGCTGGCTGGGAAATAATTCGCAGTATTGATGGCCAAAATATGGCATTGAAGAAGTTGGAATATGATGATTTAAATGGCAAAATACCATTCTTTTTCGCACCTATTCTTCATGCTATAGGGTTGCCATACCCTGATTACTTCTAGCGATTAAATGATGTCACAAAAATAATTCTAGCCTAAGTCATTTCTTGGTTTGGCTGGCTTCAGTTGGCAGTGTGTTTAGGCATTTAATCTGTAACTGAGCGGAGTTATCGCGAGTCAGAATTTACGATGTCGATGACAAGATACATCCAACAACGTCCGCTTCCTGTACCGGCCCTTCGGGTAATATTCACCCCAGCATCTTCGCCAGGTCCTCCGCTCTCAAGTGAGTATAGCGTTTCAGCATCTGCAAGGTCTTGTGCCCTGTGATGGCCGCCACCTGCATGGGATTCAAGCCCTTCTCGAAGAAACGACTGGTGGCCTCGTGGCGGAGGTCGTGAAAGCGTAGGTCCTCGATACCTGCTCGGTGGCAGGCGCGAGCAAAGGCTTGTGTGATGCTATCTGCCCTGACACCCCACACCTCACCATCCATACGGCGGGGTAGGGCATCTAGTACGGCTAAAGCGCGACTGGACAGCGGTACTCGGCGCGGATCACCAGTTTTGGAATCTGGCACTGAAAGCACATGTGTCCTCATATCTACATGCCGCCAGAGCATTGCGGCAATCTCGCCTCGACGCATGCCCGTTTCCAGGGCGAAGCGAATGATGGTGGGGAGAGGTTCACCATACTCTTGCGCAGCCGCCAACAGCCTTTTTTCCTCATCACCCACCAGTCGCCGATCTCGCGCATTGTTGGGCTTCTGCACGGACACCAAGGGCACAGGATTGATCAATCCGGCCAAACCCCATTCTTTGGTCGCCACAGTAAAGAGATGGGAGAGCAAGGACAGACGACGCTTGATCGTGATGGGGCTATAACCATCGGCCAGCATGGCATCCCGATACTTCGCAATGTCTTTGCCTTGGATAGCTGCCAGATACATGCGGGCCAAGGGGGATTCCTTGGCCTTTCCTATGATGGAAAGTTCCTGCACAGCACCCTTTTTGCGACTGGATACTTCTTTCGAGTAGCGATCCAGAGCTTCCGCCAGGGTAGTGTTCTCAGCCTCGCTCCGATTGCACCAGACGCCCCGGAGCATTTCACTCTCTGTGATCTTGGCCCAGGACTCGGCGTCTCTCTTTGTGCGGAATGTCCGCGTCTGGGACGGAAACCCGCGTTTGCGAATGATGGCTTGCCAGCCAATCACGTTTTTATCCTGGTCTTCCCTGGGGTTGATGGTCGCCATGCTGCACCTCACGCTGCACCCTGTTTCCGGACTAAGTGCAGCATAATTGCAGCGAAAAAGCAACAAGGGGTTAGGCCGTTTCGCCTAACCCCTTGTTTTGTTTGGTGGAGCGGAGGAGGATCGAACTCCCGACCTTCGCATTGCGAACGCGACGCTCTCCCAGCTGAGCTACCGCCCCATTGCCGCGTAGGATAAAGGCAACTCCCCCGTAATGCAATGGGCGGCACATGGTGTTGGAAATGGCCGAGCCTTACGCCCGGCCCACCACCACGACATCGCTGCCAAAGGGGAATATTTCTGGCTTCAATCCCGCCTCGCTGAGGGCTGCGGCAATTTCCTCCGGATGCAGGAAATGGTTGCCCTGTATGTGTTCGGTCAGATTTTGAAAGGCCATGCCGCGTAGCGGCGGCTCACGTAGCACGCGGTGATTGTCCGGCCAGGCTGGCTCCCAGATGACGATGGCGCCTTCAGGTTTCAGGCTGGCGTGCAGTCGCTGAAAAATCTCACCACGGTTTTCCCAGACATGATGCAGGGCGCGATTCATGGTGATGAGGTCGGCGGGCTCTGGCAGGGAAAACTGATGGATATCACCTTCATCAAAATGCAGGCGATCGGCAATACCCTCGCTTTGGGCCTTTTCCGTAGCTTGGCGGATGTTTTCGGCGAAACCATCCAGCCCCAGACCACGCAGATGTCCGCAGCGTGCGGCGAGTGCCCGCAAATACCAGCCATTGCCGCATCCCAGGTCCACCGCCAGCCCACCGCGAGCATCGACTTCGGCAAAGATGGGGACGGCCGGGCAGATTTTCTCCTCGAACGTCTTGCGAAAATTGTTCTCCAGCATCAGCCCAAACCAGGGCAGAATAGTTTCGCGTTCGGCCAGCACCTTTTCACCGGGGCGCTCCCCCGTGCGCATGAGACCCGCCGCCCGCTCCGCCATGTGTGCAGAAAGTACGGCACCTACCGCTACGCCAACGCGGCTGTTTTCGGCTTCCGGGCGCATGCTGTTGCCATCCTCACTCAGTCGCCATTGCTCACTATCGGACAGTTCCAGCCAGCCAAACGCATAGGCGGCATCACACCAGCGCAGCACGTAGCCGGTATCCATCCCGGCAGCGGCCGCCAGCGCTGTGCTGTCCGCGTTGCCCAGAGTATGGAGGGTGCTAAAAAGCCCGTTGACGACGCCAATGAAAGCGATATTCAGGGATAATGCGCCCTGAGCCTGCTGCCGAAGTTCATCCATGCTGCGTAACGCCATGTCACACTCCCTCATTCAGATGAGATATTTCAAACCGACCACCGCAAGTACCGCGAGAGTCCCCATGAGAAAAGCCCTTTGATTGATGCGCAGATGCAAGCGATTACCTGTCCACAAACCGAGCAGCACCGGTGGAATCAGCAGGAGAAAACCCACCGTCAGTTGCCAGGTCAGCAAGGCCAGCGCTATGTACATAAAAGCCCGCAGAATATTGTCCGTGAGGGCGATACCTTGAAACGTGGCGCGAAAGGCGCGTTTGTCGAGATGGCGCATTTGCAGATAGGCGACAATGGGCGGACCCCCGCCGCCATACAAACTGCCCACCACCCCGCCGAAAATGCCCAGCGGCATTCCCCAGGGCAAGGCGACCTGGGGTAGTCGCTCAGGCTTCATGACCAGCGCATAAACCACGTAGGCGAGAATGAACACGCCGAGAAAGCGAGTAAGATTCTGGGCATTGGTATCGGCGAGGATAAAGGAGCCGAAGGCCAGCCCGATCAGGCTGCCGGGAATCAGCCAGCGTAACTCCGGCCAGCGCATTTCCTGAAAGTCATAGGCGCCGAGCAGCACGGAACCGAGCAGGTCCAGTAGCAGCACTACGGGCACTACTTCTTTGATGGGGAAGATCAGTGTCAGCAGTGCCACCGAAATCAATCCGGAGCCAAAGCCGATCACTGCGCGGACATAAAAGGCGACCAGGATGATCACCCCCGCGATGGCCCAGAGCAATGGATTTTGGATCAGCGTGGCATAAGACAGAGAGGCATGCATTATCATACCGACCAGTCTATATGGTTTGTGGATGACCTTCCATATAGGGCTGGTAGGATGGATTCATCCGAGTCGAGCGTTGGTCTATAGGCAACCGTGAAAAAATAGCCTAATATCAAAGCATCCTGAGAAATTACTTGAACCTGATTTAGCCGATGCGGCGAGGTGTTCCCATGCTGGCTTCCATTCCTGTACCCGACACAGATTTTGGACCCTCGACGGTAAAATATTTCCCTTCCATAGGGTGGTGGCTCTTTCCCTTGCTTTCGTTAGTGGCGATTTTTCTATTTTGCACACCGCGCGCTGAGGCCCAGAGCGGCCTCCCACCCATAGATGCGCGTGCCTATATCTTGATGAATGCCGATACCGGCGCGATCATCGCCACCAAAAATGCCTATCGGCCCTACGCTATCGCCAGCATTACCAAGCTGATGACGTTGTATCTGCTCTTCAAGGATATCGACAGCGGTCATCTGCAGTTGAACCAGCGTTTTGTGCCCTGCCGGGCGGCGCTGCAGACGGGGGGGTCCAGCATGTTTATGCATCCTGGCCTGCCTTTTACCATTGCACAAATGATCCTAGGGATGACGGTTCCGTCTGGCAACGACGCCGCCGTGGAGGCGGCGCATCTGGTAGCTGGCAGCGTACCTGCCTTTGTTGCCGAGATGAACCGAACAGCGCGCAAGATCGGGATGCTTTCCACCACTTTCTATGACCCCGATGGGTTGCCGCACCCTAACAACATGGCCAGTCCTTACGATGTGGCCGTCCTCACCCGCACGCTCATGACCCAGTTCCCACAGTTCATGCCCTTTTTCCGGCATGAAAACTTCACCTACGCGGGTATCACCAGCCCCAATCCCAATTTGTTGGTGGGACGTGTACCGTTTATCACCGGAATGAAAAGTGGCTATACCGACGCTGCAGGGCATTGCCTTGTCGCTACGGGCACGCAGGACGGTATCCGCCTGATCGCGGTGATTCTCGGCGTACCATCTTTCCGTGACGAAGGACGCGGGTTCTGGCGGGCTTCCTGGCAGAGCCTCAAGTTACTGGACTGGGGTTTCGCCCGCACCCTGTGGCTGCCTTCGGTACCGCATCTGGAGCGAACCTCCGCCCGGTGAACCCGGCCTTCATTCGCCGAAGTGCGTTACCTGTGTCACGCCTGCTGCGCTGCCAGGTGGCCTCTTCAGGAACATGATCAGCGGAATCAAAACCAGAAATCCATAAAAAACCAGCATGAAGGCGTCCAGCGTTCCGCGCATGTTCGCCTGGTCATAAACGACGACGTTACCCAGCACTTGCCAGGTCGTCGGCCCCGGAGTCAGGCCTGCTGCCGTAAGATACCGGTGAAAAGCGGGATTGAACGGATTGATGAGCCCTCCCATCTGATTCCAGCCCACCTGTGTTTCCTGAGTCATCACCGTCGAAACGATGGCGATACCGATGCTTCCGCCCAAGGTCCGCATCAGGTTGAAAATGCCTGAGCCCTCCGCCTGTTCGGCTTTCTTGAGGGTCGTAAAAGCCAGGGTGAAGAGCGGGATTGTCACCAGGCCAAAACCGATACCGCGAATGAAACTGGGCCAGATTACCCAGGCCATGCTAATGTCCAGATTGTAGAGGGTGGTGAGATAAGTGCCGAATGCTCCGAAAACGATGCCCACCAACACGATATTGCGTGGATTGACGCCGCGTCCCAGCATGCGCCCCGCGAACATCATGGCGATCATGGCACCGATACCCTGCGGTGCCATCACCAGTCCCGCGGTAAATGCCTCATAGCGCATCAGACCCTCCAGCATGATGGGCAGAATCACCATGGTTCCGAAGAGGGCGAGACCAAATATACCGATCCCCATGCTGCCGATGGACAGATTCCGGTCTTTGAGCAGACGCAAATCCACTACGGGATAGGATGTGCTCAGAGAGCGCCAGACGAAAAAAAGCATACCCAAAATGGCGCAGATGGTCAGGATGATGATGGTCCGCGAGCTGAACCAGTTATCCTGATCACCGAGGCTCAGCATGCCTTGCAGGCAGCCCAGCCCTACGGCCATCAGCGTGAAGCCTGTCCAGTCCACTGGACGGGGAGTGGTGATCTTGCCACCGTCGGGAATGGTCCTCATGAGCAGGAACGCGAGGATACCAAAGGGAATATTCACATAGAACACCCAGCGCCAACTGAGCGTGTCCGTCAGATAGCCACCTAGGGTAGGACCCAGGATCGGACCCAGCATGATGCCCATGCCGAGAATGGCCATAGCCTGGCCACGCTTGTCAGACGGGTAGGCGCCGAGCATGATGGTTTGCCCTACGGGGGCCAGAGAAGCACCAAAAATGCCTTGCAGGAAACGCCAGAGCACGATTTCCACCAGACCATGGGACTGCCCGCAGAGCATGGAAGAAATCACAAAGCCGACCACACTCCAAAGCATGATGGTACGTTGACCATAGCGTTCCACCAGCAATCCGGTAAGGGGCAGGATGATGACATTGGCGACCATGTAACTGGTGAGCACCCAGGTGATCTGATCGCTGTTGGCATGCAGGGAGCCGCGCATGTAGGTCAGCGCTACGTTGACAATGGTCAGGTCTAGCACCTGCATGACTACCGCCAGCATGACCGCGACCGTAATGGTAAGACGTGAAGCCGGGCTCTCTTGCGCCACGGATGGGCTCCTCTCTGGGGCGGATGGTCCCGCAAGTACCGATCCGCTTTGCGCACACCGACGCCGGTCCGACGAATGCGCCCGCCCGGATACCGACCGTTCGGTCACTATAAGGTGGGTGCCACGGTCTGGCAAGACCTGCGGCTTCATGGTGTGAGACACCACCTGGTCGTCATAAGAAAGCCGGCCCGCAGGCCGGCTGGTCAGAGGTCAGACAGTAGGCGCTCAGGCAGAACGCAAGACGGCTAGATCCCGCAGGTCCCGGCCGTCTGAAAATGCTTGTTGAAGTTGCTCATCCGAGACATCAGCAAAACAGTATCCTGCTTCTTCCAGCTGATAAATTAGGGAGATGAGCTCGAATTCCTGTTCCATTTCCTGTTCCATGGCATCATCCTCATCAGTAAATAAGACAGTTCTAACATACACTGATTCTATTGATCTGTAAATACCATAGATATCTAATATAGGGAGGCTTATGCGCCATAAGGCTCCGCCAGGTTCATTCCGGCGGTAGGCAGTGGGTATCACGGGGCGTGGGCGTCTGACGTAGCAACTCTTCCTCATCACTACGCAACCAGCGCCATTCGCCGGCCCGCAGTTCGCCGAGAGGCAGATTTCCCACCGCTACACGAATCAGTCGTAACACTTCCCTATCACAGGCGGCAAGGAGGCGCCGAATCTGGCGATTGCGTCCTTCCTGCAAGACAAACTCCAGCCATTGGGTTTTGCCACCGCAGCGTAACTCCCTGATCTGCATCGGCAGGCACGGTTCGCCGTCGAGCACGGAGTCCGCCGCGAGTTGGGCTACGGCGTCAGTAGAGAGAGGCGGGCGAATCTGCACATGATAGGTCTTGGCCACATGCTGATCCGGATCCAGCAGTCGTTGTGCCCAGTGTGGATCGTTGCTGAAAAGCAGCAAGCCGGAGCTGGCCTGATCCAGGCGTCCGACGGGGGCCAGCCATGGACTCCCGGGCAGCAGGTCGTATACGGTGGCACGTCCTTTTTCATCCCGGCGAGTAGTAAGAACGCCACGCGGCTTGTGTAGCAGCAAAACCTGGCGGGTGCTGGCGGTGATGTCGAGACCATCGATCCGGATACCGGGGTTGGACAGAGGGAAGCGTGCCTCGGGATCGAGGATCCGGCGACCGTCTACCTCTACCCGCCCGGCACGAATCCATTCCACCGCAACGGTCCGGGAACACAGCCCCGCTTTGGACAGGATGCGGGCAAGCCCAAAGCGGGGGGTACTTTGGTCTTGCCCAAACTTTGGACTATGATCTGAAGGATGTTTCACCAGACTGCCCCAAGGAGCCGATCATGGCACATGAAGCGTTGCATGAATCCCCCGAGTCTCTGTCTCCTGAAACCATAGATATCCACCGAGCCATTTCTTCGCTCATGGAGGAGTTTGAGGCGGTTGACTGGTACCAGCAGCGCGCGGATGCCTGCACCGATCCTATTCTCAGGCAGGTGCTGGAACACAACCGAGATGAAGAAATTGAACATGCTGCTATGGTCCTCGAGTGGCTGCGCCGCAAAATGCCGCGTCTGGATAAGGAATTGCATGCCTATTTGTTCAGCGAAGGCTCGATCGCCGGCCACGAAGCCAGGACGGTGGGACGGGGCTGAGTAAGGCGCCGTTATCACGGTACGAAACGCACGCAGAGGTCATTATAGAAGTTGAGCCCGAGCGCGGTAGGTCGCAGGATGTCATCTTCCATGACCACCAGCCCGTCGCGTTCGGCCCGGCGGAGTAGCGGTTGAATAAGCGGTAGAGACAGGCCGGTCCGTTCCGGGAAGAGCGCCACCGGGAAGCCGTCGGTCAGGCGCAACGCGTTGAGCATGAACTCGAAGGGCCTGTCGGCGGGTAAAATCGGCTCCCGGTCGCCGAGGATGTCGAGAACACTGAGCGCATCGTCCATATAACTTTCAGGGCGGCTGGGTTTGCAGCTGCGCCAGATGCCTTCGGGAAGGGTGATTTTGCCGTGCGCTCCGGCGCCGATGCCGATATAGTCACCATAAAGCCAGTAGTTGCGGTTGTGCTGGCAGCGATGACCGGGCCGGGCATGCGCGGATATTTCGTAGCGCTCCATGCCGGACTCCCGGAGTTGCCGGCGCAGGATATCTTCCATGTCGGCGGCCTGGTCGCTGTCCGGCAGATCGGCGGGTGGATGAGTCGAAAATGGGGTTCCGGCCTCCAGCGTGAGTTGATAGAGGGACAGATGAGGGGGTGCATAGTCCAACGCCGCGCGCAGATCGGCCTGCGCCGCGGCGAGATCCTGCCCCGGCAGGGCAAAGATGAGATCGAGATTATAGCTCTCGAATTCAGCCGCGATGGCGAGTTCCACGGCCCGGTGGGCTGCGGCGGCATCGTGGATACGTCCGAGGCGTTGCAGAGAATCGTCATGGAAAGACTGGACGCCTAAGGAGAGCCGGGTGATGCCCACCTCCCGGAAGGCGCGGAAAGAGGCTGCCTCTATCGCTCCCGGGTTGGCCTCCAGGGTGATTTCCATATGGGAGTGCGGCCGCAGGCGGGCGCGGATCGCGGAGATCAGGCGGTCGATGATTTCTGGTGGAAAGAGGCTGGGGGTGCCGCCACCGATAAAAACAGTCCGCACATGGCGTCCCCAGATGCGCGGCAGTTCGCGGTCCAGATCGGCGATCAATGCAGCCAGATAGCGTTCTGCCGGGATGCGGTCGGCCGCGTGGGAATTGAAATCGCAATAGGGGCACTTGGCCTTGCACCAAGGCAGATGTACGTAGAGCGAATACGACGACGGTGGTTTCAGGGTGGGGTTCATGGGTACTCGCGAGAGGTGTGACAGGTGACGGATACGGACTGGACGCCCCTATTTTTACTCCGAACGGTACTTTTCCCCAAGGCTTTATTAGGGCTGCGTATTTTTGAGCCACGTTATCTGGACATGATCAGCGCCTCACTGCGGCAGGGTCGGGATTTTGGCATTTGCCTTAGCCACCCCCGGGGCGATGGCCACGCCGAGCCGGAATTGGTGGGTACCCTGGCACGTATTGTGGATTGGGGGGGAGAGGCCGGCATTCTCCAGATTCAGGTGCGCGGCCAGAAACGTTTCACCATTCAGGACTGGCGTTATGAGGGACAACTGGCGATGGCTTCTATCCACCCCTGGGCCGAAGAGCCCATTGTGCCAATGGATCGGGAAAGTCAGCCGTTGCACGCCATTCTGGAAGATTTGATCGGCAAGGTGCCTGCCGCCGGGATAGACGCCAGTAGCGCCGGAATGATCCTGGCACAGGCACTGCCCGCCTCCCCCGAAGAAAAGCAGCAGTTGCTGGTTCTTCAGGATCCTCTGGAGCGTTTGCGCCGGATTGCGGAGTTGCTCAGCCAGCGCGACGGCGCGTAGGGAAAAGCGCTGGGCGGCGACAAAATCTAGCGCTTGCCCTTGCCATAAATATAGGTAGAGAAGTCCGTGTAGCCCTGAGAAAGATTGCGGAACAAATGGTCCAGGCTGATGATGGCCTGCTCCAGAATATTGACGGTGATGTACGGCTTTTCCACCTTCAGGCGCTGGTACCGGGCGCGGGTCAGGACCAGCACCTGGGTGTCTTCGCTTTTGGCAATGATTCGGGCGCTACGTGGCTGACGGTCAAAAAAGGACATCTCTCCGGCCATTTCTCCGTCACGCACCCGGACCACTTCTACTTCGTCGCCGTCGGCTGTGTGGTGAACGATGGCCATTTCGCCCTTGACGCAGAAGAACAGCGCCTCTCCCAGAGAGCCCCATTCGGCAATCACCTGATCCAGATGAAATTGGGCGTGGGTGACGTATTCTGCGAGAGTCTGGATTTCGCTGATGGTCAGAGACTGAGCCAGATGATGTTGTTTGAGAAACTGGGCGATTTCTATGTGGTCAATGCCGGACATGGTTTATTCCTCTGAGAAGCGGACTTTTTATCATTATAGGGGGGGAAGAGGGATGAGGGACAGTGCTGCGCAGCGCCGCATTTTGAATCCTCCCGCCTCCTCACGATACAATGCCTCACCACCTACAACGAGTATTCCCATGATACGTCCTAGCGGAAGAAATGCAGACGCCTTGCGTCCGGTACAAGTCACCAGAAATTTTACCAAGCATGCTGAAGGTTCGGTGCTGATAGCCTGCGGCGATACCAAGGTGCTATGCACCGCCAGCGTCGAAGAAAAGGTACCGCCCTTCCTGCGCGGCGCGGGCAAGGGGTGGGTGACGGCGGAATACAGCATGTTGCCGCGTGCCACCCGGGAGCGGGTGGCACGGGAGTCCGCCAAAGGCCGTATCGGTGGGCGCACCCATGAAATCCAACGCCTTATCGGGCGCAGTCTGCGCGCCGCCGTGGATCTGCAAGCTTTAGGCGAACGCACTATCTGGGTGGATTGTGATGTGCTTCAGGCCGATGGCGGAACCCGCACCGCCAGCATTACCGGCGCTTGTCTGGCGGTAGCCGATGCCATCCAGCATCTGCGTGTTGCGGGGCGGCTTCAGAATAATCCCCTGCGGGACTGGGTGGCCGCTGTCTCGGTGGGTGTTTACCAGGGACAGGCAGTGCTGGATCTCGACTATGCCGAAGACAGCAATGCCGATGTGGATATGAATGTGGTGATGACCGGCGCTGGCGCCTTTGTGGAAGTACAGGGAACCGCGGAGGGCGCGGTGTTCAGTGCGGAGCAGATGGCTGAAATGCTGGCTCTGGCGCGCAAGGGGATCGCCGAATTGGTGGCCCGTCAGCATCAGGAGTGTCCGGAAGCCCGTTCATGACGCCCTTGTTGCTGGCCACGAGTAATGCAGGCAAATTACGAGAGTTGCAACCGCTGCTTGCCGCCCGTGGCTTCGCGCTCGTCAGCCAGACGGAACTGGGCATCGCCGGCATTGAAGAAACGGGCACTACCTTTGTGGAAAATGCATTGCTCAAGGCACGTCACGCAGCCTCGCAAAGTGGTATGGCGGCGCTCGCCGAAGATTCCGGGCTTTGTGTGCCCTATCTCCAGGGGGCACCCGGTATTTACTCCGCGCGCTATGCCGGCCCGGACGCCAGCGACGCAGCCAATAACGCCAAGTTGCTGAGCATGCTGGCCGAGGCGCGGGGCGAGGCCCGTGCTGCCTATTACGTGACTTGCATGGTTTTTCTGGAATTTGCCGCCGACCCTTCGCCACTGGTAGCCCAAGGCTTTTGGAGAGGGACTATTGGTGAGCGTCCTGCCGGCGATGGGGGGTTTGGCTACGATCCTTTGTTTTGGCCCACGCAAGGATCTGGCAGCGCGGCGCAGTGGAGCCTGAAGAAAAAAAACGAACACAGCCACAGGGCGGCGGCCTTACGCAGGCTGCTGGGTTTGCTGGCGGAGCGTCAGCAACCCCAGCCGCTCTCGCTCAACGACTGACGCAGGCGGGTCAGGGCCCGCACCTGCAACTGTCTTACCGCCTCGCGACTGACGCCCATGCGCTCGGCGACGGCTTCCAGGGTCATGGGCGCGTCACCATGCATGCCGTAGCGAAAGACCATGACCTCCCGTTGTTTTTCATTGAGTTCGGTCAGGTGTTCCCGTAGTGCCTTGCAGATGGCATCATGGTCATAGTCGCTGTCCGGACTGGCAACGTCACCGGTCACCTGTTCCATGCGGCCCGGTCCGTCGGATGTTTCCTCGTCGAGCGAGAAGACGCGGATGTCGGCGAAATCCAGGGCGCGCATGGTGCTCTCGCGCACCCCTAGGGCTTCACGCCGCTGCTCCCTGCGCACATCGGCGTCGCTGTCTTCCTCCGCTCCGCGCTGCATATAAGCGTGCAGGGACTTGGCAAGGTAATCGGGCAGGCGGATGAAGCGGGAACGGATGAGGGCCCGCTGCATCGCCTCGCGGACCCACCAGGTCGCATAACTGGAGAAACGTGTGCCGAGGCCTTCCTGAAAGCGGTCGGAGGCACGCAGCAGACCCATGTAACCCTCTTGAAGGAGGTCTTCCTGACTGAGCCCTTTATTGCGATAACCCCTGGCGACCGCCCGCACCAAGGGCATGTGCGCGGAGATCAGTGTGGCGCGGGCGCACTCGTCGCCCAGCCGCAAGCGCTGGATGAGTTGCAGTTCCTGCTTCTGGCTGAGAAACGGCCCGTTGTTTTGGTCGTCCATGAAATCATTCAGAGGCGGCGGGTCGGTGACAGGCCCCATCTCCGGAATGTCTGACCCCGCTAACTCTCTGGCTTCGGTGTGCATCACTACCTCCCCGATCCTGATTACAAGGCGTTGTAACATTATCGCCTAATTTTTTATTTTAAAAGCGCTTTAACCATCCGTATATTAGGATTCTTTTTGATCGGGCTGTCAAGGGCTGGCAACGAATGTTTTGCGGTTTTAGCAACAACGGTGCTGGTTTTCCGATGGGAGCCGACTCCGGTGGGGCCATGGCGCAGGCGGCCAGGGGATTTTTGACTCTGGTCGTTGATCTGCCTATAATCGGCCCCTTTCTCGCTACCCTTATCCAAAGAGGTCGGAATCCTTCTATGCCAACTGTTCGTGTCAAAGAAAATGAGCCTTTCGAAGTCGCATTGCGGCGTTTCAAACGTTCCTGCGAAAAGGCAGGTGTCCTTACCGAGGTAAGACGTCGCGAATTCTACGAAAAGCCCACGGAAGAGCGCAAGCGTAAGGCCGCTGCTGCCCGCAAGCGGGCGTTGAAGCGTATGCGTCGTCAGTCCATGCGTCTGGTTCGGCTTTACTGATGACATTACGTGAGCGCATCCAGGAGGATATGAAGTCCGCCATGCGCGCCCGGGAAGCCGAGCGTCTTGGGACTATTCGTATGCTCCTCGCGGCGATCAAACAGCGGGAAATTGACGAGCGCCGCGAGCTTGATGATGCTGAAGCGTTGCGCATCGTGGATAAGCTGATCAAGCAGCGCAAAGATTCTGCCAGTCAGTTTCTTGCCGGTGGGCGTCCGGACCTTGCCGAAAAGGAAGAATCAGAAATTCTTTTTCTCGCAGTCTATCTGCCGGAGGCGCTGTCACCCGGCGAGATTGACGGGTTGATCAACGAGGCGATGACAGCGGTGGCGGCCAGCGGACCTAGAGATATGGGTAAGGTACTTACCTTTCTGCGCCCGCAGATGCAGGGACGTGCGGATATGGCCGTGGTGGCGGATAAAGTGAAGGCCCGCCTCGGCAGTTGATGGACGGGGGCATGGCTGTGGCCGGGGTTGTTCCTTGGCAGGACAGCTTCTGGCGGGCTCTGGATGCCAGTGATGTGCAGAGCGCGTGGTCACAGCATTGTGGCCACATCTATGGCCGCAGACATGTTGCGGCGACTACTCCCTGGGTGCCGCTTGCGGAGATCCATGATCGTTTGAATTGGTTGGCCTGGTTGTCGCAGCGGTTTTCCGCCGGTTTTCTTCTCCCCGTTTCTGATCTTCCCGATGTCGACACTCTGCTGGTTCTGGCAGAGCGCCCTGGTGCTGTGCTCAGCGGGCGAGATTTGCGCGCGGTGCTCGATGTGCTGACGGCACAGAAAGGCTACGCCGCGGCTTTGCGCGAGACTCGGGATGCCCTGACCGGGCTGGCAGGTGAGCTTGATCCCCCGGTAGCCTTGTTGCGCCGTCTCAGCGTGGCGTTGGACGAGGAGGGTGAGCTCCTGGATACCGCGAGTACGGATCTCGCCCTTCTGCGCCAGCGCCTGCGGGTCAGCCGTAGCGAATTGCAGCGTTTTCTGCAGGGCTTTCTGCGTAATCGGGACTGGCAGGAATACTGGCAGGATCAGGTCATCGTGCAGCGTAATGAGCGTTATGTGCTACCGCTCAAAGCGAGCCATAAAGGGCGTATCAAGGTGATCGTCCATGACCGGTCGGCAAGTGGTGAGACTCTTTTTGTGGAGCCGCTGGCAGCCGTCGATCTGAATAATCAACTGGTCCAGGACCGGCGTGCCGAAATTCAGGAGCAGGAGCGCATTCTTCGTGCCCTGAGCGCAGCGGTAGGGCTGGAAGCGCCGGGTATTGCCGCCGCCCTGCGGCATATGGGCCGGCTGGATGCGGTACGGGCGGGACTGGAACTGGGGGACGCCTGTGGCGGGATTTTGCCCAAGGTCGATGCGGCTGCGGCATTTGATCTGCAGGCCCTGCGTCATCCGCTGCTTTGTCTGCGCCATCCGGGGCAGGTCGTGGGTAACGCCCTGCGTCTCGGGGCGGACGCGCGGCAACTGGTCATTACTGGCCCCAATACCGGTGGCAAGACGGCTATCCTGAAAGCACTCGGACTCAATCATCTGATGGCCTACATGGGATTGCCGGTAACTGCGGAGGGTACATTGGGTTATTTCCCGAAGTGCTTTGCGGTCATCGGCGACGCCCAGGATATCCACACGGATCTTTCCACCTTTTCGGCGCAGGTGCAGCGTCTTCGGGAAGTGCTGGAGCATGCCGACGCCCACAGTCTCGTGCTTCTCGACGAACTGGGCAATGGTACCGACCCGCGGGAAGGAGGCGCACTGGCCCAGGCGGTCGCAGAGGCCTTGCTGGCGGGCGAATGCTGCACGCTGCTCACGAGCCATTTGGAAGTGATGAAGCGTTATGCCCTGAGCCATGCGGGTGTAGCCCTGGCGGGTATGGGCTTTGATGCAGAGTCGTTGAAACCCACCTACCGTCTGCAGTGGGGCGTGGGTGGCGCGAGCCAGGGCCTGGTCATTGCCCGTCGCGTGGGGATGCCTGCACCATTGATGAACCGCGCCGAGGCACTCTATGCCGATGACCGGGAGGATTGGGAACGTTGGGAAGCGCAACGGGGAACCCTATTGCAGGCCGCCCGGCAGGCTATGGACGAGGCCGTACTGGCGCGTGACGAAGCCACCAGGGTGGCCCGCCGCCTGGAACGCGAACTGGAGGCAGCGAGACAGGAGCGTGACAAAGCCGCAGCCGCCGCCCGCGCCGAATGGGAAGATATACTGGCAACAGCGCGCCAGCAGGTGCGGCAAGCCATTGCGGCGCTCAAGTCCGGGAGGGATACCCAGGCGGCAACGGCCGCTTTGCAACGTCTGGAGGTCCCCTTCCGGGCGGAGGAGCAGCGAGTGGACAGCCTGCCTGCGGTGGGGGCCAGGGGTTTGTTTCTGCCGCTCCGGCAGGTGACCCAAGTGCTGCGTGCGGACCCCGCACAACGCAGGGTGCAGATTCAATTACGGGGCAAGCAGTTGTGGGTGCCCGCCGCACAATTTGCCGTGGACGCCGCGCTGCAGATCCCAAACGAAACCGGCAGCACCCAGTATGCTACCCCCGAGGAGCACCCCTGGCGTCTGGACTTGCGCGGACAGCTTCGGGAAGACGCCCTGGCGGCGCTACGTCGTCATGTGGATGGCGCCGTAGCCGCCGGTCGTCGACAGGTCCAGATTCTGCATGGTAAGGGCAACGGGGTGCTTGCAGAAATGGTGCGCGAGTTTGCCGAGCAAGACCCTCGGGTCAGCCTATGGCGTATGGCGCGGCCAGAGCATGGCGGTGGCGGCGTCAGTGAGTTGGAGTTACGCTGAGCCATGGCCAACTTTTCTCCCGCATTCATTGACGCCCTGCTGGAGCAGAGCGATCTGGTGCGCCTCATCGATAGCCGCGTACCGCTGAAGAAAAAAGGCCGGGATTTCTGGGCCTGCTGCCCCTTTCATCAGGAAAAGAGCCCGTCTTTCTCGGTCAGTGCCGACAAACAGATTTATTACTGCTTTGGCTGCCACGCCCATGGGAATGCCATCGGATTCTTGATGGCTCATGATCGACTGTCTTTTCCGGAGGCGGTGAAGGCGCTCGCCGACGAAGTCGGTGTCGCCCTGCCGGAAGACGGCCCTGCCGGAGAGCAGGAAAGTCTTCGGCCGCTGCGGGCGATTCTCGAAAAAGCCATTGGTGTTTACCGATCTGCTCTCGCAGAGCACCCGTCGGCGCAGGAGTATCTGCGTGGAAGGGGATTGAGCGATGAGATCATTGGGCGCTTCGAGCTGGGGTACGCACCGTCTGCGGCCGGGTTTCTGAGCCAGAAACTGGGCAAGGAACCGTCGTTGCGCCAGCAGTTGCTGGGCGCGGGTCTGGTGAGCGGCCGTGAAGATGGATCGGTCTACGACCGTTTTCGCGGGCGAGTGATTTTTCCGATTCGCGACGGGCGAGGACAGGCGGTGGGACTGGGGGGGCGCAGTCTCGATGGTCATGAACCCAAATACCTCAACTCGCCGGAAAGCGCGCTCTACCACAAGGGGCGGGTGCTCTATGGTCTGCACTATGCCAGGGAGGGGATGCGCCGAGCAGGGCGGGTGTTGCTGGTGGAAGGGTATCTGGATGTCATTACCCTGCATCAGGCTGGCATCGACTACGCTGTCGCGGCGAGCGGAACGGCCTTGGGGGACAGCCAGATGGAAATGCTCTTCCGGGCAGCGCCCGAGTTGCTGCTCTGTTTCGATGGCGATACTGCCGGACGTAATGCGGCCTGGCGGGCCGTGCAGACAGCGCCGGAGCATCTGCGTGCGGGGCGTCTACTACGGTTGCTGTTCCTGCCGGATGGCCAGGACCCGGACTCGCTGGTGCGTGAACAGGGAGGCGCGGCGTTTGAATCGATGCTCCCGACCGCGCGTCCAGCCATCGATTTTTTTCTGGAGGAGTTGCAACGCCGACACAACCTCGCCGCAGAAGATGAGAAGGCACTTTTCCTGCATGCAGCGCGCGATTTTCTGAAGCGGGTGAGCGATCCGGTGTTGCGGGAGGTTTATGAACAACGGGTGCAGATGCTTTGCGGATTGGCGCCCGTCGCCCGGCGCGCGCCGTCGCGCACACCGCGTAAAGCGACATTCTCCGCTCCCGGAGGACGATCGCTTTTTAAAACGGCTTTGCGATTATTGCTGAATTTTCCCGAAGACCCCGCCTGGCAGGCGTTGGACCGCGATTTGCTGCCTTTCCTCTTCGACCGTGATCCCATGGCTGAAATTCTGGCAGAGGCCCTTGATATTTTGGCCAACATGACCCATCTAAGCTCTCACGAACTATTCGCAAAACTGTCGGTACTGAAACATGCGGAGGCATGCTACGCGCTGGTGATGAGCGACTCTGGCGACGAGGAAGAACAGGTGCTAATGCGGCTTGAAATTTCCGGTTGTGTGGCGCGAGTGAACCAGCGCCTTGCTGCGGCGCGCAGTCACTTTATCAGCCGGGCCGCAGATCAGGGTGGTTTGAGCGCACTCTCTGAGCAGGAGAGGGCTGAAGTGGTGCGTTTGTCCCGGCGCGACAGGCACAACGACGTTTGATCGGAATGAAATGAAAAATGGGCTGAGGGTGCAGTTCTGTGATGGGGCACCTTTCCATGCGTATGGTTTTTCCTATATAATGCGCGGCTTTCCGCGAGTGCAGGTTGGTTATGAGAGACGGTGAGAGTGTAGTGGATAATGAATCTCAGCGGTCTGAGCTGAAGCGGCTTATTGCGCGTGGTAAAGAGCAAGGCTACCTGACCTATCGCGAGATCAATGATCATTTGCCGGAAGAGGTTTTCGACCCCGAGCAGATGGAAAATGTCATCTCCATGATCAATGACATGGGTATTGAAGTCTTTGAGGAGGCTCCGGACGACGATACCCTGCTGATGGATGGGGAAGGTGGTACCGTAGTCGCCGCTCAGGAAGCGGAAGAAGCGGCAGAAGAAGCCCTGGCTGTGGTCGAGGCGGATATTGGGCGAACCAGTGATCCGGTGCGTATGTACATGCGTGAGATGGGCAGCGTGGAACTGCTCACGCGTGAAGGCGAAATCGAAATTGCCCGGCGTATCGAAGATGGCCTGATGCAGGTGTTGCGCGCGGTATCGACCTGTCCGACGACCATCTCTCTTCTTCTGGACGCCGCGGATCGGGTGGAGCGCGGCGAGACGCGCCTGGATGAGGTGGTCGACGCCTTTATTGATCTTAGCGCGCTGGACGCAGAAACCGTCAGTGAGGCGGAAGAAAGCGTGCTGGTGGAAGGCGACGATCTGGACGTCGATGAGGATGAGGAAGAATCCGAAGACGATGATATCGAAGTCGTAGACAAGGGACCACAGCTCGAAGATGCATTGGAACGTTTTGCGGTCATCCGTGCTGCGTATACCGCGCTGCAGGCCAGCCATGCCGAGGGTGAGATGCATGGTGAAAGCTATCAGCAGCAGCGCCGGGAACTCGCCGAGCGTTTCCTGGAAATCAAACTCAACGGTCGTCAGATTGACGTCATGACCGACGCCCTGCGCGGGCTCACGGAAGAGGTGCGTCAGTGCGAACGAGAGTTGATGGAACTGTGCATTGAACGTGCGCGCTTCCCGCGTAAAGACTTTGTACGTAGTTATCCTGGTCATGAGGGTGATATCGGCTGGATTGATCAGCAAATCGCGGCTGGTCATGCCTATAGTAACCGTTTAGTGGAGTTTCGTGATGATATCGTGGCGATCATGAAACGCTTGGCGAATATTGAGAAGCGTGCCGGTTTGCCGATTGCCGAGATCAAAGAGGCCAGCCGCCTGATGTCCATTGGTGAGGCCAAGGCGCGGCGTGCCAAGAAGGAAATGGTGGAGGCCAACCTGCGTTTGGTAATCTCTATCGCCAAGAAGTATACCAATCGTGGCCTGCAGTTCCTGGATCTGATTCAGGAAGGAAATATCGGCCTGATGAAGGCGGTGGACAAGTTCGAATACCGACGTGGCTACAAATTCTCGACTTATGCGACTTGGTGGATACGCCAGGCCATTACGCGGAGTATTGCGGATCAGGCGCGGACTATTCGTATTCCGGTACATATGATTGAAACCATAAATAAACTCAATCGAATCAGTCGCCAGATGCTCCAGGAAATGGGACGTGAACCGTCGCCTGAAGAGTTGGCGGAACGGATGGAAATGCCTGAGGATAAAATCCGCAAGGTGCTGAAAATTGCCAAGGAGCCTATCTCCATGGAGACGCCCATCGGTGACGATGAAGATTCGCACTTGGGCGACTTCATCGAAGATCGGAATGTGACGGCGCCAGCGGATTCGGCCGTTAACGCCGCCATTCGCGAAGTGGTCGAGGAGTTGCTTGATAATGGCCTGACAGCGCGGGAAGCCAAGGTATTGCGTATGCGTTTTGGCATCGGGATGAATACCGACCACACGCTGGAGGAGGTCGGCAAGCAGTTTGACGTTACTCGTGAGCGTATCCGCCAGATTGAAGCCAAGGCGCTGCGCAAACTGCGCCATCCCTCTCGATCGGAGCGTTTGCGCAGTTTTGTGGACGGTGAAGTGACGATTCCATCGTGACGGATGTTTTTTAGCGGTATGCGGCGTGGGGTCAGTGCATTCCACGCCGTTCTTCAGGGCCTGTAGCTCAGTTGGTTAGAGCAGGGGACTCATAATCCCTTGGTCCACGGTTCGAGTCCGTGCGGGCCCACCAATTAAAACAATATGTTATACGTTACGCCCGGCACGACAAAATCCTTGGTAGTCGGTTTTGATTAGGATTTGATGGCTCTAAGCGTTAGCTAGGCGCTGGCGCTGGCTCCGATCTGGTAGCCGTCCACCCGTCATGGACAGCCACAGCACCCCATGACGCACACCCGTACACGGGCAATATCGGGATTGGTTCTGGTAACTCCAGCACCCCAGTGCGTGCAGGCTTTTTTGAATCAGTGGGAGCAGGTCATGCTAATACAGAGGCAGTCATGCAAATTGGCAGACATGACCACGGGGAATGGATAGGATTAGACTTGTATTTGGCCGCGTTATGAGCACCTTATGTAACTTGCTATGAGAACATCAATACGCCACGATCAGCAAG
This sequence comes from Acidithiobacillus sp. 'AMD consortium', assembly GCF_008926505.1. Lineage (NCBI taxonomy): Bacteria > Pseudomonadati > Pseudomonadota > Acidithiobacillia > Acidithiobacillales > Acidithiobacillaceae > Acidithiobacillus > Acidithiobacillus sp. 'AMD consortium'. Next base: position 1,918,697 of record NZ_CP044411.1, on the reverse strand, counting down.
AGATACGATGAAGCATTCTGTCTATTTAACTTTTTATTGTTGGCTCTTCATTATTAATGTCACTTGAACTCCGCCATCTCCGCTACTTCATCGCGGTGGCTGAAGAGCTGCATTTCAGCCGCGCGGCAGAGCGTGTGGGCATTTCCCAGCCGCCGCTCAGCCAACAGATTCATACGCTTGAAGAAATGCTAGGAGCGCGGCTGCTTGTACGCACTAACCGTCGGGTAGCGCTAACCGATGCAGGAGAGGCATTTCTGAAAGAGGCCCGTGCCATTCTTGTCCAAGTGGATCGTGCCGTGGACTATGTGCGCCGTGTGGAGCGCGGAGAGAAAGGGGAACTGCACATCGGCATGACCCGCTCAACCATGTTGGCAAAACAGGTCCCCAGAGCCATATTCCAGTTTCGGACACAATTCCCGTCTGTGCACCTGGGTCTGGAAGAGTTGAATTCTCTCGAACAAATAGACGCATTGATCCACGAAAAAATACAGGTAGGTATTATGCGGGTTCAGCATTTACCGGTAATGCTTCAATCCCATATGCTCTACGCCGATCCTCTCGTAGCGGTTCTACCTGCCAAACACCCGCTCTGTCCGATTTCTCCAACCCTGTCTGTACCTCTTGATCCGGCACAACTGGTCCACGAGCAGTTCATTATTTTTGCAGACTCGGCCGGTACCGGTATACGAAATCAGTTTTTTCAGATTTGCCACGATGCCGGGTTTAATCCCAAAATTGTTCAGGAAGTGCAGGAAGCATCGACAATGATAGGATTGGTAGCGGCAGGTCTGGGGATTACCATTCTTCCAGTTTCCTATTCATACCTACAGCAAGATAGCGTGTGTTACATACCGCTGTCTTCCCCTAGTGCGCGTTCTGATATCCATGTGGTTTACCGCTGTATGGACCATTCACCGCTTCTCCGACAGTTATTGACGATATTGAAGTCAGAGGCGGCAGCGCACGCAGTTTCCAGGCGATGAGCAGTCCAGATGCTGCCAGAAAAATCAGCAGCCCAGCCACACCATCCCAACCCCAGCCAGAATAGAAATATCCTCCGGAACTTCCCAGTACCGCTGAACCCAGATAATAAAAAAAGAGATACAATGATGCCGCCTGCGCCTTGGCTCCATGCGCTCTCCGACCCACCCAACTGCTGACAATGGAATGTCCTCCAAAAAAACCAAAAGTCAATAATATGGTGCTGAGCATAATTGCCCATTCGGGCCCCGCAAAACTGAGAAGGACTCCAGTAATCACCAACGCAAAAGCCATCCACAGCACTTTTCGACGCCCCATCCGCCCGGCAATATGTCCCATCATCGGAGAGCTGAAAATACCAACCCCGTAGACGCTGAAGATCAGTCCCACCTGAGCCTGACTGAAGTTGTAAGGAGAAGCCATCAGGCGATAAGTCAGATAATTATAAAAGGTCACGAAAATGCCCATCAGGAAAAAGCCTTCCGCAAACAACCAAGGGAGCCCCGAATCTTTGAACAACATACGTATTTGCTGGACTCTGCCATTCCAGGACACATGCTGTGGGGAAAAATGCAGCGAATCCGGCAAACTGCGAACAAATAGAACGGCAGCGATCAAGCTGATGACGCCGATGCTGATAATGGCAACATGCCAACCCCAATAATTGGCCAAAACGCCAGCAATCAGCCGACCTGACATACCACCCACTGCACTTCCACTGATATATAACCCCATGCCTATGCCAATAGAGTCCGCATGCACCTCCTCATTGAGATACGTCATAGCTACCGCCGGCAAGCCACTGATGCTGATGCCCAGCAAAGCCCGCGCCAGCAGAAAAACATCCCAATTTGGAGAGAATCCCGTGGCGAGCACTAGAAATGCGGACATGAACAGTGACCAGACCATGATTGGCTTACGTCCAAGACGATCCGACCAGTTCCCGACCAGGAGCATCGTGAAAGCCAGAATCCCCGTAGTCAAAGACAGGGAAAGAGCACTACTCGTGGCGGCCACCCTATATTCTCTGCTGAAGGCAGGCATCAGGGGCTGTACACAATAAATCATACTGAATGTGGCGAATCCCGCAGCGAAAAGCGCCAGGCTCGTGTTTCGGAATGAGCGGGTGCCGTGACGAATATGGTTTTTTGCGGAGGATTCAGAGGACGGTGGGCTGGGAATCAGGGATTGTTTTCGCATTGGCTAATGAAAAATGACTCATGGCAAGGCTGAATAGAACTTGAGGGATCCTAGTCCTTCGTAAATCCAGGTACCAGAGCATTTAGGATATGCTTCCATATATGTTAAATATCAATCACAAGGTTTTAATCCACCGACCTTAGCCAAGATTAGGCGACGATTACATCGCACAGATACATCAGCCATTTTTTCTTGCATGACCCGCAAGGATGATACCTGCTCTTCAATCCCCATAAAAATTTGAGTATCCGATGGGCTTTGCAGGTATCTACACCAATCATCGGCCAGAAGTGATAGGCGAGGACGGAGCGTTGATAACGTGCAGCACGTGTTCGAGCCCCTCTCGCTGCCGATGCGTACCGGTGTGCCGCCATCTCTAGACCGGTTGAACAAACTGGTCAGCCAAGAGGTTCGGCGATGGCCTTCGTGGGGAAGCTATAGCTTCCCCACGAAACCTTTATAAGTGTTCATTTTTTGGGCTATTAAATGTTTTCTCAGTGGCCTATAGCCTAGCGATTACATCTTGGTTGTTAGCGGCAGATTACTAGCGTACCTCTATCTTTTGCGCTCGGTTGGGGTCATCTACTCTGGAAATCATCAGGAAGATGAGCAGCATCAAAATGACCAGCGTCAGCGATATACTCACCGGGCCCGTGCCAAGACCAAGGCCACCGAACCGTATCGGTTTGTCTGTCCAATCCGCGAAAGAAGCCCCCAGCGGTCTGGTCAGGATATAGGCTATCCAGAAGGCGGCGATTTCATTAAGGTCGAACATGAAATATGCAACGACGGGAATGCCAAACAAGAGGACAAATAGTAAGCCCGATCCAAGGTAGCCTAAATCCAGGGTCGATGCTGTCATGTCACCGGCGGCGGTGCCCAGGGCAAAGGTGGCGACGATGGTCGCCCAATAGAATGCCTCTCGCCGAGGTGTATGCACACTATGAATGGAAAGGGTTCTCTCTTTGAGTTTCCAGGTACCCAGAATCCCGATCAAGGTAACCAGAAAAACGGATGTCGAGATGTCATAGGGAACGCCCAGCACGACATGGGTGACGTCCGCTATTTGGGTGCCGAAGATGCTCACCATGATGACGGCAAACCAGTAATAGTGTGCGGTATATTGATTGCTCCGCATCTGCAGCCAGATAGCAGCCAGGAATAACAATCCACAACCTACCACGGCCAGATAGGGGTTCGTGTGGAAAACGAGAAAATCCGACGTGGCTTCTCCCATGGCGGTGGTCAGGAGTTTCGCCATCCAGAAATACATGGTGATCTTCGGTACCTTGAGCATGGCGTTCTTTTCGTTGGCTGGGCTAAGTGCGGCTGTAGTCATTGACGTTCCTCATTTTTCTAAGGGCATGGTCGCCGAGGGAATACTGCAACCAGATTCATGGACCGATATTTTGCCCGATGAGTTCCCTCTGCCCGGCAGCCTAACCCTCATGAATGGGGAGGATTGGCCACGGTCCTCCCGGAGCATTGGCGCCGGGTTTGCTCCAGGGCGGTCCGCGGTGGAATTGACCGGAAAACGCCTTGCGCGGGCGGCTTAACGGCCGGTTTTTCTGGGGAGTATCCGTTCCAGCGTGTCATCCTTGAGGATGTAGTGGTGCATCAGTGCCGCCGCAGCATGCAGACCAGCGAGGATGATGATGGTCCAGGCAATGATATTGTGGAAGTTGCCGAAGGTGTGTTCCAGGGCGTGATTTTTGACGGTCGCAAACTGCAGGGAGAAGAGCCCGAAGAACGTGAAGGATTCCGCCTGTGCCCAGCGCAGCAGAAAGCCTAGTGCTACCTGTACTGCCAGCAGAAGGTAGAGCGCATGTTGCATCCCTTTCGCCAGCCTTTCCTGCAAGTTTGTCGCCGCCGGCATGCGCGTGCCGCGTGTGGTACGCCAGCCCAGCCGTATTATGAGCACCAGCGTCAGCAGGATGCCCAGTGAAATATGAAGGGACTGGAACTCCTTCCGGAGCGGCGCCCCATGCTCGAGAAAATCCCAGATTTCGGCCAGGGCAAAGAGTACGACGACCAGAACCACGGTGAGCCAGTGCAGAATGATGGTTGTCCGGTCGTAGCGCACGGGCAGATCCCCACCCGAGTCCGGTACCTCTTTGTTCAGTAATGCTGCATTCTCGTTCATTTCGCTTCCCTCTTTCTGATATGTGCCCTTCCTTAGCCGGGATTCGGCGAAGCCGCATTTTACAGGAGTTTGCTATAGCAAAGCCATTTTGGAGCAACAGGGCGGGGTTTTTGTAACAGTAAAAATTTCCAAAGTCAACAATGTTGAGAGATTTTCCCACAGGCTGCTATATTGGTCAGCAGGCAGATAGAAAAACTATGTGGTGCCATGAGGCAGGCCATGATCCAACATCTGAAGATACAGGCGGGCCGCAACGTTTACCGGCTACGCAAATAAACCGTAGAGCCCGCCTTTGGCATCATCAAATCGGTGATGGGATTCCGGCAGTTCTCCCTGCCAGGCGTCGATAAAACCATCTCTTCACTCCTTCCACCGCCATCAGGTACACGACGACCATGGCCATAAGTATCGCGAAGAAATCCATCGGCAGTGCTACAAATCCCAGCGTGGCGCCTATCGGGGTCAAAGGCAGCAGGGCTGCTACGGCAACCACGGCTAATGAGGTTCCCACCAGCAAAGGGTGCGGACGGCTGGTCAAGGGATTAAAGCGGGTACGAATGACGAATATTACCAGAACCTGGGTGGCGATGGATTCAATGAACCAGCCGGTGTGGAACATCTCCTCACCGGCATGGAAAACGTGCAACATGACATAAAAAGTGAGGAAGTCGAAGAGCGAACTGATCGGGCCGATCACCATCATGAAGTTGCGAATGAAGGCCATGTCCCACTCGTGAGGGCGCGATAAATAGCTTTCATCCACATTGTCCAACGGGATCGGAACCTCCGAGAGGTCGTAAAGGAAGTTGTTGAGCAGGATCTGTACCGGCAGCATGGGCAAAAACGGGATGATCAGGGTAGCACCCGCCATGCTGAACATATTCCCAAAATTGGAGCTGGTGCCCATCATGATGTACTTCAGTACGTTACCGAAGGTGCGTCGCCCTTCTCGAATGCCTTCGTACAACACATCGAGGTCGCGTTCGAGCAGGATCATGTCCGCTGCATCTTTGGCCACGTCCACCGCGCCGTCCACGGAGATCCCCACATCTGCGGAATGGAGCGAAGGAGCGTCGTTGATGCCGTCGCCGAGAAAACCTACGACATGCTGGCGTGCTTTGAGGGCCAGAATAATGCGGTTTTTCTGGGTGGGGGTGACGCGGCAAAATAGGTTCGCCTCCTCCACCAGCGCCTGCAGGGCAAAGTCGTCCATCCTCTGGATCTCGGCGCCGGTCAGGACCTTGTTCACAGGCAGCCCGATCTGCGCACAGACATGACGGGTGACCAGGTCGTTGTCACCGGTGACAATCTTCACTGCCACACCGCTTTTGGCCAAATCGCCAACCGCACGGGCCGCCGTTTCCTTTGGGGGATCCAGAAAAGCGGCAAAGCCGGCAAATACCAACTCGGTTTCATCGCCCACCACTGCGTGGGGATGGTCAAGTGGCACTCGTCGCCAGGCGATACCTAGCACCCGGAAGCCATTCTGTCCCAATTCGTCGCACAACGCCCCTGCCCGACTCCGTGCCGGTGCGTCGAATGGCGTTTGGATCCCGTCCGCCTCATATGCCACGGCAAGTCGAAGTACGTCCTCGGGAGCACCCTTCACGACCAGAAGCCGTCTATCGTTTTTTTCCACCAGCACGGAGACCCGCCGCCGCTCGAAGTCGAAGGGTGCTTCATCAATTTTTCGCCAGGCGCTGACGTTGATTTCTTGATGGGAGAGAATGGCATCGTCCAGAGGGCTTTTCAGACCAGTCTCGAAGTGGCTGTTGAGATAAGCTAATTCCAGCACCCTTTCGCTCTCTCGCCCCATGGGATCCACGTGGTGCTCAAGCCGGATGCGCGCCTCGGTGAGTGTTCCCGTCTTGTCCGTGCAGAGCACGTCCATCGACCCCAGATTCTGTACCGACGCCAAGCGTTTCACGATCACCTTTTTCCGAGCCATCCGAATAGCCCCGCGCGCGAGGGTTACCGAAACGATCATCGGTAGAAGTTCTGGCGTGAGACCTACGGCCAGGGCGACGGCGAATAGAAAGGACTCCAGCAGGGGGCGGTGAAACGCGGTGTTGACGAAAAGCGCGAACAGCGCCAGAAAAACCGTTAGACGCATAATCAGCAAGCCGAATTGGCGTGTGCCCCGTTCGAAGGAAGTGGGGGGCGCCTTGCTGGCCAGGCTGTCGGCGATCTCGCCGAGGGCGGTGCCCAGACCGGTGCGGCAGACCAGGATAGTTGCCTTGCCGCTGATGACGGAGGTGCCCATAAAGGCCGCATTATCGGCGGCATCCAGATCTGCCTTGTCGGAAAGCTCGATCGCATGCTTTTCCACCGGGTACGGCTCGCCGGTGAGGAGCGCCTGGTTGACAAAAAAATCCAGCGCCTCGATGAGTCGCCCGTCTGCGGGGACCGAATCGCCTGCGGCCAGCAGCACCGTATCTCCTGGCACCACCTCGAAAATCGGAATGTCACGCGGACGACCATCACGCAGGACCGTGGCGCGCACGGCGACGGATCGCTTGAGTCGCTCGGCCGCCTGCCCAGCGCGGTATTCCTGCACGGTGTCCAAGGCCACGCTCATCAACACCATGGCGCTGATGATCAGGAAGCTGGCCCTGTCGCCTGTCACGGCAGAAATCGCGCTGGCGACCAGAAGGATAATGACCAAGGGATTGCGAAAGCGGGAGAGAAACAGCCGGAGGAGCGTGCCGCGCAGCGCGGGCCGTAGCGCGTTCAGGCCGAAAGACGTCAATCGCGAAGCGGCTTCTTCCGTCGTTAAGCCACGAGGGCTGGTATGGAGCGCATGAAAAAGATTTGGCAAAGGCTGCCGCCAAAAGGCCGCTTCCACTTCCGTGGGCTCAGACTCAGACATGGCTCACTTTGTTTTATTTGGTCGGGGCGAGAGGATTCGAACCTCCGACATCCTGCTCCCAAAGCAGGCGCGCTACCAAGCTGCGCTACGCCCCGTCGCGGAGGAGAATAGCCGCTCGCCCCGCTGCGGTCAATCGAGGCGCGAGAGACGACGGCGCAGACGGTCCAGTTCGCCGCGGGCAAGAGCAATACCGTCATTCAGGCGTTGGCGCTCTTTGTCACTCAGTTCCTTGCCCTTCTGCACCAGTTCTTCGCTATAAATGGCGATGGTATCGAGCAGTTCCTCAACTCGCTCATTTATCCGCTCGCGCGACGCGACGACGCGATCCCAGGCCCGATTGGCCTGCCGCCGCAATTGCTCGCGAGTGCGGTCGCCCGTCTGCGGAGCGAAGAGCAGAGCCGTGACCGCGCCCGCTACCGCACCTGCCAGCAGGGCGATCCCCAAGGCGCTGTAGCCCATGCCATTGTCGCTATCGTTTTCAAAATTCATCATGATCAGACTCCTATATCAGGTGATGACAGTGGGGGCCTTGCGACCCGTGAGGGTTTCGATTCGGCTGAGATTCCTACCGACCTGGATCAGATCGCGCAGGGTACGTTGCGGATCCTGGTGCTGGCGCAGCGGGTCTTTCTCCAGATGCTCGTGATATATACGCAAGGTGGCACCTTCGGTTCCGGTACCCGATAGGCGGAATATCAGCCGGGCACCGTCGGCAAAGAGCAGACGCAGGCCCTGATGCGCGCTGATACTACCGTCGATGGGATCGGCATAGGCAAAGTCATCCGCAATGAGGATCTCCCGTCCTGCCAGCGTCTGACCAGGGAGCACCGGCAATTGGGCGGCAATGCTGTGCATGATCTGTTCCCCGATTTCCGCCGGAAGGTTTTCGTAATCGTGGCGGGTGTAGTAATGACGCCCGAAACGCTGCCAGTGCCGGGTGACGATCTCCGCCACCGGTTGTCCGGTATGAGCGATCACCGAGAGCCAGGCCAATACGGCCCAGAGCCCGTCTTTTTCACGGATGTGATCCGAGCCGGTACCAAAACTTTCCTCGCCGCAAAAGGTGATTTTGCCCGCATCCAGCAGGTTACCAAAGAATTTCCAGCCGGTGGGCGTTTCATAATGGGCGATACCCAGGGCCTCGGCCACCACATCCGCAGCCTGGCTGGTGGGCATGGAACGGGCGATGCCTTTGAGACCCTGACGGTAAGCGGGGATTGCGGTGGCATGTGCCGCGAGTACCGCGAGTGAATCACTGGGGGTCACAAAAAAATGGCGTCCCAGGATCATGTTGCGATCCCCATCTCCATCGGATGCGGCGCCAAAGTCGGGTGCGTTCTCTGCGAAGAGTTCGTCGGCCAGGGGCTTGGCGTAAACCAGATTCGGATCGGGATGTCCGCCCCCAAAATCCGTGAGGGGGGTGCCGTTGACCACCGTGCCTGCCGGTGCCCCGAGCTGCTTTTCAAAAATCTCATGGGCATAGGGGCCGGTAATGGCATGCAGGGCGTCGAAACGCATCCGGAAAGGCCCCTGCATGAGTTGTTTCAGCGCGTCAAAATCAAAAATGCGGGCCATCAGTTCTGCATACTCGGCTACCGGGTCACAGACTTCTATCTGCATGTCGCCCAGCCAAAAGGTGGCAGCGTGGTCAATGTCGACATCCGCGCCGTCCAGTATCTGATAGCCCTGGATGGACCTGCTCGCAGTCCAGATGGCGTCGGTGATCTGTTCCGGAGCGGGACCGCCATTGGCCGTATTGTACTTGATGCCAAAGTCCTGGTCGGGGCCCCCCGCGTTATGGGAGGCGCTCAGGATGATGCCGCCGTGGGCGCCGCGGGCGCGGATGACAGTAGAGACCGCAGGCGTGGAGAAGAGCCCACCCCGCCCCACAATGACCTTGCCCCAGCCGTTGCCCGCTGCCATCCGGAGGATGACCTGTATGGCTTCGCGGTTATAAAACCGCCCGTCACCGCCGAGCACTAAGGTTTTCCCGGCACGATCCGGAATGGCGTTGAAGATGGATTGCACGAAATTTTCAAGGTAATGCGGCTGCTGAAACACTTTGACCTTTTTACGCAGGCCAGAGGTGCCGGGGCGTTGGTCGGCAAAGGGTCGGGTCGCAATCTGCAATACCGCCATGGCACACCTCAGTGGTCAAGTGGAACGTCAACTCTCAAACTATAGCAGGAAAGCGCGGATCACAAGGCAAAGCCCTGGGTGCGCAGGAAATCCCGGCTGGGAAGCGCACACTGGTTCATCAGATCGATACGGTGTGGATTGCGGCGCGCACGTCGCGCCCAGATCCGCGGATTGCCCAGTCCGGCTGCCGCATAGACCTGTTCGGACGGGAAGAAGCAGGTCCGCAAAAACTGCCGGAAAACCTCGCGCAGGACGGGGCTGATCAGAAGTTTTTTCGCCCGGCTCATGGCCTGGCTGCGCATCTGGATAGTGGTGCGCGCGAAGGCCATATGGCGGGCTTCTTCGCGCATATGCACATGGGTGATGGTCAGTACCGCAGCGGGTAACTCTTTGTGGGCGAAGATGATACGGTTCACGCGATCGGGCACGTTCTCGCCGATGAGGATGGTAGCCCAGAAAGCGGCCGAGCCTTCCGGGGCGTAGCGGGCGAAAAGACGCGCCAGTGGCGGGCGCTGGCTCAGCGGTGTCATGAAGGAGCGCTGTGAACGTCGCTGTAGCTCCAGAAACATGAGGCTGTGCCCCACTTCTTCCCGCAGTTCGTGCAACTGATAGTGGTAACTGACTGGGTCGCGGTACATCTCCTGGAGTGAGTTGGCGCCAAGGCGTTGGATAAAGAGTGCTTCCAGCCACAAGCCCAACTCGCAAAAGGAGACGAACTCGACCTGGGAAAGGCGGATACGCTCCTCCGGACTCAGCTGTGAGTATTCAGGCAACCCATACAGGGACAGCAACTCTTCCGGGAGCCAAGCCGCTTCCGCGTCGAGGCTTTCCCAGGGGACTGTCTGGACCGGGTCCCGGTAGTGACTGCTGTGCTCGGTGAGCCGGTTGACCAAGGCGTCATGGTGCCGCTGGATCTGCGCTTGCGCAGGAATATGATGAGCAAAGTTCATAAGCCATTCTGCCACGGACGCTCAGCCGCTCCAAGGGTGTATCGGGCTCCGTCCGCAGGTATCACGCACCTGGTTTATCGCGTGACGTACGTCATAGCGAGGCTGCCACTTCAATTTTTGCCAGGCGCTGGAAATATCGACGATCAGTGGATTTTCCAGTACCTGCAGCCAGCCGGGATCGCCAAGGCGAGTGCTGAGGGGCCGCAGCCACCTGTGCAGACCGTGCAGTTGCGTGGGTGAGAGGGGCAACTGCCAACGGCGGGGAATGCTGGACCAGGGGATGGGATCAGGCGCCGCGATGTTGAAGATGCCTTCCTGTCCATAACGGAGCGCGGCCAGTATTGCGCTGGCCGCGTCGTCTTCATGGAGACATTGGATGGGCAGGTCCGGATTGCTTAGTCGGAGTCCGTAAGGGCTCGTCGCAATCTCATTCACCAGGGCCTGCCCATGGGGGCCGATAATGGCGTGCAAGCGCAGGCGGGTGACAGCGGTTTTTTTCTGAGCAGCCGTGAACCCATCCAGCCACTGCTCCAGTGCGGCCTTATCCTCACTGTAGGCAAAACCGGGTACTGGCCGACAAGGTTGGTTCTCGCCAATGGGCACCGGATTATCCGGCCAGGCGCCATAGGCGGCCACACTGCTGGAATAGACGACTTGCGGTACACCGGCATCTGCGGCCGCAAGGAACAGGTGCTGACTGCCGTCAAGATTGACCTGGCGCATTTCCGCACGCCAGCGCTGCTGTGGTCCAAGGCGAGGGCTGAGCACCATAAAGGCGAGATGGATGACGCAATCCACGCCAGTCAGGTGCTCCGCCAACTGTGGGTCACGGATATCCAGAGGCAGGTAATATAGCTTGGGATGCTGCAATGCCGGCGGTCGTCGGTCCAGGGCGATAATCCGGCGGATATACGGCCAGGCCAGCAGGGCCGGCAGCAGAGCCGCCGCCGTATGCCCCGCTGCGCCGGTGACCAACACCTGCATCAGTGGGGGGAGGGGGTGCGCAGGGCCGGCAGTACTTCATCGGCCAGCAGGCGCAATGAGCGCTGGGTGACCTCGCTGGGGACCATCCCGGCACCTACGGCCAAAATCAGGCGATTTACCCCTGCCCGGGCATAACGGGCCAGCCGCCGGCGACAGGTATCCGGGTCACCGACGACGACCATGCCCATGGTCTCCAGTAGTTGCAGGCTGAGGCCGCGGCGCAGCAGCGGCTCCAGAAAGCGGAGGCGATGGTAGTATTCATAGCTTTCGCGCAGCTGTACCAGCACCGGTCGCGTCTGATCCAGAAGTCGCTGGTAATACCAGGTGAAACCTTCCGCCAGCCGACGCGCCTCGGCAGCATCTTCCAAACATAAACAACCTATGGTCATGGCGAAGTTCCCATTTTGGCCCGCCTGCACGGGGCCGTCTCCGTGCTGCTCTCGCCAGGTCTTTTTATAGGCACGCAGATCCTGTTTGATCAGGAACCAGGGTTTGAACGGCCCGGAAAGCACGCCAATGGCCTCTTGTGCCGCCCACTGGAAAGTCGCCGGACTCACGGCCGCCGCCCACAGGGGAGGGTGAGGCTGCTGGAGAGGCTTGGGAAGAATGTCCAGCTCACTGAAGTCGTAGAGTTTTCCGTGATGGCTGAAAGCACCGCCGCCGGCCTGGCGAAGGATTTGCAGCCCCTCCTGCAGGTGCAGCCTGCTGTCTGCCATCCGATTGCCGAAAATCTGATATTCCTTGGGAGAAAACCCTCGCCCGATGCCCATCTCCAGACGGCCATGGCTGAGAATATCCAAGGCGGCGGCGCGCTCCGCAACCCGGATGGCGTGATTGTAGGGCAGGACGACGACGGCGTGCCCGAGACGCAGATTCCGGGTACGCTGGCTGGCTGCGGCAAGGACCGTTTCTGGAGCACTGGAGTGTGAGTATTCGCGCATGAAATGGTGTTCCACCAACCACGCGCCGTGGAAACCCAGGGTATCGGCGAGACTGAGTTCATCCAGTGTTTCATGATAAACCTGAGCCTCACTGCGACCCATGTGGGCGGGTACGGCGAGTTCGTAAAAGAGATCAATATCCACCGCGTTGGTGCCTCCAAAATAAATGCCGCATCCGCCCTGCCCAGGTTGCCGACCGGCTGCAAGCGGCCATCTTAACATTGGCGTGGTTGCGTCTGCACCGTGTCGGCAAAGAAGCCGCGGCGGTGGGTGTGCCCACTACCGGCACCTATTCAGTGGCGGAGTTTCCAGCCCCAGAGCCTGGGAAAGGTGTCTGCGGGAAAAGTCGTTCGCGATAATAAGTCAGTTCGGCAACAGATTCGCGAATATCGGCCAGCGCTTCGTGGCGCTCGGCCTTGGAAAATCTGGGCAGGTGCGGATACCAGCGGGTGGCGAGTTCCTTGACGGTGCTCACATCGATCATCCGATAGTGAAAAAAACGTTCCAGCCGCGGCATCAGGCGGGCTAAAAATCGGCGATCCTGACATACGCTGTTGCCGCAAATCGGTGATGTGCCGGTGGTAACATGCTGGTGCAGGAAGTCCAGGGTTTGGGTTTCTGCGGCGGCCATATCCAGGCGGCTGTCGCGGACCCGCTGCAGGAGGCCCGAAGTGCTGTGGGTACGCTGGTTCCAGTCATCCAGAGCCGCGAGCACGAATTCCGGTTGATGGACGGCCAATACCGGCCCTTCGCAGAGAATCCTCAGACTATCGTCCGTGACCAGCGTGGCGATTTCCAAAATCTGATCCTGTTCCGGCTGCAGACCTGTCATCTCCAGATCGATCCAGACGAGGCGGTGTGCTTTGGGGTCCATGCGGCATCCTTGATGAGCGAATGCACCTAGTATACCATTGCTTCCGGGACATAAAAAAAGACGGACCAAAGGTCCGTCTAATAGCCGCAAAACAACCGCTACAAAACCATTTCAAACTAAGCACTGCGGCCTTTGGTCGTCAGTGCGCTAAATCCTGTTGGACGATCCCCCATCTTTAGAATGGGGTTGGGCCTTGGCCCCGTGCCATGGGATGTAGACTACGGCCCTTTTGTTTCTGGAATATTTCCGGTCTAAAATGATTTTCTGGGCGGTCTGGTGCCGGATCCACCTGCGGTTTTTTGGCCCGAGACATAAAAAAAGACGGACCAAAGGTCCGTCTAATAGCCGCAAAACAACCGCTACAAAACTCGTATCGCAGCCCATCTGTCTAATATCTGAGATGCTTTGGACTGCCCGACTTATTCGCTCCGCTCAATCTTTTGGTTTGGATACCGATGCTGCCTGTGGTGTATACTGTATCCATCATATTTCGAGAATATTTCCGGAAAGCGTCTTCCTGCTGGTTTGGTATCCTGATGCAGGATGGTACCCGTTTTCAGGATATTGTGAGGCCGGGATGGCAGTGGTTTTGATAGTGGATGATGATCGGCGGCTTGCGGAGATGCTGCAGGAGTTTCTTCAGGCCCAGGGCCTCGCCGTACTGCTCGCCGCCAATGGGCAGCAGATGCGTCAACAACTGGCGGCGGGGCCGGTGGACGTCATCGTTCTGGACTGGATGCTGCCGGGGCAGGACGGCATCAGCCTCGCCAAAGACCTGCGCAGCAAGGCAGGGCCTCCCATTCTGATGCTGTCTGCCCGTGGAGAGGAGGACGAGCGTATTCTCGGGCTGGAAAGCGGCGTGGATGACTATCTGGCCAAGCCGTTTAACGCGCGGGAGCTGCTGGCGCGGCTGCGGGTGCTGCTACGCCGCAGCGGGAAGGATGAGGGCAGCGACAAACTCAGCTTTGGCGACTTCTGTCTGCATGTGGCGGAGAGGCGACTCTACCGGGGCGACGCCGAGGTCGATGTGAATCCTGCAGAGATGGATCTGCTCCTGGTCTTTGCACAACGACCACGCCGAATACTCAGCCGCGATTTGTTGCTGCAATTGCTGGGTGGGGAGGAGGACGGCCGTTTTGATCGCAGTATTGACGTGCGGGTGACGCGCCTGCGCAAGGTGATCGAAGAAAATCCCCGGCAACCCCGCTTTTTGCAGACCGAGCGTGGCGCCGGATATCGCTTCACTCCATCCTCATGAGTTCGCAGGGTGGGCGCAGATTGTTTTCCCAGACGGCGTGGACCCTGGGGCTGGGTATCGTCGTTCTGCAGGTTCTGACGCTGTTGATTGTTGTTGCCACGGTGCTGTATCCCTTGGCCGAACGTTCAGCGGAGGATCTCGCCGGATTGATTGTGATCAGCGCGAAAACCTATACCGAACTGTCGCCTGAAGATCGTCCTGCTTTCTTGACCAGTTTGTGGGCAGATAACGGAATGGAAATTGCCAAACATCTTGACCGTTCGGTATCCCACACCCATGGTCACGTCTATAGCTGGCTGCTGAGCCGGGCACTCTCCCGACGCCTGGGTGCGCCCGCTAGGGTGTATGTACTGGGAGGAAGTACCCATACCTTCTGGGTACCCGTTCCCATCGGCGGACACAAGATCTGGGTATATTTTGATCGTCGACGCCTGGTTTCCTCCCTCCCCGTTGCGATGATTTTTGTGATCGTTTTTTCCACGCTGGCATTGTTGGTACTGACCATGATTCTGGTACGCCGGGTCTTGCGGCCTTTGGAGGTGATTTCGAAAGCCTTGCGCGGATCGCTGAAGGCCCCTCTGCCGAGTCTGCCCCAAGGTGGTGCTTATGAGTTCCAGAACATCCTCAACATTTTCGCCGACCTGCGAACCCGTTTGCAGGCGATGATCAACCATCAGTCGTTGCTGCTGACCGGGATTTCCCATGATCTGCGTTCGCCGCTGGCGCGTCTGCGCATGGCCTGGGAGCTGCTGCCGGACAACACTCCGCAGCACCTGCGGGAAGGTATGCTGCAGGATATTGAGCGGATGGATGCGCTACTGGCCCAATCGCTGGCGTTGGGGCGCGGTATGTCGGCGAAGGTCGCGGATTTTGATCTGATGGTGTTGCTGGCCGAGGTGGGGGCGGATTTCGAAAGAGAGGGCGGTCACTGGCAGGCGACTTTGCCGCGCCGTTATCCCTTCCGGGGGGATCGGGAGGCGCTGCGCCGCTTGCTGTCCAATTTGCTGGACAATGCGCTGCGTTACGGCGGCGGGAGGGTGAGGGCGGAGTTCCAGAAAACTCAGGGACGCACCCAGTTGCGCCTTTGCGATGAGGGGCCAGGGGTTCCGGAGGCGGATCTAGAGACCGTTTTTGAGCCTTTTATCCGCTTGGATGACGCCCGGGGACATGGGGAGGGCAGCGGCCTGGGTCTCGCCATCGCCCGCCAGCTCGCAGAGGCACAGGGAATGCGCCTGCGCCTCTTCAACGATGTCGGCGGTGGGCTCTGCGCGGAATTGTCCTGGACCGCATGACCGTTCCGGTGGGGGCATCCAACATGCGCTTGGTTTTACGCAGTAATGTGCCCGGAAAGATGGTCTATACTGAGGTGTTTACCGGTCAACGATGGCGATGCTCAGGAGGGTGAAATGAACATATCGAAGGTCTTGACGGGTATGATCGTAGCGCTGGCTCTGGGGGGGTGCGCGACGGTAACGCCGGTGAGTGGGCAGTTCCCGTCCGTTACGCCGCGTCAGGCGCAAACAGGCGCGGAAAACGGCAAGCTGGTGCGTTGGGGCGGCACACTCATCAAAGCGCAGCCGAAGGCTCAGGAGACGTGCTTTACGGTAATGGCGCTGCCGCTGCGTCAGGATGGACGGCCTTACAAGGGTGGGGAAAAATCGGATGAAGGGCGGTTTATTGCCTGTGCGCCCGGGTTCTACGACCCGGTGCTCTATGCGGCGGGACGGGAGCTTACCTTTATTGGTACCGTGACCGGGGTGCAAGTGGAAAAGGTCGGCGGGTATGATTATCCCTATCCCCAACTGCAAGCCAGCACCGTGTATTTATGGCCGGTGGAGGTACCGCAACCCGCTACGAGTGCGGTGTTTATCAACGGTGGTTGGTACGGCGGACCCTGGGGACCGTGGGGGCCTTGGGGGCCGTGGGGCCCATGGGGTTGGTGAGGTGCGGCACGGCGTCTCGGTTTTCCGCCTACCGGGTGAGTCCGATGCGTCTTGCCTGGGGCGGCCAGACGATTTACTATACGGCTTGGTATTTTGCCGGGATGGCGGAACTGGTAGACGCGCCGGACTCAAAATCCGGTGGTGGTGACATCGTGTCGGTTCGAGTCCGACTCTCGGTACCATTATTAAGTAGGTGGGCGTTCGTGGAAGTTCACGAGCGCCTTTTCTTTTAATGGCTTCGTGGGTTTTTCCGTTCGCCGTGGTTCGCTCTGGTTCGGAGGAGGAATAGTTATGCAACTCGTGTTGGTGCGACACGGCAAGGCGGAAGACCCGGCGGCACGGTCGTCTGATCTTGAGCGGGAACTGACCACTACAGGACGTTCGACGGTAAAGGGGATGGCGCAAGGATTGCGACTTTGCGTGTCAGGGAAGGTCGTGATCTGGACCAGCCCCTTGCCACGTGCTCGCCAGACCGCCGATATCCTGGCCAACGCCTTTAAGGTGAAAAAGGTTCGGGAGCACGACGCCATAGCGGCGGGCGATCTGGAGGTTCTCGCCAGCGATTGGCGGGATCTGGATCCCCAGCCCAAGGCCTTGATCCTAGTCGGGCATCAGCCCCACCTGGGAAACTGGGCAGAACGCCTCACTGGTGCCGTGCTGCCGATCAAGACCGCAGCGGCGCTGGCGGTGGACCTGGATGAGGACGGCGCGTTGAGCGGTATGCTGCGCTGGTACGCCCATCCCAAGGTGCTGGCCAGTCTTGCAGACCGTTGAGCCGGGAAGCGGGACCAATATCCTAAGCCGACCCCGGACACCAGCATTAGGTGCGGTGGGTAATTCTAAAAATGCGGTTAATTCCGGTAATGCTGAGAGAGTGACAAACTCCAGTCTCAGATTCCGTAGGCCCTGGTTTGCCACCCGCAATTCATTCTCGGCGCAGCGAACGGTATCGCGGATGTGGATGAAGACCGGGGTTTGAAATGGCGAAGAACCGGGTTGAGACAGGTAAACCTGAAAAGGACTTGCGTTGATTTCTCCATGGATGTGCTCCATACTGACTCTGTTTTTTGCGGCAACCTGTATTTCAAAGTGACCGTTCCAGAACTCTTCGAATTTCTCTACCGCTATCGAACTGCACTTAGGCGTTGCACGTAAAATAAAATTTCTTGCAACAATTCTGTGTGGCATTATCCAGTCCACAAGCGTTATTGAATTCTCTGCAACTAGCTGTTAATAATACAAAAAGATATTGAAAGAGCCTATAAGTTCTCATGAGGAGATTCGTCGGATGCGCGAGATAGAGACACGCCAACCCAAGAAAGACTGGCGATTTATTTTGATTGCAATTGTCGCTGGGCTCGGTGGATTGCTATTTGGCTACGACACCGGTGTCGTCGCTGGTGTTCTCTTGTTTTTAAATCAAGTTTTTCACTTTGATGCAAGCATGAAGGGGCTATTTGTTGCAATCGCACTGGCCGCTGCCGCCGTGGGCGCAGCATTTGCCGGAGCACTTGCAGATGCTTTTGGACGTCGCACCGTACTGATCGTTGCCGCCGTTCTCTTCTCAGCGGGTGCGATTTTGGCCTCAGTGGCTTGGACCATACCCCTTCTCTTCCTGGGCCGGGTTATGGTAGGAGCCGCCATTGGGGTATCTTCCATGATTACCCCTCTGTACCTATCAGAAATCACAGCGGCGCATTGGCGCGGTGCCATTGTAACCATTAATCAATTTTATATTACCGTGGGTATTTTTGTATCTTATCTGGTTGATTATATGCTCTCTGGTGTCACCGATGGTTGGCGATGGATGCTGGCAATCGGTGCCATTCCCGGCTTTATCTTGCTTGGGGGAATGATGATCCTGCCGGAAAGTCCTCGATGGTTGGCGGGGCGTGATCTCATAGAAAAGGCGGCGGCAGGGCTTCGTTTTTTGCGGGGACGTCAGGACGTTTCCGAAGAGCTTGGAGATCTACGTCGCGATGTTGTTGAGGGCAGCCATCGGGCAGCGCCCTGGTCGTTGCTGCTGAAACGTAAGGTCCGTAAGCCCCTTATCGTCGGTATCGGTCTGGCAGTTTTTCAACAAATAACGGGTATCAATGTGGTTATTTATTTTGCACCGACCATTTTCCAGGATGCCGGTTTATCTTCGGCTTCAGCTTCCATTCTCGCCACCGTGGGTATTGGTGCCGTCAATGTGATCATGACAAGCGTCGCAATGCGGTTATTGGACACCGCCGGTCGTCGCAAAATGCTGCTTTTTGGTCTCTATGGTATGCTGGTCAGTCTTATTTTTATTGGTACTGGATTCATGATACAGCTTCACGGCGCACTGACTTATATCATCGTGGGTATGGTTGCTATCTTTGTCGCTTTTTTTGCTATTGGCCTTGGACCTATTTTCTGGCTAATGATCTCTGAGATTTTTCCGCTCGCTATCCGGGGTAGGGCCATGAGTATTGCAACCGTCGCTAATTGGGTCTCAAACATGGTGATTTCCGGTATATTCCTAGACTTGTTATTGATGATTGGACGCGGCCCTACTTTCATATTTTATGCGTCAATGACTGTTTTGGCGATCCTATTTACCCTATGGATTGTACCAGAAACAAAGGGTAAGACCTTGGAGCAGATCGAAGATAGTCTATAATTTGAAGCTCGGATTTAGGAATCTGGAGGACGAAGGGATGCGCGGGGCTAAAGTGGAGACACAGAGCATGTTCAGCTATCTGTCGCCGGAACAGCGGGTTCCTGCGGATCATCCTCTACATGTCATCCGGGTGATTGTGGACCTGTCCCTTGCGGAACTGGGTGGTCATTTCAGGCGCATCTATTCACACCTTGGCTGTCCTTCCATTCCCCGGAGCATCTCCTTCGTGCCTTGCTGCTGCAAGGCTTTTACAGCATCCGCCCCGAGCGACGACTGATGGAGCAGATGGATTACCACCTTCCGTTCCGCTGGTTCGTGGGGCTGGGGTAAGAAGAATTCCATGATTAAAAATTATAAATGTGGATTTCGTAGAGCGCTTTCCGGAAGAAGCCCATCCAGAAATAGTCTGGCTTGTAGTATGGTCGTATTATGTGCCATTGGTCTTGGAATGTCCACATTATCCACGGCGGGGACGCCCTCAAGTTCTTTGATCCCTTCCAATACCCTCATCGACAGTGCTATTTCCAACAGCAAAATTTCCGCGATGTTGGGGATTATTAATTTCAGCTATCTGAATCATGCGCATACGAGACAAGACACGCATTCGCTGGCTCTGGGTGGTCATCTATATGTGCATAGTCCACAATTTGCAGGATTCAGTCTGGGGGTCGGTGGAGATTTTGCCACCTGGACCGGTTTTTATCAGCATGAAGATCCGGAACTGACTGGCCCTTATCCCAGTCATGGCATCGCCATAGTGCGTCAGGCCTATTTGCAATATCACCATGGTCCTTTTATTATCCGTGCTGGCCGTCAGTTTATCGATACTCCTTATGCCAACTGGGATGATTATACGTATAATCCACGGGCTTTTACTGGCATCAGTGCAGTCGTGGACATTATCGGTCATCCCAAGGATGAACAGTGGTCTGGCAACAGTCCTTTAGCTATTGGTGGTTCACCCGCGACACTGAGCTTCATGGCTGCACGTATATACAGTTATGCCAGTCGTTTCAGTGCAACGTTCACCACGGGTAATCGTTATACCAGTGCGCATACCAATGGTTTCTACGTGTTAGGAGCACGCTACCAAACCCCATTCCTAGGCAATCATCTGGAACTCCAGGTCTGGGATTACCATTTTTATGGTTTTGCAAATATGTGTTACGGAGACGCTGAAATCAGCCGTCCGATCTCCAACGGCGTTTTCTTGTTCGGGAACTTCCAGATGGTTTCCGAAGGAAGTTCAGGAGTAAGTACAAGCTTCTTGAATGCGCTAAACGCAGATTCGGTAGATGCCCATATTTACGGCGGTCGAATCGGGGTGAAATTCGCTAGAAATTATGATGATAATGTGGCTCTGGTAGCAGACTATAGTCCCAGAAATTATAATTCTTTTCGCCATGGCGGCATGGTTCATCCGTACAATGATATCAGCGGGACACTTTATACCACCACCATGCAAACCGGTATTTCGGATTATGGTCCTGGGTATGCGTATGGTATAGCGTCCAACTTTGGTTTTTTTGCCAACCGGCTCAAGTTTAACGCCAGCTTTATTCGGTATCTGGTTCGTTATGGCTTTGGGGGGAGTGTTTACTCCTATAATGGTGCATACGGCTTTCCAACGGGCGAAGCTGTTCCTAATCAGAAACTCTGGTCCATGGATTTGGGCTTTTCCTATGATCTTTCCAGTATTCTTAATGGGCTTTATATTGCTGATTATACTGATATATCTATAGCACAAAATGAGGCTGGTTATGCACATTATCAGAACCCGTATTTCAGTAATCGCTTTTACTTCAAATATCGCTTCTAAGGAAATACTTCGAGAGAAAAGCAATTCACGACCCCCGATTATGTTCTACATTGAGGCTATTGCAGGGCTGGGTGGGCTGGACTGACTTCTTGTTTCGGGTTGCTTCCCTGGCCAAATAGTGGCCCTGCCTTCCGCCCACGACGGAACCGCCCCAGAAAACACAGCCCAGGATTTATCCTCGCACCATCACCCCATCTCTCTACCACGACCGGCCTATCCAGCGCCGGTTAGCACCTAATTGGCGGTCCAATTCCTATGTCCACCTGGGAAACAACGGGCCAACTCTCCCGGTAGTGTGGCTGAGTTTGTCTCGAAATAGACTTGGTACCCGTCATCCACAGTGCCCGTAACCGTGACGCGGGTGGGGTGTCTGGCAGAGGCGAGGCAGACGGCTTGCGGGTTGGCGGACAGGACATGCTCAACGCCGTGGTTATGGCCGGTTTTTTCAAGTAGGGCTATTTTCAGCATCAAATCGGGTGTAAGCACGGCACGCAGAGCTTCGTCATGCTGCGCCAGCCAAGTGGGAAGGCGCGTGAACTGGCGGGCATGTGGTTCAGCCAAGTATATTGGTCGCGGTTTTGTGCGCGCAGGGTTCCATTGGGCGCGAGTGAAAGGCAGGGTAGCGAAGGCGAGATGGTGGCGTGGCTGGTGTTTCATAGCGATACCACCTGCAGACCGAAGGCCTCGGCGGCGCGACATTGGCGGGCATCGGCCGAGATGAACACTTCGGCGGTGCAGGCGAGGGCGGCGCCCAGGTGGATGGCGTCCATGCCGCGCAGCGTGTGGTTTTCCAAGGCTTTGACGGCGTGCTGGAGGACCTGGGGAGTGGTATCGCAGATCAGCGCATCGGCGATGTCGAGCATAAGGGCGCGCTTGATGATCTGGTATTGCGCCTCCGTCAGGCGTCCTTCCCGTTGCAGACGGCAGAAGGCGGAGATCAGTTCAGGCACGGCGATGACCGACAGTGCCAGTTCGCTGGCCCGTTCGCACCACGCCAGGACGTCAGCAGTGCCGGTTGCGTCGATGTAGCGCTTGGCAAAGGCCGACGAGTCGAAATAGACGCGCATCAGTCTCCGCGCTCGTCGAGGATGAGCCGGCTGATCTCCTTGCCACCGATGGCCAGTGGGCGCGCCGGACGCTGCTTCCACGAAGGCAGTTGCGCCGGGATGGGGTGAATTTCGGCGATGAGTTTGCCGTTGCGCAATACGCGCACCGTCTGTCCGCTCTCGACCAGATCGAACCAGGTCTTGGCGTGGTTGCGTAATTCGGTGAAGGTGGTTTCCGGCATGAATGTACTCCCGTCAGATGATGTACATCAAAGTGTACATTACAGAGCGTCCGGCAACAACACGTAGACACCGATCACGTCCACCGGCAGGCAGGCGCTGACGTTGTATTGGCCGACATCGCGCGCCGCCGAGTTCGACAGTTAATCTCGCAACTTAGTGATATCCTTGGTGACGATTTGAAAACGCTTATATGGATGCCTCCATGTTCGTAAGATGGTTTTCGACTTCTGACATGTTGAGGTCTGGTTGCTGCCTTATATCCGGTCTTTGATGCAGGTTCTGAAAATATCAGAAGGGGGCGGCGCCAAAGCGACGCGCGGAGGGCAGAGCCTTGCGCCCAGGACGGCCTTGCAACGGCGCAGGTCCCGCTGACCAAAAAGATCGTTCCGCTATAGGCAGATAACCGATCCAGCGGGTGTGCCGGGCCTTGGTTTATGGTGTTCATGCGGCTACCTCCTAACAAATGCCAATCTTTTGCCACCTGGAATGGTGACAATATTAGCAGTCCAATGTGACAGCAATGCGTCACTGAGGTGACTTTTTGGTGACAATATGCACCTTTGTCTTCCGCGTTCGATATAAACCTGTCTCTGGAACCCATGAAGGCGCGGAATGGAGACTGGCTGGTCGGTGTGGATGTTCATGGGTGAGCTGTGATAGGATTTCAGACAATAGCGAAGAAGCCCGGTTCTGCCGGGTTTTTGTCACTATTTCTTGGATTGGAGCTAGGGGGTTGGCATGGCGACGCAACGGCGGTTGGCGTGGTTGGCGGTAGTGGGTGTGGTAGCAGCTCTGCCGCTTGGTGGTTGCGTGGCGCTTCTCGCGGCCGGGGCTGGTGGTGGGGCCGTGGCCTATGTGGAAAATGGCGGGGTCGCCAATTTCTACGCCTACTATCCGACGTCGGTGACGCGGGTCAGTGCAGCGTCGAAGGCGGCATTCGGAGAAATGAGCATCCACTATAACGGCGAAATCCGCAAGAGTCCGTCCGAGTATCTGATCGAGGGTACCACCACGGACGGCCAGACCGCCAAGGTAACGCTGACTTCCATGGCCACGGATGTTACCAAGGTCAACATCCGTATCGGGACTTTTGGCGACAAGCCACTATCTTTGCAGTTCCAGAAGCTGCTTTCGCAACGGCTGGGCATGACCGCCAGTCCTCAGGCCCCGGCAGGGGTGGTATTGCCTCAGACCAGCAGTCAACCAGCGGCGCCGCAACAGCCACAGCAGCCGCAACAGCAAACCATCCCGCTTCAGTAATTCACTGATCTTCCATGCCTGGCTGGAGTTGCCGGAGACCACTGCGGTCTCCGCAAATCCTGTGTGTTGCAGTACGTATGGCGCTGGGTTTTTGTCATAAAATTGTCATTGTAGTTTCATAAAACTGTCATATTGTGGGTATATCCTGTCATAAGGTCCAGTTTCGGCAGGAAACCATGATGGCCATACCGCAAGGCAGCACAACGAATAACAATGTGGAAATGGATCCGCTTTATCAGGCACGCATTCTGCTGCTGGCAGAAACGGCGCCGCCGAGTGGGCTTATATTCCGCCTGCAGGGATCGGGCGCCTTCCTGCGCACGACGAGCGCAATGAATGACGCCTTTCAGCTTGTTACGGGATGGCACCCGGCCCTGCTGATTCTGCAGGACTGGTCTGCCCGATTTGCGCCGTGGCTCATGGAATTAAGCGCTTACCCGGTTTGTGCCGGTTTGCCGGTGCTGGCTATCGGGGTGGATGATGACGCAAACGCCATGTCCGCTCTGGATGCTGGAGCGAGCGCGTATGTATCGACCCCGTGTAGCGAGACGTTGTTGCTGGCGCAGGCATCGGCGCTGCTGAAAAAAAACCAGCACTGGAAATGCCTCCCGGTAGAGCGGGGGTCGCTGATCCAGGTCAATCCGGGAAGCTGTCGGGTATGGGTGAATGGGGAAGAAATACGTCTGAGTCGACGACTTTTCCGGTTTCTGCACTATTTGGCATTGCACCCGGATCGGACTTTCTCGCCCCAAGAAATTGCCAATGTATTGACGGACGGCCGCAGCCTCATCCAGGAAAATTCGGTGGCGGCTCAGGTGCATCGTTTGCGCAAAGGTCTGGAAAAGGCTGGCGCTGCGGAGTGGCTGGAAACGGTACATGGGTTTGGGTATCGCCTGAGTTTGCCGCCGAAAAACGCCATTGATGTAAATTTGTCATAACAGGTTCATAAAACTGTCACATTGATTTGCTATGGTACTCCCTCCGGTTAGAGAGGGAGTCCTTATGAACCTGCAATATCTCATTCACCTCGCCAATTATTCAGATGGCGTTCTCTACGTGCTTGGCGCGCTGTTATTGGTCGAATTGTCCGTTATCGTGGACCGGTTCTGGTTTTTGCGGCGCACCATCCTGCGTGGGCTGATCTTTGTACATGAACTGGGCAGCCATGGTCGCCTGGATCGTGACACGCTGAATCAGATGGCTGATGGGGCGAGTGATCTGCCCGAAGCCTCGTTGCTGCGTATGGCTGCCTCCCATCATGGGCAGGTGAAAGGCGAAGGCCTTGCCAGCCGTCTTGAAGAAAGTGTGCTGGTGTTGGCGCCGCAACTGGATCGCCGTCTGTGGTTGCTGGACACTATCATCACCTTGGCGCCGCTGCTGGGTTTGTTCGGCACGATTATCGGTATGTTCCACGCTTTTTCGGTGCTGGCCACTCCGGGACACGCGCCTACGGCGGTCACCGGCGGTGTGGCTGACGCGCTGGTCGCCACGGCAACTGGCCTGTTTATCGCCATGCTCGGTCTGATGGCCTTCAATGCCTTCAATAACCAGGTGCGGCAGATTCTCCTGCAACTGGATTCCGTAAAGACCATGCTGATCAATCGGATGGACGGTCAACCCATGATCACGCCGGACAACGGTGAGCAGCAACGCAGTGAAATGTTGTCTGTGGCGAGGGCCAGTTGATGGAGCGCCGTTATTTCGAGCAGAAGAAGGGCCGGGTGGAGATCATCCCCATGATCGACATTATGCTCTTCCTGCTGGTGTTTTTTATCATGATCACGCTGCAAATGATCCCCGACAAAGGGCTGAGTCTGCAGTTGCCCAGGTCCAGCCAGGCGCAGCAGCTTCCGCATCCGCACTACACCATCAATATCGATAAGGATGGATCGGTGGATGTGAAGGGTCACCACTATGATCTCGACGGCCTGCAGAAAATGCTCGCCGGTGATGGTAACCCTGCGAAGACCCAGATCACCATCGCTGCCGATAAGGGCGTGCCTTTTCAGGATTTCGTCCATGTGATGGATCGCTGCCAGAAGGCAGGAGTGAGTGATATCGGGATTGCCGCGAAAGCGCGTGGTTAGGAAAAACAAGGAAGGTAATTGGTGAATACAATCGTTGGTAATCCATCCTGGACGCCGCCGCCACTAAATACGAATAAAGAGCATTTTGGCCGGGCATTGTTGGTCGGCGCGGTATTGGAGGCGTTGCTGGTGGGCGGATTGATCTGGGTGGGAAGTAATACGCCACCCCCCCAGCCGGTCGTAAAGAAAATTATTGCAATCCACATGATACAGCCGGTTCCGCCGAAGCCGAAGCCGAAGCCGGTACCTCCGCCGCCAAAGCCGATGGTGCATCCCAAACCGCTGCCGCGTCCCGTTCCGTTGCCGAAACCAGTGGTGCATCAAGTGCCTGTGCCCAAACCGCTGATAGCCAAAACACCGTTGCCTCTCGCACCGGTGGCACCGCCTAGGCCGCCGGTGGTCCCACCGCCACCGCCGCCGCCCGCGCCCAGCATGGCCGCACGTCAGGCAGCGCTAGCCGAATACGCAGCCCTGGTGCGGGCCCAGGTTCAGGCGGATGCCCATGTGCCCGAAGCGATCCGCCTGATGCATTTAAGCGGCACCGCGATCATCACATTCCGGCTTGCGCCTTCGGGTCGATTGCAGTGGGCGAAAATTTCCCGATCCAGCGGGGCTGGGCCCATCGATAGGGCGGCATTGAAGTCAGTGAAAGAAGGACAGTACCCGCCCTTCTCCAAAGATATGCCGAAGCATGCCACCAATTTTACGGTAGAGGTGCATTTGTCAGGACGCGCTTCCTAGTATCCGTCGGCTATATGGGCGGATACTTGCCAATCATTAATGGAATCAGGAGTTTTTTTCATGGAGCGACAGAATCGCCGGCAGTTTTTGAAGCGGCTGGGGCTGGGGAGTGGTGCAGTTGTCGCTGCTCCGCATCTGCTGGGGGTGGCACGTGCGGCAGGCGTCAGCGGAGAGCATCTCCTGCGTCAGAAGATCGAGCATGTGGTGGTGATCTTTCAGGAAAATCGCAGTTTCGATCATTACTTCGGTACTTTCCAGCCGAAAAACGGACAGCAGGTCGTCAACCTGCTGGATGGGCAGGGACAGTTGGATCCGCGTTTCCTCGGCTTACAGAAAAACCCCGCGGGCATCGCTTATGATAATCTTCCGTTACCTGCGGAAATTCCGGGTTTTCAGAATGTGCAATTGCCGAACCAGCCTTTTCACATGGCGCCCTATATTCCGGTCAGGGGCAATGTGCATTGGGATCCTGCGCATCGCTTTTTTCGTATGATGGCGGAAGTGCACAACGGCAAAATGGATCGCTTCGTGGCTCTGGCGGGTGGCAGCAAAACCCTTTTGTCGCGGGACGAATTCCGGAAAATGAGCCCCGAGCAGATCGCCTTCGATCTGGCCCGCCCCAGCGGCCCGGTGCTGGGCTACTATACTGGCGAAGATTTGCCCTTCTATCATCAGGTGGCGCACCAGTACACGCTCTTCGATCATTTCTTTCAGGCTATGAGCGGCGGCAGCACCGGTAATGCGCTTTATCTGGCGGCCGCCCGTTCCTGTATCCATCCCCACGCACCCAGGGAGGTCTGTGCGCCCTTCGATCCGAAGGAAGCGGGTCTGGAGCACCGTTTCTTTGATCTGCCCTATGACCACCAAAAAGTGCTGGTCAACGACCTGCCGCCGGTGCAGGGACCGACCAACGCGGATGCCGTGAAGGCGCTGAAGATATCTCCGCCGCCGGAGGCGCAGACCTACGACAATATCGGTGACCGTCTGGATGGCGCCAGAGTGTCCTGGGCCTGGTATAACGAAAATTGGGACCGGGTGAAGCCATGGGCGCTCAAGACCGCGTTTGGTCCCGGCGACGGCTCGGCGGTGATCGATACGGGTCAGTTGTATGTGGCCCACCATAATCCCTTCCAGTATTACCCGCGCTGGCCAGAATATGTGAAGAACGGTCACATGCGCGATAGCGAAGACTTTCTCGCCGACGCCCATGCCGGCAAGCTGCCCGGTGTTTCCTTTGTCAGGGCCAGTGCCGCCCATGACGAACACCCGGCTGACTGCGCACCCGCCTACGGTATGGAATGGGTGGAGCAACTGGTGCGCGCCGCTGCGGATGGTCCGGCCTGGGACAAAACCGCCATCTTCATTACCTATGACGAAGGTGGTGGCTTTTGGGATTCGCTGCCGCCTAAAGTGGTGGACGACTATGGATTTGGCACCCGTATTCCGGCCCTGCTCATCAGCCCCTGGGCGCGGCAAGGGTTGGTGGATCACCACCTCGCCAGTACGGCGAGCATCCTCAAATTCATCGAAACCCGTTTCGGTCTGCAACCCCTCAACCAACGCGACGCCGACTCGTATGACCTGATGGGGGCTTTTGACTGGGATCAGCGGCCCCAAGGTTTCCGCATCTGATGCTTACCCGGCGGACGCGATGACTTTCTCCAGTGCGAGGAGGTACAACCCGTTGACTCTGGGGATGCCGTAGCGGACATCATCCGGGAAGGGCAGAGTAGCGCCGGTAAGCCGGTAGCCGCGCCGCTGATAATATTCCGCCAGTTCCGGACGTTGTTTGATGATCCATAGGCGCATGCGCGTCGCCTGCCAGGTTTCCCGGGAATATTGCTCCGCCGTACGGAGCAGCGCTTTGGCGATGCCCTGATTCTGCCACGCCGGAGTCACGGAAAGCATTCCGCACTCGGCGACCGCCGCTGTGGCAAGTTGTACATGACAGCAGGCGATGATCTCGCCTTCTTTCGTGGCCACCAGGAAACCACTGTCCGGTTTGTCGGAGAGTTTTTCCAGCATCGCCACGTCACAGCGCTGGCCGCCCAGCAACTCTGCTTCTGTAGTCCACCCACCTTTGGCAGCTTCGCCTCGATATACACTATTGATGAGCGCGCAAAGGGCAGTCATTTCTGCTTTTTGCGCCATACGGAAAGAATATAACGACTTTGAATGTGCCATTTCGATTTCCTTACATTGTGATCCCGTGGTCATCTATGACGCTTCCAAATAATAGCGTCATTTGTCACAATTTTATTGTTAAAACTTATTAATAATGTCATATTCTGGTGCTGCAATACTGCGCGGTTGCGGAGCACAAAATATGGCGGAAACTTCGTTGCCGCGCAGGCGAGTACACCGGTTTTTGTCGGTGCCAGCGTGGCGGCCAAGTTCTAAAGTCTGATTGGTATCTGCAGATTATCCGGCAGCCTTACAGTCACCGGGTTGCTCAGGGGATCAGGGACGCCCCGGCACTGACCATATCCCCGGTCGCCGATGTGGTATCGGAGACGGCAGCACAGCTCGCCAGTGATCCGAAAATAACCAGGAGGCCTGCAGTGCGCATTATGAAACCGATGATATGGATTTTATGAGCCATGGAAAATACTCTTTGTATAATTGGGAATAACCGGCCCCGATAACAGTTGTTATTCATTGATGTCTCATGAAACCTGTTTTTAGCGGTTTAACATGTCCATGGATTTTCAGCAAGCGGAAAATCTCTATAAGATCTGTCTGGATGCGGTGGCGGAGAGGATATCAGGCGGTACTACCCCGCGCATGCGCAAGATCGGGATAACCATCCCTTAACCAAAGCCCCGGCAGATCTTCCAGAATCTCCCGTACCAGCCCGGGCCCGCGGAAAATCAGCCCGCTATAGACCTGCAATAGACTGGCTCCCGCCCGGATCTTGGCATAGGCATCTGCCGCGCTCAGAATGCCGCCGACGCCAATGATGGGTACCTGTCCCTGGGTCGCACGATAGAGTTGCGCGATGACGGCATTGGATTGCTCCAGCAATGGTGCACCGCTCAGGCCCCCGCTTTCGGAGAGTCCGGGTTGAGAGGCCAGGCGTTCTATAGTGGTATTGGTGGCGATAAAACCATGCACCAGAGGGGCCGTGCCTAAGGCCAGACTAGCGATGGCGTCGAGATTATCGTTGTCCAGATCCGGTGCAATTTTGAGGAGCAGTGGCAGGGGCGGGCGCTGATGTTGTAGGGCCAGACGCTGGTTGGCTGCGGCGACGGCATTGAGCAGTCCCCGTAAGGCTTCCTCACCTTGCAGCAAGCGCAAACCCGGCGTGTTGGGCGAGCTCACGTTCACACAGAGATAATCGCCATAGGGGAAAAGCAGTTCCAGCGCGGCAATATAGTCGTCCTGCGCTCGCTCCAGCGGGGTGTCCTTGTTTTTGCCGAGATTGATGCCGATAGGCACCGGATGGCCAGGTAACGCCGCCAGTCTTCGGGCAACTGCCGCAGCCCCTTCACCGGGGAAACCCATACGGTTGATGACCGCCTGCTGTGCCGGATAACGAAAGACCCGGGGGTGCAGATTGCCGGGCTGCGGGCGCGGGGTCACTGTGCCGATTTCGATGAAGCCGAAGCCGAGAGCGGGGAGGGCGACTGCGGCGCGGGCATCCTTGTCATAGCCGGCGGCGAGACCGACGGGATTGGCAAAATGCAGGCCCCAAAAGTCCTGCGCCAGACGCGGGTCATGGAGGGTGTAGCGCCGGGCCACACGGGCGAGGCCGCGTGGCATGTGTCCCAGTGCTTCCAGCGCCGCGATGCTCAGGGTGTGGGCGCGCTCCGGGTCCAGCGTAAAAAGCAGAGGGCGCAGCAGGCCGTAGCTCATGCCCAATCCCTGGGTGTGAGGAAGTCTTCCTTGAGGCGGGTTTCGGGGCTACCGGCTTCGCCCTGCCAGTCGTAGGCCCAGGCCGCCAGGGGCGGCAGGGACATCAGGATACTTTCGGTGCGCCCGCCGGATTGCAGGCCGAAGAGGGTGCCGCGGTCATAGACGAGGTTGAATTCCACATAGCGCCCCCGGCGCAGGAGTTGAAATTGGCGCTCGCGTTCACCGTAGGCTAGGTCCCGGCGCCGGGCGACGATGGGCAGATAGCTGTCGAGGAAGCTGTTAGCCATATCCTCCCAGAAGGCCCGTAGGAGGCTGGCATCACCATGGAGATCATCGAAAAAGATGCCACCGATACCGCGCATTTCCTGACGGTGCGTGATGGTGAAATAATCGTCGCACCAGGCTTTGAAGCGCGGATAAAAGCCCGGGTCGTGACGGTCACAGGCGGTTTTGAGGACGCCATGGAAATGCCGGGCGTCTTCCTCAAAGCCGTAGATGGGCGTCAGGTCGGCGCCGCCGCCGAACCACCACACGGGTCCCGCCGAGAAAAATCGGTAGTTCATGTGAACGATGGGGACGTAGGGGTTACGGGAATGCAGTACCAGAGAGATGCCAAGGGCGGTGAAGGTCTGTCCCGCCAGTTCAGGGCGATGTGCGGTAGCTGAGGGGGGAAGCCGGTCGCCATGGACTTTGGAGAAGTTGACCCCGCCTTTTTCCAGCAAAGCGCCGTCGGCAATAACCCGGGTTCGCCCGCCGCCACCGCCGGGCCGTTCCCAAAGATCTTCGCGGAATTTCGCCGCGCCGTCTGCTTCTTCCAGGGCGTTGCAGATGCGATCCTGCAAGCCGCGGAGAAAGTTTTCCATTTCATCCAGGGGTGGTTGTTGCATGATTTTACTCCCGTAAGACACGACCGCTGCGGGCATCGACAATGCGGCTGGGATGCTGTTGCTGCCCCAACCGTGCCGGCAGTACCCACAGAGAGCGACCAAAATAGCGGTATAAGGTGCGCAGGTCACGGGCCGGTTGTCTCCCCGCCGGATTGGCGCTGGTGGAGACCATGGCGCCGCCGAAGACCCGCGACAACGCGACGATGGCGGAATGGCTACTGATCCGCACCGCAACGCCCGTATGGCGTCCGCGTATCCAGAAGGGGACCCGGGGCGTGGCCGGGAGCACCAGCGTCGTACCGGGCCAGAATCGCGCCAGCAGCGCCTGATCTGTATCATCTTGCGCAGACCAGTAACGCCGGGTTTCGGCTGTCCGACCTGCCACCAGAAGAACGCCTTTATGCCGTGGTCGCCCCTTTAGGGCTAGAATTCGGTGCAGGGCGCGGCGCCGACGCGGGTCACAGCCCAGCCCCCAGACCCCTTCCGTGGGATAGGCGATGACCCCGCCGCGCCGTATATGCGCAACCCCTCGGCGAATATCCTGACGACGCGGATGGCGGGGCAGCATCAGCCGGAAACGGCGTCAGGCACGCCGCAGGCCGCGGTGGCCGATGTCGTGCCGGTACTGCAAGCCCGGCCAGTGGATATCGGCGACGGCGGCATAGGTACGTCGTTGCGCGATCGCCAGATTTTCTCCCAATGCCGTGACGCCTAGCACCCGCCCACCCGCGGTGACGACGGTGCCGTCGCGCGCCTCCGTCCCGGCATGAAAGATTTTGACGGTATCCCCCTGCGTCTCGTCGAGACCGCAGATGGGGTCTCCCGTCTGCGGATGATCGGGATAACCCGCGGCAGCCAGTACGACGCAGAGTGCAGCGCGACTGTCCCAGTCGAGAGCCGTCGGCAGCGGATCGCCGCGGGCCGCGGTCAGCAGAAGCGTATAGAGGTCGGACCGCAAGCGCATCATCAGCGGCTGCGTCTCGGGATCGCCCAGTCGGCAGTTGAATTCCAGCACCTTGGGTCCGGCGGGGCCGATCATCAGACCGGCATAGAGAAACCCGCAGTAGGGCGTGCGATCTGTCATCAATCCTTGCGCTGCCGGGCGCATCACTTCGCGCAACACCCGCTCGCTCATGGCGGTGTCGAGGATGGGGGTGGGGGAATAGGCACCCATGCCGCCGGTATTGGGACCCTGATCGCCGTCCAGCAGACGCTTGTGGTCTTGCGACCCCGCCAGCGGCAAGACCTGACCGTCCACCACGATGGCGATGAAGCTGGCTTCCTCCCCCTCCAGAAACTCTTCGATGACGATAGAACCCCATTTCAGGAACTGGTGCACGGCGGCCTCCGCTTCGGCGCGCTCCGCAGCCACGACGACTCCTTTGCCGGCGGCGAGGCCATCGGCTTTGACCACGATCGGCAACGGTTGGTCACGCAGGTAACCGAGGGCCGCGTCGGTATCGTCAAAACGTCCGTAACGGGCGGTAGGGATACCGTGCCGCGCCATGAAGGCTTTGGCGTGGGCCTTGCTACCCTCCAGCATCGCTCCGGCGGCGTTGGGACCAAAGACGGGAATACCAGCCCGGCGCAGCGCATCACCTACACCCGCCACCAGAGGGGCTTCGGGGCCGATGACCACCAGCGTGACGTTCAACCCACGGGCGGCGGCGATCACCTGGTCGGCATCCGTCGGCTTCAGGGCCAGATTGTGGACTTTGGCCTCGGCCGCCGTACCGGGATTGCCGGGCACACAGTAGACTGTCGCGACCTCCGCCGACTGGGCCAGCTTCCAGGCGACGGCATGTTCGCGTCCGCCACCGCCGAGGATCATGACTTTCGCGCCCATCTGCGTTTTCTCCTCAACCATGCCGGAAATGGCGCACACCGGTGAAAACCATGGCGATGCCGTGTTCATTGACGCTGGCGATGACTTCTTCATCACGGATGGAGCCGCCGGGTTGGATGATCGCCTTTACGCCCGCCGCCGCCGCCGCATCGACCCCATCGCGGAAAGGGAAGAAAGCGTCAGAAGCCAGCGCCGCACCGTGCAGATCGAAGCCCAGTTCCAGGGCCTTGGCTACCCCGCATCTGGCCGCATCCACCCGGCTCGTCTGCCCCGCACCGATGCCGATGGTCTGGCCTTCGCGGCCATAGACAATGGCGTTGGAGCGCACGTATTTACCAACCCGCCAGACAAAGGCGAGATCACGGGCTTCCTGTGCCGTCGGTGCGCGTTCGGAGACCACTTTCCAGTCCGCTTCCGCTTCCATGGCCTGATCAAAGTTCTGTACCAACAAGCCTCCCCGCACGCGCTTGTAATCCCAGCCTGTCCGCCGCCAGGCGCGGCCATCGTCAAAGGCGAGCACCCGCAGATTTTTCTTTTTGGCCAGAATGGGCCGGGCATCGGGTAAAATGGCGGGCGCCAGTACCATCTCGATGAACTGGCCGCTAATGAGTTCGGCAGTCTGTGCATCCAGCGGCCGGTTACAGGCGACGATGCCGCCGAAGGCGGATATCGGATCGCCGGCCCATGCGCGCTGATAGGCACCGAGCAGATCCGGTCCCACGGCCACGCCGCAGGGATTGCCGTGCTTCACCACGCAACAGGCGGGTTCGGCAAATTCCATCACCAGCGCGACGGCGGCGTCACCGTCCCCGATATTGTTGTAAGACAGTTCCTTGCCCTGCAACTGATGGGCGTCCGCCAGTCCGCCGCCGCTGCCATCGCGGTAGAAGGCGGCGGCCTGATGGGGATTTTCGCCGTAGCGCAGATCCTGCGCTTTCTTAAATTGCAGGGACAGAGTCTGCGGGAAGGTTGTCCGGTTGCCATCGGGGCCCAGGCTGGAGAGATAGTTGGCGATGGCTCCGTCATAGCGCGCCGTGTGGGCGAAGACTTTGGTGGCCAGGCGGAAGCGGGTACTGGCGCCGACGCCGCCGTAACTCTGTTCCATCTCCTGTAGTACGGCGGCATAATCATTGGGGTCGACGAGGACGGTGACGCCCTCCCAGTTCTTCGCTGCCGCACGGAGCATGGTCGGACCGCCGATATCGATGTTTTCGATGGCTTCTTCCAGTGTGCAATCGGCGCTGGCGATGGTCTCGGCGAAGGGATAAAGATTGACGCAGAGGAGATCGATGGCGGGGATGCCGTACTCGGCCATTTGCCGGGTGTGGCTGCTGTCGTCGCGCTTCGCCAGCAGCCCGCCGTGGATTTTGGGGTGCAGGGTTTTGAGGCGGCCCTCCAGCAGTTCCGGGAAACCGGTATAGTCCCCCACTTCCTGCACCGCGACACCATCGGCCATCAGGGCTTTGGCGGTACCGCCGGTAGAGAGTATCTCCACCCCAAAATCCTGCAACCGCCGGGCAAATTCCACAATGCCACGCTTGTCGGAAACGCTGATGAGCGCCCTTGTAATCTCACCCATAAATCCCACGGCCTCCGAAAAAGTGGCAGTCCAAACTAAAAAAGGTACGATCAGGAGACCTGTCGTACCCAAACCTCCTGATGGAGGGAGCGTTTTGCTCACGCCCGTGCAAACGCACGCACCGGCGGAATGAGACCATTGTAAAAGAGCCTCCATTGCGATGCAAGTGCGCTGCGGACAACGCCGTCCTCGACAGACCTATGCGGATAATCTAATATTTCCGGGACTCCTCAGTATGGAAAGGCGGCTATGTCCGAGCATGTGATACTGGCGGCCGTGGATGGTTCGGAAAATGCCCTGCTGGCCGCAGCGGTGGCTGCGCGCTTTACCCACCTGCTGGGTGGTCATTTGGGTCTGGTGACGACCTTGCAGGTGCCGACGGTGCCCCTGGGGTTTGGCGGTGGGCTTTTTTCCAGTGATCTCAAAAACCGGCTGCTGGCGGATGCCCGCATCGAGGCGGAAGAAAATCTGCGAGGTGTCGCAGAGCGCATACAGGAACACTGTGGAATTCTCCTGCCGGAATACTATCTGGTCGAAGGTGCTCCCGAGGTGGAAATCCCCAGGCTGGTCGAACAGGATCCGCATATCATCATGGTGGTGGTGGGCCAGCGTGGCTATGGCACCGAGAGCAGGCCCCTTGGTCTGCCGCATTTGCTCGGTGGCCTGGGCGCCAGACTGAGCCTGACGCTGAAGGTGCCGGTCCTGATGGTTCCGCCCGATACCCCGATGGATCAGATCTGTGCCGGCGTGATGGTTTCTGTCAGATCCCCCGGAGACGCGTAAGTTGGAGCTTTTCCTCCCGGTCGCTCATATGGCGGTGAATATCTGGCTGATCATCGGCTTTGGTCTGATCGTCGGCTTTCTCTCCGGGTTGACGGGGGTCGGAGGCGGGTTTCTGATCACTCCGCTGTTGATTTTTGTCGGTGTGCCACCCCTCGTGGCAGTGGGCACCGGCGCGGCGCAAATCGTTGGGGCGTCGGCTGTCGGGAGTTATGCGCACTGGCGTATGGGTAATGTAGACATGCGCATGGCCTTCATCCTCCTCGCGGGGAGCTGGATGGGTGGACTGCTGGGTGTGCATGTGGCGCGTATCCTGGATGCGTCCGGGTATTTTGGACTAGTGGTCACCTTCCTTTACGTCGGCCTGCTGGGATTTATCGGCATCTCCATGCTCGTGGAGTCGACCCTCGCCATGCGTTGGGGCCATCATCCCGGTAAAAACAAAAAGAAAGTGCAGGCAGGGATTTCCTGGCTGGATCGATTGCCCTGGCGGATGGAATTCCCTGTTTCCGGACTGCGCCTCTCCATTCTGGCACCTGTACTGCTGGGTTTCGCGGTGGGAATCATGGCGTCGCTGATGGGGGTGGGCGGCGGTTTCGTCATGGTCCCGATCATGCTGTATCTGCTCAAGATGCCGACCAGGGTGGTGGTAGGGACTTCGCTATTTCAGTTGCTGTTTACCAGCGCGGAAGTGGGCATTTTGCAGGCCGGCATGAACCACGCCGTTGATCCTTACCTGGTCCTGGCGCTGGTGCTGGGCTCCATATTCGGGACACAGTTCGGTGCCAGGCTGGGGGCGCTGATGCGTGGGGAGCAGTTGCGTCTGGTGCTGGCGCTGGTGGTTTTGGGCGTCGCCATCAAGATGGGTCTGGGGCTGGTGATTCCGCCCGAGCACCTCTACAGCATGGCACGAGTGGTTTAGATGCGTCTGGTAAAGCTTTGCCTCATGGGTCTCGCCGCGTTGATGACGGTATGGATGACACCCGTGCTGGCGGCGGAGCCTCTGGTGGTCGGCACCAGTAACGACGTGGTGAAGGTCACCAGCCATTTTACAGGGCGGGAACTACTGGTTTACGGTGCTCTCTCCCAACCGGGGCAGGTGATTGTCCTGCTGCACTCTCCCGCGGCTACCGAGGCCATGTTACGCAAAACCCGGACTGGGCCCATCTGGCTGACCGGCGCCAGGGTGACGGTGACAGGTGCCCCCGGTATCTGGGAGATGCTCTCCTCAGCGCCTGTAGACCAGTTGCTGCCCTTGGCGACCCGGCAGTTGCTGGGTCTGGACCCCGACCATCTGTCCCGGCAGGCCAGCTATCAGCCGGAGCCGGCGGACGTGGCTGCGTGGCAGCAGGCTTTTCTGAAGAACAAACTGCGCCGTCGTGACTATGTGGTGCAGTCGCAAGGGGTGCATATTGAGGGTGGACAACTTTTTTCGGCTCGTATGGCCCTGCCGGCTTCTCTGCCTTTGGGGCGCTATACCCTGGATACTTTCCTGGTCCGTCACGATCAGGTGGTGGCTAGGCAGGAACAACATATCGAGGTACAGCAGACCGGCTTTCAGGCCTGGATCGCGCGTTTCGTCAGCCAGGATGGCTGGCTCTACGGCATCGTACTGACCCTGATGCTGGCTGCCATGGGGCTCGGCCTGGGTATCGTCATGCAGCGGCGTCTGAACTGACTTCTCCGTGTGCTCACAGATCAGCCATTCGTAGGGGCGTTTAAAAGAAATAGCAAACTGCTATAATATTTGATTTGGGTATTTTAACATTCTATCGGGCTGCACAAATGTTGGCCGATGCCACTTCCATCAGGAGTTCATAATGTCCCAGTTGCTCTATGACAACGGAACGCATAAATGCATCGCCTTCACCGACTTGGTGGAAGGCGAGGGGATTCAGGCCAATCAGTTCCTCATCGTCAACAATGGCGAAGGGATGCTGCTCGACCCGGGCGGTAACCTCACCTACAAGAATCTGCTGGCGGAAATGGCGAGCTATTTCCTGCCGGCGCATCTCGATTATGTATTTGCCTCTCATGAGGATCCGGATATCGTCGCCTCTGCCAACGGCTGGCTGCTGATCACCGACGCGAAGATCCTCATCGCCAATGAATGGACCCGTTTCCTGCCGCACTTCTGCTCCAAGGGGATGACCGCCGGGCGAGTTATCGGTATTCCGCCGCAGGGCATGAGGGTCAATCTGGCGGGGCAGGAACTCTTTATCGTGCCCGCGCATTACATGCATTCGGTGGGCAATTTCCAGGTTTACGATCCGGTGAGCAAGATTCTGTTCTCCGGAGATCTGGGCGCTAACCTGGTCAGTGGGCATGATGCTTCCAAGGTAATTGAAGGTGCGGAAGCGTTTGCGGCACATCGTGCGGCAACCTCCATGGATGGCTTCCACCGTCGTTATATGGGTGGCCAGAAAGTCTGCAGGCTCTGGACCAATATGGCGCGGGGCATGGACATCGAATGGATCGTGCCGCAACACGGCGCTTCCTTCAAGGGGCGGGAGACGGTCCTGGCTTTCCTCGACTGGTTCGAGGGGCTGGAATCGGGGCCTGATCTGTTGACCCAGAAGGACTTTCAGTTTCCTATTCCCGAGTATCTCTGAAAGAGGTGCATCGAAAGATGGGTATCTTGAATCAGGACATGTTTGACGATCTCTACGCACAACTCGGCGCCATATCGCCAGAAATACAAGGTGCCGCGCTGATTTCCAACGAAGGGGCGGTGATTTTTCAGGAGGGAGAAACAATAGTGGACCAGCATCTTATCGGTATCGCCGGGGCTGCCATTATGCGTCTTGCAGAGCATATCAGCTCTGGTCTTGCCGAATGTCCGGCACAGGAGATCAGCATTCGCTGTGACAGATATACGGCACTTTTTGTGCCCGTGGGAGCGGATGCGCTCCTGATGCTGGTGCTATCGGCAGAGACGGACACGCGCCCTTTGGCGAGGGCCGTCCGAAGTCGCCTGGAGCGGTTCTGACTGGCGGGTGTTTTGAGTTTTCTACTTCTGCGCAACGGTAGTGCTGCCCCACTCCACATTTCCCGCGCTGATCGGCGGTACTGCCCGCAACGCCCGCTTCACCAGCTTGCCGTTGGCGTCGAGAATGCTGAGATGATAAAAGCCCGCCACAGAGGGCGTCCAGCGCACACTTCTCAAGGCCGGGTTGGACGGAATGGGGCGGCCATCGACCAGAAAATGAAAAGGTCGGCTGCCGCCGAGCACGCGAATACTGACCGGCTCACCGGCGGTCAGTTGTGCGCCCGGTGGGGGTGCGGCGATCTCCAGCAGGGTGCGTTCCGGCACCCGGTTGATCTGTAGTTTGACCCGTGAAATATTGACGCTGGAAAAGCCCACCGCCGGTGGCAGTGATGCCGGAATGATAAAGCGTCCGGTATCGGAGATAATGCTGGGCGAGCGATTGGGCAGGGTTAACGTAATGCTTTTCGCCGCCGTCATGACCGCTCCGGCAATGGCGGGCAGGCCTGCCCGGATATGCATCTGCGTGCTGCTGCCCGCAGGCAGACCGGTGACGCAGATGCCGCCGTTTTCGCGGACCACCGCCGCATGGGGCCGGGCGGGGGAGAAGGTTACCCAGTTACTGGCATGAAAATCCGGTGCATCGGAGAGCGGGGCGGTAAATTTCACGCAGGTGCGGGTTGGAAACTGGTTGGCATCCGGGGTGACGCTCTGCACCTGGAAGCCGTAGGTCATCACCGTTTTTTTCAAATCGGCAGCAATCCGCGTATCTGCGGGATAAGCGCGATACATGGCCTCCAGAAGATGAATTTCAGCCAGGTGATTACCGCGCGCCGCCAGAGTTTGCCGCAAGAGATTCAGGGCGGGAAGGAGTATGGCGACATCGGCTTTGTGCTGCTGAATGGTGCGCTCATAAGCGAGATAGGCGGAGTACGCGATGTCTTTCTCGAAGGGCGCGCCATTGTTGCGGATGGCGTTGGCCAGGTGCCACCAGATCTGCGGATTACCATTATGGCCAAGGCCGATACGTTGCTGGTAGTCGGCGACAGCCGATGACCAGTCGCCCGCGGCGTATGCCTTTTCCGCTGTGTCCAGGGCATGGGTACGTTGCTGCTTTTTCCATGCTTCGTGCTGGGTCTGGAGGCGTGCGGCCTTGGCCGTGTCGCCAGCTTTCAGGGCCGCGCGAATCGCCTGGTCGTTGGCCCGGCCTGCCGCACGGAAGCGGTGCCCCAGCTTGGAGGACTCCAGATTGCTGGCATAAGTCTCCGCATCGTTCCCCAAGCCGGGCAGGGCGCGGGACAGGTTGACCAAGGGGAGCGTGGTACCACTGCTCGCGGAGTTCGTCAGCGCCGTAGGCAATGCCTCAGGGGTGGCTGGAATGCTGCCACTGTCAGTGTAATCCGGCGACGGCTTTTACGTTGCGGCATCGTTGCTTCCCTTGGGTTACGGCTACTGAGCTATATTATCATTTTCTACAGTGATTTGATCAATGCATTGTTCTTGGCCGTTCGGTCAAACCAAACCACCTGCTCAAATTCCGTAACCGAACAAGGCGCGTGTGGCTCAATGATGCGTGGAGCCAGAGACGCCTGCGAGGAGAGCGGAATGTTTATTTAGCGTATTCCGATAATCTTAAATATTATGACATATAAATCCTGCGCGCCGGTGCGACAATTTGTCGCAGGTAATACGGGCTGCATAGCGTGTAATATTCCTACGAATTACATGATAGAAATAGTTGTTACTAGCGCGCATACAACCCCTAAGGAGGTATTCCCATGCGGTTTAGACTTAATATCGTTTTGGCAACGATGATCTTTTCGTCAGTGGCGGTGTCGACGGCCATGGCCGGTGTGCCGGTGCAGTGGTCGGTGGATGTCCATGCGCCGATCTACAACTCACCTCGGGTAGCCGATGGCGTAGTTTATTTCGATACGGCTCAATCCAAGGGCCCCAATGTCTTCTCGGCGAAAAATGGGAAAATTCTTTGGCAATTTACGACCGGTGGGACAATTCTAATGCCCCTAACCGTGGGTCATGGACAGGTTTGGGTTGCGTCTGACGTGGGCAGCACCCATTATCTACGGGCGATCGAGGCCAAAACTGGCAAGTTGATATGGGACTACACCCGACATGAGCCTCCGGAGTGCATGTGTAGCCATCTCACACATTACGAGCATCATTTGCTTTTCGCACAGACGGATGGTCATAGTCTATATGCCTTTTACCCAGTCGGAAATATTCCGAACCGCCGGTTATGGGCATTTACGGGAGATGGTGCCAAATTGACGGCACCGGTAGTGGTGGATCATACCGTCATTTTTGGTTCTGCCGATCATAGTGTTTATGGGCTCTTCGATAAAACCGGGAAAATTCGTTGGCAACAGAAGACTGGTTATGGCTTTGTGGCGCAACCCGCCGTTTGGAAGCATGAAGTGATCATCGGAAATCGGGGTGGTACCGTACATGCGTACTCGACAACGACCGGCACATCGTTATGGAATTTTACGACCAACGGACCCATTAGTACCACCGCACTCATCTGGCATGACAGTGCCTTTATTGCGTCAGGGGCTGGGGATCGTGGCGTTTATGCCCTCTCCGCTAAAACCGGGAAGCAACTATGGTATACCCGGATGGCGGACTACACGGCCTACGCTCCGGTCATGGCCAAGCAAATCGTGGTTGTTGCGTCGCAGGACGGAAATATACTGGGCCTTTCCGCAACAACCGGAGAAGTACTTTGGCGCAGCGAGTTGCATGGTATTCCCAAGTCACAACCGGCACTTTGGAAAGGTGACGCTGTACTTAAAGTAAATGATCACAAAATCATGGCATTCAATGCACAGAGCGGAGGCTTGGTGTGGACCTATCATAGCAAGAATGTGGTCACCAGCCCCGTCCCCAAGGGCGATAGCGTCTATGTCGGCACCATCGGCGGGACCTTGGTAGCCATTGGCCAGTGATGGGGACGGCGCATGAGTGATTTATATAACCGATATCGCGCATGTCGTCCGGCTTGCCTGGCAGCACTTATTTTAAGCTGCCTGTCGGCATTGCCATCGATAGCCGAGGCGAACTATCTGAGCTCGGCGGTGTCCTGGAATCTGCACCTCAGTCTGGAGGGTATCGACAATTTCTCCGGAGGAATCGCCCCGGGTGCCGTGGGTAATGCTACGGCTAGGGCCGGTTTTGCCTTCAATACCAGTCGCGCCGGCTGGTGGACCGGCGGGCGATTGGTCGCACAGTTTCTGGCCATTCAGAATGGCAACCCGGAGAACTACGTGGGCGATACCCAAGGGGTTAACGCCTTTACCGGACTTAACCGGGGCGCACTCTATCAACTGTACTACCGGCAAAATATAGATAATGCCACATTGAGGGCGGGACTCATCAGTGCCAATGATTATTTCGATTCCACCGGTGTAGCGAGTAATTTTCTGAATGTTTCTTATGGGTTTGGGTCCGCTATGGGAATCAATGTTCCAGGAGCTTCTTCTTACCCATTTTCCAGCCTTGGGGTGATGGGGAGCTATAGCGCTGACGGCTGGACGGGAATGGTCGGCATTTTCGAGGGAGATGCCATTCATCCTTTCAGGGATCCTACGCATCGTGGAGACATGATCTGGCTGGAGGCCGACAAGAGTGGTTCTCTGGGTGATGGAAAATATACGGTGAAAGTGGGCGGGTGGCGTAACCGCCAGTTGCCACAGTATCAGGCAACGCTGGGTAATGACGCCAGTGGTATGTATACCACGGGAGAATACCGCTGGGAGATGGACGGTATCGATTGGGGCAGCTTTTTGGAGTTTGAAGCTGCGCCTAATCCGGTGAATAGTCTGCCTTGGTATATGGGTGCCGGGTTGCGCCTGAAACACTTCTGGGCGGTGCGCCCGCGCGATAGTGCTGGTATCGGCATGGCCCGGGCATGGTTGAGGGGCGCTCCTTATAATGCGGAGACAGACTTTGAGGGCTATTATTCGGCGCGGATAGTCCGTCGTTTATATCTACAAACAGACCTTCAGTATGTCGTTCACCCCAGTGCAGTATATCCAAATGCGCTGGTCGGCATCGTACGCTTGCATGTCACTTTTTCCTAGTAAAATGGGAACGAATTCTGCATTTATATGATTATATCGAATGATTGCCCAAGTCGGGCGTCCAGATCACGGATAAAGAACCTCGTTTTATTTAGCGTTGTCGTGTAGTACCTTCTCCTTGATTGCCGGGCGGATTTACCCCGGCTTTTTTATATCCAGGCAGAAATGCCTCCAAGGGTGATCCCCGAAGTGGATCACGGAAACCTGTATTGGCGCTACATGATTTACTGTTGTTCTTCGTAAATGATATGATCATGCTTATGTATGCCAGCGATTCACTTGAAGTATAGCAAGATCTCGCTTATACATATGCAACAGGGGAGATGTAGCGGGGTGTGTCATGTTCCGATTCGCATCACCATGCTCTGGCCATGGGCTATCAAGTTGCCGGGCGTGCTGCGTGGGGGTGTCATGACCCGCGGCAGGGGTTTTAAGGCTGGGTCCGGAAACGCCGCGATGGGGGGCTCCGTGGGGCTGCTTGCGCAGCAGTTGCGAGTGCCGTAAGGTTGGTTTCGGTGACGGCGCCATCTGCCGAATCTGGCCGGGCAAGAGGATTGCCGGAAAATATCTAGATTATTAGTGTAAAGTCTGGCTCGAAGAAATACGGAATACCGTCCTTGGTAACATATAACTATTGCATTATAAGGAAATTAAAATGGTAAGGATAGCTGAAGTAATCATGGCGCTTGTTGTTGTGCAACTGCTCTCCGGATGCGCAATGTCTGAGGACAAGGGCCAGGCTAGTTATTATGAGGGGCTCGCATCGCAGCAGGATCTCCAAAAAATCTCCGCCATACCAGCAAAAAAAACGCCGATTGCTGTAAACCAGTCTAACAAGATAACCGATCATGCACATCAGGTTATTGATACACAAAAAACAGAAACGCCCCGCCCTGAAGGAAATGGTTTCGCTGAAACGGTGAGGTTTCGTGAGCATCTCAAAATCGGTGATATGTCCCAGTGCGGTATGGTGGTAAAAATAAGACGACCAATCGTCAAGATTCAGATGGCCGACCATGAGAGATGGATAAGAATATCGGAAATTTATCCTGCCAGTTCCGGGCGTTTGTGCCGTTTCAACGGCGATGGCAGGTAGAGCCCATGCCAGCGTTCGCCATGGTTCTGTAACGCTCGACGTGGACTAGGCAAATGATGTGGAGCGGTCTTTGATATGCAATATTGTGATGTTGTCAGTCATGCCGGATATTTGTGATGACGAATTATAGCGGTATCCGGAATATCATGAACTCATTGCTGATGTTCTGTGTGTTGTGTTTGATGAGCATGAGCGTTGCCATGGCCGGTGATGCGCCGCATAGTGGCGGCAAAGCAAATAGATTATGGACGCAAATACTCCGGCATCGTGTTACCTATATCCAGGATGGAACGCATGGCCCGGTTATATATGATGTTCAGGATCCGAATTGTCCATATTGTCATGTACTATACGAAAATGAGATCCCCCTGATTGAGTCCGGGAAACTAACCGTGAGGTATATACCAGTAGCGATCCTGACTCCTGGAAGCCTGGGGGAAGCGGCGGCATGGTTGCAGGCCCCACATCCACTGTTTGCGTTGCAGCACTTTGAAAACATCGTTGGTGATGCTTTTCGTAGCGAAAATACTAGCACCCTGCCGACAGTGCCAGCCAGCGCGTCGACGAGAATCAAGCTTCATGATAATCTTCTTGTTGTTAGGTCATTGGGTGTAACAGGAACACCCGCCCTTATATACCGGGCTGAAGACGGTAGGATTAAAACAGTTATGGGATTGATATCCAGGCACAGGTTGGTTAGCATGTTGCCGTATTTCAGATAGGGTTCATCTGAAAAGCACAGCCAGAGGATGAGTTACCGCCCAGTCATACCCCGCCATCCTGGCCCCTTTGCGCCGAAGCCGCTGACAATTCCGGCGATCCTGTACCACGGCAGGAATATGCCACCGAGAATAATAAGCCTTCCAT
Organism: Acidithiobacillus sp. 'AMD consortium'; assembly: GCF_008926505.1. Lineage (NCBI taxonomy): Bacteria > Pseudomonadati > Pseudomonadota > Acidithiobacillia > Acidithiobacillales > Acidithiobacillaceae > Acidithiobacillus > Acidithiobacillus sp. 'AMD consortium'. Next base: position 1,874,576 of record NZ_CP044411.1, on the reverse strand, counting down.
CAAATCGCCGAGCAACGACGGGGTGCTCACAATGTCGCAACCTCACTGTAAAAGGATTGATTACCTTTGTGCCAGTGGGAGCGAATGCGGTCCTGATGCTGGGACTCTCGGCAGATACGGATACGCGTCCTTTGGCGGGGGCTATCCCCGGTATGGTATCCGCGCTGGATCACCAGGGCGTTAAGCATGTCGTCTGAACCGGGCTGAAACGAATCACCCCGGAGTGACTCCCTCCGCAGGTTTCTGTTTTGCGGATAAACGCTCCATAACGGCCTCTGGCTGGGACTCAATTTCCAGCAGGTTGGCGTCAATGTCGGCCAGCATCTGGTCGCCACTTGCCTCGCTGAGCAGACCTTCGTTGCGGGCATCAAGAAGTTTCTGTCTTTCCTTAAGGAGTAGGCGCCGGTATAACCGGGAGAAATCGCCCTGAAGTACACGTTTTTCGTCCCGTTTATCCAGGCCAGCCAGCTTTTTTTCGGCATCCTTCTGCGCCTGCTGGTAATAGGTGGCCAGCAGGTCCAGCGCGTGCCCGTCCCGCAGACCTTCCTGCTGCAGCCGCCCGATCTCTTGATTACCGATTTGCGCCAGGACGACGCGCATCCTCTGCATTTCAAAATCCTGGGAGGACTGGCCGTTACCCAGCACCTTGAGCGCCCGTGCCAGCGGCGAAATGCTCAGTCCCTGAATCAGGATGGTCAGTAATACGACGCCAAAGACCAGGTTAATCAGCAGGGAGCGATGAGGAAAGTCATGCGGAAGACTCAGGGCCAGCACCATGGATAGCGCCCCGCGGATGCCGCCCCAGACCAGCACAAAATTCCAGGCAGGAGGTATCCTGGCCCGCGTGCGGCTCAATAATCCGCTCATCCCGTAAATGACCGCGGCTCTGGCAATGGTGACCGCTACATAAGCGGCCAGAATCAAGGGCCAGATACCGAGCAGGTCAGGCAAGTGGATGGTGAAACCAACGAGCAGAAAGATGAGTGAATTCAGGGCAAAACCGATATATTCCCAGAAAGTGTCGACCGCCATTTTAACAGATGCCGTCATCCCTTGTTTGGCCCCGTAATTGCCGCAGATCAGCCCGGCGACGACGGTACTGATGACGCCGGAATAGTCGAGCTGCATCGCAGCGAGAAAACTGCCATAGGCCGCGAGAATGGTGATAGTGATTTCGACCATGCCATCATTGACGCGCTTGATGATTTCGGAACTCAGCCAGCCAATGACCACGCCCACCAGCGCGCCACCGCCGACCACTGCGAAAAACTGAATGCCCAGTGACGAAGCGGATACCGTTTTGCCTTCCGCCAAGGCAAGGAAAAGGCTAAAAAAGACGATAGCCGTACCGTCGTTAAGCAGACTTTCACTCTCTACCATAAAGGTCAGCCGTGCGGGCGCCTGCAGTTTGCGAAACATGGAGACCACAGAAATTGGGTCGGTGGCTGCCACAGCGGCGCCGAATACCAGTGCGACACTGACGGGCATGACCACATTCGATAAATTGGGCAGATATTGACTGCTCCAAAGAAACACGAAGGCGGTCACAATCATGGAAATAAGCACACCCGGCACCGCCAGGCCAAATATGGCGAGACGGTCACGCCACAGGGCGCCGGAGGAAAGATGGTAGGCGGACTCGAAAATCAGCCCAGGCAGGAAGAGGGTGAATACCAGATCATGGGTCAGTACCGGCGCCTGAAACAGGTGTAACGCCCCCAGCACTAGGCCGCCCAGCACCAGCGCAACGGTATAGGGCATGTGAAAGCGGTTCGCCAGTACCGATAGCAATGAGGCCGCCACAAAGAGATAGAGAATGGCAGTTTCCGGTATCATCGTTCCTGCATAGTGTTCATGAAGGGTGAAAGACAGACATCGGGACTACAGCGCATCTGGACAACCGTCAGTGAACGGCCTGCCAAGTTTCAGCCTCCATGTCCACCTGAGCCATCAAATATCCTGACGACGATGGTATATGGGTATGGTATCATTATAATCAATCATTTCATAGGCATAGCTTTACGTCTGCTTTTCCACAGATTTCCTATTGAACTTTTTTAATCGTCCAATCCGTCTGGATTCACGATGATAGCCGAAAAAGGAGGAATCGAGTCGCTTCAGCAGGAATATCTCGCCAAGCACAAAAACGCCTTCTGCCAGATCGCCGATCAGTGACAGAGCGCTCATGACGCCGAAAGCGCACCGTAAAAGGTGGGTTACAGACGCCATCGCCAATTTCCCCGGTGCGGATACGGATGGTCTCCAGCACTTCAGAGACGAAGATTTTACCGTCACCAATCTTGCCGGTGCGGGCACCTTTTTCGATGGCCTCAATGGCCTGGTCGACGACGTCATCGCTGATTACCGTCTCGATTTTGACCTTGGGGAGAAAATCCACCACGTATTCCGCGCCGCGGTAGAGTTCGGTATGACCTTTCTGGCGCCCGAAACCTTTGACTTCGGTGACCGTGAGGCCCTGGATCCCGACTGCCGACAATGCCTCACGGACATCATCGAGCTTGAAGGGTTTTACTATGGCAGTAATCAATTTCATGACGACACCTCTTGCGCAGGGTTGGAACATCTCGGGGGGCAACGACCCCGGGGGTTAGAACATGAAGCCGGTTTCGACCATGCCCCGGAGTTGGTTCTGGGCGAGGCCGTTGGTACCCGAGAAACCAGTGCCGCTCTGCATGGATGCTGTAACATAAGAAAGCTCGGCCCGAGCGAAAAAGCCGCCGTCCTGATAAGTCGGCGTCACGGTCAGCGACCAGGCATGGGAACCGGGGCCGAAGCCGGTGAGGTTGGCGGCACCATCTGTAGCAGTGCCGGAGTTGCTGATGTACTCCACCCGCCCGGCGACGGAGATTTTGTCCGTCAGGCTGTAATCGGCAAGAATGGCGGCACCGAAGGTGCTGGTCTTTCTGGTGCCGGCACCCAGCGCCTGAATTGCGCTCGCCGGCACGCTGGTATACTGCACATAAGGCGTCACGACGAGGTTTGCGCCGGTATGGGTATAACCCAGGTCGTAAATGCTCTCGTTGTTCTGTAGCGGCGTGGTGGCAATGGACGAATAGGCGAAATTCGTATGTCCCATATTGCTGCCAGCCTGGAAGAAGACACTGTTTTCCTTGTTGATGGCCCAGGTCAGGGCGCCCGTCACCCAGTTGAAGCGATCGGAGTAGAAACCGTCATTCCAAGACAAGGAAGCGGTGACCGGCCCCATGGTGTAATTGGCCTGGATGCCTTTGTTGACGGCATTCTCCTGGCCCCAGAGCAGGCCGCGCTCGATGTTCCAGTTCTGGTAGCTGAAGGTGTATTCGGCGCCGATCAGGGTCGGGAGTTTGCCGATCTGGACATTGAAGTTATCGGTGGGGGCGATTTCAAGATAACCGACCGGCAGGGCGCCGAAGGTGTTCTGAGTGAAGGTACCGGTGGAGAAATAGCTGGAGCCCAGGGTCATGACGTTATACGCCCCTGCCTGCAGATAAAATTGCACCAGACCGGAGTTCTTCTGGATGATCACCTGACCGTTGCTGATGTCGGCGGACGCAGACTTGTTGCCAGGATTGCCTGATCCTGCGAACTTGTTGTCCTGCCAGACGCCATAGCCGCTCAACACCCCTTGGACATCAAGTTTGCCCAAGGGCCCGGCGTCAAAGCTCAGGGGGGCTGGCAATGCGAAGGGGGCGGCTTGAGCGGTGTCTGATACCATCGCCAGTGTGGACAAAACCGCCAGTGGCAGGATTGTTAAAGCCAGTTTGCTACCGGTGCGAGGGGCTTTTTTCGTGGTGAAGCGGTTCATCATGTTTCTCCAATTGGGTAAAAGAGGCCTGTACACCAGGTATGACTGGCGCGATCCCGTAGCCAATGAATGTGCAAATTTATTGGCCGTTGAATATTGGTATTGCGGTAAAAGGCAGCGTTTCCGAATAAAAAGACACCACCTCATCTTTTACCCGGCGCACGGGATGGATCACCCACTGTTGGCCGTGGTGGATCTGAAGACGTGTCCAGGCATCCCGACGCAATTTCCGGTCGAATTTTCCAGAACGCAGAAACGTCCCCAAAAGTGCTCCCTTGTGCAAGCGCAGGAGCACATCCGGGATTCGGGCATCGGCAATGAGCGTGGTCGCACCAGAGCGCGCCGCATGGGTGGCGGCGTGTATTTTGGTGAGCATCCCGCCGGTACCCACGGTGCCACCGCTTCCACCCGCCATACGCTCAAACCGTGGGTCACCCGCCATACCTTCTGTGATCATTTCGGCATCAGGCCGTGCGCGCGGGTCGGCTGTAAATAGCCCTGATTGATCGGTCAGCAATACCATCAGGTCGGCATGCCAGACGTTGCTGACCAGGGCGGCCAAATGGTCGTTGTTGCCCAGAGCATTATCCAGATCGGCGATCACATCGTTCTCATTGATAATGGGCAACATCTGCATTCTCAAGAGCATTTCGATGGCGGACCGGGTCTTCTTGAGGCGCTTCCGATCTCTGAAGTTATCGCGCGTCAGCAGTATTTGCCCGCAATGCGTCCCTCCCTCGGCCAGGAGATTCTCATAAGCATGAATCAGGGCGGATTGCCCCACGCTGGCCGCCGCCTGACGCTCTTCGGTGGTGGTCATCTTCTGTGCCCATCCCAGGTGACATTTGCCGGCACTGACGGAACCGGAGGAAACTAATACGACCTCAATATCGTCGGCGCGAAGTCGCAGTATTTGCTGCACAAAGTTCTGCATGGCCGACAAATCCAGTCGTTGGCCGTCTTGAGTCAGCAGACTGCTCCCGATCTTGATAACCCAGCGGCGTGCGTGCTGCTGTAGCGCTGCACGGTCGGGCACTACGGAATGCAGTGTCGTTTTACCGACGGTATTCATGCGCATTGAAAGACTCCATTGGTTGATAAACCGGTTTGGTTATGTCATCAACGGATATTGTATATGGTCATCATCTATAAATTCCATATAAATAGTATATAATTTGCGTATATTGTTGCCCGTAACACGACGAGCAAACTACACATACGATAACGTAATATTATGGGACAGGAGTTAGTATTTCCACCGGTTTGCATTATTCCGTCTTGCCCGTAACGTGTTCTTTCCGAGCATAAAGCAGATACCATTTACGCAACGCCAGCAGGCACCAGATAAACTCGACCACGCCAAAAGGCCAGGTACCGGCCAGGAATCCATAAATGGAGGTGCTGAGGCAAGATACGGAAAATGCCAGAGTCCACCAAAGGGAGCGCTCCTCCAGGGCATAAAAGATCATCATCCATGTGACAGCGATTACGCCGAAGAGCGTTAATGGTGACATGGGGAGTTCCTTAGTGGGTTGGCAGCGTCGGCACATCGACCATGATCAAGTCACGGTAGCGAGGGCTCATCGGAATGGATGGACTGCGGTGTCTTTCCCTCGCGCGCCATCGCCCAACCACGCTCAAATGCGTAAGCCAGCACGCCAGACATGTGTTCGGGTAAATACGCTTCGCAGGCGTCCTCAAGCTCATCGGCGGTAGCATCCGGGTGTTGCAGCGCCCAACGGTAACCCGCCCACTCGGCCGCGAGGATGCTTTCTTTCAACGTCTCCATGTGTTTTTGTACCTCCGTAGATATCCTGCCGTTAGTAGAAGAGAGAAACCCCCTCCGCCAACGGTAGGTTTTGGTGGTGTCGTATTACCCCTAGGCGCCGGGTGGGCCTGCCGGGCGGATTGCTCCGCCCTGAAACGCGCTGATTTTGCGGCGAAGAAGTGCCACTCTCCGCGCCTCGCAGTGGTATATGCCAAGCGCGATCGTGAGCAGGGTGACCAAAGCTGCGCACACTCAGAAGGCCATCATGATTGTGGCCCTTTCGTGAGGGATCCCGTTGCCACATGTGCGGCGACATATCGCGCATGCAACGCGAGGTTGAGCTTCACCACATTGACCACCGGTTCTCCGATGAAACCCAGCAACGGTTCCGTCGTATTTTGCTGGACCAAGTGGCGCAACGTTGCGGCGGCGATACCGCCAGCCTGCGCAATGCGCGGGATTTGATAGCGCGCCGCGGCGATGCTGATATCCGGGTCAAGCCCGCTCGCCGAGGAAGTCACGAGATCCACCGGAACCGGCCCCTTTTCCGCGGGATCGGCGGCTTTAAGGGCCTTGATCCGCGCCGCCACGTGCTGTGCCAGAACAGGATTGTTCGGACCCAGATTGGAGGCACTGGACCCCGCCCCGTTGTATGGTACCGGTGAAGTCGCCGAAGGGCGGCTCCAGAAATACTGCGGTTCGCGGAAATACTGACCAATGAGGCTGGAGCCCACGACCCGTCCATGCTGACGAATGAGCGAGCCGTTGGCCTGATGGGGAAACACCACCTGACCGATACCCGTCATGGCCAAGGGATAGATCAGGCCGGTCATCACGGCCAGAATCAGGAACAGCAACAGCGCGGTTTTGATGTCTTTGATCATGGCGTCATCCTCCTACAGCACAACCAGCAGCATGTCTATCAACTTGATAAAGATAAATGGCGCAATAACGCCGCCCAATCCGTAGATCCACACGTTGCGGCGCAGGATGTGCTGTGCCGAGTCGGCACGGAACTTGATGCCTTTGAGGGCCAGAGGAATCAGAAAGGGGATGATGAGCGCGTTGAAGATGACCGCGGCCATGATGGCATGAGTGGGTGAGCTCAAATCCATGATGTTCAGCGCGCTCAATTGGGGGTAAGTCGACACGAACGCCGCCGGGATGATGGCGAAGTATTTGGCCACATCGTTCGCCACACTGAAGGTGGTAAGGGCGCCGCGAGTCATCAGCAGTTGCTTGCCGATCTGGACGATCTCCAGAAGCTTGGTGGGGTTGGAGTCCATGTCGACCATGTTGGAGGCTTCGCGCGCCGCCTGGGTACCACTGGCCATACAAAGTCCGACATCCGCTTGAGCAAGAGCCGGGGAATCGTTGGTGCCATCGCCGGTCATCGCGACCATGTAACCCTCATTCTGGTATTCTCGAATGCGCGCGAGCTTGGTTTCCGGTTTGGCTTCCGCGAGATAATCATCGACCCCCGCTTCAGCGGCAATGGCGGCGGCAGTCAACGGATTGTCGCCGGTCACCATGACGGTGCGGATACCCATCGCCCGCAATTCGGCAAAGCGCGATTTGATGTCGGCTTTGACGATGTCCCGCAACTCGATGGCACCCAATACCGCTGCGCCAGAGCAGACCACCAGGGGTGTTGCGCCACCCCCCGCGATTTCCTGCACTATGCCGTCCAGCTCGTTAGGCCAGGTGCCCCCCAGCGACTGGACCCACGCCTTCATGGCGTCGGGAGATCCCTTACGCAATTGCTGCCCATTCCAGTCCACCCCACTCATGCGGGTTTCGGCAGTAAAAGGGATCAATTGGGCTTCCGGTGGCAAGGCTTCCCGGCTTTGCGGGTAATGTTTGTCGGCAAGGGTCACGATACTTTTGCCCTCCGGCGTCTCATCGGCCAAAGAGGCGCGGCGGGCCGCCTGCGCGAGGATTTCCTGGGTAACCGCTAAAACGGGGTAAAACGCCGCTGCGGATCGGTTGCCGTAGGTAATGGTGCCGGTTTTATCGAGAAGCAGCACATCCACGTCACCCGCCGCCTCGATGGCACGCCCGGAAGTCGCCACCACATTGCTCTGCAGCAAGCGCACGATGCCGGCAATACCGATAGCGGGTAATAGCGCTCCGATGGTGGTGGGAATCAGGCAGACCAGCAAGGCTACCAGCACCGTCAGGCTGATCACCGATCCGGAGTGGCCGGCATAATGCACGCTGTACCAGGAAAACGGAAAGAGGGTGACGGTGACCACGAGAAAGACCAGCGTCAACACCACCAGCAGGATGCTCAAGGCGATTTCGTTGGGGGTTTTGCGCCGTGCCGCTCCTTCCACCATGGCGATCATTTTGTCGAGGAAGGTGTGTCCGGCCTCCTGCGTTACCCGGATGATGAGCCAGTCCGAGATCACCCGGGTACCGCCGGTCACCGCGCTACGATCACCACCGCTTTCGCGGATGACGGGTGCGCTCTCGCCCGTGATGGCGCTTTCATCGACGGCGGCGACCCCCGCCACCGCCTCGCCGTCGGTGGGGACGAGGTCTCCCGCTTCTATCAGGACAAAGTCGCCGCTGCGCAGGCTGGCGCCGGGAACCTCCTTATAGCTCGCCTCGCGCACCGGTTTCGGCAGTTTTTTGGCCGTAACTTCCTGCCGGCTCTGCCGCAAACTGTTGGCCTGGGCCTCGCCCTGACGCTCGGCCAGCGCTTCGGCAAAATTGGCAAAAATCAGTGTGAGCCAGAGCCAGAGGTCGATCACAGCGGTAAAAGGCGCTTCACTGTTATGCACGATCAGATCGTGAAAAAAGAGGGCCAGGAGCAGCCAGGAGCCGACGTAGACGACGAACATCACCGGATTGCGCAACTGGCGACGCGGGGAGAGCATGCTGAAGCTGTCCCAGAGGGCGCCCCGGCTCTGATCTTTCCAGTGGATCGGAGATGCCGCATGTTTATGGTGGATAGATTCCATGGATATGATTCCTTAATGAGTCAGGGTGGCAAGGGGCGCCAGTTGCTCTGCAATCGGACCCAGCGCCAGCGCCGGAAAGAAGTTGAGCGCGCCAACCAGGAGAATGACGCCCACCGTCAGGCCAATGAAAATAGGCGTGTAAGTCGTCAGTGTCCCCGATCCTGCGGGGATTTTCTTTTTCTCGACCAGGGCACCCGCCAGCGCCAGCAACGGCAGATAGGTCCAGTACCGGCCCAGCAGCATGCACATGCCGGTAAGCAGGTTGTAGAACCGCGTGTTGCTGCTCAGACCGCCGAATGCGCTGCCATTGTTGTTGGCCGGACTTGTTACGGCATAGAGCACTTCGCTGAAACCGTGCGCCCCGGGATTGAATACACCGGCCCGCCCCGCCACCGTGGTGACGGCGAGGGCGGTACCGATCAACACCAGCAACGGCATGACCAGTATGGAGAGAGAGGCCATTTTTATTTCAAAGGACTCGATCTTCTTGCCGAGAAACTCCGGCGTGCGTCCCACCATGAGACCACCGAGAAAAACCGCAAAAATCATGAAGGCGAGGAAAGTGGCGAGACCGGAACCGACACCGCCAAACACGACCTCACCCAATTGCATCAGAAAAAGGTTTACCCCCCCGGACAATGGCATGAGGGAATCGTAGGCGCCGTTGGCCGCCCCCGTAGAGGTCGCAGTGGCCAATGTTGCAAAGAGCGCGGTCGCGCCAGCGCCGATACGGTCTTCCACTCCCTCCATATTGCCACCACCGGCAAGACTCGCGGTGTTGGCCTGGGAGGTCCCCAACTGGGTAAGCACGGGGTTCCCGGCCAGTTCATAGTGCTGACTTACGAGCGTCAGCGGGATAAAAAGCACCAGCATGGAAATCAGGATAGCCCATGCCGTGCGCTTGGCCTTGGCCATATGCCCAAATAGGAACACGAGTGCGGAGGGGATGAGAATCATGGCCAGGGTTTCTAGAAAGTTGGTAAGCGCGGTGGGATTTTCAAAAGGGTGGGCGTCGTTCATATTGAAGAAACCGCCCCCATTGTTGCCGAGCATCATGATGGCCTCTTGAGAGGCTACCGGTCCCACATGCATTATCTGATGAAGAATGGTCTTGCCGCCGGATACAAAGGGGGCAACAAGATCCGCCCGCACCTCGCCGGTGAGGGTCTGGACCACACCCTGTTCCATGAGAATCAACGCAAAGAGCGCGGAGAGGGGAAGCAGCACGTATAAAACGGTGCGGGTCATGTCGACCCAGAAATTGCCGAGATCCTTGGTTTTATGACGGGCGATCGCGCGAATGATGGGCAGGACGATGGTGATACCCGTCGCCGCCGAGAGGAAATTCTGCACGGTCAAGCCCAGCATCTGCGAGAGATAGCTCATGGTCGAGCCACCGGAGTAATCCTGCCAGTTGGTATTGGTGAGAAAGCTCACCGCAGTATTGAATGCGGAGCCACCCTGGACGCCACCGAAGTGTAAAGGATTCAGGGGCAGCGCGCCTTGCGCCAACAACAAGGCATAGAGAAAAACGCCACCGATCAGGTTAAAGATCAACAGGGCGATGGCGTAGCGCTTCCAATCCATTTCCTCGCTCGCCGAAACACCGATGACGCGGTACAGTCCCCGCTCCACGGGACCCATCAGGCGTGTCGCCCAGAATCGATCACCCGCATAGACGCGATGCATATAGCGTCCCAGCGGCAAGGCCAGCAGAATGGTCAACAGCAAAACCGCGGCTGTCAGTATGATGGTAGATATCATAGGAAGCGCTCCGGACTAATCAGGAATACCAAGAGATAGATGAAGAGCATGGCGCCCAATCCGAGGCCTATCCACACAAAAGCGTTCATTTTATGCTCCTCAGGCGATCCAATAGCTCAACAACCCCTATGGACGCCAGGAAAAAACCGATAATAATCAATAGGTATATAAGCTCCATGTAGCCTCCTTGGTGTGCGCTAGGCAATGTCTCGCACGTATTCATCATGTAGTCGCCAGAAAGCCTAGCAAGATTGCCTCTATAAATTCCATATAAATCATCTATAAATTCTATATAAATGGTATATTTTCTGGGTAAACCATACCCATTGCAGATCATGGTGGCGTTATCCCGCTTGGTAATGACCGGGCTTTGCCCTATGCTCAAACGCCGGAAGATGCGACAACAAAGGAGCATTATGGATGATGGTATCCGGTACCTGGTAGTAGCAGATGTCGACTGAAGATCGCAAAGACGGACGACCCGATCCGGATGCCCTGCTGGCACAGGTACAGCAGGAGGAGCAGGCGCGCCAGCGCGGCCGCCTCAAGATTTTCTTTGGTGCCGCCCCGGGCGTTGGGAAGACCTACGCCATGTTGCGCTACGGGCAACAGGAGATGGCCAAGGGGGTGGACGTTTTGGTGGGCGTCGTCGAAACCCACCAGCGCAGTGAAACTCAAGCGTTGGCTGATGCCCTGCCGACGTTACCGCGAGTGCATATTCCCTATAAAAACGTTGTGCTTGAAGAGTTTGATCTGGACGCGGCGCTTGCCCGTCGTCCCGGACTGCTCCTCTTGGACGAACTCGCCCACAGCAACGCCCCTGGCTCTCGCCACAAGAAGCGCTGGCAGGATCTGGAGGAACTGCTGGACGCGGGTCTTTCCGTGGCGACCACGGTGAATGTTCAGCATCTGGAGAGCGTTCACGAGGTCGTCCAGCAGATTACCGGGATACAGGTTCAGGAGACCCTGCCGGATCAGATCATTCAGCAGGCCGATGAAGTGATTCTGGTAGATATCAGTGACGAGGATCTTTTGCAACGGCTGAAGGAGGGCAAGGTGTACCTGGGCGATCGCGGTCAGCGCGCGATGACGCATTTTTTCCGTAAAGGCAACCTCATCGCCCTGAGGCAATTGGCATTGCGACTGGCAGCGGACCGGGTTGATCTGGAACTGCGACAGTTTCATCAACAGAATCCGGAGGAGGGGCGACGTAGCGGAAGCCGGGATCGTTTGCTGGTAGCCGTGAGTGGCCGCCCGGAAGATGAGCATCTGGTGCGCGCGGCATATCACCTGGCGACCGCCCAACGGGCCGACTGGTTGGTGATTCATGTGGACACTCCACGCGGCCTGCTGCAGAACCCCCAGACCCAGGCATGGATATGGAATCACCTGCATCTTGCGGAAAGTTTGGGTGCGGAAACCGCACGTCTGACCGGAGTAAATATCGGCGCGGAGGTTTTGGCATATGCGCGGCTGCGCGACGTCACCCAGATTGTACTGGGACAGGCGCAAGGCCTGCGCAAGTTTCTTTGGTGGTGGCCCGGTTCTTTGACGGCCCATCTGTTGAACAGCGAGCGCGGCATCGATGTGGTAATTCATCCATTGCCGGTAAAAAAAGCCATACCCGAAGATCGCCGCCTGCGGAATCAACAATACCTTGGCATCGTGGACACCTCCCTGCGCCGCCGCACTCGGAATCGCGCCTTTGTGATCAGCGGGGCCATAGGTCTTGCTTTAAGCGGTCTGGCATGGTCTTTGGGGGCCTACCTGGGTTTTGCCGGAGTGTTCATGCTCTATATGCTGGGCGCGGTGGGCACCGCCCTGATGTATGGTCGCTGGCCCTCCCTCATCACGTTCATTGCCGCCGTGGTGAGCTACTATTCATTTGGATTGGATCGCGGTTTGCCAACCACAGTGGGCTCGCTTGCTTATTTTACGCTGATCCTCTCTCTGATCCTGCTCATCAGTCAGCTGGTGGCGCGATCCCGCGAGCAGGAACTCATGGCCCGGCTCCGCGAGCGGCGCGCTCGCAATCTCTATCAATTGGTTCAGGCGCTCAGCAGTGCCCGTGGCGTCGAGGGGATTCTGAACGCCAGCATCGAGAAGTTGAACCAGACCCTGGGTATTGCGGCCGCATTCTGGCTGCCGCCTGCGGAAAACGCGGATGGTCTTTTGCAGATGTTTCCAGCGTCCACCGAACTGGAAGCTCCGCAACGCAACCTGCGGGCTGCTGCCCGGTGGAGTTTTCTGAATAAAAAGAACGCCGGGATGAGCACCGATACGCTGGCGGATATTCCCGCACTGTTTATGCCCATGCTGTCTGGTGAGCGGGTGCTGGGGGTCATGATGCTGTCGGATCTCGACCTGCGCCGGGCTCCTGCCGACTGGTTGCGCTTTCTCGAAACAGTAGCGCGGCTCATCGCGGTGGCTCTGGATTCGGCGCAAGCTTCTCTTCAGCGTACTGAAGCCGATGTCCGTTTGCGGGTCGAGCAATTGCAAAATGCGCTTTTAGGCGCCGTTTCCCATGATCTCCGGACGCCTTTGGCTGGCGTGTTGGGCACCGCGACGACACTTTCGCGCAATGCGCAGGGCCTGACTGCCGAGGAGCGTGATCTCCTGGAGAATATTCGCGAGCAAACCCAAAAGATGGAACATACCGTGGACCGCATTCTGCATATGGCCGCATTGCAGTCCGGGCGACTCCATATCAAGAAAGAATGGGTTCCCCTGGAAGACCTGCTGGTTACCGCACGCGATCAGGTTAAGGCCGTATGCACTGATCGTCCTTTTCAGGCGCGGATACCCAAAGATTTGCCATTGCTCCTCGTGGATCCGCAACTTATGGTGCAAGTGCTCACCAACCTGCTGGAAAATGCTTGTAAATATAGCCCGAGTGGCCGCGCTATCGAACTGGAAGCCTATGCGAACGATGCCGAGATCACCGTTTGCGTCATCGACCACGGCTTTGGCGTACCACCGGGCCGCGAAGAGGAAATATTTACCCGCTTCAGCCAGGTCCAGCCACCCGTCGGACTGGGTGGTAGCGGACTGGGCCTCGCCATTTGTGCGGCTATTATAGAGTTGCATGGCGGACGTATCTGGGTGCGTAACCGGGTCGCAGTGCGCGGTGCGGTGTTTTGTTTTACCGTACTTCGGGAGCCCGAGCCGCCTATGCCGTCTGACGGAGATTAAGCCATGACAAACCTACACGAAGGTGATCTGGATATCCTGTTGGTGGAGGATGACCCGAGTATCGGCGGGTTTCTACAGGCGGCGATGGACCGCGAACCAGGATATCACTTGTACTGGGAAACCACGCTGAAAGATGCCTGGAAGGCTTGGGAAAAACGACAAATCCAGGAAGGTCGGCCATTCGCTTTGGTTCTGCTGGACCTTGGTTTACCGGATGGGGATGGGCAGGGACTGATCCGTCGATTACGCGACCACGGCGGGGAACAGGCATTGATCATCGTCATCTCGGCGCGTGGAAACGAGGCTGACAAGATACAGGCTCTCGATAGTGGCGCCGACGATTATCTGACCAAGCCGTTTACCATTGGCGAGCTGCTGGCGCGCCTGCGCGCCCATTTGCGGCGACGGCCAGTAGGCTCATCCGCCGAATCTTCCCGTTGGGTCATTGGTGTCTTGGAGCTGGATGATCTCACCCATACCCTTCGCAAGGGCGGGGTGCCCATTCCGATTACGCCCAAGGAGTATCAACTGTTCCACCTTTTTGTGATGAATCAGGGGCGAATATTGTCGTATCGACGAATTCTCGGCGCAGTGTGGGGAGAGCACAGTAGCGATCAGGCCCACTATGTAAGGTTATATATCAAACGACTGCGGGAGAAGATTGAGGATGATCCCGGAATGCCACAATATCTGGTAACCGAAAAAGGAGTTGGGTATCGATTTGGCAATCCGGAGGTCTCAAAATAACCGTGCTCAGAGGAAAGATACCACGGGCTTTGACGGCGAGGGTAAAACAGTAATCAGTCATCGCCATCCGCATGTTTCAGTGCGAGGAACCCGATGCCATCCAGCACCTGATAAAGATCTCTCGCATAATAATCGGGCACTACGTCGTTATAGGATTTGCTGCCCTGATTGGAGTCCACAAAAATGGTTTTCATCCCCGCCTGTTGGGCGCCATAAATATCCCGATACATATCATTGCCGACATAGATCGTTTCATGGGGAGCCACTTCCAGTTGCTCTGCGGCCATAGTGAATAATCGCGGGTCTGGTTTGCGATAGCCGTAGTCACCGGAAATAACCCGTACGTCAAAATATTTCTTGATACCCAGCGCGCGCATTTCGGGGAGCGCAAAGCAGCGTTGCGCGTCGGAAACGGTCGCCATCCGGTAGCTTTCCTGAACACTTTTCAGGATGCGTTTGACACCGTCGTAACGCTCCAGGCGGGTGCGGGAGAGACCACGATGCAGGCGGGCCAGTTCTCTGGCCAGTTTCGCCCGGCCTTTGAGGGGTTTGCTGTTCTCCTGGACGAGCAGCGTGTGCCAGATCGCCTCGACGTCGATTTCCGGATATCTTTCCGCAGATTGGCGTTTTCCTTCTTTCAGGATGGCAAAGTAGCGTTCGCGGACCTCACGCCGGTTCATGAAGACCCGGTGATAGGTGAGATAATGGGATATGCCGCGATAAATCTCCTCCATTTCCTCATTGGTTTCAATGTTGATCAGGGTGCCATAAAGATCGAAAAATACGGCGCGTATGGACATGGTGTTATCTCCGCAGAATGTGAGTGGCTTCGTGGATCAGGACCTGACTGTAACGCCAGTCCAGCCAGGAATTGCGGGCAATGCGTAACAGGGTCATGCCCATGTAAAAGGGGATCCGTTCGGTAATCGACGCGAAAGCGGCATGACGATCCGGAAAATGGGTGCTGTATTCCCAGAGAAAATGGCCGATGAATGGTTCGGCATGCTCCCCATGATGGGTGCTGCGCATGAAGTGATGTTTCAGTTCTCCCGCGATCATGCCAAGATCATACGCGCGATCTGCATACTGCATCCGTTCCAGATCGATGGCAATGGTACGCCGACGGGCTGCGAAGAGAAAATTGGAGGGCGTGGCATCGCCATGGATCAGCACCTGCCGGTCCGCCCACATGCAGCCCATATACTGCCAGCGTTCCCGGTAATGATGGAGTTCTCCGGTCTGATGGGTGGATATCCGCTGGCGTCTCTGCAGGCGCGCCGTGATCTTGTCGAAATAGGCAAATTGGGCATCAAAGCGTACGGTCTCCACGCGAGCTGTCCGGTTATGCAATTTGGCAAGGAAATAGCCGAGGTCCGTCAGGCGCGCATATAATAACGCCGCATCGTTGTGTTCAATACACTCTCTGATGACGCTGGAGAGGGATTGTCCAGGACAGAATTCCTCGATGATGACACTGTTGATATCCCGTGAAATTCCCAGGGGCTGCGGAATATACAGGCGTTCGGTCTGGAAACCCAGGTCGCGCAACAGATGCATATGCCGCCATTCATTGTGCGCCCGGTCCCAGGCCTGTTGCGGGTCCCTATGGATACGGTTGAAGAACTTGCCGATCACTTTCTGCTGGGAATGGGTTTCCTCATAGAGAAATACCGCATTGGATGCCGGAAACTGAAATACCCGAAACTGACTGGAGCCCTGCCCATGGTCTGGTCGTGGAAATATCTGCCTATCGAGATACGCGTAGAGTGGATCGTAGGGATTCAGACGGCCCAGGTATTTCATTGGGCGCCGTTTGCCTTGCCCTGAATCTCCGGGGGTGGAGGCCGCAGTACCGGATGTAATTCTATCCCGATGATTTTCCAGCCCGACTCCGCACCATTCAGCAACGGCGCGATATTTCGCTGGATTTGTTGCTCCAGCGCAGCCCTGGCTGAGGTGGAGCTGGTGATGCCGGCCAGGTCAGGAAACGCCATGAAGGGGTTGGCGATGCGCGCATCCAGTTGCCCCTGCAATGGGAGAAGGCTCTTCCAAGGGCCATCGCCCTGCAGGATGGCCACCGGATGAATGGTCAGGACATGGATTCGCCCGGTATGGTCCGTAATGGTGACGCCATAAGACCCCAGGTCCACGGCGCGTTGGGAGGGTATCGGCGCCGCCGGTTTCCGTGTCACGAGCGGCGCGCCGACACTCCGCGGACGAACCGGCAGATGGAGGGCTATACCCACCGCAATGGCTGTGAGCAGCACGGCGAGGATGACAAAAATCGCCCATCGACCGCGGTTGGACCGGGCCCACTTTTTGGGACGTGTTGCCAATCTCCGTTTCTCCTTTCCCGGCTGAACGGGGCCTGCCTGTGCGATATCCCTTCCTGCCCGCAAGGAACATGGGCGATGTGGTTAGTTAGGCGGTTGCAGCACGGGCGAGGCCGCTAAAAGCAATATGGCGCAGGGGACCTGGACGAAGGGGCTGCTGCCCAGCGCCGTACCCACGCAGGATTCCCGGGCGGTGGACCAGACGGGGCGGCGCCAGGCGGCAGCGGGCGCTTGGCTTGGGTTATCCACTCAGAAAAGGCTCTTGATAGTGTTCATCAGTCGGTCGCCGATATCCGTTCCCGCGCCGCTTGTCGTTGACGCCGTGGGCGCGGCAACGGGCGGATATCCTGCAAGATAATCACTGACGCCGATGATATTGCTGCCACCGCTGATGGTCGGGCCGGTCACCGAGGGCGGCCGGAAGAATCCGGTAGCCGGGCTGCCCGCCATGGCCGTACGCATATAGTGAATCCAGATCGGCAACGCCTCCCGCGCGCCCGCAGCCCAGCGGCCCATGGTGCGGTTATCGTCGTAGCCCACCCAGACGCTGGTGGTGATGCGCGGGCTAAACCCGTTGAACCAGGCGTTGTTTTCGTGGTTGGTCGTGCCGGTTTTGCCGGCGATGTCATTGCGCCCGAGGCTCTGGGCGGCGACACCGGTCCCGATTTTGATCACTTGTTGCATCATTTCAGTCATCAGGTAGGCCACCCCGGGGGGTATGGCCGTCTGCTGGGGGGGCGGAGTATAGCCCATGGGGCAGTTGAGCAGGGAGATCTGGGTGCCACGACTGTTCACGATTCTGGTGATGAGATAGGGCTTGGGCAAAAAGCCGCCACTGGAGAAGACCGCATAGGCGCGAGCGAGTTGCAGGGGACTGTAGTCCCCCGCGCCCAGCACCATGGACGGCACCTGAGGCACCTGCTTTGCCGGAAAACCAAAGCGTTGCACATACTGCGCCGCGTAGGGAATGCCGATATCCATCAGGATACGCACACTGGGCACGTTATGGGAGTACGCCAGATTCGACCATACCGGGATCGGCGTATTGGAGAACTGGTTACTGTAGTTGGTCGGTACATAGACCTGGCCGGTAGGCAGGGTGATGGACAGGGGGGTGTCCGGAATCGGGGTCTGGGGCGTCATGTAGGTGTTCTTGCCCGAAGCCAGCAGTGCCGGCGCATCCATGGCCGCGGCGTAGACGAACGGCTTGAAGCCCGATCCGGGTTGCCGGTAGGCAAACACGGCGCGATCGAAATGGCTGAGTTCATAGCTGAAGCCGCCCACCAAGGCGTGGATGGCCCCGGTGCGACTGTCCAGACTGACCAGGGCGCCCTGTACCTGGGGAACTTGTGAAAGCTGCCAGCCCGCGTTCTTCCCGGCCGAGGACCAGACATTGGCTCCCCATTCCTGGCCAGCCCCCGCCGTGACAGCGTGGACATAAGGGCGCAGCCAGATCAGGTCGCCGCTGTGCAGGACCGCGTTTACCGTACGCGGCATGGGTGCGCCCACACGGGGGCGTGCCCAGTTGACGTCGCGCAGGGTCAGCGTGACATTTTTTACGCCTTCCAGAGAGACCGTGGCGCTTTTGGGGTCGGCGCTGACCACTACGCCCCATTTGAGGTTGGCCGGATCATGTGGTGGCAACATGTCCGGCCGCTTGCCGGCGAGAGCCGCCTGCAGCGCAGCCCCGCTGAGACGTGCGATGGGGCCACGGTAGCTTTTGGGATCCATGCTGGAGAGCCCCATATCGTAGTTTTCCAGGCCCACGGCAATCGCCTCATTCGCCGCTTCCTGATCTTGCGGCACGATGGTGGTATACACCTTGAGGCCGGAACGGTAGGTGAAATCGCTGCCAAATTGCTGGGTAAGCCAACTGGCGATCCAGTCGGTGACGTAGGGCGCGCCATTGCTGGCGGCGGCATGATAGCGCGAGAGAATGGGCTCCGCATTGGCCTTCGCCTCCTCATCCGCAGAAATATAGCCGAGCTTTTCCATGCGTTTGAGCACATAGCCGCGGCGCCTCCTGGCGAGATCGGGATTCACTACGGGGTTTAGGACCGAAGGCGCCGGCGGTAGCCCGGCAATAGTTGCCATCTCCCCCAGTGTCAGTTCACTGACGCCTTTTCCGAAATAGGTCCGGGCCGCTGCCTGCACGCCGTAGGCCCCTTGCCCGAGATAAATCTTGTTCAGATAAAGTTCAAGAATCTGCTTATGGGTGAAATGAGCGGCGAGTTTGTATGCCAGGAGAATTTCCGCGATCTTCCGGGAAATGGTTTTTTGCGGAGTCAGGTAAAAGTTCCGGGCCACCTGCTCCGGGATGGTGCTGGCACCCTGCATCGGCGCCATATGAATGACGTCCACCACCGCCGCCCGCAGAATCCCGGGATAGCTGACCGGGTAATACAGCGGGTTGTTACTGTAAAAACGGGCGTTTTCGGCGGATATGAAGGCTTCCTGCAACCGGGCCGGAATCTGGTCGAGGGGCAGCGCATAGCGCATCTGAGGACCGACCTCCTGCAGCAGCGCGCCGTTCGCGGCGTATATCCGCAAGGGTTCATCCGGATGCCATTCCTTGAGTTCGTGGACAGGCGGTAGAGTTTGCCAGATGCGGTAGACATAAATGCCGACGCCGATCCCGATATTGATCAGAATCAGCAGGATGATCAGTAAAATCCAGCGTCCATAATGGTGGCGCTTCGGTTGCCTGGCGCGCGCGCGCGGGGTATTCGCTTGAGCCATTCCGTTTCTTTCCGTGTGTATGAGTACTTCGCAAAGCGCATGCTGGCCTGCACTTTGCGAAGTATCCTATCCCGGCTTTTGCATTGCGATGCGGCCGATGGCGCAATACTATACCACCATGAATCTGAAGAGTCGCTTTGCGCCCAGCCCCACCGGTTACCTGCACCTTGGCAATGCCCGCACAGCCCTTTTCGCTTGGCTGGCGGCGCGTGGCGCGGGTGGAACATTCACTTTGCGTCTGGAAGATACGGATCAGCAGCGCTCTCCAGAGATCTATGAGAGAGCCCTGCTGGAAGATCTGCGGTGGTTCGGCATCGACTGGGACGAAGGCCCGGACCGTGGTGGCGACCACGGCCCCTACCGGCAGATGGAACGTCTGCGCCTCTATGATGCGTATTATGCCCAGTTGCAGGCGGCCGGGCAGGCTTACCCCTGCTATTGCAGTGCCGATGATCTGGCCGCCGAGCGCGCCGTGCTGCGCTCCGCCGGAAAGGCGCCGCGCTATGGGGGGCGGTGCCGGCACCTCGACGCCGCGGCGCGGGCCGAGCGCGAGGCTGCCGGGTTATTGCCTACCCTGCGGTTCCGGGTGCCAGATCAGGGCACCCTCACGGTGCCGGATCTGGTTTGGGGTGAGCGACACTATGCGCTGGCCGATCTGGGGGATTTTGTCATCCGTCGCAGCGACGGCAGCCCCGCCTTTTTTTTCGCCAATGCGGTCGACGACGCGCTGATGGAGGTGAATCTGGTTTTGCGCGGCGAGGATCATCTGACCAATACGCCCCGGCAAGTTTTGATATTGCAGGCGCTGGGGTTACCGGTTCCCGCTTATGGGCACCTGCCTTTGTTGCTTGGGGCCGACGGTCAGCCCCTGTCCAAACGATACGGAGCTGCCAGCCTGCGTGATTTGCGCAAGGACGGTTATCTGGCCGCGGCGCTGCGCAACTACCTCGCCCGTCTGGGTCATCATTACAGTGCGACTGGCTTTCTGGATAGCAGGGCATTGGCGCAGGGCTTTGCGCTGAACCAGATCAGCCGGGCGCCCAGCCATTTTGATATGGCGCAGTTGCAGCACTGGCAGCACGAGGCGGTGCAGTCGCTGGACGAGGCCGCCGTCTGGAACTGGCTGGCGCCACTGCTGCGGGGTAAGGTGCCGATGGGGCTGGAAATGCCTTTCGTGGCGGCGGTGCGTGCCAATATCCTGCTGCCCGGCGATGCCCTGGATTGGGCCGAGCGCTGTTTTGGCGTTCCCGCGTTGGCTGACGACGCGGTCGAGGCCATCATCGGCGTTAGTCCGGAGTTCTGGTCCGTCGCTCAGGCGACGCTGCAGGCGTCCGGTGGAGAGTACCGGAGCTGGACAAAAGCCTTGCAGCAGGCTAGCGGGCATCGCGGCAAGGCGTTGTTCATGCCCCTGCGCGCCGCGCTCACCGGGCTCACTCACGGCCCGGAACTGGCGGCGCTCCTTCCCCTTATCGGTGAAGAGCGCGCTCTGGCGCGTCTCCATGCCGCGGCCCAACGCCCCTCAACGCCCATCGAGACCACCCCATGATCAATCTGCCCGTAGTGACCCTCTTTGACACCCTGCGCCGCAGTAAAACGCCGCTAGAGGTGTTGCGTCCCAATCATGTGGGACTCTATGTCTGCGGGATGACCGTATACGACTTCTGTCATCTCGGCCATGCCCGGGTCATGGTCACCTTTGATACGGTGGTGCGCTATCTGCGTGAGCGCGGATATGAGGTGACCTACGTTCGCAATATCACTGATGTCGACGACAAGATCATTCGTCGGGCGTTGGAGTGTGGCGAGTCGATTCAGTCCCTCACAGCACGTTTCATCGACGCCATGCATGAAGATGAGGCGGCGTTGCTCTGCCGGAGACCTGATCTGGAACCGCGGGCGACGGAGCATGTGGGCGCCATGCAAACCCTGATCGGCGAACTCATCCACAGAGGGCATGCCTATGTGGCGGCCAATGGCGATGTATACTACGCAGTGCGCAGCTTTCCGGAGTATGGCCGCCTATCCGGCAAGTCCATTGACGAGTTGACGGCGGGTGCGCGGGTCGAAGTCGGCGAAGAAAAACGCGATCCTCTGGATTTTGCCCTGTGGAAAGCGGCCAAGCCCGGCGAGCCGTCCTGGCCTTCAGCGTGGGGAGAGGGGCGGCCGGGCTGGCATATCGAGTGCTCCGCCATGTCCGCCGATGCCCTGGGCTGTGCCTTTGATATACATGGCGGCGGTGCCGATCTGCAGTTCCCGCATCATGAGAATGAAATCGCCCAGTCCCAGGGCGCGGGCTGTGCTTTTGCCCATTACTGGATGCACAACGGCTTTGTCCGCATCAACGACGAGAAAATGTCAAAATCCCTGAATAATTTCTTCACGGTGCGGGAGCTTCTGCCCCGCTATTCCGGCGAAGTGTTGCGTTTTTTCATTCTCTCCAGCCATTACCGTAGCCCATTGAACTATGCGGAAGAGGCGCTGGAGCAGGCGAGGGCGGGTCTCACGCGGCTCTATACTGCCCTGCGTGGAATGCCCAGGCCTGAAATCGTGGCGGAGATGGGTAGCGAGTGGCGGGAGCGTTTCCATGCCGCCATGAGTGATGATTTTCATACACCGGCAGCCCTTGCCGTGCTTTTTGATCTGGCCCGCGAACTGAATCGCCTGCGGGACGAAGGCAGTGAGGTGGCAGCGCCGCTCGCCACCCTGTTACGGGAACTGGCGGGTGTGCTGGGTTTGCTGCAACAGGATGCCGAGGGTTTTCTTCGCGGCGACGACGCGGACGTGCCTTGGATCGATGGGCGTATTGCCGCGCGCGCTGCGGCGCGGCAGGCCCGTGATTTTGCCGGAGCCGACGCCATCCGGCAGGAATTGGCAGGCGCTGGAGTCATCCTCGAAGATGGCCCCGGCGGCACCACATGGCGGCGGGGATAAGGCACCACTACGCCCCGGTTGGTAGCGCGACGTAGCCGCTGCTCAACCGTCGCCCAGCGGGAAAGACCGTTGCTCGGCGTCACCGGGGACGTCAACAGATTCTGCTCCCCCCTGTTCTATGGCCTCCACGGCCAGTAGGTCACCCTGCACGGGTTCCGGAGTGGGCTCCTGTCGCACGGCCACCGGCAAGGATTCCCGAGTGGTGTCTTTGGCCGGTTCTTGAACGGCCAAGGACGTGGGCTCCTCTGCGGGCAGGCTTTCTACTTCCCGTGCCGGATCACTTTGAACGGTCAGATTGGCAACCGGAGTCCGCGTCGTGACGGGGACCAGCATCTGGTGCCAGTCGGCAGCGGCGGGTACCGAGCCGGGATAGACGAGTTCCTCCAGGACATGGCTGTCATCCTCGGGGCCTGCCAGCAGATCATTATCCTGAAATCCCTCTGTCGTATAGCTCTCCTCAGGGACTTCCTCATCTGCCGAAAAGGATTCCGTACCATTCTCTCCACCCTGGGTGGAACGCCGGGCGCGCGCCCGACGTCCACCGCGGCGGCGGCGCCGGCCACTGCTGCGCCCTTCGCTGCCGTTTTCCTGCTCATCGCTGTTGGTCTCGTTGGCCTGCTCCGTGCTTGCCGACATCTCGGCACCACTGGTTTCCGCCAGGAAAGTCGCGGCATCAACGGGCACATAACGGGATACCAGCGCCCGCACCAGCCGGGCCAGAATGCCCTCTTCCGGCGGAACGACCTTGGCGGGTGCTTTCGTTTTCGGGCTGCTGGGTGCCGGTGGTGTGCGTAGTGGTGGCAACACCTCGGGCGGTGGCGGCGCGGTCAACGGACTCAGCGCCGCGGATTCGTTCGTCGGGCGGTTGGGGCGGGTGGGCAGCGTGTTGCCTTCACCGCCAGGCGCCGGAGCCGTCCGGCTGCTGCCCCCCTCCACGCGCGTCCGCTGAATCTGATAATGGGGCGTAACCATCTCTGGCGTGGGACGGATCAGAATACGGGTGTCGGTTTTGGCCTCGAGTTCCAGAATCTGGCGGCGTTTTTCGTTGAGCAGATAGACGGCTACATCCACCGGGACCTGACACTCCACTTCGGCGGCACCAGTTTTCATGCACTCCTCATACAGCAGGCGCAGGACGTGCATGCTGGTGGCTTCGCAGCCCCGTATCTGACCGGTACCGTTGCAGCGCGGGCAGGGTTCGGAAGAGGCTTCCTCCAGACTCGCACCCAGACGTTGCCGGGACATTTCCATGAGGCCAAAGCGGGAGATACGCCCCAACTGTACCCGGGCCCGATCCAGCTTGAGTGCCTCCTTGAGTTTGTTCTCCACTTCGCGCTGGTGTTTGGGGATTTCCATGTCGATGAAATCGACCACGATGAGCCCGCCCAGATCACGCAGACGAATCTGCCGGGCGATCTCCTCAGCGGCTTCCAGGTTGGTCTGAAATGCGGTCTCCGCGATGTCCTGTCCCTTGGTGGCGCGCCCCGAATTTACGTCGATGGCCACCAGCGCTTCGGTGTGGTCGATGACGATGGCTCCCCCCGACTCCAGGCGCACTTCGCGGCTGAATGCGGACTCGATCTGCTGCTCGATCTGATAGCGGGAGAAAAGAGGTACGTCGTTGTCGTAGTATTTCAGGCGATGCACCATTTTCGGCATCATGGAGCCCATGAACTGCACCGCGGCATGGTAGGCCCCTTCCTCGTCGATCAGCACCTCGCCGATATCTTCGGAAAAGTGATCGCGCAAGGCGCGGACCACGACGTTGCCCTCCTGATAAATCAGGAAAGGCGCGGCACGCGGCGCCGCGGTATCGACGATGGCCTGCCAGATCTGTTTGAGGTATTCCAGGTCGCGCTGCAGAGCCTCCAGCTCCTGACCGATCCCCGCGGTACGGGCGATGACGCCCATGTTTTCGGGGATGTCCAGGAGTTGCAGGTGCTGGCGAATCTGGGTGCGGTCCTCGCCTTCGATGCGCCGGGAGACGCCACCGGCACGCGGATTGTTCGGCATCAGTACCAGATAGCGTCCCGCCAGACTGACGAAGGTGGTGAGCGCCGCGCCTTTGCTGGAGCGTTCTTCCTTGTCTACCTGAACGATGATTTCCTGACCTTCCCGCACCAGATCCTGAATGCGCTTGCGGCCCTGCTCCTGCTGCTGGAAGTATTCCCGGGCGATCTCCTTGAGGGGCAGAAAACCGTGCCGTTCGGCGCCGTAGTCGACGAAGGCGGCTTCTAGGCTCGGTTCCACACGGGTGATTCGACCCTTGTAAATATTGCTTTTTTTCTGTTCCCGGTACGCACGTTCGATATCCAGATCGAGGAGTTTTTGACCATCTACCAAAGCCACCCGCAACTCCTCCGCGTGGGTGGCATTAATCAACATCCGTTTCATAAGTTCTTCGTTCTCCGGCGCTCAACCCGCAAGCCCAAAGGGCCCACCAGGGAGCGCAGCGTTTGTAATTGGGACCGACGGGGTTACCCGTCGATGCTGAAATTGGGGCCGCGCTCCGAGAAGCGCAGCGGCCCAGGTCGAAATATATGCCATAAAAGAATAGAATCGCAAATGAAAAAAGCACAGAGGCAGGGAAAATGACGGGAAACGGGGTGCGGCAATGGCAGGTAACCGACGCGGAAGCCGGGCAGAGGCTGGACAACTTCCTCTTGCGGGTGATGAAAGGTGTGCCGCGCTCCCATATCTACAAAATCCTGCGCAGTGGCGAAGTTCGGGTGAACAAAGGGCGGGCGCGGCCGCACTACCACCTGGCTGAGGGCGATGTGCTGCGCCTGCCGCCGGTGCGGGTGGCGGCGCCCAGCGATCCCGCCGTGCTGCCCACCTACCTGCAGAGCCAGTTGGAAGCCGCTGTCCTTTACGAAGACACTTATCTGCTGGTGCTGGACAAGCCCAGCGGGCTGGCCGTGCATGGGGGGTCGGGCTTGAGCTGGGGCGTCATCGAGGCATTGCGCCAGTTGCGGCCTGATGCCCGTGAACTGGAACTGGTACATCGCCTGGACCGCGACACCTCCGGCTGTCTGATATTCAGCAAGAAGCGCTCGGCGCTGCGTGCGCTCCATGAAGCCCTGCGGGAAGGCCTCATGGAGAAACGTTATCTGGCGCTGGCGGCCGGTGACTGGCAGGGCAAGGTGCGCTCCGTGCGTCTGGCCCTGCGCAAGAACACCCTGCAGTCCGGCGAGCGCATGGTGCGGGTGGACCCGGTGGAGGGTAAGGCTGCACATACGCGTTTTCTACCACTGGAACGTTTCCGCGGTGCGGTGCTGTTGCAGGCGGACCTCGATACCGGGCGTACGCACCAGATTCGGGTTCACCTGCAAGCGATAGGGCATTCGGTGGCGGGTGATGAGAAATATGGCGATGCGATCTTCAACCAGCGCCTGCGTATCCTGGGCCTGCAGCGACTTTTTTTGCATGCGGCCCTGGTGGCCTTCCGCCACCCGCAGGACGGCCGACCCATGCGCATCGAGGCCCCGCTGCCGGCTGATCTGCAGGCCGTCCTGACCCAACTGCGCAAGGAATCCGCCGGATGATCCCGCCCCCCAGTGATTGCCGGCTGATCGTTTTCGATTGGGACGGTACCCTCATGGATAGCATCTCTACCATCTGCGGCTGCCTGTCCCATGCGTTTGCCTATGCAGGGCTGGCGGATCGCGGCGTACAGCAGTACCGGGAAATTATCGGATTGGGACTGGAAGACGCCCTGGCGGCCCTCGCCCCCGATGCGGATCAGCCTACCCGGGAACGGATTCTGGCGGGTTACCGGGAGTGCTTTTTCGGCACCCC
Source organism: Acidithiobacillus sp. 'AMD consortium' (assembly GCF_008926505.1). Lineage (NCBI taxonomy): Bacteria > Pseudomonadati > Pseudomonadota > Acidithiobacillia > Acidithiobacillales > Acidithiobacillaceae > Acidithiobacillus > Acidithiobacillus sp. 'AMD consortium'. The sequence continues at coordinate 1,848,533 of NZ_CP044411.1, read as the reverse complement.
GGTCGGCCAAATGCCCCTCTTTCCCGGGGTGGAAGACGCGCTGGTGCAACTCGCTGGCGCTGGTTACGAGATTGCGGTGGCTACCGGTAAAACCCGTCGCGGGCTGGATCGGGTGCTGGGCGAACATCCCCTCCTTGCCGCCTGCATCAGCGCCAGCCGCTGTGCCGATGAAAGCCGCTCCAAACCCGACCCCCTGATGCTCCGCGAACTGCTACGGCACTATGACCTGCCCCCAGCAGCGGCCATCATGGTGGGCGACACTGTGCATGACATGGAAATGGCCGTGGCCGCCGGGGTCCTGCCGGTGGGGGTGCTGTGCGGCGTACACGGCGCGGAACGCCTGGATGCCAGCGGTGCCGCGATGTGTTTTGCCGACCCCACCGCCTTGCCTGGGTGGCTCATCCGCTAACGCACCGGCGTTGAATAGCTGTCGTAACATTCGGGATAATCTCAAGGATTCAGGATGTGGAGATATGGTGGTACACTGTTTCATCGCTGGTGATCGGGGCAAGGGGCTCAAGGGCGGTGAGGAATGATGGTATCTGCTGTTCTGCTGTTAGCGCTGTTGTCAGCGTGGATATTGCTGGAGCTGTACCTGGAATACTTTTTCCGTTCCCCCATGAATGCGAACAGGCAGGATGGCGGGTCTTCAAAAATATTCAACGTCGTGATCTTGTCCAGCGTAGGAAGTTGGGCTTGCGTGTTGGCTCTGGAAATCCGTCAGGAGCCACATATCGCGCTCTATCTACCGCGGGTGGGGGTTTCGTTACTCATGGCGGGACTCCTGTTGCGAACATACGCGATCATGACGTTGAGGAGATATTTCACCGTGGATCTGGCCATTCAGCCTGGGCACCGGCTGATCCGACATGGACCCTATCGCATGGTGCGCCATCCATCCTATACGGGAGCGCTACTCTGTTTTTTGGGGTTGGCGCTGTCGTTTGGCTACTGGGCCACCGCCATCCTGATCGTCGTTCCTGTTATTTTGGCCTACCTCTGGAGAATCGTCAAAGAGGAACGCATACTCGTGGACGCCTTCGGGATCGCTTATCAGGAATACCGCAACTGCACGTACTGCCTTGTTCCCGGTATCATTTAGCGGGTTCCTGAGCAGCCAGGGCCTCATCCTGGTCCAACGCCGCACGGATCTCCGCGGCATGGGTCAGCAACAGCGTATGCGAGCCTGACTCCAGGAGATGGATCTGCGCACTTGGCAAATGTGCGGCCATCGCCAGACCGACCTGCAGATTGTTCACATGATCCTGTGTACCCTGCCAGACATGCACCGGCACCCGGATATCCTCCAGGCGGAAGGGCCAGGGGCGGTTGAGCACCGCGAAATCGTCAGCCAACCCCGCAGTCCCTTGCCGCAAAGCCTCCCGCAAATCGTCGCAAAGCTTCGCCAGAACGTCGGGCGCCGCCAGCAGGGCATGGTCCCGGGTAGTCATCTTTGCCGCGAACTGCGCCACGAAGCGCTCCGGCCTCCGCTGCACGCCCGCCATTCTGAGGCGCAACAGCGCCCTGAAAAGCCACGGTGCATGGCGCACCAGGATAAAGATGGTGTGGTCCTGAAGACCGAAGGCGGATCGTACCTCGGGAAGCTCCGCCGGTCCCGAGCTGCTCGCCAGATGCACGGTGCGCACCCGCCCCGGCATGGCGCGGGCGCAGGCCAGCGCGTAGGGACCACCGCCCGAGAAACCCAGCACGTGAAAGGCGTCCAGCCCCAGATGGTTGGCCAGAACTTCGCCCGTCGCCGCCACTTCGGTCATGGTCAGTCCCGGCTGCCGGTCCGATGCTCCATAACCCGCCCGGTCGAAGGCGATCCAGCGCAGACCGCTACGCAGGGCTGCAGGCAGTAACTCCAGTTGCAGGCGGGAGCCGGGCGTACCGTGAAGGAACAATACCGGCAACTTTCCGTTCGGGTCACCGATGTCTTCATAGGACACGATCCGGCCGGAATCCGAGGTGAATGACCGTTTCATTTTTCAGGCATTGTGTTCGGTCGCAGGCGATCTGCCAGGACAATCCGCTTCGCGCCGTCGGTAAGGATGCTCTGCCCGGCCGCCGCACACGTCGTGCTCCGCTCCATGGCGTGAATCTACACCGTGGTATTTATGATGGAGATCACCGGATCCGATTCGTGTACGGCGATTATATTGATCCCAAATTGGAATGTTTTATAGCCTAGCCCGGTAACGAATCCGATCAGTTCGTTTTCCTCTGATTTTATTTTTTCAATGAGCATGCCTGGCTTATTGCGTATGATCGTTTCCCTTGCGCCATGGAGCACATCGATTTCCATTCCCTCGACGTCTATTTTGATAAAATCAACCCGTCCACTTATCGCCTGATCAATGGCAACCATCCGCGTCCGGATGGTTTTTTCCTCTGAATAGTCTATTTCCTGGCCGATGAACTCGTTGCTCGCCGATTTTTTCAACTCCAGGCTGCCGTAGCTCGACGGCAGGTTGTAGTCCGGTGACGGAACCCCGATGAATCCGTTGCCGGCGCCGACGGCAGCCCATTCGGCTCTGGCGTTGAAGCAGTTGTTGATGGCGATGTTCCCCGCCAGCGCATAAAAAATTCTTTCCTGCGCTTCAAAGGCGACCACCGATCCCCAGCCATACATGAGCTTTGCCCACTCTATGGTGTGGACGCCTATATTGGCGCCGCAATCGATGGCAAAGACGCCATCGCCATGGTGGGTTCTTCTGGCGGATAACAACTGCAGGACGAGATCCACTTCGGGCTGGTCGAAAGATGACGACGTGAGTATTTGATGGCCAACGCCAAATTCCCCGCCGGGAACGATTCTGTAGTCATTTCTGTTGACTATCATGGTTCCATGATTGGTTGACGCCATGACAAATGCAATTGGTCTGAAGGTGGTCAATGTTAAATCCTCATGAATTACAGGTGCCTCGATCAGGATCTATCGAACTCGCGCCCGGAAACAGGCGTGGCGTGGGAGTCCAGAGGATTCGGGCCATAACGGTTCTCTCCTGGGCTTCCCGGCAGGAGGGTGAAGATGAAGATCGTAAGGCCCAACGCGATGCCGATCAAGCCCAATATGCCCAAGACGATTGCCATACCGCCACTGGGCAGACCAGCCTGCAGATTTTGGGTATTGTGCATGATAGTGGTTCTGAAGATCACATATCCAAACGCTCCGTCGAGCAGGAGCCCGTTGATAAAGGAGACGCCTACCCACCAACCCGTCCGTCCAATATCGTGAACACGACGGACCGTGACCATCAGCATTGGTACGGCAGTGGCCAGGGCTGCCAGCCAGAACCCCATCGCGACAATCGAAAGGAGAATGGAAGTGGTGCCGGAATGATCGTGGGTCCGGAGATAGATACCCAGTAGTTGTACGGCAATATTCAACAATAGATAGAATAAAAGGAAATACCAGTATTCTGAGCGCGGTGCCCGGCCGCTTCTGGTAAAAAACTTTTGATATCCTGACATAATGGATTGTTGCATATTCATTTATGCCCCCATTTGTACCCAACTTGCAGCACGCGACAACCTTACGGCGCAACGGCTATTTTGAGAAGTTGGTGCGAAAGGCGAGACTCGAACTCGCACGGCCGTAACCGCTGGAACCTAAATCCAGTGCGTCTACCAATTCCGCCACTCTCGCATTCGCGCTATCTTATGCGGAATGTCGTTTGTAGACAATGAGCGGGGTGCGGAAATGGTTAAGTCACAGCAACAATCCCGTTTGCGGCGCCTGCTAGTGGTGGAATCGGCGCGGATCATGGCTGACGAAGGGGTGGTGGACTTCCGGGTGGCCAAGGAAAAGGCGGCGCGCCGCCTGGGCGCTGGTGGCGATGCTCAACAGGACTGGCCAAGTAATGCGGAGATCGAGGAAGAGCTTCAGTCACGTCTGCAGCTTTTCCATGGTCAGGCGCATGAGGCGGAGTTGCGCCTGCTCCGCGAGCAGGCTGCGCAGGCCATGCAGTGGCTGGCGGAGTTTCGGCCGCGTCTGACCGGGCCGGTTCTGACCGGGACGGCGACGCGTCACGTGCCCGTCACCCTCCATCTTTTTGTGGACACGCCGGAGAGCGTGATTTTTTTTCTGATGGATCAGAAGGTGGCTTATGAAGAGGTCTGGCAGCGGCTTCATTATGGGGATGCCCCGGCCCGGGATTATCCTTGCCTGAAACTGAATTTTGCCGGGGCTGATCTGCGTCTGGTCCTCTTTGATCTGGACGAGGACCGGCGCAGTCCCGCATCCCCCGTGGACGGTCGACCCCTGCGCAGGGCGACACTCGCGCAGTTGCAGAAGCTGCTGGTGGAATCCGTCCCGAACCCCGTTTGACATCCCCTCATTACCGCCACCCCGATGGCAGTCCCCGAATGGCAGGGGGATTATGGACGAGCTTTGGCGCGATCGTACTGTACGGGCCAGGCGAGTTCGACGCCGAGCTCTCGGGCTGCGTGCAGGGGCCAGTAGGGATTGCGCAGCAGTTCCCGGGCCAGGGCCACGGCGTCGGCCTGCTCGGTGACGAGGATGTGTTCTGCCTGCATTGCCTCGGTGATGAGGCCGACAGCGACGGTGGGTATGCCGACCTCCTGGCGGATGGCGCTGGCGAAAGGCGTCTGGAAGCCGGGGCCGGCGGGGATGACGGCATCCGGCGTCATGCCGCCGCTGCTGCAATCGATAACGTCCACGCTACGGTCCTTCAGCGCCTTGGAGAGGACGACGGACTGCTCCAGGTCCCAGCCGCCGCGCACCCAGTCCGTGGCGGAAATCCTCACCCAGAGGGGCAGATCTTCGGGCCACACCGCGCGCACGGCAGCGGTGATTTCCAGTGGCAGGCGCATGCGGTTTTCCAGGCTGCCGCCGTATTCGTCGGTCCGCTGGTTGCTGATGGGGGACAGAAAGCTGTGCAGCAGATAGCCGTGGGCCATGTGCAGTTCCAGAACCTCGAATCCTGCGGCCAGTGCGCGCCTGGCCGCGGCCACAAAGTCCCTACGTACCTTCTCCAGGTTTTGGGCGTCCATGGCGTGGGGCACGGTATGGCTGTGGTGGAAGGGCAGGGCACTGGGTCCCAGAGGCTCCCAGCCGTCCTCTGCGTCGGTCGCAATGGGGTCGCCACCGAGAAAGGGCGGCCGGGTGGACGCCTTGCGTCCCGCATGGGCGATCTGAATGGCGGTGACCGCCCCCTGCGCCTTCATGAACGCCACGATAGGGGCCAGTGCCTGCGCCTGCGTATCCGTCCAGATACCGAGGTCGCGGGGGGAAATGCGGCCTTCCGGGCTGATGGCGGCCGCTTCAACCATGACCAGCCCGGCGCCACCTACGGCACGGCTGCCGAGATGCACCATATGCCAGTCCCCGGCGACGCCATCGGGCGTGGAGTACTGGCACATGGGCGCCACGCAGATGCGGTTGCGCAGGGTGACGCTGCGCAACGTCCAGGAGGAAAACAGCTTGTGCGTCATGCGGATGCTCCGAGATAACGGGTGAAGTGGTCAAGGGTCAGGCGCCAGCCTTCCTGCGCGGCATCGGGACGGAAGCTGTCCCGAGGATCCGCAAAAAAACCGTGTGGCGCGCCTGGAAACACGGTCAGGGTATAGCGCTTGCCGGCGGCGCTGAGCGCAGTGGCGATGCGGCCATGTTCTCCGGGGGTGATGGATTGGTCCTCGGCGCCATAGAGCAGCAGCAGCGGCGCCCCCATCTGATCCGCCAGGTGCAGCACCGATTTACGTCCGACGGAATCCTGATCGGGAGCAATACCGCCGCCGTAGAAGGCGACTGCGGCGCGGAGATGTTCTGCATGGATGGCGTTGGCCATGAAGGCGTAGCGTCCACCCATACAGAACCCCAGCGTGCCGATGGCGTCCTTACGCACCTCAGCGCGTTGCTGCAGTGCCTGGATGGCCATGTGCGCTTCCTGCATGACGACTGCGTCGTTCAGAGTTTTGAGGTGGGCGATGGCACTGTTGAAATCGGAATATTCATAGGTCTTGCCGTGATACAGGTCGGGCACTATGGCGCAATAACCCGCCCGGGCAAGACGTTGGGCCACGTCCTGAAAGTGTGCGTTGACTCCGAATGCCTCGATGAAGATCAGCACGGCCGGGTGTGGACCCACGTCGGCAGGGCGGGCATACCAGGCGCGTAGGCCGTTTTCCAGTTGAACCCATTCAGATGTGATTTGCGACATGATATCTCCTTGCTGCGGTCAGAAAGCAGAAAAAAGCGGCACGCCGGAAATGGAGAAGCGGATGTTCACGGCACGATGCGGGATACCCTTCAGGCCGCCAGTGACTGGACGTAGAGTTGCAACTGTCGCAAACAACGCCGATAGGCTTCGACGGACTGCGCATTTTTGCCCAGGCCGACGCAGCCTTCGATGGCGGCAACGATGAAGAGTGCTACCTCTTTCGCCTCGACGTCAGTGCGCACCTTGCCGGCGGTCTGCCCCTCGGCCAGGGCGTCGGCCATGACCGAGACCCAGCGATCGAGAATCTGCTGTAACCCGCAGCGGAACGCCTCGTCGAGGGGGCTCATTTCCTGGATGAGATTATTGAGGGGGCAGCCGTAGCGGATGACGGATTCGTCGGCGGTATTGATTTTTTCTTCGAGAATACGATGGAGGCTGACCAAAGGGTCATTGTGCTCGGCAAAAGGGGCGAACCACCGCACCGCAAGTTGCGGCGCAATCACTTCTTCGACTACGGCCAGCCCCAGTTCGCGCTTGGTGCCAAAGTGGTGGTAGAGCGCGCCTTTGCTTACTGAGGTATTGGCAAGAATGCGTTCCAGACTGGCCGCCTGAAAGCCGGATTCCAAAATCTCGATATAGGCGGCATCCAGTAGATCGCTGCGGGTCTGCTCCGGGTTACGGGTTTTTCGTAGGGGCTGTGTCATCATAAAATTAAGGATACCGACCAATCGGTATCTTGTCAAGAAGTGCATGTGCTTTTCCGGCAAGACGCGGCCGATGAAGCAAGGGCAGTGCGAAGGGGGGTACGTTGGCTGCCTGGATCAGGGGGGTTACACTGATCGACACGACATGAATGGAGAAGTGGATATGCAGGCATCGGCAGATTTTCAGCGGCAGGGCGACAAGCAGAATTCCGCTTTTTTTGAGGAGTGGCTGGGACGGTTGCTGGAAGACCGTGACCGCCAGGGCCTGAGCGAAAATATCGGCCGTATCGACAGTCTGATGATCACGGTGGAGCCCGGGCATTCCGTGGCTTATGTCGGCGAACTCTGCCTGATGACGCCTTATGACTACCTGGTTACCTTGGAAACAGAGCAGCACTCGACGCACATCCTGCGGATCGACATGAGTGCCCCCGACGTGCTGGTGCGGGAGGTGAAAGATCCCAACCTGCACGGTATTTTTCGCAGTCTCAACGAGGTCTATCCCATCGGGGCGCAGCGGCCGAACTCCCGGTATATGGGGGAGATCTTTCAGGTTCAAAACCTGCATGAGGTGGTGGAGGTGCAGAAGGGCCGGGAAATCCGTTTTTTCAATCAGGAGCAGGTTCGCCACCTGGAGTTGCCGGGGAATATGGCCATCGTCAAACCGTCTCCCTATACCCACAATGTCGTCGGTTACTGGGAGCGCCCGGACGACCACATCCGGGTCTATTCCCTGGGGCTATCCTCGATCCGGGAGGACATGCAGGCCGCCTTTGAACGGGCCAAGGAATTGCGTGAGAGGCTCGGTCTGGACAAGCTCCTTCTGCCCATCGATCACCTGGCGACCAGGGTCTACAGTCAGAATCGGGAGGCGGCTATTCTCGAGTATCTGACTCTCTCCAGTTATTACTATTGGGGTTCCTACGATATTCCCGATCAGAATTCTTCCACGAATGTGACCAAGAGCATGCATTTTACCAGTGAACTGCAGAGCCCGGCCAAGGTTTTTACCGCCGCCAACCATCCGTATTTTTGCAATCACCTGATCGGCAGACCGTCCCCCACCGAGGCCTTCGTGCGCAACTTCGGGCCGCGTTTACATCATCTGGCGGTGGCGGTGCGGGATGGACACACCGGAGGTCAGGCCAATATCGACCATGTGGTGCACGTCCTGCAGAATTGCGGGCAGAAATTTCTGCTGGAGGTTGCTGGTTCGGAGAGGGAAGGGCTGAAGCAGATTTTCTCCAGCGCTTCGGAGCATTCCTCGCTGATCGTGGAGTACGTACAGCGCTTCGGAGGTTTTCAGGGCTTCTTCACCAAGGATAATGTCGCCGACCTGACGGCGGCGGCAGGTGCGGATGAGACCCTGCGCAGTCTGGATGCGGCGGCACGTGCCTCCTGAGCGGCGGAACGCTCAGCGATGACGCAGCGACAGATCCAGGCTGCGCAGATGGCGGGTGAGGCTGCCCACGGAAATGAAATCCACGCCGGTGGCCGCTGCTTCAGTGATATTGTGCAGGTCCATATTCCCCGATGCCTCCAGGGGCAGACGCCCTGCGACTCGCTGCACGGCAAGGCGCAAATCCTCCAGGGTAAAGTTGTCGAGCAGGATCATGTCGGCGCCCGCGCTCAGCGCTTCTTCCAACTGGCTCAGATTTTCCACTTCAATTTCGATGCGGGTGAGTGCCGGAGCCAGTTGCCGGGCCGCCTGCAGTGCCGCCGCGACGCTGCCGCAGGCAGCGATGTGATTTTCCTTGATGAGAATGCCATCGTATAGGCCCAGCCGGTGGTTGTGTCCGCCGCCGATACGCACCGCATATTTTTGCGCCTGACGCAGGCCGGGGATGGTTTTACGGGTGTCCAGCAGCCGGGTTTTATGGCCGCGCAGCATGTCGACAAAAGCGCTGACCTGGGTGGCGGTACCGGAGAGCGTCTGCAGGAAATTCAGTGCGGTGCGCTCGCCGCTGAGCAGAGCCCTGGCAGGACCGGCGATGCTGCAGATTTCCTGATCGGGCAGCATCCACGCGCCTTCGGCCAATTGCCAGTGGATCTGAAGGGCGGGGGATAGCGCGGCGAAAGTGGCATCCGCATAGGGGCGTCCGCAAAGAATGCCGGCTTCCCGGCTGATGATGCGCGCGCGCAATTCCTGATCTGCCGGAATGAGTGCTGCGGTCAGGTCACCGCTGCCGATATCTTCGGCAAGAGCCTCTTGTACCGTGTGTAATATGTCAGCGGGGATCATGCGGGTAGGTCTCCTTTTTTGCGGCTTACCTGAAATAGCCAGAGCAAACCTATGCTTGCGGCTATCAGCGATGCGAGCAGGATACCGAGCCTGGCTTCTTCTCGCAGCTGCGGATCGCCAAAGGCCAGTTGGCCGATAAATAAAGACATGGTAAAACCGATGCCGCCGAGCCAGGCAGCGCCCAGCAGGTGTGGCCATCGTACCCCGGCAGGCAGCCGCGCGATTTTGAGGCGCACGGCCAACCAACTGCTGAGGCCGATGCCCAGGAATTTGCCCAATACCAATCCCAGGCAAATACCGATGGTAACGCTACTGAACAGCATGTTCACGGAGATGTGCGCAAAATGGATGCCGGCGTTGGCGAGCGCAAAAACCGGAAGGACCGCAAAAGTCACCCAGGGCTGAATGGCATGCTCCAGACGTTGTTGGGGGGCCAGCGCGGCGACGCTGATGTTGCGGATGTCCTGAATGATCCCGGCAAGTTGTTCGTTGACCAGAGGATCCAGACGTTTGCCGTGGATTATGGTATCGCGCAGGTGTTGTCCGTGGGCACTGAGGTTGTCCGCCAGTTCGCCCGGCAGTATGCGGCCCCGCGCCGGGATGGTAAAAGCCAGAAGAATCCCGGCCACCGTGGCATGGATTCCGGAGAGTATCACGAAATACCAGAAGGGTAGCCCGACCAGCAGATAGGGCAGGGTATGACGAACGCCGCTCCGGTTGAACAAAAGCAAGGCCAGTAGCAAGAGCAGGGCGATCATCAGCGCTTTGATATGGAGCGCCGGTGTGTAAAAAATCGCGATGACCAGCACTGCGCCCAGATCATCGGCGATGGCCAGTGCAGTCAGAAAAATGATCAGATTACGAGGGATGCGCCAGGCGAGCAGGACGAGAATCCCGATGGCGAAGGCAATATCCGTCGCCATCGGGATTCCCCAACCGTCTGCCGCCGGGCCGGTCGGGTTAAATTGGTGATAAATCAACGCCGGAGCCAGCATGCCGCCAAGCGCGGCGATAACCGGCAGGGCGGCATCGCGCAGGGAGGACAGTTCCCCCACCAGAAATTCGCGCTTGAGTTCCAGCCCGACCACAAAAAAGAATACCGCCATCAGCCCGTCGTTAATCCAGTGATGCAGGCTCTGATCGAATATCCAGTTACCCCAGTGCAGGCTGAGATGCTGCTCCCAGAACGCGTGATAGGCCGTGTGCCAGGTTGAGTTGCTGAGAATCAGGGTGAGGATGGTCGCCGCGATGAGCACGATACCACCCGCCGTTGCCCGCCGCAGAAACTGTTCGAAAGGTGAGAGCATTCTTCCGAACAGGGGTTCCAGGGGATAGATCTGGCGTTTAGCCATCCGGGTGTCTCCGATTTCCGGGGGCGTTGATCACAACGAGGCTAACCGCCGTGCCTGCTCCTCCAGTTGCAGTAATGCGGCATCCACCTCCCGCAGACGTTCCTCTTCTTTGGCGACCACCTCTGCGGGCGCCCGGCTGCGAAAGCTCTCCTGGCCGAGTTTGGCGACGGTTTTGGCGCGATCCTGTTCCAGTCGCTGCTGTTCCTTGGCGAGGCGGGTCTGTTCGGCGGCCACGTTGATCACCCCCGCGAGAGGGACGAGGACGCGCAGATCGCCGACCAGTTGCAAGGCGGCGGGCGGCGCTTCCTCTTCGGCGCCCAGCCATTCCAGACTGGCGAGGCGGCCGAGGGCGAAGAGCCAGGACTGATAGCGTTCCACCCTTTTCCGGTCATGGGTATCGCCGGCCTGCAGGAGCAGGGGCAGAGGTTTCCCCGGTGGGATATCCATCTCGCCGCGCACCGAGCGGATGGCGCGGATGACGGCAATCAGCCATTCCGTATCGGCATCGGCATCGGCGTCCACACGAGCGAGATCGGCCACCGGGTAGGGGGCAAGGGCAATGCTGTCGCCCGCCTTGCCGATCATCGGTGCGACCCGCTGCCAGAGTTCCTCGGTGAGGAAGGGCATCACCGGGTGCAGCAGACGCAGTCCGGCCTCCAGCACCCGCAGCAGGGTATTGCGGGTGCCGCACTGCTGTGCCGAGGTAAACGGGCTGCCCTCGCGCAGCACCGGTTTGCTCAGTTCGATATACCAGTCGCAGTAGTCATTCCAGAAAAACTGGTAGAGCGCATGGGCGGCGTCGGCAAAGCGATACTGGTCGATGGCGCTGTTGACGTCCGCCTCGCAGTGCTGCAGGCGACCGATGATCCAGCGTTCCGGCGCCAGTAGCTCGCGCTCGCCGTCCAGATCGGCCGGATTTCGTGTCTGCATCAGGGCAAAACGCGAGGCGTTCCAAAGCTTGTTGCAGAAATTGCGATTCCCCTCCACCCGCTTGAGGTCAAACTTGATGTCCCGGCCCTGGGTGGCCAGTACCGCGAAGGTGAAGCGCAGGGCATCGGTGCCGAAGGCGGGAATGCCGTCGGCGAACTCCTTACGGGTGGCCTTTTCGATTTTGGCCGCCATCTGCGGCTGCATGAGACCTCGGGTACGCTTGGCGACGAGGTCTTCCAGACAGATGCCGTCGATGAGGTCAATGGGGTCGAGGACATTGCCTTTGGACTTGCTCATCTTCTGGCCCTCGGCATCGCGCACCAGACCGTGGACATAGACTTCATGGAATGGCACCTCGTCCATGAAGCGCAGACCCATCATGATCATTCGCGCCACCCAGAAAAAAATGATGTCGAAGCCGGTGACCAGCACGCTGGTGGGGTAGAACTGGGCAAGGTCCGATGTTTTTTCCGGCCAGCCCAGGGTGGTGAAGGGCCACAGCGCCGAACTGAACCAGGTGTCGAGCACGTCCGGGTCGCGTTCCAGGACCACCGGCATGCCGTAATGGCGGGCGGCCTCCGACTGCGCTTCCTCTTCACGACGAGCGACAAAGATTTTGCCGTCGGGACCGTACCAGGCAGGAATCTGGTGCCCCCACCAGAGCTGGCGGGAAATGCACCAGTCCTCGATGCGCTGCATCCAGTCGAAGTAGGTTTTGTTCCAGTTTTCCGGCACGAAGCGGATGCGGCCTTCTTCCACCGCGCGGATGGCCGGCTCCGCCAGGGGGGCGACCCGCACATACCATTGATCGGTCAGATAGGGCTCGATGACGGCATGGGAGCGGTCGCCGCGGGGCACCATGAGTTGGTGTTCGTCAGTGCGTTCCAGCAGGTTCTCCGCCGCCAGCAGGGCGAGAATCTGCTGGCGGGCGGCATAACGGTCCAGTCCGCGCAGGGTCTCGGGAATCTCCCCGGCGACGACGCCGTCGCCGAAGACCTCGATACTGTCCCGGATGCGCGCGTCAGGGGTAAAGACGTTGAGCAGGGCCAGGCTGTGCCGTTGCCCCACCTGATAGTCGTTGAAATCGTGGGCCGGGGTGATTTTGACGCAGCCGGAGCCAAATTCCGGATCGACATAATCGTCTGCGATGATGGGAATCTCACGGTTCATGACCGGCAGGCGCAGGGTCTTGCCGACGAGGGCGGCGTAGCGCGGATCGTCGGGGTGAACCGCCACCGCCACGTCGCCCAGCAGGGTTTCCGGACGGGTGGTGGCGACCACGAGGGAGCCGGTGCCATCACTGAGGGGATAACGGATATGCCAGAGCGAGCCTTGCTCCGCTTCGCTGACGACCTCCAGATCGGAGACTGCGGTACGCAGGACCGGGTCCCAGTTGACCAGCCGTTTGCCGCGGTAGATCAGCCCTTCGTCATGGAGGCGGACGAAGACTTCGGTGACCGCATGGGAGAGCCCGCTGTCTAACGTAAAACGCTCGCGTGACCAGTCACAGGATGCCCCCAGCCGTCGCATCTGCCGGGTGATATGGCCACCGGATTCCCGGCGCCACTGCCAGACCCGTTCCAGAAAGGCACTGCGGCCCATCTGATGGCGATCGCCGCCTTCCTGTACCAGTTGCCGTTCCACCAGCATCTGGGTGGCGATACCGGCATGGTCGGTGCCCGGCTGCCAGAGGGTGCGCTCGCCGCGCATCCGGTGGACGCGGGTGAGGATATCCATGAGGGTATCCTGAAAGGCGTGGCCCATATGCAGGGTGCCAGTGACATTGGGTGGCGGAAGCATGATGCAATAGGGGGTGCCACTGCCTTTCGGCTGGAACAGGCCGTGGGTTTCCCAGCGTGCGTAGCATTGGGTTTCGATTTCGGCGGGGGCGAAGGGGCGATTCAGAGTGTCAGTCATGGGAGGGTATCTTACTCGATTTCCGAGGCGTTGATCTGGTCCAGGCCTTCGTGCAGGACGCGCTGCAGTATTTCCGGAAGCGATTTGCGAAGATCTTCGCTCAGGCTTTCACGCAACTGGATGCCCTCCAGCGCCAGGGTACGCATGATCGTCAGGCTGATCCGCTCCTTCCAGACGGTTTGCAGATGCTGTGTCACCTGCTCTTCGATCTCGTTGATGATCCGTCGTTCGATCTCCCGGAAAAGCAACTCTTCGAAGTCTTTGAGAAAATCGAGGGTCATGGGAGGCATCGCGGCGGTTGACCCGACAATTTCGGGGGCATCGGTTGTCGTGGTCTCCTGCAGTGTTTCCGGGGAAGCCGCGTCATCCTGCCAGTGTGGCGCTGCCTGTGCATATTCTCCGGCAGTCGCTGCTGCGCCATTGCTCGCTGCCGCAGCCTCCTCCCAACGCATGGAAAAGGCGGCGGGATTGTCGGGCGTCGCCACCGGCCCGGAACCATGCGGAGGGAGTTGGTCCGGCGCCGCCTCTGCCGGCGGACGGTTTACGGCTTCCGGCGCTTCGTCGTCCGCATGTCGCCAAAGCTGGGGTGGCAACCCCGGACGTACAAGGTTGGTGAGCAACAGCGGGGCGTCGTCATCGACGTCCATCTGCTCTTCGAGGACAGGTTCCTTACGTGTGGTCATGCTTGCCATGGCGTGTCTCCGATCAGGCTTCCAGGGGATGCACCTGCATGGTGAATCCTGCGTTCTTTAATTGTCTGTATCGTTCTCTGGCGAAGCCGCGTAATTGCTCCGCGACCGGAATGAAGTCGATGAGCCGCTCGCAGGGGGGGAGGGGCGCCGGCAATTCGTCCAGCCCGCAGAGCACCAGCGCCTTGCCCTGCAAGGGCCATGCGCCGTTCTCGTGGATGCGTACCGGTTCTCCTGCGCCCCGGACATGGGGCACGAAAGCTCCCGCCTGAAAGGTCCAGAGCAGGTCATCCAGGGCCTGCCCGGCCTCCGTATCCGGACACAGGATATCTGCTTCTCCCATGACCTGCCACACCTTGGCAATCACCCGGCACATGCCGCGCCGCTGTTCGTGCGCGGTAAGCAGTGTCGGCGGCAGGGTATAAAACGAGGCGACAGGCAAGGGCGGTCCTCTCAGGCCACCTGCCGAGCCCGCCGCAGCAGATACTCCACCAACAACGGTACCGGGCGGCCCGTCGCATTTTTGTGTTCGCCGCTCTTCCACGCCACCCCCGCAATATCGAGATGGGCCCAGTGATAGTTTTCGGTGAAGCGCGAGAGAAAGCAGGCGGCGGTGATGGTCCCCGCCGGCCGGCCACCGACGTTGGAAAGATCCGCAACCGGGCTCTTCAATTGCTCCTGATATTCCTCGAAGAGGGGTAACTCCCAAACCCGGTCCATACTTTCCTTGCCCGCAGCGATGAGATCATGAACGAGCCCTTCATGATTGCCCATTACCGCCGCCGTCTGGTGCCCCAGGGCGATGATGCAGGCGCCGGTAAGGGTGGCCATGTCGATCACCACGTCGGGTTCGAAACGCTCCACATAGGTCAACGCATCCGCAAGAATCAGCCGGCCCTCGGCATCGGTATTCACGACCTCCACGCTCATGCCGTTCATGCTCCTGTGGATGTCGCCGGGTTTGGTGGCCTGCCCGTCGGGCAGGTTTTCCGAAGCGGGCACCACGGTAACGATGTTCAGCGGAAGTTGGAGTTCTGCCGCTGCCTGAATCGCTGCCAGGGCCGATGCCCCGCCGCACATGTCATACTTCATTTCATCCATCTTGTCGGCGGGTTTTAGAGAGATGCCGCCCGCATCAAAGGTGAGACCCTTGCCGACCAGGACGATAGGCGCCTGATTTTCGGCACCGCCCCGGTATTCGAGAATGATCAGGCGGGGCGGCTGCCGGGATCCGTGGGCCACGCCAAGGAGTAGGTGCATACCCAAGGCTTCCATCGCGTCCGGACCGAGGATAGTGCTTTTGATGCCCAGCCGCCCGGCCATGGCCTCCGCTTGTTCAGCGAGCCACGTGGGAGTACAGATATTTCCGGGTTCGTTGGCCATATCCCGGGTCCAGGCGACGGCGCGGGCCGTTACATGAGCTTCTGCTACGGCACCCTGAAGCTCCGCGAGCGCTGCGGTATCGTTTTCAGGAATGGATAGCTGCAGTTCGGATATGGGTCGTTGTGGCGCGTCAGCAGGTTTCTTGTGGCGATCGAAGTGATACTCCGCGTCCGCCACGGCCTGGACCAGTATTTTGGCGCAAGCCGGCGCGGAACGACGTATTACCGGGATGTCGAGCAAGTGCAGACTGGCGCGCCCGACATGGGCACCCTGCAAAGCGCGGGCCGCAGCCAGCGCGGCTTTGCGGAACTGACTGTCCTTGACCTTGCCATGGCTGCCGAGGCCCAGAACCAGTACTCGCGCCGCAGCCACGCCGGGCACCTGGTAGAGCAACTGCGTGTCACCACAGGCGCCGCTAAAGTCTCCGGTATCGAGGAGGGTCCGGAGCGCGCCGCCGCTGGCCAGATCAACCAGCGTTGCGGCAGGGCTCAATATGCCGCCTTCATAAACTCCGACGACCACACAGTCACTGTTGTCGGTAGTCGGGTTCTGGCATTGTACGGCTATCTCCACGGCGGTTCTCCTGATAATCTTATGGGTGAGGAATTCGAGACGATGTCAAAGACAGAACATAAGCCCCAGAGGCACAGGGAATCAAGTCTTGCGTATAATCCCCAGGGGTTGCCCGCTTGACCCGCATTCGTATGCAGGTCGTGCGCAATCTCACGATCTCCTTTCTGCTGACCAGCCTGGTGGTGCTCGCCATTCTGTCTATCGGTCAGTTGACCCAATTGCTGAGGCAGGTCGCCTCCGGGCAGTTGCCATTGTCGATCATTCTGCGATTGCTGGGACTGGCGCTGCCGACCTTGCTGGTCATGGTATTGCCCCTGGCCTTTTTTTTCGCGGTTTATCTGGTGTTCAGCAACCTCTATCGTTCCAACGAGATGGTGGCCATCCGAAGTACCGGCACCGGGCTGATGGGACTTCTGCCGCCCGTCGCGGTGGTTGCGGCGTGCGTCTTTTGTCTGGAACTGATTTTGTCCCTTTCCTGGGCGCCCGGCGCGCAGCGCGAGTTGCAGTCCGAATCGGTACGCCTCGCCAATGCTGCGGCAGAAGCCATGCTGCAGCCTGGTAGTTTCACGAATTTACCCGGTGGCAGGGTTATTTACGTGGGGCAGGCCGTCGGTAAAGACAGCCACCGCTTCCAGGAGATATTTTTGTCTGTTGCCCAGGGCGGGCAACTGGATATGGCGACAGCGGCTTACGGCGAGGTCAAGCCCGCTCAGGATGGTGCCCTGACCCTGGTGCTGGTGGATGGCCAACGCTACCTGGGGCAGCCGGGAAAAGACGGGTTCAAAGTCCTTTCCTTCGCACGCTACCGGGTATTGCTGGACAACCAGGACAGCGGCGGCGTCGAGCGCGGCGGCATCAACTGGAGCAGCGCATCTTTGCCGCAGCTGGTACGGCAGTTGCGCGGCACCGGGATGCGTTTTGCCGTCTCCGAGCTGGAGTGGCGCCTGCTCTGGCCGCTGGCGTTGCCATTGTTGGCTTTGCTGGCCATCCCCCTGGCTTACAGTGAGCCCCGCGGCAGCGGACGGGCGGCGGGCATGCTGGTGGGTATACTGTTTCTGCTGGCCGTCAATAACATCGTCGTTTACGTCAAAGAGCATATGATGAATGGTAGCATGCCAGTTTTCCCCGGATTATTGTGGGTACTCGTGCTGATTCTGGTGGTTGCTGCCTATGCCTTTCTCCGGCGCAGCCGCGATCTGCCGATGTTACCCGCCTGGCCGGGGCGGTCTGCGTCATGAAACGCGCCGACCGATTGCTGTTTCGCGGCATGCTGCTGTATAGCAGCCTCGTGCTGGCCATGCTGCTGACGCTGGTCTATATCGCCCAGCTCATCGCTAAATCCTCCGGGCCCGGGCACGGCGTCTGGTCTATGACCCGTCTGCTGTCCTATGCCGCTTTGCAGTTGCCCGACGTGGCGTACGATGTGATCCCGCTGGCGCTACTGCTGGGTGCCTTGGTCTGGATGAGTATCCTGAGCGGGCATTCCGAGGTGATTGCTCTGCGCATGTCGGGGTGGTCGGTCTGGCGCCTGGAGCAGCCGTTGTTGCTGGTCGGACTGTTGGGTGCCGGCCTGATGTTTGCCCTGGGAGAATGGGTCATACCAGTGACGGCGCCCGCCGCCGAGGCGATGTGGGCCAACGCCGGTGAGCCGGGAGCGGGCTTCCACAATATGGGACCGCGGGGATTATGGCTGCGCTATGAAACACAGATAATCCAGGTGGGCACAGTGGGCGATGGCGGGAAGATCCTGCAGAACCTGCATATCGCCGACGTGCGCCAGGGTATGGTGGGCATCAATGCCATCACGACGGCCTCTGAAGCTGTATTCCAAGGGGGGCACTGGTATCTCCACGATGTCCGGATGTTCAGGATCACGCCTGACCAGATACGGATGACGGCCGTTACGGAGACGCCCTGGCCGGTAGCCCTGCACCCGGCCACCCTGAGCAGTTTTGCACACCCGACACGCACCATGACCTTGCTCACCCTGTGGCAAAGTTACCAGGCGTTGCAGAGCGGGGCGTTGAACATGACCCGCTTTGCCCTGGCGTTCTGGCGTCGGGTGAGTTATCCGTGGGTGGGTCTGGTGATGATTTTGCTGGCGGTACCGTTTGTGACGCGCAATCCCCGAGGTGGAGGCCTGGCGGCGCGGGTCATGGCGGGGCTGGTGCTGGGACTGGGATTTCATTTCCTCACGGAGATGTCGGGATATATCAGCGTCTCCGGCGGGATACCACCCCTAGCCGCCACGCTCCTGCCCATTGCGCTCTTTGCGGCTGTTGCCGGGGTGTTGCATCGCTTTAGCTGAGCGCAGCGTCACGCTGGCGAATCAGTTCCTGGTCAAACGCATTGTCGAGTTCCTGGGAAAGTTTGAGAACCTTGCGGAATACGGCGGGATCCGTGTCATCGGCCTGGCTGCGCAGGCGCAGGTGGGCAAGTCCATCAAAGCTGTGCGCGCGGTCCACGGGGTCATCGACCCTTTTGCACTGGTTGCCCTGATAGAGGGCGGTCAGCACCTCCGTGGTCAGCGCGTCGTCAAGCCCGCCCTGTTGCGCGGCACGCAGCGCCGCATCCGGCGCCATATCCGGCAGGAAGGGGTATCCCAAATGGCGGTCGAGGAATTCTATGAGTTGTTGATAGGTCATGCTGGACTCCGGGATGAGAAAGTTCGGCTCACGCCGCCAAACGACAAATGACATGGTAAATCGGAGGGGATGGTAACGCCGTCCGCGAGGTTGGCTTTTTCACCCTGCACCGTTTTATCCTGCATATTGCAGGATATACTGCCACTGGCTGCTGCTAATGGGCAAGATCGACAGGCGATTCCCTTTGCGAATCAGTGGGCTGTCTGAAAACTCCGGGACGGAGCGAAGAAAGTCCAGCGCGATGCCGTGGGCAAAGGTTCGGCGATAGGCCACTTCCACCAGATCCCAGCGCGGCCGGTCGGGATGGGAGGCCGGGTCGTAATATTTGCTCTGCGGGTCAAACTGGGTAGGGTCCGGATAAGCGGTACAGACGACTTCGGCAGTGCCGACGATACCCGGGACCGGTACACGTGAATGGTAAATGAAGGCTTCGTCGCCGATCTGCATGCTACGCAGGAAATTTCGGGCCTGATAATTGCGGATGCCGTCCCAGGGCTCCTGCCCGCGTCGCTGCAAATCCTGCAGGGAAAAGGCATCGGGCTCGGTCTTCATCAGCCAGTAGGCCATTCGCTCAACCCAGTGACACGGGGTGGCCGAGACGCAGGCTCAGCAGGCGGCCGACGGCCTGTTTCAGGGATTCCCCCGTCCGGCTATCCTGCCACGCGCCGCCCTGCCACGAAAAACGTGCCGGACCATCGCTGCACGCCAGCCAAATCTGTTGCGCCGCTTCCTGACGATTGACGATGATCTGACTGTCGTCGGGCAGGAGCAGGGTGAGCACGCTGTCCACGAGGTCGCACTCCACTTCGGGAGCATCGGCCTCTATCCGGTTCTGCAGGTCATCGAGGGTGCTTTCGACGGTGACGGCGAAGCTTTGCGGGTTCATGGGGCTATCCTGAGTCATGCCCTCATGATGCAGTCTGCGGCGGCGCAGGGCAAGCCGTCATCTCCGCGTCGTATCTGCGCGAGGAACTTAGGAAGGTCGATCGCGATGCAGTATCTTCAGAAAAGATGTGCCGTAAGCCGCCAGTTTGCGCTCGCCGATGCCGGGGAGCGCCGCCAGTGCTTCCAGGTCACGCGGGCGTCGATGGAGCATTTCCATGAGGGTGGCGTCGTGAAAAATGATGTAGGGCGGCACGCCCTGGGCTTGCGCCAGTTCACGGCGGTGCTGGCGCAGGGCTTCCCAGAGCGCGGTGTCGCGGGGTGCGATCTCCGGGCGTTGTTCGCGTTGCTTCGGGACCGAGCTTTCGTGCTGGCGCAGGGTCAGCTTTTCTTCGCCGCGCAGGAGCGGGCGACTGGATGGGCTGAGGCGCATGCCGCCGTGACCGTCGTGATCCACTTCCACAAGTCCGCGCAGCAAGAGGTGGCGAAACAGGGCGCGCCACGCGTTGGCGGACAGTTCTTTGCCAATACCGTATACGCTGAGCCGATCATGGCCCTGTTGCCGAATGCGTGGATCTTCCCGAGCCAGCAACACGTCTACCAGATACTGCACCCCGAAGCGCTGACCGGTACGATGAATGGCAGACAGGGCTTTCTGTGCGGCCACCGTGGCATCCCAGGTGGCCGGCGTCTGCAGGCAATTGTCGCAATTGCCGCAGGGGGAGGAGAGGCTTTCGCCAAAGTAGCCGAGCAGGGTCTGACGGCGGCAGTCCGTGGTTTCGCAAAGCGCGAGCATAGCGTCCAGCTTATGTCCTTCCATCTGTTTGCGCGGCAGGTCGGCTTCGGATTGCTGGATCATCTGCCGTAACTGCACGACATCCTGAAGACCGTAATGCATCCAGGCTTCTGCAGGCAGACCGTCGCGCCCGGCACGCCCGGTTTCCTGATAGTAGGCCTCGACACTCTTGGGCAGATTCAGGTGCGCTACAAAGCGGACATTGGGTTTGTCAATGCCCATACCGAAGGCGATGGTGGCGACAACGATCACACCCTCATCCCGTTGAAATCGTTGCTGGTTACGACGCCGCTCGTCGAACCCCAAACCGGCATGATAGGGCAGGGCGTCCAGCCCTTCGCCCTGCAGCCACTCGGCAACTTCCTCCACGCGCTTGCGGGACAGGCAATATACGATGCCGGCATCTCCGGTGTGGCGGTCGCGGATGAATCGCAACAAGGCGTTGCGCGCACCCTGACCACCGCTGTTGATATGGTAACGGATGTTGGGTCGGTCAAAGGAGCCGATAAAGGCGGCCGCTTCTTGTAGCGCCAGCCGTTCGGTGATTTCCGCGCGGGTTTTTGAGTCGGCGGTGGCAGTGAGGGCGATGCGCGGCACCTGGGGGAAGCGCTCATGCAGCACTCGTAACTGCAGGTATTCCGGGCGAAAGTCGTGACCCCACTGGGACACGCAATGGGCTTCGTCAATAGCGAAGAGGTTGACCGTGGCCCTTTGCAGCAGGTTGAGGGTGCGTTCCTGCAGCAAGCGTTCCGGAGCGATGTAGAGCAGATCGAGGCTGCCCCGTAGCAACGCTTCCTCGGTGGCGCGTGTTTCTGCGGGGCTGGCAGTGGAGTTCAGGGCGGCAGCAGCGACACCCGCCTGACGCAAGGCGGTGACTTGATCTTCCATGAGCGCGATCAGTGGCGAAATGACTACGCCCGTCCCTGCCATGGCGATGGCGGGAATCTGATAGCACAGGGATTTTCCACCCCCCGTAGGCAGGAGCACCAGCGCATCCCGGGCCGCCATGAGGGTCTGGATTACCTCTTCCTGCGGCACCCGGAAGGCGTCATAACCGAAGGTGTGGCGGAGGATTTCCACTGGCTGCTGGGTAGGGAGGATCGGCATGGTGCCTCAGGTTGAGCGCTAAACGGGATGGACCAAAAATCTGGTGGTCAGCCCCTCACCCGCTGTCCGGTCGTGCAAACATAGGGCATGGGGTTTGGTAAATAAGGGGTTCGTCCAGATCGATCCGTGCCGCGGTCAGTTGGCGACCCCAGACACAACCGCTGTCCAGCGCCAGCAAACGTGGTTGCACCAGCAGACCCTGGGTGGCCCAGTGACCGCAGATGATAGACCCAGACGTCTGTTTTTCCAAAAAACGCTCATGCCATGGTACAAATTCGCGAGCGGTGTCCTTGGGCGCAGTGCTGGACCAGTTGAAAACACCCTTGGCAGTCACGTAGCGGGCGCGGGTGAATACGGCGACCCGGAAGCGTTGCGCCTCTTCCTCGTTGCGACAAGCCTCCCAGCGGTTGGGTGCCGGGGCGTCCCAGAGAGATTTCAGGAAACGCCGCCAGTGACGATCGCGCAGCGCATCCTCGACGGCGTCAGCATGCCCTCGCGCGCTGGCCATATCCCAGTCGGGATGGATAGCCGCGTGGACCATGCTCCAGCCCAGTTGCGGATCGGTATGCAGTAACGAACGGGTGCGTAACCACTCCATCCAGTCATCGGTGTGAGGATCGGCCAGCAGTGGGCCGAGGGTATCGTTCTTTTTTGCCGCAACGATGCCCGCCCAGCGGGCGAGTGCGTATAAATCGTGGTTGCCCAGGACGATCTGCACCCGCTCGTGCCAGGCGTAAAGCCGGTTGATGACGGCGCGGCTATCCGGTCCCCGGTTGACGAGATCGCCTGCCAGCCAGAGCCGGTCTGTCTGCGGTGTGAAGTCTACCTGTTCCAGCAGAGCGGCAAAGGGGACATAGCAACCCTGCAGGTCGCCCATGGCGTACGTGGTGGTCATAAATCAGAGCGCGACAACCTGGTCGGAAAGCCTCATCTGGCGAACCAGAGTTTTCATGCTCGCTACTTTGATGCCGGGAATCAAGGTCAGGCTTCCGACCGCATGCATCCAGTCGAGACCAATTACATAAATTTCGGCGCCCAGTTCTTGAATCTCCGCGATGAGATCGTGGTGAACTTTTTGCCGATCCCCTGGATTTTCTATATGTAGCGCCAGAGATGCCGCTTCTTCGGAAAGAAACAGGCTGACTGGGATGCCATCGGCGAGAGCGGCTGCCGCCATGCGCAGACCCTGAAGAACGGGATTGCCGCTGGCATCCGGATGGGATTTGATGAGAATGGTCCAGTGCATGGTCGGTTCGCTCAATATTTTAATTTTCCGTTCAAAATGTTGCGCGTCCTCGCGCCGCTTTCGCATACCTTTCCATGTAAGCATAGCATAAAAATGCAAGGTGGGGCTTTTGTATGGAAGATTTCTCCGTGCCCTTGACCCGCTCCGGGGGCGTCGATATAAGATGGTCACGGAAGTATCTGACGAACAATAACGGATCACCTGAATATGCCGGATCTGCCGATGTGGATGCCTTATCGTATTATGCTGGCTGCGAGTATCCCGGATGACGGGCAAAGGGCATATGGCGCATCAGGAAGGTTCTTTTGAGTCATGGGGCGGCTGTAGGGATCAGCGCAGGACGCCAGCCATCGGCGCGCTGGATAGCGACGGCAACAGCTGCCACCGTTCTGACGTTTCTGCTGGCGCCTTTTGCGGCGCTGGTTTTCGCCACGGACTGGCACGATTTTCATTTTGCGCCCGGCGACCTCGCCGCCATCCAGGTTTCCCTGTTTTACAGTGCCTTGGCTCTGGCGCTCGTGGTGCTGGCGGGAACGCCGCTCGCATGGTGGTTGGCGCATTATTGTTACCGCGGCAAGTGGCTGGTGGATGCGCTGCTGCTGTTGCCGTTGCTGACCCCACCCCTGGCCATGGGCATTTTGCTGAGTTCCTTTTACGGACCTTACTCACCAGTGGGTGGACTGCTCAGTCAGGCAGGGCTCTACCTGACCAATACCGCCTCGGCGTTTGTGCTGGCGCAGATTTACGGGGCCATGCCCTACTATGTGCTGGCCGCCCGTGCGGCTTTTGAGGGGGTTCCGGAAGAGCTGGAGCAGATCAGTCGCACCCTGGGCCGCAATCGCTGGCAGACCTTCTGGCGGGTGACGCTGCCGCTGGCCCGTCTGGGACTGACGGCCGGGGTGGCGCTGGCCTGGGTGCGCGCCATGGGCGAGTTCGGCATCGTGCTCATCGTGGCGTATTTCCCGCAGGGCATTCCGGTCAAGCTTTGGGTCAATCTGGAGGATATGGGGCTGAGTGCGGTTTACCCTCTGCTCTGGATATTCTTTCTGGTCGCTGTGCCTTTACCTCTGTGGCTGGGGTTGCGCTCGCGCCGACAGGGAATGTTCTGATGACTCCGCGCTAAAACTCATGGAAATTCGTTATCAACTGGAAACGCCGGTCACCCTGGATATCCAGATGCAGGTGCGGGATTTCACCGTCCTGCTCGGTCTATCCGGAGAGGGCAAGACGATGCTGCTCAAGGCCATCGCCGGTTTGATTCCGGCGCATGGGTATCCCTTCGGTGGCCTTGCTGCCGAGCGACGCCCCATTGGCTATTTGCCCCAGGGTTATGCGCTTTTCCCGCACCTGCGGGCCTGGGAAAACGTCGCCTTTCCGCTGCCAAGGGGTGCAGGCCGCCGCACGCAGGCTATGGATTTGCTTGCGCGCGTGGGGCTTGCCGACCTGGCGGAGCGTTATCCTGCGGCCCTCTCCGGCGGGCAACGTCAGCGGGTGGCGCTCGCCCGTGCTCTGGCCCGGCGTCCGGAGCTGCTGCTGCTGGACGAGCCCACCTCGGCGCTGGACATGGCCACGCGCGACGAGATTCTGGACGAACTCATCCGGGAGGTCCACGATTTTGGAGTGCCGGTGCTGGCGGTGAGCCACGATCCGCACCTGGCGATGCTCGCAGATCACATGGCAGTGCTGTTGGGTGGGCATATCGTGCAGGAAGGCCCTCCCCGTGCGGTGTTTGCACGACCCGCCACTATGGGAGCGGCGCGTTTGCTGGGATTTCGTAATTTCCTGGTGGGGCGCATTGAGGAGACAGCGGAAGCCGGAATGGTGGTGGCTGGATCTGGCTGGCGTCTGCGTACCGGTTTTCGGTATGGCATGCATCCGGGTATACCGGTGACCGTGGCCATTCGTTCCGAGGATCTCGTGCCGGGCGACGTTTTGGGCGTCCCAGCGCCGAATGCCCTGAAATTGAAGGTCGTGAGCCTCCGGGAGGAGGGTGTCGCCTTGCGCGTCAGAATGGAAGGGGCTTGTTCTTTGGATATGCTGTTACCTCGCTTACAATGCGAAGGCAGGTCTCTGGCGCTAGGCGCCACGCTTTGGGTACAGGTGGCA
The DNA here is from genome assembly GCF_008926505.1 of Acidithiobacillus sp. 'AMD consortium'. NCBI lineage: Bacteria > Pseudomonadati > Pseudomonadota > Acidithiobacillia > Acidithiobacillales > Acidithiobacillaceae > Acidithiobacillus > Acidithiobacillus sp. 'AMD consortium'. The sequence continues at coordinate 1,823,779 of NZ_CP044411.1, read as the reverse complement.
CCAGAGCATGTACATGTGATGGCCGAAGTAGAGTAGTAGGCCATGCGCCCCATTTTCGTAGCGCCTGGTGGTTTTTGCAATCCATTGATATTGACAGGGTTGGGCGTTGGCGCCAGAATACGCGACTTAATTTCCCGCAGACGCGGGATTGTAGATATGGAGAGTAAAAGTTGGCCAATACAGCTCAGGCGCGCAAGCGCGTATTACAAAATGAAAAGCGGCGCCTGCATAATGCCAGCCTGCGGTCGCGCTTGCGCACCTATGTGAAGGGTGTGCTGAAGGCCGTACATGTCGGTGATCAAGAGCAGGCACGCAGCGCACTGCGCGCCGCGGAGTCGGTCATCGACAAGACGGTTGGCAAGGGCGTGGCACATCGCAACATGGCAGCCCGCACCAAGAGCCGGCTCTCGGCTCGTGTCAAGGCGATGGGTAACGCCGCCCAGTAATGAGGGCGGTATTCCCGCAGTCCGTGTGGACTGCGTAGCAGAAGAGGCGATCCGGTTGTGTGGATCGCCTCTTTGCTTTTATGTGCGGCGAACCCGCTGGTCAGGTCTTGCCGAGCATCTCCCGCAGACGGGCGAAAGCGGCGGTGGGGTCCATTTCTTCTTCTGGGTTCTGGTCGCCCTGCCAGTCCAGATGCTCTTTGGGGATTTCCTGGAGGAAGCGGGAGGGTTCCGGATGGACATCCTGGCCGTAGCGGCGACGTTTACGGCAAAGGCTGAGGGTCAGGCGGAAGCGGGCGCGGGTCATGCCCACGTAAAAGAGGCGGCGTTCTTCCTGAATCTGCTCCGGGGTTTCGCTGTTGCGGTGGGGCAGCAGTTCCTCCTCTGCGCCAACCAGAAATACCTGCGGGAACTCCAGGCCCTTGGCCGCGTGCAGGGTGGACAGGCGCAACACATCGCGATCGTCATCCTCCTCACGCTCCAGCACATGGAAGAGCATCAGGCGGTTGAGGATCTCCGCAAGGGTTTGCGGGCCTTCATCCTGTTCCTGCAGGCGTTGCATCCAGTTCAAAAGCTCCTGAATATTCTCCCAGCGGCGCGCGGCGTCTTTTTCATCTCCCTCATTCTGCAGATATTGCAGGTAGCCGATTTCTTCCGGCAGACCCCGTAGGGCGGGGATGAGTTCGGTCTTGCCGATTTCGTCCGTTTTGAGATTCACCCAGCCGGCGAAGCCGCGCAGGGCGATGCGCGCCTTGTCGGGAACGTCCAGCGCATCGTCCCAAAGTGCGGCGAAGAGCGAGAGATTACGCTCCTTGGCGAAGGCACCCAGGCGTTCCAGGGTGCTGCTGCCGATGCTCCGGCGTGGCGTGTTGACCGCCCGCAGAAAGGCGGGATCATCGTCAGGATTGACCAGTAGCCGCAGATAGGACAGAAAATCCTTGATTTCACTGCGTTCAAAGAAAGAGAGCCCGCCGGATATCTGGTATGGAATCCGGGCATTGCGCAGGGCCGCTTCGAAGGGACGGGCCTGATGGTTGCTGCGGTACAGTATGGCGTAATCGCGGTATTCACCCTGCCGCTGAAAGCGGTCGCGGAGAATGGCATTGACCACTTGCTCCGCCTCGTCCGTCTCGTTGGCGCAGCGCAGGGCGCGGATGCTGTGGCCATCGCCCAGGGTGCTCCACAGGCGTTTTTCAAAGAAGTGTGGATTTTGCGCGATGACCGTATTGGCGGCCTGGAGAATGCGGCCGGTGGAACGATAGTTCTGCTCCAGTTTGACCACCTTGAGGTTGGGGAAATCTTGCGCCAGCCGATCCAGGTTGCCGGCAGCCGCACCCCGCCAGGAGTAGATGCTCTGGTCGTCGTCTCCCACTGCGGTCAGGTTGTGGCGGGTGCCCAGCAGGCTTTTTATCAGCCGGTACTGTGCGCCGTTGCTGTCCTGATATTCATCCACCAGCAGGTAGCGGATACGGTCCTGCCAGGCATAACGGGCCTCCGCATCGTCCTGTAGCAGACGGGTGGGCAAGAGGATGAGGTCATCCAGATCCACGGCGTTGCAGGCGCTGAGGGAACGCTGATAGGTCGTATAGATTTGAGCAGCCTCCTGGCCGAGACGGTCATCGGCACGTGCCTCCTCGGGAAAGACGCCGTCATTCTTGAAGCGGGAGATGCGGGACTGGATGGCTTCGGCGAGGTCGCTGGGGCCATTGGCCTCGCGGAGCAGATTACGCACCATCCCCAGGCTATCGCCGGGGTCAATGACGCTGAAGTTGCCGCGATAACCCAGGCGCTCGATGTCTTTACGCAGGATCTGCAGGCCGAGATGATGAAAGGTGGAGACCATCAGGCCGCGGCTGTTATGGCCCTGCAAGGCCTCCCCGACGCGGCTCTTCATTTCACGGGCGGCCTTGTTGGTAAAAGTCACCGCGCAGATATGCCTGGGTGCGACCTGTTGCTCCCGGATGAGATGGACGATTTTCCGGGTGATGACCCGGGTCTTGCCCGACCCGGCCCCGGCCAGCACCAGCAGGGGACCGTGGATGTGTGTTACGGCTTCCTGCTGTGGCGGATTGAGATCAGCCATAGGTGTCATATGGGTGGGGGTTTGCAGCCGCTATTTACCGACTGCCGGTATGCTTTCAGGGGATTCGGAAAAACCGCCCTTATAGGCCCACCAGATCACCACCGGGCCAAGAATGATCATGGGTACGGACAGCACCTGACCCATGGTATAAGGACCGAAGACAAAGCCCAGTTGGATATCCGGCTGCCGCGCATATTCCGCGGCAAACCGGAAGACGCCGTACAGGAAAACGAACATCCCGCCCACTGCGCCGGCAGGACGGGCTTTGCGACTGTAAATGGCGAGAATCACAAGGAGTAGAACGCCCTCCAGCAGAAACTCGTAAAGTTGCGAGGGCTGCCGGGGTTGCGGACCACCGGAGGGGAAGACCATGGCCCAGGGCAGGTGACTGACGCGGCCAAAAAGCTGATCGTTGATAAAGTTGGCAAGACGTCCCAGACCCAACCCAATGGGCACGGCCGGCGCGATAAAATCCAGAGTGGGCAGAAAGGCATGTTGCTCATGGAGTCGCGCAAATACCCAGCAGGCGATGACGACACCCAGCAGGCCGCCGTGGAAAGACATGCCGCCATCCCATATGGCCAGCATTTTTATAGGGTTGGCCAGATAATAGGGAAGGTTGTACCAGAGCACGTAACCCACCCGTCCGCCCAGAATGGCGCCGACGGCCACATAGAATTCCAGGTCGACGACCTGCTCTTTGCGCCAGTTCCAGTGCGCCATGCGGCCGCGCCGGATGAGCCAGACGGTGGCGATAACAAAACTGATGATCTCCAGCAGGCCATACCAGTGGATGGTGATGGGGCCGAGCTGGAAGCCGACGGTGTTGATATCCGGAAAATGCAGCATAGGTGCCCTCGCAATTTCAGGCCACCATGGCGGAGCCTCGCGATTCTGTCAAGTTGGGACCGCAGGTGAAGGCATATCGACCGCGCCCGGCAGCAAGTTCCGGGCGCTGGGCGGCGGTTGCAAGCGACCTTCGTATCGGTCAGCGGTTCACAGCGATTGCTTATGGCTCCCTGGGCGCCGGCATCAGCCGCCGCAGAAAATCGCGGCGATCACACTGCTGTTGTTCCTGCATGCTGGCGCGAGTTTTGCGGCGGTGGTCGATTACGCCCTCCCAGGCCGCAAACACGGCGGCGGCGTCGGGATAGCGGCGCAGGTTCTGGACCAGCGGTTGCCAGAGAAAATGCCCGATCTCCGGCAGGTATTGGAGGTGGCCCTGCCCGAGCACGCCCGGAATCTTCAGACTCAGGGCGGGACCAAGGCCGGTACAGGGCTGATTCACCCGTGCGGCAGCAGACCAGCCTTCGGGCAGGGGAATGTCGGGGACTTTGAGGGGCATCGCCAGGCGATAGAGGGCGATGGGCGTCAGAAGATAGGCCAGATACCAGTCCTGCACTTTTTGCAAATCCCGTATCTCGACGGAGAGTCCCGGATGGACGTTGGGACTGTTTGCAAAGCACCGTTGATGCCAGTCGGCAAACACCCCCTCCAGGGTCTGGGTCAGATCGTCGCGATCCGCCATGAGTTGCCAGTTCATGGGCGCAATCCTCTAGCCTGACGGCGGATTTCGCCCGCCAGCTCCCGATAAAACATGAACTCGGCATGCCTTTCCAGGCAGTCGCAGAAACGATCCAGCCAGTCCGCCAGGTATTCCCGATAAAAATCGGCCGCCGCGGACGTGTCGTCCTTTTCCAGAAAAAAGCCGATGAACTCCGCCATGGTACCCAGGTAATCTGCAGGCAACCCCTGAATAGCGAGATCATACTGTCCATAAAAACGCTCCAGTTCGCCGGCGCGGTGACCGTCCAGCACGCCGTCCTCCAGGAAGGTGGAGGCGAAGGGTGGACAGACGGCAGGAAAGGTGAACAGCCGCGTATGCTCGCCCTGCCAGACATCCAGGGCCACTGTGGCCAATTCCCCCAAGGCCGAGGTCAACCACTCCGGCTGATAGGGTTGTTCGCTGATCAACTCCGCAGAGTCGGCAGCGGGCTCGGCCAGGGCCATGGCGATAAAGCGCCAGACCTCCGCACACACACCCGCTTCAGTGGCTGGTGAGGACATGATAGATACCCGCACCAAGTACGCCGTCGTGGCCGGCATTGGCCCAAGGGAAGACGTACACCCCGCTGGCGAGAAAGTAATGGCGGAGCAGGAAGCCGCCCAGCAGCACCATACAGGCGGTGAGGATCACCGGAGCGCTGCCCTTCCAACCATTGAACGTGCCTTTGATCTCCAGCAGGAAGGGCAGAATCAGACCGATCATCAGGAAGCCTATCATCCAGCCCCAACTGTGCAGGAGGATGTGCAGTGTGGCCTGACCGCTGAGATTGCCCGGCAAAATGACCAGCATGATGCTGAAAATCAGCACGATTTCAACGGCGATGAGGAGCATGTCCAGACGCTCATACCAGCGGGCCAGGGTGTCATGCTGATGCAGTACGCCGTACAGTACCAGCAATTGAAAGGCGAGCGCCGTAGAGAAAGCGGAAACCGTGAACAAAGGCGGCACCAGGTCGTTGGCCCAGAGGGTTGCCGCCGGGAAGGAGCGTAGCAGCAACCCTGTATACACGGCGGTGCCTACTCCGCAGAGGATGGCCACCCAGGCAATGGGGGTGCGCAGTTTCTGCGCCCAGACGCCCACCAGTTTGATCAGCGGCAGTTCGAACCAGAAATTCAGCCAGCGTCCCACCAGCGGCAGGCGGCGGAACCATGGTTCATCGATCATCAGCGGCCAGATGTAGAGCAGGCCGAAAACCATCGCCCAGACGATGAACTGGGTACCCCAGGCGATCCAGGACCAGGGCAGGAAGAAGGGATTCCAGGGCATCAGGATTTCCCAGACATTGAGGGGGTGAAGCAGATCGATCAGCAGCAGGGCGGAGCCAACACCCAGAAAAGCCTCTCCCGCCAGGGTACCCCAGAGGGTGACGGCCCGGTTGGCCCGGAAATAGAGATGACTGAAGAGACTCAGGGCAATGAGGGCTGCACCTAGACCACCGAGGAAAAGATAAGCCGCGACCAGCGTCGCCCAGCGGTCCTGAACGATGAGACTGGTGGCAAAATGGACCGAGTTCATACGAGATCCTCCGGAAGCTTGTGGATGTAGTAAATATTGGGGCCGGTGCCCAGTTCGGTGAGCAGACCCTGAGCCTTGCCGGTCGCGACCACCTTGGTGATGAGGTCGTTGGGGTTGTCCAGGTCACCGAAAATACGGGAGTGGGCGACGCAGGTTTCCACGCAGGCGGGATCCAGACCTTGCTGCAGGCGGTCGTAGCAGAAGTCGCATTTATCGATGCTGGGCACGGTACGTTTGAGAAAGTCCTTGCCGTAATAGCCCAGTCCCTTGTCGATATCGTTACTGTCGGCAGGGTAGCGGGCATCGTAGGGGCAGGCCATGGCACAGGCCTGGCAACCCATGCAGATGTCGGGGTTGACGCGGACGATGCCGTTGGCCTCCTTCCAGGTGGCGCCAGTCGGGCACACGCTCACACAGGGCGGGTTGTCGCAATGGTTACAGAGCTTGGGAAAAAACTGGCGGAGGAACTTATCCCCGATTTCAATTTCTTCGTCGTACACATAGGTGCGGTATTTTTCCGGATTCCACACGGGCGTCTGGTTTTCCATGGCGCAAGCGGCCATACAGGCATTGCAGCCGACGCAGGTATCCAGATTGATGAGCATCGCATATTTGGTCATGACAGATTCCTCAGGCGCGTTCGAGGCGCACGGTGAATTCCTGGGAGCGGAAACCGCCGCTCACCGGTTCGATGAAGTCGGGCGTGATTTTGTTCAGGGCCGTGCCCATGCGGTAACCATGGGTGAGGGCCGGATTCTGGTCGCCATAGCCACTGTAGAGAAAGACGGTATCTTCTCGGACGAGGCGGGTGACATGAACCGATGCCTCGGCCTTCTGCTGCGTGAGTTGGTTGGTCACCCATACCTTGTCGCCTTCCTTGAGCCCGAGTTTGCCGGCACGCTGGCTGTGCACCCATAGACCCGTATAAATGTCGCCACGGAACTTGCTGATACTCACCAGAGGTTGGAAATCGTTGTTCGGCGAACAATGGGAAACCACGGGCACCATGCCGAAGGTAAAATAGAACTCGTCATCGGCCATGGGTGCCTTGCTGCCCGGTCGACAATCGGCGGGAATGTGGGTGGCCAGTACCGAAAAATAAGGGTTATCCCAGAGGCCAAACTGCTCCCGCAATTGCCCATAGAGGTTGCTGTAGAACTCGGCTCGCCCGCTGGGGGTGGGCAGGGCCATCTTGCGCGGCATGCCGTAGTTGGCGATGAGTTCCTCGGCCTTGGCGACGGGATAGACCCCCTTCTCGCGCAACACCGCATCGAGCTTTTGCGGCGTGATGCCGAGTCCTTTGGCCTTCATTTCAAAATCCACCTGGCGGCTGGCCATGTTGAAGGGATTTTTGATGCCCTTGGCGCGATTCTCGGCAGTCAGGGCCTTGAGGCGGGCGGCGGGCACGCCAGCGAGCTGCTCCAGTGCCCGATAATAGGGTTCGCTGCTGCCGCTGATGATCTCCGTCAGCTTCAGCAAGGCATCGGGCAGAATGACGTTGTCGTAGAGGGGCGGAACGGCCTGATAACGGGTGATGAGCATGTTGTCGGGATTGGTGCCGTTGCCGTAGATGGCCGGTTCATCGCGCTCCAGGTAGGTGAGTTCGGGCAGGACCACGTCGGCATAGGCCAGGGTATCCGAGGGCATTACGTCCATGACGACGACCAAGTCCATGTTGGGATGGTTCAGGACCTCTTCCCAGAAGCTCTCGGGCGCATCGCGCAGGGGGTTGGTGCCGTTGAAGAGGATGGCTTTGCAGAGATAGGGCGCGCCTTTCCAGGTCAGTTTGCCTTTTACGGCGGAATCCAACCCTACCTCTGTGGTGAAGGGAAACGCCGCCCAGTCGGGAGAATCCTTGGGAGTCTGATCGCGATGCACCGCCGCCCAGGCCGGATAGCCGTGGGGATAGGTGTTGGGATCGGCTGCCGCCTTGGCGCTCCAGTAAACGAAGGGCATGCCCGCCAAGCTGGCCATGGGCGGCGCCTTGGGATCATTCTTCACCTCCCACATGTGCCGCACCTGCTCGCGGTAGTCCCCGCCGAAGATCCAGCCGCCGGGCACGTCGAACCCGCCCTTGAGGCCCTGGATCATGGCCTGGACCCTGCGCAGCATCTGGATGTTGCCGTAGCGGGCCCCGGACCATCCGGGGATGAGGATGGGCGACTTGGCCTGATGAAAATCGCGAACGATCTTGCGGATGTCGGCGGCGTTGATGCCGGTATTGGCAGCAGCCCATTCGGGTGTATAGGATTGAATCTCCTGATGCTGAGCATCAAAGACCGTCAGCATGGCCTCGCCATTGTGAGTAAAGCCTTGGGGTGCGCGAAGCAAGGGGGTCACGCTGTTGCCGTTGCTGCCTTGCAGATTGTGGTTGCTGAAGGCGGGGAGAAAGACCACCTGACCGCTCTTGGCGTCGATGACGGCGGGTTCTTTTTGCGCCGAAAGATAGAGTTCCCAGACGTTGTGGGCATTTTTGCGCACCAGGAAGGGCATGTTGCTGTGGCTGATGAGAAACTCCTCATCGTACCAGCCGTTATTCATCATCTCCCGTAGCATGGCGAGGGTGAAATCCAGGTCGGTGCCGGGCTTGATGGCATACCACTCGTCGGCCTTGGCCGCCGTTTCCGAGGCGCGCGGGTCGAGAACTACCACCTTGGCCCCTTTCTCTATGCCGGCGGCGAAACGCACGGCTCGGCAGGTCGAGACGCCGCCGATGCTGCCGTTGCCGATGATAGAGAGGATGTAGTCGCTGTTTTCGTAATCCTCAATGTTCTCGCCGTGAACGACATAGTTGCCGGTCATGGAGTTGGTGCCGAAATGGCCGTTGAAAACGCAATTTTGCGTGGGCGAGGTGATGAGATTGGGGATCTGATTGGCGGCAGTGAAGCAGAAGGTGTTGGGAATATAGAAGGAGCAGGTGCTCCAGCCGCCATAGATGGTCCATTCCCACGGCTTGATCCCCTTGCTCTTCTGCGCGATGTAGTCCCAGGCTTCTTCCCAGGTGGCGGCGCGGAATTTCATCTCGCTGCGCTTGCTGCCCGCCACGCGGATGAGGGGCGTCTTGATGCGGTTGGCGCTGTAGACCTGACGTAAGCCCGATTGGCCGCGGGCGCAGATCTTGTCGCCGTTGAGGGTGGAGTTGGGGTTGCCGCCCAGCTTCATGATGCGCTGCTTGCCTTTTTTCTCCGCGACGGTAATACGCAGCGAGCAAAAGGAAGAGCAGTAGTTGCAAATGGAGTGGGCAAAGTGGTCGGCAGCGTCGGGATGCGTGGGGCCAGCCAGTTTGATCCAGTCGGGATGGTAGAGCGTCGCGCCCACGGCACTGACGCTGGTGCTTTTAAGAAAGGTACGGCGGGTCATTTTTGGAAACTGCCAAGCCATTTGAAGGCCTCCTGTGCACAATAAGCGCTATGTTTTTAATAATATAATGAGTTTAGAATGTCATTATATGGTGATATGCTACGCGCCTTGGTGCCGGGTGGGAATTGATAAAAATCAATTTATTTATTGTAATGTTCTATAACGGTATATAATCATATAATGTAGTTCTGGGGTGCCCTCAATGTTCCATTCTCAGCGCGGTAGCTGCATGGTTACGCAGTGCAGGCTGCCATGCTGGCGAGCCAGTTCGATGCAGGGAATGGCGATTACTTCCCGATCGGGGAAGGCGTGTTGCAGGCGATTCTGTGCCACCGTGTCGGCGGGATCATCGTAAGTCGGCAGGAGCAGGGCAGAGTTGAGAATGAGAAAGTTGGCATAGCTGAGGGGCAGACGGGCGCCATCACCGTCCCTTTGCGCCTGTGCCCAAGGCAGAGGAATCAGGTGATACGGTGCGCCATCCCGGTTGCGGAAGGCTCTGAGTTCCGCCGCCATTTGCTGGAGCGGGGCGAAATGACTGTCGTCAGGGTCATCGCAACTCTGATAGGCGATGGTATGGGGGTTGCAGAAACGGGCAAGGGTGTCGATGTGGGCATCCGTGTCATCTCCTTCCAGATGGCCGCTATGCAGCCAGAGGACGCGTTCCACACCGAGTTGGGCGCACAGGGCGTCTGCGATCTGCGCCGCGGACCATTGCGGATTGCGGTTGGGCGAAAGCAGGCACGCACTCGTGGTCAGCAAGGTGCCCTGGCCGTCGCTTTCAATGCTGCCACCTTCCAGCACCATGCCGGAAATTTCCAGCGCTGCTGCACCAAAGGCACCCTGAGCATGCAGGTGACGGGTGATCTGATTATCTAAATCAGCGCGAAATTTCAGGCCCCAGGCGTTAAAGGCAAAATCCATCAGTTTATGCTGTCCAGCAGCATTTTTCAGGGTAATGGGACCGTGGTCGCGCGCCCAGGAGTCATTGCTGGGGACGATGTGCAGGTGGCAGCGGAATAGGTTGGCACCGGCCTGATGCAGATATTGCCTGCAGACCTCGATGCTGGTCGGATCATGGCAGGCAATGAGCACGTCCTCGCGGAGGCTGATTTCACGGGCAATGCGGGCAAAGACGGGCAGCACGCTTTCCAGGCGCGGCCCCCAGTCGGTATCCGGGTGCGGCCAGGTGAGTTGTACCGATTGCTGCGGAGCCCACTCCGCGGGAAGGGTGTATTCAGCTGCCATGGTCCGCTCCGTTGTCCGTCACCCCGACATCATAGGAGTTTAATGACTTTTCGTCAGCCTGTCCGACAGGCTAAACTGCGTCCTATGCAAAAAACTGCCGAGCGTATGGATCATTTACTGTCCCGCCTAGGGTATTGCAGCCGCTCCGAAGTGCGCGACCTGTTGCGCGAGGGGCGCGTGCGCGTGGCTGGGGAACTGCTGCGCAAGGCCTCTGCCAGAGTGAACGCGGCGGAGGTTTGGGTGGATGAGGAGCCCATTGATCATCCCCATGCTTTCTATCTGCTCTATCATAAACCTCTGGGGAAGGTCTGTGCTCACGATGATCCCCGCGCCATCTATCAGGATTTTCCCCTGCGCTGGCGCTATCGGCGGCCAGCGCTGAGCAGTGTCGGTCGGCTTGACCGGGAGACCAGCGGGGTCCTGCTGCTCACCGATGACGGTGACTGGCTGCACCACTGGACGAGCCCCCGCCGTGCCATTCCCCGGGTGTATCGCGTGACTCTGCAGGAACCATTGCGAGGGGATGCGGCGGACATTCTGGCCGCGGGAACCTTGATGCTGGACGGTGAAGACACACCTTGTCGCCCCGCCACGTTGCACTGCCTGACAGAGCGCGAGGTCCTGCTGACACTGACGGAGGGGCGTTACCATGAAGTCCGCCGGATGTTCGCGGCTCTGGATAATCTCGTGCTGACACTGCATCGGGAGGCCTACGGCCCTTTTTTGCTGGGCGATCTCCCGGCCGGTCAGTGGCGTGAACTCACAGTGGCGGAGCGTATGAGGGAGGAAATTCCATGATCTGGACACCCCATGTGACGGTAGCCACCGTCGCAGAGGAGAACGGCCGTTTCCTGTTGGTGGAAGAAGTGGTAGATGGGCGGCGCTGTTTCAATCAGCCTGCCGGCCACTGGGATCCTGGTGAAACGCTGCTGGAGGCGGTCGTTCGCGAAACCCTGGAGGAAACCGGCCACTTTTTTCGGCCGGAATATCTGACTGGTATTTATCACTGGGAATATCCTGCGAAAAACCTGACTTATCTGCGCTTCGCCTTCGGCGGACAGCTCGGCACCAGGGACAGTAGCCGCGCTCTGGATGCGGGCATCATCGGTCCGGTGTGGCTGACCCCGGAGGAGATTGTGGCGCGTGAGGGAGAGATGCGTAGCGCCATGGTCCAGCGCTGCATGGCGGACTATCGGGCGGGCCAACGCTACCCGCTGGAACTGCTTCACATGGTCTGAAGGCGCCCCGGAGGTGGAATTGGACTGACGCTGGCCCTGCAGCGTGTTATATTGCCAATATAAAAGGCATCGGCAGAGACGATGAACATGATAGACGCAGACGGCTATCGCCCCAATGTGGGCATGATCATTTGTAACGAACAGAATCAGGTATTGTGGGCCAAACGCCTGGGTGAAAATGCTTGGCAGTTTCCCCAGGGCGGCATCGATTATGCAGAAACGCCGGAGCAGGCGATGTTCCGTGAACTGGAAGAAGAAGTAGGGACCGCCAAGGTCTGCATCATCGGAAGGACGCGGGGCTGGTTGCGCTATGAAGTGCCCTGCGCCCGCCATCGCGTCTCGCGGCGTCGCTATCGCGGGCAGAAGCAGATCTGGTTTTTACTTCGTTTTGAGGGCGAAGAGGCAGAAATCAATCTGCGCACCCGGCAGCCGGAGTTCGAGGACTGGCGCTGGGTGGATTACTGGATGCCGGTGAATGAAATCATTTCCTTCAAACGCCGCGTCTACTGGCAGGCGTTGCAGGAACTGGCGCCGCTGATCAACATGAATCCGCCGCCCATGACCGATCCTTGCCGTTCCGAGAACCGATATCCGGTTGGTGGAAGCCGCTGACCGCCCTACGCAGTAACGGACGATCTATCCACTCACCGGACGATTTCCCGAAGACTTCTGCACATAGTGGCGTTTCCGGCCTCCCATGCCGGTTTGCACATGGCTCGGCCCCACATCTGGCCGGTTCACCGTCGCGTAATAACGCCCGAGGCGTGGGCGGCTCGCTGCCACCTCGGCGTCGGTCAAGGGACCGAGATGGGAAGAAACCAGTTGGACCACCGCTTCCCTGAGTGGGCCGGCGTTGCCCTTGCCGAAGGGATAGACGCGGTTGGTCAGGATGATCACACAGGTCCTGGACACCGGGTCGATCCACAGGAGTGTCCCGGTAAAGCCGGTGTGATCATAGGCGCCCACGGGCAGGAGGTCGTCACGGTTGGGGGCGAAGGGCGCGGCCAGGTCCCAGCCCAGCCCGCGCAGCTGCACCTTTCCGGGCGGGGATTGGGGGATGGTCATCCGCCCCACGGAACGGCGCTCCAATATCCGAACGCTATGAAGGGCGCCACCGTTCAGAAGCATCTGCGCAAAAATCGCGAGATCGCCGGCGGTGGAAAACAGCCCGGCATGGCCAGAAACCCCTCCCATGCGGTAGGCCGTGGGATCATGCACCTTGCCCCAGCGCAGCTTGCCACCCAGATATTCCGTGGGCGCAATGCGATATCGTTTCCATGCGGGTGGGCGGAAGGTCGTCTCCCGCATGTGGAGCGGCCTAAAGATATGCTCGGCGCAGTAGACGTCGAGCGGCTCGCCGGAAACCCTGCGGACGATCTCGCCGAGGGCCTCGAAATTGATATCGCTGTAAAGGTAACGGCTACCGGGCGCAGCCACCGGCTTTTCCGCGATGATTGCCCCAAGCGCCCCCCGGTAACCGCGCCATGGGATTCTCGGGTTGAGATCTGGGGCCAGCCCCGAGTAATGGGTGAGCAGTTCCCGTACCGTAATGACTTCCTTGCCATTCTCCCCGAAGGCCGGCCAGTATCTGGCCGCAGGGGCGTCGAGATCCAGTTTCCCTTCTTGCACGAGTTGCATCACGGCGGTGGTGGTTGCGACGACCTTGGTAAGAGACGCCAGATCGAACAGTGTCCCGACGCTCATGGGGATCCTTTCGGGTTCCAGCGCGGCATATCCGAAGGCCTGGCGGTAGACGATCCGGCCCTCGTTGCCCACGAGTATGACGGCTCCGGGAATTCTGCCGCTCTGGATCTCCTTCTGAACGATCTGCGCGATTCCCGACAAGTCCGCCCGATGAAGCCTTTCCGGGTCAGCATCCGCCTGGGCGGATAATATGCCCGTACACAGCAAGGCGAAGAACACCAGAGCCCATAGGGCGCCTTTCCAGGTCAGCGCGCGAGATGCGCCATTTTTACCGGCGTATTGCGTGAACATATTCCCGTTCCGATCCCTCCAGGATTGTTCAGGTGGCCTTCGCGAATGGTTGTCACCATCCCCGACTTCGGCCGGAGTCCTGCCGTAGTATAGACATTACGGGGGTTCCACAGCATCCATCCGTCTGATCCGAAAGTCTGCGCCGCATCGATCTGCGCCGCAATCTCCTCGCCCTCGAAGGGTTTCCCGCCAAAGGCGTAGTCACGAAATGCCTGCAGCCAGGGGCGGAAGCGCACTGCAGGCAAACCCGTTCTTTCTTCGGCTTTGCGCAGCGAGAGGTACACTATTTGGTGCGGATGGAGAACGGGGTTGGGGTAGCCGGGAATACCGTACTGAAAGCCCGATGGATAGAGCATGGGAGAGATATAATCGACCTGCTGCGCCATCTCATCCAGGTTTTGGCCGATCCCGGTGTCATTGCGGTTCCAGATCACGTAACCAAAGATATCCGCAGAAAGAAAGACATTATATGGGATCAAGCGCCTGCGGGCCTCCGCGAGAAAGCCGGAAATTGCCGAGACCCGGCTTTCCCGGGTAGTCGGCCGGGAAAACACCAGGCCCTTGGCGTCGGGAAAGCGGACGTAGTCGAACTGGATCTCGTCGAAGCCGTCCCTGGCGGCCTCGATGGCGATGTCGATGTTGTAGTCCCATACCTGCCTGCTGAAAGGATCGGTCCAGGCGAGGCCCTCCCGATCCCTCCAGATGGCACCGCCCGCGGTCCTCACGGCCAGATCCGGTCGCGCCAATGCGAGGACGTTGTCCTTGAAAACCACGATCCTGGCAATGGTGTAGATGCCTTCTTTGTGCAAATCGTCCATTAGTTGCTTGATATGTTTAATGGTGATCATTTTTTGGGCGCCGATCTCTGTCGCCAGAGGAACGTCGGTCTTGTACGCAATCCTTCCCCGGTCGCTTTTCACATCGATCACTACGGCGTTGAGGTCCGTTTTGCCGATGATATCAAGCGCGGATTCCCGCAGGCGCGTGTTGGCCGCTCCGTAGGAAGACAAATAAAGGGCCTTTGGTTTGAAAGGCGCGAGGGATAGGGTCTCATCCTCCTTGAGATCTCCGACGGGGACCTCGCGTCGCCTGTAGCCGTAGGCCCTGAGGCCAAGCACCGCCCCTTCTCCGCCAATCTGGAAACGTCCACCCTGGCTGGTGCGCACGACCGTATCTCCCAAGGTCACAAATGCCCCTGGGATCGGTTTGCATGTCAAGGCGTCCACGACCATCCCGCTGTAGGCGGCAGCGCTCCCCGAGACGAGCAACAAGACTGCAACTAACGAAGCGCATATGTTTTTTATGTTTTTATAACCCTTCACAGCTCACCTCGTTTATCTGGAGTCCGTGGTCAACAGTCTTCCCAATGTCTTGCCCGTATCCTGGTCCGTGATCAGATAGCGCGGGAGGGCCATCACATTATCCGATGGCCCGGCAGGCGCCCTTACCATGGTGCAGGCGGCGATATATCCCGCCGCCACGGCGCTCTTGATGAGCTCTTCATCGTAGATCCCGAAGGGCCAGGCAAGCATGTCCACTTTGATCCCCAGTTCCTGATCGAGCTTCGCCCTGGACTTTTCCAATTGCATGGCCACGAACTTCTCGTATGCCTGAGGGGCAAGACGTTTCTTTTCTGTCTTGAAGTTCGGATGCCAGTAGGTGTGGGACTGGATGTCCACGAGCCCGGAGTCGCGCATGATCCGCAACTCATCCCAGGTCAGGGCGTAAGACGCCCGGGATATGGCGGAAGGATAGATGAAGAGCGTCACCGGAATATGGTAATGCTGCACCAAGGGAAACATGTCCGTGTACACCGACTGGTGCCCGTCATCCGCGGTGATCACCACGGAATGGGGAGGGGGAGGGGGACCAACGCCACGAATATATGCTACGACTTCCTTGAGCGGGACAATCCGGTAGCCATGGCTCCTCAGGTATTCCATCTGTGCCGCGAAGACCATTGTGCGAACGGTCATGGTATCTCTCACCACGGGACCAAAACGATGGTAGAGCAGGATGGGCACGACGCGCTCCGCCCCTGATCCCCAAGCCGGTATGGCGAAAAATATGGCGAGTAAAGACACCATTTGCCAAACAACGCGCATGCCCGGCTTTCCCATCCGCTGTGCCCTGCCGGTCTGGAGAAACAACCCCGAACTTCCAAGTTTCATGCACCCGCCTTCAAAAATCGCCGTGGGGCCGCTGCTGGGTAGATGCTAGCAGTTCCCCAGCCGGACGGGAACGGGGGTTGTAAGAATTGTTGTGTAAATGGTCATTTGGCAGGAAACTACCGTCCTGTGAGAAAGGAGTTGTAAATAGCTATTAGTAATGAACTGCTGGAGTCTTTGGGTTATATCTCTCCGGCAGAAGCTGAGGCACAATATTATCAGCAACTCGAACGTCAGGCCGGTCAAGCGGTATGACTTAACCTGAACAGCCTCCACAATACTCGGGGCCGTTCACTCCAAACTTGTCGATGTGCTGCTCATTGACGGATTCAACCAGGATGGCCAGGCCAGACAGTTATGCAGCGCGGAGTTCTACGGGCATGCTACGCCAGACCCCGGAAGGGTGGCGTATTGGTGGCCAATATGTTAAATAGTGATAGAAGATGTGTACCTGTATCACCAGAATCTGCGAGAGATCTGACGACCAGGTCATTGCTGTCGAGGCGGATTTGTTTGGGAACGGGATGGTCGTTGCGTATATGGGGCACCCATATTTGGTCCGCAAGATGCTGTTTTTACCAATAACCACTAAGGAAGGCTTATCTATGGGCAGTATTCCGAGTTGTCAAAAATGCGGTTCAAATTACGTCTATGAAGATGGCAATCTTTATATATGTCCAGAGTGCGCACAAGAATGGCCAAAAGAAAACCATCTGGAAAAAATCGACTCTCTTCGTGCTTCTGATGCAAATGGCCATGCCATCAATGATGGCGATACCGTGGTCGTGGTGAAAGATCTCAAGATCAAAGGTTCGTCATCAATAATAAAAGTTGGAACAAAAATAAAAAATGTCCGTATTGTTGATGGTGATCATAACATTGATTGTAAGGTGGATGGTGTTGGTGCGATACAGTTAAAGTCCGAGTTTCTACGTAAAACACCATGAGCATGCATCTCACCTTTCGCCAGTTACAGGTGTTTACCGCCGTGGCGAAGTATCAGAGCTTTACCCGCGCCGCGCAGGCGCTCTATCTCAGCCAGCCCGCCGTATCCATGCAGGTCCGGCAGATGGAAGAGCAGGTTGGACTGCCGCTCTTTGAACAACTGGGGCGCCAGATATATCTCACTGAAGCGGGGCGGGAAATGGCGCGCTACAGTGCCGCCATCACCCAGCAGCTGGATGAGGCGGTGCAAGTGATCAATGACCTCAAGGGACTGGCCGGGGGACATATTCATATCAGCGTGGCGACCACTGGGGCATATATCGCACCTTATCTACTGGCGGCGTTCAGTAAATTGCACCCGCAGGTGACGGTCAGTATGGATGTCACCAATCGGGAGACCTTGCTGCATCAGTTGGCGGAAAACGAAGTGGACGTTGCCATCATGGGGCGGCCACCAGCGGGGCTGTCGCTGGAGGCTACGGCCTTTCTGGAAAACCCGCTGGTGATCATCGCCGCGCCTGATCATCCCTTGGCTCAGGTCAGGGCGATTACTCTGGAGGCGGTGGCGGCTTATCCTTTCATTATGCGGGAGTCGGGTTCGGGGACGCGGATCGCGGTGGAACAATTTTTCGAAAAGGCCAGTGTTGCGCTGCATGCGAGCATCGAAGTCAGCAGCCACGAAGCGATCAAACATGCGGTGCGCGCCGGTATGGGGCTGGGCATCGCTTCTCTGCATACGGTGCGGGAAGAGTTGCTGGCGGGACATCTGGCGGTGCTGGATGTGCAAGGCATGCCTATCGAACGCCATTGGTATCTGGTACATCGTCAGGGTAAGCGCCTCTCGGCAGCCGCTCAGGCCTTCCGGGATTTTCTGCTGAACCAGGATGCGGCGCGGTTGCTGCCCGCATAAGGGCCCCTACCGGGTCAGGGCGATAAACAGTTCCGGCAGCTTTTCCGGCAGTCTGGCAATGTGGTCGATGACGGTGTACTGACGGCCGAAGATGTCGGCGACATAGGCGTCGGCATGGGCGTCGAGGCTGATACAGTAGGTGAAGATGCCGTCGCGATCCAGCTCATTGACTGCTTGGCGGGCGTCTTCGATCAGGAGACGTTCGTCCTGCACATCGACGTCAGAGGGCCGGCCGTCGGTGAGTACCAGCATCAGTTTCTTGTCGGCCTTGCGTGCCGCCAGATAGTGTCCCGCGTGGCGCATGGCGGCACCCATCCGGGTCGAATAACCGGCCTGGAGCGCCGCCAGGCGGCCCTTGACGGTGTCTCCCCAAGGTTCGGAGAAACCCTTGATGTGCTGATAGCGCACTTCATGGCGGGTGTTGGAGTTGAAACCGGCAATAGCCAACGGATCGCCGAGTTGTTCGATGGACCAGGCGAGCAGCGATACCGCTTCCTGCGATAGTTGCAACACCGTCTGGCCGTCACCGCCGCCGGTTTTGACAGGTTCGTTCAGTGATTCGGACAAGTCCAGCAACAGGGTCACGGCGATATCGCGCCCGGCCGTGCGATGGCTCATGTTGATGCGCGGGTCAGGGGTGCTGCCGCTCTTGAAATCGATCCAGGAACGCAGGGCGACGTCCAGATCCAGTTCGCTGCCTTCTTCCTGGTAGCGGATGCGCACCTTGTCCTGCGGTTTGAGCAGATCGAGCAGGCGTTTGAGGTGCTTGGCCAGCGCCGCATGCTTGAGAAGCAGTTGATCGATGGCCGCTGCCGCCGTCGAGGCGTGCAGCCCTTCATAGAGGCTGACCCAGTCTGGCCGGTAGCTCTGGCTCTGATAGTCCCATTCGGGATAGTGGCGCGGCGGCAGTCCTTGGGTTTCCAGGTCGGGCGCCTTGCGTTGCGCCGCGTCAAAGGCCTCTTCCTCATCGCCGGATTCGATGAAGCGCCATAAGCCGCGGTTGTCGTCGCGGTAGCTGATCTCGGTATCGGCGAAATGCACTTTGGCGAACTGGTCGCTCTGGCGGCGTGTGGTGGTGACGTAATCCAGCGCCAGCCGGGCCATGGTCGCCGTATCGGCATTGCCGCCCGCGAGTTCCCGGTGAAAGCGGCCGACAAAGTCATGGAGCACGGGATTGCGGTAACCATGTTCCGGATCGAGCAGCGCCCGCGACAGCATCGCCAGACGATGGCGCAAGCAGGAGGTCGTCTCCGGATCGCAGGCATCCTCACCGGGTTTGGGGTGCAGCGCGAGAAATAGCGTGCGCAGGCCGGGATAGGTCCGGATGACCAGGATGTCGATGCGGGCGTCCTCGAAAAACTCCACGGCCAGGCGCTGGAACGGGCTCCAGTTATCGGCTATTTGCGGTGTCGACCAGCGCCGGTGGCCGACCATATGCGCCAGGATCGCGCGGTAGTGGTCCAGCGCGCTGACACCCGGCAGATCAACGAGCACATCCGGCAGCCGCATGCCAAGCGCGTCGTAGTAGGGCTGCGGCGTGCGCAGCGTGGTAAAGGCGGTGGAGTAGGGGACCAATACTTCGCTGTCCTCCCAGAGCCCGCGCAGGTACAGGTCGAGTTTGCGTTCGACGTCCGCCAGCAGGGTGCCGTGTCGTTCGCGCTGCAGCACCGCCCGGCTGTCCGGCGACTGTAGCGAGAAGAAGTCTTTCTGACGTTCGGGGTGGTGGAGATAATTGCGCACGCCATAGTCGACCCAATGGCGCAGGCCATCCACGGTCAGGCTCTGCAACAGGGTGGGTGCCTGGCGCAGGAGCTCCGGCAGACCGGGGCTGGGGTGGGTCTGGTGATGACCGTGGATGGAGCCGGTGGTACGCTCCATCATGTCGCGTAGCGTGTCCAGGTAATGCCCCAATTGCTCGCGGCCCTGCAGGGCGCGGCTGACCGGCGCCAGGGTTTGCAGAAATCCGCCGATGGCGTTGCCGTTGGGGGTGCGTTGCATGTGCTGCACCATCTGCATGACCATTTCCAGTGTACCGTCGCCCAGCGCGGCGCCGATGTCCGGCCATTCTTCGAGGAAAATCAGGACCGGTTCTTCACCCCGCCCGAGTTTGCAGAGGACGCGCGCTGCGTCAACATAGGCGCTCACTCCCGCCGGGCCGAGGCAGGCACTGGCCTTGGCGATACAGTCGGGAAACACCTCGCCGACCCGGGGGAAGCGACAGTCGAGTTGTTTCCGGTATGCTGCCAGGCGGGATGGCAGAGAGGCGTCGCACGGATGATCCGTCATGGAGGCCACTGCCGCGCTTCAGGCGAAAGTCATGTCGATGGCGTGCTCCAGCGTCGCGCGAATGTCGGCATCATCGGTGATCGGCTGCACCAAAGCCATGCGGCAGGCCGCGCGCGGTGCCACCCCATCGTCCATCAGCATGGCGGCATAGACCAGCAGCCGGGTGGAGATGCCCTCGTCCAGACCATGGCCCTTGAGACGCCGGGCGGTAGCGGCCACGGCGACCAACTGGGTGGCTGTGGCCGGCGCCACACCGGTTTCCCGCACCAGAATCCCGGCTTCCAGTTCGGCGTTGGGATAGTCAAATTCAAAGCCGGTAAAGCGCTGCTTGGTGGATTGCTTGAGATCCTTCATCAGCGACTGATAGCCGGGGTTGTAGGAAATCACCAGTTGAAAGTCGGGATGCGCACGGATCAGTTCGCCCTTCTTGTCCAGCGGCAGGGTGCGGCGATGGTCGGTGAGCGGGTGGATCACCACGGTGGTGTCCTGGCGGGCCTCGACGATTTCGTCCAGATAACAGATCGCGCCGTAGCGTGCCGCCACCGTCAGCGGGCCGTCCTGCCAGCGGGTACCGTTCTTGTCGAGCAGCCAGCGGCCGACCAGATCAGCGGCGGTCATGTCCTCGTTACAGGCTACGGTGACCAGCGGCTTGGAGAGCTTCCAGGCCATGTATTCGACGAAGCGGGACTTGCCGCAACCGGTCGGTCCCTTGACCATCACCGGCAGCCGCTTGCGGTAGGCAGATTCAAACAGGGCCACTTCGTCGTGCTGAGGCTGGTAAAACGGTTCCTTGCCTACCAGGTACTGGTTCAGGATGGAGGAATCTGTTGCAGTCATGCGGCGCTCCGTGTGTGGTTTGCCGCCAGAGGCGGCGAAACAGGGAATGAGTCGGTTCGAAACGGGCTGTTGGAGGCCGTTTTCAACAAAAGCGCCCCCGTTCGGGGGCGCATTTATCTGGTTGATCGGAGACGGAGGATTACTTATGCACGCCCAGCTTTTCACGCCAGCCGGGGAACAGCTTGTCGGCATCGCCCGGGAAGGACTCGAAGGCGCGGGCGAATTCCTTGTGCTCCTTGGCCCACTCGATCGGGTCGGCCTTGGCCTTCCAGCAGTCGTAGGCCTGGCGCAGGGAGATGGCACCGGCCGCCGGGGAGTCGATGTGGCCGTAGGAGCCGCCGCCGGCGGTGTTGATCACGTTGCCGTGGCCCAGGTTCTCGAAGAAGCCGGGCAGGCGCAGTGCGTTCATGCCGCCGGAGATGATCGGGGTGGTGGGCTTGATGCCGTACCACTTCTGGAAGTAGACCGGGCCCTGGCACTCGTCGCGCTCGATCATGTAGGCGATGACCTTGTCGTCGCCTTCGCCTTCCATCTTGCCGTAGCCCATGGTGCCGACGTGGATGCCGGAAGCGCCCTGCAGCCGGCTCATCTTGGCCAGCACGAAGGCGGTGTAGCCGCGCTCGGCGCTGGGCGAGGTGATCATACCGTGGCCGGCGCGGTGATAGTGCAGGAACTGGTTGGGGTACTGGCGGCGGGCGGTGGTGATCATGCCGGGACCACCGACGAAACCGTCGACCAGGAAGGCCAGCTTGTCGGCATCGGGACCGAAGGTTTCCAGCGCAAAATCGGCGCGGGCGCACATCTCGAAGTGGTCGTCAGCGGTGATGTTCATGGAGAACAGCTTGGCCTGGCCGGTTTCATCCTGGGCGCGCTTGAGGGAGTCGTAGACCAGCGGCAGGGTCTTCTTGATCGGGGCGAACACCTGGTTGCCCTGGGGTTCGTCGTTCTTGATGAAGTCGCCGCCCAGCCAGAACTGGTAGGCCGCTGCCGCAAAAGGCTCGGGACGCAGGCCGAGCTTGGGCTTGATGATGGTGCCGGAGATATAGCCGCCGTCCTTGACCGGGCGGCCGAGGATGCGCCACAGGTCGGAGATGCCCTTGGCCGGGCCGTCGAACATCTCGATCACGCGCTCGGGCACGTAGAAGTCGATCATCTTGGCGTGGGCGATGTCGCCCATGCCCTGGTTGTTGCCGATGGTGAGCGTCAGGAAGGACACCAGCATGAAGCGGCCGTCGGTAACGTTGCGGTCGAACAGTTCCAGCGGATAGGCGATCCGCATGTCTTCGGTCGCTTCGTCGATGTGATAGACCAGCGCGTCGACACCCTTGGTGAAGTCGTCGGTGGTGGAGACCTCGACGTTGGTGCCGGTGGAGGACTCGGCGGCGAAGTGGGCGGCACTCTCGAGATAACCGTGGCCAGCCTTGGGCTTCATTTTGTAGGCCACCAGAACGTGTTTGCCGCCAGAGATAAGGTCTTCCTCTTTTAGCGAAAGATCGGCATAGCGATTAGATTGATCCATGGTTGTTCCTCTTGTGCATATTGCATATTGATCATGAAAAGTCCGATGTTGCGGTTGACTTCCTGCCGGATCCGGCCGATGGACTGTGCGAGCAGCGCGTTCCACGCAACAAAACAAATAACCCCGGGCATTATAGCATTGTCAAACCGACCCATATACCAGAAGAATCTTATTGGATCGGTAAGTATCAGCTTATGGATCGTTTGCCCCGCTTTTGCCGGACTGCGTCAGACCCTCGGTGCCGGAGTCCGTCCGTCAACCGTTTATTCGTTCCCCGGACACCTGCAAAAGTCCCCGCAGCAGCGCGTCCGGATCCGGCGGACAGCCTGGTATCTGCAGATCCACCGGCAAGACCTCCGCGGCGCTGCCCATGACCGCATAACTGCCCCGGAATGCGCCGCCACCACAGGCGCAGTCGCCAATGGCGATGACCCGCCGCGGTTCGGGCATGGCATTGTGGCAGTCCTGCAAAGCCGCGACCATGTGGCGGGTCACTGGTCCAGTCACTGTCAGCACATCCGCATGACGCGGTGAGGCGCCAAAGTGGAAGCCTGCCTGCTCCAGGCCATAATGTGGGCCGCCCAGGGCATTCAGCTCCAGCTCGCAACCATTACAGGAGCCCGCATCCACATGGCGGATGCCGAGGCTGTGGCGAAAAACAAGGGGGCTGGCGGAGGATGGGTCCCGTTCCGTCCGCGGTGGTGTCTCTCCCACCCTTCCCAGCCGCAGCAGCTCACGCAATATCCGGTACATCACCATCTCCTTCCGGGAACTGTCCCGGCGCCGTGCTCACAGATCATGACCGCTGTAACTCAGGTTGAAAGATTTGTTGATGAGCGGAAAATCCGCGACGATATCGCGGAGGACCGCTTCTTCCAGCGCCGGCCAGAGGGTCCACGACGGGTCCTGGGGATGACAGCGGCGAATACGTCCCTGCTCCATGCGCAGCCAGAAAAATACCTCACCCCGCCAGCCCTCCACCCAACCAACGCCCTCTCCCGCAGCATCCCGGAGATCCGGGGGTTGGCACACGTTCCCGCCGGGCAGATTGCGGAGGATTTCCTCCTGCAGGCGCAGCGACTCGAAAATCTCGAGAAAGCGCACCGCCATGCGCGCCGCGACGTCGCCCTCCGTGGCGGTGGCCATGCGTACCTGGATCTGATCGTAAGGGGGTTGGGGAAATTGTATGCGCTGGTCCCAGGGTTGACCGCTGGCGCGGCCGGCGACCCCCATGAGTCCCAGATGCGCCGCCCGTTCCGGGGAAATTATGCCCAGCCGCACCACACGGTCGCGCAGACCGCCATGTTCGGCAAGGATTTCCTGCAGGCGCCCGACGGCGGTTCCAAGCGCTTGCCCCGCACTGCGGAGGGCCGCGACGGCCACCGCCGTAAGGTCAAAGCCCACCCCACCGGGCAAGACCCGGTCCATAAGGTAGCGATGCCCGATATAGCGCTGATTCTCCCGCAGCAGATCCTCCTTGAGCGCCTGGAACTGGGTCAGGGCGAAGGCCAATCCGGCGTCGTTGCCGATGGCGCCGATGTCACCGAGGTGATTGGCCAGGCGCTCCCGTTCCAGGCAGAGGACGCGCAGCCATTGGGCGCGTTCCGGGACCTGCATCGCGGCGATCTGCTCCACCGCCTGGGCATAACTCCACGCATACGCCACTGTGCTGTCACCGCTGATCCGTCCGGCCAGACGTGCGCCCGCATCCACATCCAGGCCCTGGAGCAGGCGCTCCACCCCTTTGTGTGTATAGCCGAAGCGCTCCTCCAGGTGCAGAATCTCTTCGCCCAGGACCTGGAAGCGGAAGTGCCCCGGCTCGATGATGCCGGCATGTATGGGACCCACCGGAATCTCGTGGGCATCCGGGCTGGCGGCAGACACGAAGGCATAGTCTCCGTCTCCAGCGGTAGTAAGGTTGTCAGCGCAAAAATCCGTGCGTAGGGGAAACTGATCCGCAGGCCATGCGGCATGCCGCAGCCAGGGACGAGTGTCGCCATTCCCCGCGCGAATGCCCAGCAGGTCGTATAGGGCGCGTTCCATGCGCAGCGCGCCCGGAAAAACGGCGGCCAGGCTCGGGCAGGACGCCGCGGCCGGGTCTACGATCATCTCCGTATGCACGATGCCCGTCTCCGACAAAAAGGCCGCATGGACGAGATAACCAGGTTCTTCAGTACGGCGGTCCTCGCCCCAGAGGGCCAGCAGGCGACCCCCTTGCGCATGGATGTTTTCGGCGGCAAGGAGCCAGTACTCTTTGCAGAGGCGACCGGACCACACCGGCAAGGTCGTGCCCCACTGTCGGAAATCGGTCAGTACGCGCAGCGCGGGGTTGGGCATGATGGCGTCCCTATCCGTGGAGAAGCTGAGCGGCGTGCTGCATCCACTGGTCCAGCGTCAAGGGGATGAACACCCCGAGCATGGCGACGAGGGCCAATTGGATGAAGACCGGAATGATGCCGACGGCGGACTGGCGCACAACGCCTTCCTGATGTACCCCGAAGACCATGCTCTGCAGACGCGGGAAAATCCCGGCGAAAGCCACACCCAACCCCAGCAGAAGCAAGGGCGTGAGCCAGGGCTGGGCCTGCAGGGTACTGGTGATGATCAGGAATTCGCTCAAGAAAAGCCCGCTGGGGGGCATTCCCAGGATGAACAGCACCGCCAGCATAAACGCCCAGCCCAGCAAGGGGTTGAATTCCAGCATACCGCGGATGCGCTGGATTTCGCGGCTGCCGATGTCCTGTACCGCTTGCCCGACCGAGAAAAACACCGAGGACTTGGTCAGGCTGTGGCTGACCATGTGCAGCAAGCCCGCAAAGCTCGCTAGTGGTCCGCCGATCCCGAAGGCGAAGGTGGCCAGCCCCATATGCTCGATGGAGGAATAGGCGAAAAGCCGCTTCACATCCCGTTGCCGCAGCATGGAAAAGCCTGCCACCAGCAGGGAGAGCAAACCGAAACCCATCAGCAGGTGGCTGGCGAAGTCCCGACCCAGAGCGCCATCCACCAGTACCTTGGCGCGCAGGATGGCGTAGAGGGCGACATTGAGCAACAGGCCGGAGAGCACCGCCGAAACCGAACTGGGGCCGCTGGCGTGAGCATCCGGCAGCCAGTTGTTGAGCGGAGTCAGGCCGATTTTGGTGCCGTAGCCCACCAGCATGAAGATGAAGGCGATGGCCATGACCTGCGGCTCCAACTGATGGCGCACGGCCGCCAGATGCGTCCACAACAATGCGTCCGCACCGTGCCCCATGATTTTCTGGGCGGCGAAATATAGCAGGATCGTACCGAATAGCGCCATCGCCAGACCGACGCCGCAGAGAATGAAATACTTCCACGCCGCCTCCAGGCCCTCCGCGGTGCGGAAGAGGCTCACCAGCAGTACCGTGGATAGGGTAGCGCCTTCCATGGCTACCCAGAGGATGCCCATATTGTTGGTCAGCAGGGCCAGCAGCATGGTGGCGAGAAAGGTCTGAAACATGGCGTGATAAAGGCGGACACGCCGGCGAGAGAGCGACCAGTGCGCCGTTTCGTGCAGCATATAGTTGCGGGAGAACCACGCCGTACTGAGTCCCACCACGCCATCCACCAGTACCAGCACGATACTGAGATCATCCACCAAGAATTGCCCGCCGCCCGCGGTAAATGCACCGTCTTGCAGCACCTGTATGGCCAGGGCCAGGATGGCCAGCAGCGTCAGCGTATTGAAGCCGATGAACATCGCCGCCCCCCGGCGCCCGTCGCCCCAGAGGGCAAGCAGGGGGATGCCCATCGCCGCACAAGCCAGAACCAATAGAATCAGCATCATTCCTCCCGGATATGTTCCAGATTCTGGAGATCCATGCTGTCGAAGGTCTCCCGTATCTGAAAAAAGAATACGCCGAGAATGACGAAGCCGATCAGGGCATCCAGGGCCACCCCCAGTTCCACGATCATCGGCATGCCCAGGGTGGCGCTGGTGGCGGCGAAGAAGAGGCCGTTATCGATGGCCAGAAATCCCACCACCTGAGAAATGGCCTTGCGCCGCGTGATCATCATCAGGAAAGCGAGCAGCACGGCGGCGAGGGCAATGCCGACCATACCGCGGGTCACGGTGTCGGTCAGGGCGGTGATGGGGGCGGCCAGGGAGAACGCAAAGATGACCAGCGCGATGCCGGCGAGCAGGGTCAGGGGGATGTTGAGCACTGCCTCCACATCGCCATGTACCTGCAGGCGTCGTAACAGACGATGCAGTACCGTTGGGATCAGAATGGCCTTCAGCCCCAGGGTCAGGGCTGCGGAAAACCACAATTCCGTCTGCCCGGTCAGCAGTGCCACCAGCGCCGTGCCGGCCGCGAGGACTACTCCCTGCCAAGCGAGGAGATGGATCAGGGTGAGGAGGCGCCGTTGCGCCAGCATGGCGAAAGCGAGCAGCAGGAGGAGGGCGGCGAGGAGCTTCAGCAGGGGGATGCCCCACGCGAGTCCCTGTGCGGTGATGATCATGTCATGCCCCCAGCATGAAAAAAGTCAAAAGGCCGATAACCCCGAGCAGAAAGGCGGTGGCCATGAACTCCGGGGCGCGGAAAAGTCGGAGCTTGGCGAGCAAGGTTTCGATCAATGCCAGGATCACGGCGGCGCCCGCGAATTTCAGCAGCAGGACCGGCAGGGTCACGGGCAGTATCGCGACTTCTGCGATGGGCACGATACCCCAGGGCAGGAACAGCGCAATACCGATGGCCACATAGAGCGTCAGCTTGATCTGCGCCGCCCACTCCATGAGTGCGAGATGCCGCCCCGAGTACTCCAGGAGCATGGCTTCGTGAATCATGGTCAGTTCCAGGTGGGTAGCGGGATTGTCCACGGGAATCCGCGCATTTTCCGCCAACAGCACGATGAAAAAGGCGGCGGCCGCGAAAACCATGCTGGGGTGCAGGGCGAAGCGCAGTTGCTCCAGATGGGCCACGATCACGCTCAGCGAAGTGGACCGGGAGAGCAGGGACGCCGTAAAGAGTGTGGCCAGCAGGGCGGGCTCCGCGAGTCCGGCGATCAGCATTTCCCGATGGGCGCCCAGGGTGGCGAAGGGCGTCCCCGTGTCCATGGCTGCCAGCACCTGAAAAACCCGTGCCAGGGCGAACAGACCCACCAAGGCGATGACGTCGGCGGCGGGTGCCAGAGGCAGGCCGGTGGCAAGGATGGGGATGATCGCCGCCGCCAGACAGAACGCCCCGAAAATTGCATAAGGGGCAAAGCGGAAGAGCCAGGACGTGCCGTCGGCCTGTAGAGATTCTTTATGGAACAGACGATACAGATCACGGTAGTTCTGCCAGCAGCCTGCCGGTCGCCGGTTTTGCAGGATCGCCCGCAAGGCCCGCAGCAACCCCGCAAAGAGTGGCGCCAGAAATGCCACCAGCAGTACCTGTGCCAGTTCCAGCAGTATGCCCGTCATCGCCAGATCGCCAGCAGGACCAGCAGGGTCAGGAAGCTGTAGAGCAGATACAGGGTGATGCGGCCCTGCTGCAGGCGCAGCACCTGAGCCGAGAGCCAGAAGGCAACAAGGTTCAGGGGTTGATAGAAGCCACGGTACAAAGGTTCTCCGATCCGCATTCGCCAGCGGCCGGCGCCGTCCGCCTCTCGTCCCGCCTGATACAGCGGGGCGAAGATGCGCAGCAGGGGTTGCGCAAATCCCAGTGGGCTATCCTGCATGGCCGACGTCCGGACGGGAAAGCCGCAGGACCAGACCGGCACCCGCCGCAGGGGCCGGCCAAAGAAGCTCCAGATCAGGAGAAAACCCAGTCCCAGGGCGGTGGCTATGCCGAGGAAGAAAATGATCGGACTGTAACTGGCGCGTTGCGCGGAGACCGGAGTCAGCCACAGCCCGTGCTGGACGGCGAAGCCTTGGCCGAGCATCTCCTGCAGCACGGGATGCAGCATATTCAACAAAATACCCGGAAAAAGTCCGAGGACAATACAGGCGACACTCAGCAGGGCCATGGCCGAGCGTTCCCAGCGTCCGCTCTCATGGGCATGCCGTGCGCCGCGCGCCTGACCGAGAAAGGCGATACCGTAAAACTTGACCATGGCATAGGCCGCCAGCGCTACCGCCAGCACGACGCCGGAGGCCGCCAGGGGCAATACCGCGCTGAGGGTGCTTTGGGGCAAGGCAGGCGACAGCAGGAATGCCTGCAGGAGCAGCCATTCAGAGACGAAGCCGTTGAGGGGGGGTAGCCCGGCGATGGCGAGGGTGCCGAGGAGCATGAAAAAGGCGGTTTGAGGCATCTGCCGGATCAGGCCGCCCAGTCGATCCATGGCCACGCTGCCCGCTCCGTGCAGGACGCTGCCGCTGCCGAGAAAAAGCAGACCCTTGAAGAAGGCGTGGTTCAGGGCGTGATACAGGGCGGCGGCCAGAGCCAGTGCCGCCAGGGCACCGAGTCCATGCGCGCGGAAGATCAGGGCGAGGCCGAAGGCCACCATGATCAGCCCCATGTTTTCTATGGAGGAATAGGCCAGCAGGCGTTTCATGTCGGTCTGGACGGCAGCGAAAAGCACACCGAAGAGGGCCGTCGCCAGGCCCACGCCCAGTACAAAGGGACCCCACCACGAGGCCAGCTTGCCGAGAAAGAGAAAGTCCACGCGCAACATGCCATAGAAGGCCATCTGCAGCATGGCCCCGCTCATCAACGCGGAGACCGGTGCGGGGGCGGCAGGATGGGCATCCGGCAGCCAGATGTGGAGGGGAAGCAAGCCCGCCTTGGCACCGAATCCGAAAAAGGTCAGGAGAAAGGCGGCCGATGCCCAGAATGGATCGAGGGGGGCGTGCAGCATGGCGCTGAACGGCCCGCCCTGGGCTATGGCCGCTCCGGCGAGGAGGACGAAGCCCAGCAAAATGGCCAGCGCCCCAAGGTGGGCGATGAGCAGATAGACGAAACCGGCATGGCGGCTGCCCGCCTCCTCATGCTCCGTCACCACCAGGAAATACGAGGCCAGCGCCATGACTTCCCAGGCGACCAGGAAAGTGAAGGCATTGGCCGCCAGCAGAACCAGCCCCATCCCCAGCAGAAAGGTGTGGTATTGGAGCACGAGCCGACGCAGTGCCGGTCCCGAAAGGGTGCGGAAATAGCCCGTGGCAAAAAGGGATACCGCGAAGGCTAGCAATCCCAGCAGAATCAGGAAAAATCCCGAGAGGGGATCGATCTGGAAAGACCAAGGCAAGGCGGGCAGGGGCCCGCGCAGTTGCAGTTGGTCTGGAGGGGCCGTCAGCGCGCTGAACCCGGCAATGGCCAGCAGCAGGGCAACCACGCTGCTGAGGGGGAAGATCAGCCGGCAGGCGGCGGTTGGCCAGCCGCCCAGCAGAAAGCCCAGTAGCCCGAGACCCAGCCAGAGCAGTAATGCCCCAGTGGCGAGATCCAGAGGCAGGCAGGAGATCACTAGGCTACCACCACCAACAGGGTTGTTGCGGAGTGGCCGCGGTTGTGCCAGTTGTGGGGCAGACGCGGATCATAGTAAATGGCGTCGCCTTCCCCCAGTTCCGTGGCCACCCCGGATTGCTCAAAAGCGGCTGTCCCGCGGATGACGATGGTGAATTCTTCTCCTTCGGCGCTGGTGTAGGGGTGCTCACCACACTCTCCGCCCGGTTCCAGTACCATCAGCAGCGGTTGCATTTTCTTTTGCGGCAGGCCGTGGGCCAGCGGTTCTAGTGAAGCGTGGGAACCGGCACTGTAAAACTTGCGTCGGTCACCGCTGCGCATGATCCATGGCAAACCCGCCGTTTCACCGTCATCGAAAATTGCGGCGATGGGAATCTGCAGCGCCGCGCAGATTTTTTCCAGCGTGGCGATGGAGGGGGAGTTCTGCCCGGCCTCGATCTGCGAGAGGGCGCTGGGTGAAATTTCGGCACGCGCTGCCAGCCCGCGCACGGACCATCTCTTATCCTCGCGAAGTTGCCGAATTTTTTTGCAGACCTGTTCCATGGGCGGAGAGTGTACGTTAAAACGCGCGATATGCAATCTATTTTGGACGGTATTCCCTACACGTTGAACAAAAAGTTCAGCACATCTCCGTCCTGCACTACATATTCCTTTCCTTCCGCGCGCATCTTGCCTGCTTCCTTCGCCCCTTGTTCGCCTTTGTAGCGGATGAAATCGTCATAGGCGATGGTCTGGGCGCGGATGAAGCCGCGTTCGAAGTCGCTGTGGATCACACCCGCCGCCTGTGGCGCTGTGGCGCCCACCGGGATGGTCCAGGCGCGGACCTCCTTGACGCCGGCAGTGAAGTAGGTCTGCAGACCCAGTAAACGGTAGGCCGCACGGATGATGCGCTTGAGGCCGGGCTCCTCCAGTCCCAAGTCCTGCAAGAAAGCGCTTTGCTCCTCCGGTTCCAGTTCTGCCAGCTCTGATTCTATGGCGGCGCAGACGGGCACCACACTCGCGTGCCGTTCGCTCGCCCAGGCTTCCAGGGGCGCACGCCAGGGGCCACCCTGCAACTCGTTCTCGGCGACATTGGCAATAACCATGAGGGGTTTCATGGTCAGCAGACAGAGGCCGCGCAGATGCTCTTGCTCCTCCCCGTTCAGTTTCAGGCTGGCGGCCGGCTTTCCTTCATTCAGATGGGGCAGGAGACGGGCCATGGCGGCGACTTCGGCCACCGCGTCCTTGTTGCCGCCCTTGGCCTGTCGCGCCACCCGTGCCTGCGCCTTCTCCACGGTGCCGAGATCGGCCAGAATCAGCTCCGTCAGCACCACCTCCAGATCTGCCACGGGATCCACGTGACCGCTCACATGAACTACATTGGGGTCCTCAAAGCAGCGGGTGACCAAGGCAATGGCGTCTGTCTCGCGGATATGGGCGAGAAACTGGTTGCCCAGACCCTCGCCCTGCGCCGCACCGGCCACCAGCCCGGCGATGTCCACGAACTCCATAGTGGCGTGCTGTACCTTCTGTGGCTTGACGATCTCTGACAGGGCCTCAAGACGGGGATCCGGAACGGCAACCAGCCCGACATTGGGCTCGATCGTACAGAAGGGATAGTTTTCCGCCGCGATGCCCGCCCTGGTGATGGCGTTGAAAAGGGTGGATTTGCCGACGTTGGGTAAGCCGACGATGCCGCAGGCCAAAGCCATAAGAAACTCCTAATCGCTGTGCAGGGTTTTTTGCGCCGCATCCGTGCGGCCGCAGAGAAAGTCGGGAAGTACGCCGAGGCTGCGTTCAATCGCCTCGTCAATCAGGGCCTTATCCGCCGGCGGCGGAGCGCTCAGCACATAAGGGATGACTGCGTCCTTATGCCCCGGATGGCCGATGCCGATACGCAGTCGCCAGTAATCCCGTGTGCCCAGGGCACGTTCGAGGTCGCGGAGCCCATTGTGGCCGCCATGACCTCCACCGCGTTTCAGCCGCGCCGTGCCCGGCAACAGGTCCAGTTCGTCATGCATCACCAGAATCCGTTCCGCGGGTACTTTATAAAAGGCCGCCATGGCCTGCACCGGGCCGCCACTGCGGTTCATGAAATCCTGGGGCATACACAGCCCCAGTTCCAGTCCCGAAGCTCGCGCCGTAGCGGCCAGACAATGCCAGCGCTTCTCCATACGCAAAGACGCCCCGACCCGATCCGCAAGGGTTTGGAGCGTCCAAAAACCGGCATTGTGGCGGGTCCGGGCGTATTCCGCGCCGGGGTTACCCAGGCCCGCCAACAACCAGTCCATAAGGCCTCAGGCGGTGGTCTCCGGGGCCTCTTCCGCCTCGGCACCGGTACGCGGATTGTGGATGGCGACGACTTCCTTGTCGTCTTCATGCAGCAAAGGTACCAGTGTCACGCCGGCGGGCACACTGATCTGGGACAGATGCAGGCTGTCACCAATGTGCAGCCCGGCGATATCCACCTGGAGGGCTTCCGGCAGGCGATCCACCCGCGCTTCCACTTCTACTTCCACCAGGGCGCGATGCAATACTCCGCCTGCCTTGATGCCGGCGCAGGTGCTTTCGTTCAGGAAGTGGACGGGCACATGCAAGCGTACTTGTTCGCCAGCGTGAACGCGCAGGAAGTCCATGTGCAGGACCTCCTCCTTATAAGGGTGCATCTGAATATCGCGGATCAGGGCCGTCTCATTGCGACCGGGGAGTTGCAGCGTGATGATGTGGGTATAGGCGCGCTCGTCGGGCAACAGCTTGCGCAGCAGGCGGGCTTCAATGCTGATGCCCAGCGCGGCCTTGCCGTCCCCGTAGAGCACGGCGGGTACCATGCCGGTGCGGCGCAGGCGGCGGCTGGCACGACGGCCGATATCTTCGCGCGGCTGGGCCGCAATCGCAAAATCTGTCATTTTCTGGACTCCTTATGGTATCGCGGGTTGAGCGGGGCGAGGGTTGACAGAACCTTTCTCCCCAATGGCAAGGGGCGCATCATAATGCGCCGCGGTTTTTTCGGCAACCGTTTCCGGCATTTTTCCATCGGGCCGTAAATAGGCGTTGATCACTGCGCGGGCTACCGGCAGGGCTTGCCAGGCATTATGCCCACCATATTCCACCACGACGGCGACGGCGATTTTGGGGTGATGTACCGGTGCCCAGCCGATAAAAAGAGAGTCGTTGTTATAGACGGTGTGACCATTTTTGTACCCCACCGGGACTTGCGCGGTGCCCGTCTTCCCGGCAATGGTGATGCCGGGGATGGCGACCGTATGGCAGGTCCCGCTGGTGACACAGGACTCCATGCCTTTACGCACCGCCTGCATGGCCTCCGCGGAAATGTGGAGGTCGATGGGCGGCGCATCGGCGATGGGCTCCACCCTGCCATTGTCCGGATCGACGAAGGCTTTGGCCACCTGAGGCTGGACCAGATAGCCGCCATTGGCGAGCGCGGAGACCGCCCGCGCTAATTGCAGGGGGCTCTCCAGAAGATACCCTTGGCCAATTCCGAGAATGACGGAATCCCCGGTGTACCACGGGGCATGCAGATGCGCCTGCTTCCAGGCGGGGGTGGGTACCAGGCCGCTGGCCCCCCCTGGCAGATCGATGGGTGGTTTGCTGCCGAAGCCAAATCGCCACAGGGTCTTGTCCTGCAGGGCGATGCCCATCTTCACCGCAAGTTTGTAATAAAAAACATCCACCGACCAGGTCAGTGCCTTGGTCAGGCCGGTGTTGCCGAATCCTGCCCGGTTCCAGTCCCAGTAGGTATGGCCGCCAAGCTGATAATTACCCGCGCAGAAAGTATGGTAATCCGGCGCAATGATGCCTTCCTGTACCGCCTCTACAGAATAAAAGGGCTTGGCGCAGGAACCTGGCGGGTAGAGGCCATTGTCGGCGCGATTCATCAATGGGCGACCCGGATTGTCCAGGAGGCTCTGCCAGTGGGCCGTGCTGATACCATCCACGAACCAGTTGGCATTGAAGCTGGGGCTGGTCACCATGGCCAGTACAGCGCCATCGTTCGGGTTCATGGCGACGACTGCGCCGCGATACCCCTTGCCCTGTAGGGCCAGTGCCCCCGCCTCCTGAACCCGCACCCGCAGGTGGGTGAGTAAATTTTCACCAGGGCGCGCCGGGATCTCGCGCAGGGTGCCCACCTGCAGGCCGCGTGCATTGATATCCTTGATCTGATAGCCCATGGTGCCGCGGAGCTGGCGTTCGTAATAGCGTTCCAGGCCATTCTTGCCGATGTAGTTGCGTCCGACATAGTTGCTGGCGCGAAAATCCTTGAGGTCGGTGGCGGTAATCGGGCCGACATAGCCGACGACGTGGGAAAAGAGCGCGTCGTAGGGATAATGACGATGAAGCATGGCGACCACCTGCACCCCGGGCAGATCCAACGCGCGCACGGCTACCGCGGCGATCTGTGCCGGTGTCAGACCGGCCTTGAGCACCACCGGATCGAAATCCGGCCTGCCCATGCGCCGTTCCTGAAAGCGGCGCATATCGTTCGCGTCCAGCCCGAGCAATTGCTGCAGTCGCTGCAATGTGTCCTGCAGTTTGGGCACCTGGTCGGGGGTGATTTCCAGGGCATAGGTGGGCTCATTTTCGGCCAGCACCGCGCCGTGATCGGCCAGCACCAGGCCGCGGGGCGGTGCGACGGGCACGAGAGCCACATGATTATCGTAGGCCAGGGTGCGAAATTTGGAATAATGCAGCACCTGCAGGTCCACGATGCGCAGCACGACGACCAGTATCGCCAGCCACATCAGACCGGCTGCCACCCCTAGTCGGAAGCGGAAGCTGCGAATACGTTTCTCGTGATCAGAAGGGGACATAACCGGGAATGACCTGATTCAGTTTGCAAATGGCTGGGACGCTTCGTACACTCGAACGCAAAATCCTTGGAGAGATGGGGTGGCGCAGTGGTGGAGTCCCGTTTTGAATCCCTGTTCATAGAGCTGGAGAGCATTATAACGGATTATCGTGGCCTGCGTCGTCACCTCGAAGGCGACGACCGCGACAGGCGTTCCCTGCAGGCACTGCAGAAGCAACTCCAGATGCTGGATGCAGAAAATACCCTGCTGCGGGAACGTCAGGAGGCAATATGTCTGCGACTCAGCGAACTGCTCACGCAGGTCAGTTGTTGGGAAAACGAATAAAGAACACCCAGACAGATGGAGAAGACCGTGCCTGAAGCGACCCGTAATTCCGCCACCAACCGCGTCAATATCAACCTGATGGGGCAAAGCTATCAGGTACCCTGTCTGCCCGAAGAGCAGGCGCTGCTCCTGGAGGCGGTGGCTCTGCTCAATCAACAGCTCGACGCCGCCCGCGCGGGGGGGCGGACGATCAGCAAGGAGCGCACCGCTCTGATGGTGGCGGTCAATCTGGCCGCAGACCTGCAGCGCGCCCGCCAGGAAGTGCAGGCGCGCGATGAACAGCTCGATCGGCTGGAGAGTCGCCTGCGCCGGCTGGTTGACATGGGTAGGGGGGCAGAGTAGCTTGGTTATTGCCTCCTGCGGGGCTCGAGTGGCCGAGATGATTCCTGAACCAACATTGTCTATCCAGGGTGTCCCCAGTCATCGCCGTGGTGTGCCGCTCCTTTGCGGAGTAGCCTGAAGCGGTGTGTGGATTCCCACCTGTACATCAGGTTCATGGGGTAGCGGGCTGCACGACCCAGGCGGGGGGTTCCTTATTTCCAGGGCAGGATGATCTGCCGACCAAAAGTCAGTTGCGCCGACAGATACGTCAGCAGCGACGTGGGCTATCGTCGGAGGCGTTGTACCATGCCGCCGCGGCCCTCGCCAGTCACCTCGTGCGCCTCAACCATTTTCGGCGGGCCCGGCATATCGGACTCTACTGGCCTATGCAGGGCGAAATCAGCCCCTTGCCGGTCATGCAGCATCCCATCGCCGGCAACAAACATTTTTATCTGCCGGTGCTGGCCGGGCACTTTGCGCGCAGCCTCCGCTTTGCGCCTTTTCATCCGCATACGGACCTGCGCAGCAATCGCTTTCACATCCCGGAACCGCAGGTGCCCCCCGGCTGTCAACGGTCGGTACGCGAGCTGGATCTGCTGATCCTGCCGCTGGTTGCCTTCGACGCGGAGGGGTACCGTCTGGGGATGGGCGGCGGTTTCTATGATCGCAGCCTGGCGCATCTGCCCCATCGCCGCAGTTGGCGGCGCCCGCGATTGGTTGGTGTCGGGCATGCCTTTCAGGAGGTGCCCCGGCTGCCCAGAGAGCCCTGGGATATTCCACTGGGCATCGTCTGTACAGAAAAAGGCTGTTACCGGATCGGATCATGATGGCACAAATATTGTTTGCCGGTGATGTGATGGGGTCCGCAGGGCGGCGTGCCTTGCGGCTGGCGCTGGCGCGGCTGCGGCAGGAGGGGCCGCTGGACGCGGTGGTGGTGAATGGGGAGAACGCCGCCGGCGGTATGGGGATCACGGCGGCCATCGTCCGGGAATTCCGCGGTTGGGGTGTGGACGTGATTACTGCCGGGAACCATGTCTGGGATCAGCGGGAGGCGCTGGCCTTCATCCGGGAGGAGCCGCGCCTGCTGCGGCCCTGCAATGCACCGCCGGGCACACCGGGAGCGGGCTGGGTGGTGGTGGAGGCGCAGGGCGGCTGGCGTCTGGGGGTGCTCAATCTCATGGGACGGCTGTTCATGCATCCGGTGTATGACTGCCCATTTCGCACCGCGGATGCCGTGCTGGCGCGAGAGGCGATGGATTGCGATGTCGTCCTCGTCGATATGCACGCCGAAGCCACCAGTGAGAAGACGGCCATGGGTTGGCACCTGGCGGGCCGAGTGGCTGGCGTCATGGGCAGCCATACCCATGTGCCTACGGCGGATGAGCGAGTGCTCCCCGGCGGCACGGCCTATCAGAGCGATGCGGGCATGTGCGGTTGCTACGACTCGGTGATCGGCGTGGACAGGGACGCCGCCATTCGCCGCTTCATTACCGCCCTGCCCGGACACGGAGAAGCGGTGGACGGCGTGGCCACTTTTTGCGGCCTGCTGATGACGGTGGATACGGGCACTGGCCGATGCAGCGCCGTGCGTCGTGTGCGTTACGACTTTCCGCAAGAAATATCCTGAGCCCATCCCCCGTACGGCAGGGACGCGCATCGGGACGCTTCACTGGCCGCGCCCGTTCCCCTCCAGCCAGGCGCGGCGACGCGCGAGGACCACATCATCTACGTCCTCCAGTAATTCCAGCCAGGCCGTATCCCGTGGTGGTGGGGTAGGGGTCACGCGGGTTTCCCGGAGGATGTCGTCGCGGAAGAACTGAATGCGCAGCGCCGCACCCCCCGGAACCGCATCCAGTTGCTCCGACAATTGTTCCGCCGTAGTCCGGACGCCATCCAGGGCGATGAGAATGTCGTCCGGCGACAGACCCGCCTGCTCCGCAGGGCTGTCCGTCTGCACATGGCGCAACTGGACACCCAGCGCATGGGGTAACCACTGCGCGCCAAGCCATGCGCGCAGGGTTTTCTCTGCGGGCTGTCCGCCCTCATCCTGCGGGCCGCTGGCCGCGCGCAGGCGCAGCGCAATGCCCATTTCCGCGAGCAGCGCCGGCAACGGTAAGTCGGTCCTCGCGGTGATCCAGTCCTGCAGACGCCCGGCGAGCGCAGGGCCCGCAAGGTCTTCGACTATTCCGACACACTGGCCTTCCGGCAGGGGAATGCCGGTGCGTCCGAAATTCTGCCACAGGCGCACAAGTACCGTGTCCAGACTCAGGGCGCCGGCACTCTCCAAGCGCAGACTGAGGTCCAGGCAGAGGGCGAGCAGGGCGCCCTTGTTGTAATAGCTGATCTCAAAGTTGGCGCTGTTGACATGGGGATGATAGAGCCTGATCCAGGCATCTTCACTGGATTCCGCCACGCTTTGCAGGAAACGTCCGGGGCGGCGCAGCAGGCGGGTAAGTTCCTTCCCGACGCCGCACAGATATTGCGCGGGGGTCGTCAGACCGGCGCGACGCAGGCAGAGGTCGTCATAATAGGAGGTGATACCCTCGAAGACCCAGAGATCGCGGGTGAGTACCTCCCGGTCCAGTGCGCTGGCGCTGAGCACGGCGGGACGGATGGCCTGCACCAGCCAGCCATGAAAATACTCGTGGCTGGCCAGCCCCAGAAAACGCCGGTAATGGTCGTCGTTACGACCGCTCAGGTCATCCCGGGCGCAGAGGAGGGCGCTGGACGCACGGTGCTCCAGCCCGCCATAGCCGTCGGCGCCGGTCATGCACAGAAAGTGATACTCGGCAAAGGCGGCATCCCCCCAGAAGCGCTGCTGCCAGTCGCAGATGCGGGTCAGGTCGGTACCGAGACGTTGCAGATCCGCCTGGTGAGTGCCCTGGATAAGCAGGTGATGGGGCCGCTCTCCTACCTCGAAATCCAGCAGGGTAAGGGACCCCATGAGCACTGGATGATCGATGAGGGCATCATAGCCGGGGGCTTCAAAACCGCCCCAACTCCACACCGCACCGCTATGGCGGGGAAGGGCGGTGGCTACCTGCCAGTCTTCGGGGCCTTCGAGGAGGACCGCGTGCGTTTGTGTCTCCTGTCCGGATACTCGCAGGTAGATGGCCGGGCCGTTGAAAAAGCCACCCTGATCATCCAGATATGCGGTCCGTACCGAGCGGTCGAAGGCGTAGACGGCGTAACGGACGACCACCGGACCATGCCCTGGCGCAAGCCGCCAGCGGTCTTTGGCGATTTTGTGCAGGGCGATCTCCTGTCCGTTGCGTTCTGCGCGGATTTGGGTCACATGACGGGCAAGGTCGCGGATGGTGTAGCTGCCGGGCACCCAGGCGGGCAGGGCAAGGATCTGTCCTTCCGGGTCCGCTTCCGAAATGCTCAGGGTTACCCGAAAAAGATGGGCCCGCGGCGCGGCGCTGATCCGGTAACTCAGTGGGGGAATGGTCAAAGCAGCATTCCTAACGCCATGCGGCGGCAAGACCGCGAAAGGCCGGGTGGGTCGCGTCCCCCAGCCACTCATAAAATACGGATTCGGCGACAGCGACCGTAACCCCGGCGTGCCGCAGCCGCTCCAAGGCAGGTTGCTGATGCTCGGCGTCACGACTGGCGCAGGCGTCGGCCACTACCACCGGTTGCCAGCCCGCCGCCTGCAGGTCCAGCGCCGTTTGCAGCACGCAGATGTGCAACTCTATGCCGGTCAGAATGACCTGACGCCGATCGTCCTGTGCCGTCAGCCACTGGCGGATGTCATCGCCGCGCCAGCAGGAAAAGGCGGTCTTTTCCAGAACCTGTGCAGCATGGACGCAGATATCCTCGCGGGCCGGCCCCAGTCCCTGCGGATATTGGGCGGTGGCGAGGACAGGCAGCCCCAGGGTGGTGGCCGATTTCAGCAGCCGGGAGACATTGTCCAGGAGCGGCGTCCGCCGCGCCGGCACAAGTGTACCGAGTAGGCGATCCTGCAGATCGATGGCAATGACGATGCTCTGCGCAGCCTCGATACGCATGACTG
Source organism: Acidithiobacillus sp. 'AMD consortium' (assembly GCF_008926505.1). Classification (NCBI taxonomy): domain Bacteria; kingdom Pseudomonadati; phylum Pseudomonadota; class Acidithiobacillia; order Acidithiobacillales; family Acidithiobacillaceae; genus Acidithiobacillus; species Acidithiobacillus sp. 'AMD consortium'. Next base: position 1,784,800 of record NZ_CP044411.1, on the reverse strand, counting down.
CTCAGAACACGAAGTGGGCTGGTAGCGGCTGATGACGCAAAGGCGGGATCTCTGTCTCAAAAAGCTCCGAGCTCTCAAAAACACCCGGCCGGGAGTGCAGGATGCGCCGCACCCCCATGGCCGGACCGGTGCCGAGAATGGCGACCAGCCGCCCACCGACCGTCAGTTGCTGTTTGAAGACATCCGGCAGTACCGGCAGGGAGCCGGTGATGCAGATGGCATCATATGGGGCATTGTCCGCCCAGCCCTCGGAGCCGTCGCCAATGTACAGACAGGCATTCTGAATACCCTGTATGCGCAGATGATTTCCCGCCGTCCGGGAGAGATCGGCGCGGTCTTCAACGCTGTGTACCATTCCCGCAAGTTGTGCCATCAGGGCGGTCAGATAGCCGCTTCCGGTACCGATCTCCAGTACCCGGTCCTGTTCCCGCAAATCCAGCTCCTGAACGACCCGCGCCTCCATTTTCGGCGACCACATGGTTTCACCATGCTCCAGAGGCAGGGTGAAATCAGCGAAAGCCAGGTGCCGGTAGGCGGCCGCTACGAAGTTCTCGCGCTTCACCTGCGCAACGGCGTTCAGCACACGGGGGTCGAGCACATCCCAGGTGCGGATCTGGGTGTCGATCATGGTACGGCGGAGGATGTCAAAGTCCATAGGGCATCAGCGTTCCAGTGAATTTCCGACATTTAGGCATGGGTCTTGTGGCAAGTCAATCCGTGCGCCGGGCCATGGACGTGCCGGGGGGTCATTGGCTTGGCGCCCGTCCTGTGCTCCAATAGTCCAGGATATCGCAGAGGAGTTCCCCTTGGAGAGCCGTGCACACGCGCTGGTAGCACTCATCTTTCTGGCCGTTCTCGGCATTGGAATGGTGGTGGTCGGATTGTGGATGCATCACCGGCAGAGGCCGGGCGTGACCTTCGATGTCATATCCCCGTACAGCGTAGCGGGTCTGACTCTGCAGGCGCCGGTACGTTTCAAAGGCGTGCGGGTCGGAGACGTGACCGCAATTGGTCTGGATCCGGCGAATCCGCGCATGATCAGGGTGCGGATCAAAGTGGATGAGGCGACTCCCGTTACCCGAGCGACTTTCGCCGAACTGTCGCCGCAAGGGGTAACTGGGCTGAGTTATTTATCCCTGACGGATCGCGGTACCGACTTCGCGCCTTTGCCGAGGGTGGACGGCCGACCGGCCGAAATTCCCATGCATCCCAGCTTTTTGGAGGTGCTGTCCCGCAATGGCGAATCCCTGGTGAATCGTGGCAACATGTTGGCCAGCCGGTTGAACGTGCTGCTCAACCGCCAGAATCGTACCCGTTTTGCGCAGACCCTTGCCCACCTGGACCAGGCCACGGACCATTTGGTGCAGATGGAGACGGCATTATTGCCGACCATCAAGGCGCTGCCCGGGATGGTCGCCGCCACCCGGTCCACCATGGTGGCAAGCCAGCAAATGCTCAAACATCTGGATGCGCTGACGGTCTCCGCCCAGGCACCACTGGCGGACACGGCAGCGGCCGCCAAATCCTTGCGTGGACTTGCTGTGGCCGGGGAGCGGACGGTGAATACCCTCAATTACGATACGTTGCCACAGGTGAATCGTCTGACACAAAGTCTGATCGCCAGCAGCACGGCGGTGCAGAGTCTCAGCCGCTCGCTGCAACGCTCCCCACAATCGCTGCTCTACGGCGATCGTGGCCCGCCGCCGGGTCCGGGTGAACCGGGATTTTCCGCAGGAGGAAACTGAGCGCATGCGACACCTTTACTCCAAATGTTCACCAGTCGGGAAGCGCATGATACTGGCGGGTCTGGTCCTGCTCGCCACAGGTTGTGCCACTAGCGTTTCCTGGCAGGCGCCCTACGATATTACGCCCCCACATCCTGCCCCTCTGGCCAGCACCACGGGCTCAACGGCGACGCTGCCCGTGCTGCGGCTGAGGCCGGTCAGCGCCGTGCACTGGCTGGAAACGGACAATTATCAGTACCACCTGCTCTACCAGGACCCGCAGCGACTGCTGGCCTACCGGGATGCCCGCTGGATCGGCACCCCGCCGCAGATGATTGCCAGTCGTCTGCAACGGCAACTGGAAGAATCCGGCCAGTGGCGGGCCGTGCTGACGCCGCTGTCGAGAGGCCGTTCCGTCTGGTTGCTACAGGTAAAACTGACGGACTTCGTGGTGAATTTCAGCGGTCCGGATGCGGGCGCGGCGCTGGTTGCCGGTACGGCGACATTGGTGAAAACTGCCGATTATCAGGTGATCGCGCAGCGTCATTTCCGTTTCACCAAGATGCTTCCCAGTGCGAGTGCGCAGGGCGGCGCGAAGGCGATGGCCACGGCCAGCGCACGCTTCGTGAGGGCGATAAGCAGTTGGGCGGCGCAGACGGCGGCTACGGAGCACTCCGCGCGCCAGCCCTGACGATTCCCGGGCTCACTCCTCCGGCTGTTTGACCACCAGCACCGGGCAACGGGCATAATGGACGATATCGTTGGCGACGGAACCCAGCAGCAACCGGCCAATGGCGCCGTGGCCATGACTGCCCACCACCAGCATGTCCACTTCATGGGCCTTGCCGAAGGCGATCACTGCCTTGCCGATATTCTCCCCGCTTTCCACTATCTCCACCTGCGGCGTGATTCCACCTTCGGTTACCGACTGACGCAGCTTTTCCATTTCGGCATGGGCCATATGGAGCAGTTTTTCGCGCAGATCCAGGGTGGGGGGCAGGATTTCCTCCGGCATCTGCAGATTCAGCATCTGCGGATTGAAAATATGCAGCAGGGTGAGGCGGGCGCCACGCAGTTGCGCCTCCTGTGCGGCCATCTGCGCGGTGACCAGCGCCATGGGTGAAAAATCCACGGCCACCAGAATATGCTTTATGAGCGGTTTTACGGGCGATTTATCCACGGGCATGCTCCTTGCGCAGGCGTTCCATGAGTTGTGTTTCGTCAAGCAGCACGTTTTCCGTAGTCCGCCGGGCGCGATATTCCCACACGCCCTGCGCCAGCACCGCGTCACTGACCACGATGCGATGGGGCAGGCCGATCAGGTCCATGGTGGCGAACTGTACTCCGGGACGCTCATCGCGGTCGTCGAGCAACACGCTGTAACCCTCCGCCTCCAGGCGGTCGTGCAAGGCCTGGGCGGCGGCGGTCACATCCGGTGACTTGCGCGCGTTGATGGCGACGATGCCCACCTCAAAGGGCGCGAGGGCCACCGGCCAGGTGATGCCCCGTTCGTCGAAATGCTGCTCCACCGCCGCTGCCACCACCCGCGACACCCCGATACCGTAGCAACCCATGGTGACCGTGGCATCACGACCGGTTTCGTCGAGCACGGTAATCCCCATGCTCTTGCTGTAACGCTCGCCAAGCTGAAAGACGTGCCCCACCTCGATACCGCGGCGGACGCTCAGGGTGCCTTCCGCACAATGGGGACACGCATCCCCGGCGCGAACATTGCGCAGATCGGCCGCCGCCGGGCGCGGCAGATCGCGGTCCCAGTTGAGGTTGATCCAGTGCAGATCCGCCGCATTGGCGCCGGTGCTGAAATTGGCCACGCCAAGGGCGCGGTGATCCGCCAGGATGGGGACGGTCAGCAGCGGCTCCTTGGGGCCGATGAAGCCCAAAGGCGCACCCGTGGCCGATACGGCTTCCTCAGGACTGGCCATTTGCACGTCCTGGGCATTCAGGGCGTGCCCCGCCTTGACCAGATTCAGTTCGTCGTCACCGCGCAGCAGCATCATCACGGTCTTGCCGTCGGCCACCACCAATACGGTTTTGACGATTTTTGCGGTAGGGATACCCAGGTGCTCCGCCTGCTCCGCCACGGTACGGATGCCCGGCGTCCGCACCCGCTCGGCGGCCAGCGGCATCTCCGTTTCCGCCAACTCGGGGCGACTCGCCGCCTTTTCCATGTTGGCGGCATAGTCGCAGTGGTGACAGGAGACGATGGCGTCCTCTCCCGAATCCGCCAGCACATGAAACTCATGGGAGCGCTTACCCCCGATGGCCCCGTTATCGGCTTCTACCGCGCGAAAGTTCAGCCCCAGGCGGGTAAATATCCGCTGGTAGGCCTCGTACATCGCCTGATAGGTAATTTCCAGGGAGGTATGATCCATGTGGAAGGAATACGCGTCCTTCATGATGAACTCACGGCCGCGCATCAGCCCGAAGCGGGGTCGGATTTCATCGCGGAACTTGGTCTGGATCTGATAGAAATTGACGGGAAGCTGCCGGTAGGAGTGAATCTCCCGCCGCGCGAGATCGCTGATGACTTCCTCATGGGTAGGCCCCAGGCAAAACTCGCGGTCATGGCGGTCGCGCAGGCGCAGCAACTCCGGGCCGTATTGTTCCCATCGGCCCGACTCCTGCCACAGTTCGGCAGGCTGCACCACCGGCATCAGCAATTCCTGCGCACCGCTGCGATCCATCTCTTCACGCACCACCCGCTCCACCTTGCGCAACACCCGCAACCCCAGGGGCATCCAGGTGTATAAGCCCGAAGCCAGGCGGCGGATAAAGCCACCGCGCAGCAACAACTGGTGACTGACGAGTTCCGCCTCGGCGGGCGTCTCCTTGAGGGTGGGGATAAAAATCTGACTGGCGCGCATAAAAAACCCTGTTTAGCTGAAGCGCACAGTGTAAGAAAGGGCGACAGACAAAGGAAGGGGCAAAACGCGGTCCGGGATCTGGGCGCGTTTTTCTCCACCCGTGGCCGCTACTTCGCAGTTTGCTTACGCGCTCAGGAAGGCGCTATAGGTGAAATCGACGAAAATGCCGTCGCTTAACACTTCCATGAGGCGTTGGGCGTTGTTGGTCAAATCATTCCGTGGAGCTTCCCACTGCCAATGGCGTGCTGGAAACTGGCGCCCGCACTGGCGGCAGGTAACTGCGTGGTACGGAAACCGGCAGAACAAACCCCGGCCTCTCAGTTACGACATCGATCCGTTGGGCTTATTCCAGGTTTCGTTTCCTTCCCCGAGCGACGTGACGTGGGTCAGGGTTTACCCCCCGACTTAAGGGGTCAGAGCCCTCTTCTGTACTAACGGCGACCCATGCGAGACTGCACGTCTTTCATGTCCACAACTGCAACTCATCGATACCCGGCGCCACGGCCTTTTCCAGAATGAGCAGATGAAATGCAGAATAATTGCAGCGTTTAATCAAGCTAGCCAAGATGAATTTTCTAACTTGTTGTTTTGTTTGGCGTCCCCAGGGGGGTTCGAACCCCCGTTACCGCCGTGAAAGGGCGGTGTCCTAGGCCACTAGACGATGGGGACATGGACAGCGCTGAGAATCCTACACAGAACCGCGACACAGAGCAAGCGCCCCTGGTGGAAGGACTTGTTCTGGGCAAGCATCCCGGTCGGCGCGCCCGATGTGGGGTTCAGAGGTGCGTGGGGGACGTAGCCCGGCGGGGGGGAATTCAGTTAAACTACGGCTACCCACAACCCAAGAAGAAGGACTTATGGACGAACAGGAAGCAGTTTTCATGATCGAACGCATCTACGTGAAAGACATCTCTTTTGAGTCGCCCAACGCGCCCCTCAGTTTTGTGCAGACCGAGGCGCCGACCGTAGATGTGGGGCTGAACACCGCTAGTACCGTAGTGGAAGGGATGGAAGGACTTACCGAAGTGACGCTGACGGTGACCGTCAAGGCCAAGGCGGGTGAGAGCACCTACTTTGCTGTGGAAGTTCAGCAGTCTGGTCTGTTCCGGGTTCAGAACATCCCGGAAGAGCACATGCCCGCCCTGTTGGCCGTGCATTGCCCGACCATCCTGTTCCCGTATGCGCGGGAAGTGGTTGCGGATCTCGTCGGTCGCGGTGGTTTCCAGCCATTGCACCTGCACCCGGTGAATTTCGAGGCCCTGTATCAGCAGGCGCAGACCCAGCAGCAGAACTATACGACGCAATAATCCATGCGTTGGGCAGTACTGGGCGGCGGACACTGGGGGACGGCGCTGGCCGTATATCTGCTGCGCCAAAGGCATACCGTGCAGCTTTGGGGACGGCGCGCCGAGCGCCTGCCCTGTCAGCCCGGACGGACGGACCTTTTCCCCGTATTTCCAGAGTGCGCGCGGCCGCAAGGACTGCACTGCACGGTGGACCTCGCCGCTGCGGTACAGGGCAGCGAGGGCATCGTCCTTGCGGTGCCCAGTCATGCGTTGCGTGGCCTGCTGACGCATCTGCTCCCCTGTCTGCCGCCCACCGCGCTGCTCGTCCTCGCCAGTAAAGGGTTGGAAGTGCCGAGCGCCTTGCGTCTTGACCAGGTATTGCGGGAAATCTTGCCGGAGGCGCCTCTGGTGGTGCTTTCCGGCCCGAGTTTCGCCCATGATCTGATGCTCGGCAAACCACTGGCGATGACGGCGGCGTCTACCGATCCGACCTATGCCCAGCGGGTGGCCGAGGCCTTTGGCAGCGCCCAGATGCGGGTCTACACCAGTGATGATGTGGCGGGCGTCTGTCTGGGCGGGGCGATCAAGAATGTGCTGGCCATTGCCGCTGGTATTTCCGATGGTCTGGGCAATGGCGACAGTGCCCGTGCCGCGCTCATCACCCGTGGGATGGCGGAGTTGCATCGCCTGGGGACGGCGCTGGGGGGGCGAACCGAGACCTTCATGGGTCTGGCCGGTGCCGGTGACCTGATCCTCACGTCCTGCAGCGATCTCTCGCGGAACCGGCGGGTGGGGCTGGGCCTGGGCGGCGGCCTGAGCCTGGAAGCGGTGCTGCGCGGAATTGGCGAGGAGGCCGAGGGGGTACGCACGGCACAGGCTTTGTTTCAGTTTGCGCAGAGCCTGGGGGTGGATATGCCGATTACCGAACAGGTCTATCGCGTGCTGTTCGCGGGTGCCGCGCCGCGCGCCGCGAGCGACGAACTGATGCGCCGCGCCCTGCGTTCCGAGTTGCATGTTTCAGATGATGGCACCCCTGGGAGCGCCGCCAGAACCGAGTGACGGCGACGGGTCGCCGTGCGCAGATCCGGGTGGGTGGCATAGGGCTGCAAGACTTGCAGAATGGGTCCGGGATCGTTACATTGCCGCCAGATGACAGGGTGTTTGCGCGCACCCGGACAAATACAACAAGGAGTTTGGATGTCACCAGACAGGACCGCATGTTGATGGCGGCGTTGGAGCGGGCTTTGGCGTACCAGGCACAAAGCCTTCAGGCTGTTTCCAGGACTTTTGCCCTGACCATCCCCCAGTTGCCGGAGGCGCTCCGGGACGCGGTCGGCAACGGTTATCTGTTGTGCCGTATTGCCGACACCATTGAAGACGATCCGGATATGCCCTGGGAAAAAAAGGCCTGTTGGCAGGCGAAATTTCTTCGGGTGGTGGAGGGTGCGGACGATCCCGCCGCCTTTGCTGCCGCATTGGGCGCAGACCTGTCGCCGGCGATGCCAGAAGCCGAGCACGATCTGATTCGCCACACTCCGGAAGTCGTCGCCATCACCCACAGCCTCAACCCCACCCAGCAGGCGGCATTGTCCCGCTGCGTGCGGATCATGGGCATGGGGATGGCGGAGTTTCAGCAGCATGCTTCGTTGCAGGGGTTGGCGGACATGGCGGCCCTGGATCGCTACTGCTATGTGGTTGCGGGTGTCGTCGGTGAAATGCTCACCAGCCTATTTGTCGAGTTCGAGCCGCTGCTGGCGGAGCATGATGCGGAGATGCAGCGATTGGCGGTGTCCTTCGGGCAAGGCCTGCAGATGACCAATATTCTCAAGGACATCTGGGATGACTGGCAGCGCGGTGTGAGCTGGATGCCACGCGCGCTGTTTCAGCGTCATGGCTGCGATATCGCCGGGGTGCGGCCCGGCAGTCGGGACCCCGCGTTCCAGGCGGGCCTCAGCGAGCTGCTGGGTATTGCCGCGGACCATCTGCAAAATGCGCTGCGCTACACGCTGATGATACCGGCCGGGCAGACGGGGATGCGGGATTTTTGCCTTTGGGCCATCGCCATGGCGGTGCTGACCCTGCGGCGGATTGCCGAAAATCCGGCTTTTGCCTCCGGGAGCGAGGTGAAAATCAGCCGTCGCAGCGTACATCGGGTGGTATTACTGTCGCGTCTCCTGCATCGCTCCGATGCGCTCCTGCAGTGGAGTTTCCGGGTGGGCGTCAAACCACTGCCTCTGTCTTCCGCTGTCGCGCAACCATGAATCGTATGCTGCAACCGGTGCGTTCTGGCGCGGGCATTTTTCGTTCATCACTGGATCGGGTGATCGCGCAGGCGCGTCAGGCGCTGAGCGGTCGGCAGGCGGAGGATGGTCACTGGTGTTTCGAGTTTGAGGCCGATTGCACCATCCCTGCCGAATATATTCTAATGCAGCATTACATGGATGAGCGGGACGAGGCTCTGCAGGCCAGGATCGCTGTCTATCTGCGCGGCAAGCAGGCGGATCACGGGGGCTGGCCCCTCTATTACGGTGGCCATTTTGATCTGAGTGCATCGGTAAAGGTCTATTACGCCCTGAAACTTGCGGGCGATGACCCCGAACTGCCGCACATGCGGCGCGCCCGGGAGGCGATTCTCGCCCATGGCGGAGCGGAACGCAGCAATGTATTCACGCGCATTACGCTGGCGCTTTTTGCCCAGGTGCCATGGCGGGCGGTGCCCTTCATTCCGGTGGAAATCATGCTGCTGCCGCGCTGGTTTCCCTTTCATATCTACAAAGTCGCTTCCTGGTCGCGCACGGTGATGGTGCCCCTGTTTATTTTGTGCAGCCTCAAGGCGCGCGCCAAAAATCCCCTGCAAGTGCATATTCGGGAGTTGTTCCGTCGACCGCCGGATCAGATTACGGATTATTTCAGCCACGCCCGGCAAGGGATTGTGGCATATTTCTTTCTGTCTCTGGATCGATTCTGGCGGTTGATGGAGGGCTGGATACCGCACGCTATCCGGCGTCGTGCCCTGAAGAAGGCGGAGGCGTGGTTTACCGCGCGGATCAATGGGGAAGATGGCCTCAACGGCATCTTCCCGGCCATGGTGAACGCCCACGAGGCCCTGGCGCTGCTCGGCTATCCGCCGGATCATGATTATCGTCGGCAAACCGGCGCGGCGCTGCGCAAACTGGTGGTGGAGCGGGCGAACGACGCCTATTGTCAGCCCTGTGTATCACCCGTCTGGGATACCTGTCTCGCGCTCCACGCCCTGCTGGAGCAGGATGGTGAAGTCTCTCCCGCGGTGCAAACCGGTATTCGCTGGCTCAAGGACCGGCAGATCGGTGCCGAACCCGGCGACTGGCGGGAGTCACGGCCCCATTTGGCGGGCGGTGGCTGGGCGTTTCAATATGCCAATCCGTATTATCCGGATCTGGATGACACGGCGGCAGTGGGCTGGGCCCTGGCGCGGGCCGGGCGTGCGGAGGACCGTGACAGCATCGAGAAGGCGGCGAACTGGTTGGCGGGCATGCAATCCAGAAACGGCGGTTTCGGCGCCTATGATGTGGACAACACCCACTACTACCTGAACGAAATTCCCTTTGCCGACCACAAGGCCCTGCTGGACCCGCCGACGGCCGATGTCACCGGGCGGGTGGTGGCCTTTCTGGCGCATCTGGCGCGGCCACGGGACCGCGATGTGCTGCGGCGTGCCGTGGCTTATCTGCTGCGTGAACAGGAGTCATCGGGCGCCTGGTTCGGGCGCTGGGGAACCAACTACATCTACGGGACCTGGTCCGTACTCATGGCGCTGGCCGAACTGAACGATCCTTCCCTGAAACCCACCATGGAACGCGCTGCGTACTGGCTGCGCGCGGTACAGCAGAGCGACGGCGGTTGGGGTGAAAGCAACGATTCCTACGGTGACCCCGGTCTTGCCGGGGTGGGCCAGACCTCTACCGCGGCACAGACGGCCTGGGCCTGCCTGGGTCTGATGGCGGCGGGAGACCGGGATAGTGTGGCCCTGCATCGTGGCATAGCCTGGCTGCAGGCGCATCAGGAAGGGGATGGATGCTGGCAGGCGCCCTTTTTTAACGCGCCGGGGTTCCCAAAGGTTTTTTACCTGATTTATCATGGATATGCGTTTTATTTCCCGCTCTGGGCGCTGGCCCGCTACCGGAACTTGGGATGCATGGCGCACGAATAGGAGTGGTGGTGGCGCTGGACGCGGAGGCGCGTGTTTTTTCCCTCGCGGGCGCGCTGTCGCACGATGCGCTGATAGAGGTGGGTGAGCATATCTTGCTGTGTGTTTCCGGCATGGGGCCCGAGCGGGCGACGGCCGCGGCGTATAGGCTGATTGCTGCAGGTGTTGACGGGCTGGTTTCCTGGGGAACTGTGGGCGCCTTGCGGCCGGAACGGAAGCCGGGTGATCTGCTCCTGCCGGAAACCGTGTTCTGGGCGGGGCAGTGCTGGTCGGTGGATGTGGCATGGCGCGGGGGCCTGGCGAAATCGCTGTCCATCCCATTCCATGCCGGGGGAGTGCTTTCGGTGGATGAGCCTTGCGGTTCTAGGGCGGCGAAGGCGGCCTTTCTGGTGGATTACCCGTCGGCACAGGGGGTGGATATGGAAAGTGGTGCCATTGCTGCCGCGGCGCATGGCGCGGATACCCCCTTTATCGTCATCCGCAGTGTCGTGGACCCTGCAGATCAGTCGCTGCCAGCGGTGGCCACGGCGAGTGTCGACGCCTATGGGCGGCCGCAGGCCCTCCGCCTGGCGCGCGGGTTGTTGCGCCATCCTGCCGAGTTGTCCACTTTGCTGGGCTTGGGCGGGCAGATGCAGAAGGCGCTGCGAACGCTTCGCACGGTGGCGCCGTCCCTTCTTCACGCAGGAAGGGCGGCATGAAAGCCCTGTTGACCGGGGCATCCGGTTTCGTCGGTGGCGCGGTGCTGCGCCGCCTGCTCGCCGAAGGTCTGGAGGTGCGAGTGCTCCACCGCACCGGTGCTGATCCGGCCAACTGGGAAGGGCTGGACGTGGAACTGGTGGTCGGGGATCTCACAGACGGCCCGACCCTGGATGGCGCGGTGGCTGGCTGTCAGGCGGTTTTTCATGTGGCTGCGGACTACCGGCTCTGGGTACCCGATCCGCGCGCCATGTATGCCGCCAATGTGGGCGGCAGCGAACGTCTGGTGCGCGCGGCGCTCGATGCCGGGGTGGAGCGCATCGTCTATACCAGCAGCGTTGCTGTGCTCGGTCATTATGCCGATGGCCGGGAAGCCGATGAGGATACCACTGCGCAACTGGAAGACATGATCGGGCACTACAAGCGCTCCAAATATCTCGCCGAGGAGGCCCTGCGGGCCCTTTGCCGGGAGGAAGGTGCGCCCATCGTCATCGTCAATCCGTCGACGCCCATAGGTCCGGCGGATCGCAAACCGACCCCCACCGGGCGGATGGTGCGCGATGCTGCGGCGGGCCGTATGCCGGCTTATGTCGATACTGGTCTGAACGTGGTGCATGTGGATGATGTGGCCATGGGCCATTGGCAGGCATTTACGGACGGCGAGGTCGGGGAACGCTATATTCTCGGTGGCGATAACCTCCCCTTGGCGGCGATCCTCACCCGTATTGCCGGTCTGACCGGGCATCGTTCGCCATGGCTGCGTATCCCTCGCCGCCTGCTCTATCCCCTGGCCTGGGGGGCGGAGCGGGTGGCGCGCCTGCGGGGCAGGGGGACGCCGCTGGTAACGGTGGATGAGCTGCGCATGGCCGCCCACAAGATGTATTTTTCGTCTGCCAAGGCGGAGCGCGTCCTGCATTACACCCATCGTCCTGCGGAGGAGGCCTTGCGGGACGCGGTACGATGGTTTGCGGAGCATCACTATCTGTAGTCTGCTGGCCCGCCGTCTGGCGGTGGCCGCCGTGGGGGCCTTATGTGCTGGTGGATAGGCGGCCCTGCGGCGCTGCTTTCCCTGGCGGCCGTGGTCTATCTGCTGATGGCGCTTCGGGCAATCGCGCGCTGGCACCCGATATTGCCGGAGCGCGATGCCGCCGTCAGCGGAGATATCCTGTGCGATGGGCCCGGAATCAGTGTGCTCAAGCCGCTGCATGGGGATGAGGGGGATCTCTACGCCGCCCTGCGCAGTTTCTGCGTGCAGGACTACCCGGCATTTGAAATGGTTTTTGGCGTGCAGCACCCCGACGATCCGGCCGTCGCCGTGGTGCTGCAGTTGCAGGCCGAGTTCCCGGCCTTGGCGTTGCGCTGGGTGTGTACGGAAGCGCATATCGGCAGTAATCCCAAGGTCAATAATCTGGCGGGCATCCTCGCCGTCTGTCGTTACGACACCCTGGTGATCAGCGACGCGGACATTTCCGTCGGCCCCTATTACCTGCGCCAGATCTGTGCTTCCCTGCAAAACAGGAATGTGGGTGTGGTGACCTGCCTCTACCGGGCCAGGCCCGTAGCCACCTTCTGGTCGCGGGTGCTGGCCGGTCAGGTGAACGATCTCTTTCTGCCTTCGGTGCTGCTGGCGGCGCGCCTGGGTCCGAACATTTTCTGTGGCGGGGCGACCATGGCTTTGCGTCGCCGGACGCTGGAGGCCGTCGGCGGCCTGCCGCGCCTGGCGAACCAGCTGGCGGACGATTACTGGCTCGGCGCCTACAGTCGCCAGTTGGGGCAAGCCACCCTGCTCGCGGATTATGTGGTGGATACCGAGGTCAGGGAGGCGAATTTCCGCGCCTTTTACCAGCATGCGCTGCGCTGGTCGCGTACCACGCGATCGGTACAGCCGCTGGGTCACACCTTTTCTTTTTTGACTTATCCGCTGCCCCTGGTGCTGCTGCTCGCGCCCTGGATGGGTTTCTGGGGCGGGGTGCCGCTGGGTGTGGTTCTCCTCTTGCGCCTCGTGTACCATAGGCAAATTATGCACAAACTTGGTGCAGACGGTTCGTTTGGTGTGGCCCTGCTGGGAGAGTTTCTGGGCCTGTGGATCTGGTTTCACGCCCTTTTCGCACGGCACGTCGCCTGGCGGGGGTCGCAATTTGCCATCGCCGCCGACGGGCGGATGGATGGCCATGACGGAGCAAAACGATGACGATGAAAACCCTGTTCTTGCAAGCCCCTTCCTTTGAGGGATTCGATGGTGGTGCCGGTTCGCGCTATCAGGCCAAGCGGGAAATTCGCTCTTTCTGGTTCCCCACCTGGCTGGCCCAGCCCGCCGCCATGATTCCTGGCAGCCGCTTGCTCGACGCCCCCCCCGCGGATGTCAGTGTCGAAGAAACCCTGCAGGTTGCCGCAGGGTATGATCTCTGCATCATTCATACCAGCACCCCGTCTTTTCCTTCCGATGTGCGTATGGCAGAAGTGCTCAAGGAGCACTACCCGAAGTTGCTCATCGGCATGGTCGGCGCCAAGGTGGCGGTGGAGCCCGAGGAGTCCCTGCAGCAGGCCGCGGCGGCGGTCGACTTCGTGGCCCGCGAGGAGTTTGATTACACCCTCAAGGAGATAGCCGAAGGTCGGCCCCTGAGTGAGGTGGACGGCGTCACCTACCGCTCCAGCAATGGCCAGATCATCCACAACCCCGATCGCGCCATGATCGAAGACATGGACGCCTTGCCCTTCGTCTCCGAAGTGTACAAGCGCGATCTGCACATCGAGGATTACTTCATCGGTTACCTCAAGCATCCCTATATTTCCTTCTACACCGGGCGCGGCTGCCGTTCGCAGTGCACCTTCTGTCTCTGGCCGCAGACGGTGGGTGGCCATCGCTATCGCACCCGCAGTGCTGCCAGCGTCATTGAAGAGGTGCGCTACATCCAGAAGAACTTCCCGCAGGTCCAGGAAATCTTCTTTGACGATGATACATTTACCGATGACCGTCCCCGTGCCGAAGAAATCGCCCGAGGTCTGGGCAAGCTGGGTGTGACCTGGTCCTGCAACGCCAAGGCCAACGTGCCCTACGATACCCTCAAGGTGCTCCACGAGAACGGCCTGCGCCTGTTGCTGGTGGGCTATGAATCGGGCGACCAGCAGATCCTCAACAACATCAAGAAGGGGCTCAAGGTCGAGGCGGCGCGCAAATTCACGGCCGACTGTCACAAACTGGGGATTGTGATTCACGGCACCTTTATTCTCGGCCTGCCGGGCGAAACGAAGGAGACCATTCAGAAGACCATCGATTTTGCCAAGGAAATCAATCCCCATACCATACAGGTGTCGCTGGCGGCGCCGTATCCCGGCACCTTCCTGTACAATCAGGCCAAACAGGAAGGCTGGCTGACGGACGAAGATGAGGCACACTTGGTCAACGACCGTGGTGTGCAGATCAGCCCCATGAGTTACCCGCACCTCAACCATACGGAAATCTTCGACTCCGTGGAGGTGATGTACAAGCGCTTCTACTTCCGCGCCGGCAAGATTGCCGAAATCACGGGTGAGATGCTCAAGAGCACGCAAATGATGAAACGTCGTTTGCGCGAAGGCGTGGAATTCGTCCGTTTCCTCCGACAGCGCCACGGCTGAAGTGGGGCAGGGCGGCGGCCGGCGGGTCATCTTCAACGCCGACGACTTTGGCTTGGATATGGCGGTGAACGAGGCGGTGGAGTCCGCACACCGTGATGGCGTGCTGACCACCGCCAGCCTCATGGTCGCGGCTCCAGCCGCCGCGGACGCCGTCGCCCGTGCCAGGGCGTTGCCCCGCCTGGGCGTAGGGCTGCATCTTACCTTGGTGGACGGCACGCCTCTGCTGCCGGCGGAGCAGGTGCCGGATCTGGTCGATGAACAGGGGCGTTTTGCTGCGGATCTCTGGCGGCGCGGGGTGCGCTATTTCTTTTTGCCACAGGTCAGAAGGCAACTGGCGGCGGAGATCCGTGCCCAGTTCGCCGCCTTTGCCGCCACCGGCCTGGAACTGGACCATGCCAATGCACATAAACATCTGCATCTGCATCCTACAGTGCTGATGCAGATGCTGGAAGTCGGGAGGGAGTTTGGCCTGCGGGCGGTGCGTTTGCCCCGAGAGCCTTTACGGGCGGCCCGCTGCAGCGGTGCCAGGGGGTTCGCGCCGGCATTCTGGTCCATCTTTCTGGCGCCGTGGTTGGCGCACATGCGCCGCCAACTGGACCGTCGCCGGATCATGCATAACGACCAGCTCTACGGCCTGGACGCCACTGGCCACATGGACGAGGCGCGACTGCTCCGGATGCTCCGCTGTCTGCCGGCGGCGGGGGTTACGGAGATTTATCTGCATCCGGCCATGGTGCAGACGGCGGCTCTGCACGCCCTCATGCCGAACTATGAACCGCACGCCGAGTGGGCGGCGCTGACGAGCCCCCGGGTAAAAGATTATTTGCGCGATCAGGATATCGCGAAGGGTACTTTCCGTGATTTTGTCGCCCGTTGACCGTTTTCTTCAGCGCTCCGGCGCGCAGTTCTCTCGGGGTCTGGTGGCCTTGGTGGACCTCTCGGTGCGGCGCGCCACCTGGATGCTGGCGGCCATCGTGCTGGCCACCCTGCTCGCCCTGGGCTACTCGGTCGGTCATTTCTCCGTGGATACCGACACCAGCCATGCCTTGTCCCGTGATCTGCCTTTTCAGAAGCGTGAAGTGGCTTACCAGAAAGCGTTTCCGCAGGATAAAAACACGATTGTGGTGGTCCTCCAGGGCGCTGATCGAAATCTTACGGATACAGCCGTCGATCGCCTCAGTACTTGGCTGCGCGCCCGGCCGCAATCTTTCCACGACGTATATGTGCCGGGCGGCGGGCCTTTTTTTCAGCGTAACGGCCTCCTGTATCTCTCCCCCAAAGAAGTACAGGACTTTGCCAACCGCATCACCGACGCGCAGCCGCTCATCGCCAGACTCTCTGCCGAACCGAGCCTGAATGGCCTCAGCAGCCTGTTGAGCATGGCGATCGGACAACGCCTGACCAATGGTGTGCAACTGCCTGGATTGACGGCTATTTTTTCTGCTCTGGATCGGGCGCTCACGGCGCAGATGCAGGGCAAACCCTATACCATTTCGTGGGGTACACTCATGGGCGGCGATCTGGCCCGAATGGGGCCGTCGCAACGCTTCGTCATTATTCAGCCTGCCCTGAATTACAAGTCTTTGGAGCCTGCTGCTGCGGCTATACATACTTTGCGCGCTGGCCTTACCTCGCTCAACCTGAATGCCGCCCACGGGGTGGACGTGGGGGTGACCGGCGGTGCGGTACTGGATGCGGAACAATTGAAAACCGTGAGTCAGGGTGCCGCTGTTTCTCTGGCGCTGACGTTCACGCTCGAAATCATTTTGCTGATCATAGCATTGCGCTCGCTGCAACTGGTTTCCGGGGTGCTGATGGGGCTGATCGCCGGAATGATCCTGACCACCGCCTGGGCACTGTTTTTTATCGGTCCCTTCAATCTTATTTCCGTGGCCTTTGCCATTCTCTTTATCGGTCTGGGTGTTGATTTTGGCATTCAGTTCTGCCTGCGCTATCGGGAAGAAGTTTTTAACGGCGCAGCTCACCGACAGGCCATGCAGCGGGTGACGCAGGGTATGGGCGGCGCCTTGAGCCTTGCCGCCGTTGCGGCTGCTTTCAGTTTTTTTGCTTTCGTGCCTACCAGCTACGCCGGCATCGTCGATCTCGGACTGATTTCTGGCACCAGCATGCTGGTCGCCCTGTTCGTCACCATCACCTTCCTGCCCGCTTTTTTGACCCTCTGGCCTATGGTGGTAACGCGTACAAGACCGACGTATTATCCGCATCTGCGCCAAATTCCCACCCTGGTGCGTCACCCCATCCACCGTTATGCCTACTATGTACTGGGCGTGGTGGCCCTGCTGGCGCTGGCGTCCGTGCCGCTGGTGCTGCGTACCTCTTTCGACTTCAATCCACTGCATATGATCGACCGCCATGCGGAGGGGGTGCGCGTTTTCGAGAAGCTCCTCGCCGATCCACAGACGGCCCCCTATCGTATGGAGGTGCTCACTCCGGATATTCCGGCGGCGCAGGCTATTGCGGCGCGGGTGGAGCGGCTGCCCACCGTGGCGCAGGCCCTGACGATTTCCAGTTATATTCCAGAGCATCAAACCGAGAAGCTGGCCATATTGCAGAACTTGCAGATCCTCGTGCCGCCCTTTTCGCTGCTGATGCCTGCCGGTTTGCAGCCGCCGACGCCCGATACCGCGAAAAGTCTTGGGGAATTGGTAACCAAATTGCGGGCCCTCGCGCAAAAGGACGGCGAGAATACACCTGACGGACGGGCGGCGGCCGCGCTGGCTGGCCATCTCGCGCAGTTTTTGGCGACTCGCGGCACGAATGCTCAGGCGATCGCCGATCTGCAAACGCGGGTGATGGGTACCTTGCCCGGCGAATTGCGACGCCTCGGCATGGCGTTGTCCGCCACTCCGGTAACCTTGCAGACCCTGCCGAAGTCCCTGCGGGACCGTTATGTGGCGGCTTCGGGCCAGGCGCGCGTGGAGATTTTTCCCAAGGCCAATCTGAGCAGTAATCAGGCGATGGCGACCTTTGTGCGAAGCGTGCTGAAGGTGGAGCCCAATGCCGTGGGTACACCGGTGATGCTGGTCCAAGGCGGAGAGGCGGTGCTCGGTGCCTTTCAGGAGGCTACGTTTATTGCGCTGATAGCCATCAGCCTGCTGCTCCTCCTGGCCTTGCGCCGTTACCGCGACGTGTTGCTGATCATGATTCCGCTGCTGCTGGCGGCGCTGTTCACGGTGGCAGCCATGTCCCTGTTCGGATTGAGCTTCAATCTCGGCAACATCATCGTTCTGCCTCTGCTTATCGGTCTCGGTGTGGCCTTTGCCATCTACATCGTGGTGCGCTGGCGCAACGGTGTGGATGTCGCGCATCTGCTTGGGACATCCACCCCCATGGCCGTTTTTTTCAGCGGGCTTACGACCCTCAGCGCCTTTGGCAGCATGGCGGTTTCCCGCGATCCGGGTATGGCCAGCCTGGGCGAGGCGCTGAGCCTCGCGCTGGCCATCGTGCTGCTGTGCATTCTGATCGTGCTCCCGGCTTTGCTCTTGCTATTTACCCCGTCCCCCCGTGAAGAGGGTATTGCCCAGGATGAAGGCAGCTAATTTGCTGAAACAGAAAGTGATGATGCTGGCAGCCGGTCTGCTCGGTCTGGGCTTGACCGTCTTCCTGGTCGTGCATGCCGGTGTTTCCGACATCCTGAAATTGCTGGCAGTGGCTGGCTGGGGTCTGCTGTGGCTTCTCCCCTTTCACCTGCTGCCGCTGTCTCTGGACGTGTTGGGCTGGAAGTGGCTGCTGCGCGGTAAGGCGCGCGTCCGTTTCTGGTTTTTGCTATGGGTGGCGCTGGTACGCGAAGCGGCCAACGGCCTCCTGCCGGTGGCGCGGGTGGGTGGAGAAGTGCTCGGTGTACGCCTCCTGACCTATTCCGGCGTGCCCGGCTATGTCGCCGGGGCCAGCGTCATGGTGGAAGTCACCCTGACCCTGTTGAGCCAGTTCATCTTCACGCTGGCGGGGTTCGTGGTGCTGATTTTCGCGGTCAGTGACCACCATCTGCAATTCCAGGTGGTATTTTTTCTGGCATTGATCCTGCCGTTGCTCATGGCCTTTATCTGGGTGCAATATCGTTGGGGGCTGTTCACGGTCCTGCAGATGCTGATGAAGAAGCTTCTAGGCGGTAAGGACCTGCTCGCGCTGATAGGAGAACCTCAGCGTCTGGATGCCGAAATCCGTCGGCTCTACGCACGTCGCTGGGGCCTGCTCCCGGCGAATTTCTGGCAACTGAGCGGTCTGTTGGCGGGCACGGCGGAAGTCTGGTTCACCTTCTGGCTGCTGGGCCATCCTCTTCCTTTCTGGGCAGCACTACTTCTGGAAAGCCTCGGGCAGGCCCTGCGCAGTATGGCGTTTCTGGTGCCGGGCGGATTGGGTGTGCAGGAGGGCGGCTTCATTCTGTTCGGCAGCGCGATCGGTGTCGGGCCTGATCTGGCACTGGCCTTTTCTCTGACACGCCGCTTCCGCGAAACCCTGACGGGCATTCCGGTACTCTTGTCATGGCAAGCATTAGAAGGCCATCATATGCACCGCCAGTGGCGGCAAATACGTTCCAACGGGGAGGGCATTTCATGACGGCGATATCTTTGGATCCAGGGTCCGACGCCCATCGCGACCTGTTCTGCAAGTTTTTTCACGACACGCACATCCATTATGATCCGCAGCATATGGATTGGCCGGAACTGGACTCGGAAACTGCGCAGCGGGTGAAGTCCCTGCCGTTCTGGGGTGAAGCCGTCGCCACCGAAAGCGTGACGGCGCGTATGGTGCAAAGCATGGGTGAGCGGGAGCCGGACCCGGTGGTGCGAGCGGCAGTGGCCCTCGACGGGCAGGAGGAACAGCGCCATTCCGACCTGCTACGCGCCCTGGTACAGCATTATGGTATCGAAATTCCGCCATTACCTGCCCCGCCACGGGTGCGCGATCCGTACTGGGAGTTTCTCTATACGGGTTATGGCGAATGCCTGGATTCCTACTTTGCCTTCGGGTTGTTCGCTGCCGCCAAAGACTCGGGTTTCTTTCCGCCTGACTTGGTGAAGATCTTCGAGCCGGTCATGCAGGAAGAGGCGCGTCATATCATATTTTTTGTCAACTGGCTGAGTTGGCACCGCCGGCGTCTGCCCTGGCGGAAAAAGGTGATGCTCGAACTCCAGCGCGTACAGGTGATTGCCCTGCAGGCCTGGGCGCGCATACAGACCGCCCGGGGGCTACATGCGCATGAGGAAGAAAATTTTACCCTGACCGGGCATGACCAAGTGAGTAAGGATGTCAGCCTGAAGCAGCTTCTTGCGCTCTGCCGCCAGGAAAATGACCGGCGTTTTGCGCCCTATGATGACCGTTTGTTGCGCCCGAAGCTCGCGCCGCGGATCGCCAACATGCTGTTTTTCTTTTTGTCTCGGAGCAGGGCCGCCTGAGGATCCGTCGCCTTGTCCCACATACGGTTTGGTATGTTATACTAATTATAGTTTGTCGTTCATTATCCATATACGCTGCGTTGCGGCTGAGAGGGGTGTTTTGTCATGGGTGTTCCTTTGATTCAGAGCTATCGGGTAGGACGCTACATCCTGGCGCAGAAGCTGCAGGGGCGTAAGCGCTATCCTTTGGTGCTGATGCTGGAGCCATTGTTTCGCTGCAACCTGGCCTGTTCGGGCTGCGGTAAGATCGACTATCCCGATGAAACGCTCGACAGGCGGCTGTCCGTCGAGGAATGTATCGGCGCTGCCGAGGAGTGCGGGGCTCCCATTGTCTCCATCGCTGGAGGCGAACCGCTCATTCACAAGGATATGCCCGCAGTTGTGGAAGGCCTTGTCGAGCGTAAGCGCTTTGTCTACCTCTGCACCAATGCGTTGCTCCTCAAGAAGCGTATGGGCGATTACCAGCCCTCGCCTTACCTGACTTTCTCGGTGCATCTGGACGGCAATGCGCATCGTCATGATGATTCCGTGTGTCAGCCGGGTACCTATCAACGCGCTACGGAAGCCATTCGCGAAGCGGTGGGGAGGGGCTTCCGGGTTACGGTAAACTGCACCCTGTTTCAGGGGGAGGGCGCCGACGAGGTGGCCGCTTTCCTGGATGACTGCAAAGCACTGGGGGTGGAGGGGGTGACCATTTCGCCCGGATTCAATTATGAGCGCGCACCGCAGCAGGAGGTTTTTATTCAACGTCGGGCCTCACGTCAGCTTTTCCGTGACATCTTTCGCATCGGCAAGGAGCGGAAGTCGCGCTGGAAGTTCAACCAGTCCAGCCTTTTTCTCGATTTCTTGGCGGGTAACCAGAATTATCAGTGCACGCCCTGGGGCAATCCGACGCGCAACATCTTTGGCTGGCAGAAGCCTTGCTACCTCCTGGTCAGCGAAGGCTACGCGCAGACCTTCAATGAACTTATGGAAACGACGCCATGGGATAAATACGGAGTGGGTGTGAATGGTAAATGCGACCAGTGCCAGGTGCATTCCGGTTTCGAGCCGACGGCCGTCAACGACACCTTCGCCCACCCGCTGAAAGCCCTTAAAGTGGCCTTGCTGGGGCCACGCACGGCCGGTCCCATGGCACCGGATATGCCGGTATCGCCCCCGGCTCAGGGTACCGAACACCCGGTTTTCCCTTTGCATGTAGAGCGCTGAAGGCGGTTCCGGAAAAATATCAGGTTCATGGTGAAGGGGGATTTCATGCTCAGGAAAAGTCTGGTTGTACTGCTGGCCTGCACCGTCAGTGGGATCGCTCCGGTCCTGTCTGCCGCTGCGGTGACGGTGGCCGCACCCGCCACATCATCCCCTGGAGCGCCAGCGATAGGCGGCACCCCGGAGGCGACGATCAATACCCTGGATGGGGTACTACTAAAATCCATGCAGGGTGGTCGTCGCCTGGGTTACAGCGGTCGTTACCGGATCGTGGCTCCGGTGGTACAGAAGGTTTTTGATTACCGGCGAATCGCCGCCTTGACGCTGGGGGACTATTGGCAAAAGCTCAGCCCGGAACAACAAAACGAGTTTGTCGGGGTGCTCGCGGATTTTACCGCGGCCACCTACGCCGCGCGTTTCGACAGCTACAACGGCGAGCATTTTGCCATTGTGAGCAGTCAGGCATTGCAGCCTGGTGCGGAGGGGGTATTCAGTACCTTTACGGAGCATAACGGTAAGGTGCATCATTTCGATTATATCCTGCAGAAAGATGGGGATCACTGGCGTATCGTCAATGTCGTCGCCGACGGGGTCAGTGACCTTTCCCTGCGGCGGGCGGAATATACCGAAACCATGCAGAAAAAGGGGTTTGCCGCACTCATTGCGCACCTGAAAGCGCAGATTGCCGGGTACGCCAAAGGGTCCTGATGATGCGATCGAGTATATATTTAACTAGGGTCGCGCTGACCATCGGTGTGTTGACCCTGTCGGGATGTGCTACGGTAAACGGGCCTCAGGGCGCTACGGGAAAACCCGTGGATCCGCTGGAGGCCGTCAACAAGCCGATGTTCCATCTGAATATGGGCCTGTATGATTATGTGCTGAAGCCCGTAGCCACCGGGTACAAGACCGTGACCCCCGATTTTGTCCGCGAGGGCGTCAGCAATGTATTCTCCAATGTGGACATGCCCTATATTTTCATCAACGATTTTCTGCAGGGGCGGGGTCGACAGGGAATGGAGGATCTGAGCCGGTTCCTTGTCAATTCCGTGTTCGGTCTGGGTGGACTCTTCGACGTGGCGAACCGTCTGGATCTGCCCAACCACGAAAACAGCCTGGGAGTAACGCTGGGTGTCTGGGGGGTGCCGCAGGGACCTTATCTGGTGTTGCCGTTTTATGGACCCAGTTCTCTGCGCAGCTTGCCGGGCCTGGCGATGACGATTTTTACCGGGCCGGCATATTATCTGACTGTCAGTTCGGCTCAGTACGCCCTGACGGGTGTGGGAATCATCAACAAGGCCTATGTCGAAGGGCCGAACATCCGGATGGTTCAGGAGGCTGTTAATCCTTATGTATTTATGCGCAACGCCTGGGAACAGCATGAGCAGTATCTGATATCCGGTGGGGCGGTCAGTAAAAACCAGTTGCTGGAGGGCCTGCAACTGCCGCCGCCGGCGGCCGCCACACCCACACCCAAACCTGGTGAAGCTTCTCCGAGCCACGAGAACATGAAAGGAAAACCATAATTATGGCATTCGATCAGGATACGGTGCGGCGCACGGCACATCTGGCCCGCATTGCGCTGCCGCAGGCGGAGATACCCGCAGTGGCCGATCAGTTGGAGCGCATCATGGGGCTGGTGGAAGAGTTGCGCGCGATCGAGACGACGGATGTCCCGATCATGGCCCATCCCCTTGACCTGGATCAGCCCCTGCGTCCGGATACGGTTGTCCATCAGGATCAGCGTGAGGTGCTCATGGCAAGTGCGCCCGCGGCTGAGCACGGGCTTTTTCTTGTCCCTAAAGTTATCGAGTAGGAGCCACCTTTGGAACTCCATGAATTCTCCCTGCGGGAACTCCGCCAGGGCTTGCGCAATCGGGATTTTTCTTCCGTGGAGTTGACCACGGCGCTGCTGAAGCGGATTTCCGCCCTCAATCCGGCACTGAACGCCTTCGTCACGGTTACCGAGAGTGACGCGCTGGCCGCTGCCGCGACGGCAGATGCGCGGCGTGCAGCCGGTGAGGATGGTCCCTTGCTTGGCATTCCCATGGCTCATAAGGACATCTTCTGCACTGCGGGGGTGCGCACCACGTGTGGATCCAGGATGCTGGAGCACTTTGTCGCGCCCTACAACGCCACCGTGGTGGAGCGGTTGGCGGCAGAGGGGATGGTTATGCTGGGCAAACTGAACATGGACGAATTCGCCATGGGTTCTTCCAACGAGACCAGTTATTTTGGTCCGGTGCGTAACCCCTGGCATACCGGTATGGTACCCGGTGGCTCTTCGGGGGGGTCTGCCGCAGCAGTGGCTGCTGGGCTGGTGCCCGTAGCGACCGGCACCGATACCGGCGGTTCTATCCGTCAGCCCGCCGCCCTTTGTGGGATCACGGGCATCAAGCCGACCTACGGCCGGGTCTCCCGTTACGGCATGATCGCTTTTGCCTCCAGTCTGGATCAGGGCGGGCCCATGGCGCGTAACGCCGAGGACTGCGCACTGTTGCTGAACGTGATGGCCGCGCATGATCCGCGCGATTCCACCAGTCACCCGGCCGCCGCCAGCGATTTCTTACGCGGCCTGGAGCGTCCCTTGCAGGGTTTGCGGGTGGGGGTCCCGGAGGAGTTTTTCGGCGCCGGTCTCGATCCGGAGGTGGCGGCTGCGGTGCAGGCGGGCATCGCGGAACTCGCCCGGCAGGGCGCCGCAGTGCAGTCGATTCGGCTGCCCAATAATCCCCATGCGGTGAGCACATACTACGTCCTGGCGCCGGCGGAAGCCTCCAGCAACCTGGCCCGTTTTGACGGTGTGCGCTACACCCACCGGGCGGCGAATCCTGCGGATTTGACCGAGTTGTATCAGCAGAGTCGCTATGAGGGTTTTGGCGCGGAGGTGCGGCGGCGGATTCTGGTGGGGACCTACGTGCTCTCTGCCGGTTACTATGATGCCTATTATCGCAAGGCCCAGCAGGTGCGCAGCCTGATTCGCGAGGATTTCCGGCGGGCTTTTGCGGAAGTGGACGTGATCGTCGGGCCGACCACCCCGACTCCGGCCTTTCCGCTGGGTGCCAAAAATGCCGATCCGGTGGCGATGTATCTGGCGGATATTTATACCATCGCGGTGAATCTCGCGGGCATCCCCGCGCTCAGCGTTCCCTGTGGCTTCACGGCTGCGGGGTTGCCTGTGGGCATGCAGTTGATGGGGGATTATTTCGCTGATGATCTGTTGCTGAACGTAGCCCATCGCTATCAGCAGGAAACCCAGTGGCACCACGCACATCCGGCCGTGCATGCGAGGGAGGCATGAATATGGACTGGGAAGTCGTCATCGGCCTGGAAGTTCACGCTCAGCTCAATACCGCCACCAAAATATTTTGCGGCTGTCCGACCGCTTTCGGGGCGGAGCCTAACAGCCACACCTGTCCGGTCTGTCTAGCTATGCCTGGTACCCTGCCGGTACTCAATGCGGCAGCGGTGGATAAGGCTATCGCTCTAGGGCTGGCGATTGGCGCGGAGCTGAATCGGCACAGTATTTTTGCCCGCAAGAACTATTTTTACCCCGATCTGCCCAAGGGCTATCAGATCAGCCAGTACGAGCTGCCCGTCGTCGGCAAGGGGACACTGACGGTGCAACTACCCGACGGTGGGGAAAAGGTAGTGGGCGTGACCCGCGCCCACCTGGAAGAAGACGCCGGTAAATCACTTCACGAGGCCTTCATCGGACAATCCGGCATCGACCTGAACCGTGCGGGCACGCCGTTGCTGGAAATCGTGTCCGAGCCGGATATGCGCTCGCCGGCTGAGGCGGTGGCCTATCTCAAAAAACTGCATACCCTGGTACGTTATCTGGATATTTGTGATGGCAATATGCAGGAAGGCTCCTTTCGTTGTGATGCCAACGTCTCCCTGCGGCGGCCGGACGCCCCCTATGGGACCCGTGCCGAGATCAAGAATCTCAACTCTTTCCGGTTTCTGGAAAAGGCGATCGAATATGAGATCGTTCGCCAGCGCGACATCCTGGAGAGTGGCGGCCGGATTGTGCAGGAAACACGTCTCTATGACGCCAACCGCGACGAAACCCGCTCCATGCGCGGTAAAGAAGAAGCCAACGATTATCGCTATTTTCCCGACCCGGATCTGTTACCGCTGGTGTTGGACGAGGCGCGTATCGAGCGGGTGCGGGCGACTCTCCCGGAGTTGCCCGATGCCAAGCGTATCCGGTTTATGCGTCAGTATGCGCTGCCGGTCTATGACGCTGGCGTGCTCACTGCTGGCCGTACCCTGGCGGATTACTACGAGCAGGTAGCCGTCGGTGTGGATGGTAAACTGGCGGCGAACTGGGTCATGGGCGACCTGCTCGGGGCCCTCAACAAGGCGGGCGTTGAGCTTGAGGACTGTCCGGTCTCGGCCGGGAAACTGCGCCTGCTGGTCCAGCGTATCGAAGATCAAACGATCTCTGGCAAGATCGCCAAGGATATCTTTGAAGAGCTTTTTCATCGTGGTGGTGAGGTGGATGCCATTATTGACAGCCGGGGACTGCGGCAGATCACCGATGTGGCGGCTATTTCCGCAATGGTGGACGCCATTGTCACGGCCCATCCGCAACAGGCAGCCGACTTTCGCGCCGGGAAGGACAAGCTGCTGGGCTTTTTTGTGGGTCAGGTGATGAAGGCTAGTCAGGGAAAAGCCAATCCAGATCAGGTAAACGCTATTTTGCTGGAGCGTTTGCAGAAGGGTTAGCGAGCGGAATTTCACACATGCCGAAGGGGCGCCCGGAATGCCGGGTGCCCCTTTTTGTTGCGCCCCGATCAGCCGTTCAGGAAGCGGGAACCGTTGCGGGCACGTCCTTGACGAGTTTCAGGAAAGCAGAGAAGGGACCCATGTTTTCCATGGCTTCCATTTTCGGACCCTTAAAGTTCAGGCGCCCGAACATCATGGCGGTCAGCGGTGACCCCATGTGATGCCAATCATGGGTGGTTGCCCACATTTTATAGTCATAATTATAATTAAGCTTGCTGACTTTGATGGCGCCGCCATAGCTGCATACCGCTTTGCCCCCTTTGAGGGCGATTTCCAGTTGCACGGGTGGGGTGGTCTTCATGTCGGAGTCGGAGACTTCCATCACCTTGTAGCCTTTACCGCCGTTGTTTTTGACCCAGGAACCGGCCAGTTTTTCGGTCAATGTCGGGCTGTTGTTCCACGCGGTGCACAGATCCTGCGCCCAGGCCGGGGACATGAAAGCCGGGGGCGCGACCGGAGCTCCGGCAGTACTTCCCGTAGCCCCAGAGGGGGCCTCCGCCGCCATAGCCATCGTTGGCCCCGCCAGGCTAAGCCCTAAAATGGCCGCCACTGTCATTTTTCTGAACATCGACCCCTCCTCCATATTCGCTGTTTGCGCTCCATAGCGAGCGTGCGGGCAGTATAGTCCCGGAACCTTATGGTTGACACCAAGGTATTTTTAATTGCAGGATAAATAACCAGAAAATAAGCATATAATATTTTAATGTGGGTTGGCGTTGCGTCCATTCCCATGAGGGGGCGCTTTCGCTACACTAGCGGGCCACGGAGGTGTGGCAGAGCGGTTGATTGCACCGGTCTTGTCCCCAATCGAGCCTCTGCCGGGAAACGGGCAGGGTGGCAGGAATCAAATTCGGCGAATCCCCTGGTTTATCCGAGGTAACGCCGAGCCAAGCCGGAAAAGTTCCGGAAGGTGTAGAGATCAGACGGTTCCCACCTACAGCCTCATGGCCAGGGTGAAGGCATGATCCAGACTCCAAAGGGGTCCTTGTGGCCCTGTGGCGAAAGCCATAGCGGGTAAGGAAAACCGGCAGGGGTTAACGCCCCTCGTGAGTTCGAATCTCACCGCCTCCGCCATTATACTGAAGCAACAAAATGTTTTCATGGAGTTTTCTTAGAAAGCACCAAGATCGTCTGCGGCAAGGCGCATTTCCAGTCGCTGGCTGTTGGTGAGAATCCGGCACGGTTAAGCAATGGGGCGAGTATATCTTGACTTCGCCAGCGCTGCTTCTCTATTATTCGAAACATGACGAATATTAGAAATGATGTCGAATCCTTCGCGGCTCAGTTCAAGGCACTGAGCAATCCTCATCGCTTGGCCATGTTCCGCCGCCTCGCCAGTTGCTGCCCACCCGGCACCAGCTGTAGTACGGAGGATGCGGTGCGTTACAGTGTCGGCCAGCTTGGTGCAGATGTTGATATTTCGGCCTCCACCCTCTCCCATCACCTGAAAGAACTCCATCGCGCCGGTCTTGTCCAGATGGCGCGCAAGGGCCAACAGGTTGAGTGTTGGGTGGCCCCGCAAACCCTTGAGCAGCTCGCCGCGTTCTTTAGCGATTTGCCCGCACAACCGAAGATGCAAGGAGGAAATCCATGAGCAAACAGAATGCCTGCTGCGGCACTTCCGCCGTTACCGATCAGGGTCAGGCCGCTGGCCACGACGCACACCGCCAGAGCGTGCGTGAGGCATACGCCCAGGTCGCGAAGGCCAATACCGAGGGCCAAGGCTGCGGTGTTGGCGCCAGTTGCTGCGGCACCACAGACGATAGTGCGATCAACACCCTCATCTCCACTCGCCTCGGTTACAGCCAGGCAGATCTTGATCTGGTTCCCTCTGGGGCCGACATGGGCCTTGGGTGCGGCAACCCCAAGGCCATCGCTGCACTTAAATCGGGCGAAACCGTGGTCGATCTGGGTTCAGGTGGTGGCTTTGACTGCTTCCTTGCCGTTCGCGAGGTTGGCGGCAGCGGCCGCGTAATCGGCGTCGACATGACTCCGGATATGGTTTCCAAGGCGCGCGCAAACGCCCTGAAGGGACAGTATGAAAACGTGGAGTTTCGTCTCGGCGAGATTGAGCACCTGCCGATTGCCGATGCGACCGCCGACGTGGTCATCTCCAACTGCGTGATCAACCTGTCGCCGAACAAGTCCCAGGTTTTCCGTGATGCCTTCCGCGTACTCAAGCCGGGCGGACGGCTAGCCATCTCGGATGTGGTCGCCACTATCGAGCTCCCCGAGGAGATGCGTAGTAACGCGGGCCTCATTGCAGGTTGCATGGGCAACGCCTCCTTGATCGATGACTTGGAAGCGATGATGCACGAGGCCGGCTTCCAGCGGATCCGTATCCAGCCGAAGGACGAGTCAAAGGAGTTTATCAAGGACTGGGCGCCGGGCCACAACGTGACAGACTACGTGGTTTCCGCCACCATTGAGGCGATCAAGCCTGGTGGCTGATGTGCCATGATAATGTCAGATTGGAAATGCAGGACATCTTCGCGATGTTCGCACAGTCGTGGCAACAGATTGATCGGAGTGGATGGACGCCGATACCAGAGCCACTCGAAAATCTCGCAGCACTTTGAATTATTCTGCTTTCTTCAGATTTCGGAAGGCATCTAGGGCACGCTGCCGGACCTGCCGGCGATCCACAATGGGATAAAGGTAGTTTGACCCGAGGGTGACTCCTGCACGAGTCAGTATATCGATCTCCGCTGTCCGGGGCGGATGAATGGACGCAACTGGGCAGCGCCGCCAGTTCCGGTACCCAGCGGCTGAGGCGCGCTCATGAGGTCATCTCCTTAAATGTCGGAGACATCGATAGCCAGCGCATGGTCCTGCGAATCGAACAGGGCAAAGAACAGCAGGGCCGCTACGCCATGCTCTGGACAGTATTGCTGGAACGTCTGCGCGTCTGGTGGTGGGAAACCCGCGCACAAGGATAATCCACAAGGTGGATTGCTGTTTCCCAGGTGCTAAGCTCTGCTGTTCAGGGCAGCAAAGATGGGTTCGGCGTCGCCGATGATCTTGGTGGCCATGGCAAAGCGGGTGATGCGGATGGTTTCGACGACCTTGGCCGGGGCGACGCCTTGCTGGACGATCTTGTCAGCCATGGCCTGGACACAGGCATGGCTGGAACCCGCCAGTGCGGCGGCGAGGTAGATCAGGGTACGGGTTTCCTCGTCCAGAACGCCCTCCGCCGGCATGGCGAAGGCGCGGGAACGCATGTGCTCGTGGATGAGGACCGGATCTGCGGTTACGGATTTTTCAATGGCCGACGGGACCCGGCCCATGGCCTGGCGCATGCCGGCAAGGATCTCTTCGGCGGTGGGCGATGCTTTGTTCGACATGGGTGATCTCCTTGAAATGTGCAGGGGCGCCCGGGATTAGGCGCGGTTTTCCAAAAACCACGTTTGGTAGAAGGGTTCTACCGGTCCGACGACGATGTAGGGCGCCAACTGCAGGAAGGCATGCTGGAAGCGGGGATCGAGGTGGGAGTTTTCGTGATCCCAGACCGACTCCCAGACGCCGTGCATGAGATAGCTGCGCAAGGATCCGCAAGTCTCGGTATTGGCCAGGATCTCCGTGCTCATCGCCTTGCGGTAGTCGCGGTTGTCCTTGGCCCCCGGCTGGCCGATGTCGTTGGCGTCATCCTTGGGCTGGAAGGTGTTCTGGGCGACCTTCAGGAGTGGCCCCACTTTGGCCTCAACGAGGGCATGATCCTTGTCGGGCACCATCACATGGTTGACCACGGTGACCAGCTTGCGCTCAGGGGTATCGTCTTGATGGGCCAGAAAGCGGGCGATGGCCGGCCCGGTGCTGAAGATTTCCTTGCGGTCCCCGGCGATGAGGCTGGCGTAAATGCCGGCCAGGGGGAGAAGTTGGGTGTGTTCGCTGGTGCCGGGCGGGGTAAAGGCCAGGGCCGGAGCGAGGGCACTGTGTAGCCAGTCGGCGAGCTTCGCCCCCTGCAGGGCCGCTGGGTCGGCAAAACGGACCAGGAGGAGGAAAGAATAGGGCAAGCGTCCTTCCTGCACCGCCTGTTCATTGGCGTCGGCCAGGATGCCTTTGTACTGGGGTGGGTAATTCATGACCATCGTGGAGGTGCCGACCATTTGCTTGAGGGTGATGCCGAGGAAACCCGGTGTGCCCTTCAGCCGGGTGGCGAGGCCCTGGACCGCTCGCGTCACCGCCTCCTTATGGGGAGGCGTGGCCCGGAACTCCGCCACGTAGTTCACGGGAAAGCCCTTATAGGGATTCCCTGCGGTGGCGGCCTGGGCGCTGCGGAACAGAGGAGCGCCCAGGGCCGCCACTGTGGCGGTGGCGCTAGCGATGAGAAAATGACGTCGTTTCATGGTGCCGCTCCCTCGTTAAATTATACGGTTAGGATGTATTACAAATTCCGTATGTTGTCAAGAATATTAGTTTATTCTTATTGAAAGGAGCAGCTATGACCTGTTGTGATCGTACCATCCAGGACGACGCACGGGATTGGATGGGGCGCTACGGCGAGCGTTTTCCGCAGTTTTTGCCCGTCTTGTTCCACTCCCCACCGCTGTCCTTGATCCAGGAATGGCAGCGGCGTCTGGCGCGTCCCGGCTGTTTCGCCGTTTCCCCGACGATATCCTTCATGGGTCGTAAGGGGGTTGGTGGTCGAAACCCAATGCCTCACGTTTCTTGACGATGGCGGCGGCGATAGCGGCGCCGAGGATGTAGGTGCCGGCCCGCAGGGCCTGGAGGAGCCATGGGGGGACGGTCAGCGCCTCCTTCCGGCATATTCGCGATAGGGGGTGGCGAAGCTGCCTTCCAGCCCGCCGATGATGAACCCGGGCGGGGACTTGCCGAGGAGGATCTCGCCGGGGCGCATAGGGGTGACGACGAGTTGGTCGAAGGTGCCCATTTCCCGTTCCCGGGCACCGAGAGTCTCGTCACCAGCAGGGTGACCACCAAGGTAAGGAGGGCGACGATGCCGGGGACGATGAACCAGCGCGATAGGAGATTGGGGTTGAACCAGGCGCGGATATCCAGTTGCGCCGGCGGTTTGCCCCAGCCATGCTCCGCCGCCCAGTGCTGGTCGAAGGCGATGAGGACGCTGTTGACGTAATTGAGGGCGAGGGTGGCGGTAGCACTGGCATTACGCCCCGCCCGGCGGGTCCGTTTCGCCGCACACTGACGCCCGGCGCAAGCTCGGTTCTCATATCTTCTATTTCAATACCCCAGACGACTGGGATGAGGCCTGGGGCGGGCAGACCCTGGTGCTGGACGACGGGGGCAAATGGCCACGTCATTCGGCTCCGGACTATGCGGACTTGCGCGAAGCCGGCGCCTCCCAGGTGCTGGGGAATCGCAGTTTTCTCTTCGCTCAGACTGACCACTCCTGGCATGCCGTCAAGGCGGTTCAGTTCAGTGTCCGGCAGGGCACATGCGCAAAGTTTTTATCGTCGTGGCCAACCGCCTCACGCCACAGGTGATCTGGCGGCGTATCCGCGGTAAGGACGCCGACGGCTACCGGCTGGCAGGCGGAATTCAGGAAAAACCAACCTACGATGCAGCTGGATAACACATTTATTGCTCGAGGAGAGGGCTCATGCGTCACCCGTTTTTTACCCTACAATGGCTACGGATCCTCGGATTGGTCACCTTGTTTTCAGTGGCACCTTCGGCCTGGGCCGTTACCCTGATGCCCAGCGGCGCACCCTATCTGAGCGTTGGCGCCGGCGCTCTCAATCTGGTCGGTGCGGTCGATGATGGCGGCTACAACCATACTCCGGCCGAGTTCGATGCGGAATACCAGTCCGGATTCCGATTTTATGGCATTGGCTATATGCTAGGCTTGCTCGCCAACACCGATGGTGGTGTCGATGGTTATGGAGGCCTTTATGCCGACCTTGCGTTGACACCGCACTGGATACTCACACCGGAGGCCGCCCTGAGCGGCTATAGTCAAGGCACCAGTAAAAATATGGGTAGCACCTTTCTCTTCCGGCTGGAGTTGGGACTGGCCTACCAGATGGATGACGGCGGGCGGTTGGGACTGAAAATAGCGCATTTGTCTAATGGAGATCTTTATAGTCGCAATCCGGGAGAAAACGAACTCCTGATTACTTAATTCATTCCCCTTGGGTTGATTGTACCGACATTGGTGCAAAGGACGTCCTCATGAACAACAAAGACATCGCAACACTGTATCGTTTCAGAGTGTTCAGCAGTATCTGGAGCGCATGTTTCCTGCTCCTGTGGAGCACCGCAGTCTGGGCGGCGGTACCGGATACGCCCACTATCATTGTCCGGGACATCACCCAAGAGGTCATCCACGTATTGCAGACGCACGAGGGGCGACCTTTCACTCCCGCCGTCCAGCAACAGATTGCAGATATCGTGCTGCCCCACATTGATTTCATGACCATGTCGCGCTTCGTCATGAGTCAATACTGGAGCCAGATGACGCCGGCACAGCAGGATGAATTCGTCCGGCTTTTCAAGGAGCAACTGGTTCATACCTACATGATTGCATTCAGTCATTACTCCGGACAGACGGTACAGGTCCTAAGCAGTCGCCAGATATATCGACATCCTGACGTCGTGCAGGTAAATACGACGATTCTGCAAACGAATGGGCTGGCGAACATTCCGGTCACCTATGCGTTCCTCCAGGAACGTTCCGGCTGGAAGATTTACGATGTATTCATCGACGGAGTATGCATGAACCTGACTTACCGGAATACTTACGGGCATACAGTGGCCCGCGAGGGAATCGCCAATTTTCTCCAGGATCTGAGCAAAAAGGAGCGGCCCTGGAATAAGGGCCAGTGACCGCGGCGGACTATGGGTCGCAGCCAAAAAGAGGGGCGCCCGTCCGCACTGCACCTGTCCGGACAAATAAAGGCACTATCGGCTGCGCAGCGCACAGATTCCATGCCAACGGAACGGAGTAATGTCGGGCTCATGCTTGAGCGACTAAGCAAGACGGCATCGTGCTCCGTTCACCTACATGCGGTATTGCCAGGCCGCAAGCTTTATATACCACCAATGCTTTTGGACGCTCCGCCTGTCCATTCTCGCCCCATCCGTACCTGTCATCTCGGCTTAACCTGTTGGAAGAACGCGCCTGGGGATCAGCAATGTCAGGGGCAACAGGCAAAAGAAGATGATGGTGATCCACTGAAACACGTCCAGGAAGCCGATCATTTCGGCCTGGCTGAATAAGGTCTGCCCGAGCAATGCCCAGACGCGGGGATCCTGTGCTGCCAATCCGCTGGCTTGCAGCCAATTCGGCAACGCCGCACTGAAGGTATTGATGTGCCCGCCCAACTGGTTCCAGTTGATTTGGGTCTCATTGGTGAGCACGGTACCGTCGATGGCGATACCGATGGAATTCCCGAGGGTACGGGCGAGGTTGAAAATACCGCTGGCCTCCGCCGATACCGCGAGCGGCAGGGTATCGAAGGCGATGACGGTAAGGGGCACGAAAATCAGCCCCATACCGATCCCCCGGATAATACCGGGATAAATGACCCAGGCAGGACTGATATACAGACTGTAACTGGTCATGATCCAGGTACTGATCCCAGTCAGTAAAACCCCGGCTACGATAAAAAGTCGCGGCTGGTAACGATTGATGAAGCGCCCAACGATCATCATCGTAACGGCGCTGGCGACGCCGCGCGGAAACATGACCCAGCCGATGGTTTCCGGCATGTAATTCAGCAGTCCCTCCAGCATGAGCGGCTGCATGGCGGTGGTGCCGAAGAGACCAAGGCCGAATACGCCGGTGATCAGCGTGGCGGTGGCGAAACTGCGGTCGCGAAAGAGATGGAGATTGATGATGTTGTCGGCGATCATCCATCCCCGCAGCAAAAAAGTGAGGATACCAAAAACCGCGAGGATCGACAGGGCCACGATGAGTCTGGAGTCAAACCAATAATCCTCATTACCCCGTGACAGCACGATTTGCAGGCTGCCGATTCCAATCGCCATGAGCAATAGACCCGGCCAGTCAGTGGACAGATTTTTTCTTTCGCTCTCCCGCATGGTGGCGGCACCCAGCAAGAGCGAAAAAATCCCGACGGGAAGGTTGATGTAGAACAGCCAACGCCAGCCCATGTGCTGCGTGATATAGCCGCCCAAGACCGGACCCATGGCCGGCGCCACCATCAGCACCATGCCCCAAATGGCCATGGCTCGCCCCCGTTCCTTGCCCGGAAAGAGATTGACCATGGTGGATTGAGTCAAGACCACCATGAGCGCGCCGAATCCCCCTTGCAGGGTACGTAAAAAGACGATTTCCGCCAAAGTCTGGCTCGCTCCGCACAGCCCCGAGGCAACGACAAAACCGGAAACGCTGATGAGGAAAAGACGCCGCCGCCCAAAGAGGGCAGCAAGATGGCCGGTCAATGGTATAGTGACGGCATTGGCGGCTAGGTAGGCGGTGAGCACCCAAGTGATGCGGTTCGGCGTAGCAGCCAAGGTTCCCATCATATAGGGCAGCGCCACGCTCACTACAGTCATGTCCAACAAGACCATCACCATCGCCAGCATAAGGGCAATGGTGATCAGCCAACGATGCTCTTGGGATGGTTCAGGAGGGGTAGTCGCATGAATTGCGCTTGCCGCCAAGGGTTTCTCCTTTGGTAAAACCGGGAATTGCGCCCGCCGGGATCCATGCGGGGGTGCCCGGCAATGGGGATTCCTGCCGTGATAAAGTAATAGGCTATCCCTACTACCAACGAAAACCGGACAGGTGACGCCAACGTGGCAGGTCTTTGGCCATGGGCAGACTTACACCGTGGTCCCATGCCCATATTTCCGGATGGCTCAAGGGACGCATTGCGGAGAAAAGTCGGCGAATGCGTTCTTCTGTCCTCGGATGGGTGCGTAACCACGAGGGAATGGCTACTCTGCCCAGTTTGGGGAACAGTATTTTCAGTTCCCGCTCCTGGGCATCTTCCATCTTTTGCAGTGCGCTGGCCAGACCCTGGGGATCATGGGTGAGTTCCATGGCGCCACGATCCGCCTCAAACTCACGTGTGCGAGAAAGAACCAATTGCAAAGACATACTTACCGAGGGTGCGACAATCAGCAAAAAAATCAGCTCCCAGGGCATGGTGTACTTATGAATGATCCATAAGGGTAAATTGATCAGGATCAAAACCTGGCCCAGCAAACAAAACGTCCATGTCATCTGGCTGAAGAGATCCGCAACCACCATGACCTAGATATCCTTGTGGCGGATATGGGAGATCTCATGTGCCAACACAGCAGCCAGTTCACGCCCGTCAAGTGTGCGCAGCAGGCCATCAGAAATCACCAACGACACATGCGCATCCAGTCCGGTGGAAAATGCATTCAGGGCAGGGGTGGGCAGGTGATACAAGGTCGGGAAATGTTCCAGCCCAGAGCGTTCGGACAGTCTTTGCACCATATCGAAGAGCAGCGGTGATTGCCCGGGTGTAATGACTTCCGCTCCCATTCTACGAATGAGTAATTGTGGCATCAGCCGGGGCGCAAATAAAATAAACAGAATGCCCGCACCCAGCATCACGTAAAGCGTCTCCACACCACCCAGGAGCCAACCGATCCACGTCATCAGCAACAACATCGCGCTGATGATGCCTGTCGATTCAAGCCAATTGATAAGATGGTGCCAACGCCAACGCAACATTACACCCTCTCCCTGGAAATTTTTTGACCACAGCCCATATAGCCGTTGCCAGGCCTAATGAATGGGAGCGGCATGAAATAAATGGGAAGCATGCCAGAGATAAAACACCACCACAGGAGACACGGTCACGATACGGCCTCTTTTCGTGACAAGAGCGGCTTGCAAAACGTGTTTT
The DNA here is from genome assembly GCF_008926505.1 of Acidithiobacillus sp. 'AMD consortium'. Lineage (NCBI taxonomy): Bacteria > Pseudomonadati > Pseudomonadota > Acidithiobacillia > Acidithiobacillales > Acidithiobacillaceae > Acidithiobacillus > Acidithiobacillus sp. 'AMD consortium'. Next base: position 1,749,164 of record NZ_CP044411.1, on the reverse strand, counting down.
CCACGGTATACATGAGTCATGGTGAAAGATGCGCGCGTCCGCACATGAGGTCGGATTTTGCCGTCCAGCGTCATTCTGATTTGCAACCCCTTTTGAAATGCGGAAGGAGGCAACACCAGAAGGCGCACAGCGACCCTGTCCTGATTACTATGGATCATCTCTCCCACGCGCGGTGTCAGTATCCGCAGTAGGACAGGGACATGCACCCCGGCCGCCGCTTCACATGGCGCCATCGTGGCAACAAAACACCCAAAAGCCAATAAGCACCACCATCCGTGCCGACTGAGCCGCATCAAACGTATCATGGCGCCACCGTCACCGGCGTACCGATGTGCATCATTCCATAGGCGCTTTGTGCCGCCTTTAACGGCAGTTCCACACAACCGTTACTTTGTCGAAACCCGTACGCAAGACGTGGGAAATAGTGTACCGCACGGCCATCCCAGAAATAATTGACGAAGCGCACGCCGGAATCGTTATAACACTCGCCATGGGGAAAACAACCGGTCATTCGCGTACTCAGAAAGCGCGCGTAGACTGCCCAGGTACCGTTGGGGGTGTCCGCACCGGGCACCCCGGTATTGGTCGGGCTTTGCAACACCCATTTACCCCTATTCGTTGCCGCGTTGTACCGCCAAATAGACAAAGTTTCTGGCGTGCCTTTGCGCACATAAACCCACACAAACGGCTTTGGCGCGTATTCCCCGCGCCGATGGGCGACAAGGACGTCCGCATAAAGGCGATGACGGTTGTCTGGATCAAACCAGTCGCTGCTTTGGTTTGACCATGGCAGCCCATGCACCTTGGCAAAAAAATCCAGAGCCCCGAAGAGCAAGGGCGATCCAGGAGAGTTCGGAGTGAGCACCTGCAGTGCAGACGGCGTGCCTGACGGCCATAACCACCAAATTTGTGGGTTTGCCCCCCCTAGCCCGGTCCAGCCCACTTGCCCTGGTAAATAGTGCATTTGCGCAAGTGCGCGGGCAACACGCAACCAAACCGGTGCCGGCGCAGTTGCCGCGAGTGCGCCGCTGCCAGCAGCAGAAGCAAGCCACAGCAGGACCGTTAGAATCCATATCCTTTTCACGTTTCGCGTTCCTGCCATGTCCCCATAACCAGCACCGCCGCACCGTGGATCGCACCCCGTCTCAAATCCGCCAATGCCACATTTGCCATGCTCAAAGGATACGTCGTGACATGGCTTTGCACCGGGATACGCCGTGCCAGTGGGAAATAGTCCTCGGCATCTTTGCGCGTCAGATTGGCAACAGATCGCACCTGTCGCTCCTCCCAGAGTAAGGAATAGGGGAAAGCTGGGATATCCGACATGTGAATTCCCGCACTGATCACAACACCCCCTTTCTTGACCGCCTGAAGAGCAATAGGTATCAGGGTTCCAACCGGCGCAAACAAAATTGCCGCATCCAGCGGTTGTGGCGGCTGGACATCCGATCCACCTACCCACACAGCCCCCAATTTAATCGCTAGATCCTGTGTCTCGCTATCGCCTGGGCGGGTAAATGCATAGACCTCCATGCCTTGGTAACGCGCCACCTGAACCAGTAAATGCGCCGCAGCGCCGAATCCGTAAAGACCCAGGCGTCGGCTCCCCTCCGCAAAACGTAAGGCCCGAAAGCCGATGAGTCCCGCACACAATAGCGGGGCACCTTCCGGATTGGCGTAAATGTCTGGAAGAGGGAAGCAGTAACGCGCATCGGCGACCATATACTCGGCGTAACCGCCATCCACGGTGTAACCATGAAAACGCGCCTGCCCACAAAGATTCTCCCGTCCTGATCGACAATATTCGCAGGCACCACAAGTCCATGCGAGCCAGGGAATCCCCACCATCTGACCGGTCAGTAAGGAAATATCCGGGCTTCCTACCGATTCTATCTGGCCGACTACTTCATGGCCGGGAACGAGTGGTAGTTTGGGGTTGGGCAATTCACCGTCCACTACATGCAGATCGGTACGGCACACTCCGCACGCCAGTATTTTTACCAAGACCTGGCCCGGCTGTGGCCGTGGTCGCGGCAGTTCAGTGGGCACCAAAGGTTTACCCACCTCTTCCAGCACCATGGCATGCATGAAACACCTCCTTGTAGTCGCCATATACCTTCCATGACGACGTACCGTCGCGGGTTTACGGAAAGCAACGAGCCTCATCCTGCAATTGTAGACCAGCCAGCAATGGTCGCGTCGCCAGCCATGGCACAGAGGGCGGCACCCGGTACGGAATCCCAGAGCGGCGCGCCCGACTCTGGTGCGGGGATCTATTGCTATAATGAAAGGGGCTGGCATTGAGATTTAACAGCGCAGCGCCAGGCCTTGCCGGACAGAACGCGGGCCATCCTGCAAGGTGAGGGCTCCGTCCCGCATCATTACAGGAGCAATATCATGGCACTTATTAAATGGGAACCACTGCGTGAAATAGACGACATGTTCGACCGCTATATAATGTCGATGGGTTGGCCTTCCCGGCGTCAGGAACTCATAACAGCGGGTGATTGGTCGCCCCGCGTTGATATCAGCGAGACTGATAACGAGTTTCTGATCAAGGCCGAAATACCCGAGGTCAAGAAAGAAGATGTCAAAGTCAGTGTGGATAAACGGGTACTTACCATCCAGGGTGAACGGAAGCAGGAGAAGGAGGAGAAAGGGAAAAAGTTTCATAGAATCGAGCGATACTACGGAAGTTTCATTCGTAGCTTTACGCTGCCAGATAATGTTGACGAATCCAATATAAAAGCTACGTTCAAGGATGGTATGCTGAATCTACAGATGCCAAAAAGTGCTCGGACGAAGCATAATGCCATTGAAGTGAAAGTGGAGTGATTGCACCCGCAAACCGCTCCACTGTGTGTGCCAACTGCAGCATTTACCTGCTGTACTCTGACCGCTGTGCAGGTGTTTTTGGATGATACCCGGATTTTGAGCGCGATTGGCTGTGACAGTTGTTATAATGAGCGAGTTGATCGGTCAACGGGAGGTAAGGCATGGTAGGGTTAGAACGGTCCGTTCACATTTCGGCAGAAGGGACGAGATTGGAAGGCAACTGGGTGATTCCCGAAAACGCCCTCGGCCTGGTGCTCTTTGCCCACGGCAGCGGCAGCAGCCGCCTAAGTCCCAGGAATAATTATGTGGCGCAGGTGCTGCGTGATGGTGGTATTGCTACCCTGCTCTTCGATCTGCTGACCGAAGAGGAGGATCGGGTATATGCCACCCGCTTCGATATCGGCCTGCTGAGCGAGCGACTGGCTTTAGCTACCCGCTGGACACAGCGACAGCCGGAGGCGGCGGGCCTGCCCCTGGGTTATTTCGGTGCCAGCACCGGTGCTGCGGCAGCCTTGCGCGCAGCCGCCCAATTTGGTGACGCTATTGCTGCTGTGGTCTCCCGCGGCGGGAGGCCTGATCTGACCGGACCGGCCATCTCCCGAGTAACGGCGCCTACCCTCCTGATCGTCGGTGGTCTCGACGATGTGGTCATCGGCATGAATGAAACAGCCTACGCCGAGCTGCGGGCAGAGAAGCAAATGGTCATTGTTCCCGGCGCCACCCATCTTTTTGAGGAGCCCGGCACCTTGGAAGAAGCGGCAAGCCTGGCCTTGGCGTGGTTTCAGCGCCATTTCAAGAAGTAGGTGCACCCATGCCTGAGGACGACTGAGTGCTGGTCACCCCATTAACCGCTGGCACAGCCGTCTCCATCCGAGGACAGCGCAAGAATATTTTGAGTTTCATGGCTCGGGGTAGCCACATGGGTCGGCTACTTTCAGGTACTTTGAAATGGCGTCATTACGCCGCCCTTCGGCCGCGCCAAGCTCTTCGCCACCCTGCTCGGCGACGAAAAACGCCTGCCGGTGGGCGAGGCGGTATGGACCGACACAGCGGTGGAACTCCCCGACCCGACCGCGGCATGGGGAAACCTGTTCACCGGCGAGACGGTGCGCCCTGATGCCACCGGAGACGAGCCTCGCCTCCCACTCGCCCAGGCACTCGCTTGCTTTCCCGTCGCCCTGCTGGTGCCGGCGGAGGTCGGCTCGTGAATGGCCCCATATCGTCCAATACGGTTCTTTCCGAAGCGGCGGAGGGATGATCCCCTCATGCCTACGCTAGTCGGTTTACTATCAGGGACGGTACCAGTAGGTAATACGTCCGCCAAAAAACCAAAATATTGTATACTGGTCCCATGTAGGGTTCTTTATTGCTTCGCTGGAACTCCAAAATTCATTGCTGCAGATGGGATGATTGACCATGCGCATATTGTTTCTCCCCTTCGTTTGGCTGGGCCGCGCTTTGCACTGGCTACGCATAGGAGTTCTCAACCTGCTGACGCTCGCCATTCTGTTGTTCCTTATCGCCTTTTTTGCCTATAAACTGTTCTACCACGTTGCCGTTCCCGATGATGCTGCATTGCTTATCGCTCCCCAGGGCTCCTTGTTTTACAGCCAAAGCGAATCCTGGCAGAGTCGTGCGCTCAATCATCTTGACGGGCGGAAACCTGCAGGTGTTTCCATTAGACAGATGGTTCAAGCCATCGATCGTGCCTCCACGGACGCGCGTATCCATCTGCTGGAATTGAATTTAAGTGACTTTAGTGGGGGGAGTATCACCCAGATAGACACCGTAGCACGGGCTCTCCAGCGTTTCCGCGCTCATGGTAAACCCATTTATGCCTATGCGCCCGACTATTCCCAGGATGCTTATTTGCTGGCCGCCCAGGCCAACCACATTTATATGCCCAAGCTGGGTACCGTCCTGATCACAGGATTTTCGACGCGCGGTTTATACTTCAAAGGATTGTTAGACAAGTTAGGAATCACGGTGTATTCCTTTCGGCAAGGTAAATATAAATCCGCCATGGAGCCTCTTACCGTGACGCATATGTCCAAGTCTGCGCAGGTAGAAAATGCCGCCTGGCTGAAGGTGTGGTGGGATACTTATCTGCAAAATGTCGCCAAGGGTCGTGGGCTGAAGACCACACAGGTCAGCCGTTATGCAGATCAGTTGCCTGAACTCTTGGAAAATTATCAAGGAAATGCTGCAGAACTTGCCCTGAAGCAAGGGCTGATCACTTGTATCGGCGATGAGCACGCTTTCAGACAGGCGGTTGCCGCCGCGCTCAAACAAACTCCTAAACACATCAAAAAGATTGGTTTGCATGCCTATCTGGCTGCAACCAAACCATCCACAACCGCCAACGCCAAAATTGCGGTCATACCCATTGACGGAATGCTCGTAACCGGAGATACCCCCCTCCCAGGAGTAGTCGCTGCCCAGGCCACGATCAAACAGTTGGATCGCGTAGGTCATGAAGCCTCCGTCAAGGCAGTGGTTTTGCAGGTCAATAGCCCTGGTGGTGATGTAAACGCTGCTCAAGCGATTCGCGCAACTATTTTACGCATACGCAAGGCGCACAAGCCCGTTATCGTCAGCATGGGCACCCTAGGCGCCTCGGGTGCTTACTGGCTCTCAACTGCAGCAGATCGTATCTATGCACACCCCACCACGCTGACTGCCGATATCGGTGTGTTCGCACTATTTCCGAACTATGCGGGGCTGCTAAAAAAACTGGGCATTCACTATTCCGGGATAGCCACTACGAGAAATGCCAACGCCCTGTCCCCATTTTCACCCATGGGTAAAAATGTTCAAAAAGCACTTCAGGCCGTGGTAGACAACACATACGCTGACTTCGTAAACCTGGTGGCCAATGCCAGACATATCCCACTAAGTAAAGTGGAACACGATGCCCAGGGTCGCGCCTGGAGTGGCCTGGACGCCTATCACCTTGGGTTGGTCAATGCACTCGGAGGTATGCCGCAAGCCATTCAGGAGGCGGCCAAACTGGCAAAGCTTGCTAAGGGGAAATATCAGGTACAATACCTGCCTCAACCAATTCCAGCGAATACCATTCCACAATGGTCGAATATGTGGAGTCTGGCAAGCCTACGTGACGTTATATTGGGGAAAAATCCCGCGCTTCCTGGAGTGATTCCCGTGGAACAGATTCGTTTACTGATTCATGAAGCACACCCATACGCCCTTATGGCTTATTTACCCGTAGGCCTCCAGGGCCAGTAAATGCCCCCGGATTTGCCTCGGGGTGCAGGACAAGTGCCGGATCACGTCCCTCTGTAATCGCTTTGCGTCGTTCACGCGCCAGTGCTCGTGCTTCCGCCAGCATTCGTATAGCGGTAGCACCTAGCCCTGGCTTTTTGTGTTTGCCGTTCGCCCCGATGGCAGGGATTGCCTGTTACCTCTGGAACCGGTATGCTATAAAAGCAATTTAAATATCAATGTATTAGTGTGCATAGTGAAAAATCCGGAAATGTAATGAACAGGGGAAGCGGAGCGGTCACCGACTCCGCCATGATAATGACAGAGCGTCATTCAGGAGATTTTTGGGCGATTTGGCCTCGTCGCGTTTCAGGTCCTATCGAGCCAAGATAACAATAAGCAGGAGCGTTCATGGCTGGAGTGAAGCGGTCGAGCATTGTGCTGGTTTGTGGACTGTTGCTGACGTCTTTTGCGGCGGGGGCACAGGCCGGTGGATCCGGCTGGCAAACGCTGAAAAACTGGGGACATGATCAGTGGGTATCTGCCACAGCCGCGCGGCCGGCTACGCCCGTAACGGTGCCGGCGCAGGGGACGATCGAGGTGGCGTTCTCGCCGCCGGGCGGTGCGACGGCGGCCATTGTGCAGGCGGTCGGCGAGGCGAAGCAGCGGGTCTGGGTGCAGGCCTATAGCTTCACTAGCGCGCCGATTGCCAGGGCCGTGCTCCATGCCGCCAAAAGAGGCGTCGACGTGAAGGTGGTGTTGGACAGGAGCCAGCGCACCCAGAAATATTCGGTGGCGGATTTTTTTGCCAATCAGGGGGTGCCCGTGTACATTGACGACCAGCACGCCATCGCTCACAACAAGGTGATGGTGATCGATTCGGGGACGCTGATCACCGGCAGCTTCAATTTCAGCAAGGCGGCGGAGCAGGTCAACGCCGAAAATCTCTTGATATTCCGGGGGAATCCGGCGTTACAGCGACTCTACGCGGACAATTTCCGCTTTCATCTCAGCCACTCGACGCCCTATACGGCGCGGCATGGCCTGGATTGAGCGCGGGTTCAGACGAGCCCTTCCAGTATCTGCACGTCCACCAGGCTGCCAGCCTTGGTGTGCCCGGCTTCGGCCGCAAGAATGATCAGACAGTCGGCATGGGCCATTCCACTCATGATATGGGAAGCCTGTTGACCAATTCCCGCCACCTGTAGTCCGGCGGGGGTTTGCAGCAGGTGACCGCGCTGGAAATCGGTGCGTCCGGGCTTTTTCTGGAGATCCTCTGCCAAAGGAAGCTGTAGCAGCGGAGGGATCCAGGGTGCCGCTTTGCCCATGCGCTTGAGGATGCTGGGGCGTGCAAACTGGTAAAAAGTCACCATGGCGGAGACGGGGTTGCCGGGCAGACCGAAGAAGGTGGCGTTGCCGAGTTGCCCGAAAGCCAGGGGACGCCCTGGTTTCATGTTTATTTTCCAGAAGTTGATGGTGCCGAGACGGCCGAGGAGTGCGGCGATGTAGTCGGCGTCGCCGACGGAGACGCCGCCAGTGGTGATCACCACGTCGGCCATGGTTGCGGCGCTGTGCAGGGCCGCTTCTATGGACTCAGGATCGTCGGCGATGCGGCCGAGATCGAGGATTTCACAGTCGAGACGTTCCAGCATGCCGTGCAGTGTATAACGGTTACTGTCGTAGATTTGCCCAGGAGCCAGTGCGCCGCCCAGCGGGCGCAACTCGTCGCCAGTAGAGATAAATGCGACCCGCAGACGGCGATAGACGGCCAGTTCGGCAATGCCCAGACTGGCGAGCAGCCCGATTTGGGCGGGACGCAGCCAGGTTCCGGCTTCCAGGGCCAGGGCCCCGGCCTGCAGGTCCTCACCGGGCTGGCGGATATTCGCACCCGCCTTGCTGACTGCCTGCGGGGTGATCTTCTGGTCGGCATGGACTTCTGCCTCCTCCTGAACCAGGACGGCATCTGCGCCTTCGGGAACTACGGCACCGGTCATGATGCGTACGCACTCGTCGGCACCGACACGCCCCTTGAAGGGATGTCCGGCAAAAGACTGGCCGATGATGCGTCGTACGCTATCGTTATCCATGCTGCGCAGGGCGTAGCCATCCATGGCCGAATTGGACCAGGCGGGCACGTTGGCAGGGGCATGAATGTCCATGGCCAGTACCCGTCCCAACGCATTACCGAGATGGACATTTTCGGTGCCTTGCACCGGCAGGCTGGCCGCGAGGATGGCATCCCGTGCATCGGTGACACTTTTGGCCAGGGAATCATGTTTGCTACCGCCACAACAGTGAGCCATGTTCAATCTTCCTTTTTTATCCATTGGCGGATGAATTGCGCGATAACGGATGGCGTATTCAGGTCCAGTTGAACGCAGGGAATGTCCAGAAGGCAATCTGTCGCCACGGCCATGATGCAGGGGTCATCTGGCGCAAGCAGGGGCCGCCCGAGACCGCGCCGGTGCACTTCGATTTTCGGCACCGCCAGCGCCTTGTTCCCTTCCATCAGGAGAAGGTCTGGCAGTGGTTGCAGGCTGGCGCGGATGGTCTCCAGACTGACTTCCGTAGGCGCGGGCCTGGTCATGAACCAGCGTTTCGGACCCTGCAGTAATACCGCATCCGCCCCTGCCTCCCGCAGCCGGTAACTGTCCTTTCCGGGCGCGTCCCAGTCCACGTCATGGTGGGTCGACTTGACCACCGCGACCTTCAATCCATACCCGTGTAGCAGGGGAATCAGGGCGCAGAGCAGGGTGGTCTTGCCACTGCCGCTGTATCCTACTACACCGAGCGCTTTCATGTCATATCCTCCGGACGGTTATAGTTGCGCAGCAGGTCGGCGGGTAGAGTGAGACCAGCGAAGGAAAGGTCTCGGAACCAGCCTTGCGCCCGCCGCCCACCGCCGTCCAGATAACGCTGCAGGTCGACCAGCAGATCGCGGCGGCACAGGCAGATGACAGCATGCCAATGGTCGGCGCTGCGCACCACCACCAGGTCATGCCCGCCTTTGACCTGCCACATACGGCGCACGATATCCTGGGGTAAACAGGGACTGTCTACCGGGATGCTGGCTACCCAGGCTTGTGTCGCGGCATGCATGCCAGCGACCAGGCCCATGAGCGGACCCTGAAAGTCGGCCGTCGGATCAGAGACGACACGGTATCCCCATTGTGCATAACGGTCCATATTGCGGTTGGCGCTGATGACGATGTCGGTACAATCCCCGTGCAGGATGGCGACGGCCCGCTCGATCAGGGGTTTTCCCTGCCAGTCCAGCCAGCCTTTATCCGCACCGCCCATGCGACGACCGGCGCCCCCGGCGAGGATGATGCCGGTGACCGGCAACGGCTGCACCGCGTCCTGCGCATCGGGCGGGTTTGCGGGGGCTGGGGTACGGATGAACGGGTTCACGGGTGTCGTGCCTTGCTGGCAATGCCTATGCTATCCTTCCACAATTCTTTGGGGCGGAAAACCCTTTTATTATTGGCATCGTGATGAAACAAGGATCTGGTATGAAAAAAATAGCCATATTTGCGGGTGACGGCATTGGTCCGGAAATCGTGGCGGCTGCCCGGCAAGTGCTGGATGCCGTGGATCAGGCCGCGCGACTCGGCCTGCACTGTAGCGAGGGCCTGGTGGGCGGCGCGGCGCTGGATGCCAGCGATGATCCCTTGCCGGCAGCTTCTTTGCAGTTGGCCCTGGAGGCGGATGCGGTCATTCTGGGTGCGGTGGGCGGCCCCCGCTGGGACGCATATCCGCCCGCCAAACGCCCGGAACAGGGGCTGCTGCGCCTGCGCAAGGGGCTGGATCTCTATGCGAACCTACGTCCCGCGCAGATTTTTCCGCAGTTGCTGGATGCTTCCCCGCTACGCCCGGAGCTGGTGCGCGATGTCGATATCCTGGTGGTGCGCGAGCTGACCGGGGATATCTACTTCGGTCAGCCGCGTGGTCTGGAAGTGGTCGATGGCAAGCGTCGCGGCTTTAATACCATGGTCTATGACGAGGATGAAATCCGCCGGATCGCCCACGTGGCCTTCCGCGCTGCCAAGGGGCGTCGCAAGCAGTTGTGCTCGGTGGACAAGGCCAATGTCCTGGAGAGCACCCGTTTGTGGCGCGAGGTGGTCACCGAAGTGGCCCAGGACTATCCCGATGTGCAGCTCAGCCATATGTATGTAGATAACGCTGCCATGCAACTAATCCGCGCCCCGGCACAGTTCGACGTGCTGCTGACCGGCAACATATTCGGAGACATTCTTTCTGACGAGGCTAGTCAGTTGACCGGCTCCATCGGCATGCTGCCCTCGGCCTCACTGGGCGAGGGGCGGGCGATGTACGAGCCGATCCACGGCTCGGCGCCGGACATTGCCGGGCAGGACAAGGCGAATCCCTTAGCCACGATTCTGTCCGTGGCGATGATGCTGCGGCATTCTCTCGATGCCGAGCCCTGGGCGCAGCGGGTGGAGGCGGCGGTGCAGCGGGTGCTGGATCAAGGCCTGCGTACTGCAGACATCGCGGCGCCGGGAGCGCCGGTGATCGGCACCAAAGCCATGGGTGCCGCGGTGGTCGATGCCCTGAACTTCAAGGATTGATACGCAGATGCAAAAATCGCGATACAACGTAGTCATCCTGGGCGCTACCGGTGCCGTCGGCGAGGTCATGCTGCAGATTCTCGAGCAGCGGAAGTTTCCAGTCGATAAGCTCTATCTATTGGCCAGCAGCCACTCGGCGGGTGGACGTCTGCCCTTCAACGGCCAGCAGGTGCTGGTACAGGATGCGGCGACTTTCGATTGGTCGCAGGCCGATATCGGTCTGTTCTCCGCCGGGGCCAAGGTCAGCGCGGAGTACGCGCCGAAGGCGGTGGCTGCCGGATGTGTGGTCATCGACAACACCTCTCAGTTTCGCTATGACGATGAAATCCCGCTGGTGGTGCCCGAAGTGAACCCGCAGCGGATTGCCGATTACCGACGTCACGGTATCATCGCTAACCCGAACTGCTCGACCATTCAGATGCTGCTGGCGCTGAAGCCCATCGCCGATGCGGCGGGCATCGAGCGGGTGGTGGTCGCGACCTATCAGGCGGTCAGCGGCGCGGGTCGGCGGGCCATCGAAGAACTGGGCCAGCAAACCCTGGCGATTTTTCGTCACGAGGAGGGGGTTGCCGAGGTGTTTCCCAAGCGGATTGCCTTCAACTGCCTGCCCCAGATCGATGTCTTCCAGGACAATGGCTATACCAAGGAAGAGATGAAAATGCTCTGGGAGACCCGCAAAATCCTGGAGATTCCGGACATTGCCCTGACTGCTACCTGTGTGCGGGTACCAGTATTTTACGGCCATTCCGAAGCGGTCAACGTGGTAACCCGCGAGCCCATCACGCCGGAGGCCGTCCGCGCGCTGCTGGAAAAGGCCCCGGGCGTCACCGTCGTGGATGACCGTGGTACGGTTGGCGCCTGGCCTTCCGCACTGGATGCGGCCGGCCAGGACGCCACCTATGTAGGCCGCATTCGCGGCGACTGCTCCCATGTACGGGGCATCAATTTCTGGGTGGTTGCGGACAATATCCGCAAGGGCGCGGCACTGAACAGCATCCAGATTGCAGAGTTGCTGATTCGCGACTATCTATAAAAACGTCATCGGCGACAGACCTCGCCGTAGTGCGCTGGCGTTACCCAAATGAGGAAGATATCGATGAATAAGAACAGGTGGTTGTTGACCATGGCCGGCGTTGGTTTGCTTTTGCCGGGCATAGCGCAGGCGCTGGGACTCGGTACGCTGCAGGTGCTCTCCGCGCCGGGGGAGCCCTTTCGCGCGGAGATTCCCCTACAGTCGTTGAACCCCAAAGGCGAAGCGAACCTCAGCGTCGGACTCGCGTCGGCCCGCGACTTCGCGATGATCGATCTTCCCCGATCGGGCGCACTGGATCACTGGCATTTTACGGTGCGCAGCGGTGATAGGCCGGCGGTACTGATCAGCAGTCCCTTGCCGCTCGACCAGCCGGAATTGCATTTCCTGGTGCAGCTCGACTGGTCCGGAGGACAGATGGTCCGGGAGTATACGGCATCCGGTATCGGGAATAACGTGGTCCCCGTCGCCGCGCCACCGGCGTCCGTTCCGCAGTCCGTCGCCTCTCCGACAACGCCGCGGCCCGCCCGCCATACGACTGCCGCACCCCTCTATCACGGCTGGGCAAGAGTCAGCCGTTACGGCCCGGTGCCGGTCAACGGTTCTCTTTTTCAAGCCGCGCAGTCTATTGTCAACAGTAATGCGGTCACCATCGATCAGGTCATGGCGGCGCTGCTGAAGGCCAATCCGCAGGCATTCAAGGGCGGTAATCCCGATTATCTCTATGCCGGAACCATGTTGACGGTGCCCAGTCTGGCCCAGGTGCAGTCTGCTTCACCCGCACAGGCCAGCGCCTGGTTATCTGCCCGAAAGGCGGTGAACAAACTGTCCGTCGTTGCGGTGGCGACTGCGCCGACGGCCTCCGCAGCGGCAACGAGCGCCGCTCCCGTCAGCGCGTCGGCCGTTTCTGCGGCGACTGCAGCCAAACCCGTTGGGAATGCGACGCACCTGGTGCTTTCCAGCGCCCCTGCCGCAGCGGTGACCGCTCCCGTAGCCAGCGGGGCATCCCCGGCCAGCCTGCTGCAAAACTCGGATGCCATGCTCCGCAAGGATAATCAGAAGCTGACGGCGGAAGTGGCCGGCCTGGGGCAGCGTCTGAGCGCGGAGGAGCGCCTGCTGGCCAATCAGGGCGCGCAGCTTGCCGCTCTTTCCCGGGCGGAGGGCAACAACAATCTTCCGTTGATCCTGTCGCTGGGCGGAAATCTTTTGCTGCTGGCCCTGTTCATCTGGATGTGGCGTCGCCAAAAAGAGGCGGAACAACGCCAGCGAGAGATTTCCCAGCGGGTTTCCGTTTTGAGCACCGCGCCTAAAGCGCCCGCAGCGCCTCCTCAATCCGGGACGCCCACCCCGGTGACTGCCGCTACTGCACCAGCGCCCGCGGCGGTCGTCCCCGCCGGGGCGCGCGCGGCCGCCCCGGCCAGTGCCGCCCCATCTGCGGATCATGCCATAAGCGCCGGAGTGCCCCATGCCGGCGCCGCCGAAATCGATCCCGTCGAACAAGCCGATCTTTATCTGACCTACGGTAAGGCGGAACAGGCGGTCGCCGTGCTCAATGACGCCCTCGAAGAAAATCCGCGGCGTAAGGAGCTGTACGTCAAGCTACTCGACATTTATGCCAATCTGGATCGCCACGCGGAATATCTGGATCTCGCCGAACGTATGCGGGGGCGTTTCGGACCGAACAATGGAGCGTGGCAGGAAGTGGCCGCTCAAGGGGCGCGACTCTTTCCCGGTAACCCGCTCTTCGCCATCTCCGACGAAGGGGCGGTAGTCGCTTCCGTCCCGGTCGTCGGGGTAGACCAGCCTGCCCCCGGGGAAGCGTCCCCGGCGTTGGTGCCCCCGGATGTGCTGGATTTCCACTTCGACCATACCTCTGCGGAGCCTGCGGCAGGAGAAGCATTGAACGCTTTCCCGGCGGCGGAAAAGGCGCGGCTCCTGCAGGATATCGATGAGCAGTTCCGGTTGATGGAGGCAGCAGAGGCGGAAACGGGGGCCCCGGGACCTCAGGCAAAATCGGTACTGGAACTGGCGCCGGACGTTTCGGCACCTGCTCCGGCACCTGCTGCCGAGTCTCCCGCCGGCGGGGCGCCGTCTGACAGTCCGGGTGTCGCGGATTGGGATGCCATGGGCACCAAACTCGACCTGGCCAAGGCCTATGTGGAGATGGGTGACGGTGAATCGGCACGCGATCTGCTCGAAGAACTGATTCGGGAAGACAGTGGTGCCCATCAGGAAGAAGCCCGGCAGTTGCTGAGAAGCCTTTAACCCGGCCTGGCGGTGGAGCAGTTGGCAGAGCCGAGAGGCACCCGCTGGGCACTGGGCCTCGAATACGATGGCAACGGGTTCTGTGGCTGGCAACGCCAGTTGGATCAGGACAGTGTACAAGGTGTTGTTGAGGCTGCGTTGAGCCAGGTGGCCCAGTGCCCGATCTCTGTCGTCGTCGCCGGGCGAACCGATACGGGGGTGCATGCCCTATGTCAGGTGGTGCATTTCGACAGCCCGGTCGTGCGGCGTCCCGACGCCTGGGTGCGTGGCGCCAATACCGCGTTACCCGCGGGGGTGGCGCTGCGTTGGGCCAGGGTCGTCCCGGATAGCTTCCACGCCCGTTTCTCCGCTACGGCCCGGCGTTATCGTTACGTGATCCTCAATCGTCGCGAGAAATCCGCCCTATGGCGGAATCACACCGCCTGGATATACAGCCCCCTGGATGTGGAGGCCATGCAGGCAGCGGCGCAAACTCTGCTGGGCACCCATGATTTTTCCGCTTTTCGCGCCTCCGCCTGCCAGGCCAAAAGTCCTGTACGGAATTTGTGCCAGCTTCGGGTCGTCCGGCGGGGCGATCTGATTGCCGTCGATGCCGAGGCCAACGGTTTCCTGCATCACATGGTGCGCAATCTTGTGGGTGTGCTGATTGCCATCGGCAAGGCTGACCGGCCCGTGGATTGGGCGGCGGAGGTGCTGGCCAGTCGCGATCGCTGTCGGGCCGGCGTTACGGCCCCGCCGGGTGGCCTTTATTTCGTGGCGCCGCGTTATCCTGCGGAGTTTGGGCTGCCGGTGGATGCGGTGGACGCCGGTTTCCTGACGGGTGATTGACGGGCGCTGCCGGTCGGCGGCGCTCATGCTTTCTGCCAGTCGCAGTGTTAGAATGTGCCGATGGTGCGTATCAAGATATGCGGTATCACGAATGCGGAGGACGCCCGCGCGGCGGCCGCCGCCGGCGCGGATGCCGTCGGGCTGGTGTTCTACCAGAGCAGTCCGCGGGCGCTGGATGCTGTGCGTGCCCGGAAAATTCTTGCGGCACTGCCGCCGTTCGTCACCCGCGTCGGCCTTTTCGTCAACGCGGAAGCTGCCGATGTCGCCTCTACGCTGCAGCAGTGCCCTCTGGATGTCCTGCAATTTCATGGTGATGAATCGCCATCCCTCTGCCGGGGATTCGGCCGTCCCTACATCAAGGTGTTGCGGGTGACTGCAGCGCAAGACCTGCGGCCGGCGGTGGACGCCTATCACGACGCGCAGGGACTGCTGCTGGACTGCGCCGCGCCGGGCGTCTGGGGGGGCTCGGGCCGGAGTTTCGACTGGTGGCGACTGCCGGATCTGGGCAAGCCGTTGATTCTGGCGGGTGGGCTGCATGCCGAAAATGTTGCCGAGGCCATCGCCATCGCCCGGCCTTATGCGGTAGATGTGAGCAGCGGGGTGGAGCGGTCGCCCGGACGCAAAGATCATGACAAAATGGCACGGTTTGTCGCACGGGTGCGCGGTACCTGAGGGAGAGAGAATGGGAACTTATGCTTTACCGGACGCGTTGGGACACTATGGTCCTTACGGCGGACGTTTCGTTGCAGAAACCCTGATTCCGGCGCTGGAGGAATTGGAGCATGCCTACCAGGAGGCGCAGCAGGATCCGGAGTTTCGTGCCGAGTTGCACAGTGAACTGCGCCAGTTCGTCGGCCGTCCCAATCCACTCTATCATGCCGGGCGCCTTTCCAGGGAGTTGGGTGGAGCGCAAATATATCTCAAGCGGGAGGACCTCAACCACACTGGCGCGCACAAAATCAATAATGCCGTCGGTCAGGCGCTGCTCGCCCGGCGTATGGGCAAAAAACGGGTAATCGCCGAGACGGGCGCGGGGCAGCATGGCGTCGCCACGGCGACGGTCGCGACGCGCTATGGTATGGAATGCTTGGTGTATATGGGCGAGGAAGATATCCGGCGCCAGTCCAGCAATGTGTTTCGTATGCGTTTGCTGGGTGCGCAGGTGGCGGCGGTCAGCAGCGGTACCCGCACCCTGAAGGATGCGCTCAACGAAGCTTTGCGGGACTGGGTAACCAATGTCGAAAGCACTTTTTACGTGATCGGAACGGTGGCGGGACCGCATCCCTATCCGGCTATGGTGCGGGACTTCCACCGGGTCATTGGCGACGAAGCGCGGGCGCAGTGCCTCGAGCTGACGGGACGGCTCCCCGATTGTCTGATCGCCTGCGTGGGCGGGGGCAGCAATGCCATCGGCCTGTTTTATCCCTTTATCGAAGATAAGGCGGTGCGGATGATCGGTGTCGAAGCAGGTGGTCTGGGTCTTGGCACCGGACAACACGCCGCCCCCCTCACTACCGGACGTCCAGGGGTATTGCATGGTAACCGGACCTACCTGATGGAAGACGAAGACGGGCAGATTCTGCCAACCCACTCCATCTCGGCGGGGCTGGACTATCCGGGGGTGGGACCAGAGCATGCCTATCTGAAGGATACCGGCCGGGCAGAGTATGTGGCGGCTACCGATGAAGAAGCGCTGGCCGCCTTCCATCGCCTGTGCCGCACCGAGGGCATCATTCCGGCGCTGGAAAGCGCCCATGCGCTGGCCCACGCCTTCCGCCTGGCGCCGACCATGCGCTCTGATCAGACCATTATCGTCAACCTGTCCGGGCGAGGCGATAAGGATATTCATACCGTCGCCACCCTGGAGGGTATTCATTTATGAGCCGTCTCGCCGGGCTGTTTGCCCAACTCCGGGATGCGGGTCGTGCCGCCCTCATTCCTTTCATGACGGCGGGTGACCCATCCCTGACCGCGACGGTGCCCCTGATGCATGCGCTGGTCGCCGCGGGTGCCGATGCCATCGAACTGGGGATGCCCTTTTCCGACCCCATGGCCGATGGTCCGAGCATCCAGCGCGCCAGTGAGCGGGCGCTGGCGCGGGGGGTGAAGCTGCGCATGGTCCTGGAGTGGGTGCGCGAATTCCGCACGACCAACAGCCACACGCCCATCATTCTCATGGGTTATCTGAATCCGGTAGAAGCCATGGGTATAACCTTGTTTGCCGAGGCTGCTGCGACGGCGGGGGTGGACGGTGTCATTCTGGTGGATCTGACCCCGGAGGAGGGGCGCGGTGAAGCCGTCGTTCTCCGCCAGCAGGGTATCGATCCCATTTTCCTGCTGGCGCCGACCAGCGGGCCGGAACGCGTGGCGACCGTCCGCAGTATGGGCAGTGGTTTTGTATATTATGTATCTCTGCGCGGTATTACCGGCGCAGCCCAGGCGGACTGGGCTGAGGTTCTGGAGCGGGTACAGCAACTGCGCCAACAACTGGGCCTGCCCGTGGCCATCGGTTTTGGCATTCGCGATGCGGCGACGGTAGCGCGGGTGGCGACCGGGGCCGACGCGGTGGTCGTCGGCAGTGCACTGGTCGATCAACTGGCGGCATGTGCGACGGATGAGGAAGCCATTGCGGCGGCGACCCGCTTTATCGAGCCGCTGGTCCAGGCCGTGCGGAGTACGGAAAGGAGAGGCGCATGAGCTGGTTCGATCGGATACTGCCACCCAAAATCAAAAAAACGTCGGCAGACGCCTCCGTTGTGAGCGAGAACAAGCGCACCGTACCTGAGGGACTGTGGTCCAAGTGCCCCACCTGTCAGGTGGTGCTCTACCGTACGGAGCTGGAGGAAAATCTTTACGTTTGCCCCCACTGCGGACATCATCAGCGGATCAGCGCCCGGCGGCGTCTGGATTTCTTCCTCGATGCAGAACCCCGGCTGGAGATTGCGAAGGAATACGTTCCGGTGGATCCCCTGCGCTTCAAGGATCAGAAGCGCTATAAGGACCGCCTGCAGGAAGCCCAGGCCAAGTCCGGAGAGAAAGACGCCCTGGTGGTGATGCGCGGCCTCCTGGAAGGGCGCCCGGTGGTGGTTGCCGCTTTTGCCTTCGAGTTCATGGGCGGGAGCATGGGATCGGTGGTGGGGGCCCGTTTTGCCCGTGCAGCGGAGACTGCGCTGACCGAGCGCTGTCCATTGGTCTGCTTTAGTGCCAGTGGCGGGGCACGGATGCAGGAAGGACTATTTTCCCTGATGCAGATGGCCAAGACTTCTGCCGCCGTGGAGCGGCTGGCCAAGGCGGGGGTGCCTTTCATCTCGGTGCTCACCGATCCGACCATGGGCGGTGTCTCCGCCAGTCTGGCCACCCTGGGAGATATTCTGATCGCGGAGCCCAAGGCCCTGATCGGATTTGCCGGCCCGCGGGTGATCGAGCAGACCATCCGTGAAAAGCTGCCGGAGGGTTTTCAGCACGCGGAATATTTGCTGGAGCACGGCGCCATCGATCAGATTGTCGATCGCCGCCAGATGCGCGCGGTGGTGAGCGAGATGCTGGGGATGCTGACCCATGCCCCGAGTCCGCATTAAACGCGGCGCACGGGAGCGGGTGTAGCCGGTGGCACTGCTGGCGGATTCTCTCAGCGACCGGGTCGCTGAACTGGCCGGACCACCGGAGCAAATCGTCATGGGTCTGGAGCGAATGCGGGCCGCTCTGGCGGCGCTGAAGATGCCCGGGCGTTTGCCCATGCCGGTAATACTGGTGGGTGGCACCAATGGCAAAGGCTCCACGGTGGTTTATTTAGAGACCTTCTATCGCCAGGCGGGCTATCGTGTTGGCGCTTATACCAGCCCGCACCTCTGGCAGTTTACCGAACGCCTGCGGCTGGATGGCCAGCCTGCACCCGCATCCCTCTGGCATCAGCAATTCACGGAAATCACCGCCACAGTTCGACAGATCCCGCTCACCTATTTCGAGATCGCTACCCTCGCTGCGGTACGGATGATGCTTGTCGCCAGGGTCGACGTGGCGATTCTGGAGGTCGGCCTGGGGGGACGTCTGGATGCGGTCAATGCCTTTACCCCGGATTGCAGTATCGTAACCACCGTGGATCTGGACCATCAGGACTGGCTGGGATCCGATCGCGCCACCATCGGCCGTGAAAAGGCGGGTATATTCCGTCGTGGAGTGCCCGCCCTCTATGGGGATATGGAAGACCCCTGCGCGTCGGTGCTGGAGGCTGCGGTACGCGACGAAGTACCCCTCCAGCGGTTGGGGCGGGACTTTCATATTGATCCACTGCGCGGGAAATGGTCAGGATTCGGGCTCGGGAAGGAGGTGCCCCCGCCTTTGTGGGGGGGCGGCGTACAGTGGGCCAATCTGGCGCTGGCGCTGGCGGCCGTGTCGTTGCTGCAGGAGAAGTTACCAGTGTCCGATGCGGCGGTTTCCGCATGGACGCTGCTGCCGCAATTGCCGGGTCGCTGTCAATGGCTTCAGCCTTGGGGTAAGAATGGCCCCGACCTGCTGGTGGATGTCGCCCATAACCCGCAGGCGGCGCGGCAACTGGCGGCGTTGCTGGCGGCACGAAAGGGCTCCGGGCGATGTCACGCCGTTGTCGGCATGCTCGCCGACAAGGATATCGCAGGCACACTCGCGCCACTGCTGCACGAGGTGGATGCCTGGCATGTGCTGGAGATCACCGATACCCCGCGTGCGGCGACGATGCTGCAGCTCCGCGATACCCTCCAGGGGCTGGGGGCAACGGCGGTATCGGCGGATGCCAGCATGGAACAGGCCCTGGCGCGGTCCAGAACGACGCTGGCGACCGGAGATATTCTGCTTTGCTTCGGTTCCTTTCATCTCGTCAAACAGTTACCGATGGCATGGCTGATGAGTGACCCGTCATGATCTTGTGGGTAGATGCCGCCACGGTGGGGCTGGTAGTGCTGTCTGCACTCTGGGGCCTTTTCCGCGGAATGGTGCGCGAGTTTTTTTCCCTGGCGGCGTGGGTCGGTGGGTTTTATGTGGCCTGGAACTGGGGCGGCAGTTGGCTGGCGCCCCGGCTGCCTGCGCAGATCCCCGTGGACTGGCGAGTGCCGTTAGCCTCTCTCCTCCTTTTTTTTGCCTGCCTGATCGTCGGGACCCTATGCGCTTTTGTCGTTCGTAAGCTATTATACGGCATTGGTTTCGGGGCGACGGACCGGTTTTTGGGGGCTTTCTTCGGTTTTTTGCGGGGACTGGTACTGATTGCCATCGTAGTTACTCTGGTGCAGTCTGCGGGCCTGTCCCGGTCCCCCTGGTGGGAGAGTTCCTGGCTGGCACAGGAGCCGGTGAGCCGCTGGTCGCAATCGTTGACGGCACCTGCCGTCTCCTATTTGGAGTCGCAAAAATTTGCAAAATGACAATGTGATGCAGCATGCCGTGGACGACGACCATTTCCATGATGAATGCGGGGTCGTCGGGGTCTTTGGCCATCCCGAAGCCGCCAACCTGACGTATCTCGGCCTCTATGCCCTGCAACACCGGGGACAGGAGTCGGCGGGCATCGTTTCGGGTGACGGAGGTAAGCTCTTTGTGCAGCGCGGTATGGGGCGGGTGGCGGATGTCTTTGGACTGGAACAGATCAGCAAGCTGCCCGGCGAACAGGCGATCGGCCATGTGCGTTATTCGACTGCAGGTGGCTCGGAATTACGCAACACCCAGCCCATATTTATCAATTACCGACATGGTGCCTTTGCCGTCGGCCATAACGGCAATCTGGTCAATGCGGTGGAACTCCGCACTCGGCTGGAGCGGGAGGGGGCCATATTCCATACCGATATGGATACCGAGGTCATCGTTCACCTGCTCGCCCGTGTTCCGGGCGACGATGCCGGTTCCCGCCTGGCGGAGGCCTTGCAGCAGGTTTCCGGCGCCTATTCCCTGGTCTGTCTGACCGAGAGCCGGTTGATCGGGGTACGCGACCCCATGGGTTTTCGGCCGCTGGTGCTGGGGCGTCTGATCGACTCCGGCGGCTTTGTGCTGGCCTCCGAGACCTGCGCCCTCGACCTCATGGGGGCGGAGTTTGTCCGTGATGTCGAGCCAGGCGAACTGATCGTCATTTCCAAAAGCGGCATCGAGAGCCGTAAGCCGTTCGCGTCCGTTGGCCGGCGTATGTGCGTCTTTGAATATATCTATTTCGCCCGTCCGGATAGCGTGCTGGATGGCATTCATGTATATTCGGCGCGCAAGCGCATCGGCCAGGCGCTGGCGCGCCTGCATCCGCGCGACGCAGACGTGGTGGTGCCGGTCCCCGATTCCGGGGTTGCGGCGGCCATGGGCTATGCCGAGGCCTCCGGTCTGTCCTTCGAGTTGGGGCTGATCCGCAATCACTATGTGGGCCGCACCTTCATTCAACCGGCACAGCGTGGTCGTGATTTCGGGGTTAAGGTCAAGCTCAATGCCCAGCCCAACATACTGCGTGGCAAACGGGTGGTTCTGGTGGATGATTCCATCGTTCGGGGCACCACCAGCGCTAAAATCGTCAGTCTGGTGCGGGCCGCCGGCGCGCGCGAGGTGCATTTCGTGGTCAGCGCGCCGCCCACGATCGGCCCCTGCTATTACGGCATCGATACTCCGGATCGCTCCCAGCTCATCGCGGCCCAGCACAGCATTGAAGAGGTGCGTAAAATCATCGGCGCCGACAGCCTGGGCTACATTACCCTGGACGCTTTGTATGAGGCGGTGGGGGGGCGTGGGCAGGGTTTCTGCGATGCCTGCTTCAGCGATGATTATCCGTTACCGACGCCCGAAGGACATGGCTCGCGCCAACTGCACCTGATCAAGGAGCTGCGATGAACACCAAAAATACCAACCCCGACTGGGCGGACCGGCTGCGTCCGGAAACCATCGCCATCCGTGCCGGTATTCACCGTACCCAGGAGCAAGAGCACAGCGAAGCCATCTTCCCCACCTCCAGTTTCGTCTTCGACTCAGCAGAAGAAGCCGCAGACCGTTTTGCCGGCAGGGTACCGGGAAATATCTACGCGCGCTTCACCAATCCTACGGTACGCACCTTTGAAGAACGGCTTGCCGCGCTGGAGGGGGCGGAAGCCTGCGTCGCCACGGCCTCGGGCATGGCCGCCTGTCTGACCGCCTTCATGGGGTTACTCAAGGCGGGTGACCATGTCGTCGCTTCCCGTTCCATTTTTGGTACGACGGTGCAATTGCTCGGCAATATTCTCAGTCGCTTCGGTGTAGAGACCAGCTTTGTGCCGCTGGCCGATGTGTCGGCGTGGCGCGCGGCGCTGCGTCCCAACACCCGTATGCTCTTCCTTGAAACGCCTTCCAATCCGCTCACCGAGATTGGCGATATGCAGGCCCTGGCGGATCTGGCCCACGCCCATGATGCCTGGCTGGTGGTGGACAACTGCTTTTGCACGCCGGCCTTGCAGCAGCCCCTCAAGTTTGGCGCTGATCTGGTCATTCACTCCGCCACCAAATATCTGGATGGGCAGGGAAGAACTCTGGGGGGCGCGGTGTGCGGCAGTACCGAACTGCTCAATAGCGGGCCCCGCAATTTCGTGCGGACGGCGGGTCCGAGCCTCAGTCCTTTCAATGCCTGGGTGCAGCTCAAGGGTCTGGAGACTCTCGGACTGCGTATGGAACGCCATTGCGCCAACGCCGGGAAGATCGCCGAATGGCTGGAGGCACGGCCGGAAGTGGCGCGGGTCTATTATCCGGGCCTCGACAGCCATCCGCAGCAGGCTCTTGCCGCGCGTCAGCAACGCCTGCCGGGCGCCATCCTGTCCTTCGACCTGCACGGTGGCCAGAAAGCGGCGTGGGCCTTTGTCGATGCCCTGCGTCTGCTCTCCCTGACCGCCAATCTCGGCGACGCCAAGACCACCATTACGCACCCGGCGAGCACCACCCATAGCCGGGTCAGTCCCGAGGCACGGGCCGCCGCGGGGATCGGTGACGGCTTGCTGCGGATCAGTGTCGGACTGGAACACGCCGACGACCTGCGCGAGGATATGGAGCGCGGCTTTGCCGCTCTGGTGACCCGCTGATTTGCGCTATGCTTGGATGAAAGCGAATTTTCCTGCCACTTTTCTACTGCGGAGATAATGAAATGACAAGATTCCGTGCATTACAATGTCACAGACTGAAGCCCGACACGCGGATCAGCATGTTTGCTGACGGAATGCCCCTGACCGTGACGCTTGATGACGCGGCGCTCAAGAGCATGACCGACCTCAGCCGAGTGCCCGCTGCAACGGTGAAGCCGGAGATCACCATGGACCAGGCCATGCAGCGCATGATTCATGTGGGCGTGCGTATGCTTTTCGTGCTGGATGACTTCGGCACCCTGACCGGTCTGGTGACCGCTCGCGATATCATGGGAGAAAAGCCGGTGAAACTGGCGGCCGAAAACCATATCGCCCGGGATATGATCCGGGTGCAGGACATCATGGTGCCCCTCGGGCAGGTCGACGTACTCGACTTCGCCGAAGTGGAGCGCTCTACTGTCGGCGATATCGTTCTCACCCTGCGCAAGGTGGGACGTCAGCATGCGTTGGTGCGTGAGGAAACCCCCCGTGGTGAAGAGATTCGCGGCGTTTTTTCCATCAGCCAGATTGCGCGGCAACTGGGCGTATCCATACAGACCAATGACGTGGTGCAGAGCTTCGCCGAGTTGGAGCAGTTGCTCACCAGTGATGGCTGAACGACACTCCCGCCATGGGCGGGCGGGAGCAGCCTCCCGTGCATGAGGTGAATGGGCTGCTGCTGGCAGTCCTGCTGATTTTGCTGAACGGTTTTTTTGTGGCCGCAGAATTTGCCCTGGTGCGGCTGCGTGGTACCCACGCCCGGACCCTCGCCCAGGAACACGGATTGCGCGGGAGGGTTCTCCTGCGCCTGCACCGACGTCTGGACGCCTATCTTTCCGCTACGCAACTCGGCATCACCATCGCGTCTCTGGGTATCGGCTGGGTGGGTGAACCTAGTCTGGCGTATCTGCTCCAGCCTGTCTTTCGGGCTGCGGGGCTCAGGGATCCGGTAGCCCTGCGATCCGTTTCCTTTGCCGCGGGCTTTGTCCTGATCTCCTTCCTGGTCATCGTGATCGGGGAACTAGTGCCCAAGTCGCTGGCCATCCGCAAGGTGGAGCGGGTATCCCTGTGGACCGGCATGCCCCTCTACGCCTTCTACTGGCTGATGTACCCGGCGATCTGGGTGCTCAACGGTGCGACCCGCATCGTTCTGCGCCTCTTTGCCCTGCGGGTGGATCAGCCCGCCGGTGATGCGCCCCATTCCCGCGACGAACTGGCGATGATCCTCGCCCTCAGCCAGGCGCAGGGTACCCTCGGTCAGCGCACCGGAGATATTCTGGACCGCACCCTGGATTTTACGGAACTGACGGCCGGAGACCTGATGCGCCCTGCTGCCGATATGGTCTGTCTGATGCTGGATGACAGTCCCGAGGCAATCCGTCAGGTGATGATGAACCACCGTTTCACCCGCTATCCGGTATGTGAAGGGGATCGCCAGCATGTGGTCGGCCTGCTCCACGTCAAGGACGCCTTTGCGGCCCTATCAAGGTATCCGGATCTGCGCGAGATCAAAAAACTCCTGCGGCCACTGCCCGCCGTTGGCAAGGCGCTGCCGGCCATGGACCTGCTCACCCATTTTCGCTCCGGGCACCCGCATTTCGCGCTGGTGGTTGACGATCTGGGCACCATCACCGGCTTCGTCACGCTGGATCATGTGCTGGAGAGTCTGCTGGGCGCCATTCCCGATGAATTCCGGCACCAGCGTCAGGAGTGGCGGCGGCAGCCCGACGGGAGTTGGGTGGGTTCCGGCAGCCTCTCGTTGTATTCCCTGGAGCGAAGCCTGCACATCGACATCGACGAGGAAACGGCGGATACCATCGGCGGTCTGGTCATGCATCAGCTCGAAAGGGTCCCGGAAGAAGGGGAACGGGTCGCTTTTCCCAGCTTCGACGTGGTGGTGCTGCGCAAAAAAGGCCCGCGCATCGTACTGGTGCGGGTGATCCCCCATCCGCTACAAACCGAATCAGACTGGCTCTCCTGACAATTTCCATGCACAAAAAAGATTTCCATTATGAACTGCCCGACGCGTTGATCGCTCAGGCACCTCTCTCCGAACGCAGCGCCGCACGCATGCTCATCGTCGATGGCCATCAAGGCACCTGGGAAGATGCGAGAGTGCGCGATCTGCCCGGCCTGCTTCGGCCCGGCGACCTGCTGGTGCTCAACGATACCCGCGTGCTTCCCGCGCGTCTGCAGGCCCGCAAGGCGACGGGCGGGGCGGTGGAATTGCTGCTCGACCGGCTGCTCGATGCCCGAGATGGCTGGTTTCTGGCGAAATCCTCCAAGGCGTTGCGGCCAGGTATGTCCATTCATTTACCGGGCGGCGCCGTTGCCACGGTAGAGGAAAAGGACGGTATGGATGTCCGGCTGATCCTCCCCGCGGATGTCGCCTGGTTACCCATACTCGAAGCCGAAGGCAGCATGCCGTTGCCGCCTTATATCCGGCGCGCGGCGGAGGCCAGTGATCGGGAGCGCTATCAGACGGTCTATGCGGCCCGTCCCGGGGCGGTGGCCGCGCCTACTGCGGGGTTGCATTTCGATACGGAACTGCTGGACGCCCTGGCGGCGCGGGGCGTCGAGCGGACCTATGTGACCTTGCATGTGGGTGCGGGAACATTTCTCCCGGTGCGCAGTGAAGATATCACCGAGCACCCCATGCACGCCGAGACCATGGAGGTCAGTGCGACGACGGTAGCGGCCGTTGCCGCCGCGAGGGCGCGGGGCGGGCGAGTGATCGCCGTGGGCACCACGGCCTGCCGAGCGCTGGAGACTGCGGCGCAGGACGGGACGCTGCGACCTTTTACCGGAGAGACTCGTCTGTTCCTGTATCCCGGCAAGACCTTTCAGGTAACCGACGGGCTGTTGACCAATTTTCACCTTCCGGAATCCACTCTGCTCATGCTGGTATGTGCCTTCGCCGGGATGGAGTGCATGCTCGCCGCCTATCGTCACGCGGTGGCGGAGGGCTATCGGTTTTTCAGTTATGGAGACGCCATGTTGATTTCCCCTCAGGCCGGACGGCGATGAGCATTTTCGAGTTGCTGGCCCGGGACGGCGCGGCGCGGCGCGGCATCATTCGTCTCCCCCGCGGCACCGTGCAAACGCCCGCATTCATGCCGGTGGGCACCTATGGCACGGTCAAGGCCATGTCTCCCGAGGAACTGAAGACGCTAGGGGCCGAGATTATCCTCGGTAACACCTTTCATCTCTTTCTGCGTCCCGGTCTGGAAGTGGTCAGCGCGGTAGGCGGCCTCCACAGGATGATGCACTGGGACCGGCCCATCCTCACCGATTCCGGCGGTTTCCAGGTCTTCAGCCTGGGTGCGCTGCGCAAGCTGACGGAGGCCGGGGTGCAGTTTCGTGCGCCCACCGATGGACATATGGTTTTTCTGGGGCCGGAGGAGTCCATGCAGATCCAGGCGACCCTCGGTTCGGATATCGCCATGGTTTTTGACGAATGCACGCCCCATCCCGCCAGCTACGAAGAAGCCCGTGTCAGCATGGAGCTTTCTCTGCGCTGGGCGGCGCGCTCCCATGCCGCCTATGCCGGGCCCGGAAAGCTCTTCGGCATCGTTCAGGGCGGCATGTACGCGGACTTGCGGCAGCGCTCTCTGGCCGGATTGCAACGGCTGGATTTTCCCGGCCTTGCCATCGGCGGATTGTCGGTAGGGGAGAGCAAGGTGGAGATGATGCAGGTGCTGGACGATCTGATGCCCCATATGCCTGCGGACCGGCCCCGCTACCTGATGGGCGTCGGCACCCCAGAGGATCTGGTCGAGGGCGTGCGCCGCGGTGTCGACATGTTCGACTGCGTGATGCCGACCCGTAACGCCCGCAACGGCTGGCTGTTTACCCGTGACGGCATCCTCAAGCTGCGCAACGCCCGTTATGAAAAGGATGTGTTGCCACCGGACCCGGCCTGTGCCTGCTACACCTGTCAAAACTACAGCAGGGCTTATCTTCGCCACTTGCAGCGCAGCCATGAGATTCTCGGCGCGCGCCTGAATACCCTGCACAACCTGCACTACTATCAGGAACTGATAATGGGGCTGCGGGAGGCCATTGCCGCCGGTCGCCTGGATGCTTACGCGGACGATTTCTACCGCCGCCGTCGCGCCGGTTCCCTAGTCGGCGCCTAAAGGCTACAATGGCGGCCCTCAGATCTGACCTGGAGTGCATATGAACTTTTCGCCTATCGCCAACGCTTATGCCGGAACTGCGGCGGGGGCAGGTCCGGACTCCTTTTTTATACAAGTCATCCCGCTGGTTGCCATCTTCGCTATTTTCTATTTCCTGCTGATCCGTCCGCAGACCAAAAAGGCGAAGGAACAACGCCAGTTGATCGCGACGGTTTCCAAAGGCGATGAAGTGGTTACCCAGGGTGGACTGGCCGGACGGATCATGCAGGCGGGTGAGGATTATCTGCAACTTGAGGTGGCTGAAGGGGTCATTGTGAAGGTGCAGCGGGCCTCGGTGACGTTGTTATTGCCCAAAGGAACGCTGAAAAAACTGTAAAGGCTCGTTACATGACCCGTTATCCATGGTGGAAGTACCTGATCATCCTCGTCGTTGTGCTGCCTTCCCTGTTTTACGCACTGCCCAATTTCTATGGCTGGCATTCCGCGGTGGAGGTGCGCGCGCCCGCAGGAACCCTCCTGCCGCCGCTGGCCACCCAGCAGGGTTGGCTGCAAGCCGCCGGAATTCCGGTCACCCGCGTCAGTTCCGGTGAGAAGGGGAGCACCTTCTTTTTCCCGAACAACGACGCCCAGGGGCTGGCCGAGACCTTGCTGCAAAACAAACTCCCGGCCAACGCTCAGGTCATTCTTTCGCAGATGTCCGCAGAGCCGGACTGGCTACGCAGTATTGGTGGCAAGCCCGTCAATCTGGGCCTCGATCTGCGCGGCGGCGTATATCTTCTGCTGCGTGTGGATACCGACGCCGTCATCAAACATGCACTGCAACAGGACAGCAGCAGCTTGCGCACCTTCCTCCGTCACCGAAATCTGCAATATCTGGCGGTCAACATGACCGGGCCGCAAAACCTTTCCATTGAAATGGAAAACCCCACAGTCGCGGCACAGGCGCAAAAGGCTATCGCCGGACGGTATCCGGATTATGCCGTCGTTCTGCAACCCAATGCGGTGCTGAAGATCAGCATCACTCCCGACGCTGCCAGCAAAATGAAGGACGATGCGCTGCAACAGGCCATTGTCGTTATTCGCAATCGTATCGACGAACTGGGCGTCTCGGAGCCGGTCATCCAGCGCCAGGGCGCTGATCATATCGCCGTGCAGTTGCCCGGCGTACAGGATACCCAGCGCGCCAAATCCATTATCGGCTCCACCGCCCAGCTCGAATTCAAGATGGTGGATGACCAGGCCAACATGGCAGAGGCCCTCAAGGGCCAACTGCCCGCCGGCACCGCGCTCTTTTACGGCGTTCACGGTGCGCCTTACGTGCTGTACACCAATACGGTGCTTACCGGCCGCTATCTCAGCAATGCCAGCGCCGGGGTGGACAATAACAGCGGCCAGGCCATTGTCAATGTCAGTTTCAACAACGAGGGGACGCGCATCTTCGGTGACCTGACTACCAAAAACGTAGGCAAGCGCATGGCGATTCTGCTGGATAACAAGGTGGTGACCGCGCCGGTGATACGTGAAGCCATTACGGAGGGCCGGGCCCAGATTACCGGATTCTCCGATTTGAAAGACGCCAGTAATGCCGCCATTGAACTGCGCGCCGGCGCATTGCCCGCACCCGTTCATATCTCCGAGGAGCGTACCGTCGGACCTACCCTGGGTCAGGACTCCATCCATGACGGGGTGATGGCCGTGGTTTTCGGCATGGCCTTCGTAGTGCTCTTCATGACCCTCTATTACCGGGCTTTTGGTTTGATAGCCGATGTCGCCATTCTGGTGAATATTCTGGCTATTCTGGCGGTGCTTTCGATCATGGGCGGGACGCTGACGCTGCCGGGTATCGCCGGTATCGTGCTGAAGATCGGTCTGGCGGTGGATGCCAACGTGCTGGTATTTGAGCGCATCCGCGAGGAACTTCGGCTCGGCATGAGCACTCGCGCGGCCATTGACGCGGGTTTCAAGAAGGCCTTTGCGACCATTGTCGACTCCAATATCACGGTCCTGATCGCTGCCCTGGTGCTTTTCCAGTTCGGTACCGGCGCCATCAAGGGTTTTGCGCTGGTGCTGACCATCGGCGTGATCACCTCCATGTTTACGGCCACCATGATGAGCCGTGGCATCATCGAACTCGCCCTCGGCAAGCGGCGCGTGCAAAAGCTTTATATCTGAGGTCGCGATGGAACTTTTCAAAGTCCGTACCCATGTAGACTTCATGTCCAGACGCTGGATTTTTCTGGGCGTGTCCGCTCTGCTGATTGTTGTCTCGGTCGCCGTTTTTCTGGTGCGGGGGCTGAATTACAGCATCGATTTCACCGGCGGTACGCTGGTGGAACTGGCATTCAGCAAGACGCCGGATCTGGGCGCGGTGCGGGGTACCCTCAGCCAGGCGGGCTTCCACGATGCGGTGGTGCAGACCTTTGGTGGTGACCGCGACCTGCTGATTCGCCTGCGTACGGTGCCCGGTGAGAGCAGTGCCGTGGGCAATACGATTCTGCAGGTATTCCGGAAGGATCAAGTGGAGTATCCCGATGTGCAGTTGCGCCGCACCGAATATGTCGGCCCGGAGGTGGGTAAGGAATTGCGGAACAAGGGGATCATGGCGCTGATCATCGTCACTCTGGGCATTCTGATTTATGTGGGGTTTCGCTTTGAGTGGCGTTTCGCCGTGGGCGGTGTGCTCGCCATGCTCCACGACCCGATCCTGGTAGTGGGCTTTTTCGCCATCAGTCACGAAGAGTTTTCCCTGACCGTGATTGCGGCGTTGCTGGTGATCATGGGCTATTCCCTCAATGATACGGTAGTGGTTTTCGATCGTATGCGGGAGGATCTGCGGGTGTCCCGCAGCGGTGATGTGGCGCAGATATTCAACGTCGCCATCAACGAGACGCTATCCAGAACGGTGATCACCAGCTTCATTACCTTCATGGTCGCGCTATCGCTCTTCCTTTTCGGCGGGCCGGTGATTCACGGGTTTGCCACGGCGCTGGTCATCGGCGTGGTGGTGGGTACCTATTCCTCGATTTTCGTCGCGAGCCCGATCGCACTGTGGCTGGGGCTCAAGCGGGAGCACGTCCTCAAACGTCAGTTCATCAGTGCCAAGGATCGTAACGACGGTGCCGCCTTGTAGTCCTGTATGGTCTTTTCGGCGCTACGGCGGGCGGGCTTGCCGCCAGCGTCTGGAAAGATTAAGGTATACCACCTCCGCGGAGAGGTACCGAAGTGGCCATAACGGCGCCGACTCGAAATCGGATGGGGGGTAAAACCCCACGTGGGTTCGAATCCCACCCTCTCCGCCATGTTCTATCAACTGTTTGATTTTCCATATTTTCCCGCAAACTCCCCGATGCTTTTCAAGGCCAGAATCTGAACCTCGCGTCCGGCCCCCGCAAGGTTGGCGGAACGGCTATTTGCGGTTCGTGTCCGACCTGAAAATGGAGAAGTTCACTGTTTTGTCTGATGTTCGGTCGCAAACGGAAACAAATCAGAAACAATAGGATAGGATCGTTTTGGCAATACGAACATGAGGAACATGAGACACAATGATACCAATCGTCTAATCCTCATGTCTCCACTGGAGGTTGATCTCTGTAGCGTTACGCGGCACAATGAGGCGTGATCAAAAGTTTCCGCCACAAGGGCCTGCAAGCTTTCTATGAATCTGGTAGCAAGGCAGGGATTCAACCGGACCATGCCGCCAAGATCGCACGGCTACTGGCCCGCTTGGATAACGCCCAAACCCCGGGCGACATGAACGTACCGGGATGGAAACTGCACCCACTCCACGGAACCCTGCAAGGACACTTCGCGGTATGGGTCAGCGGGAACTGGAGATTGGTTTTTGCCTTCGAGGATGGTGACGCCATCCTGGTCGATTACGTGGACTATCACTGAATCCGGATGAACGCTATGAACCCCATGCACAATCCACCCCACCCCGGACTACTCCTGCGGGATGATATCTTGCCCGCCTTGGGGTTGACCGTTACTGAAGCAGCGGAGCAGCTTGGAGTAACGCGATCAACCTTGTCGCGTGTACTCAACGGACGTGCCGCCATTTCTCCGGAAATGGCGCTACGGATTGAGGGTTGGCTCGGCGTTGAGAATGGAGGCCGTGCCGACGCCTGGATCGCTCAACAAGCGGCCTATGACCTTTGGCAAGCCCGCCAAGCGGGAGCACCCCATGTCATGCATGCTCCCATCAGTCATACGCAGGTCGCCTGATGTCACGGATCGGCAATATGGAGCCAAACCGTAGTCGGCGTAATGGCGCCACCTTGGGATCGGCGTAATGGCGCCACTTCCGGATCGGCATAAAGGAGCCAGTTCGGAGTCGGCGTAATGGCGCCACCCACATAGTGCTTCAGTAGGGTCTTGAACTTCCCTTGGATCGGTTACCCTCCCAGCTTTTGGGGGGTGACCATGAGTAATCGGAGGTTTGAGATGTTTACGATTCGCCAAATCCTGGTGCGGATGCGCCAAGGGGATCGGGACCGAGAGATCGCCCGTTCCGGACTCATGGGGCGCAAGAAACTGGGTGCCCTACGTAATCAGGCTGCGCAGCACGGCTGGCTCGATCCCCAGCAGCCTTTACCCGACGACTGCGCGCTCGCCATCCTGCAGCAGCACCGCCAGCAGGCCGTGCCTGCCCAGTGTGTGTCCACCCTCAAAGACCATGAGGAGCAAATCGCCAAGTGGGCTGCTGAAGGCATACAGGGCACTACCATTCACGCTGCCCTGGTGCGCAATCACGGGTACACCGGAAGCTACTCTGCAGTGCGTCGCGTGCTGCTGCGTGTCGCACCGGTGAAGGTGCCCGATGCCACTATGCGCCTCATTTTTGCACCCGGCGAGGCCGCGCAGGTGGACTTCGGCGCTGGCCCCGCCATGATCGATCCGGTGACCGGAGAGATCCGCAAGACCTGGTTCTTCGTCATAACCCTCTGCTGGTCCCGGCATCAGTATGCCGAGATTGTCTGGAATCAGACGACGATGACCTGGCTGGCCTGTCACCGCCATGCCTTCCAATGGTTTGGTGGTGTTCCGGGTCGAATCATCATTGATAACGCCAAGTGCGCCATCACCAAGGCCTGCATCAACGACCCCACGGTCCAGCGTTCTTATGCTGAATGCGCCGAAGGATACCTGTTCAAGATCGATGCTTGCCCTCCACATGATCCTGCCAAAAAAGGAATCGTGGAGTCAGGGGTCAAATTTATCAAAAAAGCCTTCCTGCCCCTGCGCGATTTCCGTGACCGCGACGATGCCAATCGCCAGCTTCAGGAGTGGATCCGAACAGAGGCGGGCCATCGAATTCACGGCACTACCCGTCAGGCGCCTCTCACCCAGTTCGTCGAGGTGGAGAAACCCCTCTTGCAGCGCCTACCGGAGACGCCTCCCGAGATCTCCGAGTGGAAGCAACCCAAGGTGCACCGGGATGCTCACGTCCAATATGCCTATTGCTTCTACTCCGTTCCCTTCCGTCTGATAGGACAACAGCTCTGGTTGCGGGCTACCGATACCACCATCCGGATTTACCAGGAACATGAATTAGTCGCCACCCATCCCCGGCTGTTCCAGCACGGCACCGCCTCCACCGTGGCCGACCACATGCCGCCAGAAGCACAGGCCTGGCAGAGTCAGGATATCCAGTGGTGCCTGCGGATGGCGGAGGCTATCGGACCGCACTGTTACGGCGTCGTTCACCAGCTCTTTGCCGATCGCGTGCTGGTCAATCTGCGCACCGTACAGAACATCCTGCGACTCCGGGACAAGCACACCCCTCAACGGCTGGAGGCGGCCTGCGCACGGGCTTTGCGCTTCAGTAATCCGCGTTATGGGGCGATCGCTCAGATCCTCAAGAAAGGCTTGGATCAAGAGCCGTTGTCGCCCGTAACTCCCGAATCCGGAAGCACCTATACCAGTGGCGGTCGCTTTCTGCGCGACAGCGCTACGCTATTTCATTGAAAGGAATTCTGATGCAAACCCAAGAGTTGAGCAGTAATCTTCGCGCCCTGCGCCTGTCCGGTATCCTGGATTCCCTGGAAGCTCGTAATCGGCAAGCGGTGGATGGTCAAATGGCCTATACCGAGTTCCTCGCCATGCTCCTGCAGGATGAAGTGGCCCGCCGGGACCAACGGAAATTCGACACCCTCCTGCGTCAGGCCCACTTCCGGAATCACAAAACCCTGGAAGACTTCGCCTTTGACCGGTTACCGAACCTGAACCGCTCTCTGGTGCATGATCTGGCTACGGGTCGCTACCTGCAGGAGCAGGCACCTATCCTGATCGTCGGGCCCTGTGGCACCGGCAAGAGCCATCTCGCCCAGGCGCTGGGGCATTGTGCCATCCGCCAGGGGGTGGACGTGCTCTTTATCACCCAAGGTGATCTGGTGGGCTCCCTGCATGCGGCGCGGGCCACCGGTGGCTTTGACCGGCGCTTCCGCCAACTCGCCAAGGTAACCCTGCTTATCATCGATGACTTCGGACTCAAACCCATGCGCCCGCCCCATGATGAGGACTTCCACGACCTCATCGCCGAACGTTACGAACGGGTTTCTACCATGCTGACCAGTAATCTCGACTTCGCCGAGTGGGGGGACGTCTTCCCGGCCAACCGCATGCTCGGGGTAGCCACACTGGATCGGCTACGCCACGGCGCCTATCGACTGATCCTGGAAGGCGATAGTTTTCGCGCCCCACGACCGCTCCCGGAATCCCCCAAAAACACCATTGCGAAAGGAGCCAAAAACACCCATTCTTAACACCGTTCGAGACCCCATTTCAGGCACTTTGAAATGGCGCCATTACGCCGCACATCGGTGGCGCCATATTGCCGGTCAGTGACACCTGACTCATAAGATGGAATGATCCCTTCTGTCTGGTATCACGCTTTAGGGTATAGGTGCGCCACAGAGTGGCCTCGTCCCAAGTGGTTTCATTGCTGCGCAGGCAACGGTGTCGACTTGGTGAAAGAGATCGTCGATCCGCGCAAAAAGCGCCTGCTCAATCTCCTGGCGATGACGCACCAGAAGATCGGACACCCCGTACAAGCGATGCAATCCTATCGCCTCAAAGTCGACCTCCAGTAACTCGGACAAGGCGCTCCGCTCCTTGAGCCAGCGCCAGGTGGCCAGTTCACTCGCCGGATCCGCCATGCAGAAGCCCAAGCCTGGGCAAAAAAGATCGAGTCAGAAATGGAGCGAGGTCTCTGGCGGGACACGAGTGAAGCCGAATCGCTCATCCTTGCTGAATGCCTGGATCGTTACCGGGATGAAGTGGTCCCCACGAAAAAGGACGGGCGGTAGCGCGTCAATTCATGTCTTCCATCCGAGGCAAAGACGTTGCCCAGGCTATGAAAGAAATGGAAGTGGAAGGGAAGGGTGCCAACACGATCCGGCTGCACCTGGCCCTGCTTTCCCATCTATTCAAAGTGGCCCGGACTGAGTGGGGCATGGAGTCCATCGACAATCCTGTGGAATATGTCCGCAAGCCCAAGTTGCCGCAAGGTCGGGATAGACGGCTGGTTGGTGATGAGGAATCCCGCCTGCGGGAAGCCTGCCGCGCCATCCATCCCGAACTTGTCGCTATCGTCATCGTTGCTGTGGCACAAGACATTGCAGACGCTGAAACGCTATACTCACCTAAGAGCAGAGGATCTAGCGAAGTTGCTGGGATGATCACCTGAAACGTCTCTGCAACTATAAAGCAGTTGCATTTTTGCTTGGAATCATCAAAACTACATGACGAGACAGGACAAACTGAAGGATCGTTTTTGCGCAACACCGCAACCGAAAGACTTCGCTTGGGATGAACTGGTAAGGTTACTTGGTTCCCTGGACTTCCATCTAGATCATGCCGGAGGCGGGTCACATTGCCGTTTTGTATGCCAATCCGATCCGTCGGTAGTGATTTGGACCTGCCGACCGCATCCCACCCCTATACTCAAGGGTTACCAAATGAGGGAGATCAGAAAATTTTTAGAGGAGAAGGGGCTTCTGTAATGGGCAACATCATCGAGTACAATGGCTATCAAGCATCCATCGAATATAGTTCGGAAGACTGTATTCTTTTCGGCAGGGTGCTGCATATCAATAGCTTGATTACTTTTGAAGCCAGCGATGCTTCTGCAATCGAAGCTGCATTTCGCAGCGCAATAGATGAGTATTTGGAATATTGCAAACGCGCCAATGTGGAACCGAACAAAGCATACAGCGGTACACTAAACGTGCGCATCGGCTCTGAAAGACATAGAAATATCGCATTCTCTGCTAGCAAAGAAGGATGTAGCGTAAACGAGACCATATGTAAAGCGATCGACTTGTTCGTTGAGAATAGATCAAAATCAACCATACAAAATGGATCTTTTCTAACGGGTAACCAGTGGGAAAAGGTGCCCCAAGACGATTGGAAGTGGTCTCTGGCGATGCAATCGAATGATGATGGGGGCAATAATGAACGGCGCCACTAAAAAAGTGATTTCCAGAACCGTTGTTGGAGAGCAGATCGACATCAGGATGCTGACAACCATTCTTATCAAGCATTTCAAAAAGAAAACCGGTCACTACGAGCTCGCGCCAGAGTTTGCTTTTTCTGTTGTTCAGGCCGGTCCTAGTCCTGACAAGGTCATGCCAACCGTTATGGTGGGTTTATCAAGGATGGCGTTGGTTGAGGTTTCTGAGGCTACTCAGATGAGCGTTGATGCCGGGGCAATTCAGAAGAAGAAATAGACGATTCTTGCCAACAGCCATGGCCAGTTTGATCTTGTGCGGCGAGAGATGCGGATAGGGTGAAGCCGACATCACGTCATAAAGCGGGGTGAGCTTGTAGCCACCCGGCGTGAGAAAGACGGAGAAATTCTTGGCGTGCCCATCGATGGCCGCCAGAAGCCAAAATACTATCTGCGCCCTCATAAAGCGCAGGCGGTCTTCCCGAGGCGCAACTGCCCCGTTGAGAAACGCGAGAATGTCCTCAATACCCGGTCCGCCGTCAGCCTGATATTTGCGCGTCGGGGATACGCCCAGCGCCTGACAAGTATCCTCCTGCGATGAGGGCCTGCCTTACCGAAGCCATGCTCGCCAGATCGGCCTGACGCAGTTTTCTTTTCAGGCGTTCGGCCCGAATGGCTTCCCCGAGCTCTCTGCTGTTCCTGATGATCACGGTCATGAAAAACGCCTCTGCACATTCGATATGCCGAATAAAAGCAGTATATACGATAAATAAGATAATATCAATTTATGCGTTTTATCGTATGTCAAGCAGCGCCAAGGTGGACCACCAAAGATCAGGGCATGATGCGGTAAATCCTGTTTCCGTAACGATCTGGTCAAGGCGGCTGTTTGCAACTCATTGACGGTGAACCGTTCGACATCGCCGCCCATCTTTGGGATTAAACGCCGCTTCCTCAGTGTTTATGGGATTGGATCATTGAACGCCTCTTGGTCTTCCCTGTGAGGGGATATGATTCATATTCGCCAGTCTTTTTATATCTTCAAGAATGTCATGATGTTCATCCTTTTGTTGCTCTCTGAGTACAGCGTCTATTTTACGCAAACTTTCGACGGTGGATTGCGCCATCATCGACCCCTGTTTCGCCGCTTTCCCTAGCCACTGTATGGCTACGGCGAAATCCGGTTCTACCCCGTATCCATGGTAATAACTGTCCCATAGCCAGTTCATGGCATCGGCATCGCCCCTCTTGGCCGCCAATTCAAACCAACTCACGGCGATCTTATCGGCGCCCGACATGGAAAAATAGGTGGCCACGTTGGTGGTTTCTCGCGCGTCCCCTGCTTCTGCTTTCTGGACGCTCTCCATGAATTCGCCAGTCAGTTCGGTTGGAATGTGTTCAGCCATGCTGGACAGGTCTATTTTCCACGTCTGGCCGCGCGGAAGATGCCCGGCAGGAACCGTCTTGCCCTTGATCGCGCCGGATTCCAGCCAATTGATAATGGTTCGATCCGTTTTGCCAGTGAGTAACGCGGCGGTTTGGGCACAGACGAGAAGGCTTGCGTCGTCCGATGGTGTCATGGTGTCAACTCCATATTTTGGTTTCCTTGAAGAACACGGAAACAATTTCCGGTTTCCGTGATCATCCAGGAAGGATACCCATTATTTCCGTGAAAAACATGGAAGCAATATTCCATTTCCGTGGAAGATAAGGAAGTACCGGTCCGGTTTCCGTGAACATCAGGGAAGTATACTTTCATTTCCGTGGAAGACAAGGAAGGATATCTTCCATTTCCGTGAAAAACACGGAAATAAGTTTGTGAAAACCATGGGTAAGTGTGGTAGAGAATTCATAATAAATATTGTTTATCAATTAAAATCAATAAGATAAAATAGATTCAGGGCGACTTCAGATCGCTTTGGCACGAAAACTGTAACGCTTTATGTAGCCCACAGAAACACCGTGGGTACTCATTTACCCCATGGAGGATTACACATGAGTATGCTAGTCAAGAAGGCCAAGGCCAGCGCCGAAGCCGGTTTCACCCTCATCGAACTGATGATCGTCATTGCCATCATCGGCATTCTGGCGGCCATCGCCATTCCGCAGTATGAGCAATATATTGAGACATCGAAAGCTACAACCATCACGCAAGATTTCCATCAATTGGTTACACAGGGTACGGCCGCAGTAGCTGCAGGTGCTGCCGGACAGGAAACGACGATTGCAATGCCAACTAACTACACGGGCGTTGAAGGATGCGCGGTATTCACAGCAGGCACAGCAAGTGCAACTAGTGCTACACCTTCATCAGTTGCAACTATTTCTGTATTGCCAAATCAATCGGTAGCATTCAAAGTTGATTATAGTAGCTGCCCCGGTAGCCTTCCAACTAAAATAACTAATGCATTAACTGCGCAAGGGATATCTGCTAGTAGCAATGCTATCACAGCAAATATCGATCAAAACGGTGCTGTGTCATATAACTAATTTTTCCTCCAGCAGCCCTTTGGGGCTGCACCTTTCGGACAGTGCTCTGACCTCCTATTTCAAATTCATTTCAGAACTCTCTCGGAAAGGTCATCCTATGCGCAGTCAAACAATAAAAATCCAGAGGAACAGCGGTTTCACCCTCATCGAACTAATGATCGTCATTGCCATTATCGGGATTCTCGCAGCCATTGCGATTCCGCAGTATTTTGCGTACATCGAAACCGCCAAGGCGCAAACGGTATCGGGTAATCTGAAAATAGCGGTGGATGCGGTGACCAATGCGTTAGCGGCCAGCAATAACGCTGTGAGTACCAATATTTACAGCACCCTGAACGGACAGGCAGCCCATGACGTGGCTGACCCGGTATATGGTTCTGGCACGCCGGCTTTTATTGCCGCACCTGGCACCCAAGCGGGGAAATGCGGGCAGGTGCTCATTGATGCCGCCACCATCAGCCAGACAGGGCCACAGCAGGTAAGCGTGCAAGTCAGCACCACAAACTGCACGGGCAGTCTTGGTACCGTCATTGCCCGTGCCTGTAGTGCCGAAGGATTTATCCATGCCGCCACCACAACTGGCGTCATTATCACCCAAAATGGGGCTGTCACCCCGTAAACCCGCAGGAGAGCGCCCATGCATGGAATAGCCTGGATATCCGTCGAACTACTCCAGGTTTACCACGCCCTTCTAGCCCTTTATCTAAACGATCTTCGTACACTGGTGGGATCCGTCATTCCTGGCTTGATCAGCCTTGGGCTGTTTCTTAAATACGCCCATCAGATCAAAGACCCCAAAACTATTCTGGGTTTCCTGCTCTTTGCCGTGACCTTGGATCTGTGTACTCAATATTGGGGTGCGAACGGCTTGAATCTAATGATCAGCGGCTTTGTGATCTGGCCCGTACTGGTGCTTCTTTTAGGAGATCGCCTACCATGGCCTATGGCGTATCCGCTGGCTTTTGTCGGTACCCTCATCCCTGATCTTTACGGGGCAGGGATGGCGAGCCATTGGACGGGCAGGTGGTTTTTCGGGATCGGCGACGCTGGATTCCAGGATGCGCTTTTCCTCGTCCCACTGGAAACGCTGATAGCGGCGGCCGTGCTGAATCCATTCGGAACATTCATGCGTAAACGCGGGTACTTTAGTAGAAGGGCGAGCGTCGATGAGGACGTTTACCCAGAGGGTAGAGATCGGCGTGCCCGATAGAAAATCACCGACACCTTACAGGCCATGACCGCCGCCACAGGAGAAGCATCATGAACGAAAGCTACCGGCAAACCCGTATTGCCCAACTCCAGAACCATCGCCACACGCTGCTTCAGCGGCGCGAACAGCGTGGCGCCCCTATCGCCTCGATTGATATGGAACTCAACGTGGTGCGCGCCGAGTTGCAGGCCCTGTATGAGGCAGGAAGGATGCAGTTAGTTACGGAAACTGACGCCTAGAAGAGGCCACTTGGGCAACATTTGGGCATTTGCCAGTTTATGCCTTGTCATTCTCCATAAAACTAATTGATTTTATTGATACAGTTTCATGACGGACAAGCCGATTGAAAAACTCGAAAAGGCTGGAAGCGCCTGGCGCAAGTTTCCCTCATAAACTACCGGCGCCTTGCATTTTCCAGTGTGTGCACTAATTAGCTGGACAGAACTGGCAGGGGAGAGGGCAACATGGCATCGGTCCTGAGTAAAGACAAGAAATCCGCACTCCGCGAGGCGAAGACCTACGACTTTACCTGGGAGGCGACTGCGCCCGGCGGGAGCGAAAAGAAAAAGGGCGAGATGAACGCCGTCTCCGCCAACGCCGTGCGCGCCAACCTGCGCCGCATGGGCATGATGCCGACCGCGGTGCGCAAAGCGCCGCAGCCCCTGTTCGGGGAAAGGGGTGTCAAGGAAGCGCAAGTGGTGGTGATGGTCCGCCAGCTCTCCACCATGATCAACGCCGGCGTGCCCATCGTGCAGTCTTTCGAACTGCTGGTATCCGCCACCTCCGGCGCGGGCATGAAAAAACTGCTCACGGGGATTCTCAAGCATCTGAAAGAAGGTGAATCTCTGTCGCAGGCCATGGCCCACTTCCCCAAATATTTCGACCGCCTTTTCGTGTCCCTGGTCGCCGCCGGTGAGCAGGGAGGCATCCTCGACACCATCCTCCTGCGCCTGGCCGAGTATCGCGAAAAGACCCTGGCGCTGAACAAAAAGGTCAAGTCGGCCATGTTCTACCCGGCGGCCATCATCACCGTCATGGTCGTGGTCGTGGTGATCCTGATGATTTTCGTCATCCCGGTATTCTCACAGCTCTTCAGCAGCTTCGGTGCCACTCTGCCGCTGCTGACGCAGGTCGTCATCAACATCTCCGACTGGATGAAAAGCCACTGGTACATCGTGGTGCTCGTACCCATCGCCTCGGTATGGCTCTTTATCTACGCCTACAAGCGCAACCTGTCCTTCAAAACCGTCATAGACCGTTTCTCTCTGAAAATCCCGGTGCTCGGCGATATCCTGCTGAAAGGTGCCGTGGCGCGCTTCATGCGCACCCTGTCCACCATGCAGGGGGCAGGCGTGCCCATCATGGAAGCCCTGGGAACCCTTTCCAAAGTGTCCGGTAATGTCATCATCGAGCGTAGCGTCCTGGCCGCCCGTGACGACGTCGCTACTGGCGGGCGCATCACCACCCGGCTCAAGGCCGACGGCGTCTTTCCCATCATGGCCACCCAGATGCTCGCCATCGGTGAGGAAACCGGCGCCATCGAAGTCATGTCCGGCAAAGTCGCCGACTTTTACGAGAGCGAAGTCGAAGAATCCGTCAGTCGCCTTTCCACCCTCATGGAACCCATGATCATGGTAGTGCTCGGCATCATCGTCGGCACCCTGGTCGTCGCCATGTACCTGCCGATCTTCAAGATGGGCGCGGTGGTGACGCATGGGGGGTGAGCGCTCGCCCATGAATAAGGTGCAAAAAGAGCGCGGCATGTCGCTCATTGAGGTGATGATCGCCATGACGATCCTCGCTATCGGTCTGCTCGGTCTGGCCTATTTGCAGTCTAATGCAGCCCAGTATTTTGGCACGGCTGCCGTCAACAGCAATGCCGCCTTCCTCAGCAACG
This sequence comes from Acidithiobacillus sp. 'AMD consortium', assembly GCF_008926505.1. Lineage (NCBI taxonomy): Bacteria > Pseudomonadati > Pseudomonadota > Acidithiobacillia > Acidithiobacillales > Acidithiobacillaceae > Acidithiobacillus > Acidithiobacillus sp. 'AMD consortium'. Next base: position 1,708,135 of record NZ_CP044411.1, on the reverse strand, counting down.
CCATGCTGGCCAACATCTGGGGAGGTGGGAATTCTAACATCAGCGGTTTTAACAACGTGGACACGGCCAATTCGTCCACCTGGCCACAAAGCGGAGTTTCCGCATGGGCGGTGTCCACCTGGGCCAGCAACGTCCAAAGCACCCTTCCCGGCGGCCAGGGAACCATTCAGGTATTGAACTCTTCCGGCGGTGCCTGTACGCAACCACCTTGCACTGCCACCGTCGCCATTACCTGGTCCAGCGCGTCAGGAACACAGACCTATGCAGCCAGCGAATACATCGTTCAACCTTAACCATTCCGGCACGCGCAACGCGCAGGGCTTAACCCTGGTCGAACTGATGGTGGCGATGGTAATTTCCATCATCGTGGGTATCGCCATTTTTGAGGTTTTCGCACAAACCGAATTTGGTTACCTCCATAATCGGGGTACCGGGGATATTGTCAACGCCGACCGTCATGCACTGCACGTCGTGTCCACCTATCTCAGTAATGCAGGTTATGGCATGGCAGGTCTGCCCGGGTGCCAGACCACCTACACTTACCAAAATGGTGCCAATACGCCGGTATCTGCTATTACGGTGAGTCCCGGCGGCGCCCCAACCACGAGCGCCCCCCAACCGGTGTCCTTAACCATCAACCTGAGTGCGTCCCAATTCGCCGGGGTGCCTATGGGGCAGATGGTGCAAAGCCCATCGCCCAGCGCGACCAATTTCCATCTGAATTCCTCGGTTGCGGGCACAACGTGTCAAACGAGCATTCAGTCCGGGGATACGCTGATCGCGGCGTTTAGCGGTGGTGCTTGCGGCATGGTCGTCGCCACCAACACACCAAGCAGCTATCAAGGCGCCTGTGTGATCAATTTCGCCCCAGGCCGTAACCCGAACAACCCGCCGGGAGGATTCAATAGCCTGATTCCCAACCTGACTAAGGCAGATATGGCCGCTGCTCAGGTGTACGACGTCGGTAACGGTCAACTGAGCAGCCTCACCTTTTCGGTGGTGCCGGGTACCGCGGCAGGACCGGGCCAACTTCAGCTTTCGTCTGGCGGCGGCACACCTGCGCTTTTTGCCCAAGGCATTGACGATTTGCAGGTGCTCTTCGGCTATAACACCACAGGTGGCCAATCCGTCACCAGCTATGGGTACTTTCCAACCCAGCAGCAACTCTCTTCAAATCCGAGCTTAATAAGCGATATCCGCACGGTTATGGTGGTGATGGTGGCGCAGAGCGGGTTAAAAACGGCTGGAACCGTAACCCCCGGCCAGTTGTTGCTCATTCCTGCCATTCCGGCGTCAGAGAGTGTCACGGGGGCCGATCTGCCTGCGGTGTACTATCAGCCCCCCGCCGGAGTCAACAGCGAGCAATTCAACGTCATGCGCACCACGGTTCCCGTGATGAACCTGATCTGGCACTAGGAGCGGCTGGGATGCAAGAAACACATAACGAATCCGGGCAAGCCTTACTGACGGCCGTCATCGTGCTGGTGATTCTGGCCATATTAGGCTATGCGGCACTGGAATACGGCAGCCAGACTGCGCGCCTCACTTTTAATGAGACGGCCCGAAACGTAGCCCAGCATCTAGACTCCTTGGCCACACAGGACGCGATGAATTGGGGCAATGCCAATATTTCTTTTCCGCCCGGCACGCCTACCGGCACGGCACCCGCTTATTTTTATAACGATGCCTGTGTTAATGGTTCCGTTGGCTGCACAGCCCCCCTTACAGCAGCCCAGGTAGCAGCGACCAGTTCGGTATGGAATACCGCCGCCACAGTCAATCCAAGTGTGGTCGCACCGCTGGCATCCAGTTTCCCCGGCGCCACCGTGAAGTGGGTCATGGAATACTATGGGCAGGGCTTATGCACCATATCCGGATGCTCCAGCACGCAAGCCCCGACCAATATGTGCACCTGCTATTACTATCGCATCTCCGCGCTCACCACCAACAACCCAAATAATCCCGCGAACGGGATCTCCGCCGTCACACAAATTCTTTATCGGATACCGCAGCCCCGATAATAGGGAGAAGAACCATGCGCCACGGTCCCAGAACACGGCACTATCCACTTTGGCTGGGTGCGGCCCTCGCCTTCTCTCCATTCGCACTGGCCGGTGCAGCCACGCTCCCTCCGACGTTGCCGATATCCTCCATTCCGCTGATCAGTGTGCAATATGGCGCACCACAGGTGTTGTTCGTACTGGACAATTCACAGTCCATGGACGGGAATCTGGCAGGCGCTATCATGACGGGGTCGGGAACGGCGACGGACAACGGCAATCCAGTTGATCTGAACTCCTCCAGTCCGGCGAATTATACGGTGCCTGCCGGGTTCACCGCGCCGGTAAGTGGCACCACGAGCGGCAGCGCGCCTTATACCGTCAATGGCACAGATAACTCGGCCAGCCGTCTGAACGTAGCCAAAGAGGCTATCCAGCAGGCTTATAATCAGTGGAACGGGGTGATGGATTTCGGACTCATGGATTATGGCGTGAAGGGGACTCCCAGCAAATACACTACATGGGTTTATTACATGAGCGGTCCGGATGGCTTTGCATTTGGGACCTCTTCCACAGCCCCCACCCAAACGAAGGACGGACTGACCGTGCCGCTGCAGTCGGTGCCCAACCCTTGCTATTATCCGAACACGCAGGCGACCACATCCTGCCAAGATATTCATGCCTATTTCACCAGGATAGGCGTTAGCGGAAGTTTTAGCGATCCATGGTTATACATACAGGACACCAGTGACGAGCCGGATATCAACGATGTGCTTTATGCTTCGAGAAGGTTGCCGTCCAACTTTATCACCTATGCGGGACCGCACCCGACCTCTCCCTACACGGGCTATACCCTGTCGAATTACAACAACGGGACCATCCTTGAGAATTACAACAAGAGCACAGTTCCCGGTGCCTTTGGTACCTCTCCTACCAATGCCGGATACGTGCCTTATTCCCCGCAGGTCTGGTATTCCGAAAGAGGATTCGGGTATGACAACAATATAACCAATTCAGGGTCATTACCCATATCCATCCAAAAGTCTACTGCGACGCAAGGCCAGCTTTTCGCCGCGCAACTTGCCCCAGAAACCAATACAAATAGCTCCGAAATAAAAGCAGATGCTATTAATGCAACAATGGCTGGAACCTTAGCCAGCGCCTATGACTACCTCATGGGCACTTCGGGGCCTGCGTTACCATCCAGTACGTGTACATCCAAGAAATATGTCATTCTGGTCACTGACGGTTTACCGACTGTTGACAACCAGGGCGGGCTTTGGCCGCCACTAGGCAGCGCTGCGGCGGCCGGATATGGGGTGACGGCCACTTTCAACCAAAACGGCACCGTGAACACCACGAATGACCAGGCCCTTACCGACACCATCGCCGCCATTACGACACTACAGCAGGCGGGGATAGATACCTACGTGGTGGGCATGGGTGCCGGTGTGGACCCCAGCTTGAACCCAACGGCCTATGCGACGCTCAACGCCATGGCCATTGCCGGCGGCACGCAGAAGGCGATAGCCGCCACCAGCCCTGCCGCCGTGGCGCAGTCCCTGACCGCCATCCTGCAAGCCATTGAGGCCAACCAGAGTACCACCGGCGTGGCGCTGAACTCGTCCAGTCAAGCGGGAGCCAACTTGGTTTATCAGGCCAGCTATACCACCAAGGTCTGGATCGGCAACCTCAAGGCGGAAACCCTGAGCAGTGTGTTGAGCACCCCCAACTCCCCGACCATTTCGTGGCAAGCCGTGGGCGCCAACCCCGGCGGTACCATAACCAGCGGCAGTCTGCAAAACGGGTCGGCACCTAATGTCTTTAGCTGGAACCCGGCCTGCACCAAAACAACCGCATGCGGCATTCCCTTTACCTGGAATTCTTTATCTTCTACCCAGCAAACAGACCTGGACCAGGGCTACTACAGCACGCTCTCCGGCAGCCAACAAGCCAGCTTTGGAAGTGCTGCCGCATATGGTCAAGCCATCATGCAATGGCTGCTGAACGGCAACACCAGCGGCGGCGTCTTCCGCACACCGTCAGCCCTGCTTGCCGACATTGTGGACAGTACGCCGCTCTATGTAGGGCCACCGAATGATGGCAGCCTGGAGCCTTCCTATCAGAACTTCGTCACCGCACACGCCACTCGCACGCCGATGGTCTATGTGGGTTCCAACGGCGGCATGTTGTACGGTTTCAATGCCCTTACCGGCGCGCCGGTCTTCAGCTTCGTGCCCAATGGGGTTTATCCCAATCTGGCGCAGCTCCCTCAACTGAATTACACCCACCAATACTACGTGGATGGCAGCCCAACGGAAGCGGATATCCAGTTTTCCGGCGGCACAACTCCCTGGAACAGCGTGCTGGTCGGCGGCCTGGACAGTGGTGGCGACAGTATCTACGCCCTCAATGTCACCGATCCCACCAGTTTCTCCGCTTCGGATGTGATGTGGGAGTTTACCAACCCGGATTTGGGGCTCACCTACAGTCAGCCGCAGATCGCTGAGGTGGATGACAACGGCACGCCCACCTGGGCGGCGATTTTTGGCTCGGGCTACAACAGCCCGGCGGGGTGGCCTTACCTGTTCATCGTCAACGCGCAGACCGGCACGCTCATTCAATCCGTCGACCTCTGTAGTTACCTGCCCGCTAGTGAAGCCAGCTATTGCAGTGCCAGTTATCCGGATGGCTTATCGACCCCTGCGGTTGCCAGTTCCGGTAATGGCTTCGTCGCTGGCACAGTCTACGCAGGTGATCTGCAGGGCAACCTCTGGCGCATCAACGTGCAACAATTGTTAAACCCGACCACTAGCACTAGCTCGGGTACCCAACCGCCTGCAGTATCTGTACTTTTTCATGCGACGACCACACAAACCACCACCAGCAGCACCGGGGTGACCACAACCACCACGGTGCCGCAGCCCATTACCACACAACCGACAGTCACAGCCAGTCCTCGGGGGGCACCTCCCGGCAACTTTGTGACCTTTGGCACGGGCCAGCTACTGACCACCAGTGATCTGACCAATACCAATGTGCAATCCATTTACGCCGTTCTCGACAACGGATCAGGTACCACCATCACCCAAAGCCAGCTACAGGCACGGGGTATCACTGGCGCCACGGCCACTAACGGCCAGAAGGTTATCGTGGCTGCGGCCAATACCAGCAATCTGATCAACTGGGCTTCACAGGACGGTTGGTATCTCCCCCTCACCGATGCGGGGAGCGGAAACATTCCGGTGGGTCTGCGCTCCATTACCAACATGGATTTGAATCTCAACCGGCTGATCTTTACGCTGTATGCGCCAAACACGGCCACCTGCGGAGGCACCGGTCAGAGCTACCTGATGATTCTCAACTATGCGGAAGGCACCACCTTTGGACAGCCCCAATTTTTCGTCAACAACAACCTCAGCAACCCACTCACGTCAGGTGGCGCTAATGTTTCCGGCGTCTCGCTGGGCAACCAATATGCGGGGGCACCCACGCAATCCGGCAATCACCTGCTGATACCCTTGGGTAATGGTACCATCACGCCATTCACCTTGGCACCGCCCCCTCTCTCACCCGTGGGATGGCGGAGTATTATTCAGTGAGGTTCCGATGCTCGTTTCGGTCTCCGTGGAGACTTAGTTCCGCAGGTTGATGAGATTCTCCAACAGGGCCGGGCGCATTCCGGTAGCGGCTGTCAGCCGTCGCATGCGTTCGGCTTCGTAGGCCGAATCGATCAAATATTGACAAATATCCAGCAGGTGCATCAGCACCCTGGTACAGGTCCCGATGGTATAACCCTCCGTCTGGGCGGCGGCTTCGATTTCTTCATGGATGCGGGTGCGTTCGTCGGCCAATAGCCGTTCATAGAAACGGTCTGTGAGTGCCGGTATGCGCGGCGCTAGGTGTTGGGAGAGCTGGCAAAGATGCTTCTCGTCCTCCGGGGGAAAACCGCTGATGTTGATGAGGCTCTGAACATCGCCGGTTACGGAGTTACACTCCCCCATGCGTCCGCCAGAATTCCATTGGGCTGATTATAGGATATCGATCAGCCAACACCAGAAGGTCTTTGTCTCCCGTGATGAGGTAGTCAGCACCAGACGTCTTGAGAGCAGCCTGCAGAGTGTGCAGCACCGGTTGATCCTTGTCGTCGCGCAAGTGCGGGTCCAACCCAGGCCATGGTGCGATCAGTTCTGCTTGGATGGCCAGAATGTCTACCAGATCGCCCATCTCAGCCACCGTCAGCCCATGGCGGTGCACCAGACGGGGCAGTACCCGGCGCAGTTCATCAAGGATATAGTCTGATAGCAGTACCTCAATGGAAGCATGTCGCCACGCGGTCAGGATCTTGCCCGGCACGCTGGCCGGGTATGCTATGCCGGAAAGCAGCACGTTGGTGTCCAGCACCACCCGCAATGCCGCCATGAACGGTTAGTGACCCTCAGCGGAAATGGACGATTCCCGCCGTTCTTGAGCGACGGCCGCGTCGATCTCCGCTATCCCTGTAGATTCGGGTACTTGCGAAAATCCCGCTTCGATCCTTTGGCACAGCGCATCAAAGCGACCCTGCATCCGGCGAATGCGCTCGAAAAGACGTGCATCGATGAGCACGGCAACGGGTTTCCCATCTTTGTTGATCATCACGCTGTCGTGGCGATACTGCACCTGGTTGAGCATTTCTCCCAGGTTCTGGCGAAAATTGACCGCGTTGGTTTCCGTAATCATGGCATCACCTTCATTAACCATAATGATCATTATGGTCTCGTGCCATGCCAAGATCAATCCGGCATCGTATCTGTGCCACCGCATTACCTGATTCAGTTAATGGTCATGCAGATGGTGCATGTCTGGTGTGTGGGCGTGGTTGTGGGTCAGCGCCTCGTGCTGGTGCGGGTGGCGATGACGAACTCCCGGCGCCACCGGAAACGCATGGGTGTGCTGGTGATGTGCTCCATGCACATGGGTATGATCATGTTCCATAAAGGTATGGGTATGGGTATGTTCGTGACGCTCGGTGAGATGCATCCAGATACCCCAGCCCATCAGCGCCCCGGCAATCACCAGGAGCGGGCTGACCGGAGCCCCGAGCATCACGCTGAGTACGGCACCGACAAAGGGCGCGCTGGAAAAATACGCTCCGGTCCGCGCACTGCCGAGATGGCGCAGGCCGACCACGAAAAGGGCGAGGCTGACGCCATAGGCGAAAAATCCGAGCAACATTGCCGCCGCCACGTCGGGCAGGGCGGGCAGATGGTCACCGAGCAGCAGAGCCAGGCCGAGATTGACGCCGCCCGCCACCCAGCCCTTATTGGCGGCGATCCAGGTCGTATCCGTCAGGGATACCTTGCGAGTCAGATTGTTATCCACACCCCAGGCGAAGCAGGCGCCGATGATGGCGGCAGCGGACCAGAGATGATCAAGATGCACCTGCCCAGGCCAACTGAGGAGGACCATCCCCAGCACGATTGCCGCCATACCCCAGGCAATGCGTCGGTCAAAACTTTCCCTGAACACCCACCACGCGAGCAGCGTCGTAAACACGGTTTCCGCATTCAACAACAGGGATGCCGTCGATGCCGCAGCACCTCGCAAACCGATCATGAACAGCACCGGCGCCACGATCCCCCCGGACAGCACCGAAGCGGCAAACCAGAAGGCATCTCGGCGCGTTAGCCGCACGGATTCGGCACGTCGCAACCAGCGGTAGAGCGTCAGGCCCAGACCTGAGCCCAGATAGAGGAGTCCAGCCAGCATCCACGGACTCACCGACGCCAGCAGGACCTTCGCTAGCGGTGTGCTTGCGCCGAAAAGCAGTGCCGACAGAAGAGCGGCCTGAATGCCAGGCCGCTGCAGGGTATGGAGGCGTGGCATGGGAGTCCTGTCGTTGGGGCTGGGCAGTTTACGCCCTGGATTCATCGTTAATACGTAACCCACGCGCTACCGACGGGAAGGCGCGTTTGCGCTGGCTGCTCCCGGCCTGTGGAGCCGAGGAACGAACCTGTTGCCCGGGACTTCGCTTTCCGCGCAGAGGCGTGCTGCGCCCTAACGCCGCGGACCGCCACCCATTCCAGCGCCCGCCCCGGCTCCCATCATTCCGGTACCAGGGCCCATGCCCGCCGCGCCGCCACCCATACCGGCGCCGCCATTCATACGGCCGGGACCCATGCCGGCGCCGCCTACGGGCGGTACGGCGGGTAAGGTTACCCCTCTTTTCTTGGCCAGTTCCATCATCTCTTCGTGGTGTTCCTGACGTATCCGTTCGCGTTCCTGGATCGTCTTGGCCGCACGCAATTTAGCGCGATACTCCACACGCTCCTTGGGGGTCATCAACTGACTACCATACATCATCTGGTTTTGAACCTGCCCGGCAGCAGGGGCTGCATCTGCTGCGAGGGCAACCCCGGCCGGCAGACACAGGACAGCTCCCAAGATCGGAATGAAAAATGATTTTTTTAACATTTTGCACCTCCAGTGCATTATCAACGCCATCAGAATATTAGTTTCTATTGCCCTTTTCTGCAAGGAAACCGGTCCGCTGATCCGGGTCCGACAGCGGGGGCCTGACGGGCCATGCGGCATAGAGTACCGGCGCCAGCCACAAAGACATGAACACGGACAGCAGCAAGCCACCCATGACCGCTACCGCGAGGGGCTTGAGCAGGTCGGTGCCGTGGCCGATGCCGATGGCCAGCGGCAGAAAGCCGAAGACATCGGCGAGCATGGTCATCAGGATGGGGCGCAGGCGCTGGCGGGCGGCGAGGGCGACCATGGCGGGGCGCGGTTGCGGGCCACCGAGTTGCCGGGCGCGGGCGAAAATCAGAATCACATTATTGACGGCAATGGCAAAGACCAGCAGCACCCCGAGGAAGGCGGTGCTGTCGAGATCGATGCCGAGCAGCAGCAGCGCCAGCAGCGCCCCCGGTGCCGCCAGCGCGATGGCCAACAGTGCGGAGATGGCGGCGCGCTGACTGCTGAACTGAAAGCCGAGCAAGATCAGGAGCAAGGCTAGCGCCCCTCCGAGAATCAGCGCCATCTGCTGAAAGCTCTGGGACTGCTGGCGATAGTAGCCGCCGAGCAGGGTCGTCACATTTGTCGGCAGATGCAGGCCCGCCACCACCGCGCGCGCCTTGTCGGCGGCCTGCGCCAACCCCTCACCGGGCTTCGGCTGCAGCCAGACATAGGCGTCAGGCACCAGATTTTGATGGGTCACGAAAGGTATCGCGCCCTGCACATGTACGCCGGCGATGCTCGCAAGCGGAGTAAAGCTTCCGTCCGGCAGGCGAATGGGGAGGCTGTCCATCGCGCGCGGGGTGAAATCGTGACCGGCGAGGCTGACGCGAATCGGCAGAATCTGCTCGCCGTGCAGGAGGAAACCCGCCTGCCGCCCCCAGAAACGCGCCTTGACCTGGCCGGCTAGCTCCGGTGGGGTAATGCCATAGATCGCGGCGAGTGGCGACGGGGTGATCTCCAACTCCGGACCAGCGGAAGGCGACTTGAAGTTCACGGACTCAAAGGCGTGGCTCTGGCGCAATGCGGCCGCCAGACGCGCGCCCTGGGCACGCAAGGTGGTGGAATCCGAGCCGAAGAGGTACACCACCAGCGGCGCGTGGGCACCGGAGAGATTACCCAGGCGTACAATCATCGTTTGGTGGAGCGTCAAGGAGAGCAGATTGGGAGCCATCTGACGGAACTGTACATGCAACGTACGCATCACCGCCTCGGTGCTCTGCGCGTGATTGGGCTTGAGGACAATGGCGATAGCCCCTTTGTTGGCTGGCGCATGGAGGAACTGGAAGCCGCGCCCGACCATCAACGATGCCCGCTCCACATTGGGGTTCTCCAGCGCCACCCGCATGAAATCCCGTCCCACGCGGGTGGTTTCCGCCACGCTGCTGCCGACGGGGGTACGAAAGGGCACCGAGATCACGCCCTCGTCCCAATGAGGCAGGAAAGCGGTGGGCAAGGTGGTCAGCGCCAACCATCCCGCGCCCGCGAGGAGCAGGACCACCGGAATGGCCCACCACGGGCGGCGCATGCCGAAGATCAGCCAGCGGCTGAAATGTCGGCGTAACCAACGTTCTGCACGGTTTCGCCGGTTCTGCTGCGGACGCCCGGCGAGCCATGCGGCCAATACTGGCGTCACCAGCAGGGCGACGATTTGCGACGTCAGCAGCGCAATGACGATGGCCAGCGCCATATGCCGAAACAGGAGTCCCAGCGTGCCGGACAAAAAAATCAGCGGCAGAAAGATCAGGCAGGAGGTGAGGGTGGCCAGGGTCATCAGTGGCAGAATTTCGGCGGCGCGACGTAAGGCTAATCGTCGTCGCGCCGAGCGTTCGCCGTGCAGACCGTGGAGTCCGCGTTCGACCACCACGATGGCATGATCCACCAGTGCGCCAATCGCTGCCGTCAAACCGCCGAGGGTCATGATGTTGAGTCCGTACCCCAGCGCATGCAGCACCAGAAAAGTGGCCGCCAGGGCCAGCGGGACGACCACCAGGGTTGCCAGTGCCCCATCGAAACGACCCAGAAACGCCAGGACCACCAGCCAGGCGATCAGACTGCCGAGCCCGAGGGCGATCCAGACATCGCGCAGGCTGCTGCTGATCAGATGGCTCAAGTCGTAGATCGGTACCAGTTGTACACCCGGTGGCAGGTGCGCTCGCAAGGTTGCCAGTCGGCTTTGAACGGCACGGGCGACATTCACGTCGTTGGCCCGCGATTGGGACAGCACATCGATGATCAGGGCATGGCGATAGCCGGGAACGGCGGCGTCGGTGAGCAAGGGCGGTGGACCGACCCGCACCTGTCCCAGCGCGCCCAATGCCAGCGGGGCGCGGATGCCTTCGGCATTGGCCGGGCCGAGGGGCAGGGTGAGGGCGGCTAGATGCCCCGTGTCCACCGGCCGTGGTGTGGTGGCGACGATAAATTGCTGGTGATAGGCGTGCAGAATGCCGGAGAAAAAAGGCCCCTGGGCGAGGCGGAGGGTGTCGATCACCTGCTGTGCCGTCAGGTGATATTGCGCCAGGCGCACCGGGTTCAGATCGATATGCACCTGCGGCCAACCGCGGCCGGTGCCCTGCACCTGATAGACGCCGGGAATCGCCAGCAGGGCAGGGCGAACCTGGAAGGCGAAAGTCGGCATCATCGCCGAGCTGTCCTGCCGATTGGACACCAGTGCATACTCGGCGAAGGGGTAGGTGTAAGGCGCCATGCGCGTCACCCGCATCTGCGCGCCGACGGGTAGGCGAACCTGCGAGAGGCGGGCCTGCAGCATGAGATAAGCGGTCTGCGGATTGACGCCGGGGTTGAAGTAGACATTGAGCTTGGTGAGTCCATTGCCGGTTTGCGAGCGCACCAGCCGGACGCCCGGCTGACCCTTGGCCAGCGCCTCCAGCGGTCGGGTGATCTCGACTTCCATGAATTTGACCGGCAGACTGCCGTCGTTGACCAGCACCGCCACGCGCGGGAAATCGACATTGGGAAATACGCTTTCCGGCAGGCTTTTTAAGGCGAACCAGCCGGCTGCCAGCAGAAACAGGGCAGCGAGGATGACGCTGGAGCGATTTTCCCAGAGGAACTCCAGATAACGCTTCATGGTTTCTGGACCTGCACGGGGGTGCCGCCGACGAGGCGGGCGTTGCCGGAGCGTACGACGGGTTCCCCGACCCGGAGATCACCGCTGACCCAGGTGCGATCGCCGCGGCTGGCGACGATGTGAACGGGCACCACGACCGCCCGCCCGTGGCGAACGGCGAATACCTCGGTGCGGGCGCCACGCATGACGATGCTGGCCGTCGGCAGAACGAAGGCCGTCGTCCCCGGCGACGGCAGCCGCACCTGCAGCCACTCGCCGGGCAATAACGAGCTGCCGGTGGGCAGGTCGATGTAGACGGGCACCAGGCCCAGATGCCGTGCGCTTTGTCCGACGGAGCGAATCTTGCCGTGCCCCCGCCAGTTGCTGCCATCAAGCCCTACTACCGTTCCTATCCGCAGCCCCTGCGCCACGGCAGGCGTAACGTAGGCGCGCGCCCAGGGCGCTCCGCGGCCGGCGAGAGTGGCGATGGGCTGGCCAGCGTTGACCACCGCGCCGGCGGGCACCAGATAGTGCAGGCTCCCGGCGAAGGGGGCGGTCAGTTGCTGCTGGTTCGATTGCGCCTGCAAGACGCGGAGGGCGGACCGGGATTCGTCCAGCGCCAGTTTCGCCTGCTCCACATCCTGCCGGGAGAGGACCCCATCGGCATAGAGTTTCCGGTTACGGAACCACTGGCTGCGGCTGAAAGCGACCCGCGCCCGGGCGGCGCTGATAGTCGCCTGCAGGCCGGGCGGCGCGATATGCGCCACCAGAGCCCCGGCAGGGATTTGTCCAGCCGGCAGCAGCGGGCCGAGCACCCGGCCGGTCACTGTGGCGGTCAGGGTCACTTGACCGTTGCTCTCGACGGTGGCGAGTACGGTGTTCTCCTGCTGGGCAGGCGCGGCGGCGACAACGGCCAGGCGTACCGGCAGTGCCCAAGCCGCGTCCACGCCGGCCAGCCAGAGTAGCATCCCGAGGCCGACGATTGCGGACCAGCGCGGAGAAATGTGGATCATGGAGCGTTTGTGGGGAGTCATGACGGCTTCCTTTGGTCGGGCAACAAGCCGCTATCCAATGCCAGTTGCGCACGTGTCAGGCGGGCGCGGATGGCGGCGCCAGCGGTTTGCAACTGGGCCTGAACCCAGCCGTTCTCCGCTTGTTGTAACGCCAGTGCGCTTTCCGCACCGGCGAGGTAGCCCTTACGGGTCATGGTATAGACCGTCCGTGCGGTCTGTTCCAGCGTCCGCGCATCCTGCAAGGCGTTTGCTGCCGCCTGTGCCGCCCCGTAATCGGCCGCCAGACGACTACGAATCTGCAGTTGCAGTGCCGCCTTGGCGGCCTGCATGGCGGCCACCTGCTCCTGCGCCGCGGCGACCAGATCCCGGTTGCGGCCAAAGCCAAAAATGGGCATCTGCAGGCTAAGGATCGCCTGCCAGCCCAACTGCTGGCTTTGCGGCAATGTCGAGGTGTCCACCCCATAGGCGCCGGTGGCGGCGATGACCGGCAGCCGCGCCGCCCGCCGATAGTGCAACAGCGACCGTGCCGATTGAATTTCTCCTTCGGCGACGCGCAACAGTGGCTGCGATTGGTCGGCTTGCTGGCGGAGCATTTTTGACCCTGGCAAAGCGGTGAGTGGGGCGGCCACGGGCGCCAGTGCAGGCAGCGCCGCCATCCCGTAGCCCGTCTGCAGTGCGAGCACCTGACGCGCCGCCCGCGCCCGCGGTCGCGCCTGATTAAGCCCCATCCGGATACGCACCAGGGTCAATTGGGATTGACTCAAATCCAGGCGGGAGCGAGTCCCCGCACGGTAGCCCTCTTGTGTCGCCACGAACATCTGGCGCGCGTCCGTCAGCGCCCTGCGCCACACGGCCAGTTCGTTATCGTTCAGCGCGAGTTGGTAATACGCCATGGTCACCTGTGCCGCGACCGCAAGTCGTGCCTGCTGCAGGCGGTAACGGGCGATGGCCGAGCGGTCGCGTGCCAACGCCGATAAGGCATAGGCTTGCGGCGCATACAGTGGGATCTGCAGGCGAATCTGTCCAATCAACTCCCGTGCGCCATTGGCACTGACAAAGCGCGGCTGGCCGTTCTGGGTTTGGGTCCAGATGCCTCCAGTACTCAGCGAGAGGGCGGGCAACAGATCGGCATGGGCCGCACGACCCTGATCCTCGCTCTCCGCGATCATGTGCTGCGCCTGCTGCACCACCGCCTGATTGACCAGCGCGCGCTGAATCGCACTCTGTAACGTCAGATCGTCAGCCGAGGCGGTACCCGAGAACAGACAGGCGCCGATTCCGAGCGCAGTCGCTATCTGCCGCGTTGCGGCTTTGTGCGTCATGCACGGACCTTTATGGTGAAAAACGCGGGATTATTTCGGTGCTTTTCCGGGGATTTCCGATAATCGGCCACTACAATTTTATCTCCGCACAGGATTAAATACCGCCATAGCTGCTGCGGCCATTAGCGCATTATCGCAAAAGCAGGAAACCGGAAGATTACTGCAACCTGACGAAGTCGTCATCTTTGGTGCGATGCCAGAGTTTCCGTTGTGATAATCGGGAAAGATAAAGTGACAGTGGTGCCCCTCCCCAATTCACTCTGCAGTGCAATTTCGCCGCCGTGCAAATGCATGATGGAGCGCACGATGGCGAGCCCCAGCCCGGTGCCCTGACCCTGACGCAGTCGCGCCGTATCCGCACAATAAAAGCGGTCCAACACATGGGGCAGATCTTCGGGCGCTATCCCGGAACCGCTATCACTGACGATGATCTGCAGTAGCGAAGGCTGAATGGTGGTCCAGATACTGACCTGCCCCCCCGCGGGGGTATGGCGCAGCGCGTTGCCGAGCAGGTTGCCGAGGGCGCGCCGCAACAGTCCGGGATTCGCCGCTACCGACCCAATGGCCCTGTTGACCAGCGCAACCCCCAACTCGTCGGCCATCGCCTGATAAAAGGCGCAGACCGCTGCCGCCTCCTCCCGAACATCCAGCACGGGCTTGTCGAGCCGGGCATCAGACTGCTCCGCGCGGGCGAGAAAGAGGAGGGCATCCACCATCCCTGACAGGCGCCCGTACTCCTCCATGGCTGACTCGATGCATGCCTGGTATTCTGCCGGACTGCGTTGCCTGGAAAGGGTGATTTCCGCCTCGCCGCGCAGGATGTGCAGAGGTGTGCGCAGTTCATGGGCGACATCTGCGGAAAACCGCGATATGCGGTTGAAGGATGTCTCCAGCCGGCCCAGCAGGCGGTCGAAGTTTGCTGCCAGGGTACGCAACTCGTTCGGCCAATGTTCGTCCGCAACGCGCCGATGCAACTGTCCGGCACCCAGTTCGTCGACGATCTCGGCGAGCCGCGCGACTGGGCGCATACCCCGTCGCGCGATCAGATAACCCGCGCCCAAGGCCACCAGCAGGGCAAGAACGATCGCCAGCAGCAGCGCCCGCCGGTAGGCTGCCAGAAAGTTGTCCTCCTGCGCCATGCTCATGGCCACATAGATGGTGGCAGGCGGGTTGCCGGCATAGCTGCGCGCCATGATGCGATAACGCCGGCCGTTCGCCGCAGCCCATTTCCATTCTTTTTCCGGTAACGGCGCCGGAGAGCCGGCAAAAGGCCGTGGCCCCTCCAGAATGGGATTGGATGAAGGGCTGCGGGTGATGACGCCTTCTGCGGGGCGGTTGACCCAGATGTAGACGCCGCGAATCGTACTCGCCTCTAATTGCGTTTCATGTCGTAGTGCCTCTGTATTCCCGGTATGTCGCCTTAGTGCGCTATGCACTGCATGGATCTTGCTGGCTAAAATCTGGTTGTCGACGTGCCGTAATTGCGCCGCGAGTACCCAATACAAGGCGCTGCCAGCGGCGGCAATCAATACAACGCTGAGCAATGCATACCAAAACGTCAGGCGTACAGCTATCGAACCGGTAACGCGGCGGAGGGTTTCAGTCGCGTGTTTCAAGGACATAACCGACTCCTCGCAAGGTATGAATCAGCTTGCTGGAATAGGGGTCGTCGACCTTTCTGCGCAGCCTGCGGATGGCGACATCCACCACATTGCTGTCGCCGTCAAAATTCATGTCCCAGACTTGCTCGGCGATCCGGGTACGGGTCAGTACTTCGCCGGGAAAGCGCATCAGATAGGCCAATAGCCGGTATTCCTGAGGGGCAAGGCTGATGGTATCTCCCGCCCGCCAGACCTTATGCCGCAACGAATCGATCTCTAGATCGGCATAACGGAGCACGTCTTCGGAGCGTACGTTACTGCGGCGCAGGAGGTTATGCACCCGCGCCAGCAGTTCGGAAAAGGCGAAGGGCTTGATCAGATAGTCATCGGCGCCGAGCTTCAGACCCCTCACCCGCTGGGAGACGGCGTCCAGCGCCGTCAGCAGAAGGACCGGCTGATCGGCCCGTCGGCTGCGGATTTCCTGTAACACCCACCAGCCATCGCGCTGCGGCAGCATGACGTCGAGTACGATGACGTCGTAGTTCCCCGTCACCGCCAGATGTTGTCCGTCCACACCATTGACAGCGATATCTGCGATATCCCCCTCCTCTGAAAAACCTTTTTTCAGAAAAGCGGCGGTTTTGGGCTCATCTTCAATGATCAGTATCTTCATGATGTATATTCTTTTTGACCTTCCTGCCGATTTCCTGAAGAATATCCGGGCTATTAATGACACAATCAGAGGCATGATGAAAACACCACAGTCATTGGAACTGCGTCGTAAACAGGCGTTCGGTGCTGTCCGTATTCTTTTCGGTCTGATCTGGCTGATCAATACTTGGTTGCAACTCGATCCCGCCTACAGTATGCACTTTCTCGGTACCTTCAGTGCCGATTGGGTATCCGGGCAACCCGCCTGGATTGCCGGCTACGGTCACTGGATGGCGCAACTGGTCCAGCAACTGGGCGCGCAAACTATGGCGTATGCGACGATAGCCCTCGACGCCATCCTTGCGGCTTCCCTGATCACGGGAGTCGGCGTGCCATTACTGGCCTGGGTGGGGGTGATCTACAACCTCTGGCTATGGAGCACCGTTGGGGGTTTTGGCGGTCCCTACACCCAGGGTGCGACCGACCCCGGCACCGCCATCATTTATGCGCTCTGCTTCCTACTCGTGGTCTGGACGCGAAGCTGGGAAGGCCTGAGCTTCAGCAAGGCACCGCATCGCCCCATTTACGCTCCCGCCATACATACGGCTCGTATTCTCTTCGGCATACTCTGGGCCTTCGATGCATACTGGAAATGGCAACCCTATTTTCTCACCCATGCGGTCACCTACCTGCAACAGGCCCTGCCGGGCGAACCGGCATGGATCGCCGCCTATATCAGCTTCTTCATCTCGGTCATCACCTGGGCGGGCCCGGTGCTTTTTGGCTATTTTGCCGCGATCATGGAAAGTATCATCGCTTTTTACCTGATCATCGGCCGTGGCCTGCGCTGGGTGATCCCGGTGGGTATTGCCTACAGCATTGGCGTCTGGACCACGGCAGAAGGCTGGGGCGCACCGTTTCTGCCGGGCGCCACCGCCAATAAGGGCGATGTCCTGGGTACCACCAATATCTACGTCATCGCGTTTCTTTTCCTGGCGGTCTGGGTATATTTCACTCCGGAACCCAGAAGTAACAAAGGTAAGCGATAAATCCGCATCATCTCTACTCTCCAGCCCTATCCGTGTCGCGCGGCCCTCCCGTGCGGCGCACCACTCCCAAAAATGTCATGAAAAAGTCATAAAACTGTCGTATTAGTGTCATGTTGCTTCGTTAGCATATCCCCTCTTCGAGAAAAACAGAGCCCGCCCATATCGGGCCGCGGTGCCGTTCACCGGCTCGTAAGACATAACTACCGTCCAGTAAAAGGGAGTATTTCGATATGCGTAGCAACATGAAGTTACGTCCGGTCGTCGTTGCGCTCATGGCATCTGGAGTGCTGCTGTCGAGCGTGCCAGTCATGGCCGACGGCATCACCGCCAGTACCCAAAGCGCCGAAAACAGCTCGGTCGATGTGGGTCAGGTCAATGCCGCAGCGCAGGGGACTACTACCCTGGGGAGCCGTGAGGCGCAATCTCTTAGTCAAAAAACCCGTTTTGATTCAGGACAGTCTATAAAAGTGCTGGATAAGCATGAGTTGGCGGCGGCAGGTCCGATGGGTGGCAGCGCACAGGCGTTGTCCTATGCGCCGGGCGTCGGTGTTTCCGGCTACGGATATACCGGCTCCACCAAGACCTCTATCAGCGTGAACGGGATCAAGCAGGGTTGGGGCGGTTTCTCCGGTGGCCAGATTGACAACGGCAGCCTTTCCGTCACCTTTGACGGCGTTCCCATGGTGAATCCGTCCAGTGGCCTCTGGGAGAGCCCACAGGTGCCGCAGAACGGCATTCTGCAGGGTATCGGCATCACCTATGGTCCCGGTAACCCGGTGGATCGCTGGTATAACAACATCGGCGGCCAGATCGATTTTGTCCCCCTGCAGCCCACCAATAAAGCCGGTGCTTCGATCAAGATGAGCTACGGCAGCTACGATACCAAGAATATCGTCTTCAACGTGCGCACCGGGAGCATAGACGGCTGGTCCACCATCCTCGCGGGTGGTTCCGGTTCCGGCAACAGCTATCGGCAATCTCCGGATGGTTTTACCAACCCCAGTTATAACTACGCCTGGTTCCTGAAAACCCGCAAAACCTTCAGCAACGGTGACTTCTCACTGGGTGCCTACCTGGCAAAAGGTTCCGGCTACCGGCCGGTATCCATCCCCCTCAACCCCATTGCCGGTGTGACCATGGATGGTACGCCAAACTCGCCGCTGTATAGCCAGGCGACGTCAGGGTACTATTCCTCTCTGCCGGAAAACGTCTGGTTCAAACAGGACAGCAACAGCACCTGGCTGGTCTATAGCAAACTGAACCTCGCACTGGACAGCATGGTGGGTCTGCATAACACGCTCTGGTACCGCAATGGCCACCGTCTGCATTTCCACTACAACAACTACGGGCTGTCCAATCCGGGTAATCTGTACGAATACAATAACCCCCATACCAATGTGTACGGCGACAAGCTGTGGTTTTCGGTGGCGTTGCCCTACAACGATGTGAATGTGGGTGGATTCTTCCTGAATAGCCGGTATAACTCGCGGAATGCCTTTTACAATACCAACCCGCCGTATTACGGCTCGGTGTCTGTGCCCAACGCGCACTATCGCAGCGACTATTTCGACCAGACCGACCTTGCCGCGTTCATCCAGGACCGGATCAGTCCGATGAAGAACCTGCATATCACGCCGGGCGTGCGTTTCATCAATTATCAGACGCGTTACACGCCTGCCGCGCAGTCGGATTTTGCCGCGGCCTATGCCCTGTATCCGCAAAATAACCAGGGCGCGCTCCCGACCGCCAGCAACAGCTTCACCAAGGTAGAGCCCTCGGTGGATTTCAACTGGCAGCCGATGAAATGGCTGGCGGTATTTGCCAGCTATGCGCAGGCGTTCAAGGAACCGCAGGTGGGCGGTGGTGGTGGTCTGTATCAAGCTACCCCACCGATTTATAGCCTGGAAAAAAGCGCCGATTACAATGCTGGCATAAAGATTCATTTCAGGGATGCCGCTTACCTGCATAATTTCTTCCTGCTGGCGAGTTTTTACCATCTGCACTATACCAACCAATATATTCCGTTCTACGATGCCAATGGCAATTATCTGGGGGACGCGAATGGTGACTCCATCTATCAGGGGATCAATATGGCATTGGAAGATGACCCGATTTACAATCTGCACGTCTTTGCCAACCTCAATTTCGAGAAGGCGACTTTCGCCCATTACGTAACCGGCGGCGTCAGTTATAACGGGCTGCCGGTATCCAACGTGCCGAGCAGCACCTTTAATATCGGCACGGCGTATAGCTACTATCTCTCGGGCGTGTTGCTGGAGCCGCGGATCTGGTATCAGTACACCGGCGCACAAAATATCTTCAATAACAATACGACCGCCCCAAGCCGGCAGAAAATGCCGGGTTATGGGACGGTGAATCTGGGTTTTGACAGCACCATCCCCACGCGTGGGAGTATTCCGGGTTTGAAAGACGTCAAGCTGAGCGTCGATGTCCTCAATCTTGCCAATAATCGTTATAACGAGTTCCAGTACATCACCGCCGGTGGGCTTCTGGGTGGGAACTCGGCCGGGCAGATGCTGGCATTGCCTGGCGCGCCGCTGACGGTATATGGAAGTATTGCGGCAGACTTCTAGGCCCGCCGTTATTGGTGATTTTCGGCAGGAAGGTTCCAGCGTGTTGTGTCTGGGGCTTTTCTGCCGATATTTTTCAGAAGATCCACCGTATGGTTATTCTTCTCTAATGCCTTTTGGGCTGTTGCCGGTTCATCCACTCTCGACAAAGACTACGTGTTTTACTTCATGCTCTTGATTATTGCGTGAGAATCCCATTTAGGAGGCAGCGAGTCTATCTGATTGCCGGGGAGTCTCTTGACAGAGACCGTGCGGACCATGATCCTGGAGCAAGCGTGGTCACCGGAACAGATGGCGGGGAGTTTGTGCATGGAGCACTCGGAGGCAGAGGCTTCCAACCAGCGGATTTCCCATGAGACCATGAAATTTTTTGGTTTTCGAACATCGGCCGAAGTGATGTCCCAGCATATCAAATAGGTCCCAGTAATCACAAGATTTTTGTTTATGTTGGCGAGGCGCATGCCGCATATGTTTATCAACCCGCTCATGGATGATGTACGGGTTTGGCTACTCTGCAGGGTACCTCCTCATCGAGCTTCGAACCCGTAGATTTGACGGTAATTCTCCGCCAAATAGTGGACGATCTTTATCCATAGGCCGGGTAGGAAAGATCCAGCGGGACGGGATGTCGTGCGCGGGTTGGGGCGATATCCTAAGTTTCGCCTAATTCAATCATGAGACACTGATGGAGGGGTAAGTAATATGCCCATTCCATCACGGGTTTTCACCCTTCAGGGAGCATAGGGTTTATGGCATTTCGATTATGGCCTGCAATCCTGGTCAGCCTGATGTTGCTGCCGGCCGGATGTGCGAGTTATCAGGCAGCACCCTTGCCTGGACATCTATCCTCTGTGCAGGATGTGCATCGGGAAATGGCAGCGGCGCTGGCGCGGATGCACCCCCATGCCCAGCCGATAAATTTGCATGGGCCATTTTCTGGCGAGGATCTTGGGGCGATCGCCGTGTTGCTCAACCCACAGTTGCGTGCCATGCGGGCCAATCTGGGAGTCGCCCAGGCCCAGGTTTTTGCGGCCGGTTTGCTTCCCGATCCCCAACTGTCACTCAGTGCGGACTTGCCCACTAATGTCGCAGCCGGTTATTACAATGCCTATAGCATGGGTTTGAGTTGGAGCCTCGCCAGTCTGTTTACCCGCTCTGCCAATCTGGATATTGCCCACGCACAGCAAAAGTCCGTGCAATATCAGGTCGCCTGGCAGGAGTGGATGCAAGCGGGTAATACGCGCGTTCTTGCCCGTCAGCTTTATTATCTGCGGGCGCAGGAAGAGGTAGCGGAAGCGGCAGCCAAGACCACCGGGAAATTGTATCGAGCCTCCGCTGAAAATTTACGTCTTGGCGACACCACCATCACCACCGCAACATTACGGCAGATTGCCTGGCTGGATAGTCAGGATCGGGCTCTCGCCTTGCGTCGACAGGTCACCACCCTGCGCCAGAATCTCGACCAATCCATTGGCCTGCCACCGAAAATGGCGATCAGCATAACGCCCCCGCGGCTTTGGCCCAGCCTGCCCGATGCCGCGTTTCTGGTAACCTTGGCCGACAAGCATCGGCTTGATCTGCTGGCGCTGCGGGCTGGCTATCAGGCGCAGGAAGCCCGGGTACGACGTGCCATTCTCGGCCAATACCCAGGCTTCACCATTGGCTTCAATAGGGCCGCCGATACCTCCAATGTGCAAAGCTACGGCCCAAGTTTGACGCTGGATATTCCCCTCTGGAACCGGAACCGTGGGGTTATTGCGGAAAGCGAGGCTACCCGCGCGCAGCTCCGGGCAGCCTATACCGCCCGTCTGTTTCAGACGCGCGCCGACATTTTTCGACTGGTGACGGATCTCCGCCGCCTGGCACAGGAAATCAAGCCCCTGCAGCAACAGGTTCCGGAACTGGCGAAGGCCGAAAACCGATTACGTAGGGCCGCTGCGGAACACAACGTGACTTTGCTGGATTATGAGACCGTACGCAGCCAATCCCTGGCGAAGCGCCTGCAATGGCTGGCGCTACAGGAATCCTACGCTGCCCAGCAGGCAGCGCTGGAAATGGCGGTCGGTTTACCTTATTCAGATTGGGGGAGTCGGAAATGAGAACGCGGTTTTCGGGCGGAAAAATCCTGGCATGGGGATGCTGCCTGTGCTTGCTGCTTGCGGGATCTGCCGAGGCAGAGGTTTCCGCCCTGGTAAAAGTCACGCCGGCGCGAATGATGTCCATGGCGGATCAGCTTCGTGTCTATGGTACCGTAGAGTTTGCGCCGGAGGATGGCAGAACCATCGTGCTGCCAGCCGAAACCCTAGTCAGCCAGGTACTGGTGGCCGCCGGGCAGCGGGTAAAGCAGGGGCAACCCATGCTGCAGGTACAACCCTCGGTTAGTGATCAACTGCAGCTGAAGCAGGCGGAAATTGGCCTGAAATTCGCTATTGCCGACCAGCAACGGGTGGCGAACCTGCGTCAGCGCCAACTGGCGACCAATACCCAACTGCAAACTGCGGATCAATCCCTCGCTCGTGCGCGGGCGGCTCTGCAGGACATCCAGTTGCGGCTGCAACAACTGAAAAACGGGCAGGTGTCCGCGCCCATCAATGGGGTAGTGACCATCGTGCATGTGCATCAGGGTGACCTCGTCCCCGCTGGTCAGCCTTTGCTCAGCCTGAGTACAGGAAATGCCCTGCGCGTTTTGTTGGGAGTGGAACCGGGGATCTTGCCGCGTATTCATGTGGGGGATTCGGTGAGCCTGCTTCCCGTATATGGGGGGCAGGCGCCGGTGCAGGGAAAAGTCAGCCAGATCTATAGCCAGATTGATCCGCAAACCCGACTTGCCCAGGTGGTGGTGCCATTGCCCGCCAGTCCTGATTTGTTGCCGGGAGCCATGCTGCAAGCGGAAATCATCCTGCACCACCGACGGGTCATCGCGGTCCCGGAAAGCGCCGTTCTGCAGCAGGACGGCAGGTCCTATTGTTTCGTGGATGTGGCCGGTAAAGCCCAAAAACGCTGGATTGACACGGGTTGGCAGCAGGCAGGCTGGATTGCGGTGAAGCAAGGGCTCAGCGTAGGTGATGCGGTGGTGAGTCTCGGCAATTACGAGCTCAAAGCAGGAATGGCCTTGCGGGTAGAAGGGAAATCCTGATGGGTGCCTGGTTACTACGGCATCGTCGCTCGCTGCTGTTTCTGCTGTTGGTACTCGTGCTTGCAGGTTTGCTGTCCGCCATGAAAATGCCGGTAGCCCTGTTTCCCAATGTGGTTTTCCCACGTATCGAAGTAACTGTAAATTCCGGGAATATGCCCATTCAACAGACCGAAATCGCTGTCACCCGGCCGTTGGAGCAGGCATTGCGGGCGGTCCCCGGTGTAGAGCGCATTCGTTCTACCACAGCGCGTGGCGCTGCGGATGTATCGGTGCAGTTCGCCTGGGGAAGCAACATGACGGAAGCCCTGTTGCAGGCAGAATCCGCAGTAAACAAGGAGATGCCGGTCCTGCCGCCGGATACCCGTTTTACTGCTCGGCGGATGGACCCGACGGTGTTTCCTGTTCTCGGGCTGTCCCTGACATCGGATCATCTGGATCCCGTCGCCCTGCGTCGCTATGCCGAATATGACCTGCGGCCGCTGCTGCTCACCATCCACGGCGTGGCGCAGGTGGAGGTGCAGGGCGGGGCGCGCGAGGAATATCAGGTGGTGGTGGATCCCATGCGCCTGCAGAGTTACGGCCTGAGGCCTGCGGATGTGGAACGGGCGCTGAGCAACGGCAATGTCATTACCGCCGTGGGTCGTTTGCAGCGCCACTATCGCCTATATCAGATTCTGAGTGAAAGCCCTCTGAAGAATGTGCAGGATATCCGTCATATCGTGCTCAAGACCGGTGTTGCCGGGGTCGTGGATCTTGCGGATGTTGCTCAGGTCCGGGTGGGAACGGTACCCCAGTGGACCACGGTGACGGCCAATGGCAAAAATGCCGTGCTGGTCAATATCAAGCAACAGATCGGTGCCAATACGGTGGCCATCGATCATGCTATCCGTACCTTGTTGCGCAAGGATGCCAAGAGCATTCCGGCGGGGATAAGCCTGAGTACCTGGTACGATCAGAGTCAGCTGATTACCGCCGCCGCATCCAGCGTGCGTGATGCCATTTTTGTTGGAGCGGGTTTGGCGGCCATGGTGCTGTTGGTGTTTTTGCGGAATTTGCGCCTGACCTTCATTGTCGCCATAGTGTTGCCCAGTGTGCTCCTCGCCAGTGTGCTCATCCTTTTTGTGATGCACCAGAGTTTCAACATCATGACGCTGGGCGGGATGGCAGCGGCCGTGGGCTTGGTGGTAGATGATGCCGTAGTGATGCTCGAACACATCATGAGCCGCATCACCGAACATCCGGCTGAGGGTGAGCCTGTGTCGGTATTGCACTCGGCACTGGAAATGAGTAAACCGCTGGCGGGCTCATCGGCAGCAACCATCATCATTTTTGCACCTCTGGCATTTTTGTCCGGGGTGACCGGTGCTTTTTTCCAAGCATTGGCCATTTCCATCGCTGCGGCTCTGCTGGTGTCCTTTCTGGTCGCTTACCTGGCGGTGCCACTCCTCGCCGATCTGCTCCTGAGGCCTCGGGATGCCGAGCAGGCGGAGCATCAGGGACGCTTTTTGGCCTGGTTCAGCAACATTTATGGACAATATCTGGAGAGATTGCTGCAACGGCCATTATTTTTATCCTTGATCGTACTGACCTTTCTACTTTTGGGTGGATGGTCTTACACACAGGTGGGCAGCGGTTTCATGCCCGCGATGGACGAGGGTGGATTTGTACTGGATTATAACGCTGCCCCCGGTACTTCTTTGGCGGAAACGGATCGGCTGCTGGATCAGGTTCAGCAGATTCTCGCCAAAAACCGGGATGTGGCCAGTTATTCACGGCGAACGGGCCTGCAGTTGGGAGGCGGCATCACGGAAGCCAACACTGGAGATTTTTTCATCCGCCTCAAGGCGCAGCGACAGCATTCCATATGGCAGGTGATGAAGGCGGTTCGCGGGCAGATTCATAATCAGGTTCCGGGGTTGCGGGTGCAAACGGGACAACTGATGGAGGACCTCATCGGAGATTTAACCGCCGTGCCCCAGCCTATCGAAATCAAGCTCTTCGGTGCGGATTCCCAAACCCTGCAAAAGCTGGCCCGGCAAGTGGCCGGACAAATCCGCCAGGTGCCGGGCGTTGTCGAGGTGTTTGACGGGATTACCATTGCTGGCGACGCCGTTGATATTCACGTGGACCCGGTGAAGGCCGCTCTTGCCGGAATGACCCCCGGTCAGGTCACCAATCAGTTGCAAACCCTGATGGAAGGTCGCGTGGTTAGCCGGATACCCCAAGGCCAGGAAATGATCGGGGTCCGAGTCCGCGCTCCCCATGCACTCTGGAATGAAATCAATCGCCTGCGGCAACTCCCTATTATTGCCCCTGATGGGCATTATCTGACCTTGAGGCAGGTGGCAGAAATTCGTACGCAATCCGGACAGGCGGAACTGAACTCGGAAAACCTCAAGCCCATGGTCGCGGTGACGGCCCGTATCGAAGGGCGGGCGATGAGCACGGTGATGGGCGAAGTTAAGGCCCGTCTGGCCCATGTGCAGTTGCCCCAAGGGGTCTACCTGCAATATGGCGGATTATACCGCGAACAGCAGCAATCCATGCGCGAACTGGCGCTGGTGCTGCTGGCTGCGATTCTGCTGGTGACGGTGTTGCTCCTGTTTCTCTATGAGCGTTTTACCGTGGTCCTGAGTATTCTCGCCACCGCTCTCCTGGCCCTGGGTAGCGTGTTTATCGGTCTATGGCTGACCGGCACGGAGCGCAATATCACGGCCATGATCGGGATAACCATGATCGTCGGCATTGTGACGGAAACGGCGATTTTCTTTTTTGCGGAAGCGCAGTCTGCGGAGCGACACGAACTGGTGCGGGCCGGAAAAGCACGGCTGCGGCCCGTGCTGATGACCGCCATCATCGCCATCCTGGCCCTCATGCCGCTGGCCTTGGGGTTGGGTGCCGGGGCACAAATGCAGGCACCTTTGGCCATCGCGATTATTTCGGGATTGCTGGCCGAAATCCCCTTGGTACTGGTGGTGATGCCTGGGATTTATGCGTGGCTGGAAAGGGTTTTCAAAAAAGGTTAATGGGTTTTCACCACCTGATTTTCAACCTCATAGGGATGATATATGCGTACAGTTCGTTACATCATGGTCGCAGCCTTGTTGAGTACGGGGCTGCTCGGAACCGTTACCGCGGCCGCAGAGAATATGTCCGTCTTGCCGCTCAGGGTGGTTCATGCCGATCTTCCCCTTCCCGGCAAGCCTGATCAGGCCTATGTGCCGATCGATCAGCAGTCAACCGGAAAAGCCCCGTTGAAAAAAGATACCAATCGCTTTGACTATGAGTCGATTGATCCGCAAAGGCAGTTGTTGTTTATTTCCCATCTTGGGGCAGACAGTGTCGATGTAGTCGATTTGCGCAACAACCGCGTCATTGCGAATATCAAGGGCGTTCCTGCTGTGCATGGGGTGCTGGCGGTACCAGAACTGGATGAAGTATTTGCGAATGCGACCGCGATCAACCAACTCGAAGTCATTTCCGAGAAGACATTGCACATCATCGCCCATGTGCCCACCGGTGTTCACCCCGATGGCATGGCCTACGCGCCGAAGGTACACGAGCTGTTCATCTCTGACGAGACGGGACAGACCGAAACGGTGGTTGACACCCGCAACCACCGGCGGGTCGCCACCATTGCCATGGGTGGCGAAGTTGGCAACTCGCAATACGACCCCGTTAGCCAGTTGGTATTCGCTGATGTGCAGACCCGTAACGAGATTGTGGCGATCGATCCGCGCAGCAATGCGATCGTCCAGCGTTATCGGCTGCCGGATACCTGCGTTCATGACCACAGTCTGCTGATCGACGCGCCAGCCCGTCTCGCTTTCGTTGCTTGCGACGGCAACGCCAGGCTGCTGCTCCTCAACATGCGCGACATGCATGTGCTGTCCGTGCATAAAACCGGTCGGCATCCCGACGTGCTCGCTTTCGACCCTGGGCTGCAACGCCTTTATGTCGCGAGCGAAAGTGGTGTAGTAGCGGTCTTCCAACTTAAAGGAAAGCAGTTACGATTGCTTGGACGTAATTATCTCGCCTATGAAGCGCACTCCGTGGCCGTTGATCCGCAAACCCATCGCGTTTATTTCCCGTTGCAGAATGTGGCTGGTCACGGAGCCTTGCGCATCATGGCGCCTACGCTGTAGATGGTGCGGCTGTCACCTTCGATGTGCGGCAACCCGTTTGCCTCTTCTTCTGCCTCCATCCGCGCTAATTTTGCGCTAACGCTGGGGGGGTATAGTGAGAACAGATGGAGACAAATGGATTCATCTGCATCTCAATTCATTAAAAAGGAGCGATATCATGAAGGTGTCTACAAAGTTGGCAAGTGGTATTTTGGGCGGGGTTTTGTTCCTGTATGCTTTTGGTGCTTACGCTTTTACCGGTCAGGAATTGGCTGGCGAGGCGAAGATCAGTATCGCACAGGCACGCATTACTGCTTTGCGGGCGTATCCTGGAAAGATCACCGATCAGGAACTGGAAAAGGAGAAAGGTGGCAGTGGCTTGCGATATTCTTTCGACATCAAGAAGGGTGGTGTCAGCCACGAAGTAGGCGTTGACGCCAGGACCGGAGCCGTTCTGGAGAACTCGATTGAGGGCAAACATGCGGATTGATGGTCTATAGTGTTTAGTGGGTGAACCCGCTCCTTGGGGCGGGTTTTACAAGTTGTTTGGGAGTTAAGCACTAAAAAATGCGTATTCTTCTGGTTGAAGACGACCGAATGATCGGTGAAGCCATTTCAGTTGCGCTACGGGACGCGGCTTATGCAGTGGACTGGGTGCGTGATGGTGAAACCGCTTTGCGGGCGATTGCCAATCAGGAACATCAGGCCATTTTTCTGGATTTGGGTTTGCCCAAACTGGATGGTTGCACGTTGTTGCAACGTGTGCGTGCAGGAGGTAACTCCCTGCCAATCATTATTATTTCCGCCCGCGACGCATTGACGGATCGGGTGGAGGGGCTGGACTTGGGGGCTGATGATTATCTCGTCAAACCTTTTGCCATGAGCGAGTTGCTGGCTCGTTTGCGCGCCATCATCCGTCGTCAGGGCGGGCAGGGCTCGCCGGTGTTAGGTAACGGATCTCTGCAGCTCGATCTAAGCACACACACGGCGCAGATCGGAGAACTCAGTGTCCTGTTGACCAATAAGGAGTTTGCTTTATTGCAGGCACTGTTGCTACGTCCAGGTTCCATACTCAGTCGTGCGCAACTCGAAGAGCGCCTGTATGGCTGGGACGAAGGTGTAGAGAGTAATAGCATCGATTTTCTGATTCACGGTCTGCGTAAGAAGCTCGGTGCCAAAGTCATCAAGAATGTGCGTGGCGCGGGTTGGATGATCCCGCGTCAGCCATGAAACGTTCTTTGCAGGGACGCTTGTCCATTGGGTTGAGTATCGCTATTGTCTGTATGGGATTGTTTGCCGGATTGGCGTCTTTCTTTCTGGCTCTGAATGAAGCACAGGATTACCAGGATGCCTCACTGCAGCAGATCGCTGCACTGGTGCCTCCCCAGATCTGGCGGAATACCTATCGCTATGGTCGACAGCCGGTGGATGCCGACTCGGATGTGCGCATCGTCGTTGAGCCGTTATGCCTGGTAAACTGCAAGGGGGTGGATATTCCCCTGAAACTTCCTCCGCAATTGTCATCAGGTTTTCATACGCTTGCAGTGGATGGTCAGGAATGGCGGGTTTTTGTTCGGCGACAGGGGCCTGGTGAAGCATTGGCAGTGGCCCAGTCCACCGATTTGCGTAGCGACGCGGCTATTGCCAGCGCACGGCGCACCCTGCTGCCCTTGTTGTTTTTGGTGCCCTTGTTGATTGTTTTTTCGCACGTTATTGTGCGGCGTAGTTTGGCCCCGATCCAGAGTCTGGCCCAAGTCATGGATCGGCAAAATGCCGATCGTCCTGAGCCGCTTTCTCTAGAGCAAGTGCCGGAGGAGATTGCCCCATTTCTTCAGGCCATCAATCGGTTGCTGGAAAGGATTCGGATATTGCTGGAGCAAGAGCGTCGATTCATTGCCGACGCCGCCCATGAACTACGTACCCCGTTAACCGCATTGTCGCTCCAGGTGCAGAATCTGGAGCGGGCTGATTCTCTCTCGGAATGCCGAAAACGCGTGTTGCCTTTGCAAAGTGGCTTGGAGCGGTCCCGTCATTTGCTCGATCAGTTACTGGGTCTGGCCCGGCAGCAGACCGCCCCGTCCAGCTTTGAGCCAGTGGACTTGGCGGTAATCGCCCGCCAAACAGTGGAAGATCTTTATCCATTGGCAGAGCAGAAAAAAATAGATTTTGGACTGGATGCCTCAACGGCGTTGTGGGTACAGGGAAGCGCTGCCGCCTTTTACAGCCTATTACGCAACGCGGCGGATAACGCCTTGCGCTATAGTCCGGAAAATTCCGAGGTGACCGTGCGTGCCTATCGGGAAGGGGAATATGCGCTGTTGGAAGTTATAGATAGTGGGCCGGGTATTCCGGCTGAGGAGTCGGAACGCATATTTGATCCTTTTTATCGTATCCCCGGTATAACGGGAGACGGGAGCGGTCTGGGCTTAACCATTGTTCGCGCCATTGCCGAACAGTTGGGCGGACAAATTATATTGCGTTCCCGACGCGAACAATCGGGGTTGCATTTCATCTATCGCCAAAAAATAGTCTAGACTGCTTACCATCATGGTGATCTATGAAAGGGAATAGCTCATATGGCGGCCACTGCGCGTGGCGCCAGAGGGCTGCCCATCCGGCCTTTTCAGCCTTATGATAGGGGGAGGCAGAAGGAAACCACCATTTGAGCTATAGCGCCGAACAATTCACCGTCCTCAAGGGACTCGAACCGGTCAAGTTGCGTCCGGGCATGTATACCCGTACCACCTGCCCTACCCACATCATTCAGGAAGTGATCGATAACGCCGCCGATGAAGCCCTGGCCGGCCAGGCGACGCGCATCGACGTGACGGTCCGTGACGATGGCTCGGTGATCGTCGAGGACAATGGCCGCGGCATCCCCGTCGGCATTCCGTCCGGCGAGTCTCGTCCGGCGGCCGAGTTGGCCTTCACGACCCTGCATGCAGGCGGCAAGTTCGATAAGACGGACCTGGAGTCAGCCTATCGCTTTTCCGGCGGTTTGCATGGGGTGGGCGTGGCGGTCACCAATGCCCTGTCCCAGCGGGTGGAAGTCGAGATCAAAACCCGCGACCCCCAGGGATCGGGAAACGGTCGCTATCGGCTGGTGTTTACGCAGGGGGACGTGAGCGAGGCGCTGACCCGGCTGGAGGACTGCGGCCCGCGCACCCACGGTACGCGGGTTCAGGTATGGCCGGATGGGCAGTATTTCGACTCCGCCAAAATCAATATCCGCGAGCTCACCCATCTCCTGCGCGCCAAGGCCATTCTCCTCCCTGGTCTGCAAGTGAGCCTCACCCTCCCGGAGCAGGAACCCGTCGTCTGGAAATATAGCGAAGGTCTGGCGGAATACCTCGCGGAAATCGTCGCTGATCTCGAACTGGCCACTCCGATTTTTGCAGGAGCCTCCTACCAGGACGGGGATAGTAACGGTTTTGCGAAAGGGGAGGGTGCGGGTTGGGCGCTCTGTTGGATCAACGGCGCCGCACCTAACCCGGAAACTTACGTCAACCTGATCCCGACGTTGGACGGCGGTACCCACGAGTCGGGCTTTCGGGCCGGGGTTTTCGAGGCGGTGCGCAGTTTCATGGAGCATCACAGTCTCGTCCCCGCCAAGCTTAAACTGGTACAGGATGATGTTACCGGGAAGATGGCGCTGGTGCTGTCGGCGCGCGTGCTGGACCCGCAGTTTCAGGGGCAGACCAAAGACAAGCTTACCAGCCGCGACGCCTATAAGCTGATGGCGCAGACCGTGCGTGATCCGCTGGAACTCTGGCTCAACAGCCATCCGGATGCGGGGAAGGCGATTGCGGATCTGGCGATCCAGAATGCCCAGGCCCGTACCCGCGCCGCGCAAAAAATCGAGCGTAAGAAAGGCTCGGGGCTGGCGACACTCCCCGGCAAACTGACGGATTGTGAAAGTGAGGATATTCAGCGCAATGAGTTGTTTCTGGTCGAAGGGGACTCTGCCGGCGGTTCCGCCAAGGCGGCGCGCGACAAGGAATATCAGGCCTTGCTGCCGCTGCGGGGCAAGGTGCTCAACACCTGGGAAGTGGACGCAGACCAGATCTTCAAGAACCAGGAAGTCCACAATATGGCGGTAGCCCTGGGCATTGAGGCACACGGTTTCCAGGCGGACCCGGATCGGGTGCTGGCCGGGCTGCGCTACGGCAAAATCATGATCCTATCCGATGCCGATGTGGACGGCAGCCATATTCAGGTGCTGATTCTGACCCTGTTTCTGCGGCACTTCCCGGCGCTGTTGCAACGCGGCCATGTATTCGTGGTCAAGCCGCCTTTATACCGGGTGGATACCACCTGGCGCGGCAAGGCCCGTAAAATCTACTGCGAGGCAGAGGCGGAGCGGGACGCGGCGATAGAGCGCCTGCGCACCGAAGGCGTCAAGGAAAGTGCCATCTCGGTGCAGCGTTTCAAAGGCCTGGGTGAGATGAACCCGGATCAACTCTGGGAAACCTCCATGTGCCCCGACACCCGTTCCCTCGTCCCGTTGTCCATGACGGCGGCCGATCAGGCGGCGCTGCATGCCCGCTTCAGCCTGCTGATGGCCAAACAGTCCGCCGGCGGGCGTCGCGAATGGATGGAGCGGGACGGCTGGACGGCGGATATCGATATTTGAGACGGGGAGTTTCGGACATGGATAATACCCGGGATCTTTTTGATCTCATCGGTAATGCGCACCCCTCGGAAACCGGGGCGGTCACCGACGACACGCCTGCTCCGGTATCAGCCGAAGCGGTACAGGGGCTCGCAGCGTTATCTGCTGCCTCGCCAGCACCACCGCCTCCGCCACCCGGGGAGGGCGCCCCGGACCCTAGCGAACCTGGGGAGCCGCCGCTCGCGGAATATGCCGCGCGTGCTTACCTTGCCTATGCCATGAGCGTGGTAACCGGGCGGGCGATTCCGGCGCTGGCCGATGGCCAGAAACCAGTGCAACGGCGAATTCTCTATGCTATGCGCGACATGGGGCTGCAACGCTCCCCACAGCATGTCAAGTCCGCCCGGGTGGTGGGCGAGGTGATCGGCAAGTGGCACCCCCACGGCGACACTTCGGTGTATGACGCCATGGTGCGTATGGCCCAGCACTTCACCCTGCGCTACCCGGTGGTGGATGGGCAGGGCAACTTCGGGTCTCTGGACGGCGACTCGGCCGCCGCCATGCGCTATACCGAAGCCAATCTGACCCCCATTTCCGAACTGCTGCTGGCAGAAATGGACGAGGGCACGGTCGATTTTCGCAGCAACTATGACGGAACACTGGAAGAACCCGTCACCTTGCCTGCTCGGTTGCCCTTCCTACTGATGAACGGCGCCTCCGGTATCGCGGTCGGCATGGCTACGGAGATTCCGCCCCACAATTTGCGCGAACTGGCGCAGGTCTGTGCGGAGTTGGTCCTGCGCCCGGACATGGCCGATGACGAAATACTGCAATCGATTCCCGGTCCCGACTTCCCTGGCGGTGGCCAGATTATCTCGACGCCCGGGCAAATCCGCGAGGCCTATCTGTCGGGGCGCGGCAGCATCCGGGTGCGGGCCCGCTGGGAGGTCGAAAAGCTGGCGCGCGGGGAGTGGCGTATCGCGGTACAGCAACTGCCACCGGGGGTGTCCACCGCACAAATCCTCTCGGAGATAGAAACCCTTTCCAACCCGCAAGCCAAAGGGGAAGGCAAAAAAAAGGCGCTTACCCCGGAGCAGCAGACGACAAAAAACGCCATGCTGTCTCAGATGGATACCGTGCGCGACGAGTCGGGCAAGGCCCATGCCGTGCGGATCGTCATCGAGCCGCGCTCGCGCAACCAGGACCCGCAGAGTCTGATGACCTACCTGCTGGCCCGCACCTCGCTGGAAACCAATCAGTCGGTGAATCTCACGGTGCTGGATCTGGATGGCAAAGCACCGTGTATGCCGCTCCCCCGGATATTACGGCAGTGGGTGCGCTATCGGGTGACTACCGTACGGCGGCGTAGTCAGTTCCGCCTCGACAAGGCCCTGACGCGCATTCATATTCTCGAAGGTCGTTTACGGGTGCTGCTGGATATTGATGCGGTGATCCGTGTAATCCGCGAGTCCGACGACCCCAAGGCCGACCTCATGGCCCACTTCGACCTCAGCGAGATTCAGGCGGAAGATATCCTGGAGATTCGTCTGCGGCAACTGGCGCGACTCGCCGGCATCGAACTGGAAAAGGAACTGGCCGACAAACGGGAAACGGCCGCGTACCTGAGCGCACTCCTGCAGGATGAGTCGCGACTGCGGGCATTGATCGCCGCAGAAATCCAGGCCGACGCCCAAAAATTTGGCGATGATCGTCGCACCCTGCTGGAAGCCGATACTGCCATCACCAACAAATCCATTCAGACCATTGCCGCTGCCATTGCGGATGAACCCGTTACGGTGATCGTCTCCCAAAAAGGCTGGCTGCGTACCCGCTCCGGCCACGGGCTGGATACGGCGACCCTGGGTTTCAAGGAAGGTGATGCCTTGTTGCAGGCCTTCGAGGTGCGATCCGTGGATACTCTGGTCCTGCTGGATCATTCGGGGCGTGCTTACTCCATAGCCGTGGCGCAAATACCGGGCGGGCGGGGCGACGGCATTCCGGTGTCGAGCCAGGTGGATTTTCAACCGGGCGGCGTGCTGGCTTGCGTAGCCTGCGGCGCCGGCGACAGCCTTTGGCTGGTGGCTGGAACCGGTGGCTATGGATTCCTGACCACGCTGGAAAACATGACCGGCCGGAACCGGGCGGGCAAGGCCTTCTTGACCCTGGACGCGAAGGAGCGCCCCCTGCCTTTGATCCGCGTCACCGACCTTCAGGCGGAAGCGTTCTGTCTATCTTCAGACGGGCGTGGCCTGCTGTTTCCTTTGACCGAGGTCAAAAACCTACCCAAGGGTAAGGGGGTCAAACTGATTGCCCTGGGCACATCGGCCACTCTGCAATCCCTGTTGGTTTATCTGGATGATCAGCCTTTGCCGCGCGGAGTGCGGAAAAATCGTGTGGAAGCCTGTCGTGGCCGGCGTGGCGGACGCGGCAGGCCCGTGCGTTAGGCGCTTTATTCAGCGCAACGCCAAGATATGCCACCTTGCCATCGGGTAACCAGATATGCTGGACCGCCGGTCACGGTTCCGAGGACGCTTTGGAGCGAAAGTCGGAGGAGAGCGTCTTTTGCCGATGTAGCCAGCGTTCCGTGAGTGCCAGAATGCCGGCGCCGAGAATCGCCGTAATACAGGCGTAGAGATACGAATCCAGTTGATCTGCCGTAAAAATGACCCCCATGATGACATTCGAGACGAATAAGCCCAGCGCCCGGCTCATGCTCAGTAATCCCATCCCTCCAGAAAGATCGCCAGACCGCACCAGATAAGAGGTCAGCACCGGTTCAAATGTCTCAACGGCTCCGGTGGCGATTCCCAACGCGGCTGCCCCCACATAGAACAGCAGGAGACCGGAGTCCACCAGATAGGATACTCCGATAATCAGGGAGCCCACCCCGGCCAGGGCGTAGCCGGTCGTCCAAAGGGCGCGGATAGGACGCAGGGCGCTGGACCCCAGTACGTAGCCGGCTATAGAAGAAAAACCCAGGTAGATGCCGAAGGTCAGGACACCCAGTGCGGCGCTGGCCTGTGTCTCTGCCACCGAAAGAATAGGGAAGCCCAGCGCGTAGTAACTGAATCCGAAGAGCGTCGCGGCCAGAAGCACGAAACGGAAGACTCGCCGGTTGATGCGCGGAGGATATTGGGGAAACTGAACCTTCGAGGCGGGGACAGTGCCTGTGGACGGCGTAGCCGCCGCGAATGGCACGTAGTGCACGAAGGCTAGGCAGACGCTGGAGATCAGAATGGGAAAAATGCTCACGAGAAGGATGTCGTGGTAGGAAACATGGTATAGGATCAGAATGATGGCATAGATCACCGCAACCAGACCGCCCCCTACATCCAGCGCATGAAGAAACCCGAAAACCTTTGCGCGGTGTTCCGGCTTGGATACCTCCACCAGCATGGCCCGCCGCGCCGGCGTCCGGAAGAAACGCGCCCACCAGCCCAAGGTAAAAAGGATGCCGACGATCCAGACATTGGAGAAAAAACCAGCGATGGACATCAGGGGAATGAGCAGATTGCCAGCGAGCGCTACGGTTTTTCTGTTGTATCTGTCGCCGGCCATTCCCCCCAGGAAGGCGAACAGGGATCCGCCGCCGAAGGCCAGCGCCAGCAGCAGGCCATAGACATAGGGAGGTTCTTTCATCCCAAAAATGATCAGCAGGGGGAAAACAGCGGTGACCGCCTGATAGCCCCCGTCGGCAAAGAACGCCGATAAAGACAGGAGCAACACATTTTTGTTGAGCCAACCGGAAGGTTCGGCGACGGGATGGGCGTTACCAGCCAATCTGTTCACTAGTGCCAGAAAAGGTGGCCCAGAACCAGAGTGTACTCCAGCAGGCTGGGGGAAGGCCGCCACACGGCCGCTGAGCAGCTATGGCAAATGGTCGAGGAAAAATCATGGTGCATCTCCTGTCAGAATGGGGCGGCATGTGGCGTCGATCTGAAGGATAGTCCCTTCGCGGGAAACCTGCAGGCCTCGCCGGCCGGTTTTTGCCGACTCGCGCATTCTCGGTGATGCACAAAAGCCCCGTATGAACGATATTATGGAAAGAGGGAAAGCAAGGAAACCCTATGACAATCAACAATAATGCAGAGAAAACAAGAAATAGCATATTATCTGTCGCCCCCATGCTCGACTGGACCGACCGCCACTGCCGGTATTTTCTGCGTTTGGTATGCCCCTCCTGCGTACTGTATACCGAGATGGTCACTACCAGCACGCTGTTGCTGGGCCGTGATCCGGAGCGCTTTCTCGAGTTCTCGGGGGCGGAGCATCCCTTGATTTTGCAATTGGGCGGTGACGATCCCCAAGCAATGCGTGCCGCCGCAGGGATGGCGCGTGCCTATGGTTATGACGGTCTCAACCTGAACGTGGGTTGCCCGTCGCCGCGGGTGCAGAAGGGCAGTTTCGGGGCCTGTCTGATGACGACGCCCGATCTGGTCGCCGAACTGGTGGCGGCGATGGGCGAAAGCGGTCTACCCGTCAGCGTGAAACACCGCCTCGGTCTCGACCGTGAGGAGGACTACGTGGCGCTGCGTGCCTTCGTGGAAACCGTCGCAACGGCGGGATGCCGACATTTCATCGTGCATGCGCGTAATGCTTGGCTCAAGGGTCTGAGTCCCGCGAAAAACCGTGATGTGCCGCCTTTGCGCTGGGATTGGGTGCATCAGTTAAAAAAAGATCTGCCGCATCTGACCATCGAGATCAACGGGGGCTTCCACGACCTGGCGGCGGTGACCGCACAGTTTTCCGCAGCGGATGGAGTAATGCTTGGGCGCGCCGCTTATCATCATCCCCTGCTGCTGGCAGAAATTGAACGTGCCCTGGGGCGCAGGAAAACGTTGCCGGAACCAGAAGTGATCCTTTCCGGCCTGATAGCCTATGCAGAACGATGGGGAGAGGGGTTGCCTGCGCCGCGCCTGAGTCGTCATCTACACGGACTGCGCTTTGGGCAAAGCGGTGCGGCAGTTTGGCGCCGCTTTCTAGGTACAGCGGAACCCGGTGAGAGCGCCGCAAAGTTCCTGCGGCGCGGCATGTCATTGCTGGATTGAAGTCAGGTGAGAACGTGGTGGCTCATGGCCAGTAGGCTCAGTGTGCGTTGATCGCGGATGCGAAAGTAGACGCGACTGGCCACCCGCCGCATCAGCACCAACCCACTGTCCTGCAACAGGGCAAGATGCTGCGAGGCGTTGCTATGGCTGGTGTTGATGGCTTTCACGAGGCTCTGCATACTCATCTCACCGCGTCCCAGCAGACAGATGATCTTGTAACGCAAGGGGTGGGACATGGCCTTGATCACTTCGGAAAGGTGCTCGATCTTACGCTCGGGAATAATGGGCTTATGCATGGTCAGACTCCTTACCGTCAGAATACGAAGGGTGCCCGGAGTTATAAGCATAACTCGTGCCATATTATGATAGCCATCTGAATTGTTTATATAACTTGTAAATATGCACTCGCCTGTGATGCCGTGGTGCAGGGCGCCATTGTAGACCGTTGGCTACGCTTTTTGGCGGCATGTCTCGGCGCCGTTGAGTTTTAAGGCATTTTTGCTGTTCACAATGGACGACATCGGCCAGCTTCGACGGAGGGTAGGCCTCCGCCGTATCTTTCCTCAGATTTGATTGCGCCAGTAGTGGTCTTCCTTGTCCATGATCCGGGTGGCCTCGTCCGGTCCCCATGAACCTGCCGGGTAGGTGAGGATGTAGTCGGTTTCCCGTCCCCAGGATTTGATGATGGGATCAACGACGCGCCATGCCCACTCCACCTCGTCGAAGCGGATGAACAAGGCTTTGTCGCCCTCCATCACGTCCAGCAGCAGGGCCTCATAGGCATCCAACTCCTGTTCGCCGTCTTTGCGGTAGGAGGCGTTGAGCTGCACGGGGCGAACACGCATTTCCAGACCCGGTTCCTTGATCTGTATCTCGATTTTAAGGCTCTCCGGTTCCAGGGAAAGCAATATCCAGTTAGGTTCGATGCGTTCGATGCTGGTTTCGCGGAACAGTTGTTGCGGTGTATGTCGGAAGCGGATGGCGACACTGGAGGTTTTATCGGCGAGGCGCTTGCCGGTACGCAGATAAAATGGCACCCCCCGCCAGCGCCAGTTGTCGACGTAAAATTTGGCGGCGACATAGGTTTCGGTGACCGAATTGACCTCGACACCCGCCTCGTCCTGGTAACCGGGAACGTGCTTATCATGAACAACGCCGGGACCATACTGCGCGCGCATGGCATAGGCGGTGACGGCCGATTTGGGAATAGGGCGGATGGAGCGCAGGACTTTGACCTTTTCGTCGCGCAGGGCGTCCGCCTCCAGGGAGGGCGGTGGTTCCATGGCGATCAGCGTAAGAATCTGCATCAGGTGGTTTTGCAGCATGTCCCGCAGGGCACCCGCCTGATCATAGTATCCGGCCCGGTTTTCAATGCCCATATCTTCGGCCACGGTAATCTGGACGTGGTCGATGTAATTACGGTTCCATATCGCCTCGATCGCGAGATTGGCGAAACGAAACACCAGCAGATTCTGGACGATTTCCTTGCCAAGATAGTGATCGATACGATAAATCTGGTCTTCACGGAAGTGGTTATGCAGTTGCTCATTGAGTTGCATGGCACTTTCCAGATCATCCCCGAAGGGTTTCTCAATGACGATGCGGTAGTCACCTTCCTGATTGAATCCGGCGCTGGAAAGACGTTGTACTACCGGAATAAAATCGGTGGGACGAATGGCCAGATAAAAAATGGTGCCTGCCGGTTTTTCGGCCCCTTCCGGGGTCAGCAGGGCGCGGAGTCTGCTAAAAGATTCCGGCTCATGGATTTCCCCGCGCACATATTCAAAATGTTTGCAGAAATCGGCAAAGTGATCGGCCTGATAATTGCTGGCATAGGTTTCCAGTTGTTCATGCAGGAAACCCTGCCAGCCCTTTTCATCCCATGGGCGTCGGCCAAACGCGAGAATGCGCAGTTCGTCGGGCATTCTTCCTGCACAATGCAGGTGATACAGTGCGGGGAGGAGTTTTTTGCAGGCCAGATCCCCGGTCGCCCCGAAAATGACAAACTGACAATTACAATCGCTCATTCAGGCCTCCTGTTGCACGGCGTGACCACCGAACTCGTTGCGCATCATCGCCAGGAGTCTGGCGGCGTAGTCGTCGCGCCCCTGGGAAGCCCAGCGCATTTGCAGGGCGAGGGTGATGACCGGCGCGGGAATTTTCAGTGCGAGGGCCGTTTGCGCGGTCCACAGACCTTCGCCGGAGTCTGCCACGATCGGCGCGATACTGGCGAGCACCTGATCTTTGGTGAGGGTGTCGGCGGTGAGGTCGAGGAGCCAGGAGCGGACGACGCTGCCGTAGCGCCACATTTCGGCGACCTTGGCGAGGTCGAGCCCGAATTCGGTTTTGCCCTGCAAAATGGCGAAGCCTTCGGCGAGGGCCTGCATCATGCCGTATTCGATACCATTATGGGCCATTTTGACAAAGTGACCGCTGCCGACGGGTCCACAGTGCAACCAGCCTTTGTCGGCGGCCGGCGCCAGCGCCTCCAGAAAAGGCGTTACCTGGGCTACGGCTTCCCGGCTGCCGCCGACCATCAGAGCATAACCCTCCTGCAGACCCCAGATACCGCCGGAAACACCGGCGTCTATGTAACGTATCCCTGCCGCCTCCACTTTTTGGGATTGGGCAATGGAGTCCTCATAAAAGGCATTGGCACCGTTGATCAGTATGTCATTTTTGCTCAGCAAGGGAAGAATGGAATCGATGTGGCTCTGGGTGACCTCTCCGGCGGGAAGCATGAGCCAGAGGACCCGGGGGGTAGGCAACGCCTGAACGAGGGCTTCCAGACTGCTGGCGGCGCGCATTCCGGTTTCTTTGGCCAGCTCCGTGGCTTTTTCGGTATGGCGGTTGTAAGCGGTGACCTTCATGCCCTTCAGGTGTAGGCGCCGTGCCATGTTGGCGCCCATCCGGCCCAAGCCCACCATCCCGATGTCCTTATTGCCCATAATCCGCTCCTTTGCGTACACGTTTGCCCGAAAATGTTAACATCAGTATAGCTGCTTAAGCCCCTATGTCGCCGTTTCACTGTTATGAAGGAAATTTCCATGCAACTGGGCACACCACTTTCCGCTTCCGCAACCCGCCTGCTCATGCTCGGTGCAGGCGAGTTGGGCAAGGAACTCCTCATCGCCGCGCAGCGGCTGGGGGTAGAGACCATCGCGGTGGATCGCTACGCCGACGCGCCAGCCATGCAGGTGGCCCATCGTTCCCATGTGCTGGATATGACCGACCCGGAGGCTATTCTGGCCGTTGTCAAACACGAACGCCCGCACTATGTGGTGCCGGAAATAGAGGCCATCGCGACATCGGCGCTGGCGGAGATCGAGGCGACGGGTCTGGCAACGGTGGTGCCCTCGGCGCGCGCGGTGCAGCTGACCATGGACCGCGAGGGCATCCGCCGCCTCGCTGCGGAAGAGTTGGGCTTGCCGACATCGCCGTACCGTTTCGCCGGAACCTTGGCGGAACTGGAAGACGCAGCGGCGGCGTTGGGTTTTCCCTGTGTGATCAAGCCGGTCATGTCCTCCAGTGGTAAGGGGCAGTCCGTGGTGCGCGGCGCGGCGGAGCTGGCGCTGGCCTGGCAGGAGGCGCAGACGGCGGGTCGGGTGGGCGGTCAGCGGATCATCGTCGAGGGCTTTGTGGATTTCGACTTCGAGATTACCCTGCTGACCGTGCGTTCGGCCTTCGGGACAATATTTTGCGCGCCCGTGGGGCATCGTCAGGAGGCCGGTGATTATGTGGAATCCTGGCAACCGCAGCCAATGAGCGATACCGCGTTGCGGGAGGCAGAAAAGATGGCGCAACGAGTGACCGACAATCTGGGCGGACGGGGACTGTATGGGGTGGAGTTTTTTGTGCGTGGCACGGAGGTCATCTTCAGCGAACTCTCGCCGCGTCCCCATGATACGGGTCTGGTGACCCTGGCCAGTCAACGTCAAAGTGAGTTCGACTTACACCTGCGCGCCATTCTGGGTTTGCCGGTGGAACCGGGTTTCCGGCGCCCGGCCGCGTCGGCGGTAGTGCGCGGCAAGGGGCTTGGTTGGGGGCCTGTGTATTCGGGGCTGGAGGCCGCGCTGGCGGTGCCGGAAAGCGATCTGCGGCTTTTCGGAAAGCCGACGGCCAGCAAACTCAGGCGCCTCGGGGTAGGCATTGCATGCGCCGACAATGTGGAGGAAGCCAGGGAGCGCGCCCGCCGGATTGCGGCGGCGGTTGGCCTCAGCCCGGCTCCTGAGCGGGGCTGAGGCTGCGCTAACGCGAGCCGGGTTAACAGGAGTGGTCAGGCGTTGACGAAAGCGCTGATGCGGTCCAGGGCCATCTCCAGGTTCTTGTCGCTGGTCGCGAAAGACAGGCGGATGTGGCCAGGAGTGCCGAAGGCCGAGCCCGGTACGACGGCCACTCCGGCTCCTAGCAAGGCCTCGGCCAGGGCAAGATCATCCCGCAGGCCTTTCGCCGCCATGACTTCGCGAAATCCCGGAAAGCTGTAAAAGGTACCATCGGAGGGCATGGCGGCAACGCCGGGCAGCACTTTCAGGCGGTTGTAGACATATGTGTGGCGCCGCTTGAACGCCAGCACCATTTCGTGGATGGCGCTGTCGCCACCTTCCAGAGCTGCCTGGGCGGCCACCTGAGCAATGGAGGTGGGATTGGAGGTGCTCTGGGACTGTACGGTATTCATTGCGGTGATCAGCGTCTTGGGGCCGGCGCAGTAGCCGATGCGCCACCCGGTCATGGCATAGGCCTTGGACACGCCATTCATGATGATGCAGCGTGGAGCCAGATCCGGGCAGGCGTTGGCGATGTTGACGAACTCTTCATCATGGAAGCGGATTTTCTCGTACATGTCATCGCTGGCGATGAGGATATGGGGATAACGGCGAAGAACCTCACCCAGGGCTTCCAATTCCGCGCGGCTGTAGGTCATGCCGGAGGGATTGGAGGGGCTGTTGATGACCAACAGGCGGGTGTTGGGCGTGATCGCTTCCTCCAGTTGCTCCGGACTGATCTTGAAACACTGGCTGGCACCGGTATCGATGATGACGGGCCGCGCTTCGGCCAGAAGTACGATGTCCGGATAGGATACCCAGTAGGGCGCGGGAATGATGACTTCGTCTCCCGCATCCAGAAGGGCCTGACAAAGATTGAAGAAGCTTTGCTTGCCGCCGACGGAAACAAGAATTTCATCGGGGCGGTATGACAGATGGTTGTCGTGCGCGAATTTGCCGATGATAGCGGCCTTCAGTTCCGGTGTGCCGCCGACGGCGGTATATTTGGTGAAGCCCTGCCGAATGGCGGCAATGGCTGCCTCCTTGATGTACTCCGGGGTGTCGAAATCCGGCTCGCCAGCACCAAGGCTGACGATATCCTTCCCTTCGCGACGCAGTTGCTGGGCACGGGCGGTGACCGCAAGGGTAGGGGATGGGCGCACCGCATTCACGCGGCGGGAAAGACGGATATCCACGATCGTTCACTCCAGGGGCAATCTCATCGGGCGCCGGGAAATGCGCGCAAGAGCGCAAATGATAAGCATCCTTCGGCTAAAATCAACTGTTTTGCGCAGGGCGGGTATGGGATGGTATCTGCGTATGCGGGATTGACATTACAAGTAACTTGAGGGATACGATCCTCATCAGGTATCCGCCCGGCTCCGCCGGGTGACCGGAAGGCAGGGGGCGCACTCATGGTGGACGTGGAGATAGGGATAGAAGGCATGACCTGTGCCTCCTGCAGCAGCCGGGTGGAGCGCACCCTGAGCCGCTTGCCGGGGGTACGGGCGGCGGTGGTGAATCTAAGCACGGAACATGCCGCAGTACAGTACGATCCGGCGCAAATCAGCCCCGATGCGCTGATCACCGCCATCGCAGAAAGCGGTTACACGCCGGTGATCGCAGAGACGGAGCTGGTGATCGAGGGGATGACCTGTGCGTCCTGCGTGGGGCGGGTGGAGCGCAGTCTGCGCCGTCTGCCGGGGGTGCTGGAGGCGACGGTCAATCTTGCCACGGAGCGGGCGGCGCTGCGTTATCTGCCGGATACCGTGGACCAAAACACCCTGGTCGCCGCAGTGACCGCGGCTGGATATGGGGCGCGCCCGGTGCAGGGGGATGTGGCCGTCGCTGACCGCAAAGCGCAGGCCATCCGCACCATGCGCCGGGACGTGATCCTCGCGGTGGTCTTGGCGATCCCCATTCTACTGCTCTCCATGGGCATGGCTCTGGTTCCAGCAGTGGATCGGCTGCTGAGTGGCCTGGAGCCTTTCCCGCAGTTCTGGGCCTGGGTGCAGGCGGTATTGGCGACGATCGTGCTGGCTGGCCCCGGCCGACGATTTTTCCGCCCTGGATTCCTCGCCTACCGCCACCTGTCCCCGGACATGAATTCCCTGGTGGCGACGGGGACCGGTACGGCCTGGCTGTATAGCATGCTGGTCCTTGTCGCGCCGGCCTGGTTTCCCGCCAGCGCCCGGCATATCTATTTCGACTCTGCGGCGGTAGTGATTGCCGCAGTGCTCTTCGGTAAATATCTGGAAGAACTGGCGAAGGGGAGGACTTCCGCAGCGATCAAACAGTTGCTGGGTCTGCAGGCGAAGGAAGCTCATGTACTGCGCGACGGTGCCGAGCTGCAGGTCGCGATCGGCGCCGTCGTGCCGGGCGATCAGGTGGTGGTCAGGCCAGGGGAACGTCTGCCCGTGGATGGCGTGGTCGTGGATGGCGACTCCCATGTGGATACGGCCATGCTCACCGGTGAGCCACTGCCGGAGCGCAAAAAACAGGGTGATCCGGTGGTGGGCGGCACGGTGAACCGCGAAGGGCGCCTGCTGATCAGGGCGACCTCGGTGGGCCAGGGTACGGTGCTGGCGCAGATCATCCGGCTGGTGGAGCAGGCACAAACGGGCAAGCTGCCGATCCAGGGTCTGGCAGACCGGGTGGTGCGGATTTTCACACCACTGGTGATCCTGATCGCCTTGCTGAGTTTCTTCTTCTGGCTGTTGTTCGGGCCACCGCCTGCGATCACCCTTGCCATGCTCTCGGCAGTCGCGGTGCTGGTGGTGGCCTGTCCCTGTGCGATGGGGCTGGCTACTCCGGCAGCAGTGATGGTCGGTACGGGGCGTGCCGCGGAGCTGGGCGTGCTGTTTCGCAAGGGGGCAGCACTGGAGTCTCTGGCGACGGTGGATACGGTTTGTCTGGACAAGACCGGGACCCTGACTTACGGGCGTCCTGCGGTGACCCGGATCGATGCCGCGGACCCAGCGTATTTGTTGCAGATGGCCGCCGCCGTGGAGAGCGCCTCCGAACATCCCTTGGCCCAAGCGGTGCTGGCGGCCGCCGGGGAGCGTCATCTGGA
Source organism: Acidithiobacillus sp. 'AMD consortium' (assembly GCF_008926505.1). Taxonomy (NCBI): domain Bacteria; kingdom Pseudomonadati; phylum Pseudomonadota; class Acidithiobacillia; order Acidithiobacillales; family Acidithiobacillaceae; genus Acidithiobacillus; species Acidithiobacillus sp. 'AMD consortium'. The sequence goes on along the minus strand of NZ_CP044411.1, from coordinate 1,664,079 downwards.
TATCCCGGCAGTGGGTGATTTTACGGCAGTTCCAGGGAAGGGTGTGCAGGGCAGGGTCGACGGGGTGACGGTGCTGGCCGGCACGCTGGCGTGGATGGATGAGCAGGGGGTCGTTATGGCGGGGTTCTCCACTGGCGATTTACAGCAGACCGGCCAGACCATCGTCTGGGTGGCAAGGGACGGCCGCCTACTGGGGCTGCTGGAGATCAGTGATGTGGCTCGGCCGGAGTCCGCTCAAGTGGTACGGGCGCTCCGGACACTGGGCTTGCGGGTGGCGATGGTGACGGGCGATGCGGAGGCCGCAGCCAGGGTGATCGCCGGCCGATTGGGAATTGACGACATTTATGCGCAGGTATTGCCGCAGGATAAGGCGGAGATCGTACGTCGACTGCAGGCAGAGGGCCGCAAGGTGGTTTTTGTCGGCGAGGGCATCAACGATTCACCGGCGCTGGCGCAGGCGGATGTAGGTATGGCTCTGGCCTCGGGCACGGATATCGCGATGGAAGCGGCGGATATCACCCTCACCCATGGCGATCTGGGCGGAGTGATTACTGCCATTCAGGCGGCACGTCAAAGCATGCGGACCATTCGCGGGAATCTGTTCTGGGCCTTTTTTTACAACATACTGCTGATACCGGTGGCGGCCGGCGTGGCTATCCCTCTGGGGATTCAGCTCAATCCGATGCTCGCCGGCGTGGCTATGGGCCTGTCTTCGGTTTTCGTCCTCAGCAACAGTTTGCGGCTGAAACGTTTACAGCCCTGGGTGGCCTCACCGTGAGCGCCGGTCGGGTAAATGGAGTATGCTGAAGCATGGTCTGGGCAATGTCAGGTGAACTGTGGCGCAAAATCCGTGGCAACGTCCGGTCAACAGAAATGTCTGGGTGTTATGGAAGCTCAAGCCCTTTTTGCTGACCCGTGGCGTGTATCTGCTGTTCTATGCGCTGGCCCTGTTGCTCAGCGCCGCCAGTGCGCTGGTACTGCCGCAGGGCGCGCGCTGGATACTTGATCAGGGGTTTCACAGCTATTCGGCGCTGGTCTGGATCAGTGCCGCCCTACTGGGACTGGGACTCTTCACCGTCACCATGCGGGCCCTGCGCGATGCCCTGGCGACCTGGATCGGACAAGGCGTGGTGGCGGACCTCCGTACTGCGGTGTTCCGCCATGCCTTGCATCTGCCCGCGGTTTTTTATGAGGTTTTTCGTTCCGGAGAGGTCATTTCCCGGCTCAGCAGCGATGTGACCATCCTGCGTTTTGGATTGACCGGGGTGCTGGGGCGCAGCTTGCAAAGCAGTGTTACCCTGATCGGGGCGTTGGCACTGATGGCCGCCACTCTGCCGCAATTGATGATCCCCGGTCTGGTCGCCTTGCCCCTGCTGGTGCTCATCAATCTGAAATCCGGTCGCCTGCAGCGCCGCTATAGCCGCAAAGAGCAGGACTATCTGGCCGATCTGAGCGCGCACACCGAAGAGTCGATCAACGGTATTCGGGTGATTCAGGCGCTGACTCTGGAGCCGCAGACGGAAGAGCGCTACCGGCGTGATATCCGTTTGTTGCTTGGGCAGGTCTGGTCCCGGGTGGTAGTGCAGTCGTGGTCCACCTTTCTGACGGGCGGACTGGTATTTCTGGCACTCAGCGTCATGCTCTACTGGGGTGGGTTGGCCGTATTGCGCCATCAGGCGGGGATTGGCGTGCTTGTGGCTTTTCTGCTCTATGCGCTGATGGCGGCGACTTCCCTGGCCTCCCTCGGCGAATTGTGGGGCAGTATGGCACGTTTGGCCGGCGCGACGGAGCGGCTGTTGGCCCTGCTGGACGAAACGCCGGAAGTAGGTGCCATCTCCTCCGCACAGGATTCAGAGCCGACCTACGTAAACGGCGGATTGCCGGCGCAGCGAGCAATACGGGCCGCCGCCCTGCATCTGGCTAACGTCTCATTCAGTTACCCCTCACGCAGCGATTCTCATGCGATTGAGAATATCTCCATAGATATCGCCGCAGGCGAAACGGTGGCTTTTGTGGGGGCTTCCGGAGCGGGAAAGAGCACGATATTTTCTTTGCTGCTGCGCCACTACCAGCCGGATCAGGGCCGCATTTTTCTGGATGGCGTCGATATCAACATCTTGCCGCTCCGCTCCCTGCGTCAACAGTTGGCGGTGGTGCCCCAGCATCCAGTGATTTTTTCCACGAGCATTGCGGAAAACATCATGATGGCCCGCCCCGGCGCCAGCGAGGCTGAACTTCACGAGGCGGTGCGTGCCGCACGGGTGGATGAATTTTCCGATCGCTTGGAGCATCGGCTGCAGACCCATGTAGGAGAGAAGGGCGTTACGCTTTCGGGCGGGCAACGCCAGCGTATCGCCATTGCCCGGGCCATACTGCGCAATCCGCGCGTACTGATCCTGGATGAGGCAACGAGTGCCCTGGATGCGGAAAACGAGCGCATCATTCAGGAAGCGCTGGATAATCTCATCGCAGAACGTACCACCCTCGTTGCCGCCCACCGGCTGGCGACGATCATCCACGCATCGCGCATTGCGGTGCTGGATAAGGGTAGACTGATCGCGGTGGGGAGCCACCAGGAGCTTCTGGAATCCTGTTCGGTTTATCGTCGGTTCGCGCTCTTGCAACGCTTGCATGATGAGGGCCACGGCCAAGGCGCCGGAGTGTTAAAAATTCGCGCGTGAGCCGGAGTGGCGAACTATAGTTGGCAAGCGGGGTCTCAACATGGGCGGTGGAAAGGATTTTCATCCGCTAGCGAGTCGTCGTATGCCCGTATGTTCTCGGTGATTGAGGGTGGGAGGCCCTGTATGAGCACGGATTTCGACCAAAATACCGCCTGGATCAGGCGGGCACAAACCGATATGAAGGCTTTTGTGGAGGGGTTGGCGTCGCGTCTTGAAGGCGATATGCCGGGGTTTGTCGAAGTGGAGCGCAAGAGGGACGGACTTTTTGCCAAAACCAGCCACATCGAAGCCATCACGATTCATACGGACAACAACGATTATTTCCTGAAGCAGAACGGCGTGCACGTCAGCACGGTGCGCGCAAAAACGGTGCGCGGGGTCGTCCTCAAGCATGAGGACCTGCCGCTGTCCGTCTGGCTGGAAAGTCTGGTCGCCGATCTGGCGGATCTTTCCGGCGCAATGCGGGGTGCGAGTGATACCCTGCACGACTTTCTCATGGGGTAATCTCAAGGAGGGCCTATGTCCATTTGGGACAAAATCAAACAGGGTATCGAAGAGGTTGCTCTCGATGCCCGGCACGCCGCAGAAAATATCGGTCAGAATGCCAGCAAAGGCATCCGCTCACAAACCCCTGAAGAAATGCAGCGCTACTCCGAATGGGAGCAGGCGCTGCGCCAGCGCCGCCTTCCTCCCTTCGTTCAAAGCCGTATGTTCCAGACCAGCCAGGGGCGATTGCCCTGGATCAGTACGGCGAAGGCGTCCGAACTGCTGCTGCAGCGCAGTCACGGCGTGCAGCCCATCGGCATGGTGACCGGCAACTGCTGGTACCATTTCGGTTATTCCTGGACCCAGGGACACTATGACGGCTGGCACACGGCAGTGGAGCGCATGCGCCTGGAGGCCTTGGCGCTGGGTGCCAATGCAGTCGTCGACGTGCGGATGCAGGTACACCGCGGCGAACACGAAGACATGGACTATGGTGTTACCGGTACGGCCATCCGCATTCGCGGCTTGCCGCCGTCCGCGGAGCCCGTCGTAGCCACGGTTTCGGCACTGGAGTTCGTACGATTGCTGGAAGACGGAGTGGTGCCCGTGGGCATTGCCATTGGTGCCAATTTTGACTGGTACAGCCCGTGGATGGGGACCGTTGCTGCGCAGGCTGCCCAGTCCGCCCCTTTCGCCGCACGTTACTGGAATATGGAAATCACTGACCTGTCGGCATTCCAGGAAAATGTCCGGCGTCGCGCCCTCTACGATTTACGTGAAGACGGGCGGCGGATGGCGGCTGCGGTACTGGCCCACACCAGTTATACCCAGATGTTTCATGTGGCCGGAGATCAGGACAATCCGGAACGCTTTCTCTGCCGTCACATCAGTATCGGCACGGCCATCAGCTATCTGCCGCAAAACGCCCCCCAGCACGAATTGATTCCCATGATTTCTCTTGTTGATCACCCATTGAAAAGTGCTGCCACTGCACGAAAGGATCTCATATGACCGATACCGCCGAACAACTGGCTCCTCATGCCGTCGAACGTCTGAAGGGTTTACGCTCGCAGGGCAGCCATGAGGGCATTTTTACCTCTGATCTCTCCGTCAATGAGTTCGTCATGGTCCGCAAGGCCAATTTTGAGCCATTGGGGCTGGTAGTAGGCTCGTGTATTTACCACATGGGTATCCAGTATGGAAACTGGAACCAGAACATGGAGATGGACGTTCTTTCTCAGGCGATGTATCAGGCGCGTGAACTGGCCATGAGCCGCATGGAACAGGAAGCCATCCTGCTCCAGGCGGATGGTATCGTCGGTGTGCGCCTGGAAGTCAAACGCATGGAATGGGATCAGGAAATTCTCGAATTCATGGCGATTGGTACGGCTATCGCGCATCGCAGCGGCGCCTCCGGTTTCAAGGGGGTGGGGGGCAAACCCTTTACCAGCGATCTCAGCGGGCAGGACTTCTGGATGCTGCTGCAGGCGGGTTACCGGCCGATGGAAATGGTGATGGGTTCCTGTGTGTACCATGTCGCCCATCAGGGGATGTTGAAATCCCTGGGCAATGTCGGACGCAATACGGAAATGGAGCAATTTACCCAGGCCATGTATGACGCCCGTGAATTGGCGATGGAACGGATGCAGCATGAGGCCCAGGAGGCGCAGGCGGACGGTATTACCGGCGTACAACTGCATGAAGGCAGTCATAACTGGAAGCCGCATATCATCGAGTTTTTTGCGGTGGGCACAGCGGTGAAGGCCATGGAAAATGCCGATGCGCTGGTTGATGCCCTGAGTCCGCAACTGGTGATTCCGGTGAATGATTGATGCAACGAACGGCACGATGCCGTCCCAAGGAGTGAACTGATGTCGATATTCAAACATGCCGCAGAAATACTGGAAAGCAAGGTAAACCATTTTCTTAATAATGCGGAGGACCCGGCAGAAACCCTGGATTTGTCCTATGAGAAAATGATTGCCAATTTGCAGGATACCAAAAGGCATCTTGCCGATGTGGTGACGGAACAGGTTTCTCTGGAAAACCAGATGGCTCAGGCCCAAAAGGCGGCGGATAAAGCCGACGCCGACGCCCGAATGGCACTGAGCGCCAACCGCGAAGACCTGGCGCGTGCGGAGCTGGCCCAGAAGCAATCGGAGTTGCAAAAGATCGCCTCTCTCAAGGAAGCCCATGATACCGTCGCGGCCCAGGCGCAGAAGCTGACGGACTACGAGAGCAAGCTGCAGGACCACATAGAGCAGTTCAGAACCCAAAAGGAAGTGACCAAGAGCGAGATGGCCGCGGCGCAGGCAGAAGTCAAGGTCAGCGAGTCACTCACGGGCATTGGCAAAGGCATGAATGACGCCGGCGATGCCATGCGCCGCGCCCAGGATCGCACCCGGCAAATGGAGGCCAAGGCAGTGGCCATGGATGGCCTGATGGCGTCCGGTGCGTTGAGTGACCCCTTGGACAGCCGCAGCCAGACCGAAAAAGAGCTGGATGAGGTGCGCGCTACGAGTGGTGTGGATGACGACCTCGCCCGTCTCAAAGCGGAAATGGCGAAGGATAAAGGCACACCGGGAAGCGGCGCTGGCGGCGCTTGAAATGGGATGGAGCGGATGTGGCGAAGGATTGACCAAACTCTCTTCTATGAGTATATTACGCCCTCCACGCGCTCGTAGCTCAGCTGGATAGAGCAACTGGCTACGAACCAGTAGGTCGGCGGTTCGACTCCGTCCGAGCGCACCAGTAAAAACAGGCACTTAGCGAAACTTGCTAGGTGCCTTCTTTTTTCTGGCTAACCCAGAGCTAACCGGCAGTGTATCTCTGCCGGATGAATCATGATGATTCATCCGGCAGCGTCATACTGAAGCGTAAAGCCGTAGCCAACAACCCTTGGCGGTAATAAAAACGGTGTCCGAGCGGATTACTCATCGCTGCGTCCAACAGCAGTCGGGAACAGCCCAGAAGCTCGGCCTCTACTTTTAGTTGCTCGATGAGAATCTTCCCGTACCCCCGACTGCGGCAGGACTCATCAATGACAAGATCATCCACATAGACAAACCGGCCATGTATCAAGTTGTCTTGCACGCGGAATCCGGCGAGACCCACGGGCTGTATCCCGTGCCACAGGGCTAGCAGGCGGTAACCCTGGACACTCAATTGTTGCCAGCGCTGCAAAAACTCCTGTTCAGAATCCAGGTGCGGCCGCAGTTGCCGGATCAGGGGATAGCAGACCAGGACATCGTCTTCCTGATCGATATAATGGAACTCGACCGCTGCGGAGACGTCCCCGCTGTTCTCCGGGCCGCTCTCGACTGGAATCATACGTGATCCCCTGTGCATGGTGGCGGCGGCGAAAATCGCAGACCAACACCCAGTCGATTCCAGTGGTTGATGGCACCGATGGCCACCGTCAGGAATATTACTTCTGTTTCCGTGAACAGAGACTGCAGTGTCGCATAGATAGCGTCGGGCGCCCCCTGGGTCGCGAGCACCGTCAGACATTCCGCCCATGCCAAAGCGGCCTGCTCCCGTGCAGAAAAAATACCGGCATCCCTCCAGCCCGCGACCAGATCCAGCTTGACCGGTTCCACACCGATTTGACGGGCGACGTTCAGGTGGTACTGGATACAGAACGCACAGCTGTTGATTTGCGATACCCGCACCTTGATCAGTTCCGTCAGGGTTTTTTCGAGGCCGGAATCATCGACCGCTTTCCCCATCGCCAGGAGTGCTGCGTACACCTCGGGCGCGGTCTTGGTGAAGGAGAGGTAGGCAATACGGGCATGCTCTGTGGACATGGCTTGTTCCTTATGAAGTGACTCAGGTAGTATAAGGACTCTAACAACATATCAGGGTGCTTACAATATGGACGACGCAGCGCCAAAACCCCTCATCCCTCAAGTGGGAGAGGGTAAACGCGGGGAAAATGGTTATCTGGGCTACTTGCTGCGGCAGGCTGCGGGCGCGTACCGGCACCGGGTGGAACGGGCGCTCGCCGACCTGCGAGTAACGCCTCCACAATTTTCCGTACTCACCATGCTGGCCGCCTATCCCGGCATTTCCAATGCCGATCTGGCGCGGCTGGCTCTCCTCACCCCGCAAACGGTCAGCACCATTGTCGCCAACCTGGAGCGGGCCGGGGCCATCGTGCGCCAGCCGCATCATTACCATGGCCGTATCCAGCGGATTGATCTCAGCGAGACGGGCAAGTCGTTATTGGCGGCCTGCCGTGAGCGGATGCAGGGTATTGAGCGCCATCTGGCTGATGGGCTTTCCCGAGAACAGGAATCGGCACTTCGAAAATGGCTGGTTCGAGTCGCCACATCAGCGCCACGGTAGTTGCCTACCCCGCTTGCGCACTGCCAGTCAGCGGATTCATCGCATAATAGGCGGCATAGCCATCTTCCACTGCTGGAATGATCTCCAGCACCTCAAAATAGTGGTCCCAGAAAATGGTATCGCGCAATCCCTTTATGACGCCGTGATAGGCAACAAGATCAGAGGTTTTCCACACCACGATATCGCTGATGGGCGCGGTGTAGGATTCCGTGTCGAAAAAACGCATGCTGACGGTCGGATGGGCTTCGAGGATGGGGTTAACGTTCTCTTTGATAAATGCAAAGCGGTCTTTTGGTTCCAGGTCTAACCATCGGCGGGTGGTTTTGAGCAGCATAAATAGGGTGTAGGTTTGCGTCGTCATGGGAAATCTCCAGGTTGAATTGACAGGAAATATTTTGCGAGCAGATACTCACACTTTCTACTCGTGTTTGAACTATGCTACTCGAACCCCGCAAGCGCCCTCATCAACAACGCTCTGCCGCCACGGTGGATGCCATCCTGGAGGCGGCGGCTCGTATTTTGGAGCGCAAGGGGCTGGATGTGCTGACCACCAATGCGGTCGCAGAACTCGCGGGTGTTAGCATCGGATCGCTCTATCAATACTTTCCAGGCAAGGCAGCGATTCTGGCCGAGCTGATTCGGCGGGAACGCCTTATATTGCTGGCGGGTATTGGCCGCATAGCGCATGCCCCCGGCGACTCGCTAAAAGACGACGTATGTTCACTCATCCGGATCGCAGTAGCTCACCAGTTGCTCCGGCCAGCGTTGGCTCGGGCGCTGGAGTATGGGGAAGCCACACTGCCCCTGGGACCTGCAACAGCCAAACTGACGAATGAGCTTGTGCAGTATACGGCGGCGTTACTGGAACGACATGGTGTTTCAAAGGCTATGGAGGGGGCGCATGATTTGGTCGCTCTTGCAAAGGGCATGATTGACGCCGCAGGTATTGCTGGTGAATCGGACCAGCGCGTACTCGTTGATCGGGTATGCCGTGCAGCACTGGGATATCTGGAATATCCAGTGGCCATTAGGCACGGAATCGCTTGTAAATAGCGGTGTCGCCGGGAGCCCCCACGCTGAAGTAATCGGTTTTTCTGACGGGAAATGAATTTGTGGTGGAAAACGCGGCTAAACGAGGTGCGTATGATTTACACAGTTGAATGCAGCTTTACCGACCCGGCCGCAGAGAATGAATGGAATGCCTTTTACAGCGATGAAAAATTGCCTGCATTAATTTCTGTTAGTGGGTTTCTCACATCCCAACGATTTAAATTGTCCGGTGGAATACCTTCTACGCCAACTTATCTCGCTATTCACACTATTGCCAATGAGGGGGTTCTTGAAAGCGCTGATTATCACCAAAATGGTGGCGGAAATTTTGCGAAATGGCAACCCATGATTACAAACTGGCACAGGAATATTTATGGAGGGGTCGAACGGTTCCCAGATGTCACAAATGATCAGCGATTGTTAATTAGCAATGAAAGCGGTGACGCATTAAGAGCGCTTGGTTTTCAAGTGCTGCGTCTATGGGCAACAGGACTTGATCGGACGCCAATGGAACGTTGGGTGGCGATTTCCGGCAGTCTACCAGATCCTGCTCATCGTCTGAAAGCAGATGGAGTATGTATATACGTCCCTATGGGAAGTCAATTACAGAGTGATTCCACGTAATTATCGTACGCAGAACAAATGAATTGTAATTTTGCACTCTATGGCGCATCGCGGTGAACGTAATGGATCATTTCACAACGACGAAGGATGACCATGCATCAGATCGTGACACAGATTGATATTGCGACATCACCGGAGCGTGTGTGGTCCATCCTCATGGATTTTCCCGCCTATCCGCAATGGAATCCATTAGCGGGTTTTCATGCGATGAACCAGGCCTTGAAGAAGCGCGCGGAGGCGAATGGGGAGTGAGGAATGGAATCTGGTGGATATGGGAGATATCCGTGTGTTGCGCGAATCCACGCAGAAATGACAGGAAATCTATGAAACTCGCAAAATTCAATACCCAGCCGTCACCGCACTTCCTGATGGAACACGGGAATGAACATACATAGCGCGGAGGCCGACCATGTATTGTCCTGAGTCATTTGCAGAAACCAGCCCGGAAATTCTGCGGGCGCTGATTCAGCGTTATCCCCTCGCGACACTGGTCAGTATGAGCGGTAATGGTCTGGAGGCGAATCATATTCCCTTGTACCTCGCACCCGGAGAAGGGCCGCAGCGGAAGAATCAGCTTGCCCTGGAATATGCGCCGGAGCCGCCTTTCCAGGCCGGTAGGCCGGAGGATGCTCCCAAGGATATCGTGAAGGTTGTCCGGCGCCACACCGAAACATTGCGCGCCGAACGTGAGCGGATGATTGCTGTATCGGTGTGGCGGGCATTTGGCTGGGCACGCGTTTTTGGTGTGGACGCTATCTGGATGTCGACAACGTGATCGTCGACCCGCAGTATCGGGGTGTCGGTATCGGTCAACAGCTTATGGATTGGGTGGAGAACTACGCGCACAAAGGCCGAGGATCGCCGGGCACAATGCCTCTGATCAGTGAGCAATTACAGGGTAGCCATTGCAATTGCCCTAGCAAGTATCCACCAGATATTCTGGGTAATATTTTTCTTGAGGCAACGACTCTCCTCTGGGTAATAAAAACAGTGAGGCAATGCGTTGGACAAGAGGGTTGTCAATTAGCAGTTGTTCGGGCAAAACGGATAACCGCCAGATCCCTCAGGTCCTGCTTGTTTAGAAAAGCGCTGCGGATGTCTTCATCCGAAACTTCAGCAAAGCAATATCCGGCTTCTTCCAGTTTATGTACCAATGCAACCATCTCAATCTCAATATCCATGTCCGCATCCATGACGTTTTCTCCATAAGTAGATAAGGTATAACTAACATATTTAAATATTATAAACCTATCGTTATGATAAATTTATAACGTGGTTTACTGCGCGCAGCCCTTCAAATGGGCTTTGCTGTCCTGACTTAAACAGCGTCACTGGGCAGGTTACCCAGATCTTAAGGTCCCTTTAGAAAGCGGAGAAACTGTACGTTACGCTTTTTTAGAGCCAGAAAACATTGGCTGTTATGGGTCTCTTCAGAATTCGAAAGTTTCGCTTAGTCCAGATCTATCCAGCACGCAAATATCGGATGCCCATCGATGATCATCGGCGGTCCCGCGCGATGTGCGTGAAATTCGGATCGAGACAACAACCGCTCTACACCAATCGGCGACACCGTAATCAGCCGCTTAGCCCCGTGTGAAATTGCACAGGCGATGGATTCCTCCAGCAGCTTTCGCGCAACCGTAGAGGAAAACTGCCCTGGCGTCCTGGCGCGGTCGTTCAAGTCCACGGCCGCAAAGCGCGACAGCTCCCAAACATCGGGAGAACATGGCGGTACCAGTCCGTTGAGCAAATGGGGAAAGACTTCGCCCAACAGATAGGGGCGCGTGGTGGGGAGGAGGCGGGCACAACCGGATATATGGCCGTTGTCATCTTGCGTCACTACGTACACGGTGTCCGGCCGGTCGAACTGATCCGACTCCATTCCGTTCTCCGTATGCAACGCCCACCCAAGCTGCTCGACAAAGACTCGATGGCGGTAGCTGGCCACCTTCGCATACAGATTATTCGGTAAAACTTCAGCTGGCCCGGTTATAACCTGCATCTCGTCACCCTCATAGAGTTTGTCTATGGAGGCGAATCTACCAGCTCCGCTGTTTCTGACAAGCTGTCAAGGTTGACAGCTTGTCAAACATATCTATCCATGATATGGCGCTGAATCACGGCCGGCCAGGCCGTCTTGTCAATGGCCACTTCCAGCAGTTTGGTCGTGTTGGTGGGACCCAGATCTCGTCGCTGGTCATCCACCAGCATGATGTTGCTTCGTGGAAATCCCGTCCGGAGATAATGGGTCCGTCCTGACGCCCCTTCCATCCGCCAGTCCCACCCCAGGGTGATGACGGGCGCCGTCTCGCTGATCCATTCGGTATAACCGGAAATGTGGGTCTGACTGGCCCCTTCGTGAAGAGGGGGGTATTCATCGTGGTCCAGGCCGGACAAAAGATGCACCAGAGGAATCCACTGAAACTGTTCTAGCGTCAGGCGCACATAACCATCGGGAGACAACCTCATGAATCCATATCCTTGCGCTTTTACCGCGATTCCGTTTTGCACTGTCATGAGATCACCTGCTCGGAAAATTCGGATCAGAACAGACTACCGAATCACCCCGTGATGCGGTAGTGTCAACCCTGACAGGTCGATGAAGCGATATCCACGGCGAGACTTGGTTGGCGATGCTTTCTCCCCACGATCTCGCCCCGCCCGGGAAGGAGGGACATTTGGATCCTTGGAAGGAAGACCTCCTGCAGACATTCCAGTCCATCGAATGCGAACGGCAGGTGCTGGCGATGGCGTCCGAAATGGCGCGCAAGCTGGAATTCGATTACTGCGCCTATGGCTTACGCATGCCGCTTCCGCTTGCGCGTCCCAAAACCGCCATGTTCAGCAACTACCCTGCGGTCTGGCAGGCCAGATATCAGGCGCAGGAGTACCAAGCCATCGATCCCACGGTACGGCACGCCATGCGTTCGCCGTCCCCCGTTGTCTGGTCCGATGACCTGTTTGCGCCTGCACGCGAACTGTGGGAAGAGGCCCGCTCATTTGGGCTGCAGGCCGGGTTGGCTTACACTTGCCGCGACGCCGGCGGGATGGGTGGCATGTTGACCCTGGCGCGCGCTGGAGAAAGCGTCACCACGGCAGAATGGCAAGCAAAGGCCTGCCATATCCTGTGGTTGGTCCAAGCCGTCCATCTCAGCATGATCCGCGTTGTCGCGCTCAAGCTCCAACCGGAGATCGCCGTACAGTTATCCCGCCGGGAGGTGGAAGCGCTGCGCTGGACCGGTGAGGGCAAGACCTCGGGCGAAATTGCCGGTATCCTCAACATCACGGAGCGCACGGTCAATTTTCACATCAGCAAGGCCATGGCCAAGCTGAATGCCGTCAACAAGACCGCTGCCGTATTGCAGGCGGCGATGCTCGGGCTGCTGTCATGATTACCTAGCAGCGAAGTTTCCCCTAGCCTTGAAAAGTTCTTCGCGTCGCCAATGGTGACGACCAGTGCACTCGCCGTGAGATAGCCAATGACCTGGGACTTGTCTACACGCTGGCTTGACGCATTTTCCCGATGCCGGATGAAGATTACCGTGGTTTTCCTGATAGTTCCAAACATTCAGATGGAGGATCGTTTTCAGGTAGCGTGATCGGCCATTGGCCATCGGGCCCTTGTCGTGTTAGATTCTGGGCTCATCTTCAGGGCGGGGCGAAACTCCCCACCGGCGGTAAGCCTGTTTGTTGTCAGGCAAGCCCGCGAGCGCTCGCGTTCACGCGAGGTCAGCAGATCTGGTGTAATTCCAGGGCCGACGGTCACAGTCCGGATGGAAGAAGATGTTGATGCACGGCACGCTTGTTGCGTTTTCACGCGACATAGCGCCGTGTGTCCGCGTTTGCCCTGAAATGTTTTTCGCCTTTTCTACCTGCGAGGAGCGTTTCATGTCTGTTCAAACTACCATGTTGTTGAAGAGTGATGTTGCTGTAGCCAGCCCGGAATGGCAGCGGGCACTCGAGGCCATGCGTGCCGGCCGCCCGGTTATTCTCCTGGATGATTCCGATCGGGAAAACGAAGGTGACCTTATTGTCGCTGCCGAACGTCTGACCGTGGCGACCATGGCGATGTTGATCCGTGAGTGCAGCGGAATCGTGTGCTTGTGCCTTACCCCGGAGCATGTGGCCCGCTTGGATTTGCCGCCCATGGTGCAACAGAACGAAAGCCGCTTCGGTACTGCTTTCACCGTTTCCATAGAGGCTCGGGAAGGGGTGACCACCGGGGTATCGGCAGCGGATCGTGTGACTACCATTCGGGCGGCTATCACGTCTGGCGCCAGGCCCGGCGATATCGCCCGTCCCGGCCATATCTTTCCGTTGTGCGCGCATCCGGAGGGGGTATTAGGCAGGCGCGGGCATACGGAAGGTTCCGTTGATCTGGCGCGATTGGCGGGCCTGGAACCTGCAGCGGTGCTCTGCGAGTTGATGAATCCGGACGGTAGCATGGCCAAAGGGGACGATATCGTCCGTTTCGCAGCCCGGCACGATCTGCCGGTCATCACCATAGAGGATATAGTGGCATTGCGGCGGCGAGAGGGAAAACCGCCGATTTTGGGGTGAGTGCATAGGGGGTGACGACTACGCCGCCGGTGGCATCTTGCCGTGCCTTATCCAGGCAGGGTTTTGGGTGGCCATAAAGACGACCATCAGTCTGGTAAAGGCATGGGGCCAAGCAACGGCGTAGAGATGACAGCGACGGCAGGCCGATGGTGTAGGAGTAGGTAAAAACAGGATGGTAGAGTATCTGCCGAACGCTCTGTTTACCCGGCTTTTTCTCTCGTCACCATATGCTGTAGTAGCGCCAGGAACGCCTTGGCGCTATGACTTGGCGCACGCCGGTGCAGTACCGAAAGTTTGTGGCGGATAACGGGCGTAGTAGTCAGCGCCGCAATGCCAGGCCGTTGGCCGGCGCCGTTGAGTGCGGAGACAAAACCGACCCCCAGCCCGCAGCGCACCGCATCGCGGACGGCAGCAAGACCGCTCAATTCATACCGGATTTCAGGATAAATCCCCTGCTTCTGAAAAGCTTGCATCACATGATTACGAACGCCCGAACCTTCCTCCCGCCAAACCAGGGTTTCCTCGGCAAGGGATGAAAGGGAAAGAGGTTCGGACCGTCCTAGCCATGGGTGTCGATCGGGGACCAGCGCCACGATCTCCGTTTCCACTAGCGTTTCCTGCGTCCAATCGGTGGCGCCGGATAATGCTGCGTCGTCTTCCACAAAAACCAGATCCGCTTGGTCACGCATGGATATGGCCCGACGACTGTTGGTGGTGACTAGGCGCAAGGCAACCCCAGGATAGCGGGCACGAAAATCGGTGATGGCCCGTGGCAGGAGGGTCTCGGCATTGCTGTGGCTAGCCACCAGGGCAAGAGATCCCCGCAGCAACTCCTGTGTATCCCCTCGCAACGCCCGAGCTTCTGCCAAAGCCGCTTCGATCTGCTCTGCGATCCGCAAGAGCCATAGCCCGGTCTCGCTCGGCTCGATACCGCGACGATTGCGTCGATACAATGGTTCCCCTACCCATTCCTGCAACTGTTTGAGGCGATGAGACACGGCCGGTTGGGTCATGAAAAGCAGATCTGCGGCGGCGTGCAGATTTCCTGAGCGGGCCGCTTGCGCCCAGATCAACAGCAGGACCGGGTCTGGTTTTTCGGAAGTCATCCGTTTTACATCCTTTCAAGAAATTATCTGTGCTTATTTCTTTAGTTAGGAAATAGCATTGGACGCCAATTTGATCCAACTACAAACTGCAACTGAAGATTTTAGTCTGGATGAATATTCTCATGAATTTGTTTTCTGATGTGCCCAACAACGATCCGGGTGAAATCATCCGCCATTTCACGCCCAACTGGTTTGCCGCCACCATGGGAACGGGCATCCTGGCGCTGATGCTGGAAGATTTTCCTATGGCCCATGGCCTACTCCACCCGGCGGCACAGGCCCTATGGTGCGTCAACGTTTTCTTTTTCGTGCTGTTTTCGGCTCTCTTCCTGGGCCGGGCGCTGGTTTTCCCTGACAGCTTTCGCCGTTTATTCGACCATCCGATACAGTCTTTGTTCATCGGTTGCATCCCCATGGGCTTTGCTACCATCGTCAACGGCATGATCCTGATATGGCCGGTGACCGCCAACTCTGCTCTCTGGGCCTATGGCTGGTGGTGGGTGGATGCCGTCCTGGCCATCCTCTCGGTCCTTCTGGTGCCATTTTTCATGTTTACCAGCCAAGTTCACAGCCTGGAACGGATGACCGCCGCTTGGCTGCTGCCCATCGTGCCGCCGGAGGTGGCTGCGGCCAGCGGTGGCTTGGTGGCCCAGCACGTGGCGCCCTGGCTGGGGGTGTCTGTCATCTATGTGAGTTATGTGTTCTGGGCCGTTTCGGTACTGCTGTCTCTGGGAATTTTGACCATCTTGTTCCTGCGTCTAACCCTGCATCGTCTGCCACACAGGGACATGGCCGTGTCCTCCTGGTTGCCACTGGGACCAATCGGCACCGGCGCCATGGCCATGATCACCCTGGGCGACGCAGATGGTCATGTGTTCACGGGGACCTCCTTGGTACCCATGGCCCAGTTTGACCACATGGCCGGACTCATGGTAGCGCTGCTGCTCTGGGGTTTCGGTATCTGGTGGCTGTGCATGGCGGCCTTTTTTACCCTGCGCTATCTCGGTGAGGGGCTACCCTACAACATGGGTTGGTGGGGCTTCACGTTCCCGCTGGGCGTCTACGATTCGTCTACCTATCTGTTGTTCAAAGACACCCATTATCTGCCTTTCCTGGTGCTGGGCGCCGTGTTCACGGTAATGCTGGCTGCCTTCTGGGGGGTGGTGACCCAGCGTAGTTTGGTGGGCATGTGGACCGGTTCCTTGTTCCGCGCCCCTTGTTTGTCGGAAGAGACGGGGATGCTGGAACCGGAATGCTCGTCGGAGACCGACCCGCGCAGTCCTTCTGACTCCAGTAAGAAAACGCTCATGGACCGCTTGAGAAGCTAAAAAACGCGCCGCCGGGCCACCGACAGTGCTCAGGGTGTCGACCTCTTTATCAACGAGGCACAGAAAAAGGAGATAGTCATGAAAAAACCGATTTTGGCCGCGATTCTTTCCGCTACTCTGGCGGTTCCCGTTTTATCCCATGCTGAAACCATCAAGGATTGGCTCATGCAGAGCCAAGTGAGCGGCGACATTCGATCCTATTATTTCAATCAGCTCTATGGCGGCTCGCCGCTGCCCGATAAGTATGCCTATTCCCTGGGCGGCATGCTCCGGGTGCAGACGGCTCCCGTCTACGGGATTAGCGCGGCAGTGGCTTTCTACACGGCCAACGATCTGGGGGCCAACGACACCGGCGGCGGGCAGAGTCATCTGGACCCTCTGCTTATGGGTGACCGCACCTCCCTCAACGTTCTGGGTCAGGCTTATCTACAGTATCAAGACCCGTGGGTGCAGTTGCGGGTGGGGAATCTGCTTCTCGATACCCCGTGGATGAACCCCTCGGACGCCTTCATGATCCCCAGCACCTTTCAGGCGGTAGCGATACGGGTGACCCCCATCAAAAATCTCCAGATCATCGGTATCCGTGAATTCCGCTTCAAAAACCGCATTCAGGCCGACTATCAACGCCAGACCCTGCTGAATTTCAACGATCATTACAGCTATCTACCCGACAATAGCATCGGCACCCTGGCCTTTGGTCTCAAAGGGCACCTCATGGGCGTCCACGCGTCCGCCTGGTTCTACCGCTTTTACAGTCTCACGAACATGTTCTACGGCACTCTGGGTTACACCACTCCAACCCTGATGGGGCATTTTCGGCCCTTCGCCGATTTTCAGTATGCCCGGGAATGGGCTAACGGCGCGCAACTGGCGGGGCCGGTGAATGCCACGGTCTACGGTGGTATGGCGGGGATTCAGGGAGATTTCGACGGTGTGACGGGGCAGATATTCGCTGCATATGACCAGATTCCCTCCCGCGCCGTGACCCTGGCCAACGGCCAGACCTTGTACAACGGGGGCTTCATCTCACCCTATACCCAGCAATACAGCGCCGACCCTCTGTACACCAGCATCATGGATTACGGCCTGGTGGACGCGTCCGCCTCGGGCCACGCCTGGAAATTCGGTTTCTTGCTGCATCCCCTCCGCCAGGTGCGCATCAAATATTCGTACAGCATCTATGATACCGCGCCCTATCTGCCCAATGTGGACGCCAATTACCTGGATGTGACCTACAGCCCGGGCGGCTTCTGGAAAGGCGTATCCCTGCGTAATCGCCTCGCCCTCGTTCACAGCAATCCCTATGGGGGCTATCGTGGTACCTTTATCGATGATCGCTTGATGCTGCAATATAGCTTTTAATGAGAGAAAGGAATGCAGCGGCAGCATCGAAGGGCACCCGCCGGTTTGGCCGCTTCGGTGGCTGCAAAGCTGTCGATGGCATCTTGCCAGGCCTTGTCCAGACAGGGTTTGGGTGGCCGCAAAAGACGGATAAGGAAGGGGATGGGGCCTGTCCTGGCCATTGCCCCAGCTGCGGTGATCAATACACCGGCAATTCCGTCGTATCCACCACCTTGCGCAGCACAAAGCTGGAATGCACACCGGTCACCCCCTCGATGCGCGTCAGGCGATGAAGCAGAAAATCCTGAAAATGCTCCATATCGCGCACCGCGACCTTGATCTGGTAATCCGCGTCATGGCCGGTGATGAGGTAGCACTCCAGCACTTCCGGCGAGCGACTGATTTCCGCCTCAAAATGCTCAAGGCGCTCGGGGGTATGGCGGTCCATGCTGATGTGCATCAGCACCATCAGCGCCAGGCCCAGATGCTGCGGGTCAAGCAGAGCCACACGCCTGCGGATGATCCCGGCTTCTTCCAACGCCTGCACCCGGCGCAGGCAAGGGGAGGGGGACAAAGCGATACGCTCAGCGAGACGCTGATTGCTGAGTCCGCCGTCGCGCTGGAGTTCCTCGAGAATGCGGCGGTCGTAGCGATCTAATTCGATGGTAGGGGCTTTCGACTTCATAGCACAATATTACTCCGCTAATGGGCGTTAATGCGCAATAATCATGCGACATAATCGCTTTTGCGGCCCCAATTCGCAAGCACCTGTGGCGACTTCTTCCCTATACTGCGTCCATCGTCACTTGCCGCAGGAGATGGAACACCATGGGAACCTTCAACCGCCGCCGTTACCGCGCCTTCGCGCCCGTTCACAAACCGGACCGGCGCTGGCCTAACCGCCGTATGCACCACGCGCCCGTTTGGACCAGTGTCGATCTGCGCGATGGCAATCAGGCGCTGGTCTCCCCCATGAGCGTCGAGCAAAAGCTCCGGATGTTCGATTTGCTCGTACGTATGGGTTTTCGGGAGATCGAGGTAGGTTTTCCCGCCGCCTCCCATCCTGATTTCGACTTTGTGCGGCGCATCATTGAAGAAGATCGTATCCCCGAGCAAGTGACCATCCAGGTGCTTACCCAGGCGCGGGAAGCCCTGATTGACCGCACATACGAGGCCTTGAAAGGGGTGCGGCGGGCGATTGTCCATGTCTACAACTCCACCAACCCGGCCCAGCGCGAACAGGTGTTTGGCCTGGATCGGGAGGGCATCAAAGCCATTGCCGTACGTGGCGCGGAGTGGGTGAAGGCCGGAGCGGTACGCTATCCAGAGACGGAATGGGTCTTTCAATATTCGCCGGAGAGCTTCAGTGCCACCGAGCCGGACTACGCAGTGGAGATCTGCGAGGCGGTCAACGCGGTCTGGCGGCCCGACCAGGGGCAGGCGGTGATCCTCAACCTGCCCGCCACCGTCGAATCGTCCATGCCCAACGTCTTCGCGGATCAGATTGAATGGTTCTGCGACCACTTGCGCGGACGAGAGCACGTGAAAATCAGTGTGCACAACCACAATGACCGCGGCTGCGCGGTGGCGGCGGCGGAACTTGCGGTATTGGCCGGCGCCGACCGGGTAGAGGGCACCCTCTTCGGAAACGGCGAGCGGACCGGCAACATGGATGTCCTTACCATGGCCATGAATCTTTACTCTCAGGGCATTGATCCGCAACTGGATATGTCCATGGGTACGGAAATCGCAGACATCTATACCACGTGTACGGGTATGGCTGTGCCGCCGCGCCATCCCTGGTTTGGCGGGCTGGTCTACACGGCGTTTTCCGGCAGTCATCAGGACGCCATTCGCAAGGGCATGCACCATCGGCGGGGACGGGAAGATGCTGTCTGGGAGGTGCCCTATCTGCCCATCGATCCTGCGGATTTGGGGCGTAGGTACGAGGAGGTGGTGCGCATCAACAGCCAGTCCGGGAAAGGCGGTGTCGCCCATGTGCTGGAGCGCGACTACGGTATTTCCTTGCCGCGCTGGTTGGCGCAGGACTTCAGCGCCGTAGTACAGGCGACTTCCGAACAGGAGACGGGTGAAGTCAGCTCAGCCCAGATTTTCGACCTGTTCGAGAGCCATTACTGCCATACCTCGGAGGATTGGCACCTGCGGCGCTACCGTCTCAGCCGGGAAGGGGAGCAGGTCGCAGCGACCGTAGTGGTTGGTCCGGAGCCACGGCCGCATATTCTGCAGGGCAAGGGAAGTGGCGCCGTAGGTGCCTTGGTCGATGCCCTGATCCAGAGTTGGGGCGTGCGTGCCGAGGTGGAGCAGTTCGACCAGCATGCCCTCGGTAGTGGTACCAGCGCCCGCGCCATGGCCTGCGTTCGGGTCAGTGTGGATCACGGCCGTGCGACGTCTGCGGTGGCCTTTGGCGAGGATACCACTGAGGCCGCTTTACAGGCGGTACTCAACGCTATTGGCCGGTCCGCCGAAAAAAATAACGCATGGAGCACATCGGTAGAACGGCGAGTACGTTAATTACCGTGTTCTGCCCGCGCAGGACTTCGCCTCTCAGTCGATGACGATACGTTTCTATCCTGGCATGAACACGAGCGTGGCGGTGCGCCTCAGGTTGGCTGCGGCGGCACCGCAAGCTTGCCAGCCAGCCACGCCAACGCCGTACAGAAGGCAATGATCCCCATATCCGCGCCCCCCATGGCCGTTGTCGCGAATACCCGCTGAAAAAATGGCAGACAGGAGAAAAGTCCCTGGGCAACCAGCGCAGCTGACATCGCAGTCACCAGGACGACATCTCCCCAGTCATGACGCCGGCGCCCATACATGGCCAGCAGTATTCCGGCCTCCATGCCTACCAGGGCATTCACCGCCAGGGTATGCGCATGGCTGTCGCTGTGCAGTGTCGCATCGCCAAAAAACACCGCAAAGACGGTTACGACCAGAAAGGTACTCAACCCGGCGATGCGCCACCATAACGCTCGCGGAATGAGCGCCTCCCAGGCCGGACGCGGTTTGCGCTCCATCACGCCGTGATCCGCCCCCATGAACGCAAAGGCCAGGGTCAGCGTACTGGCGGTAATCGTGTTTACCCAAAGTATTTGCAGTGGCGTAACAGGCAGGGTCATTCCCGACAGCACCGCGAAAAAAATCACCAGCCCTTCCGCAAAATTGGCCGGCAGCATAAAGAAAGTCGTGCGCCGGATATTGTCATAGATGTGGCGCCCCTCCGCTACGGCGGTGGCGATATGGGCAAAGTTGTCATCACTCAGCACCATCGCCGCAGCCTCACGGGCCACGTCGCTCCCCGATTGCCCCATCGCCACGCCAATCTGCGCCCGGCGCAAGGCGGGTGCATCGTTGACACCATCACCGGTCATGGCGACCACCTCGCCGCTGGCCTGCAGAGTCTGCACCAGTTCCAGCTTATCGGCGGGCTGCACCCTGGCGAAAACCACTGCGTCGCGGGCCAGAGTCTGCCGTTCCTCCGTGCCCGCGCTGGTCCACTGGGCATGATCGACCACCGCCGCCGGACCATCCTCCAGAATACCGACCTGACGGGCGATAGTGGCGGCCGTCTGCGGATGATCGCCGGTAACCATGATCACCCGGATACCGGCACTGCGGCAGGCAGCAATGGCGGCCGGTACGGCGGCACGCGGTGGATCCAGCAGCGCGACAACGCCCAACCAGGTCCAGCCACCATCGTCCAGAGTCTCCCACTGCCCATCCGCTGCGCTGGCCAGGGCAATGGTACGCATGCCGGCAGTCGCCATATCCGCAATGACTTTGTGCCAATAGGCCGGAATGACTTCCGCCACCCCGTTCGCGGTTGCCATCCGCTGACAACGCTGCAGGACCCATTCCGGGGCACCTTTAATGGCGATGCCGTCGTTGTGGCGTGTTGCCATGAAGGGCTGCTCGTGGCTAAAAGGCCGGGCATCCACCCGCGGAGATCCCATCCGCAACACATCGACGTCCGCACCATGCGTGCCCGCATAGCGGAGCAGAGCTTGCTCCAGAGGATCGCCTATACCGCTCTTGTCGTTGCGCAGTTGAGCGTCGTTACACAAAATCATGACCCGCAGGGCACGTTGCAGCAGGGCGGGGGAGTCATCGGCGAGGGCCAGATCCTGCACGGTCATACGATTTTCTGTCAGGGTGCCCGTTTTGTCAGTGCAAATGACGGTAACCGTGCCCAGGGTTTCCACTGCCGGTAACTGGCGGATGATGGCGCCCCGTTGCGCCATACGCTGCACGCCCAGCGCCAGGGTCACACTGATTACCGCGGGTAATCCTTCGGGAATAATGGCTACCGCCAGACTGATGGCGGCGAGCAGGGCGAACTCCAGCGCCTCGCCCCGCCACCAGGCGATACCCGTCGCGATAGCTGCCAGAAGAACGACGGTGAAGGCGAGAGTCCGGGACAAACGGCTGATGCGCTCCAGCAGAGGCGAGCGCATGGTCAGGGTGGTTCCCATGAGTTGGTGGATACGGCCTATTTCGGTGGCGCTGCCGGTGGCGGTCACCTGACCAACACCATCTCCCCCGGTCACCAGCGTTCCGGCCCACAGCAGTAACTCGCCCGCGTCGCTAGAAGTGGTTTTATCCACCGGGACGGACTCCCCCGTCAGCAGGGATTCGTCCACCCGCAGGGCATGCGCCTCCCGCAACCGCATGTCCGCGCTGATGCGCGCGCCATTTTCCACCCGCACCCAGTCGCCAGGCACCAGTGCCTCAGCGGGCAGGTGTTGCCAGTCGCCATCGCGACAGACCAACACCTGCGGAGCGAGAAAAGACTGCAGTGCCTGCACGGCTTTCTCCGCGCGGTTCTCCTGAACAAAACCGAGCATGGTGTTGATCAGGATCACCGCGCCGATGACTGCGCCGTCTACCAGATGCCCGAGCACCAGCGATATGAGCGCAGCGGCCAGCAGAATCGCGATGAGGGTGTTACGAAACTGCGCCAGCAGTTGTTGCCACCAGCGCGGCGTATGCGCCGTGGGCAAGCGATTGAGCCCGTACTGTTGCAGCAACGCCGAGGCAGCAGCGCTGCTCAGACCGCATGCCACCGGATCATGCTCCGTGGCGTCCATGTTGATCCCTCCGGTCGCGCAAAGCCGAAATTACGGTGGACTCAGTAGCTGCAAGGACCATTGGCCGTTTTCCCAGCGCCCGATTTGTGCGCCATCAGCATCCCAGGCACCCAACACCATGCGCCGTCCCTCCGGACCCTGCTCCCAAAGGGGGCGATGGGTATGGCCGTGAATCAAAATGTCATAAGTGGCCCCATCCAGCGCAAAAGCACCCTCCCCCTGGAGGGCGGCGACGATGGTCTGCGGATTGGCGTCGGTTATGGCTGGTGCCTTGGCCCGCACTTCCCGGCTGCTGCCGCGACGCAATCCGCGAGCGATACGCTGGAGCCAGGCATAAGGCAGGCGCCCCAGCGTCAGTCGAGTCATCGGATGGCGAATCACCCGGCGAAAGCGCTGGTAACGATGATCGTCGCTGCACAGCAAGTCACCATGGGTCAGAAGGACACGCTGATCGCCCAGTTGCAGCAGCGCCGGGTCGGGCAGAGCGATAATCCCGAACTGCGCCAGAAAGTCGGCTTCCAGGGCAAAGTCCCGGTTACCGACCATGAGATACACCGCGGTCCCCTGCTTATGCAACCCATGGAGCAGGGCAAGGATTTCCGCATAAGGAGCTTCCGCCGCCTGATCCCGATGCACCCAGTAGTCAAACAGATCGCCCAGAATGAAAACCGCCCGTGCAGCCCGGCCCTCGTGCCAACAAAATTGGCGGAACAGGGCGGTCAGCGCGGGCTGTGCGGAACACAGATGCAGGTCAGAGATAAACAGCACGGGGCCATTACCAAGGTTTGCACCCTGCACCGTCATAGACTCAGGCCGCAGGCAGACGCTCACCCTTGTCGATGGAGATGGTTTCCTTGGGCACGTCCTGGTGCATGCCCTTATTACCGGTCGGGGTCTTGGCGATATCGTCCACCACATCCATCCCGCTGATGACCGTACCAAAAACGGCATAGCCCCAGCCCGATCCTGAGGCTGACTTGAAGTTCAGGAAATCATTGTCTGTCAGATTGATGAAAAACTGCGCGGTGGCGGAGTGGGGATCATTGGTCCTCGCCATGGCGAGAGTGCCGCGCGCATTCTTCAGACCATTCCCCGCCTCGTTGGCGATGGGCGCATGGACGGCTTTCTGCTGCATGTCCGCCGTAAAACCCCCGCCCTGAATCATGAAGCCAGGTATCACGCGATGAAAGATGGTACCGTCAAAAAAGCCCTCATCGACATACTTCAGAAAATTCTCGACGGTGTTGGGCGCCTTGTCGACGTCCAGCTCAATGACGATATCACCCTTGTTGCTGTGCAGCACTACTTGCGGATTTGCCATGAACACTCCTCAGAATTCAGGGCACCAGCGCCCTGCTAGAAAAATTCACCACTCACGCCAGTGGCGACGAAGGCCAAGAGTAAAGCGATAGAGCAGGCCTTGTCGATACCCGGGCCCCTGTTCAACGGCTAGCCCTGTCGTTGAGAGAAGACTAGGCCTGCACCACCGCGGCAACTGCGAAAAATGCCCTGTTCGCGGTGCCCTGGAACCTCGTTTGCTAAAATGAAGCATGTAGACTCTCGTGGTGCTGTCCGTCACGCCTGAAGAATGGCCACATAAAATATCAGCAGATTTAAAACGGCCACCGCCGCCATGCCGGGGATAAATCCGAGCACGCCCGTTCCGCCCGGAGCCGTCGGGCTCAGCCAACTGATTCCCCGCTAGCCCAGAAAATAGGGAATAAACCACCACATATACTGCCACCTGGTACGGACCATATTCGTTTCCGCCAAGTGCCGTTAATGGCATAAAATACAGAGATCTGTGCTCACGTCAACCAAGCGGTTATTTTGATGCCTCAGTGATAGTGCCACCATTATAAGTGTTGTGCATCCGCCACTCCAGCATGCGACACAATAAAAATATAATCGTTCAGTATAGATCTATGATTCTATAATAACTACTTGATAAACAAAGATTATTGTTGTTATTCTATGTTCCGCTAAAAACATGTAAAACCAATCTGTAACATTATTGATTTTATAAGTTATTAGGTGTGTGCTATGGATTTGCGCCACAACGTGGAAATGGAGCAACAACAAATTGTCATAAGTGCAACTATTTATCCTGATGCGCACATGGTTGGCGCCACAACAAAAATATGTTACGATACTTTTCATATGAAGGTCGGCATGAAATGTAACCACGTGGTTATATTTGCTTCTGTTAGCTGGCTGTGGTTAATAGTTATTCACAAATCAAAAGATTAGGAGAAACAAAATTATGAGAAATAAAAAGCATTTAATACTTCCCATTTCCTGAATGGGAATGCCGCCCCGGCTTCCAACGGGGTTTGATCTGTCGTCCATATCTGTATCACTTGGGATCGCTAAGCGAGGTCCGAAAGTTATAGGGAGAGTAGCCAATCATGTATCATATGTTACGCAATATGTTGTTAGGATTAGGTGTTTTTATCTTCGGCAGTACCTTGGCCTTGGCCGACATGGGGTCGTCCGTGGGGCCTGTTTCACAGCCTGCCGGCACCACGGCTCAACCCGGCCAAGGCACCACCGCGCCAATGATGCCGGCACAACCGGCTCAGGGTCCTCACGTGGGTCACAAGGAATTGCATCGCTTTGCATCGGCCGTTGTGGCTATTCGTCCGATCGACAAGAAGGTGCATCAGGAGATGTCGACGAAAAAAATGACCGTTGCGCAACATCATCAGATACTCGTGAAATACGGAACGCAAATAAAGCATATTTTGGTGCAGAATCATCTCACGCCAGTGAAATATGAAATGTTGTTGAAAAAGGCGCAGACAGACCCGGCGTTTGCTCAACGTACGGAAGCTGTCATGAAAACCATGGGTTAGTTATTGATTTTAAAAAACGCGTTTGGCGGAAGCCTCATTTTGCCGGCTTTCGCCTGGGTTCTTTTGGGGATGGCGAGCGTAACCGTATCCGCAGCTTCCACCACCATATCTCAGTTCGAGGGGAATGCGCGACATTTGGCGTTTACCCCGAACAAGATCGGTGACTTCGATACCTTCATCGGTCAGCACATCATTGCTCCACCATCAGTCGACGGAGAAACCCTGTTGGTAACGACGGGGAAGGCGGGACGCCGCCAAGAGGGGCAGGTGCTGCGCATCGATGCACGGACAGGCGCCATTATATGGCGAACCTCGTTGGGCAACATGACCATGACGCAAGCGATCATGGCGGACCATGACGTGATAGTAGGGCTTGGGGGGAAGCGTATGTTTGCGGTCAACGCGGGCTATTCCTGCCGTTCCCGATTTCCCCATGCCATCGTGGCACTCCAGGCGGCTACCGGCAAGCCGGTCTGGGAATACGCCACGCACTGTCAGGATATGCCGACGCCTGACTATGTCCACCATGAAGTTCTAACTCCTACCGGGGGCGGGCGTTTCGTCGCCCTGGACGCCCGCACAGGGAAGCTGCTTTGGCAGACACGCATCGGTGGATGGTCGGCGATGTCTTCTCCCGCCAGAGTGGGTTCGAATCTGTATTTCGGAACGGACAATCTTTTTACTCGCCACAACGATTTTTACGATATCGACTGGCGAACTCACAAAATTCGGTGGTCGCGAAATTTCGCGCATACGGTCAATCTTGCGGAAGCATCCCCGGTGGTGTGTGGGAACGCCGTGTTCACGGCGTTCATGCGTAAGGATTCCTACGACCTGTGGGACATTCTGGTACATCTCTGGAAGCACACCCCGATGCGCCACTTTACCTTCGAAGTGGTGAGCCTAGACGCAGCGACCGGGCGTCTGATCCATCGAAAAAGCATCTATACCCGTTACCTATCGCCGCGCGCATGGATTCAAGGGCGTATCATCAGCAGTGAAATATATTGGAAGAACTGGGTAATAGCAGCACTACGGAAAATGAGCCACGCCATCCATCTACCAGCCCTGTTTTCCCATATGCGCAGGCACGATCCGACGCACCCCGGAATCTACGACCCTCCCCTCACCGCGTGGCACCGTATCATTTATGTCGAACCGCGCTTGACCAAACGTTTATATGCGTTGGATGCGCGTACAGAAAGAATCCTCTGGACCTTCCGGACAGGGACGGATGTCAGTAACCCCAATATATACCATGGAGCCCTCTATACGGTGAATGCCAAGGGAATATTATATGTGTTGAATGCGCGAACGGGCAAACTGATACATACCGAAAGACTCGCAACCGGCACGGTGGGCCCATCCGATGGGCTGCTCAGTCCGCATGCCTTTGTTGTGGGAGGCGCCTCCGGGAATCTGGTCTCCCTGCCTATCGGGCATATGAAAACGGTTGATGGCGTCGATGAAAATGCCCGCTGAACGTCAGCGACGCGGTCCCCAGCAATACACAGCGGGTACGGCTATTTGTATGGAAGCGCTGGCGCCCCGGAAAATTCTTGCACTTTAGAGTATGCGTGCTAACGCACGTACCCCATCGATGAAAAAGACGCAAACTGATCCGGCATTCGTGCAGCACGTCGAAATCCTGACAAAGGCGCATGATGGGTAGGACTTTCTGTGGCTTTACCGAACCGATGTGATGTTGAGGCACATGGCATGCCGCGCTAATCACTTTTTTCGAGAACCTCGCAGAGCAGGGCGCCCTGTGCCAGGGTCGCGGTAACCTGTGCATGCACCGCGACAGAGGCGCTGCCAAAAATGACCTTGCCGGATTCGTCGCGAAGGACGGCAAAACCGCGCTGCAGCACGGCCAAGGGGTCCAGCAGGCGTAAGGCCGCTACCTGCTGTTGCTGTTGAACCGCAGCGCTGGCCAATCGCTTATCTATCGCCAGAGTCAGGGCGGCGCGTCGGGCTTCCAGCATCTCATTCAGACTTTGCAAGCGCTGGCGCGGGTCTTGCCGCAAACGTCGGGCCTGGAGAACCTGCAGTCGTCCGCCCCATACGGCTTGCTGACGCTGCGTGACCCGCCGCAAGGCCTCACGCGCCAGACGCAAACGGCGCTCAGCATCCCGCACCCGCTCGCCAGGATGACGAAGGCGCAGCCGCAAATAGTCGAGGCGCTGAGTCGCGTCCCGTAGCGTGCGCTGCATGGACTGTTCCAGTTGTCGCCGTTGTGTCTGCACCCGTGGCAACCACTCAGCGCGGTCGGGGCTAACCGCTTCCGCCGCCGCCGTGGGAGTCGCCGCACGCAAATCGCCCGCAAAATCAGCAATGGTGAAATCAATTTCATGACCAATACCCGTCACCACCGGCACCGGGCAGGCACGAATGGCGCGCGCCACGCTTTCTTCATTAAAACACCACAGATCCTCCGCGCTGCCGCCGCCACGCGCCAAGATCACCACATCCTCCTGCCGCCGACTGGCAATGCGGGCCAGCGCGGTGCAAATCTGTGCTGCCGCCTGATCGCCCTGCACCGGCACCGGATAAATCATGACCGCGAGCATTGGCCAGCGTCGCGCCAGCGTCACCTGAATGTCATGCAGCGCCGCACCGCTTGCGGAAGTGACCACGGCGACCCGCTGCGGCCAGCGGGGGAGGGGCCGTTTGATCTCCGGCGCAAAAAGCCCTTCGGCCGCAAGCTTATCCCTGAGGGCGGCAAAACGTGCCTGTAAATCGCCCACCCCGGCATCCAGTAATTGTTCGACAATCAACTGAAAATCGCCCCGTCCTTCATACAGGGTGGGCTGCGCCAATACCTGCACCTGCATGCCGTTGCGGGGCTGTATCCGGGTATAGGTATTGCGCTGCCGGAACATGGCGCAGCGCACCTGCGCCCGCGCATCTTTCAGCGAAAAATACCAGTGCCCCGATGCGGGGCTGCTGAAATTGGACAGTTCACCCTCCACCCTTAACAGCGGAAAATTCCCTTCAATGATCTCGCGGGCGGCAGCGTTCAGTGCGCTGACGGTGAGTATGGGGATCTGCGAATCATTGCTGGTCATGGCAGGCTCTCATGGTTGAGGGGGTGTACTGAAGACTCTTGACCCTGTCGCCCTTCGCGTTCTAAGGTCAGCATAATACATTTTACTGTCATTCGGGATGGTCCCGAATGACCGGGCGCATCGCCGCGCAAACATCCGCATCAAAGGAATTCCTCATGGCCATAGTAGAACTCACGCAAGATAATTTCGACGCCGTCGTGGCTGGAAACGACATGGTACTGGTTGATTTCTGGGCGCCCTGGTGTGCACCCTGCCGCGCCTTCGCGCCCATTTTCGAGGCCGCTGCTGAGAAGCATCCGGATGTGGTGTTCGCCAAGGTGAATACGGACACCGAGCAGGAACTTGCAAACTCTTTCCAGATCCGTTCCATTCCCACCCTGACCGTCTTCCGCCAGCAGATCGGTATTTTCTCTCAGGCGGGCTCACTCCCGGCCAGCGCGCTGGAAGAAGTGATCCAACAGGCCCGGGCACTGGATATGGACAAAGTCCGCGAAGAAATCTCCGCTCAGCCGGGTACAACGCACTGATCAACACATCGGTGTCTGGTCAGGAGCGGGCGCTTCATGGTCATCACCGATGAGATCAATGCCAGGCCGATACATGCCGCACCCCCAGGAAATGCATATTCAGCGGAATTTCTATTTTACGGGTTTGCTCTGCGAGTTGCTTTGAGAACGGCGTATACGGGAAGGAGAGGCGGATGATCCGTTCCGCCGCCGCATCCAGGGCTTTGTTCCCCGATGACTGCACCATGATGATGCGTTGAAGGTCTCCCTGCGGATTCAGCACGACCTTTACCTTGAGTTGCCCGACCATTTCGCCCGGGTAATTGAGATCGCCGATTCGCTCCAGTTTTTGTATCCATCCGGCAATATAAAAATCTGCCACTGGTCCTTTCGGATTTTCAAACTTGGGTAACGGCGGACTTGCAGTCGCGGCGCGGGCCACTTGGTCCATCTGTTCTTCCAATCTGCCAATGCTGATATGAGGCAAGGGTTGAATCTGCGTACTGGGGGAGGCCTCCTGTGTCATCTCCGGCGCCACCCGTTGCGACAGACGATGCGCTGGTGTCGGCGCACGACGAGGTTGCGGCACGGCTCTGGGTTTAGGCTGCGGACGTGCGGCGGGTACGATCCGATGCGGCGTGGCAAACGGCTTGCTGGGGGCCAGGGCCCGCGGCATGGTTGGGCTGGGCGCCTGGGGCCGGATAGGTTTGGGCATGATTTCAAAGGTCTTGTGGACGGTTGTTTGACTGCGCAATGACACCATTTTCGGCTTCTGGACGTGTACCAGAAAAAAAATACCCAGCGCTATAAGCAGAGCGGAAAGCAACAACCAGGGCGGCAGGCTCTCGCTCCAGTGGGGCTTTTCCTCGGGAACCAGAAAATAAAACTTGTGTTCAGCGATGGCCAATCGTCCTAACCTCGCGGCAACGCCGCCCCACGCAATTCAAGCCGCCCCCGCTGGGCGGGCACTGGGCGTAAGCTTGAATCATCGACAGCCCCGAGTAAAGGTGGCGCGCCGTACCCAAGCCTAATGCTTCCGCTCGCTGGGAATGTGGGGCAAAAATCCGGCCAGTATACCGAGCAAGGGCAGGAAAGCGCATATCTGATATACCACCTGAATACTCCAGACGTCTGCCAGTTCCCCCAGCAATGCGGCACCGACCCCGCCCAGACCAAAAGCCAGCCCGTAAAACAGACCGGAAACGGTTCCGATCTTGCCGGGTACCAATTCCTGTGCATACACCACGATGGCCGGAAAGGCCGAAGCCAGCAGAAAACCGATGACTATGGTCAATATGGCACTCAGGGTCAGGCCCACATAGGGTAGAGCCATGGTGAAGGGCGCGATCCCCAGCAGAGAGACCCAGATCACCTTCTTGCGGCCGATCCGGTCGCCAATCGGTCCGCCCGCCAATGTCCCCGCTGCCACTGCCGCCAGGAACACGAAGAGGTGCATCTGCGCTTCCCGGGTTCCGATATGAAAGCGCTGCATCAGGTAAAAAATCAGGTAACTGCTGATGCTGGTCAGATACAGAAACTTGGAGAACATCAGTGCGACCAGTATGATCATGCTGCGTCGCACCAGTTTGGCAGGTAGCAGGGGCGCCACGGCCTTTGCCGCTGGCCTTCTGGGCTGATGGTGCTGGTGCTGATACCAGCGCCCCACGAAAGAAAGAATCACGATGGCTAGCAACGCCGCCAGTGAGAACCATGACAGGCTGTGCTGACCGTTGGGCATGACGACAAAGGCGGCCAGCAACGGACCCGCCGCTGCGCCCACATTTCCACCCACCTGAAAGATGGATTGCGCCAGTCCGTGGCGTCCGCCAGAGGCCATCCGCGCCACCCGCGACGACTCTGGGTGGAATACCGAAGAACCCAGGCCCACTAACGCTGCTGCCAACAAGAGCACCTCATAATTCGGGGCCACGGATAGCAACAGTAGCCCACCAAAGGTAAACAGCATGCCGAAGGGCAATGAATAGGGCATGGGGTGGCCATCGGTGAAACGCCCGACCAACGGTTGAATGATGGATGCGGTCACCTGATAGGCGAGCGTAATCAACCCGATCTGCCCAAAACTCAGGTCGAAATGGCTTTTAAACAGCGGGTACACCGCCAGCA
The DNA here is from genome assembly GCF_008926505.1 of Acidithiobacillus sp. 'AMD consortium'. Classification (NCBI taxonomy): domain Bacteria; kingdom Pseudomonadati; phylum Pseudomonadota; class Acidithiobacillia; order Acidithiobacillales; family Acidithiobacillaceae; genus Acidithiobacillus; species Acidithiobacillus sp. 'AMD consortium'. The sequence goes on along the minus strand of NZ_CP044411.1, from coordinate 1,632,898 downwards.
TCAGCGACTGGATGCTATCATTGAGAAAATGTGACGCGCTGATAGCGCCCAAAACCTCAAAGCGGGTGACGTTGGTGGCCGTGTTGGGGACATTCCCAATCTTTTGCAGAGACATGGCGAAAGCCTTAAAGATGATGTGCGGCAGGATTTTAGGGGTTGACGAACGTACCGTCCAGTCTGAATCTTCGTTTTTTCCCTTGCCCAGAGGACTGGGCCTAGTGTTTAATTGGCGAACATGGAAAAGCATATGAACGACGAATCGTCCCCCGTGGAAGCCCCCGCCGACTTCGCAAGCACCCTGGATGCCTTGGAAGAGACCGTTCGCCGCCTGGAAGGGGGGCAGTTGGGTCTGGAAGACTCTGTCGCCCTTTTCCAGCGCGGCATCGAATTGTCCAGGCGTGCCGAGGCGCAGTTGCAGAACGCGCGGCAGATCGTGGAAACATTGCTCGGAGAGGACGCGGTTCCTGCTCCGCTTACTCAGGAAGAAGACGGATGACCCTGGATGTTGCGGTGAACAACGAAACTTTTGCGCAGTTCCGGTCACGCTCGGTACGACGCATTGAGGACGTTCTGGAAACACTGCTGCCCCCGGCGCATCTCCTGCCGGCGCGGCTGCATGACGCCATGCGTTACAGCACGCTGGGTGGCGGCAAGCGCGTCCGTCCTCTGCTGGTATACGCAGCAGGGGCCTGCTTGGGGGTGCCGCTGGAGCGTCTGGACCGCCCTGCAGCGGCATTGGAAATGATCCATGCCTATTCGCTAGTGCATGATGATCTCCCCGCCATGGACAATGATGATCTGCGTCGCGGCCTGCCCACCTGTCATCGCGCCTATGACGAGGCCACGGCCATTCTTGTCGGCGACGGTTTGCAGGCGCAGGCCTTTCTGGTGCTCGCGGAACCAGGTTGGGGCATGGCGGCGGAACGGCAGGTGCAGATGCTGGCAACCCTCGCGCAGGCCGCTGGTTCGCGGGGTATGGTGGGAGGACAGGCCATTGATCTTGCCGCGGTGGGGCGTGAATTGGCCTTGCCGGCGTTGGAGCAAATGCACCTGCACAAAACGGGCATGCTCATGCGCTGCGCCATCCAGTTGGCGCTCTGTGCGGCAGGCATTGATGCGCAGGAGGCTCGGGGTGCCGCGCTGCTGCGTTACGCCGATCGTGTCGGGCTCGCCTTTCAGGTGCAGGACGATATCCTTGACGAAATCGGGGATCTGCAACAGACCGGGAAAGCGCAGCAGGGCGCGGACCGCAGCCGCAATAAACCCAGTTTCATCACCCTGCTTGGCCTTGCAGAGGCGCGGAGCTATGCCCAACGCCTGCTCGACGAGGCTTTGGATGCCTTGCAATCCTGGCAAGCAGAAGCAGATCATCTTCGCGCCCTGGCGCGCCTCATTATAGAGCGGAGCAAATGAGTGATTTGTTGAAGGGTTTCCCCATGCCTGCCGAACTGCGCCAGATGTCGCGCGGTGAGCAGAAGAACGTGGCCAAGGCGGTGCGTCACTTCCTCTTGGAAACGGTCAGCCAGACGGGTGGGCATCTCTCTTCCTGTCTCGGAGCTGTGGAGCTGACCGTGGCGCTGCACGCCGTATTCAATACGCCGGACGATCGTCTGATCTGGGACGTCGGACACCAGGCATACCCCCACAAAATTCTCACCGGGCGTAGCGCACGTTTTCCGCAGTTGCGCATCAGGGATGGTCTTTCCGGCTTCCTCAAACGAGATGAGAGCCCCTATGACAGCTTCGGCGCCGGACACTCCAGTACCTCCATCAGCGCTGGTCTGGGGATGGCGGTGGCGGCCAGGCTGGAGCATAAATCACGGCAGGTGGTGGCGGTCATTGGTGATGGTGCCATGACGGCAGGTCTCGCCTATGAAGCGCTGAATAACGGCGGGGTTTTGGATGCCGACCTGCTGGTTGTTCTCAATGACAACGAAATGTCTATTTCACCCAATGTTGGTGCGGTATCCCGATACCTGACGGGCATTCTTTCCGGGCGCCTCTATAACACCGTACGCGAGGGGGCGGGACAGGCGTTGAGCTTCGTACCGCCATTGCGAGAACTGGCCAAAAAGGCGGAAGAGGGCGTGAAGGGGTTGGTGACGCCGGGGGTGCTGTTCGAGGAAATGGGATTTCATTATTTTGGTCCCATTGATGGCCACGATCTGGATGCGTTGATCCCGACTCTCGAGAACCTGAAAAAAATCAGAGGACCACGTTTGCTTCATGTGATCACTAAAAAGGGCAAGGGCTATGGTCCTGCCGAGCAGGATCCCTGCGGCTATCACGGAGTAACGCCCTTTAACCGCAGTGATGGCAGGATGGCGAAGAAATCCGCCGGTGCACCCAGCTACACCCAGGTGTTTGGGGACTGGCTCTGCGAAAAAGGCGCGGCGGAAAAACACCTGGTCGCCATTACACCGGCCATGCGGGAGGGCTCCGGACTGGTGCGCTTTGAGCAACTGTTTCCCGAGCGTTATTTTGATGTGGGTATCGCCGAGCAGCATGCGGTGACTTTTGCGGCAGGGCTGGCCTGTGATGGGATACATCCGGTGGTCGCCATCTACTCCACCTTTTTGCAGCGGGCCTATGACCAGCTCCTGCATGATGTCGCCATCCAGAATCTGCCGGTACTTTTTGCCATCGACCGTGCCGGACTGGTGGGGGCCGACGGCGCCACCCATCAGGGCGCCTTCGACATCGCGTATGCCCGTTGCATACCGAATCTGGTCATCATGGCACCAAAAGATGAGCAGGAAATGCGCGACATGCTCAATACAGGCTTTGCCTGGCAGGGCCCTGCCCTGGTGCGATATCCGCGCGGTAACGGACTGGGCGTAGCCCTGGACAGAGATTTATCCCGGCAGATCCCTATCGGCAAGGCCGAGATCCTTCGGAAAGGCAAGGATCTGGCGATTCTCGCCTTCGGTACCCGGGCAGCAGCGGCCATGGCGGCGGGCGAAACCCTCGGCGCCACCGTCGTCAACATGCGCTTCGTCAAGCCGCTGGATACGGAATTGCTGATCAGCCTGGCCCAGAGTCATCGCGCATTTTTGACGGTGGAGGAAGGCTCACGTATGGGCGGTGCCGGTAGTGCCGTGGCAGAATTCCTGCTCAACGAGGGCGTCGTCATACCTATGCGTCTACTCGGTTTACCCGACATCTTCATCGAACAGGGCGACGCCAGCCAATGGTTGGCAGATCTGGGCCTGGGTGCCGCAGGAATCGAAAAGTCCGGCAGAGAATTGCTGGCATTGCTTGCCCCGTCACCAGTCCGGGCGTAGTATTTGACTAATTCGATCCACTATTCCCAAGCGAGGGTCCGGTGAGAGATTGCGCGGTAGAAATCTTGGAAGACGTACAGGGTCGTGCCGACCCACGTGCCATCGCCATCCAGCAGGTGGGTATCCGCGCCGTGCGCCATCCTATGCAGATCCAGGATCGTGACGGAATCACGCAGCCTACGATCGCCCGATGCAACATGTATGTGAGCCTGCCTGCCCATCTAAAGGGTACCCACATGTCTCGCTTCATCGAGATCCTCAATGCCCAGGAAGGCTCCTTTAGTGTCGAAGGCTTCGGCGCTGTGGTCGAGGAGATGCGGCAACGTCTGGAGGCGGATTCGGCGCGGCTGGAGATGCACTTTCCGTTCTTTATCGAAAAGACCGCCCCCGTCTCCGGGGTCAGGAGCATGCTGGACTATGAGGTGAAACTAGCGGGAGAAATTACTCCGGCAGGTTATCGTCTGACCATAGGAGTCATGGTGCCGGTTACCAGTCTTTGCCCCTGCTCCAAAAGTATCTCGGAATATGGCGCCCACAACCAGCGGGCCCATGTTTGGGTCCATGTGCGTACCTGTGAAACCGTCTGGATCAGGGATATCATTGACCTGATCGAGGCGGAGGCCTCCTGCGAGCTTTACGGCCTGCTGAAACGTCCCGATGAAAAATATGTTACGGAATATGCGTATGACCACCCCAAATTTGTGGAAGATATGGTGCGAGATGTCGCGCTGCGGCTGCAGGAAGACTCGCGCGTGCAGTGGTTTTCGGTTTCTTCCGAAAACTTCGAGTCGATTCACAATCATTCTGCTTATGCCATGATTGAAATGGAAAAATAGCTCATGGCCGGAAGCAGCATCGGCGAGTGTTTCCGAGTCAGCACCTTTGGCGAGAGTCACGGCCCGGCTATCGGTTGCATCGTCGATGGCTGCCCACCGGGCATGACGCTCAGCGCAGCCGATATTCAAACCGAACTGGATCGCCGTCGTCCCGGTCAGTCGCGCCATACCACCCAGCGTCAGGAAGCGGATCAGGTCGAGATTCTCTCCGGTGTCTTTGCGGGCCTGACCACCGGCACGCCCATTGGACTGCTGATTCGCAACACGGACCAACGCTCGCAGGATTATAGCAAAATCAAGGAGCTGTTTCGTCCTGGTCATGCGGATTATACCTACTTGCAGAAATACGGCTTGCGCGACTATAGAGGGGGAGGGCGCTCCTCGGCGCGGGAAACGGCGATGCGGGTCGCCGCCGGGGCCATCGCCCGCAAGTTTCTGCGCGAGCGTCTTGGCGTGAACATCCAGGCGTGGATGGCGCAGATGGGCCCTATCCACGCCGAGGACTTTGATGCGGCGGAAATCTCCCACAATGATTTCTTTTGTCCAGATGCCAGGGCTGCGATCCGGATGGCCGACTTTCTGGATGCCCTGCGTAAAGAGGGGGATTCTATTGGCGCGCGAGTGGATGCGCGGGTTTCCGGCATGCCGGTTGGGCTCGGTGAACCGGTATTTGATCGCCTGGAAGCGGATGTCGCCAAGGCGATGATGAGCATCAACGCGGTCAAGGCGATAGCCGTGGGTGACGGTTTCGCAGTGGTAGAGCAGCGGGGCAGCTATCATGGAGATGCCATGGCCGCCACGGGGTTCCAGAGCAATCATGCCGGTGGTGTTCTCGGCGGTATTTCTTCCGGGCAGGATCTTACGCTGTCCGTGGCCATCAAGCCGACCTCCAGTATTCGTATCCCGCGACAAAGTATTGATGTACATGGTCGCCCGGCCGAGGTGATCACCACCGGTCGCCATGATCCCTGTGTCGGCATTCGTGCCGTCCCCATCGTCGAAGCCATGCTGGCGCTGGTGATTATGGACCATTGGATGCGCCACCGCGCCCAGAACGCCGACGTGCAGACGCCACTGCCCCCCATCCCTACCTAAGGTATGCAGGCAGACCGGGAAGGGGGCTGGCTTGCCGCCTTCTATTTCCTGTATTTTTGCGCGCTGGGGGCGTTTATGCCCTACTGGGGTCCATGGCTGCATGCCCAGGGCCAGGGCCCTCTGGCGATCGGAATTCTCACCGCGGCCGTGCAGTTCAGTAAGGTGCTGGCGCCCAACCTCTGGGGCTGGCTGGCGCATTTCTGGGGAAGCCGGCGGATCGTCCCCTACGCGGCGCTGATTACCGCAGCGGGCTTCCTTGCCCTGGGGTTGGCCCACGGTAACTTTTCGGCCTTGCTGCTGATCACGCTGACTTTTTCCTTCTTCTGGGCAGCAACGCTACCCCTGGTGGATGCTACCACCATGGACTGGGCGCAACGCTGCGGTACCGCCTATGGGCGTATTCGACTCTGGGGTTCCCTTGGGTTTATCGCCTTGTCACTGGGCATGGGCGGGCTGCTTGCCCACTGGGGAATGACCGCGTTTTTGCCGGGTATCGCCATTTTTCTGGTGGCGGCATGGGGAGCGAGCCGTTATCTGCCCTATGGTACGCTGCCAGACGCCAATGCGCCGCGCCCCCGCCTCAGCAGCACACTACGCCATATCAGTCTCTGGTTTTTCCTGCTGGCGGGTCTACTGGAACAGGCCAGTCACGGGGCCTATTACGCCTTTTATTCTATCTATGCGGAACAGCATGGCCTGGGCAGTGCCGCAATCGGGATGCTGTGGGGTTTTGCCGTACTCTGCGAGGTGGCCTTTTTCTGGTGGGGCGATCGTCTTGTCCGGCGCCTCGGCGTACCACTGGTTTTCACTGGCGCCTTCGTGCTGACCGCTCTGCGCTGGGGCGTGATCGCCTGGTGGCCGGGGTTGGTGTGGATCATACTCGTGCAAAGCCTCCATGCGGCCAGCTATGCAGCCTTCCATCTGGCGGCGGTACACTGGGTATCGGGGCGCTTCCCCGGCGCTTTGCGCGCCCGGGGTATGGCGCTCTATGCCAGCGTCGTTTACGGATTGGGCGGAGGGCTGGGAGCCCTGGGGGCGGGCTGGACCTGGGCTCACTGGGGCGGGCAGAATACCTTTGCCGCAGCGTCGGCGCTGGCGCTCTTTGGGGGAGTATTCCTGATCCAGGCATTACGGCCGGCACCCACTCTTGAAAAAGAGGCCGATTAATCCCATTTCCTGAGCAACACAACCCACGGGAGCCACTCCATGCGTACCGATAAACTAACTACCAAATTCCAACAGGCTTTTCAGGATGCCCAGAGTCTTGCGTTGGCGCAGGATCATCAGCAGATGGAGCCCGTCCACTTGCTTGCTGCTTTTCTTGATCAGGAAGGAGGTATCGCTCGGCCGCTCCTGTCAAAAGCCGGCGTGCGGGTCGATGCCCTGCGTAATCAGTTGAATCGCGCGCTGGAGTCCATGCCGAAAGTGCAAGGGAACCCAGGCGAGGTGCAGGTAGGCCGCGATCTCACCAACATGCTCAATCTGGCCGACAAGATAGGCCAGAAGCGCGGTGACACGTATATTTCCACCGAACACTTCCTGCTGGCCTTGATGGACGAAAAGGGTGAGGCCGGGCGCCTCCTGAAAGAGGCGGGCGCCACCACCAAGGATCTGGAACAGGCTGTCCACGATCTGCACGGCGGGGAAAAAATCAATGATGCCAATGCCGAAGAGCAACGGCAGGCGCTGGAGAAATATACCATCGACTACACCGAGCGGGCCAGTCAAGGCAAGCTGGACCCGGTGATCGGACGTGACGATGAAATCCGTCGGACCATTCAGGTATTGCTGCGGCGCAGCAAAAATAATCCGGTGTTGATCGGTGAACCAGGTGTGGGCAAAACCGCTATTGTCGAAGGCTTGGCGCTGCGCCTGATTAATGGCGAAGTGCCGGAATCTTTGCGCGATAAGCGCCTTCTGGGTTTGGACTTGGGGGCACTGATTGCGGGTGCCAAGTTTCGCGGTGAGTTCGAGGAACGTCTGAAGTCTTTATTGAACGATCTGGAGAAGAGTGAGGGTAAAATCATTCTTTTTATTGATGAAATTCATACATTGGTGGGAGCTGGCAAAGCCGAGGGCTCCATGGACGCAGGCAATATGCTCAAGCCGGCGCTGGCGCGCGGCGAGTTACATTGCATCGGTGCCACCACACTGGATGAATATCGTAAATATATTGAAAAAGATGCGGCGCTGGAACGACGTTTTCAGCGGGTGCTGGTGGATGAACCCAGTGTGGAAGACGCCATCGCTATTTTGCGCGGCCTGAAAGAACGCTATGAAGCTCATCACGGGGTACGCATTACCGATCCGGCACTGGTCGCTGCAGTACAGCTTTCACACCGCTATATCACCGACCGTAATCTGCCTGACAAAGCCATAGATTTGATGGACGAAGCAGCCTCCCGCATTAAGATGGAAATCGATTCCAAACCTCAGGAACTGGATGAACTAGAGCGCCGCATCATTCAGTTGAACATCGAGCGCGTGGCACTGGAGAAGGAGAAGGATGAAGCCAGCCGTAAGCGCCTGGATATCCTGCAGGCCCAAATCAACGAGTCAGATCGCAAATATCAGGAGCTGGAAGAAATTTGGAAAGGCGAAAAGCTGGCTATCGAAGGCACTTCTCTGATTCAGAAAGAACTGGACCGAAAGCGCGTCGAGCTCGATACGGCGCGTCGTGCCAACGACTTGGAGCGTATGGCGGAACTGCAATACAGCTCTATTCCGGCATTGGAAGCTCAGCTCCATGCTGCGGAAACTCGTGCGCAATCAGCAGGTTCAGGCGCTAAACCTACCTTGTTGCGTACCGAGGTGGGTGAGGAGGAAATCGCCGAAGTGGTGGCCCGCTGGACCGGCATTCCTGTCTCCAAAATGTTGGAGGGCGAAAAAGAAAAACTCCTCAAGATGGAGGAGCGTCTGCAGGCGCGGGTAGTGGGCCAGAGCGAGGCGGTGGCCGCGGTATCCAACGCCATTCGTCGCTCCCGGGCAGGGCTGTCTGACCCCAAGCGCCCCAACGGCTCTTTTCTCTTCCTCGGCCCCACGGGCGTCGGTAAAACAGAGTTGACCAAGGCCCTAGCCGAATTCCTCTTCGACAGTGAAGACCATCTAGTGCGCATCGACATGAGCGAATTCATGGAGAAGCATTCGGTAGCACGGCTCATTGGCGCGCCTCCGGGATATGTGGGTTATGAAGAAGGCGGCTATCTCACTGAAGCGGTGCGGCGCAAACCATACTCGGTCGTATTGCTGGACGAGGTGGAGAAGGCCCACCCGGAAGTTTTCAATATCCTTCTGCAGGTACTGGATGACGGTCGGCTCACCGATGGCCAGGGGCGCACGGTAGATTTCCGCAATACCGTCATCGTCATGACTTCCAACCTCGGCTCCGACCGAATTCAGGAATTCAGTCGCAAAGGGGACTATGACGGTATGCGCGTGGCAGTACAGGACGTGGTGCAGGACCACTTCCGCCCGGAGTTCCTCAACCGCATTGATGATCTGGTCATCTTCCATCCTCTCACCGCAGTGCAGCTCCGTGAGATTACCGAGATTCAGATGGGCTTCCTGCGGTCACGCCTGCGCGAGCGGGATATGGATCTGATACTTAGTGATGGCGCACTGGATCGTCTGGCCGAGGTCGGCTATGACCCCGTCTATGGCGCCCGCCCCCTGAAAAGGGTGATTCAGCGGGAGATCGAAAATCCCCTTGCCCAGAAACTCCTGCGAGGTGACTTCGGACCCGGTGAGATTATTGAAGTAGTTCTTGAAGGAGAGAGTTTTACCTTTGTCGGGCAACGGGTACACTGAGCGTGTGCCGCGAAATAGTGGTGGTGTGGCCGATGATACCGGCGTAGAACTGTGACAGGTTCTGCGCCACAGGGATACGTCAGCCGGCGCGCCAGACTTCCCTGTGGTTACCAGGATACGCAAGGTGGGCTCTGCCGGAGCAAGATGGCACCCTAATGACACAGCGCACGCAGTGCGCAGAAGTGCTTATTATCGCTTTACGGTACCCAGGTTCTGCAAGGTGTCCTCGTCTTCCAGCGTGCTCATGTCTTGGGTGACCTCTTCACCACGGGCAATGGAGCGCAACAGGCGGCGCATGATTTTGCCGGAACGGGTTTTGGGCAGAGCGTCGGTGAAACGGATATCGTCGGGTCGGGCGATCGCACCGATCAGTTCGGTCACCTGCGCGCGTAGCGCCGCACCCAGTTCATCACGATCGTCACCCTGATGCTGATGTTTCAGTACAACAAAAGCACAAATAGCCTCTCCTTTGATTTCGTGCGGAATTCCAACGATCGCTGCTTCCGAGACCGCAGGGTGCGCCACCAATGCGGATTCCACCTCCGCCGTACCCAGACGGTGCCCGGAAACATTGAGCACGTCATCGATACGCCCCATCACCCAGAAATAACCATCCGCGTCGCGGCGCGCACTATCTCCGGCAATGTAGTAGCGATTATCAAACCTGGCCCAGTAACTCTCCACATAGCGCTCCGGATTACCCCAGACGCCGCGCAGCATGCCTGGCCACGGCCGATCAATGACCAGATAGCCACCGGCATTGGGGGCGGTGATGGGAGCACCATGGTCATTCACAATGCGCGCGCTGATGCCGGGGAGGGGTAGGGCGCAAGAACCTGGTTTATTGGCTGTCACGCCAGGCAACGGCGCGATCATGTGCCCCCCGGTTTCCGTTTGCCACCAAGTATCGGCTACCGGGCAGCGCTCACCGCCAATATGTTTGTAATACCACATCCAGGCCTCCGGATTCATGGGTTCACCCACCGAACCCAGAAGCCGCAGACTGGAGAGGTCATGGCGCTGCGGCCATTCATCGCCCATTTTCATGAAGGCACGTACCGCCGTAGGGGCGGTATAGAGAATACTCACGCCATGCCGTGCGATCATTTTCCAGAACCGATCCGGTTGCGGATGCATGGGCGCCCCTTCGTAAAGGAAGACGGTGGCACCGTTGGCCAGCGGACCGTAGACGACGTAGCTGTGGCCGGTGATCCAGCCGATGTCGGCGGTGCACCAATACACATCTTCCGGCTTGATATCGAATACCCAGCGAGTGGTGAGCATAGCCCAGAGCAGATAGCCTGCACTGCTGTGGAATACGCCCTTGGGTTTGCCAGTACTACCCGAGGTGTAAAGAATGAAGAGCGTATCCTCAGCCTGTATGGGCAGGGCAGGGCAGTCGGCACTCACGTCGGCGACAGCATCCTCCCACCAGATATCGCGGCCCTCCTGCATGTCGATATCCGCCCCGGTACGGCGCAGGACAATGACGTGCCGTACGGAATGTTCATGCTCGCGCAGCAGAGCCTGATCCGCATGGCGTTTGAGTGGCACCACCTTTCCTGCACGCCAGGCTCCATCGGCGGTGATCAGCACCTTGGCATCCGTGTCCTCCAGACGGTCCTTGAGGGCCTCCGCCGAGAATCCGCCAAATACCACGGTATGGATTGCCCCAATCCGCGCGCAGGCAAGCATGGCGACGATCGCTTCCGGCACCATGGGCATGTAGATCGCGACCCGATCCCCCTTTTGCACCCCCTGATGTTTGAGCGCATTGGCAAAAAGGCTGATTTCCCGATGCAGTTGTGCGTAGGTCACGGTCCGCACACTGCCATCCTCGCCCTCCCATATCAATGCTGCTTTATGGCGTGTGGCACCCTGCAAGTGCCGATCCACGCAGTTGTACGCTACATTGAGTTGACCATCGCCGAACCAGCGATAGAAGGGTGCCTGATCCACTTCCAGCACACGCTGAAACGGGACATCCCAGTCCAGATGTTGACGCGCTAGATCCCCCCAAAAACTCTCGGGGTTTTCTGTCGCTTGCCGGGTTAGGCGAGCGAAGGTTTCGGCATCCATATTGGCCTGATCGGCAAAATGGGCGGGAACAGGGAAGGATCGTGTTTCGGATAAGGCAGAGTCTATAGATGTCGGCATAAAAAGTACCTGGTGAAGTGGTTTATACGGTTGAACAGGCGTTCGCAAACATAGCACCGCACACACATTGTTGCCACTCCACCGTGCCCAAAACCTTACACCGCCGCTGCTTCCTGTACTATATTGCCTTCCAGCACGTAGAGTTCAGCTTGGGTAAGTGCCGCAGGCGTCCCAAATAACACCAGCACGTCCCCAGGTTGCAGCACCGTATCGGGAGACGGTTCACGTCCGCGGATTCCGTGGCGTCGTACGGCCACTACGACCACTCCAAAACTGGTGAGGTTCAGCTCGCGCAGGCTGAGATGGAGGGCAAAAGCGGTTTCACCTAGCGCAATGGAAGCCAGCCGCGCCGAACCCTGGTCTTCACCGGGTTCGGAACTCCCCCAGAACGCTCCCCGGAAGAACTGATAACGCTCTTGCCGGAAACGTCGCACTCGACGCAGCACCGTGCTGATTGGGAAACCGATCAGCAACAAGGCCTGTGAGGCCAGCATCAGAGCGCCTTCGGTTACTTCCGGCACGACCTCATCAGCGCCGGCGGCCTCCAGTCTCTCCAACTGGCTGTCGTCGTGGGCCCGCACGACGACTGGCAAGTCCGGGCGTAGTTCCTTGATAATGGACAGGACCCTCTGGCTAGAGGTAACGTTCGCATACGTAATGACTACAGCCCGTGCAGAAAAAATGCCTGCCGCCTGCAACACATCGCGACGACTGGCGTCGCCATAAAAAATGGACTCGCCCGCCGACTGCGCCTGGCGCACCCGTACCGGGTCCAGATCGAGCGCCACAAAGGGGATACCCTCTTCTTCCAGAACCCGCCCCACACTCTGTCCTACCCGCCCATAGCCGCAGAGCACAACATGAGCCTGCAAATTTGCCGAACGGATATCCGCCAGTTGCTGATCACGATGGTGGCGATAGCTGCCCACCATTTGACGGGTCAACCATCCATTACGCTCCACCAGAACAGGTGCGAGCATCATGGACAGGAGCATGCCGCCGAGAACCGGTTGCAGCACATGGGCAGGTAACAATTGGTACTGGTTGGCTAACGCCAGCAACACGAAACCAAACTCACCCGCCTGAGCCAGTACAATGGCTGAGCGCAACGCCACGCCCGACTCATAACCGAAAAGACGTGCGAGCCCCCAGACCAGCGCGCCCTTGAGCAGTAGAATCATGGCCAGCACGACGATGACCCAGCCCAGATTCGCCCACCACGCCGGCAAATCCACGAGCATGCCAATGGTAACGAAAAAAAGACCCAGCAAAATATCGCGAAAAGGCGCGATATCCGCTTCCACCTGGTAGCGGTAAGCCGTCTCGGAAATCAGCATCCCCGCTACAAAAGCACCCAGTGCCAGCGATAGCCCCGCCTGTTCGGTAATCCACGCGAGCCCGAGGGTCACCAGTAACACGTTGAGCATGAACAGCTCTGTCGACTTTCGATTGGCCACGAGCTGAAACCAGGGTCGCATCACCGGCCGCCCGACCACCAGCAGGACCAACAGTACCAGCACCGCCTTCAGTCCGGCCATGGCGAGGTCATCTGCCAGATCGTCGGTCGAACCGGCAAGCGCGGGGATCAGAATCAGTAACGGGACTACGGCGAGATCCTGGAACAGCAGCACACTTACGGCGATACGTCCATGCCGGGTCTGTATTTCCATTTTTTCGGCTAGCGCCCGCACCACCATGGCAGTGGACGACATGGCCAAAATTCCACCGAGGATTACCCCCGTCTTCCAGGAAAGCGGGATGAGCAACGCGATGCCGACAAAGACCAGACTGGTCAGAACGACCTGCGCCAGTCCCATGCCAAATACCAGACGGCGCATACTCAGGAACTGCGCTAGACTGAATTCCAAGCCGATGGTAAACATCAGAAAAACCACCCCGAAGGCGGCAAGCTGTCGGGTGCTGGCAAGATCGGGCACTACGGCCAGGGCGTGCGGACCCAGAATGACACCTGTCAAAAGATATGCAAAGACTGCCGGCAGACGCAGGTGGCGCAGAAAGCCAACCAGCAGCACTCCGGTAGCCAAAAGCAGGATGATCGTCAACAGGCCATGGTCTTGCATGTTCCTCCTCGGACATGGCAGTGCCCGTCTATAGGGCACTATCTGATTTTTGCAGCAGGAATAGGGCAGGTGTGAGCCTGGGGAAAGAGCAGGGTGATGGCACCTTATAGGAAGGTGCCTGCTTTCTGTTATCATAGCCGCAAAAGGAGGAGTACGCATGTATATCGTCACTGGCGGGGCCGGTTTTATCGGCGCCAATCTCGTGCAGGCCCTCAATCAACGGGGCATTACGGATATTCTCGTCGTCGACCATCTGAGCCGCGCCGACAAGTTTCTCAATCTCACCGATCTGGAAATTGCCGACTACATGGAGGCAGAGGCTTTTCTTCGGCTGATAGAGAACAAGCATCTGAAGGGTGTCGACGCCGTTTTCCATGAAGGCGCATGCTCCGATACGATGGCGACGGATGGCCGTTATGTTATGGAAAACAACTTCACTTTCAGCAAAATACTGCTGCATTGGTGCCAACATCATGACGTTCCGTTCCTATACGCCTCCAGTGCCTCGGTCTACGGTATGACTGGTATCTTTGTCGAGGAGCGCTACGCCGAATCGCCCCTCAACATCTACGGATTCAGCAAATTTCAGTTCGACCAGTATCTCCGGCAGATCTGGACGGATTTGCGGGCGCCGGTACATGGCTTTCGTTACTTTAACGTCTACGGTCCACGCGAGTTTCACAAAAACCGCATGGCCTCAGTAGCGCTGCATTTTTATAACCAATATCGGCTGGACAACCATGTTCGCCTGTTTGCCGGGTCTGGCAGCTATGCCGATGGTGAACAACGGCGTGATTTCATATATATAGACGATGTGGTTTCCGTCAATATGCATTTCCTGGATCACCCGCACAGCGGAATTTACAATGTAGGCACAGGACAGGCGCAGAGTTTCAACGAGATGGCGGTCGCCGTCATCAATAGCCTGGAGCGCCGTGCAAACCGCGCGACACTAACCTTGCCCGCACTGCAGAAAACGCAGACCATTCGTTATGTCAACATGCCCGAAGCCCTGAATGGTAAGTACCAGAGCTTCACCCAGGCGGAAATCAGCAAACTGCGTGATGCAGGATATGACAAACCCTTTCTGACTGTGGGACAGGGGGTGGATCGCTATGTGCAATGGCTCACGGAACGGGCGACCTGATGGAAGGCAGAATACTAATTACCGGCGCTGCGGGTTTTGTGGGTTTTCATCTGGCGCGTCGTCTGTTGGCCGATGGATGGGTTGTCAGCGCGATAGACAACCTCAATGATTACTACGATCCCGGCCTGAAACGCGGCCGTCTGGCGCAACTGGAGGGACACCCAGCCTTCCAGTTTCAACCTCTGGATCTGGCCGATCGCGAGGGTATGCAGACGCTTTTCGCAGGCCCCCACTTTGATGCCGTCGTCAACCTCGCGGCTCAGGCAGGGGTGCGGCACTCCCTGAAAGCACCGCACAGTTACGTGGACAGTAATGTCGTTGGTTTTCTGAATGTGCTGGAGGGCTGCCGGGCGCAAGGTGTCGGTCATCTGCTTTTCGCTTCTTCCAGTTCGGTGTACGGTGCCAACAATCGTTTGCCTTACAGTGTCCACGACCCGGTAGATCATCCGGTCAGCCTTTATGCGGCCACCAAGCGAGCGGGTGAGCTCATGGCGCACAGCTACGCTCATCTTTATGGTATTCCCAGTACTGGATTGCGGTTTTTTACAGTCTATGGCCCTTGGGGGCGTCCCGATATGGCCTATTTCAGTTTTACGCAGAAAATCCTGGCCGGGCAGCCCATCCCCGTATTCAACCACGGCCAGATGCAGCGCGATTACACTTATATTGATGACGTCATCGAAGGGGTGGCGCGGCTCATTCCACATGCGCCAGAAGCGCAGGATATCTGGCCGGAAGACCCTGCAAGCAGTGCCGCCCCCTTCTGCATTCAGAATATCGGCAACCACACACCCGTTGCACTCACGGACTTTATCCACATTCTGGAGGAGTGCCTCGGTAAGTCCGCGCAAATTGAATGGCTTCCCATGCAGGATGGTGACGTGGTGGCTACCTATGCCGACGTTACCGCGTTACAGGAGAGCGTGGGATTTGCCCCGGACACCCCTTTACGGGCAGGCCTCCAGCGCTTTGTAACCTGGTATCGCCAGTACTACGGCTGACAGCCCGACATTTTTAGAAACCGGGGTAGCTCCATGAATAGACGCGCGCATCAACCACTGCACCTGCTTAGCCGGACGGAGTTTTTGTGGCGACAATTACGCTATGCCGGTGCTGCCCTGGGTTTTATGCTGCTTTCACTGGGAATGGGCATGCTGGGCTATCATCTGTTGGCGCATATCGACTGGATCAATAGCCTGCTCAATGCGAGCATGATTCTGAGCGGTATGGGGCCCGTTGCCAGTTTGCATGGTACCGGCGCGAAACTCTTCGCCAGCGCCTATGCCTTATACTCAGGGGTGGTCTACCTGGCGGTATCTGCAGTGCTTTTATACCCATTGGTGGAACGACTTATGAAAATCCTGCACCTCCAGGCACTTCATACACCGTCTCCGGTACAGGAAAAACACCTCCCGGAACGCTCGGAAGACGAGCTATAACCGGGAGGTGTCGACCAGCACACAGAACCAAGACACGCCATCAAGGGCGTCCTATTCAGTGTGCGGTTTTTCCAGGCTGATATACGGAGGAGGTCGCGGAGGCGGCGATGTCAGCGGCCTTCTCTTCGATCCAGCTACGGCTGGACCGGAAACTCAACCAGGATTTTCCCTCGTAGTCATATAACTTGCATTCCTTGAAGATACGCCGAATCTCAAAAAAGCCGAAACGCGTTTCATGAATGTACTGGCCGTACTCCGCACGTAAATCTTCGTAAGCCCCCTTCAGGCGATAGAAGGGTATCCGTGGGTCAACGTGGTGCGGTGTGTGGATCAGGATGTTATGGATCAGGTACTCGCTGACCTTGGAGCAACGGACGATTATGCTGCAATAAAGCTGGCCAATACTCTGGCTCCATTCCTCTTTTTCCGAGAAAAATGGCACGTTGGGGTGCGTGTGGTGGAGAAAGACAAACAGCGCGATGTAATAGTTGAATACCAGGAAAGGCAGTATAACGGCGGCTATGATGCCCATTGGACCGGATATCCAGTATGCCAACGCGGAAAAACTTATAAAAAACACCAGCGTTATCATCTTGCTATAGAAAAATGGCCAACGATCTTTGTTTTTGGCGTCTACTTTGAAACGGACCATGCCCGGCCACCAGATCCGCAACAAGTAGTGCAGCGCGCAAGTATAAGGGCTGCGTTCCAACCGATAGATCATCTTCTGCCAGACCGTTTTGCTTCTGTACTCCTGCGGAGTCCAGGGGCGCCATACCCAGTCGATGGTGCTCAGGCTGGTAAAGCCATGATGCACCCGATTGTGCCCAAAGGCCCAGAGGCGGTACATGTTCAGCGACGGCAGCATGAAAATGGTGCCCAGGATTTCGGCAGTGCGCTTGCTCTGGAAGAGGGCGCCGTGCGCTGCGTCGTGTGCCCAGACGAACATGGATGCCACCGCCGACCCCGCAAGGAGTCCAAATAACAGCTTGAGCCACCAAGGCCCAGCGAGAAGGGCGCCGGTGATGGCGGAGAGGTAGAAAATTGCGTCAAACATGTACCACGCGAGGGCGATGCCTGTTGATCGCTGGTAGCGTTCCGGCCGAATCACGTCCCGGATGGTTTGCAGCTTGACGGGGCGCAATGCCTCGAAGTCAGCATGGGAAGAGGTAAGTGGCATAGCAATGTACTCCTTGGCAAATCCATGTTCACCGCATTATAGTATACCCGCATATCCTGTTATACAACCGGATTATAGAATCCGGGGGCGAAGCAAACCATGCCGTACCTGCCGGGTACCGTCGAGGGTGTACGATGCTGATCTTCTCCTCTGCCGGTAGGGTGCTGGGAACTGTTTGGCACAAGGGAAATTAGTGCTACCATTATGAAGTCATTTGCGCTATACCATTTAGCTACTGACGCGGTCATCCTGTAAAACCTACGTAAGGAGAGTTAAAACATGTTGGATATTGCCAAGATCAAGCCTGTTGCCCGGATCATTCTTGTTGCAGGCGCCATCGCGCTTGCCTCAGCTTGCGCCAAGAAGGAAGAGTCCACTACTGCATCTAGCAGCAGCGCCACTGAGTCTGCTGCCCCGGCGACCACCACCACCGAGTCTGCCGCTCCTGCGGCCACCGACAATACCGGCAGCAGCGCCATGGCACCAATGGAATCCGCAGCACCTAGTGCCAGCGCTACCAGCAGCGACACTTCTTCCGCGAGCTGATTCGGCACTCCACAGGTCTATACGGGCTCGTTCAAAGCTGGACATCGGGAGCGCGCTACATTGGTGAGTTTGGTATGAAGCCAGTTGTGCGTTTTCTGATGCTAGTCGGCGTCATCAGTCTCGCCACCGCTTGTGCCAGGAAGGACGGATCTGCTACTGCGCAGGTTGGTAGTTCTACGGGCAGTCCGGTGGCGGACAGCAGGCAGAGTTCTGGAACTGCCCGGACTGATGGGCATGGTGGAAGTGTGGCGCCGCCTGGGCTTGACGAGCGAAAAGGAGATAAGCACCTTGTTGAGGTGTTGACCACGGCGCGGTCGCTGGCGGAAGCCAAGGGCTGTTTCTCCTGTCATCAGGTAGATACCAAAGTCCTCGGGCCCGCTTTTGCTTGGGTCGCCTACCGCTATCAGCGCGATCCCAAGGCGGTAGCAACGTTAAAGTACGCTATTGAGCACGGCGTGTCCGGAGTATGGGGTTCCATGCCTATGCCGGCGCAGAGCGTGACTCCCGTGGAAGCCGAGGAATTGGTTTCATGGGTGTTAGCGCAAAGGCCTGTCGCTCCCCCAAAATCTAATTAGTGGACTTCTTTTGGTCGTCTAACCCCCCGCTTTGCGGGGGTTTTTTATATCTGGATGAACATTGCGGAAAAAATTTAAGACATTCAGATGGATTTCCAGCACCTATTACGCGGAAGGGTTGCCCTATTCGCTGGTGCAACAGGTGTCCGTACAGTTTTTTACCTATGCAGGCGCCAGCTTGCAGGTTATCGGATTGCTCTCGTTTTTCGGGCTTCCCTGGAATTTAAAACTGTTCTGGAGCCCCTTGATCGATCTTTTCGCGGACAAAAAGCGTTGGCTTGTGGTGATGGAAATCGTCTTGGGTGGCGTGGCCGCTTTGCTGATCTGGCCGGCACAGCACCTGAATCTGGACCTCGCCGCCAAAATTTTTATGTTAATGGCCTTCCTGTCGGCCACCCATGATATGTCCGTAGACGGGTATTATATCCAGACACTTAGCCCATCCGATCAGGCGGCTTTTTCCGGATTGCGGGTTGCAGCCTATCGGGTTGCCATGCTGGTTGGAAACGGCGTGCTGGTTATTATCGCCGGGTGGATATCCTGGATCGCCTGTTTTTTAACTGCGGCGGCGATGATATGGGGATTGGCGGCTTTTCATCAGCGCGCACTGCCGCCATCGCCCCCGTCCACAAGCCACAAAGGACGCCATTGGCACGCCGCGCGCGAAGCTTTCACCACCTACATGCAGCAACCAGGGATTCTTTGGGCACTGGCCTTTATCCTGCTTTTTCGCGCGGGCGACGCCATGATGGCGGCGATGGTGACTCCGTTTCTCAGTCATTTGGGCTACGGCCTCGTGGCGCGCGGCATTCTCACCGGAACAGTAGGGACGGTGACGACTATCGGAGGCGCTTTGCTGGGCGGTATCATCATATCCCGCTGGGGGTTGCGCCATGCATTGCTGCCGTTGACTTTGATCCAATCCCTGGCGATTCCGGCCTATGCGTGGCTGGCCTGGGTGACACCCTCTGTGTGGTGGGTAGGTGTCACAGTGGCCTTTGAGCAGGCTGCGGCGGGTCTCGGCACTGCCGTTTTGATGGTCTTCCTTATGCAGCGTTGTCAGGGGGATTACCAGGCAACGCATTTTGCTATTGGCTCCGCCCTGATGTCCGTGGCAGCCACGGTTGTCGGCGGATTCAGCGGTTTTCTTGCAGCACAAGTGGGATTTGTGGAATTCTTTCTACTGGCGTTTGCTGCGGCACTACCTAGTTTGTGGCTGGCGCTGCGCATGCCAGCGGTCCTGTTTACAGATCGTCAGGAGTCCATGTCGGGATCGGACCCTATGTAGGGACAAGTCTAATAGTTTCATATAAGTAGAAATTGGAGCGTACGATGCGTTCGGATGGGCGGCAGTGGAAAGGGGATGGAGGTCGGCTATGGCGGCGTTTTTTTGTCGGGATGTTGCCGTTTTTCTGGCTTATACCCGCTGTCGCCGCTACCGGCCACAAGGACGCAAACCCCCAGTTTGGCGACGGCCAATGGAGTATCCTGATTCAGGATATGCAAAAGGGCAGGCCCACTCTGAGCGTGCAGGCAGATCATGGACAACTGCCTGCGTCCGCAGCAAAGCTGCTGACCACAGCGTATATTCTGCACGAACTGGGGCCTGAATCTCGCCAGAAAACTCGGATACTAGCCCAGACTATCGATGATGGCGTAGTGCAGGGGCCCTTGATTTTTCTGGGTGGTGGCGACCCCGATCTTTCCAGTCGTCGCTTCCCGTTTGTCAGAAGAACAGTACGAGATGACCCCATGTACCCTATGCGCATGCTTGCCGCTCAAGTATGGGCGGCGGGTGTTCGCCAAATTCCGGAGGGTATTCTGGCGGATGCCACGTACTTTCCCGCAGATGGCACGCTGCCGGGTTGGATGGAACAGGATCAGCGCTATTGGTATGGCGCACCGATCCATGCACTCATGTTCAACGACGCCATGATCGCGGTACAAATCAAACCGGGGCGGGCCGCGGGGGTACGCACCAACGCCGAGATTATCCCCAACCCAGGAGGACTCATTCGGAACACGGTGATCACAGTTTCGGCGAAGGATCCCATTCGTCTGGTACGTTTGGAAAAATCTGGAAGCGGATATCTATTGACTGGCGCGATTTCCGCCAATGGCGGTATTTTCGCCGCCATGCTGGCGCAGCCAGATCCAGCCTATTTTGCCGCCGCAGCATTGCGACAGGCTTTGGAGGAAAAGGGCATTCTTGTAGGTAATGCTATCCAAGTATTGAACAACAAACGCGGTGCAAAGCAGTCCGGGGAATATGCGCACTATGTCTTATTGGCTAAACACGAGTCACCGCCATTGGTGGAGGAGATCGCGGTGGCCAACAAGGTGAGTGAAAACACCCATGTAGAAGTACTGCTCCGGGATGCGGATCTGGCTCGCGGCGGTGATGGAAGCCGTGCATCGACAATGCAGGGCTTGCACCGTTGGCTTTCTGTGAACGGTATACTGGACACCCAATCTCGACTGATAGATGGCTGCGGATTATCTCGTGAGAATCGCCTCAGCGCCGCAGATCTGGTGCGTATGTTGATGCACTCTTATCGGGAACCCTGGGGGGAATCCTGGCGCGATTCGCTGCCGGTCAGCGCCGAGGATGGAACGCTCCGGCATCGTCTGGGCGCTTTGCCTGCGGGTACGGTGCAAGCCAAAACGGGTACTCTGCGCGATGCGTTGTCCCTCGCTGGTTTTATTCGGAATAACCTCGGCCACCGGCAATATGCGTTTGCCATTTTGGTGGAACATTTCAGAGGGCCCGAAGAGCGTATCCGCAGACGAATGGACGCCCTGGTGCAGCGTGTTGCTCTGGGCGGCCACACTATGTAGAAAGTTTCCACATGTTCAAATTCGCATAATACTTATTATGTAAAGTGAACTTCTTGGGCCGTTTTGAAGTCTGAAGATACGGTGTTATTCCGAAATGCTTAAAGGGAGCGTAATGGCTTATTATCAATCATTCAGCAGTCGGGGGCCTTGGTGGGTGCGTCTGCTCGCGGTGATGGTGGGCATGGTCCTGCTGGTCGGTCTATTCTTTTTTGCCATCTTCGCTGTCATTGCGGTGGCGATGCTCGCGGGCAGTGGGATGCTTTTCCTCTGGTGGCAGCGACGAAAAATGCGCAAGGGAATGCATACGGATATCGTGGTTACGGACTATCGGGAGATTCACCGCCCACGTCCGCCTTTCGATAATCTCCATCGTTGATTATCTTTTCAGGCATCCTGAGACAGTCTGGCCAAGTCGAAGATTAGTAAGGCATGCACTGCAATTTGTGTGTACGCTTCTCCCCTTCCGCGCGCCGCATCCTAGCCCCATAAATCGTGCTAAACTCGGCAAATCGTCACGCGATGAGCACAATCTTGGGTGCGTTGACCCAAGGCATTCCCTGTGGCGTTATTGTTATTCTGGACCACAAGTGAAACGGCAGGAGGTTTTCTGGGTTCGGTCAGGGGGGATAGAAGCGCGAAACAAGGTCGTCCGCGTGACCTGCTCCGTGGCCTATGGCTGGCGGGCTTGGCGGTTTCGTTGCTGTATGGCGGAATGGCTAACGCTGATGATGTAACTTTCATCGTGAAAGGGGTCTCCAAGCCCCTGGAAGTAAATCTCGTACGTGCCCTCCCCCCTGCAGTGATCGGATCCCAGGCGGACCGTTTGGAAGAAGCAGAGATGGCGGCCGGTTTGCGCCTTAAGGATGCGCTCGAAGCCTATGGTTACTACGGCGCTACCTGGACGAAGAGCAGTAAACACATCGCAGCGGGGAAAGTCCTCGTAACCTTCTCCGTCACCCCCGGGCGGCCTATTCTGGTCCGCAAAATCGACCTAAAATCCACCGGCGATGGATCCAAACTACCGGCTTTACAAAAGCTGTTCGCTCGGTTTCCACTTCATAAAAAAGAGGTTCTCAATCAGGTCATTTACGAGGACTGGAAGGGTAATCTCCTCTCACTCCTCACTGCGCGCGGTTATGCGCAGGCCAGTTATTCGCGCCATGAGATTCTTATAGATCGTGACCAGTTCTGGGCAGATATTTATTTGTGGCTCAATACCGGGCCACGCTTCCGAGTTGGAGATATTAATATCACCGGTGCGAGGCACTATCCGCGATGGTTCATTCAGCGCTATATTTCTTTCAAGACAGGAGACTGGTATTCACCAAAAGCGCTGGCAGTTACTCAAAGCAATTTGCGCAATGCCGACCGGTTCTCTGATATTTCCGTGCATGGCGATTTGGGGAAATCGAAAAATAATGCCATACCTGTTTCAGTCAACTTGAAAAGTATGCCGGGGCAACACCTGAAAATAGGCGCCGGTTACAGTACTGATATCGGCCCTAATGCAGCAATTATATACGATAATTATAATGCTTTTGAACAGGCTCAGCATGTTCGCGTTTCCATTTTGGCGGCGCAACTGAATCGCAATGCCAGTATTACCTATAGCTGGCCGGTCGGTGCGCGCCTGGGGTCTGAATATATTGCGCAAGGCAGCTATCAGAATCAAAATCTGACCGCCTATAACGCTAACGAGATCCTTGCCAGCGCTGGTCGGCAGTGGTCATTGCGCAGCGATAACAGTCTGGGTAAAGGTGAAACCATAGAGGCCTTGGTTAATTTTGAGGACGCCAACTACAATGTGGCTGGGCAGTTTAACACGAGCTTGTATATCTATCCGTCGGTACAGTATAGCATACAAAACTTCCGCAATATTTTGCGCCCCATAGCCGGCTATACACTGACGGCGAGGATTGAGGGTGCCAGCAAGGTATGGGGTAGTGATGCAAATTTTATCCGCTTTAGCACCCAGGGAGAATGGCGCAAGCGCTTGGGTCAGAACTGGGTCCTCGGTACCCGTGCCAAGCTGGGGGCAATGTGGTTAAACGGGTCCATTGGCGAATTGCCACCTAATCTACGATTTTTCGCAGGTGGGCAAAATAGCCTGCCCGGTTATGCCTATCAATCGCAGGGTCCATTGGCTGCGAACGGTGCAGTGGAAGGTGGGCGTCTTCTTGCCGTTGGTGGCTTCGATATTCAGCGCTTTGTCGCTAAAAACTGGGCTGTCGTCGCATTTTATGATGTGGGTAATGCATTCAACAGTTGGTCCAGTTTCCATGCGCTTCAAGATGTTGGGCTAGGCGTGCGCTGGTATTCCCCCGTTGGACCCATACGCTTTGACTTGGCACACCCACTGGTTGCTCCGCAAACACCGGCTGTCCGTGTCGCCTTCTCGGTAGGTTTCAGCCTATGATTCGCGTCCGCCACGGCATTATTGCCGGTGTGCTGCTGGTCCTGATTACGCTGGCCACCGTCCTGATCTGGCTGCTCACTACCAGTTACGGTGCACAGTGGGCGTTAGCGCAGGTCCCAAACTTACAGGTCAAACAGGTAAAAGGCTCGCTTACCGGCAAGATGCGGCTTTCCGGTATTTCCTGGCATAATGCGGACATGCGCTTTCGTGCGCAATCTTTGCAGTGGCACTTGCATCCTGCCCATTTGCTCTGGGGAGAAATCGACTTTGCCGACCTCCAGCTTCACCAGGCCGATTTGCACCTGCCGGTGCCCTCTGACAAACCCAGCCCTATTCATTTGCGCTGGCCCGCATTGCCTCTGTGGACCCGTCTCATCGACCTGAAACTGAGCCCGGTTACTTGTACGAACCTGCGCATATGGCAAGGAACGCAGAAGCCCTTCGTCCTCTCCCTGGCGACATTTTCCGATCTGGCCTGGCAGCGTGGCAATCTGCACATCCAAAACCTGTCGGCGCAGATACCCCAGGGCAGACTCCAGCTTACGGCAGACCTGCAAATGGGAGAGCGCGGACTGCGAAGCCTGGGTGTATGGAGACAAGGTAGTGCCATCAACGCGTTGACCGTAAGTTGGGAAACACACTGGCATGGCATTTCGGCCCAGACATTTGGCGGCCCCCTGAAGATTCAGATACAAGAAAACAAGCGACTGACGACTTTGAGCGGTATGACGCAGATCTCCCCACAGCAGATTTTGCTTCAGTCACTACAGCTTAGTAATCCTGCGCTCCAGAAACCCGCACAGGGGCATTGGCGCCTTGATTTGCCCAACAATACCGCAGGGAATTACCAGATCAGTGGCGGCTTCGAGCAGATCCTGGCAAAAGCGCTGCCCAGCACGTTACCGGTGGGCGCATTGGCCGTCAGTTTGACTTTGCGGGGGAACACTGAGCGTTATCAAGGACAACTGGCGCTGCACGGTGATCCCAAATTCGGCGGTATTCAGGGCCATGTGAACGGCAATCGCCAAAACCTGCAATACCATTATGCCGGCAAGCTGTTGGGCGCAGATCTGCTGCCTTCGGTGCTGGCCGTCCGGTGGCGGCCACAACTCACCGTCACCGGGCAGGTTCGGGTCAGGGGCCTGCAAACACAGCACATTATGGCTCAGGTACCAGGCAATTTTTCCGGAGAACTCAGCGTCAACGCCACCCAAATTTCCAAGGTAATCACGGGTGATGTGCGGCTGCAATTGCTGCCTAGCGAGCTTTACCGCCAAACCTTGCAGGGCGAGGCGTTGGTGCACTTCGCAGGGAGTGCGTGGGATCTGCAAAAGGCACAGTTTTTTGGTCCGGGTGTAAGCCTGAGCGCGCAAGGTAATTTACAACAACGTCTGCATTTCATCCTCAACGTGGCGCAGTGGCAGGGCTTGCTTCCCGGTGCCCAAGGGAAAAGTTTGCTTCAGGGTTGGGTGGCGCGGCCTCAGGCGCGGTGGACTGGAGAAATCCAAGGCACCGGCCAAGGGCTTGCCTATCATGAAGTAAAGATCAATACACTGAAAACACGGGCCGAATTCCGCGCCACGAACGCCTTGCAGGCGATGATCAATGTAAAGGGACTGGCATACGCTGGCCACCGCATTGATTTGCAGGCCCATGCGCAAGGACCATTAACACGTTTTACGCTGGGACTGGACGCACAGTGGCCGCAAAGCCGCCTCTCTGTCATGGGGTTGGTGTCTCATCAGGCCAATGCGTGGGGACTGCGATTGGAGAAGACCACACTGACCAGCATCCCTCTGGGAAACTGGCGGTTACTCCACCCAGCCACTCTGCAATGGGTCAATGGTGCTGCATCGCTCAGCAAAATGGCTTTCGCCGATGCGCATGCTGCCCGGATTACCGCGCAAGGTCACTACAATCCCGCCACCAACCAGGCCGATTTGGGACTCGATTTGCAATCTCTACCTCTGGATTTTTTTGCGCAGGCGGAGGATGCATCGCTCCATGGTTTTTTAAATGCGCATCTGCAAGCGCAGTGTCACGGAGTTTGCCAAGCGGAAGGACATTGGAATTTTCAGAAAACCCAATTGCAATGGCGGCAGGCAGGCACGCCGCATACGCTCTCTCTGCAGCGGTTTACCGGTCAACTCCGATGGTTGCCCAAAGACCTCTCGCTTGCTGCTGACCTTGGTCTTGCCAATGACTGGGGTAATGCCCAGCTGACCATGCACAGCCCCGCGACACTCGTTCTGCCCTGGCACTGGGACGCCAATGCCCCAATACAAGGGGCTATTAAGGCGCATGTAGGTGCACCACTTTTTGCTGCCATCCCCGTCGGGAATTTGCGGATTCGCCCGCAAGGTCAAGGGAGTATAGATGCACAGGTTCTGGGTACCTGGGCGCATCCGCAGTGGACTGGTACAGCACAACTCCAGGGTCTGGGCTTTTTCGTCCCGCAGGCGGGTTTGGATGTTCGTGACGTGGGCGCCAAACTCGTGGGAGATGGAAAAGAAGTGCGAATCAATCAATTACAAGCCAGCTCCGGCGCTGGCCAAATATCCGGGACAGGCATCGTCCAATTTCAGCAGGCGAATGACTTTACGCTCCACGTCACTGGGAAGAACTTCACCGCGCTCAATCTGCCGCAGGTACAAGCTGCGGTCAGCCCCGACCTGAGCATTTCCGGAAACCTAAAGAAAATCGACGTGCAGGGAAATATACACACCGATCGTCTGCGTATATTGGGTACGGATTTCAGCGGACCCAAGCCCTCAGGCGACGTCGTTTTTGTGAAAAATGTACACAAAAGCAGCGGCCCTGCCTTGGATGTCAATCTGCATGTAACCCTTGGGGACGATGCGAGAGTCATCATCAGCGGGCTGCGTGCCCGGTTGGTCGGTGACCTTGCAGTAGACATGCATGACGGCCAAAGTCCGCAGGTTAATGGCACTCTGCGCATGGTGGATGGCCGTTATGCGATTTATGGGCACACCCTCACCTTCCAGCGTGGTTCCATCCTTTTCCACGGTGCGGCGAACCAAGCCAACCTGGACGTGCTGGCGGTACGCACTATCAAAGGCTCCTCTAGCTTCGCCGTGGACAACACCCCCGTAGAGGCTGGTGTACAAGTCACCGGTACACTGCAAGTGCCCCAGGTAGCGCTCTACTCCAAACCTTCCATGTCGCAGACGGATATCCTCTCCTATCTCGTGCTGGGTACGCCGAGCAGTGGTCTCACCAGTCAGAACGCGCTGCTTTCCGCCGCTGCGGGAACACTTTTTTCTGCAAGCCGCGCCGCATTGTTCGGCAACAGCCTGGATAGCAGTGGCATTGATGTAGGTGTAAGCTCCGAAGGTAATTCGGGTCTGGCAGGCGCCATGGTTACCATGGGTCATTATCTTACTCCCGATCTTTATCTCAGTGTCGGACAATCCGTACTGAGTAGCGGGACTGTAGCACGACTGCGTTACCGGATTTCCCGCCATATTGAAATTCAGACGGAGAGCGGGACCCAGAACGGCGCCAACATATTTTACCGTATCGACTTTTAAGATGGTGGTAAGCTCACATGCCGACTGAAATCTCTGCACATACGGATGTTCTGCTGATTGGCGGCGGCGCGATTGGCTTACTCAGTGCGATCAGGCTTGCGGAGTCCGGTCTGCGGGTTACGGTGCTTGATCAAGGTCATATCGGTCAGGAGGCATCATGGGCTGGCGGGGGCATCCTGAGCCCGTTGTATCCGTGGCATTACCCACCTGCCCTATTGAGTCTCGCGCTGTATAGTATGCAGCGCTATTTCTCCCTGACTTCCAGGTTGGTACAGCAAACTGGCATTGATCCTGAATGGACACCCTCCGGTTTGCTTATTCTGGAGGGCGAACACGAGAAAATCCCCAATGATGTGTTGGCTTGGGGGGCGTCGTTGGGGCTGGATTGGCACCTGGGGCCTGTAGAAAAAACGCGAACACTCTGGTGTCCGGAGGTCGCCCAGGTACGGAATCCTCGCCTGCTGGCGGCAATGTCCGTACGTTGCCGCCAGCTGGGCGTCGTATTCCATGAAAATACTGCGGTCACCCATTTCCGTAGACGGGGTGAACGACTGGAGGGCGTAGAAACCACCGCCGGATTTATGCCGGTAGAGCGGGTCATCGTGACGGCCGGTGCCTGGAGCGAAAAAATCCTTGCGGAAACGGGTAGTCATCTGGATATCATTCCCGTGCGCGGGCAAATCCTCCTGTTTCAGGGCAAACCCGGAGTCCTCGATACGATATTGATGCGCGATAATCATTACTTGGTGCCGCGGCGGGATGGACTGATTCTGGCTGGCAGCACGAGCGAATTTGTCGGTTTTGATAAGTCGACTACAAACAAGGCACGAGAAGAACTATTGGACTTTACTATCAAGACACTTCCCGATTTGGAGCAGGCCCAGGTCCTCAGGCAGTGGTCCGGATTGCGGCCGGGAAGTCAGGATTGCGTCCCGTATATCGGCCCCATTCCCGAATGGGAGGGGCTCTTTGTCGCTGCCGGCCATTTTCGCTATGGACTCACCAACGCGCCCGCGACAGCCGATATCCTGGTCTCCCTGTTGACGGGGACACCGCTGCCGTTGGATATTGCCCCCTATGCAGCCCTGACACCGAGGTCAGCACATTAAGGCCTTTTCTTGTCGCTAGAGAAGCGTTATAACTATAACCAGTTTAGAAGTAAAGTGAGACTATCCATGAATAACAATGACTGGAACAAACAACGTGTGCTGGAAGTGCTCCGTGACGCCGGAGTCAATCCGACAAGCCAGCGTGTGGAGATTGGTTACGCGTTGTTCTCCTCTTGCGCGCACTTGTCCGCCGAAGAGATCATGCAACGCGTCAATGCAGATTATCCCGTAGTATCCAAGGCGACGGTTT
Organism: Acidithiobacillus sp. 'AMD consortium'; assembly: GCF_008926505.1. Lineage (NCBI taxonomy): Bacteria > Pseudomonadati > Pseudomonadota > Acidithiobacillia > Acidithiobacillales > Acidithiobacillaceae > Acidithiobacillus > Acidithiobacillus sp. 'AMD consortium'. Next base: position 1,604,587 of record NZ_CP044411.1, on the reverse strand, counting down.
ACAACACCTTGGGCCTCTTCGCCGGACATGCGCTGGTGCGGGAAGTGATTGTGGAGCCGGGTAAGGTATTCTATGACCCCAACGTGTCTCCTCACCATCATTTCTACTACGTAGATTCGGGAGATCTGGTGGATATTCCGGCATCCTCCCTGCAAATCGGCACGCTCCCTGACCTGCCGCCGGAGACAGAAGTGGAGAAAGTCGAGGTGGTGATACGGCTTCGGCAGCGCGCGACGCACTAAATCACTGTGTCGCCCGCCCTTGCCTTCTTGGCGGAAATTCCTATAATGTGGCGCTTCGGGTTGTTAGCTCAGTTGGTAGAGCAGCTGACTCTTAATCAGCGGGTCGTGGGTTCGATCCCCTCACAACCCACCAAATAACACAAGGGTTTAGGATTCTTCCTAGGCCTTTTTTGTTATCTGTTGGCGTGCATGTAAAACTGGCCACCTGTGCGCGTTGAATTTCGAACAGGTGTTATAGCGGAGCAGCGTACCAACACGGCTGTGGATCACTCGACCAGACTGAGACGGTGTTAACCTTTTTTTTCAGCGAATGCTGATCGTCAGAAGGCTGCGTTTCCTCAAACGGTGATGGCTGTTTTTCTTTCTCTCGATCCTTGATGCGAGCCTTGGCCGATGCGCTGCTTTGCAAGACATCAGGCTGCTTTCCCCGCATCGCCAGGCAATTGCCAGCGGCGGATCCGGCGCATGAACAACCGGTCCCTTGCATTCCGCTAAAAGCAAACATTGGGCCCGCATCGGCGTTATTTGTTGAAAAATCGTTTCCCGGATCAGATGGAACTTTCCAGCGCAAAAAGCGGTCGGATATTGCGCCGGCATGAAAGGGAAGTCCGCTGGTTGGTACGGCAACGCTCCCTTTCTCGCCCATGGCAGCAGCGATGGATTCCCGCACCGCCGCCGTTCTGCCTGATCAACATCTCCTATACTCTGCTATAGGTTACGGAGTCCCCCTCCCCCGCGCGTATTGGAAGGAAAGCACGCCATGGCAGCAACGAGCAAAGCCCCCGGCCCCGCCTGCCGGCATGCGGTCTGGTCCACCGCCAAAAAAGACTTCGTCGGCACGGCCCCCGGACCGGCTAGACTCTGGTTCACCGTCGGCAAGGGCATCATCACGGAGGTCTTTTATCCGCGCATCGACATTCCCCAGGTCCGGGACATGGGTTTGATCATTGCCGATGGCAAGGGTTTCTGGCAGGAACTCAAGGCCTTGCCCGAACCGCAATTGCAGATCGACGATCCGGCCATCCCCCTGCCCATCATTATCCATCGTCATGAGCGCTTTACCTGTACCCTCCGGATCTGCGCCGATCCGCTACGGGACGTCCTGCTGATGGACTTCCAACTGGAGGGGGACGCCGATCTGCGCCCTTATCTGCTCTGTGCGGCGCGATTGGGCGAAGACGCCGAGAACAATCAGGCCTGGGTTGGCCAATGGGAGGGCCGACCCGTGCTCTGGGCCCAGCAGGGACCCTTCGGCCTGGCCATATCCTGCCGGAGTCCAGAGGGCTTGCCCGGATTGGAGGCCCCCTCCGTGGGCGAAGTAGGCGCCAGCGACCTCTGGCAGGATTTCCACGCCAACGGACGGATGCTGTGGCAGTATCAAGAAGCCGGCCCCGGCGAGGTTTCCCTGTCCGCCCGCCTGCCCCGTCAAGGCACGTTGGCCCTGGGTCTGGGCACCAGCAAGGAGGCGGCCGCCACTCTGGCCTGGTCTTCCCTGGCCGAGGGCTTCGCCGCCGCCGAAGCGGGTTATCAATCTGCCTGGGATGCCTGGCATAGCCGATACCCCATGCCTCCCGAGTGGAAACGCAAGCTCCCCGCCGCCGTCCAAGCCCTCTATACCCGTTCAGCCACCGTCCTCAAGGTCCACGAAGACCGTACCTTTCCCGGCGCCCTGGTGGCCAGCCTCTCCGTACCCTGGGGCGAGGCCAGCGACAGCCGGGGCGGATACCATCTGGTCTGGTCCCGGGATCTGGTGGAAAGCGCCGGCGCCCTCCTCGCCATGGGCGCCGCTGCCGAAGCGCGCCAGGTGCTGACCTATCTCATCAGCACCCAGCAGACCGACGGCCACTGGCTGCAAAATCAATGGCTGGGCGGCAAGCCATTCTGGCAGGGAGTGCAACTGGATGAAACCGGCTTTCCGATCCTCCTTGCCGCTGCCCTCCAGGCGGAGCAGGCACTGGAAGGGATCGCCGTTGGCGACATGCTGCGCCGCGCTCTGGGCTTCATCCTCCGCGAAGGGCCGGTCACCGGCCAGGATCGCTGGGAAGAGGACGGCGGCGTCAATCCCTTCACCTTGGCGGTGGCCATTGCCGCGCTGGTGGAAGGCGGCGAACTGCTCGGCGGCAAGGCACGGGATTGCGCGCTGCTGCTGGCCGATTACTGGAATGCGCGCCTGGAGGACTGGACCTTCGTATCCGGCACGGATCTCGCCCGGAAATACGGCGTCGCCGGCTATTATCTGCGCATTGCCCCCCAGGACGTGCTCATCCATGCGGGCGCCAAGGAGGAATGGATGATGATCAAGAATCGCGCCAACGACCCGCATCTGCCCGCCGCGGAGCAGGTCGCCACCGACTTCCTGCAACTCTGCCGTTATGGTCTGCGCCGCGCCGACGATCCGCACATGCAGGACTCCGTCAAGGTGATGGATGCCTTGCTCAAAACCGACACCCCCAGCGGCCCCGTCTGGCACCGCTACAACGGCGATGGTTATGGCGAGCACCCCGATGGTAGCCCCTTCGATGGCAGCGGCCGCGGCCGTGCTTGGCCACTCTTGGTGGGAGAGCGCGGCCATTTCGCCCTCCTGGGGGGCGACGACGCCCTGCCCTACATGGAAGCCATGACCAAGATGACCGGCCACGGAGGGCTCTTGCCCGAACAGGTCTGGGACAGCGCCGCCATTCCCAATCGTGACCTCTTCCCCGGACGGCCCAGCGGTTCCGCCATGCCCCTGGTCTGGACCCATGGTGAGTTCGTCAAGCTCTGCCACAGTTGGCAACGCGGCTACCCCGTCGATCGCCCCCAGGCCACCTGGAAACGCTATCAGGGCAAGGCGCCGCAGATTGCGTATACGCTCTGGCGTTTTCGCCAGCGCTCCCGGCAAATGCCGGCCGGCAATGAGTTGCGCTTCCTGCTCCCGGCGCCCTTTACGGTGCATTGGGGAGTCGATGGCTGGCAAGACCCCATGGACACCCCGTCGGAGGATTGGGATCTCGGCCATGTCGCCATTTTGCCCACGCAGAAAATGGCGCCCGGAACCACGCTCCAATTCACCTTCTACTGGCGGGATACCGGCCAGTGGCAGGGCGAGGACTTCAGCATCACCCTGCAAGGAGAAAACTCATGATTGCCATCGATCTCACCGGACGCCGTGCCCTGGTCACCGGCGCGAGCGGTGGTTTGGGCCAGGCCATCGCCGAAATTCTGGCGACCGCCGGCGCCCAGGTCGCCGTTCATTACCGCAAGGGGCAGGCCGAGGCCGAACAGGTCGTCGCTGCCATCCAGGGCAAAGGCGGCAAGGCGCAGGCCTTCCAGGCCGACATCTCCGATCCGGCCGCCGTCGAAAAGCTGCTGCAGGAGATCGATGGCGCCTTTGGCGGCCTCGATCTCCTCGTCAACAATGCTGGCATGGATGGTCCCCGCGCCGTCGTCGGCGATGACGATCCCCAGGTCTGGGAAAAAATCCTCGCCGTCGATCTCATGGGCCCCTACTACTGCGCCCGCGCCGCCATCCCGCGCATGGAAAAATGCGCTTGCGGCGTCATCATCAACATCACCTCGGTACACGAGTTCATCCCCTGGGAAGGCTACAGCGCCTATACCAGCGCCAAGGCGGGACTCTCCATGTTCACCAAGACCCTCGCCCAGGAAACGGCCGACAAGGGCATCCGCGTGGTCGCCATCGCCCCCGGCGCCATCAAGACCCCCATCAACGAAGCCGTCTGGGGCAACCCGGATACCCTCAAGGACCTCGACGACAAAATCGCCATGGAACGCCTTGGCGCGCCGGAGGAGATCGGCCATGTCGTGGCCTTCCTCGCCAGCGACCTCGCCAGCTACATCACCGGCACCACCATCGCCGTCGACGGCGGCATGCTCATCTATCCGGATTTCCGCCATGGCGGCTAGCCTCGACGCTGACGTGATCATCATCGGCAGCGGCGCCGGTGGCGGCACCCTGGCCCGAGCCCTCGCCCCCTCGGGACTATCCATCCTCATCCTGGAACGCGGCGATTACCTCCCCCGCGAATGGGGCAACTGGGACCCACACACCGTCTTTGCCGAACACCGCTACCACACCCACGAACAATGGCACGATGGCGGCGGCCAGCCCTTCACCCCTGTTACCGGCTATCATGTGGGGGGCAACACCAAGTTCTACGGGGCGGCCGTTTTGCGCCGGCGCGAAAAAGACTTCCTCCCCCGCCGCCATCGCGACGGCCTCACCCCCGCCTGGCCCATCAGCTACGCCGATCTCGCGCCCCACTATGAGCAGGCCGAGGCCTGGTACTTTGCCCATGGCAAGGCCGGTGCCGATCCCCTGGAACCGCCCCGCGGCCCCTTCGCCTTTCCCCCATTCCCCCATGAGCCCATCCTCGCGGCCCTGGAGCAAAAATTGCGGAATATGGGGTTGCACCCCTTTCCCCTCCCCCTCGCCCTCCAGCGCCAGGATGAAGACCCCGCCCATAGCCCCTGCGTGCGTTGCCCCACCTGTGACGGCTTCCCCTGCCTGCTGCGCGCCAAGGGCGATGCCGAAGTCTGCGGCGTCACTCCCGCCCTGGCCCACGCCAACGTCCGCCTGCTCACCCGGCATCGCGTCCTGCGCCTGCTGCGCGGCGCCGACGGCAAGGGAGTGGAAGGTGTGGAAACCGATCAGGGCGCCCTGCGCGCCCGCGTCGTCGTCCTCGCCGCCGGCGCCGTACACTCCGCCGCCCTCCTCCTCGCCTCCGCCGATGCCACCGCGCCCCGAGGCCTCGCCAACAGCAGCGATCAGGTCGGGCGCAACTACATGTGTCATCTCAACAGTGCCTGCATGGCCCTCAAAGCCGCCCAGGAAAACACCACCGTCTTCCAGAAGACCTTGGCCATCAACGATTTTTACGACGACTCGGGCGACCCCGATTATCCCTATCCCCTCGGCCACATCCAGAATCTCGGCAAGGTCACGCCGGCGCTGCTCCATGCCCAACAGCCCCTGCTCCCCATCCCCGTCAGCGCCTGGACCGCCAGCCACTCCGTGGACTGGTGGCTCACCACCGAAGACCTGCCCGACGCCGACAACCGGGTCACCCTCGACAGCGACGGCCAGATTCGCCTCGCCTGGCAGCCCAAAAACCGCGAAAGCCACCAGCGCCTCTGTGCTCAATGGCGCAGGATCCTCCACCAGGCGGGCTTTCCCCTGGTCTTCTTTCAGGCCATGGACATCTCCGCCACTGCGCATCAGGTGGGCACCTGCCGTTTTGGCGAAGACCCCAAAGACAGCGTCCTGAATCCCTGGTGCAAGACCCATGACATCGACAACCTCTACGTCGTGGACGCCTCCTTCATGCCCTCCATCAGCGCGGTCAACCCCTCCCTCACCATCATGGCCAACGCCATCCGCGTCGCCGCGCATCTGGCCGAGCGCTTCAAAACAGGGGTCTGGGCGTGAAACGCGGCGTCACCGCCGTCTACACTGCGGGCTTTTTGCAGGGGGCGGCCTTCGTCCTGGTCCCCGCCCTGGGCCACATCCTGCACCAAGCCCCCTACGCTTTCGGCAGCAGCGCCTATGGATTCCTGTATTTCCCCGAGATCATCGGCGCCATCCTTAGCGCCCTGGCCGCCGGCAGCATCCACAGCCGCCTCGGCGGCTCCGGCGTCTTTCGCCTGGGGGCGCTGAGTAACGCCGCCGCCATGTTCCTGCTGGTAGCCGCCGCCTTTACGGGTGGTAATCCAGCCTATGGGCTGATCCTCGCCGAAACCTTCCTCCTCGGTATCGGCTTCGGCCTCACCAACGCCGCCATCAACCGCTCGGCCTCCCTCCTCTTTGCCGGAGCCGCAGCAGCGGCGGTGACCATTCTCAACGCCGTCATCGGCGGCGCCACCGCCATCTCGCCCCTGATCCTCGAAGGCTTTCGCAGCGGCATCGGCTGGGCGGGCTGGCCGGCCCTCCTCGCCATTGCTTGGCTGGCTCTGCTCCTGCTGCCCATTGCCGCCGATGGTCCGGCGGAGCTGGGTGGCCTGCGCGCCTGGCGCCGTTCCATGCTCCCCTTTGCCGGCGCCGTGCTGATCTACGCCATCTGCGAAGGCAGCTTCGGCAGTTGGGCCAATGTCTTGGTCAGCGTCAATCGCAGCCTGCCCGCCGCCAGCGGCGCCCTCGCCCTGGCCCTTTTCTGGGGCGGCATGACCGCCGCGCGTTTTGCCCTGGGCTTCATCCCCAACCGCTTGCTGCACCGCCGGATCGTCTATCTGCTCGCCCCCCTGGGCATGGCCGCGTGCTTCCTCCTCATCCCCCAACTCATCACCGCCGGCGCCCTGCTCATGGCCTTCACCGCCGCCGGGGTCGCCTGCGGCATCTACTATCCCTACAGTATGGCCTACGGCATTGCTGCCCACCCCCAGGAAGGCACCCAGATGGCCGGACTCCTGGTCGGGGCCCTCATGGTGGGCGAAGGCATCGGCTCCTTCGGGCTTGGTCCCCTGCAGGATCTGCTCCGCCTCGGCCACATCTATACCCTATCGGCCCTCTGGGCCATCCCCCTCTTCTGGCTGGCTTGGCGCAACAGCCGGCCTGCCCGTACGCCGAGGACCTGAGCCCATGGCTGAACGCGTCCTCATCCTCGGCGGCGGCTTCGCCGGCAACGCCGCCGCCCGTGCGCTCCGGGGTCAAGGGCTGGAGGTGACCCTCATCGACCAGCGCAATTACCACCTCTTCCAACCCCTCCTCTACCAGGTGGCTGCCGGCGATCTCCAGGCGGAGGCCATCGCCACGCCGCAACGGCGCCTCCTGCGCGGCGACCTGCATTTTCGCCTGGGACGGGTCGCCCGATTGGACCTTTCCCAGCGTTCGATCTTTCTTGATGACGGCGACGTCCTTCCCTATGACTACCTCTTCATCGCTCTCGGCACCGTCACCAATTTTTTCGGCAATGCCGCCATCGCCAGCCATGCCCTGCAGCTCAAAGGCATGGAAGCGGCGGAAGCAGTCCGTTCGCGCATCTTCAGCGCCCTGGAAGCGGCCAGCCATTGCACCGACTCCGCCGAACGGCGGAGCTGGCTCAGCTTCGTCATTGCCGGAGGCGGTCCCACTGGGGTGGAGTTTTGCGGCGCCCTGCTGGAGCTCCTGCGCGTCGTGCTCCCCCGCGACTACCCGGAATTGCGCCTGGAAGAGTTGCAACTCACCTTGGTGGAGGGCGGCGCAGCCCTACTTCCCGGCTTTGCCGCCCCCCTCCAGGCCCAAGCTGCAGGCAAGCTGCAAAAACTCGGTGCCCAACTGCGCTTTCACACCCATGTCCTGGGATTTGACGGGCAAACGGTGCAATGCCAGCCGGACCCGGACATTCCTGCCCATACCGTCGTCTGGACCGCCGGCGTAACGGCCCATCCACTGGCGGCCACCATGCCCGGCGCCAAGGGGCCCGGCGGGCGAATCATCGTCGATCCCCACCTGCGCCTGCCGGGACACCCCGAGGTCTTCATCCTCGGCGACCTGGCCTATGGCAGCGATGGTGCGTTTTGGCCCCAGGTTGCGCCCTTCGCCCTGCAGAGTGCCCGCCACGCCGCCCTGGTGCTGCAATCCCAACGGCACGGGCGTCCCCTCCCTCCCCCTTTCGCCTACCGGGACCCTGGCAGCATGGCCGTCCTCGGCCGTTTCGATGCCGTCTGCCAGATCGAACGCTGGCATCTGCGCTGGCATGGCTGGAGCGCCTGGCTGCTCTGGCTAGGCCTGCACCTCTACCGCATCATCGGCACCCGCAACCGCCTGCTCACCCTGCTCGACTGGGGAACGGATTACCTGCGCCACGGCGCCGCCGTGGAAATCATTCGCTCTCCTACCGATCCTTCGGATCCGTGCGTCCATACCCAGCCATCCCGGCATAAAATGCAGGCCGGCAATTTGACAAGTTCTGCTTCTTGAACTACTCGGTATGTATTATTTATTTTCCTAGCATGAGGAGACGCCATGGAAGTTTTAGCGAAAGATTCATCGGGCATCACTCTGCGTTTCGAGAAGAAAGATCTCGGCAGCTTGGTTGAGCCGATCATCCAGAATGCCGAGCAATTCGGCAAGGAAACCCTGGATCTGGTTTATCTGCTGGCCGAGCAGGATTACCGGATAGACGATCATTTCCGTCAACCGCCCCATCCCTTCGGACAATAAGGAGCTACCATGCTCATCAAGGACGAACAGGAAAAAACGGTAACCATCCATCTGAGCGCCCGCGAGGCCGGAGCTATTTCTGCCGATATTATCGAGAATGGTGCCAAGGCGGGGAATGCTGCCTTGGCCCTCGCCAACTTGCTCCGGGAGCAGGGGTATATCCCAGATACAGAGGGTGAACCACGTTACGAATGGGCAGGCCCTGACGATTTGCCCACCCCCGGCTAGCAGCCATCACCCGGCATTGTCGTTGAAAATGCTTGGCACATGACTGCCACTGCCTTATTTGCCATTCGTTTCTCACGGAGCTGAATTTTCTACCGCATCCGTAAAATTTGATGTGACACGGGCTCCCTCCGAATCAGCGTACAAGGAGATGGGAGAAGGCATATGAATACAGCCGATCTAGCCGACGCATGCCATGCATTAGCTGGGGAATTTGAGAAAACGCAAACCGCTTACATTGATGACGGGCGGTGTTGTTTTGCACGATGGATCGTGGCCGCTTTTGAGATATGGTCAGATGCATGGTGTATCATTACCAACACAGGTGAGGAACTAATTTCATGTTGGACAGTAAGTCACCAGTTTTCATGGTGTTAATGCCTGTATTTAACCGTATGAACCTATTGGAAAGGGCTATTGGTTCTCTCTATCGGCAGACCTTTCAGGATTTCTGTTTGGTGGTGATCGATGATGGCAGCAACGATAACAGTCTGCAACGCGCGATGGATCTCACCAAAAAGTTGGCACATCCATCGGTTTTGATCCGGCTGCCTGAAAATATCGGTGTTGGAACCGCGCTGAATATCGGGGCGGAGGTGAGCCGCAGCAAAAGCGTACCTTGGATAACGCGGCTGGACTCCGATGACGTGTATGCATCGGATTATCTGGAAAACCGACTACGGGTCATCCGTACGTATCCAGAGGTGGATTTGTTTCATGGTGGAATCCGGGTCATCAATGGCCCTGAGACGGTTCCTGACGCAAGAAATAGGAAACGGCGCATTGCCATATCAGAAACCTCCCAAGGGGCGACCATAGTGGTTAAGGCTGAAGTTTTTGAGCGATTGGGGTGCTTTGACGACCTGCGCTACGGAGAAGATCATGCCTTTCTGGAGAAAGCCCGTATGGCAGGACGCTCAATCCGTAAGCTGGACTTCGGAGACTATTACTATTACCGAGATACGCTGAATGCGCTAACCGGTTAGCATCCATCCCGCCAACGTGCGCTGCAACCGAGCATGAGGATTTTTTGGACGATAATATGGCAGAAAGCCGTTTGTGCCCTCTTCGTGTTTTCGATACGGTCGATCACCCGCATCCGTCCCGACGACCCTGCCGTGTCGCCTTCACACCGGAGCCCAGGCCCGGGAGACATTGTGCCCATGAATCAAGCGCTATGAAGTGTAGGGCATGCGCTGTTCCGGCTGAAGGGCCGGCGCCGCGAATCTTGACCATCGGCCACGGCGCGCGTTCCCTGGAGGAATTCAACGCCTGGAACCGCCTAGCCATTGCCTTCCGTACCCCCGCCGGCAGCTATCGGCCGGATCTGGACCGATAGATGGGATACTACTTCCGCCTCAGCCCGAGACCGCCCTTTCGCCTGGATCTCACGGTCTGGGCGCTGCGCCGTCAAGCCCATAACAGGATGGATGGCTGGGAGAGCGAAACCTATCGGCGGGTCTGGCGCTATGGGGACGGATGGCTGAAAGTCCGGCTCTGGCAGACGAAGGGTGATCCCGATCCGTTTCTGGAAGGAGAAATCTACGAAGGCCCCCAGGACGAGCGGACTGTCTCTTGGGTCCGTGCGCAACTCACCTGGATGCTGAGCCTGGATCGGGATCTCGGCCCCTTTTACGCGGTGGCCGCTGCCGATCCTCGTCTTGCGTCCCTGGCGGCGCGCTACCGGGGTCTCCGGCCACCCCGTTTCCCCTCCCTCTTCGAAGGACTGGTCAATGCCGTCGCCTGCCAGCAACTGAGTCTGCATCTGGGTATCACCCTCCTCAATCGCCTCTCGGAGCTCTGCAGGGAGGGGGTGGAAGAAATGGACCGGGTGTATCCTTTCCCGGATCCCCGCTCTCTGCTGCGGCAGGAGGTGACGGCCCTGCGTGGTCTAGGCTTCAGCCGCCAGAAGGTGACCGCCTTGCGCGCTCTGGCGGAAGAAGCGGCGGCCGGCAGACTAGAGCGTGAAGACTGGCAGGACCTGCCCAACGCCGCAGCCGTACAGCGTCTGCTGCGTTTGCGCGGCATCGGCCGCTGGTCGGCAGAGTACGTCCTGCTGCGCGCCTTGGGGCGTCTGGACATTTTCCCCGGTGACGACGTGGGGGCGCGCAAGGCCCTGGCCCGCTGGCTGGAGGAAAACGGCAGCTTGGATTATGCCCAGGTCGCCCATCGGCTCCGGTCATGGCAGCCCTACGCCGGCATGGTATATTTTCTGTTGTTGATGCGGCGACTGGAAGGAGAGGGACATATGTTGAGCCCCAGCGATGAACTGCCGCTGTCCCATTCGGATCAGGCGGACAGGCGGTAATTGCGTAGGATTTCCAGAAAGCGGCTGATCAGCTCCGAATGCCCCTGAATGTGGAAGATATAACGCGGCACGCTCCGTTCGGTGCTGCGAGCCATGAAGGGCTCTCCCCAAAAGCTCAGGAGGGCCTCCGTCCGCCCCGTCGCCGCCGAATCCGCCACAATCAGGGAGATGCTTTCTTGATTATCGATCCAGGTGGGTTCCTGAACTTTATGGGCGCCCGGGCAGGCGCGGATGGTGGGCAGGATTTCTTCCCAGGGACGGCGCTGATCTTTGTCCAGAATGAAGCGCATGGTCGTGATGCGTGGATTCTCCAGGGCCGGCCGGAGCAAGGCGTCAAACAAGGCCGGGGGCTTGTACATGGAAAGGCAGACATTGAACCAGATCATTTCGCCGCTGGCGTGGGTCAAGAACTCCGTGCTGACCTTGCGGATCCGGTTCGGCCCGATGAGTACGGCATCGGGAGGCAGGAGGCCCACTTCGATTTCACGCAGGCTTACCTGGACGGCCGCAAGTCGGCCCTCCAAACGCTCCATGGCCCTTTCCCGGCGCATGTCGCGTAGAAAGAGCAGAGCGATGAGCGCAACAGTCAGGGTAAGCAATACCTCACCCTGAATCAGGTGCAGGAGTTCCATGACGATGGCCGTGACCGCCGCGATAACGCCTGCGATGGCATCCCATTCCAAATTGAGCAGGCGTTTCGTGTGCACCATTACCCCTCCATGATGACGTTTTCCAGGTTTACAGGCGACGGAAACTTTCCGGTTGGATCCCACTGGTTTCCGTCCCGAGGCCAATGCTCTGGGAGCGGGTACATCGCCAACCCCGTCATATTAATATGGATGCCCTGAGATGCAAGGATTGTCCGCTTTTGGCCTCATGGCAAAGGGCGGGGGATCCTGGTCTTCGTCCCGGCGCGTAGACCCAGCCCCAAATGATGGATCATTCCGGCCAGGGTGATCACCCAAGCGAGCAGAGCCAGATAGAGGAAGACATGCCCGAGAGGGAGTAAAAAGGGCAGATCCATGCTTTGCGCCATATGGAGCGTGCAGAGGCTGTACATGCCGAGGGGGAAGACGACGCCCCAGTAGAGAGGATCGTAACGCATCGGAAGCCTCTTGACTCCGTGGCGCCAGAACTCCAAGGCGATCAACAGCGGAATCCACCAGCTTCCGGTGGCCCAGTAAAACACGGTGAAACCCTTAAGGAATGGTAGAAGGGAGTGCAGATATGGTGCCTTGCCGCCGTTGGCGATGAGCAGGGAACCCGCCAGAGTGGAGATGGCCATGGCTCCCATGTTGATCCAGTACGGCGGCACCAGATCCTCCGCCGAAAAACGGAAGAAAGTGTAACGATAAAAGATAAGCACCACGATCCAGATGTAGAGCATGCCGCCCCAAAGCCACAGGGAGAGGGCAATGAAGTTGAATTCCAGCCGATGCACAGGGTCCCAGTGCGCATCCAGAACGGCAGCGAGCACGGCGAGGGACTGGGCGGCGACCACTGCCAGCAGCCAGATGCCGGTGATGCCCTCCTCCAGAGAAGGCTTATGTTTCTGGATGGTGAAGGCCGTAAAGATGCCATAGTTCAGTATCAGCCAAAGGGCCATGGCAAGCCCCCAGAGCAGCATCCCCTTTTTTTCCTCGTTCGCCAAAAGGACGAACTGGCTGCCGAGAATGGCGGATCCGGCTACCACGGAAAAAAAACCTGGGCCGCTCTGGTAATCCTTGAAATCCACGCCCATCCGCCGACCGAAGCGCAGCATGCGCCAAATAGTCAGGAACCATAACACTACGTAGAATATTCCGTTGAGCCAGAAGAGTAACCGGGCGAGGAAAGAATCGCCCACCGCCTGAGCCGCCAAGGAGACAGCACCTGTGGCCATCACCAAAGCGAAATAGGCAGGAGCCAAGTTCTCGGCGGCGGAGTCTACCAGACGGGGCAGACCCGTCCGATTCCTTTCCATATCGCTGCCCCCTCCGTAAGGCCTGGATGATCAGTCCTGCGATCCTTCCTCAGCGAGACACAGGATGCCACCCTTATGGTAGGCCACATGGCGGCTTTTGTCGCTTTGGATGGCGTATTGCGGGTCTTCCGGGCTCGCATGGTGGGTATAGCCGTGGACCGGAAAATCCTGCTCGTGGATGGCCACGATCCGCCCCGTTACCCTGCCTGCCTCCGAATTCCAGGTAACGTGATCGCCCACGGCAAAGCGCGGTGCCGGCGGCTTTTTCATGAGGTGTCCTCAGCGCCAAAAGCTTACGTAGAAACGTGCTGGGCCCAGGAACTCCACCCGGTGCGGCAGATCGGGCGGTATCCATGCAGGCCGTGCCGGACTCAGGATCCACGCGCGGGCGCTGCCGTCTTCCAGGCAATATCGCAAGTTCCCTTCCAGGAGCACGATGCGCCCCCAGACCCCGGCTTTGGTGCGATGATCATGGAGCAGGCCGGCGGGGGCGTCGTCGTCGGTGAACTCCGGTGTGCGTTGGTATTCCTTCAAGGGCACGGGCGGCTCGGGCAGGGGCAATTCCGCCCCATCTTCCCCGGTGTCCAGATATTGGCGTTTATCCCGCACATGCCGCCACTGCTCGGCATCGGGCAGGGCAGGCTTTTTTTGAATGATGACGGGCCAGCGGCGTGCCAGGCGCGCGTTGAGTTCCGGATATTTTTCCATGCCGTCCGGCAAATCCACGTCGCGGAAGATGGCGTCTACCGGACACTCGGACACACAGAGGGTGCAATCGATGCATTCGTCCGGATCGATGGCCAAAAAGTTGGGGCCCTCGTGGAAGCAATCCACCGGGCATACTGTGACGCAATCGGTATACTTACAGCGAATACAGGCTTCTGTAACCACATGGGTCATTGGATATCCCCCTTAACGTATGCCCCGGAAATGCCTTCTACGCCAGATCGGCGGGATTGCGCTCGCCCCATTTCCGAAAATCCGTCAAAACTGATCATCACGGCGTATAAAAGATGCCTCAATCAGAGCTTCATGTCGATAAACGGATAGATTTTATACCTATCCCGCGACTCGCCCGCGTTATAGTAGCCGTTGGGCTTCCTGTACCACATTTTCCACGGTGAATCCCAGATGGCGGAAATTTCCTGGATGAGGTGGATGGGGACATTCTCCCAAATGTGCTCTGGTCGTCACTTATGAGCTATCATTCGGATGATCCTGCTGATCACGAATTTCAGGGATGGGACCAAACCCGACATGTGCCGAATGGGGTGGTGGGCTGTACTGCTGATCGTTATTGGCAGCCTTCCTGCGGGTCCGGCATTGGCGGAGCCGTCCCATGCACCTTCCGCCCCGGAGGCAGCCATGCAAATCTATTCCAGTGCCTTTGCCAGCGGTGGCATTATTCCGCGCCAGTATACCTGCGAGGGGGAAGACCTTTCGCCTCCCCTGCGCTGGGAGGATATTCCCGCCGGGACTCAAAGTCTGGCCCTTATTGTGGAAGACCCAGACGCTCCAGACCCCGCAGCTCCCCAGCGCATCTGGGTACATTGGGTACTGTATGACATTCCGCCCCGTGTTCAGGAACTCTCTGCAGGGGTACAAAGGTTCCCTCCCGGCGTTCGGGAAGGCATCAACGACTGGTTACGCAGAGGATACGGCGGCCCTTGCCCGCCCATCGGTAGACACCGGTACTTTTTCCGGCTCTATGCCCTGGATACGACCCTGCCTGTGTTGCCAAGTCCCGACAAGGATAACCTCCAGGCGGCCATGCACGGACATGTGCTGGCCGAAGCCACGCTCATGGGACGTTATGCCAAGGGCGATCGTTAAGTCGCAGTACGGAGAGATGTTCCGATCGGGCGATCGAAAGCGGTAATCCTCTTCACGTGGTGGGGGAGCGGCCGCGCCGCCATATCGACATTTAGAAAAGCCAATGAACTAGCTTCTTGGATATTTTTCAGGGGCGGTTGTTTGTCCGCGTCATGGTTCCGATGGTATGCCAGACAGGACAATTTTGCTCCTTGACTCTGTAGCGTACTTCAGGGTTTACCATCTTTAAAGGATTCTGGAAGGAAGCGTCGAACACCGAAATGCCGAGAATCAGCCGATCTTTCCCCCTGGTTGCGTTGCTGGCTTTGTTCCTGCTGGGAGCATGGATGAGCAATGCTGCAGCGGGCATGTCGTCTTGCCTTTCATGTGCTGCTGTGACAGGCATGCCGGCAACAGGCCCGGCTTGTTGCCGGGACGATCGCGCCGCCGATATAAACACGCATTCTAGGGCGACCCATGGTCAGTGCATGTTGATCTGCGCCAGGGCTCATACATCAGGCGGACTAAAGCTTTCTGAAATGGCTTTCCCAGCCCAGGTAATGACGGGCTCCGTGACATTTTCCCGCTTGGCAATGTTCCGCCCGGCACCAGTGCAGGTTTTTTTCCCCCACCCGCCCCATCACCCTCCCCCCCTCCAGCACGTGCGGTTGGTCATTTAATTTCTCCTGAGCAAGCTGGCACTTCCCTCTCAACTGGGGAGATATGTCACTGTTTTGCCATGGAGATTTTTTATGGATACCAATATTCTTGGTCGTTTTACCCCACCGGCACCGGGCAGTAGCCGCCTCTTGGCTGGGGTGCTGTTGCTCCTGTCGGCAACGACTGCCGGGGCCGCCCCATTGAGCCTGCAGAGCGCAGAGGCGATCGCCCTGCGGCAAAATCCCGGTCTCGGCGCCCTGACCCAAAAGATCGCGGAATTGCAGCACCAAGCGGTGGCGGTAGCCCAACTCCCCGATCCGCACCTCGCCCTCGGTGTGGTCAACGCACCCCTCAACAACTTCTCCATGAACCAACAGCAGATGAGCATGTTGAGCGTGGGCCTGAGCCAGACTTTTCCCTCCTTTGGCAAACTGGGGCTGGAAGGGCAGCAGGCGGGGGTGGAGGCGCAGGCGGCCGCCGACACCCTGCGCGGCCAGTCTGCCGAGTTGGTGTTATTGCTGCGCCGCGCCTGGCTGCAAGCCCTCTATGCCGAAGATGCGGTAGCAACGGTCCGGCATCAGGAGCAGTTGCAGGCAGAAAGCGTGCAAGCGGCGCTGGCACTCTATCGCTCCGCGCAGGGATCTCAGGCCGATGTACTCCGCGCCCAACTGGCGCGTGACAGCTTGGCCAATGATATCAGCAAATTGCAGGCAGAGCGGGCAAGCGATCTGGCACAAATCGCGCAGATCCTGGATCTGCCGGAACCGCCGTCCATAGAAAAGCAATGGCCGAACCTGCCACCCCCGCCCACTCTTGCCCAAGCGGAAGCCCGGCTTTCCGGCCAACCCCTCCTGCGTTCCGCCCAGGCGCAAACGCGAGCCGCGCAAATTGGCGTGCAGGTGGCCAAGCGTGGCTATTGGCCGGAAGTCACGGTCAGCGTCGATTATGGCCAGGATTTCTACCCCGGCAGCCCCAACTGGCTGTCAGCGGGGGTCAACCTGAGCCTGCCCATATTCCCGGGCGATCGCCAGGACCAGGACGTCGCCGCCGCCCGGGCCAAGGCCTTGCAGGCGCAATATCGCTATGACGATCAGCACCTTGCCTTGACCCAGCAGGCGCGCGCCACCTTTGCCCGTTATGAAGCCCTCAAGGCCCAGTTGGAGCGCACCGAGCGGCAACTGCTTCCCACCGCCCGGAATGCCTTTTCCGCGACGCTCGCCGCCTACGCGGCGGGACGTGCCGAACTGAGCGCGGTGCTGCGCACCCAGAAAGAAGTGCTGGACTATGCTCTGACCCGCCTGCAATACCGCCGCGACCTGGACCTCAGCGCCGCAGAGCTGGATTTCCTCACCACCCAAGGAGCAACGCAACCATGAAGGCACGCAACTGGATCATCGGCATGGGCCTGCTGGGCATTGGTGTAGGTCTGGGGGCTGGCGCGGTGTGGTGGCTGCGAGTCCCTGCCGCGGCACCGAGTGCCAACTCCACCGCAACCCATTCTCAGGAAGGCACGCCAAAGGGACGGCATATCCTCTACTGGGCCGCCCCCATGAACCCCAAGATTCATTCGGATCACCCAATGAAGGACAGCATGGGGATGGCGTATCTCCCGGTCTATGCCTCCAGTCCGAACGCGCCCAAGGCGTCCGGCCTCAGCATCGATCCGCGCCTAGCCCAAAACCTGGGAGTGCGTCTCGTGGATGTCCAGCGCCGTCCGATGGGTCAGGCCATCCACACCGTGGGCACCGTGGCAGTGGACGAGAACCGCGTCTATTCCGTCAATCCGCGCTTCTCCGGCTGGGTGACACGCTTGAATGTCCGCGCCGTCGGTGACCCCGTGCGGCGCGGACAGGTACTCGCCGAGATTTATTCTCCCGAGCTGTATAGCGCCCAACAGGAATATCTCATTGCCCGCCGCCAGGGCGGAACGACGGAAGACTCGGCTCTGCTGGCGGCAGCCAAGGCGAAATTGCGACTGCTGGGCATGCCGGAAGGCGAGATCGCGGCCCTGGCCCAGCGCGGGACGGCGCAACGGGACGTGCCACTCCTGGCGCCTGCTTCCGGGGTGGTCGAGAGCCTCGACGTGCGCCAAGGTGGTTACGTCTCGCCCCAGACGAATATCTATGCAATCGCCAATCTCGACCGGGTATGGGTCAATGTAGCGCTCTACTCCTACCAATTGCCCTGGATACGGATCGGCAACCCCGTGCGCCTGCATCTACCGGCTTATCCCGGCAAGGCCTGGGAAGGACGTCTGAACTTTCTCTATCCGACCCTCGACGCCAAAAACCGGACGGTGACGGCACGGCTGAGCTTTCCCAATCCTGGCGGAGAGTTGCGCCCCGGCACCTACGCCACCGCCACTATTTTAGCCAGCCCCAAGGAGACCCTGGCGGTGCCCAGCAGCGCCGTACTGCGTACTGCTCAGGGAGATTACGTGATGATGGGTGAGGGCCAAGGGCACTTCCTGCCGGTACAGGTCGCCCTAGGGCCGGAAACCGACGGCTGGGTAGCCATCGACAAGGGACTCAAGGTGGGCGACCGGGTGGTGGAGAGCGCCCAGTTCCTGCTCTATTCCGAATCCCAGTTCCAGTCGGTCAAGGCCCGCATGCTGGGTGGCAACACGGCGCCCACCACGAGTGCCATGCCGGGCAGTGGACGTTCCCGGTCGCAGAACAGTGGTCTGACTCAGGGCCGGGAATCCCCGGCGCCGGCCGCTCCCGACGGGGATGCAGGCGCCCCACCGACGCCCCCGACCTCGTCCGGCCCGGGTACCACGCCCGGAATGAACAAGGGGCCAGGGAGGTCAATCCCATGATTAGGGCGATCATGCGTTGGTGTATGGAAAACCGCTTGCTGGTCATGATCGCTGTCTTGGTGTTGAGCGTCGCCGGTACGCTGGCGGTGATCAATATTCCCCTGGAGGCCATCCCCGACATCTCGCCCACCCAGGTCATCATCAAGACCTCCTATCCGGGCCAGGCTCCGCAGATCGTTCAGGATCAGGTGACCTATCCCCTGGAGACCACCCTGCAGGAGGTGCCCGGTGCCCAGGCCGTGCGCGGCTACTCGATGTTCGGGGACTCCTATGTCTACGTCCTCTTCAAGGGTGGCACCAGCATCTATCAGGCCCGTAATCTGGTACTCCAATACCTGAGCCAGGTGCAGTCCAAGCTGCCGCCGGGGATCACGCCGGCCCTTGGCCCCAACAGTTCAGGGGTGGACTGGATCTTCGAGTATGCCCTCACCGATCCCAGCGGAACTTTGAATCTAGCCCAACTCACCACCTTGCAGAACTGGTTCCTCAAGTACGAACTGCAAGGCATCTCCGGCGTCGCGGAGGTAGCTACGGTGGGGGGGATGGTGCAGGAATACCAAGTGGTGGTGAACCCCCAGAAACTCCTCGCCTACAACCTGACCCTGCCGGAGGTGGAGGCCGCCATCCGCGCCGCGAACGGGGAGACCAGCGGCTCGGTGGTGGATATGGGGGAAGCGAGTTATATCGTCCGTACCTCGGGTTACATCCATTCCCTGAAAGACCTGGAGGATGCTTCGCTGGGGGTGCGCAACGGCGTGCCCATTACACTGCGGGAGGTAGCCCGTGTGCAGTTGGGGCCGCAGTTGCCCAACGGGATCGCCGAGCTCAACGGCCACGGACAGGTGGTGGGCGGGATCGTCATGATGAACCAGGGCGGCAACGCCTACGCCCTCATCCACCAGATCGAGCGCAAGCTGAAGGAAATCCAGCCTTCCCTACCCAAGGGGGTGCAGGTCGTCACGACCTATAGCCAGGCTCCGCTCATCCAGCGCAGTATCCATACCCTGACCGGCAAGTTGCTGGAAGAATCCCTGGCGGTGGCGCTCATCTCCCTGCTCTTTCTGCTGCGTGCACGTTCGGCGCTGGTGGCGCTCATCGCCCTGCCGCTGGGGATACTGGCCGCCTTTTTCATCATGTGGTCTCTGGGGATCCCCGCCAACATCATGTCCCTGGGTGGTATCGCCATCGCCATCGGCGTGATGATGGATGCCCCCGTGGTCATGATCGAGAATATGCACAAGCATCTCGAAAGGGAGTCCGGCGCCGACCCCTGGGCGGTGGCCATGGCGGCGGCGGAGGAGGTCGGTCCGGCCCTGTTCTTCTCGCTGATCATTATCGCCGTTTCCTTCCTGCCGGTCTTCGCCCTGGGCGGCGAGGAAGGCAAGCTCTTCGCACCACTCGCCTTCACCAAGACATTTTCCGTGGCCGCCGCCGCCATACTCTCGGTAACCCTGGTGCCCATCCTCATGGCCTGGTTCATCCGCGGACGCATCCTCCCCGAAAACAAAAATCCCCTGAACCGGGCCTTGGCTTTCCTTTACCGACCCGTGATCCGCGGTGTTTTGCGCGCTCCCTGGTTCATGCTGATCATCGCTCTGCTGCTCACGGCCACCCTTTATTATCCCTGGAATCGCCTGGGCTCGGAGTTCATGCCGCCCCTGGACGAGGGGACGCTGCTTTACATGCCCGTCACCCAGGACCCGGCGGTCTCCATCGGCCAGGCGGCCATGCTCCTGCAGCAGACGGACCGCATCCTCAAGACCTTCCCCGAGGTGGAAACGGTCTTCGGTGAGGCGGGAAGGGCCCAGACAGCGACGGATCAATCGCCCCTGTCCATGTTCGATACGGTGGTGAATTTGAAGAATCCCGACCAGTGGCCAGCCGGGATGACCTTGCACAGGCTGCAAAGCAAGATGACTGAAGCCCTGAATATCCCCGGCCTGTCGAATATCTGGACACAGCCGCTCAAGGGGCGGGTGGATATGCTGACCACCGGTCTCCAGACGCCGTTAGGCATCAAGGTGGCCGGAACGGATCTCGACACCCTGAACCGCCTGGGGCAGGAGCTCCAAACGGTTTTGCGGAAGGTCCCCGGCACCCAAAGCGCCTATGCGGCCCGGGTCACCGGCGGCCGCTACATCGTCATTCACACCGACCGCGCCAAGGCCGCCCGCTACGGTCTTTCGGTGGCGGATGTGAACCGTCTGGTGGAGACGGCGATCGGTGGCGAGATCCTGACCACTGCGGTGCAAGGGCTGGAGCGCTTCCCGGTGGATCTCCGTTACCCCCGGGAACTGCGCCAGTCCCTGGCCACCCTGATGGAAAGCCGCATCGCCGCTCCCGACGGCGCCCAGATCCCTTTGGCCCAGGTGGCCGACCTCCGCATCGAGGGAGGGCCAGCCATGCTCACTAGCGACAACAGTCGGCTGAACAGTTGGATCTACATTGACCTACAGCCCGGCACCAACATCGGTGCTTATGTGCCCCGCGCCAAAGCTGCGATTGCGAAGGCCGTCGACCTTCCAGGAGGTTATACCCTCTCCTGGGTAGGCCAGTATCAGGTCATGGAGCAGGCCGCCAAACGCCTGGAGTTGGTGATCCCCGCCGTCATTCTGCTGATCGCCCTGCTCCTCTACTTCAACTTCAAGAACTGGGTGGAGGTGGCCATCATCCTGCTTACCTTGCCCTTGTCCCTGGTGGGCGGCTTCTGGCTCATCTACTGGCTCGGCTACAAGCTCTCGGTGGCCGTGGCCGTGGGCTTCATCGCCCTCGCGGGGGTGGCGGTGGAATTCGGGGTGGTGATGCTCCTCTACCTGGATCAGGCCCTTCTCCGGCGGCAGGCCCGCGACACCTTGCAGAGTTGGCATGACCTTCAGCTTGCCGTCATCGAGGGGACCATGCTGCGCCTGCGGCCGTTGGCCATGACCTTTACCCTGGTGGTAGGCGGACTCTTGCCCATTATGTTCAGCCATGGTGCCGGTGCTGATGTGATGAAGCGCATCGCCGCCCCCATGGTGGGCGGCATGTTCAGCGCCGCGTTGCTTGCACTGCTGGTGATCCCCGCCCTCTACGCCCTGTGGCAGAAACGGCGATTGGGCCTGCGGTGAAGACGGTACAGACCAGGAGAAGGCAATGGCATCAACAACGGACACACGTTATATCCTGCACCCCGTCTGGGACCCGCTGCTGCGGACCCTGCATTGGTGGCTGGCGCTTACCATCATGGCGCAATTCACCTCCGGGGCGACTCTCCTGACCCTGGGTGATGACATGTCCGCCGCTCTGATGGAAAAGATCGACATCGTCCACGATTACGGCGGCTATGCTTTTGCCGCTGGGCTAGCGCTGCGCATCATCTGGCTCTTTGTCGGCCCGCCGACGGCGCGTTGGCGCGACCTCCTGCCCCTGACGTCAGCCCAGCGCCGCATCTGGCGGGAAACCCTCGCCTGCTATCTGAGCGGCTTCCGCCGCCCGATTTCCCCCTATCGGGGGCATAACGCTTTCGCCGGCCCCGCCTATCTCGCCTTTTTTGTCATTGCCGCGGCGCAGGTGATCTTGGGGATCACCCTCTCGCTCATGAGCGATAGTGAGGCAATGACCTCCCCCCTCATGACGGTACATGAATGGGGTTTCTTTCTGCTGCTTGCCTTCGTCATGGTCCATGTGGCGCTGGTGATCGCGCACGAGATCGCGGGCCGCCACGGCTTGGTATCGGCCATGATCCACGGCCACAAGGGATTCACCGAGTCGGAACACCAAGCCCTTCATGCCGATTGGGACGTTGCGTTCAGTGTCCAGGCGGACCTGAGCAGCGGGACGGAAGGGCTGGACGACATTACTTCAAATAACGGAGATGACACGAAACCCAGGAATGAGTGATGGATAGACGAGCAGAATCGAATTATATCATCCACTGGATTTCTACTAAATTTATCTGAATCAATACAGGAGAGTTCGCCATGACACCGAGAACATTCCACCAGGAGATAGGTAAAGAAAGTCAGATCACGACTGTCAGATTTCGTCATGCTGCCCTACGGGGGTTTATGATGATGATCCTTTTGACCGCGCCATTATCTGCCTATGCACGCGAAGATCATGCGCCAACTAATCCAAGGTATGAGACAAAAATACTGAAAGATAAAGCAGAATATTTAACGTACACCATGATTGTACAGATCAAGGATGGTCACTGGGAGGAAGTCATTAAGGATGCCCGTGAGGTTGCCGAGATCGGTAAACGAATACAGGCAATAAACGCTTATTGATGTGACTGCTGGCGCCAGCAGACCTTTATGACGGGCAAGAACGCTGCATCTGCCGGCTGGATGGCTTGGAGTAACGGACCCCACTTTTGCGGGGAAGGGACGGTGGGCGGAAACATACTGGATGGGCACGGACTGCCTGCGCACTACTACAGAACCGCAAGTTCGCTGTCATCCGGCAAAGGCTGCTGAGGATCCAGTCAGCCGTGTGTTGCCGCGTGTTGTTATAAGGCGCCTAAGCTCCTGCGCCCCATGAGTCAAGAACGGGTAATCACCACATCTCCTTGGCGCATCCGCACCAGAATTTGGTAAATTGTAAATATCTCAAAGGGTGAGATGTTACCGCACGCCCCAACTGCTCCCGGAATCTCCGAAAATCACTGTTGCGAAAGGAGCCAAAAACACCCATCCTTAACACCGTTCGAGGCCATCATTTCAGGCACTTTGAAATGGCGCCATTCCGCCCATCAGTGACAGGTGGTAATGACAATATAATCAATATGTTGAAAAGCGCTTCTTAAGGAATATGCCAGCAACATGAACGAACTAAAAATTTTTTCTGTTACCGCCTTGCTGGCAACGCTTATCATGAGCATCCAAGCCGTATGTGCAGATGATGCCATCCAAAATCCCTGTACCGGGCCGTCCGCATTGTTCGCCCTGCTAGATCGGCCCACGGTGTCTGACAGTGCCTGCGTGGTGCAATATGGCCAAGCCGTACTGGAAGCGGGTTACCAACATGCCAACCTTACAGGAACCGGAGGCGGCACTGCCGATAATTTTCCCGAGGCGGAATTGCGCTTTGGCCTACCGGGCCACAACGAATTCGTCCTGCTGCCGCCCAACGACAATCTGCAGCAGGTCCCAGGTAGCCCACATCTCCAGGGATTCTCGTCCACTACGGTCGGTATCAAGCACGAACTGGGCTATACCAAGCACTGGCTGGGCGCCGTGGAAAGCTTGTTTACCCTGCCCTCCGGAAGCCCGGCGTTTGGCAGCCGGGGGACAGGGGTAGCTTTTAACGGTATCGTTGACTATGCCCCCAGTAACGACACTGGGATATCCTTGCAATTGGGCGTCACATCTCAGACCAATCCCGCACTCGCAGGAGGTGGTCGCTTCACGAGCGTTAATCCGGATATCACCTTTACCTGGTTGCCTTTGTGGAATCTACAGTTCTACGGCGAGGTCTACGGACAAAGCCGCACTGGGCCGGGCCTGGGGTCCGGTTTTGATGCGGATGGCGGTGTGCAGTATCTGCTTACTCCCTACTGTGAGGTGGACCTCGAAGAAGGTGTGCGCTTGAGCGGAAACCTGGGTGGATTTACCCATTACTTCGGGGCAGGGATGGGTTTCCTGTTCTGATCCGTTAGGGTCCTCAAACAAAAGAGTATTCAGATGTCCTGATAATGCAACCGCCCCTCCCTCGTCGTAACCAGGCATTGCAAAGCGATGGGGGTGCGACAATTTGCCGCATGTAACCGTATCCGTATCATCTGTAAGATAACTTACCCTGGGACGAGGAATCTGGTGTCTGTCAGCGATAATCAGTGCGACCTCGCTTTAACGGTGCCTTTGGTGTCGTGCCGGGGTGAAGGTTAAATTCCAGGTCCAATCGGGGAGGTGAACGGTCTTGCCACTGTGACCAAATATGCCGAACTCCTTCATACGCCAGCTTGCGTCATCGC
The DNA here is from genome assembly GCF_008926505.1 of Acidithiobacillus sp. 'AMD consortium'. Taxonomy (NCBI): domain Bacteria; kingdom Pseudomonadati; phylum Pseudomonadota; class Acidithiobacillia; order Acidithiobacillales; family Acidithiobacillaceae; genus Acidithiobacillus; species Acidithiobacillus sp. 'AMD consortium'. The sequence goes on along the minus strand of NZ_CP044411.1, from coordinate 1,580,469 downwards.
AGTCCACCTCGATAGTTAGCTCCATCGAGGTAGTTAAACTATCCATCACTGCACATGATAGTGCTTGGGCCAAGGGTGAGAGCGACTGATCGCATGCTCATTGAAAAGGACGCCATCATGAATAAGCTCCTCGTCATGCTGTTCGTAATAACCGCCGTTGCAGGGTGCTCGCGTTCCGATGGCCTGGATGATAGCCATACCGTGAAATGGTACATGGCGCACGATGCCGCCGCCTACCCCTCTTTTCTTGTGGGGTTTTTTGGGCCGGCGAATTCAAATAACAACCACCCTCCCTCTGCGCCCAGGAAACCTGAAGCGTAAAAGACCTCTCGTAAGGTGTCTGGTTGTTACGTCTTTCGCCATCTGAGCAAGAGAGAGACTGGTTCACGGTCTCCACCACCCCCAGGCGTAGCCATTACGCCAAACAAAGCGTCAGACCAAAGGCCGCAACGTCTTGTGGACAGGGGTAGACAATGTTTACGACACCATTACCTGCTCCCGTAACGTAAGCAATGGTGCCGGTGCCGATGTGATGAAGCGCGTCGCCGCCCCCATGGTGGGTGGCACGTTCAGCGCCGCGTTGCAGGCACTGCTGGTGATCCCGACCCTCTACACCCTGTGGCAGAAACGGCGATTGGGCCTGCGGTGAGGATGAGGTAACTCATCCGCCCAGAATGCAGAACCCGTTAAACTGCCAATCGGTTACGCGCCAAATGTCAGCACTAAACTCTGCCCAAGCCGCTGGGGCTGTGCTATCCTTCCGGTTCCCGGACGGAGGGGGACGGGGAGCAGGCAAATTCTGCTTTCTGTTGCCGCAGTCATGCCCAGGTGGCGAAATCGGTAGACGCAAGGGACTTAAAATCCCTCGGCTTATGCCGTGCCGGTTCGAGTCCGGCCCTGGGCACCATCTTATAAACCAATTGGTTAGGCATTTTCCCCATCATGACGAAATCCTTGATAAGTCGGTTTTGATAGGATTTTGATAGGTATTAGGGTGCGCTTATAGACAGCCCCACCCAAAGAATAACCCCTGCATCTGAAGATCCGGCATGGTGCGGCCGGGGGCGATAGGGTCGGCGGTGTGCGGGTCCAGGCGTTCCGGTGGTTCGGCAATGGCATCGCGGGTTTCTCCCTTAGCAGCTTCCGGCAAATTTGCCTTATGCTGGGGTGCGGCTCCTCCTGTGCTGGTTGCCTGTCGCGCCTTCGCCTGGGCTGCGAGCATTTCACGTAATTCAAGCCCTAGTTCAGTGCGGTAATATGGTGTCAGGTTCCGGGAAAGCCGCCGCGAATGGTGATGATTTGTTCAGTTGGGCCGCCGTCATTCAAGGCGTTGCGTTGCGTTTCCAGTGTGCAGAGCCGTCCCACGTAACGATCCAGCAGCGTATGAAAAGCAGCATCTGGGTATCCGCCAGACGCCTCGGTATCCAGGATGCGGGCAATCCGCACCCGTACCAGTTCTATTTCAGTATCCAGGGTGCCGATCAGCTTCTGGGATTCACCGGCACGCTCATGATCCTCTGGCGTCCAGCGTGATGCGTAAATACCGTGGGTCTTGGCGTTTTGATTGCCGTAACCGGGGCCGGGATTAGTACCGCCATGCAACTTGCAGCGTTTCCGGCCTGTTATCGGGTAACGGCGGCATGGGGTGCCTGCGCGAGTTTTAGCGCCGCAATATGTCGGCTTCATGGGATTGTTTCGCAAAAGTCACCACGTCGAAAACCGCCGTTCACTTCCGGCGTCGGCGCGGGCAGGCCACGAGTAGCGATCTCGTCGGTGCTGAGTTCCCGTAGCCCCCCGCCCGGCTCTCTCAGCAGGTGCGCCTGGACGCTCAGGTCGGGGCGAATAACGCTAAAGACAATCTCTACCGGTTCAGGCTCAGCCGCCAGTAGAGCCTCCATCTCTGCGCGTTCTGGCTCGCTCAAGTAAGGCATTAAAGCGCTGTAGTCGTTCGGATTCACTGAGTTCATTTACACTTACCTCTGCTTTAATTTCGGAAGGGATAAGGCGTGACAGTAACGCCATAAATGCACGCGGATCTTGACGCGCCTGCTCGACAAGCCACGCTTGCCCGCCAAGCTCATCAAGCGCACCCGTAATCATATTCTTCAGACTGGCCGTAGTTCGGTTCGGGACACCCTTGCGCCTACCCATGCCGGCGTTTGGTGGCTTCCGATTTCCAGCAATCGGCACTATTTTGCTGTGCTCGTCGTCGTCATTCATGGCTGTTTTCTCCTTTGCGTTGCATTTGGGTAGCACCTCGGCTGATTGCGTGCGCTGTAGGGGCTGTATGGGGGCTTGCTGGGCGTTCATTGCAGCTCCTCCAGAGCGTTGAGATTGTTCTCTATCAAATCCGCCAGCCGTTGCCGATATTTCTTGCCGCGTCGTGGGTCGGTGGCATCGTTGAAAAACCAGCGGCGCGGATCGGGGCCGGGGTTGCAGAACATGGTACGCAAGGCCACATCCTTTAATGTGTGGCTGGGCACTGCGGCGGTCAGGTAGTCGGAATGAACCATGTGGCGCGGGGCCATGAGTTCGGGATGATCGGCATAATTCACCCAATCGCCAGCAACGCCAATGGGCCGGTATTCCCGATTCAGCAGTACCATGTCGGTGGTGTTTGGGACGTTATGCCAGCAGTACGGCAGATGGATAACGGCCTCTCTGGGCAGGCGGCAGCCCAGTACGTCCAGCGCGCGCCTCAGCGAGTGGACAACGGCATTCGTTCTCCTGAAAAGGTGGCTGGCCTCACAAATCATGATTGCACCCCCGAAAACTCAGGGCACTGACGCGGTGCCGTTGGAAAAGCCGCTCGGTAGTCTCCACGATTCCCGGCTGGCGGTTGCCCGTCCACGGTCGCCAAACATCGGCCAATGGATAGCGGTTGCGGTCCAGGTTGGAAGCGGCAGCATTGCCCACAGGATACCCGCTGAGGGGCCATAGCTGGCGTTGGCTGCATCGTATCGGCTGGGGTGGTATCAGTGGTGCTCATGGCCGGTGCCGCATTCATGAGACGGTGGAGGATGGCGCCATGTTGTTCCGGGGTGAGTTCAGTCATGTCAGCGAAGCCGGGAACATCGCCGGGATCTTCGCCAAGGGATGACTCGGCCTGAATCGCCAGGCGTTCGGCCATTGCGTAATCGTCCACGCATTGATCAGACGGAAGCGGGGTGAACATCGGTTCCGCGTCACAGACTATTCTTGCCGGGGGCAAGTAGCCGGAATCAATGTTCACCATGTTCACCACGTTCACCTTTTGCAGTTCAGCCAGTAATTCAGCCTTGTTTTGCTTGATAATGTGGACCAGCCGGGCGGGGATGCCCTGAAACTTGAGCTTGTCCCCCTCGGCGGCGATGGTGCCGCCCGCCTTCGTGATCTCGATCAGCAGCTTTTTCGCGCTCATATTTCACCGTCCACTAAATCATCAGCGCCGGCAGCGGGATCATCATCTGTATCCCAGCACAACGGGCAACCTGAGCCGCCGCATTGGGGGCAGGTTTCCACTGTTTGGGGTTCCGGTTTCTGGGATGGGTGAACTTGGTGAACTTGGTGAACTTCATTTCCCGGTACTTGGGGCTGGGGAGAATAGTCCGGTGCCTGTACGTGAAGTACACAATGAACCCCATCCTTCCGCCGGGTGTTGTCCACGCGGGCGATGATCCCCATTTGACGAAGCGCCGGGGCATATCGCCGCATGGCATCCGCAAGCCCTTTTGGGCTGCGCGGCCAGTATTCGTCTCGTTCGTGATCCGGCTTGTGCTCGGTGAGTATTTCCAGCAATCCCTTGACGGTGCCCACGTACCGATTGCCGCGATCCACATAGGCCACCATCGCCGCCGCTACGGGGCTTGCATCAATCGTCCGGCCTATCGCGGTGCGTCGGTGATCGGTGTAGAGAGCGAGGAAGTGGCCTTCCGTGTATCCCTGCACTCGGGCGATGGCTTCACCCAACGTTGCAAAATCCGCCATGCGTGGCCGCTGTTCAGGGGGGATGTTTACCGAAGGCAGGATGGCTAAGGCTTCGCTGAACAGCGTCAACAGAGCACCCATGATTCCAGGTGCCGCCGCTTCGGTGGCCGTACTGATCTCGTCGTCAGTTCTTCGTACCATGATCTCGGGCAGGGTTATAGAGACTGCGCGATCCAGCAGATCGGGGCGGAGCACGACCGGGGAAATGCCGTTCAGCGCCACAGGGCAATGCGCCGTGAGCGTAGATTCTTCCCCATTCGTATAAAGCTGTCTCGCCGCGTAACCTCCACCCGTGCAGCAGGTGCAAAGCGCGTCGGACTGGTCGTTCGACAATCCGCTGAGATTTTCGTAACTGAGCAAGTGGGAGTTGCTGGCGCTGACGTAGATATCCTCAACTGTTTTTGGTTTCCCGCGTAGCTCCACTTGGTTAGGGTCAACGAAGCGCCGGAATGTGCGCTGTGCTGTGGACTTCGCCGCGCCTTGTTCCCCGGTGAGTTCCAGCAGGGCGTAGGGGGTATCTGGCCGGAAGCACTCGAGGATCCACGTCAGCACCAGCAGTCTTTCCTGCTTCGGCACGTTCACCAGATTCCAGAGCACGTCAACGCTGCCACCAGATACCGGCTCGGGAAGCGCCCTGGTGGCCTTGGTTCGGATGAATCGTACGGGCGGATCGTTCATGATGCGCCAGCCGGTCGCGGTTATCAGAATCGCCCGCCATTGGTCATCTCCAACATCCAGCCAGTACCCGGAGGAGTCTTTGCCGACCCGCCGCCGAGGTTCGTGCTCGTCACCGTCAAACTTGGCTTGACCGGCGAGAGCATTGCAGGCGCTTTTTACGGTCTCCGCTGATGGTGCCGTGCCCATCTCAGAATGAGCCAGCCAGGACAACCAATCCCGGAAGCCGGTGGAGTCAACGCGCCAATGTTCGCGGTGCCCGTCGCGTTCCAAACTGGCAAAACCGTTACCATCTCCATCATGCCAGAGTTCACAACGGGATGCGGCCAAATCCGCCAGCTCAGTGGCTTGGCTGCCGTCGCCGTCGCCACCGGAGGGGCTAATAAATTTGTCCAGTGTCCCCACATTGATCTTGCTGCACGCTGATTTAATCTCTGCGCGCCAAGCCTGGTATTCGCCGGGATCGTTATCCATGAGCGATTTCAACGTCGCGGCATGGGGCTTGAGCGATCTCCAGAATGCTGGCGCGTCTCCCGCTTGGGCGATGGCTAGAAGCTCGGCCATTGCAACCGTCGTTGAATCCACTGGCGCCTCCGGCTCCGGCAGGTCTTCAGCACCAGCGACAGGATCAGGGACAACTGACCGGTGCGGCGCCGGCGGCTCGAAGTCATCGCCATAGGGCGGTATGTTTTGCGTCCAATCTTCGGAATCGTCAAACATGCGCCACCCCCTGAGATTTCCGCCATACCGACCAGTCGTTGAAGTCGCTGAGTCCTTCTGGTGCATCCTTCGGGAACCTCGGCCAGATCCATTTCGCATGGCTGGCAACGGCGGCGGCTTTTGCCTTCGCCATCCCGATTTCGTCAGCGTCCGCAGCGACAACCAAATCAATCTGGGGGAATCGGCGGCGGGCTTCGACTGCCACGGCCTGAAGGTTTCCGCAGTCCAGCGCAGCGAGGACCACGGCCTCCGGCGAGAGTGCTGCCAAGCTCTGACCAGTGGCCCAGCCTTCACATATCAGCAGCCGCTTTCCCGGCTCCGGCTTCTTCCCATTTACTGGAATAAAACCGCCTTGCTTGTGCATCCCTTTGGTAAAGCGTTTTTCACCTGTAGGACTTATGGTCTGGATCCCGCGTAAGGGCCCCGGAAAATCCACGATAGGCAGAATCAGCATGTCTCCACGCTGGCGGGCAATACCGGGCGCAACGCCCTTGCGCTGCAAATACGGATGCGCTGGGTCCGCTGGCGCTGCATCGGCCCATATACTGATAGCCTTGGCTGAGGCTGCCGCATGGCGGGCTTCCTGTTCCTGTTCACGTTCGCGCTGAATGGCCCGTATGCGCTCGCGGTCGGCATCGGTGGCAGTGGACGCGCCATGTACCCAGTGATGCGTCTGGCCGGTTTTCCAGCTTCCGAAAATGCCAGCAGGTCGGCCATCGCTGAACCCACGCCAATAACCGTTGCGGGTTCCGGGTTTATCGCCCTGGACGTGGTAGCGAACGATGCCGGGAGTATCGAACTCGATTGTGTCCGGCTTGCTTGGCGTCAGGCCACATGCGGCCATATCGCTTAACACTTCGTTGGTAGGGGTCATCCCAGCACCCCCGCAATTTCGGCCAGGGCTTCCCGGATCAGCGCCAGGTCGTCGGCGGTGAGTGCAGCGTGTTGGACTGCCCTGCTCGCTGTCCAGAGATGGAAAATTGCACGGCGACCGCGTGGGCTGGTATGCTTCTGTGCGAGTGTGTTGCTGTGTGCCGCCGGGGTGCCCGCCCCGGTTTTCTTTTGGGCGGCGCTCATGCCGCCGCCTCCAGCCATTTATCAAGCTCATCCCTTAACCACACAACTGCGCCGGGTGATAACTTCCGGGGCTGCGGGGCTTTGCCCTCGCTGACATACCGCAAGAAAGTTGATCTTCCCAGCCCGCAATACTTCGCCGCTGCCTGGGCGCGTAACCCGCGTTGTTCGGTAATTGTTTTCATGTGTATCGGTCCTCTAAATGAATACCGATACCCAATCTATCCCCTATTTTGTGTCGTGCAACAATGTCCGGTTATGTCCCTTCCGTGCTCTATTGATGCCGGACTAAAGACAATAAAAATCCGGCGGTTAGGCCGGTTTCGTGTTTTCACTGCGAATGGAAAAGCTGTTACCTATTGTTGCTGAGCTATTACCAGTAACAATTAGTCATGGGTGGTCTGGCTTTTTATTGATGCCATCGTAGCTTCTGCTACGTAGTCTCTCTTCCATATTGACGCTTTTGTGCCTCTGTATTTTTTTTCAAGAGCTTTGCCTAGCGTTTCGGCTGTCAACTTCTGGCCGCTGTCCACCAGTTCCTGCGCCACGGCCACCAGCCTCTCGCCGCCTTCCAAATAAGCCGCGCTCTTTGTTGCGTTTGGAACGGGTCCGCGCGGCTTCTTCGTGCGAACCTGCACCACCGGCATGCCGGGGCTGTCCGGCTGAACCGGATCTCCGGTAGGTTGCGTGGCGTCCATAATCAGGTCTAGCCAATCCGCACGCGCTGCGGGGTTATTCTTCTTTACCCACTTCTGAAAGTCCGCCAAAAGGATAACGCTGGAATCCGTTTCAATGGTTTCGATGGTCGGGCGCATATCCGGCACCAGCATAGGCCACGCATACGTTTTGATGGCCCCTGACAGGATGTTGTCAATAAGCTGTTGCTGTACGGCCTTGTAAAGATCGGCCTCTTGCGGCGTAAAGCTCGGTCCCCAGAGCTGGTCCAGATAATCATCCAAGGGCGCTGACACGTCTGCGCGTCGGTTCACGTAGGCCCGGTGCTCTGGCCCTCTGACGTAGGTATCTGTGGCCACATCAATGAATTGCCGGGTATTCATCGCCTGGACGGTCATCCCGCACCCCCAGCCCGGAGCGGTACGACTATTGCAGTATCTTGCACCAGCCACCTTTCCAGCTTGGCAAGAGCTTCCGCCTTGGCGTCCATGTGGGCACTTTTGTCATAATGCTTGTCTTGCACCCCAGATACGCCATGACTCATCAACTGCGCCCGGTCGTCCTTGCTGATACGGAGCTTGCCGCTCATGATGGTTTCAAGGCTCCGGCGTATATCGCTCAGACGGAACGTATCGGTCGCTTCGCCACGCTCAACCATTGCCTTGCTCAGATCCGTGATGTAGCGACTGGCACTATCGAGAAGCGCCGGGCCGGCACCAGTGATGGTGAACAGCAGGTCCGTACCGAGAAGCGCAGAGCGGTTGGCGAATTCATCCAGCAGCCCCTTAGCCATACCCTGAACGGGTAATACATGCTTCCTTGGCGTGGCGCGTCTCCCTTTGGGATCGTACAAGGTGAGCTCGCCATCTTGATAATCTCGCACGGTGGCCCGAATAAGCTGCGTGTACCGCTGGCCGCCAAGTAAAATCAGAGCTTGCAAGGCCAGAGATAACGGGTGGCTGTCTGCCCTCAACCGTGCCCACAGCGCCCTGAATTCCTGCTCGCTCAGGTTGCGATCCCTCGCCCTGGACGTGCCTGCCGGGATGCCGTCAATCGGGTTTGTGGTAAGCATCATGCCTGCACTGGCGTCCTGTAGCGGGTCCAGGTCGGCACGGAGCGCGGTGCTGTATGCACTTCTAAGGTAGGAACGTAGCTTCCGCATTTTATCGGTGTGTCCGTCCGTTTTTCCATATCGCCGCAGGATGCCCACCCACTCAAGCGGCGTTACACTGGCTGCATCGCGGTCGGCAAGCGCCGGGTAGTCCCGCAGAAGGTTATTGAACTCATTGGCTACGGAACCTGTGCTGATTTTTCCTCGCGCCCGCATGTTATCCAGGTAATTGTTCAGGAGCTTTTCAACGGTCCTGAGACTGCGGGCACGTTCTTCTGCTTCGTGAGCGGCCTTGGAACGTAGCGCGGCCTCGGTCTGCATTTTCTGGTGCAAGAGTAAGTCGCCGCCTGGGGCATCGCGGCGCTCTTTGATGAGCTCAAGAGCCTTTGCTCTGGCCTGCGCCAAGGTCAGCAACTGTGCGGTTCCTGAATCGGGCTTGATGACGATACGGCGGGTTTTGCCACGCACGTTATAGCTGTAATACCACGTCGCCCCTGTCGGCCAGTATCGAAGCGATAGACTGCCTTCGCCTGCGCCCATGTTCTGATTCAACCAGCCGGATTTCCCGGATGCGATAGCCGCTTTGACTTCGCGGTCGGTGAGTGCTGTCTTGGTCGCCATAGCCTGAATCCTTTGATAAGTCTTTGATAGGAATTATAGCGGGCTTGGGCGGGATTGCAAGGGATAAATCAGGAAAAGAACAACAACTAAGCTACTGTTTTTTATCGATGCCGTTCTTATCAACAAACCGCATGGGATTAGGTGGGACGCCTACAATAATCACTTAAAATCCCTCGGCTTATGCCGTGCCGGTTCGAGTCCGGCCCTGGGCACCATCTTATAAACCAATTGGTTACACGAATACGCGATGCGATTTATGCGATGCGAACTGCGCTTTCGCTGTCAAACCCAAAGCCTGACAGCCATCGCAAGTATGACTATCGCCATTATTACCTTGACCCACAGTTTTCCGCGGCGACTCATGGTAAGCCTCGTGGCCAGTCTCGCACCAATCATACCACCCATACCGATGACGATGCCCGCACCCCAGTGAACCTGCCCCATCCAGGCAAAGATAACGAGAGTCGGTAAGGTGTACAATGCGATAATTAGGGTTTTATAAGCGGCTACCTGGGCGAGATCTCTGGTGAGGAAATGGCGCAGTGCGAAGATAAAGAGAAAACCGATACCGAGCTGCATAAAGCCACCGTAAAACCCTAGAGCGAGCAGCGTTGGGTAGAGCCAGGGCGACGCATCGCCATCTGGACGTGTGGATTCTCCGGTAGCAAATTTTGGAAGAAACATTGTGGCAGTGCTAACTGCCAGTACAATCACCAATATACGCTGAAACCAGAGATTGCCGATATGGATACCTGCAATGGCGCCCAGCATGGCGCCCGGCAGCGTCCACAGCGCCAGCTTTATTCCCATTTTCAGATCCACCAGGTTATGGTGGTAAAAGGTGCGCGCTGCGGTGAGATTTTCCAAAAGGATGCCGATGCGGTTGGTGCCGTTTGCGGCGATTGGATCAAGGCCCACGAAAATGAGCGCAGGCAGGGTCAGCATGGACCCCGCACCCGCCAGAACATTGACGAACCCGGCACCTATACCGGCAAGGAACAAACCAGGAAGGACCCACCATACTGTGCTGAGTGATTGCATCGTGAGGTTATATCAACTCTGGTTAAAATGGCGTAAGAAATTCCGCCAAATTCCAAAGTCCACTATACGGACGTCGATACGCACCGGCTCACTGCGTTTGATCTGGAGACGGCAGCCTGATGGCAGCATTTTTATTCAGATCATTGAATTTGCGGTAGCAGTTCCGTGAGCTTCTTCTCGCTTATCAATCCCGTTATCAGACCAAGCTTGCCTTTTTTGGGCAGATAAATAATATCCGGGAGATCGTCGACGCCTATTTCCTGCAAGAATACATTGTTTGCCTCTATCTTTTTGATCGCTGCGATGGTTTTTGGTGACGCCTTGCCGATTGCGTCCGTAGCTCGTGCGAGGTTGGCTGGCTTGCCTGTCTTCATGCCCTTAGCAATGGCATCTTCGGCCTTTTGTAAGGCCGCTACAGGGTTATCAGCCTGTAATATGGCGGCAGCCTCCGGCATGCTGCTGGGCTTTATTATAGCGACAGGGACATAGCGGACGGTCAATTTTCCTTCTCGAATGAGACGGGCTTCGGTCACATATAAAAGATGACAGAATGGGCAATTTGTATCCGTAAAATCGTAAACGACAGGCCCCTGGTGGCCCTCTTGGATATAGGTAAGTTTTTTCCCCATCAGTTGCCAGAAATCGCTCGGAGTCATTTTAGAGGGTGTGGCAGTCATGCTGGACGTTGCAGTAGCGGTCGCCGCGCTTCCTGTGGAGGTTGACGAAGGAGGTGTTTTTTTTGCACAAGCCGAAATAGACGATACCAACCACGCTGCCAATAATGTACGAGCCATGATCACCAGTGACTTTTTAAACATTAGTTTCTGCCTAATTTCAGGTAAGATAAGCGAAATAAATTTGAGCTAGCGCCTTTCTGGCACTCGCCTTTGCGGAGCTCTTCTACGGATCTCGGCATGCGCCAACTGCTAAGCTGTAATCTATCATATGAGGCGAGATATCGCACTCCTGACGCCCAGGGAAAGCGGTCCGGTGACGGACGGGCTTACCCGTATTGCAATCCCGGTCTCCAGACTTCATCATGATGGACCGGCGTGCTTTTCTCTGCAGACGCACCATAAGTTAGGGTCTGTTGCCGTCCCAGGCACCGCCGAACTTGCTATCAAGGACTTCACACCATGTCAATTCAATCAGCAATATCGCCCGCACCCAGAGTCTCGGCCCAGAACGTGATCGACGTGTGTGGCATGCCTTACGCGGTGGCGCAACCCCTGATTTACGCCGCTACGATCCGCCTGGCAATAGGGCAGCAGGTACGGGTATTGGCGGACACGGATCCTAGCGCCATGATGCGGGCAGTGGCTTTTCAGTTGCGCGATGCCATCTCTTGGCGTTTTGAAACGGATGGCAAACTCTGGCAGATAGACATACGACCTCGCGCCGAAGCGGAAGCCAAGGATGTGGTAGACCTACTGACCTGGGATCACTACCGCCTGGACTGCCAGTTTGCTGACATTCTGGCTGCCGCCAACCAAAATCGGATCACCGATGCAGAAACCCTCTTCAGCGATTACTGGATCGGTCTCCGCCGCCACGTCCATCTGGAGAACAATATCCTCGGTCCGATATTGGGTGGCGGAGAGATAAAAGGTCCACTTGCGGACATGCTCCTTGAACACGACAGCATCATCGTCCAGTCCAAACTGGTGGAAGAGACGTTGATGGAAAAGGATTATGGTATGTTGCCCGCTATTTGCGCAGTGCTTTCCGGATCCCTGGCCAAACATGAAAACCGCGAAGAAAACACCCTCTTCCCTATCTGGCAAACCACCGACAATAGCGACCGGGGCCGCGCTGCCGAGTTCCTGGCCCGCTCCAAAGAGGTGCTGGCGGGCGCAGAGGATCAGCAAGTCAACGGGATCTTCCCCGGTTGCGCGCGGAAATAAGGGGCAGCACACCGGCCTTCTTATCCCTGATAAACGCCCATGCGACGTTGTCCGCGTATCAGTAACCAGCGACCGGCCAGGATCAGGATCAGCACGCCCCCGGTAATCAGAAAAGCCGCTGCAAATGCGAGCATATGAGATTCAGTAAAAGGTTCGTTGATAAACGTCCATATGACGTAGGTCAGGTAGCCGATGGGCTCTTTGGTAAACTGTCCATTCCACATGTAGTTGGACCAACCCGCCGTATACAGGAGCGGCGCTGTTTCTCCCATGGACAGCGCGACGGCATAAAAAAGCCCCGTCATGATCGCCGGTGCCGCGCCTGGCAGGAGTATCTGTAGCACTACACGCCCTTCGCCCGCGCCCAGGCCGTAACCCGCCTCACGTACCGCCAGCGGAATATTGGCCATCGCCAGTTCGGTGGAGCGGGCGACGTAGGGCAGCAACATCACTGTCAGGGTGATGATTCCAGCCGCTACCGAGAACTGCCAACCCAGATAAATGACCATGGTGATATAGCCGACATAGCCCAGCACGATGGACGGGATGCCGACCAGCACATCGGAAAGAAAACGCAGCATTTTTCCGGCTCCGCCGTATCCATGCTCGCTCAGGTATATTCCGGCAGAAATGCCGATTGGTGCCGCCAGCAGCAACGCCCCGACGGACATGACAACGGAGCCCTCGATAGCATTTTTGAGACCACCACCGATACCATTGGTAATGTCCGTTAACAATTTTGGCGTCAACGCCGGCCATGCGTGAATGACCACGTCCCCAACAATGGAAATAAACATCGCCGCAAGAAAAAGAAACGAGAACACCACGAACAACCAAGCGAATGCGGACATTATGCGCCTGTATAAAGATACCTTGAAGCCCTTCGCGCGGGATATGGTGGTAATGCTGCTTTCAACTGTCTTGCTGGCCATCAGCGTACCCTCGCCATCCACAGTAGTAAACGCGCTGCAAAGTTCACTACCACCGTAATGACCAGGAGCACCAGGGCAATTTCCGAAAGCGCCTCAACGGCCATATTCGTCGGATCCTGTAGTGCGCTATCCAGTTGTGAAGCAATAAATGCGGCCATGGTGGAGATCGGCGCATAAATGTTGTTGGGCAGATAATTCAGCGCATTGCCACTGACCATCAGAACCGCCATGGTTTCTCCCAGGGCTCGGCCCAGGGCGAGAATACCCACTCCGATCAACACGGTCTTCAACTTGGGCAGGGTGATATGCCAGAAAACCTCCAGGCGGTTCAGGCCCAGACTCAGACCCGCTTCCTTCAAAGCAGGTTCCGTCATCTGGATGGACTCTCGCAGGGTGGCAGAAATCAGTGGAATGATCATTACCGCCAGCACAAAGGCCGAAGTAAGCAGCCCATAGCCACTCCCCGGATCACCGCCGAGGAACGGAATCAAAGAAAACGTCTTGGCCATAAAGGGGAAAATAGTCTGGCCAAAAAGCGGTACCAGCAGGGCGTATCCCCATAGTCCATAAACGACGCTGGGAATGGCCGCCAGCAAATCAACGAAAAGAGACAACGGGCCGGCCCAGGATTTGCGCACCCCTTCACTCAGGAAATATGCCGCCCCGATCGCTATAGGCATCGCCATCAACATGGCCAGTATCGAACTGACAATGGTGCCAACGACAAGAAACCAGATCCCATATTTTGCCCCGGGCATGATCTGCGCGCCGTGTACATCAACCGGGTTACCATATAGATTCCCCAGATTCCAGTCGTTCGTCCACAAAAAATGAAGCTGATTAAACTGAATAGCCGGCCATGAATAAATGACCAAAAATACAATCAATGCAATTAATGAAAGCGGTAAAAAGCTAGCCGTAACGATCAGCCCTACTCTAAATACAGGAGTTTTCATCCCACAAATCTCCCGGCACTTGGAGCATCTGGATAGTCGGCATCAATAATCATAAAAATATACAGAGGAGTCCTGCATGGGAGATGGGAAGAGCCAGGGTACACAGCCCCGGCTCCGGCACAACCCTTACTGAATTTCCGCGATCTGCTTGCGGGAAAGCTTCGCAGCGCTATCGGGCAGCGGCACAAAGTTCACTGCAGTGATGAAGTGTGGCGCATTACCACCCTTCGGATCAATAGCCCAGTTCAGGAACTTACGCATGGACATAGCCACTTCGGTATTGGGCTGCGTCTTGCTGACGATCGCATATTCGTAGTTGATGATGGGATAGGAATTGGCACCTGGTGCATAGACCAGACTAATCCGCTCGTCAGCCGGGGTCTTTTGTACCATCTCACCCGCTGCAGCCTTGGCATTCGCCACCGTCGGCAGTACGAACTTGCCGGCGCGGTTTTCCAGCATGGCCATTCCCAGATGGGCCTCTTCCACTGGCTTCTTCCAACTAATGCCAATATAGGCGATACCGTAAGGTGTCGTTTTCAGGGCCTGCACCATGCCGGGGTTACCTTCCGCACCAATGCCACCAGGGACTGCTGGCCAGCTCACCGTTGTGCTGTAACCCACGCTATTGCTCCATGCAGGGGTCGTATCAGACAGATAGGTGGTGAAAATGAAGGTATCACCGGATCCATCGGTACGATGCACCGGAATAATCTTGTGCTTGGGCAGCTTTATGCCGGGATTCAGCTTAGCAATGGCCACATCATCCCAGTTGGTGATCTTGCCGGAGTAGATGCCTGCGAGCACCGGACCGGACAGCTTCAGATGCACGTTATTCAGACCGGGAACGTTGTAATTGATCATTTGAATGGAGATGGCCAGCGGGATGTTCAGGATATTGGGATGCTGCTTGATCTGAGCGTCACTCATGTAGGCATCAGAAGCGCCGATCTGGGCCACCCCAGAGATCGCCTCAGCGATGCCGGTACCGCTGCCCGTGCCCTGGGTGGTGATCTGAATGCCAGGGTTCATCTTGGTGTACACAGGAACCCACAGATTGAAGAGTGGGTACAGCAGGGTGGAGCCGGTTTCCAACAGCGAGATGGTCGGAGCTGCCGAAGCAGGCAGGGCATACAGGGCAGAAAGGCCCAACGCGGACAGAATTACGGCACCTTTGACACTACGTGTTACTTCTTCTTTCAAGCGATGCAGCATAAGGCCTCCAAAGATGGCAGATACGTTGATTTACGACTTATCCACAGAACATCCCGCATCCAGACAGCACGATAGTGCCATCTTCAGCGAAACTCGAAGGGCAATCTAACATAGTAATATGACACTTTGATGAAAGATTTATGTCACTTTTATGACAACAAAGACCATTGTATCATGATTCGGCCCGGAAACCTTGGCGACAGCAGGAGAGTCTGTCAACGGACTGGCGTCTGCAGGATTAAACGTTAACAACAACATGCCGCCATTACCGCCAGGCCAGGGACGGTAGCAAAGCGGCAGCCAGATATGCACCCATTTCCCTGGTCCGTACCAGAGGGCTACGCCGCAATGCGATCTGGTTACAGATGCAGAGTGCTAGCCCGTCTGCCGTTTCCTCCGCACTCGCCCGACCGTGCGCAGTTAACTGACGTTCAAAGTCAGATCCACCATTATCTGCGTCTTCCGCCTCAGCGTGGCGGAGGAACAATAGGTCCATGACGAGCTACCTCCTGACCAAACCAGAAACGCGTAAAAGCAACGGGTAAAACACGCGCCAGAATGGTGATGATTGCAATGCCAATCAGCGCCGTCATCCATTCATCCACCCGCACCTTCGTGTCAGGCCCCGTCCCGATAAAGATTTCCAGTCCTGAAAGTACCGCGCCCAGGAAGATGGTGACCGGCCGCCAGCCGTAAGGCGTCAAGGCAGGAAAAAATCGGGCGATGGCCCCCAGCGTTATGGCGGCCCACAGCGCATACTCACCGGCGCGTATCCAGAGCATCTGCGGACTAACAGGCAGATAACGGTTGCCCACCAGGATCGCCGTATAAATGCACACTGCAGCGAACGCCCAGCGCCACCAGCCCGGGATGCGTTCCCTCATTTAATGTTGTCTCCCATTCTTTGGTTGCGGGTCGTAGGGATTTTCTCCCTGTCGGAAGACCAGACGCAGGGGCACAGCCTCCAAATGAAGGGCTCTGCGGAAGGCGCTTTCCAGATAACGTTTGTAGGTGCCGGGCAGGCGCGTCAATTGGTTCCCATGAAACACCAGGGTGATGGGGTTCTCCCCCCCCTGATGACAGTAACGCAGTTTGATGCGTCGCCCACCCACCATGGGTGGTTGATGGGTCTCGATCACATCGGCCAGGGCACGGTTCAGTTCGGCTGTGGAGAAATGACGACGGGAATCAATCCATAGCTGATCGATACTCTTATAGAGATCACCCACACCCGTACCATGCAAAGCGGATATGGTATAGACCGGCGCGTAGCGAATAAAGTCCAGCCGTCTTTCCAGTTCCTGCTTTACGGCCTTGCGCTCTTCGGGGTTCATGCCATCCCATTTGTTGACCACCACCACAATGGGACGCCCCAGTTCGACCGCGACACCCACCAAGTGGGCATCCTGCTCGGCAATGCCCAGACGCGCATCCAGCACCAGCAGCACCACATCTGCCTCGCGCAGCGCACTCAGGGTCTTCAATACGCTCAGTTTTTCGAGCCCCTCGCCGACCCGCGCGCGGCGCCGCATGCCAGCAGTATCGATCATGACATAGGGTTTTCCCTGGCGCTCGTAAGGAATACGGATGCTGTCCCGTGTGGTTCCGGGTTCGTCAAAAACGAGAACGCGCTTTTCACCCAGCATGGTGTTGACTAGCGTCGACTTCCCTACGTTGGGTCGACCAAGCATGGCGATACGCGGCCCCTTTCTCGTCGCGTCTGCGATGTCATCCTCAGGGGTCGGCAAATCGGAAAAAATTGCCTCCAGCAACGGTTCGACGCCGTGCCCATGAGCAGCGGAAATGGTATAAGGCGTACCCAGACCAAGGCGATAAAACTCAGGCAGTTCGCTCACAGCGCCTTTCGCGTCCATCTTGTTTACGACCAGATAGATGGGTTTACCCCCGCGACGCAACTCCTGAGCGATTTCCGCATCCTGAGTGGAAAGTCCTTCCTTGGCATCCACGAGGAAACAAATGGCATCCGCCTCGGTGATGGCGAGGCGGGTCTGCGCCGCCATGGCCGCTACCAGACCTTCCCGCTCTTCCGGTTCAAAACCACCGGTATCGACCACCAGATACTGGCGCCCTTCAAACTGCGCGGTACCATAGTGGCGATCCCGGGTAAGGCCCGGGAGGTCTGCCACCAGTGCCTCGCGGGTGCGCGTCAGGCGATTGAAGAAGGTGGATTTACCCACGTTGGGGCGCCCCACCAGGGCGATAACAGCAGTCATGAAATAGAGCCTTAGCGCTTTGCCAGGTGGATTCGATACAAGGTGCCCGCATCACTGAGGGCAAGGATCTGGCCACTTCCCAGACAAACGGGAGTACTCTGAATACCGCTATCAGACAGCCGCGTCTGACCTATGCGGTGCCCGGTCTGTGGATCGATGACATAGAGATAACCCGCATTGTCCGTGGCCAGCAGACTCCCGCCACAGAGGCCAAACCCGGTCAAATCGTGCCCGCTAAGACGGTCATTGCGCCAGAGCACATTGCCGGATGCCGGGTCTACGGAGGATATCCGCCCATCGGCGTCCGCGACGAGCAGATGGCCATCCTCCAGTACCGGCGTCATATAGACGGACATCGGTACACTCCAGTTCTGGGTGCCGCCCTGCAACGCGTAAGCAGCCAGATTCCCCTGATAGGCTGCAGTGATGACCTGCCCCTCCCCAACCACCGGGCTTGCGGCCACATCCACCATACGCGCCAATTCATTGCTGCCATGGGGTAAGGCGACCTGCGCCCGCCAGAGCTCCGCACCGGACCCCAGACTAAGAGCCGCCACCGTCCCATCCGCGAAACCGGCATACACCACTCCGTCATGCACCGCAGGCGTAGCCACCGCACGCAGGATGAGGGTCGGCTGATTCATGGAGAATGTCCATTGCACCTTGCCATTATTCGGGTCGAGAGCCCAGAGATGCCCATCCACCGTCTGCACCAGAAGATGGTCACCCGCCGCCACTACCGGGGTAAGCACTTCGGAACTCAACTGTATGGTCCAGAGCGGGTGGCCGTCCTTTGCCGTAAACGCATAGACTTTTCCAGTGTCTGTGCCGGTATAAACCACACCGTTTGCCAGTGTCGGGCCGCGCGCTGTCCGGCCATCCAGGCTGCGCGTCCACATCTGGCGACCACCGTCGGTCATGCTGACCAGACGCCCGGACGCATCGACGACCACAATCTGCCCTTTGTCATGGGCAATCAACGTATTCTGATAGGGGTTGACCTGCCAGATACCATATAGACGGGCCTGCCATTCGGTGGAGAAGGATACTTTATCCATCCCCTTGGCGAGGGGCGGCGGAGTCTTGGGGGCAGGAGTGGAATGAAACCAGGATAGGATACCACAACCATTCAGCAGAGTGGCCACGGCACCCAGCGCTACCATGCGCCCGAGAGCGCGGGAAAAAGGTCGCAGCTTCATGGCGCCACTCCGATATTGGCCATCTTCATCTGCAGGTAGCTGCGGTAAGGATCGGCGGCCGGAAGGTCGGCAATGGCTGCCTGGTAAGCCCGCATGGCTTTGCCGTCCTGATGAAGTGCCACATAGGCGTCTCCCTGAATTTCCTCCTGCAGGGTGGCGAAGGCCGCATCCGGCACTTTCAGCATATCCAGGGCCTTCTGCGGCTGCTTCTGGTCCAGGTAGAGTCGGGCCAGGCTGAGGGTGGCGATGCCCTTTAGCCCCCTCGGCGCGGTCTTGGCCTGGATGACGCTGTTGAGCTCCGCTTCTGTCGCCGGGATCTGGTTGCTTTCGCTGTCCATGCGCGCGAGAAAAAACCGGGCGAAAATGGCGTAGGGCGTGTGTCCATATTGATGCACCAGCGTATCCGCGCTGGCGCGTGCCGTACTGGTCTGCCCCGCGACGAGGGTATCCACCAGTTCGTTATATAGCACGGCGGCGCGCTCCACCTGATGGCGCTGGTATTTTTCGTAGCCGAAAAAGCCCATTGCCGCGAGCAGGACCATGATGATGCCCGCGATAACGGAAACTCGATGGCGATAAAGGAATTCGGAGAGTTCTGGACCGGTCACGATGAGGTTCTGGCTGTGGCAAAATTGCGGACAGTATGGGGTGCATGCTGCGGGAAATCAACGCCAAGGCTGCGCAAACCCTCGTACAACGCCTCGGGATCTCCCTGCCAGCGGCCTTCTCCGGCCTGTTCCTTGAGGATCAGCGGCTCACCGGCGATTTGCTCCGCACCAATCAGGGCCTGGAATCTGGCCCGGGAACGTTCCGCCTGCTTCATGACGTTCTTGAAAGTGGCGGGGCCCCCGGTCACCACGGAAATACCTGCATCCCGTAGCTGCTCGGCGATTCGCCACGCGCGGGCCACCGCAACATCATCCAGAGCGCCGATAAACAGTAAAGGATGAGGTGCCTCTACCCCCCTCCCCTGCAGCGCCTGCAACGCCAGTAGCCTTTCAAGGCCCACGGCAAAGCCGATCGCCGGTGTATCAGCACCACCCAACTGTGCGACCAAACCGTCATAACGACCACCCGCCAGCACCGTGCCCTGGGCGCCAAGCGCGTCCGTCACCCATTCAAAAACCGTACGGTTGTAATAATCCAGACCGCGTACAAGGCTGTGATTGACCAGATATGGGATATCGAGCGCGGTCAGCAATGATTGCAGACTGGCAAAATGGGCGGCGGAGTCTTCGTCCAGATGATCCACCAAATGCGGAGCCATGCGGGCAATCTCCTGACAGGCAGGCACCTTGCAATCGAGTACGCGCAGCGGGTTGCGCTCCATCCGTTCCCGACAGTCGGCACAGAGCACCCCACGCCGCGGACGCAGATAGTCCAGCAGCAGGGTTCGATAGTGGATACGCGCCGCCGGGCTCCCCAGTGAGTTGATCTGCAGCGAAGCGGTAACCCCAGCCGCCCGTAGAATCCGCGCCGACAGGGCGATGACCTCGGCATCGGTACCCGCCGCAGGCAGCCCGAAAACCTCCACACCCAGTTGGTGAAACTGCCGGTAACGACCCTTTTGCGGACGTTCGTGCCGAAACATCGGCCCCATATAATAATAGCGTGGGGTCTGGCCCCGAATGCTCCGGGCCTGAATCGCCGCACGCACGCATCCCGCCGTACCCTCCGGCCGCAGGGTAAGACTGTCTCCATTGCGATCGGCGAAAGTATACATCTCCTTCTGGACGATATCGGTGGCATCGCCAATGGCACGGGCGAAGAGTTCCGTCGATTCCAGAAGAGGCAGACGCACTTCACCGTAGTCGTAGAGCGCCAGCAACATCCGCAGGTCATCTTCCAACGCCTGCCACCCCGCGCTCTCCTCCGGGAAAATGTCATTCATACCACGTACCGCCTGCAACTCCTTACTCGCCATGCCCGCTCCCTTTTTGCAGCATGGGAAGGTGGTGCTCAACCCTCATGGCGTGTCGCCTGCCGTTCAGCGATTTCCGCACGAATCCGCTTTTCGAGCACGTCGACGATATCGTTGTTCTCCACCCGATCGACCTGTTTGCCGCGGTAGTAGAGAATGCTGCGCTTGTCACCGCCCGCCAGGCCGATATCGGCCTCCTTCGCCTCGCCGATGCCATTCACCACGCAGCCGATCACCGAAACGTCCATAGGCTCGAGAATGTCTTCCAGACGCGCTTCCAGGGCATTGATGGTGGTGATGACATCAAACTCCTGACGGGAGCAGGACGGGCAGGCGATCAGATTGATCCCCTTCTGACGCAGGTGCAGGCTTTTCAGGATATCGAAGCCGACACGAATCTCCTCGACGGGATCCGCTGCGAGCGAAACCCGGATGGTATCGCCGATCCCGTCCCGCAGGAGCAGGCCCAGCCCGATAGCGGATTTGACAGTGCCGGAGCGCAGGCCGCCGGCTTCGGTGATACCGAGATGCAGCGGGTAATCCACCTTTTCCGAAAGCAGGCGGTAAGCGCTCACAGCGAGAAAAATGTCGGAGGCCTTGACGCTGATCTTCACGTCATGAAAGTTCAACTCGTCCAGAATGCTCACATGACGCAAGGCCGACTCCACCAGTGCCTCGGGTGTCGGTTCCCCATATTTCTCCTGGATATCCTTCTCCAGCGACCCTGCGTTGACGCCGATACGGATGGGGATGCCCTTGTCCTTGGCCATTTCCACCACCAACCGTGTTTTATCCAGAGAGCCGATATTTCCGGGATTGATACGCAGGCCATCGACACCATCTTCCATCACCCGCAAAGCGATACGGTGATCGAAGTGGATGTCGGCGACTAGCGGGGTTTCCACCTGAGCGCGGATCGTCTTGAATGCCTCCGCAGCATCCATGCTGGGTACGGAGATCCGGACGATGTCGGCACCTACCGCCTCCAGGCGCCGGATTTGCGCGACGGTGGCCGCGATATCGCGGGTCTCGGTATTGGTCATGCTTTGTACACTGATCGGTGCATCGCCGCCGATCGCTACCTTGCCTACGTGAATTTGCCGGGTCTTACGACGCCGAATGGGAGATTCATGGTGCATGGAAAGCCTCGCTGGAAACGGCTGCAGTACCAGATACCGCAACAGGTGGTGAAGTCATGCTGGCTACTGGAAGCGCAGGGGGGGGCACCTGGCTACGAGCGGCAGCTACCGCGTGGGTGACACCGTGGGGGGGTACACCAGCGACGGTCGGCGTGGTGCCGACCTGCAGTCTGGCTACGCCCAAGGCGTTGGCGGGCAACGGCACAGGCTTGTCATCATAACTGATGGTGACGGCGCTGGCCTTGCCTACCAGAACACTGTATGGCGGAATACCGGAATCGACGCGTAGGACATCGCCGCGATGTCCCAAAACTGCGAGCAGAGTTTTCCCCGAGGAGTCTTTGACCTGCACCCAGCAGTCCGCACTGAACTGAAACGTCAGCCCAGGACCCGTCGCCACGGCTGCAGACCGGGTTGCCGCGACCGGTGCGACGGGCAGGCCGGGTGCCGCCTGCGGGTTCCCGATTGCTGACACCGGAGCAGCGGCTGACACGTTGGGCGCCATGATAACTGCCTTAGCGGGAACCGCCGGATGTTTGGCCACCATAGGCGAAACCGCCGTGGCAGGCAGGCCCTGCACCTGCTGATGACTCCAGACCCACCATGCGACCGCAATAATGCCGATCACGATCAATACGGAAAAAATCAGTACGCGTCGGCTGTAATCCAACAGCGGTCCTTCGCTGGCGGGCAACACCGTTTCCGACGGGTGCAACCCAGACCCCTCGTTGGAGGCGTCATACGTCCTCAGCAGCGGTTCCGGATCCAGGCCTAGCAGCCGCGCGTAATTCTTCAGGAAACCACGCGCGAAAGCGGCCCCGGGCAGAGCGGTATAATCACCGTCTTCCAGACCCTTTACCTGAGCTTCGGTGATATGCAACCGCTCTGCGACTTGGCGAAAACTCCAGCCATGTGCCTCCCTTGCCGCCCGCAAGTCCTGAGAAATTTCGTTTTCTGGTGTCATATCCATGGCGTACCGTCTCAACCGTTTTGCAGCAGCAGTCGCTGCGCCTGCTTGCCTGCTGCGGAATAGGGTGAAGCCGTCACACAACGCTGCCAGAGGAACCGTGCCTGTGTTGGCCGCCCCTGCAGGGCGGCAATCCGCCCCGCCAGCAAGAGCGCATCAGCGTTATCCGGCTCCTGCGCCAGAACCACCTGCAAATGGGCGAAAGCGGCATCTGCTTTACCGTCCTTGTAATCCAGTTCGGCAAGCATCAGCAGGGCTGGCGGATAGTTGGGCACCAGATAAAGTGCCCGGTTCAGCGCATCGCGTGCCGCCGACAAGTCCTTGAGCCCTGCGTAGGCCTGTGCGAGGTTGGTCCAGGCGAACTGCGGCGTGCTGTACAGCGGATCGGAGGTGGCCCGTTTCAGCTCGACAACCGCCTCGGCATAGTTGCGGGAGTTGATGAGAAATGCGCCGTAGTTATTGAGGTACTCAGGGTTTTTTGCATCTATGGAGAGTGCCCGGCGAAAGGCGCTGCGGGCCAGATTATGCTGCTGCAACTGTTCGTAGGCCAGACCCATGACATTGTATGCATTGGCATAACGGCTGTTAGCGGCAATTGCCAATTGCAGTTCCCGGATCGCCTGTCGGGGATGGCCATCCTGCAAATAAGCGGCCCCGAGAGACGTGTAGATGCCGGCCTTGGCTTGTTCGCTGTTGGCGGGTGTCGGCCTGAAGCCCGAAGCGGAGGCGTTGGCCTTGTGTTCATGGGCAATATACGCAGCCATTTGCTGATCGGGCGTCAACTCTGCTCTTTTGCCACCAAAAAGCCCACAGCCACTCAGCAGAAGCACACCCGCCCCCAGTCCCAGAAGTCTTTTCATGAATGCACTGCCAAGGGAATACTGCGACGGCCGGCGTGTACCTGCCCGGCCAACTGACCACAGGCGGCGGCGATGTCGTCACCACGCGGCCGGCGTGTAACCGTCATTATGTTACCGCGCAGAATGATATCGCGAAAAGCATCGATGCGTACCTGTGGCGACCGTTTATAATTTGAGCCGGGAAAGGGATTGAAGGGAATCAAATTCACCATGGCCGGGATGTCTCGTAACAGGCGGAGGAGTTCCCGCGCATGGGAATCGGCGTCATTGACACCCTCCAGCATTACATATTCGAAGGTGATGCGGCGCCGGGGCGGCAAAGGATAGCGGCGGCAGCCGGCGAGCAGCTCTGCCAGCGGGTAGTGGCGGTTTACCGGCACGAGCACGTCGCGGATTTCATCACGACTGGCGTGCAGGCTGATCGCGAGATTGACCGGGCTTTCCGCACCCAGTCGATCCATACCAGGCACCACACCTGCGGTGCTGACGGTAATGCGCCGCGCGCCAAAGCCGTAAGCATATTCGTCGCGCAATAAATCCAGCGCCGGCAATACCTCGCGCAAATTAAGCATCGGTTCGCCCATGCCCATGAAAACGATATTGGTGATCGCGTCCAGGCCCAAAAAATCGCGCGCCACCCACACCTGCGCGATAATTTCATGGGTTTCGAGGTTGCGGCTGAGCCCCTGTGCACCAGTAGCACAGAAACTGCAGGCCAGAGAACAGCCTACCTGCGAAGAGATGCACAGCGTACCCCGATCTTCTCCGGGAATAAAAACAGTTTCTATGGCATTGCCATCGGGCAACCGCAGCAGCCATTTGCGAGTGTGGTCCGCCGCTGTCTGATCGGCGATGATTTCCGGCAGGTCGATGCGGGTTTCTGCGGCGAGGCGAGCGCGAAGGGTTTTACTGATGTTGGTCATGGCCGCAAAATCCGTCACCTGGCGGGTATGCAGCCATTGCAAAATCTGGTTGGCCCGAAAGGGGGACTCTCCCCAGATACGCAGCAACCTAGCGAGGGACTGGCGACCCAGTCCCAGCAGGTGTGGCCTTTCGGCCGGAGCAACCACCAAAGAATCGCCCATCATTCAGTGCGCAAAAATCTCCCGTTGACCAAAAAAGTAACTGATTTCCCATGCCGCAGTCTCGGCACTGTCTGAACCATGCACGGCGTTGGCATCAATGCTGTCGGCAAAGTCCGCACGAATCGTTCCTGCAGCGGCATCCTTGGGATTGGTGGCGCCCATCAAATCACGGTTTTTGGCGATGGCACCCTCACCTTCCAGTACCGTAACCAATACCGGACCGCTGCTCATGAAGTCGCACAACTCGCCGTAAAAAGGCCGGGCCTGGTGCACCGCATAAAACCCACCCGCGTCATCGCGGCTGAGATGCAACATCTTGGCGGCTGCGATGCGCAGCCCCGCCTTCTCGAAGCGACCAAGAATGGCACCGATGGCATTTTTCTGCACGGCATCGGGTTTGATGATGGAAAGGGTGCGCTCAACAGCCATAAGATCCTCAATGGGGGTAAAAGTCAGAGTGGCCATAGGCTAGCATTCTGCGTATTCGCTGGCAATCCGGCGCGCCGGCGTTGATGCCTGGACTGCGCCAACTTTAAGCCTGCAACCGGGCGACGAAAGGTTTGTCGACATCCTCGAGATTCCAGCCCATCAGTCGGGCTCCCCGTTCATGGATGGCGTTCATCCAGTTTCATCCATTTCACCTCCGTTGTCCCCGCCGATGGAATGCACCTCGCCCTGCACGGGTCGGGTGGCCATCTGCAATAGCAGAGAGGATGCATCGTCGCGGGATGGATCGAGATAATAATGCGCCGATTCCCTCTTGAACCAGGTATCCTGGCGCTTGGCCAGTTGGCGGGTCGCCGCCAGCGCCGCCTGGTAAGCTTCTGCGGAGCTGCAGAGCCCGTCATGCCAGGCGAAGTATTGGCGGTAACCCACGGCGCGCATGGCGGGTAACTCCGGCGCGTAGTGACGCGTGCTCAGGTCGGCAATTTCGTCCAGAAATCCCTCGTTCAGCATGACGTCAAAGCGCTGCATGATACGCTGATGTAACCAGCCTCTAGGCGGGCGCAGGATGATTTTGTAGAGCGGGCCGGGGAATGTACCTTGCCAGTGACGTGCCCCGCTGATCGCCTGCCCCGAACCGAGGATGATTTCCAGGGCGCGTTGAATGCGTTGCCGGTCATGGGGAGCGATACCCGCGGCGGTCTCCGGATCCAGGGTCGCGAGGCGCTGGTGTAGTGCGGACCATCCCGCCTCCTCTGCTAACGCCATCAGACTCTGGCGCAAGGCGGGATTGGCGGGGGGTAAGGTATCAATGCCACGCTCCAGCGCACGAAAATACAGGCCCGTGCCGCCGACCAGCAACGGGATGCGACCGCGTTCCCGCGCCAGTGCAATACAGCGCAGGGCATCTTCCCGAAACAGGCCCGCCGAATAGGGCTCGTCGGGCTCCCGGATATCGACCAGCGCGTGGGGATATCGCCGGCGCAGGGCCAGACTGGGTTTGGCGCTGCCGATATCGAAATGACGATATGCCAGTAACGAATCGACGCTGATAATGTCTATGGGCAACGCATCGGCAAGCCTTACGGCCAGTTCGGTCTTGCCGCTGGCCGTCGGACCCATCAGAAAAATAGCAGGAATCATCGCCCGCGGAGAAAGAGGCGGTCGAGATCGGCCAAAGAAAAATACACTACCGTCGGTCGCCCGTGATTGCACTGCCCGAAACGCGGAGTGGCCTCCAGTTGGCGCAACAGGCTGTTCATCTCTTCGAGGCTGAGGCGGTGGTTTGTCTTGATAGCGGCACGGCAGGCCATGTCGGCGAGGACGGCGTCCCCATCTCCCTCGGCCCAGGCAGGCTCTTCCGCAAGAATATCAGCGATAATCTGCCCATAGGTGACGGCGGCGATAGCTTTGGGGGCCGCATGAATGGCCAAGGTACCGGGACCGGCAACACTGATGTCCAGCCCGGCAGCTTGCAAATCGCGCTGTCGTTTGTCGAAGTGCGCCATTTGCGCCGCAGTTACATGCACGTATTCAGGAATAATAAACGCCTGCTTCTCATTCTGTTGAGACATGTTCTTCATCTTCTCGTAGAGGATGCGTTCATGAGCTGCGTGCTGATCGATGAGAATCATCCCCTCGCTGTTCTGAGCGAGGATGAAACGTGCGTGAATCTGCCCGATGGCCTGTCCGAGGGTGTAGTTCGGGGCCAGTTCCTGGGCTGGTGCCGCCGGCAAATCAGGGGATGGTACGGACGCCATCACCGGCGCCACTAGATGTTCCCAATAGGCCCCGGCACTCTCCTGCGCAGCAGCGTTCAGCGATCGCTGAGTCGGGACGTAAGCAGGACTTTTGGTAGCGGTCGGGCTTTGGGAGAAAGGCTGGACCGGAACGGTCATCCGTGGTTGTGCCCCGCCCTGCTCCGCAATCACCCGTCGCAGAGTGTGAAAAAGAAAATCGTGTATCTCGCGGCTGTCCCGAAAGCGTACCTCCGCCTTGGCGGGATGTACATTAACATCCACCCGCTCGGGCGGCAGCTTCAGGTAAAGCGCATAAAGGGGGTGACGATCCTGAAAGAGCACATCGTTATAAGCCGCACGCAGGGCATGGGTAACCACCGGATCACGCACCGGACGACCGTTAACATAAAAATACTGTTCATCTCCGCGGGCGCGGTTGTAGGTGGGCAGGCCCAGCCAGCCGCTGAGAGACAAGCCCTGATCTTCCTGTTCGATATACAGTGCATTGGCCAGAAAGCCTTCCCCCATTATGGCGGCTACTCGCGCTGCCCGGCTTTCTGCATCCGTAGCTGGAAATTGCGCAAGAGAGCGGCCGTTCTGGATAAGCTGAAAAGCCACCGGGAAGTTGGCCAGCGCAATCTGGCGCAACACCTTTTGGTTGCGCGACAACTCGGCGGCCGGACTACGCAGAAACTTACGCCGTGCGGGCACGTTAAAAAAGAGATCGGCCACACGCACTGTGGTTCCTGGTGCCCTGGCTGCGGGCTCCGGAGCGGCAGCCATGCCCCCCGTTACCTGCAGGCGCGCCGCCTGATTCTGGCTGCGCGCCCGCGAGAGGAGTTCCAGGCGCGAGACGGAAGCGATCGCTGGCAAGGCCTCACCGCGAAAACCCATGGTCTGGATCGCCTGAAGGTCTTCCCAGGTGGCCACTTTACTGGTGGCATGGCGCTCCAGGGCGAGGGGCAGATCCTCGGCCAGGATGCCGACACCATCATCTTCCACACCGAGCAAATCCATCCCACCACCCTCCAGATGGATGGTAATCCGCGTGGCTCCGGCATCCAGGCTGTTTTCCAGAAGCTCTTTCAGGATGGAGGCAGGACGTTCCACCACCTCGCCGGCGGCAATCTGATTGGCCAATGTTGTATCCAGGCGATGAACGCGGGGTGCCTGTTCATCCCTCATGGCGGATTTTCCGGGTGGATGCGGGCGTCAAGAAAATGGTCCAGTCCTGAACATGGGGCTGATGCCCCAGCCACTCCAGACGGTGACTGCCGTTGTCCAGAATACGGAGGCTGAGTGACAAATCGGCAGGGGGCAGGAAACCCGCACCCCGCTCCGGCCATTCCACCAGCCACAGGGAGGGTTCCGTCAGACAATCACGGATACCGATAAATTCCAGCTCCTCCGGCTCTTGCAGACGATACAAATCAAGATGCAGAGCCGGTCCGATCCGGGTCGAATACTGTTCCATGAGGGTATAGGTCGGGCTTTTGATGTTCTGGGTAACGCCTAGCGCCTTTAAGATAGCCTGCGCCAAAGTGGTTTTACCGACCCCCAGATCGCCCTCCAGATAAATAACCGCAGGGATATGAATGCGCTGGGCAAACTGTCGCCCCCAGTCCCGGCAGGCTTCGGCATCTGCGAAATCCCAGTGCATCCGATACCCGGTTCAGGGTTTCAGCAGATGCTGAAGAATATCCGAACGACTGATGATACCCAGCAACAAACCGCTGTTATCGACCACAGGCACCGCATGCACATCCTTACGCAGCAACTTCTCGGCTACCGCGTCCGTATCCTCATCGGGGGCTACGGTAACGACGTGGGAGCTGGCCAACTGGCTGGCGGTCACCGCCGTGACTTTGCGCAGGTCTTCGTCGTATTCATGCATGCCGCCCAGAGGGATCAGACCATCCAGAATAGTCAGCATGGTCGGCAGATGCACCTTGCGGTGGGCGTCAATCATATCCCGCTCACCGATCATCCCGACCAGATGATCCTCGCTGTTCACCACGGGCAGGCTGTGGTGCCCGGAACTGAGGAGCACATCCCCCACTTTATCGACCGGATCATCGGCCAGCACCGTAACAACTTCGCGGTTCATGATATCTTGGGCCGTTTTCATCAGGATCGTCCTTCCGCCATGGCGTCATATAATACGTTGAGGATAGTGTCTATTTCCGCTGCTGTCACCGACAGCGGCGGGACTATGGTGAGGAGATCACCGAGGGGGCGGCTGTAAACGCCCATTTCCCGTGCTCGCCGGCACACTGCGTATTCGACGCGGTCTCCGTAGGGATAAGGCGCATTCGTCCTGGGGTCGCGCAACGCGATGGCGGCCATCAAACCGAACTGGCGGACCTCCCCTGCCCACGACTGACCGTGAAAACGCTGCAGCCCGGTTCGCAACTGGGCGATTTTCTCGGGCAAAGCAGCCAGCACACCGCCTTCCGCAAAAAGTGCCAGGTTCTCCAGCGCTACCGCACAGGCCAAAGGATTGGCGGTGTAGGTATGCCCGTAGTAAAACTGCCGGGTTTCCCCGAAAGGCGCAAGAAAGGCAGCATAAACGTGTTCTGCGGCGAGGGTCGCGGCCACCGGCAAGTAACCACCACTCAGCCCCTTACCCAAGGCCAATAGGTCTGGTTCGACAGCCTCCCACTCACAGGAAAAAAGCTTGCCGCTGCGGCCGAAGCCGGTGGCGACCTCATCAATGATCAGCAAGACCTCGTAGGCCCGACACAGACGTTGCGCACCGGCCAGAATACCGGGCGGGAAAGGCAATATGCCCGCGGCGCCCTGCACCCCGCCCTCGAGGATCACGGCCGCAATCTCGCGGCTCTGCTCCTGGAGCGTCGTTTCCAGCGCCGCCAGCCATACGGCTGTTGCCTGCTCCGGATCTCCATCGCAGTCTTCCCGCTGCAATACATAAGGGCTCGGCAACCGTAAAGTCGGGAACAGGAGGTGCCCGTATACCTCGTGAAACAGGGGGAAGCCGCCCACCGAAACGGCGCCAACGGTGTCCCCATGATAGGCATTGTCCAGAGTCAGGAAGAGGCGTTTTTCGGGGCGGCCCAGATTACACCAGTACTGGGCCGCCATTTTGATGGCGACCTCGACCGCCTCGGCGCCGTCCTCCGAAAAAAAACAATGTTGCAGGGAGGCTGGGGTAATTTCCACCAGTGCCTTGGCGAGACGAATGGCCGGAGCATTGCCAGCACCCAGTGCCGTGCTGTGTGCGACTTTGCCCAACTGTCCGATCAGGGCGGCATCCAGTCGGGGATGACGGTGACCGTGAACGTTGCACCACAGGCTGGCGATCGCATCCAGACAGCGATGACCTTGGGTATCGTACACGTAGTTGCCTTCTGCACGGTCGATGATCCACGGGTCGTCATCCCCGTAACACTGCATCTGGGTGAAGGGATGCCAGAAATAACGGCGATCCCATTCCCGCAATACTTCAGTTTCCGTCATGATGTTGCGTCAACTCCTGCAAAGCGCGGGGCACTGCCGCCAGGATATCCCCCGCCAGTAGGCTGGCCTCGCCCATCTCCGCGGCCGCGATATCGCCCGCGCGGGCGTGCAGGCACACGCCGAGGGACAGAGACCGGTCGGCGTCCAGGCCGACCGCCAGCAGACCGGCCAACAGGCCGGTCAGCACGTCCCCGCTGCCGCCCGTGGCCATGCCCGGATTGCCCAAAATACAGAGATTCCGGACAGCGCATCCCAGCAGGAGACTATGGTGGCCCTTGAGGACCCAGTAGCCGCCATAGCGGGCGCGTAACCGAACAATCGCCGCGATACGGTCTGCCTGTACATCGGCGACTGTTATCCCGAGCAGACGGGCCGCTTCGCCCGGATGTGGGGTAAACAGACGAAGTGCATCGGTGGTCAGCAGTTTCGGACCAAAACGCGCAAGAATGTTCAGGGCATCGGCGTCCCATACCTGGGGACAGGACAGTGTACCGATCTCCAGCAAAAGATCATGGGCGGCCAGGCCCTGACCCAAGCCAGGGCCAACGGCCAGGACGGCATGGTCCGGCAAATCTCCAAAAGTCGCAGGCCAGTCTCGCCAAGTTGCTTCTGGCAGGTGTGCCGCCAAGTAAGGGATCGCGGAGGGATGCCCCACTGCCGTCACCAATCCGGTGCCCACCCGATAGGCGGCGGCAGAGGTCAGCGCCAATGCCCCGCCCATGCCCGGCCCTCCGCCTACGGCGAAAACGTGGCCGAAACTTCCTTTGTGCGCCTGCGGGTTGCGCACCGGCAGGCCTGGCATGGCCTGCCAGTTCAGGGCAGCAAAAGGTTCTGTCATGGTCACGCCCTCTCGATATCCTCTTCAGGATACGCGCTGACATGGTGCAGGCTCAAATCCGCCCCCGCATACTCCGCCTCGGGATCCAGACGAATCCCGATAAAGTACTTGATGCTGCCGTAGACGATACCACTGCCCGCCAGGGCGATCAGGACGCCTAGTGAGGTGCCCAGCAACTGAGACCAGAAACTGACCCCACCTGCGCCGCCGAGGAACTGATGTCCAAAAATGCCGACGGCCAGTCCACCCCACACACCGCAAACACCATGGAGCGGCCAGACGCCCAGCACGTCATCCAGACGCAGGCGATGCTGCACAAAGGTGAACAGGTAGACAAAAATAACGCCGGCAATGACGCCGATGGCCAAAGCCCCAATGGGTTGCACCACATCGGAACCGGCGCAGATGGCCACGAGACCTGCCAGAGCGCCATTATGAACGAAGCCCGGATCGCCCTTCCCTACCGCCAGCGCTGCCAGCATGCCGCCCACCAATGCCATAAGCGAGTTGAGCGCCACCAGACCCTGCACAGCAGCAATTTGCTGTGCACTCATCACATTAAAACCAAACCAGCCGATGATCAGAATCCAGGAGCCCAGCGCCAGAAAGGGAATGTTGGACGGCGGCATGGCGTGTACCGCACCATCTTTCCCGTAACGCCCCTTGCGCGAACCCAGCAGCCAGACCGCCATCAGCGCCATCCATCCACCCATGGCATGCACTACCACCGAGCCTGCGAAATCGTGAAAAGGTGCGCCAAAAGCGCGGGTAAACCAAGCTTGAATACCATAATGGCCATTCCAGACGATCCCTTCGTAAAAAGGATAAACCAGTCCCACCAGAAAGGCGGTCGCCAGCAATTGAGGATAAAAACGCGCCCGCTCGGCAATACCACCGGAGATAATGGCGGGCACCGCAGCAGCGAAGGTCAGCAGGAAAAAAAACCGCACCATCTGAAAACCGTGATTGCTCGCGGTCAGAGTCTTTACGTCGGCAAAAAAGCTGATGCCATAGGCGATATGATAACCCACAAAAAAATAGACGATGGTGGATATACCAAAATCACTGAGAATCTTCACCAGTGCATTTACCTGGCTGCGCCGTCGTACCGTACCCAGTTCCAGAAAGGCGAATCCGCCGTGCATGGCAAACACCAGAATGGCGCCCATCAGCAAAAAAAATACATTTCCGCCTGGAGGCGTGACTCCTGTGGGGATCATGATGGCTGTTTCCTCTCGAAATGGATTGCTTTTATCTTTACGAAACGATGGGTCAGTGCTTACTCGTCTAGCAGACGACGACCGTGCAGGGCGCGTCCGAGGGTGCTGCGATCGACATATTCCAGTTCACCACCCACCGGCACCCCCCGCGCGATACGACTGATGGTGATGCCGTCCGGAACCAGCCCGGCGAGAAACTGGGCTGTAGCCTCACCTTCCAGGGTAGGATTGGTCGCAAAAATTACTTCCCGCAAGTCTGTTTCACCCAGCCGCGCGCTGAGGCGGTCGATATGCAGGGCTTCGGGACCGATGCCATCCAGGGGTGACAAATGCCCCATCAATACGAAAAATTCGCCGACGAATACCCCTGTATCTTCGATCGCACGCAGATCAGCGGGTGATTCCACCACGCACAAAATGGAACGGTCCCGGTGTTCGGAACGACAGACGGCACACAATGGCGTTTCGCTCAGGTTGTTGCAGCGTTCACAAAAACGGACCACCGCGTGGGCTTGCTGAAAGGCTGCGGCGAGTTGCGGCATGAGATCGCGCTTGCGCACCAGCAACTCATAGCTGATCCGTTGCGCCGAACGCGGGCCAATACCCGGTAGGCGGCGTAGCAGTGCCACCAGGGCATCCATACTCGGAACGTCTGCCATAAGCGCCTAGAAAGGCAGGTTCATGCCCGGAATATTCATGCCGCCGGTCACTTCCGACATCCGCTCCGCGCTGACCTTCTCAGCATTGCGCACGGCGTCATTGATGGCCGCTGCCACAAGATCTTCGAGCATCTCCTGATCGCCGTCGGTCAGCAGGGAGGGGTCGATGCGCACCCCGCGCACGTCATGCCGGCAGGTCATGGTGACTTCCACCAGATTGCCACCCGCGTGGCCCTGCACCTCTACCTGGGCAAGTTCTTCCTGCGTCTTTTGCAAACGCTCCTGGAGTTGCTGCGCCTGCTTCATGATATTTCCCAGTCCACCTTTCATCTTTCCTTACCTCCCTGTTTACGCTTCATTGTGAGCTGACGGCATGCCGTTTGAGGATGCCGCCACGATTTCAATGGATTCTACGCGGGCATCCAGGGCTTCGAGGAACGCGCCGATGCGCGGATCCGCAGCCACCCGTGCCTCTGCTGCAGCTTGCCTGGATGCCAGCTGCGCCCGGTCTTCCTGCACCAGGCTGCCCACTCCGGTCTCTATGGTGAGAGCAACAATGCTCAGCCTGGGCTCCCGGCCGTAATATGCCGTAAGCGCCTGATGTAACGCCCGGCGGGCCTCGGTCTTGAGAAGGAACGGCAAATAATTGGGCTCCACGGCCAATTCCACCGCCTCTGAATCGCAGCGCAAGGCTTGTCCATAGCGCAGGTATTCGGCAATCATCGGCGACACCGCCAGCGACGCCAGTACGCGACGCCAGTCTGTTGCTGGCGCGATCCCGGCATCCGCATCATGCTGACCGGACGTCGCTGCCGGCGACGGCTCCCGGACTTCATCCCGTGAACGGGTGGAGAGCAAGGGGGCCGAATGGTGTGATAGCGGCGAAGTTGCCTTGGGCACAACGAACTCGCGCGTCGGGGGGGTGGACTCGCCAGAATGCCGGTTTTCTCCGCTCGGGAGCGCCGCTGGCGGCGAGTCGGGCGTTGCTGAACCGGAAAAACTCAACACCCGCAGAAAGGCCATCTCCAGCGCCATGCGCTCGTCTGGATAAAGCGCATAGTCACGTCGTGCCGAAAGGAGCAAAAAATACCAGGACTGCAGGGTAAGCGGGCTGATTCTCCCGCGCAGATGCCCGACCGCCTCGGCGCCATCGGCATCCGGATCAGCTGGAAGAAATTGCGCCAGAGCGATGCGATGCAAGCCTTCTATGACCAGGTCCAGCAGGCCAGGTCCGTCCATGCCCCGCGCCAGATGATCACCCAGTATGGCGAATACCTGTGCGGCATCCCGGTCCACCAACGCAGCGATCAGACCCAGCACCGCGTCATCGCCGCTGCGTCCGAGCATCGCGAGCACGCCGTTGCGCTGCACCGCGCCGCCACCGTGGACAATAGCCTGATCCAGCAGACTCAAGGCGTCACGCAGACTCCCGTCGGCCGCACGCGCCAGTAGCTGCAGGGCGGTGTCCTCCGCCGGCACCTGTTCCAACAGCATGATCTGTCGCAACCTTCCCTGGATCTGGGGAATATCCAGCCGGCGTAAATTAAACTGCAGGCAGCGGGAGAGCACGGTTATCGGCAGCTTCTGCGGGTCCGTAGTCGCCAGCAGAAATTTGACGTGCTCCGGCGGTTCTTCCAAGGTCTTCAGCAGCGCATTGAAGCTGTGCGCAGACAACATATGCACCTCGTCAATGAGGTACACCTTGTAGCGGCCAGCCGTAGGCGCATACTGGACATTGTCCAAAAGGTCGCGGGTCTCATCGACCCGGGTACGACTTGCCGCATCCACTTCCAGCAGATCCACGAAGTTCCCCGCGGCAATACTGCGACAGGCACTACACTCTCCGCAGGGGTTGCTGCTCACGCCTCGCTCACAGTTCAGGCACTTGGCGAGCAGCCGCGCCAGAGTCGTCTTACCGACGCCCCGCGTGCCGGTGAACAGAAAAGCATGATGAATGCGGCCGGAATCCAGGGCATGGCGCAAGGCGGAGACGACGGCGTCCTGCCCGACAAAATCATCAAAATGTTGGGGTCGCCAGCGGCGGGCCAGCGCGAGATAGGCGCTCATGCGGGTCTGAAATATAGGGTGGCGACGCCGACCAGCCGCACCCCGGCACCTGGATCACCGGCTGCCGCTGCTCCCTTCCGGGCCTGACGGGGTTCACCAGTTACCACTGCGAGGGGACCGATCTTTGTCGCCATAGAAAACCTGAGATTGTCCACTGACGGACGATGATTGGCGGAGAGGGTGGGATTCGAACCCACGGTACCCTTTTGGAGTACACAGCATTTCCAGTGCTGCACCTTCGGCCGCTCGGTCACCTCTCCTGAGGGGACGGAGTGTACCTCAGACGCCAGCGTCAGGGCAATGACCCGTGCGGAGTGACCGATGCTGAGCCTGCGTCCAAACGGCATTTTAAAAGCTCAGCACCTCACCATCGTTCCTTGGCAGGCCGGACAGTGCGTTCTGAATCCGGATCAGGACACCGGAGCGGTCATTTACAAACTGGACACCGATGGCGGGAGGGCGACCCTCACGGTTGTCGGGTGGCGTCACCCACACCACCTTTCCCATGACGGGCGCACGTGGTTGACCATCGGGGAGGGTGATCATGAGCAGCACCTCGGTACCTATGGGCAGGAGGTTCGATGTCTCTACCAGCACCCCTCCCCCTTTGATGTTGGGCATGTAGTAACGCTGCACTGCGGTAGCATCCCGTAACACGACAGACAGCGCTTTCGCCGCGCCACCCGCTTCAGCCTGTAATTCCATGCGCCACCTGCCCTGACCAAATGCCTACCCAACTCAACAATAACGTTTCCATGGTCATCCCCACATTGCGATTTTGCGCAAGCGACTCAGGCAGCCGCGCCCATCCCTCCAAGGCTGCCCAGAGGCACGCAACCCGGGCCGATTGCGCCATAACCTCCAGCGATTGCAGATAGTCTAAATGCACGACGTTGTCCAGGCGGCGGCCTTGAAGACGCAGCAAATCCCCCAACAGGCTTAGAACCAGTTCGCGCAGCAGCAGCAAGTCGGTGTCTTTGGCCCAGTTGTCCGCCAGCCGCAAAGCCGCGACAGGCCCTTGCCGAGGAAGGTTCAACAGCGTCTCGATCCAGGTTCGGCGTAGCGTGACCCACCCGGATTCCCAAAGTTGCCAGGCGCGCAGTGGCCGGTTCGCAAACTGCCGGCTTAACGAGAGCGCCTCCGCAGGCGGTATGCCGAGACCTTCAAGCCAGTTCACGCACTGCCCCGGCAGCATCGTCGGGAACGGCAATCTCTGCAAACGGGATCGGATGGTGGGAATAAGCTGCGACGGGTGTTCACTGAGCAGAAGAATATGGGCACGCGCCGCAGGTTCCTCCAGGGTTTTCAGCAGGGCATTGGCGGCCGCCGCAGTCATCGCCTCGGCCGGCGCGATGCGCAGCCAGCGACACGCGCTGACCTGCGGGGTGAAGGCGAGGAACTCGTTGGCATGGCGCACCGCCTCAATGGTGATGCGTTTTCCGGTTTCCGGAGTGATCACCAGCAGATCGGGATGGTTGCCCTCCGCCAACAAACGGCAGGAGCGGCAGGTTCCGCAGGGTAGCCCCTGCGCAGTTGGCGCAAAACACAGCGCCACCTGTTGCAAATCATCGCAGTACTGCTCGACCAACGTTCCCGATTCGCCTGCGGCAAGCATCGCCTGGGGCAAACCGATTTGCACCAGGCTCCATATCGGCGACCACTCCGCAGGCGTCGGGCGAGGCATGTTCATGAATAAAAGGCCGCCAGGCAGGCGGCGAGCCTTGCCCGCACAGCATCATGCACCATCGGCAGAGGCAGGCTCGCATCGACGCGCCAGATTCTTTGTGGTTCGGCCGCGCAACGCTCCGCAAAGACCGCCCTGGCGCGGCTGAAAAAGGCCTGATCTTCCTGTTCCAGCCGATCCGGACGGCGCCCGCAGATACGTGCTGCACCCAACTCCGGCGCTATATCGAACCAAAACGTCAGGTCTGGACGGCGGGTGATCCCCGCCCAGCGCGCCAGCGCCGCGATGTGCGCGGCAGGGACCCCCCTTCCGCCACTCTGATAAGCATAAGTGGAGTCTTCATAGCGATCACTGATGACCACCTTTCCGGCGGCCAGCGCAGGCGCGATACGTGTCCGCCAGTGATCCCGACGTCCGGCATAGAGCAGAAGCAGTTCCTCGTCCGCATCCAGATGCAGGCTATCGTCCAGAAAAATGGTGCGCAACGCCTCGCCAAGTGGGCCTCCGCCCGGTTCCCGGGTAACTTCAACGGCGTAACCCTGCTGGCGGCAAAGTTCCGCCAGCACCGGCAGGGCTGAGCTCTTCCCCGCACCTTCAATACCCTCCAGGGTAAGAAAAAATCCGCTCTTCCGTGTGGTCGCCTTCACTGAACCGCTCCTCCGGCATGCTGGAGATAACGTCGTATCTGCTTGAGGTGTTGCGCGTAACTCTCAGAATAATGGTACTCATCTCCCTGAGCAATGAAATAGAGGTCGGTACTGTCCGCCGGATGCAGCACGGCCATCAGACTGGTGAATCCCGGCATCGCAATGGGTGTAGGCGGCAACCCGGCATGCAGATAGGTGTTATAAGGGCTGTCCACACGCATCTCCTGTGCCGTCAAAAGCCCGGCATAGCGCCCGCCCAAAGCATAAATCACGGTAGGATCGGATTGTAAAGGCATCCCGTGCCGCAAGCGATTGAGAAACACGGCCGCAATATGCGCCTGCTCTGCGGGGGGCGCCCCCTCCTTTTGTACGATGGAAGCCAGAATCAGCGCCTGGTAGGGATCATGAAGCGGCAGTCCGGGAGCGCGCCCGGCCCACAGGGCCTGCAATTCGTGCTGCATGCGCACGTAGGCGCGCCGCAGTACACTCAGCGCCGTGGTGCCCGGCACGTAACGGTAGCTATCCGGGAAAAGCCAGCCCTCTGCGCTGCCCTCTGCGCCGATGCCCAGGTGCGCCAGGCGCGTTGCCACCCCTTCCTCCTGAGGCAGATCACGCCGGTTGAGGTAGGGGGCACTGTCCCGTATTTCCCGGACCACGTCCTGCAAACGCCAGCCCGGCACAATCAGCAGATTAAGGGGCGTGGACTGACCGGCAATCAAGCGGTGCAGCACCTGTTCCTGGTTAACGCTGCCCCTGAACTCATACAGTCCGGCCTGCATGGCCGGACGCCCGGCTAGAGCCCAAGCCAGATGAAACAGTCGCGGATATGGCAACACCCCGGAACGCGCCAGACTGGTGATACTCTGCGCATCACTGGCACCAAGGGGGATAGGGACCGTCACCCCCTTCGCCGGTAGAGTTTCCGGCCAATACATGCCGATGCCGTAAAATCCGACAGAAAATAATACGGTCAGAAGAACGAGCAGAACCGCCATACGTCTGCGGGTCACGGTTGTAGCCCCAGACCCATTTCCCGAGTCCATGTGAGGAGGACGGATGTTATAGGCCCGTCATGTCCGGGTAATTCTCGCCCCATGAAGTAGCGCACCGGCCAGACACCGATAAGGCTGTTGCTGAAAAATATTTCGTCAGCATCCTGAAGCATCGTCAGTGGCCAGTAGCCCAAGCGGGTCGGCACACCATGCGCCTGCAACCATGCCAGAATAGCGGCCCGCTGAACACCAGCAATGCCGCCGTTTTCCAGTTCCGGAGTATGGACAACACCAGCCGTTACCCAAAACAGATTGGACATGATGCCCTCGCGCAACAGTCCCGACTGATCCAGCATGACCCCTTCGGCATATTCAGGGGCTAGCGCATCCCGGGCCATAACCTGGTTCAGACGATTGAGGGATTTGACGCCGAGATACGGTGCGCCGGTGAGCAAGGCGACCTCGCAGGTTGCGGCGGAGATGCCCGGGTTCCAGTAGTGCGGGTTTCGCTCCGGCCACTGGGATAACCACAGATAGCGTCGGGGAGGGCCAGCGCCAGCGCTGCCGTACCCCGGCCCTGGTCCACGACCGAGGGTCAGTTTAAGGAGAAGGCGCGGCTGTGCCGGGATAGCATCCAGCGCCGTCCGTAAATCTTTGCGCCAGACTTCTGGAGGAGGTGCCGGAATATTCAGAATAGCCGCGCCACGCCCGAGTCGCGCCAGATGCGCCTCCCAAAACAGGGGAACGCTCTTGATCACCGCAATGGTTTCAAAAAGCCCGTCGCCGTAATGTAACGCACGGTCCAGGGCGGCATCGCACGCCCCCGCCGCCACGAGGGGATTTCCATCCATGGTGGCGACAATCACCCCCACGCGGCGAATCAGTCGTCGATACGGCGGAAAACCAGCGAACTATTGGTGCCGCCGAATCCAAAGGAGTTGCTTAAAGCAACTTTTACGGATGCTTTTCGCGCTTTGAGGGGCACATAATCCAGGTCACAGCCCTCGCCGGCCTGATCCAGATTGATCGTGGGCGGCAAAATGCCGTGATAAAGCGCGAGCGCCGTAAAAATGGCTTCCACCCCCCCCGCGGCACCCAGAAGATGGCCTGTCATCGACTTGGTGGAACTCATGGCCAATCGCTGCGCGTGTTCGCCGAATACGGTATGTACCGCATCGGTCTCCGACCGATCTCCCAGCGGGGTGGATGTCCCGTGCGCGTTGATATACCCCACCATTTCGGGCGACACCGAGGCGTTACGCAGTGCAACCCGCATGCAACGGGCGGCACCTTCCCCACCCGGGGCGGGTTGGGTCATATGGTAAGCATCGGAGCTCATGCCGTAGCCGGCCAACTCTGCGTAGATCCGTGCGCCACGACGCCGGGCAAATTCATATTCTTCGAGAATGAGAACGCCCGCGCCCTCGCCCAGCACGAAACCATCCCGATCCTTATCCCAGGGGCGGCTCGCTCTCTCAGGATCGGCGTTGCGCGTAGAGAGCGCCCGCGCCGCACAAAACCCACCCAACCCCAAAGGGCTGACAGCCGCCTCAGCTCCGCCGGCAATCATGACATCGGCGTCGCCATACTCGATGAGCCGCGCCGCCTCGCCGATGGAATGTGTGCCAGTGGAACATGCCGTCGCCATGGCGATGTTGGGCCCTTTGGCGCCATACATGATGGAAACGTGCCCCGACACCATATTGACGATGCAACGAGGAATAAAGAACGGCGAGATCCGGCGGGGGCCGCTTTCCGTGACGACCTGATGCTCGGACTCGATGCCCGGCAGACCGCCAATACCACTGCCGATGGATACGCCCACCCGATCTGCAATATCCGCTCCAATCTGTAAACCAGAGTCTGCCACCGCTTCCATGGCCGCCGCGAGGCCGTAATGGATAAATAAATCCATCTTGCGGGCTTCCTTGGTCGGAATGTACTGACCAATATCGAAGCCACGGACTTCTCCTGCAATCTGGGAACTGTAGGCGGCAGGATCCAGGCGGGTAACCCGACCGATACCACTGCGTCCCTGGGTTATCGAATCCCACGCCGCGGGGATACCCACACCGACGGGCGACACAATCCCCAACCCCGTAATCACTACACGTCTCTTCAAACGCCCGATCTCCTCATCGTCTCGGTCAGGAAATGCTCAGGCATCTTTGGCTGGAATATGCGCAGACACATAGTCGATGGCCTGTTGCACGGTCGCGATCTTTTCCGCTTCTTCGTCGGGGATTTCACAGTCGAATTCTTCTTCCAGAGCCATCACCAGCTCCACGGTATCCAGCGAGTCGGCACCCAGATCATCAACAAAGGACGCCTCATTGGTGACTTCGTCTTCATTAACGCCCAACTGCTCTACCACGACCTTCTTTACACGATCTGCCACATTGTCCATTAGGAGAAGCTCCTCTGTTGGTGAAAAATTATTGTCGGCGAGATTGGACCACAGGGCATACAGTCCTGTAAAGCCACGAATGCATTACCCCATCCACATGCCGCCATTGACATGCAGAATTTGTCCGGTTACGTAACCTGCTTCCGGGCTCGCCAAATAAGCGACTGCAGCAGCCACATCGGCCACCGTCCCCAGCCTTCCCGCAGGAATCTGCTGCAGCAGAGTATCGCGCTGCGCTTCATTCAGCCCTTCGGTCATGTCGGTGCTGATAAAGCCTGGTGCCACACAATTGACGGTCACCTGCCGCGCCGCCACCTCTCTCGCCATGGCCCGGGTAAAACCCGCGACTCCCGCCTTGGCGGCTGCATAATTTGTCTGTCCGGCATTCCCCATCACCCCGACTATCGAAGTAATGTTGATGATCCGGCCAAAACGGGCTTTGAGCATATCGCGCACGCATAGCTTGCTCAAGCGGTATACCGCGCGCAGATTGGTCGCCATGACAGCATCCCAATCCTCATCTTTCATCCGCAGGAGCAACTGATCCCGGGTAATTCCCGCATTGTTCACCAGAATGGCCGGCGCGCCATGGGATGCCTGTATCTGCGCGAGCGTTGCGGACATGGCCGCGTCATCGGTCACATCCAGTGCCATCCCGGCGCCGTGGATACCCTGCGCCGCCAGATCGGCACTGATCCGTTCCGCACCGGCAGAGGTCGTTGCTGTGGCAACGACCCGCGCACCCTGCCTGCCGAGTACGTGCGCGATCTCCTGTCCGATGCCGCGGCTGCCACCTGTGACCAGGGCTAGCTGGCCCTCCAAAGATCCTGCCATCAGATCACCTCCAGGGCGGCCTTGAGGCTTTTGCCATCTTCGACGTGGAGCATGGTCAGGCTGGGCTCTATGCGTTTCCCCAGGCCCGACAGTACGCGCCCCGGACCCATTTCCACAAAGGTCATGGCCCCCTGCCGGGCGAGGTGGCGAATCGTGTCTGTCCAGCGCACCGGCGAATATAACTGCCTGGCGAGTATGGCACGGATGGAGTCCGGCGTGTTGTGGCTTTGCACATCGGCGTTATGTACCACCATCGCCTTGGGGCTACGGAACTGCACGGATTCCAGCACAGACTGGAAACGTTCGGCGGCCGGCTCCATCAGGCTGCAATGACTGGGCACACTGACCGGAAGCAGGACAACGCGTTTGGCCCCGGCCGCACGTGCCGACTCCACCAGCCGCTCGACGGCCGCCTGATGACCTGCGGCCACCACCTGTCCCGGCGCGTTGAAATTGGCCGCAGCCAGCACTTCACCCCTTGCTTCCTGAGCACACAGCTGTTTCACTTCATCGTCGCCGAGACCGATGATGGCTGCCATGGCACCCACCCCCTCCGGCACCGCTTCCTGCATCAGGCGGCCCCGTTCCGCGACCAGACGTACAGCGTCCACAAAATCCACCGCATCCGCAACCACCAGAGCGGTGTATTCTCCCAGGGAATGCCCGGCGACAAAATCGGGAAAGATGCCACCTTCCTCTTCCCATACCCGATATACGGCATATCCGGCGGTTAGCATCACCGGCTGCGTCCAGCGGGTCTGGCTCAGTTTTTCGGAGGGCCCCTCCTGCGTAAGCAGCCATAGGTCCTCGCCCAACTGCGCAGAAGCTTCTTCAAAAACCTCTTTGACCAACGGATGACCGTTGGCCAGGTCGGCCAGCATATTCAAAGACTGCGAACCCTGACCCGGAAAAACAAAGGCGATAGAGCCGTGCAAGCGAACCTCCTCTCGATACAAATTGGTATGCAGGGCTTTCAGCCCCAACGCAGGAGCGCTGATCCCCAGGTAAAACCACCCCCGAATGCTTCCAGCAGAAGCCGTTGCCGCGGCTGAAAACAACCGCGTCGCGCGGCTTCATCCAAGGCTAAAGGTACCGAAGCCGCAGAAGTATTACCATGATGTTCCACCGTCGTCACCACCCGCTCCATAGGCAGGCCCAGCTTATCGGCCGTCGCCTGGATAATGCGGATATTGGCCTGATGTGGAACCAGCCAGTCGATTTCTGCGGGTGTCAGGGCATTTGCCGCGAGCGTTTCCTGTACAATCTCACCCAGGGTACGCACCGCCACGCGGAATACTGCGTTACCCTGCATGGTGATCCGTGCCTCCCCGTCGGGGACCTGCAGCAAGTCGGCATAGGCACCGTCGGCATGGATGTGTGTGGAGATAATACCGGGTTGATCACTAGCACTGAGTACCACAGCCCCGGCGCCATCCCCAAAAAGAATACAGGTCCCGCGATCCGTCCAGTCAACGATATGGGACATGCTCTCCACACCAACCACCAGCGCATGTCTAGCCCCACCGCTGCGAATGAAGCGATCGGCAGTCGCCAGCGCATAGATGAAACCGGTGCAAACCGCCTGGATGTCGAAGGCCGGCGCACCCCGGTTGCCCAGGCGGGCTTGCAGCAGGCAGGCGGTACTGGGGAATATCTGATCTGGAGTGGTCGTCGCCACGATAATCAGGTCCAGATCTGCCGCCTTCAGACCTGCGTCGGCCAGTGCCTGGCGCGCTGCCGCTTCCGCCATGTCTACGGTCTTTTCGCCGGGAGCTGCGATATGCCGGGAGCGGATGCCGGTACGGGCGAATATCCAGGCGTCGCTGGTCTCTACCATCTGCTCCAGATCGCGGTTGCTGAGAATACGTTCCGGCAGATAGCCGCCAGTGGCGACAATACGGCTGTAAATAGGTTTCACGCGCTGTTTCGCACCGTCGGATCGAGATTCTCCTGGATCACTTCGGCAATATGCAGGGTCAGGCGATGTTTGGCCTCGGCGATCGCTACTTTCACCGCGCAGGCAAAGGCAAAACGATCCGCATTCCCGTGGCTCTTGATGACGATCCCGTTCAACCCCAGCAGCGTGGCGCCGTTGTATTGACGGGAATCCAGGCGGCGGCGCAGGCGTTGCAGAATGGGACGATTGGTTAGATAAGCAATACGCCCATACCAGCCATGGGTATAGCTGGCGCGCAGTTCGTGACTGATCATCGTTGCCAGTCCCTCTGAGGTCTTGAGCGCCACATTACCCACGAAGCCGTCACAAACCACCACATCCGCGACTCCCTTGTAAATATCGGAACCCTCTACATTGCCGATGAAATTCAGCCTGGCGGCACGCAACAGAAGTGCCGCCTCTTTGACCTGCTCATTGCCCTTGATCTCTTCAGAGCCGATGTTGAGCAGGGCGACGCGCGGCCTGGTCACACCCATGACCCGCTCAGCGAGTATCGAGCCCATTACCGCGAACTGCAGGAGATGTTCCGGGCGACAATCCACATTTGCACCCAGATCCAGTGCGAGGAAACGCCCTGTGGTCGTCGGCAGAAAAGCGGCAATGGCCGGCCGGTCAATTCCGGGAATGGTGCGAAGGAACACTTTCCCAAGTGCCATAAGGGCACCGGTGTTGCCTGCACTGACTACAGCATCGGCGTGCCCTTCCCGCACCAGACTGATGGCGACATGCATAGACGAATCCCTTTTGCTCCTCAGGGCCTGGGACGGCGTCTCATCCATTGCCACCACCTGGCTGGCGTGGTGCACGACGACCTGATCCGATCGGTGGAGGTGTGCTTTCTCCAACT
Source organism: Acidithiobacillus sp. 'AMD consortium' (assembly GCF_008926505.1). Classification (NCBI taxonomy): domain Bacteria; kingdom Pseudomonadati; phylum Pseudomonadota; class Acidithiobacillia; order Acidithiobacillales; family Acidithiobacillaceae; genus Acidithiobacillus; species Acidithiobacillus sp. 'AMD consortium'. The sequence continues at coordinate 1,536,362 of NZ_CP044411.1, read as the reverse complement.
CCGTCTGAAGGGAAACCGTATCACCGACTAGGTGAAATATGACATCGGGGTGATCCTCGAGCAGATCACGGATGGCAAGCACCACTGTCGACGGGCCGGAATCGCCACTCATGGCATCTACCGCAATATGCGGCATCGCGAAATCTCCGAGACGCTCTGGCGCGGCAACCTGGTCAGGCTTCGACCGCCTTCTTCACGATCTCGCGACCTTTATAGAAACCACATTCGGGGCATACATGATGGGGCAGTTTGGCTGCTCCGCAGTTGGCGCATACGGAACGGTTTACCGTTACTAAAAAATCGTGGGCGCGCCGCATATCACGACGTGAACGGGAAGTTTTACTTTGTGGAACGGCCATGACTCAATTCTCCAATCTGTATCAAGATGTACTGTGCTTCACTTTACAACCATTGACGGCTCAAGCCCGGTAACCGGACAAACACCCGACTTCCAATCCTCGCAGCGCGGAATCATAGGCAGAGCTAGCAGCACTTCGTCCTCCAGCCAGCTTTGCTGAGCGACAACCCCGTCTTCCGCAAGTACCAATTCCAGATCAGGGTCCAGCGCGGTCACCGCAGACTCTTGCTCTGCCAATCCGCTGTGTACCACCACGGAAAGTTGCAAGGGCATAGCACCCATGCAGCGTTCGCAGCGGATTTCACCGCGCAACTCTATACGGCCATCGGCGGTAACCACCTGCCCCCTGCGGACCAGATCAAGGCATACATGCACAGCCTGCACACTAGCTAGCGCCTCACCCAGGCGCAACCAGACGCGAAGATCGACATCGCCATCCAGCCGGTCACCATGGACAGATACCCGGGCAATTGGCAGGCTGGACGCTTTGGCGGAAAACATAAGCGCGGGATATTAGCGATCACAGCGTTGCAAGTAAAGACCTTGTCGGCCCCCCGGCGCCCCTTCCTGATTTTAATGTATAGAGCGCATCCTCCCTAATGGTCATCATGCGTGATCCCCGCCGCTGCCACTTCGGCGCCAAACAGCACACTGGCCCAGGCCATGTACAACCAGAGGAGAAAAACGGGAAAAGCGCCGAGTGCGCCATATAGGGTTTCGAAGGTTGAAAATTGCAGGTAACCAGCCAGCACCATCTTTGAAATCTCAAACAGAATGGCTGTGGACACACCGCCGAGAAAAACATCCTGCCAGCGCGTGGGCGCTGATGGCAGGATTTTGTAGAGTAGCCCCATCATCACTGTAACCACTAGAAAGGTGAGTACATGGCCCAGAACCGGGGGCAGCAGGGGAATATGCGCCAGGTAGAGCAGCAGGGGTTGCAGGGGGCCCAAGAGAGGCAGAATGAGCGCAATACTGAGCGGACCAGCCACAAGCATCGCCATGTAACGCAAAATACGGCACCACAGGCAGGTCGGCGTGACCCCCCAGATGGCGTTAAAATGCCGCTCCACCGCATGCAGCAGAAAAATCGCGGTGATGCCCAATCCCAGCACCCCAAACAAACCCATTTGCGCGCCACGCGCCGCGAGGCTGTTTACCTGACGCAGAATCGCCCCTCCAGCCTGGGGGACAAAACTGCGTAAAACCAGATCATCCACCTGAGCACGGTGGAGCAGACTGAATCCTACCAGGTTCCACAGGCTGAATCCGAGAACCGCCAATGGTATCAGGCCAAAGAGCGTGGTATAAGCCAGCAACCCCGCGCGGTCGATACAGTCATCGTTCCAGAAACCATGCCATGCTCTGAATACCCGGTAGAACATACGCTGCCAGCAACCGTTTTGCTCTGCAGGGGCCGGGCGCAGCGCTTTATTCTTCTGACGAAAGCACCGGCGCACGGGCATTTTCCCCGACCCCGACGTCATGGCTTCTCTGCACCCAGGCAAAGGCGTATGAAAGGAATGGTCACTTCTCGCTGATGCTCCCAGCTTCCGGCGTCCAGCACAGTTAACAAGCCCTCCAGTGTAGAGGGATCGCGAGCATGATGACGTAACAGATAATGTGCGGCCTCAACACCTATCTGCAGGCCCCGGCGCTGCGCCATTTCCTGCAGAATAGCCACTCTTTCCGTGTCATCGGGCAGGCGCAGTGCGACTTGCAGGCAGGCGCTCGCCCTGCTGGCCCAGTCGGGAAGTGCCCAGTCCAGGAAGCGGGGTGCCGCGCGACCGGCAAGGAGCATCGGCCGCCCATTACTCATGCGCTCATTGTACAGGTCGAATAAAAAAGTTTCCTTATCGCGCTGACCGGCCCAGGCCTCGATATTATCCAGACACAACAGGGGGGCTGCCACGAGGCTGGAGAACCCCTCAAAATCCTTTATCCTGTTGAATAGGTGGGGGACATCTCCACAATCCATATACGGTGTCCAGCCGGCAAGCGCCGCGGCCGCCCCCAGCAGCAAATGACTTTTACCGACCCCGCCCGGGCCATAAAGGTAAAGACATAGGCTTTGTGGTTCAGCCACGAGGTTCAACACTGCACGCAGTGCCGCCGCGTTGGGACAGGGGTAATACCCCTCTAGGGTTGCGGGCGCCTGCACGCCCAAGGGGAGAATGCGCTGTCGGGTCCCCATCATGATTGGCCGGAAGCCCTGTCCTGGGCAATGGCCTTGCGACTCCATACCCAGACATATTGCCCCCCCGACGCAACGGCCGTAACGAATACCAGGACAAAGACCGGCAGTAGCGGCATCCGCCAGCGGCTGGACGCCTCGAACAGCACTAGCACAATGACGACAAATTGTAACGCGGTGTTCCATTTCGACAGCAGCGTCGGGTGGATAGTGAATTTTCCGATCAGCAGCAGGTAGAGCAGACCGCCACCCACGATCAACAGGTCCCGAGAGATAACGGCGACTGTCAGCCACAGTGGAATGCGCTGCAACCAGGTCAGCGTGATAACCGTCGTGACTACAAGCAATTTGTCCGCCACCGGGTCGAGAACGGCACCCAGACGGGTCTGGAGATGGTAATGACGGGCTATCCAGCCATCCAACGCGTCGGTAACCGCTGCCGCAAAAAAAATGACCAATGCCACGGCGAAAAAACCCCTCGCCAGTGCATAGAAAATTACCGGCACCAGAAAGAGCCGCAGCAAGGTCAACAGGTTCGGCAGGTTCATGACCGTGAAGCTAGGCAAGGGCGCGGCGGCTGTCAAGAACAATCGGGGGCAATACAGGTTCAAACGACCGGCAGGTCGTTTGCAGACGGAATGCCCACTGACTACAATCAAGGCAGTATTGGTTCAGTTCTAAACTTGAAATCAGGAGAATGACGAATGTCCGAATATAGCGTGCGCGAAGAATTGAAGCCCGGCGGCTTGGATGGCATCTCCGATGCCCAAATTACGGATCACTGGGGCCTTTATGTCGGTTATGTCAACCAGAGCAATGCGTTGCACAAAGAGCTGGCAGAAATGCGGGCGGCGGGTAAAACCGGTTCCCTCGCCTATGCAGATCGCCGTAGGCGCTTTGGCTTTGAGTATAACGGCATGGTTTTACATGAGTATTATTTTGCGCAACTGAAGCCGGGCAGCAGCATCGATCAGGCCCCCGGCTTCAAGGCAGCGGTCACGGAACAGTTTGGCAGTGCTGAGGTATGGCACGAAGATCTGGTGTCTGCCGCCAAGAGCCGGAGCGTTGGTTGGGCCATCGCCTATTATGATGGCACTACCGGTCAGATCAACAACCACTTCGTTCAGCTCCACGAGGACGGTAACGTGAGTGGTTTCGTGCCGCTGGTTATCGTCGATGTCTTCGAGCACGCCTACATGGTGGACTGGAAGGCACTTGGCCGCGCGGATTACCTGGCAGCCGTTCACAAAAACATGAACTGGGGCGTGGTGGAAGCGCGCTTCCAGGCCGCCCGGAGTGGTCAGATTTTCAAGCGCTTCTGACCACCGGTAGGAATCCGGTCCGAAAAGAGCGGTTCGCCGCTCTTTTTTATTGGGTCGCGCCTGGGTGAGGATCCCCGATTCCACCTTTGACAGGCGCCAGATGCCCTCATACCATGAGCCAAACCCCATTGAGGAAGTCACCGTGGACACCCCAAAGCCTTTGACCTATCGCAGTGCTGGCGTGAATATCGACGCTGGCAACGCATTGGTGGACCGTATCAAACCTCTTGCCAGAAGTACCCACCGCCCCGGTGTACTGGGCGGTATCGGTGGTTTCGGCGGATTATTCGCCCTACCCGGCGGCTATCGTGAACCGGTACTGGTGTCGGGCACCGATGGGGTAGGTACCAAGCTGTTGCTGGCCTTGGAAGCCAACCGACATGACCATATCGGTATCGACCTGGTCGCCATGTGTGTCAACGATATCCTCGTTTCCGGTGCCGAACCCCTGTGGTTTCTCGATTACTATGCCTGCGGGCAGTTGGACAATGTCGTGGCGGAAGCGGTCATTTCCGGGGTGGCTGAAGGCTGCCGCCAGGCTGGCTGTGCTTTGCTGGGTGGCGAAACGGCGGAAATGCCCGGCATGTACCCGGCCGGACATTATGATCTTGCCGGCTTTGCGGTGGGTGTCGTGGAGAAGTCCGCCATCCTGACGGGTGCCGCTTGCGAGGAAGGCGATGCGGTAATCGGCATCGCCTCGTCCGGGCCACACAGCAACGGTTATTCGCTGATTCGGGAAATACTGGTGCACAGTGGTGCCCACGCCCATGTCCAGATCAATGGTGAACCGCTGGTGGATCTGCTGCTACAGCCAACCCGGATCTACGTCAAGGCCATTCAGGCGTTGCATCAGGCGGTTACCATACGCGCCCTCTCCCACATCACCGGCGGCGGACTGGTGGAAAATCTGCCCCGTTCACTGCCTGCAGCGCTTGCCGCCCATATCGACCCCAAAGCCTGGCAACTGCCGCCCATTTTTCAATGGCTGCAGGAACAGGGGCAGGTCTCCACGGAGGAGATGCGACGGGTCTTCAACATTGGTATCGGCATGGTAGCGATCGTACCCTGGGACTCCAGGCAGGCGGCAGTAGAGTCTTTGGCAGCGCATGGCGAGCAGGCCTTCGTTGCTGGGCAGCTGGTGCCACGCCGGGACGGTGAGGGAGTACGTTTTCTTGACTAAAAGGCTGGTGATTCTGGTTTCCGGCCGGGGAAGCAATCTGCAGAGCATCCTTGCAGCTTGCCGTAGCGGGCAGATACCGGACACCCGTGTCGTAGCCGTCGTCAGTAACCGTCCAGCCGCCGGCGCGCTGGAGTTGGCGGTGCTGGCGGGCATTCCTGCCCTTACGGTCGACCATCGCGATTATGGGACCCGAGTGGATTTCGAGGCCGCACTGCAAAGGCAGATTGACGACTACGCCCCGGATGTAGTGGCATTGGCGGGGTTCATGCGTCAGCTCACGCCCGCTTTCGTTCAGCATTATGAGGGCAGGATGCTGAATGTTCATCCTTCCCTGCTTCCTGCCTTTCCCGGCCTGCATACCCATGCCCGGGCGCTGGAGCAGGGTGTGTTATGGCATGGTGCCAGCGTCCATTTCGTGACATCAGCGCTGGATGCCGGTCCGGCCATCATTCAGGCAGCGGTAGCAGTGCTGCCGGAAGACGACGAGCAATCTCTTGCTGCCCGCGTGCTTGATGCGGAACATCGTATTTATCCGCAGGCGCTGGCGTGGTTGCTGACCGGCCGCGTGGCCTACGCCGCAGGGCGCGCCCAGTGGCGAGATCCGCCAGAGACGGCCATGCGCGAGGCCATTGCCCCCTCTCTGGAGAGTTTCTCATGAGCAAAGATGTTGGCTTGGTGATCATCGGCACAGAGATACTCTCCGGCAAACGGGAAGACCGTCATGTTGTCCGCAGCCGCCAGCAATTGGCACGACGCGGCTATGGCATAGCGTGGTGCCTGATCATACCCGATATCCGGAATATCCTGCTGAGCCAGCTGCGCTGGGCCATGGCACAGCCCCTGCCGTTTTTCTCCTTCGGCGGCTTGGGGGCGACACCCGATGACCTGACCCGCGATTGCGCCGCGGCGGCGGCCGACGTTGCCTTGTCCCGGCACCCCGAAGCGGAGGAATGGATTCGTCGGCAGTATGGCGAAAAGGCAGAGCCGGTACGGATCCGAATGGCCGATCTGCCCGCCGGGGCCAAGCTGATTCCCAACCCCGTCAATAATGTGCCTGGATTTTCCGTGGGTAACGGGCATTTCTTTCCGGGATTTCCGCAGATGGCAGAACCTATGAGCGATTGGGTGATCGAGCAGTATTTTCCGCCCATAGTGGCTGACGTGGAGGCCCGAATTCTGTTACCCCATGCGCGGGAGGGCGATCTGGTCCCCCTCATGGAGAGTTTCTGCGTTGCCCATCCGGAAGTTCGTTTCTCCAGCCTGCCCAGTTTCAAGACGGATGGTCCGCAAATCGAGCTCGGTGTGGCAGGACGGGAGTACGATGTTCAGGCCGCCACCTACGACCTGAAGGCCCGTCTGGAACGGATGGGCCTCGAAGTCCGGGATCTGGGCCTCCCGGAATCGTAATCAAACAGACGAGGGCCTACTGGTGGTTTTGCTGACAGGTACCTGCAAACTGGGGAGGCCACCGTCATAATGAACTAGACTTTCCCATATGGAGGTGTCCAGTGATCATTCAATACGCTGATCTGTTGACCATCGGTGCTGGAGGCGGCGCTTATCCTGCCGCATTTCGGCTGGCCAGGGCGGGACGTTCTGTAGTTATGGTGGATCCCAAGGGGGTAATGAGCGGAAACTGCCTTTACGAGGGTTGCGTACCTTCTAAAGCCATTCGGGAAACCGCCGAAATCTACCAGTCGCAGCGACGCTTTGCCGAACGAGGTCTGCCCGGGACCATTACCGTCGACTTCGCAAAAATCATGGCGCACAAGGACAGCATCCAGTCGCGGCGCTATCAGCAACACGCCGCAGACTTGGCCGCCACACCGAATATTCAGATGATTCAGGGAGAAGCACGGTTTATCACCCCTCACGAAGTGGCCGTCGATACGGCGGACGGCGAACGGCGACTCCGGTGTGCCCAGGTGATCATTGCCAGCGGCTCCGATGTATTCGTCCCCCCGGTTCCGGGATCCGAGTTCTGCCTTACCAGCCATGATCTGTATAAACCTGACCCCATCCTCAAAACCCTGCCGGAGCGGATGATCGTCATCGGTGGCGGTTATATCGGTCTGGAAACGGCCACGTTCTTCGCTGCCCTGGGCACCAGGGTCACGCTGCTTCAGAGAGGTGGGCAACTTCTCAACGGTATGGATCCGGGTATGGTGGCAGTGCTAACGCCGTTGCTGGATCCGTCTATTCACATTCTCACCGGTATAGACGTGACGGCAGTCGAGGTAACCCCTGAGGGAGGGCGGCGCGTACATTACACCCGTGGAGAAGAGGACGACACCATCGATGGCGACGTAGTGCTGATGGCCGTGGGCAGGCGTCCCGTCATTCCTGCGGGCGCCGCCGAAATCGGTATTACCGTGACACGAAAGGGTGTGGCTGTGGGAGCGGACCTGCAGACGGCCCATCCCCATATTTATGCCTGTGGTGATGTAAACGGCCGCGTACCTTTATTCCACGCCGCCGTGCGCCAGTCCATGGTGGCTGCACACAATATTCTCGGTGGCAATATTCCCATGGATTATGCGGATTTCCGTCATATACCCACCACCATCTTCACCCTGCCGGCGGCCGCCTATGTAGGCATTACCCCTGCCCTGGCGGAAGCGCAGGGTATACCGTTGCAGATCGGCCGCTATGACTTTGAGGAAGATTCCCGGGCGCAGATTCTGGAACGCATGGAAGGTGGCATTCAACTGTTTTTCGCTGCGGACAGCCTGCGCCTGCTAGGCGGTTGGGTGGTGGGGATCGATGCCGGTGCTCTTATCGGCCAGATCGGCACGGCCGCCGCCCACGGCCTCACCGCCTACGATCTGGCCCGCTTTGCGGACCAGCACCCAATGAGCGCCGAAGGCATCGGCAAGGCTGCGCGCAGCCTTTTTTAATACCACGTTATTCACCATTAAAAGGTACGCGTCATGACCAAGCACAAAGAAGAGAAGATCACGGAAAAACAACGCTACAAAGAAGAGTTACACCAACTGCAAATCGAGCTGGTCAAACTGCAGCGGCACATCATCAGCAAGAATGAAAAAATCCTGATTATTCTGGAAGGCCGCGACACGGCTGGCAAGGATGGCACCATCAAGCGCATTACGCAGCATCTCAGCCCTCGCGAAACCCGTATCGTTGCACTAAACAAGCCCTCTGACCGTGAAGAAAGTCAGTGGTATTTCCAGCGCTACACCCATTATTTGCCTTCCGCTGCCGAAATCGTGTTTTTCAACCGGAGCTGGTATAACCGCGCGGGCGTGGAAAAGGTCATGGGATTTTGCACCGATGCGCAATACGAGGAATTTTTTTCTGAAGTAACAGATTATGAAGGTATGCTGGTGCGCTCGGGTATCCATTTTTTTAAAATTTACCTGGATATTTCCCGGAACGAGCAAAAAAAGCGCCTGGAGGCACGCAAAGACGATCCGCTCAAGCAGTGGAAAACCAGTCCTATCGATGAGCAGGCGGTGAAACACTGGAAGGATTACAGCAGCGCGCGCAATGCCATGTTTGCGCGTACCCACACCAGCTTCACGCCCTGGACCGTTGTAACTGCAGACGACAAGAAAGCCGCGCGCCTGCAGATCATCAAATGGCTGTTGAGTCACCTGGATTATGCAGACAAGGATGTCAGCCTGACCTTACCCGATCAAACCATCATCTTCGGCTATGACCCGCTCTGCCTGGACAACGGGATGATCAAGGCATAAGCCGGATACATGTGCTTTTATGCATCTTTCCTGCTGCGCCGGGCCCGCCGGTTCTTCGCCGTGCCACTTTGCCCCTCCGGTATCACCCGCTCGAAATCAATCTTACGATCATCCAGATTGACGTTCGCAACCCTGATCTGGATTCCATCCCCCAGTTGGAATGTTTCCTTGGTCCGGTCACCAATAATCCGGTAATGCTGGGCATCGAAGTGAAAGTAGTCTTCACCGAGGGTGCTGATATGGATCAGGCCCTCTACGTAGATCTCCCGCAGTGCCACAAAGAGACCAAACCCGGTAACGCCCGTAATGATGCCAGTATAGGTCTCGCCTACCTTATCCATCATGAATTCGCACTTGAGCCAATTCACCGCCTCGCGACTGGCCTCGTCAGCCCGCCGCTCGGTCATGGAGCAGTGCTGACCCAGTTCCTGTAATGCCTTTTGGGGGAACCACTGCGGTTCCGCGCCGGCTGCGTCCAGCAAAGCCTGAATGCCACGATGCACGACGAGGTCCGGATAACGACGGATGGGAGAGGTAAAGTGCGTGTAGGCCGGGAAGGCCAGACCAAAATGCATACCAGTATCCACGGTGTAATAGGCCTGCGAAAGGCTGCGCAGAATAACTGTTTGGATCAGACTGGAATCACCGCGCTCACGGGTGTCCTCAATGATGCGGGCCAGATCGGCGCTGCGGGGGTGGGTAGGCAGACGCACCGGCACACCGAGCTCCCCAAGAAAGCGCCGCAAATCTTCCAGCTTGTCGCCGGATGGCTCCGGATGCACCCGATATAGCATGGGCAGCTCGTGGATACGGAAATATTGCGCCGCGCACACGTTGGCCGCGAGCATACACTCTTCGATGATCCGGTGGGCTACGTTGCGCGTCACTGCGACGATCCTTTCAATGCGCGCCTGTTCATTGTAGATAATGCGGCTCTCCTGCGAATCGAATTCGATGGTGCCCCGCCGCTCACGGGCCTTGGCAAAACTTTCATAAAGTCGGTGCAGCACCTCCAGATGCGGAACCATGGCTGCATCCTGTGTACGCAAATCCTCGTCACCGGCCAATATGGCGGCCACTTCGTCATAGGTGAAGCGGCGCTGGGAGCGCATGACGCCCCGGGCAAAGCGGAAACGCTGTACCTCGCCCGCCATATCCGTCTCCATCTCACAGAGCATGCAGAGGCGGTCCACGTGGGGATTGAGGGAGCAAAGTCCGTTGGACAGTATCTCGGGCAGCATGGGGATCACCCGCCGCGGGAAATAGACAGAATTACCACGGGTCGTGGCCTCTTTGTCCAGCGCGGAGTCCGGTCGTACATAAGTGGCCACGTCAGCGATCGCAACGATCAGTCGGAAGCCGTCTTCGATCTCTTCAGCATAGACGGCGTCATCGAAATCTTTGGCGTCGGCGCCATCGATGGTCACCAGGGGAAGCGCCCGCAGATCGCGGCGCCCTACTTTGATCGCTTCCGGGACCGTCTCGGAGAAATGCGAAATTTCTGCAAGCACTTCGTCCGGCCACTGATGGGGTAACCCATAGTTACGGATCGCGATTTCCACTTCCATGCCCGGGGCCATGTGCTCACCCAGAATCTCGACCACGCGGCCCTGGGGCATATTGCGCCCATCCGGGTACTGAGTGATTTCCAGCGTCACGATCTGTCCGTGTACGGGTGCCAGCTCGCCTCCTTCCACCACGGCAAATTCCTGAGGAGTGCGACGATCTTCGGGGACGACGTAGCGCACCCCGCCTTCCGCGTAGTAACGTCCCACAACCTGTTTGAGCGCGCGTTCCAAAATACGCACGATCGCGCCTTCGATACGGCCGCGCCGATCCTCTCCGACCGCCCGGCCCAGAACCATATCACCGTGAAATACCTTGCGCATTTCCCGCGGTGAAAGGAAAAGGTCCTTCCCGCCTCCCTCTGGGATCAGAAAACCAAAGCCATCGGGGTGAGCGCTGACCGTACCGCGCACCAACTCCATCGCCTCCACGATTCCGTAAGCGCCACGACGGTTACGAACCAATTGCCCATCCCGTTCCATGGCCCGCAGACGCCGCCGCAGGGCTTCCTGGTCCTCTTCAGATACCTCCAGATCGGCGATGATATCCTCCAGAGTCGATGGCTGACCGGTGCTTTCCAGATAGCTGAGAATGTACTCCCGGCTGACGATGGGTCGCTCATATTTTTCTTTTTCCCGGTCGAACATGGGATCGCGGTCCCTCAGCGACGAGGATTCTTGTGTCTCCGGCATTGACAAATGCTCCTTAATAAATGATGATTCCATCCACGCCGAGGTGGCGGAATTGGTAGACGCGCTAGGTTCAGGTCCTAGTGAGCGAAAGCTTGTGCTGGTTCGAATCCAGTCCCCGGTACCAAAAGCAAAGGGTAGACCAAACGGTCTTCCCTTTTTTATTGCGTTGCTGCGTCACAGGGCCTCAGTACGTAAAATGGTGTCATCCCGATCCGGCCCAGTGGAGATAATCGCCAGAGGTCGTCCGGCGCGTTCTGCAATGGCCTCCAGATAGCGACGAGCGGCCTCGGGAAGGTCGTCCCAGTGCCGCACGCCTGCCGTGGGCTCTGACCAGCCTGGGAAACTCTCGTAGATGGGTTCACAGGCCGCCACTGCCTCCGCTCCACCGGGCAGCTCCTCCTGAACCACTCCGTTCACACGGTAACCGACGGCGACGCGAATTTCGCTGAGGCCGTCCAGCACATCCAGCTTGGTGATGCACAGTCCCGTTACCCCGTTGACCCGGCAGGCGGCCCGTAAAGCCACCGCATCAAACCAGCCGCAGCGCCGCGCCCGACCGGTGGTTGCACCTACTTCCGCGCCCCGCTCCGCCAGGAAGACGCCCGTCTCGTCAAAGAGCTCCGTAGGAAATGGCCCGGCTCCTACCCGCGTCGTGTAGGCCTTGGTAATGCCCAGTACATAGCCTAGTTCCGCCGGCCCTACCCCGCTTCCGGCGGAAGCGCCACCCGCTACCGTATTGGAGGAAGTCACAAAGGGGTACGTGCCATGATCCACGTCCAGCAGCGTACCTTGGGCGCCCTCGAAGAGAATCCTCGCGCCTTCCGCCTGCAAACGCGCCAGACGCACGGAAACGTCCACCACCATAGGCGCCAGACGCTCCGCAAGCCCCAGATACTGTTCCAGGATGGCATGAAAGTCTTGCGGCTCCTGTTTAAAATAGTGTTGGAGCACAAAGTTATGGTAGTCCAGAGCCTCGCCCAGCTTTGCCGCAAACCGTTCGCGATGAAACAAGTCCGCGACACGCAGCGCGCGCCGTGCCACCTTGTCCTCATAGGCCGGCCCGATGCCGCGACCGGTAGTACCGATCTTTGCCGCACCCATCGCCCGCTCGCGCGCCAGGTCAAGACTCTTGTGGTAAGGCAGAATGAGTGGGCAGGCGTCGGAAACGAACAGGCGCTCATGGGCATCGGACACCACCGGCCACAACTCGTCCAATTCGGAAAACAGAGCGAGGGGATCGAGCACCACACCGTTACCAATGAAACAAGACACCCCGGGCCGAAGAATACCCGATGGAATCAGGTGCAGCACCGTTTTCCGCGCTCCAATCACGAGGGTATGGCCAGCATTGTGCCCTCCCTGGAAACGTACCACGGCCTGGCAACGCTCCGTCAGCCAGTCGACAACCTTACCCTTGCCCTCGTCACCCCACTGGGTGCCGATGATTACAACATTTGAATTTATAGCCACGAACGACTCCACAAATGGGTCATTGGAAAATGAAATCAAACTTCACGAGTCGAGACGCTGTACTTTCCAACCCGTTGCTTCCTGGATCAGGACGGCGTCAAATCCCTGTGCCTGTAAATCCTGCGGACTCGGCACATCCTGACGCTGCAGATCCTGTAAAACCACAAAACCAGCCCGGCGGTGTTCCTGTATCGACTGCCATAACAGATCATCCATGCCAGCCGGGGCCCAAACCCGCCCCATTCTCCCAGAATCCGGGAATCCCGGCAGCAGCGGTTTGATATCCAGACTAAAGCCCGTCGCCGCCCGTCGCCGCCCAAAAGCGGCACCGATGTCATCATAGCGCCCGCCGCTGGCCAACGCCTCGCCGCGCTGCGGGCCGAACAGTGAAAACAGCAGACCGGTATGATAGCGATGTCCGTGAATCTCCGAGAGGTCGCATTGAATCTCCAGGTCTGGATAACGTGCCCGTAATACCAACCATACGCATTGCAGGTCATCCAGGGCGGCACGAACGGCTGGGTAATGCCCCAGATACCGGCGTGCCTGCTCCAATACGTCGAAATCCCCCTGCAAGCCGGACAGGGCATGAAAGTCGGCGGTCAGTTCCATACCGCAATGATGCTCCCGCAGCCATGTCCGTACATCCGACCATGCCTTGCGCTCGACATGCCGCAGCAGTTCAGCGCGCAAAGCGCCTTCCAGACCTGCCGCATCGGCCAATGTCTGGGAAATACCCACGTGGCCTATATCCAGCAACAAATCCGGTACGGCACAGTGGACGAGGCTCTCCACCATCAGGGAAAGGACCTCCAGATCTCCCTCCGCCCCCTCCACTCCGAAGAGCTCGGCGCCCATCTGAAAAGGGGCACGGCTCCCACCGAGCAGATCGGGGCGGGCGCGCAGCACCGTACCCGCATAAGACAGACGCCGAACCTCTTTTGCAGAAGATGTCTGGGCGTCTATGCGAGCCATTTGCGGTGTCATATCCGAGCGCAACCCCACCAACCGGCCACTATCCTGATCCAACAGTTTCCAGGTCTGTAAGTCGAGGTCTGCGGCACTCCCGGTCAGCAAACTTTCCAGATGTTCGACGAGGGGGGGAATGACCTGACGGTAACCCCATCGCGCGTATAGATCGAGCAACGCGCGGCGGCAGCGCTCCAGTGCCTCCGTTCGTGCAGGAAGAACGTCCTCAAATCCGCTGGGCAGCAACCAAGCCGGGTGGCTTTCGGTACGCGTCATTTGCCTGCTGGCTCCAATGAGTGGCGGAAATACCGGAAGAATGGCGCATCCGGACTGAGCACCAGCACGTCTTTGTCACTCAGGCTGTGGCGGTACGCCTCCAGACTGCGATAAAACGAGTAAAATGCCGGATCCTTGCCATATGCGGCACCATAAATAGATGCCGCCTCGGCGTCTCCCTGCCCCTTCAGCTCTTCCTGCTGCCGGTAGGCATCCGCCATAATCCGGGTTTGGTCCTTATTCGCCTCAGCGCGGATTTTGGCGGCATCCGCCGCCCCCTCGGAGCGGTAGGCATTGGCTTCCTCCGCACGCTCAGCCTCCATCCGTTTATAGACGGCTTGCAGCACATCCGTGGGCAAGCCCACCTGCAGAATACGCAGATCGGCCAGATGCACACCCAGTGGCTGAAGACGTTTATTGGCCTCCGCCAGCACCGGGTCCATCATTTTGCTGCGTTGGCCCTGTATCACCGACTTCAGCGTCATGTTGCCGACCTCACTCCGCAACGCAGAACGCACCACATCGCCAATCCGGCTCTCTGCGGTCCCGTCGTTATGCAGGCGGGCGTAGAAAAGCAGTGGATCGGCCACTCGCCATTCGGCAAAAAGGCTGATAAGCACCGGCTTTTTCCCCACCGTCAAGAAGGATTCCGGCTGCGTGCTGTAACTGGACAGACTCTTATTGATAAAAGCCACATTCTGCGCGATGGGCCACTTCATATAGAGTCCGGGGGATTCCACCACGCGCACAGCTTTACCAAATTGCAGCACCACGGCCGTCTGGGTCATGGATACGGAATAAAAGCTGGCCGACGCCAGCAGCACCAGCGCCAATACCACAATAATCACACTCCAGGCCCAGTTCTTCATGAGCTGGCTCCTGACACAGCGGCCGGCAGAGCCACCGGACTGACCGTCGGTGCGACCGGCGGGGCCACGGATACGGTCGGCGCGGTTTCTACCGCAGAGCGCGTCGGGCTGCTGACCGCCGCGGGAGTCCTGGCGGGCATATGGAGATATATCACGGGCTGTCCCTTGCTCTCGACAATCACTTTCGGGGTATGGCTCAGAATGTCCTGCATGGTGCGCAAGTACATGCGCTCACTCACTACTTTCGGATTTTTCTGATAGGCCTGGAGAATGTCGGTGAAGCGTGCGCTGTCCCCCTTGGCCCGGTCGACCACCTGCTGTTTATAACCTTCGGCGTTAGTCACCATCGCTGCGGCCTCTCCCGTGGCTTTGGGAACGACCGAGTTCGCATAGGCCCGCGCTTCGTCGCGCGCCCGCTCCATGTCTTCACGCGCCTTTACCACATCCGCAAACGCCGGCTGGACGACCTTGGGAGGCGTCACCTCCAACAGCTGTATCGAATCAACGCTGACGCCCGCGTGGTAACGGCTCAGCAGGTTTTGGGTGATTTGCTGCACCTGTTGCTGAATGGCGCCTTTGCCGGAAGTGATCAGGCTGTCGATTTTGCTGCGTCCCACGACCTCCCGCATGGCGGATTCCGCACAAAAGGAAATCAACTGATCCGGATTTGCGGTAGCAAATAGGTAATGTCCCGCATTGGTGATGCGATACTGCACAGCGAAACGGACATCCACCACACTCTCGTCCGCGGTCAGCATCATGCCGGGATTCTGGGTATCGGCAGCACCGCTATAGCCCAGAACCAGACGCCGGCTCTGCGCTACATTGAGCAAGTATACCCTCTCGAAGGGAAAAGGGAGGCGGTAGTGTAAACCGGATTGGCTGATACCGACCTCTCTGCCAAAACGCAATACCACGCCTTCTTCACCCGGTCTCACGACATAAACGCCGGAAGCAACCCAGAACAGGATCAGCACGCCGATCACCAGGAAAGGCAGGAGGTGCAGCCATTTGTAACCCATCTTCGGCCCACCGCTGCGCCCGCCGCCCGAGCCGAAAATACCGCCCAGCTTTTTCAACTCACGGGTAATTTTCTGAATATCGAAAACCGGCTTTTGCGCACCGGGACGCCGTCCCCAGGGGTTGTTATCGTTTTTGTTTCCGTTCCCGCCCGGATCACTCCACGGCATACTGCTCTCCTTCCTCAGCCATCAGCCGGTATTGTAGGGGGCGCGTCCATCGCCTGACAACCGCTATCGCGCATCTGCGTATGCAGGCGCCGCCAGTTGAGACCATCAATGTCAAAAGTCAGATGCGTCCTGCCCTGCTCATCGAAACGCTCATCGATAACGCTGGCCAGACGATGTATCCGCGCACGCAGGGCTCCTTCTTCAGGCATCAGAGTCAGATCAGCGCGCAACATGGAGCGCCCCACACGCTGTGTCACGGCCTGCAGCAACTCGGGTATGCCGACACCCGAGTGCGCGCTGACATGCACCGCTGCCAGTTTGCCAGAGCTCTCATACACGTTTCCCGGCACCTCTCCGGTGAGCTCCACCTTGTTCAGTACCAGCAGGCGGGGAATACCCTCCGCGCCAATTTCCCTCAACACCGTATCTACCGCGGCAATCTGGGCATCGCGATCAGGCGCGCTGCTGTCCACCACATGAAGAAGTAATTGCGCCTGATTTACCTCTTCCAGCGTCGCGCGAAAAGCGGCAATCAAGTCGGTGGGCAAGTCGCGCAAAAAACCCACGGTATCGGCCAGGAGAATGGCTTCATGCCCTCCTATCTGCAAACGCCGGATGGCGGGATCGAGGGTCGCGAAAAGACGGTCCGCGGCGTAGCTGGAACTTTTGGTGAGGGTATTGAAGAGGGAGGATTTGCCGGCATTGGTATAACCGACTAAGGCGACCGTCGGCAGGGGTGCCCGCTGCCGTGCCCGCCGCTGTGTTGCCCGATGTGCGGCCACTTTGATCAGGCGCCCGCGCAGGGAAAGAATGCGCTCGCCGATGAGACGACGGTCCGTTTCCAGTTGCGTTTCACCCGGACCCCGCAATCCGATGCCGCCGCGCTGGCGTTCCAGATGGGTCCAGCCGCGGATAAGGCGGGTACGGAGACGCGTCAGTTGCGCCAGTTCCACCTGCAGTTTGCCTTCATGGGTCCGCGCCCGCCGCGCAAAAATATCGAGGATGAGACCTACCCGGTCGACAACCCGGCAGTGGAGGGCGCCCTCCAGATTGCGCTCCTGAACAGGACTCAAAACCCTGTCGAAAAGAACGAGGTCCACGGATAATGCTGCAACTCGCCCCGCCAGTTCCGCCACCTTGCCACGCCCCAGAAAGGTCGCAGGATCAGGACGTCCGCGCTGAACGGAAAGCAGTTCCAACACATCCGCGCCACTGTCGGTGGCCAGATGAAAAAACTCCGCCCCGGCATCGGGATCCACCTCACCACGTAATACCACATGGACGAGCAGAATCCTCTCCCGGGGTGCGGCCACAGCGACTGCGGTATTCGCCAGAATCAAGCCTCTTCTTCGGTGCTGCTCTCACCTTCAGCTTCCGGCAAGGGCAAACGCACATCGCGACCAGGAACCACCGTGGAAATGGCGTGTTTATAAATCATCTGACTGACGTTGTTGCGCAGTAGCACGACAAACTGGTCAAAGGACTCCACGAAACCTTGCAGCTTGATGCCGTTCACCAGATAGATGGCGACAGGAACATGTTCTTTACGCAAAAGATTGAGAAAAGGATCCTGAAGGACCTGTCCTTTTTGTTGTCCGGCCATTTTTATCTCCTTAAGACTGTCGCTTTATGGCGCTTTTAGATGTAGTGAAAAAGCCTGCGGGCCTCCTTCCACTGCGAGGCCATCAGCCTACCGCAAAAACAATCCGAATACCATGCATTGCGCGACATCGGGACGCGCCCTCGGGGCGAGGGTTGCGGAGACCAGCCTCACGGTGAATTGACCTGTCGCACACTTGCCATTACGTTAGATGCAAAGCCAGCCGTCAAAAGTGATCTCGTGTGTCGTTCGGCTCCGCCTGCCCGGAGCCGAAAGCGGCAACAGGGGGGTTGCCAAGCGGTTTCCGGGCGGATCAGCTTCAAAGGAGACGAAATACGTGGAAAAAAAGGCCCTCAACGGTAAAGCGCTCCGTAGCCGCGTCAAGTTGCTCGGCAACCTGCTGGGAGAGGTTCTGCGCGAACAGGCCGGGCATCGCGTATTCAACGCTGTGGAGCAACTGCGTCAGGGATACATCCGCCTCCACAAGCGGGAGGATCTTCGTCTCCGGGAGCGACTTGCTCGCTTTATCGACGCCCTTCCCCAAGACGATCTGGTCCTGGTCATCCGTGCGTTTAACACCTATTTCAGCTTGGTCAACATCGCCGAAGAGGAGTTCCAGCACCTGCACCGCCGCCGTCTGCTCCAAAAGGGCAGCATGCTGTGGACAGGGTCCTTCGAGGAAACCTTCCGCGAGCTGCAAGGCCAGGGTATCAACCCCGGACAGTTGCAATTTCTCCTGGATCAGATCCGTTATCTGCCGGTATTCACGGCACACCCTACGGAGTCCAAGCGCCGGACGGTCCTCCATGGCCTGCGCCGCATTTTCGTGACCAGCAAGATGCTCGACGATTCTGCGCTCAATGACGAAGAACAACAGGAAGTGATGGACAACCTGCGGGCGCAGATCCAGATACTCTGGGAAACGGAAGAGGTGCGCACCAACAAGCCACAGGTACAGGATGAGGTGGAAAACGGCCTGTTCTACTTCCGCGATAGCCTGTTCGAGGCGGTACCTCTCACCTATCGGGCCGCGCGCCGGGCCGCGCGCCGGGTTTTTGCAAATGCCGATATCGATATTCCCGCGTTCATCCGCTTCGGTTCCTGGATCGGGGGGGATAGGGACGGCAACCCCAATGTTACCGCGGCCATTACCGGCTGGGCTTTGCGCACCCAGAGCATTGAAGTATTGAAAGAATATCAGCAGCGTCTGAGTGACCTCTATCAGTTGCTCGGACATTCCAGCCGATTCTGTGCCATCTCTCCCGTTCTACTTGCTTCATTGGAGCGTGACGCAGACGACTTTCCAGAGCTTGCCGAGTGGGTGGACCAACGTTTCCCCAGTGAGCCCTATCGTCGCAAGCTGCGTTACATGATGACCCGTCTCGACTTGCGTCTGCGCCAACTGGAAAACGGTCAGGTCTTGAATGAGTCGGCGGGTCCCGCCTATGCCGCAGCGGAGGATTTCCTTGATGACCTTTTGCTGGTACGCGACTCACTGCGTGGCCACAATGACGGGTATATCGCCGACAATGAGGTCCAGGAGATCATATGGCTGGTCCAGACCTTCGGCTTTCACCTGGCCAACCTGGATATCCGCCAGGAATCTTCCGTACACTCCCGCACCATCGCCGAGCTTTTCGCCGGAATTCCGGGCTTCGCCAACTATCTGGAACTTTCCGAAGAAGCGCGCATACTGGCGCTTTCCGACGCGCTGCGCCGCCCCGGTCCGCTGGTGGAGCAAACGCCTGACCTGTCCCCGATGGCGGCGGAAACCTGCGCGATGTTCCGCTGCATCGCCCAGCTACGGCGTGAAGTCAGCACCGCCGGTTTTGGCAACTACGTCATCTCCATGACCCATGAGGCAAGCCACATTATGGAGGTACTGGTGCTTGCCAAGGAATTCGGTCTGGCCGGATGGTCACGGCAGGGCCTCTACAGCGAGATCGCCATTACCCCGCTGTTTGAAACAATTCACGATCTGGAGCGTATGGATACGGTGATGTCCACCCTGCTGGACAACCCCGTTTACACCAAGATTCTCAGCAGTCAGGATGACATCCAGGAGGTGATGCTGGGCTATTCCGACTCCTGCAAAGATGGCGGCATACTTTCTTCCAGTTGGTCCCTGTATCAGGCCCAGCTACGGCTGGCAGCTCTGGCAGACAAACGGAAAATACGGATTCGAGTTTTTCACGGTCGCGGCGGCAGTGTGGGCCGCGGCGGTGGCCCCACCTATGAAGCCATTCTGGCACAGCCACCGGATACGGTACGCGGGCAGATCAAAATTACCGAACAGGGAGAGGTGCTTTCCTTCAAGTACGCCAATCTGGAGACGGCGGTGTATGAACTGACCGTAGGTACGGCAGGCCTCATCAAGGCGAGCATAGGACTGGTTCGCTCGGCGTCGGGCGACAACCCGGACCATCTGAAAATCATGGCGGAACTCACCCAGACCGGGGAGGCTGTATACCGCGATCTCACGGAAAGCACCCCAGGGTTCATGGATTATTTCTACGAGGCCACCCCCCTCAACGAAATCGCCCACATGAACATCGGCTCGCGCCCCTCCCATCGCCAGCGCGGCGATCGCTCCATGTCCTCCATCCGTGCCATTCCGTGGATATTCGCCTGGGCTCAGTCACGGCATGTTCTTCCGGCATGGTACGGTCTTGGTTCCGCCCTCGCCCGCTGGCGGGAGGACAAGCCGGAACGTTTGCAGGCACTACGGGACATGTACCGACACTGGCCGTTCTTTCGGGCGCTCATGGGGAATATCGGTATGGCGATGGCCAAGACCGACATGGCGATTGCCGGAGAATACGCAGGTTTACCCAACGATCGGGATGCCGCTACCGCCATCTACCGTAAAATTCAGGCGGAATTTGAAAGCAGCCAGGCGGAGATGCTCGCCATCGTCGGGGCTGACCATTTGCTTGCCGACAACCCAACCCTGGCATTCTCCCTGCAACGACGCAATGTGTATATGGAACCTCTGAATCATATTCAACTCGCGTTGCTGCGGCGCTATCGCAACGACGAGACCCCCCCGGAATTCCGGGAGATATGGCTGGATCCCTTGCTGCGCACCATCAACGCCATATCTGCCGGTCAGCGCAATACCGGTTAAGGACGCCTACGCATGGCCTTGCCCGAACTGATTCTGGCCTCCACCAGCCCTTACCGGCGGGACCTCCTGCGCCGGTTGCAGATCCCGTTTCGGGTGGAAATCGCAGCGGTGGATGAAACGCCCTTCCCGGACGAAGCCCCTGAAACACTGGTGTGCCGTCTGGCGGACGCCAAGGCGCTGGCCATTGCCCAACGCTTCCCGCAGGCGGTGGTGATTGGTGCCGATCAGACGGCCGTCTGTGCCGGCCGCGTTCTCGGCAAACCAGGAAATATCGAACAGGCGGTTGCGCAACTGACCTGGATGCAGGGCCAGGCGGTGGACTTTTTGACTGGTGTGACGGTGGTCGCCCCGTCTGGTACGGAAGCGTTTCTGGTACCCTATCGCGTCGTCCTGTACGCTCTGACCCATGCGGAAATCCATCGCTACGTGGAACGGGACATGCCTTTGGACTGTGCCGGGAGTTTTCGCTCCGAAGGGCTGGGAATCAGCCTGGTGGAACACATGGAAGGCGAGGATCCCAATGCCCTGATGGGCTTACCGCTGATCGCCGTCTGTCGGGCATTGCGCAATCTCGGTTATCTGTTGCCATAATACTCAGAAACGAATTAAAAAAGGGGCATCCAGCGACGCCCCTCCGAGTTTGCAAAAACAAGTGGCTTAGCCCCAGCCGTCTCCGCCATCATCCATACCGAAATCATCATTGGACGCTAGTTGATCGTTGCCCCAGGAGTCATCCGTCAGGCCGAGAGCATTATTGCCGCCCTCACTGCCCACATTGCCCGACTCGCTGCCATGTCCGAAAAGGCTTCCCGCCAGCGCCTGCCCGGCCGCCAGGCCTGCCCCCACCCCTATGCCGGTGGCAATGCCGGATGCCAGACTCGACCCCAACCCACCGCCTTGCTGCGGTGCGCCGCCCATGGTACCCCCGCCGGGATACATCGGCCCATTGGGCCCGTACCCATTCGTACCACCGAAGGGTCCGGAAGGCTGTCCGCGGTACAACATCCCGGGCTGTTGGCGCCGCCGCCGGAGCATGGAGATCAGCGCGATCAGGGCTACCAATCCGAGGAAAAAGGCCAGCACAGCGCCCCAGTGACCGGCTTTGCCGACCGGTTTGTCAACATGGCGCTGCAGAGACTGCTTAAAAGCTGCCAGCACCTGCGGTTTGACAAAGGGCATGGCAGGCGCGAGCTGTTCCGCTTTCCGCAAAGCCGTGCGGGCCCCGGCCCAGTCACCCTGGCGCGCCAGAATTCGCGCTTCCACATACTGTGCTTCCGCAGATTGCGGATGCGCAGCCAACACCTCCTGCATCATGCCTTGCGCCTGGCTCAGGTGACCCGCCTGCACGGCCTGGGCAACCTGGGCTACGCTGGGCTCGGCCCATGCAGCAGGCGCTGCCAGCAGGCAAAGCATGGCGACGGCTCCAAAAAATTTTGTCTTCATACGCTCCTCCAATCAAAATACTCCGCTTCCAATATGCGGTGAAACTCTCTCTAATTCAAGAGGTGATATATACTTCTCTAGGACAGATCATTCTGGCTCGGATGTACCTTTGCGGGCGTCCAACGTGCGCCGACGGAAAGAGGTGAGGTCGGTTTGACAGAAAGGGAGGATTCTCGCCATTATACTGACCAGTCGGTACAGGCCGTTGAGAGGTGTTGTTTTGCAAAAACTACTACCAAGACCCGTCGCTGCGGCGCTGGCAACGGTACTTGCGGGAAGTCTGGCGGCCTGCAGCTTTGAGCCGCCGCTGCGCGTTCCCCGGGCACCAGCCGACAAAACACCTTACACGGCGGGCATCAGCCCCAAAAAAACCGTGGCTCCGGGCGGCCCTTCCGGTCACTCCCAGGAGATCGCATATGGCAAAGAGCTGCACGAAGAGTGGTGGAAACTCTTTCACTCCAAGGCACTCGACGAATTAATCGCGGTAGGCCTGAAAAACAGCCCGACCATCGCCCAGGCTCAGGCCCAGTTGAAACAGGCCGAGGCCACCGCGCGCGCGAACGCCAGCATCTTCTATCCACAAGTCACCGGCAATCTGCAGGCCAATCGGAGCAAAGCCAGCGGGGCGGCCTTCGGTGGCAGCAGCGGATTTCACTATTCCCTGATTACCGGAAGCGTCGGAGTTTCCTATTACCCGGACATTTTCGGCGTCAACCGTCTGGTCTATCGCAACAGCGAGGCTTTGGTAAAATATCAGCGGTGGGAACTGGAAGCGGCGCGATTGACCCTGACCGGTAACATCGTCACCACTGCCGTCAGCGAGGCGGCGACAGAGGGGCAAATTCGCGCTACCCGGGCCATCGTGGCCCAGGAGCGGCAGCTTCTGGAACTCACCGAGAACCAGTACAAGGCGGGCGCCGTGGACTATCTCAGCGTCGTCACCCAGCGCAGCCAACTGGCCAGCGAAATGGCGACGTTGCCTCCGCTGAAGCAGCAACTCGCCGTCTATCGTCATGAACTGGCCATTCTCGTGGGCGCTTTTCCTGCAGATGCCAGACGGCAGCCCTTTACCCTGACCGAGTTGCAACTACCCGAAGAATTGCCGGTGAGTCTCCCCTCGCAATTGCTCAAACAGCGTCCGGATATCCGCGCTGCGCTTTCGCAAATGAAGGCCGCAAATGCGGTCATCGGTGAGGCGAGGGCGCAATTCTACCCAACCGTTCAGCTTACTGCTGCGTTTGGCGATACGGCGAGTCATCCCGCGCTGTTTTTCAACCCTGTCAGCAGCATATGGAGCCTGGTAGGTGCCGTGTCCCAGCCGATTTTCGAGGGCGGCAAACTGGAAGCTCAGAAAGCCGAGGCCCATGCTGCCTACGATGTGGTTTATGCCGCCTACCGCAGTACGGTGCTGAACGCCTTTGACCAGGTGGCCAACGCCTTGCGCGCCGTGGAACATGACGCGCAGACCCTTGCTGCGCAACGCGCGGCGCTACGGGCCTCCGCGGAAGCACTGCGGCTGGCGCAGGCGAGTTATCGTGCGGGTGCATCTGACTATCTCACTCTCCTCACTGCAGAAGTGCAGTATGACAACGCCAAAATCGCTGAAATAACCGCCAGATCGCAGCGCTATCAGGATACGGCCGCGCTGCTGGTCGCATTAGGCGGCGGTTGGTGGAACAAAACCGACAGGAAATCACCGCCCGCAAATACACAGGGCAAGCCTCATCCCTCTGCTGGCGCGTTGCCGGTAACACAGGTAAAGCCATGAGCCATTCCGCATTCAACACAGCCATCCGCCGAGGAGACTGGTCATGAAGAAAGCATTTGTCATTGTCATTCTTATATTGCTGATCCTTTTCGGCAGTATTTTCGGCTTCAAGCTCTACGGCAACTATATGATGCACCAGGCCTTGGCGCATATGCCTGTACCAGTCGTCAGCGTCAGCGCCAGCAAGGTGGTAGAGCGGGAGTGGCACCCGGAAGTAACCGCCGTGGGATCGTTTGCCGCCATCCAGGGCGTGGAGGTGACGCCCCAGTTGGGCGGTGCCATTACCGGTATCTATTTTCATTCCGGAGAATACGTGAAGGCCGGTACCCCTTTGATCCAGATCGACAACAGTAACCAGTTAGCGCAACTGGCCAGCGACGAGGCTCAGCAGCGATTGGCCCAGATCAATCTCCGCCGGACGCGGACGCTGATCGCCACCAAGGCCGCCAGCCAGTCTCAGCTCGATTCCGCGGTGGCCAGTTACCAAAGCGCGGTCGCCGCCGTAAAAAATGACCACGCCACTCTCGCAAAGCTCGCCATCCGCGCGCCCTTCAGCGGCTATCTCGGAGTTCGCCAGGTAGATCTGGGGCAATACATCATCCCCGGGACCGCCATGGTCGATCTTCAGTCCTGGGATCCCCTTTTTGTGAACTTTACGGTGCCTCAGAGTGATTTCGCCCGCATTCATGTGGGCACACCCGTTCAGGTGGAGGTGGACAGCTATCCCGGCCAGACCTTCAGCGGCAAGATCACCGCCACGGGTGCGGCCATCAATACCGCTACGCGCCAGATTGACGTCCAGGCCACGGTACCCAACCCCAAGACCATCCTGCGGCCGGGTATGTTCGGGAATGTCACGGTAATCGAGAAAAGGCTGGAGAAAGTGTTGACCGTACCCGCCAGCGCCATCACCTATAATACCTTCGGTGACTTTGTCTATGTGGTGGAGAAAAAAACCGTCCATGGCAAGGTAAGCCAGATTGCCCTCCAGCGCATCGTCAAGACCGGCATTCAGCGAGGCAATGAGGTTCAGATTCTGTCGGGACTGCAGGCGGGAGAACTGGTGGTCACCGGGGGGCAGATCAAGCTCCACGAGGGTAGTCCTGTCGAAATCCCCGCCAGCGGCAAAGCCTGAGGACGGCGGCGATGAAATTTACGGATATCTTCATTCATCGACCGGTTCTGGCTACGGCCTTGAGTCTGGTGATCCTCCTCCTCGGGTTGCGCGCCTATACGGAAATGACGGTGCGCGAGTACCCGGCCCTCACCAACACCGTGGTTACGGTAACCACGGCGTACCCCGGCGCCAATCCCAACACCATCCAGGGCTTCATCACCACCCGCCTGGAGCGGGTGATCGCCAGCGCTCCCGGCATCGACTATATGACCTCCAACAGTTCCGAGGGCATGTCCACCATTACCGTGTACATGAAACTGAATTACAGCCCCGACGCGGCGGTGGCCAATATCCAGTCGAAGGTCCAGCAGGTGACCAACGAACTGCCCGCCGGCAGCCAGTTGCCGGTGATCAACGTCACGGTGGGCAACACCACTGACCTCATGTACATCGCCTTTTACAGCAACCACCTGAACCAGCAGCAGATTACCGACTATCTCCTGCGGGTGGTTCAGCCCAAGCTCGCGGCCGTCAGCGGCGTGGGCGAAGCGCAGATCCTGCCGCCCGGCTCCGGGAACGGCAATACGTACTCCATGCGCGTCTGGCTCAACCCCCGGAAGATGGCCGCCCTCGGGATTAGCGCGTCCCAGGTGTCCCAGGTTCTGGCAGCCAACGACTTCATCTCAGCAGTAGGGAGCACCCGGGGGACCGAGACGGGGGACACCATCGTTGCCACCACCAACCTCCATGATGCGGCGCAGTTCCGCAACCTCGTGGTTAAAAACGTGGGTAATACCATCATCCGCCTCAAGGATGTCGCCCAGGTAGAACTCGGGGCGCAGAATTATGATTCCAGCGCTTATTTTGACGGCAAGCCGGCGGCTTTCGTCGGTATTCAGGAGTCACCGTCGGCCAACTCGCTGAATGTCGCGGCGGGGGTCAAGGCGGCACTGGCCGAACTCGGCACTGCCCTTCCGCCAGACATGCACATGGCCATCCCCTACGACGCCACGGACTACATCAAGGCCTCCATCGACGAAGTCTTGCTGACCATCGGCATCACGCTGGCGGTGGTGGTCCTGGTGATCTTCCTCTTCCTGGGCTCCTTCCGTTCGGTGCTCATCCCGGCAGTGGCCATTCCCCTGTCCATCATCGGTGCTGGTTTCATCATGTGGGCCATGGGCTTCACCATCAACCTGCTCACCCTGCTCGCCATCGTTTTGGCCATCGGCCTGGTGGTGGATGACGCCATTATTGTGGTGGAAAATGTTCATCGCCACATCGACGAGGGTAAAAGCCCCATGCAGGCGGCCTTGATGACCGGCCGGGAACTGGGCACTGCCATCGTGGTGATGTCCACCACGCTGATCGCCGTCTTTGCCCCCATCGGCTTCATGAGCGGCCTGACTGGCAGTCTTTTCAGCGAGTTCGCCTTTACGCTGGTGGCTACCGTGCTGGTTTCCATGGTGGTGGCGCTGACCCTGTCGCCTATGCTCAGCAGCAAGATACTCCGAGCCAGCAGCGCACATGGATTCGCCCACTTCATCGATACCCGCTACGAGGAATTACGCCGTCTGTACGATCGGCTGCTCCGGGGTAGCCTCAACTTCGTGCCGGTGACCATGCTTTTTGCCGCCGTGATTTTTGTGAGTATTTATTTCCTCTTCACCACGAGTAAACAGGAACTGGCGCCGCAGGAAGATCAAGGCATCATTTTCAACATGGGCACCGGCGCGCCTAACGTCACCCCTGAACTGTTGAGCAAGTACGGCATGGAGATTGTCCATGACCTGAGTAAATATCCGGAAACCAAAGCCACCTTCATGGTCACCGGCATTTCCGTGGGGAGTGGTGGCGGGACCAACAGTCTCATCGCCGGCATGCGGCTAAAAAATTGGGATAAGCGATCGGTAACCGCCATGCAGCTGGCGCCCCAGGTACAAAAACAAATGAATGGGATCACCGGTCTGCAGGTGGCGTCGTTCCAACGGCCGTCCCTGCCCGGGTCCGCTGGTGGTCTGCCGGTTCAATTCGTGCTGCAGTCGAGCGGAGGTTACGACAAGCTGGATCAGGTGGCCAACGAGGTCATCGGCCGCGCCCAAAAAAGCGGCCTGTTCATCTACGTGACCAAGGACCTGCGCATCGACAACCCGGAGATCGTCCTCCATATCCACCGCAACATGGCGGCGAACCTGGGTTTGACCATGGCAAACATCGCCCAGGATTTGCAGCCGCTGCTGGGCGGCAATTATGTCAATCGATTTGACCTGAAAGGCCGGAGTTATGAAGTGATCCCGCAGGTACCGGACCGCTTCCGCGCCGATCCGGGCCTTCTCAAGACCTACTACGTCGCCACCGCAACGGGGCAGATGGTGCCACTGTCCACCCTGGTGTCTGTGGAAACCAAAGTGCAGCCGCAGTTCCTGCCGCAGTTCCAGCAGCTCAATTCCGCCACCATTCAGGCGGTACCCGCCCCCGGCGTGACCCTCGGCCAAGCTTTGACTTATCTGAAAACCCAGGCCCAGAACGTCATGCCCAAGGGCTTCTCCATCGACTACTCCAGCCAGTCGCGGCAGTATATGCAGGAGAAAAGCGGGCTGCTGGTCACCTTTGCCTTGGCCGTCCTCCTCATTTATCTGCTCTTGGCGGCGCAGTTCGAGAGCTTTCGCGATCCGCTCATCGTGCTCATCACGGTGCCTATGTCCATCAGCGGGGCGTTGATCTTCATCAGTCTGGGGCTGGCCACCATCAACATCTACACCGAGGTGGGCCTGATCACCCTCATCGGTCTGATCGCCAAGCAAGGCATCCTCATCGTCCAGTTCGCCAACCAGATCCAGCGACACGAAGGGCTGGACAAGCGTTCCGCCGTGGAAAAAGCCTCCAGCATCCGTCTGCGGCCCATTCTCATGACCACCGGTGCGATGGTGCTGGGCGTATTGCCCCTCTTGCTGGCGAGTGGAGCCGGGGCGGTCAGCCGCTTCGACATGGGTCTGGTCATCTTTACCGGGCTGGCGATCGGCTCTTTTTTCTCGCTTTTCGTTGTGCCTGCCATGTATATGATACTCGCCAAGGATTTACGGGAACCTCAAAATTCCCGGGAAGCTTGATAAGACGGTTTCATCTTGTTGGACATCATGGATCGGGGTACCCTTCAGTGCCCCGTTTTCGCTTGACAAAAGAAGGGGCTGCCAGAAGAATAACCGGCGAACATAGCTCTCGTTTCCGGGGATGCTCCGTTTTGCCGCCACCTCTCCGGTTGACGCGCCCGCTTTTCACATAGGTAACTTTTTCATGGGTGAGCATTTTTTCCTGAGTAGCGAGACCTCGCCAAAGAGGCCCAAGTGACTGCGCGACGCATTGATGGCAAAGCCATCGCGAAAAAAATACATGCCGATATTTCCCTTCGCAGCCATGCCTTTCTCCGCCAATGGGGGCGCTCCCCCGGCCTTGCGGTAGTGCTGGTCGGCGCTGATCCGGCCTCCCGGATTTATGTACAGAAAAAACGGGAGACCTGTGCTTCCGTGGGAATTGCCTCATTCTCCGCCAACTTGCCAGCAGACACTAATCCACAACAGCTTCTGGCCCACATTGCGGAGCTGAATGCCAATGACGCGGTCGACGGCATCCTGGTGCAACTGCCACTTCCCCCCCCTTTTGACCCGGAAGAGATCATCGAAGCCATCGCGGTGGAGAAAGACGTGGATGGTTTCCACCCTTACAATATCGGCCGTCTCGCCTTGCGCGCGCCATTGCTTCGCTCCTGCACACCTGCGGGCATCATGACTCTCCTTCAGGAATCGGGCATCGATATCAAGGGAAAAGAGGCGGTAATCGTTGGTGCCTCCAACATCGTCGGGCGCCCTATGGCGTTGGAACTCCTCCTCGCCGGCGCAACGGTGACCGTCTGTCATCGCTTTACCCGGGACCTGGCGGCTCATGTAAGGCGCGCCGAACTGCTGGTTGCGGCGGCCGG
The DNA here is from genome assembly GCF_008926505.1 of Acidithiobacillus sp. 'AMD consortium'. NCBI lineage: Bacteria > Pseudomonadati > Pseudomonadota > Acidithiobacillia > Acidithiobacillales > Acidithiobacillaceae > Acidithiobacillus > Acidithiobacillus sp. 'AMD consortium'. The sequence goes on along the minus strand of NZ_CP044411.1, from coordinate 1,507,529 downwards.
CAAACCGGGATTGATCCCTGGTGCGTGGATTCGTGAGGGCGCGGTGGTGATCGACGTAGGAATCAACCGTCTTCCGGATGGGCGTGTGACCGGCGACGTGGACTTTGCCGGCGCGGAGCAGCGTGCAGCGTGGATCACCCCGGTCCCCGGCGGGGTCGGACCCATGACTGTGGCCACCCTTCTGCAGAACACCCTGATCGCTGCGGAGCATCGCATGGGGGCACCGCATGTCTGAGGTGCCTGCGCCGGAAAACGCCCGTTCCGCGCCGCCTCTCGACAGCCCTGAGCTGTACTTCAACCGAGACCTCAGCATCCTCGCTTTCAACCAGCGGGTGCTGGCTCTAGCCGACGACCAGCGCGTACCGCTGCTGGAACGTTTACGTTACCTGACCATCGTTTCCATCAATCTGGACGAATTTTTTGAAGTGCGCATGGCCGGACTGTTGCAGCGGCTTAAATTCGGCGCCGGCCCCTTGGGGCCGGATATGCTTGGGCCCCATCGTGAAATCGAGGCGGTCGCGAAAAAGGCCCATGAAATCATTTCCGAACAATACCGATGCCTGAATCAGCGCCTGCTGCCCGCTTTGGCTAGAGAAGGTATTCGCTTGCTGCGCCGCCGCGAATGGCGGGCGGCGCAGAAGCGCTGGATCGGCAATTATTTCCAAACCGATGTGCTACCTCTACTCACTCCCCTGAGTCTCGACCCCGCCCACCCCTTTCCCAAGGTACAGAACAAAGGGCTGAATTTCGCTATCGTTCTGGAAGGCCAGGATGCTTACGGGCGACACAGCCCCATCGCCATCGTACAGGCGCCACGCATTCTCCCCCGCATCATCCAGATTCCGGAACATCTCGCGGGTCCGAATGATTTCGTGTTTCTCTCCTCCGTCATCCACGAACATGTGCAGGCGCTCTTTCCGGGCCTGACCATCCAGGGTTTTTATCAGTTTCGGGTGACGCGCAACAGTGAACTCTTTGTGGATGAGGAGGAGGTGGACAATCTCCTCGACGCGCTGGCCGATGAATTACCACTACGCCCCTTTGGCGAGGCAGTACGGCTGGAGGTCGCTAACAACTGTCCGCGGGAAGTGGTGGAATATCTTCTGAAACATTTTGAACTAAGTGAGAGCAACCTGTATTCATTGCAGGGTCCCGTGAATCTGTCACGCCTGGCGGCCATCATTGAAATGGTCCGCCGTCCCGACTTGCTTTATCCACCCTTCGTACCGGGGCTGCCACCGGTTTGTTCACACCCCGAGAACATATTCGCGCAACTGCGGGAGGCGCCCATCCTGCTGCACCACCCCTACCAGAGCTTCAACCCGGTTCTGGATTTCCTCCGCCAGGCGGTCAGCGATCCAAAAGTCATCGGCATCAAGCAGACGCTGTACCGCACCACCCCTGACTCCCCGATCATCGACGCGTTGATAGAAGCGGCCATGGCCGGGAAACAGGTCACGGCAGTGGTCGAACTCAAGGCTCGCTTTGACGAAGCCAATAACATCCGGATGGCCGAGCGTCTGGAAGAAGTGGGTGTGCAAGTGGTATACGGCGTGGTCAATCACAAGGTGCATGCCAAGATGATTCTCATCCTGCGCCGGGAGGAGGACGGGATCCGCCTCTACGGGCACCTGGGTACGGGCAATTATCATCCCCGCAATGCGCGGATTTACACCGATCTCAGCCTGCTCACCGCAAATCCTGATATCACGGCGGATATGAATGACCTGTTCATGCATATCACCGGCATGGGCAAGGCGCCGCAATTGCGCTGTCTGCTGCAGAGTCCTTTTACGATGTTCCAGGGAATACAGGAAGCCATCGATACGGAGATCCGGCATGGAAGCAAAGGCCGCATCATCGTACGGGTGAACGCGCTGGTCGACCCCGATCTGATTCGCGCCCTGTACCGGGCCTCCCAGGCCGGGGTGGAAGTCGACCTGGTGGTGCGCGGCGCCTGTGCCCTGCGCCCTGGCATACCAGGTGTCTCCGATCATATCCGGGTACGTTCCATTGTCGGCCGTTTCCTCGAACACAGTCGCGTCTATTACTTCGGAAACAACGGGGATCCCCGCCTCTGGATATCAAGTGCCGACTGGATGGGGCGCAATCTTTTCCGCCGTCTGGAAGTCGCGGTACCCATTACCGACCCCGACTTGCGCGCCCGCATACTCACGGAAACCCTTCAGCTATACTTGGAAGACGATTGTAACGCTTGGGCGATGCGTGCGGATGGTGATTATGATTTTTTGCGCAATCCCCTGGATGCCAACTGTAAATCCGCACAGGACCGCCTGCTGGAACACTACAACAGGAGCAGTCATTATGGGTGAGAGGCGCGAGCATTGATCCGGGTGCTGGTGCTCAACAGTAAAGGAGGCGCCGGAAAAACAACCGTCGCTACCAACCTCGCCAGCCTGCTGGCACTGCGTGGTTCGGTGCTCCTCGCCGACCTGGACCCACAGCGTTCGTCCAGTACCTGGGCTGGGCGGCGATCGGAACACCTGCCCAAGCTGTCCGTCATTACAGATGCAGACCGGGATTTCCGCGATTATCCACCCACGGATTTCGTGGTCTTTGACGCCCCTGCCGGCCTTAAGAAAGGGCGTCTGGAAGACATGCTGGGCGAGGTGGAAGCACTGCTGGTGCCCATCGGACCATCTTCCTTCGATATGGACGCCAGCCGCGTCTTCCTGGAACAACTAAAGGAAATAAAACGCTTTCGTAAGGGAAAAGTGCGCATGGGCGTGATCGCCAACCGGGTGAATGCGCGTACCAGGGGCGGACAGCATTTGCAGACCTTTCTTGCGGATTTGCAATTGCCGGTAGTGGCCACCCTGCGCGACAGCGAACTTTACGTGCGAGCGGCACAACTGGGCGCGGGAGTGGCAGACCTGCGCGCCGCCGAAACCCGGGCCGATCTGCCGCAATGGGCGCAGATTCTGCGTTTCGTGATGGAAGGGAAATATGGAACAGGAGCTTAAACTGCAAATACTGGACCCCTCCCCTGTCACCTGGGAAAAGATTTGCAAGTTCCCTTTGCTCGCGCTGGGGGAAGCCCCCGCCCTGAAACTGCATGCGGTCTATTATGACAGCCGGGACGGCGCCTTACGGCGCGCGAAACTCGCGTATCGGGTGCGTCGAGAAGGTAAGGAGTGGGTCGCCACCCTCAAGGCCGATGGACAGTCCATGGGCGGATTACATCAGCGCCCCGAATGGAATGTCACCGTTTCCTCCTCCGCAGCGGACCTCCGGGTGTTTACCGACCCGGACGCTGCGGCATTGTTGGCACCGTTTCTGGATTTGGCTCTGCAGGCCATCCTCGAAACCCGTTTTGAGCGGCTGGAAAGCCGGGTGGATTGTGCCGATGGCAGCCAGATAGTGGTCGCCCTGGATCGTGGAGAAATCCTTGCCAGCGGCCTATGCGAACCGATTCTCGAAATGGAGTTGGAGTTGGCAACCGGGGGGCCTGCTGCGATATTGGAGATGGGCGCGGAGCTATGCGCCCATCTGCCGTTGCTGCCTGATGGGGAGAGTAAGATGTTCCGGGGGTTGCGTCTGGCCGGACTGATACCCGCCGATGCCGTTGCACTGGGGGACAAAGCAGCACCGCTACGCCGACACGAAAATGCCGGAAAGGCACTCAGCCGCCTGTTGATCGAGCAATGTCAGCAGTCTCTCACCGCAGCTAGGCAGCATGCGACCGGTAACAGCCCGGAGACCTTTCATCACTTGCGCAAAGCCGTCCGCAGCCTGCGCGCATTGCTGCGATTCTGCCGGACGCTGGATACCGACAAGCGTCTGGAGGGTGTCCGTCAGGAATTGGCGGACTGGTTTCACCAGCAAAGTATACGGCGTGATCATGAAGTCCTGGCCACATACTGGGCAACTTTGGCTGCCGAGACAGGCACAGAGGCCGCGCCCCTGTACACATGGTTGAGCGCGGAGGCCGAGGCCACCGCTGCCGGACTGGGTCACCTCGCCGCTACGATACTGCAGTTCTGGGCGCTACTGCTGCGTGCAGCGTTGCACAGTGACGAAGACCTCCAGCACTACGCGGAAATGCATTTGCGGCGTCAGGACCGCAAATTGACGGCGGCGGGTGCTGCGGCCCAAACCCCCATCGAGTTTCATGCTCTGCGCATTCACATCAAGAATTGGCGCTATGTTATTCTCGCACTAGGAGATATGTGGCCCAGCAAAGATAGCAAGGCGCTGCTCAAGACCCTCTCCGCTCTGCAAAAAATCTCCGGCGCAATGCATGACGCAGATATGGCAGGACAGCATCTTGCAGGACTGGCTACAAGCCGCAGGCACGGGCTCGCCTTCCATGCGGGGATGCTGATGGGCTATCTCCATGCCCGGGAGGTCCGGCAACACAAAAAATTCTCCCGGCACTGGAAACGGCTGGAGAGTATCTCCCGGCCGTGGAGCTGATGCTTCGACACCCCTTCAAGCTCTTTGCATGACGCCGCTGTCTACTTTTTATCTGGATGAGAACGCTGTATGACTTCTGCCAGATCGCGGGAAAGCCCAGGCTTACCGGCCAACATTTTCAAGGCTGCCACCATCGCTTGCTGACGCGGGGCATCGTAGCGCTGCCAGCGACTGAGGGGTGTCGCCAGGCGCGCCGCCGTCTGCGGATTGATGTCATCCAGACGGCGGATCTGCTCGGCAAAAAAAGTATAACCGGAACCATCCGCCGCATGGAAAACCGTGGGATTGGCGGCAAATGCGCCGAGTACCGCACGCACCCGATTGGGCACCCGCCAGTCAAAGGCTGGATGCACCAGCAGATGTTCCACCTGCCGCAAGGTTTTCGGATGTGGCGCAGCCGCCTGTATGGCAAACCATTTGTCGATCACCAGCGGGTAGTCGTGCCACCTTTGGTAAAAGTCGAGGATGACGTCTTCGGCATCGTGATGCTGATGTTGCACCAGCAACTGGAAAGCCGCCAGCCGGTCCGTCATGTTGTCGGCCTGCATATATTGCTGACGGGCGTACAGGATCGTCCCTTCGCGCCTGCTGCCCTCACCGGCGATGAGATAACCCAGAGCGAGGTTGCGTAGACGCCGGCGACCGATGGACAGACCGTCGCGCTGATAGGCGGCAGCAAGATCGTGATACAGATCGGTCCATTCCTTTGCGAAATGGCTGCCGATGGCGCGCATCATCCCCTCCCGGGCACGGTGGATGGCCTCGACGGCGACTACAGGCATCTGTTCGCCAATATAATCCTCGCCGGGGAGCGTCAACAGTTCGGCACAGAAGGCAGGATCCACCTGACGGTCCGCCAGCGTCGCTGCAACGGCGTTCCGCAATGTGACGGGCAACGGCGCGACCGACGAATCCGCCACAGCGGCGAGCAAGGCCTTTACAGCAAGGTCCTGCATGCTTTCCCAGCGATTGAAGGGATCATCATCGTGGCGTGCCAGAAAACCATGGGCGTCGTCATCCAGTGGGTCCTGCAGCCGCACCGGGGCGGAAAAGCCGCGCAGAAGGGAAGGAATCACCGGACCCGGCAAGTTCGCAAAGTTCCAGGACTGCTCCGATTGCTCCAGCAGCAATACCGTTTCGGAGGCACCCCCGGCAAGCTCCAGAGGCACACGTTGCCCTTGGGTGTTGAGCAGCGCCATACGAACCGGGATCGGCACCGCCTCTTTAACGGGTTGACCGGGGGTTGCCGGGGTTTCCTGATGCAGGGTAAGGGTATAGCTGTGCCGGGCAGGATCGTAGCTGCCGGTGGCCCGCAAAACGGGTGTTCCCGCCTGGCCATACCAACGCCGAAACCCGGAGAGGTCACGCTGGTTGGCGTCTTCCATGGCGGCGATAAAGTCCTCGATGGTTACCGCATGGCCGTCGTGACGCTCGAAATACAGATCCATACCCTTCCGAAATGGCACCTTGCCGAGCAGGGTGTGCATCATCCGCACCAATTCGGCGCCTTTTTCATAGACCGTGGCGGTGTAGAAATTATTGATCTCGGAGTAGGCATCGGGCCGCACCGGATGGGCGAGCGGGCCTGCGTCTTCCGGGAACTGGGCGGCACGCAGACGGCGTACATCGCCGATGCGCTGGACGCCGCGGGAATTTTGATCGGCGCTGAATTCCTGATCGCGAAACACCGTCAGGCCTTCTTTGAGACTGAGCTGGAACCAGTCGCGCAAGGTCACCCGATTGCCGGTCCAGTTGTGGAAGTATTCGTGGGCGATAACCGACTCGATACCCTGATAATCGCTGTCCGTAGCCGTTTCCGGGCTAGCGAGCACATACTTGGCATTAAAAATATTGAGGCCTTTATTCTCCATCGCGCCCATATTGAAGCTGTCGGTAGCGACGATCATATAGCGGTTTAGGTCGTATTCCCGGCCATAAACCTCTTCGTCCCAGCGCATGGCGTGTTTGAGGCTGTCCATGGCCTGGGCGCAGGCACCGGTATCGCGTTCGGCCACATAGATTTCCAGGGCTACTTCCCGGCCGGAAGCGGTACGGTACCGGTCGCGGACGACCGCCAGATCACCGGCCACCATGGCGAAGAGGTAGGCCGGCTTGGGATAGGGGTCTTCCCAGCGCGCCCAGTGCCAGCCACCCTCTTCAACACCCGTGGCCATACAGTTGCCATTGGCAAGCAATACCGGGCAACCGTCCTGCGGGGCGTGCAGGGTCACCGTGAAGCGGGCGAGGCAGTCGGGGCGATCCAGGTAATAGGTAATACGCCGGAATCCCTCCGCTTCGCATTGGGTCAGGAACTGCCCGCCCGCATGATAGAGACCGGAAAGCGCGGTGTTGGCCCGAGGATGGATACGTACCCTGCTTTCCAGAATGAAGGCTTCCGGGGGATTCAGCAACAGCAAACCACCCTCGGTCAGCCGATATGCGCTTTCTGCCAGCGCCTGGCCGTCCCGCTGGATATCCAACAGTTCCAAGGACTCGCCATCCAGATACAATTCCGCGACCGGCTCCGGTGCGATGCGATGCAACTGAAGGCGGGTATGTACTTCGGTATTGTCTGGATCCAGGCGCACATCCAAGGCGATTTCAGAAACTTGATAGCTGGGAACCTGGTAGTCTCCACGCCGGATTACCGCCGCTGTCGATCCTGAGATATTCACTTCTGGCACACCCCATTTTGCAGATTACCGATATGCGCAGCAAAATCCATGAAGCTTTCTTTGCCCAAGCCGTGTACCAGGGTCGGCTCACCCTTTGAATTACAGTAAATCAGGGTGGGGGTAGCCATTTCACCACTTTCGCTCAGTAGCTTGGTATTGTTTTCTACCGCACTGAGGGTGGCGGCGGCAGGATTTTGCGCCGGTGCAATCCCCCCCTCTTCCGTCACCGTATCAAAGCCCTTTTCGTTCTTCGCCATGGCGGCAGCGGGGTCTGCGGCACCAAGAATGGCTGCGGCCTTCGGCATGCTGTTCGGCTTGAGAAAAGCCACCACCACATAACGCACCCTGAGTTTGCCGGCCTCGATCAGCGGTTTGGCCTCTTCATAAAACTTGTGGCAGAAAATGCAGTTTGGATCGACGAAAGCAGTGATTTCCGGTCCGCCTGTACCCAGCACAAAGCTATCGGCACCAACCGCCTTCGCTGCCAAAGTCCCTGCGCTCGCCGGTTTGGGAATCAGGCCAAGTTTTACCATCGCCGTGTGCGCTTCATCCTCACCCTGCTTGTTCAGGACCGGACCGGCAATCAGGTATCGGCCATCCGCAGTGGCAAAGGCGACCGTTGGATGGCCCTGCAAAGTCACCTCGATTCCGGTCAATCCGCCGGGACCGGGAAACACCTTCTCGGCCTTGGCTTCTCCATGGGTCACGGATTCCAGCAAGCTAGCCGCTGTGCCGAGACTGACTCCCGATCCTGTGCCGGGCATTACCGCAAAACGTTCCACGACGGCGCCGGTGAGTCCCCCGATAATGAAAAGGCCTACGGCCAACGCGATGGATTTTTTCTCCATGAGTGAATACGGTCCTTATGTTTTTGCGAGAGGTAACGAAGATGCGCTTTGATTCTAAACCTGTGGCCGTGGTAAAAGCCAGACGGCCCCATCCAGGTAAGGCGGGACGGACCAGAGGAGCCCGCTGTCTGGGCAGGGACTTCCTCGGTAGCGGGACTAATGAAAATCCCGGGAGCGTGTACTCAGTGTACCCAGCCAGGGGCTGAGATCCTCCATGGCGTCGGCGATAAAATGAAGACTGGCGCCCTGACGCTCCAGCCGACCGCCGATACCCAGCAGGCGGCCCTGCAGCAGTGCCCGGCGCCAGCCTTCGACCCTTTGCGGCCAGACGATGACATTGATCATGCCGGACTCATCTTCCAGTGTCAGGAATACCGTACCATGAGCTGTACCGGGACGCTGCCGGTGGGTGACCAGACCGGCGAGACGATCCGGGCGGCCGTGGTGCTGCATGCGCACCTCGGCGATACGGCGATAGCCACTTTGGGCGATCCGCTTGCGCAGAAAATGCAGGGGATGGGGACCAAGGCTCAGGCCCAGTTGCTGATAATCGGCAATACAGGCGGCAGCGGGCGTTTCGGCAGGAAGGGCGGGAGCCTGCTCCGGTACCACCGGCATGGGCAATGCGGTGGGCAGGGGCAGACTGCCCTGCACCGCCCACAGGGCCTGATGTCGGTCCCCGTGCAGGCTGGATAGAGCCCCTGCATATGCCAGTTGGTGCAGTGCGGCAGCGGACAGACCAAGGCCGTGGCGAAGCGCCTCGCTGTGCAGCGCACCGCCCTGCGCCCGCCAGTGCAGAAGCCTTTCCGCCTCTTTGGGTGACAGGCCCTTGATCAGGCAAAGCCCCAGACGCAGCACCCTATCCTGTACTTTACAATCCCAGTCACTATGGCAGATGTCCACGGACAATACCTCAACGCCACAGCGGTAGGCCTCCTGCACGATCTGGGCGGGGGCATAAAAACCCATGGGCTGACTATTCAGTAGCGCGGCAGTGAATATGGCCGGATGGTGGCACTTGATCCAGGCGGAGGCATAAACCAGCAGGGCGAAACTGGCGGCATGGGATTCGGGAAAACCATATTCGGCGAAGCCCTGAATCTGCTGGCAAAGGCGCTGGGCGAATGCTTCGGAATAGCCACGCAGACGGAGACCGCGGATGAGGCGGTCGGTGTAAGGGCCGAGATGCCCCTTGCGCCGCCAGGCGGCCATGGCCCGGCGCAGACCATCCGCCTCGTCACCACTGAAACCGGCGGCATCGATGGCAATCTGCATCACCTGCTCCTGAAAAATCGGCACACCCAGGGTCCGTTCCAGCACCTTTTTGACTTCCGGTCCAGGATAGCGCACCGGCTCCAGCCCCTGGCGGCGACGCAGATAGGGATGCACCATATCCCCTTGAATGGGACCTGGGCGGATGATGGCCACTTCGATCACCAGGTCGTAAAAACAACGGGGTTTGAGGCGCGGCAACATGCCCATCTGCGCCCGCGACTCCACCTGAAAGACGCCCAAGCTCTCACCTCGCTGGAGCATGGCGTAGGTGGTGGAGTCTTCGGCAGGGATGTCGGCGAGGGTCATGCCCAGATCATCGAGGGCACGGCGCAACACGCTCAGCATCCCCAGCGCGAGTATATCGACCTTGAGAATACCAAGGACGTCGAGATCGTCCTTGTCCCACTGAATCACCGTGCGCTCCGCCATGGCGGCGGGTTCGATGGGAACCAGGGCATCGAGGGGGGTCGCAGAAAGCACCATGCCACCGACATGCTGGGAGAGATGACGCGGGAAACCGACCAGTGCATTGACTACGGTGATCAGGCGTTGGATGGTCGGGCTGGTGGGGTCGAAGCCCTGCTCCTGCAAACGCTCCGGGCGAATCTGGCGGCCATCCCACCAGGCCAGGCCCTGGGTGAGGCGCTGAATCTCGGCCGGCGCAAAACCAAGGGCACGGGCGGCATCGCGCATGGCACTGCGCGGCCGATAATGGATGATGGTAGCGGTCAGTGCGGCGTGGTCCCGCCCGTAATGCTGAAACACGTACTGAATGACTTCTTCGCGGCGCTCATGCTCGAAATCCACGTCAATATCCGGCGGCTCCCGGCGATCGCGAGAAATGAATCGCGCGAAAAGCAGTTGCATTCGGTTAGGGTCTACTTCCGTAATGCCGAGGGCATAGCAAATGACTGAATTGGCCGCCGAGCCCCGGCCCTGGCAGAGGATACCGCGCCCCTTGGCGAATCGGACGATATCGTGGACGGTCAGGAAATAGCCGGCGTAATCCAGTTCCCGCACCAGTGCCAGTTCCGCCTCCAGTTGCGTGGTTACCACCGTGGCGACACCTTGGGGATAACGCCGTTGCAGGCCTTGCCTGGCCAGTTCGGCGAGATAATCATTCCGCTGCTGGCCTGCGGGACAGGCTCCATCGGGGTAGCGATAAACGAGACTATCTAGAGAAAATTGACAGCGCTCTGCCACCCGCAGGGTTTCGGCCAGCAGCTCCGGAGGATAGAGTTCCGCCAGTACGGGGCGCGGGCGCAGGTGGCGCTCGCCATTACGGGCCAGTGCCCAGCCCAGATCCGCCAGCGGACGCCGCAGGCGGATGGCAGTGAGCACATCCTGCAAAAAACGACGGCTGCGCCGGTCCATGTGGACATCCCCGCAAGCCAGACAAGGAATCTTCAACGCCCTGCCCTGCTCCAACACCTCCCGAAGTTGCGCCGCGTCGTCGCAGCCACGCAGGAGCTCCGCGCCAAGCCAGACATTTTCGGCGCCAAGACAATCCCTTACGGCGATGGCGTCGGCAGCATCAAAGCGTAGGCTTTGTGAATCGGGTAGAATGATGGCCAGACAACCCGCAAGTCCTTGCAAGTCCGCCAGCAGGGCCTGATACCTGCCTTTTTCCGCTCGTCCCCGGGCGCGGGTGATGAAGCGGGATAGCGCGACATAACCGTCACGCTCCTGCACCAGCAGGACGATGCGCGGACCATCGGTCAGGGCGATTTCACTGCCCAGTATCAGCGGAAAACCGATATTGTGGGCATGGCTGTGGGCTCGCGCCGCGCTGCCCAGGGAACACTCCTCGGTAATGGCGAGGGCGCGGTATCCCAGAGCCTGGGCACGGTCCAGCAGGTCTTCCACGGCACTGGCACCCCGTAAAAAACTCAGTGCGCTGAGACAGTGAAGCTCGGCATACTCAGGCAAAATAGCCCTGCACATAGAAACGCCCCTGACGCCGGTCCCGATACACCCAGCACAGAGCCCCGCCAGGATGTCGCCAGCGGAAGTAATCCCGGCTCTGATCGCGGCCATCCCACCAGCCGCCTTCGATACGTTCTACCTGCGCCGGCGGAAGGAGCGGTGGGGCATGGAGCGGCAGTGCCTGCGCCAGCAACCAGAGGGGACGAGCGGCATTGGCCTCTCCCTGCCCAGCTCCCGGCGGTACCCTCTGCCAGGCATAATCCGGGCGATGATCCGCCACCCCGGCGACGGCATATACCGCAACGTCACCCAGACGCTGACGCAATTGCTCCACCAACTGCCAGCGCGCCTCCTCCGCCTCGTCCTGCCACCAGGTGGCCTGACGCCCGGACCAGTGATGCGGCGCCAGTGCCTGCAGGTGCAGGGTATGCACGGCAAAATCCAGAGGCTGTTGTTGTAACCGCCATTGCCAGAGCGTCAACAATGTTTCCACCTTCGTGGAAGGATCGCGTACCTCCAGCGTGGAAGACCATTGCCGCTCACGACCCTGCAACTGCAGCAGCCAGGAGCGGCTGGCCTGCGCCTGCGTCCGGAGAAGAAGCTGAAGATCCTGTAAAGCACGGTGCAGGGCAAAGCGCAGGCCTTCCCAGTGGCGGATTTCACTGTACAGCGGGATGGAAACTTCCGGATTCATCGGGAAAGACAATGCGGGACGCGGATCATCTATCCTACCGCTCAGACGATCCAGCACATGCAAGGATTCGGGACCAAGGCGCCTGACCAGATCGGCACGGTCCAGGGCCTGAAGCTGGGCGCAATGACGAACCCCCAAGGCCAGCAGGGCCGCACGGGTGGTGGCGGCACAAGGCAGCAGAGTTATGGGGATTCGCGGCCAGAGCAGCGCCCAGTCGACGGCCCCTGGGCAAAAGCTGGAGCCAGGACCGGAACTGGTTCCTTGCCATTGCGCCAGTAAGGCGGCACCCAGGGGTGTCGGAGCCACCCCGGCATGCACACTCAGTCGCGTCGCAGCAGCCCATGCCGCCACGACCTGCAACAATGTGTCGTCCTGCTGCAGGCGGGTGTTACCGGAGATATCCACCGCCAGGGCGGGGGACATCTCCTCCAGCAGCACTACCCGTGGTGCCAGACTATAAAGCAGCCTGGCCCAGTGGCTGAGCGCCTGCACTTCGGCAGCCGGGTCGCGAGTACAGAGTTGCAGTTCCGGGAGCATAGCCAAAGCCCGCGCCGTCGTCATGCCCGTTCGTAGTCCCGCCTGAAACGCTGTCGCGTTGACCTGCAACAAGGTTCCAGCACTGCCCTGCGCGTCCACCAGCGCCAGCGCGGCCGCTTCTGCCTGCACCCGTTCCCGAAGCTCCACGCCCAAACGCGGAAACTGTATCGCCAGCCAGTACATTGGGTTTCAGAACGCCAGCGCCAGTTGGTCGCTGAGCGCCACCATACCCCGCGTCGGCATGGCACCACGACGTTTACGGACGTTCACGTCGATTCCTTGTGGGGCAGGGTGCAGACCCAGACGCAAGGCAACGGGCACCGTAGCGACGTTGCTTTGGCGGAAAAAGAAGAAGGCCAGACTGTTGCCCGCCTCGGCCGCCAATTGCAGGCGACGCCACTGGATATCTTGTAGAGTCGGCGGCCAGGCCAGCACCGCGCTGCAACTGCCGGAACGCAGAGCCAGTTCCAGCGCCCAGAGCGTATTCTGGCCCTTGCGTGGATGCAGCACCAGCATCCGTGCAAGATCGACACCGGCAGCCGCCAGTGCTGCCGGATAGGGGATATGTGGAGGCGCGACCCAGAGTATCCAGCGCGCCTCGCGCTGACTCAGTTCCGCCACGGCGGGCAGCACCAGACGCAGTTCTCCGATACCGTCCAGAGCGCTGACCACTTCAGTGATGGCGCCACGTGGCCAGTCACCTACCAACCGCTCCAGATCCGGCCAGTGCGCCGCCACGCCCGGCGTCCGCTGATTATTCAGACCCCGCCACAAGTGCTGGGGATGGTTGCTCAACAGGGTGTCGACGGCGGTTTTATGTGCGGATGGATTCATAAGTTGCCTCCGATACGCAGCAGTCCGACCACCACGCCTTCGATTGTCAGACTGTCGCGTTGCAAATCCACAGAAATAGGGGAGAAATCCGGGTTTTCCGGCAGCAGCCAGACCTGCTTGCCATCCCGCTTCCAGCGTTTGACCGTCACCTCACCGTTGACCCGGGCCACTACCATTTGACCATCCTGGGGAGTGAGCGAGGCATCGTGACGGACGGCGAGAATATCGCCATCGAGAATGCCGGCATCACGCATACTCATGCCCTGCACGCGCAACAGGTAATCGGCGCCTGGCGAAAAGAGCTTTGGGTCGACGGGCAACTGCCCTTCCCGGAACTCTTCGGCCAGCATGGGTTGCCCGGCGGCCACGCGCCCGATCAGCGGCAAACCGGTTTCTTCTTCGCTTGCACAGAGGCGGATGCCCCTGGCCGTACCATTCTGCAGCAGGATATAGCCCTTGCGCGCCAGTACCCGCAGGTGACTTTCGGCAGCATTGGGTGAACGGAAGCCAAAGGCCCGCATCAACTCCGCACGGGTAGGCGGCAGACTGTCTTCCGCCATACGGGTACGAATCCAGCCGAGAATTTCGGACTGCCGGGGGGTAAGTTCATCCATGCAATATCTCCTGAGGGCCAGCGGATCCACCTGCTGGCGATGGCTATATTTTTATACAGTATCACTGCAGAATGCAAGGCCCGATACAGGACAGCGCCGCCATCCGGCCGCAGTTGCCAGCCGTTGCTCATATTGTTAAAATTTTGCAACATAAATTTGTGTATGTAGGGACACAAGGCTGGGAAGGTCAAGGAATGAAACATCTTTTAGCTCGTTGTCTCGTCCTCACCGGGCTACTTTTGGGGAGTATCGGTATCGCTTTTGCAGGCTCAGGGCGCGAGAGCATTACCGGCTTGTGGCAAACTGCGGGGGGCAATGGATACATCCGCATTTACGCAAAAAATGGTATGATTTTCGGACAGAGCGTGAGACATATGCAGGACACTGTGCAGCAGGCCCGCGCCAAGGGGCAGCCGCAAATTCTGGCGGACTTCGTGCCCAGACGTCCGGGGGAATGGGCAAAGGGCCGCATTTACGACCCCAACAGCAAAACCTACTATCATGGCACACTGACGACTCTGGATTCCCGCAAACTCAAGGTGTACGGTTATGTCGGCTTTTCGTGGCTCGGCGGCAATACCATCTGGACCAAGGTTCCATCTGAATCGCGGTAGTTAAAGGCCCTCCACAGCCTCCCAGTAGCGGTCCTCCGGCTCCAGCTTTTTGATGTGCTCCCTGAGCACTTCGCCACCTACCGGGTGGCCCCTTCCCCGATCGCGGCGGATGAGCTCCATCAGCGGCAAGGCCGGGAAGTAATGCACAGACATCTCCGTGACCCCCTGATCCCGCAACCATTGTGCTTTTTTTGCCAGATCGTCGACATCCAGATGGGTGTCGGCAAGGACAAGGACATCGTGCGTACCGATGGCACTCCGCACCTGCCGTTCCCAAAGCTGCTGGACCTTACCTTCCAGGGCAGGGTTCCACGCCGACCAGGAAAACACCCCCTCGATCTTCCCCTCGTGCAGGGAAACCCGAATCCCGTCTCTTTCGATAATAGCGATACGCAACCCCGTATAACGGGACTGCACCGATCGAGCCCAGGTGCTTTTACCAGAGGCCGCGGTGCCCACGGTGAAAATGACCAATGGAGATGTTTTCAAATCAGGCATCCACCCAAATCCGGAATGGTCCGGACTGCCCAAAAATCCGCCCGGTTGCGGTAAGGCCCATAGTTACTGCGGTGTTCATATCATTTCCTGTCGCTGATGATTCCGGGATGAGTGTGCAGAGCATCCATGCCGCAAGCATCGCCGTTCCGACCTAGACTCTATCACATCCAGGGCTCCTGGCGGCGGGGTGGACGGTCGTCGTCAAAATTATCGCCATTGCCACTCATGACTGCCCAGATCAGCGCGGCAACCCAGCCGAGGACGGTCCAGCCGAGCAATAGATCCAGCAGGGTGATGGGTATCCGGTGCGGGCTATCCATGCTCCAGGCCATCAGAGCAGGTAACACATACACGCCTATCGCCACGATGAAGGCGACCATCAGTAACGCCACAAAACCGGCGCGGCTGTCGGTGATCCAGTGCAACATGGGGGTTCCTTTCCGTTTACGCACCAATCATATAGCGAATTTGAGCAGATTGGCACCCCTGGAATGGGCCCGATACCCGCTCCCCCAAATAAAAAAGGGGGCCAGAAGGCCCCTTTTTCCTACTTAGGGAAGTTCCCCTTAGTAACCTTTCTTGGCTGTGGCTTTTTTCACAGGAGCCTTGTGCGCAACGGCCTTATGCGCGACGGCCTTGTGCGTGGCCACTTTGGCTGGGTGTTTCGCCGGAGCCTTGGCTGGCGTCGCCGCAAAGGCGGTGGAAACTGCGAAGGCAGACATCATGACAATAGCAATAGCAGAAGTTTTCATGGACATGTTACTTACTCCTCAAGGTTGAAACTGCGAACCAGCAATATCAATATTCATGCCAATTGAAATACCCCTTGTTTTTATATGAGTTTTGCGGAATTCTGGTGACATTTTCTGCCATAAAAGTGTCCGGTGTCAGCGACAGAAAACTGTCCATCCCTCTTATAATAATGGAAAATCATATAGTTGCCTTGTCGCGGATCCGCCATACGCCTGTTTCCGGTGCGCCGGCTTGTCCCAAGCCATTTGCAGCTACGATCCGCTCTGTGACTTTTTGCACTCTTCCGCCTCATAGCCCTCCTCCCTGACCACGGCGATCAGCGTGGCGGTATCCGCTAGGCCATGCACCACGGCTTCTCCCGGCTCCAACGTAACGTCCGCTTTTTCTACACCAGGTACGCCTTCCAGCGCCTTGGTCACGGCCCGCACGCAGTGTCCGCAGGTCATGCCGGTGATCTTCAGCCTGATATCGCTCATGGGTTCTCTCCTGTTGAAAATTAGGTGTAAAGGAATGAATAAAACCGCCCGTATGAACTGACATTCGATTGCACAGGGCATCAGCCATGTGCCGGAGTGGAACCTCGGCCACGGATAATCACTGATACTCTGCGTATAGCCCACCACTGGACCATGGTAAACATTGAAGCTTGGTGTAATGTCAAGAGCCCATGCCCCGTACCCATTATAGAGCAGACCAGTTTCGAGACCGGGGGGCGGTCAGAATTTGACCAACAAACGGTTCAAATCCTGACACCGGAGCTAAGCATAATCTGACCTTATTCGCTAGGTTTACATACCATTGAATGAAAGCCAATCATATTGCCTTCCGTATCCTGAACAAGAGCGATGAAACCATGTTCACCGATAGATGTTTTTTCTTTGATCAAAATACCGCCATGCGCAACGGCACGTGCCGCTTCAACAGCACAGTCTTCGCAACCAAAATATACTAGGGTGCCACCAACCCCAGAGGATTTGCCTTCCATTTTTACTAGCATGCCGCCAGCACCGTAGGTGTTCATCCCGGCTTCTCTGTCCATGGGGAAAGACCACATTTCCATAGTCATTTCCGCTGTCGGAGCGGGCATTTCACACAGCTTGATTGCGAGAACTGCTTCGTAGAAGCTTTTGGCACGCTCCATGTCTTGAACGTAAATTTCAAACCAAACAATAGGATTATTTTTACTATGCATTGCGTTTCTCCTTATGGTTGATCAAGTTAGCAACAAATAATGGTGGTTTCGATTTTCAGGTAATCGGATGAACACCCCCTTCCCTCCGTCACGGACCAATGTCACGATGGGGAACCTATGGATCCGGTGCATTGTTGACTGGAGCATCCCGGATGCCAAAGTAAAGTCTACACCAAAGCTGCCGGTTTTGAACGATGCTTTGACGTTGACTAGCACTTTGCTCTTCGGACCAAACGATGCCTGGCTGGCAGCCTCAAAAGCGTCTGCCAGTAATATTCATCCGACCCTTAAATATCCGACATGGCGTAGCGAGCAGCGGGATGCCGAAAGTAGCTGGCGACCTTGCGCGGTATTTGGCGCAGGCTCCGCATGAAGGTAAACGTTCAGCCAACCCACCCTTGCGGGTTGGCGCCAATCAGGCTAATGCAGATTTTTTCCAGTTCCACGGCAAGAGTTCGTGGAGTTTTTTGTTGGGCCAGGTCGGGAGCTTTTCGAGCACGTCACAGAGGTACGCGAAGGGCTCGATGCCGTTGAGTTTGCACGTTTCGATGATGCTGTAGAAGGACGCGGCACGCTCGCCACCGGCATCATTTCCAACAAATAAAAAATTCTTGCGACCAATGGCCACGCCCCGCAGCGCTCGCTCCACCGGATTATTATCGATGCTGAGTTGTCCTTCTTCGAGGTAGAGCGTCAGTGCTTTCCAACGGTTGAGGGCATAGCCGATGGCTTTAGCGATGCCACTTTTCGGCGCCACCTGCATCTGGGTTTCCGTGAGCCAGGCATGGAAGGCTTCCAGCAGGGGACCGGCACGCTGCTGCCGGGCGGCGACTTTCTGATCTGGTAGAGATTCCTTGATCTCCGCTTCGATGGCGTAGAGTTTGACGATCCAGGCCAGGGCCTTCTGGGCTACCGGACTGGGACCCCGCTGTTCCACGTCATAGAAGTGGCGGCGGACATGCGCCCAGCATCCCGCTTCGATGATCTGTTCCTTGCGGTAGAGGGCATCATACCCCCCATAGTCATCGGTCTGGAGAATGCCTTTCCAGTCGCCCAGGAAGTGTTGCGCGTGGATCCCCTTACGGTCCGGGGCATAATCAAAGACCACGACGGGATGCGGGGCATCCGCCTGGCTGCGATACACCCAGAGATAGGCTTTGTCCGTCTTGCCGCTGCCGGGGTTGAGGACGGGCAAGGGCGTCTCGTCGGCGTGCAGAATCTTTCCTTCCAGCAAGGCCCTTTTGCAGGCTTCGGCGAGCAGGCTGATCCAGTATTCGCCCTGACCCAGCCAGCTGCAGAGGGTGGCGCGAGAGATCGGTACGCCCGCTCGCTGGTACTGGGTTTCCTGCCGGTACAAAGGCAGGTGATCCACGTGTTTCGCCGTCATCACATGGGCCACCAGGCGCGCCGTGGGCAAGCCCTTGTCAATCACCTGTGCCGGTAATGCCGGACTTTCGAGGGTACCGCAGGGGCGGCAGACCAGTTTGGGGCGGATATGGCGAATCACCTGGAAGCGTCCGGGGATATAATCCAGTTTTTCGCTGATCTCTTCCCCGACCGTTTCGAGTGGACCCCCACATTGCGCGCAAGTGCAAGTCTTGGGATCGTGACGTACTTCTACCCGGGGCAGATGGGCGGGGATCGCCATGCGGCCGGGGTGCCGGCGTACGGGACGGGCGGGGACCGCTACGGTCTGCGCGTCGGCGGCTGCTCCCTCTGCACGGCCAGCGGTCACGGCCGCACTGTCTTCCAGAACGGTTTCGAGGAGGCTTTCCATCGCCGCGATTTCGGTATCCAGCGCTTCTTCCCAAAGACTGATCTGGTCGGGAGAGAGCTTTTCCGAACGGCGTCCGAATCGCCAGCGCTGCAGTTTGGCGATGGTGCTTTCCAGGCGGGCGATGGTTTCATCGCGCAGGGCAATGGCCGCTTGCTGTTGGGCGATGATCCGGGTGCGTTCCGCTTCCTGTTCCTCCTGCTGTTGCAGCAGGCTCAGCACCAGATCGCGCAGGGCGTCCGGGCTGGTGGGAAGAGGCGTTTGCGGCGCTGAAATCATCAGAAAATAGTATCGGAACTGGGCTATTTATACAAGAAATTCCCGCTAGTTACAGCAGTGTTGGTGTGCATTTTTCCAGGCTCGGTAACGGCGTCCACGGGCGCCCCTCTACCAGCATCGCCCACTGCGCAGCGGAGAGTTCTATGGCACCGGCATCGGCGCGGGGCCAATGGAGTCGTCCCTGATCCAGACGGCGATACACCAGCCAGAAGCCCAGTCCATCCCACAGTAACAATTTCAGACGATCCCCTCGGCGGTTGCGAAAGACAAAAGCATGACCGCAAAAAGGATCGGCAGCCAATACCCCCTGTACCTTGGCCGCCAGGCCATCAAAGCCTAACCGCATATCTACGGGCGCTGCCGCGAGCCAGATCCGGCTGCTCGAATTTAGCCACATGGTCTTTCCAGAATCTGCACCAAGGTCTGGAGCCAGCTGGTATCTACCGGCGCCGCAAGCTTCAGGCTACGACCGGATAACAGGTGAATTTCCACCGGTGAAACAGGCGTCCTGACCGGCGCGGCCAGAGTTACCGGCAAAAACCCTTCGGGCACGGCGGACAGCAACGGCGTTTGTACAGAATCGGCAAAGCGTTTGCGCCAGTAATGCAGCGTGGCTACGGCGATCCCCGCCTGCGCACAATAATTCTTGACCGACTGTCCGCTCGCCTGAAATCCCTCTACCTGCTGCCGCCAATAAGCGACTTTCTCTTCTTTCTTCATCACCATCCCTCCGCGCTGAATGCAGATCAGGATCGGTCAGGTCAGGAAATTTGGGAAGGTGGGTTGCTTAGACGCTTACGCATGAAGGCTCATGAACTGGGAATGATCGGGTGTGCAACACGGCGGATGAAATATTCTTGGGCGCCTTCATCGTTTTTAGGGATGGCCTTTCTCGCGCGGATCATCCAGATGGTCCTTGGAGGATCTGGAGGCGCTGGGCCGCGACGCAGGTAAGTAGAGGGCCGGGAGCCGGGTTGCCTTTCCCAGAAATCCGCCTAACCTGATGGTTACCAACCATCAGAGGAAGAAGTGATGAATCTCAGAATTATGACAGCGCTGGCCATTGCGCCATTGCGCCAGTTGCCGCAGCCGATACCCTTAGTCAGGCCTTGGATACGATTGGGGTCTATGGCGAAGTCGCCGCCACTCCATCCAGCGCGAGCGCAAGCGTCCCGTCTGGCAGTGTGTCTGCGAATGGCGGCAACACGAACGGCGGCGTCGGCATTACCATGACCGGCGTCAATCAGGAATTGTGGTACACCCATTTGAGCGCGGATTACGCATTTGGTTCGCCGATCAATGGGGGTGGTATTACGGGGACATTAGCTGGTGGTAGTGGTACCGGCTCCGCCCACGTGTCTGGTCACTCGATGGCTTTTAATGCGCGCATCGGTAAGCTGTTTGCCATTGGTGAAGACGCAGCGGTTGGCCCATATCTGGCCTATCAGTATGCCGATTTTAAGCTGGGTCTGGATGGCATCACGGCCCGGTACCAGAACAATGCGGTACAGCTACACACCCTATGCCCTGAATGCGAGCACCACGATCAACGATATTCGTGGCATCGTGGGGATGGCTTACCACTTCTGACTGTCAGCATCTTTCAGCACACAAGCGTCCTTCGGGGGCGCTTTTTTATTGCCCATAGGCAGTTGGTTGCTGCAACTGAACAGAAGTGCCCTCGCCAGCGCTGCCGTTGCCCTCGTCGAGCGGTTTTTTTCACGATGCCCCCGCACTGACAGATCTGCGAGCGCTTCCCTTCGTAGCTGCACCAACGTGCATCGATACCACCCCCGCCTGAAAGCGGGGCTCAGGGTTTCCCGGTTAACGAGATGGCGGCCCCCGGTGGGGTACTTCCGGGAATTGGCATCATCCCCCCATCCAGCAGGCAAGGCATCATCCGGCCCTCTCGCGCCAACGCTGTAATAGCAATAAACACGTTTCCCCAAGGGTCCTGGATAACGAGCATTCGTCATTCTTGCACTATTCTTTCAGAAGGTTACACTGTCCGCTCACCCGAGGAATTACCTATATGACTTACACCTGGCCACGAAAGCGACCGGAAAGCGAAGATGAATTCGAATGTGAGATGGAATACGTGGACGCACATCTCAATGAATCGGGTTTCATACCCGCTCAAAGGCCGCATATTTTTCCTCTACGATTCGGCGAAGCCTTCGGAGACGTGACGCATATATACCCTGACGATGCTCTTGCCGATGAACCAGGATTCAGTGGCAATCAGCTCGTGGCCAGAGGGCATCGCTGGTATCGGGACGTCTATGGAAACCGGCTCAATCACCCATATGAGTTGGGTTTTGCACCCGTGGAGCTGGGTAATAGTATTTGGCGCTTTTCTGTACCGCAAACCTACGGCGGCAAATGTGAGTACATGCTGGACAGGAATCTGGAGAACTGCGGAGTTGATAGTGACGGTAATCCAATTAAAAAGGGGGATATGATTTATTCAATAGAAATCCCGCCAAAGATAAACTGTCTTGCATGTATAGACGGGCTTACGCAAGGGATGGCGAACAGGCTGAGCGATGCGCAGCTGAATGCTTTCCTCGAATGGTGTCGCATTACCATAATCGGACTATCCTGGTTTGTAGATTTGTTCTGGCGAGTGAGTTATAATGACGAGCAATTGTTCTATACGGCTTTTGGCGATTATCAATCCTCTTGCGCTAACCTGCTTCAGGGGCGATACTCTCAATCTCGATGGGATTCCACCCAAGCTGTAGAAAAGCTGATTAAGGGCTTGCTGAATGTCGTCTCAGGGAAATTTGAAAAGACTCATAAATTATCAACCCCAGCGGAAAAGCTTTCCCAGTACATGGAAAATACCATCGAAGAATCTCTCCTAACCTCCGTTTATTGGCCGACAAATGGACGATATGGTGAAAAGAAAACCACTCGGGCAGAAAGCCTCAAAGCCAATCACGGGGTACTAGAAATTGCTTGTCAACTCGCGGCTGACGGCAAGATACAAGAGCAATTGCAAAACGCTCGCGACGTAGCAATACTACCCAATACCTCCGCTCCTCAAAAATGAACCGCTGTTTCCTCTTGTAGAGTTAAACCGTTTAGCTCAAAGATATTTCGCACCCTAATAAAGCACTACCGCCCCTCCCTCCCCTCCCGCAACCTTTCATACAATCCTGCCGGCCCCAGCAGGATATCCTTCAACTCGGCCCGGATGCGGGCGGATTCGAGGGCCTGGGTGCTCATGGACGTAAACGAGGCCATGGCCTCCATGATGGCGTCAAGAATCAGCCGGTCCAGGTCCGGGGAATTGGCGAACTGTTCCTTGGTGTTGTTGGCGGCCTGTTCGATGAGGAGTTCGCAGTCTATGAGCTTGCCCATGATGACGTCATTCACATACACCAGCTTGTCATTATCGCTGATGTGTCCCACAAAAATCTCGTTGACGCGCTGAATGATGGCGTCGAGGCTCTCCCGGTGCTTGTCCCGCACCATGCCGCCCCCGGCCTCCGAAGGGGTCAGCTTTTCTCCGCCGATGAGGTAGAGCTTCTCCGTCGCCAGCTCCTTCAGGGTGTGGTGAGTCAGGGCCAGTTCGGAGAGGTCCACCTCCTCGATATCCCGACCAAAGGTCAGCAAGCGCTGCAGGAGCTTGAAGAAAATCGCCCGTTTTTCGATGTCGGTGTTGCCGTAGTCGAAAATCTGCGAGAGAAAGCTGTAACTGCGGACATAGGTGCCGATGTCCTTCTTGAATAGCCACAGGGCGTCCATTTCGGCTTTGGCGGCCTGTGCCGGAGCGCTGTCCCCGTCATCGGGCTGATGCTGCTGCCAGAGGACGCGAGCCTTGGCAAAGCGCTGCAGGAGGGCATCCGCCACGGGGCGCAACACCGCATCCACGCGGGCCTGCTTGCCACCCTGGAGCACCGCGCTTACCACGGCCTCCACGTCCTCTGCGGTATAAAACTCCTGGGCGTCGAGTTTGGCGCGCAAATCATAAATGCTGTCCGGATTGCTGACGCCGGCCAGTTCCGCCGTTTCATAGTAGGGCTGGAACGCCTTGAGGATGTCCTCTCCCTTGTTCACAAAATCCACGACATAGGTGGTGTCCTTGCCGGGATAAGCCCGGTTCAGGCGGGAGAGGGTCTGCACCGCCTGAATGCCATCCAGGCGTTTGTGGACGTACATCCCGCAGAGCAGGGGTTCATCAAAGCCCGTCTGGAACTTGTTGGCGACGAGGAGAATGGCGTACTCGCCGCGATGACCATTTTCGGAACTGAACGCCTTGCGGATGCTGCGTGCTTTCAGGCCGGGGTTCAGGTCCCGGCTGGTTTCCGATACCGGCTTGTCGAAGGATTCCGTATCTTCCACCTCCCCGGAGAAGGCGACAAGGGTATTGAGGGCGTAGCCACGGGAGGCGATGTACTTGCGCATGGCCAGATGCCAGCGTACCGCTTCCAGGCGGGAGCTGGTCACCACCATGGCCTTGGCTTGTCCATCTAAGAGCGGCATCACGAATTTGCGAAAGTGCTCCACCACAATCTGGACGTGCTGGGCGATGTTATAGCTGTGCAGCTGCACCCAGCCCATGATGCCCGCCGTGGCGGTACCGGCATCCACGACGGGGGGTTTTTTGCCCTCCTGCTGACCACTGGTCTCGTGGGCCAACTGGAAGGCCAACTGGTAAGGCGTGTAGTTTTTCAGCACGTCGAGGATAAATTCCTCTTCGATGGCCTGGCGCATGGAATACACATGAAAAGGTTCCGGCTTGTTGTCTTCGTCACTGGGCGACCGTTCCGGGTATGGCCGGGTGCCGAACAGTTGCAGGGTCTTGTCCTTGGGGGTGGCGGTGAACGCCACATAGGTAATCCCGGTTTCCTTACCGGCGGCCCGGGCTTCCATCTCGGCGGCGAGCATGTCTTCGACGGAGACGTCCTCCACCTCGTCCATCTCGAGTGCGGCCCCGTCTCTGGCGGTGGCGGCGCCCTGCAAGGGAATGCTTCCGGAGAGTATAACTTTGAGACGTGCCGCGGTTTCGTTCGTCTGGGAGGAATGGGCCTCATCGGCCACTACGGCGAAACGCTTCCCCCGCGTGGCGGCGAGTTCCTGGATGTATTGCAGCGTGAATGGGAAGGTTTGCAGGGTACAGGCAATAATCTGCTTGTTGGCGGCCAGGGCTTCGGAGAGTTCCCGGCTTTTGGAAGCCCCCTCCCCTTTGACGACGGCCACGACGCCCGCCGTCCGCTGATGGGCCATGAGGGCTTCCTGGAGCTGTTCATCGAGTACCGTCCGGTCCGAGACGACAATCACGCTGTCGAATATCTTGCGGTCCGTCTCGTCATGCAATTCCGCCAGCATGTGCGCGGTCCAGGCAATGCTGTGGGTTTTGCCGGAGCCCGCCGAGTGTTGGATGAGGTATTTGTCGCCCGCCCCGTCCCGGAGTACGGCGGAAACGATTTTCCGCGTGGAATCCAGTTGGTGGTAGCGGGGAAAAACGACGCCTTTCAGTTGCTTCTTCTTGTCCCGCACTGGTACCAGATAGCGGCCCAGAATCTGCAGCCAGGACGTCGGTGCCCAGACGGATTTCCAGAGATAGTCGGTGGCGATGCCGCTCGGATTGGCGGGATTCCCGGCACCGCCCTGATTCCCCTGGTTGAAGGGCAGGAAACGGGTGTCCATGCCCGCGAGCTTCGTGGTCATCCGCACTTCGGAGTTGCTGACGGCAAAATGTACCAGCGCGCCACCGGGAAAGCTCAGCAGGGGCTCGGGCGTGTTCCGCTCCGGCGGCCGGGGATGCCTGTCCCGCTTGTATTGATAGACCGCGTTCTCTACCGCCTGGGTGTAATCCGTCTTGAGTTCCGCCGTGGCGACGGGCAGACCGTTCAGGAACAGTACGAGGTCCAGGCTGCGGCCCGTGTCGTGCGCCGAGTAATGGACTTGCCGCACCACCCTGAGCCGGTTGGCCTGGTAGCGGGCCGCAAGTTCCTGGTTCATGCCCGAGGCGGGTTTGAACTGGGCCAGCGCAATGGGATGCCGCAAGCCCAGCATTTCGATGCCGTGGCGCAGGACGTAAAGAGTGCCCTGGGGTGTCCAGCGCCTTGCGCAGGCGGGCCATCACTTCGGTAAGTGCCCTGTCGCCGTGCCCCTGAACCAGCTTCTCCCAGGTTTCCGGTTGAGAAGCGGCCATCCAGTCGCGCAAGTCATCGGGAAAAATGGCGAATTCGGCGTTGTAGCCCGAGGCATCCGGGCTCAGGGTGGTGCCTTCAGGTGGCGTGTAGAGCCAGCCGGAAGCCGCCATGTCGGCGCAGATTTCGGACTCGAAGTGGATTTCCTGGTGCAGACTCATGAGTTCACTTTTTCCAGAAATGCTGATGGCGTCAGAATGGGCACACCTTGCCAAGGGTGCAGGACCAGCAAATCCCCATCGCTGGAAATGAGAACGTCCGCCCGGCAAGACAACGCCAGAGAGAGGAATTTCGTATCTTTCTCATCCCGGCATACGCCTGTCGCAGCCTGCTCGCTGGAGACGTGAATCTCCCACATGCTGACGTGGCCGGATACCAAGGTGAGAAAATCCAGCCGGTCTTGTAGCGGAATAAATCGGTCGAATTTCGGCCTCTGTAGCACTTCCTGCACTTCCTGCAAGGTGGCTTCAGTGACACAGAGCTCACCTATCCGGACTGCGGTCAGGAAAGCGCGGCGCGGCACGGAATCTGGATGTAACATCGCCCCCACCAGGGTGCTGGTATCTATGACAATCCGTTGCGGCCGACTCAA
This sequence comes from Acidithiobacillus sp. 'AMD consortium', assembly GCF_008926505.1. Classification (NCBI taxonomy): domain Bacteria; kingdom Pseudomonadati; phylum Pseudomonadota; class Acidithiobacillia; order Acidithiobacillales; family Acidithiobacillaceae; genus Acidithiobacillus; species Acidithiobacillus sp. 'AMD consortium'. The sequence continues at coordinate 1,481,823 of NZ_CP044411.1, read as the reverse complement.
CGGGATTCTTTCACCAGGCGCACCACATCCTCATCCGTCAGCTCCCGCGCAGCCGGTGTAAGATGGGCATCGGTTCTGGCGAAGTGTGCCTCGAATTCGGCAACCGCTTCACTGCGCTTGCGCCGAGCAGCCTGCAAGTCCTGGAGGTCCTGCATGTCCTGCGGGGACACCATAAACGCCGTGGCACGCCCGTGCCGGGTGATGACCACCGGCTCGCGCTGCACGGTATCCAGCAACTGTCCGAACTTGTTCTGGGCTTCAACCGAAGTCACCGTAATCATGGGTTCTCTCCTAATACAAACATCCATTCTGGCTATTATAGCTAGAATGGGGATTCGTGGCCATGTTTTCTACCCGTGCACGCGAATTCGGCAACCGCTTGACTGTGCTTGCGCCGTGCAGCCTGCAAATTCTGATGTCCCGGCATGTTTTGTGGCGACACCATGTAGGCAGTCGCCCGTCCGTGACGAGTGATAACCACCGGTTCCCGTTGTACCTTTTCAACAACTGTCCAAACTTGTTCTGGGCTTCTAAGGAGATCACCGTAATCATGAGTACGTTCCTGATCTAAAGACCCAATTTCATAGCTAGAGCAGGGACTCATCACTAGGTTTTTTATGCGAATTTTCGCGAAGAGTTTTTACTTCTTGCCCCGTCAATAACTCATCCACTTTTTTCTTGAATGCTTGCATGGCTCTTTTGTTGACTCGCAGGTCATCAATGTCCGCCTGCTCACTGCCGCATGCGGTACAGACCTTATATTGGGACGGTATAGTTCGAGTTATTCCCTTATATTCCATCGTGTCACCCTCGATGTGAAGAATAAGAGTTCCTTCCCCGCAAATAGGGCAAGCAGTATCTATAGGAATAATTATTTCAGCCAAAAAAGTGTTTCCGTCCGTAGAGAGGAGTTGTTGTCGGGAGGTTCACATGGATACTGCCCAATATTCACCTTGCAAACCATTATGGTAACATGCTGTCAAACCAATATCATTTCTTGGTACCCGCAGCAAAGGTCTTCTGTTCAACGTGCGTCTTTAGGCCATTGACGTTTTCACGAGCGAAATCGAACGCATCGCGCCGAAGGGCCTGTTTGATGGCGATTTCCCAGAGGCTCAGGATGCGGAACCATACCCGATTTCTGCCGTCGGCTATTCGCTCGACGACATCCGCGGGCAGGCGCTCGGGCTCAAAGAGAAATCGCAGGATACCTAACGTGTTGTTGGGCATCATTCGAGTAGGCCCCGTTTTCTTGCTTCTTCTTCATTGGGCATGATTGCCATGGCAGTGGCCATTTTTCGGAACCCAAAGCGCTCGTAATATTTAGACTTGCCCGGCACCGCATACAGCATGATGACATCAACTTTCGCAGCATCAATGAGATGGCGAACAATCTTATGTCCGATTCCTTTGCCCTGATACTCCGGCAAGACCGCCACATCATAAATTGCCGCGCGCCACACACCGTCAGATAGCGCGCGACCCGCACCGACGAGCTTTGCACCGTGAAAGGCAAAAACTCTTAGCAGGCTGTTACGGAAAGCGACTTCTAGTATTTCAGGCTCACGCCTTTTACCCAAAGGTGCCTGCTCGAAAAGACAAGCTAGCTCTTTCCATGAAATGCTTTCAATATCAGTTGAGAGATTGAATTCCATAACCAAGTCAATAATGTTGTATTGACGCCCAACGTGTAGCTAAGGGGCCGCGTGCTTTTGCGCTGTCACGCTTGAGCGCAGGGTGGATGATTGTTCTCATGTGGGCGCAGTCGTAATGGTACCTTGATGAAAGACCATTTGCCACAGCCCTTCCCGTTGTTGCCAGATGAAACTACGTACCGTGAACACCGGTGGCTCGCTGTGGCGACACGCACGATATGTGACGAGCGCGGTTTGTGGGTCCAGAAGTTGGACCTTGAACTCTGTAGCAGTGCAGTTGACTGGCGACTCGGCATGCAGCGAGGCAATAATTTGCTCCTTGCTGAGCGTACGCCCAGAGCTACCGAACTCGAAGAACCTCTCGGCCAGCAATTGCGAAACGCGCTCGGACTTGCGAACACTGGACTGGAGCAAGGACTCCTCCATCTCCTGGAGATAAATAGCAAGCGCGTTTTCTGAGGGCATATAACCTATTTGGAAAAAATGTGGAGCACTATCACGCCAGCGACAATGAGCGCGATACCGACGAATGAGGCCACATTAAGAGGCTGACGGTAAACAACCCAACCAACCAGTATAATCAAGGCAACACCGACACCAGACCAGATAGCGTAGGCCACACCAAGCTGGATGGTGCGTAGCGCAAGCGAAAGAAAATAGAACGCTGACGCATATCCGGCCACAACAAGAAGCGATGGCTCCCAGCGAGTAAAGCCATTTGCTGCCTTGAGTGCAGAAGTTGCAACAACCTCGGACACGATTGCTATTGCCAGATATAACCAGTGCATATTTCTAGTTAACTCCGTAAGGATAAGGAGCGTGCCGTTTTTTACGCGTCCCTCTCGATGGAAATGTTGGGCGAAGCCGCGCACGATTAGTGAACAAACGTATAAACTCAAAGGTCATGCAAGAACTCCCGCACAATCTCCGCAAAGCCATTCGGATTGTCCTGATGGACTACGTGCCCTCCATCAAGCGTAACGAGACGAGTATTGGGCCGTCGCGCCGCCATTTGCTCGCAGTGGTCTTGCGTCGTAATCCGGCTCTCCTTACCCCGGACCAAGAGAGCCGGGCATCTAGTCGCGAGCCAGTCGGCCCAGTGGTCGCTATTGAGCTGAAGCTGCGATTCAAGCATCTCACGAGGCTCGAACGCAAGCCGCCAGCCGTTTGGGGTAGAGCGAAAGGAATCCAGGAGGTAGGGCGCCAGCCGTTGCCCGATGCGTTCTTCGAGCGTTTCACGGCTTGGAAAGATACCCTCCCAGGCTAACACAAACGACGCATTAGCATCCGGAGCGGCGCCGATGTCTTCAATGACGACGGCCTTTACACGCTCGGGATGCCACGCAGCGAACTGGTAGGCGTTTACGCCGCCCAGCGAGTTACCAAGCAGGACGACTTTGTCCACCTCAAGATGTTCAACCAGCGCGGCCACATCGCCTATATAGTCTTTGCGTGTATAACTGAGCGCATGGTCAGAATAACCGTGTCCGCGCTGGTCCATGGCGATGACGCGCCACTCGGGTGATAGTGCATCTGCAAGACGGGCATAGGTGGCGGCCTCCATCCAAAGCGCGTGGAGGGCAATCAGTGTCTGGCCCTCCCCACCCGTATCGAGGTATGACAACATCAGGTCGTCGTGGTGAAATTGACTTCTTGTCATGCGTGTATGGGTCATCCCCTTTTCCTCGCGAGTGTTACTACTAATCCTAATCTGACCAACGTGTAGCTAAGGGTTTGTGCGATTTTTGCTCGCCATGACTGAGCGCAGTGTTATGTTGCATGAGCTCAACCCCGGGGGAAGAACACGAAGATTACGCACCCCTGCTTTGACTGAGGAACGTGCGCCGAGCCAGCCGGATTGTGGATGAAAGTACCTGCCGGATAATCGTGGACACCGTCGTTAAATACGCCAGATACCACGAATACTTCTTCAGGACCCGGGAAATGCGTATCGAGCTTTGTGAACTTGGCACCAGGGTCGATTTCAAGAATTTGGGCCTTGGCGCCGTTCGTGCCTTGCCAGAGGATACGCGCACGAATCCCCGGAAAGATTTCCTTCGTGGGAAGGTCTCGCCAATTCGCCGAAATCACACCTTCCAGGTTAATCACTATGGATGCAACATAGCGCTCGAGGTCAGCGGCACGTCGTTTTTTTGGCGCACCCCTCTCGACAGCAATGTCAGACTGGTTGCTCATAGTGCCACCTTCAACTTGCGACCACCTGTAATTGCGAACCCCTCCCGCTCGTAAAATGCTATTGTTTTATCGAACTGTGGGAGTGGAGTGGTGGTAACTTCTAGGCGCTTCCAGCCACGCGAATTGCCGAATTTCTTTGCCTGTTCCATAAGGCGCTGCCCCACGTTTTGTGAACGATACCCCGGACGAACAAAGAGCTCTGGGATGGTGCCGAAGGCGCCTTCGGCATATAACGCGTAGCTTTCATAAAGCGCAATGAAGCCAACCAAAGACTGATTCTCGCTTTGGGCAACAAAAACGAAATATTTCTCTCGGTAGATGAAATCTTTGAGCCTGGCCATTGTTTCATCAAGACTGAACTTGAAGGCATGTATTCCAATAGTGCTCATAATTTCATTTAGCAACTCGCCAACCATGACGGCCACTTCAGGTGCATCGTTTATGGTTGCTCTCTGTATGGTTATGTTCACGGTCATCTCGTATAGCCCTCCTTCAAATCAGGTGTTCTGGCACGTCAGCAAGTAACATCCGATGTATCCCTAACGTAACGATAAGCGGCGCGCTGTTTTTTTGCGCCCGTTTCGTCATACGAACGTCCCCACGGTACAACTTTATCCAGCGTAAATCCCATAGGTTGCCTGCCTACCTAGCGTAAGGGTACGTGACGCGTCAAAAGCGGAGCGTTCCGCTTGACCGCCATATCAACTTTGGTGTTCAGCAGCACGTTTCAATCCTTGGAGCGTATGAGGCAAGCCCTTTTTAATTTGCGACCCGATAAGTCGACCAAACAACGGCGAAAGCATCCCCTCGAAGGCTATCCGATGCACTGCTATGGTTTCGCCCAAATGACTTGACAACTCATGTTCAAAGCGCATGACACACAAAGGCAGCTTGCTTTCAACCGTGAACGAACGATTGGGAACAACTTCTGTGAAAGCAATTTTAGCCTTTGGACCGCTTGACGGTTGAAGGGTGCCACCGGCTCCGGAAACGAATTCCCCATCAATGGAGGAAGTCTTTACGTCAGAGTCCCAGAAAGACCAACCTTTTACGTCTGCGTACAGGGAAAAGACCTTTTCAACAGAGGCTGCGATTACGACTTGTTCTTCAAATTGCATGGCGTTCCCTCTTTGATAAAACTAACATAAAGCTAATGGTCACGCCGCTTTTGGTTTGTCATGCCTGAGCGCATAGTTATACCCCATGTTTTCGCCCAAATATGTTGCGAGGGCAGCAACCATGCCGACAGCCAACTCCGCTTCCTCGAATGTTGGCTCCCTCCCTTCGCGGATATGGCGTGCATTTTCCGAAGCGTAACCCCAGGCTTTTGCGATGGCCTCATCAAGAGGCCGAGGAACGATATCCGGGTAACGTTTCATGATATCGCCGAGAGTGGCCTTGGCGTCACCACAAGCCTCACGAGCCACACATTCGAGCGCCGCCATTGAATGCTGAATTCCACCAGTGATATCAGGGGCAGGACGCCGAGACAAATCACGGCGCGCCTCATGGAGTTCATTCCTGGCGTTACTGAAGTTTTTTGCTTCAAGCTGCCACTCCGCAGTGTCTATAATTCCCTCGAATACTTCGGGGCCGCGCATCTTAACCTTGCCGTTCGATAATTTCCAGCCAATACCATTTTCGAGGAAGTAGTCGTTTATTTCGTTCTCGAACTTTTGGGGTTCATAAGAGTAAGGGGTCTCGCGCATGGCACCGGAGATATCCTCTATGATGTCGTAGACCCGATACCAGTCACAGCCATCAACGAGGTCATGTACTTCATCGTCCATGTTTGGGTACTCAGACCAATTGTTTGAATCCGACCGTTTTCTTAGTATGCGGCATACAAGTGAGCGAAGGCTTTTCGGTTGAAATCCGCAATCGTAAGCAAGCTGAACAACAATTCCACGCAGTTCATGCGGAGCGTCTTGCCGCACAATAATCTCTGTTTCGTGCGCTTGCTGGTATCCGTGTCTCTTAGAGAACTTTTCATTCATCGCATGCCCCTGTCATGAGGTCACATAATTTAGGCGTCAAGCAGGCCGGACTGTGTAAGCCGCTTGCGTCTACCACGGACGATTCCATATAAACGAACGCTCACGCTGTTATAGGAAAATCTTGCCACTGCCCAAAGGAAGAGTCGGGGAATCCCGCACGGGTGGCCATATTTACGGCCCTCAACTGATGAATGTCATAGATGGTCCAATTTCGGAAGGCGTAGCCAACGGTACTTTTGATAACTTCAAATAACCCACCCCACGGAAACATCTCCTCAAGTTTACCATGCATCTGTTTATCCCGGATGACATTCAATGCTTCTGGCCTTCTCTGGCCAATTGACTTATCAAACAGGTTTGGCTCTAGACCGTCGTGTTGTTCAGCCCACTCCAAACAATCTGCCAACGCGGCACATCGGTGTACGGACCCTGTAGAACTTTCGCCGGCTTTGGGCTTCGTTTTCCGGGCCGTTTGCTTACACATTTGATGATGATACGCGTCTTTCAGGGCGGCTTCCAGGGTCGATAACGCCTTCATCTCCGCCATTTTACAAAACTCCGGGAGAAGGTAGGTCATGAATAATGCCCTTAAGGCCTCATCGAAGGCATCAAGATAAGGAAGGGGTATCTGATGGGGTGGAATGCGGAGACTTTGTACATAGTTATACCACTGTTCAACGGTGGGAAACTCCCGAATATTCCCTTTCGCCATGGGGTAGTAAAATGGTCGAGAACGGTATTTTTCGTTGAGAAAACCGATGTCTAGCAGTTCATCGGGAGGCTGCTCGGCAAATCCTGCATAATAGGTACACCATGTTGTAGCTAGCGGCTTCATAATGCTTGCTCCGCCCATCCGAAGTCTTGCAAGAGAAACGCGATTGCGCTCACGGCCAAATCGGCGTCGCGCTGCGACACGGGGCGGGTATCGTTATTAGCGGCTCCCGATGGCTTTGCGCGAGAGTGCAGCTTGTTAATGAGATTAGCGGCAGACTGGATACACGACCCATTGTCCAGCTTCCCGACTATTTGCCCCAGCTCGTTTTTTAGTGATTTGCGGATACATAGCAAGCAGCATATGTGTAGCGGCAACCCGGCAGGCATCGATAACTGGCTGGGGGGCTTGCACGGATGCGGCCTCCACGACGGCATTCATGGCTCTGTGGATATCCTCGCGGTTGTTTGGTGGAATCTCTTCGGATAATAATTCCGGTAATACGCCAAGGAAGGTTTTCGACTTAAGTGTGATGTAATAGGCGTCACGCCCTCTGCGTTCAGCCAGAACAACGGTCCAACATGTTTGCGCCAGATTGTCGCCGAGAATTACTTCTTGTCCTGCTTTGATATTCAGGTTTGCAGTCTCATATATTTCATCTATTGGACAACCTTTGGATGGACTGGGATATGGGAAAAGGCTCACATTTTCGAAGCGGTCTCCATCTCTACCAGAAGATTGGTAAAGCCGACCTCTACGAACACGAGTCGCAGAATCAAAATAGTCCTCACAGAAAACATAAACATTACCGTTCACGCCACTATTCAAGCTAAAAGGGAGCACAACAGGCGGTGGAGTTATGAGGCGTAAGTGAGAATACGCCCCTTCCAGCCACAAGCCGTGCTTTTTTGCCAAATATTCCATTACGCAACTCCTTTCCAGTCACGCACATCAATTTTTCCTGTCACCGCATCTGAAATGAGCGTCATCCGGCGCTCCCGGAGTAGATTGATGCCGTTTTCCGCTTCCTGAACGAGGATGTCCATGCGGGAAGTTTCTGTATCGAGAAATGCGGCGATGGCGTGTTGTTCATCGACAGGTGGAACCCCTATCTTGAAATTACGCACGAATTCGTCGGGTACTCTTTTTTGCCCGCCAGCACCATACATCCATGATTCACCTAATTTACGAAAATATGCAGAAACAAAAATCAAGTGGATATATTCGCTAATGGATATATTCTGCTCCGGCCTCACAACAATTAACTCAGTTGTGCCAAACCCTATGTGCCCTTTAAGTCCACTCATTACTGCGCCTTTTCCATTCTCAAAGCAGGGCGTAATCTTAGCGATAGTCACATCTCCATTGCGGAAATATGTGTAACCAGAATTAACCTCGTTGATTGGTTTCACATGCTCAAGATTTAGCGAGCCGTCATCCCCAATAGCCTCCATTGGTAAAAATGAGACCTCCTCATCTTCACCAATGTTTGAGCATTCGCTTTTGGATGGATTCAGATTTGCGATAAAGCGAAGCTGCCTCACGCTCCAATGCTCCGGTACATCCCCCAGCCACTCCACCCCGGAATCCTTCATCGGAGCATCTGGGTTCAGCCCCTTCGTCACCGCTTGGCTGATGAGGGCCTGCCGTTTCTCTTTCAGCAAGTCGATGAGGGTTTCGTATTCAGTAATGAGGGTATCTATGCGGGCGGTTTCGGCATCGAGGAATGCGGCGATAGTTTTTTGTTCAGAGAGAGGAGGAAATGGCAAGGAAAGATTATTAAATTGCTCCGCGGGAAGCCTCCACCTTCCTAAATGAGAACTGCCCTGACCAAACGCATAGAAAATCTTATTTTTGTAACCCATTTGAAATACATATAGGAAATACTTATAGTGACAGTCTGTTGGCTTTCTTATCGTAAATACTCTGTAGTCTGGGCTCGTAACCCCGAGAAATTTGGATATATCGACGTATCCTGTCAATAAATCCATATGATTCATTACAAAATCACCAACGTCAACTATCTGGTATTTAGCGTAATCCATAGAAAACTGACCATTATTTCCTTCAATGTCTTTTATTCGAATTCCTTGTTGCGTTACAGATAGAATGTCATAACCCAACTCTCCAGAGATATTCTTCTTTATGGAAAACAGCCACCTTGTTCTGACTACTCCCCACCCCTCAGGCACATCCCCCAACCACTCGACACCCGATTCCCTGTATTTTGGATAACGTGGATATGTCATATCGCCACCTCCGCCAGACTCCCGGGCGGCTCGAACACGTAGAAAGGCCGGATACCCGATATCTCACACCCCATGATGCCCACCTTGCTGCCCTTGGTTACGTCTTTCCATCTGTCGAGGACCCGTAACCGTAGCCTCACGCGTTCACCAAAACCCAATCCAGGCCGTGTGCGGTGAAGTTCTTGAAATCACCGTCCAGAGTGGCGAGGCGTAACCCTCCGGCCAGTGCGAAGGCGGCAAGATAGGCGTCCATCCACACCTTGGGAGAGGCGGTGTCGCGGGTGGCCAGTATCCGCCAGAGGGAGAAAACGTCAGGAGCCTCTTCGCGAACGCAAACACGCGGAGAAGACTGCAGGGCATCCAACGCGACTAAAGCATCCCTGTTGCTCATGCTGTCTACTCCATAGGCTTTGAACAGCGTCGGCGTAGAAGCCAGCCGCAGAAAACTTTGCTGGGTTGCCCGACAAAATACGGCAGGGTAGGATGCCGTCGCCTCCTGCAGCGCTTTCCGAGCGCTTTCGTGGAAAGGATGTCGGGTGAATACCACCGCCAGCCACACGCTGGTATCAAACAGGGAACCCGGCACGACGCGCATCCTCCTCAGCTTGAGCGGTTTGTTCCAGTGCAATCAACTCAGCAAGGCTCATATGGAGCGCCGGTGCGTCGGCATGTCCGCGGATGAACGGTAAACCGCCCTCATCCAGCTCCACCACGGAACCCCGTGGGGGTGACGTCGGCAGTTTCGGCGCCGCCATTCCCATCCCCTGTCGCAGGTACTCGGCCACCAAATCGCGCAGCGTGCGCCCTTGCAGGACGGCCCGCAATTTCGCTTCGCGAATGAGTTCATCCGGTAAGTCCAGGGTGGTTTTCATGATGCCTCCTTGCTCGTGGGGTACTAGCCAACGCCATCCATGAAACCAGCTTACCATTTTGCTGGGTGGCGGCAAGTTGCCCTCATCGTTTATGCCGACATCTCCCCCAGCATTCGGAGTATCCGCCCGGTGCACGCCTTCAAATCCGCATCAATCTCCGCCAGACTCCGGGGCGGCTCGAACACGTAGAAATGCCGGTTGAAGGGTATCTCATACCCGACTACGCCCACTTTGCCGTCCTTTGCGTCCCGTTTGGATTCGTCAATCCACGCATCCGGGACATGGGGCAGGACTTCCCGCTGGAAATACGCGTACACGTCCTCGCCCAGGGGCACGTTCTCCGTGTCCCGCAGCCCGGAATCCGGCTCATACTTCGGGCCGTTACGCTTCCCGCTTTCCACGGGTGCCGCATCCGGGCAGGATTCCGTGAACGCGTCCCGGAACGCCTTGCGGCTTGCCGGGGTATAGCGGCTGCCTCGGGCTTCCAGAATCCCCTCGATGCGCGGCCACAGGGTGTTCCAGTTGTCATCAGGGGTGTCTCCAAACGCCTGGAACACGGCTTCGGCGTCATCCAGTAACCCATCCATCTCACGGAGGGCCTGTGCCTGGGCCTCGACGCTGCGGACCCGTCTCGGTCCACGCCCATTCCCGTCCAGTTTCTCCCGCAGTTTTCCTTCGTATTCCTGCAGACGTTCCGGAGTCATCTGGAATCGCAGCCGCAGGGGCCTTTCCACGGTGACGGTGCGATAACCGAAGTCCGTCATGCGAAATATCCTGGAGACGGGACGGACTTTCACGGTACCCCCGTCTACGGGTTCCGGTACCGGAGTGCCCTCGAACAGCACCACCCGCGTGCGCTCCTTGCCCTCGGCATCGAGGAGTACCGCCTGGTCCAGTGCCTCCCCGACGCCCAGCATTTGCGAAATCGCCTTGATGTGTTCCGGGGCGAGTTCCCGGCGCTTGGAGCCCAGACTCTTGCGCATCTTGCGCCAGAAACCGGAACCGTCGATTGAGTTGTACTTTCCCGCGTTTCTCCTCCGGCTTGCGGTTGGTGAGTATCCACACATAAGTGGCGATACCGGTGTTGAAGAACATATCCGTGGGTAACGCCACGATGGCTTCCACATAATCCTGTTCCAGCACGTAGCGGCGAATCTCCGACTCCCCGCTGCCGGCGCTGCCGGTGAACAGCGGCGAGCCGTTGAGGACGATGCCGATACGGCTGCCGCCCTCCTTCTCTGGGCGCATTTTGGATAGCAGGTGCAGGAGAAACAGCAGGGAGCCATCGGAGATGCGCGGCAGTCCGGGGCCGAAGCGTCCCCGGTAGCCCATGTCCTCGTGTTCTTCGCGGACAGTGGCCTCGACTTTCTTCCACTCGACGCCGAAGGGCGGGTTGGACAGCATGTAATCGAAGTGCTTGCCGCGATGGCCGTCGTCGGACAGGGTGTTCCCCGGAACGATATTGGCCACATCCTGGCCGCGAATGAGCATATCCGCTTTGCAGGTGGCGTAGGATTCGTCATTGAGTTCCTGGCCGAACATGGTCAGGCGGGCGTCGGGATTGAGACTGTGCAGATGCTCCGCCGCCACCGAAAGCATCCCGCCGGTGCCTGCCGCCGGGTCGTACAAGGTGCGGACGATGCCACCCCGGGCCAGCGCCGCGTCATCTTCCGTAAACAGGAGTTCCACCATCAGGTGAATGACTTCCCGCGGCGTAAAGTGCTCTCCGGCCGTTTCGTTGGACATCTCCGCGAAACGCCGCAGGAGTTCCTCGAACAGCAGGCCCATCTGGTAATTGCTGAGGGCGTCGGGATGCAGGTTGAGGCTGGTGAATTTCTCGGTGACGAGATACAGCAGCCCCGCCTTGTGCAGCCGCTCGATGGTGGCGGGAAAATCGAAGCGGGTGAAGATGTCTTGCACGTCCGTGGAAAAGGCCCGCACATAGGCTTGCAGGTTATTGCGCAGATTGTCGGCGTCACCCAGTAGTCCCGGCAGGTCCTGGGGGAAGAGATTGAAAAAGGACTGCCCGGCCGCACGCCGGACGAATTCCACGAAGGGCAGCTTGGCTGCGGATTTTGCGCGGTATTCGGCGAGGGCCGCCGCCCGCGTGGGGGCGAGCACGCAATCCAGTCGCCGCAGGACGGTGAAGGGCAGAATCACCCGCCCATATTCGGATTGCTTGAAGTCGCCCCGGAGCAAGTCGGCCACGGCCCAGATGAGTGCGGAGATGTTTTGCTGGTTCACGGTTATTTCTTCTCGTTTTCGGCGGCAATGCTCGGCCCGAGTCTAGCGGAGCGGACGTTTATGGGCCAGTTATGCCGTGTCACTGGACATCACTCTCGCCATCAGTCCGCGACCGCCGTTCCGGGACGAGGGAAGGAAGGGGCTTCCGCACCGCAAGACTGGATGCAGCACGTCCCTTGAAGCGCCCCATGACAACCAGAAGCAGCGCGAGCACGATAAAACCTGCCAAAACCCCAAAAGCGTTCGCCAGGGCTTGCTCGTAGCCCAGTTCCGCCGCATTGATGAATGGATAGGGGTAAACACCGGACAGGGCGCCGCGCGTCATGGCGTACAAAAAATAGAGGACCGGGTAGAGCATCCAGGCGAAAACACTCGTCCAGCGCACATCCCCTCTCGGGACGGCAACCCACCAGTAGACCAGGAAGAGCGACGGCATGACATAATGGAGCAGCATATCGGCCACGAGTTGGAGCCCTTCCGGATGCCATAGATGTTGCAGAAGCAGGGCGTAGGCGATACCCACCAGGGCGATGCTTGCCGCAATACCTGTATTCACCCCCGGCCGCGTCAAGAATTCGATAACGCCGGACCGTACCGGCAACAGAGAGGCGGTCAGCGCCAACGCCACCAGCAAGTTCGTCAGGATGGTGAAGAAGCTGAAATAGATGACCAGCCCGCCAAGCACGCCCTTACCGTGCGCGATGGACAATTGCAGGGACAGGGCGAACTGCAGCGCGAGGGCCATCCAGCCGAGAGCTGCGGATGTGGCCACGAGCGGTTTGAAGCGGTGCCCTCGTGTCACGCCCGCTTGCAAAGGGGACCCGTTCATTGCCGCATCCCCTGCAGAGTATCCATGAGGACCCTATCCGCCAAATCCACACGAACAAAACCCAGCCGTGGATATTCCATATCTATGATGGTAAACAGGGTGATGGAGAGCGCCGCAGCAAAGAGAATGGTCTGCAGCCAGGATATCCTGGGGCTGGAGGCCATGCCGTAGCCCACAAGTAGGGCGGCCATCAGCGCCACGCCGAATAACAGGATAAAAAGGACCAGGGGCGGGTGGGTACGCGCGGCGACCAGTCGCGTTGTGGTGATGTCGAATGTCGCATTGAGCGCCGATGCCGTCAGACTGATGATGGCCGTGTTATTCGTGGTAAGGGCGGCGGTAGTGCCCTGTTGCCAAAGGGCGGCCTGCAGTTTGAGGCTCCGCAGATAAGCCGTATGTGCGGCTGGGGACCCCACGGCGGCCTTATAGGTATCCAGCCGTGCCTGTAAATACTCCCGGAATAAGGACCGCAACGGCGCTTGGTCAGGCTTGGGCAGCAGGTCCAGGCGCAGATAGGCGGTGCCAATGGCGTTGGCTTCTTGAGCAATCAGGACCTGCCGCTGCTGGAAGCCTGTGGCGGCAGCGGAAAGCGTAAATCCCAAAAGCAGCCCAATCAGGGTAAATACGGTTCCGCCGACATGGCTGCCCCCGCCATTATCGTTGTCGCCCTGGGCGCCGGCGCGCCGTCTTCTCTGTCGTCGGCCGAGATGATAACCAAAAAAGACGAAAACAATGAGAAGAACAAACAGAGTTGCGGAAAATAGCCCTATTTTCATTGCGGTAATCGTTACCATTCCCCAAACTCCGTATAACCTCCGGGTTGTCGGCCAAGCCGACACGGAAAACCCCATTTAACACAAACTGGAGCCCATCCCGAAGCGGAATGTACAGACACCAGGCCAGAGCAATTGCTGAAACTATAAGCGAAGCGACGGCTTTTCCAAAACATTCCAGTAGCGGACCATGCCTGAAGGCCTGGGGAAGCTCCGGCCTTGCAAATACGGGGCGATGGGCTAACTTGTTCCTGAAGCCGCCCCACCATAAGGAATCCCCGCATGAAAACATATCACGTGTTCGAACATCCCACGCGCGGACTGGAAGCGGTTAAGGTGGGCGTCTCCTGGCCGGGATTCTTTTTCGGTTTCTTTTGGATGCTGGTAAAGAAAATGTGGGGATGGGCGCTGCTCTTTCTAGCCATCGACATCGTGCGAGGGCTTTTTCAGATGTCCATCACCCACGGACAGCCTCCCGCCTCGGCAGCGAACCTGGGTTTCGCCTTGGTGGGGCTGGTGTTGGGAATCATCGTCGGCGCCTATGGCAACGGCTGGCGTGAATCCAATCTCCGAAATCGGGGATACGTGAGCGTCGCCACCGTCGAGGCGAAAACCCCGGATGGCGCTTTGGCTCAATACGCGCGGGAAAAGACGCAGTGAGGATTCCCCAGCCGCAAAGATTGCAGAAATGTTGTAACCATGATTTTCTGGTCATTTTTCCTCAGCTTCCTGTTTAGCGTGACTGCCGGGCTGTCCCTGTTTCTTCTGAACGGCCGCCGGCATAGTCTCACCGCGTGGGTGCTCGTGGCCGCGCTCACGTTGATGGCGGCACAGCAAGGGCTGCGGGCGCTACACGCTACCGCCGCGACGCCCGCGGTAGTCACCGCATACACGAGAATGGGGCTTGGATTCTGGCCGGGGATTATGGTCCTCGCCTCCGGAGTTCTTCTGGATACCCGGTGGTGGGTGCGAGGAGTATTCGTGGGCAGCGCTCAAGACGGAGCACCTTGTACGAAACCGCCACATCCAGCATTCTGCGCGGAATCGAGGAGGTGCGCATGAACCTGGAATCCATCACCCTGGTGCGGCACGGCATGACCGAGTGGGCGAGTAGCGGCAGGCACACGTCCGTAACCGACGTGGAGTTGACGGCGGAGGGGCGAAAAGACGCGCAGGCGCTCCGAACCCCCTTATGGAGATGGGTCCTTTCGACGGGGTTTATTCCAGCCCGATGCTGCGCGCCCTCCGCACCGCCCTTCTTGCGGGTTACGCCGTTCCTGAACTGAGCCCCGGACTCGGTGAGTGGGGCTATGGCCGCTATGAGGGGCTGACGACGGCGGAGATTCGCCGAAGAATTCCGACATGGAGCGTTTTCCGGTGTGGCGCCCCAGGTGGCGAAAGCCCGGAAGCCGTCAGCGCGCGTTGCGATGAACTGCTCCGGGAATGGGACGAAAAGAGCCACAGGCATGTGCTGTGCTTTGCCCAGGCGATATTTTGCGGGCGCTGGCCACCCGTTGCTCGGGCTGGGGCTGGGGCTGCGTTTTGGGGAGCATCTGCACCTGGACCCGGGCAGCATTTCCCGCCTGGGTTGAAGGCACGAAGTCCCCGCCCTGCACCCGGTGGAACCACCGCACAGGCAGCGGCCCCTGTAAACGGAACGCCGGGGGCACTACCCGCGAGCGCCCCACTCCCGGGCATACCCGTGCGCTTGGCGGATGCTTTCCGCCGGATACGCTGCCTGTGCCCTGCTTCGGAATTACAAGGCACCCCATCCGCAGCTTCGCCGCTTCAGCCCAACCCCACTAAGCTCCCCCTTTTGGGCGGAGTCGTTGACCGGCACAAGGGGACATTCCGACTTCGCCCGGAGCTTCGCAGGGAGTCCGCTGCCCTCAAAATAATCTGAATGTTCCAGGAATGTTCCCGGAGGAAACAAAAAGGGTTGCGATTTTTCGTCGCAACCATTTGTTTTTACTTGGCTCCCCGGGACAGGCTCGAACTGCCGACCTAGTGATTAACAGTCACCCGCTCTACCGACTGAGCTACCGGGGAAAAGTGCGCGTATCCTAGTCTTCTGTGCAACGTGCGTCAAGAACCACTGCAGAATCGGAACTTCCCCTTGCCAAACTGGCACATTTGGGCTATCTACTTTTCATAGAGAAAAGAAGGGGGAAGAGGACGATGCGAAAGCAACGCGTTATGTCACCTGGGGGCTCCGTGAAGCGTGGGGGCGGACTTCTGCTGTTGCTGACCATGACCCTCAGCGGCTGTGCCACCATGACGCCGCCGCCCGCAGACCGATCTTCCGATAACGCATCATCCGCTTACCACAATCGCGCGGAAACCACCATACTCGATGCCGTGCTCGTGCATACGATCGCAGAAATTGGCAAACCTTATCAATGGGGTGGAGACAGTCCTCGGACGGGGTTCGATTGCAGCGGATTCATTCAGTATGTATTGCGCCGCGCCGGCATTGACATTCCCCGAACCTCTTTTTCCCAGGCTGCCGCCCTGCCTGCGGTAAACCCCAGGCGCATTCGTCCAGGTGATCTGGTATTTTTCAACACCATGGGCCAACCCTTTTCCCACGTCGGCATCTATATCGGCGGAGATCAGTTCGTCAGCGCTCTGAACCCCCGTCAGGGGGTGGCGGTACAAAGCTTGCGAATTCCTTACTGGGCGGAGCGTCTGGATGGTGTGCGGCGTCCCATGCCCCCTGAACTGTTGGCGATGCGGGCCCCTTGACCCGGCGATTGCCATCGAATATTTCCGGAATCTTCGTTGGTGAAAATATCATGCATAAAAAATGGGCTTTACTTCCGATGACGATACTGGCGACCTGTATAGCCGCAGCCTCGTCGGCCTGCGCGACCAACGTCGGCCCGGTGAATCCACCGGCTGCACCAGCAGTCATGGCACCAGCCCCGCTGCCGCTGCCTGCGGCACCCGTGCCCGAGCAGCCCAGCGCCACGCCCGCCCAGAAGGCCGGCAGCACCTGTGTCAGCAATGTGGCATTCCAGAATTTCCCGCTCCGCTATCAGCAACGCATGCAGGAAATCGCCTGCCACCTGCAGGAGCGGGATGGCCTGCCCGCCGGCTATGTGATTTCTGCCCTGCAAAACGCCCGTTTCAATGCCCGCGCAGTGGAAATAATGACGCCCTCACCTCCTTCTGCCGCTCCCGCGATACCTTATCCATGGTGGCGTTATCGGGATCGTTTTGTGCAGCAGGACCGTCTGGACCGGGGAGTACAGTTCTGGCGCGGTCACGCCGCATTACTGCAAGCCGTCAGTCAAAAATACGGGGTCCCCGGACCGATTCTGATGGGTATCCTGAATATCGAAACCGGTTTCGGGACTTTTTTGGGCAATTTTTCCGTGCTCAACAGCAATTTGAGCCTGGCATTGGCATTACCGGGGCGGCGCCGGTTTTTTCTGCATCAAACCGCGGAAACTCTGAAGCTCGCGCAGCGGTTGGGCGTCCCTCCGGGGACACTCCAGGGTTCACCGGCGGGTGCCATGGGCATGTCCCAGTTTCTCGCCAGCAGTTACCTGCGCTACGGGGTCACCTGGAATGATCCTCCCGGCGGGCCGATGCCCAACCTGTGGCGTTCACCGGCCGACGTCCTCGCTTCCACTGCCAACTTCTTCCGTGGCCACGGCTGGCAGCCGGGGCAGCCGGTGCTGAGCCAAGTATCCGGCAATCGGGGAACGAATGTAGCGCCATTTCTGCAAGGCAGGCATCCGCTGGCGCAACTACGCGCCGCCGACATCCGTCCGGAGCTGCCTTCCGGACTGCCGGGATCCACGCCCGTAGGCCTGCTGCGTCTGCAGACTGAGCATGGTCCGACCCTGTTCATCGCCTACCCGAATTTCTACGCCATCATGGGCTACAACCCGAATACCTATTACTCGGCAACGGTATGGGCCTATGCCGAGGCGATCAGGCGGATTATCAACGGCTGATCCGGGGCCACCCCTGTGCTAATATAATGCCTTCCGTTTCCAGTAGGCAGAGGTCCGGTGTGGGTTTGGAGAAATCGGGAATGCAGTCGGTTGATCAGGTCATTCGCGCGCGTTGGGTAGTACCGGTTCGCCCGTGCATCGTGCTTCACGATCACGCGCTGGCGGTGCAGGATGGGCGTATCATCGCCATCGGTCCCGCCGCAGACATACTCACGCGCTACACCGCGGCCAGCACGACTCACCTCGACCAACATGTCCTGATGCCCGGACTGGTCAATGCCCATACTCATGCGGCCATGACCCTGATGCGCGGACTCGCGGATGACCTTCCGCTGATGACGTGGCTGAACGCACATATCTGGCCTGTGGAAGGTCGTTTTGTCAGCCCCGAATTTGTGGCCATAGGCACCGAACTGGCTGTCGCAGAGATGCTGCGCGGCGGCACCACCACCTTCAATGACATGTATTTCTTCCCGAAAGCCGCGGCGGAAGTCGCCCAGCGCATGGGCATGCGGGCCACCATCGGACATGTCGTCATCGACTTCCCCACGGCTTACGCGGCGAACGCCGACGCCTGTCTGCAATTGGCCGCAGACTTGTTGCCGCGCCTGCGCCGGATGCCGCTCATCCACCAGAGCATTGCGCCGCACGCGCCGTACACGGTGGGCGATGCGGGGCTCTGCGGCGCGCGCGATCTGGCCGCCAGCGAAAAACTGCCCCTGCATATGCACGTCCACGAGACAGCGCATGAAATCGATGAGGCCATCGCCCGAGACGGCATGCGACCGCTGGCGCGGCTGGCCCGACTGGGGCTATTGAATCAGCACTTTCTTGCCGTTCACATGACCCAGTTGAATGAAGAGGACCTGGCGATCAGCCGGAATAGCGGCCTGCGGATAGCCCACTGCCCCGAATCCAATCTGAAGCTGGCCTCGGGAATGGCACCGGTGGCCACCCTGCGCAAACAGGGCACCCCGTTGGCGATCGGCACCGATGGCGCGGCCAGCAACAACGACCTCGACATGCTGGGTGAATTGCGCACCGCAGCCTTGTTGGCGAAAGGCGTGAGCGGGGACCCCACCGCTTTCCCCGCCTGGGAGGCATTGGAGGCTGCAACCCTGGGGGGCGCGGAAGCCATCGGCTGGGGCGGGGAAACGGGCAGTCTGGAACCTGGCAAAGCCGCCGACTGCATCGCCATTGACCTGGATCACCCGGCGACTTATCCAGTGTACGACCCGGTCTCGCAGGTGGTGTATTGTGCGGGCCGCGATCAGGTCAGCCATGTCTGGGTAAACGGTAATCCGCGTGTCGTCGAAGGCCGAGCCGTGGATTGGGACACGCAGGAACTGTTCGCACGCGTCCGGGGCTGGGTAGAGCGCATTCGTGAAAAGGATAGTGACAGATGAATAGTGATCAGGCTGAAGTCAACAAATTCGACGCCCTCTCCGGTCAGTGGTGGGATACCGATGGGCCATTTCGTACTCTGCATGAAATCAACCCGTTGCGCCTGGATTTTATCGCCAGAGGCTGTGGCGGGCTGGCGGCCAAAAAGGTGCTGGACGTGGGTACCGGGGGCGGGCTCCTCGCCGAAGCCATGGCGCGTCAGGGGGCGGAGGTTACCGGGATCGATCTTGCTGGGGACGGCCTGGACATGGCGCGCGCCCATGCGGAAGCCAACCATCTCCACATCGACTACCGGCAGATCGCCGTCGAAGATCTGGCCACGGAAAAACCGGAGTATTACGACGTGGTGACCTGCATGGAAATGCTGGAGCATGTGCCGGATCCTGCCGCCGTCGTGGATGCCTGCGCCCGCATGCTGCGTCCCGGCGGAGATGCCTTTTTTGCCACGCTCAATCGCGGCCCCCAAAGCTATCTGATGGCCATAGTCGGTGCCGAATACCTGCTTGGGCTGCTCCCGCGCGGAACCCACGACTATCGGAAGTTCATCCGGCCCAGCGAGTTACTGGCCATGACCCGCCAAAGTCATCTGCAGACCATGGCCCTCAAGGGCATGCACTTTGATCCGATCCGCCACCGCGCGCGTCTGAGCGATGATGTCAGCGTCAACTACCTGAGTCAGGCGCGCAAAGCAGTCCCGGATGTCTGAACAGGCGGCCGTACTTTTCGATCTCGATGGCACCCTGGTGGATACGGCTCCCGATCTCGGAGCCACAGCCAATCGGATGCGTATCGAACGCGGGTTGCCGGCCATGCCCCTGGAAATGCTCCGCCCGGTCGCTTCCCAGGGCGCCCGCGGCCTTTTGCGGGTGGCTTTTCAGGTGCAGCCGGAGGACCCGGATTTTGCGTCCCTGCGAGCGGAGTTTCTGGAGATTTATGCCGCCCATATCTGCGAACGAAGCACCCTTTTCCCGGGTATGGCAAAAGCACTGATGACCCTGTCGGAGCGCGGCATGGCATGGGGTGTCGTGACCAATAAACCGGGGTTTCTGACCCTGCCTTTGCTGAGCGCGCTCAAACTGCCCGTTGCCCCCGCCGCCATCGTCAGCGGCGATACAACGACGCACGCCAAGCCTGATCCGCTACCGGTCACCCGCGCCCTCGCCGAGATGGGGGCCAGCGCGGCCCGCAGCCTCATGATCGGCGACGATCCGCGCGACATGGCAGCAGGCAGGGGCGCGGGAACCCGCTGCTGGGCAGCGGCCTGGGGCTACTTCGAGGCCGGTAATGACCCGCAGCACTGGGGCGCCGATCAAATCATCCAGCGCAGTGAACAGCTAGAGTTCGCCCTTCTCCATTTCGACGCCCCCGAGTAAAACCGGATGCCCCTGGCTGCGGGTAATCTGCAGAAGCGCCGCAGTCAGTATCAGGGTACCCCCGAACGATTCGAGGAGCGTCGGTGCTTCCCCGGCCAGCCACCAGGCCGATAGTGCACCTACGACGACCTCAAAAGGCATGATCACCGCGGAAACGCTCACCGGCATCCGCGCGACACCGAATTGCACCGCCACCGTCGCCCCGGCAATCCACAGCCAGGAAAAGGCCAGCAGAGAACCATAGTCCGGCAGGGACAGGGCCGGTAACGGCTGAAAAAGCGCAAAAGGCAAGGCAAGCAGCACACAGCCCCACCATACTGCAGTGGCACGATGCACATCGCCGAGTGCCGTGTCCGCACGCAGAATGACATTGCTCAGGGCGAAGGCGAGGCCCGAAGATATGGCAAGCAAGTCATTCATATCGAGGTCCGCAAAAGAAACCCCCCGGCCATTGCTGACCACCAGAGCCGATCCGCCTACCGCCAGCAGCGCCGCAAGGACGCCGCGCCAGCCGATCGCCTCCTTCAAAAAAATCCGTGCGGAAAAAATGGCCCAAACCGGTGAAAGATAAAAGAGCAGCAAAATACGGATGACCTCGCCATGCACCAGCGCCAGCATGAAGGCCACATTGGTCCAGCCACCAAGCAGGAGCAGCCCGACCAGAGTGCGTCCGTGCTGCTGCAGCTCATGACGACGGCGCCAGGACCACAATCCGGCTGGAAGCGCCAGCAATAGGTAAACGATAAAAATCAGCCACGCGCCATGCAGGCCCGCTCCATGAAAATAGCGGAGCGGCCACCAGAGCACGCCCCACAGGCTGGAACCCAGCAGCAGGGCAATGGCGGGAAGGCTCTGGCGGAGCGCAAAGGCTGGCTGGCGGTGCTGGTGAATATCGGTGGTCCCATCTGGAAAAAGGTTATTTCAATCCTGCCGCATTGTCCTGCATAACCCGGCAAAATCCCAGCCCCTTAGCGTCATGCGGAATCCGGCGGTCGCCCCGGGAAAGTTTGGGGCTTGTCATCACCGCCGTCCTTGCCCCAGAATCGCATTCTATGACGACAGATTCCATGAATCCCCTGCTGGAGACCTTGCAGGCCTATCCTTTCGAGCGCTTGCGCACGCTGCTGACAGGAACAACACCGCCAGCAAAGGAGCCCATCGACTTCTCCATCGGTGAACCACGCCACCCGGCGCCAGCCATAGTCAGTGAGGCGATCATCGAGCACCTGCATGGTCTCGCCGAGTATCCCAAGGTGCTGGGCGACCTGCGTTTACGCCGGGCCATCGCGGATTGGTCAACCCGGCGCTTTGCCTTGCCCATTGGTTTTCTGGATCCGGAGCGGCACATCATCTCCGCCAACGGCAGCCGCGAGGCCCTGTTCAGTATCGCACAGGCGGTGCTGCCGCCTTGTCAGGCCTCCAAACCCCTGGTCCTGTTACCCAATCCCTTCTATCAGATCTATGAAGGAGCCGCCCTACTGGCGGGGGCGGAACCCTATTATCTGAACTGCGATGCCAGCGGGCAGCCGAACTTTCTCGCGATAGAGGAATCGGTCTGGGCACGTTGCGCGTTGCTCTACATCAACTCGCCCCATAATCCCACGGGGGCGACCCTGTCACTGGAAACCCTGGGCTGGCTGATCCGCAAAGCCCGGCAACATCGCTTCGTGCTCGCCGCCGATGAGTGCTATAGCGAACTGTATCCTGAAGGACAGGCACCCGCCGGTATTCTGGAAGCGGCGGCAGCGACGGGCAGCCTGGCGCAGGTACTGGCTTTTCACAGTCTCTCCAAGCGCTCCAGCATTCCCGGTGCGCGCAGCGGCTTTGTGGCGGGTGACGCCGATATTCTCAAGGCCTTTGTTCGTTACCGCACCTATCTGGGTGCGGCCACCCCACCCTTCATCCAGGCCGCAGCCGTCGCCGCCTGGCAGGACGAGCAGCACGTGCAGCTTACTCGCGCCGATTATGCCCGCAAATTCGCGGCCGCCCATGACGTTCTCGGTGCGCTATTACCCATCGAGACACCCGCCGGCGGCTTTTATCTCTGGCCGCGGGTCGGCGATGGCGAAGCCTTCGTGCGCGCCCTCTATGGAGCAGAACATGTGCGCTGCCTGCCTGGCGCTTATCTCGCAAGAAATGCCCACGGCGTCCACCCCGGCCAGGATAGGGTCCGCATCGCGCTGGTCGGCAGCCTGGAAGATTGCGTCGAGGGTCTGCAGCGCATACGTCGCTTTATGGAACAGCATCCCCTTTCCACTATTAACAACTAAACCATTAATCAAGGAGTTCGTGTGAGCCAGAATCTTGCCACCATAATCGACGCCGCGTGGGAAAATCGTGCGGAGATTTCCCCCAAGCAGGCCCCCGCAGAGCTTCGGGAAGCCGTGCATCAGACCATCGAAGGACTGGACAAGGGCGTCCTGCGGGTCGCCGAAAAGCGTGATGGCCAATGGATCACCCATCAGTGGATCAAGAAGGCGGTGCTGCTCTCCTTCCGTTTGCAGGATAATGCCCGGATTCCGGGGGGCGAGACCAATTTTTACGACAAGGTGCCGGGCAAGTTTGCCGATTATAACAGCAACGATTTCCGCACCGGCGGTTTTCGGGTGGTGCCGCCGGCCACGGCGCGGCGCGGGGCCTTTATCGGTCGCAACTGCGTGCTGATGCCGTCTTTTGTCAATATCGGCGCCTATGTGGATGAGGGTACCATGGTGGACACCTGGGCGACGGTCGGCTCCTGCGCCCAGATCGGCAAACATGTGCATCTGTCCGGCGGTGTCGGCATCGGTGGCGTGCTGGAGCCCTTACAGGCCAACCCCACCATCATCGAGGACAACTGTTTCATCGGTGCCCGCTCGGAAGTGGTGGAAGGCGTGATCGTTGAAGAGGGCTCGGTCATCTCCATGGGCGTCTTCATCGGCTCCAGCACGCGCATTTATGATCGCGCAAGCGGTGAAATCACCTACGGACGGGTGCCCGCCGGTTCGGTGGTGGTGTCCGGCAGCCTGCCCTCCAAGGACGGCAGCTATAGCCTCTACTGCGCGGTCATCGTCAAGCAGGTGGATGCCAAGACTCTTGGCAAAGTGGGCATCAACGCCATTCTCCGCGATATCTGAGGGAGCGCCCCGTGGGCAAGAGCGCCGTACTGGAACTGGCTGAAGACCTGATTTCCCGCCCTTCGGTGACCCCTGAGGATGCAGGCTGTCAGGATCTGATGATCGCCCGGCTGAAGGCTGTGGGTTTTCGGGTGACGCGTCTGCCTGCCAACGGGGTGGAGAATTTCTGGGCGGAACGGGGTGGCGCCGGTCCACGACTTTGTTTTGCGGGGCACACGGATGTTGTCCCCAGCGGCCCGCTCGCGGAATGGCAAAACGACCCCTTTCAGCCGGTCATCCGCGACGGCATGCTCTATGGGCGTGGTGCTGCCGACATGAAGGGCAGTCTCGCCGCCATGGTGGTCGCCGCAGAGCGTTTTGTCGCCCTGCATCCGGCGCATTCCGGTCGTCTGGCCTTTCTGATCACTTCCGATGAAGAAGGCATCGCCACCCACGGCACCCGCCATGTGGTGGACTGGCTGCGGGAGCATGGGGAGACCATCGACTGGTGCGTGGTCGGCGAGCCCTCCTCCGAAAAGGTACTGGGGGACGTCATCAAAAATGGCCGGCGCGGTTCGCTGAACGGGCGCCTGACGGTACACGGCATACAGGGCCATGTGGCCTACCCTGACAAGGCCGATAATCCCATCCACCGCGCCTTCCGCCCACTCGCGGATCTCGTGGATCACTCCTGGGATGCGGGGAATGATTTTTTCCCGCCTACCCGCCTGCAATTCTCCAATATCCACGCGGGTACCGGGGCCAACAACGTCATCCCCGGCCAGTTGCAGGCGGATTTTAATTTCCGTTTTTCCACGGAGTCCACGCCGGAATCTTTGCAGGCAGGGGTCCACAAAATCCTTGACGCCGCCGCCATGCGCTACGCCATCGACTGGCAATTGTCCGGTCCGCCTTTCTTTACGGCACCGGGTGCCTTGGTAGCTGCTACCCAAAAGGCCTTACAAGCCGTAGCACGGCGCGTGGCCCAACTGTCCACCGGCGGCGGTACCTCGGACGGGCGCTTCATCGCCCAGTTGGGTGGGCAAGTCGTAGAACTCGGACCCGTCAATGCCACCATCCACAAGATCAACGAATGCGTCGCCGTCGCCGATCTGGAACATCTGGCGCAGATCTATACGGAGATCATGGTGTATCTGCTGGAGGCCGCGAATGACCGTTAGTGGCGCACGCCGTACTGTCTTCTATACCATGCTGGGATTGTGGATGCTGGCACTGAGCGGCTGTGCAGGAGTCTCGACATCACCCACTGCCAACAATACGTCGCCGTCCGCCTCTGCGGCCTGCGCCACCCCCGCTCCTGATCTGCACGCCGCTTATAACCGTCCTTATCAGGTTCACGGCCGTATCTATGCGCCGCTGAACAGCTCCGCCGGGTACGCCGTGCGCGGCATGGCCTCCTGGTATGGCTGGGAGTCCGGCTCCACCACCGCTATGGGCACCCCTTTCCGGCCACGCGCCTTCAGTGCCGCCAGCCGGGATCTGCCGCTGCCGACCTGCGCCCGGGTCACCAACCTCAGCAACGGCCGAAGTGTTATCGTGCTGGTCAATGATCGCGGCCCCTTTGTGGATGGCCGCGCGATGGATCTCTCCTACGGAGCGGCCAACGCCCTGGGGATGGCGGGGCAAGGCATCGCCCCAGTGGAGATCGTGGCTCTGGCACCGGTAGCCGCGCCTCCGGCAGGCGCATCCAGGGGCACGGTTACAGCGGCAGCATTGCCCATGGCCCCGGAAATACCGGCGCCACCCCAAACCTTTCTGCAAACCGGGGCGTTCAGCCGGGTCAACAATGCCACCCGTGAACGCAACCGTCTGCTCCATGCCGGCATTCGCGGCGTGCTCATCGTGCCCGGACTGGTGAACGGGCAGCAATACTACAAGGTGCAGATTGGTCCGCTGCCGGGTGGTGTCGCTGCGGTCCAGGTCATCGCCGAACTCAGGCAGATGGGCTTTCATGATTTTTACAGCGTAGAACAGTAAGGAACCGCGAGATGTCCCAACCGGTGTGGCCCAACTTCTATATCATCGGTGCGGTAAAAAGCGGCACGACTTCGCTTTACGCCTACCTGCGGCAACATCCCCAGGTTTTTTTGCCGGCGATGAAGGAACCGCACTTTTTTACCCAGCCCCATCCGTCTCCGGAACAAAGGCATTGGATTCAATATGTGGGCAATATCGAACAGTATCAGCAGCTTTATCGCGGCGCGGAGCGATTCCCGCGGATAGGCGACGCCAGTCCCTCCTATCTCTGGTGCGAAGAAGCGCCGGCGCGTATCCACGCCGTGCAACCGGCTGCACGGATCATCGTCATCCTGCGTGATCCAGTGCAGCGGGCCCATGCCCAGTACCTCATGGACTTCAACGAAGGAGTACTCGACTTACCCTTCGTGGAGGCGTTACAACGCGACTGGACGCGCCCCGACAAGGGCTGGGGGATCTCCCAGCTTTATGTGGAGTTGGGGCACTATACCGCACAGATCATGCGTTACCAGCAGCAATTCGGTGCCGGCCAGGTGCATGTCTGTCTCCTCGAGGACCTCAAGAAAAACCCGTTGGCCGTGCTGGAGGACATCGCCGATTTTCTGGAGATCGACCGCGGACCATTGCGCGACATGGATCTGGAAACCGTCCATAACGTCCATCGCCTGCCGCGGGGAAACTGGGCCCGGCAACTGGCCAGCGGACACATCAGCCGGTATATTGGCGAGCATCTTTTTCCGCGCACCTGGGGTGAATTCGTCTGGCGCAACGTTTTCCTGCGCGAAGGGCGCAAGCCGCCCATGGATGCTGAAGCGCGCAGCTTTCTTCAGGCCATATACACCCCGGAAATAGAGCGCCTGGAGCAGTTGTTGGGCCGCCCGCTGCCGGAATTGCGGATATCCTGGAAATTTTCGGAGCCAGCGGGTCAGTCGCCCTCCACCGCCCGGTCTCCAAAGCCCTCCGCCAACCGCTGACACCCGTCCGCTAGCGCGCCCGCTTGCTGAACCACCCCCCCTCTACTATCTTTAGTCTGGAGTCGGAGATCGGTTTTTACTGCGGAGGAGAGCGTCATGTCTGATCGTTATATTCGGTTTTTCAACGATATCCGCATAGAAGACGTGCCTCTGGTAGGCGGTAAAAATGCCTCTTTGGGGGAAATGTACCGGGAACTGAGTCCCCAGGGGGTGAAGGTTCCCAATGGTTTCGCCATCACCAGCGAAGCCTATCGTTACCTGCTGGATCAGGCTGGCGCCTGGCCGGCGCTCCATGATGCGCTGGACGGCTTGGACCCGGCCAACGTCACCGACCTGGCGCGGCGCGGCGCGCGGGCACGCGAAATTGTCTACGGCGCGCCGCTGCCGGCAGATCTGCAGGCGGAGGTGCTCGCGGGCTACGCCGAACTGCGCAGGGAATATGGCGAAGCGCTGTCCGTAGCCGTTCGTTCTTCTGCCACCGCCGAAGACTTGCCCACCGCCAGTTTCGCTGGTCAGCAGGATACCTACCTCAATATTTCCGGCGAAGCCGCCCTGCTGGACGCCTGCCGCCGCTGCTTTGCGAGCCTGTTTACCGATCGTGCCATTCACTATCGGATCGATCAGGGCTTCGATCACTTCAAGGTCGCCCTGTCCATCGGCATCATGAAAATGGTGCGTTCAGATAAAGCGACCAGCGGGGTGATGTTTTCTCTGGACACCGAAACGGGCTTCCGTGATGTGGTCTTCATCACCGCATCCTGGGGACTGGGTGAAAACGTGGTGCAGGGCGCCGTGGACCCGGACGAATTCTACGTCTTCAAGCCAGCGTTTCTGCGCGGTAAAAAGGCGGTGCTGCGGCGGGTATTGGGCAGCAAGAAAATCAAGATGATCTATACGGAAGGAGATACCCGTCACAGCACCCGCAATATCGCCACCCATCGCAGTGAGCAGGACACATTCTGCCTCAGCGACGCGGATGTGCTGACCCTCGCCGATTACGCCATCAAGGTCGAACAGCATTACAGCCGCAAGATGCAGGAAAGCCGGCCCATGGACATGGAGTGGGCAAAAGATGGCATCGACGGGCAGCTTTACATGGTCCAGGCGCGGCCGGAGACCGTCGCGTCGCAGAAAAAGGGGCAGGTACTGGAAGAGTACATCCTGGATGGTCAGGGCCCTGCCCTGGTACAGGGGCGCGCCATCGGCGGCAAAATCGCATCCGGCCCGGTGCGCATCATCCGGGATGTGAAACATCTGGCGGACTTCAGACCCGGTGAGATTCTGGTGGCGGACATCACCACCCCGGACTGGGAGCCCATCATGAAAGAGGCGGCGGCCATCATCACCAATCGCGGCGGACGCACCTGCCATGCCGCCATCATCGCCCGGGAACTGGGCATTCCCGCTGTCGTCGGCACCGATCTTGCGACCACCACGCTCAAGGATGGTGACAGCGTGACCGTATCCTGTGCCGGTGGCGATGTAGGCAGCGTCTATGCCGGCGCCCTGCCCTTCACGGTCCGCCATACCGATCTCGCCACCCTGCCCCGCCCGCAGACGCAGATCATGATCAATCTCGGCAATCCGGAAATCGCTTTTCAGACGTGCATGCTGCCCAATGACGGTATCGGCCTGGCACGCATGGAGTTCATCATCAACAGCGCCATCAAGGCGCATCCCATGGCGCTGCTGCATCCGGAGAAGGTCGAGGATGCCCATGAACGCACTGCCTTGGCCACGCTGACCCAGGGCTACGCCCAACCCGCCGATTTCTTTGTGGAACGCTTGTCGGAAGGCATCGGCACCATCGCGGCCGCGTTTTATCCAAAGCCGGTGGTCGTGCGTATGTCCGACTTCAAAACCAACGAATATGCCGCACTGTTGGGAGGACGCTGGTTTGAGCCGGAGGAGGATAATCCGATGCTCGGCTTCCGCGGCGCCTCGCGCTACGCGCATCCGGCCTATACCGAGGGATTTCATCTGGAATGCCTGGCCATGAAGCGGGTCCGTGAAGAGATGGGGCTGGATAATGTCATCCTCATGCTGCCCTTTGTGCGCCGGGTGAAGGAAGCGGACGACGTGCTGGCGAAGATGGCGGAGTTCGGCCTGCGCCGCGGCGAAAATGGCTTGCAGGTCTATGCCATGTGCGAAATTCCCAATAATATCATTCTGATCGATCAGTTCGCCCAACGCTTTGACGGTTTTTCCATTGGCAGCAATGACCTGACCCAGCTCACCCTGGGCGTCGACCGCGACTCGGCCATCGTTGCTTACGACTATGATGAACGGGACGACGGCGTCAAGGAGATGATCCGCCTCGCGGTGGAGGGCTGTGCCCGTAACGGCATCCACTCCGGGCTTTGCGGACAAGCCCCTTCGGACTATCCGGAAATGGCTGAGTTTCTGGTGCAAATCGGCATTCAGTCCATGAGCCTGAATCCGGATACGGTGCTGGCGACGACCTTGCATGTGCTCGACGTGGAAAAAAAGCGGAGCGGAGGGGAATGAAGGTCAACCCGGTATTACTGGTGATTTTTGACGGCTTCGGCCTCAACCCTAATCGCGCTTTCAGTGGCTGGGCACTGGCGCACACGCCGCATCTCGATCACTACTTTGCCAGCTTTCCCCATACCGCCCTGCAGGCTTCGGGGCGGGCGGTGGGCCTGCCGGACGGACAATTCGGCAATTCGGAGGTGGGTCACCTCACCCTGGGTTCGGGACGGGTTCTTCTGCAGGATCTGGTGCGCATTTCCGATAGTCTGGAGGACGGCAGTTTTGCACGGATTCCGGCTTGGCAGGATATGCTCAGGGACGCCAAACGCCTACATCTGGTGGGCATGGTCTCCGATGGCGGCGTGCACTCCCATATCGACCATCTGCTGGGCATTTTGCCGCTGACCGTGGCTGCGGGTGTGGAACCGGTGATCCACATGATTACGGACGGCCGAGATACGGCGCCGCAGTGCGCCGATCTCTACGCCCGTCAGGTGGAAGAAACCCTGCATAAGCTGGGCAAGGGCCGCATTGCCACCGTCTGCGGGCGTTATACGGCCATGGACCGTGCCGGCTACTGGGATCGGACGGAAAAGGCCTGGGCCGCCCTGCTGCGCGGCGAAGGACTCACTGCGGACAGTGCTGAGGCGGCCATTCACGGCGCCTGGAAACGCGGTGAGGGAGACGAGTTCATTTCGCCCACCGTCATCGGCAATCCGCAGCAGAACCGCATAGCCGCCGATGAGCCGGTCTTCTTCTTTAACTTCCGTTCGGATCGCATGCGCCAGCTCAGCGCCGCCATCGCCATGCCGGCCTTCACCCACTTCGACCGCTGCGGCGAGTCTGCCCGCCGTGCCCTGTGCATGGCTTCCTACGACGACGAGTACCCGTTTCCGGTATTGTTTCCCCCGGAAATCCCCGTCAATGTCCTGGCCGAAGTGATTAGCGACGCGGGACAGCAACAGTTCCACTGTGCCGAGACCGAGAAATACGCCCATGTGACCTATTTTTTCAACGGCGGACGCGAAGACCCCTTTCCCGGCGAGGATCGCGAGATCATCCCCTCGCCGCAGGTGGCCACCTACGACCTGAAGCCAGAAATGAGCGCCCCTCAGGTGGCGGACCGCATCATTGCGGCACTGGAGAGCGGTAGGTATGCCTTTGTACTGGTAAACTTCGCCAATGGCGACATGGTCGGACATACCGCCAAAATTCCCGCCATCCTGCGCGCGGTGGAAACCCTCGACCTGCAGTTTCACCGGGTGCTGCAGACGGCGCAGCGGCAAGGCTTCAAGGTCATTCTCACCGCCGATCATGGTAACTGCGACGAAATGGTGGACCCGGTGACGGGCGAGCCACACACCCAGCATACGGTGTATCCGGTGCCCATGCTGCTGATTGGCGAACCGGGCGTACATCTGGGTATAGGCCGCGGCACTGCCGACATCGCCCCCACCATCCTGGAGCTCATGGGCCTGCCGCAGCCCAAGGAAATGACGGGACATAGCATCCTCCTCAAAAACCGGCCCGTCTGAAAACACCTTCCTATCAGGAAAAGGAGAAGAACACGTCATGAGTGCCAACGATCGCGTCAACGAAATCGCTCAGCTCACCGAACGCCTCAAAGACAAGTATCCCGCCGAAATCGATGCGTTCCTCGGTTTTATGGGGAAGACCGAGGGTAATCCGGCCCTGGGCAAGGCGCAGAAGGAACTGATCAACGTCGCACTGTCCGTTGCCGCCCAATGTGAATGGTGTATCGCGCTCCATGTCAAAGGCGCCGTAACCGCCGGAGCCACCCGCGATGAAATCATGAGTGCAGGTTTTTTGGCAGTGCTCATGCATGGTGGCCCGGCGCTCATGTATCTGGTGCGCCTGACCGAGGCCGTCGATGCGTTTTTGCCGGAAGAAAGCCATGGATAAGACACAAATGGCGGCCATGCTCCGCGACATGTTGCGCGCGAGGGCCTTTGAAGAGGCGGCGGCCCAGGCCTATGCGCAGGGTCATATCGCTGGTTTCCTGCACCTGTATCCGGGTGAAGAGGCGGTGGCCGTGGGTGTGCTGCATGCGGCCGAGCCGGGCGATTACGTGGTCAGCACCTATCGCGAGCATGTCCATGCCCTGGTGCGCGGGATTCCGGCACGGCAGATCATGGCCGAACTGCACGGCAAAAAAACCGGGATCAGCGGCGGTATGGGCGGGTCCATGCATCTTTTCGATCAGGACCGGCGCTTTCTGGGTGGTTACGCCATCGTCGGCGAAACCTTTCCCATCGCCTTGGGCGCGGGCTACGCCGTGGCCTACCGCAAACTGCCCGAGGCAGTGCTCTGCTTCTTCGGGGATGGCGCGGTGAACCAGGGCACTTTTCATGAGTCCCTGAACATGGCCGCCCTGTGGAAGCTGCCCATTTTCTTCATCTGCGAGAACAACCATTATCAGATCGGCACCGAGATTCACCGGCACTCCGCCATCACCGAGGTCTACAAGCGCGCCTGCGCCTATGGTATCCCCGCGGAAAAGGCGGATGGCATGGACGTCATCGCCGTACATGAAGCCGCAGCGAGGGCGCTGGTGCGTATCCGCGCCGGAGAGGGGCCGCAGTTCCTGGAACTGGAAACCTACCGTTACCGGGGGCACTCCATGGCGGACTCCGGCAGTTATCGCCCGAATGTCGAGCTCAATGCCTATCAGGCCAACGATCCCATCGCGGCGGCAGTCCATGAGGCGGAGTATCCGTATCCCGGTATCGAGGCCGTTGCCGCAGCCAGTGCAAATAGCGTAACCCGCTTTGCCGACCATTGCTGCCAGGAGGGGCACCTCGACGATGCGACGGTCGAGCGTATGCGCCGAGAGGTTCAGGAGGAGGTGGCAGATGCGGTGACTTTTGCCGAACAGAGCGCCGCACCGGATATGGAGGATGCCTGGAAGGCCTTCCGTTCCAACCGCCGTTTCGAAACCCTCATGGAGGTCGCGCGATGAGCGAGATGTTTTACTGGCAGGCGTTGAACCGCGCCATGGATGCCGAGATGGCTGCCGATGAGACCGTGCTGACCCTGGGCGAGGATGTGGGCCTCTATGGGGGCACCTACCGGGTGACCGAGGGCCTCATGGCCAAATACGGCGAATGGCGGGTGCGTGACACCCCCATTTCCGAGAACAGCTTTACCGGCCTCGGGGTGGGCGCGGCGATGCTGGGCTTGCGCCCGGTGGTGGAGATCATGACCATCAACTTCGCCCTCTTCGCCATGGACGCCATCGTCAACATGGCGGCAAAGATTCCTTTCATGTCCGGCGGCCAGTTTCCCATGCCGCTGACCATCCGCATGCCCGGCGGCGTCGCCAAACAGTTAGGTGCCCAGCATTCGCAAAGGCTGGAGCATATGCTGATGAACGTGCCCGGCCTACGCATGGCGGTTCCCGCCACTCCACAGGATGCCTACTGGCAGTTGCGCCAAGCCATCCGCAGCGATGATCCCGTGATTGTTCTGGAGCATGAGTTGCTCTATTTCAGCAAGGGAGGAGTAGACGAAATGATATCGGCACCGCCCATCCATCAGGCGCTGGTACGGCGACAGGGGCGGGATATCACCTGTGTCGCCTACTCGCGGATGCTGCCCCTCGCCCTGCAGGCGGCGGAGGCGCTCGCCGCGGAAGGCATTGAACTCACAGTGATCGACCTGCGCAGCCTTTCACCCATCGATTGGGATACCTGCATCGCGGCAGTGGAGCAAACCCACCGCTGCCTGATCGTCGAGGAGGACTGCCGCTTTGCCGGAGCCGGGGCGGAGCTCGCCGCCACCCTGCAGGAGCACTGTTTTTATCTGCTGGATGCCCCCATCCGGCGGGTGGCGGGGATGGACATCCCCACCCCCTTCAATGGCACACTGGAGGCCGCTAGTATCCCGCAGGCAGATGACATAGTACAGGCGGCCCGGCAGATGATGGCACGAAATGGAGCAGTACGATGAAAACCGAAATCACCATGCCGGTATTGTCCGACACCATGCAGACCGGTCGCCTGACGCGCTGGAACAAGTCGGTGGGTGACGCGGTAAAAAAAGGCGAGGCCGTTGCCGAGGTCGAGACCGACAAGGCGATTCTGGACGTGGAAGCCTTTTCCGATGGCTATCTCACCGGCCCTCTGGCCGCAGTGGATACGGATATCCCGGTGCGGCAGGTGATCGGTTACATCGCCGACGCGCCGGAAGCGGCACAGACGGATACGGGCTCGGCCGAAACCGCCACTCCAGGTACACCGCCCGCCCCGCCTTCGGTTCCACCCGGAGCGGTTGCAGAGAAAAAGACCACACCACCGGATAAACTGCCACCAGCCATCTCTACGGCCGCTGCAACACCAGCAGATTCCGGTTTCCTGGAGAAGCCCGCTCCGCTCCCCCAGCCGCACGTCGTTGCAGCGCAAACCCCCAGTGTCCATGGTTTACCGGCTTCTCCCTATGCCCGCGCCCTGGCCCGGGACCTAGAACTCGACATCCTCCAGGTCAAAGCGGGCCCCGATGGCACCATTCACGCTGCCCAGGTGCTGGCCGCAGCCCTCGCACCTCAGGATGCCGATCTGCGTATGGGACCGCCTTATACCATCGAACGTCCCAACATCCTGCGCGCCGCCGTCGCTCGCAACATGTCAGCCACGCTGAATACGCCCGCTTTCCTCATCAGCAGTCGCTTCGCCTTGGCGCCCCTGCATGCCGCCGCCAAGGCGGCCGGACTGAGCCTGACCCTTGCTCTGAGCCGTGCCTGCGCCCTGACCGTCGCGGAAGATCCCTGGTTTAACCACGCCTGGACCCAGGAGGGGCTGGCCAAGCGTAGTCGGGTGGATATGGGTGTCGCCGTAGACACCGGGAACGGGCTGATTACCCCCGTGCTGCGCGACGCGGCCAAACGGCCGCTCAAGGAACTCGCAGAGGACTGGCGTATTCTGCTGGGCAAAGTCAAAAAAGGCAGGATTTATCCGGAAGACTACCAGGGTGCGAGTTTTTATCTCTCCAATCTTGGGGTTTTCCCGCAAATAGAACGATTCAATGCCATCGTGCCGGTGGGCGCCTCCGCCATCCTTGCCGTTGCGGCGGCGGGTAGTGACGGACTGACCGACTTCACTCTGAGTTGCGATCACCGGGTGATTTTCGGCGCGGATGCCGCGCGCTTCCTGCAACGCCTGGGCAAGCGGATGGAGGATCCGTCCTGGCTGGCCGGTGGCGAGGGACAACCGTGAGCGTGGCGGCAATACGCCATATTCTCTGCGTCAACAGCGGTTCGTCCTCCATCAAATTCGCCGTTTTTGCGCTGGGCGCTGCAGGAGAAGAGAAGCTCGCGGAGGGCGCCGCGGAACGCATCGGGCAGAGCATCGGACGCTTGTGGCTGCAACGGGGACAAGATCCGATCATCGACCGGCAACTGGTCCTTTCCCATCACCAGGATGCCCTGGAAGCGGTTTTCGCAGCCCTGACCGAGGCGCAATACGCAACGCCGGACGGTGTTGGCCATCGCATCGTCTCCGGTGGACCCCATCATCAGGCGCACTGCCTGGTGGATACCCAGGTGCTCGGTGACCTGCGCGCCTCTCTGCGCTTTGCCCCACTGCACCTGCCCGCAGAAATCGCCGCCATCGAGGCCGTACAGGCGGTGTGGCCCGGGATTCCGCAGGCCGCCTGCTTCGATACGGCCTTTCACCAGAGCATCCCGGAAGTGGCCGCACGCCTGCCTCTGCCGCGCAATCTCTGGCATGAAGGTGTCCGTAAGTACGGCTTTCACGGCCTCTCTTACGAATATATCGTCAGCCGACTCCCCAATCACGCCACCGGCAAGACCATCATCGCTCACCTGGGCAACGGCGCCAGCATGGCGGCGGTGCATAACGGCCAGTGCCGCGACACCACCATGGGTCTCACCCCCACGGGGGGGCTGGTGATGGGCACGCGGAGCGGCGATCTCGACCCCGGCGTTCTGCTCTATCTCATTGAAGAAAAAGGCTATAATGCCGCACAACTGGAGCGGCTCCTCAACCATTTGTCCGGGTTGCTGGGCATCTCGGCCTGCAGCGGCGACATGCAGACCCTGCTTGGGCTGCGCAACGACGATGCCCACGCGGCGCAGGCCATCGAGATTTTCGCCTATAGTGCGCGCAAGGCCATCGGGGGACTGATGGCGGTGCTGGGCGGACTGGACCGCCTCGTCTTTACGGGGGGCATCGGCGAACACGCCGCCGCGATCCGCTGGGCCATCTGCCGCCCCCTGACGGGACTTGGCCTGGAGATCGATCCGGTCGCCAACGAAGGCCCCGAACCGCGCATATCAGTGGCCCATAGTCCAGTGGAAATTCTCGTCATACCCACCAATGAAGACCTGATGATCGCCCGGCATTGCCACCGGCTTCTGCCCGCACAGGAGCAGCATCGTTGAAATCCGGCAAAACGCGCCACCGCCAGACGCAGCATGCACTTCCACACCCGGTACACCCAGACCACGCCAGCATGACCCGGATACTCGACGAAAGTCCTCTGCTACCCATTCATTACCGCATCTGGGCATTATCCACCGGCGGCACCCTGCTCAGCGGCGTCTCCATGTTTCTGCTGGGTGTGACCTTACCACTCATCATCCCCATTTTTGCCATGCCCGCCACCAGTATCGGCCTCGCGGCCGCCATGCTCATGGGTGGCACGGTGGTAGGCGCACTGATCGGTGGGCATCTGGCTGATCGCCTGGGGCGCAAGCCGATCATGATCATGGATATGATCCTGCTCATGATCGCCACCCTGCTGACCGCTCTCGCCCCGGACGCCAGGATACTCATCGGTGCCGAATTACTGGTCGGTGTGGGTATCGGTATGGATTTCCCGGTGGGCAGCAGTTATCTGGCGGAGTTCATGCCCCAGGGACGGCGCGGACGCATGATGGCGGCCTCCATTGCCGTGCAATCCATCGGCATGCTGGCGGGTGCCGGTTTTGCTCTGGTTCTTTTGCAAGGCGCTCATCCCGGGGACAACACCTGGCGCTGGTTGCTGGCCGCGGAAGCGCTGCTGGTGCTCCCTTACCTACTGGGCCGCCTCACCCTGCCCGAAAGCGCGCGTTGGTGTATGGGACGCGGTCATAATGCCGAAGCCGCGCGCATCCTTGAACGCATCGCGCCCCGACAGAAAGCGATGCTCGCCGCCATGGCCCAGCGTCTGGGTAAAAAAATCCACCATGTGGCCAAGACCCGTCCCGGCCGACACATGGGCTTTTGGACCCTGTTCTCGCCGGAATATCGGCGCCGCACCCTTCTGGTAACCTTGCCCTGGTTTTTCATGGATGTGGCCACCTATGGTGTCGGCCTGTTCACCACCATCCTGCTCGGCACCATGCGCAATAGCGAAAACGTCGGTATCATCAATGGTGTCGGCAGAGGCCTTGCCAATGCCTTGGACAGCGGCAAGGTGGATATCTTCCTCCTCCTCGGTTCGCTACTCTCCCTCTGGATGGTACCCTGGCTGGGACGGATTCATATGCAGATGATCGGATTTGGCGGCATGACGCTGGGGATGGGGCTGCTCTATGTTGCGACGGAGCTGGCAGGAGGCACCGCTGCGCATCCGCAGCTCATTCTGAGCGGCTTCATGGTGTTTAATCTGTTCATGACCGCGGGTCCCAACGCGACGACCTTCATCCTGCCAACGGAAATGTATCCCACCCAGGTGCGCGCCTTCAGCGCCGGGTTCGCTGCCGCCGTAGCCAAGATCGGCGCCACCATCAGCGTCTTTCTGCTGCCGGTGATTCAGTCTGCGCTGGGCGTTACCGTGATCCTGCTGCTGATGGGCACGGTCAGCCTGTTGGGTCTGGTGCTCACTTACCACTTCCGGGTGCAGGGCCGCGGCCTGACGCTGGAAGAACACCACGGACCGGCCCTGCCCCAATGAAGCATCGCGAGAAGGAGATCAGACATGCCCTATGCCCATTTTGACGCGTTGCTGGCCGATGTCGCGCCCCTGGACGACATCCCCGTAGCGGTAGTGGATGCCGCCGAGGAGCATGTATTGCGCGGCGCCTGCGAAGCCAAGAGTCAGAGCATCATCGAACCCATCCTCATCGGCGACGCACAACAGATTCGCAGTCTGCTGCTCAAAATGGGGCACGATTCCGGCAGTTGCCCAAACTTCCATATCATTCACGCCGACAGCGCGGAAGCTGCGGCGAAAAAAGGTGTCGAAATGGTGCTTGCCGGAGAGGCCAAGGCACTGATGAAAGGACACCTGCATAGCGACGCCTTCCTCCACCCCATTCTCGCCAAACTACGCACGGATCGCCGTCTTTCCCATGTCTTTGTTGCGGATATCCAGACGTACCCGAAACTCCTGCTCATCACCGATGCCGCCATCAATATCGCGCCCGACCTCGGCACCAAGGCAGCTATCCTGCAAAATGCCATCGATCTGGCGCACATTCTGGAGGTCGCCCAACCCAAAGCCGCCATCCTCTCCGCGGTGGAAGTGGTCAACCC
Organism: Acidithiobacillus sp. 'AMD consortium'; assembly: GCF_008926505.1. Classification (NCBI taxonomy): domain Bacteria; kingdom Pseudomonadati; phylum Pseudomonadota; class Acidithiobacillia; order Acidithiobacillales; family Acidithiobacillaceae; genus Acidithiobacillus; species Acidithiobacillus sp. 'AMD consortium'. Next base: position 1,444,499 of record NZ_CP044411.1, on the reverse strand, counting down.
CGCCATCGTCTCAACAGTGGATGCCGCCTGTCTCTCGAAAATGGCAGAACGCGGGCAGATCACCGGCGCACTGGTGGACGGCCCCCTCGCCTTCGACAACGCCATCTCCAAAGAGTCGGCGGAGATCAAGGGGATACGGAGTACCGTGGCCGGAGATGCCGATATTCTGCTGGTGCCCGATCTGGTGTCCGGCAATATCCTCGCCAAGGACCTGGAATATCTGGCCGGCGCGACTCTGGCGGGGATCGTGATGGGGGCCAAGGTACCGGTCATCCTCACCTCCCGTGCCGACCCTGCCCGTGCCCGTCTGGTTTCCGCCGCCCTGGCCGCCCTCGTCCATTATCGCCGGCTGGAGACCTCGTCATGACCGAAATCAGCACCCGCTCCCCTTCCATCGCCACCCTCACCCTCAACCCGGCCGTAGACATCGCCTACGAAGTGCCGCACCTGATCCCGGACCAGAAAAGCCATGCCACATCCACCCGTTACGATCCCGGCGGTAACGGCATCAATGTCGCCCGCGCCCTCAAGGAGCTGCTGGTCTACGCCCATAGTTGCTGTGTCGTGGCCGGCAATATCGGCGAATTGCTACAGAAACTGCTGCGGCATCAACTGGATGATCCGCATTGCGTGCATGTGGAGGGGGAAACCCGCGTCAACGCCACCATTTTGCAGGGTGACCCCGCCACCCAGTTTGAAATCACCGGCATCGGGCCGCGGGTTTCAGAACCTATCCTCGCCGAAGTCCGGGAAACCTTTCTGGGCCTGTGCAAAGACGGTTTTGCGGTACTCACCGGCTCCATCCCCCCTGGCGTGGATGATGATTTCTATGGAGACATGGTCGATCGTGTCCGCGCCGGAGGCGGACAATCCATTGTCGATGCCCATGGCGCCCTCCTGCAACACGCCCTTCCCCATCACCCCTTCCTGATCAAGCCCAACCGCTATGAGCTGTCCCTCCTGCGTCGGCGCGAGCTCCCCACGCTGGAGGATGTGGCGAAGGAGGCGCGCGCCATACAGCGGGAAGGGGTGCAATATGTCTGCGTATCCCTGGGGGGCGACGGAGCACTGCTGGCCGGACCCGATGGCAGCTACTTTGCCAAGGCACCCCCCATTCAGGTGAAGTCGACGGTCGGCTCTGGCGACTCCATGGTCGCTGGCCTTGTCGCCGCGCTGGCCCACGGCCAAAGTCCGGCAGAGGCCCTGCGCCTCGCCGTCGCCTGCGGCAGCGGCACGGCTGCCCGGCCGGGCACCGAGATATTCTCCCATAATGATCTGGACGAACTGCTACAGACAACGGAAGCGCGTGTGCTCGACATCTGAGGGTACCCCAAAAAAAAGCCCTCGCGAGGAGGGCCAAAGGGAGGTATGGGAGATAAATCATTCATCCTGCGAATCAAGTAGGGGTGATTGGCGCGCACCCTCCCGGCGCATCAGGAGAACGGGCCTTTAGCAATGCCCGTTGTCGTTATCGCCACCGTTCATATTCTCTTCCGCTTCGACGCGCCACCAGGCCCCGATTCCGGACGCCGTCTTGGCCACCGCCTTGTTGGGATAGCAGGTCACCGGGTCCCTTTTGGCCAGTGCAGACCTTTGGTACCAGTAGGTCGCACGGACCCAGTCGGGCTTTTCGATATGCCCCAATTTCAAGCCGGGGTCATAGAGCGTCCCCAGATAATATCCGGCAGTCCTGTTTCCGCTGTCGGCCTGGTGCTGTAGTTGCCGCAAGGCCGCAGGAGAATCTTCTGCCTGGTTTCTGAGGTTCAGCAGGGTCCCTCCGGCCCAGGACAGGACCGGAACCGTGAGACCGAGTGCCAACAGGATCGATGCTGTAAACTTGCCTTTGTACATAACGTGCTCCTTTTCCAAAAAAGGTTCCAAAAAGGTTTTCGCCAGCATGTTCGCGTCCCGGCCGGGAGTTCAGTAACGAGCGAGGGGAACCCTCCCTTGTCGCTCTAGTAAGTGGGAAATTTTCCCACCGATAATATGTAAGCAGTATTCGTGCCATAATCAATAAGCGCTGATAAGAATTTGGATTTTCCGGTTTTATGCTGGGCTTGGCCGGGATGATCAAGGAGATCCCCCCGAAAGTTTGTCGCTATAGCACGACAACCATCCTAAGGAAACATAACAATATATTATAGCAAACAATAGGTTATTATTGTGGCCAATTGTCTACACTAATCTACCTAGCATGACATCAGTTCTGCTGAAACCGCTCAGCCCTCCTTGGGCGCTACAAGATTATCCGCCGCAGCATGCCCGGAAGACGACTCACCACGTTCCCAGGAGCACTCAAAATCCCCGACTGTTCTATACTGATGGACGAAGGCGACCAGGGAGGTCCGGATGGCGAACCTGTGCCGGCCGCAGTACCCCTTTCCAACCGCAACCGACGAGGAGTAACAGATGGCTGAGATAGTAACGGATATCCTGATTGTTGGCGGCGGCCCCGCCGGCATGATGACGGGTATCACCGCCGCCCAGTTCTCGCCGCACAAGAAAGTGCTGGTGATCCGCCCGGAGACGGATGCGGTGATTCCCTGCGGTATCCCCTACATTTTTGGCACTCTGGGCGGCACCGACGAGGATATGGCCGGGCGCGCGCCTCTGCTGGCGGCCGGCGGACGGCTTCAGATCGGGGCGGCCCAACAGATAGATCGCGTCGCACACACGGCCACCCTGGCCAATGGCGATGTCATTCGCTGGGAACGTCTGGTGCTGGCCACTGGCGCCGAGAACTTCATCCCACCTATTCCCGGCACCGGTCTGGAAGGGGTCTTCAGTATCCGTAAAGATTACGACTATCTGGACACGCTCTTCAGTACTCTCATCCCGCAGATAAAAAAACTGGCCATTATCGGTGGTGGCTTCATCGGAGTGGAGTTTGCCGACGAAATCCGTAAACGCGGCATCGAAGTGCACATCGTCGAAATGCTGCCGCACCTGATGCAGGCGGCCTTTGACCCGGATGCCTGCGCGGCGGTGGAGAAGCAGTTGCGGGCCCATGGGGTTCATATCCATACTGGAGCCAGGGTAGAGGCGCTGCTGCCCGATTCCGGCGGCAAGCGCGTCGGACAAATACAGATCGCCGGACAGGAGGCGCTGACGGTGGACGCGGTGCTCATCGCCATCGGTACCCGCCCCCAGGTCGCCCTGGCCAGGGATATGGGCCTGACCCTCAGTCGTTCCGGCGGGATCTGGGTCGACGCCTTCCAGCGTTCCCGCGAAGATCCCAATATATTTGCCGTTGGGGATTGCGCCCATAAGCAGGATTTTTTCACCCGCAAGGCCAATCACGCCATGATCGCCTCCCAGGCTGCGGCCGAGGGGCGGATTGCCGGTATGAACCTCTATGGCTTGCGTCAACTCCGTTACAACGCCGGATCGGTGAGCATCTACGCCAGCGAAATCGATGGTCTGGCCTTCGGCGTCGCGGGGCTTACCCAGCGTCAGGCCGAACTGGAAGGCTTCCCCATTCTGGTCGGCGAAACCCGTCTGCCTGATCATCACCCCGCCTCGATGCCCAACACCACGGAGATTTACTGCCGGATCATCTTCGCCGCCGACTCCCTGCAGATTCTTGGCGGCCAAATTCTCGGCGGCGCCACCACCGGCGAACTGGTCAACACCATCGGCCTGGCCATTCAGATGCATGCCTCCGCACCCGATCTCGCCAGTATGCAATTCGGCAGCCAGCCCCGCCTGACACCCTCCCTGCACCCCTTGGTAGCTGCTGCGGGCGACGCCCTGCGGCGCCATTACGAACCACTTCATCCCTGCGTTACAGGAGATCCTCATGCCTAAAATCGCCCAAGCACCACTCGGCATGTCCGCCGAAAGCACTCACCGCTGGACGGAAAACTATCGTCTCGCCACCCAGGACAGCGGACGCCTGTTTCTGATGGCGGGCGATCAGAAGGTCGAACATCTCAACGATGATTTTATCGGGGGTCACGTGGCGACGGACGATTCCGACCCGGAACATCTGTTCCGCATCGCCAGTGAAGCGCCCGTAGGCTGCTTTGCCGCACAGATGGGCCTCATTGCCCGCTATGGCATGGATTACCGCGACACGCCCTACTTGCTCAAGCTCAACAGCAAGACCCACCTGATCAAAACGGCGCAACGCGATCCGATCAGCCTGCAGTGGCAGAGCATGGCGCAGATTCATGATTTTGTGCGCCATTCCGGTCTTCGGGTGGTTGGGGTGGGTTACACCATTTACCCTGGCTCCGAGTTCGAGCCGACCATGCTCAGCGAAGCCGCACGCATCATTCAGGATGCCCATGCCATGGGATTGCTGGCCGTCATCTGGGCCTATCCGCGCGGCAAGGCAGTAGGTGAACGCGAGCAGGACCCGCATCTCATTGCCGGTGCCACGGGTCTGGCGGCCTGTCTCGGGGCGGATTTCGTCAAGATCAACCCACCACTCGACGCGGCGGGTGCCATGGACGGCACGCTCTTGGGTGAAGCCGTCGCCGCTGCCGGGCGCACCCAGGTCGTCTGCGCGGGGGGGGCCGAAACCGATGCGCCGGAGTTTCTGCAACGCCTCTACGAACAGATTCATGTGGGTGGCACGCAAGGCTGCGCCACCGGCCGGAATGTCCATCAGCGCAGTCAGCCCGACGCGGTCAACTTCTGCAAGGCCATCCACGCCATTGTCGTCCGCAATCAGGGCGTCGATGAGGCTGTCAAGCTGCTGAATCCCAACGCATGATGAAACTACCGGCGCAGCGCAGCAAAATCGTCTGTACCATCGGCCCAGCGTCCGATGCACCGAAAACACTGGAGCAGATGGTCCGCGCCGGTATGAACGTGGCGCGCCTGAACCTCGCTCATGGCACGCCGGATGAACACCGCGCCCGCATTGTCCGTATCCGGGCAGCGGCGGAAAGGGCGGGACAGCGGGTAGCCATCCTCGCCGATCTGCCCGGCCCGAAAATCCGCATTGGCACCTTGCCTGCTCCGGTCACCCTCAAGCGCGGCAGCCGGGTACTCCTCGCCCCCGATGCACCCGGAACCCCGGAGCAGATTCCCCTGGATCTGCCCCGCCTTCCTCATCCTCTGGTCAAGGGGGACACGATATTTCTGAATGACGGCTTCATCGAGTTGCGGGTGGAGCAGCATGATCATGCCGGTATCCATTGCCGGGTGGTGGTGGGCGGCGTGCTCCTCTCCCATAAGGGCGTGAATCTGCCCGGGGTGACACTGGAAGGCGGTGCCCTCACCCCCGCCGACCGCGAGTTGCTGGCCTTCGCGCTGGAGGCCGGCGTCGACGCGCTAAGTGTCTCTTTCGTGGAAACGCCGGAGGATTTGCATGCCGCCCGCCGGGAGGCGCAGGCCTTGGGTTATGAGCCCTTTCTAATCGCCAAAATCGAAAGGGCCCGGGCCTGGAAACACATGGATGCCATCATCGCCGCCGCCGATGGCATCATGGTAGCGCGCGGTGACCTTGGTGTGGAAGTGCCCATCGGGCAGATCGCGCTGATTCAGAAACGCCTCATCCGCAAGGCCCGTGCGGCAGGCAAGCCGGTCATCACCGCCACCCAGATGCTGGAATCCATGGTGCACAATCGTCGCCCCACCCGCGCGGAGGTCACTGACGTCGCCAACGCCATCCTCGACGGTACCGACTGTGTCATGCTCTCCGAAGAATCCGCCATGGGCGATTTCCCCGTCGAAGCGGTCAAAATGCTGGCCGAAATCGCCCGCATCACCGAAAAATCCCGATCCGAGCTGAGCCCGCTCAGTGCAGATACCCTGCACGACGCGCCCAGTGTGGAATCGGTCATCGCCTGGGATGTACGCACCGCCGCCGAGCATTTGAATCCATTGTTTATCGTCACCCCCACCGAAACGGGCACCACCGCGGCCCGCATCGCACGCTTCCGGCTGGTCCCCTGGATACTGGCGATCAGCCCGCAGGACCGCACTTGCCAGCGCCTGTGCTTTCATTACGGCGTGCATGCGGTAGCCATGCCCAGCCCCGACCAGGGCTGGGAACAGGCCGTCCGCCGCTGGCTGGTGACCCACGGCGTCGAGAAGGGCCTCATTCTCCTTACCCAGGGTCCAAGCAGGGGCCACCCCGGTGGTACCAACCGACTGGAAATCATCCGCCTGGAACAACCCGCCATCCAATGACAGGAGCATTTATGGACAGCCGTAGCCAAGAACTCATCGCCAATGCCACCCTCATCAAACTCGATCAGATTGATACGGTCACCGAAACCATCACCGCGACGCGGCGGGCGCCGTATCACGGCTGGGGGGGCTTTACCCGACCCTGCCTATCACGCACCCCATCGAACCGGAGGACTTCGTGACCATCGCCCCTTGCTACCTGCTCCCGCAACTACCCGAATCACTGGCCGGCCTGGCTGAACTTGCCCTCGACCTGCGCTGGTCCTGGAGCCACGTCTCCGACACCCTCTGGCAGCATATTGCCCCCAAACTCTGGGAGCAGACCCACAATCCATGGCTGATTCTGCAGAACGCCGGCAGTGAGACGCTCCAGCAATTGGCCCAGGATAAAGATTTCATCGCTAAGCTGGACGCCTTCGTCGCCGAGCACCGCAACCGCCTCGCGCAAACGTGCTGGTTCGGCAAAACCTATCCTCACCCTCCCTTCCGTCAGGTGGCCTATTTCAGCATGGAGTTCGGTCTGTCCGAGTCCCTGCCCATCTACTCGGGCGGCCTTGGCATCTTGGCTGGCGACTGCCTGAAAACCGCCAGCGATCTTGGTGTTCCACTGCTCGGTGTCGGCCTGCTCTGGCAGCAGGGCTATTTTCGTCAGAGTCTGGATGAGTGTGGTCGTCAGATCGAACTCTATCCGTACAACGACCCCACCCAGATACCCGTCACCCCGGTGCGGGACGCGGCGGGCGAATGGCTGCGTTTGGAAATGCCATTCCCCGGTCGCACCGTCATCCTCCGTGCCTGGCAGGCACAGGTCGGCCGGGTGACCCTGTATCTGCTCGACAGCAACGATCCCCTCAACGCCCCCGCCGATCGTGGCATTACCGCCGAGCTCTATGGCGGCGGCCCGGAGACCCGCCTGCAGCAGGAAATCTGCTTGGGCGTCGGCGGCTGGATGCTGCTGCGCCGCCTGGGTATCCAGCCGGACATCTGTCATCTCAACGAAGGGCATGCAGCCTTCGCCATTCTCGCCCGGGCCTACAGCCATATGCGGGATCACGGTACCGACTTCCCCTGCGCCCTCACCGCCACCCGCGCAGGCAATATCTTCACTACTCACACCCCGGTCTCCGCCGGTTTCGACCGCTTTCCGCCGGAACTGATGACGCGCTACGTTGCCGGTGCCTCCGAGGCTTTCGGGATTGACATAGAGACCGTCCTTGCCTTGGGCCGTGAGCATCCCGAAGACCGCCGTGAACCCTTCAACATGGCGTGGCTCGCCATTCACGGCAGCCTGACCGTCAATGGCGTCAGCCGTCTGCATGGAGCCGTCAGCCGTCGCTTATTCCAGCCTCTGTTCCCACGCTGGCCCGAAGACGAAGTTCCCGTCACCCACGTCACCAACGGCGTGCACATGCCCTCCTGGGATTCCGCCGAAGCCGACGCCCTGTGGACCACATACTGCGGCAAATCCCGCTGGCTTGGGGACCTGAAGGATATCGAAACGGACTTTCGCCAGGCCGCTGATGCCGATATCTGGCACCTGCGCAGCGTCGCGCGGCAGGAGGTGATCCAATTCGCCCGCCAGCGCCTGCAACAGCAACTGGCAGCGACCTATGCGCCCGAAAGGGAATGTGAACAAGCGAAAACGGCGCTCGACCCCAACACCCTCACCATCGGTTTCGCACGCCGATTTGCTGCCTACAAGCGCCCCAACATGCTCCTGAGCGACCCGGATCGTCTGTACCGTCTGCTGAACAATCCGCACTATCCCGTACAACTGCTGATCGCGGGCAAGGCGCATCCCCAGGACGGCGCCGGTAAGGCCATGATCCAGCAGTGGACCCAGTTCATCCACCAGTATCCCGACCTGGCCGGGCGCGTCGTCTTCATCACCGACTATGACATGCTGGTCGCCGAACATCTGGTGCAGGGTGTCGATCTGTGGATCAATACGCCGCGCCGCCCCTGGGAAGCGAGCGGTACCAGCGGCATGAAGGTATTGGTCAATGGTGGCCTCAATCTCTCGGAACTGGACGGCTGGTGGGCCGAGGCCTATTGCCCGGAGGTCGGGTGGGCGCTGGGCGATGGGCAGGAACATGATACCGATCTGGCATGGGACCAACAGGAAGCACAGCAGCTCTATCGCCTGCTGGAAGACGAAGTCGTGCCGCTCTTTTACCACCAACGCGATGCCAACGGCTGTCCGTGCGGCTGGGTCGACAAAATCCGCGAAAGCATGGGCCGCCTGACCCCGCAATTCAGCACCAATCGCATGTTGCAGGAATATGTATCCACCCTCTACGTGCCGGCCGCACGACTTCTGGCCGCGCGCAGCGACCGCGACACCGTTGAAGGCATCTGCAGATGGCAGCATGAAATTCACCAGCACTGGCAAAGCGTGCATTTTGGCGAACTGAATGTGCAAAGCGACACCGATACCCACCATTTTCAGGTACCCGTATATCTGGATGACCTTAACCCAGACGCCGTTGCGGTACAGCTCTTCGCCAACGGCGAGGGGGGACAGTGCCCGACCCTCTATACCATGACGCGCGGAGAAGCCCTGAGCGGCGCCATCAACAGCCACAATTACCACTGTGCAGTGCCGGCCCGCCACTCGGTGGAGGGTTTTACGCCCAGGATCATCCCATATCGCGAGGGATGCCTGGTCCCCCTGGAAAGTACAGAGATACTCTGGTATCGCTGAAAGGAGAGTTCCATGAACAACCAGATACCCGATCTTTCCACGGTCGTCGAGGCCGAACGGAAAATGTTCGGCAAGTATGTGCTGCCCATCGCCGTCGTCCTGATCATCATCGGTATTTTCGGACTGCTGAGCCCGGTCATTCTGTCTGCCGCAACCGATGGCGTGTTGGCGGCGCTGTTGATCATTGCCGGGTTCACTTGGTTCATCCACAGCTATCAGATGCATCAGCATCATTTGGCGGACTGGCTCAAGCCGGTCCTGCTGTTGGCCACCGGCGGAGTGATGATTGCACTGCCCAACGCCGGCATCGCCGCCATCGGCCTGATGTTCATCCTGTATTTCGTCATGGATGCCTACCGCAACTTCACCCAGTCCAATGTCCACGCTGGCCACGGACGGGGTTGGTTTATTTTCAGCGGGGTAATCGATGTCGTCATAGCCATTCTGTTTTTTGTCACCTGGCCACAGGGCTCGCTCATCCTGGTCGGTATCTTTGTCGGCGTAAATCTGATTTTTGATGGCGTCATTCTGCTGATACTCCGTAATGCCGTCTCCGGAGACCATAAATAGCGATGGATGGCGTTCACGCGCCAACGCTCGCAAGCGGGAATTTCGATCAAACGGGTAGCCCGCATCTTCTCGCCATTACTGTCGCTGTAATGGCCTGCATCATCATGAATGTTCTGGACATCACGATAGTCAACGTGGCGTTGCCACACATGGAGGGATCGCTTCACGCCAACAGCGATCAGATCACCTGGGCACTCACCACCTACATGCTGGCCATGGTCATCGTCACTCCCTTGACCGGCTTGCTGGTCGAGCGTTACGGACAACGGCGGCTCATCCTGTGGAGCGTGGCTGGCTTCCTGGTCTGCTCGGTCATGAGCGGACAATCCCACAGCCTCACGGAAATCGTTTTTTGGCGTTTCATGCAGGGAGCACTGGGCGCTTCTCTGGTACCTGTCGGGCAGGCCGTTCTGGTTCAGGCGTATCCCCGGGAGAAACGCGGGGTAGCCATGGCGACCCTGGGCATGGGCACCATGCTCGGTCCCATTGTCGGTCCGGTGCTCGGCGGCTATCTCACCGAAGACCTCTCCTGGCGCTGGTGTTTCTACGTCAATATACCCATTGGCATCATCGCCTTTACCATGCTGCTTTTTTACATCCCCCGCTTTGGCAAAAGCGAACATCCCCGACCGATTGATTGGCTTGGATTCGTATGGATGGCCATCGGGCTGGGTGCGTTGCAGATGATGCTCAGCCTCGGCGATCAGGACGGCTGGTGGAGCTCCGACTTCATCATCATCCTGATGTTGTTGGCTGGCACGGGTATTTTTCTCTTTGTACTGCGTTCGCTCAGCGTCGCCCATCCGCTGGTCGACTTGCGCCTGCTCAAGGATCGCTCCCTGACGCTAGGCAGTGCGGGTATAGGATTATTCGGCCTGGCGCTCTATGGGACCATGGTGATTCTGCCCATCTATCTGCAGGATTATATGGGGTACGAACCGCAAACCGCAGGCCTTGCCATGGCTCCCCAGGGCCTGGGCTCCTGGATTTCCATGTGGATGGCGGGACGCCTGCTCAATCGCGGGGTCAACCCCCGCTGGATGATCATGGCCGGGGTTTTTTTGGGTGCCACGGGCACCTGGATCAGCCTCTCTTACAACCTGCAGGTAAGCCCTGCCTGGATCATCTGGCCCGGAGTGATCCGGGGCCTCGGTCTCGGTCTGGTATCCATCCCCCTATTTACGCTGGCTTTTGCGACCCTCAGCAAGGAGCAGACGCCGGAGGGATCGGGGATATTCAATCTCATGCGCAATCTGGGCGGTTCTGTGGGCATTGCCATCATCTCCACCATCATGACCGAAGAGGCTCAGGAGGCATGGAACCAGATGGGAGGGCATATCAGTCCCTTCAATGCGGCATTGCCGCGTTATCTGGATGGCGCCGGTTTACGTCAGGGAAATCTGAACTGGCAGGTGCTGGGCCAGATTCTGGCGCAGCATGCGGCAATGCGTGGTATACTGGACGCGTTCATGTTCCTGTTCTGGAGCTTTTTGGTCGTGATGCTCATCGCGCTACTGATGAAGAATAAATCCTAGGAGCCTTATGTTTGCTATAAAAGCGCTATTCAATGATGAAATTGCGGTCAGGGAGGGATTTTCCAGCATTCGCAAGGCGTTGCTGGAAAACCATCCGGATCGCGCGGATTACTATGACGTATTGCGCAAGATTCTGCAGCAGCAGACCCATCTGAAGCATGCAGTTTTTGCAGAAAAAGACGTCGTCTCCTGTGAATTCTATGGCTTTGATGAAAAGGAATCTGCGATGGCGGAAGCCGCGTTGCTGGATGTCGGCGCGCTGGAAGTCATCGTTGAGTAACCGCTGATGACGCTCTTGAGCATCATCATCTTCCTCCTCGTCGGCGGCATCTCCGGCTGGCTGGCCGGACTGCTGATCACGGGACGCGGCTTCGGAATTGTCGGGGATATCATCGTGGGTATCATCGGCGCGTTCATCGGCGGCTTCGTCCTCCTCTTTTTCGGTCTGGCCGGCCTTTTCGGGGCGGGCATCATCGGCGCCGTCATCGTGGCGTTCATCGGCGCGGTCATCCTTCTCAGCGTCATCAAACTCATCAAAAAAATCTGACTCCGGGAGGAGTCTCTCTGGGGCGCGGCGCGCCCCTCATGATCCTGCGGCATAGGCGCAGCACCCATGGAGAGGACAGATGCCACAGCGCGGGCGGGGCCGACAGTAATCCTTGCCGAGCGAGACCAGCAACGCATGCAGCGCATTGCGTGTCTGCACATCGTCGCACTTCAGTTCAGCCTCCATCCCGGACTGCACTGCGCCGTAGGAAAGATCACCTTCCAGCAGACCCAGGCGACCGCCGATCCTGCGGGTATAGGCGTCTACCACCATGACCGGCAGACCCAGGGCATAGAGCAGGATGGAATCCGCCGTCTCTGCGCCGATACCGTGGACCGCCAGCAAGTCTTTCCGCAGCGTCGGAACGGTCCCCTGCCGCGCAAGCTGTTCCGGCGCAGCGCCCACACCCCGAGCCTCCAGAAACCGGCACAAGGCCAGCAGGCGTCTGGTCTTTATCCGGTAAAATCCGGACGGCCGGAGCAGCTCCTCCAGATCCCCTTCGGGCAGAGCGAGAAGGGCCCGCACGCTCAGCGCGTCGACCGCCCGTAGATTGGCAATCGCCTTTTCGACATTGCGCCAGGCGGTATTCTGAGTCAGGACCGCACCCACCATGACCTCAAAGGGGGACTGCGCGGGCCACCAGTCCTGGGGGCCGAAGGCCTCCTCCAGAATTCCGAATACGGCTGACCAGCCCCCATGTTTCCGCATTGGCGACCTCTAATCCCGGACCTTTCGCCGTCCCTGTCCCGTCCAGCCACGCGATGGCGTTTGCAGAGCTTCCCTGCGACGGTTATTTTTTCGCGCTTCCGGCAGCGGCGCGGTGACGCGTTCCACGCTGTCGGAAGGTGGTGTAGCGGGATTGACCCACTGTACACTGGCGAGCAGGGCGTCACGTTCTTCATCGGACAATTCGTCAAAGTAACCGGTCTTGAGCAGGCGCGGCATCTCCACCACTCCGTAACGCACCCGAATCAGGCGGCTCACGGTCAGGCCCACCGCCTCAAAAAGTCGCCTTACCTCACGATTGCGCCCTTCCGCCAAAGTGACATGATACCAGCGATTAGCGCCTTCACCACCGGCTTCCTGCAAGGTCACAAAATGCGCTTCGCCGTCCTCCAGCACTACGCCCTGTAACAGGCGGGCCTGCCGCTCCGGACTTACCTCCCCCAGCACCCGGACAGCGTATTCCCGTTCGATGCCAGCACGGGGATGCATCAGCGCGTTGGCCAGATCACCGTCATTGGTGAGTAGCAGCAGGCCTTCGGTGTTGTAGTCGAGGCGACCTACCGCAATCCACCGGCTACCGCGCAATCGCGGTAGCCGGTCAAAAACCGTGGGACGCCCTGCCGGGTCGTTGCGGGTGGTGAGTTCCCCCGCGGGCTTGTGGTAGCGCAGCACGCGCAGGCGCGGGCGTACCCAGGAAGGAACCCGCAACACCTCCCCGTCCACGGCAATTTTGTCCTGTGCTGTCACCCGATCACCCAGTTTGGCGGGCTGGCCATTTACCACCACACGCCCCGCCGCGATCCATTCCTCCATGAGGCGGCGCGACCCCAGCCCAAAGCGGGCGAGCACTTTCTGCAATTTTTCGTCCATGTTTCCCCGGAACCTGTCCATCTGCGGCAAATACTTCCGGGATCATATCCTGTCCGCGCCCCGGCACCTATAAAAAAACAACCCCCGCACCAGGCGGGGGTATTTTCACTGACCAACGGAACGATCAGGAGGCCTTACGATGGCTATCTTCTTCCTTCAGACGGGTAATACCCATCATCTTGAACAGCACCTTCTCATAGAAGGGCTCGGAGACACCCATCTTCATCTTGCGGATAAAGTATTTTTCAAAGGCCACCTTCGCCAGATGCACCCAGCGACCGTAGGCAAAGACATCCACTTTACGGGGCTTCAACTGGGGCAAGGCGATGAATGCCGCGCCGCGATCACCCATATCGGCAAAACACACCGCATTCCAGGTGCCCATGGTCTGCTCGCCCTTGCGGCCTTCCAGATCCGCCTTGATGTTGTGCACCGCCGCCGACACCATGGATTCGATCATATAACCGGTCTTGGGCGCGCCGGTCGGCACCGGGGTCGTCTCTACCGGCGGAATGGCGATGGCGATACCCGCCGCAAAGATATTTGCGTATTTCTTGCTGCGCTGGTGCTCATCCACCAGCACGAAACCACCGGGGTTGCACAATCCTTCGACACCCGCCACCGCTGGCACGCCCTTGAAAGCCGGGATCATCATACCGAACTTGACTGGCAGGACCATCTCCTTGATGGTTTCACCCTTCTCGTCCACCTGGGTTACATACATCTTGTTGTCTTCGACCTTGGTGACCTTGCAGTTGGTATACGCTTCGATACCTTCTTCCTTGAGGCCCTTCGTCAGAATGCCCGTGGAATCGCCCACGCCCTGAATGCCCAGATGACCGATGTAAGGCTCACTGGTGATAAAGGTGAAGGACGGAATCTTGTCGCGCATGCCCCGCTTTTTGAGGTCGGAAGCGACGATCATGGCATATTCGTAAGCCGGTCCGAAGCAACTTGCGCCGGCCATGGCGCCGATGACGATGGGGCCGGGCTCGCGCAACAACGCCTGATATTCGGCAAAGGCCCGTTCCGCATGGTCCACCGTACAAATGGACTGCACCGGGCCTTCATGGGGATCGGAACCCGGTACATTCTCGAAAGCAAGCTTCGGACCTGTGGCGATCATCAGGTAGTCGTAATGTACCGTGCTGCCGTCGGCAAGGGTGATATTCTGCGCTTCGGCATCGATCTGTTCGGCGGACTGTGCGATGAAATGTATTCCTTTGCGTTCCACATAGGGCCGGATTGGAAAAGCGATATCATCGCGCTCCTTCCAGCCCACGCCCACCCACGGGTTGGATGGAACGAACTGGAAATAATCAGTGGCGCTGATCAGCGTCACCTCATGCCCGGTACCCAGAGCTTCCTTCATTTCGTAAGCCGCCGGCATTCCGCCTGTGCCCGCACCCAAAATTACCACATGTGCCATTATTGCCTGCTCCTCTCGTACCTTACCGCGCCAGATTCAAGGTAAGCCGCAACACCAGATCTCGCTTACCAAGTCCAATTGAATATTCTAGCCGGAGTATTATGGTACATTCCCAATTCGTCAAATTAGATTGTTGTTACTTTCCAAATATATTTTTAATAAGGTTTCCGTCGGTTATGCCTGCATATCCATTTGTCCCTCGTCTACCGTCACGATCTCCGGCAATGCGGCCAGCGACGGCAATGAAAAATGTTCCAGAAAACCGGGTGTTGTCACCCAAAGCGCAGGGCGACCCGGTGTATCCCGGTGCCCGCTGATGGTAATCCAGCCCCGCTCCTGAAGCTGCTGCAGAATCTGCACGCTGACCGCAACCCCACGCCAGTGCTCTATTTCCGGGCGGGTCACCGGCTGCTGATAGGCAATCACCGCCAGCGTTTCCAACGTGGCCCGGGACAAAGGCCGAGGTGGCTCCACATGGAGGCGCGTCACGAGGGCGTTGTGACGCGGATGAATCTGCAGACGATAGCCATCCGCTACACAGACGAGTTGCAAAGGTCCCTCGCCGGTAGCCAACAGCGTGTTCAGCGCCGCCTCCCATCCCACGCAGTCGGGGTCGCCGTCGAAAATACCGGCCAGGCGCGTACGAGTAAGCGGCTCGGCGCTGGATAAAAACAATGCCAGGAGCGCTTCACGCATCAGCCACCGCAGACCTGCGCCGCCGGCACAACGATCTGCCAGCCCCCATCTTCATTTTCAACCAGGGCCAATGCCCGTTGCCGGAGCAATTCCAGCACCGCCAACAGGGACACTGCCAGAGCCAGGCGATCCGCCCGAAACGGCAGAAGCTCATTGAGATACCAGGGACGCGACTCCCGCCGACAAAGCAACAGTACCTCCACCATCCGCTGCCGTAGTCCCATATGCGGGTGCACCAGGGTATGGGCGGGGGATAGTCTGCGGAGCGGGCGCAGCAGCAACGCCCGCCAGGCATTCATCAGATCGGTGAGGGACACTGGAGGAGGTGCGGGAAACGGATCGGGATGTACCGCAGGGCAGACCGGCCAGAAATCCCGACCGGCCTGGGGCAGGGCGCGGAGCGCCGCAGCCTGGGCCTGCACCATAGCCAGGGCTTCCAGGCGGCGCGCCAGATCCTGCCGGGGATCAAAATCCGCATCGTCCCCAAGCGGACGCACCGGCAACAGCATGCGCGCCTTGATCTCCGCCAGCCAGGCGGCCATCACCAGATATTCCGCTGCGAGTTCCAGATTGCGGCGACGCGCCTCGTGCAGATAATGCAGGTACTGGCGGGTCACTTCGGCTACGGGAATATCGCGGATATCCATGCGGTTGCGGCGGATCAGCCAGAGCAGCAGCTCCAGCGGGCCGGAGAAGCTTTCCAGCAACAGTTCCAGGGCATCCGGCGGAACGAAGAGGCCGTCCGGCAGGTCTGCCCGTGATTGCCCGTGAACCCCTACAGGCGCAGCCGAAGCGCCGGATTCAGCAGTCGTGCCGCTCATGGGCCAGTCCCATGGCTGCACGGACCCGCTCCAGCGTCTGTGCGGCACGCTGGCGGGCACGCTGAGCGCCCGCATGAGCGATTTCCGTGAGTTGTTCTGGACGTGCGGCCCAGTACTCCGCGCGTTCACGGATCGGGGCCTGTTCGGCGAGCACGGCTTCGATTACCGGCTGTTTACAATCCAGGCAGCCGATACCCGCCGTCGTACAGCCGTTGCGGACCCATGCCTGCGTCTCAGGCCCGGAATATACCTGATGCAAGGCCCAGACCGGGCACTTTTCCGGCGTGCCAGGATCCGTGCGTGCCACCCGCGCCGGATCGGTGGGCATGGTACGGATTTTTTTCTGAACCACCTCAGGCGCTTCGCGTAACAGGATGGTATTCCCATAGGACTTGCTCATCTTCTGCCCGTCAAGCCCCGGCATTTTGGAGGCCGCCGTCAAAAGCGCCTGTGGTTCGCGTAGGATTTCGCGGCCTTTGCCTTCCAGATGGGCCAGGAGTTGCTCGCGCATCTCAGTGCTCAGTCCCGCCTGCGCCCCCAGGAATACCACTGCCTCGCTCACTGCCAGCGCATCGCCATCCTGCTGGAAGCGCTGCTGTAAGGACAAGAAAGTCTTCGCAGCACGCTTGCCCATGATCTGCAGACTCTTTTCCACCTGAGCCGCAGCGTCCGCACTGCGCCCGTAAAAACTGTTGAAACGCCGCGCCAACTCCCGGCTGATCTCCAGATGCGCGACCTGATCGGCGCCCACAGGTACCTTGTGAGCGTCATAAACCAGAATGTCTGCCGTCATCAACAGCGGGTAGCCCAGAAAACCGAAGGTGGCAAGATCACGTTCGCGCAATTTTTCCTGCTGATCTTTGAAGGTCGGGACACGCTCCAGCCACGACAGCGGCGTCAGCATTCCCAGCAGTAGCGCAAGTTCGGCATGCTCTGGCACATGGGACTGGATAAAGAGCACGGCTTTGTCCGGGTCCACACCCACGGCCAGCCATTCAATGAGCAGATCCCAAACCGCATCACTGATCCCGTGGGTCGTCTCGTAATGGGTGGTCAGCGCATGCCAGTCGGCGACGAAGAAATAGCACTCCGCTTCATCCTGCAGACGCAGCCAGTTTTTCAGTACGCCATGATAATGGCCCAGATGCAGGCGGCCCGTCGGACGCATGCCGGAAACGATGATTTCTCTCATCACCAACCACCCATCGTCAGAAAAAAGTTGCTCATCATCAGAAAAAGGGGACCCAGCACAGACCAGAGCACGCCGGTGAACAGCAGCACGATCAGGATGATGAATCCGTAAGGTTCAATCCGGCTCAGGGCAATGCTGGCGGACGGCGGCAAAAGCCCCACAGCCACCCGACCGCCGTCCAGCGGCGGGATAGGAATCAGATTGAAAATGATCAGGATCACGTTGATCAGGATGCCCGCTTTGCCCATCAACTGCATGGGTTCATCCAGATAGGCCAGGGCACCGGGAAGATGCCCGCCGAGCCACAGCACCAACGTCCAGAGGAAGGCCATCAGCAGGTTGGCGGCCGGCCCGGCGATAGCGACGAGCACCATATCGCGCTTGGGGTCTTTCAGACCGCCAAAATTGACCGGCACCGGTTTGGCATAGCCGAAGAGAAAGGGCGAATGAAACAGGAGCAGTATGCCCGGCAGAAGGATCGTTCCGAAGGGATCGATGTGTTTAATGGGGTTCAGGGTTAGCCGCCCCATGAGCATGGCCGTCGGGTCGCCCCGCTTCCAGGCGATCCAGCCATGGGCCACCTCATGCACGGTAATGGCGAACAGTACAGGAATGGCCCAAATGGCCAAGGTTTTGATAAATTGCGCGGCATCAGACATGGCCGGAGTATATCAGTGTAATGACCCACCCGCCTAATACACCGACATCTCAAACGACAGCACCCAGACCCAGCGCGGCCGGATCACCGGCACCTTCGCGAAGTAACCGGGGTGGCCACTGCAGCAAATCCACCACCGTTGAACAGCGCACCCCGCCAAGGCCGGACAGCAGCACCATATCCACCTGATTGCCCATCGTTTTACAGATTTCATCGGGATCCGTCAGCGGTGCAGATGCACCGGGGAGCTGCAGGGTGGAGCTCATCAAGGGTTCTCCCAACTCCGCAATCAGCCCCTCACAGAGGGGGCTGGCGGGTATGCGTACACCGATACTGCGCTTTTTCGGGTCGGCGAGGCGACGCGGCACATCCCGGGTCGCCGGCAGGATGAAGGTATAAGGTCCGGGCAGGATTCTCCGCAGCAGTGCGTAGGCGCGATCGTCCAGTTGGGCATAGTCGGTCAACTGAGAAATACTGGAAAACAGTAGCGAAAGGTCATGCTGCAAATCCAGTTGCCGGATGCGCCGCAGCCGGTCCTGGGATTCCCGTGCCGCCACCGTACAGCCCAAGGCATAGCAAGTATCTGTTGGATAAACCAGCAAGCCCCCGCCGCGCAACACTTCAGCCGCTTGCGCCAGCAATCGCGGTTGCGGGTTCACGGGATGCAACTCCACACACAACGCCATGACGACCTCCTGAAAATGCGACATTACCTGCCCTGGGCAGGTATCGGGGGAATAATACGTCAGCCACGCGCGGTCCCGCCAGATCTGCGCTATAGTTACAGGTCTTATCAACCGCAGATCAAGGAGGCGGCCAACACAATGCCCGCAGATAGCGTTCGTCCGACCTGGTCCCTGACCGACATTCCCTATGCCACCGTTGAAAAAGAAAAGATCATCGGCAACGCCGACTGGTTTTACCTGTTAGCCGGCGCCTCTTTTGTAGAAACGCTCTCCGATCTCTATACCCGCAACCTGGTGGAGTATTACCAGGAAAATGTCGGTGCCACCATTTGGTTGCACCAGGAGTGGGAGATGGAAGAGGTACAGCATGGGCGCGCGCTGCGCCAGTACGTGCTCTTTGTCTGGCCGGATTTCGACTGGGAACGTGCGTATCAGGGCTTCGTGGAAGCGTATGCGCCCTACTGCCGCACGGAGTTGCTCGGACCCACTCACGCGCTGGAGATGGCTTCGCGTTGTGTCGTCGAGACGGGTACAGCCAGCTTCTACACGATGATTCAGGCGGCGAGCCCGGAGCCGGTACTGCGCCAGATCGCCGCACATATCCGCGCTGACGAAGTTCGCCACTACAAATATTTTTATAGAATTTTCAGGCAATATCAGGCCGCCGAAAAAAATTCGCGCTGGCGTATCGGCCGCGAACTATGGAAACGAGTAGTGGAAGCAGACCAGGAAGACAGTTATCTGGCGATCAAAAATGCATTTGAAGTGAAAAATCCGGGAGAGAAGTTTTTCGTAGAGGACTTTGCCGCGTTCCGGAAACGCATAGGCGGCTGGATAGATCGCTATTACCCTTTCGATATGGCCATCAAGATGCTGCTCAAACCCGTCGCCTTGCCCCCCCTGCTGCAAAGGGCGGCACTCCCCCTGCTCAGCCACGGCGCACGCCGCGCCATACTCGGCTGAGCATGGCACACGCCGGTCGGGTATGACTCATACGGACCAGGTCCGCACCACGCCGGCAGTTTCGCCTACCGGCGTCCCTTCCTCCGGTGACGCGGGCGTCAGCTTCAGCCACTGAGCCTGTTCCACATGGCCCACCACCTGGCCCGCGGCACTGATTGCCTGCAAACCGGATTGCAACACCGGTTGGGCAGATGCGCTATGCGTGGGGCTGGCAACGGGGGTCACCGTATTCACAAAACTCCCCAAGGCCACAAAAGGTGCGGCGATCAGCATCGTTAACAGGGTATTATAGATGGACTTTTTCATGGCTGTTCCTTTTGGATCGTCGGATGCGTAGTGAATTAAGCAAGTACCGTGCCATCGCGCAGAATGTACAGCAGCCAGCGGCGAAGATCGCATGCATATACAAGGTCATGCGCATTTTTGCGGACAACGGACCAAACAGCGCGCAACGCAAAACTTCTGCCATATGCGCCAAATACCTGCAATCCTGTCGTCAGCCCCCGACACAAAATCCTCTCCGATTTATTTTTAGTGAATAAATAAATAGTTGGAGCGTTTCCACAGAACTACATGCGGTGGGAGCACATCACCGTACCTTGTGATAACGTAACAAACGATTTTTTACCCAAGCCCAGCTACTGGCAGGTGGGGAAGAGTTCAAGGAAGGAGATGCGCGTGATCTACCGGATAAGCATTGGGCCGATCGACAATGGCACGCCTGACAACGGGCGATGTTCATGTTCAGGCTATTTTCTGCTGGGGATGCTTCTTGCAATCTGGACGGTTCCGCTGCTGGCCCAGGCATCCAGCCTGCAGCTTTCGACGGCCAACGCAACGCTGCAGGCCATCCACCGCGGGCTGTCACAGCATGCCGATACGCGACAGCTTCAGAACTGGCAGAAAAGCGTAACCGCTATTGGCCATGATGCAGACGCCTGCATGACCGAAAAAAACAGCAATCTAAGCCAGACAGACAAGGCCCTGGGCATTCTTGGACCCGCCGTCGCCGGCGAACCGGAAAATCTGACGGTTTTGCGCCAGAAGCTGCAGAACGAGCAGAAAACACTCAGCGGAGAACTCGCCACCTGTAAGATTTTCGCCATTGCGAGCGCGGATCTGAGCCAACAGATCCGCAAAAAACGGGATGCGCTACTGGCCCAAATGCTGTTGCGCCATGATCACAATATCTGGCAGCAGGCCATGGCCCTTCTGTCTATTTCTGCCACCACCTGGGTGGACGAGCAGCATTTCTGGCTTACCTGGAATGAACATCCCATTTTTGCCCAGAAGGGCCTGCAACTCTCCGCCGGGATCGGCATCTTCCTGTTCGCCCTGCTGTCGTTTCTGCGGGTGCCTTTGGCCAAGGCCATACACCGCACGCTGGATTTGTCCGATGCGCAGCGTATTTTCTACCACTATGCGCCCTTGCTGGGAGGCGTCGCCGCAGTTGCCGCCTCAAGCTATATTACAGACACTTTTTCGCCCCTCATTGCCCTCATATTCGGCACCTGGGGCACCTATGCCGCTATCTCCATGCTGCTGGCATGGGCCCTGCGGTCGTCCGGCATCGTCGGTCGCCATTTTTCCTGGGAGCAGCAAACGCTGCGCTCCGCACTGCGAACCCTGCGGTTCATTGCCCTCTTCTCCCTGTTCGGGCTCGTGTGGATAGGCATTTCCCCTCAGGATCCCCTGTCAGCAGCAGACCGAGCCTTTTTCGTGTCCGCATACCATCTAGTCCTCCTCGGCGCGGTGTTATGGCTGGTCTGGCGAACTGGCGTGCAAAAACCTTTCCGAGCTTATCCGCTGCCCAGGATGGCCCTACTTCTGGCCTTGATCGGTACCGCCATATGTACGCTGTCCGGTTATCGCAACCTTTCCGATTATCTGTTCTTCGGCCTGCTGACGTCCCTGCTGGCCCTCAGCCTGGGGTTCCTGTTGTCCTGGGGGCTTGCCGAATTCTGGATGCGGGCGGCACAAAAATCCGGTCTCTGGCAACATTTCCTGCGCCGCCGCCTACGCCTGAAGGAAGATCAGCAGCTGCCGTGGATAACCTGGTTCAGCACAATCAGTTACACCGCCGTATGGTTGGGGGTTGCCGCCTTCGTCCTGCATGCCTGGGGCCTGACCCATACAGGATTTACATTGATCTGGAAATATTTTATTACCGGATTCACCATTGCCGGTTTTCACATCCAGCCCTTCCGCTGGGTGATCGCCGCGATACTGCTCGCCATCCTGTTCAACATCAACGCCCTGGTCCAGAAATACCTGTCTGATAACTCGCGGATTATCAGCCACATGGAAAGCGGAGCTCGCCACTCCGTATTATCCATCCTCCGTTATACTGGATTCATTATCGCGGTGTTGATTGCGCTCTCCACGGCCGGCGTCGCACTCGGTAACCTTGCCATCGTCGCCGGCGCCCTATCGGTAGGCATTGGCTTTGGCCTGCAAAATATCGTCAATAATTTTGTGTCTGGTCTGATTCTGCTATTGGAGCGTCCCATTCGTGTTGGTGACTGGATTCAGGTGGGTACCACTCAGGGATATGTGCAGAAGATGAGCATCCGTTATACCCTGATCCTTACTTTTGACCGCACTGAAGTCTTCGTTCCTAATTCTGAACTGATCTCTGGCCAGGTGACCAATTGGATGTACACAAATAGCGTGTTGCGCCTCATGATCCCCTTCAGCATTGCCCATGATGCCGATATTCCGCTGGTAAAGCAGTTGCTGGTAGCGGAAGGTCAAAATCATCCCGACGTCCTGCAAGATGATCCGCGCGGCATTCCGCCCACCGCGCTGTTGCTGGATGTCAGCGAAAATGCACTGCAATTCTATCTGCGGGTGTATCTGGACGACTGTAACAAGAGTTATAACGTGCAGACCGACCTGCGTGCTTCCGTGGTGGAAAGTCTGCTCCGCCATAACGTAACACTGGCACACCAGCAGCAGGACGTCCACATTATCCCCGACCAGACTTTACCTGCGGATGAGAACGTGGCTCAGCCAACAAGGGCGCATTAGCCATCGGGTTATCGCGATGGGTCCGCATCGGTATATGCCCTATCGTTTCGGGATTGTCCGCCGACTCACCGCTTTTTAGAGTAACAAGTCGTTGATTACCAAGTTGTCACGATGAATCAACACATCTTCCAGCACCTCAGGATCATCCGCCAGTTCATGACTCTGCTTCCGGCAGCAGCGGGCAGCGACCGGCGCGTCGAGATTGATCAAACCGCGGGCGATGTCCCGCCCCAACGGATCTTTGCAAAGGACCAAATCGCCCCGCCGGAATGTGCCTTCTACCGCGATAACGCCCACCGGCAGTAAGCTGCTTCCCTCCTCCAGAATCGCCTGGGCCGCTCCCTGATCCAGATGCAGCACTCCGTGGCTGCGCAGATGCCCGGCCAGCCAGCGCTTGCGCGCAGCCAGTTTAGGTAAGCGGGCATGAATGAAGGTGCCGATCGCTTCCCCCTGCTGCAAGCGTGGCAAGACTTCCGGACCGCGTCCATCTGCAATGATCGTCGACGTACCAGAACGCGCGGCACGTGCAGCAGCACGCACCTTTGCCAGCATACCGCCCGTTCCCACCCGGGAACCTCCTCCCCCGGCAATGCGCTCCAGCATCGGATCACCCGCACCGACCTCCGTCAGGAGCGTTGCTTCGGGATGACTGCGCGGATCAGCGTCATACAGTCCCGCCTGATCGGTAAGAATGACCAGGATATCGGCATCCAGCAGATTGCTCACCAATGCCGCCAAGGTATCGTTGTCGCCCAGATTGATCGCACTGTAAGAAACCACGTCATTTTCGTTGATGATGGGCAGCACGTTCATGTCCAGCAGCGTACGTAACGTGGAGCGTGCATTCAGGTAGCGCCGACGGGTACGAAGATCATCGTGGGTCAACAACACCTGACCGCAGTATAAACGGTCATTTTCGGGCTGCGCGCATTCCTGCAGCATCTTCTCATAGGTATGTATCAAAGCGGATTGACCGACGCTGGCCGCGGCTTGTCGGGTTTTGAGTGAAACCGGCCGATCTGTCCAGCCCAGACGTTGCATTCCAGCGCTTACTGATCCGGAGGACACCAGTACCACTTCTACACCACGCTGATGCAACTGCAGAATTTGCTGCACCCAGGCGCGTATCGCGGTGGTGTCCAGATGCTGGCCGTCATTCGTCAGCAGACTGCTGCCAATTTTAATCACCCAACGCTTCGCATCCGTTTGCAGATTTGAACGATTTGACCATCGGTTAGGTTCTTTTGCCCGTTTTTTCCCGATGCGGTCCGTCATGCATCTCTCCTGTTTACCAAATAGATTCGTTATTGAAAAAGGTAAGTCCATGCCGGTAGTACCGTCACTCACTTACATGCTGCTCACGGCGCATCCGCCTCCCGCTTTCTAAAATGCTGCATGTACGCTCTCATGGTACTGTCCGCCACCGCCTGATGAATGGCCACATAAAATATCAGCAGGCTCAAAACGGCCACTGCCGCCATGCCGGGAAAAAATCCAAGCACCCCCGTTCCGCCCAGAACCGCCGGGCTCAGCCAACTGATTCCCCACAAACCCAAAAAATACGGAATAATCCACCACATATACTGCCACCCCATTGCGGACCATCTGCCTTTCCGCCAGATGCCGGTAATGGCATAAAAGATGAGCAGGGCAAACAAGGTGCCGAAAATAAAATTCAGGGTATCCAGACCCGACCAGAATACGATCCAGCTGGCTACGACGAAGGTGAGCGGGGCGATGACCGGTGCTGCCCACAAGCGAAAAGGGCGCTCCAGATCAGGCATTGCACGACGCAGCTGAATCAGCGCAACAGGACCGATGACATAGGACAGTACCGTCATAGAAGCGATGTAACCCACCATTTTCTGCCAGGAGGGAAACGGAAAAAAGAACAGCCCACCGACAGCGTACAGCAAAATCAGGCTGGCCCAGGGAACCCCATGCCGATTGATGTGTGCCACCCACTTGGGTGCTGCTCCGGTATCGGCGGTCGCGAGGGTAACCCGGGCTGCGGTGGTGGTATAAATCAATGCGGTCCCGCCCGGTGATACAAACGCATCGACGTACAGCAGCACGGCCAGCCAGCCAGCTCCCACCGCGGCAGCAAGGGCGGCAAAAGGACCGTTGATTCCAGAAAAACGTAGATGTCGCCAGCCTCCTGCCGCCAAATCGGCAGGATGTATCCCACCGATAAAAGCTATCTGTAAGGCGACATAAATTCCCGATGCAATCAAGACAGATGCGATAACGGCGATCGGTATATCCCGTTTCGGGTTTTTACTTTCCCCAGCCAGGTCGACAGCATGACGAAAGCCCAGCAGGCTGAAAATCACACCGCTGGTGGCTACGGCAACGAACATCCCGTGAAAATCGGCCGTGGCATTCTGGGTATGCACCACGAAATTACCGGGGTGCCACGATGTGGCGAGCAACACGCCAACCGTCAGCACAGGAATCGAAATTTTCCACCAGGTGGCGCCATTGTTGATCTTCAACACCCAGTGCACCACCAGAAAATTGATGGCAACAAAGAAGGCCAGCAACACCAGCGCGACGGCGAAACCTGTGACGCTGAGCAGGTCAGAATGCTGCTGCAGCAATCCCGGCAGGTAATTATTGGCGTAGGTCAGTATGGCCGTAACTTCAATAGGCGCGATGGTGGCGTAAGAGAGAAAGAGAATCCAGCTCCACATATGGCCAATGATCGGGCCGTTGCCCACGTGGGCCAGATGAACCACTGCTCCAGCCCGGGGAACCAGCGGACCAAGTTCCGCAAAAACCAATGCCAGCAAAAGAATGGCGAAGGCGCCGATCATCCATGAACCGACCGCGTATGGGCCTGCTTGCTGAGCCGTATACAGTGGTCCAAACAACCATCCAGAGCCAATTGAAGCGCCCACACAGGCGAGTATAAGGCCTTGCAGAGAACCCTCTCGCCGCAGCCTGTTTTTTATATTCTGGAGCGTTATGGATGCCATGATTTCTCCCGACATGTGGTGAATATCACGGTGCAGAATGACCAAGGAATTGCGCGTTACAGCCACACCGAATATTTTTAATATGTATTACTGATGAATATTTATATTTTTTATTATTACATTTCTTACAAAAAATGTCAACGCTGTCTATTTAATGTACAAAATAATTAGCGTATGTCAGCATAACAATTAATGCGAGAAAACCATAAGACGGTATGGCGTAAAGCGATAAATGATGCGGAAAAGCGCTAGGGAAGACGCACATGGTCGAAAGTCGGCAACGGCGGATTTTTCATAAAACATAACGGCAACTCAGGCCGCAGAGAAACACCCAATTGCCGCCATATATACTTACTTACCGTCTGGTCATTCCCACTCGATGGTGGCCGGGGGCTTGGATGATATATCGTAAACCACGCGATTGATCCCGGCGACCTCGTTGATGATTCGGGTGGAGATGCGTCCCAGCACTTCATAGGGTAGGTGCGCCCAATCTGCGGTCATGCCATCCGCCGACTCCACCGCGCGTAAGGCGACGGTTTCATCATAGGTCCGCGCATCGCCCATCACGCCGACACTGCGCACCGGCAGCAATACCGCAAAAGCTTGCCAGAGGCGGTCATACAATCCGGCGTCATGGATCTCTTCCATGACGATACGGTCGGCACGGCGCAGGACTCCCAGGCGATGTTCATCAACCGACCCCAGACAGCGGATGGCCAAACCAGGCCCCGGGAAGGGCTGACGCCGGATCACTTCTTCGGGCATGCCCAGCTCACGACCGAGTTCCCGTACTTCGTCCTTGAACAGTTCCCGCAAAGGCTCGACCAGTTGCAGGTGCATGCGTTCCGGCAAGCCACCCACGTTATGGTGAGACTTGATGGTCGCACTGGGCCCCTTGAACGAAATGGACTCGATCACGTCAGGATAAAGGGTGCCTTGCGCCAGGAAGTCGGCGCCTTCCAGATGCTTCGACTCTTCCTCAAAAATCTCGATGAACAGTTTACCGATGGCCTTGCGCTTCCTTTCGGGATCAGCGACATCCGCCAGCACCTCCAGAAAACGCTGCCGGGCATCCACCACCTGCAGGGGAATCTGAAAGTAATTGCGAAAAACCGTCGCCACCTTCTCCGCTTCCCCAAAGCGCAACAGCCCGTTATCGACAAAAATACAGGTGAGCTGGTCGCCGATGGCGCGATGAATGAGCACCGCTGCCACGGCCGAATCCACCCCGCCGGAAAGCGCGGCGATGACCCGACCCTTACCCACCTGGGCACGGATCGTCGCCACTGCCGTGTCCACATAAGAGTGCATGGTCCAGTCGCCGGTGCAGCCGCATACGCCGCGCACGAAGGCCGTGAGCATCTCCGCGCCGCGGGGGGTATGGGCGACCTCCAGATGGAACTGTACACCATAAAAGTTTCGCGCCGGGTCGCCAATGGCTGCCAGCGGTGAATTGGCACTGCTGGCCAGCACCCGGAAACCATCGGGCATGGATTCTATCCGGTCGCCGTGACTCATCCAGACTTCTTCGGCAGCACCTGCAGCCCCAAAGGGTAACAACGGGCCGATCGCTTCCTTTATCTGAAGGTGCGCGCGGCCGTATTCCCGATGCTCCGCTTTGCCTACCCGCCCGCCCAATAACTGGGCCATCAACTGCAGGCCGTAGCAAATACCGAGGACTGGCAAGCCCATGGCAAACAGGGCAGGATCAACAGATGGGGCATCGATATCGTGCACCGATGATGGCCCTCCGGACAGAATGATCCCTTTGGGCCGCCAAGCCCGTATCTCCGCCAGCGCCATATGGTAGGGGTGAATTTCGCAATAGACGTGAGCTTCGCGCACCCGCCGCGCAATAAGCTGAGTGAACTGCGAACCAAAATCGAGAATCAGGATACGTTCTTGCATGGTTCACTCCACCCGGTAATTGGGCGCTTCCTTGGTGATATTCACGTCGTGGACATGGCTCTCACGCACGCCCGCCTGGGTAATCTTGATGAAGCGGGCACGGCTGCGCAGGGCCGACAAATCTTCTGCCCCCAGGTAGCCCATGCTGGAGCGCAAGCCACCGAGGAGCTGGTGAATCACCTGCCCGGCCGGCCCCTTATAGGGTACCCGGCCTTCCACGCCTTCGGGTACCAGCTTGGGGGCCTCCGGACTGGCATCCTGAAAATAGCGGTCGGCAGACCCCTGCTGCATGGCCCCCAGCGAGCCCATGCCACGATACGCCTTGTAGGAACGGCCCTGATAGAGTTCGATTTCGCCCGGCGCTTCGTCGGTGCCCGCGAGCAGGCCACCGACCATGACCGCATGCGCCCCCGCCGCCAAGGCCTTGGCGAAGTCCCCGGAATAGCGGATGCCGCCATCGGCAATGAGCGATACGCCGGTACCCGCCAGCGCGTTCGCCACATTACTGATGGCCGTGACCTGTGGTACACCGACCCCGGCAACAATACGCGTCGTACAGATGGAGCCCGGTCCGATACCCACCTTGACGGCATCAGCGCCCGCGTCCACCAGCGCCAAGGCGGCCTCTCCAGTAGCGATGTTGCCGCCGATCACGTCCACATCCGGAAAGTGATTCTTCACCCAGCGCACCCGGTCAAGCACACCCTGGCTGTGACCATGGGCCGTATCGACGATAATGACATCGACCCCGGCCTCCGCCAGCGCCTGTACCCGCGCGTCAGTACCTTCGCCGACGCCCACCGCCGCGCCCACCAGCAGGCGGCCTTGCGCATCACGACAGGCCAGCGGGTGTTCAGTAGCTTTTCGGATATCCTTGACCGTAATCAGCCCGCGCAATTCAAAGCGGTCATTCACCACCAGGATTTTTTCAATGCGATGCTGGTGCAGCAATGCCTTGGTGACATCCAGACTGGTTCCTTCCGGCACCGTGACCAGTCGTTCCCTGGGCGTCATGACACTGCTCACCGGGGCATCCATGCGTGTTTCAAAGCGCAGATCGCGGTGCGTCACAATCCCCTCCAGATGTTCGCCATCCACGACGGGCACCCCGGAAATTCCATGCACGGCCATCACCTGCAACACTTCGCGAATGCTCACATCGGCGCTGGTGGTAATGGGGTCTTTGATAACGCCAGACTCGAACTTTTTGACTCGCCGCACCAAAGCGGCCTGCTGGTCCGGAGACATATTCTTATGAATGATGCCGATCCCGCCCTCTTGTGCAAGTCCGATGGCCATGGCAGCCTCGGTTACCGTATCCATCGCGGCCGAGAGCAGCGGAATGTTCAGTCGGATGCGTCGGCTGAGTTCGGTCGCGATCTGCACATCACGGGGGAGCACCGCCGAATGGGCGGGAACGAGGAGCACATCGTCAAAGGTGAGGGCTTCGCCGATCAGTTGCATAGTGATTCACCTAACAAGAAAGGGGCCGGGCCGTTGCGTCCCAGCCCCATGGTTCAAGGCATTCCGCACTATACCGAAGCGGATATGAATTTTCCAGTCTCGTTTGACGTGGCGGACGCACTCTTGTAATTTTCTGCGATGACTCAATCATCTCCACGACCAGACCCGCAACGCAGCAGCGTGACGGCTTCCATCATCGTCCCATGCCACAACGAATCCGGGAGTCTCCAGGCCCTCTACACCCGTGTCCGTGCCGTCATGGACGAATCGGGCGAACCGTGGGAGATGATTTGCATCAATGACGGCAGCGGAGATGATACGCTGTTGCAGTTGATTGCCCTGCATCGCCAGGATCGTCGGGTCAGAGTTATTGATTTGTCCAGGAATTTTGGCAAGGAAGCGGCGCTCACCGCCGGACTCGATGCCGCACAGGGAGAAGCCGCCATTCCGCTGGATGCTGACCTGCAAGACCCGCCCGAACTGATTCCCGAGCTTCTTGCCCGATGGCGGGATGGATTTGATGTGGTGAACGCCGTTCGCCTCTCCCGCGAAGGAGAATCGTGGCTCAAACGCGCCTCTGCGCATGTCTTTTACCGGATCATCAATCGCATGAGCGACGTGGAGATACCGCCGGACACGGGTGATTTCCGGCTGTTGTCTCGTCCGGTTCTGGAGGCCCTGCAGGCGCTTCCCGAACGCAGACGATTCATGAAGGGTTTGTTTGCCTGGGTCGGCTTTCGCAGCACGAATGTGTACTACCATCGTGCGCCCCGCCATGCGGGGAAAACCACCTGGAGCTATTGGCGGCTATGGAATCTCGCCCTGGAAGGTATTACTTCCTTTAGCCAGGTACCATTACAACTTGCCGCTTATCTGGGTTTTGCGGTATCGCTGTTGGCCTTTCTTTATGCCGTCTGGCTGGTAATCAGCACCCTGGTGTATGGAAACCCGGTAAAGGGTTATCCGTCCATCATGGTTACCCTACTGTTCCTGGGTGGCGTACAGCTCATGGCCCTGGGGGTGATCGGCGAGTACCTCGGTCGGATCTATGAGGAAAGCAAGCACAGACCGATTTACCTGGTCAGACAAGTGTGGGGCGGGGAGCATCCCACCCAGGCGGTTCAGCCGCAGGAGCATCCCTGAATGGGTTTTCAGGGCGCCACGTCCAATATGCGTTCCGGCATTCAAGGTACCCGCTTTTCAGCAACCACTGCTTTTCCCTAACTTTTCAGGTACACTGTCGCCCAGATTACCGCCTACCAACCCAGAGATCGCCCTTGGTATCCATAAAATCATTTATTACCAAGCAGTTGAACCTGCCCGACGGTGCCGTCGAAATGGCGGCGGCGCCCTCATCGTTATCGCCTGGTATCCCCGGTGCGCGAGTCACACCGCGCAGTCAGCACAACGTATCCCGGCTGCAGATCAGCGACAGTGCGCTGCAAGTGCTCAATGGCCTGCATCGTGCCGGTTTTCAGGCTTATCTGGTAGGCGGCAGCGTCCGCGATCTGCTGCTCGGACGGGAGCCCAAGGATTTCGACGTCGCAACAGATGCGCACCCGGAACAGGTCCGCAAGTTATTCCGCCGCAATGCCCGGCTGATCGGCCGACGGTTCATTCTGGTCCATGTACAGTTTGGCAACGAGATCATAGAAGTAGCCACCTTCCGCGGCAGTGCGAACGGCAAGAAAGACGAATCCAGCGAACACAGCGAAACGGGACGCATATTGGCAGACAACGTCTACGGCTCTCTGGAAGAGGACGCCCGACGCAGGGATTTCACCGCCAACGCGCTCTATTATAATATCGCCGACCGCAGCATTCTGGATTTCTCCACCGGCATGGAAGATTTGCGAGCCGGCCGATTGCGCGTCATCGGTGATCCGGAGCAGCGCTACCGGGAAGACCCTGTGCGGATGCTGCGGGCCGTCCGTTTCGCCGCGAAGCTCGGGTTCACTCTGGATGCCTCTGCCCAGGCACCCATAGCTTCCTGCCGGGAACTCCTGCAGGAAGTGCCCTCGGCGCGATTGTTTGAGGAAACGCTGAAGCTTTTCCTGACCGGCAATGCGCAGACCAGCTTTGAGCACCTGCGCCAGATGGGATTGTTTGTGGCCCTGTTTCCACAGGTGGATGCGCTTCTGGACGACGCACGATACGACTCCGCCCGCATCCTCCTGCAAGGTGCCTTGCAGGGCACCGATGCGCGGCTGCTCGACGGCAAATCGGTGACCCCCGCGTTTCTCTTTGCGGCGTTGCTCTGGCCTGCCCTGCAGCAGGAACGACAGTTGCTGGAACAACAGGGGAAGCCCGAGACCGTCGCCCTGCAGCAGGCCGCCACCAACGTGCTGCACGAGTGCGCAGGGCGGGTCTCGGTCCCCCGCCGCTTCGCCCTACCCATGCGTGAAATCTGGGACTTACAGGCGCGTTTCCTGCGCCGTGGCGGGCGCCGCCCCCATGCGCTGCTAGCCCATCCGCGTTTCCGCGCCGCCTTCGATTTCCTGAACCTGCGCAGCCAGAGCGGAGAAATACCAGCTACTTTGGTAGAATGGTGGGAACAATTCCAGATCGCAGATCATGACGGCCGGCGCGCCCTTATCGAACGCGCCCGCCTCGAAGAAACGGAACAGGAGCCCGCGCTGGGACCACTTCCGGTCACTTCGCGGCGCCGTCCTCGGCGGCGACGGCGCAGCAATCCTGCGAAACAGGGTGAAGCCTCCCAGCCGGGCAGCTCGGACGACGGCCATGACGACGGACCAGCCGGCAACGATTGATCCCGGGCCCGCGTCTCCACTATGGGGCGAACCGCGCTGAACTCTCACCAGACCGTATCCGGCACCGACAACCCCCCATCCGCAGCACAGATCCACCAGTTGCTGCGGCAGCATTGGGGCGAGGCGCGCCTGCAGCGTCTGCAGGATATCGGCAGAACCGCTGCACGGCTCGGCACACCGGCCTATCTGGTAGGTGGGTGCGTTCGCGACCTTCTACAAAACCATCCTGCACCGGACACGGATCTGGCCATAGAGGGAGATGTCCGCGCCGTCGCTAAAGCTTGCACCGCCCAGTTGTCCGGCATGCAATGTACCTATCATCCACAATTTGGTACCGCCATCCTCGAGTACCCCGACGGATTCCGGCTGGATCTGGCGCGTTGCCGCGTCGAGCACTACCCTGCACCTGCCGCTCTGCCGGAAGTACGGCCCGGCGATATCGTCGCGGATCTCGCCCGCCGCGATTTCACTATCAATGCCATGGCTATCTCCCTGGATCCGAGCAGTTTTGGCAGCTTCCTGGACCCCCATGGCGGACGCATGGATCTGCAACTCGGCCTGCTGCGGGTGCTGCACCCCCTTTCCTTTGTGGATGACCCCACCCGCATGCTGCGCGGACTGCGTTTTGCCGTGCGTTTTCACCTTCGACTGGAACCTGGTACCCATATTCTGCTCAAGACGGCACTGGCCCGGGATGTTTTCGCCCGGCTCAGCGGCGCACGTTTATGGCGTGAGCTGAAGTATGTGCTTGAACTGGACGATCTCGCCGGGGTTTTCGAAAGGCTGGATGCCTGGCAGTTATGGCCTCTGTTGCGCCCGGCACCACCGGAACCGGAGACGCTCCTTGCCAGCATGCAGCGCGGTCGACAGGAGATCACCTGGTTTCACCACCACTTCCCTGACGAGAAACTTTTCGATACCGCCGTATTGCTGACCCTGCTCTGGCGGCATATCCCTTGGGCAGAGGCGGAGAAACGCATACACTGTTGGCCTGTGGCCGACGGTCACCATATTCTGAGGGATCTGCAATTCCTGTCCGAAGTATCAGCGGCCCTGGCGAAGGCCACTCGCCCCAGTGCGGCGGCGCAATTATGGGCGGCGCTATCGCTACCCGGCATACTCGCGCTGCTTGCAGAGCATCCGGAAAGCGGCGTCGTTGCCGAAAGTGGCCGCCACTATCTGCTGAAGCAGCGTGGTCTGAAATCGCCGCTCAGCGGTCGGGATCTGCAAGCCATGGGCTTGGCGCCCGGCCCTCAACTTGGTAAGGTACTGCGCCGCCTGTACGAAGCCCACCTGGATGGCGAGATCGAAGATAAGGAAACCGCGCGACAATGGCTTATCAGACAAGGCATCCTGCCGTCCATCCAACCGTGATCGCCTGGATCAGCATCGGCAGCAACCTGGACTTGCCCGTGGCGCAGGTGCGACAGGCGCTGGAATCCCTGGCCACCGTACCCGAAAGCACCTTGCTGTGGCATTCCCATCTTTACCAGACAGCACCAGTGGGTGGTGTTCCACAGCCTGCATTTATCAATGCAGTCGCCCGGTTGCAGACGGCGTTACCGGATCGCGATCTCCTCAGTCATCTGCAAATGCTGGAGGCAGCGGCGGGGCGCCGCCGCGCCGTGGAAATTTACTGGGGTCCGCGGGTGCTGGACCTCGACCTGCTAAGTTACGGAAGCACACACTCGACTGATCCGAAACTCACCCTGCCCCACCCCCGCCTGCACGAAAGGGCCTTCGTGCTTGTGCCTCTTGCCGAGTTTGATCCGGAACTGATCATTCCCGGCTGCGGGTGCATCGCCCGACACCTGTCCGCAGTGGCCGATCAATCCGTGATTTGCATCCCGGATCATGCCCCTGAGATGGATATGTACCAGAGTCGTTCCGTCCAGGCATGACCAGCCCCCGCATCATCAGCATCGAAGGCCCCATGGGCGCCGGTAAAACCAGCCTTGCCCGGCTGTTGGCCCAATCCTTGGGCGGACGGATGATCCTCGAAGAACCAGCCCAAAACCCTTTTCTCTCCCGGTTCTACCAGGGTCCGGGCGCCGCGCTGGCGACCGAGTTGCAGTTTTTCATGCAACGCCGTGAGCGGTGGCGGCATAGAGATGACAGCCCCTGGATCATCAGCGACCACAGCGCCCGTAAAGACGAAATTTTTACCCCTCTCACTCTGGATGCGGAAGAGCGCCATCTTTTTAATGCGTTGCGCATGGCGCTGGATTTTCACCCTGCACCCGCGGATCTGATGATATTCCTGGATGCGCCGCTGCCGGTCCTGATGAAACGCATCCGGGCCCGTGGAGATGCCTACGAACAGGCATTGGCGCCTGATTATCTGGCGCGGGTGCAGGCGGCTTACCGTGCGTGGCAGGCCGACTATGCCCTGCCCCGCATGAATGTCGATTCGGCGCAGGTAGATTTTGTCCACGATCCGCGGCACACTGAACGACTGATCGACGCCGTCAGGCATCGCCTGAAAGACGCTGAGGAGCAAGATGCATAAGAAAATCGCCCGCTGGGTGCAGGACAAAAAAAGCGGCATCAAACGCGCCGTGGTGACCGCCTATGACTATCCCCTTGCCCGCCTTGCCGCCGAGGCCGGGGTACATGGCATATTGGTGGGCGACTCTCTCGGCATGGTGGTCGGCGGCGGCGGTGATACCCTCGGTGTTACTCTGGAGCAGATGGCTTATCACACCGGGATGGTGGTGCGAGGAGCGGGTGACTGTCTGGTATTTGCCGACCTGCCCTTTGGAAGCTATGAAAAAGGACCGGAGCAGGCCTGGGCTACAGCCGTAACTCTGCTCCGCGCCGGCGCCGATGTGGTCAAGCTGGAGGGAGGTGCGGAAATGGCCTCCACCGTGGCCTTCTGTGCCGAACGTGGCATCAACATCTGCGCCCATATCGGCCTGACTCCCCAACGAGTACGGCAGTGGGGCAGTTTTCAGCGACAGGGCACCGATGCGGACAGTGCACGTCGCTTGCAGGCCGACGCCGGGGCACTGGCGGATGCGGGTGCCCGCTTCCTGGTTTTGGAAGCGGTTCCCGATGCGCTGGCGGCAAATATTACCCGCGATATCACCATACCCACGATCGGCATCGGCGCGGGGCCGGATACGGATGCCCAGGTGCTGGTAATACACGACCTGCTAGGACTGGGAACCGAAAGCCCGCCCTTTGCGCGGCGCTACATCGAGGGCGGAAGGATCGTGAGGGACGCCTTGGCCGAATATGTGCGGGAAGTGGGTAACAGCCAGTTCCCGCCGCGCCGAAAACGTTAATATGGCGATATTCAAGGATATAGCCGGGTTGCGCCAGTGGCGTCAGAGTCTGCATGGCACTTTGGCCCTGGTACCCACCATGGGCAACCTGCACGAAGGCCACCTCGCGCTGGTGCGGCTGGCCACCAACCGTGCCGAACATGTGTTGGTCAGCATCTACGTGAATCCGTTGCAGTTTGGACCCGGGGAAGACTTCGCGAACTATCCGCGCACCCTGGACCAGGATCTGCAACGCCTGCATGAGGCCGGTTGCCAGACCATATTTACCCCGGATGACGGGCTGATGTATCCGCGGGGACGCCAGGATATCAGTATCGTCATGCCGCCGCGCAGCCTCAGCAAGGTGCTTTGCGGCGCCAGCCGCCCCGGTCATTTTGCCGGAGTCTGCACGGTGCTCAGCAAACTGTTGCACATGGTCGCGCCGGAAATACTCATTCTCGGAGAGAAAGACTATCAACAACTGCGCATCGTTCAGCAGATGGTGGCCGATTTGAACCTCAACGTGCAGCTCCTGCCGGGGCCGCTGCAAAGAGAGGCAGACGGGCTCGCCTACAGTTCCCGTAACACTTATCTGAACTTGGCGGAACGGCAGGTAGCCCCGCTCCTCGCGGAAACACTTTTCGACCTCGCCCGGCGCAGTACCGGCGACGCAAAGGTGTCTGATCTTGCCGCGACGGGTTGGGAACGCCTTGAACGGGCGGGTTTCCTGCCGGAATATCTGGAACTGCGCAACGCGCAGACCTTGCAGTCCCTTGCCTTACCACAGCCTGGAGCACGCTGGTTTGCGGCTGCCCGGCTTGGCCAGGTCCGGCTCATTGATAACGTCATCATTTCCTGATGAATCATCGCCTCCGCGAAATTCCTTACAATTACACCTCGTATTCTGACGCAGAGATCGTGCATCGCCTGCTTGGAGCGGATGCCTGGCGACTGCTGGAAGACCTACGGGAGCGGCGGGTTACCGGACGCTCGGCACGAATGCTTTTTGAAGTGCTGGGCGACCTCTGGGTGGTGCAGCGCAACCCCTATATTCAGGATGACCTGGCGCAGAATCGGCGCCGCCGCCAGGCCCTATGGGATGCCCTGGCTTATCGCCTGAACGACATTGCCGGTCGCGCCGACGGGAATCCGCTGGTACTCCGTCTACTGAACAGCGCCCGCGCGGCGGTGAGCGGCTTTACGCGGCAATTTGATGAAGATCTGATGCTGCGCAGGAAAGCGGAGCGCCGCCTGCTCCGGATCACCGCAAAGGACAACGTGGACTTCAGCGCCTACGCGCGCGTCTCTCACGTCACCGATGCCTCCGACTGGCGTGTGGAATTGCCCTTTGTCGTCCTCTACCCCGTGGACGAGCAAGAGGTCCAGCGCATGGTCTCCGCATGCCGGGAACTCGGATTGTCCATCATCCCGCGTGGTGGTGGTACCGGATATACCGGCGGTGCCATTCCTCTGCGCCGCCACTGTGCGGTCATCAACACCGAAAAGCTGGAGCAGATTTCAGCGGTGGAAAAGGTCATACCACCCGGCCTGAACGGCGCCGTCCACAGCATCTTCGCTGGTGCGGGCGTGGTCACCAAGGTCGTGGCCGACGCGGCCGACGCGGCAGGACTGGTCTTCGCCGTCGACCCGACATCCCTGGATGCCTCCACCATCGGCGGCAATATCGCCATGAATGCGGGGGGCAAGAAGGCGGTACTCTGGGGCACGGCCCTGGACAACCTGCTCTCCTGGCGCATGGTGACCCCCGACGGCAACTGGCTGGAAGTGGAGCGCCTGAATCATAATCTTGGCCGGATTCACGATCAGCCGGAAGTCCGGTTTCGCCTGAACCGCTTTGCCGCCGATGGGCACACGGCGCTGGGAGAGCCGGAAACACTAATCCTGCCTGGTACCGCCTTCCGCAAGGCGGGGCTGGGCAAGGATGTCACCGACAAGTTTCTCGGCGGTCTCCCTGGCATCCAGAAGGAAGGCTGCGACGGGATCATCACTTCCGGACGTTTCCTGCTGCATCGGATGCCTGCCCATATACGCACGGTCTGTCTGGAATTTTATGGCAGCGATCTGGATGCCGCCGTACCCGCTATCGTCGAAGTAAAATCCTATGTGGAGGGATTGGAGCACGTCTTGCTCACCGGTCTGGAGCATCTGGATGAGCGCTATCTCAAAGCCATCAAGTACAGTAACAAGGCTCCCCGCCACGAACGCCCGAAAATGCTGCTGCTCGCCGATATCGCCAGTGACGACCCCGGTGCGGCCGGCGCGGCAGCAGCGGCGGTGGTGCGTATTGCCAACGCCCGGGGCGGCGAAGGCTTTGTCGCTACCACACCCGAGTCGCGACGCCGCTTCTGGGCCGACCGCAGCCGTACCGCAGCCATTTCCGCCCACACCAACGCCTTCAAAATCAATGAAGATGTGGTCATTCCTCTGGAAAATCTGGCGCAGTACAGCCGCGCAATCGAGCGAATCAACATTGAGCAGGCCATCCACAGTAAGCTGGCGAGCCTGAGCGCACTGGAGGAATATGTCGCCGGCGATCTGGCCGAAGTCCGCAAGGCCAAGGACTATGAAGACAGCAGCGAGGATCAGGCCATCGTCGACGCCAAGAAGTCCGCTGCCAGG
This sequence comes from Acidithiobacillus sp. 'AMD consortium', assembly GCF_008926505.1. Taxonomy (NCBI): domain Bacteria; kingdom Pseudomonadati; phylum Pseudomonadota; class Acidithiobacillia; order Acidithiobacillales; family Acidithiobacillaceae; genus Acidithiobacillus; species Acidithiobacillus sp. 'AMD consortium'. The sequence goes on along the minus strand of NZ_CP044411.1, from coordinate 1,406,898 downwards.
GCACTGATCAGCAACACACGCGGGCGCTGGCAATCCCTGCTGGAGAAGCTGGACATGCCGGCCATGGAGCATCCCGAATTGCTGGATGTCCATATGCTGTCTGCCGTGCATCAAGGCGACACACTGGCCAGCCTCTTGCTACGCGGTGTCCTGCGGGTGAGCTACCGGGAACATGTGGGCAAACCGTTGGAGGCCCTGTTTGCGGGTGATGCGTTTGCCGCAGTGCGCGGACGTATCCGCGAAATCCACGAGGAGGTACGCCGGACCCGCCTGTTTGTCGCGCTGCACATGCATGCCGGCGATGGTAACATTCACACCAATATTCCGGTGCTTTCCAGTGATTACGCCATGCTCCAGGAAGCCGACCGGGTAGTGGACCGGATCATGGCCATCGCCCTGGGCCTGGGCGGCGTAATCTCCGGCGAGCACGGCATCGGTATCACCAAAATGCGCTGGATGGAGCCGGATAAAATTGCAGCCTTTGCCCGCTACAAAGCACAGGTCGATCCGGACAATCTCTTCAATCCGGGTAAACTGCTGGCCGGTTCCGGGCTGGAAACCGCTTACACGCCTTCACTACAACTGGTGGAGCAGGAAGCCTTGTTACTGGAAGCCAGCGCGCTGGGCGCCCTGAATCGTGAGATCAAGGACTGCCTGCGCTGCGGCAAGTGCAAGCCGGTCTGCATGACCCATATCCCCCGCGCCAACCTGCTTTATTCGCCACGCAACAAAATCCTCGCGACCGGTCTGCTCATCGAGGCCTTCCTTTACGAGGAACAGACCCGGCGGGGAGTATCCCAGCAGCATTTTGCAGCCCTCAACGACGTGGCAGACCACTGTACCACCTGCCACAAATGTGAGACCCCCTGCCCAGTGGATATCGATTTTGGCAAGGTCTCCATTCAGATGCGCAACATTCTCCGTGCTCGCGGAGAAAAATCGTTCAATATGGGCACACGTCTGGCCATGCTCTACCTCAACTCCACGGAACCACGCAGGGTTCATTTGATACGGCAAGGTGTGCTGCAAACCGCCTATAAAGCGCAGGCACTCGCCCACAGAATCTTCAAGCCACTGCTACCCAAGGGACCACCGCCGGCCACCACCGGCAAGGCCCCGTTGCGCGCCGAAGTCATCCACTTCCTGCGCAAACCACTGCCTGCGGACATGGGCGCGCGGACCATGCGCCAGCTCCTCGCCATCGTCGACGATAAAACCGTCCCCATCATCCGGGACAGCACCAAAGTGACGGAGGACAGCGATGCGGTATTCTACTTTCCTGGTTGTGGCAGCGAGAGGCTCTTCAGCGATATCGGCCTGGCTACGCTGGCCATGTTGCACCACGTCGGTGCGCAGACCGTATTGCCACCCGGCTATCTCTGCTGTGGCTATCCGCAGACGGCCGGTGGCCAGGAAGACAAAGGCCAGGAAGTCTCCGTGCGCAATCAGGTGCTCTTTCATCGTGTAGCGAACACGCTGAACTACCTGGATATCAAGACCGTGATTCTGTCCTGTGGCACCTGCATGGATCAACTTCTGCAGTATCAGTTTCAGCAGATTTTCCCCGGCTGCCGCCTGCTGGACATTCACGAGTACCTGATGGAAAAGGGCGTCGCCCTCGATGGTGTGGAGGGCGTCCAGTATCTCTACCACGATCCCTGCCACAGTCCCATGAAAACCCACAAACCCCAGGCCGTGGCGTCGCAATTACTCGGGCAGCAGGTGCTGGACTCCGCGCGTTGCTGTGGTGAGGCGGGCACTCTGGCCAGCAGTCGCCCGGACATCGCCACCCAGCTCCGTTTCCGCAAGGAAGAGATCCTCAAGGAGGGCATCCTGCAACTCACCGGAGGCGCACGGGCCAAGGACGGCAACGTCAGACTGCTCACCAGTTGCCCAGCCTGCCAGCAGGGTCTGGAACGCTACCGTGAAGATACGGGTCTCGACACCGACTACATCGTCGTGGAACTTGCGCGCAAGATACTTGGCCCCCAGTGGCAGCAAGGTTTTATCGATGCCGCGCACCAGGGGGGTATCGAGCGGGTTTTACTCTGATGGCTGGCATCCCGGCCCAGATACCGCGCGCTGAAGGTGCGAACCGGTGACAACCCCCGAGCCGAATACGCATCCCGTACAGGCACCCATCGACGGAGTCCTCGACCTGCATTCCTTTCGCCCCCAGGAAGTGCCCGACCTGATCCGCGAATATCTTCATGCCTGTCGGACCAGGCATATCACGAAAATCCGTATCATCCACGGTAAAGGCAAAGGCGTGCTGCGCGAAACGGTACATGCCATTCTCCGGCGCGAGCCGGTGGTCCGGGGTTTTCATCTCGCCAACGATCGCAGCAGTTGGGGCGCAACACTGGTGGATATCTATCCACTGAATGTCCCCCTGCCCCCGCGCCGTCCCCCGGAGGCAAAAGCACACCGGCCAAGGAGGGTGCCGGGCTGGTACCGGCTGTTACACCGCATTTTCGTCAGGCATTGAGGCGGGATATGACTCAGGAAGGCGTGATCAAATTTCAACTGGACTGGCAGGCGGGGCCGGTCATCGCCTGCGCACTCCGGGCCACCCTCAGCCATTGGCGCGATGTCCTGCACGCCCATGGACTGATCGGCGCAGACCCCGCCCGTTACGGCGGTATCGGTTTTGGCAACGTGAGCTGTCGTTGCCGCAGCGGCTTTCTGATCACCGCCACCCAGACTGCTCACCTCAGGGCGCTGGCGCCGGAACATTTCTGTCAGGTCACCCACTGGGACATCGTCCATAACCGAATCTGTGCCGAAGGACCACAGCCGCCCTCCTCGGAGGCCCTCAGCCATGCCGCCTGTTATGACGCCCATCCTGATATTTGCTGGGTTTTTCATATCCACCATCCGCAGCTCTGGCGACAGGCGGCAGCTCTGGGATTGGCGGCCACTCCCCCGGATGCGGAATACGGCACCCCCGCCATGGCCCTGGCCGTATCCGATCTTGCCGGAAAGACACACTTACCGCTGCTCATCCGGATGGCCGGCCACGAAGACGGGCTCATCGCCGCCGGTCACAGCGGCTGGGAAACCGGCACCCTGCTGTTGAACAAGGTTGCCGAAGCTCAGGCTTCCAGCGCCTTGCGCAGGTAGATATCCATATCGGTAAGGTTGTTCAGAGCCCAGCGCCGGTAATCATCGGGCAGGTCGGCTATCTTCACACCCTTGTGCTTGCCGAAGGGCATGGTTTCGGGAATCCTGGCGCGCTCGCTGAACTCCCATAAATCTTCCCAGGAATTGGGCCGTACCGAGAGGATGACCTTGTTCAGCAGAATCCGGCAGAACTTCACGTCGGCCAGTGCCGAGTGGGCATTTTTGAGGTTGTCCCGGGTCTTTCTCTTATCCTTGCTGAAGTGGTACATCAATGCCGACTGGGAATGGCTGTCCACCTCGGGCCAGAGTTTGCGGGTCATGGCATAGGTGCAGATGCGTTTAACGTCGGGCTTGCCGATCACACCCCAGTCGTAATCTATACTGTGACCGACCAGGTACCCGGTGTCCTCGGGCAGGCGAAAACTGCTGGCGGGCGGGCTCTCGAGGAGGTCCTCCTCAAGAATATGGTGCACCGCCAAGGCTCCCATCTCGATGGGCTTGGCCGGCCGATAACGCTGCACGAACTGCTCCTCGACCTCCAGCGTCCGCAGATCGCTTACCGCCAGCCAGGCGGCCTCGATCAGCTCAGGCTCCACCCGACCCGTCGTTTCTGTATCAAAAATCAATGCGCGCATGCAAAACCTCGTCCGGGACCCGGCGAAAAGATGCAGGGTAAATGCCTGTCTCGCCTAGGGCAAGCGCCCGTGCCTGGGGAACTTTGCTGAAAACGCAGCATCTCATTGTTTGCCCGGCCGCTTTGCCCAGGTATTGCTTTTTTCCTCCGGCGTCCCCATTCCTCGGAAAGAGGCGAGAAAACGTAATTTACGTTATGCTAGCGGCGTGATCATTCACAGGAGTCAGACATGAATCAGGACCAGAACCCTTACCAATTTCCGGACAGCATGAATCCGCCCGGGTCGGGCAGCGGCACAGCCATCGGCACGCTGATGGGTAAGACCTATGCACTGCTTGCGGCCACGCTTGTCGTTTCAACCATAGCGTCCATTTACGGCATGCATTCGCCGTTTGCCTATGAACATCCCTTCATCCTGATGATCGGTTCCTTTGCCCTGCTCTTTGCGGTGCAGTACACCGGCGCGCATCGCAGCCCCTTCGCCGTCCCCCTGGTCTTTCTGTTTGCGGGTGGCATGGGCATGATGATGGGTCCCGCCATCGAGATGTATCTGCGGATGCCGGGCGGCGCCTCCATCATCGCCGAAGCCCTGGGTACTACCGCAGCCATGTTTGTCGGACTTTCCGCCTATGCAGTCACCACACGACGGGATTTCAGCAACATCGGCGGTTTCCTGATCACCGGTCTGGTGCTGGCCATCGTGGTCTCTCTGCTGAACATCTTCTTACTGCACATCCCCGCGTTGCAACTCGCCATTGCGGGCGTCCTGGTGCTGGTCTTCAGCGGCCTGATCCTTTTTGACACCCAGCGGATGATTCGCGGCGGCATTCAGGAGCCAGTCCTGCTGGTCGTCGGTCTCTATCTGGATATCATCAACCTCTTCATGGCGCTGCTCGAAATTTTCGGCGGCAACCGCAATTGATCCCGGCGTCCTTCCTGCGCGCGGCGGGAAGGACGATGCTTCCGCAAGCATGGCACACACCATCCGCCCTGCGGTCATCCTTGGGGCCGCATCCGCCTTGGCATCCCACCATCGTCGCCAGGGAAACACTACCTCGCGGTTGAACAGGGCGGCCGCCCCACCAATGCCTGCAATTGCTGTTCCACTGCTTCCACCCGTTGCGCTCCTGTGATGATACCGCGCCTACACCCCACTGCCCTTTCCCCCACCGCGTTACGGCATCCTCTCGCCTTGCACAGAGACCGGATGCTCCCGTGCCAAACAGTCCATAAAACCATCCACGAGGTGGCCTTCATCAAAGGCGGCCTCCTGCAGTTGTCGTCTGCCCTCCTCACCCAGGCGCCGCCGCAACTCCGGATCCTGCGCCAGCCGGATCAACAGACCTGCCAGGGCGACAGCGTCACCCTCCGGAAAGAAAAAACCATTGTGCCCATCCCGGATCACTTCGCGAATACCGCCGCTGCCACTACCCAACACCGGCACCCCGGCGGCCAGTCCTTCCACCAGCGCCAGACCCAGCCCCTCGCGCCGCGAGGGTAGGACATTCACATCCATCAGCCCATAATAGGCCGAGATGTCATTCTGAAAGCCGAGAAAAATCAGCCAGTCGGGACGCGCGCCGTGGATCTGGGCCATGGCGCGCAGGGCTTCGTGGTCTTCTGGATGAGGCGGACCCAGCAGCAGGACGCGATAGGGAAAATCCAGCCGCGACAGGGCTGCGAAAAGCACATCAAAGCCTTTGGGATGCGCCACCTCGGGATGCCAGCCCGACCAGCGATCGAAACGGGCCACCATGCCGATGCAAAAAGGCGCCGGATGGAGATCAAGGCCGAGACGGCCCCGCAGCACGCCGATGGTCGGAGAGTCTGCCGTGAAAAAAGACGAGAGATCGCGGCCCGCATAAAGACGGGTGACCCGCTGGGCAGGATAGCCACTGGCGACGAGACTCTCGGCGATCACTTCGCTGGCGGCCAGTTGATGCGCCACCCAGAGCCGCTGCCAAGGCGCCCAGGGCAGGGCCGGCGGGCGCACGATGCAATGACGCATGAACCACAAAGGGGCTTGCAGGTCACCCAGGGCCTTGGCCGTCAGGGTCAGATGCCGGGCCGGGGAATCATGGGTAAGCACCAGATCAGTCCCTTGCGCCGCCCGGCGCAGGGCCCCCAGGGTCGCTACGCTGAAGGGGGAAAATGACTGGGCAACGGTGACCGCCCGCCCGCGCAGGCGCTCCCGCTGATGGCGCACGAAGCCCTCAGGCACGAAGAACGCCACCGCAAAACCCTGCTCGTGCAGGCCATCGGCCAACGCCAGGGCAACCTGGTCCGCCCCGCCACGGCCATCGCCGCCCAAGACCTGCAGAAGCCGAAACCGCCCCTTACTGGCCCGCAGCGTCGGCCCGGTCGAAGGACGATCTGTGGGCATCAAGGAGTGCCTAGCCCGCAGGACAGCGTCTTTCATGGTCAATCCCGAAAATTACTGAACCGTAGGGGCGGAACCGAAAACCCTGCCCGCGCAAGCGGCAATGATCGTCTGCAACTTGTCCCTGCGCTTGCCCGACACCCGCAGTTGATCCCCTGGATGCTGGCTTGCACCTCCCGTTTCCTGATCGTCTTGGAGCCCTTGAAGTCATATTTGCTGTTATTCATGGTAACGCCCACTCCCGTTTCCTTCAACCACAAGGACGCAGACGCTTGCCCAGCCAACGGGCACAATGCTAATTTGCAGTTCGTAGGCTAGCACCCTAGGCCTGATCTCGGGCCCAGGCAACCGGAAGGAGCGCAAGATGCAAACGGAACACCAGGATCTGAAAAAGGAATTTCCCCAACTCGCGGCCCACATGGATGTCCTGCAACAAAGTAATGTGCACTTTGCCAAGGCCCTTGACGAGTTCAACGCCCTCACCGCGGAAATCGAACATATCGAGCGCAACGATGCTACCGCCGGCGAGAGCGTGCTGGAACAAATGAAAAAACGCCGCCTCGCCCTCAAGGACGAGATCTATCGGATGGCATCGGCCTGAGCCGAAAAACAAGCAACCCGTCGCGATGGAACAGCGCAGCACACCCGCCCCGCCGCTTGCGGAGCGGGAACGGGGCGCCGGCCCGGTGAATGATCCCGGCGCCCTTCGGCACACCCCCATGATGCGCCAGTACTTCGAGCTCAAGGAACAGTGCCCGGATGCCCTGCTGTTCTACCGCATGGGGGATTTCTACGAACTATTTTTTGACGACGCCGAAAAGGCCGCCCCGCTCCTCGGCATCACTCTCACCAGCCGCGGGCAGAGCGCGGGACGGGCCATCCCCATGGCCGGGGTACCCGTCCAGAGCGTAGATGGCTATCTCGCCAAACTGGTGCGTCTGGGCGAACGAGTGGCCATCGGTGAGCAGATCGGCGACCCCGCTACTGCCAAGGGTCCGGTGGAACGCGCCATAGTGCGGATCATCACCCCCGGCACCATCATTGACGGTGCCCTGCTGGATGGCGGACAGGAGCCCCTGCTGCTCGCCCTGTGTCCGGAAGGCACACATTGCGGCATGGCCTGGCTGGACGCCGCCGGCGGCCGCCTCATGGTGCGTGAAGTGGCCGACACGGCTGTCGCGGATATGCTCGCGCGCCGCCCTGCCGCCGAAATCATCGCCCCGGAAGATACGTCGGTCCCCCCTGGAATCGACCCGAAAAACTTGCAATTTCTGGAGAAAACCGGCTTTCAGACGCGACGCTGCGATGCAGTACTTGAACGCTATTTCGGAGAACGGCTGGTGGGTTTCGGGTGTAATGACTGGCCCCTCGCCCTGCGCGCTGCCGCCGCACTCCTGAACTATGCCGAGACTCGGTTGCGCAGCAGTCTGAGCCAAATCCAGCGGATTCATCCGGAGCGCGCCGAGGAGGAGCTCCATCTCGACGCAACCGCTTTACGGGCGCTGGAGGTGGTGGAAAGCATGCATGGGAATGGCCCTACGCTGCTCGCCTTGCTGCAAAAAACCCAGACCACCATGGGTGCGCGCCTGCTCCGCCGCTGGCTCTTGCGGCCGCTGCGGCAAGGACCCGTGGTGGCGGCCCGCCAGGAAGTCGTCGCCGCACTCACCCCAGGCAGCGGACCGGTTGCCATTCAGAAAGCCTTGCACGGTATCGCGGACGCCGAACGCATTCTCACCCGCATAGCCCTGAACAACGCCAGCCCCCGCGATCTCGCCCAGCTCCGCAGCACCCTCCAGGCACTCCCCGGACTGCGGCTCGTCCTCCAGGAAACAGGGCATCCCGCCCTGGACGTCTTTCATGAGCGCATAGCGCTTTTCGTCAGCCTCCGCATCCTGCTGGAAAAGGCCCTGGTGGACACTCCACCCATGACCCAGCGGGATGGAGGCTACATCCGTGCCGGCCACGATGCGGAGCTGGATCGCCTGCAGCAACTCAGCCGGAATCTGCAGGAGGTGCTGCGTGACCTGGAGCAGCAGGAGCGCCAGCGCACCGGCATCGCTCAGCTCAAAATCCAGTTCAACCGGGTACATGGTTTTTATATCGAAATCGCCCGCAGTTACCAGGGCCCCATTCCCGACGACTATCGCCGCCGCCAGACCACCAAGAACGCCGAACGTTACATCAATGATGCATTGAAAGCGATTGAAGACCAGGCCCTCTCGGCGGAAAGTCTGGCCCTGAGCCGGGAACGTCTGCTCTTCACGCAACTGCTGGAAACCCTATCACCCGAGGTGCCGGCCTTACAGGACGCCATGGCCGCAGTCGCCGAACTGGACGCGCTCAGCACACTGGCCGAGCGCGCCGTCACCCTGCACTGGAGCGCCCCGCATTTCGTCGCGGAACCGGTGTTACACATCCATGACGGCCGTCATCCGGTCGTCGAAGCTCAGATTGGCAGCAATTTTGTCCCGAACGATCTCGATTTTGACGAAGAACGGCGTATGTTGCTCATTACCGGTCCCAATATGGGCGGCAAATCCACCTACATGCGGCAAACGGCGCTCATCGTCCTGCTCGCCCACATCGGCAGTTGGGTGCCTGCCCGCGAAGCGATCATCGGCCCCATCGACCAGATTTTCACCCGTATCGGCGCCGCCGACGATCTCGCCGGAGGTCGTTCCACCTTCATGGTGGAAATGAGCGAAACGGCGCGTATCCTCCATCTCGCCACGGCACAAAGCTTGGTGATTCTGGATGAAATCGGTCGGGGTACGGCCACCCACGACGGCCTGTCCATCGCCTGGGCCACAGCGGAAGCCCTGGCGGAACGGGGCGCCCGCACACTTTTTGCCACTCACTATTTTGAATTGACGGAGCTGGATATGCCCGGTTTGCGCAATGCCCATCTCGACGCTCTGACACAAGGCGATCAGGTCGTGTTTCTACATCGGGTAGAGAGTGGTCCAGCCGCGCAGAGTTATGGACTGGCGGTCGCCCGGCTTGCCGGGGTTCCTGACCCGGTTGTGCAGCGCGCCCGCCAACGCCTCCGTCAACTGGAAGAAAGTTCCAGGCCGTCGCTCAGCCAACCGGCGCCCGCCCAACTCTCCCTCTTCCAGGCCGCTCCCCATCCGGCGGTACACCGATTGAGCCAGGTGGAACCGGACCAACTCAGCCCCAGACAGGCCCTAGACCTGATTTACGCACTCAAAGAACTGGCGAGGCAAGACGGGTTATGAGTGCCAACCAACTCACATGGAAACCCCGATCCCGCCGGTCGAGCCGTCGTCGCGACTTGTAGCTAAGGTATAAACCAAGGCGAAGACCGTACCCGCCTTGGGCGTAGGGCTCCAGCCCAGAGAAAGGCTATGGACGCGGCTTTTAGCGGATTTACGCCAGAAATTACACAGAGAAAAATAAAGGCGCTCGTGGTAGCGCCTAACATTTTGTTTTATCTGGTGGGCGGTGCAGGGTTCGAACCTGCGACCCCTGCCGTGTGAAGGCATTTGCATGCTTGTGGATACTTATTTAAAAAGGAACTGAAAGGCGTTGACAGCCAGTAGAGTGCAACAAATTGCACTCAGAATGCACTCAACCTCTGCCGTCACTACTAAGCAGATCTGCGCTCCGGCCCACACCACCAATGTCCCTCCGCGCGGTACAAATCCGACATAGCCAGCCAGCTCCAAAGTGGTGCGCAAAACATCACTTGATCTGGTCCGCAAGGTCTAATTCAACAATCTCAAGCAGCGATCGCTCGCCACATATGAAGAGCGAGGTAGTCGAGTTGGCAGGATGAATCTGACACCCAAGTCCAATACCATCAAGCCGATCTTTTGTGACATGCCGCCGGCGGGCTATCGGTGTCGTTCCCCACGTTCCTACCTTTAGTTTCAGGTAAACAGCCAGGTCGAACAGGCTCATTCCTCGCACATGCTCTCGCCAGTGCTCAGGTGAGAACGGCTTCCAAAGGTCAACCGATCGGTTCACCGTCTGCATGGGAGTGGGGCCGTATGCCGGATCTCCGGATTCGTAGGGGGCTGGATCAATCTTGATGATCAGGTTTGCTCCGGCCCAGGCCAGGGCATCCTGGCCGAGTCTGCTCCAAGACAGGACCAGGAGTTTGGCCTTTGCATATGGCAAAGGGCTTTGCTCCGGAAGCAAGTCAGCAAGCAAGGAAAGCTCTTTACGCAGGTCTTGCGGGATCGCGTTGAGAGTTGATTCACTCCGCATCATCAATGTCTTCCTCTGGTTCTGCTTGCTGCAAATGGTCAACAGGGCACCGATGCCCATTTATGGCCCAAGCTGCGGCGATGAGCAGGTCTGGCGCCCCCGCCTCGATAAAAGCTCCCCCACAAAGCAGCTCGTCTGGGATCTCGATTTCCTCGTAGTTCATCCCTCTCACCCTCGCTCTGAGTCTGATTCCTGGCCAGGTATAGATCGGACTCGGGTGCGCCTCCTCAGGCATCTCCAGATTCTTTGATCTATACTGCATTGTAATTTTCCGGTCTAAACTAGAGGCATTTATGGCAAAAAATAAATTCCTCTACGCGCTTCTCACGCTGAGCATGCTCATGTCTGGCTGTGCTTCAAACCTGCCTAACGCTGAACGCTTGGCGGCATTGCCGGTGACCGGGCCACCCGAGATCCAAAGCAACGGAAGGGAACTGCCTCCGGCCAAGAGCAAGGCGCTTATGGACAATCTCGAGAAGGAATCAGGCGCCACGAGTATCCTGACGCGGCAGTTAAAGCTGATGGAGGAGATAACCGGCAAGCCGATTATCGCGGGCAACGAAGCGACGCTTCTGACTGGACCCGAGGCCATTGCAATGATGCTGGAGGCCATTCGCGGCGCAAAGGACAACATAAATCTTGAGACGTACGTATTCAGCAACGATAAAACTGGCCGGAAATTCGCTGGTCTTCTACTTCAAAAGCAGGCTGAGGGTGTGCAGGTAAACCTTATATACGACAGCATCGGCAGTATAGATACGCCCGCCGCCTTCTTCCGACGCTTGCGGGCGGGTGGTGTCAACGTCATCAAATACAACCTAACAGATCCTTTCCACCGCGATCACCGCAAGATATTGGTGGTTGACGGAAAGACGGCATTCACGGGTGGAGTCAACATCACCAGCGATGAGGCTAGCAGCGGGGACGAAAAAAACGCGGCAAAACCTTGGAAGGACGCGGACGTCATGATCCAAGGCCCGGCGGTCGCCGCATTCCAGAGACTGTTTTATGATACCTGGAAACGGCACAAGGGCCCCATATTACCAGAACAGGACTACTTTCCTCCTCTCAAGAAAGAAGGCGATGACTACGTCATGGCCATAGGGAGCAGACCCGGGGAGCGGAATCGCCTGACTTATTTGATGTATTATACCGCTTTCTCAAATGCCAAAAATTACATCCACGTTACAGCGGCTTATTTCGTGCCGAATAGGGCAATTATAAACGCACTAACCGGCGCAGCAATGCGGGGGGTGGACGTCCAATTAATACTTGCGACCGAGGACGACGTCCCGATCGCAGTATATGCCGGGCAATCTTACTATACCCATCTCCTTAAGTCCGGAGTCAGAATCTACCAGCTGAAAGGGCGTATCCTCCATGCGAAAACCGCAGTGATAGACGGTATATGGTCAACTGTAGGTTCCACGAATCTGGACATGTGGAGCTTCGCAAACAACAAGGAGGTTAACGCCGTCATAGTAGGGAAGGACTTTGCAGGCAAAATGGAGGCGATGTTCGAAAACGACTTGCGGAATTCAAAGAAGATAACTCTGAAGCAATGGCGGAAGCGGTCGATCTTTGAAAGATTCAAGGAATCGTTCGCGCGCCTGTTCGCGAACTGGCTTTAATCTGCGAAATTGGAGTCCGGCAGAGGATTTCGAGGAAGCTGCGCCGCGAGCGGGTCGGCACGACCTCCAAAAAGCAGGAAAACCGCTCCAAGAGGCGGAGAGAAACGAGACAATAAAGGGTATGGTAGTGATTCTGACTTTTTACCAAGGGTCGGTCGCACAGCACCATTACGGTGTCAAGCACTCTCACCGGAGAAAATGGCAACGAGAACCCGACGGGGCAAGGTCAAGCATCCAAGCAAGAGCGAAACAAGGGGGATTCTGCTTTATGGCTGTAATGTCTGATGATATAAAACCATTTTGTGGTGTGATAATAGCTGTGTTTAATAGAGAACAATTTCTTAAAAGATATTTTCTTTAATTAAAGACTAAAACGGTTACGAATGTTTCATGTGTCATTGCAGATGACGGCAGTACAGATCATTCACTAAATAAGGTGCGTTCTATTATGGAAGACATGGTGCGTGGCACTTGAATACTCGGTGAATAGCACGATTGGATTCTGATGATGCATATTTACTTGATTATCTACAATCCTGTCTTCAGTATATTCAGGAGCATCACGAGGTGGATATGCTATTTGGCGGCTTGGTTGTCGATGGAAATCTTTATACGGTGATGGATGCACGAGATAATAGTAGAACCATTCATATAATGGATACGTGTCAGGGCGCTACTTCGGTAGTGCGTGCAGAGATTTTTCATGCTTTGGGTGGTTTTCCCAACTTGCGTTTCTGGGAGGATTACTTTTTCTTCGAGAAGGCCATATCGCAAAATCTTTGCGTGCATAAAATACATGATAAGCGATACGTTTATTATCGTGGCGAAAATGATGCAGTAGCCGCATCTGACCTTTCTCAGGAAAAATGTAAAAAAACGTTTAATCAACACTTCGTTTCTGGACACTTTCGGGGCCATTTCTGACCCTGATTCTGTCTATCAACTTGTCGATTGTTCTATGCGCAGCAAACGTCACCGGGCGATTTTACGTGCTGCCCACCAATTTCTGAATGACTGCAAACGCTGCATCACCGCCCATTCTCTTGCCATGTTCTTACCGCAGATCGGGGATTCCGTCCAGCAAGTTCAGCTGGCGGGCGCCTCGGCTCGCCGCCTGGATTTGGACGAGGCCGCTCACTGTGATTCCTAGCAGGCGCACGGACGCACCCTGGGGAACTGCTCTATCCAGTAGTTCTGTTAGCAACGCCGCGATGGCTTCCGTGTTCCCGGTGACCTCGGTCGCTGTATGCGCTCGGGTGACCGTGGCAAAATCGGGAAAACGTGCCTTGATGTTCACCGTGTAGCCCGCCAAGGCGAGTGCCTGGAGACGGGCCGCAACCTGCTCGGCCATCTGCTGTAACGTGGCCAGCATGGTCCCTCGATCCTCCAGGTTTTCCGAGAAGGTCCGCTCGGTACCCACCGATTTCCGTTGGCGGGTCGGCTGCACGGGCCGCCTATCGATCCCCCGCGCCACTTCGTAAAACCAAGCTCCAGCCTTACCGAAACACCTAATCAACCTCTCCTGCGCCATCGCCCGCAGATCCGAGACGGTGTCGATACCCATAGCGGATAGTTTTTTTACAGTGGCCGGGCCCACACCATGCAGTTTGCCAACGGGCAGCGGCGCCAAGAAGTCGAGACCACGTTTGGGCGGGATAACGAAAAGCCCCTGGGGCTTACGCCAGTCGGAGGCGAGCTTGGCGAGCAACTTATTATAGGAGACCCCTGCCGAAGCGGTCAGCCTCGTTTCCCGATGAATGCGGTCCAGTATCTCGCGGGCGATTTCGACCGCCAGGATACCATCGGCGGTGGCAGCAGTGACGTCCAGAAAGGCCTCATCCAGCGACAGTGGCTCCACGAGCGGTGTGTAACTGCGCAGGATAGCCATAACCTGACGGGAGGCCTCTCGATAGGCTTCCATGCGGGGACGGACAAAGATTGCCTGCGGGCAGAGGGAGCGGGCCCGTGCCGCCGTCATGGCGGAGTGAATGCCAAAGCGGCGGGCTTCATAGCTGCAAGTGGCCACAACGCCCCGGCCGGCAGGATCGCCGCCGACGATGACGGGCTGACCCCGCAGCTCGGGATAGTCCCTTTGCTCCACCGCCGCAAAGAAGGCATCCATGTCCACATGGATGATCTTGCGGAGTTCGGCACCGTGCTCTGAATTTGGATCCGGCAATGGACAACCCCCTGGACTGATCAGATTCTATCAGGAATCGGCCTGAAGGGGAGACGACACCTTGGGTATCTCCTTGGGCAGAGGGACAAGGAGCGATGAAGATGTTTGCCGATGGGCGAAGGAAAGCGGTAGATTGCGGAGAAGTGGATGGTTGCTGCAGACTGAAAGCGGTCATTAGGTCCAAGGCGTTGATCGAATGCTGGACATTTTGCATTCCAAACAAATAAAAGACCCAACAGCAAGCCGCGGGTCTTATTTCAGGTAGTATTTGTTAGATTTTTCTGCAAGCATTGGGGAATTAGACTCGAAGAGATTTAACTGAACCGAAAGAGGGTTAATTTTTTGCACGCCCGGCTGCACACGCTTCTGGAACCTCAACCAACTTCCCACTATGCACGTCATAGATGTAGCCATAGATTGGAATATCTGAGGGTACTAGTGGATGATTACGAATGCGTTGCACGTCTTCCAGAACGCTTGGTTCCTGTTTACCAATAGTAAGCCATTTAATATAATCGCCTTCTGTAGAGCCACCACCGCCACCCGCATCGTGCCAACCACTCGCATCAATGCTTGCTCCTTTAAGACTGCTGCGCAAAAGATTGCACATAATCTCATCTGTGAATGTCTGCATACCACAGTCCGTATGATGGATGACAAACCATTCTCGTGTGCCTAATAGTTTATAGGAAATCACTAAAGAACGGATGGCATCATCACTTGCCCTGCCACCGGCATTACGGATGACGTGAGCGTCTCCTTCAGCCAGTCCGGCATACCTTGCCGGATCCAAGCGAGCATCCATACAGGTTAAGATGGCAAATCTACGACCAGGAGGCATAGGAAGCTTGGCCTTGTCTCCAAAATCTTTAGTATACTTACTATTCGCTGATAATACTTCGTCTCTGATCTTGCTCATGACATTACACCTCACTGGGTAAGTGGCAAAAATAAATCACGATATTTTAATGTTAGCGGATAATAATTATACCAACTCCACCAACAAGTTAACCGTAGGTTATAGTGGACTCCTCAGTCAAGGAAAAAACACTGTTGGACGAAGCCGATGCGCGGAGGATGTGGTGGCAAGTGTGAGCATCTGAATTCAACATAGAGCCTCAGCCCTCTCGTGAGGGATGGTTTCATTACAACCTGTGAGGTGACCTTATGTGAGCAACGATTGCAGTACTGCCCTACAGACCTGTGAATGACAGCTTCCGCTGCCCTGTCGCCTTGAGCCCTGATGGTCGGCAGTAGACTGGAAGCGGTCATTGGAGTTGGGAACCCGATAATCAAACCGGTCGTGAGAGGCTCCTAGGCACACACGTCTGAATTAACAGACCTGCGCGGCTTTTCGTGCAGGTCTGGTGAAATAATCGGTTGGGCATCGGTTAATCGAAGGCATGGAAAATTACTTCGAGAATTGCTTTCAGGCCAGACCAGTCGTAGCGGTTGATCTCATCTGTAGATGATTTGCATCGTGCACTTTTTTCGCGGAATCGTTCTTGGAGGCGCCCCTTGTACATCACTTCACCTTGATACTTTCCGAGTGATTCGACATAGCCTTTCCATTGAACGGGAAAGTCTTCGCCGTTGGTGAGTATGTCCTTTCCGAGATAAAGCTCGATGCTGGCCGCCAGGCCATTGACATTGAGCGGGACAAGACCGCTAGGACCTAAGGTGGGATAGGCCTCCAACGAACTTAGATTGGGGTAGCTGCACACAGCAATGTTTTGCGGAAGTTGGAGTGAAGCAAGCGAACGCCTTGCATCGCATGCTGCAGTGTCATTGTCGAAGACGGCAATTATTCTATTTGAAATGCCCGCCGCCACAAATGCCTTGACTGTTGTGATAAGACTTCCCGCTCCGCCTTGGGGCCGAGCAGACGCAAAATCCAGAAAGGTGTAGTAGCCGAAAAGATGTGGATAGAGCAGTGCAAGTGCCTCTCGTAGAATCTCAACGTCGGTTGAACCTTCTGTGAGGATGATCCGAGCTGAATTTTCTGGGTGCCCTGCGGTAAGTGCTCGGGTTGAATTGGCGCAAACCGGTTCGTCCTCCTCGTAGTATCCAGCGTGCGCCACCCCGGTAATGTCCTGTACTAATTGGCTATTATTCGGAACAAGCTCACAAGCTACTCGAATGAAGGAGCGAATGTCTGTGCCAAGAAAGCCAAAAGCATAGCGTTCATGATCACCAACAATTCTTTTCACGACGGGGTCAAGATCGATGTCCGTGTCGCCAAATTGGCGAGGCCGGATGCGCTGCGTCAGCACGGTGCGAAGTGCTTCCACATAGCGGTCAAATGTGAGGTTGGTGAAATAGTTAAGATCATCGCAGCACGAACCATCGTCATTGTCGCCAAGCCAAGATGTGTATTTTTCTACTTCCGATATTCGTACATCCTCATAATCTTTGCGTACTCGACGCATCGTAAAACCCATAACGTCGAGTCGCTCGATTGCCTTCCAGACTTCGCAGTTATAAGTGACTGCAACCTCATCATGGTCTTCATCTGGACTTACCTTTCCCCATACCAGTTCATTTCTCTCGGACACTTTCCTAGTAATGACTTGCTTATCGGATTCCTGGAACACCGTCATTACTTCCGGAATGACAAAGCTCTTCGTCACCAATATCGGGTAATCGTCGATTGATAGGTCTGTGTAAGAACCCATAGGCTTCAAACCAAGTCAGATGCCCAACGTGCAGCTTGAGGGACGCTCCGCCAGCAAGCGAAGCTTGCTGGCGGAGCGTCCCTCTCGAAGCGATTGTTGGGCATCACGCGCTCACCAGGGAACGACCTCATCGGAACCGCCGAATGCAGCAGGAAGCGCCTTGTAATGTGGCAAATCATCGACAACGGGAAGAACTGCGTATTGGCACTGAACATGGCATTGGGGTTTGAACTCCTCTTTTGGGAGAAGGTACCCATTCACATTTCGCAAACCATGACTTACAACGTCATTGAACAGGTGTGTGCCACATTCTGCACAGCGCATTCTTGGAAGTGTATTGACTGCCATCGGAATAGGATTTCCTTTGACGACTTCCACAGCCTGTGCCGGGTAGATTGCGACAGGAACATACGCTGCCGCATGAGCTGCCTGACAGTCATCGCAATGGCAATAGAGTTGCGCGATAGGTTCGCCGGTAATACGTAATTCCACGGCACCACAACGACAAGATACTACTTTGGCATTCATAGACTTTCCCTTTTAGCGGTGACCTGAATTGATGCCCAACGCAAAAGGTAAGTGGCAAACAGCGGCGCGCTCGGCACCAACGAAGCAAGCGGGCGTGCCTCGCCGATGTTTGTCTGCTTGACCGCCAGGTTAGGTACGCGCACGGAGATGGCCCCTCAGTTCTTCGATCGACATGCACCCGCCCCGCAGATGAATGACTGCATGGCAGTTGGGACACACAGGAAGCAAATCTGACACAGGGTCGACCTTGTAATTGCCACCCTTGAGCGCAATGGGCGACAAATGATCGACGTGAATGAAGCCTGCTGCAACATCGCCGTAAACCTGCGCGAAAGAAAACCCACAGACGACGCAACTTGAACCGTGAGCTTCCACACACCGTCGCCTCGCCTCAGCATTTCGTTCATAGGCGTTTACGGAGACCAACCGCACTGCCCCCTCGTGCAGATCGGAAGTGTCCACAACCTCATCCGCGAGCGAAAACTCAACCCGCTTCGGATCGAAGGAGTGAGCGACGGGCAGAAGGTACGATTTGTTGAAGAGTTTGGAGTAGTCCTTGGTCTTGACGGAGTTTGATTGGCTGTATGTCTCACAGAAGCGAGCAATCTCCCAGTTTGAAACCAAGCGTTCGTCACCAGTTGAAGGAACGACCCTGAGCCCCCGATCCTCGACCGTGAATCGATACGCCTTCTTTTGCGACAGCGTGCGCCATTCCTCAGACTGAACGACTCTGGCAAAGGCGAGGAACTCGGATGCAGTGAATTTCATGGTGGCTTCCTGCGGACCTAACGTAAATTGTACTGCGCCGGGTTTGCAGCATAACACCCGACATTGCCCTATAACATTTCTGGATCTCCTCGGCTACAACCGTCCTACTTTTTTGATTCTACGTCAATCCGCCCGAATTTGAACGACCGCTCCCGCTGCATCTTGGTCGCTCGGATATAACGTCTGCCAACCAGACAGTAACCGACCCAACAACGATCTATACCCTCGCGTTGGGGTGACGCAGAGCGTCTACCCGGTAGACGATTGAGGGTGCCTGATGAAACTATACATCGCCGAGAAGCCCAGCCTGGGCAAAGGGATCGCCGAGTATTTGCCCGGATCGAAGAGCAAAGGGAATGGCTTCATCCAGTGCGGAGTGGATATCGCCGTGACCTGGTGTTTCGGCCATATATTCGAGCAGGAAGAGCCGGACTTCTATACGCCTGATGATGTTCCCACCACGCCAAAGGGCAAGAAGAAATGGCGATTTGAGGAACTGCCCATATTTCCTGAGCAATGGAAGAAGCGGGCGAAGGATGACGCCAAGGCCCAGATCAAGGTGATCCGGGACCTGCTCAAGAAAGCCTCGTCTGTCGTCAATGCCGGCGACCCGGACCGAGAGGGTCAGCTGCTGGTGGATGAGGTCCTGGAGGAACTCCGCTGGAAAGGACCAACCCTGAGGATCTGGCTGGCCGCCCTCGATGAGCAGTCCGTGCGTAAGGCGCTGGCATCGCTCAAGGATAACCAGGACTACCAGAATCTCCGAAACTCAGCCGAAGCCCGTGCCCGCGCGGACTGGCTCATGGGCATGAATCTCACCCGTGCTTTCACCCTGCGCAACAGCGGCGCTGGGGTCGTCTCCGTGGGTCGGGTGCAGACGCCGACCTTGGCTCTGGTCGTGGCCCGTGATGAGAAGATCGAGCACTTCAAGCCGAAGGACTACTACGTTCCGCGCATCAACGCGGGCTTCTGGGCCACCTGGGAGTTGCGGGAGGATTTCGAGGGGGTCGATGCCGAAGGGTATCTCACCGACGGGAAAGCCGCTGACCGGCTGGTATCCCGGGCCAAGGCGGAAGGCAAGGCGACGGTGAAGGACTTCACCAGCGTGGAAAAGCAGCAGCAGGCCCCATTAGGCTTCTCCCTTGCAGAGTTACAAAAGGTCTGCTCCGCCAAGCTCGGCATGTCGGCACAAAATGTCCTTGATGCGGCCCAGGCGCTGTACGAGGAGCACAAGGCGGCGACCTATCCCCGGACCGATTGCCGCTATCTACCGGAAGAACAGCATGGGGATGCCGGACAGATACTGTCCGGCCTAGCAAAAGCCGGATTTGCGAATCTGGTGAAAGCCGCCGATTCTAACCGAAAGTCGGCCATCTGGAATACGGGCAAAGTGACGGCGCACCACGCCATCATTCCGACCGGCTCCATGCAGGGCACTATGAGCCCCGCAGTGGCCAAAGTCTACGAGATCATCGTCCGCTCCTATCTCGCGCAGTTCTATCCGCCCTATGTGTACCGGGCGATCAAGGCCCTACTGACTTGCACCGGCGAGGACTGGAAGGCGACTGCCAACATCCCGGTCTCCGCAGGCTGGAAAGCCGTGTATGGGATGACCGATGACGATAATGATGACACCCCCGCCCAGCCGATCCCGGCGCTCAAAAAAGGCCAGGTTCTGACCGTCCAGGATGCAGATGTCCAGGCAAAACAGACCAAGCCGCCGGCACGATTTACGGATGGGTCGCTCATCGAGGCCATGAGCAACATCCATAAGGTGGTGGAGGATGAGGCCGCCAAGGCCAAACTCAAGGAAACCTCTGGCCTGGGGACTGAGGCCACCAGGGCTAGCATCATCGAAACACTGCTCACCCGGGGATTCATGGAGCGCAAAGGCAAGCAGATCCTCTCCACCCAGGCAGGGCGGGCGCTGGTTCACGCGCTGCCCAAAGACCTCACGGATCCCGTCCTGACGGCACGCTGCGAAGATGCCCTGTCATCCGTGTCTGAGGGCCGCGTGACGCTACAGCAGTTCGAGGAAGCCCAGCGCAAATTCGTTTCTCGCATGATCGAAGCAGCCAAGGCAGCGACCATCGCCGTTGGGCAAGCGCGGTCCGCCACGAGCGCGCGGGGTAAGGCGTCTACCAGAAAAACGCGGGGCGGCGGACAAAAGGCTGGCCCCGCCTGCCCGGACTGCAAAAAACCGACCATTACCCTGAAGACCAAGAAAGGCGACGCCTTTTTCAAGTGCGAGGGCTGCCAGTCCTGCTGGTGGCCGGACAAGCAGGATGCCAAGAAGGTCGGAACGAAGTGGAGCGAGAAAAAAACATGAGCGAGACAATTTGTTGCTTCCTGAGATCGTCTACCCGGTAGACGAACCCCGCTTTTCCTGCCGCAGGACATCTGGTCGCGTTATCCCCGCAGCTCCACCGCCTTGTGGACGGCTCGTTACCGTGTAACGACCAGCCGGTACACGTTCCGGCTTGCCGACCACAACCCAGAGGGCCGCCGGGGGTCCAGTTGGACCCCGCTTCGTTGTCTGGGCTTCGGACCGTGGATCGCGGGGATAACGCTCCAAAAAATCGTCTACCCGGTAGACGCTGGACCCAGAATCGGTAAATAAAAGCGTATTCCCGCTGAACGCTGCTCTAAAAAATCGTCTACCCGGTAGACGAAAACGCCAAAAAAGCGTCTACCGAAAGAAAAGCGGAACGCAAGATAAAGAAGGGGTCATGTGGGCGTTTTCCGGGAAGACGGAACCGTTTTCCGGGAAAACGTGGCCCGCGTGACCGTCTACCCGGTAGACGATCGCCCGCCCCGCTGCCCTGCCCTGCCCTGTCCCCCAAAAAACAACTGAAGCGCACAATGCGTGGAACGATGCTTGTCAGGAAGATCTCTTCGCTCGATCCCTGTTGTAGCAGTCCTGGTTGTCGTGCGGTGATAGCACACCGGAGCTATCCAGGCTCAGAAAACGGTCAGTTCGGGCGAGCATAGTCTAATAGTCGGTGGCTTTACCGATATGCTTGGCCATCATCGGCCCTGAGGGCCCGGTTTTGCCGTAAGTTCAATCCCCAGGACCTTCATGACTGCTAGCGTGGTCTTGAGCGTCGGATTGCCGCGTTCGCTGAATGAGCGGTACAACCATTCACGCGAAAGACCAGTTTCCCCAGCGATCTGGGCCATTCCCTTGGCGCGGGCCACGACGCCCAGCGCGTGCGCAATGTAGCCGGCGTCTGCAGATTCAAACGTACCGGCGATGAAGGCTGCGATGGCGGCGTCTGATGTCAGCCCTTCGGCAGGGTCAAAAGTAGGCAATTTTTCACTCATGGTCATTCACTCCATTCAGCAGCCAGGCGCTTCGCCGCCTTGATGTCCTTCTCTTGCGTGCGCTGTCTACCCGGTAGACATGGCGGGCTGCTTCTTGGCGCTGCGTTAAGCCGCAACCATCGTTTGCCGCTGATCCTCGATGATGATGCCCGCGCCCAGGACGGCCAGCGCCGCGATAACCCTATCCATGCGCGATGCGTGGTCCATATCCACCAGACGACGGATGGCGCCTTCAGATAGGTGAAGGCGTCGCGCCAGTTCCGTATTGTTGACGCCTTCTGATTGCATCGCTGATCTCAATGCCAACTTGGCCGCTACCAGCGCCGCTACTGGCACCAGGTATTCGCCTTGTGCGGGGGTGGAGGGTGAGGGAACATCTTGCTGGTCCAGCACGTAACCTGCCAGTGCCGCGCCCAGCGCATCGCTCATGGCTTGCAACGCCTCGCTTTCGGTGGCGCCGCTGGTGATGGCTTCGGGAACATCACGAGAGGTAGCGAGGAACTCACCATCCTCGTCCTTTACCAGCGTTACAGGGTAAACATATCGCATATTAAACTCCTTTATAGGTCATCCGGACTAATGCCCAGTTGCAGACACATTGCTTTTAGCAAACCTATGCCGATCTCTTTCTTGCGGTCTTTGAGCGTGGTGAACCTGGTGCCGTAATAGAGGCGTCCATGGCTACCATGGCCGTGGCGCCTATCGAACCGCACCGGTTGTCCGGTTTTCTGACCTAACCGCTTCACACGCTTTTCAAACTCCGACCCGGTCATCGAGCACATCCATTCCATCACGATGTGTTCATTATCGTACGGATATGTACGACCAGCAAGTGTCCGCCTTGTCTAAAACCCCGCCGCCTTGCAGACAGGTTCTGTCACCGCGATAGGACAAGTGCCGTGGATTTTGGCGCCTCGCTTGGACAAGACCTGCCGCTTTGAACATATGCCCGCGCATTCCCCTTCCTAGGCCGTAGGCCAGGAGGGGGGCACGGTTTCCTGTCGTCTACCCGGTAGACGATCTGCCCCATCTCCGATCTATACCTGCTCATGCAGAGCAAATACGTACCCGTTTCCGTCTACCCGGTAGACGATTCGCGGAGGAAGTCCGCTCCCGTCTCCGGATTCGCCATTCCGGCACTCCTGGGTGCCATGGTTGGCACCCTGGCCTGGCCTCATGCCATCTGGCTTGCCCCACTGGCGTTGCTGCTTCTGCCCATCGTGAATAAGCGGCACTGGTTGCACCCGTTTCTGCTGATGCTGGGTTACCACCTGGCGACGACCTATGGCCTCATCAAAGGCACGTCGGTTTTCTTCCTACACGCCGGGCTGTTTCTCGGTATTGGGTTCTGGTCGCTGTCATCTCTGGCCTTTGCCCTGCCCTATCTGGCGTACCCGTACATTACTCTGTATTTCCGTGCCGGCAGCCCTGCTGGCGGCAGCCTTGCTGGCGGCGGTTTTGGCGCGGTCACGGCCACCGTCATCACATCCGCTACATCCACGATCTTCCCGCCTTTGGGAATCATCGGCTGGACTTCCCCCTGGCTCGGCGCCGTCGCCGCAGGCCCAACCGGCATCCTGCTGACCATTCTCGGGATCTTCGCGCTGGGGCGCTTGACGCAGAAGAATCAAGAGATCTTGGCCCGTCTGCTGGGGGTTGGATTTGTTATCGTCGCTCTTTGGCTTTTGCCTTTTGCTTTCCCTTCCCTGAATGCCATGATGGGGCACCCGCTGCCCACGGCACCCACTGGCTGGGTGGGCATCGATACCCACCTGGGCCGCCTGCGTTCCAATCTTTCCTATGTCGATGCATCCATGGAACTGGCTCCGAAGGTCCTGGCGGATCTGCGCTCTGGCGACAAGGTGGTGTTACTCCCGGAAACCGTGGCGGGCCCCTGGCTGCCGGGCACCCGGGCCATTTGGCGCCCGGTCATCCGCTGGACGGCGCGACATCCAGAACAAATCGTGTTGCTCGGGGCCGATGTGCCCCTTGCCAAGGGTTATCTGGATGCTCTGGTGAAGATTCAGGATGGCCACCAGACGGTACTGCCGGATCATATCCCTGTGCCGTTCTCGATGTGGCACCCGTGGCGCCCCCAGGGCAGTTTCCGGATGACCCCGTTTTCCCGAAAACCGGAAACCACGGAGATGGACGGCAAAAAGGTCGGCTATCTCATCTGCTACGAGCAATTGCTGATGTGGCCGGCCCTCGATCTATACCCGCATGGGATACAAATCCTGTTGGCACCGGCCAATGACTGGTGGGCGCGGGGGACGGATATCCCGGCCATCCAGAGAGTGTCGGCAAAGGCCTGGGCTGCGTTCTTCAGGGTGCCGGTATTGTTCGCGGTGAATCAATGATGGGGGGAACGGATGAAGAAGCCTGATCATATGAAGGCAGGAGTTTCCATGGGAAACCCAACTGATCCCTGCGATCCAATGCTGGCCTGGAAGTCCGTTCTGGATTCCCTGGAGGCTAAGAGTCGTGAACGACTCAAGGATCTGCTCAAGACGCACCTGTCCCGTCCCCTCACCGCGCAACAGTGGATTGCCAAATGGGAAAAGGTGCTCTCTGCGGATTATTCGCGGATTCCGGCTGAACAGCACATTGCTACCCTGAAAGCCTCTCTGGAAAAGGCGATCATTGTCCTGAAGGAGCGGGTGCGTGAGCAATCCTCTTCGACAAGTCATCGCTCGGCTTGACCAGAGGCTCATCGCCTTCTTCGAGCGGTCAGGCCCGCGCAAGGTGGCCGAAGCCCTGCTTTGGGGGGCCACCCAGTTCGAGCGGCTATTCTTCTTCCCCTTTCGGCCATTCACGGCGCCTGCGCGTTTCTTTCTGGACCGGCGCGCCAAAGCGCATGGCGGAAAAAGCCGATGAATATAACTCAACCTGCCTTGAGCAGAAAATTCACATGCACGGCATCGTATGGAAACACAAAGCCATTGTCCTGCCGTTCGATGAGTCCTGCGTCCAGCAACGCATGGACATCCAGATGTACGGACTTTACGTCGCGCCCGACCCGCCGGGCGATCTCGCGTAGCGCCAAGGGGCCCGCAGCCGTCATGACCCTCAGGATCTCCCAGCGCTTGCCAGTCAGGATTTTCCATAGGAGTTCCGGCGATTCAAAGCTGATATGCGGCTGTGAACATTCCAATCTTTCCATCGCCTGCACGGCATCGTCCAGGGTGTCCCGGAGGGATCGAATATCAATCGTCAGCGTGCTCATCACTCCACCTCCTTATCTCTTCAAAGAAGTCAGTCATCAGTTGACGGGGGCTGGAGAAGCGATACGCCTCCTCCCGACCATTTATATGGCGATGATCGCCTTTTCCGGCCTCATTGTCGTATCGCAGCACACATTCCCCACGAATCACGTAGGCAAGCCGGTATTTGTACGAGTGTATGCTGCCAGATATCGGCGCAGGGACGCGCCAAATCACGATTTCCGCGAAAGCCGTCTCCGAGAGGATTACCCGCCGTTGAAACAGTTTTTCCGCTTTCATGGACGAAGCATAGTCGCCCGCCTGGTTGTTGGCAAATACACCAACGCAAATCTTCCGGAGGGACATCGGGTTGAACACACGACTCATCACCATCGCTAAACGCGGATTCTGGTGGATGTTCTGGATCTGGACCGGGCTGATCACCCTGGTCGCGGATGTTGGTCTTTGGATGCAGTACCAGCATCTGGTCTTCAACGACTCCACCTGCGAGCCGGTGGGCCTCTACCAGCTTCTCGGCTCGCCCTATCCGTTGCACAACGGAGAACTGGTCGAAGTCGAGATTCCTGGCCCCGCCCATCACGCCGCCGTTGCGGAAGGCCTGAAGTACCACTGGTTTCCCGCTGGACAGCCGTGGATCAAAGAGATCGCCGCCATCCCTGGGCAGACCGTGCGGCTTACGAGATCCGGGGTCCGAGTAGATGGGCACACTCTGCCCAACTCCCATGTGGATCGCTGGACGCCCGGCCACCATCACCGGATTGTCCATTACCCTTTCGGCATCTATCACCTGAAGCGTGGGCAGATCTGGCTCTACGCCCCAGGCAACTATGCCTTTGACTCCAGCTATTATGGCCCGATCCCGGAAACCAGCATCCTGCAACGGGCGGTTCCCTGGTGGACGATTCCCGGGAGTCAGTTCTGGCTTCGGAACGGTGACTAACCTTGGGAACTAAAGCTGGAGGCCAAAAGATGCTTCGAAAAGTCGCGGAATATGGCGACCGTGCAGATACCGGTGTGGGTCGTCAACTACCCCACCCTGGAGGGCGGAGCTTGTCGCGTATTTTGGTCAATGAGTTGTGATGATGAGCGAGTTCAGCGCTTGGTTTTCCCGTTCCAACTCCGCCCCTTTCTGCTCCGCCCCTTCCCCGTCCCCCGCGTCGTACAGGGCCTTGGCTTCCCGGGCTAGGGCGTGCAGATGGGCGTGCCGTGCCAGCAATTGCTGGTAGAAGGCCGCGTCGTCCCCATATTGGAGCCTTCCTTCCCCTTGCAACCATAGTCCCAAATGGCATTGCTGCTCCGCCTCGGGTTCGATGACCAAGGAGGGAAAGGGAGCCTGGTGGCGCAGCGCTCCAATAAATCTTTTAACACGTTGATTATGAATTGAAATCATGCTAGTTGGGGTAGGCGTTGCAGAAAAACCATGATAAAGCAAAGGCTTATACTG
The DNA here is from genome assembly GCF_008926505.1 of Acidithiobacillus sp. 'AMD consortium'. Lineage (NCBI taxonomy): Bacteria > Pseudomonadati > Pseudomonadota > Acidithiobacillia > Acidithiobacillales > Acidithiobacillaceae > Acidithiobacillus > Acidithiobacillus sp. 'AMD consortium'. The sequence continues at coordinate 1,380,758 of NZ_CP044411.1, read as the reverse complement.
TCTGATCCAACCCGGGATCGCTTCCGGTGCCATGGGCCGGGCGATGGCATAGCCTTGCAGGCAGTGGCACTGCAAGTGGCCAAGCATGGCGGCGTGTTCGGCCGTTTCCACCCCTTCGGCAATCACTTCCAGGCCCAAGAGTCGGGCGCTGGTGACCACGCCGGAGACGATGGCGTAATCCTTGGGATCGTTGATGATGTCGCGCACGAAGCTCTGATCGATCTTGATGGTCTGCGCGGGCAGCTTCTGCAGATAGGTCAGCGAGGCGTTGCCGGTGCCGAAGTCGTCGAGGGCGATGCGCACTCCCAGGCGGTTGCAGGCCAGCAGGGTTTCCCGCGCCCCGGCGAAATCCAGCAGCGGGGCCGTTTCAGTGATCTCGATCTCGACGGCGGATGGGGGCAGATCCGGATGGGCGTCGAGGGCGGCCCGCAGGTCGGACAGAAAGCGCTGGTCCAGGAGATGGTGGGCGCTGATATTCACCGAGACGCGCAAGGGCATGCCCTGCCGATGCCAAGTCTGGGTCTGGGTCAGAGCCGTGGCAAGCACGAAGCAGCCGATGTGCCGGGTCAGGCGCGGTGCGTCGAGGGCGGCGGCGAAGGCGGCGGGAGGCAGCAGGCCGCGCTCGGGGTGGTCGAGGCGGATCAGGGCCTCCACGCCCACGGGACCATTGCCGATCTCCACCACGGGCTGATAGTGGAGCAGCAGGCGGCCCCGATCGAGCGCATTTTCCGTCATCTTCCGCACCTCCATGGCCTCTTGCTGCAGCTTGTCCATCGGCCAGTCGAACCAATGATAGCGATCCCGCCCGGCGGCCTTGGCCGCATAGAGGGCCAGATCCGCATGGCGCAGGAGGTCCTCCGGCAGGCTGTCATCCAGCGGATAGCTGGTCAGGCCGATGCTGGAGGACAGCGGGATCTCCTCGTCTCCCAGATAGAAGGGAGCGCGGAGCACTTCCAGCAGGCGCGTGCAGGCGTCTTCCACCTGTTCCAGGCTCCCGACATCCGAGAGGAGCAGCCCAAACTCGTCGCCGCCCATGCGTGCCAAGGTGTCCCCGGAACGCATTTCCCTACGCAACCTTTGTGCCATTTCCTGCAGCAGGGCGTCGCCAGCGGCATGTCCGAAGTGGTCATTGACCTGCTTGAAGCCGTCCAGGTCCAGGATACCCACCGCCAGCAGGTGCTCATGGCGCAGGGTCTGGGCTCGATCATGGCCCAGCCGGTCCATGAAGAGCACCCGGTTGGGGAGGCCCGTGAGGGCGTCGTGGGTGGCCTGATGGGCCAGTTCGGCGATCAGCCGGCGCTTCTCGGTGACGTCGTGGAAGACCAGGACCACGCCCAACAGTACGCCCTGCCGGTCTCGGATGGGCGCCGCGCTGTCCTCGATGGCGCGTTCCTGGCCGTCCTTGGTGAGGAGCATGGTGTGGTTGGCCAGCCTCACCACCTGGCCCTCTTCCAGAACTCGCCGGACGGGATTGTCCAAATGAGCATGGCTGCCTTCCTGGACAATGCGGAAGACGTCTTCCAGGGGCCTGCCCACGGCTTCCGTCCGGGCATAGCCCATCAACGCTTCGGCGACGACGTTCATGTCCATCACCCGGCCTTCGGTATCGGTGGTGATCACCGCATCCCCGATGGAATGCAGGGTGACTTCCGCCCGCTCCTTCTCCTCCCACAGGGTCTGCTCCGCGCTTTGCCGTTCCCCCTCCCGCTCTCGGCCGACCCGCCGCAGGTAGCCGTAGCCGAAGATGGACAACAGCAGCAGACCGAACGCACCGGCGGCTGGCCCCTCGACGCTATTCCACCAGTCCGCCCACAAAACGGAACGCGGAATGCCCACCCCTGCCACCAGGGGATAGCCTTTGATCCGCTGCACGGCACCCAGGCGCCACTGGTCCACCGCCGTGGACAGGCCATAATAGACGCCCGACGGCAGTTCCGGATGGGCAAGGACATAGCGCGCGGCAATGCCGTGCTGGCGGACGGCGTAAGTGGTCTGGGTGGGCGGCGGAGAACGGCTTTCCAGGAAGCCGTCGTCCCGCAGCAGGAAGATGGACACCCGGGATGGCAGCGGCAGCCCCCGCCAGGACGGCATGCGACCGTCCACGAGCGGCAGCAAGGCGACCAATTGCCGGCTGCCGCCCTTGATCGGAACTACTTGAAAGAGGGGGATCATCCAGAGGCCATGACCGGCCCCGGCGAAAACATCGCGTACCGGAGGGCCAAGGCAGAAGCCCGGGGAATGCAGGCATTGGGCCAGCGCGCTCCGCTGCACCGGATTTAGCCCCAGCCGCCGGGCATTCACCGGGTTATCGAGGGCAAACAGGAGATCGGCGAGGAAATGCCGGCCTCCGCCTGCCGTTAGCACCTGCCCATCGGGTATGCGGGTCCCCACAGCGGCCAGATCCGGCTGCAGCGCGAGATAGTCCCGCAGCATTTTTCCTGCGCCGGGGCCCAGGACCGGCGAACCCGACTCCAATTGCCGCCCCAGCAACACCAGCGAGATCCGGGTGCCATCCAGCATCACCCGCGTCCCCTCCGCCACCGATGCCACCAGCGTCCGAAGGCCGGATATCTCCCAAGACCGGGTTTGCTGCCAGTCGGACCAGGCCAGCCATGCCCCTGCCACCAACACGACCGCCATGAAACCCAGCCAAAGCCGGTGCAGCCAGCGCGGGACATAGGAGTTGTGTCGGGGCGATTGCTGGTGCGAGTGATTCAAACTGCGTCCCTGGACGTTGTCGGTACTATATTTATAAAACATCTAAACGACCGCCACCAGAGCGGGCCGGTATGGGATTCTCCAGCCGATATGAAAGGCGACTATTGCCATGCGAGCTTCCTGGCGAACTTCCACCCCTCCGGAAGCAGCATCGGTGAACCGATCGGGTCACCGCCTGCATGAGAGTGGAAACCATACCGGATCTCTGTGGATTCGTGTGGACTCTGATCAATCCTCCTTGTGCGGACCTGCCTTCATGGTAGGCTTGTATTGACTGGACCATACAGGAGCAGTACATGGAAACCATTACCATCGGCCATAGCGCCGTTGTCACCTCACGTATCGGCCTCGGCACTTGGGCTATCGGCGGCTGGATGTGGGGCGGCACAGATGAGAAGGAGTCCATTCAAACCATCCAACGCGCCGTAGAGCGCGGCATCACGCTGATCGATACCGCCCCGGTTTACGGTTTCGGACGGTCGGAGGAAATCGTCGGCCGGGCGATTCAGGAAGGCAAACTGCGGGACAAAGTACAGCTTGCCACCAAGCTCGGTCTTGCCTGGAAGGACGGCAAGGTATTTCGCGACAGCCGTCCGACTCGCATCCGTCAGGAAATCGAGGATTCGCTGCACCGCCTGCGCACAGATCGGATCGATCTCTACCAGGTGCACTGGCCGGACTTGGAGACGCCGCTTGAGGAAACCGCCCGAGTGCTGGAGGATCTTTGCCGTGAAGGCAAGATCCTCGCCATCGGAGTCAGCAGTTTCACACCAACGCAGATGGACGCTTTCCGCTCCGCTGCCCGGCTGGATGCGCTACAGTCTCCTTATAACCTATTCGAGCGCGGCATCGAGGCGGCCGAACTGCCTTACGCCGAGAAAACCGGCCTCACTGTGCTCGGTTACGGTGCGCTGTGCCGCGGCCTCCTGAGCGGACGAATACAGGCAGATACGAAATTCGAGGGTGATGATCTCCGCCGTATCGACCCGAAATTCCAAGGCGAACGCTTCCCCCATTACCTCCGCGCGGTGGATGAACTGCGCGAACTTGCGCAGCGACGCTATGGCAAATCTGTACTAGCTTTGGCCGTGCGCTGGGTACTGGATCAGGGGCCAACCATTGCGCTTTGGGGCGCGCGCCATCCCGGCCAAATCGATCCGGTGAACGAGGTGGAGGGTTGGAAGTTGGATGCCGACTGCAAGACAGAGATCGAAGCCATCCTTGCGCGCTGTGTACCGAACCCGGTGGGGCCGGAATTCATGGCGCCCCCAGCCAAGCGCCCGGGAATGGTCTGAGCGCACTCCATCACTGCATGACATTCGCGGCATGCGTTTTCAAGAGGTGGGCGTAGACCGGAGAAATCTCTTGTTTTCGGAAAAACGCCTTCCAGGTAGAAACCGGCAGGAGTTGGGTCGGCGGGGGAGCAAAAACCAGATCCTGCTTGCGGCCCATCACATGGCAGGCGATGCAGGATCCCATCTTGCCGTAGGCCAATATCTTCCCCCGAGGATCGTAGGCGGCCATCACCCAATCCCTATCCGCCGAATCATATCCCTTGAGTTTGAGCATTGCCGTGACCCCGGTCGGCTTCTTATCCTTCGCGAAGTTCTCCTTGACCACCAATGCGCCGCCGGGATAGCGATGAACCTTGAGAATACCTCCGGTCTTGGCCATGGCTTCATTGGCCGGCTGGTTGCTGCTCTTGTGGACCCTGGAAAAGCCTTCGTAAATCGTCTACCCGGTAGACGATCTGGCCCGGCGCTGATCTATACCCATTCGTGAAAGGGTCAATCCGGGAAAATCATGCTGACACCATCTCTCTTTAACGGTATGCCCTATGCGGGGGAATCGACAGTCATCCCGCTGAAGATGCACCTGTACATTCAGGCTCTGGCCTTCGTTCAGGGGATGACGCTGCGGGCCGTCCATGAGGACTGCGCTTCCCGGTTTCTGGCCGAAAAAGCCTGGGAGAAAGGACTTCGATGGCGGGATGGGCACCCTCCGGCCGTGTCCGGCCCGGAATGGGTGGAAGTGCACGTGCGGATTCCGGCGCATCTGGCGGACAACCTGGCAGAGGTCAGCCGCCGCAACGGAGTAGGCCTGCCCGATGTGCTCTATACGATGTTGTATTGGTATTCCTGGATTCTGTATCCGCCACTGCAGGAGCAGGAGCGGCGGAAAACGAAGTTTCGCGCTAGCAAAGCGCGAGAAGAGAGGGAGAGATGCCACAGATCATTACCGTGACCAATCAGAAGGGCGGAGTAGGAAAGACCGCTCTTGCCGTTCACATTGCGGCTTACGCCAGCATGGCGGCGAAGAAAAAGACCCTGCTCGTGGATATGGACGGCCAACGCAACGCCACTTTCATCACTACGGGGGAGCAGTATGGCCGCGGCAAATCGGTATTGGAACTGTGGGATGGGGACACCCGCCTGGAGTTCCAGGATACCCGGTTTGGGGATCTCCAAATCCTGCCAGGCCACCAGCATGTCCATCTGGTGGAAAAGCAGGGATTGAAGTCCGGACAGGAGGCGATGAGCCGTTTGCTCGACATCGATTTCGATGTGGTGGTCATCGACACGCCACCAGCCGCCGGCGTACAGCAGCTGGCCCCGCTCTATCTGGGCGGGTTGTTGGTGGCGCCCGTGGAGCCCGACCTGTTGGCGTTGCAGGGGCTCACTTCGCTGCTTAAGGTTTGGCGGGAGATTGCCTCGCAGGTCGATCTGGGATTGTCCCTGGTCATCAACAAGCGGGTTTTGAACTCCACGAATCAGCAGATGGTCGTGGATGCGATCACCGAGTCGGGTTTCGGTCAGCATGTGCTTCCGGTGCATCTGACCAATCGGCAGATTGTTTCCAACGCCATGAAACAGGGGATGCCCGTCTGGAAGCTGGACCCGAAAGACGCGGCGGCGGCGAAATGGGCCATGGCCTGCAAGATGATTCTGGAAACAGACCGGGTGCCGACGGAAGAAACGGTGAAGGAGGGATAAAATGGCCAAGGTAGATCTTTCAGAGAATCTCTTTGATGAGATGAAGCGCACGCTGGCCGAGATGGCGGGAGATTCCGGCGAGACCGATACCAAAGCCGATCGTCTACCCGGTAGACGACTTCCGGGACAGGAAGCGGCCCGTGCGGATGAACGGAATGACGTCGCGGGCGGAACGATAGGCCGCGGAGCCGCTTCGGCGCTCTTTCTGGAGTTGTCGGAGATCGAGCCGGACCCAGAGCAGCCGCGCAAGACGTTTGTGGCATCCGGGGCGCAGGACGCCATCGACAACGATCTGGAACTGCTGAGGGAAAGCATCCTGCAGCATGGGGTATTGCAGCCCATCGCGGTACATCCTGTCGCGTCGGGAAGGTATCGGATCATAGCGGGCGAGCGGCGCTGGAGGGCATCCATGGCTGCCCGGGACAGTGGTCAGCCATGCCGTCGTAAGGGCTATGACCTATCCCGGATTCCCGCCGTGATCCTGGAGCCCGACACAGACGCTGATCGGCTGGAAATGCAGCTGGTCGAAAACCTGGCGCGGGCGGATATGACGCCCGTGGATACGGCGAAGGCCGTAAAGCAGTTGATGGATAGCCTGGATCCCAAGCCGAGCCTGGCGGATCTGGGCAAGCGGCTGGGTCGATCCAAGGCATGGGTACATCAGATGCTCTCTCTGGGGAGCGAAGATGCGCAGGCGGTGGCGGAGTATCTGGGCGTGCCGCTGGAGTCCATCGGGCAAACGGACATCAGTCGCATGAAAGGATGGATGAAGGACGAGGACAAGCGCATCGTGCTGGACGCCATCCGTGCCAGCCTGCAGGCCGGGGAAACCCTCTCCCGCGTGCTGGTGGATAGAGAGGAAGACCGGTACGAACAAGGTTTGAGCGGAAAACCGCAGGAGGTAGACATGCAGCAGGAAAATGGGGCCGTGATGGGTTCGCACCCTGCAAGGGCTTTTGATGCCAATGGGGAAGAAGTAGATTTGTCCACGATTGACCTGTCCGAAGTTGATAGCGATGAGGACATCGAGGATGGGGGCGCCGTGGATGAGAACGGAGTGGTCGTCGGAGATCCGGCGGATGGAGCATCCCTGCCGGGGGCATCCCTGCCGAATCAGGTGACGGTGACCCTCCCCCGCCCTTTGTTGGAGAGGGCTTTTGCAAAGGCCGGGCGCGCATTGCCCGGGACGATGGGAACGGTGGAGATCGTTGAGGTGTTGGAATTGGTGTTAAACGAGTGACCGCAAACCGCGACATGAAGGAGCGTGAACGCTTGAGGTTGTTTTGCGGTCTCATATTGGCCCAACCCTAAAGGAGAATAGTCATGTTTGGATTTGGCGAACACAACGATCACGCAAACGTCCAGCAGGTCATCTGCACCTGCGGAACCAATATGGCCTACCAGGGCCCACACGGCCTGCGTATGGGTGGGCTGACCGGCATGTTGGGGGCGGGCGCTGCTTTCCTGGGCGGTCAGGTGGCTACCGACGGCGAAGAAGCCTTTGAGAAAAAGCTGGAAGTCGACATTTACGTTTGTCCCCAGTGCCAGGACGTGCGGTTGAAATACCGCAAAGGGCTGTAAATTGGGTATCAGCAAAATTTTCCATGCTCCCCAGTATGGGGTGCGGCGGCAGCCAAAAAAAGAACAGGCACCGATTCAGGACACCACGCAACCCGATGGGGATATCCAGGAAATTAAACAGAACATCGTAAAATCCTGTGGTGGTGCCGAGACGTCCATGGCAGCCGGAACGGGCGGAAGTGGGTTTCATTATCCGCGCGACCTGGCATTGCCAGAAGACCCTGTTCCGGAATGCAGGGTGCCCAGTAAGCCACAGGTCAAAATAGAGGTTCGGAAATCCCGGAAAATACCAACCCAGACACCAAGTCTGGCCTGAGAAGGAAAAATATGCTTTCTATCGAACCACAGGCAGGTCCAGCACCCATTATCCAGGTCATCCATTCGTCCCGCCGTGAACTGGACGTAGGCGTGTATTATCTGTCCGACCGCAAAATCCTTCGCGCCCTCGCTGCGGCTCACCGTCGTGGGGTGGATGTGCGCGTCATCATCGAGGGCAAGCCCTACGGCATGAAGCCCTGGCAGGTGCGCCGGGAGGAACGGACCATTGCCGCGACCGGCGCACGGTGGAAGGTGGCCCCGCCGCGCTTCACCAGCCACGGCAATGACTACTCGTTTTTCCACTGTAAGTATTGTGCCAATGGGCATGAGGTCGAGATCGGCACGGCAAATTTCGACTGGTCGGCTTTCCACCGGAACCGGGAGTATGTCGATGTCACACGCAACGCGACCGTGGTTCAGGCGGTCAACGCGGTGTTCAATGCGGACTGGACTGCGGCGCAGGGCGGCAATCAACGCGCACCGGCTTACGCGCATCGGGTGCTGGTTCTTTCTCCGGGGACGTCTGCGGCGCAACTGCTGCAAGTGATCGACCAGCCCGGTCCCATCGACGTAGAGAGCGAGGAATTAGGGCCATACGCACCCATTCTGGATGCCCTGGCGGCGAAGGGCCGGAATCTCCGGATGATCCTGCCGGCCAGCATCAATGCGAAGGATAAGCGGGCTGTGGCTTTCTTGCGGGAGCATGGCTGTCGCGTACGTTTGCTATCGAAAAAGCCCTTGTACATGCACGCCAAGATGATCGCGGGCAAGTCGCTGGCCTTCATCGGCTCCGAAAATTTCACCCAGACCAGCCTGGACAATAACCGGGAAATGGGCCTGCTGCTCAACGGGTCAGACATCGGCAAGCTGCAAACGCAGTTCGATAAGGATTGGGCGCGGGCCGGTTGACCCTCTGATGCGCGAAAGGGGGGTGGTATTAATATTCAGCGGACCCGCCATCGCGTTACAGCTTGGGCACAGGCAATCCGTCGATTTTGACCTGTTTACTGACCGTAAGCTGAATGAAAGCGCAATTCTTCGGAATATGCCTTTCCTCAAGCGGGCTCAGGTTATCCAGGCGTCAGCATGCCCGATAAAAATCACCGGCACCTTACAGATCATGACCGCCACCACAGGAGAAGCATCATGAACGAAAGCTACCGCCAAACCCGAATTGCCCAACTCCAGAACCATCGCCACATCCTGCTTCAGCGGCGCGAACAGCGCGGCGCCCCTATTGCCTCGATTGATATGGAACTCAACGTGGTGCGCGCCAAGTTGCAGGCCCTGTATGAGGCCGGAAGGATGCAGTTAGTTACGGAAACTGACGCCTAGAAGAGGCCACTTGGGCAACATGTGGGCATTTGCCAGTTTGCGGCATTCATTAATTCGCTAAACAATTGATTATTTTGATATTATTGCATGATGGACAATTGGATGGGCAATCAGGTGTTCTGTAAAAAGCTGTTACAGCGTAACGAAAAAGCGCGAATGGTCACGTCCTCTCAAAACCCGTCATCAGGCAGGTAAAATCGAGAATCTCAATCAAGAGTGATTTTCGAAAACGGCAACCTGTTGATTGTTAGTCATGGCGCCCGTGGCTGGTTGCCCTCTCAAAAAGGCCGGTTTCGAGTTTTTTCACAGGGCGGGCCAGTCCATACTATATTTTTCTTGTCCGCATGACGTTGAAGTGATCTTGATCGATTGAAAAAAGCAGAGGAACATCAGCCCCTAATAAACATTATATAAGAGTACATGAATGATTATTGACAATAGTGGCACTCTACCCGCGTTTCTTGGCCTGCAGGATTCTGACTTTCAGGTCATCGACCGTTATCGCGATGCCTTGGATAAAGAAGCATCGGCGCTTGCCCACGCTTTTTACGATTATCTGCTCAGTCATCCCGCCACCGCCGCCGTATTCCGGGATTTCTCCAGCGCGCGTCTGGACGCTCTGATCCAGAAGCAAACGGAACACGCTAAAGGCCTTCTGGTCAGCCGCCTGGATAGGCCGTGGCGGGAGTCCATGCGCAAAATCGGGGCTCTGCACCACCACCTCGGCATCGGACCCTCCTGGATCGCCGGCGCCTATATTCTCTACTGGCGCCATTGGCAAAAAATACTTCAGGTGCAGGTTCCCGAGAGTGACCGGGATTTGCTGCGGGACGCCCTGTTCCGTCTGCTGGTCGGTGACCTCATGGTTCAGCTCGAGGGCTACGCCCACGCCTCCCGCGAGACCGATTCCGAGAGGTTGGCCTTGTCTAATGTGCTGATGAGCGTCCTTGCCGCCCCTCGCGGCAAGGTGTCTTTGCGGCCGGAAGACTTGCTGCAGCAAATCTGCGACGACTTGCCGGCCAAGAGCGGCAGCGTACGTCTGGCCGGTTACATGGTGAGCGACGTCATGGGAGAGACCTTAACCTTGGAGCACCAGGCCGGGCTTCTGTCGCCAGGGCTACAGCTCCAGAAGAGCACCGGAGATCCCTGCTGGAAAGCGTTGGGAAGTGGGCAGAGCATCATCCAAGCCGTGGATGATCCGCAAGCGCCGGAATGGATCAAGGCCTTGCGCAACCAAGTAGAGGAAATCGGCATCTTTCCTTTCGGGACAGAGGATTTGCGTGGCGCAGGCCTGATCGGCGTGCGCGAAAAGGGTTATTTCCAACGGGTTGGATCGGCATACTTCAATGCCTTTGCCCATCTTGGGGAACTGGTATTTCTGCTACGCAATCAATTTTTGCGCGATCCCCTTACCGCCCTGCCCAACCGCTTCCTCTTCATGGACTTCCTGGAGAACGCCAGAAACCAAACACTGCGGCACGAGCGGCTTCTGGGGGTAGCGATTCTGGATTTGGACGGCTTCAAGCAGGTGAATGACCGCTTGGGGCATGGTGCTGGAGATCAGGTGCTGCAAGCCGTGGTGCAAAGGCTGCAGGTGCAGTTACGGGCAGGAGACATCCTTGCTCGTCTGGGTGGCGACGAGTTCGGCCTGATATTGCCAGACCTGGAGCGCCTCGACGATCTAGACGGTGTCAGCGAACGATTACTCGCCGCCCTCCGTGAGCCGCTGGAAATCGATGGTGAAGCGGCCAGCGTTACCGGCAGCCTGGGTATCACCCTTTTCCCACTGGATGACAGTGATGCCAGCACCCTAATCCGGCACGCCGATATGGCGCTCTATGCCGCCAAGGACGCGGGCCGGGATCAGTTTCAACTGCATAGCTTAGCCCTGGATGAGGCCATGCGGACTGAAGCAGGGACGCGTGCCCTGCTCGAACAAGCGTTGCAGGAAAACCGTCTGGTGCTGTACTACCAACCGGTCGTGTCCAGCGCCGGAGCGGTGATAGGGGTGGAAGCCCTCATCCGCCTGCAACACCCGGAGAGAGGCTTGATTCCACCCGCAGCCTTTTTCTCCGCCCTGGATCATGTCCGCCTCGCGCGGCCCATCGGTCGCTTTGTCCTGAACGTGGCGTTGCATCAGGCAGCCCTCTGGCAAGAAGCGGGCCATCCACTGCGTGTGTCGGTCAATATCAGCACCCGTCACCTGCTGGATGCCCGGTTCCTGGAGGATCTCCAGGAGATGTTGGCCAAGTACCCTGGCCTGCGGCCGGAGCTGGTCGAGATCGAAATCACCGAGTCGGCTCCTTTGCGAGATATGCTAGAAGCGCAAAGACTCTTGGTCGCCTGCCATCGCTTGGGAGTACGCGTTGCCCTCGACGACTTCGGCACGGGCAATGCCTCTCTGACCTACCTCCAGCGGCTCCCTGCCGATTCCATCAAGATCGACCAGAGTTTCGTGCGAGATGTGATCGATGACCCCAAGGATCTCGCTATCGTTACAGCGGTCATCACGGCCAGCCGCATGCTGGGTATGAACGTGATCGCGGAAGGGGTAGAAACGGCAGATCATGTCGACTTGTTGGTGAAGACGGGCTGTAACCACCTGCAAGGGTATTTTTTCTCCAAACCGATTCCGGCAGAGGACGTTCCTGCTTGGGTAGCCCATTTTCGCCCGGCTCCACGGACGAAAGATTCCTTGCATCCCCTGAATATCCTGTCGCCCATCCTGGAGGGGCACATCCTGCGCGTACAGAAATTCATCGGCGCACTGCGCCAGGAAAACCCGTTTCCCGCCCATGTTATTGAAAAGGATGCCGAGGAGTATTGTCATCTGGGTCTGTGGTTGCGTGGGGAGGGAAAACAACGTTTTGGTGCGACCCCCCAATTTATGCGTCTCCTCACTCGCCACGAACGCCTTCATCAGGTCGCCCGTGTGGCCAAGTTGCACTTTGATGCTGGGGATGCAGATGGAGCCATGGAACAGGGAAAGCTGCTGGATATGGAAAATGGCTTGCTGCTGGCCGAATTGCTGGCCATGGCGGGTGAAAGCCGGGATAATATCTAGAGGTGAAACAATCGTACTGTTAATAAAATTAGATTATTAAAACATGTTTTTGATGGTGTGGATTGCTTCCGCTGGATAAACCAAAACAAATAGGATGATCGGATATGAGCCTTACCGAAAGCGATACCGAGCTAGCCTTAATTTTGCCGCATCGGTCTGGACTTCCACTCGTGGAATATCTACCACTGGTCTTCCTCAGCGGGGCAGATGAACTCCCACTGCCAGAACCGGAGGCTCTGGGTGCCGTAGAGGGGCGGAGCGCCATTGTTTACGGTCCAGAAGAGGATGATGACGGTCTTCTCTGCCATGCGCAGGGGTGGGATATGGGGGACTTGGTCCTGGAGCCGACGACGCCGGCCAACGGAGAAATCCCCAGCTATAACAAAGCGCTTATATTTCTCTTCGCCAAACCTAATCTTCTTGGTTTTTTTGCGGACTGGAAATCTTTTCAGAAAGGTGCGCATCATTTTCGTAGGCCGAACCTGGTGTTGACTCGACGCGCCCGCCAAAAACAACGTCTGCGCCTGGACGGAGACATTATCGTGCGTCGCCGAAATGGGAGCACACTGCTCTCCAAGCTATATGACTTTGGTCCCAGTGGTGCAAGTTTTTATACCGATGCCGCAGATTTCCGCTCTGGAGAAATGTTGTTGGCGGAATTTGAGATCTCTGGTTGTGGCAGCTGCGAAACCACGGCCACCATTGTCCGGGTAGAAACTCTCTCTCATTCTCACTATGGATATCTGGTCGGTATTTATTTTCACCTGACAAAAGCACAACTGCAAAAGGCAGAACAACTGTATTTGTGCAAGAAGGCGGAGGCCATCCGGCAACTGTCCGCCCCTGAGCGACATCGCTGGGCACCCCCAGAAACGGTATAGTTGACCCTGAATTTGAGATAACGGTTTAATCCATCGCCTAGCAAGATAATTTGTACCATTCTTTCTTATCGCATCGGTGCCATGGGTGGCAGAGTGGCCGGTTTTGCTCGGTTCTTCCACCGCCAAGGCGGCGTAGATCATGTTGGCTTCTCTGCTTCACAAGCCGGATTTCCGTCTTCCATTTTCTTGTACCAGTAAGCACCTATAATGGCCTGTTCGAACGCATTCTCCGCTGAATCTACGTCGCTCCAGTCACCATTGTTCGGAGAGGAAATCGACCGTTCGCCCATGGCCGCAATGGATTGGTGGTACTCCTGATGGAGTCGCTCCAGTCGTTTGTGGTCACCAATTCCTAATCTGCGGATATGGTTATGGCCAGGACAGATGGTAGCGTCGGCCACTGCCACATAGTCTATTAGATGGGGGGTATGGAGCATCGCTTTTTTTAGGGCATTATGGGCTGCGATTTGCTTGGCATAAAATCCCAGCAGACTGGTTGGATGCGGTCGACCATGGCAGGGGGGGCGTTGGAGAAATGCCTGCAATTCTGATAGCGGCATAGGTTTGGCGATGGCGTAGCCCTGTAGGAACTGCGCACCCGTGACGATGATCGCATCCAGAATATCCTCCGTTTCCACCCCCTCCACCACCAGATCCACGCCCATGCCCGCAGCGAGGTCCTGAATGGCACCCACAAAATGCAGATCCTGAGGTCGCTGCTCCAAGAAGCGGATAAAGCCTTGGTCCAGTTTGATCTCATCGATGGGAAGGTCCTTCAGGCGTAGCAGGGAACTATAGGCGCTGCCCACATCGTCCAGGGCCAGCCGGACGCCTAATGCTTTTATTTCCCGGAGATGGTCCAACGCCTTCTGCTGTTCCAGGAAATTATCTCCCTCCAGAATCTCCAGAGTGATGCGGGAGGGATCCACGGTGCTTTGGGCGATCATTTCCTCCAGGCAGGTGACGCAGCCTTCCGAGACGGAGCGTGGATCCAGATTGACAGAGACCCATAGGGACCATCCATGTGCATCCAGAAGAGACAGATCGGCCAAGGACTGCGCCAAGACTTTCCCGGTCAGATCAAGAAAGATTTCCAATCTGCAATTGCGGCAGGAACTCCGCCGGCGTCCAGAGGGTACCATCCGTATCCCGTAGACGTGCCAAGGCCTCGACACCGACCACCCTGCGTGTCCGGCTATCCAGGACAGGTTGATACCAGACCTCCAGAGCCCCAGCATCCAAAAGCTGTTGCCCGGGGGTGCATTTTTCTTTTTGTACTTCCTCGCCAAAAAGCACCCAGAAGCGCTCCCGGGCCGCCTTATTTGCCTTGCTCTCGTACATGGCCTGATCCGCCAGGCGCAGGAGTTTGTCCCCCGTGTCTGTATCCCCAAAGGGGTAAAGGGCGACCCCCATGCTCGCCCCGATCTGAACGCTTTTGCCATTGCTCAGCGGAATGGGGGCGGTGATGGTGTCCTCGATCTTTTTCATGATGTTGGCAAGATCGTCCAGATCCTCGAGATCTTCCACCAGCAGGACGAATTCATCCCCTCCCAGGCGGGCGACGAAGTCCGATTTGCGCAAGGCTTCGGACAGGCGTTTTCCCAAGGCCACCAGCACTTCATCTCCGGCCCCATGGCCATAGGTATCGTTGACAGGCTTGAAGCCGTCCAGATCCAGCATGCAGACCGCCAGGAGCTGGTTGTGGCGTTCGGCACGAGCCATGGCCTGTTCCATCTGGATTTCCAGGAAGCGCCGGTTGGGCAATCCCGTGAGCAGGTCGGTCCTGGCGATCTTCGCCTCCTGTTCCTGCAGTAAACGCAAGTGCTCCTTGAGGTCATGCTCGTCGAGACTATGGCCGAGCAAGGAGGCCAAGCGCTCACAGGCGGTGGTGGTATCGGCATCAAACACCTGCTCCGTGGAAATAAATTTTATAACGGCAAAGGGCGTCCCATCTCGCCATACGGGAGTCGCCAATGCCGAAACCCATCCGGATGTAGCGAGTACCTGCCCCCACGGACGATCTGCCTGTGAGGAGGAGAAATCGGAATGTACGATGGTTCTCTGCTCGCGCCATGCGCGCGCAGACATGCTAGAGGGATCGTCCACGTGGATTTGAAACGGTTGCATCATCTCGATCCCGGGACCCGCTCCAGCTAACACCCGCACCCTTCCCTGCGCATCGGGACGCACAACGCCGACCGTGTGAAAGATACCCATTTCCCCGAGCCGGGTGCAGGTGGTTTCCAGCATGTCCTGCACATTACGCCCCTGCAGAAGAATATCCGCTTCTACCGTCAACGCCTGATAGATATTTTGCAGTTTCTTTAGCTGTTGTGCCTGCTGTACCGACTCCGTCACATCCACCACGGTCCAGATGGAGGTCTCCTGATCGTCCAGCAATTTAACAAAGGCGTCGACGACTGGTGGGTTTTGATTGTGGTAGTGCGCAAGCATTACATGGCGGATAATGGTCGATCCCGTTTGGAGGAGTTCGGCATAGGCCTGTCCGATCCGTTCCCAGGTTGCCTCGTCGGGGTAAAACAACCGACTGCTTTGCCCGATCACGCGCTCTGGCGACAGACCTATCATGCCTGCTAGATGCTGGTTGCACTGCACGATTTGGCGTTGGCGTACTACCGTGATCCCCACCGCCGCGTTGTCCAGCAGTGTCTGGATGAGGTTCCTGTTTTCGCGCTCTTGTGTGATGTCCCGTTGCAGGCCGATGAATCCGGTCAATGCGCCCTGGTCATTGAGAACCGGGTCAATGTGCAACCGATTCCAGAACAGGGTGCCGTCTTTGCGCTGGTTGAGAATGTCTCCGGTGTAGGACTGTTCCTGCGCCAAAGCAATAGCAATCTGCCGGACTGTCTGCGCATCGGTCTGCGGGGCTTGCAGGAACTTGCAGTCGCGGCCAAGCACTTCTTTCATGGCGTAGCCGGTGAGCTTCAGGAAAGCCTGGTTGACATAGATAAGGTGTCTTTGCGGGTCAGCAATGGTGACGCCGTCTTCCAGCGCCTCCACCGATGCGCGCAAAAATCGCAACCTCTGCACATCCTGCAGTCGCTCCAGGCCCTGACTGATCTGGAGGGACAATTGTTGCAGTATGGTCTGCAGGGCGTCGTCGAATTGGGCTTCGTCGCCGCGATATACCGATAAAATTGCCCAGACCTTTCCGTCGCGGAAGATGGGCAGTGTTGCGCTGTCGGCCAGGCCATAGGCCTGCGCACGCTTTTTCCAGGGGGCCAGGAACGGCTCCTTCGTAAAATTAGTGCCAAAATAAACGCGCGCCTCGCGCCAAGCGCGAGCTGCGGGACCTTGCCCTTCCGGAATCTGCGCATCACTGGAGATGAACAGATCTTTGAGGTAGTCCACTTGTCCGGCAGCGGCAAGAAACTGAAATCGCCCTTGTGTATCTGGTCGGGAAACAACGGCCAGCTTCAGACCGCTTTGCTGCACAGCGATTTCGCATATGTGTTGCAGAAGTACTGACTCATCTTCAGCGCCAGAAATCATCTGATTAATCTTGGTTAGCAGGGCGTCCAGGGTGAGAAAATTAGCGGTATCTGGTGCTGTCATGGGGGATCTTTTGAAGTCGATGGCGGTTCAATTGGTTTGTTCTTGGTCTACAGGACAGGATGCATCATTCGGTCTTGTGGATGCTGTTTTCTCGTTTATTGAGGGCGTAAAGAGTACCAAACAACGAGCCCCATGATGAGCGGCTCGTTTTGTTTTGGCCGTTAAGGCGCGCCGGGACTTCCAGGGGGCGGTCCACCTGGTCCTCCCGGTGGAGGCGGACCACCTATAGGTCCTTGGTGGGGTGGCTGTTGAGGTCCAGGCCCTCCCGGTCCACCCTGTGGTGGCCCCCTTCTCGGACCAAATTGTGGTCCCTGTAGAGGTCCTCCAAGTCCTGGTCCTCCGGGAGGCGGTCCTTGTTGTGGGCCGAATCCAGGTCCACCCATAGGTCCTTGGGGAAACTGTTGAGGTCCCGGCCCTCCTGGTCCACCCTGTGGTGGCCCCCTTCTCGGACCAAATTGTGGTCCCTGCGGAGGCCCTCCTGCTGGTCCTTGCTGGAACTGAGCTCCTCCAGGTGGTCCTCCGGGAGGCGGACCTTGTTGTGGGCCGAATCCAGGTCCACCCGGTTGGAGACCCTGTGGTGGTCCCCCTGGGGGCCCAAAGCCTGGTCCACCGGGAGGACCAGGCGGGGGTGGTTGTGGTGCGCCAGGTGGAGCCGGTGGCGGTGGTTGCACCCCCAGATAATTAAAATAAGTGCCAGGTGGTGGCGGCGGCGGCGCACCAGGTGGTGGAGGCGGTGGAGGCGGTGCCCCCGCCGGCATAGGCGGGGGCGGTGCCGGATAATACTGGTAGTATGTCTGCGGGTAGTAGTACCACATCATGTACTGCGCATAGAGTGGCTGACTGTAATAGTTGGTATACGCGGAGGGTGGCTCAAAATAGCCATATTGCAGGGGCAAGCCCGTGTTACCGAGATTGATCCCGAGATCGCCCAGCATGACACTGAGATCAAACGGCGCAGCAGACGCCGGTATAGAGAGTGATAAAACCCCTAATCCGGCGAGGCCCATGGCGATACTGAGTACAATCGGTTTACGCGGCATAGCAAATCCTCTTTTATTGTTTTACTGGATAAAGCTGAACTTGTCCCAGAATGTTGCTTATGGCGCAGGAGGGGGTGGGGGCGGCGGATTACCGTAGCCATTGTTGTACTGACCAGGCCCCTGACCGGGAGGAGGAGGTGGCGGCGGTGGTGGATTGCCGTAGCCGTTGTTGTACTGACCAGGAGGGGGTGGGGGCGGCTGGTTGTACCCCTGATATCCATATCGACCGTAGGGGCCAACAGCACAGCCTGACAAAGCCAAAATACCCAAGGCAATCACAGCGATTCTTCCAGTTGAAATAGGCATGACATATTCCTCCGCATTTTTATCATCTATGAATATGGAGCGTCCTGAGGAATTTATCAACGAATATTCCGGGGCAGACCCAGACCTGGTTTTTCTATACCAGACAGAATTCGCCCTTCTGCCTCGTTGGATCGGCATCATGAGCGACGGATGGCCCGGTTTTGCGGGGTTC
This sequence comes from Acidithiobacillus sp. 'AMD consortium', assembly GCF_008926505.1. Classification (NCBI taxonomy): domain Bacteria; kingdom Pseudomonadati; phylum Pseudomonadota; class Acidithiobacillia; order Acidithiobacillales; family Acidithiobacillaceae; genus Acidithiobacillus; species Acidithiobacillus sp. 'AMD consortium'. The sequence goes on along the minus strand of NZ_CP044411.1, from coordinate 1,362,774 downwards.
TCCGCCTGCCTGTGAGGGGCTGTTATGGGACATTACAATGAGGCTACTCATTTTGGGTGGAAACCGGGAACTCACGGCGGGCATGCACCACGTTCACGATCTCAATGCAGGTGGCCGTGACACGATAGAGCACTATGTAGTTTGGTGCGCGACGATCTCACGCAAGCCCGGCACGCGATCGCTGATGCGGTACAGGTAGGGATGTTCGGCAGTAGGCAAGACAGACTCTTCCAGCAGGCATTTCATACGCCGCGCCGTTGGCGGATTCTCGTTGGCGATGTAGCGAATGATATTCGCCAAGTCATCGCGGGCCGAGGCCCGCCAGATAATGGGTAACAACTCAGAATTTCCTTTGAGCAGAGGTTTCCGCTTCCGCGATGATCGCGTCCATTTCGGCCATCACCTCGTCATGCGGAATACTGGGTCGCTGATCAGCCAAGCTCGACGCGACCTTTGTACGCAGCCACGCAGTATAGCTGGCCTCCTGCTCGGCGGTCTCAAACTCGGAGATGATAGAAGGTAAAACGGCATTCATTCTGGACGCTCCTCTGGTATCGATCATCAGCGAGGGGTTAAAGAAAGCCCTCATGCGGTCCCTGATATCTATATTAGGCGGTTTTCCCTCTTGCAGGAACCATCCACCATCATCCGTCGCCGTCATCCCCCATCAACCCCCCGATAACGCCTCTCTCCGCGTCCCGCTCGGACGTGTCATATTTCCCGTCCCCCGTGGGCTTGCGCCCCGCGAGTGGCTTGCACTCAGCAAAGGGCTTGCACCCCGCGAGGGGCTTGCACTCTCCTGCCACGGCGTCCAGATCGCCAGCCGCCGCGGCCAATGCCGCCCTTTCAGCCTCGCTTACTTCCTCGACAGGATCCTGCCCTTCCGGTTTTTTCTCGATATGGGGGATGGGTAGCGTTCCACCCGACTCACCCAGTATGGCCTTGTAGTCTTTCCTGGCTCCGGGGATGGAATCGCTCTTCTCTGGCCACCGAATGGATGCACGCTCGAGCCATTCCGGGTTCTTGAAATAGAGCAGCTGCTGTCCATAGATGGGATGAAAGCCCGCCGCGAATACCAGCATATCGCCCGGGGTCTGGATATTGGCACCTTCCTTTTCCGGTCCCCGCAAGGTCATGACCTCATCCGCCGTCAGCAGGGGGCGGGACTGGTAGCTGAGGCTCGTCGAATAGCCCTTGTTCTGACCGAACAGGGAGCCGTCAAAACTCTGGTTGTCGTTTTCCATGGTCACCGTACGGGTGCCCAGCATGTCGGAGATCCACTTGGCCGTCTCGACCTGGTTGGGCGCGTAGGCCGCCCGGATGTGGCAGTTGCCGATGATGGTCTTGGCCCCGGCCTTGCCGTAGCCGTGGCCTTCATCTTCCAGCTGGGCGATATCCTGGGTGATGAGGTACAGCTTGACGTTGTAGCCTGCGAGGAAGGCGATGCTGTCCAGGAACACATCGAGTTTGCCCAGGCTCGGGAATTCGTCGAGCAGCAAGAGCAGCCGATGCTTTCCCTTGGCGACGATTCGCCCGTCTTTCGCTTCCAGGCGTTCTTCCGCGGTGAACTGGGAGGCAATCTGGTTGAGCACCAGACGAATGAGGGGCTTGAGCCGGTTCTTGTCTTCCGGACTGGTGACCAGGTACAGGGAGACGGGTTGTTCGGCGTCCTGAAGGTCGGCGATGCGAAAGTCCGAATACTCGGTCCACTTCGCGACGATGGGATCGCGGTAGAGGGACAGGAAGCTCATCATGGTCGAAATGACGCCCGATTTTTCATTCTCGGCCTTGTTCAGCATCTCCCGCGCGGATTGCGCGATGACCGGATGGACCCTGGAGCACTGGCCGTTGCCGTCCCTCCAGCCATATTGCTCATCCGGGTCATGCTCCGTCTGCATCATGCGCTCAAAGGCTACGTCCACGCTTTCCAGCGTGGGATCGTTGAGGTAGGCGGCGACGCCCCGCAGGGTCTTGTCCGGCATGGCGTAGAGCACATGCAGGATGATGGACGTGAGCAGGGCAAAACCGGTTTTCTGCCAGTGATCGTTCAGGCCCTTGCCATCCGGGTCCACGATCATCGTGGCAATGTTCATCACGTCCTTGACTTCGTATTGGGTTCCGACACGCACCGCGTCCAGCGGGTTGAAGTGGCAACCTTCTTCGGATACCGATCCCGGTGAAAACTTCAGGATGTGGTGGCCCATGGCCTTGCGATAGCCCGCCGTCAGGTTGAAGTTTTCCCCCTTGATGTCATGCACGACCACCGAGTCCATCCAGCCGTCCAGCAACGTGGGCAGCACCAGGCCCACGCCCTTGCCCGACCGGGTCGGGGCAAAGACCAGGATGTGTTCCGCTCCAGTGTGCTGGAGTGGAGTGGCCGCGCCGTTCTCGACGAAGGCCCCCACATAGCAGACATGGGGGGAGTCGAACCGGTCGAAAACCGTCGGCTCCGGGATCTCCGACAGGCGTTTCTTCTCCCTCTCCGCCCTCCTCTTCCGCCACTCGGCGGCCTCCTTTTTCCGCTTTTCCTGCCGGTCGTTCCAGCGGGCCCAGTCGGAACCTCCCTTGAGCCCCTTTGCAGGGTGTAAGCCCTTTGCAGGGTGCATGCCCTTCGCAGGGTGCATGCCAAGCCAGGGGCGCAGGGAGTCCATTACCGTCTTTGGCGGTGGAGAAGGCAGGAGCGCCGCCCGGATCGCATCACTTTTACCCGCCCAATGCGCTGAGCCATGCACAGGATTGTCCAGGACGGCTTTTTGCGCGTCCTTGTGCTTTTTCCCAAGTATCCCCGCCGTGAGTATGCCCAGCACCACGGCCGGCAGACCGGCGTCATAGAACGCCTGATGAATCACTGGATAGTGGATGTTCAGGATCATCGGCCGCAGGAACGGCAGGGGATCATATAGCCGCCAGCCGTAGGGCAATGCGATGTAGGCATGCGCCTTCTGGATGAAATCATCGGTCCACTGGTAGCCGGGAAACACGTCCCTGGCCACATAGGATATGCCCAACGTGTAACCGAGAACGCCCGCCGCAACGCCGGCGAGCGTCGTCTTGAGCCTGCCGCCCCGGGCGAGGCGCTGGACCTTGTAGTCGGAGACGGATCTGTCAGGGGCGTGGATCTTTTCTGTCATCTCGGCATCCTTATGGGAGAACCGGCCAGGAGTGGGAGTCATCTGATGGTCCGCTGGTTACCGCCTGAGGCGATTTTGCCTGCCACCGAAATTGGGGAAAGGGATTGCTCGGCAGTGCCGCGTTACCCTGGTTGCCCCAGGAGACGGTGCGCAATCGGCCGTAAGCGACAGGCTTGCGGCCGGCAGGCTTGCAGCCGGCAAGCTTGCAGCCGGCGGACGTGGGTACTCCAGCGGCACCCAGTATCCGGTTGGCATATTGGGCATCGCCCCGGAGCCGCCCGGAGTTGTACGCTTCAAAGGCGTGATAGAGCGCTTGTTGACCCCGGTAGCCGCTGGACAGCGCCTGTTGCCAATCCATGTGCAGGATCTCGCCGCCAGCCCGAAGGTTGGCGCAGGCATTGAAGGCGTTCCGGGGCCTGAGTCCGAAGGCGGCGAAGTTCCCGGTATCCACCTGGGCCAGCCCCACGTCGACCCGCTGACCTGCGGCCATGGCGTGCCGCAAATACCGGATGGCCTGAGCCCGGCTGCCGGGAATGACCATGCTCTGCGTGCTGTTGTTCCACATCGCCAACGGATTGCCCCCGGACTCCACCCGCACAATGGCGGCCATCGTCGAGGGTGCGACCATGGGGGCGCATTCCGCGTTAATCTGGGAGAGTAAAATCATCGCGAACTCCGTGACGATGCTGGGCGGGCATCTTCCGATTCCAGAATCCGATCGATCAGCGCGGAGACGCTCCATCTGCTTCCCTGAAAGCATTGCAGTCGTTCCAGCACGTCGGCAGGCAGGGTGATCGACATGGGGCGAAGGTGGCGCCCCGGGTGCTGTTTCTCCCGGCGCCGGGCCAGATCCTGCAGGCCCTCATCGGACAGGGAGCGCACTTTCTGTGTCACAATCGCCGTTCGCCTTGCCGGCGGAAGCCCTGCGCAATCGTGCTCTGTCCGAATAATGATGCTTCCGCGCATTTTTCGCTCCTTACCCCTTCGCAGGGTGCAACCCCTTGGCAGGGCGCAGCCCCTTGGCAGGGCGTAACCCATAGGGATTGAGATTCGGCCCAAGCGCCTGGTCGACCATGGCCGATCCCGTCTGCATGGCCGGGTCGTAGGGGCCGGGGAAGACCATGTCATGCGCCACCACCACCGAGAACAGATAGCCGGTGGGAATGGTGATCGTGGGTGCGATGTCGATGTACTTTTCCAGCAGCTGGGATTCGGCTTCCCCAAAGGTCTGTGCCAGGGCTTGCTCGCTGTCCTGAAGCGCCACATTCCCGGACATCTGGCCTGTCACACTGGTCGATGTGGACGGAGAAGCAATCGCCATCCCGGCATCCACGATCGACATCAATAACGCATTCTTGAAGATCAGCCAGGTGTGGTCATTGACCTCCCCGGCGAAGCCGGCGTATCCAGCACCACCTGCCCCTTCGTATCCCGGCAGGTTCATGGTGGTGCCGTTCGGAAACTCGATGCGCGTCCAGGCAACGGCCAGCCGGTTGATGCCCAGGGCCGTCTGTGTGTCATAGGTGCCCACCAATTTGGCGCCGGCAGGGATCAGGAGCGTTGCCCCGTTCACGGACGAATAGACGTTCTGGCTGACCACCGCCGTGATCTCTCCCGGCAGATAGCTCTTGATGCCCGTCTGCAAAACGGCGGGAATGACCGACCCGGAAAGAATCTCGTAGGGGCTCGTCTCCCGGGTCACCAGGGACGGCGGGGTCTTCTTCTTTGTTTTCTTCGCTGCCGACGGTTCCGCGTCCGGCAGGGATGCTCCCGGCAGGGATGCACCCGGCAGGGCCGTAGGGAGAACTGTCGGAGTCTGTGCGGATGGCGTTGACTCCGGCGTTTTCCAGGCAAGGCCCTCACCGGCCCCGCTCCCGGCGCTTCCCGTACCCAGGGCGGACGCGAAGGCGGCGTCCTGCGTTGCGTAGGGATTCTTTTTGGGCACTGTGGACGCTGGAGCCTTCGCTGGATGAGACTGGTCAGCATCACTGTTCGTGGCCGCGGTTGCCGACGTGTCCGACGCCCCTCCAGGCACGGTGGGCTTGTGGACCTGCTTCCGGTGCGCAGGGGCGACCGGTGCGCCAGTCCCGCTCGCCGGCTGGATAGTTTTGGCCTGCACCTGCGGCTTGGCGTTCCCGAACATCGGGTGACTTTGCAGATACTCATAGCCGCCATAGGCGCCCAGTCCGACCACCGCAGCCGCAATATAGAGCGGCGTCCGCTTGATGCGCGTCGCCATCCGGTCCCTGTCCGGCTTGACCTCGATCCCGGGCTGACTGACTTGTGGGCCTTGCGGCCTGCTAGGGCCTGGCTGCCCGCAAGGGTCTTGCTGCCCGCCAGGGCCTTTGCGGCTATCCCCGGCGGGCTGTTGCCCTGCCGGGAGCAGCCCTTTCTTTTTCTGGAGCAAATCGGAGAAAAAGTCTTTGCCGCTTTTCATGGCTACGCTCCTGCCTCGTTCGTGAGGCGAATTTCGGCCAGGTGATTCCAGTTGCCCGTGAGCAGATCGATGCGGTAAGGGACGGCCCCCACGGCCAGCGTGTGCCCTTCCATGCGGTAGCCCACCAGCAAGGATTTGCCTGCCTGGTTGCGCACCAGAACCATCGGGGTTTTCCCTGTGGGCAGGCGGATATAGGTCATCCTGTCCTTGATGTCGCTGACCACGCTGATCGGCTGGACAGGCTTGCAGTCGCCCGTGAAACACTGCATTTTCCAGTCGAGATCGGCATGTGTGGCATTCACAGGTGGAGTATTGGCATGCGAAGCATGGGCGATGGGGGCCGTGGCCTGCCTGTCCTGGTCGCGTGTACCCACTTCCCTGGATTGGGGGAAATCGTGAGGGACGCGATAGAAGGACAGAACCGGCGTAAACCGGGAGGTACCGCTGACCAGGCCCACGGTGTACGTCAACGGATAGCCATGAGGGCTGGTCGCCACGATCTGGATACTGCCTTTGAGTCCGGCAAAGCGGGGCATGATTTCCAGAATGGGATGTCTGCCGGCTGCAAGCCTGCCGGCCGCAAGCCCGCCGGCGGCGGTCTCCTTCACAACCCACTCGGCACGTGGGGCGCCGACCAGAGAGACCGGCTTGACGCCCTTCCCCAGAATGACCACGGAGAAGTTGCCAGGGGCGGTCTGAAGCACCGGCAGGACTTGCCCCAGTGGCACGATGACCTCTCCGCCAGGGCGCGTGAATACGGGGAGCTGCGAGAGCGTGCCCAGGGCAAAGGCCCGCACCGATTGTTGCTCCACCGCCCGGATGGGTTCGCCATAACGGATGTTCAGACTGTGCCGAAAAATCTGGGCGGTGTTCACCGTTCCGGCAATTGGCGCGGACTGTCCGGCAACTCCTGGCACCTTCACCGTGGATGCCATGGAAGCGGGTACGCTTGCTGCCATGGCAATCGTGGCCATCATCAATACAGACCGTTTTTTCATCGTTTTTGCCCCGTAGCGCATGTTACTTCCCCTCCTGATGGATGGTGACCACCTCAGAACCCAGCCGTAACAGGATCTCGGCAGGAACTGAATCGACGACATAGGTGTTGCCCCGGATCTGGGTATCGACTCCGATCAGGTGTCCGCTGGCATTGCGGGCTTGCAGGATGGGAAAGCCCCCATGGCTCGCCAGCCCCTGGGGCATGTCGATGAAGGTATGGGTCCCATCGTCATACACGCGCAATGGACGGATCGGTTTGCAGTCGCTGGAACGGAACCATCCGCCGCCACCGCAATGAATGGACCAGCGAAGATTGACGTGGTTGAGACGGATATTGGGCAGAGGCAGTACATTGCCTTTATGGTCGGCAGCCGACTGATCCGTTGGTGCGTTGTCTGCCGTCCGCGAGTCTGCTGACTGCAAGTCTGTTTTCCAGGAACGGACCTCGCCCCCGCTATCCTCGATCTTCAGGGCGGGAATGTAGCGTACCGCGTCACTGACCAGACGGATTTCATAGTTGATGGGCCTGCCCTGGTCGGTTGCGGCTACCACGATGTTTTGGTGGAGACCCTGGAATTTCGGGCTCAGGAAGATTTCCGGCTGTTTCCCCACCAGCGCCTGCTGCACATTCCATTCCGACTTGCTGACGCCGACGGTCGTCACGGGCCTGACACCGTCGGGCAGCTCGATGATGCAGGTGTGCAGCGGCGAGCAAACCAGCACGGGCCGACCGGCCAAGCTGTCGACGGTTCCGTTCGCGCCACTGATTACCGGAAGAGTGTTATCCATTGCCTGGGACGCCGTCAGCGACTGACGTGCCAACGCTCTGGTTGCAGCACTTTCTGGGCCTTCGGGCGGGGTGGCGATGGACTGTTGCCACACCTGCACCGCCGCTATCCGCTCGGCGGCCTGCGGGGAGATGGCCGGGACCTTCTGGCGCGCAGATGTGGTGCCGCCAGATGCGGATGGTGTCGTGGACGGATGGGCGGAACCGGTTTTCGTCCCTGCAGGCTGTATTGGTGGTTTTCCCTGCAGCGAACCGATCGGCTTCACCGCAGGGAGTCCAGCATCCACGCCGGCCAACGCCAATCCAGGAAGGACGGCGAGCCCCAAAGAAAGCCATGTCTTGGTTTTCATGTCATCTTCTCCTTACACCTGCGGACTGAATGCAAAGTGCGTGATGTAGATGCCGAATGGATTGCCTTTCAGGACATTGGGGTTGTTCGATGGCGGGACCGTCGCGTAAGTGACCGTGCCTTGCCAGTTCTGCTCGCCATCCACGCCGCCATGCGGGCCATAGTGCTTTACCAGGAAATCGACGATGTACGAGCCACCCTTGCCCGTCACCTGCCCAACGGGAACGGCGCTCTGGATCGTGACCGTGTTGCCCTGCGTCTTGTTGGAATAGGCCGCGTAGGGATTGTGCTGCGCGTAGAAGGCGTCCAGCGAGGATTCCGCGCTCGATGCGATGTAATGATAGGATTCATCGATGAAGTGCTTCTGCACATGCTTGTCCGGGCTGCGCGTGAAAGCGAGCCAGGTGAAGCGGGAAACGATGTGCTGCACTACCGGCTGGGCGAAAGAACCGGCCCGCACGGCCTGCGCCAGTTCCACAGCCTTGCCCAGTTTGTCCACTTCGACGACATAGGGCACGATATGGACACGGTCTGCCTCGTACACCATGCCCGCCCCAAACAGGGCGGCAATGCCGATAGCCGACAGGGCAGCGATGCGCCAGTTTCTCGCCTGCGCGATGTAGGAGCCGTAGCGCTCAAGCCATTCCTGGCGGGCAGCCAGATAATCGGGATTGCTCGACATGAAATAACCCTCTCAGATGATTCCTGAAAGGGTATAGATCGAGGGTTGGGGGGATAACCGGCATGAGGCGGCGTCGCCTTATGCCAGCCTACAAATGATTCCCTCTGCTGGATGACTGCAATCCATCTACTGGCGACTACCAAAGCTCAACGGCGGCAGGGCAGCGGAAGCAGTCATTCGGCGGACTGACCAGCATGTTCTCGCAACTCGTCACTAATGCTGTAAAACGTGGCAGTCTTATGAGCATGAATTTTGAGAATCGCGACTGGTAGATAGGAAAGGCCAAGAGCTTGTCTTTAAAGTAGACCTTCAATCCCGCTGCTGCGTAGGTTTTTCTGGGCCAAGATCTTCAATGCGATAGCCCTCTGGGTAGGTTGGCCGACGCAATTGCGTACGCATCACTGGTTTGTTTTTGATCGGTAGCGCACTGGCTATTCGTCCGCGTAAACGTAATGCACGGGTGAGCACTCGGCTCAACCAGATTGATTGTCCAGATAAGCCTAAAGCGTTTAGTAGGGGTCGATCCAGTAGAGCATAAACGGCAGGCCTTCCCAGTCGAAACAGTACGGGCGGCATATAAAAGCCCAGTAGCAAGTCTATCGTTTTTTCTGCGACACATCGGTTTGAATTGGAATAATGAAAACACTCTGCCTCATAGGAACGATTAAACTGCTCCAGCTCAGCATATTCATCATGAATATCTTGGATGTTCATGCGCACGCCTATGGCCCGCCAGAAGTGGAACCAGGCCAAGCGTTCTTTTTCTGATAGGGGGCGATGCCCGAAACGCGCTATCCATTGTATCGGTTCAAAAATAAACGTCGACAATACATATAGATAGTCCTTATTGCGAATCGTATATTTGGCGTGCTGGCGGTTGATGTTTTCAATGGCAGCCTGCCCTTGTGGACTATCGTAGCCGTGTTCAATCAATTCACTGAGGAGCAGGTCCGTATCATCGTAACGTTTGCGGGTCCGTTCAGTGAGTTCTCCTGTATGGCGAAGGAGAGCAGAAATACGAGGTACCGCATACGTGCGAAACAGGGCTAGTTCAAGCGCACGCGCGATATCAAAAGGATACACACAAGTTGCCATCAGAAAGGTGATTCGGCAGTGATCCTTGACCGGATCTAACTGGAGAATTTCACGATCATACGCCGTAGTCATGGATGATTTACAAAAAGCTTGGAAGGCATCGGTTATCCTATGCGCGCCTTATGAGCGCTTCATGTCTTGTAGAGAATCAGAAATCTATGGAGCTACATTATCCTACCATGACAGGAGACGGGTAAAGTACAATGAAGAATTCACTGATCCAACAATGGTCCGCTTGTTTACTTCTAACACATGAGTCAGACTATCAAGCAGAATAGCATCCAAATACCGGCAGGATAAAGGAAGACACGATACATACTCCCGTGATTTATCGGCCTTCTGCAGTGCCACACCCTTACTTTGCCATAAACGGAGTCGCAGCGTGTTTCTTCGGCGCGATTTGCGGCACCCAGGGCCGATTACTACGCTTTCATGGGATGAACCTCCTTGTTCAATGGGCCCCCATCGTGGCATCGGACCGCGGCTGGGGGGAAGGGGACGTTCATCCCATTACTTCATTCTTGAGCGCGCCATTCCTTTTCACCATGTGCAGATACCGCAAACAGGCACCCCATAAAGGCCCTGACGATTGGAGAAAGCAGTTTTCCCGCCGGATAAACCGCATACCACTTGCGCTCTAGAGGAAACCCACGCACGTCGAGAATCACCAGTTCGCCGCTGGCAAGTTCCGCGTGTATCGTACTTGCCGACAGCACGGCAATGCCTAAACCGCCAGCCACAGTCTGCTTGACAGCCTCATTACTTCCAAATTCCATACGTGTTCTGAGAACAACGCCGTGTTGCTCGAAAAACTTCTCTGCAGCCAGACGTGTTCCCGAACCGGGTTCGCGCAAAATAAATGGTGCGTCTCGTAGACGTGATGGCTCAAGGTCTTTTTCCGACGCCAGGGGATGATCCGATCGGGATACCACCACTAAGGGATTATCGGCGAAAGCTTCCGCGACGACGTTTATGTGTTCCGGCGGCTGACCCAGGATGTAGAGGTCGTCCTGGTTACGCGCAAGCCGCTCCAGCAGTGCTTCCCGATTACCAATAAACAAAGCAGTAGCAACACCAGGATGCTCCGTACAGAACCCTCCGATAATACGTGGAATAAAGTATTTAGCGGTAGAGAGCGTGGCGACCTTCAAGCTGCCCTTCTCCAGTCCTTGAAGAGCGGCTATCTCTTGAGTGAAATATTCCAGTCGATCCAGCACATCGTGGCACGCCGATGTCAGCGCCTCCCCCGCCGGGGTCAGGTAGATTTTCTTGCCAATCTGATTAAAAAGCGGCTGGCCGACTGCCTCGGCGAGTTGCCGGACCTGAATGGACAGAGCAGGAGGTGTCAAATGTAGCTCTTCAGCGGCACGGGCGAAGCTCATGTGCCGAGCTACGGCAGCGAAGATCTTGAGTTGGTGCAAGGTTGCATGACGGATAGACATGCCAATAGTAAACCATACTAAATTATAATAGTAAATATATTTTACTTTTATATAGTTACAGATCGTCCACAATGCTACCCAAGCATTGGAACCTGGCAGGTGGCTCCAATCACCATCGTCTACCATGACACAAGGAGAGCAAGCATGGCCGTAAAAAAGTATGAGGCCGGAGTAAAGGAATACCGGCAGACCTATTGGGCCCCCGAGTACGTGCCTTTGGACTCTGATATCTTAGCCTGTTTCAAAATTACGCCACAACCAGGGGTGGATCGTGAAGAAGCCGCCGCCGCGGTAGCCGCCGAGTCTTCTACCGGCACCTGGACCACGGTGTGGACCGATTTGCTGACTGACATGGATTACTACAAAGGCCGTGCTTATCGCATCGAAGATGTGCCGGGCGATGACACCAGCTTTTACGCATTTATCGCCTATCCCATAGATTTGTTCGAAGAAGGGTCCGTGGTTAACGTATTCACCTCTTTGGTGGGTAATGTCTTCGGCTTCAAGGCAGTGCGTGCACTACGCCTGGAAGATGTACGCTTCCCACTCGCCTACGTCAAAACCTGCAACGGACCGCCCCACGGCATCCAGGTCGAGCGCGACAAGATGAATAAATATGGCCGACCAATGCTCGGCTGCACCATCAAGCCCAAGCTTGGTCTATCTGCAAAGAATTATGGTCGTGCAGTCTACGAGTGTCTGCGCGGCGGTCTGGATTTCACCAAGGACGATGAGAACGTCAACTCGCAACCCTTCATGCGCTGGCGCGATCGGTTTCTGTTCGTGGCTGATGCGATCCACACGGCCGAAGCTGAAACTGGTGAGCGCAAAGGACACTATTTAAATGTTACAGCACCCTCGCCCGAGGAAATGTATGAGCGGGCAGAGTTCGCCAAGGAACTCAATATGCCCATCATCATGCACGACTTCCTTACGGGTGGTTTCTGTGCCAATACCGGTCTGGCGCGTTGGTGCCGGAAAACCGGCACCCTGCTACACATCCACCGTGCCATGCATGCGGTTGTGGACCGTAATCCGCACCACGGCATTCACTTTCGGGTGCTCGTCAAGGCGCTTCGTCTGTCGGGTGGTGATCACCTGCATACAGGCACGGTGGTTGGCAAACTGGAAGGTGACCGCGCCTCCACTCAAGGGTGGGTCGACCTGCTACGCGAATCGTTCGTCCCTGAGGATCGCAGTCGAGGCATCTTCTTCGACCAGGACTGGGGATCCATGCCAGGTGTGTTCGCAGTAGCCTCTGGCGGTATCCACGTCTGGCACATGCCGTCGTTGTTAGCAATCTTTGGTGATGATGCGGTATTCCAGTTTGGTGGCGGGACGCTAGGGCACCCATGGGGCAACGCTGCCGGAGCAGCTGCCAATCGTGTCGCGCTAGAGGCGTGTGTGGAAGCGCGCAATGAAGGTCGCGATCTCGAGCGCGAGGGCAAGGACATTCTCACCAACGCAGCGAAAGACAGTCCAGAGTTAAAAATTGCTCTGGAAACCTGGAAAGAGATCAAGTTTGAATTTGATACCGTGGACAAATTGGACGTGGTGAATCGCTGATTCTGTGACAGTAATCGCAAAGGCGCAAACGAAAACCCGCGTGGCGCGAGGCTTGACGGCTCGCTCCGCGCGCCAAAGAAAGGAATAGAAAATGGCTGACATTCAAGACTACGACTCAACACCCAAGTACGAAACCTTCTCCTATTTGCCGGCAATGGGACCGGAAAAAATGCGTCGTCAGATCGCCTATCTCGTGAACCAGGGCTGGAACCCCGGCATCGAGCATGTGGAGCCTGAACGCGCATCAACATACTACTGGTACATGTGGAAACTGCCCATGTTCGGCGAGCAGTCAGTGGACACCGTTATTGCCGAACTGGAGGCATGCCATCGCGCCCACTCCAACCATCACGTGCGCCTGATCGGGTATGACAACTACTCGCAGAGCCAGGGCAGCGCTTTTGTGGTGTTCCGCGGGCGATAAGCAAGATCGGTGCGGGGCTATCCAGCGGGTGGCCCGCGCAGGGGTTTGATGGATACGGAAGGATCAAGTCATGAGTGACTCTATGGCAAACAATATGGCGTCCCCACGCTCGACACGTGCCGCTGCGCTGGAGCGGCGGCGGGCACTGTCGCACAATGGTGCCGCCGCGCTGGGGGCAAAACCATCCGCATCGGCGGCGCGGACAGTGGGCAATATGGCCGCCATGGAGGCGACAGGGGCTACCGGCAAGTCGCTTTCCCGTGCGCGCCGTGAGGCATTGTCGCAGGGTGGCGCCATAGGGCTTGCGCAAGCCAACTCTACTGCGCATACGGGGATTCGTGTCATTGCCTCGGATACACCGACTGTCACCGCTGCGCCTGTAGAAGCGGCAGCTGCCGCGCAAGACTTACCCCCCCCGAATGGCTGTGGCTGCAAAGGTAAGGACGCAACTGAAATCGCCGAGCGGGAACAGTTGCTCGAAGCGGTATGCGCGCTGGTAGACGAAGACCCGGCATCAGTGGCCGGGCCGAGCGCCTCCGCGGTGCGCAAACTCTGCCAGGAGCGTCGCCGCGCGCTTTCCACTCAGGGAAAGGTAGCGTCGTCTTGTAGCCGTGTTTCACGTATATCGCACAACAGCGGTCAGCCCGACGCCTTGGCAGGATTGAGCGGGCGCGACGCCGCCCAGGCACGCCGTGAAGCCATGTGCCAAAAAGGGCGCAGCGATCAGTCCGCATATCGACCCAGCGGCCGGACCCGTCAGAAGCCTGCAGCACCTGCCAAAGTGGAGCAAGGGACTACCCTGAGTGGCACATCCGTGACCGGCACCCAGGTGGAACGCAGCGCCAAGGTCACGGGTGCCGAGCCGGGCAGTTGCCTGGCCATCACCGGCACTGAATATATTGGCACCGAGCAATACGGCGCATTGTGCACCGCCACCCCGGAGCCGGCTCCCGCTAAGGTGAATGTAGGCCGGACCACCCGAGGCCAGCGTGTGAGCGGCGTCGAGCTTGGGCACAGCGTGAAGGTCACCGGAGATGAACATGGCACCTGTAAGGCCGTGACCGGCACCGAATATCTCAGCGCCGACAAATTTGAATCCTTTTGCGCAACCCGGCCAGCGCTGACTCCGGCCAAGGTCAGCGTAGCGGCCACCGAGGCTGGTCAGCGCGTGAGTGGAACCGAAGTCGGGCGCAGCGCCAGAGTGACCGGGGATGAGCCCGGATCCTGCCGCAAGCTTACCGGCAGCCAATATTACCAGCCGGAGTCGTTTGGCAGCCTGTGTCGCGACGGCGGCAGCGCTCCACACAAGGTGAGCGTGATGAGTACGCTGCGCGAGCATGCTTTGACGGGTACGGAGACCGCCCCTGGAAACCGCGTGACGGGTACGGAACGTGGAGTTTGCGCCAGTGTGACGGGCACCGAATCTGCTGGACTGGCTCAGTATCAGGCCTGCAACCGCAAACCCGTTCCTACACCGGAAAAAGTCGGCGTGACGCACACCTGGCACGAACAGCCGGTATCCGGCACGTCGGTGGAACGCAGCCCCAAGGTCACCGGGGATGAATATGGCGGTTGCCAGCCTGTCACGGGCACGGAATACGCGGGTCCCGATCAGTACGCGGCATTTTGTGCCTCGGACCACCAGGCCACAGCACAAGCACTGATGGCAAAACAAAGTGGCGTCGCCGATGCGATGATGACCGGCATCCGGCTGGGACCGGACAACAAAGTGACCGGATCTGCTCGTGGTGAAGGGCAGGTTTTGAGTGGCACCCCTTATGCGGGCACTGATCAACGGGCACTGCACAAGAGTGGAAATGGGACGCGGATGCATCCACTCACCCGTGGCCCAGCCGATGCGCCGCATACGGCAGTCGCTGCCCCGGAGGTGGCAGCAGTCCGCGGAAATTTTAGCGTCACGACTCCCGCGCGCAGCGCGCAGGAGAGACCGCTCAACCGAGTTACTGGTACCGCCTATGGCGCAGTGGGACGTATTACCGGTCCGGTGAATCTGGCGGCTGGTCTGGTTTCCGGCACACCTGAGTTCCGTTATCGCGATGAGGCCTATGGTGCCGTGCCAACGACCGCCGCAACAGAAGTGCCGCGCAGTCGCCTCACCGGAGACGGGCACGAGGGCGGTTTTGCCATCACGGGGGCGGCATGGAGGCGCAATGAAAGCATTACCGGCACCGAAGGCACATCCACGCGCCGCAACCAGACCTTGCGTGGAGATCAACGCGGTAAGGTGCTTGGGGCTTCCCAGATGAAAGACCGCGAGCGGCCGGCGTTGCCGACCAGCCGAGTGACCGGCAGCAGCGGCAACGATGCCAAAGGCTCTCCGATCACCTATTCCGGCGGTGCACGAGGTTGATGTGATACCGACGGCGACTGTACGCCCACACACGCAGCATGGACCAGAGATTGCGATGAATACGAGAAACCGTCCCGGGCGGCATGTGAGCCCTCAGCCAGGAGTAAACCGACCACCTTACGGTCTGGGTACGCCGGCCAGCACGCTGCAAGCGCGGCTGCAGAAACCGGTATTTGCGGCGCGGGACCTTGTACTCAGCCCGAAGAGTGCACCCAACCCGGCCTGCTCGTCGGATCCGGCACGGCCTTGTCGGCACCCGCTCACCAACGAGTTGGAGAACCACCGCCTGCTGGCCCACGAACAGGCGGTGAAGGGGCACTTCGCAGCCATCATTCCGGCGCTAAAGCACCTTGCCGCCCAGCAGCATGAGGCCGATTTTCTCGAACGCGCACAGCGCGTTGCCCACACGGATCTTGGCTTCCTGTTACCGGCAGGAATTCTGGAGGATGCCTGGATAGCTAACCTGGATATGCGCGCGCTGTATGGGGCGTGCGTCATGCACACCATTCGCCTGATGGCGGAGCAAACGCAGGCCGTGCCGCAGAATTCAGACGAGGTGACTTCGTTCTTGCTCGACTGTGGCTACCACGCGGTGGATATCACACCGTGCTCGGACGGGCGGCTGAAGGGCTTGGTGCGCTACATTCTGCGCTTGCCCGATGACGCGGTGCGCAGCCGCAAGGCTTACGCCGGGGCCATGTTCGACGTTGAGGCCAATGTCAAACGCTGGATCGAAACCGAACTGATGCGCTATCGCGAAGGCCGTCCGGTGTCTGCCGATGCAGGTACGCGGTACCTAAAAATAGCGGTCTACCACTGGAGCAGTTCCGACCCCGCCCACGAGGGTTGTGCGGCGCATCACAGCAGCGAGAGGGATGCTGCAGAAGCAGGCCTGGGGCGGTTGCGTGAATTTCGTCAGGCCATCGAAAACAGTTTTTGTTGCGGTGCCTCGGTCGACACCTTACTGATTGGTGTCGATACGGATACCGACGGCATTAAAGTGCATGTGCCCGACGCGGATGGCGAAATGAGTTTATATCGCTGCGTCAGCAATCTGACGTTATATAAAGAAACGGTTAACGATGATGCCAGCAATGCACGACTCAAGGTGTATCAGGCAATTCAAGCCGCCAGCGCTACGGACGGATGGGGCAAGGGCAACGGCGAACCACACGAGGGTATGCGCCGACTCATTGCCACGCTTCTGATCAACAACCTGTCGCAGATTGAGTATGTATGCGGCAACTGGGGTGGGCGCTACCCGGACATCGGCCATAACGAGCGATTCATCAGCGTGGGGGATGGATTTGAGGAATTCCAGGTACGCAACCTGGCGTATTTCGTTTACTTGCACACGGTGGAAGAAGGAGGGCCGGATCTGGACGTGGGCCTTCAGATTTTTAGCACGCTTAATGTCCTGCATGGATTACCCGTGCCTGTGGCGATTCATTTCCGCTATGACCGTCGCGTGCCCGGCAGTCGCGAACGCACTGTAGAACGCTGTCAGCGGGTCAAAGCCGCGATCGAGGCGCGCTATGCGGAATTGCATCGGCAGGGTTTGCTGGTCTGCGGCATGACCGTGCAGGACAAGCCCCCGGGCAGCCCGATCGAACCGGTCGAGGCGAATGGTGCCTCAGCATTACGGAGCGCACGATGAAGATTTGTCAGGTGGAAAAAACCCTGGTTTCGACCAACCGGATCAAGGAAATGGGGCATCGCCCACTGTTGGTGGTAAAGGAAAAAGGCGGTGCAAGAAGCATCGCCGTGGATGCGGTGGGATGTGTTTCTGGCGACTGGGTGATTTGCGTGGGTTCATCCGCAGCGCGCGAAGCGGCGGGCAGCAAAGACTTTCCGAGCGATCTTACCATCGTCGGCATCATCGACCACTGGTCGGAAGATTAGGATATCCGATATGGACATTATGCGCGTCGTCTCTGATCTCGTGGCCACCCGGAGAATACCCGGGCTGCAGAATGCATCGCTCCGGGTACTCACCGATGCGAAAGGTCGGATCAGCGTGGCCGCCGACCCAGTAGGTGTGCCACCAGGCAAATGGGTGATTGCCGTGAGCGGTTCGGCAGCCCGTTACGCTGCGGGAGATTACCGGATACTGACAGACCTGACCATCGCCGGGATCATTGATCATTGGGACCCCAGCGGTAGCCAGACAGGAAACTAACCATTTTTTTAACCGAAAAGGAGTAGTGGACATGGCAAACGTAAGCGGAGTGGCACTGGGTATGATCGAGACGCGCGGCCTGGTGCCGGCGGTTGAAGCGGCAGACGCGATGACCAAGGCGGCAGAAGTGCGTCTGGTGGGTCGCCAGTTCGTGGGCGGCGGCTACGTCACCGTGCTGGTGCGCGGTGAGACCGGTGCGGTAAATGCGGCAGTACGCGCCGGAGCAGATGCGTGTGAGCGTGTCGGTGACGGACTGGTAGCCGCCCACATCATCGCCCGCGTACACAGTGAAGTGGAGAATATTCTGCCCAGCAGCCCGGTGGAATGAGCAGTATTACTTGAGTCAACTGAACCAGAGAAGGAGTAATGAAAATGGCAAACGTCAGCGGAGTGGCACTGGGTATGATCGAGACGCGCGGCCTGGTGCCAGCGATTGAAGCGGCAGACGCGATGACCAAGGCGGCGGAAGTGCGTCTGGTGGGCCGCCAGTTCGTGGGCGGTGGGTATGTCACCGTACTGGTGCGCGGTGAGACCGGTGCGGTAAATGCGGCGGTACGCGCCGGAGCAGATGCGTGTGAGCGTGTCGGTGACGGACTGGTAGCCGCCCATATCATCGCCCGCGTACACAGTGAAGTGGAGAATATTCTGCCCAGCAGCCCGGTGGAATGAACCGTATTATTCGAATCAACCGAACCGGAACATGGAGTGATGGGAATGATAAATGTCAGCGGAGTGGCACTGGGTATGATCGAGACGCGCGGCCTGGTGCCGGCGATTGAGGCGGCGGACGCGATGACCAAGGCGGCAGAAGTGCGCCTGGTGGGCCGCCAGTTCGTGGGCGGCGGCTATGTCACCGTGCTGGTGCGCGGTGAGACCGGTGCGGTGAATGCGGCGGTACGGGCAGGGGCGGATGCGTGTGAGCGTGTTGGCGACGGACTGGTGGCCGCCCATATCATCGCCCGCGTGCACTCAGAGGTAGAAAACATACTACCGAAGACGCCCGATGCCGGTGACAGCGGCCTGGATGGCGTGGTCAGCCAGTCACCCAGCTAGCGCCGGCGTGGCCATGGCGAACGATCCGCGAATGACGGGCTACCTGATGCGCGCGCTCAGTGCCGAGATGGCCGCCGTGCAACAGTATCTCACCCAGGCCAGCCTGACCGCGATGTGGCAGTTGAAGGAATACAGTAGCCGTTTCCGCAGTGATGCGGAAGAAGAGCTCGGACATGCACAGCAGTTGATTGAGCGCATGTTGATATTGGGTATTGCTTCCAATGGCACGCAACTGCCGCCCATTCGTCCGGGTCGATCCCTGGAGGAGATGCTACTGATCGATCGCGGGCTGGAGATCGACGTGATCCGCCTGTACGAAGAAGCGGCCCACTACTGCGCCCGCATGCGCGCAGAAGAGTTACAAGCCTTGTTCGCCGGTCTGCTGCAAGAGGAATTGGGTCACTTGCGCGACCTGGATCACCTGTTGATCGAGATGCATCAAGGAGCAACATCATGAACGCTGTAAAGGATCTGAATGCGGCCTCATCAGTTCCACAGGAACGTCTGCCCACGCTGAACTGGCGATTTGAGTTTGGAAGTTACGTTCAGACACGCCATTTTCTGGATCAAATGGCTGATCTGTCCAAACGCGAGGGCTACTATCCGAATGTGAGCTTCGGCAAAACCTACGTCAACATCAGTATTGATGCCGAAGGTCGGGCTGAGCTGGCCGAGCGCAACTCCAGCTTCACTGGTGAGATGGAAGCGCTGGCCGCTACGGAAAGAACCTAAACCGGCGGACCGATAGAATCGGCACCAGGGGCAAGCATGGCGGACAGCATCATCGCGGTAATCAACCAAAAGGGCGGTACCGGCAAGACTACCCTGGCGCTGAATCTCGCGGCGGGCTTGGCTCGGCGGGGTTCTACTCACCTGGTAGATGCCGATCCTCAGGGTTCGATCAGTCAGTGGGTCGCCATGGCAGATGGTAACGCCGGACTGCCGCCGGTGGCGCAGGCTGGTCGTGATCCCTTCGCTACCATTGCGCAACTGGCATGCACCTACCGCTACGTGGTGGTGGACTGCCCGCCTGCCATTCAGGGTGACGTGGTCGCAGCGGTGATGCGCTCGGTTCAGGTGATATTAATTCCGGTGTTGCCCTCCCCGATTGATCTGTGGGCCAGCGTGGGGATGGCGGCGGCAGTAGGCGAGGCCCGGCGGTTGAATCCAGACTTGCGCGCAGGACTGGTGCTGAATCAACTGGAATCGCGTAATGCCCTGTCCCGCGCCATGCGCGAGGCCCTGGCGGAGTTCGACGTACCGATATTGCAGGCCGGCATGCAGCGGCGTGCGGCTTACCGCAGCGCTGCGGTCGAAGGGATAAGCGTCTACGGACTGGGCAAACGCGCCCAAACAGCCGTAGCGGATATGGAAGCGATCATTGAGGAGGTCTTATGCCTGTGAAGAAATTGGGATCCAAACTGGCGCAAGGGGTACGCCAGGTTCAAGCGCAGCAAGTCGAGGAGTCGGCACCGATAGTAGACGCGTGTGCTGCTGCGGCACCAGACGCCCAACCGAATGCCCTGAGCACGGTCCGTCCGGGCGAGAAGCCTCCGCCATTATCGAACTCAACTGAGGAAAAACGGCCCTCTGCACCTCGCTCAGAACATCACCAGAGGCTGCACCCGCGTCGGGTTTGGCCAGATTAAACGCCTCATTTTTGGCTTCAGGAGTGAAAAATGTCACCAGAAATTGATCAATATCTCGTTCGTAATATGCCTTATTACCGCACCGTAGCCGACGAAGTCGACCTGTACGAAGCCGCCTATTCGGTACGCATGCCGATGATGCTGAAAGGACCCACCGGCTGCGGGAAGACGCGCTTTATTGAATACATGGCGTGGAAACTGGGTAAGCCACTGATCACTGTGGCGTGTAACGAAGATATGACGGCATCCGACCTGATCGGCCGTTTCTTGCTCGACGCTTCCGGCACCCGCTGGCAGGACGGCCCGCTGGCCATTGCCGCGCGTTTTGGGGCCATCTGTTATCTCGACGAAGTGGTGGAAGCCCGCCAGGACACCACGGTGGTGATCCACCCGCTCACCGACGCGCGGCGTGTGCTGCCGCTGGAGAAGAAGGGCGAACTGGTGCAGGCCCATCCCGATTTCCAGATGGTGATTTCCTACAACCCTGGCTATCAGAGTCTGATGAAAGACCTGAAACAGTCTACCAAACAGCGTTTCGGTGCACTGGATTTCAACTATCCTGCACACGACATAGAAACCGAGATCGTCGCCCACGAAACCGGCGTCAGCGTTGAAATCGCCGGCAAGCTGGTGTCCATCGCCGAACGCGCGCGCAACCTCAAGGGACATGGTCTCGACGAGGGTATCTCCACGCGCATGCTGATCTACGCCGGCAGTCTCATTACCAAAGGTGTGGAACCCCTGGCGGCGTGCCGCGTGACGTTGGTGCGCCCGATCACCGATGACCCCGACATGCGCGATGCGCTTGACGCGGCGGTGAGTACATTTTTCTGATATCCGGAGCCGAAAATGGCGGTCGAACTCGAAAAGTACCAGGACATATTGGCCGAACTCGGGGAGCACGCCGGCGAAGTGCTGCGTGCCTCCTGGGATGAGGCAGCGCGGGTGTTCACCCCGCGTGGACTGGAAAATTACTATTTGAATGGCGCGACCAGCCTGAAGTCCCTGGGACGCGGCACCGATCTAGTGGTGTCGTTCATTCAGAGCGCACCGGCGGTGGCGCGCGAGCTGGGCGAAGATGCCGTCCACGAAATGCTGGCCGCCGCCATCAAGATGTATTCCAAGACCAGCGCTACCGTCATTGCCGCGATGTTTTCCACCAGTCCCGTGGCGGCTGCGCGACTGGGTGATCCGGAGCTGTTCCGCGGCTATTTGCACTTGCTCGACACCCTGCTCGCGCAAGCGCCGCGCGGGGTGCGTCCGATGCTGGATCACCTCAGCACACTCCTGGGCCAGCTCACCCTGGGCGGGCTGCGGCGCTGGGCGCTGTGGGGCGCGCAGGCGCACAAGACCGACTTCGATGGCCAGGCAAAATATTTCGCGCTGGAAAGCCCGGAATCCATCGGCGTACTGCAAAAGGAACGCAAGGGCACGCTGTTCATCGATGTGCAGCGCCGCATCGGCATGTATTTGCGCGCCTTGTGGGGCCGCGATTTCTTCATGCGTCCCACCAGCGGCGACTTCGAGCAGCGCGAAGGCTACCGCCCCTCGATCGAGGGGTACATTATACATCTCCCCGATGCGTATGATGATCTGGTGTGGCATGCATCTGCGGGTGAAGAAATGCACATTCCCGGCATCGAGCTGTACCGCGCCAGCGCCGCCCACGCGGCCTGCCATCAGGTATACACCACAGACCAATTCGACAGCACCGGGCTGAGTGCATTGCAGAGTGCGCTCATTGGCCTGATCGAAGATGCGCGCGTGGAAACCATTGCCCTCAAGCAATTTCCTGGCCTCAGGCAAATTTGGTTGCCGCTGCACACGGCAACGCCAGCGTCTGGCAATGAAGCCGCGTCCTTGATGGCGCGTCTGGCGCATGCATTACTGGACCCGGATTACCGCGATGACCACCCTTGGGTGGCGATGGGTCGCCAGATATTCAGCGAGCAACAGGAACGGCTGGCCTCCACCGAATGGTCGCGTGAGGTCGGGCTGCGCCTTGCCGCGGAAATGCTGCAGCTCGGTGTGGCCTATTCAGCCACTGCTGACCTGCCGGACATCCCCTACCGCGACGACAACCGTTATATGTGGGAGTTCGAGGATATCCGCGCAGACGGGCAGGTGATCGCCGGCGTCACCACGCAGCAAATCCGCAAGTACGTTAGCGTGATGGAAATGGTCAACGCCATCGACGTGCCCGGCGCAGGCGACGACGCGAACGAAATATGGGTGCTATCCAGCGAATTTTTCCGCGACGAGGAACCCACCAGTCTGAACCAGCAAGAGGGGCGCGAGCCACCGCCGGATCCCTACCATTACCCGGAGTGGGACTACCAGATGCAGATGGAGCGCCCAGAGTGGTGCACCGTACTGGAAAAGCGTGCCAAGAGTGGCACGTTGGAGACCATCAATGAAATTGTGGCCAAGCACAAACCTATCATCGGCCGACTCAAGTTTCTGATCGAAGCATTGCAGCCGCAAGGTGTGCAGCGCCTGCGCAAGCAGGAGGATGGCGACGAAATCGACCTGAACGCCGCTGTGCGCGCCATGATCGAGATGCGTATGGGCGAGCAGCCCGATCCGCGCATCATGATGCGCAATGTGCGCAAGGTGCGTGATCTCTCGGTGCTGCTGCTGATCGACTTATCCGAATCTACCAATGACCCGGTGCTGGGTTCGGACAGCACCGTGTTACAACTGGCACGTGAGGCCACGGTGCTGCTCGCCGATGCCCTCGACAAGATCGGCGATCCCTTCGCCATTCATGGATTCGATTCAAACGGCCGCCACGATGTGGAATATTTTCGCTACAAGGATTTCGGTGCGTCTTACAACGATCAGGCCAAATCCCGCCTGGCAGGTATGAGCGGACAGTTATCCACGCGCATGGGCGCGGCGATCCGTCATGCCGGCTCGATTTTGAAACGTCAGCCCAGCAACAAAAAACTGTTGCTGGTGATCACCGACGGTGAGCCGGCGGATAACGATGTGCGCGATCCCCAATACCTGCGATATGACGCCAGGAAAGCGGTGGAAGAGCTGACTCAAGCCGGCATCGCTCCCTACTGCCTGAGCCTCGATCCCAGAGCCGACCAGTATGTATCCCGCATTTTTGGCGCGAAGAACTATGTGGTTCTGGATCACGTGCAGAGGCTGCCCGAAAAGTTGCCGATCCTCTACATGGGCCTCACCCGATGAAAAACCTGCCGTACGATGATGGGTGAGCGCTTTGTTCAGGGTCAGGCATTACAGGAGGTGGATCCTGTGATGCGGCGATCAGAACGGAAATCTTTCCGTACAGGATTCATTCGGGGGATAGCACTATGCCTTTGGTGCACATGAAAGATCTGCTGAACCATGCCTATACGCATGGATACGCGGTAGGTGCTTTCGACGTCGTGAGTCTGGAATTCGTTGAGGGCGTCATGGCCGCCGCCGAGCGGTCTCGCGCACCCGTAATCCTCTCTCTGGCCGAATCGCAACTGGAGCACTACGACTTCGAACTGCTGATGTCAGGGGTGGAGGCAGCGGCACGCCGTAGCTCGGTACCGGTGGCCCTTCATCTTGACCGTGGAGCAAACCTGGAGGCGGCGGTGCGGGCCATCCGCCTGGGCTGCAACGGCGTGATGGTGGATGCCTCCCAGTCGACCTTCTCCGATAACCTGGCGCATACGAAGACCGTAGTCGAGATGGCCCATGCCTGCGGTGTGCCTGTCGAAGGGGATTTGGGTTACATCCCTGACGCAACGGATATGAACGCCCAAGGGCGTTCTGCCACGTTACCCTACACCACTGTGGCCGAGGCGAAAGGCTTTGTCGAGCGCACGGGAATAGACTTCCTCGTGGTGTCCATTCGGGCGGAACAGAGCTGTCCAAAGGGTAAAGCCAAGCTGGATATTCAGCGCCTTCGCAGCATCAACCAGGCACTTGGTATTCCGCTGGCAATCCACTGCAGGACCCGGCTCGACGATGACCAATTTCGGCGACTCATTGTCCACGGCGTGGCCAAGATCAACTGTTTTACAGCGTTGGCTGAAGCTGCGAATGCGGCGATCCGCGCACGGGCAAGGTCAGCGCCGGGTGCTGGTTACCTGGATTTGGTTCAGAGCGTTGGTGCGGCAATCAGTGCTAAGGCTGAACGATGTATGCGCGTGTGGGGTGCTGCCGGGCGGGCTGCTGAGGTATTGGCATGCTGTCGTCCGTGGGCACCCGTGGAACACCTGATCATCCACAATGTTATTGGCATTTCTGAAAAGGAAGTGGCTGCGATGATGAGCGAGGGGCAGCAAGCGCTGAGCACCATTCCTGGAGTGCGGTCAGTGATTACGGGTAAGGCGATGAAAGAACACGCTCAATACCGCTACTGCTGGCGGGTACGTTTTGCGGCACCGGAAGTGATTGATTCCTACCACAGGCATCCTGACTATACAGCCTTCACCAACCGGCGTTTCCTACCTGTGGCCGACAGAGAAATCAGCATCGACTACGCCATGGAAAGCTTATGAAAAGCATTCAGCACGCCGTTGAGCTGGATCTGGCGGGCCTCACCGGACTATTTGTCACTGGTACTGACACGGGCGTCGGCAAAACCTGGGTGGCGGTGGCACTGACCCGTCTCCTGGTGCAGCGGGGCCTATCGGTGCGCCCGCGCAAACCGGTGGAATCGGGGTGTGCCTCGGGCGAGGATGGCCTGCTGCCCCAGGACGCGGCCGCGCTCTGGAAGGCTGCGGACAGTACCGAATCGCTGCAACAGGTTTGTGCTTATCCACTGCGGGCGGCGCTCTCACCGGAGCGGGCTGCTGCCCTGGAAGGTCGGACGCTGACTCTGGATCAACTGGTAACCGCTTGCCAGTCGGGCATTGGCGCAGACGACTTCTTGCTAGTGGAAGGGGCTGGCGGCCTGCTCTCCCCGCTGGCGGCGGGAACCACCAACGCCGACTTGGCCGCCGCACTGCGGCTGCCTGTGCTGGTAGTAGCCGCCGATCGCCTCGGCGTCATCAACCACACCCTGCTCACTGTGGAGGTATTACAGCACCGGGCATTACCACTGGTTGGCGTGGTGCTGAACCAGACAGGGCCGGTGATTGATCCGCTCTTGGATAATGCCGCAGATTTGGCATGCTGGCTGGACTGTCCGGTAGAGCGAATACCGCATCGGTCGGGGCACCACGCCACCACGTGGATGGGCATTGGTCCGTTTCTTCATGGCCTTGCCAGCCGGCTTGCAGCCGCCCATACCGCGCCAAAAGCAACCCCTCCCATCACCGCAAACTGTGCGGCGCAGAAATGAATCAGAGGGCCATTCTATGCGATGTGAACAGGGCTCTGGCTGAAGACAAAGAGATACACCCGCTCGCCTACAACCCAAATTTGGTCTTTATTGGCCGGAACACTGTCTGGCTGAGACTCCACCGGCAGCGGTTGGAGTGGTCCTCTTATGACCCGCGTTCGGCGCTGCCAGCCGCGGCGGGGAGCAACTAAACCATGCCTTCGAGTAAGAAATTGCTCGCCGCCATGCAGCGGGCTGCGGAGATCCTGCGCAGCGGCGGCCTCGTCGTCTTCCCCACGGAGACCGTCTACGGCCTCGGGGCCGATGCGGAAAACCCCGCCGCCGTGGCCCGCATTTTCGCGGCGAAGGGTAGACCGGCTGATCACCCGCTGATCGTGCATATGGCACGGCGCGATCACCTTAGTCAATGGTCCAGGGATATCCCGCCAGCGGCCTTCGTCCTCGCGCGGCGTTATTGGCCAGGTCCACTTACCTTGATTCTGCACCGTGCCTGCCGCGTGCCCGATAGGGTCACCGGTGGTCAGGATACGGTAGGACTGCGGGTTCCCGATCATCCCCTCGCCCTGATGCTGCTCGAAGCTTTCAGCGGCGGCATCGCCGCCCCTTCGGCCAACCGCTTTGGCCAGGTAAGCCCCACCACCGTAGCACATGTGCGCGAGGAACTGGGCGATGCCATGGACTTCATCCTGGACGGCGGGCCCTGCCGGGTGGGCATCGAGTCCACCATTCTCGACCTGAGCGGGCATCAGCCCCGGCTGCTGCGTCCCGGCGCGATTACGCTTGCCGAGATCGAAGCGGTCCTGGAGCAGCCCGTCATTCCGCAGGGAAATGATGCGCTGCGGGCGCCGGGGATGTTGCGCTCCCATTACGCCCCAAGAACCCCTCTCTACTTGGTGCCGACGGGGCATCTGAAAGCGGAAATATGCCGGCGCCTCAGGCAGGGGCAACGCGTCGGGGTGCTGGCGATGCCCGCCACGCAGTTGCCCGAATCCTGCCTCCGGCACCATATGCCGCCGCATCCGGCAGGGTGGGCCCGCGAACTCTACGCGCAGTTGCGCGCTCTGGATCAGCAAGGGCTCGATGGTCTGCTGATTGAGGCACCACCCAGCGGTGCCGACTGGCAGGCAGTAAGCGACCGACTGGCGCGCGCCGCATCAGCGCATACGACCTTTCGTTTCTAACGTTCAATCTGTTACGGCCCCCTTACTGGCCGAGGAAACCAATTTGGCGTACTTCGCCAAAACGCCGCGCGTGTGGCGCGGTGCGGGTGCTTGCCAGACGGCGCGGCGGCGTCCGATTTCTTCATCAGACACGTTGAGTTGCAGCACACGCTGTCCGGCGTCTATAGTCACCAAGTCTCCCTCGATGACTAGTGCGATCGTGCCCCCCACTGCGGCTTCCGGCGCGACATGACCGACTACCATGCCGTATGTGGCGCCGGAAAAGCGGCCGTCAGTAATAAGGCCAACCGAATCGCCCAATCCTTCGCCGATGATCGCCGAGGTGGGGGATAACATTTCGCGCATACCGGGTCCGCCCTTGGGCCCTTCGTAGCGGATGACCACGACATCGCCGGGCTTGATTTTCTGCGCCAGGATCGCTTCCATGCACGACTCCTCGGATTCAAAAACCCGTGCCGGACCGGTGATTTTGTGCGCCATGAAGCCGGTGGTTTTCGCCACCGCGCCCTCGGGCGCAAGATTGCCCTTCAGGATGGCAAGGTGCCCTTGGGCATAAATGGGATTATTCCACGGACGTATCACCTCCTGATCCGTACGCGCTTCGCTCGGCACATCCTGTAAAACTTCCGCAAGCGTCTGACCGCTGATGGTCAGCGCATCGCCGTGTAACACGCCGTGGGCGAGCAATATTTTCATCACCTGGGGAATGCCGCCCGCCCGATGCAGATCGGTAGCGACGTAACGGCCCGATGGTTTCAGGTCGCAGAGTACCGGCACACGCCCGCGCATGGCCTCGAAATCATCAAGGGTGAGTGGTACCTGTGCCGCATGCGCAATGGCCAACAGGTGTAATACCGCGTTGGTGGAGCCGCCCACGGCCATGGCCACCGCAATGGCGTTTTCAAACGCCTGCCGCGTCAATATCTGGCGCGGCAGGATTTGTTTTCGGATGGCGCTTACCAATACCTCTGCGGACTGTGCCGCACTCTCCGCCTTTTCTGCATCCTCCGCCGCCATGGTGGAGGAGTACGGCAAGCTCATGCCCATGGCTTCGAAGATGGAAGACATGGTGTTGGCGGTATACATGCCGCCGCAGGAGCCCGCGCCAGGGCAGGCGCGACGCTCGATTTCCAGCAGTTCTTCGTCGTCAATTTTATGGACGGTGTGTTGCCCCACCGCCTCAAAGGCGCTCATGATGGTCAGATCTTGGCCCCGGTAGTGGCCCGGCTTGATGGTGCCGCCATAAACGAAAATGGCCGGAATGTTCATGCGGGCGATGGCGATCATTGCGCCCGGCATGTTCTTATCGCAGCCGCCGAGGGCGAGCACGCCGTCCATGCTCTGGCCCTGACACACCGTTTCAATGGAGTCGGCAATCACTTCGCGTGACACCAGCGAATATTTCATGCCGGCGGTACCCATCGAAATACCATCGGAAATGGTGATGGTGCCAAACGTTTGCGGCATGGCACCAGCCGATTTGAGCGCCGCTTCCGCACGGGCGGCAAGCGCGCCGATACCGATATTGCAAGGCGTGATGCTGCTGTGCGCGTTCGCCACGCCGACGATAGGCTTGTCGAAGTCCCAATCACCAAACCCCACCGCACGCAGCAGGGCCCGGTTGGGCGAGCGCTGCACGCCCTGCGTGATGGTCTTGCTTCTGCGGTTGTCAGACATCATTACCCTCCTAAGTATGCGTAAGCTGCAGCAAAATGCAGCGGAAATTTACCGAATCCTGCGGGCCAGCACGCTGCCTGCTCATGTCAGCACCGTCCACGCCATCGTTTTTCCGGCGCGTAGCGGCACGACCGTGTCCTTCCCGAAATACAGTTCTTCAGGCACCGTCCAGCTCCGTTGCTCCAGGGTGAGGGTGTCCCGGTTGCGCGGCAGCCGGTAGAAATCGGACCCGTGGAAGCTTGCGAAGGCCTCCAGCCGGTCAAGCGCACCGGCGCGCTCGAAAATCTCGGTATACAGTTCCATTGCAGCGTGCCCGGTATAGATGCCAGCGCAGCCGCAGGCGGACTCCTTGGCTTGACGCGAATGCGGCGCACTGTCGGTGCCGAGAAAAAACTTCGGGTTGCCGCTCGTGGCTGCGTCGACAAGCGCTGCGCGCTGCGTCTCCCGCTTTAGGAGCGGCAGGCAGTAATGATGTGGTTGTAACCCACCCTCGAATAGCGCGTTGCGGTTGAGCAGCAGATGGTGCGCGGTAATCGTCGCGGCGACGTTGTTGGGGGCCTGCCGAACGAAGTCGACCGCCGCGCGTGTGGTGATGTGCTCGAGCACCATGCGCAGGCCGGGAAAATCGCGCGTCAACGGCATGAGGTGCCGGTCGATGAACACCGCCTCACGGTCAAACATGTCCACCGCCGAATCGGTCACTTCGCCGTGCAGCAGCAGCGGCAGATCCAGTTTTTCCATCGCCGCGAGCACTGAATAGGCACGCTTCAGATCGGTCACACCATGCTCGGAATGGGTGGTCGCGCCGGTCGGGTAGTACTTGATCGCCTGCACAAAGCCACTGTTTTTTGCCTTCGCGATCTCGGACACCGGCATATTGTCCGTGAGATAAAGGGTCATGAGCGGCTCGAAGCGCATATCCGCTGGGAGTGCCGCGAGGATGCGGTCGCGGTAGGCCTGCGCCAGATCGACTGTCGTGATGGGAGTTTGAAGATTGGGCATAACAATGGCGCGCGCAAAATGCCTCGCCGTGTCGGGGAGTGCCGCGGCCATCATCGCGCCATCCCGAAGATGGAGATGCCAATCGTCGGGGCGTATGAGAGTGAATCGCTTCACCATGGGTACCCTCCTGGCGCACAAAGTCGGAGTATAACCATCCGCGTCGGGTTTTACCGTGTTCATTTTTTCAATGGCATGACAATTCGTCCTGTAAGGACAAAGCACCCGTATCCGGGTCGCAATAAACCGGGCCTGCGATCCGAAGCGGATACAGAAAATTCAGTTGTTTGATCTCTGCATGCACTTGTTCCATTGGCGTGCCACGCGCGAAGACCGGTGAATAAGCGCCAACTGTTCCGGCGTCCCCCTGCGTAAGTGCAATCAGCGCATCGAGCACTAGATTGTGGGAAAGGGCCATCCCCTCATTGGTCTCCAGGCATACCGCATCCATCGAGGCGACTGACCAGATACCCCATAATGCAAAAATCTCCCGCATCGTTAGAAGAAGGGTCTGAGTGGCTGACAATGGCTGTACCCACTCTTGAGGGAGACTGGTGACTATGTGCTCCTCCACCCAGACTCCCAAGAAACGTTCATTGGCAAAGGGATCGCTTTGGCGACTGCGACAAAATGCAAGAAACTCCTCGACCTGCTGGCAGGCACTGGCAAGGTCGTCTGTTCTCCGAACGAAAAGAAACAGACGTGTTACTGAAATATCCCGCCCTGCTTCGGTAATCGTAGTCATCATAACGCGATACACCTCCATTCGGGCTGTCGTCACATGGCTGCCATGCCGCTTCGGATCATGGATTGCACCAGTCGCAGTGACCCGCTGGAGCGGCCTTCTCCAGACGTTCCAGCGCGACCTGGTGGCCACACCTGCCACAACGGTGGATGTCCGCCCGGGTATCCCGGGTCGGGGCGCCGCAACCTTCGCAAGGCAGGCCTGGGACGCGCTCCACGATCTCGAAGCCGGGCGTGTTGCAGACCGGGCATGGGGTAGCAAGCTTGTCTGCGAGATCTCGTGTAGCCGAAGCTATGATCTCCATGCGCATGGGGTTCATATGCGCACGCACGTCGGTTTCCAGGAAGACGCAGCCGTTATCCGCCTCGCCACAGGCCCAGAAAAAGGCCTCACGTAGCGATTCCCAGTCGGCAATCCCTTTGCGGATGCGGGAGTCGTCCTCATGACGCGGGCGCACTACGATCCCATGTTCAGGAAAATCTATCGCACGGGCGAATGCCTCGGCCTGCTCCCAGTTGGCAGCGAGCAGATGAGAGAAGTTGGTCCTACCCGAGGCAACACCCACCACTTCGATCCCGAGCGTATCGTCGATCCAGACAACCATTTCTACGTTCAAGGAAAACAGCCCGGTAAACGGGTCCGGTCCGAAGCTGCCTTCGCTAGCGAGCCCCAAGGGCAAATGCGCTAGCTCCATACCGATGCGCGCCTTTTTCCGCGCCGCCTCGATCTGGGTGCCAGCACGGGGGATGTCTCTGGTAAAGGTACCCAGTTGGTCCGTGTCAAAGCCCGTCACCAGTGTAACTTCGCAGCCAATGGCGGAAGCCAATATAGGAGTAACGACTTTCTCCTTGCCGTGCTGGGTAAGTAGGGCCACACTTGTATCTTTGTAGATGGCGTTTTTCAAACGCGAATATTTTGCATGCTCTATCTCACGCATTTGATGGCATGACTCCCAAAAAAGCACAGGCCATGGGGTTGCCATGGCAACCCCGACTTCATTTGGTCAATCCGCCACATTCCAGTGGGTTCCAACGTGACCGGCACGGAGCCATGCCAAGTAACGGCGCGCTTCATAGATACTAAGCAGAGACGGCTCTTGATTGTGGTGATAACGTACGCAGACATAATGCCCTGCCGCCCGTGCGTGGGCGCCGTTGAATTTTTCAGGGGACTGCGCCCCCTTTGACGAAATGGCATCAATGTCCTGAGCGAGTTCGAAAGCCAAAAGCCTCAAGTCTTCTGCGGGTCTTACCATCTGCCTGAAAAGCGACATAAAACCTCCCATTGCTCCATTCAAAAGCGGATCATCCGGAACACTCATTGCGTTGGTCACGGGACCTCATGGCTCGCACCCGATATCACGCGGGGGAAATACTCGTCATCGGGTCCGTCAGCGCGCATAGAGGACGTTGACTGGAGTGCAGTATGGGAGAAGCGTACAATTGATAAAAGTTAATTATATTTATTATTAGAGTTAATAAATATTAACTCTAATTGAGAGTACCGATCAGCAAGCATTTCCATCAAATGGGGGTTACTCGTTGCCCATCACGCTATGCACCTACAGGCCCTTCAACTTATGGACGGTACATCATTTTTCTGGTGGCCCCTATCTATCCGCCGCGCAGCCTCCTGTAGCATCGGTACCCAGCTTTCCTGGAGCCGCTCAATAGGCGCGGAGATACTGAGGCCGGCATTCCAGGGCAATCGGCTGTGGAGCAGCACGCCGAGACAACCGACGCCAATCTCGGCTTCCTCATTGTCCAGTGCATAGCCACGTTCAAGTCCGCTTCTGGCGTTTTCCCAGAGGGCATCGGCCTGGCGCAGGGTATGAACAGTAAGCGCCGGCAAGCCGGTGCGGGTAGCGTAACTTTGGACAGCAGCTTCGCCATTCAGCGCCAGCATGAGCTTGCCGACGGCGGTGGTATGTAGCGGCGCGCGACTGCCGATCACCTGCTCCACCCGCATCATCCGCGACGAGGTGGCGCGCTCTACATAGATCACTTCGTCGCCCTCCTGGATGGTAAGATTCACCGTCTCCTGCACCTGATCGCGCAGCCAGGCCATGATGGGCCGGGCGACGGCGCGTAGGTCGCTGCGGCCATGGGCGAGCTGCGCCCAGTCTTGCAAGCGCTGGCCGAAGCGGTAATGGCCGCCAGCATCGCGAGCGATCAGTTGGTTGTCCTGTGCTGAGGCCAGAATGCGGAAGGCGGTGGAGGGTGCGAGTCCGGTGACGGCGGCGAGTATTTTGAGTGGTGCGCTCCCCCCTTCCGCCGCGAGGGCATCCAGCAGAGCACGCAAGCGGGTGATCACCTGGATGGAGGAGTTTTTATCGGTGTTAGATGTTGACATAAATTATTCCGTATTATGGAAACGATTACCCATTGCGGAATCATATCGTCTTGCTTAGAGTGGATGCAATTTCTTTTTGTCACAGGATGATCGCACTATGACCGCCCATACCGCCCTGCCCGCCAACGCCCCTGCCTTTTGCGCCGGCATGTTCCACTTTGGTGAATCCTGGCCGAATTTCCAGGAGTATGGCCGCAGTGCCGCCATAGCGACCGGACGCAAGGCCATTCCCAATCCTGCGGCCATGGAAGCCGTCTACCAGACCCTGCTCATGGCTGATGCCCTGCGTTACTGCACTTTACAGATCTGCGCCGCCAAGTCCTCAGGACATCCTGGCGGTTTTGCCTCTAGTACGGAGGCGTATGCCGCATTGGTGATGCTCGGCCACAC
Organism: Acidithiobacillus sp. 'AMD consortium'; assembly: GCF_008926505.1. NCBI lineage: Bacteria > Pseudomonadati > Pseudomonadota > Acidithiobacillia > Acidithiobacillales > Acidithiobacillaceae > Acidithiobacillus > Acidithiobacillus sp. 'AMD consortium'. The sequence continues at coordinate 1,329,973 of NZ_CP044411.1, read as the reverse complement.
CAACATCGTCACCGAAGTAGGTCACCACGCCCCGGGTTTCTACAGCGCTATGTTCCTTGACTGTTCCCTGGAGGAAATGGGTATCCGCGACATGAACGACATGATGGCGCGTTTCCGCGAACAGCATGGACTGCTCGGTCATCTCTCCGGCGCAATCCCTGGCCTGCTGGCTCCCGCGGGCCCATTGGGGCAGGGACAGCACTTTGCCATGGCGGGCGCATTGCTGCACCCTGGCACCCTCTTCCCGGTGACCATCGGTGACGGCGGTTTTGGGGAGCCTTATGTGCTGAGCGCCATGAAGCACTTTCACTTCGCTTATCCGAGGGTTACCAATTATCTGCCGGTGCTGGTCTGGAATGGCTTTAGTCAGGAACATCACTCCATGGTTTCCCTGATGACGAATGACGAGATGATCGCCTATTGGCGCGCCCATGACTTCGACGAAGTCATCCTGGTGGATGCCAAGAACTTTGACGATGCCGGTCAGGAAGGTGCCTATGTCGACTCCACGCGCTTTTCCTTTGGCCAGCGGTTGGCCTTTATGGAAGCGGTGCTGACCGGCATGGCCAAGGCGGCGGACGGCGCCTTGGGGGGCCGCCACACAGCCTTCATCCTCAAGCAGATGAAAGGTGCGGGCGTGCATGTGCTGGGGGCCAAATCCCATAACCTGTATCCCAAAGACACTCCGGATTCCCCGGAAATCAAGGCTGCCCTGGAGTGCCGCGCCCTCAGTCCCGAATCCTGGGCGCTGGTGCGCGAAAACTTCCTGCGTGCCGGGGGTGGCCCCGCCGCCAAGACGGCGGTAACCGAGCAAGTGCTGGAAATCGCCAAGCTGGGCGAGTTCCCCCTGGAGGATTTTGCCTTAGGCGAACCGGTCGTACCCGCCACAGCCATGGGCGCATTGGTGGCCTGGGTGGGACAGCAGGATCCGCGCTTTGTGGTGACCAATGCCGACGGCAACGAAGCCTCGGCCATGAAGAACATCAATGACGCCCTGAAAATCCGCCACCCCACGGAAGATCCGCTCTATAACCAGCAACCCAGCGGGCAGGTCTATGAACCCCTGAACGAGGATGCCTGCGCGGGTTTGGCGGCGGGACTGGCCCTTTTGGGCAGCCGTTCCTTGTGGCTGTCTTATGAATCCTTTGCCATCAATGGCTGGCCCATCATGCAGACAGTCGCACAGGCGATGGCGGAATTGCGGCGCAAGACCCCATCCACGGTCTGCATGTTCACCGCCGGAGCTCTGGAGCAGGGCCGCAACGGTTGGACCCACCAGCGCCCGGAGATCGAGAACTACTTTGCCGCTCAGATGCGCAACGGCAATGTCTTTCTGCTTTATCCCACGGATGCCAACGCCATTCAGGCCGCCTACGAGTACGCAGTGAACAGCGTCAACAAGTCGATGGTCATTATCGCTTCCAAAAGTCCGATGCCGGTACGGCTGACCATGACACAGGCGCGGGAGGCGGTGCGCAAGGGAGCGGCGCTCCTGCATGATGCGGGTACGGGCAACCGTGGCACCGTGACCCTGGCAGTGACCGGCGATATGGTCCTGCTACCGGTTTTCGCGGCCAGTCAGGTGCTGGAGAAGGAGGGATACCGGGTGCGAATCCTGTCGGTGATCAACCCCCGCCAGCTTTACCGCCCGGCAGATGTGGCCGCGCACACGGTTTCCGAGGCGGATAAGGGCTTCATGTGCGACACCGACTTCCACGACCTCTTCATCGGGGAGGTGCTGCTAGGTATCAGCGGCGGTACTTCCGGGGCGCTGGAGCCGGTGCTGCTGCGCAGCCGGGCATGGCAGCGCGATGTGCTGGCCTGGTTGCGCGGTGAGACCACGGCCACCCCGGCCGAACTCATGGCCTTCAACGGGATTACCGTCGAGAGCATCGTCAATAAAATCCACGGCCTCGACGCCGGATAAGGATGGTAGCGGATGGTCGACGCCGACAATAAAATCATCGTCATCGATGACGACCCCACGGGTTCGCAGACGGTGCATTCGTGCCTGCTGCTCACGCGCTGGGATGTGGAAACGCTGGCCATCGCTCTGCGCGATGCGGCTCCGCTCTTTTTCATCCTCAGCAACACCCGGGGCATGGTGGGGGAGCGAGCGGCGGCGGTCACCCGCGACATCTGCCGGAATCTGCGGGTGGCACTGGATCGAGCAGCAGCGGCGGGGCGGGCGGTGCGGCCTATTCTGGTGAGTCGTTCCGACTCCACCTTGCGCGGCCATTATCCGGTGGAAACCGACGTGATGGCCGAAGAGTTGGGGCCCTTCGACGCCCATTTTCTTATTCCCGCCTTTTTTGAGGGCGAACGCATCACGCGGGACGGCGTGCATTACGTGCGCCAGAACGGTGTGGAGACGCCCGCCCATAAGACCGAATTTGCGAAGGATTCGGTGTTTGCCTTTCATCACGGCTTTCTGCCGGACTACGTGGAGGAGAAGACTCAGGGACGGATTCCGGCGGCGGCGGTGGAGCGCTTCACACTGGCGGAGTTGCGCGCGGGCTGCCTGGGGCACCTTCTGGCCCTGAGGGACAACGTTTGCGCCGTGGTGGATGCGGTGGAACCTGCGGACCTCGCCGCCTTTGCCCGGGATTTACGGGCTGCCGCGGCACAAGGCAGGCGCTTTCTCTTCCGTAGTGCCGCTAGCCTGTTGACGGCGCTGGCGGACTTACCGCCGCAACCTGTGGCGGCCAAGGATATGGCGCAACTGGTGCGCGGTAGCCGGGCCGGTGCCATCGTCGTCGGCTCGCACGTGCGCAAAACCACGGAGCAACTGGACTGTCTGCTCCTGGAACCCGGCTTGGAGGCTATAGAGGTCGATGTGGACCGTTGTGCGGGCGCGCAGCGCCCTGCACAGTTGGAGGCCATTGTGCGGCGAGCGGCGGCGGCTCACGGCAAAGGGCTGGATGTCGTCATCTACACGAGCCGTGGTGAGCGCCGTTTTGCCGATCAAGCTGCCCGTCTGGCCTTTGGGGAGGCCGTGTCGGCCTTCTTGATGGAGGTGGTCCGAAGCTTGCCGGAGGATCTCGGTTTCCTCATCAGCAAGGGCGGCATCACTTCCAACGATGTCCTCAGCGACGGCCTCGCCCTGCGCATGGCGCGGGTCATGGGGCAGATACTGCCGGGCTGCTCTGTGGTGGTCTGCCCCGCCGATCACCCTCGCACCCCCCAACTGCCGGTGGTGATTTTCCCCGGCAATGTGGGGGATGCAGGGAGCCTCGCCCTCGCCCGCCGCCGCTTACGCGGCGACGCCCCTGCGTGAGGTGCCGACCCAGCATGCCAGCGTTCCCCTACCCTACCGCTCTCCTTGCGGAATTGCAGGCGGCCTTGTCCGCGGATGCGGTCTTGCATGGTGCGGAAGATTTACGGCCATATGAATGCGACGGCCTCGCGGCACTGCGCGAGTTGCCGCTTTGTGTGGCATTGCCCACGGACCGGGAGGGCGTACAGGCGGTCTTGCAAATCTGTCAGCGCCACGGCGTGGCGGTGGTGCCGCGTGGCGCGGGTACGGGCCTTTCCGGGGGCGCGCGCCCACTCCGTGATGCGGTGCTTCTCAGTCTGGCCCGCTTACATCATATTGTCGCCATCGACCGGGAAAACCGAACCGCTCGGGTTCAGCCGGGCGTGCGCAATCTGGCCATCAGCGAAGCGGCCCGCCCTTTGGGTTTGTATTACGCGCCCGACCCCTCCTCGCAGATCGCCTGCAGTATTGGCGGCAATGTAGCGGAGAACTCCGGCGGTGTGCATTGCCTGAAATACGGGCTTACCGTCCACAACATTCTGGAGCTGGATGTGCTGACCGCCACGGGTGAAACCCTGCGGATCGGCAGTCAGGCTCTCGACAGCCCCGGCTACGATCTGCTGGCGCTAATGACCGGTTCCGAAGGATTGCTGGGTGTGGTGACGGAATGCACGGTGCGTTTGTTGCCGATGCCGGAGCATGTCCTCGTCCTGCTGGCGGCCTTTTCCAGCGTCGAGGCGGCAGCGGAGTCGGTCAGCGCCATCATTGCCTCGGGCATCATTCCCGCCGGCCTGGAGATGATGGATCGGCTCGCCATCGAAGCCGCGGAGGATTTTGTCCATGCCGGTTATCCCCGCGATGCCGCAGCCATCCTCCTTTGTGAGTTGGATGGCCCGGCCGTGGAACTGGAGGAACAGCTGCGAGAGGTCGAAACCATGCTCCAACGCCACGGTGCTCGCGCTATCCGCATAGCCGAGGACGCAGCAACCCGTCTGCTGCTTTGGAAAGGCCGCAAGGCGGCCTTTCCGGCGGTGGGGCGTCTGGCTCCGGATTATTACTGCATGGACGGGACCATTCCGCGCCAGCGCCTGGCGGAAGTGCTGGAGCAAATCACCGCCTGGTCCGCAGAATATGGATTGCGGGTCGCCAATGTCTTCCACGCGGGCGATGGTAATCTGCACCCGCTGATCCTTTACGACGCGAATGCCGAGGGACAGCTGCACGCCGCTGAGGAATTTGGGCACCGCATCCTTGAACTCTGCGTGTCCGTCGGTGGCAGCGTCACCGGCGAACACGGCGTCGGCGTCGAGAAACTGGACAGCATGTGCGTCCAGTTCAACGCCGCCGAACTGGCGCAGTTGCATCGCATCAAACACGCCTTCGACCCCGAAGGTCGCCTCAACCCCGGAAAGGCCGTACCCAGCCTGCATCGCTGCGCCGAGTTGGGGGCCATGCATGTGCATCATGGCCAGTTGCCTTTCCCCGAACTGGAGCGTTTTTGACATAGATCAGAGCCAGACCTTGCAGGTGGCCGTACAAGAGGCCCACGCCAGATCCCAACCGCTCGCTATTCGTGGTGGCGGGAGCAAGACGTTTTATGGCCGCCAAACGCCGGCATGCGATCTGCTCGATCTCGGTGGCCACCGGGGCATCATCGACTACGCGCCCAACGAGCTTTTCATCACTCTGCGCGCGGGTACTTCCTTGCAAGCACTGGAGGCACAACTGGCGGAAGCCGGGCAGATGCTCCCGTTCGAGCCCCCGCATTTCGGACCCGCCGCGACCATTGGCGGGACGCTGGCCTGTGGGTTTTCCGGTCCGCGCCGTCCCTACGCAGGGTCGGCTCGCGATATGGTGCTGGGCATGCGCATCCTCAATGGACAAGGCGAAATCCTGCGCTTCGGCGGGCAGGTCATGAAAAATGTCGCCGGTTATGATGTCTCCCGTTTGATGGTAGGTGCCCTCGGCACCCTGGGCGTTCTGCTCGAGGTGAGCCTCAAGGTGCTGCCGCGTCCCGATAGTACCGTGACTCTGGTATGGCCGATGGACCCCGTTACCGCCGTCCAACGCATGAATGACTGGGCTGGACAGCCACTGCCGCTCTCCTCTACGGCGTATGATGGTGAGCACCTGTATATACGTCTTTCCGGCACCGGAAGCGCCGTGCGGGCGGCACAGACCCGGCTGGGCGGCGAAAGGTTGCCCGATGCCGAGGCGGCGGCCTTCTGGGTGGCACTGCGCGAACAGCGGAACGATTTTTTTCAGGGGGACGCACCCTTATGGCGTCTGGCCGTGGCCCCGGCCACCCCCCCCTTGCCGCTCGGGGATCAGACCCTTATCGAATGGGGCGGCGGTCAACGCTGGCTGCGTGGTGCCCTTGATGCGACTGCCTTGCGGCAGTTGGCAGCGGAGCACGGTGGTCACGCCACCCTGTTTCGTGGTGGAAATCGCCGTGGCGAGGTCTTTCATCCCCTCGCACCACCGCTGCTGGCGATACAACAACGGCTCAAAGCGGCCTTCGATCCGCGCGGCATCCTCAATTCGGGCCGTCTTTACGCCACCCTCTGAGGTCTGCCCATGCAAACCCATATCGCCCCCCGCTTCCAAAATGATCCCAGCGTAACCGAAGCCGATGCCATACTGCGCAGCTGCGTCCACTGCGGCTTCTGTACCGCCACCTGCCCCACCTACCAGATTCTCGGCGATGAACTGGATGGTCCGCGTGGTCGCATCTACCTCATCAAGGAATTCCTCGCCGGTGCCCCGGCCACGGAACATACCCTGGAACATCTGGACCGCTGTCTCACCTGCCGCGCCTGCGAAACCACCTGTCCTTCCGGCGTGCGCTACGCGCGGCTGGCGGAAATCGGCCGCGCGCATATTGAGGCAGAAGTGGGCCGCTCGACACTGGAGCGGCTGAAGCGCCGCCTGCTGCGCGCCATTGTTCCCCATCCCGAGCGCTTCCATCTGCTGGTACGACTCGGTGACATCTTTAAGCCCCTGTTGCCGGATGCTTTGGCGCGCATGGTTCCGACCCTGCCCAAGCCCCGACTGAAGGCGCCCCGGGCCACGTTCCATGCGACGCACCGGGTCATTGCCCTCGCCGGATGCGTGCAAAGCGTCATGACCCCCTCGACCGGGGTGGCCCTGGAGCAAATACTCGGCTCCCTCGGTGTGGCTGTCGATGTGCCTGCCAGCGCCGGTTGCTGTGGTGCCCTCAGCCTGCACCTCAACGCACACAATGAAGCGCACAACTATATGCGTCGCAATATCGACGCCTGGTGGCCGCTGATCGAAGCTGGCGCTGAAGCCATTCTGGTCAGCGCCAGCGGCTGTGGCAGCATGGTCAAGGAATATGGGGAAGCGTTACAAAACGACCCGCACTATGCTGAAAAGGCTGCGCGTGTCGCCGCTCTGGCCTGCGATCCCAGTGAATGGCTCCTGGAACGCACCGGGGAAATTCCTTTCGTGGCCGCTAATCGCGGCACAGTCGCCTTCCACGCGCCCTGCTCCCTGCAACATGCCCAGCGCTTGCAAGGCGGGGTCGAAACGCTCTTACAACAAGCCGGCTACCAATTGACCAGTGTTCGAGATAGCCATCTTTGTTGTGGTTCGGCAGGCAGTTACTCTATTTTGCAGCCTACCCTGTCCCAGCAGCTACGCAATCAGAAACTGGAGGCTTTGCAGGCAGGGCAGCCGGACTACATCTCCACGGCCAACGTCGGCTGCCAGATACACCTTCAAAGCGGCAGTGAGACACCGGTTTGCCATTGGCTGGATCTGTGTGCCGATGCCCTGGCTCCTCTGTTGGAGGATTGTAGCGACTGATCCACCGGTGGCGATGAAGTCGCCGCCATCGTGAAGATGGCGCCCTCAACCCCACCGTAACGCCCCCGTGCGGTTAAAACACCCCGGCCATCATCAGCACCTCCACAATATCCAATCCTACCGTCACTACTGCCATCTACGTAATAGCAACTAGAGTGCCGATCCATAACCCATTTATATAAGTAAAACATCATGGTTAAATATCTTAACTTATTATTTATCGATATACAGGTTACTGTTCACTTCGCAAGACTGTAGCAAATGGTCACCGAGCTACATTTCTGACTTCACGCAGGAGTTGTGAATGATTGCATCCTCTCTTCTTATGTTGGTTGCACCATGGCCATTGCTATTGGTGGGTTTACTTGTAGGAATCCGCGCGGACCATCATGCGCGCTGGGTCAAGACGCTGAGCAACGGTGCCAATTGGTTTGCGCTGCTTTGTAGCATTGCTGCCACAGCAATGTATGTGGCGATAATACAGCATTCACAGACCTATCTGTCGATCCATCTACCATGGGAATTAGGCTCATTTGCCATCCGAATATTGGTTAATCCATTGACTCTCGTCATGTTCGTGTTGGTCTCCTTCATGGGAATGATTGTCTCTCGATACTCCGCTTCGTATATGGTAGGGGACGCCCATGAGGGACGGTTCCACCGGTGGCTGAGTCTGACCGTTGGCGCATTTCTAGTGCTGATTGTGACAGATAATATCTGGGGATTCTGGATTTCATTTATCGCCGCCAGCCTGTTTTTACATCAGTTATTGATATTCTATCGCGAACGTCCGCTCGCTGTGATTGCGGCACGCAAAAAATATTTGTTTTCGCGTATCGCCGACGTGAGCCTTTTCACCGCTTTTCTGCTGATAGCACGGACCACAGGAAGAGCAGAGTTTTCAGGAATCGCACAGTGGATGCACACGTGGCACGGAAGTCTTCCTGCCAGCTTGCAGATCGCAACAGGCCTGATTGTACTCTGTGCTATTTTAAAGAGCGGGATATTTCCCCTGCATGGTTGGCTTATTCAGGTTATGGAGGCCCCCACGCAGGTTTCGGCACTATTACATGCGGGACTCATTTATACCGGCGCATTCCTGCTCTTGCGTGTCAGCCCCATGATTACCCACGTAAGCTGGGCCTGGACCGTACTCATTCTCGCGGGACTTTTATCTGTAACAGTGGCATCTCTCATGATGATGACGGAAACCAATATCAAAGAATCGCTGGCATATTCCACTTCTGCGCAACTGGGTTTTATGCTGATGGAATGTGGTTTGGGTTTGTACAGTATCGCCGTACTCCATATTGTCGCTCACTCCGTCTATAAGGCGCATGCGTTCCTTTCTTCCGGAAGTGTGGTAGACAATTTCCGTGGACCGATGATCCAGAAGCTCAATACAAAGCAAACGCTCGGACGAGCGGAATTGGCAATTCTTATATCAGGGCTAGTCACCTTTGGAGTTGCCATGGCATTTGGCATCGATTTGCAAAAGCAACCCACTTTGCTGACGATCGGCGCCATCGTCGCCATTGCGATGGGCCAGCTCCTGCTGCAAGCCCTCAATAGGTCTGGAGTCGGAGCCGGCACCTTGCTTTCCCGAGTGGCTCTGTTAAGCATCATTGTTTGTTCAGCCTATTTTGGGCTGCATGATCTGTCCACCTACTTGCTGGGAACCAGCATTCCCAGTGATACCGTGCAGGCTGATCATATTCCAATCTGGTTACTGGCGCTTATCGTCGTGGCTTTTCTTTCCTTGTTGCACATTCAGCAACTTTTGCCCCGGTTGCAGAAGTCACCTTTTTGGCAGGCCGTGTATGTGAACCTATACAATGGACTGTATGTTGATCTTGTTTTTAGTCAGATGGCCTTTCTTCACGCATCGAAGATAGGAAAAACACTGGATGCGGCAAATCCACAAGTTCAGTTCCCGGAGGAGTAGACATGAAAGCACCAGCGACATCAAACCCATATCAGGACATCAAAGCGAACATTGAAGGCGCATGCCAGAGAATTGCTCCCCTCTGGCCGCTCAAGCACTTTGTTGCGGTAAATCCATACTTTGGCTTGCGCGATCAACCGTTCTGGCAAGCGGATCAGATGCTTCGTAAGATCACCGGCGAGGGACTGACTATGCCGCGGCCCTATTATGAAGAACAGATCGCCAACGGACGGATCACCCAAGAGGATTTAGACGAAGCACTGAAGGAAATGCACAGCAATTGGAGTGTTACCCAGCTCAAGCAGGCGATGAAACAACGATCGGCAAGCCGGAACGTGCCCTTTCCGGTCTTCGCGGATGCCATGTTTGCCGATGATCGTCGGGATTGGCCAGGCTTCGTTGTGGAAAGGATTAGCCAATATTGCGCGGCGTACTTTGACGAGGGGCAGGCCACATGGAGCATGCCGTGGCGCGATGACCCGATGTATCAGGCTTGGTTAAAGTTCATGCATTTCGACAAGAGCCCGCGAATGGTCGGTTTGCGCGGGATTGGAGAAGCGGCCGCCGCACTCCCGGCAGCCGCTGAAACGGCCATTGCCTTGGCTCTGAAGGAACTCTCCGTCCCGTTCGATCTGATCGATGATTATCTCTTTGCAGCACTCCTGAGTATCGGCGGCTGGGCGGGTTGGGCTAGATATTTGCGTTGGCAGGCCGAATTGAAGGGTGAGACCGATCAATCCTTGCGTGATCTTCTCGCCATCCGCGTGTGTTGGGATGCCATTCTTCACAAGACCTGCGCAGATATCGCCGTACGAAAACAATGGCACCTGATGTTGCACACCCAACAAAATAGGGCGATAGAAAAACCGTCGGAGCATGTTGATGCCATTTTGCAAACCGCGCTGGAGATCGGCTATCAGCGGTCATTAATCAAATCACTAAAAGAAGCATCGAGGCCAAGCAATACAGTCATTGAGCGACCCGTGGCGCAGGCTGCGTTTTGCATAGACGTGCGCTCCGAAATCATCCGCCGGGCACTGGAAACAGTGGCTCCAGGCATTCAAACCTTGGGCTTTGCGGGTTTCTTTGGCGTACTCATGGAATACGTCCCATTCGGTTCGAATGCGCCTAAGGGGCATCTCCCAGTCATTTTCAATCCGCCTTATCGGGTGTGCGAGGACCTGAGTCATGCAAGCGAGGATGAAACGCAACGGCATGCCGCAAAAAGGCAATTACGCCTACGGGTAGCCACCGCCTGGAAGAGTTTCAAAACATCAGCAGTGTCGACTTTCACCTTTGTGGAAGCCACCGGGTTGCTATATGCCCCGAAGCTTTTCGGTGACAGCATGGGTTGGACTCGCACCGTACCCCATCCGGACGAAAGGGGCCTTGATAGTGGGACGAAACAGAGATTGCGCCCACGCTTGATCGCTAGCGGTAACGGTAAATCCAGTGCGAAAAGTACCGGAATACCAGAAACTGAGCGGGCGGGTGTCGGAGAATTCATCCTTAAAAACATGGGGCTGACGCAGACATTCGCACGCCTGATCTTGTTGGCAGGCCATGGCAGCACTACGGTCAATAATCCACAGGGGACTGGACTCGATTGCGGTGCTTGTGCCGGGCAGACGGGAGAAGCCAGTGCCAGGATTGCGGTAACCTTGCTAAACGATCCGGCGACCCGCCGGGGTCTTGAGGAAAAAGGGCTTAAAATTCCGAAAGACACCTATTTTATCGCCGGATTGCATGACACCACAACCGATGAAGTGACGATCTTTGATACGGAAGATTTGCCGACAACACACGCCAAAGATCTGGCGCAACTCCGCCAATGGCTGGCGGATGCGGGTGAGCTTACGCGGTTGGAGCGCGCCACCCTGCTGGGTACGGCCTCTCAAGCTCCTGAGGTGGTCACGCGCGATATGCGGCGACGCACTCGGGACTGGGCCGAAGTCAGACCCGAATGGGCACTAGCAGGCAACGCCGCTTTTATCGCAGCCCCCCGCCAGAGGACAAGGGGTGTTGACTTGGAAGGTCGGGCTTTTTTGCATGACTATGACTGGCATAAGGACGCGGGCTTCTCCACATTGGAGTTGATTATGACCGCACCCATGGTGGTGGCAAACTGGATCAACATGCAATACTACGGCTCCATGGTAGACAATCTGCGTTTCGGCAGCGGCAATAAAGTGCTACATAATGTCGTTGGGGGATCTATCGGCGTTTTAGAGGGGAATGGAGGGGATTTGCGTGTCGGTTTTGCCTTGCAGTCCCTGCACGACGGTAAGCGTTGGATCCATGAGCCGGTCCGTCTCAACGTGGTGATTGAGGCTCCGCAGGCAGAGATGGAGAGCATCATTTCCCGCCACATTCTCGTCCGAGAACTGGTGGATAATGGTTGGCTTTATCTCTTCCAAATTGATGATGATGGCAGTGTTTACCGTCGCGTATGCGACAAGCAGTGGCCACGGATGACGTGAAAATTTCTGCCGCATTGCAAACCTGGTCTTGCTAGAGACAGCCATTGGAGGGAAGATGCAAGATATGTGTAAGAGAGCCGTCCAACGCCGGCAGGAGACGCAAGCCACAATGGAGATTTCTTTTTTATGACAGCGCTAGAAGACTCTTCCCTGCCAAGACGGGTTTTTCAGCAACGCGCGTTGCTTACCGGGTTGCTGTACGAGCCAATGCGGCGCCTGGCAGATGCATGCAGTCGTGTGTGGGGTGACCGTCCAAAAATGGAGACTGCATTGAGCGAGGCATTCTCCAACGTACCGTACTGTAAGTTTTTATATGTGTTGGACACCCGCGGAGTGCAGATAACGTCCAACATCAGCCGTGAAGGTCTGCTCGCCGAGCACTTTGGCCGGGATCGATCGGACCGGCCATATGTCAGAGAAGCCTTGCTGGCTGCCGAGTATTCTAACAAATATCGTGAAGCGCAGTATCAGCAGTGGCCCTACATACGAGAAGGGGTCCAAGCTGTCGACTTTCTGTTGTGCGAAGCCTATATCAGTCTGCATGCGCTACGGCCTTCGTTGACCGCCGTCCAATTTGTGCGTGACACCGACGGCACACTTCTCGGTTTCATCGGTGCGGATTTTGCCTTGAGGGACTTGCCTCAGGCAGGCGAAATATACGAAGAGCCCCGGTATCCCCGGCGGTTTGAAGGAGACCCATTCATATCGGATACGGCCGATACGAAGATGCGTTCCGAAAGCAAAATGGATAGACATCTGGATACCGTGCTTAGTGTCGTGGAAGAATTGATACTCGTACATGGTGTATACCATATAATTCTCCATTTCTCTAGCAGCCAAGCCATACTCTGGGTGATGGATGATCCGTATCGGTACCGTCTGCTGACTATAGACGAACTGATAGACCCCAATATTTGCTTGGCGTATCCCAAGCGTCCATATCCGGATGAAGCTGTGGTACCCCAGCAAGAGGTCCGGAAAATATTGAGCAATTTACGAACATTGAGATTTATGCAAGGAATATTTTATTTGCGCTCAGGATCTGTCAACATCTTTAACGGCACCGTAGGGTTGACATTTTCCTCCGATTGCTCTCATTATATTTCGCATGACGACTTTCTCAAAAGAGATCATACGTTATGGAATAATGGTTGATGGCCAAAAGACGGTCACCAAGCAATAGCACAGCATAAATAGGTAAATATCTCCCGGCAAAACCGGGAGCTTTGCCCCATCTCTGCTGGATGCTAGATTCCTGGAGGTGTTGGCCAAGCAGCCCTGCCTGCGACCGGAACAGATCAAAATCACCGAATCGGCGCCTTTGCGCGCCATGCAGAGAGCGCAAAGCCGCCGGGTCGCCTGATATCGCCTGGTATTGCCAGGCCACAAACCGGTTGGAGGCCCCATGGTTCGTGTCTCTTCAGCGGTCTTCCTTCGCCCATTGCCGTAACGCAGAAGGGCGGTGAATGTATATCTTGAGTTTTTCAACCGTGATCAAATGCTCCTCTCGCAATCGCTTCAACACACGAGAAAATGTTTCCGGGGTTAAACCTAGTCGCGCCGCGATCATGGCCTTTTTGGCAGGTAGAAGCAAACTCACGGGAGAATTTCCCGATGGGCAAAGTTCCAGCAGATATCCTACAACCCGTTGGTCAGCGGATTCCACAGTAAGATGTCGCAACTCCATTATTAAATGACGTAAACGCAGACTCAGTCTGCCCAACATTTGCAGCATCAGCTCCTGATGCTGCTGTAGGGTGACGAGAAATATCGTAAGGGGAATTTCCAGAACCCGGCTCGGCATGGCCGCTATTGCCTGCACAGGATAACGATATCCCAAAAAGGCTACAGCTTCTGCAAAAAGGTCTCCGCCTTGCAAAATATCAACTATTTTCTCGTGGCCGTCAGCAGCCGACGTCACCAGCTTCACTTGTCCATCCAGAAGAAAATAGAAAGCGGTAGCTGCATCGCCTTCGAGGAAAAGGATTTGCCCGACACTCATCTCCAGAACACGTGCGCCCTTAAACAAATGCGAAAGGTCCTCATCCGACCAGACAGAGAATATTTCTGTTCGGCGCAATCGCTCCATTTCTGTTAACTCTACTTGGCCGATTGTCATCAATCTGGCTTTTGGGCGAACAAAACCGTGTCTAAAACCATCTTTACCCCATGATGCGGCTTTTACGGACCATAACTCAGCCTGTTATGTGCCTGCGGGTGGCGTCTCGCAGGCGGATTCAGCCGCCGGATTCCAGACAATTGATCGGGATAGGCGGAGCGTAGTGTGACGTTAAATACGTTACGCCGAATCTCCGGGCAGGGTCAATCGCCTGTCTTTTGCTTAGGGTTTCCCGTCGACGATCATGAGGAAGTGGCGCAGCCACTTGATTGAAATCAAGGATGGTCCTGATCACAGCAGATATTGTTGACAAACAAGCACCACAACCTCAGGAGACACCATGATGTTTTGCTATCAATGCGAACAAACCACCCGCAGCCCCGCCGGAATAGGCTGTACCAGTGAGCCGGGAACGTGCGGCAAGGATGAGGCCACTGCCGGTCTGCAGGACATTCTCACGCACCTTATGAAGGGCATTGCCCAGTATGCGCGCCGGGCGCGGGCGATGGGTGTTGCCGACAGACGTACGGACGACTTCATTTTTTATGGGCTTTTCACCACGCTCACCAATGTGAACTTCACTGCCACACGTTTTGTCCACCTGATCCAGGAGGCCAGCAAAAGGCGTGAACGGATCAAATTATTGTACGAGGAAGCGGCGCGAGAGCAGGGCAAGACTCCCGAAATCCTGTCCGGTCCGGCCCTCTTCCAACCTGCCGATAGTCTGGAACAACTGCTGCGTCAAGCCCCTAGCGTCGCCATAAACGCCGACGTAGAACATCTCGGATCCGATGTGATCGGTGCTCGTGCCCTCATCCTCTACGGCATGAAAGGCGTAGCCGCTTATGCTCAACATGCCCGCGTCCTGGGTTATCAGAGCGACGAAGTCGATGCGCAGGCAGAGGAAATCCTGGACTACTTGGCAAGTAATCCAACGGACCTCGATGAAATGTTGGAAGAATCATTGGAAGTCGGCCGTTTGAACCTGAAGGTGATGGAGTTGCTTGACGTTGCCAATACGGACAGTTTTGGAGCGCAGGAAATTACCTCTGTGCGCATCTCCCCGATCCAGGGCAAGGCAATCCTGGTCAGCGGTCACGATCTCCATGATCTCAAACAAATCCTGGAGCAGACCAAGGATCAGGGGATCAATGTTTACACCCATGGGGAGATGTTGCCAGCCAACGCCTATCCCTTGCTCAAGGCATACCCTCATCTGGCCGGGAATCTAGGGGGAGCATGGCAAGATCAGCAGCGTGAATTTGCAGATTTCCCTGGGCCCATTGTCATGACTTCCAACTGTATCATTGAGCCGGGCAGAAGTTATAAAAATCGAATTTTTACCCTTGGCCCAGTGGGGTGGCCCGGCGTCCGCCATATCGACAATGGGGATTTCACCCCGGTGATCCAGGCCGCCAAGGCATTACCGGGATTTACTGCCGATGCAAAAGAGCAGCGTATCACCATCGGTTTTGGGCATCACACTCTCCTGGGTGTGGCGGATAAAATCGTCGATGCGGTGAAACACGGAGATATTCGCCACTTCTTCCTCGTCGGTGGGTGCGATGGTGTTTCTCCGGCGCGCAACTACTTCACGGAGGTGGCGGATAATGCCCCCGCCGATTCGGTAGTGATGACCCTGGGATGCGGTAAGTATCGATTCAACAAGCATGAATTCGGAGATATTGGAGGCATCCCCCGCCTGCTGGATATAGGCCAGTGCAATGATGCCCACTCCGCCATCCGGGTAGCGGGTGCCCTGGCCGAGGCATTCAATTGTGGGGTCAATGACCTGCCGTTGTCGATCATGCTCTCCTGGTTTGAACAAAAGGCTACCGCCATTCACCTTTCCCTGCTGGCTCTGGGTATCAAGGGAATCAAGCTGGGGCCCACCCTGCCTGCCTATCTCACACCAACTTTGGTGCAGAAGCTCCAATCACGTTTCGATCTTGATCTCGATCTTATTGGCGAGGCGCAAGCGGATTTGCAGACGGCTCTGGCGCATACGGCATAGCACAATGGAACGCCGCTTCGTTCTGCAACGGACGAAGCGGCATAAGGATGAGCACATCATGATCAACTACGATATCACTATCCATACCCGTGATAAGCAACAGGTGTCCTTCGTCTGTTCTGAGGCGGAAGATTTACTCTCTGCTGCGGACCGGGAAAGTATCCTGCTTCCTTCCCAATGCCGGAAGGGAACTTGCGGAGCCTGCGTGGCCACCGTTACCGCAGGCACTTATCACCTGGGTGAAGTCAGTATGGAAGCCCTGCCAGAGAAAGCGCAGGCACGAGGCGATGTACTTCTGTGCCGTACCTATCCGCGAGCGGATCTGATTCTGGAGGCGCCTTATGACTACAACTACATCCGCTTTGAGCGCATCCCGGAGCGCGAGGCAGAAGTAGTGGACGTCACTATGGTGGCTACGGGTACGCGACGACTGTTATTACGCCTGCAACCTGATGAGCAAGGGGGAGCTGCGGAATTCGAAGCTGGGCAATTTATGGAAATCCAGGTACCTGGCAGCGATGCGCGTCGCGCCTATTCTCTAGCCAACAACACCAACTGGAATGGCGACCTGGAATTTTTCATCACGCTACGACCAGGTGGTGCCTTCTCTACCTATCTGGAATCCGCCTTGGTGGGCGATCGCCTGAACATACGTGGACCACTGGGAACCTTTACCCTGAGAGAAAACGGCCTGCGGCCACGTTGGTTCATTGGTGGCGGGACAGGTCTCGTGCCGCTACTGTCGATGCTGCGACGCATGGCAGATTGGGGAGAAATGCTTCCGGCACGTCTGTACTTCGGCGCAAGATATGAAGACGAACTCTTCTGTCAGGAGGAAATCCGTCAGATCCAGGATAAACTTCCCCAACTGCAGGTGAAGATATGCCTTTCACGTCCTGGCAATCACTGGGTGGATTATCGAGGCAGCGTGGTGGATGCCTTGCGCGACGATCTGGGAAGTCTTGCCACTTTACCGGATCTGTATGTTTGCGGATCAACGCGATTGGTCCAGGGGGTGACGGAATTAGCTCTGAGCCAAGGGTTGCCGGACTCCTGTTTGCAGTTCGAACGGTTTTTGTCCGCATAGGAGCTATGATCGAAACTGGTGTATAGACGGGTTACAAGTGACTTGAGCAAGGTGGCGTACTGTTGCTACAAAGGGTTTGCAGGCCAAGTGAGCAACGTAAGGAGTACGCCGTGGAAAAGAATACCGTATTTGAGGGTGGTATGGGAGAGTTGGGCCTGGGCATCGAAGGCGTACTTCGGCGAGCGGCACGTTCCCTGATCGAACAGGCCATAGAGACAGAGGTGGCCGTATTGCTGGAAGAGTTTTCTGCTGTACGGATGGTCCAGGAGCGTCTGGTGGGTAAGTATTTCAAGCGTTGGAGCTTCACTCCGCAACGTCCTGTCAAAAGGGCGTTGGAGCAGAATCCAGAAGCGGTCCGTCAGTGGTTGGAGCAGGATTATCCCCGCCTACGCGCGCAAGCGGCCCAAGAGGGAGCGGTGATTTATTGGGGGGACGAGACGGCCGTCAAGGAAGATGCCCATTGGGTGCGCGGGTATGCTCCTCGGGGACAAACGCCGGTATTGGCTGTTCCCGCCCGATGGACCACGCTATCCATGATCTCGGCGATTTCTCCGCAGGGCAAAGTCGCTTTCCAGATTGTCGAAGGCAGCATGGATGCGGAGCGTTTCATCGCTTTTCTCACGGCCTTGATTCAGAATGCGCCCAAGAAAATCTATCTGGTAGTCGATAATCTGCGTGTGCATCATGCCAAGATGGTAACGACTTGGCTCGCGGATAAAAAAGACCGTATTGAACTGGCCTTTCTGCCGCCCTATGCGCCGGAATCCAACCCCGACGAATACCTGAATCGGGACTTCAAAACGGCTCTACGTGTCGGCACGGTCAGCACTGAGAAAAACTCGCTGATAGCCAAGGCAACAGCCTTCATGGAGCGTCTGCGCCAAATGCCGCACCAGGTCACCAGCTATTTTCGCCACCCTTCTGCCCACTATGCTATGTCGGATATTTAAGTGCCTGGTTAATAATCACAAACCGGGGAAAGTGCGGGCACCCAGTCTTTCTGGATGCGTTCGGGGTGGGCATACAAAGTCATGCGATCATTCCGGGCGAAACCAATCAGGGTAACACCATGGCTTTCAGCCAGCTTGATAGCGAGACTGCTGACCCCGGAAATAGCCGCAATCACCGGAATACCAAAGCCAATGGCTTTGAGGACGATTTCAAAACTCAGGCGCGAGGAAATCCCCAGCACATTGACTTCGCCGGGCCTCAGCCCATGCTGAATGGCTGCACCAATACTTTTATCCACCGCATTGTGGCGACCAATATCTTCGCGCACCAGATAATCCCGTTGATAGCCGAGAATGGCTGCATGGGCTGTCCCGGTACTGTGGTTGAGCGCCTGTCGCTCCTGCATCTGGACCATGAGAGTGCGGATGGAGGCCGGATTGCAGCAAAAACTGCTTTCCAGTGGCGCAAAGGGAATGAGCCCGGCCAGGAGTGGTGTCCCGCACAAGCCGCAGGCACTTCCGCCAAGGACGTGACGACGCTTGTGTTGCGCGCGTTCTGCAGCTGCTGCCGTGAGCTGGAGGTAGATGGCCCAGGCGCCATTTTCGGTCATCCGTTCCCAGGCGATAATTTCCTCGGGGCCGTGAATAATGGCTTCGCTCCACAGAAAACCCATAAAGAAATCATCCAGATGCTCCGGCGTCACCATCATCACCGCATAAGCCTGACCGTTGATGACAATGGATACTGCCCGTTCTTCAAGGACAGCTTCCTGGTGGGCAACCGATAACCCTTTTCCGGTCAGCAAAGTCGCTGCTGACCAGCCGATGCAACTATCTAATTCGCCATGGATGCGCATAAATCCTTTCCTTTCTGGGTAAGAAGGATCACAGCACGACCACGTTGTTCGCTTTGGGTCAGATAACCCATACCACCCCAGCTTTCATTTTCACCAAGCAGTAACAACAGACGTTCCAGTTGACTACGCCGCAAATTCATCTGTTTCCCTATTTTTGCCAGAGAAATGACCGGTTCATTACACAGTGCTTGCAGCAGAGCGATGACCCAATCCTCCGTGGCCGATTCTGGAACAGACTCAGTCGTCACGCTTGGTCACCGCGTGAAAGGTCACCCGAATGGATTTGGAAGTCGGGGTGTTGGCTCGGTCTGCATGGCTGGACAGAGGAACCAGCACATTCAGTTCGGGATAGTAACCCGCCACACAGGAGCGGGGAATATCATAAGGCAGCAGGCGAAAACTCCGGGCAACGCGCTCGCCGTCAGTCCAGTGCGAAATAATATCCACCAGCGAATTTTCTGCAAAACCCAATTCAGCCATGTCTTCCGGATGCATGAAGCAAATATTGCGGGCACCTGATACCCCCCGGTAGCGATCTTCATACCCATAAATAGTGGTGTTGTACTGATCGTGACTACGAATCGTCATCAGATTGAAAATCCGCGCCGTACTTTTGGGAACAAAGCGGCCTTCAGTGATGTGATGCAATGGCTGGGCAATAAACTGAGCCTTGCCGGATGGCGTTGTCCAGCGTCGGGAGCGAGGCGGCAGATCGAGATGAAACCCTCTGGGTTGATGGACCCGGGCATTGAAGTCCTCAAACCCCGCAACCACTCTTGAGATGCGGTCGCGAATCCGGTCGTAATCCTCTACCAGGGCGCGCCATGGAGTTTTGCTGTTGGGCAAAGTGGCTTCAGCCAATTCGGCAATGATGGCACATTCGGATTTCAGTTGTGGGGAAGCCGGCACCCGAATTCCCTGGGAAATGTGCACCATGCTCATGGAATCCTCAACGGTGATGCCCTGGGGCTGACCATTTTGAATATCTATTTCCGTCCGACCCAGACAAGGGAGAATCAGGGCATTTTTCCCGTGAACCACATGAGAACGATTGAGTTTGGTGGTCACATGTACGGTGAGTTCACAATGGCGCAATGCTTCATGTACGCGCTGGGTATCCGGGGTAGCGTTGGCAAAATTGCCTCCCATCCCGAAAAACACCTTGGCCTCGCCTTTTTCCAGGGCGGCAATACTGCCAATGACGTCATGGCCGGGTTCTCGGGGCGGCTCAAAACCAAACTCCTTACCCAGACGATCCAGAAAATCGGCAGCGGGACGTTCCCATATCCCCATGGTGCGATCGCCCTGAACATTACTATGCCCGCGAATGGGGCAAGCTCCGGCTCCTGGCTTACCCATATTCCCTTTCAATAGGAGCACATTGACCAGCATTTGAATGGTAGCGACGGCATGCTTGTGTTGGGTGATGCCCATTCCCCAGGTGATGATGCTGGCTTTGCCCGAATCATAAATTTTACCGATTTCCATAAGCTCGGCATGGCTGAGACCGCTTTCTGACTCAATTTCTGCCCAAGGGGTATCCAGGGCAATTTTTTTCAGAGCATTAAAACCTTCGGTATGGATGTCAATAAAATCCTGATCCAGAGAGCCCTGCTCCAACAGATAACGCGCTATGCCGAGGGCAATGGCATAGTCGCCGCCAATGCGGGGCTGATAATAATGGGTGGCGATTTCGGTCCCATGATTGGTGAGCATCTCGCCGGGATCCTGAGGGTTCACAAACCGCTGCAGGCCGCGTTCCCGAAGCGGGTTGAAAACCAGAATCAGGCAGCCGCGCTTGGCCGCATCCCGCAAGGTGCCCAGCATACGCGGGTGATTGGTGCCAGGATTATGACCAAAGAGGAGCAGTGTGTCGGCATGGTCAAAGTCTTCCAGGGTGACAGTACCTTTGCCAATACCAATAGATTCAGGCATTCCGAGACTGGTAGGTTCGTGACACATGTTGGAGCAGTCCGGCATGTTGTTGGTACCAAACTCACGGACAAAAAGCTGATAGAGAAAAGCTGCTTCGTTAGAAGTTCTGCCGGACGTATAAAAAATAGCCTGGTTGGGGGATTCGAGCGCGTGCAGGTGACGGGCTATTTGGGCAAATGCCTGCTCCCAGGAAACGGGTTGATAATGGTCGCTGGCTGCATCATACATCATCGGTTCCGTCAGACGGCCGAATTCTTCCAGATCATAATCACTTTGCTGGGCAAGCCAGCGCACGGAATGCCGGGCAAAAAAATCGGCCGTTACGCGTTTGCTGGTGGCTTCGGCAGCAACGGCCTTCACCCCGTTTTCACAAAATTCAAAGGTGGAGTGGGCATCGGGGTCGGGCCAGGCGCAGCCCGGGCAATCAAAACCTTCGGCCTGATTGGACTTCAGCAGCAGGGCAGTTCCTGCCGAGAGAATGCCTTGCTGGCGCAGGCTCTGCATGGAAGCGCGAAGCGCCCCCCAGCCTCCCGCTGGTTGACGATATGGATGGAATTTCAGCTCAGACATGGTTTCTCCTTGTGAAGTATCACCGACTTTCAGGGCAGAAGACCGGCATCCTGCGCGGCCAATGCGCCTACGGCAGACCAGTCACGGGTGGCACCGCCCTCAGCAGCAAGGCGAATAAAGCGATCACGCAAGAGGCTTGCAAGAGGCAGAGGGACATCCAGATTTTCCGCTGCTGCCAGAACCAGACGCATATCTTTCTGGCCCAAGGGCGCGGCAAAGCCTGGAGGCGTAAATTTCCGGTCGGCAAGCAGTGCACCATAGTTTTTGTAGAGGGGCACATTGAACAGGCTAGAGGTCAGCAGATCCAGATAGGCATGGCGGTCTACCCCCCCTTTTTCCACCAGCGCCATGGCCTCACCCAGCGATTCAATGACCGAAGCAATCAAAAAATTACCACTGAGTTTGACCAGATTGGCCTTTTCCGGTGCCTCTGCCACCACAAAGCTGCGTTGACCTATCACGTCAAAAAGTGTTTGCAGACGGGTAATGAGTTCCGGTTTTCCCGCCAAGACCAGGAACAGCTTGCCAGCAGCCGCAGCATCGGGTCTTCCGAAAACCGGTGCGGCCAGATACTCCTGTCCGGCTTTGGCATGGGCTGCGGCCAGTTGCGCTGAAAGGGCAACACTGATGGTACTGCAGGACACATGCACGGCCCCCGGCCGCAACTGCGTTATCAGGCCGTTTTCTTCCAGAACCAGGGATGTCACGGCAGGATCATCGGCGAGCATGGTGAATACCACATCGGCATCTGCAAAGTCCTGAAGATTGCTGGCGGCTTGTGCACCTTGGTCCGCAAGAGCCTGCATTTTTTCGGGAGTGCGGTTGAACACCTTGATATTCTCTCCGGAAGTTAGCAGTCTGGCCGCCATTCCCGAACCCATCTGCCCCAATCCAATGAAACCTACTTGCATGATGACCTCCTTCACTTGTATCCGTTACATACCGACCGGTCGGCATAGATCTTAGTTAGAGTTACTGTTTCCGTCAACAATGGGCCTTGTCCAATATGAAATGAGTCTGAAGGGTGGATCGTGTTTCCAACATGAAATGAGTCTGGAGTGAGCTGCAACGGAATCGGGCTCCGTTCATGATGGAGGGATGGTGATCCGCTATCTGATGAAAATCAGTGGTTACTTCCGTCAGCAGATCACCCGGCTGATTGCCCAGTATCGCCAACACGGTCGGTTACAGCGCCGCCAGCGCACCGTGGCTGGTTTCCAGCACCAGTACACCGCCAAAGATATCCGCCTGCTGGCGGCGATGGATGAGCGCCACGACACGTCCTGCGGTCAGGCCATCAAGAAGCTGTGTGAGCGCGCCTGCGCGGTCTTCGGTCAGGCCGAGTATGAGCGGCTGGCCTCGATCTCCGTGAACCACCTCTATAACCTGAGAAAATCCACCATCTACACTCGCCAGCGGCGCCACTTTGCAAAGACCCGACCCAAGCCGTCAACGCTCGGCGAGCGGCGCCAACCCCAGCCCAACGGTCGACCCGGCTATATCCGCATCGATACGGTTCATCAAGGCGACTTGGACAAACAGAAAGGCGTGTATCACATCAACGCGGTGGATGAACAGACACAGTTTGAGATCGTCGTGAGCGTCGAGAAAATCAGCGAGCAGCACCTCATTCCGGCCCTGGAACAGCTGTTGGACAGCTTCCCCTTTAGCGTGCTCGGCTTCCACTCCGACAACGGCTTGGAATACATCAACAAACGGGTCGCAGAGCTGCTGGAGAAACTGCGCATCGAGTTCACCAAGTCCCGCTCACGTCATTCCAATGACAACGCCCGGGCCGAAAGCAAAAACGGCGCCGTGGTGAGAAAGCTATTCGGTTACAGCCATATTCCATAACGCTGGGCGGCGCTGATCAACACCTTCAACCAGCAACACCTCAACCCCTATATCAACTTCCACCGCCTCTGCTTCTTCCCGGAAACCCGCACCGATACCAAAGGCAAACAACGCAAGCTCTACCGCTACGAAAACATGATGACGCCCTATGACAAGCTCAAGTCACTGCCCCAGGCAGAAGGCTATTTGAAACCCGGGGCGGTTCAGTTTCCTCCAAAAGGCCTAAAGCCCCCCTTGAAATCATCTGAACTCGTACCCATAACGTTGCATGCCAGAGTCCAGGCGTACAGTCGCTTGGCTGGCGTCCTATTGATGCCCGTGAAGGAGGTGTAAAATGGCAAATGAAGTTTCACGTCCGGTGGTCAAGAGTGTTCGTCAGGTAGAACCTTTGGAAAACTTAATAGAAACAGTGTGGCCTGGAGTATTTTCTCCTTTCATTACCCGACAGGCCACGCAACCCCAAATCGCGCATATTGATGTCCTTGATCACGATGACGCTTTTGTATTGAAGGCGGAGATTGCCGGCGTAGATAAGGATAAGCTGGATGTCCAGGTACACGGTAACCAGGTCTATATCAGTGGCGTCAAGGAAGAAGATAGCTCTCGGGAAGAAGGGAATTATATCTACCGAGAGCGTCGATATGGAGAGTTTTCTCGCACCGTGCAGCTCCCTGCAGATGTGAATGGCGATCAAACCAAGGCCATATACAAAGATGGTGTTTTAGAGTTGACTCTGCCTAAAACAGAATCTGCCAAACGCAAAAAGATTGCGATTTCCTGAGCGATAGGGGTGAGGCCTCGTGTATTTTCATGAGGTCTCACTTCCTCCATGATATCGCCTGGAACGGGTGATAACATATTGGAAATTGATAACTTCATAGTGGAACTGATCCAGATGATCGGTGTCTGATCCGATTTAGCAGAAACGGCACAGGTACAACCCTGCCAATTGTCTGGAGGACTTCAAATGAACACCCAAAAATGGTGTTACCTGCCATCATCCTGCCGTTGTCCTTCTCTGTTCCGGCATTCGCCCAGTTGTCAAACCATTTGACGCAGGTGGCCGGTGATATATACGCATGTAAGACATCAGAGCAGGCCAGGATGCAGCATATCAATCCGGATTATCTCGTCCCGGGCTGCCGAATTTACAAACCTTCACCAGACATATCGGATTTGTGGACGACAAAGACTAACCACCACCGGGAAGCGGAAACAGGCCGTGGATAGCTCCCTTGATAGAGAGTTAAGTGTTAAGAAGCATACGATAGAGGTGCGTCATGAGAAAAATCCAATGGAAAAGACCACGCTATATAGTATCCCTTGCTGTTGCCGTTGCGTTGGGTTTCGGACTGGGAGCAACGGGATGGGTTTTTGGGGAATCAGGTCATACCATTACGCCTCTGCCCTCACCAAGTGAGGCAGAAACAAGGCCAAGATTGGTCAAGATACCGGACTTTAGCCCAATCGTAAAAAAATATGGCAACGCAATCGTTAGAATCAGCGATTCTGACACAAAAATAGTTCATGAACATCAGGGGTTTTTTAATCCATTTCCGAAAGACTCGCCGTTTTTTGGTTTCTTTCGTGGGCTACCAAATTACACGCCCCCGGAAAAGGAGGTGACCAAGGCTCTCGGGTCTGGATTCATCATCTCTCACAACGGTTACATCGTCACGGCGGGACATGTCGTGAGAGGCATGCACCATATTATGGTGACCCTGAATAATCATCACGCGTATCGAGCCAAAGTGGTCGGATTATCCGTCCATTATGATACCGCGTTGCTGAAGATTCATGCCCACGATCTGCCTATCGTACAACTGGGGAACTCAAAGAACCTTCAGGTCGGTCAGTGGCTGCTGGCTATTGGTATGCCGTTTGGACTCTATAACACCGTAACCCAAGGCGTGGTCAGCGCCATGAATAGATCACTACCTCATGATAATCAGTACATACCATTCATTCAAAGCGATGTGCCCATCAATCCTGGAAATTCTGGCGGTCCGCTTTTCAACATGCGTGGACAGGTCGTCGGGATCAATGATCAGATTTATACTAACGATGGCGGCTACATGGGGTTATCCTTCAGCATCCCGATTGATACCGCAATGCGTGCCGTTCATGCATTCGAGCGCCATCAGAAAGTAAAATTTGGTTGGCTGGGTGTCGAAATTCAGTCGGTGACGCCACAAATGGCGCAGGCGATGCACCTTCCGGAACCAGTAGGCGCATTGATCGCGCAGGTTATGCCCTCGAGTCCTGCGGCAAAAGCGGGCATTAAGTCCGGGGAAGTGATCGTGGCTTATGATCACCGTCCTATTTACAACGTTAGCACGCTCCCTCCATTAGTAGGTGACACACCACCAGGCAGGATTGTGCCCATCGGCATCCTCGATCACGGGAAGCCCAGGACATTGCAGGTTCAGGTCGGCGAGATGCCGCAAAAGATGCTGGTGGCTGCCGATCAACAGAGCATCGACATTCGTCGTCTAGGGGTACGCGTTGGCACCTTGGGACCAAAGGAGCAGCAGAAACTCGGGGTGGATCACGGCGTATTGATTCAGTCCGTCTATCCGGGGCCAGCATCTTTTATTGGCCTACGGAGTGGAATGGCGATTTTGTCCATCAACCAACTGCGGGTAACCAGCCCTGAACAATTGGCTCAACTGGTGAAATCTCTCCCTGCGAATACACCCATTTCCATGCGTATTCGCAATCACCATGGGAGTATTTTCGTCGTGATTACGCTGCCCACACGATAGTCGAAGTGGAGATTGTTCGGGATGTGATTATCCATTTGTTGGTGTCTCCATGGTGCCCATTCACCGCTGCTTGACAGAGCAGATTCCACAAGCAGCGGTCAGGCAATGGCAAGAAAATCATCCAGATAAACAATGGCGCTGTGCAAGGATCTGATTCATATGTATATAAATCATATAAAAAGCATAATTCTATGGACATCCGTCATGACAGGTGTTGATTTCTTCATTTCTGGCATATCATGGCCGATATGCTACACGACAACATCCACTGTCTTTCTGTTATTAATAGCATTTCAGGTGATGAATATTTACGTATCAGGTGATGAATATTTACGTATTTCAAAAAAGAAAGAATAAATAATGCGAAATAGAGACTGGAGATCACGCGATGAGGAACAGATGGTTTCTTGAAAGACTCCGCACAAACTGGACGGTTCTTACGATTTACGAACGTTTCGAGCAGATCGTCTCATTAGTGATTTCGCTATTGCTTTCGATTCTCATCATGGCTGCTCTTTGGAACCTGATTTCCAGCGTCGCGCATCTAATCAACACGCCAGGCGCTGTAGTGCAGGAAGACCAGTTTCCAGTCGTCTTTGGATCCATCATGAGTTTATTGATGGCCCTGGAATTTAACCATACGATTTTCCATTCCATTCAACACCGTGGACAAATAGTCCGCGTGAAAACCGTTGTCCTCATTGCGATATTAGGCATTTCGAGAGAGTACATTCTGCTAGACGCAAAACCACTGCACGCCGCCATCATCGTTGGCTATGGAATTTCTATATTGTGCCTGGGAATAGTTTACTATGTTCTTGATATCAGGGAGAGCAGTAATTCGTCATTTCGATAATCCACTTTCCGCCCCTACCCTACGTCTGACTCTATTTTCAGAAAGGCGACAACTTATGTCTTGATCCCGGCCCGCGCTGGGTTTGCCCAGAATGTTGACCACCAACGTGTCCCCCTCCCACCAGAAGAACTCCTGGCTATCGTGGGACTGGCCTTGGTCCCACCGGATATCCCTTACCAACGGCAGAGATCCGTGAATCCCCGAATCGCCCAAGTCCACGAGGCTGCTCCCGGGTGCCGGATGACATACGTCTGCCAGAACGCAAGGAATGCCTGGGGGTGTGCGTGGACTCCCAAGACAAACGCCCCAACGAAAAGGGTGACGGGAGCCACGAAAAACAGGAAAAGCAGCGCCCACAGATATTGCTTGCCGTAGCCGTAGCGGACGGGTAGGAACAGGACAAAAGCGAGGGCCCTGATGGGAAGACAAAAAATATACGCCCAAAGCTCGCCGTCCACAGGCCGGGCGCGAAGCTCCGCCGCCTCGCGTTCTATCTGCTCAAGGTAATAGTCCCGCTCGCCATTAGGTTTATAACGAAAAATCGTTGCGGTCATTTCAGATATCCTGGCCCGTGGCCCTGCCAATCCCGTTGTTTGTGGTATACCGTCACGGATATCCCGCCATGTCAAGAGCAGGCCATCAATCAAAATCTCTTGGGTGACTGGAATCTATGGCGTTCTTCTGGACTTGATTTGATTTTGCCGTAGTTATTTCCTCCACATGTTTTAGAAATCTACCGGCAAAACCTTTTTTGATCCTATCCGCCACTCCCTTGGGCTGCCCCTGCATCTGTTTCAGCTGCTCGACCACATCGTCCATCGTGGCACCGCCACTCACGGCCGCACCCGGAGCCGGAGCCGCCGTGCTTCCCTGACCGCCACCGCCGGAAGGCGCGCTGACGGGTTCTGGCGCCGGAACCGCATTGACCGGGACGGGCGGCGCGTCGGGCTGGGGTTCGCCCCCTGCGAAGGGTTCGCTTGCACTCATTTCCTGATCGTTCCGCTTATCCTGGCCCGCTTCCTTTACAGTTTCCTGGCTCGGCGCCTCGACACCCTTGGATGGGTTTTGCTGGCCAGTGGATTGCGTAATGGGCGCTGGAGCCTGCACAGCCCTGGCTGCCTGTGGAGCCTCACTACCCGCCGAACCACCCATGCCGGGGGCCAGTACGGCGTTCCCTGCGCCCGCGCCGGAACTCGCGCCACCGCTTGCGGACATCGCCCCAGCTTCCGGTGCCGCCACACCAGCCGCCGCGCCGGTTTCTCCCGCGCCCGCCGCCCCGGTAAGGCCGCCTGCAAGACTGCCAGCCCCTCCGGCAGCACCGCCTCCAGCACCCGCCGCCGCGGAGAGTCCACCAGCGGCAAGCCCCCCGCCCGCAGCGGCGGCCAGGCCCACGCCAGCCGCTCCCAGTGCTACCGTACCACCAGCGATCATCCCGCCTTCCTTGGCCAGTTCTCCGCCGGAGAAGGATGAGTTACCGGACAGGAGGCTACTGGCAATGCTGGAGGCCTTGCGGGGCAACAGGGCGATGAGGGCACCCAGAATAAGCACCTCGAATCCAGCCTGCAAAGGATTCGTGACATTCTCCAGGATCGTCTGGATCAGCGGCACGATGCTGTAGGTCACCAGATACGCCAGCGCGGTCAGGATAAAAAGACGGACACCCACGTTGATGGCGTAATCGAAATAACTGCCGACATACTTTGCCGTCCAGCGCAGCCCGCCGCCGGCCAGCATGATCACGCCCAGGGCAATCACCAGGTAACTCTCGATCTGGACCATCAGGAACTCCAGGGCCATGACCAGAATGCCCACGCCTGCCAGCAGGCCAATGATCCCCGCCAGG
Organism: Acidithiobacillus sp. 'AMD consortium'; assembly: GCF_008926505.1. Taxonomy (NCBI): domain Bacteria; kingdom Pseudomonadati; phylum Pseudomonadota; class Acidithiobacillia; order Acidithiobacillales; family Acidithiobacillaceae; genus Acidithiobacillus; species Acidithiobacillus sp. 'AMD consortium'. The sequence continues at coordinate 1,301,614 of NZ_CP044411.1, read as the reverse complement.
AGGGTCTCTACCAGGAGCGATGCCGGATTGCTGCTGGCGACCGCTTTGCCCGCAGAAGAAAAAGCCGCGGAGAAGTTACCACTGAAAATGTCGCTGAAGGTATTGCCCAGGTTGTGGGTGGCGGCAGCTATTGGAGACAGCACGATCCCGAGAAATGCCTGAAGAGCCTCCGTCGCGATCTGCCCGGGTGTCACGGCCGTCACTCCGAGCGCGTGCGCTCCACCGGCCAGACCATTGATGATGTCGGGAATCCAGGTCCCGGAGTTGTCGAGCAGGGTCAGAAAAAACCCCAGCGTCACCACCTTCTTGATGATACCGGCAAAGAGATCCTCATGCCCGCGCTTTTGCAGAACATGGTTCAGAAACAGGACGGAGAACTCGACCGCCGCCAGGACGTAGAACAGATCCGTGGCCGCCGTTTGCATGACACTTTGCCAGGGAAGAATTTTGCCTCGCAAAAGGCTTTGTACCTGACTCAACGACCCCGAACCCGCTGCGAACGAAATGCCGGGGACGGCACCCAGAAGCATGCCCATGATCCACGGAAACCTGCGGTGTCCACGCATAAGCCTGGTCGCTCCTTACGGCAGCAATGCGGGGTTGTTCGTACCGCCGGAGAAGAGCCCATTTGCCGCCTCTTCCTCCGACTGTACCGCCTGCGCCGTCCGGCAGTTCTTCGCCTCGCTATCGGAAACCTTTTTCGCCTTCGCGCAGAAGGCGATTTCCTTTTTGAGCGCTGCCTTGTGGGTCCGGTAATACTGCGCGGTGTACACAGGTTGGTGTGCGCAACCGGCCAGCATGGCGCCCAGCACTGCAAGTAATAGCGCTTTTTTCATCATCATCTCCTTCAAGGCAAAAGGCTTGGGTTGTTCGTGCCACCAGAAAAGAGTCCGTCTGATGCCTCCTGCGCAGTCACGTTCTTTTCCGCCTTCTTCTGCCGCTGATACGCCAGTACGGCATCCTGTCCAGCCATGGTGATCTGCTCCAGTTGCTGGATCGACTTGGTGGTGACGTTGGCCGCAGCCACTGCGGCAGCGGCCACCTGCTCCCGGCCTTGAGCTGTCTGCGCTTCATTCTGGATCGTCTGCATGGATGCATCCTGTGTCGCGAAGTTCTGCGCCGCCAGGTGCTGGGACTCCAGAGCGTCTTCCATGTCGGTGTTGGTCGTCTGGTTCCAGTTGGCATAGACGGAGGACAGATTCTGGATGGAGCTGCCAGCCCCCTGATACTCCTGCGCGAGTTCAGCGCCGATATTCTGCCCGGCGTAGCCCAGCGCCTGTGCCTGGCTATAAATGCTGGTCAGTTTCTGAATGGATCCCACCAGCGGATTCCAGATCTGGGCGTACATGGCCGCCGGCATGTTCAGGGTGTTGGTCACCATGTTCTGATAGCGCTCGATATCGTTGGCGTACATGCTGATCTGTGTCGTTACCTCCTGCGCCTGCTTCGCCAACTGCTGAACAGACGTCGCTTCCTGGACAATCTGTTCAGGGAAAGTGGCACCGGCCACTTCACTGACGGCAAAGGCGGGCGCCGGCAATAGAGCCAGGCTCACGCTCAGAATGACTGCCTTGCTTTGGATGCTCATCGAAAACCTCCCTGCGCCGATCCCGGCGCAATCATCTGGACTCCATGGGTATAGATCAGGGCTGGGTGGAGATGCCTGTCGCTTACTGCGATAGCGATTGCGTCAGCGCATTGTCCGCCTGGACGGCCTGCCATTCGGAGGATACGGTTCCACCCCCCTGCCCCACTGGGGTAATGGCCTGCAAGGACGCCTGCGGGTTCACCGAAAGGTTTCCTGCGGTGATCGCGGCGTTCTCCGCCTGCAACTGCGCCATTGTCGCGGAATCGCCGCCCAGCGCAAAAACTGGCAAGGCCGCAAACAGGGACCCAAGAACCGCCACACCGATCTGCTTTTTCATGCCCGTTCTCCCTGGTAAAGGGACTCCGCATAGCTCACCCACCCATCCCGGATGCTGGGTGACAGCCGCTCTTTCAGCCAGGCGATCGGCCAGCGATCGCCGTGCTGCGTCTTGAGCTCCGCTACCCTCTTGACCTCACGCGGATCGGAGACACCGCAAAAAGCCAGGGTGACCGGACCCATGCCAAACTGAATCCGGCGCTGCCCCTCTGGGGTGGACAGGTAGTAGTCCTGCTTCGGCGTGGACGCCACCACCAGCTCGATTTGCCGATCATTCAGCCCCATGTCGATGTACAGGGGCTTGAGGTCCGGACTGGTGGCAGCCCGGTTGGGCAGGAAGATTTTCGTCGGGCAGGACTCCTTCAGGACCGGGAGCAAGGAGCTGTTCTTGAGATCATTCAGGGACTGTGTGGCAAAAACGACGGCGGCGTTTTTCTTCCGCAGTTCCTTCAGCCATTGACGCAACTTCGCCAGAAACAGCTCGTTGTCCAGAAAGGTCCAGGCCTCATCGAGCAGAATGAGGGTGGGTCGCCCATCCAGCATCTGTTCGATCCGGTGGAACAGATACAGCAGTACCGGAACCGTTACCCGGTGCTCCGCCGGGCCGCCGTTCATCAGGTGACTCATCTCGAAAGTGATCATGCTCGCATCGGCCATCGACAGCCCGTCACTCTCGGCATCAAGCAGCTTCCCCGTTTGCCCGGTCAGGGTGTAATACTGCAGGGCATCCTTGATCCCCCGGTTCTGGATCATCTGAAGCAGCGCCGTGAGCGAGCGCCCGGATTCCCGGGCCAGGCCATGCACAGCGTCACGAATGGCCGAACGCTCCGTAGAGGTGATCGTCATGCCCTGCAAGGTGGCCAACGCTTCCACCCAGTCGGCCGCAAAAGCCGCCTCGGCCGGATCATCGACGTGCTGCAGGGGTGCAAAAAACAGATCGGAGGTCGGGCCGTTCAGATCATAATGCTGCCCACCCATGGCTTCCGTGAGGGCGTAGAGACTCATGCCCTTGTCGAAGGCAATCACCCGGCTGTCGGGATAACGTTGCCATTGCGCGGCCAACAGGGCCAGGAGCGTACTCTTTCCGCCCCCGGTCATGCCGGCAATCAGGCTGTGCCCCAGATCGCCGACATGGAGATTCAGTCGGAAGGGCGTATTTCCCGTGGTCGCCGCGTACAGCAGGGGCGGAGCTTTGCGGCCGTCAGACAAATTCATCAGCGGACTCGGGCAACGCGCTTCACCGGCCCAGATTTCCGTCTTGGGCGCGAAATCCGCAACATTCAGCGAGTGCATCAGTGGCCGGCGGATGTTCTCATAGAGATGACCCGGGAGGCTGCCCAGGAACGCTTCCACCGTATTGGTCGTTTCCAGGTGGGCGACATAGCCCGCATTGTCCAAGAAGGTCTTGATCGCCTTGATCCGGTCCGCGAGCACTTTTTCATCGGCGGAACGCAGCACGACGGATAGCGTGAAGTTGCCAAACTTCACAGCGCCCTCCCGCGCCTCATTGACGGCCTGCTTGGCGTCATAGGCGAGGTTCACCACCGTATCGTCGGCGGACAACTGTCCCTGGGCTTCGCCCGTCATCTTCTCCGTAAGCAGGGATTTCATGTTGGCCCGGGAGCCAAACCAGCGATCCCGGATCTTCGCCATGTCCGCCACCGCATCCGGCGGATCAAGGGGCAGGAAGCGGAGCGTGTAGCGTAGGGGAATGGGCAGGCTATGCAGGTTCTCCAGCATCTCGGGGAAGGTCATGCTGGGATAGCCCAGAACCGTTACGACGCGAATCTCTTCCCCGTCCATGGACGGCTCCAGACCGCCCACAAAATCATGGTGCCCGATGAGGGCATCCAGATACGCCGGAATCCGGGGCGCATTGACGCGATGCGTGGCGCCGGTCAGGCACTCATGGATATGGGTCAGCAGGGCGTCGGCATCCATGGCCTTCACCCGGTATCCGTGCCTGAAAATGCCCAGGATAACTTCAATCACCTGCCGGTAGCGGGCCAGCGTGTCCCGGAATGCCGCATCGGCCAGCTGCCCGGGTTGTTTACCGGCTTTCTTTTGGATCATGGACTGTACCAACTGCACTTCCGCATCAATGGGCGTTCGCCAGGCAACTGTAAGGTAATAGCGGCTGACATAGTGATGGGTTTCCGATCCAAACTGCGCCCGCCTCTCGGCCTCGATGAGGCGCGACACCGGGTCGCGAAAGGCGCACTCCGATTCGTCGATATAGCCGTCGGCCGGCTCGCGAATCGCCGTGACATGCACACCCCAGTCTGTGCCCAATCGAGCGATGGCGTTGTTCCAGGTGGCCGAGAGCGCCTCCAGATCCTGCGTGGACTGGCTCTCGAGATCAGGCCCGTCATAGCGGAACCCCGCCAGAAAGCTCCCGTCTTTTTGCAGCGCGATGGCCATTTCCCCGGCATCCGTCTGCCAGCCATCCACCAGAAAAGCGATGTTCAAGAGATCGGGAAGGCCCAGGGCCTTATCGCGGTACTGTTTCAGGGAGCGCATTATTTCTTCTTCCTCATGAGGTTTGCCAAGGCCTTGAGCACGCCACCGGACGCGGCACTTTGCGTCTGTTCTTTAGGGGCCTTGTATTGGACTGGCGCATAAGCGCTGGCCCCGCCCAGGTAGACGGATTGCTGGCTCCAGTGGCGACGCACGACGCCAAAGGATTGCGGGTCGTGTTTTGCGAGTGTTCGCAGAAACGACTGCCCCACTCCGCCGACGATGAGACCCACCGGGATGAACCAGAGAGAGACCAGAACCGGTATAGAGAGACAGACGAACCAAAGGGCAAATGTGGCCTCCCGCTCACCCCCCGCGACGAGCATGGGCTTGGTCAGGGAGGGGTGGAGCGGGAGACGGCGGGTATGCTCCGCCGCCATGGCCTAGAGCCCCACGACGTGCAGCGCGTGTGATGCGGCGAGGCCCAGGATGCCCACATGGCCCATCGTGGCGCCGCCGGTGATGCTGGTGGCGAGCGATTTCGCATTGGCCATGGCAATGCCCCCGACCGTCGCACCCATGCCAATCATCATGGCCTTTTTGTGTTCGCCGCCATGCCACCAGGAAAGTCCCGTCGCGACGAAGCCGCCAGCGGCGACCAGCCCGCCCAAATCCTGCATACCCGTCAGGACCGTATTCAGCGGCCCCGCAATGGGAGAAAACACACCGCCGGATGTGGACGCGAACGCCATGCCGGGGGCCAGGACCATGAGGCCCGCGGCGCTGACCTTGCGAACCCCGGAGAATATTGCCTTCAACCGCTTTTTCATGTGAACACCCTTTCGTGGACGGACACGCATTTGTCCTTGCGCGGGTATAGATCGGCGGGTTTTGGTATACCTTAGGGGGCAAGAGGATCAGGCGTAAAGGCCCGATCGCGCGCCTCTGATTCCGCCAGTCTCAAGGCGGGTGAATCACGATTCACGGCTGGGAGGCTTGATGGTACTCAAGTTGAGTTGCATTAGGAAAAACAAATGATCAATACAAAATCCATAATGATGCTGATCGACGACATGATCAGACGTCACAAACATGTTTATGCGCCTATAGTTACGGTGGTGATAAGGGCGGCTTCACTTTATGGCGTTATCGTTGTATTCGCATATCTTTTTCAAATACATTACGCTCCATCAACATTGTCTGGAGTGATAATACTTGCTCCTTATATATTTGTCGTAGGGCCTGCTGTTGTTTTATACGTTTATTTTATTGCTTCTGCTCCTGGCCTTTTTGCAAAATATTTAATGACCTCTAGAGATCTGAGACAGGCGGATGGGTGGGTCCTACCGTTTGGTATATCTATTTGTACAGTGATGTTTGTAGTATTCTTGTGGGTTGATAACGAGGGATCTTTAAGCAGGCTTATTAGCAATCTGGCCGTTACGGCGATAACCTTATTAATTAGCTTGGTGAGCTATAAAATTGCAGGACGCCATTTCAACGAAAAGAAGCTGTTGTCGCTGATAAAAGCGACTTACCTGATTATGATATTGGCAGTCATAATACCAGTATACCCGAGGTTCCTGATAGATCTCACGGGCATAGCCAAGCCCGGAGCCTATATTTATTCATCGCAAACTAAGGACTTTAACAAAGTTGATATACGATTCATCGGAGCTGAGCATCTTGTCGTTTCACCTTATCTTTCCAATGGTAATGTTTCTGGAGACTATGTGATCCTGCAAAGGAGGAATATTGCTATATTTGCAACTGTTCCGACAGATCAGCAGATGTCAATCTTCAAAAGCCTCGTAGTTAAAAAGTAATAACGAGGTGAGACTGGCAATAAATCCTATCACAGATACAAGATATACTAGGATAGACACGTTTATCCAGTAAGCTCCTATAACGAGTACCATTCTGGTGATTATAGCTATGGTAGCAGTGATCAACATGGTGATGGCATATGCTCTTTGCGTATAGTATTTGACAATCAGCGATTTGTTTATCAAGACGATAAAAAATACGAAGAGTAAAAGTGAACCAGCCGCTACTATGCCTATCCAAAGAGGACCTCCTGGTCGGTATATTTCCAAAACCGTCGGAATCGCCCATGTAATTATGAGCCACAACATCATGAACCGACTCATAGACGTCTTTGTTTGCCTATTCATTACTTACCACCTCCGATTGGCGAGAAAAACGTCACTTCGTTTGAGGAATCACGAGATCAGCACGCCGTCTTTCACATTGAGGATGGCCGAAATCCTGCGACCAGCAGGATGATTCGGGTCACGGGCAATCTGCAAAACGATATCCACCGCCTCATGGATCAGCGTCTGCTGCGCGGGAACACCCGCTTCCTGGCAGAGCTGGTCCAAACGCAACAAGGCCGCTTCGGGGTTGTTGGCGTGCAGGGTGGCGATGCCGCCCGGGTGCCCCGTATTCCAGGCTTTGAGCAGCGCCAGGGCCGCCTTGTCGCGGACCTCGCCCACCAGTATGCGGTCGGGCCGATAGCGCAACGTGAGCTTTAAGAGGCGCGTCATGTCGATGCCCGCATCATCGTCGGTCAGGAACTGGATCACATTGGGAGCGGTGCATTGGAGCTCCCGGGTATCTTCGATAATCACGATGCGGGTGCCGATATCGGATAGTTTGGAGATCCGGTCGATGAGGGCGTTGGCCAGGGTGGTCTTGCCGGATCCTGTGCCACCGCTCACCAGGATATTCTTGCGGGAGAGCACGGCATCGGAGAGGGTGTCCATCTGCGCCGCCGTGATGATGCCCGCCTCAACGTACTGATCGAGTGTGTACACCGAACGGGCCGGGAGGCGGATACTGAAAGACGCGCCCTCCACCATGGGCGGAATCGCGCCGGCAAAGCGGCTGCGCAGGAACTCGATGGGCATGGCCCCCTCGACGATGGGCCGGTCACGGCTCACCGTGGTATGCAGGTAGTCGGCCATGAGCCCTAACAGCGACTGGACACGGCTCGCATCGATCTCGCCCAGGGGGGATATTCCCGACCCCAGACGCTCGACAAAGACCCGTCCGTCGGGGTTGGCCATGATCTCGACGACGCCAGTGTCATCGAAGAGGGCGGCGATCTCCGGCCCCAGAATGCGCCGCATCTGCTCGATCCGGCGGGCATGGGCCTGCTGTTCCTGCTGATCGTGCGCGTGGATATTCACTGATTTTCCTCCGCCGTCCCGATCCGCTGCTGAATCAGTTCTCCGATCTTTTTCAGGGCCTGCGGACGGTCACCTTCGAAGGCCGTGCCGACCTGCTGGATGAATCGTTCATACCGGGCCAGGGCGGAAGCCTGGGTTGCCTCCTTCTCCGTGCCCGGTTCCGGCAGGTGAACCAGCATGAGTTTGACGAAGGTGTCGAGCATCGCGGCCACCGTGTCGAGCTCGGCCTGTACGGCTTCGAGGTCACTTCTGGACGCCAGTATGGTTGCAACAATCCGGCGCTCAAAACCGGCCAGTTCGCTGCCATCTTGCGCCTCTGCATCGAGCCCGCGCATGGCATACTCGGCGGTCAGGGCCGCCAAAGACATGCGCCGGGATGCCGCTTCAACCCGCACCTTGTCGGCGTAGGTACCCGTGAGTTTGATTTTTACCGTGATGGGCAGTGCCATGAATCTATCCCTATCGCTATTATTCCATTTGGGTATAGATCGGGCGCGGAGACGATAGCTACCCCACGGAGCAGCAGATTCGGCGGGACGGATACTGGGGCCATGCGCAAAGGGATCTGCGCGGGGATCCTAAACGAACGAAAGCCCGCCCCTCAATCAAAGGAAAATAGTTTTCTTTGATTTTCGAGGATTCGGATATCCCGCAAAAAAACAGACATCGGGTAGGCCATGAGATCGTCTCGTTTCTGACTCCATTCGCTAAAGGCGGCAAGTACCCCTTGAAATACGACTGGCACGAAATAGAGTGATAACGCCAAAATTACCGTCTCCCAAAAGCGAGGCGCAGTATGCGCAGCATACAGGGAAGAGAGCACCAGAAATCCGTAGGCAAACAAAAACGATTTTCCAGCTTCAAATGCGGCGTAGTCCGGGCGGATCGAAAGGCCCAGCGAGATCAACGCCGACGACGTGGTGGTGACACTATGACTGCAAAAACCACCTGTGGCAGAGGATTGGATGCGATAAGCCGCTGACAGGATGCCGGAATGACCCCAGCAATGATCCGGTCAGACGTGCAGAGCTTCGGCGCGAATGCGCACACCCAAGGCTTTGGCTACCTTGAGAATGGTGGCAAAACTGGGGTTGCCTTCTCCGGAAAGGGCTTTGTAGAGGCTTTCCCTGCCCATGCCGGCGTCATGGGCCAGCCGGGTCATGCCGCGCGCGCGGGCAACGGTACCCAGCGCCCTGGCGATGAAGGCCGCGTCATCCCCCGCCTCTTCAAAACAGGCGTCGAGATAAGCCGCAATGTCCTCTTCGGTTTTCAGGTGCTCGGCACTGTCCCATGTGTGCAATTCCAATTTTTCCATGATTCACCCCTCCAGTTGTCGTGCCAACTTCAATGCTAGGGCAATGTCGGCCGATTGCGTGGATTTGTCGCCTCCGGCCAGAAGCACGACGAGTTCCAGGCCAAACCGCTTGAAGTACACCCGATAGCCGGGACCGTAATGGATACGCATCTCGGATACGCCCTCTCCGACGGGTTCGCAGTCGCCAAAAATGGGCCAACTCCATGCGATCGATTCGCACCCGAACGCGCGCCCTCGCCCTGCGATCCCGCAGGCCATGGAGCCAGCGATCAAAAGTCGCCGTCGTTTTTGATGCTGATCATGTGGAGGAGTGTATCCCAAATTATACACCTGTCAAGCCGCTGGGTCCGGTTGTGAGGAGTACGCCGCTCAGTTACCGTACAACCATCCCGAAGCCCGCCAGCAGGTAGTTCACCCAGGGTATCGAAATCACGGAGCCATATACTTCGGACAGGTATCACAAAACACGATCTTCGGCACTGCCTTGACGCTTTTCCACGCCAAGGCTGATCCAGTAGCAAGTGTATACCAACACACTGAACGCGAAGTCCCCAATTTTGTCCATTCCCGCTCCCAAATCTCTACTCGATCTCCGATCCCCGCTGCGGCTTTGCCTGTTCCCGGGCCCGTTTTTTCTGTAGTGCCCGTTCTTTCTCTTTTTGCTTGCGCCGCTCCAGGAGCCGTCTGTGCCACGCCGCCGCGAAACCGGTAGTGGGGTCCAGCATTTCCTTGGGCGGGTTCCGTCGTTCATGCGTAACCGTCCAAGCAACCCACCTTCCCAAATTTCCTGACCTGACCGATCCTGATCTGCATTCAGCGCGGAGGGATGGTGATGAAGAAAGAAGAGAAAGTCGCTTATTGGCGGCAGCAGGTAGAGGGATTTCAGGCGAGCGGACAGTCGGTCAAGAATTATTGTGCGCAGGCGGGGATCGCCGTAGCCACGCTGCATTACTGGCGCAAACGCTTTGCCGATTCTGTACAAACGCCGTTGCTGTCCGCCGTGCCCGAAGGGTTTTTGCCGGTAACTCTGGCCGCGCCGGTCAGGACGCCTGTTTCACCGGTGGAAATTCACCTGTTATCCGGTCGTAGCCTGAAGCTTGCGGCGCCGGTAGATACCAGCTGGCTCCAGACCTTGGTGCAGATTCTGGAAAGACCATGTGGCTAAATTCGAGCAGCCGGATCTGGCTCGCGGCAGCGCCCGTAGATATGCGGTTAGGCTTTGATGGCCTGGCGGCCAAGGTACAGGGGGTATTGGCTGCCGATCCTTTTTGCGGTCATGCTTTTGTCTTTCGCAACCGCCGAGGGGATCGTCTGAAATTGTTACTGTGGGATGGACTGGGCTTCTGGCTGGTGTATCGCCGTCTGGATCAGGGACGACTCCATTGGCCCCGCGCCGATGCCGGTGCCATAGAACTCTCCGCTGCGCAGTGGGCGATGCTGGTAGAGGGGCGCCCGTGGACGCCGTTACCGAGCCTGGAAAAATGCACACCAACACTGCTGTAACTAGCTGGAATTGCTTGTATAAATAGCCCAGTTCCGATACTATTTTCTGATGATTTCAGCGCCGCAAACGCCTCTTCCCACCAGCCCGGACGCCCTGCGCGATCTGGTGCTGAGCCTGCTGCAACAGCAGGAGGAACAGGAAGCGGAACGCACCCGGATCATCGCCCAACAGCAAGCGGCCATTGCCCTGCGCGATGAAACCATCGCCCGCCTGGAAAGCACCATCGCCAAACTGCAGCGCTGGCGATTCGGACGCCGTTCGGAAAAGCTCTCTCCCGACCAGATCAGTCTTTGGGAAGAAGCGCTGGATACCGAAATCGCGGCGATGGAAAGCCTCCTCGAAACCGTTCTGGAAGACAGTGCGGCCGTGACCGCTGGCCGTGCAGAGGGAGCAGCCACCGACGCGCAGACCGTAGCGGTCCCCGCCCGTCCCGTACGCCGGCACCCCGGCCGCATGGCGATCCCCGCCCATCTGCCCCGGGTAGAAGTACGTCACGATCCCAAGACTTGCACTTGCGCGCAATGTGGGGGTCCACTCGAAACGGTCGGGGAAGAGATCAGCGAAAAACTGGATTATATCCCCGGACGCTTCCAGGTGATTCGCCATATCCGCCCCAAACTGGTCTGCCGCCCCTGCGGTACCCTCGAAAGTCCGGCATTACCGGCACAGGTGATTGACAAGGGCTTGCCCACGGCGCGCCTGGTGGCCCATGTGATGACGGCGAAACACGTGGATCACCTGCCTTTGTACCGGCAGGAAACCCAGTACCAGCGAGCGGGCGTACCGATCTCTCGCGCCACCCTCTGCAGCTGGCTGGGTCAGGGCGAATACTGGATCAGTCTGCTCGCCGAAGCCTGCAAAATGGCCTTGCTGGAAGGAAAGATTCTGCACGCCGACGAGACGCCCTTGCCGGTCCTCAACCCCGGCAGCGGCAAGACGGACAAAGCCTATCTCTGGGTGTATCGCAGCCAGGCGGATGCCCCGCATCCCGTCGTGGTCTTTGATTATGCCCCGGACCGTAAGGGGATCCACGCGCAACACTTCCTGGGCGACTGGCAAGGCATCCTCCAGACCGATGACTATGGGGGCTATGATGCCCTCTACCGCAAGGAACAAGTCACAGAAGCCGGATGTTGGGCGCATGTACGCCGCCACTTCTATGACGTGGAACAGCGCGGTCCCAGTCCGGTAGCCCAGAAGGCCCTGGCCTGGATTGCCAAACTCTATGCCATTGAGGCGGAGATCAAGGAATCTCCACCGGATCAGAAAGTCGCCGCCCGGCAGCAGCGTGCCGGCCCGCTGCTGGAAGCCTTCCATACCTGGCTCACGGAAACCCAGATGCAGGTGGCGCCGAAAAGTGGTATTGCCAAAGCGATGGCCTATGCCCTCAACCGTTGGAAAGCACTGACGCTCTACCTCGAAGAAGGACAACTCAGCATCGATAATAATCCGGTAGAGCGGGCGCTGCGGGGCGTGGCCATTGGTCGCAAGAATTTTTTATTTGTTGGAAATGATGCCGGTGGCGAGCGTGCCGCGTCCTTCTACAGCATCATCGAAACGTGCAAGCTCAACGGCATCGAGCCCTTCGCGTACCTCTGTGACGTGCTCGAAAAGCTCCCGACCTGGCCCAACAAAAAACTCCACGAACTCTTGCCGTGGAACTGGAAAAAAACTGCATTAGCTTGATTGGCGCCAACCCGCAAGGGTGGGTTCGCTAAACGCTTACGTTCATGCGCCAGTTGATCATCCAGTGCCGCTTCGGGAATCTCCGTCCGTTTCCAGCCCTGGTCCGGGATCTCGATGCCATAGTCCTTGACGGCAACGCCGCGGTCGAGGCCGGTGAGGGCGACGAGATGCCGAAGACCCAGATCCTGCCGTCCACGGGCTTTCTTTATCAATCCCTGTCAATCAGCGTCGAAAATTGACCACCTAACAGCGTCCAATTTTGACCAGGGTTTAGGCTGAATTTTTGCGCTTTTTGACCTTTCCGGCATTATCCCGGTAGGACTCCACAAGCTGGACATAGCGGCGACTGCCGGAGGTGGTTATCTTCACATGCATGCCGCAGCTTTATCGGCGTTCATAGGCATGTCAATAAAAGAGACTAAGTAATAAAACGTGCCACCACAGAAGTTTTAGAAAATAGGCGCTGAAACCCCTATGAATGCTGGGGCGGCGTTACGAAATTGACGATTTTTGCCGATGAACTGTCGAACTCGGGTGGGCAAGACTGTGGAGCTCGCGCAGGCTGTGCGGGCTGGTTCTTTCGCCCAACCGGTCGTGCAGCACATTACAGCGGAAACGGTCACTGACCACTGAAAGTTTCGATACTTGCCACCTCTTAACCTGGAGCTGTGAACGCTTTCCCGATGGCCGCAAGTTGTTCCACGAGCGATGGCAACCAGGGGTTCGTGGCAAAAGTTGGCACCCTGCCCAACATGAGTATCGCATGGCTGGCGATGCCCATGGCACCCCCATGATCCTGCGCCAACCAGATCGTGGCCTGCGTCTCTGAGCGCAGGATGGCTTGGTGGGCTGCGCGCTTGCCAAACCAGTCGGTAAGTCCGGAGAGCCATCCGGGCAGTTGATTACCGGCCGCGAGCACCAACAGATGGTAAGTGTGCGGATCCTGACTGTTAGCGATACCCACGAGAATGAGCCAGGTGCGTTCTGGCGTAGACAGGGGTAATAGCCACTGCGGCGCTACCGCGACACAGCGTATGGTGTTACCGCTAACGGCCGTAAGATAAGGCGCGCCTGGTATGTGCGCAACACGCGCGATGATCTCGGGAGGATCCAGATATACCGGCACAGGTGTGGGAACGGGCTCCAACGCCTCGGTATTCTGTACGGCTTGTTGCTCTGAGGTGTTCACTGGCAAGACATTACGTGCCAGAAAGCTACAGGCGTCTGCAGGATCACTGATGATTTGCGCTGCAGCGAACTGGGAATAAACCAGACCCATAACAGCACAATATAGCCCCATTAATACCCCCACGATATCCTTCCTGAAAAGTTTTTTACGGCAGAACATCACCATGTCCTGAGCTTTGTCCTGCAGACTTGTCCCCAAGCGAGTTAACAAATCCAATGGGCTATTTGCGCGCATGATGTCCACCGCACGCCCTTAGTTCATGCTTATGATGAGATCATCCACAGTAGCACCTCGCTGGCTTTATCTGGAGGGAAGACTAAAAATCCCAAAGACGCTTAGCAGCCATAAAATCACAACAACGACCACGACCAGATTCAGTATTGACTTAATGGAAGATGCCATGGGTATATAGTTATTGACGAGCCAGAGAAGGACGCCAACCACGATCAGGACCAGCACTATGTGAATCAAAGGTGTCATCTCATATCTCCTTGGTCTGTATTGTAGCAATATTTGGTTCTATCTCTAACACCCGCACAGCATCGTATTGGTTATGTTTATTAATGAAGCAAAACTTATAATCTACCAAGCAGAAGAACAATTTAAACTATCAATACCATACCACAACAAGTCCTTATAAATATCACCTTGAAGTATAGCATATATTTCGTCGTCCACCGGCCGGCGTGTCGTGATCCCGGTGGCCTGACTAGGCGACTAGCCTTGAGCAAACGGACAGGCTCTGCGATTCATTCTCGCCTTACCTGAGCGGCGCCATCAAGAGCTTTGCCGTCGGCGGAAGCAGACCCAGGTGGTAGGTACATCGGATGCGTCTGGATATTTGTTTCGCAACCCATAGGCTACTGCGGCCGCTCGATCAAGATTGCCAAAAATCCTGCAATCAGCACCGAGTCGCCGCTGATTGGGCGTGTCCCGCCATTTTCCAGAAAATATCACCCAAATAGGCAGAAGGACACCGATGAGCATGGCCATTTCAAACCAACCGATCCAATACCGCGAGAGTGGAGCTGACATGAGATAGAGGGAGCGGAGCCCATTGACCAGTATGATTAGCGCCGCCACGCAACCGACTAACCCCAAGCCCGCCAGCAGGTGGTTCACCCAGGGCAAAGAGATACCGGGGTCATATACTTCGGACAGGTATCACAAAACACGATCTTCGGCACTGCCTTCACGGCTTTCCACACCAAGGCTGATCCAGTAGCTCACCGCACGAAAAAATCCACCGTCTTTCGCTTCCTGAATATGATCCAGCAGCAAGAGTATACCAACACAACTGAACGCAAAATCCCCAATTTTGTCCATTCCCGCTCCCAAATCGCTACTCGATCTCCGATCCCCGCTGCGGCTTTGCCTGTTCCCGGGCCTGTTTTTTCTGTAGTGCCCGTTCTTTCTCTTTTTGCTTGCGCCGCTCCAGGAGCCGTCTATGCCATTCTGCCGCAAAGCCGGTAGTCGGGTCCATCATTTCCTTGGGCGGATTCCGTCGTTCATGCGCCAGTTGGTCATCCAGTGCCGCTTCGGGAATCTCCGTCCGTTTCCAACCCTGGTCCGGGATCTCGATGCCATAGTCCTTGACGGCAACGCCATGGTCGAAGCCGGTGAGGGCGACGAGATGCCGAAGGCCCAGATCCTGCCTTCCTCTGGCTTTCTCTATCGATCCCGTCTGGTAGACGATATGCGCCCGGTTATCGACGCCCTCGATGAGCACGAAGCTGCGGTCATATTGCTCATCCAGCCCCGTACCCAGCACACGTCCCACCAGACGGTCGCCTGCCCGGATCTTCGTGACCTGTGGCGGGCAGCGAGGCTCCGTCATCAGCGCCCGGGATTCGGCCAGCATTTTCGTCCGGGTCTGCAATATCTGGAGCTCCTTGAGCGCCTTGTCCCAACCGGGCTCCAGGCGCCAGAGATTCGGCCCGATCTTGTCGGCCACACCAATTTCCACGAGCTTTTCCAGTCGGGCGAGCCGGAGTCGGCGGTTTTCGCGATCTTTGTCATTCAATAAGTTGGGGGGCGACTCATCGACCAGTGAATAGCCTTGCAGGCGGCCGCCTTGCGGCGCTGGTGTCGCCTTGTCGAGAATCCCCCGATCCAGGGCGGTGAAACGCCGCTGATCCAGTTCCCGCTCCCGCGCCGCCTGAATTTCCCGTTCGCTGCGATATCCCAGGCTTTCCGTGACAATCTCCTGGGCGGCGGCGCGCATCCCCCGGCGAATCATATCCGGCTCCAGTTCGAGCTTGCCCTTGCCACGAATCAGCAGGTGAACATGGGGGTGGCTGGTGTTGTGGTGGTCGATGGCCGCCCACTCATAATCCCGCCCGATCTGCCGCTGGATGCGCGCATTGAATCGGCGCGTCATATCCCGCAGGGCCTCTGGCCGCAGTGGATCTTCGGGTGCCAGAATGACCTTGAACAGGTGTGGATCGTTTTCCTCCTGCCAGGAAGACAGAAGCGACGACAAATTGACGCTATCGGAATCCCGGTCAAAGCCCTCGCCTTTCTCGCCGTCCTGCTGCGCGCCCTCGCGGCTTAGGTACTTGCCGTGGGCCTGCCACTGATCCGGCCCCTTGCTCCGCACATAGGACACCTTTACCGTGCAGCGACGCCCGGCATGCTGCAACGCCGGCCCTCGGGACGACGGGGCCTTGTAGAAATTGCTCCCGGCATGGGGAAGCAGACGCCTGATCAGGGAGCGTACAGCCCCGGATCCCTGTTTCCCCCTTACTCGATGCACCTTGTTGTGAACACGAGATGCGACTGCGCGATGGTGTCCACGTGGAGAACCGTCCGGAGAAAGCTGATCATCCAGCGTTTCGGTAGAGGAGAGAAATCGCCCCTTCCGGGTTTGGCTGGGTGATGTTTTGGGATTCATCAGAACAGCGAAAACAGGGGAAGCAGAATGCCCGCGAGCAATACCCCGATCGCCGCCAGTCTCCATATCGCTTGCTGCTTCTCACTGCTGGCTTCCTTGCTTGCTTCCCAGAGGATTGCCCCAGCCAGGGGAAGCAGGACCACCCCAACCGGGGCACCGAGAACTGCGGCGGAAATCCTGGACAGAACACTGGCTTGGCTGGCCGTAGCCCAGAATGGATACCGACCCGACGCGACGATGGCGCCATACCCCATGCCCAGACCCGCCGCCAGCAGGGCCATTGCCCACCCCAGCAGAACGACGACCGAAGAATGGTGCGTCAACGCATGACGGGTCACCCGGTCCTCCACGGTGGCCAACAACCGTGTCATATCCGGGTCGGAAATCATGATGTTCGCGGGGGCTGCGCCCGGCAGGGCTGCACCCGGCAGGGCTGCCACTGGCGGGCCTGCGTCCTCATGCGGAAACGCTTTCCGGAGTTCATCGGTTTCCTCGGCTGTGGGAACCGACGTGTCGGGAACCAGCGGGGTTTCAGGAAGGCTCCCCTGCGACGCGTTGGCACCCTGCGACGCGTTGGCACCCTGCGACGCGTTGGCACCCTGCGACGCGTTGGCACCCTGCGAGGAGCCATTCGCCTGCAACAGGAGATCCAGGCGATCACGGATCTCGGCGAGCAGGGCTTCGACATGGACGGAGTCCACGATGGACGCCTGCTTTGCCTCTGCCGCCTCCCGTTTTCGCAGCGCGGAGATGGGTTCGGCCATCAGCTTCTGACCTGCCGCCTCCAGTTGTGCGATTTCGTCCAGTTCATCCATGGCCACACCCAGTCATCCAGAACATCGACAGGGTATAGATCAGCGCACGGAGGGATAACCGGCCTCAGAGCCCGATGCCTTTGCCGTTTTCCATTTCCGGCTTCTTCCCCGGCGCCCGATATGGGGCAGCCCTTGGCAGGGTGCAGTCCTTCGACGGTCCAAGCTGATTCCCATGCTCCTTGATCGCCCGTTCGTAGATGTCCCGGGCCATAGGACTGCCGGGCTCCAGGGCAACCTTCACCGTCTCTTCCAGGAAGGCACGATTGCCCTGGAAGCGCACCGGCTCCCCAAATCGGTCCACGGCGGCCTTCAGGCCAATCTCGACCGCTTTTTGCCGCTTCTCCGCTGCTTCATGCCCCAGGCCCAGCATCGCGCGGTTCGTCACCGTCACCTTGTCGCCATGATCCAGCACATAGGGCTTGCCTTTGGGATTGGCGAAGAGGACTTCCGGCGGATTCTTGCGCTCGAATCGTGGCTTCTCCGGCGGCATGAGCGGCTCCGGAGACTTCTGGGATGTCCCTGGCCAATCCGCAAGGGGGTCGGGTTCCGTTATCGTCTTTTGCTGCGGTTCCTGATCGGGCTTTTTCCCGGTCGCGTCCGCGATTTCCGCTTCAACCGATTTTTCAGGCGCCGGCTGTGCGGGTTCCACAATCTCTGGCCCTGCAGTCCCCTGGGCCAGAGTCTCGCCCCTGGCGGGGAGCAGCTTCCCCTTGGTTTCTGGAAAGGATAAGAAAGAATGCTGGCCCGCTCACGAGTCAGCCCGCAGCCGCGCTCACGCGGCGCGGTTTCTTGTGTGACGTGTACGGAGGTTGCCATGGCGCAGAGAAAGCAGAGAGCACCCAGCTTATAGCAGCGGGTTTTTCGGGCGGTCCAAAGTGGTCAGTTGGTCCGGACGCCAGGTACACCGGCTGCAACTATGTCGGACTTCGAGCTGACCCGATTCCTGGTGGAACATACGCCAGATTACGATATTGAATATTATCTGATGATGGCGGATCGCGGGGCGCGGGTAGAAGTCTCTGTTGTGCCGGAAGTCCGTCCGGGGGACAGTGAGGATCTTCTCGTAACATTGACCCGGCTGGCTCACTAGTGCGGCGGCCGCGTTCGGGTAGCTGGTGAAGGCTTGGATGGCGCACCGGCGGACGTAACCATTTATGACGGGCGGACGAAACACGGAACCCGAACTCACGAATGACCGCGCCCGACGCGAATGGCAATGGTTGTGTCGGGAGGTTGGCGAGACGGTGGCGCGGGCCACGATTGCCGCCCTGCCCGGCAACCGGCGACCCTATCCGCTGAATGTAGCGCGCGCTCTGGGCGTGGCTTTGCCGCCAGAGGAAAAATTGCCGCCGCTATTCGTGCCCGCTGATGAATCCGTGATGAATGCCGCCTTGGCGCAAGCGCGCCAGGTGTTGCACGGACGTTAGGCTTTCCGCAATTCCTGCACTTCGCGTTCCAGACGGTCGAGGTGGTCGCTTCAGAAAACGGAAAATAAAGCACGCTAGTACCGGTTGCAACGGTCGTAATAACGGCTTTTTTAGTGTACATTTGTGCAATAGTGGGCTATGAAGTTCACTTGGGACGACAAAAAGCGGCAGACCAACCTGTGCAATCATCGCGTGGACTTTGCCGATGCCGTCGGGGTCTTTTTTGATGACTGCGCCCTGACCACGGAGGATGTGGATGCCGAAGGTGAGCAGCGTCTGGTGACGATGGGGCGGGACTTCTTGGATCGAGTACTGCTCGTGGTGTACACCGAGCGCGGTGAAGATGAAATACGCCTCATATCCGCCCGTAAAGCCAGCCCAGGAGAACGCAAAGCATATGCAGGAGGTGCGAACCCATGAAAGCAGAGTATGATTTCAGCCAGGCCCGGCGGGGTGCCGTCGCCGTAGAGCCGGGAAAGACCCGCGTGACCATCCGCTTGGATAACGACGTGTTGGACTGGTACAGAAAGCAGGCGCAGGAACATGGCGGCAATTATCAGACCGCGATCAACGCCGCCTTACGGGAACAGATGTCCGCGCAGGATGGGGCACTGGAACGAGTGTTGCGGCGGGTGATCCGTAAAGAAATGCTGGCGTGATCGTAATGTCTCAAAATAGCCCTCAACCGGCAGGCGGAGGACCCAGCACAATCAGGCCATCCTCCTCGGCCCGCCTAGCGGCCGCCAGACAGAATGATGCAAAATGCCTTATATAATAAGCGGTATAATCCCTTACATACTGCACATGGTGATGATAATGTGTAATTATGTGATATTAATTTTGCATAACATTATTTGGAAATTTGTTGTTCCAATCACCGTTTCTTTCGTTGCTTACTGGTTGCTCAAGAAGAGCGATGAGAACACCAGAAGGCGACGATACAGCATACTGGGTGTAGCGATCATGGAAAGTCTGCTCGAAGAAGTGAATCACGGTATAACTATCATGAAGAATAGACAACGTACTCTTTTACCAGTAAAAAGCTGGTACGGCGTTAAAACAGTATCAAACGACGTATTACTGCGCATCATTGCAGTTAGTATGAACATCACAAAAAAAGGCTTTCCACCAAGAGAAATAAGAATACACTGCAAGAACTACTTTGAACATATGTCCGTAAGATGGGAGAATGCGGTAAAAAATTCACAGGGTGACAATGGGGCTATAATTAATAATCTGGTTGACAATTGTAATTTTGTACAAGCTGCTGAAGGAGTGAGAGACATGCTAGTACAATGCAAAGGATTACTTGACAACAATGCAAAGAAACGTTTTTTTCCAAAATAAATATAATATTTTTATATCTATAATGCTTTTTGGACAATGGGGATATGGCCTGTATTCGGGACAAATTGGGAAAAATCTGTTCACATAACTTGTAAGGTTTTCTATGACCTGCAAACTGCCTGTAAAAGAAATGGTGCATTCTGTCTCGTGAATCAGCGGGAAGATCGTCCCACGTTAGCCGACTCACCTCTTTGTTACACGGCACCGGCAGTGCCATCAAATTTACGTTAGGTGCTCATGAACGAACTACGCCAGAAACTTGTGGAAACTGCTTTGGCTTGGGAGCGCGCCTTCGGTAACGCCCCTTCAATTACTTCGGCACTTTCTGAATTTGATGCCGCCGCCTTGGTTGGTTGCACTGCGGAGGAATACTCAGCGTCAATGCAGGGCAAAACATCGGTGCAAAAAGGGTTCGATTTTGAGTTCAAGGGTTCGCGTTATCAAGTCAAGGGCAATCGACCAAGTGGCAAACCTGGTAGCTTTGTTACTCTTGTGCCAAAAGCAAAAAACTACGATTGGGATTTTTTGGTATGGGTGCTCTACAACACACAATACGAAATCCAAGAGGCATGGCTTTGGGAGGTCTCTGCGTATATCGCAGCATTTTATTCAATCAAGCGTCTATCGCCTTCGCATTATCGGCAAGGCAAGAGGCTTGCGTAGTGGCAGCACTTAACATGACGGTCAAGCGGGACGCCAAAAAAGCGGCGCGCCTTACCTTCACGTTAGGATTTATGATGGGTTCAGGATTGCGTGACCAGTCACGTTACGGTGTTACAGATGGCATGGATGCCTCCCCCTACACAGGACCGGCAGCGGGGAGTTTTAGAAGGGAGTCCTCGCTTGAACCGGACGGCATCAAGGTGCCAAAGTGGAAATTTACCCACGCGAAGGACAAGGAGGACTCATCATGGAGATTACAGCCTATGGACTGGATTTGGCAAAGTCGGTCATGCAGTTGCACTGGGTAGATATGGAGACTGGTGAAATCCACCGCAAACAGTTGAAGCGCCGTAGGCTCTTGGAATTCTTCGCCAACCGCCAACCCGGCGTCGTTGCCATGGAGGCCTGCGGAAGTGCGCAGGAGAAAGCGCGAGAGCGGGTGTTGCGGGACACCCTGATGCTGTTGATCCGGCAGAAGCGAGACGCGCAGTTGGAGCAGATCATCGAGAGCGTCTGGCGAGTGCCGGGGTTCTCCGGGATACGGGATCAGGTCAAGAAGCTGGCGAAGCTCCTGCATCAGGAATGGAAGCGCAGCCGGGGCCAGGAAGAGGCCATGCCCGCGATTCCTGAAAGAATCAGGTATCTGCGGCGCTTGCCCAGTCTGGGGCGCGCAAGCCCAGGGAACGGGCGGTGCGGAAAGCGAAAGTGGCCACGCAGAAGCGTCGGGGATGAGCGGTTCACTTGGGCGTATTTTGGGCGAAGTGCCCAAATTCACGCCGCATCGACCGCTGCAATGCCTGTATTCGCTGGCTTTGTGATGGTCGGACCAGAGGATTAGTAATCCGGGTGTCTGGATAAGACTAAAGTCCAACATTAGGCATTACAACGCAAAATGTTCTATACTCACCTCGCGTTTGAGCCTTAGGAGGCGTCATCTCCTTTATCGGCTTTGGTAGGATCGTTTTTAAATGCAGATAGTTGTAAATATCAATTATTTTTATTTTTTTACTACGGTATAGCAGCATTTGAAATATTACTTTTTACGAAATAAGGAGTAAAAAATCATGGGTTGGTTTGAATTCCGTTCGGCATTTGAAGATTTTGTTGAAAACAAGGTTTTTACATCAGTTGAAAGTTTAGGAAGATCAATTGAAAGAGTCGGGGATAGTGCAGTAGAAAAATTGGGTGGAGCTATTGATAACGTGAGCGAAAATCCAGGAAAAACAGCTCTCATAGTAGGCGCTGCTGTTGCAACTGGAGGAGTAGCCTTCGTTGCTGCCCCAGCGGTTGCTGCTGCTGCTGGAGGAGCAGGTTTACTTGGAGCAGCTAGCACAGGGACAGCTATAAGCTCACTCTCTGGTGCGGCCCTTACAAATGCTTCTCTGGCTGCAGTCGGCGGTGGCGCTTTAGCAGCTGGAGGTGGTGGAATGGCTGCTGGTACTGCAGTAATTGCGGGGGCTGGGGCAGTTACTGGCGCAAGTGCTTCTGCAGGAGCGGTCAGTTTAACCAAATAACTCAAGGACCCCTCGATAAAAGTCGTAAGATAATGTCCTGACCGCCAGTATTCACCGGCGGCAGGCGTTTTTTTGAACTGTTCACGGGCAAAAGTAGCCATCACTAATTTTCCCGCAGTGCCCCCAAAAAATGATGGTTTACGCGACAGATAGAAAACGTCAGTTTTTGTGGCTTATTAAAAAATATCGGCTTTTAGCATAGCGCCGAAGACTTGGCGGACACGGAAAGCACCCGCTGAAATTGTTACGGTAACAGTGCATTCCCATACCATCGGATTGGCAACCCGCTGGTCAATGAAATAACCTTATCGAAACGATTGATTCTGAACTCTCAAGTATGGCCGTTTTTTGCGATTGGTAAATTATTTGTACTCATCGATGATAAAAATTGTGTTTTCAACATCGAAGCTGTTCTTAAAAATGTTTCCTTCTAATAACAATACTTTCTTTATAAACCTGCTATACAATGGATAGCGAGAATCGTAATATCTGCTTAGTGATTGAATAATAAATAGTTCATAACCATCGTGCACCGGATAGATAGAATTGTTATATTTTATGTAGTTAAGGCTGCTTTCATGGCGTCTCCAAATAGCGTCTCTTTGTGCTGTTCCGTTTATTGTATAATAAGTTTTTTCTCCAAAACTCACAGTCATAATAAAAAAAGTATACCGATTTAAAACTGTACGTTTAATCGGAGATGGTGTATCACAAAGAAATTTTGATATATAACTGGAAGTTGTGCTTGCTTGCTCGAATCCGTATTCCTCTGGAATTGCTTCATCCAAAAGTATAAATGGATATCTTAATAAGTCGCTTTCAGCCTCAAAAGTAAATATTTTATTTTCAATAATGATTTGAAGCTCATTATTTTTATGGATAGGGTAGAGTTTTCCTCTGTACTTAATGTACGGTAAAATATTCTTTAAATCACGATTATGGAAATATACAACAGAATACTTAATATCTTTTAAATTTAGAAAAACCTTATCAATTTTACCGTTATCATAACATTCTAATCTTCTAGAAATAATTAGAACTTTAATTTTTATTTCTATATCCATGCGTCACTTTAACCCTTTTTTAATGAAACAATATTTATCTATTCGCTGTTTTGACTGGGTGGAATGGAGATCGCACATCATGCTTCTATGGCCTCGCCAATCATTGGTCAACTACCGTCAGCGTTTATCATACCACCTCTCTTCCCATGTCCGTGAGCGGCGCTTGGCGCTCAGTCTAGGCCGCCCGCCTTGACCCGACACAGACGATCACCAGCCAGACCGCTGATGATTTTGCGTGGCCAGAGGCTGAAAACACTGGGGCGCTGTATTTTCAGGTAAAATTTTCAATTGACCACTTATCTTGGTCCCTTAACACAGTTTTCCGTTCCACTGGACCTCAGAGGCCAAGTACAGTTCTGTTTGTATTGATGTCGGGGCGCTGGAGGCTGGGGGAAATGTACTGATTATAAAAAATTATTTAACCCGCAACTTATGCTGTTATTATCGTTATAAATAGGAATATTTTTGTATTCACCAGTTGTCAGGATTGGTGCTGACATCGGGATTCAAATTATGTTCTATATGCAGTATTTGAGCGTTGTTTTGGTCATCAAGATGTTGTTGCTGTACGTTCATACTATTTTGCTCAGATTGGTTTTCCTGCTCCGCTTCATCATCTGCCTCACGGTCACTCATTCCACCGTAATTTTGTAAAGGTGGACTGGTTACAACTGTTGAATTTCTAATTGCTCTAGCTATAGATCTATCAGATTCTAATTGAATAGCCCGCTCCTTTGCTCTAGCGGCTTCAGCATCTCTTTGCTGCGCTTCCTGTGTCTGAAATCTATTATCAGACTGATCATCATCAGTGGTAGGTGCACCGCTAATGATTTTTTCACCGTTGCATGGTGTCCCCTGAAAAGAGTTCCCACACTGATAGATGGCAGCGTCTGAAAAATATGGATACACGCATAAAGATCCAAAGATAAGCCACTTAGGAATCTTCATGTTTCTACCAAGATGCTTTATCAATTCAACCATGAAGAATATTCCTGTAAAAATGGTCTTTATGATGCCTACAGGATCAGACTGTTAGCTGACAGCTTGATGGCTACTCATTGGCAGGCCAAGTCCCACAGCTATCGCCAATAAATTTCGTGCCGCATTCGCGGCATATATAAAAATATTCGTCGTCATGGTTGCCGTGATACCCGACACTCTTTGACAGGTCGGATCGTTCGAGTTGGTCGTGCCTAGAGGAGACCTTGCCATTCAAAAGGTCTTGGCACTTGGAGCATGACTTTGTGATCATCGATAAACCCCCGTTTCGAGCAGCTAACGTAAATTAGACGACATTGCCGGTGCTGGGTAACAAGGGGCTATGCCGCACAACATGGGACGATCCTCCCACAGGTTGAGACCTAATGCATCATTCTGTCTCGTGGGCGCTAGGCGGGCCGGGGCGGATAGCCTGATTTGCTGGGCTCTTCATCTCTCCGTGCGGGGCCTTTTTCGACATTACGATGAGGCTACTCATTTTGGTGCTCCTCTGATTACCGATCATTAGTGCGGGTTTAAGCCCCCACTTGGCCAATCATGCGGCCCTTAAAGCATATACTAGACGGTTTCTGGGTTTGCAGGAAACCATCCACAAATTCTGTGCGCCACCCTGTGGATGGAACCAGCAACCCAGCGGAGAACATCGGGAAAATCCCCAGCCACCAAAAGCATCCAGATCCTCCTCCCGTTCTGTCCGGGTAGATTCCGTCAAACGATCTTTAGTCGGCCATGCCGGACAATGTCCGGGAACGTGCTTGTTTAACGGGTTATCGGACATCAAGATAGATGGACGGAATGACCGACAAAAGGGGCGGTCATGGCACTGATCGGCTATGCGCGGGTATCGACGGCGGAACAGGACACCGCCTTACAGACGGATGCGCTACGCAAGGCGGGATGCGTGCGCGTTTTCGAGGACACGGCTTCCAGGGCCAAGTTAGACCGGCCCGGCTTGGCCGCTCCCTGCCGCACCTGATCGAGACAATCGGCGCGCTGGAAGCGCGTGGTGTCGGTTTCCGGTCGCTGACCGAAAGCATCGACACCACTACGCCGGGCGGACGGCTCATCTTCCACGTGTTCGGCGCGCTGAGCCAGTTCGAGCGCGACTTGATCCGCGAGCGCACCAAGGCCGGGTTGAGTGCGCCAATCCACAGGTTGCACTGGCCTTTCCCCTTCCTGGATTCGCACCCTGAAAGGGGTTTGCTCCCCGCCAGGGGTTCGCACCCTGCAAGGGTTTGACGGAACCCCGTCAGCACCTTGAAAAATCCGAACATCACCGCCTCCTTACAGTTCTATGCCCAGGGCATGACCGGCAATCTGTTTGCCGATCTCCTTTTTCAGCGCCTTCCCGGGTGTTTCAAAACCCAGCCCTTCGGCGCTCTCGGCCAGTTTGTCCACGCGCCGTTGTGCGAGAAATCTCTGGGTGGACCCGACCGGCAGCGATTCGGGGTCGGGCAGTTCACGGAGTTGCGCGAGGATCAGCGCAACCCGCTCCCGATGCGCGGCGTCGCCGCGCTCCAGCTCTTCCTCGGCCCACTCCAGTAGTTCTTCGGCCAGACTCATAGCTGCACCCCTTGGGAATGCTGCTTCTCCTGTGCTTTAGCGGGAGCTCTTTGGGCCTCACGCGCCGGTACCGGGTTGAGCATCTTCGGGTCCACGCCCAAAGCCTGCTCGATGGCCTTGCCCTCCCGATGATCCGGGATCTTCTGAAGCGCGTCGTTGGCCCGCAGACGCCCTGGGTGCTCGTGAATCTGCTGGCCTCCGGAAGAGACCCGCAAATCCACCTTTTCATGGCCACCCAGGGTCGGTTCCGAACGGGAGAGGCTGACGGTCAATTTCTCGCCGCCGTCATACGCTGCCAACGCCGCGAGTCCGCCCTTACCATCCGGCTCAAACACGACAGGCGCTTTTTCGTAGTCCCCCGTCTGGACATCGCGCCGCTGCAAGGTCCCCGTCAACTGCCCATCTTTTTCATAGATGGACAGGTTGTGCCAGACTCCGTCACGGTCCTTGATGCCGGACTCCAGCGCCGGGAAGGCTGCCGCCTGCAAGGCTCCCCGCTCGTTCGCCACGGCCTTGGGCGCAATCCCTTGCTCCACCAGCCGCTCAGACAGACCAGCGGCAACCTCGGCGAAGTAGCTCTCCCGGGTGCTGGCGGCGATCTGGTTCAGGATCTTCCTGTCCTTCATACCGGCATCCAGCATCGGCTTTTGTGCCGCCTCCACCCGCTCCCTGGCCTTCTCGAAGTGCCCGGGAGTAGCCGGAACTTCCTGCCCGTCAGGGCCCTTCATGGTGGCCACATGATCCACGAAAGTCCGATCATCCCGCTCCGTCTGCTTGGCAAAGGCGCCAATGCTGATTTCGCCTCCGGCATGTTCCCGCGTCGCTGTGTCGAGCTTGGTGATCAGCCGCTGAGCAAACTCGGAGCCCATGTCCGCCGACAGGATGGTCCTGCCGGCTTCGTTCTCCAGCGTGACGCGCAGCTTCCTGAAGGTCTCCCCATTGGCCTGCGTTTCCGCGACCTGCACACCCACCAGATTGCCTTTCAGCGCCTGTTCGTACCGTGCCCCATGTTCCTTCAGAGCGTCGCGGACCATCGCCTTGTTCTCCGGGGAGTACCCCTTCTTCCATTCCGCGTCCCCAATCTGTTCCCGCGCGGCTTTCAGTGCTGCGTTGGTCTGTTCGTCATTGACCAGCACAAAGGCATCCGCCAGGTTGTTCCGTTGCATCATTCGAGTAGCCATCACTTTCTCCTTTCCGTCTCCAGCAAAAATTACTCACAAAAACTCCGATACCTGCTGTTTCTATATCTCCACACCCTGCTGCTTCCGCTTCTCCGGCCGTCGGGCTGGAACCCTGTGGGCTTCCCGTGCCGGGTTGAGCATCTTCGGGTCCACGCCCAAAGCCTGTTCGATGACCTTGCCCTCCCGGTGGTCCGGGATTTTCTGGAGCGCTTCATTGGCCCTCAGATGTCCCGGGTACTCATGAATTCGCTGCCAGGCGAAGACTGCGGCGTCCCTCGACTCGGAAAAGACCTTCAGTTCCACACCGCCATCCCGACCACGGGAAAGGCCAACCGCCAGGAGTTCCCCAGACTCCCGCTCAAACCTGGCCACCACCCGATAATTCACGTCAGGCTGAAAAACACCGGCTGGCATCGTCTCCACCAGACCCGTTTCCGCATCGCGCCGCTGCAAGGTCCCCACCAGACGGCCATCGTTTTCCTGCACGGAAAGGTGGTACCAGTCGCCGTCGCGGTCCTTGATGGCCGCAACCAGCGCGGCACCGGGGTCGCGGATAGCATCAGATGGATTCACCGCATGACCTTTTGGGGCGGGGGCATTGTCGAGCCTGGGGGCGGAATCCGGCGCGGCGGCCGCCTGCAAGGTTGCCACCTGCTCGGGCGGCATCAGCGCGTCCAGCTTTTTGATGACATCCCGCGCGGCATATACGGCATTGCCCGTCCACTGGCGTTGCCAGGCGCCCTCGGAAGGCGCCCACCGAAAGCCGCTCGACTTCATGAGATTGCGGACCTCTTCGTCAGGCTTGTCCTCGAACCGGAACTGGATGCGGTTGATCTCCCTGTTCTCCCGAACCGTTCCCCAGGCATACGGTGTCTCACGGTCCTCCAGGGCCTGGGCCTTTTCCAGGATCTGAATACGCTCTTCCAGCCGCCGGATGTTGGCGTTATTGTTGCTGAGGGAGTACGACGCAAAACCCACGGTCCCCATGACATCCGGGGTCAAAATGGCTTTTGCCCGGTCCGGCTGGAACCCCAGATGCTCCAGGGCCGCCTGCTGCGCCTCGGGGCCATCCTTCTGATGTTTGCGGATGGCGGCGTTCGCCGCCTTCATGCGCTCCTGGGAAGACTTCAGATTCTCCACCCGTTCCCTGAGTTTTTTCACGGCATCCGGATCGTCCGCGCTGATGGCGTAGTCGTTGACGCCTTTGGCGCGGCGCTCGTAATACGCTGCCTTCTCCAGCAGGTCGAAGCCTTTGCCAAAGTTCTGGTGGATACGCTCACGAAACTTTCGATCGCGTTTTTCGCTGTGGTGGCCAACCAGGATCGGCTGACCAAAAGGGATGGCGTCCGCCATGCGCCTGGCCTGCTCCATGCGGGCTTTCGCCCGCGCCCGGGTCTTTTCGGAAAGGGCAAGATACCGTTCCTTGCGCGCCTCGATTTTTTGCTCGTAGGCGTTCTTCCTGGGAGCTTCCGGTGCTTTTTGCTCTTTCTGAAGATCGGCAGCCGGTTTCGGAGTAACCCCTTCCGGTGCAATCCCTTGCACAATGCCTGCCTTCTCCAGGGCGTTACGCACCATACCATCGGCGTCCATGGCCAAAACCCGCTTGGCAAAGGCTGTGAACCGCACGTCCTTGACGCGGGAATACTCGCCCCGGTCATTGACCAGATGGTACGTGGTTGCCGCACCCTCCTTGCCAGAAGCAATGCGATCCTGGCCGCCCGCGACTTTCAGCGTCACATACTCCTGTCCATTCACCACCTGGCCACCAACATCCACGCGCAGGCCCTTCAGATCCGCCCAGGCGCCGACCACGCCATCTCGCAAGCCCCGAGCTTCCCGTTCCCGCTCCGCCAGCGCATTGCTTTCCCGCAGGGCCTGCGCCTTTTCAGGACCGGCCCACTCCAGCAACTGTGCGACCCGTTCTTTTTGGGTCTTGCCCAGTTTTACACCCGTAATGTGCGTAAACACCTCTTCCGATCCCGGGTTTTGGCTGTTGTGGCCAATCATTCCCAGCAGGGTTTTGAGATCCTTGTCCTGAATCGCCCCGACCACTTTTCCGATCATCGGGCTGTCCGGACTTGCCTCAATCCCGTGCTTCCAGTAGGTCGCCTGCGCGATTTCCCGGGGATCGCGCAGGCTGCCGGACTCCAGCAGTGCCTTGCCATGCTCCCTGAGCCGTGCCTTGAAAACGTCCCGGATTTCCCGGTCCAGATCGTGAAATCGCTCGCCAAGCCGTCTTGCCTGGTCACGGGCGGTTTGGACGGCAGGCAGATCGGGGATCTCTTCCGGAGTAAATGCCTGCGCCAGGCGCAACTCCGGGGCCGACGCTCCCCGGTTTTCTCCCTCCCGGAGGATCCCAAAGGTATCGTCCACGCCTGTGCGAAAATCCCGCATCATGTCGGAGAAGCCCCGAAAATCCGCCGGAGCCAGGCGCTCGGAGCGCTCGCGGACCGCCGTCACCAGTTTCTCTTCCCGCTGTGGCAACTGGGCGTAAAACGCCTGGTATTCCTGAAGCGCCTGTTCCTTCATCTGGGGGGCTTTCTCTGCCTCTGGAGCGAGAGCCCGGTCGAATCCCACGGCCTGCTCCAGAGCGATCTCGCGGAACTCTCCGTCTCGACCATAGACACGGGCCTCCATACCCTGATCTGGCCCCGTCTCCGCCCGCAGGTGATAGCGGATATCGCCGCCAGAGGTATCCAGGGCCGCGATGATCCGTCCTGAGAAGGGACTGGATGTCACGCCCGGTTCATGCGGTTCAAAACGCACGAGATCGCCGACCTGGGGTCGTTCCATGCGCTGCACCCCCGCATTCAGCTGAGTAGCAACGAGACCCGCCGTGGCCGGACTGACGCCCACAGCCTCGCCATAAGCCACCGGGCTTTCCTGAAGCGCTCTGGCCCATTGCGCGGAACGCTGGGGATCGGTACTGCCTTGCCGCTCCACGAAGGCTTCGGCATTGGCGACGGGATCGCTCAGTCCGGCAAAATTCGGGTGTTCGCCTTGCCGGACGCGGGTGCGGTTTTCAAGAAACGCAATCAGCTCCGGGTCCAGGGCGCGTTCCGGCAAGGCTGCCGCCTGTAGGGCCGCCGCCTGCAGGGCCGCCGCCCGCTCCGACTGCCCGCGCGCGGTTTCGACCGCCATGAGCACGGCGCGGCCCGCCCGATCGCGCGAATCGTCCATGCCCATGGTGCGTTGGTACGCATCGGTCTGCGGATCGATGGCGTCCAGATCCGGACCGGGGGTGCCAGCGCCCGGGATGTGTTCCACCAGGTCGTTAGGCAGTACCGTGGGCACGATGTGGTCCGCCCCGTCCAGGCCGGGGGTGCCGTTGGGCCACCGGTAGATGCGCCTCAGTCGCGTCGCTTCACCGGCCTGGGCGGCGTCAAGCACCACGCCCTCAACCTCTTGCCCAATCTCATTCCTGTATCGGACGTAATCGCCACGGGAGAGGGCTGGTCGCTCCTGCTCCACCTGCAATTCCGGCGTCCGTTCGATCAGATAGTCGCTGATCCCCTGGGCATCTTTGATGGCCTGCATCAGGATCTGCTTGCGCTCTTTCTCCGGCAGGGCTTTGAGCCATGAAGCGAGGTAGGCTGCGGAATTACCCATCTCGCGGCCTTCTTCCAGGTCCTGGGATGCGGGATCAAAGCCGATCCCCAAACTCGCCGCGGTCATGGCCGCCGACATTTCGGCCCGCAGCTCTTCGATGGCGTACTTCTCACTGCCGAAGGAGTTTTTCAGATCGCGGTTCAGTCGTCTCTCATGACCTGTGGCATGGGACAGCTCGTGCAGGAGGGTGGTGTCATGCCCCACAGCCTGCTCGAAAGATTCCACGGGAGGCATCTGCACCCGGTCCTCCGACGGACGATAAAACGCCCGGCCGCCGCCGTACCGCAATTCCACGCCCAGGCGCTCGGCCAGCTTCGGCAACCGCACATCCGGCTTGCCCTCCAGTTTCAGGTCCGGCTCCTGGCGCTCCAGAGGCGGGATGCCGTCCATCTGCGAGGCGTGAAACACGGTGTAATACCGGACACCCAACCGGCGCTCCGTCGGCTCGGGATCTGTCACGCCCTGTTTCTCCAATCGCTGGATTTCTTCCTCTGTGCGCTTGTGCTCGTATTCCTTCCAGACTTCCAGCGGCAAGCCGGAAGCACCCTGGCGCACCTGCCAGCCCTGCTCCTGGGCCTGTTTGTAGGTACACCAGCGGGGATCAGAGGGGTCCGGCGACAAGGCCATCAGGTTTTCGTAATTCACCCCACGGTAGGGCTTTCCGGTCACCGCATTCACGGGCGCAAGGATCTCTCCAGCCTTCCAGGGGCGCTGCCATCGCGCCGTGCCCTGTTCGATCTGTTCAATCAGTCTGTCGGCAAGCTCAAGACGATGGTCTTTCTTTTCAGTGTTGTTCCCAGAACGGGGTGAGGCGGGGACGGGCATCGTACTCTCCAGCGCAGTCAATCTTCGACTGGAGGGTATAGATCGGGCGATCGTGGTATAGCTTTATCGGGCCGAGCAGCGTCCTGCCCGGCATAGAGACGCAGTTGCTCTGCTGTGCCTTAAAATCAGGATGCCTTATAACTTCGGCCCACGTTTTTTCTTCCCTGGCAGCACCTGCTGGACTTTTTTGAGATCAAATTCCAGATCCTTCCGCAGACTGGATAGCAATCCGCTGACCGTATTCTCGAAATATTTCTCATACCCCTCCTTGCCAAACACCCTGTCATGTTGTGTTTGCGGCAGGAATCGCGCCATCTGCGCACGGAACCCCTCTCCACCAGCAATCACGGGAATCGCAGCAATGGCGCGATCCAAAAACTGGGGGAATTCATCCAATCCATAATCCGAGATTTTCCTTCTGACCAGTTGGGTATCCAACTGCGCTCCCTGACCAGATAACCACGCGATATCCCAAATATCCCGATGCCTGATCCGCGATGGGGTCAACTCCATCTCCTGGCCAATCATTCTGGAAATGGAAGCAGGAAGTGCAATCAGCTTGTCCGCCAGAATCTCATCCCTGGACTCGACCGCCACCAAAGGTTGACTACGCCCCTCCAGAACGGAATAGTTAATCCGCAATGGAAGAATATCCCTGGAATAGGCCGGTACGTTGGCAATTTCCAGTTTGATCTTTTGCCGTGGTACGTCCGGACGATCCGGACTGGTCTGGATCGTGACCATCCATTTATCTACCCGCACTGTCCCATCAAATGGAGCATCCCTGGGCTCCCGGACCGTGATATCCAGGTCAAAGCGCTTGCCAATCTTCCCGACAATGCAGCCTTTGACGGCGGCCATACTCCGGGCGGAAAAATTCTTTCCACCCGCAAAGTCAAGGTCTTCACTGAATCGCTCAGAGCCATAACATAGACGCAGAGAGGTTCCCCCCTGAAACACCAGATCCTTTAACAGCCCCTCTTCGTCCAATGCGCTAAAAATCTCATAGTGCAGCAATTCCTTCTCCACCACAGGACGCAAAAAACCCAGCCCGTCACCCCGCATGGCCACATCTACATATTGCGCAAAATCTTCTTTATTCATCATCCACCTCGTCCCGATCAATCAAGTCTATGTTCCGTCCTACACGATGGAGATCCTGGATGGCAGCCTGCTTTCTGGCAATACGCAATGGACGCCCCTTGACGACTAATGTTCTTTCCAGAAGATCCGGAATAGTGCGCTTGGTGTGCGTGAATTCAATAGCCCCAAAGGGGGTCTTGTGGAGTCCTTTCGCGCCTGTGGTCATTACCGTCAAGCGATCCACAGGAATCTGTGAGATCACACCATATTCCGAGAGAATACTTTCCAGAGAAACGTAATTGAAATCTCCCGGGCGCAGGGCCTGCGCGATCCGCTCGATCAGCCAGCCCCGGTGACGCGGCACAGCTGGACCAAAAACGTAGATGCCGCGAGCGGCGCGAACCAGAAGGTTGTCCTGGCACATGCGTTGCAAGCTCTTCTCCAGCGCTTTCTCATCCTCTTCCGGAAAAATCTTCTCCAGGTCTCGTCTGGAATAGACGACAAGCCCCTTCTGTTCCAGGGCGGATAGGCGATTCAGCAGATCCAGTCGTTTCATGTGCACGCGAACCAGACAGTTGTGTAGGGTTTCTATACACATAATAGAATCTGCCATGTCGCTTGTCTATCAAGACCCGCCTTCAGGCTGATCCCCGTGCGCACAGGGCAGACCAGTGACTGGGCATGGCTCAGGAGTGGCGCGGCGCTCACGCCCCTGATACGCCACTTGAGGGATCCCGAGGGTGTGAACCAGGCAAATCTCCGTGATCAGGCATCGGGATTTTCGGGCCAGCCAGGAGGCTCCAGGCATGTCTGGTCTGCCCGGCCTGGAAATGCCCGTTCCCTGCGGGAACAGCACCACTCCGTAGCCCGCCTCCAGGGTGCGCAGAATCACCCGAAGCGCCATGGGTGATCGTTGGTCAAGGGCGATCATGTGCTGGTGGCCGTGGACCCGGCCATACCAAGTCAGAGCCCTTCGCCAGAAAGGGTGGCGGGCATAATCGGGATCGACGGCGAACAGGTAGCCGCAACGTCCACCCATCTGATGCAGGTAACGGGCAATGACAGGGCCGTCCAGTAAGGACGCATGAGGACGGACAAGGATCAGGTGACCCGGCATGGCGATACTCCCGTGAAGGCTGATGGGAGGGTATAGATCATGCACAGGGCGGGTATCGGAGCATGCGGACAGTGAATCCTCCCGCGACTAAGCCAGGGCTGTAGTCGGGGCTTCGTGCTCTGCGCATGGCGAAAAATTCAGCACCCGCAAAGCATAGTTGGGACTGAGAACAAATTTGCCAAGAAGCGCACGACCTGGCGGAAGAAAATCTGAGCAGATGGTGCTACCCTAGGAGCAGCTTCAGATCGGACAAAAATTTCGATGAGCACTGAACATTTTCGGATTACCTACGATGGTCCAGCCTTGGATACGCACGAAATGGATGTGCGGGATCTGGCTCCCGCGCTGCTCTCTCTGGCAGACGCTTGTGATGCTGCCAGTCAGGCACTATTTGGCCCGAAGAGCAAAATGGTGGTAAACGTCAAGGCATCGTTCAAGACCGGCAGTTTTGGTGTAGACCTTACTTTGACATCCGGTGTGCTCCAGTCAACGATAGGCTGGTTTGCCGGTAAGGACGGGCAAGGGCTGGCCAACGCGACAGCAGTACTCCTGGGGTTGGGGGCTTTTGGCGGTGGCGCCATCGCTGCTCTGAAATGGTTGCGCGGACGAAAAATTCACAGGATAGATATTCACGGGAACAAACGAATTCTCATCACGGAAGATGAGGATCAGCTTGAAATCGAAGAATATACTCTTATTTTGCTTCAGCACCGCGAATTTCGGGAAAAGCTCGAAAAAGCATTGGATCCCCTGAACTGTGATGGCATTGAGACTATAGCGTTAGGCCGGGATGAATCTGTCGATGTCACTGTTAGCAAAAAGGAGCGTGGATACTTTGTTACTCCACCAGCCACGGATGAGATTTTGTTCTCTGAAGAGCGAACACAGGCTTTCTCTATCGCTAATCTGGCGTTTCAAGAAGGCAACAAGTGGAGACTGTATGATGGGCAGGCGACCGTATTTGTGTCTATTGAGGATACAGAATTCCTTCTTCGAGTGAACTCCGATAAGGAATCTTTTGCAAAATCGGACGTTTTGATTTGCCGCGTCCGGGTCACGCAATGGCAAACAGATGCCGGGGTAAAAACGGACTATGCCGTATTAAAAGTTCTGGAACACAAAACTCATGCCACACAGCTAAAATTGCCCACGGTGTAGCCTGAGCATTCCTGGAAAATTACCATGAGCACTACCACCGACACCTACGTCCGCGCCCGCATTGACACCAACACCAAGGAGCGGGCCGCCAGCGCGCTTGAAGCAATGGGGCTGTCGGTTTCCGACGCCATCCGTCTGCTGATGCTGCGCATCGCCGACGAACAACGCATGCCTTTCCACGTGAAGGTGCCCAACGCCACCACCAAGAAGGCCATTGCCGAGCTGGAAGCGGGCAAAGGCAAGAAGTTCACTAGCGTGGACGATCTGATGGCGGATTTGCATGCGGACGATTGACCGTTCCTCCGCGTTCAAACGCGACTACAAGCGCGAGGCCAAGGGCCAACACCGGGCCACGCTCGATGACACGCTCAGGCCGGTATTGGTGGCACTGGCGACTGATCAGCCCCTCGATGCATGACGAGCGTAGGTACTTCTACTTGGAACTTTGACTCGAAGAACCGTGCTAGATCATCAACCGCGTATTGAGCAGGCGCTCGCCGTTTACACCCGCAATTTCCACGGACATCTTTTGTAGTTGGTTGCGCTCGACTGAGAACCAGTCGGCACCAGAAAATAGGTATTTGCGATCGCGCATGATTCGAAGCTGTGTGAGTTATAACGCCAAACTTGAATGTGGTCAGCCAAATTGATGGTTCTCTGGTCAAGTTACATGAGGGGCAAACGGCGGCATAAAAAGGCCATGCAGCCCAATTTTGTGAACGGGGCGGCATGGCTCGGAGAGAGCGATTTCTCAGATCAGAACGGCGGATCGTTGACGATAGGGGGCGGCTGTCACGGATCGGCAATATGGCGCCACACCGTAGTCGGCGTAATGGCGCCATATTGCCGACCCGTGACATTGCTTGCCGGCAAAGATGGCGCGGACGCCGCTAAGGAAATTGCCGACAATGTTGTGGGATCGGACACCCGGCCATACACGGGGCCAATCACACGAACGATCTGTCTACTGGGACAGCCGTTGATGTCCGGTATAATGACTTTTGACCCATGGTCCACCTATGCTTCCGCATCCTGAACGTGTGGGTTACATCGTTGCCGCAATTTGGGGCGGGCCTTGAAAGTGACCACGCGACACGCAGTAATTTCACATGGCACGCCAGTTCCGGGGTTGCGCCCCGGTCTTGAGAAAAAACTGGCAACCAATTCCGCGCATCCCTTATGGCTGAAACCGAAGGTATCCACCAGGTAATCCATCAATTCCTGTCTGGTAACCGTCATAGTCGGACCTATCCGTTCTTGGGCCGCCGTCCACGCTTACCCTTACCATGCTCTGCCAGCAAAGCTTCACCACGCACCGAGAGGTCGGCTGCATCAGCGGAATCTGCCAGCACCTTCTCAATGGCCGCTATGTAATGCCGGAAATCCCAATCTGGTGCGAGAGTCGATGCAGCGCGCGCAAAGCGTTTTTCTTGTTCCAGATTTTTCTTGCGGCTGGACGGGGATTGCATCAGTTTTTTCTTTTCTTCCTCAATCTTGGCAAGCGCGGCACGCTGACGGTCCAGAATTTCGGCTTGCTGCTTTTCCAAATCCGCCAGACGTTGCTCGGCAGTACGACGAACATACTTTTTGGTTGCTTCCATGATGAGATCCTTTAGCTATTCACTTTATCCGCAAATTCTTTCCCCGCCTTGAACTTGATGCTCTTCTTCGCGGGAATGTCGATTTCCTGGCCTGTCGCCGGATTACGACCCTTACGGGCTGGCTTTTCTGCAACCTCAAACGTGCAGAAACCCGGAAAGACGATCTTCCCGGCTGTCGGCAACTCTGTTTCCAGCGTATGCCGGAAGACCTGAAACATTTTTTCGGCGTCGACCTTGGACATGGCCCCATGTTGCGCCAGGGCAGCGACGAATTCTAATTTATTCATGATTGACCTCAACAAAAGGAAAGGGTGCGCCTTACTTTAAGGAATGCCATTCCAATCCGCAAGCGGCTACTGAGGGGTTTTATGGCGTAGACGCCGAGAATACGGAAAAATCTGATTAGATTTCGCGCGCAACAGAGCACTTGCGCTGAATGTCACCACTCGACGGGCTTTGATTTCGTATGGTTGTCCGGTTTTGGGATTGCGGCCAGGGCGCGACGATTTAGCCCGCACGGTAAATCTACCGAATCCCGATAACTTGAGTTCCGACTCTGTGATGATAGCGGCACGCATGTGTTCAAAGAAGGCATCCACAAATTGCTCGGCTTGCGGATGGGTCCAACCGCCCACTTCCCACAAATGATTTGCCAGATCTTTCTTGGTAATAGTCATGGTTCCTTCAGTAGCTTTTTTAGGGCACGTTGCGCCGATGTCAATTCTTTGATCAGAAATTCATGCCCTTCTGAACGGGACAGGCATTCATCCTGGGCTTCCTGATAGGCCCCCTGAAAATCTCTGAACATGGCTTTGCGCTTGTCCTTGCCGGTCTGGATGAACGATTCGTCGTAGTGCGCCATGATATCCAGGGCAAAGGCACTGACAACAATGATGGCCGCGTTGGTGGCGTACTCCGCCATCAGGTCAGGACCGTAGCTGTCTATGGTCATGATGAAATCGTCCGACGGCAGCATCTCATCGAGCTTGTGCATCACTTTGTGGGCCTGTTCGCCTCGCCGGGCCAGACTGTCCACATCTTCCTGGGGAAATTCCGCTGGATGACGCATGGCGTAATCAATGAGCACGTTGGCCGCGTCCGTCAGCGCATTGAGGCCGTCGATAGTGCGCAGCAGGTGGGTCGTTGGCAGGTCATCGGCAGGGCGTTCCGCCGTGGGGGTAAGATACAGGCCACCAGCCTGAATAACCGCCATGAGTACATCCACAGGCTCGTTATGTATATCCGGCAGATGAAATGCGGGGTAGCCGCCTGCAAGGCCGCGTTCCTTGCGATTGGCTTTTGTAGATTTGCCGCTGCGGTCTTTGGGAAATGGGTGAACATTAGTCATGGCTGCAATTTAGCATGTTGGCGGGGACTGGCAAATCTTACAGACAGCCCCTTGGCGGGGTGTGCGGCCTTTCACCGGGGCAGACGGAAATACGCAGCAGAGAGGAATGCATAGCTTCCCGCAGGGTTCATCTGGGAACTGCGTGCCCCAGACGCTTTCCACCTGTATCTGTTAGAATGGCTTCGTCATCCTAAGCTGGTCAAGTTCGGATCCTGCCCGATCCTGCATAGCCGTTTTCAGATCCCGTAAAATGGCCCTCACAGGCCAGGAGCTTATGTGCCCGTAACCCCGTCTCTTTCACATTAACAATCCGTCCAAGCCGACGCCGTTTCGTGCGCGGCTTAACAGAATGCTCCGACTCATCGGGGGAATCGGAGCGGCAGAGTTCATGGTGGCGGAGGTGGTCCACCCGGAGGCCCTGGAGGGGGTCCGCCAAAAAATTCAGGAGGCCCTCCTGGTGGTGGCGGAGGTGGCGGTGCACCCGGCGGTGGCGGTGCTCTTACTGCTGTAAAGAACGCTCCCGGTGGTGGCGGAGGTGATGAAGCCGAACTTGGTCAGTGCTTTGATCCAGCGAGGAGCGTTGCCAACGCGTTGATATTGCGCAGGATGCCTGCACGTTACCCCCTTCTTTATCTTGCGTTCCGTTCCACTCCCCTCCCCTCTCTAGTGAATACTCCATTGGCTAAAAGACGGCGGCCTCAGGTTACGGCTGAAAGCCGGATCGGTCGGCGCTGCGACCAACGGCTGTCGCTACACAACATAGAAAGCATCGTCCGAATATGCGCACCGAGCCCATGACAAACCAACACCAAACATCTAAAATAACATCATATGATGCCATGGTGAGGTCCATCTTATGCGAACGACAATCAACCTGGATGATGAGCTCCTGGCCCAAGCCAAAACGCTCTGTGGCGTAGAAGACCGTGGCGCCCTCTTAAAAGAGGCCCTGCGTGCTTTGATTGAACGGGAAAGTGCCCGTCGCCTCGCTCGCTTGGGTGGAACAGAACCGCAATTACAGAACATTCCTCGCAGACGAGAGCCTGCCGCTTGATTCTGGTCGATACCTCCGTCTGGATCGACCATTTCCGCTCTGGAGATGCACACCTCTCTACTCTGCTTGATCATGCCATGGTGCAAACGCACGATTTCATCATCGGAGAAATCGCTTGCGGGAATCTCAAAAATCGGCAGCAGACCTTATATCTGCTCTCAGGCTTACCCCGATGCACCGCCACCTCTCCAGAAGAAACCCTGTTTTTTATTGGGCGTCATAGCCTGATGGGACGCGGTATAGGCTATATTGACGCGAGCATCCTAGCCTCCGCCATGCTCGTGCAGGCCAATTTATGGTCCCGCGACAGACGTCTCATGGCTCTGGCTACCGAACTTGGCTGCGCGTACTCGCCGACGTCATCCGAATAGAAGGCAGTTCAGTCCCACGCCGCGCTCCTTCCCGCCGTGCCTCCAATGCCTTATATTCAAGCCAGATATATAACAACTACCGACCGCAAGAGAGACGCATGTTCGAGCAGGCCTTCAAGAATATCGATGACATCCTCCACAAAACCGGCGAGATGGCGTTTCTATTTCTGCAGCACTTTATCCGCATGCTGAAGGCTGGTGGCCGGGGCGGAGTGGTCATTAAAAACACCTTCCTGAGCAATACGGACAATGCCTCGGTCAGTTTGCGCAAGCTGCTACTGGAAGGTCTCTTGGCGGTCTGTTCTGGTGCTTGCTGCGTGATGTGGGGCGATTCAGTATGTTATTAGGTAGCAGGGTCTGAGGCCCATGGGAAAAGAAAACTCCAATAGGCAAGATACCCCATGAATGCAGTAGAAATCGAAGCAGCCATATCAGACCTCGCCTTTCAGCCATTCGATGCGGCGGAGTTCCCGTTCGCGTTCCTGGCCGCTTTCGGCAATAAGGACACGGCCCTCAAGCGCCTGCGTACGGGCAACAATAACTCCTCGGACGTGCCCGGCGGCGTACTCCAGCGCAACAACATCCATATCGCCGTATGCGTAGAAGGCAACGTGGGCCAAACCCTCAAGGCATTACGCGCCAGCCCGGCCACCGCCAAGGCCAAAGCCAAGTTCATCCTCGCCACCGACGGGCTGACCCTGGAGGCCGAAGAACTGCTGAGTGGCGAAACCATCGCCTGCGCCTATTCGGACCTCCCCAACCACTTCGGCTTCTTACTGCCGCTGGCTGGAATCTCCACTATCAAGGAGATCAAGGACAACCCCATTGATGTGCGTGCCACCAGCAAACTGAACAAACTGTACGTCGAGCTACTGAGCGAAAACCCGGACTGGGCCTCGAGCGAGCGCCGCCACGACATGAACCACTTCATGGCCAGGCTG
The DNA here is from genome assembly GCF_008926505.1 of Acidithiobacillus sp. 'AMD consortium'. Taxonomy (NCBI): domain Bacteria; kingdom Pseudomonadati; phylum Pseudomonadota; class Acidithiobacillia; order Acidithiobacillales; family Acidithiobacillaceae; genus Acidithiobacillus; species Acidithiobacillus sp. 'AMD consortium'. The sequence goes on along the minus strand of NZ_CP044411.1, from coordinate 1,261,775 downwards.
GTGTTCTGTTTTTTTGCCGAAGACACCGACATCTTCAATGACGAGGGGCTTTTCACGCGCACGGTAGAACAAATGAGCGAGAGAGATGGTGCCAATACCCATGAGGTGATGGAAACCATCTTCCGTGCCATGAACATTAAAACCGACGAGCGCGTAAACGCCCGGCCTCGCTTGCCGGTTTGGGCAAATCAGTTTCCCTACGTGAATGGTGGCCTCTTTTCCGGCAGTACCGAGGTGCCGCGCTTCACCCACATGGCACGTACCTACCTGCTGCATGCCGGTGGCCTGAACTGGAAACAAATCAACCCCGATATCTTCGGCAGCATGATCCAGGCCGTGGCCGATGACGAAGAGCGCGGCGCGTTGGGCATGCACTACACCAGCGTGCCCAATATCCTCAAGGTGCTGAATCCGCTGTTTCTGGATGATTTGCGCGCCCAGTTGACCGAAGCGGGCGATAACGAGCGTAAGTTGCTGAACCTGCGCAAACGCATGGCGCGCATCCGCGTGTTCGACCCGGCCTGCGGTTCCGGCAACTTTCTGGTTATCGCCTACAAGCAAATGCGCGGAATCGAGGCGGAAATCAATCGCCGCCTGGGTAAAACGCAACTTGGCAGTGAAATTCCGTTGACCAACTTCCGGGGCATTGAGTTACGCGATTTTCCGGCGGAGATTGCCCGTCTGGCGCTCATCATCGCCGAGTTCCAGTGCGATGTGCTGTATCGCGGACAGAAGGATGCGCTGGCGGAGTTTCTACCGCTGGATGCGCAGAACTGGATCGTCTGCGGCAATGCGCTGCGGCTGGACTGGTTGAGTGTCTGCCCGCCTACCTGGACGGGAGTGAAGCTGGTCGCAAATGATTTGTTTAGCACGCCGCTGGACCAGACAGAAATGGACTTTGCAAACGAAGGCGGGGAGACCTATATCTGTGGAAATCCGCCGTATCTCGGCTCCACTTGGCAGACGGACGAGCAGAAGGCGGATTTGCAGGCCATCTTCGCCAAGCGCACCAAGAACTGGAAATCGCTGGATTATGTGGCGGGTTGGTTCATGAAGGCCGCCGATTACGGCACCAAGACCAATGCCGCCGCCGCATTCGTGTCCACCAATTCCATTTGTCAGGGTTCACAGGTGCCGATTCTTTGGCCGTTGATTTTTGGCACCGGCAACCAGATTACGTTTGCGCACACCTCGTTCAAGTGGGCGAATTTGGCAAATCACAACGCGGGGGTAACGGTAGTGATTGTTGCGATTGCTAAACAGAATGGGAAGGCGAAGCGCTTGTTTTCCATGTCTGAAGATGGCGCAACTATCGAAAAGCAAACTGATTTCATCAATGCCTACCTCGTTAGTGGGGTTGATGTCATTGTTTCGCCAATATCTAAGTCATACGATATCCGAGGCTTAATGGAGTGGGGAAACAAACCGACTGATGGCGGCAATCTGCTTCTTTCGTCCGACGAACGCGAGAAATTATTGCGGGAATCCCCAAGTGCTGACCGCTTTGTTAAGCGTTTTGTTGGTGCTCAAGAGTTTATTCAGGGTGAGCAGCGTTATTGCCTGTGGATAGAGGACGAAGAACGTGAAGACGCTGAAGCTATTCCAGAGTTAAAGCGACGCATTGAGGCTGTAGCCAAGATGCGGTCCGATAGCAAGGCGGCCGAGACTCGACCAGCCGCCGCCTTCCCTCATCGCTTTCGGCAAATCCAGTCAACTGCGAAGGTTCATACGTTGGTCCTCGGAGCAATCAGTTCCGAAAATCGCGATTATTTGCCTTGTGGCTTGCTGCCGAGCAATACGATCATCTCCAACAAATGTTACGCTATTTACGATGCCCCTCTCTGGAACCTCGCCCTCATCGCCTCGCGTCTGCACTGGGTCTGGATTGGCACAGTCTGTGTGCGTCTTGAAATGCGTTTTTCTTATTCCAACACCCTCGGCTGGAATACCTTCCCCGTGCCACTGCTCACCGAGCAAAACAAAGCCGACCTGACCACCTGCGCGGAAAACATCCTGCTCGCACGCGAAGTCCATTTCCCCGCCACCATCGCCGACCTGTACGACCCTAATAACATGCCGGAGAATCTGCGCCACGCCCACGAGCGCAACGACGAGGTGCTGGAGCGCATCTACATCGGCCGCCGCTTCAAGAACGACACCGAGCGGCTGGAAAGACTGTTTGAGCTGTATACGAAAATGACGGCGGCAGCGGCCAAAGCCAAGCCTGCTGCCAAAGCAACCAAGGGGAAAGCTAGTTGAGCGAGCAACGCACGCTGGCCCTGATCGACGACCTGCTTCAGCGTCCGGCAGAGACCTCGTGGGTGGAGTTCAAAAAGAACAATGCTGATGCGCAGATGATCGGCAAGTTGATCTCGGCTCTGTCCAATGCGGCGCGGCTCGCTGATCAGCCGTTTGCCTATGTGTTGTGGTGCGTGCGTGATGGCGATCACGCGGCCATCAGCACCACATTCGAGCCTTCCGGTCAGTTGCAGCAAGGCCAGCCGCTGGATATGTGGTTGGCGCAGCGCCTGCAACCGGCCATTGCTTTCAACTTCAAGCTTGTCGATTACCACGGCATACGGCTGGGCATGCTGGAGATTCCGGCAGCCGCCGGCAGCCCGGTGGAATTTGAGCGGCAGGCTTTTATCCGCATCGGCAGTGCCACCCCCCGGCTTTCGGATCACCCGGAACGCTTGAAAGCCCTGTGGGCGAAATTGCAGCCCTATGCCTGGGAAACGGGCATCGCGGCGCAATTTCTGAGCGGCGATGAGGTGCTGGCGCGGCTGGATTACGCCACCTACTTTGACCTGACTGGCCAACCGTTGCCGGACAACCGCAAGGGCATTTTCGACAAGCTTACAGCCGACATCTGGTGCAGGGTGATGTGGGCGGGCTATGTCCCGTTCTGGGCATAGGAGGAGAAGGGGCTTGGAAAGTTTTGATCAGGTTTTGATTTCGCCCGCCGGAAACGCGGCTGTAACCGGGTGCGAAGCATAAAAACAACTATATGACAATAAGTTATGAGAAAACGGTGACCCTGGAAAGTTTTGATCCAGTTTTGATCGCCAGATCCACACACTTTGCACCACGACGACGGAAGCCATGAACGCAACGACCAACCCCACCAACACCTACACCGTGCCATCGGTATCCATCACCACGGCGCGTACGGGTGCCTCCAGCAAGGCCAACGTGCTGGGCATGCGCGCCATGCAGGAGCGCGCTTACGCCAAGCGCGGCGAGCAATACCTGCTGATCAAATCGCCCCCGGCATCGGGCAAATCCCGCGCGCTGATGTTCATTGCCCTGGACAAGCTCAACAACCAGGGTTTGCAGCAGGCCATCATCGTGGTGCCCGAGCGCTCCATCGGCGGCAGCTTTGCCGATGAACCCCTGAGCCAGTACGGCTTCTCTTGGGATTGGCGGGTGGCCCCACAGTGGAACCTGTGCAACGCGCCCGGCGTGGACGAGCCACGCGCGGCCAAGTCCAAGGTGGACGCGGTGCGGAAGTTCCTGGCAAGCTCCGACCAGACGCTGGTCTGCACCCACGCCACCTTCCGCTTCGCGGTGGAAGAGTTGGGCATTGATGCATTCGACAACCGCCTGATTGCCATCGACGAGTTCCATCACGTTTCCAGCAACCCGGACAACAAGCTGGGCAGTCAGCTCGGTGCCTTCATCGCCCGCGATAAGGTGCATCTGGTGGCTATGACCGGCTCCTACTTTCGTGGCGACAGCGAAGCGGTGCTGACCCCGGCGGATGAAGCCCGGTTCGAAACGATCACCTACACCTACTACGAGCAGCTCAATGGCTACAGCTGGCTCAAGTCGCTGGACATCGGCTACTTCTTCTATACGGGCCGGTACGTGGACGCCGTTGCGAAGGTGCTGGACCCGGCACTAAAAACCATCGTTCATATCCCCAACGTCAACTCGCGCGAGAGCCTGCAAGACAAAGAGCGCGAAGTGAATGAGATCATGCAGGCGCTGGGCGAATGGAAGGGCATCGACCCGGCCACCGGCTTCCACCAGATACAAACCACGAACGGCAGCACGCTGAAGGTGGCGGACCTTGTGGACGACAGCGACCCGGCCAGGCGTTCCCGCGTGCTGGCGGCACTGAAAGACCCGGCGCAGAAGGACAACCGCGACCATGTGGACGTCATCATCGCGCTGGGCATGGCGAAAGAAGGGTTCGACTGGATCTGGTGTGAACATGCACTGACCATCGGCTACCGCAGCAGCCTGACCGAAATCGTGCAGATCATTGGCCGCGCCACCCGCGATGCCGAGGGCAAGGAACGGGCGCGCTTCACCAATCTGATTGCCGAACCCGCAGCCGAACAAGCCGCTGTGGCCGAGGCGGTGAACGATCTGCTCAAGGCCATTTCCGCCAGTCTGCTGATGGAACAGGTTCTTGCACCACGCTACGAGTTCACCCCGAAGGACATGGGGCCGAAGGAGGGCTTTGACTATGGGCCCGACGGCTATCAGCCAGGCCGCACCAACGTGGGGGTGAATGAAGGCACCGGTCAGTACCACGTCGAGATCAACGGACTGGCCACGCCGGAAACCCCTGAAGCCACCCGCATCTGTAAAGAAGACTTGAACGAAGTCGTCACCAGTTTCCTGCAGGACAAGACGGTGCTGGAGCGCGGCCTGTTCGACCAGGAAAACACCTTGCCTGAAGAACTCACCCTGTTGCATATGGGCAAAATCGTGCGCGAGCGTTACCCGGAATTGAACGAGGCCGATCAGGAGGCCATTCGTCAACATGCCATCGCTGCCATGAACATCACCCAACAGGCCAAGTTGGCGTTGGCCCAGGCCGATGCCGAAGGTGCAACTCAAGGCAATACGGCCTTGCTGGATGGAGTGCGCAAGTTCGTCAACGTGCGCGACCTGGACATTGACCTGATCGACCGCATCAACCCCTTCGACGCCGCCTACGCGGTGCTGGCAAAAGCGATGGATGAGAAATCGCTGCGCCAGGTTCAGGCCAGCATTGCCGCCAAGAAGCTCAGCATTCCCGAAGATGAAGCTCGCGAGCTGGCAAAACGCGCCCTGCTGTTCAAGAATGAACGCGGCCGCCTGCCGAACATCCACTCCGCCGATGCATGGGAAAAGCGCATGGCCGAAGGCGTGGCTGCGCTGGCACGTTACCGTGCACAGGCCAAGGCGGCGCAAGCGCAGGGGGAATCCAGCAATGGCTGACATGAACGATGATGAGCTGCTGGATGCGCTGGGGGTAGAAGTCGCCCCAATGAAGGCCTCCAGCCGAACCCCGCGCGAGGAACGCATCATCGCGGGCTTCGAGGACATCCTGCGCTTCCATCAAGCGCATGGCCGCGCCCCGCTGCATGGCGAGGGTCGTGACATCTTTGAACGCCTGTATGCCGTGCGTTTGGACCAGATACGCAAGTTGCCGGAAGCGCAAACGCTCCTGGCCGGGTTGGATACACCGGGGCTATTGTCTGGCGCAGCAGCGGCTTCGGTCGATGTGGATGCGATGGACGAAGACACCTTGCTGGCGGAGCTGGGCATCGGTGATGGTCTCACGGATCAGAATGACGTCACCGTGCTGCGCCATGTGCGTTCTCATGTTGAAAAGCGTGCGGCGGAGGAAGTGGCCGAACGCACGTCGTGCCCGGATTTTGATCAGTTCCAACCGCTGTTCGAGCAGGCAGAACGAGATTTGAAGTCAGGTTATCGCATGGCGCAGCGCTTTGGACGAAATGCCAGCATTACCAGCGGGGACTACTTCATTCTCGGCGGGCAGCTTGCCTACGTGGCAGAAATTGGCGAAACCATCAAGGCGCCGAACGGCGAAAGCGACGCACGTCTTCGCGTCATCTATGCCAATAGCACAGAAAGCAACTTACTGCGCCGCTCGCTACAAAGGGCACTCTACAAGGATGACACCGGCCGTCGCCTGAGCGACTCAGGCATAGGGCCGCTGTTTGGCGATGCGCCTGAGCCAGACGACATCGAAACCGGAACCATCTACGTGCTGCGCAGCCTGTCCAGTCATCCATTCGTTGTCGAGCACCGCGAGTTGATTCACAAAATCGGCGTGACCGGCGGCAAGGTGGAGACTCGTATCGCAGGCGCAGAAAAGGATGCCACATATCTGCTAGCCGACGTAGAGGTGGTTGCCACCTACAAGCTCCACAACCTGAATCGCACAAGGCTAGAAAACATCTTCCATCGCTTATTCGGCGCAGCACAGATTGATTTGACCATCGAAGATCGCTTCGGACATCCGGTCAAACCAAGGGAGTGGTTTTTGGTGCCACTCCACGTGATTGACGAAGCGGTTCAGCGCATTCGGGATGGATCCATTACTGATGTGGTCTACGACCTGAAGAGTGCACGGCTGGTAGGCGAGACTCAAAAGTGACTCAGCGTTCTATAGGCTGATCGGCAGCAATAGACTGATTGCGGTCATTCACGCTGAGAGGGTGCCAGAAGAGTGGGGCTGGGGTATCTCTGAAGGTGCTCGGCTAGAAAAACAGACTTAGCACTATCTCATGGAATCAAAAAGCAATAGCATAGGCAGTGTGCCATTTTGCCTCTTTCGCGTTGATTCCCAATGTCTCAGTCGTATCTTCAATTACACCGTACCTTCTCCGTGGCAAAGGAAATATCGGATGATGCGGTGGACTATGATTACGAGATTTACCAGGCATTCCGTAACCTCTCTAACGAGCACAGGATGTGGGAAGATCTGCTTGAACACCAGGTTGTAGTCGTACTGGGCGAGGCTGGCATCGGCAAGACCACGGAGTTCCGAGACCGTGCCAACCGCCTTACGCAGGAGGGGCAGGCAGCTTTCTTTGTACCTCTCAATGCCGCCTTGGACAAGGCCTTACTTAATGAGCTATTGGCCGAGAGCCCATCCAACTTAGAAACCTGGCTCGCGAGCAATGAGCCGGGGTACTTCTTTCTCGATGCTGTTGATGAAGCGCGCCTTCAGGCACATAAGGACCTGGATTCGGCTCTCCGTAACATTGTTCGCCAACTGAGGTCGGGGCTTGGAAGAGCCCGTTTTATTCTGTCGAGCCGTATTACTGACTGGTATACGCCGGGCGTAAAGAGCATCGTCCAACAGGTTGTTTGCGACACTATTCAGCGACAAATCGATGGCAGTGAGGAAATCCGCCCCGCTGAATTTACTCTCGACCCCCTTTCTTCTGCCGAAGCCAAGCGACTGGCCATGGATTTCGGGGTCGGAGATGTCGATACCTTCTGGCAGAGCGTAGAAATCGGTGGTTACGAGTTCATGGCCAGTCGGCCCCTGGATCTGAAATGGATGACGGATTTTTGGAAACCCTACGGCCGGTTTGGGAGCCTGACCGAAATGATGGAAACGTCCATCTGGCAGAGGCTGCACGAAACCAATCCGAATCATGAGAGGTCGGACTGGGATTTATCGCCTGCCAGCCTGCTCAATGGCGCCGAATTGCTGGCGGCCGTCTGTACGCTGTCAGGCCGACCATTCATTGCCACTGCAGGGAGCGGGGGTGCTGCGGGCGCCTCCACCAATTGGGTGATCGCCACCGAAATGTTGGCAGATTGGAGATCGGGCGCGGTAAACACCCTCCTCAGCACGGCGGTCTTTGACGAGGCCAGTTACGGTCGTGTGCGATTTCATCACCGATCGGTTCGGGAATATTTGACTGCAAACTGGCTTTGTCAGCGTATGGTTAGAGGCCTGCCGTTCGAGATTATCAAGCGGCTATTTATCCAGGAGCTCTACGGTTATCCAGTGTGCGTCCGATCCAGGAGGTCGGTGCTCGGCTGGCTTGCGAGCATGCGCCATGAGGTGAGAGAGTTCGTCATTCGGGAATGCCCCGAGATTCTTTTCCAATCGGGCGACGCCGAAGCTTGGAGCGAAGAAGATGTTGCCGCCGCTCTGGAGAAATACTTCCACAAGGTACGGCATGGAGCCGTTTTCGGCTGGCCCAATGACCCCGGAGTCTTTGGGCGGATAGGAAGGCGTGCTGGCTCCGCCGTCATCAACCAGCTCCTGCAGAATAATGAAGATTCCCATGAGGTTCTCCTCCATCTCTTGGCCATCGTCCGGTCTGCCGGGCTGACTGGTTCCGCAGATTCAGTCTACCGGCTGTACGCTGACGAGGGCATGCCGCGCGAAGTCCGGGAAATAGCACTTGCGGCGCTTGTGGATGTTTCAACCCCTGAACAACTGGCGGCCGTACGTCGGGACCTTCTGGAAAGCAGGCTCGTCAGCAACAGGATGCGGGCCACTGCCTGCATAGCGTGTTTCCCCAAGTATCTCACGCCAGAAGAGCTGGTAGAGATTCTGGGCGCTGCAGCCCCAGAACCAAGCCATCTGAAGGGTACCCTTACCCAATGTGTTAAGGAAAAACTGCTGCCCGTATGCAGCCAACCAATTGCAATCAGGATTCTGGATAGCCTACTGGCGCTCCTGGAGGGACATAACGATATTTCCACCGGGGAAGCGCAAGCCGTCCCAACTCACAATGTTGCCCAACAAGGCGGAGAGCAGAGTTGGCTGGCCATTCTGCTGCCGGAGGTCTTTCTGGCGGCCCTCCCTTCCGGGGATGAGGAGCCTCCTGAAGTTTTTCACCGTGCTGCGGTATACATGGAGCGTATCCAGCGCTCTGGTATGTTGGACGCCGACGCAATAGACCGGGCCGCCGATGCCTTGGCCGATAAAACCAGATTCCGCCGCGCCTTAGCCTTAACTATTGCGGAGACTGATCCACAATCAGCCCCTTACCGGGTGGCTGGAAGATGGCCAAAGGCCATCGCAAGACTAAGCTCAAATAACCTCTCCTGGGTTCAGGAACTCGCCGCTGATTCCAATGCAACGGAGCACAGGCGACAGGTTGCTTTCAGTCTCCTTATAGCCATTACTATCCCCCTTAGTCCACCAGAGCGGCGAGCCCTACTGCGGGCAGCTATTCGTTCTTGCGATACAGAACTACGGTCCGAAACTTGGTTTCAGGTTGTCCGTAGCCATCGTCAGAATTCCCGTATCGAGAGGGAAATTCATGTCTCGAACGTTGCTAGAGATACGGCAAAACAGCGAGAAAGCGCTGATGCGCGGCTCCAGATGGAGAGAAGTCTGGAAGCTATTCGTAGCGGCAGAGACAGCAGAACTCTATGGTTTGTAGTGCACCGCATGCTCGACCATTCGTCCGGTGGTAAGCTGGGCATCACCAATCTCGGAGTGGTAGCCGACGAGTTTGGCCCTGAGATTGCCGAAGCGACCGCGACTGGGCTGAAGCAGTATTGGCGGCTCGTGGAACCGCCCTTGCCACGGGACGGGAAACCAAATGCCATACCCAATGCGGTGATAGCCGGACTCAGCGGCATCGCCTTGGATGTGGTGGCAGGGTTCGAGGTACATAGTGCCTCCCCACTCGAAATCAAACATCTAGCACGCTATGCCCTCTGGGAGAACGGAGCACCGCTCTGGTTCGAGGAACTGGCCAATGCTTTCCCCCAGGAAGTGGCTGATACCATCTGGCCTGCCATTGAGATGGACCTCTCAGCTCCATTGGGTGATGAGTATTACGCTAAGGGAGTGAACATTCTTGTCCACGGACCGACCGTTCTGAAAAGTAGAGTTGCCTCTTACTTGCGTGAGCCCCTTGAAAAACAGACAAATCTGGGGGCGATGTGGCCACACCTTCGCACAGTTCTGGAAATCCTTTTCTCCGTGGGGGAGCTTGACTCTGATTATCTGACCCGCAAAATTGAGGCCATTCTACGGCCTGCTGCGCAGGCGGGACGTTGGGGGCAAGTCGGCGCGTGGCTCTCTTTCTGGTTAAAGTTCGACCCCAAGGGGGCGTGGGCATCGTTCAAAGAGCTTTGGCAGTTGTTTGGGAACAAATCGGAAGATGCCGCAGTTGAAGTGGGTAGCGGATTGCACTCCGAGAATCCTTGGCCATTTATGCCAGCCTTCCTGCATTATGAATTAATAGCACCTACAGATGAATCTGTTCTCTTGTTAACTGAGATGTATGAATTTTTCGAGTCCCATATCTTGCGGAAGAATGACTTGCAACGCCCATCTGGGGTGGCTTACACGCCCGGGGTGCGGGAGTTCGCCCAAGGGATTCGAGATGGCATCCCACACCGTATCCGAGCGATTCCGGGCGCGGCCGCCCACGATTCGCTTGCCCGGCTGACAACAGAATACCGAGGCACTCCTTTGGGCCGATCGCTCCACACTTTGATGGAGGAGCACGACGTGGATAACGCGGAAAAGGCCGCCACGCTGCTCCCGAAAAACATTCCTGCACTGGGTGACATTTATTGTCACGACCCGCATTCAGAAGCCGATCTATTTCAGTTGGCTCTGGGCCGACTGGAAACCATAAGACAGGGCGTCGAATGCGGCCCATACAGTGAGAGGGAGCTTTTCCTCGAGGGAATGGAGGAGCGCAAGTTACAGATTTGGCTGGCGGCGAGGCTACTGGATACTCCAGGAAGGCGGTTTGGAGTTTCGCGCGAGGACGAGGTCGATATGCAGAAGGAACCTGACATTCATCTGCATCACCATGTAGGAAAAGTCTGCATTGAAATCAAGCCACTTGATGCACGTCGTTATACTGCAAACGAGCTCATAGAGGCTCTCCGGGACCAGCTTGTTGGCCAATACTTGGGTGGGCTCAATAGTCGACATGGAATCCTTGTCCTTTTCCTACTGAAGGAGCGCACATGGCAACTGCCCGGAAAAGGGCGAGCCAGCTACCCAGAGCTTCTCGAATTCATGGAAAACAACGCCAAAGAGATATTGGCTGTTACTCCCACTATCGAGAACCTCAGGATATTTGGAATAGATTGTACCGGGCATCATCTATAGTTTTGGGAAACAAATGTCTTTAGATCGGTTACTTTATTGGAAGTGAAGTCGATTTGAGTATGGTGGTATTGTGAAAATTATATGTTGTTTATTTGCAGGAACGATTATGCGCTGACGTTATCCAGATATCTGCATGACAGATGCGAGCGGCAGCAAACGTTGCCCTATCGTTATTGCGGCCTGATCGGCTTCAGGAAGCTGTCGTTGGGCCGATCTTGAGTTGAAGTTATGATGAGGAAAATTAAGTGCTGGTTACCGTGGGATAGGTTTACTTCCGGACGTTTTGTATATAACTTATTTCAGAATTTAAAGCAAACCAGTGCAGCGGTGGGTTGCAGAACATCGATGAGGATAACCAGGAGGAATAGAACGTATGGATGTAAACAGCATTCTTGATCTGATAAATGTCAAAAACATTTACATTTTGATATCATTAACTCTTATTGTGGGAATATTTACAACAATAAACATGCTCGCTTCTGGAAAATTCTATAGGGCAAAAATATCAAAATCTGACACAAACTTAAATATTATAGAAAAGTTATTAGAGACAAAAAATATAACTATTACGGACAAGCAAAAAGAAATGTGTTCGAAAATAATTGATGACTCGTTGATAAATTTGATGACCGGATACAAGCTAACAAATGAAAATATAAATATCTATAATCAGGTCTTGTCGTTAACTTCTAGACCTTATCTATCTTATTTTTCAGCAAAGATAAAATCCCCAAAAAAAAGTTTATATGAATCATCTATTAGGATGCTTAGGCTGTATTCATTAACTACAATAGTTATTATTCTGGCATTGTTGGTAGCATCCGTGCTTACTGGTAATATTCTCTCGCAAACGTCTTCAATAAATCACATATCTTTTGATTTGAATTACAAAATTGCCTTCTTCTTTGATTTATTTGTATACAGCATGCTATTTATTGCTTATATAACATCATTTAATAGGCTTTCAAATGCGATAATACTTTTCGTTTTGTGCCGCAACAATAAAGAGCTTGGAAGCATCGCATAAAGTAATTACGGTTTCACTTCAGGTGGTGCAATGCTGTTGTGCAGCTCTTCTCGCTTCCATCAATAAGGAATCAGAACCCAAGGTTTCCTGACGGCCGGGAGTTGCCGTTCGTGGGATCGGTACATCAGTCATTTGAGCGGCTGCAGGACTCTAAAACCCGCCCTACAGCCTACGCGTGCAATTCGGCCCTTGCCGCCGGTGGCGTCGGCTCAATTGAATGACCGCTTCCGCTGCTCTGCCGCCGTTGACGATCGGCGGTAGATGGCAGAATCTAGATGCCTTGATAAAGTGTATTAAAGGGCGCTTAGTTTTTCTAGAAAAAATAAGGGGTGTTCTCTAACCTTCCTTCTTGCAGGTATTAGTCTTTGTATTTCCGTTGTTAGGGCTCCAACACTGACTAATCCTAGTGAAACCAAACCAACAAGTAAGTTTGGCAATGTGACGATTGAAGGGATTGCAATGGTTCCGATGGTGCCAGATCCAACTACACCCCCGGCTTTCAAAATAGAGCCAATTCTTAGGCTTTCCCATGCCTCCGCTTCCTGCTCATGCAGTTGTGATAGGCCTTCTTTTAATGTTTTCAATGCTTCTATATAATCTTCAATATTAGCATATGCGTTGTTAGAAATTATATTTGTCTTTTTGCTTATGTATTTTTTTGTTTTATCGACGTGCGGAAGAATGTGCTTTCTGATTGCCAAAACCTCTTTCCATGATGCGTTTAATAATATTGACTCTAATTTTTCATTGTCAACAATCTCAGCGTTTATAGCAAAATCAATCATTGATGATTCTGGGTAGATGCATGAAGATTGATTTTTTGCTAATTCAAGAACAATGCGTGAATTTATTCTATCAGTTGCAATCGGAGCTGCGTTAATAGCTTGCGCTATTCTTATATCCTTTAGTGCTCTTCCAACACGTAGGCGTGAGATCCAATTCCAGTCCTCATGCACATTTGGAATGTCAACAGGATCTTTATGGGGAATGGCATATTTTGATGTTTCTCCATTCATTGAAAACTCAAGCCCTTGCACCACTGTATCTCTAATAGAAATCTCTGGTTTTAATTCTGATGCATCGATTGCTGCTGATTTAATTAGATCAAGATTTGATAGTGCAGAGCTGTAGCATAACCAATGCGTTCCTGGATCTATTGTTTTTACGTTCTTTGATTCAATTTTATTTATAATTTGACGACTTATGGCATTCTCTGCTCCATCTAAATAATTATTGTAAAGTTCTTCATATCCTTGCACCCTCGGATAATGGCCTCTGGATTGCCAGTGTACTGTTGATGTTGAGAATTTTTCGATCACTTCATCTGTATTTATGATGGCCTCATCTTTTATGTCTGAAATATATATTCGATCAAAAAACAAGGTGAGTCTTTTTAATACTTGCGCATTGCTTGGCTCGTCACCAGTAATTATGTGAGCACTTGATCTGCGTGTTGTAGACATGAAAGCACCTTTTTTGGTAAATTGCGATCGGATTCTTGTTTTTCTTAAGCGTTTAATAAGGCTTCTATGTAGACAAAGAAATGGCGAATCTAATAATAAAACCAAATATCGTTGCGCCTTGTTAGTAGTTTTTCAATTAACGTATACGTACAAGATTATGCTATAATATGCCCTGATGCAAGCTTTTATGCAGCTGAGGGGGCGGTTGTACTTGTAGCACAACAAAGGCAAGTGGAATCCGGATGGCGAAGACGCCTAGTTATAACAATTGTTGAGTCAAGGAACTGCAATGGTGTCAAGTTAACTGGACGATCATGAGGTCTATTCCTTACCATGATGTGCAACTTTAATTGCGGACCCAGCAATTCGAATGACTGCAAACGCTGCACTGCAACCGTTGAGCCTTATGGTTGTCGACAAACAAACTGCTTGTGGAAATTCATTTCCGCAAGTTTTTTAGACCCTGCCTCACAACAGCGCCCCTGCCTTTCTCCTTGCCTTCAGTGCTGCGCAAATCTGGCCATAGGACTCGCAACTATGAAGTAATTTACTGCCAGTCGGACCAGGCGAGCCATGCCCCCACCACCAGCACGACCACCATAAAACTCAGCCACAATCCCGCGTAGCCAACGCGAGATATAGGGATTGTGCCTAGGCGATCGCAGGTGCGAGTGATTCAAATTGCGCCCCCTGGTTAGTTGTTGTTGGTACTACCTTTATAAAACATCTCGCCGGCCGCCGCCAGAATGAGTGGGCCGGTATGGGATTCTCCGGCAGATATAAAATGCGATTAGCGCCATCCTGACGAACTTCCACCCTCCGGGAGCAGCGTCTTGATGGCCTGCTCCACCGGTACTGGCACTGCGAGGGATTCAGGGTAGATCCGAGCGGTAATACCTACGCCGTGCTGGGCAAGAATCGGCTCTATAGAAATGGTCTTCCTTGAAGACCGGCAGATCAGGGGTTACGCAGGCGGGACCACCTGAATGCCAGAGTCTGAGCAAGTTCCGCCCCCTCAGAACCGCACTCGCGGAAGCCGCCAGCGTGGTTGACAGATGGTTTCCGCCTTGGTGATAAAGGGAATATCGTCGTCAAATTCCTCCATCGGCGCTGCACCCATGTCGCCGCCACCCCCACCACCATGCTGTGGCGCTGGATTGCCGCCGTCGGCCCCGTCGCGGCGCCCACCGATCAACTGAAGCCGGTCGCCCACGATCTCCGTGGAATACCGCTCCTGACCGTCCTTATCGGTCCATTTTCTGGTGCGGATACGCCCCTCGATGTACGCCCGGCTTCCCTTACGCAAGTATTCGCCGGCGACTTCCGCCGTCCTCGCGAAGAGTGCAACGCGGTGCCACTCGGTACGCTCCTGGCGATTGCCGTCCCGATCCTTGTAGGACTCCGACGTGGCGATGGTCATATTGGCGACCGCCGTCCCATCGGGCATATACCGCATCTCAGGATCTCGCCCCAGATGGCCCAACAAGATCACTTTATTCACGCCTGCCATGGTTTTTTCTCCTGGATTGTGGTGACGCTCGGTATAGATCGGGAGTGGGTCACACTGCACACAGATCCAACAAGGAACACTGGCGCGGGGCGTGCCGCTCATACCACTGCGTAAGGCGTGGATTCATCCAGATCCTTTCTGTCCGATCTCGATCAATATCTTCACCGGCTCGCCCTGACCGGTTCGCGTGACAGGAGTGGGCAAAATCCACAAAGGACCATCCTTGCCCGGACTCCAAATGATCCGAATATAAATCACTGGGATAGCCAGAAATCGCGACATAGGCATCACATGCACAGAGCACCCGAAGCAGGTTCTCATGGTCCTGGTCACTCATCTCATCGGCATACTGCCCGTCTCTGCGCGTAGCCTGGAGATAAGGCGGATCACAGTAGATGACAGCCGATGGGCTGTCGAATCTCCGGACCACCGCAATGGCATCATCGTTCTCGATCAGCGCATACCGCAGCCGATCCCGAACCAATCGCAATTCCGAATCGATGACGGCGGCCATGGACCGAGCCTTATTGTCAAAAACCTTGGCAAAGGCCCACGCCGGATTTTTGCGGGTGGACTCGGCGGCGAACGCGGATCTGGCGATATAGAAAAACCGGGCGGCGCGTTCGAGGTCTGACAGGCTTGCCGGGTCCGGAATGGCCCGCCACTCATAAAACAGTTGGCGCGAGTAGGGGGTATTCTGCAGGTACCGGATCAGTTCGTCCGTGCGGTCTCGGAGCACACGGAAGAAGGTCACGATCTCACCATTGGCGTCGTTGATGACCTCGATGCCCGAGGGACGACGGGCAAAGAATACCGCCCCGCCACCAAAGAACGGTTCAACATAGGTCAGCTCCCGCGACGGCTCGGGAAGCCGGGCAAGAATCTGGTCAGCCAGTTTCCCCTTGCCGCCCAGCCAGGGGAATGGCGGATGTACGCTCATACGGAAGCCACCTGCAGTGCAGCCAGCACCTCACATTCACCATTCTCCCCACGAAGGTATGCCTTGCAGGACTCGAAAAGGGAGACCACTTCACGGTTGTCGGCCCGGCCAACGCGCAGGACCTTCTTTCGAATATCGGCCAGGTTTCGATTGCCCAGCAGTTCACGCAGCGATGCTGCTTCAAGGCTGATTTCGTCAGTTTTCTTCAGCACCTGAAGAAGACCGAGAATGGCGCGGTATTCCCTGGCCTCGGCCAGGTAAGGGATGAGCTGCCTTGCAGCGATTTGCTGCTTGCCCACCTGAATCAGAAGATCCAGGAACTCCCGCTGGTCGGCGGGCATCTCATAACTGGCGTCTTCCTCTTCCAGGTCGATACCTCCGACTGCGATGGACACCTGGTCCTCCAGCGAAAGTCGCTCGCTACTGCCTCGTGCCTCATGGTCTCCCCTTTCTTCCAGCGCATATTCCAGGCGAACCTCTGTTCGCGCTCCATGCAGCGTGGCTTCCATTCTTTCCAGCTCCCGCATTTTCTTCTGCCGTTTTTCTCCGGAGAGATGCTTGAGTTCCGATCGCCTCTGCCGAATGACTCTTTCCAGCGATGCTTTTGAGAACGTCGGCTCGTGGGGCAACACGGATTCCGCATCGAGCCGTTTTCGATAAATGAAATCTTCCATGGCATCACGGGAAGCAAACCGGGTATGCACATCAACGAATGTCGCAATATTGGGGTGCGGCACCGTGGCCAGGTCGTGCTTCTCCGTAAAGTGTTGCAATGCCTTGGTGGCCGCCGTGACGGCAAGATCGTGATGATCGTCGCGATGATCTGGTATAGACCATTCAGCCGTCCTGATTTTGGATTCGATGATCGTGGCTCCGCGCCGAATGGCCTCAGAGATGATCTGGTTCATCACGTGATTTTGGCGGGGGGTCAACTGGATGCTTTGCGACCAGCGCATGAGGCGGATGGCCACCTGTGCGCTGCAGTCGTATCCCTTCGGCGCGAAGTCACTCGCGCGCAGGTCTTCCAGGAACTGCTTTGGCTCTGAAAAGAATGGACCAAGGTCGATCAGGTAGGATGCCATGTCTCTGGTCGCGCTTCGGGCGCAAGCGGAGCGGACGGGATGCGTGCTCAGCATCGGGTGGCCTTCTGAGAGGGGCTCTATCAGCAGTTGCTGCTCATGATTTCTGTTCATGATTCACCCCGCAGACAGAGAGCCGTGTCGGATGTGCACCCCCTCCCCCGGCGATGGCTCTGCCAGTCAAAGAGCAGCAGGCCGCCATTTTGACACAGCCGGTCGAAGGCGGCCGGACCCAGGCATTTCTCCACGCCCTCCATATTCTCGTTGGACAGGATGAGGGTCGGCTTTAGATCGCGATATCGGTGATCGATCACCTCGAAGAGATGCACCCGCTCTCCATCGCTGCCGAAGGTTTTCCCAACCTCGTCGATGATGAGCAGGCCCACTTCCGCAAACCCGCGGATGACCTCCAGCTCCGTGCTGTTGCCGATTCCCCGCTGCCAGGTCTGGCGGATCCGGGCAATGATGTCGTAGGCGGTGACCTGGAGCACGCTGTGCCCTTTGGCCAGCACCACGTGGGCGATGGCAGACGCCAGGTGGTTCTTGCCCGTGCCGGGATTCCCGCAGAGGATGAGACAGGATCCCTTTTGGGCGCGCTCTTCGAAATGATCTGCGTAGTCCCGGCAGACATCGAGAGCTATCTGCTGACCCGGGACCTCGATCACGTAGTTGTCGAAGCCGCAGTCGATGTAGCGACTGGGGATGGCCGCGCTCTCCATGAGCCGGCGGGAGGCATGCTCCGCCGCGCACACCGGACAGACCGGCGACAGGTAGCGGATGACGTCCCGCTCATCCACCATGGAGATCGGATAGCGGCCGTGGCGCGCGCACTCGCGGTACTGGGGATGACGGTCGGGCAGGATCGCCTCATTGGTAGGGTCGAATCCCCATTTGGCAAGGAGATCCCTGGCAGCATCGCCCGCATGGACGGATGGCTGATGGTGGATATCGGACTTCTTTTCCATGGCGGCTCTCCTACAGTCTGACATAATGAGATTCGGCAACAGCGACGGGCGGCAGGAGCGAGCGGTTGGGCGGCCCCGCTGCCGGCTGGTTCTTTCCTCCTTTCCCTGAAGATTTCCCAGCGTCTTTCAGCATCGCGGCGATGTAACCGACGTGGATGCCGCTGCCTTTTTTCTCCAGGGCGATCTCCGCCGCCGCCAGGATGTGTTCGTCGGAATGGCGTGCGCACATCTCCTGCACAACAACCATGTGAGGGGCCGCACGGACGCCAAGCCCCCGTAGTTTCTTGCACAACGTGCCTTCGCGGGTTGCAGTCGGCAGTGGAGAGGGCTCTGTGAGCGGCGTTTCCTGAAACGTTTCACCCGCCGTTTCGGAAACGTTATCAACGTTTCTTCTCTCTCTCTTTTCTCCCTCTCCTTCTTTTCTATGAAACGTTTCAGCCGTTTCAGGAAACGTTTCAGTGAAACGCCCTTGAAACGTTTCAATCGTTTCATCGGCTTGGGTAGAGTGTGCTTCCTCAGTTCTGTTAGACTGAGCGTTTTCCTGCCTGGCCTTCTGTGCCGCCCGCCAGCGACGAAGGCGCTCGCGATCCTTGGCGCGCGGGTCCGAGGGGCTTGATGTCGGCTGTTGGGTCTTGTTGCCCCAGGCATCCAGTACCATTTCCGAAAGCACGGGATGGTACAGGCGGCCATCGGAGCAAAGGGAGAAGCCATGCAGTGCAATAGTCTTGACTTTCATCCACCGTCGGGGAGAACCTCGATATCCAGCGAGGCACGCCAGGATCTTGTCATCGTTGGGAAGACTGCCAGCAGGTACCTGTCGCATGGATTCGGTCCATAGCTTTACCGCTGCGCCGAACTCCTCATTGCTGGCCAGGTGAATGAAGTCGCTGGAATGGAGTCGGCTCAGGTCCAGCTTCATCCAGCAATAGGAGCGCAGATCAATGTCTGCCGGTACAGGTGGGGACGAAAGTGCTGAACAATCCAGTTCTTGTGCGTCAATTGGAATCGGCATGGTCTCTTCCAGCCTTCTCAGCCCTGCGAATGGGCGCCAGGAATGATCGCGCGGCTGAAAACGCAATCCGGGTGCCCTCGTTTCCTGGCATAGAAGAAGCATATGATGAAGTATTCATGCGGCCCCCTGCTCGCTGCTCTCGCCTGGGGGATCGAAGATGTCGGGCCGGAGTTCGGCGCGGGTGATTGTGCCGCATGTGCTCATGCGGATTCCCTTTCAGGCTTTGGGGCCTGGGAGGAGGCGGCACCATTATGTCGTCTCCGGGAGTCAGGGAGTCCCGGCGGCAAGAGCTTTAGACGGATTGCCGCACCGACCAATCTATCGGAGGTGTCTTGGGGCAACTCTTCGGGCCACTGGTAAACGGCTTGGCGACTGATCCCAAGCGCATCGCCAACGGCTTTCATAGTGCCGCCGAAGATCCGTATCGCTTCCTGTTTTGTTCGGATGGTGCTCATGATGAATAGTAAAGCAGTCTTCACCATTTCAGTCAAGGACACTTTCCCTGGCGGTCAGTATGCTTGACCACATGGACGACATCGGCGATCGCATCAAGGAAATCAGAAAGCGACTGGGACTGACTCAGGCAGAACTGGGGAAGCATGCGGGCGGATTGAGTAAATCCGCTGTCCACCAGTGGGAGAACGGTGGAACGAAGCCGGCATGGGATGCCTTAACTGCCCTCCGAAAGAATTTGGGCATCAATCCCGACTGGGTAATGCAGGGAGAGGGTGCGATGCTCCAGGAGCTAGGGACACCTAACGCGGCAACGTTAATAGAATCTGGCGCGGATGGTTTGCCGTTTGACGGACGGGGACTAACGCCTATGCAGCGGGCGATGCTGGGGATCTTCGACCGCCTGACGTCCAGTCAACAGGATGAAGTCATGCGAGAGCTTGAAGAAACTAAACGGAAAAATGAAGAAATAATTGAGGAGCTTACCAGACGAAAAACCAACCATGCAAATGAGTCTTGATATCTATTACTTTTCTTCGCGGACACCGTGCTTCTCTTTTAATTTCCCTCTGATTTTATTGGATATAATGGCCATGCGCCCACCGCGCTCATAACAAACCCTGCTCATCAGCATATACAATCAGACCCCGTCGGCAACCCCCTCTATCAAGAATCACCGTCCCCGCGGCAGAACGCGGTCATCGGAAAGCATGCTTGACTTATGTTGTGAAGCGTGCTTTACTTGGCTCATCAGCCGCCCACACCCAGCGCGGCGACATGGGGGACCGTCAGCTATGGCACCATCACTCTCGCAAGAATCCATTGCATATCATCCGCATTCGCGGGCATTTGCAGTTGCGGCGCACAATGCGCGGGCTGCTACGCAAGGTCAATCCAAGGTCTTTGTCCTCTACTGCGACGGCGTCGTGCTGGCCTTTCTCTTCGATCGCTCCACACCCATCGTGGACCTCATGGCCATGGTCTCCCGCGCGGGCACGGTGCGGAAGGTGGTGCTCCGATGAAGCGCACCCTCCTGTTCATAACCACGAGGGAGGACCCAGAGCAACGGAGCCGTTCTGAGTTGCTGCTTTGCCGGATACTCTTGTGGGCGCCGAGAGGGTCATTTCTGTTTCGGGAGCCGGGCCGCGTCAGCATAGCTGCGCGTGGTGATACCCCCTCTTGGCGGCGCTCTGTTCAACTCTGGGATGAGGTTCCGTCATGATCGCGGCAGCAAAGAAGGATGCCTCGCGCCTTGGCACACTCATCCGGCTTAATGGCACCAGGCTGCCCATAACCGGGCTTCAGCCCAATGGGGAAACGTCCGTAAGGAGCGTTTACGTGGATCTCGAGACGACCATCGGTGCCACCATCGCCTACGGGTACTCCCTGGAAGATGCTATACCAGCGCTGATCGACGCATGGGATAACGCTACGGCATGGACTAGACGGTGGATGATCAATGCACCTAACTAGACAGCAGCTTTGCGCCAAACTACAGACTAGTGAGTCCACGATTCGCCGGATGGAGCATGACGGAATGCCATTTATCCCGGTAGGCAAGCGTGGTAAAAGGTACAATTTGGCAGAAGTGCTTGAGTGGTCAAAAAGGAATAGGCAGTGTCCATCTGGATCGACAACAAAGATCGTCGAAATGTCCAAGTTCAAGTTGACGGCAGACGCCTACATCGCATCCTGCCAGCCGGGTCGTCTGCGCGTGACGCCAAGCAAGTCGAAGCCAGACTTCGAGCCGAACTGACATCGGCAAGCCCCCTGCCGGAGCGTGCCGGCGACCCACCGCTTGCCGCTGTCATGCCCTTGTACCTCAAGCATCTGGAGCACCTGCGTAGCCCGGAGACCGCCCGATTCCATGCTGCCCGCATCACCCCCTGGCTCGCCCAATACACCGCCTCAGAGGCCCCAAAATGCGCCGCGATGATTATCCGCGACATGACCGGAGCCTATGCGCCCGCGACGATCAACCGCAGTCTGGGCGCGCTCAAGAAGGCCCTCACGCTGGCCTGGGAACAGGAACTGACCCCAGAGAACTACGGTGCCAGGATCAAGCGCCTGCCGGAGCACAACGAGCGGCATATCTACCTAACGCTGGAGCAGGTCAACGAACTCGCCAGCCACGCATCCGATCCGGTCGCTGCCGCGATTTGGATTGCTCTATTTACCGGCTGCCGTCGCGGCGAAATCACGAAGCTCAAGGCCGAGGACGTAGGGGAAACGACGATCACCATCCGCGCTGGGAACACTAAAACGCTTAAAACGCGTACCGTACCCATCATCGGACCGATGCGCCTCTGGCTACCATTCATCCCTCTCCCCATCAACGCCGAAGGGCTTAAGTCTGGATTTCGTCGCGCCCGCGAGAAGGCCGGATTGCCACACTTGCACTTTCACGATCTACGGCACTCTTGCGCATCAATTTTGCTAGCATCAGGAGCAGACCTGTACACCATCAGCCGTATCCTAGGTCACTCATCCACCAAGATGACAGAACGTTACGCGCACCTGCAAACCGACGCGCAATCCATCGCCTTGGAACGTGCTTTTTCAGAAAATGCACTCAACAATGCACTCAACAAAAAACCGGCCCTGGGCAGGTGATATAACTACTTGATTTATTTGGTGGGCGGTGCAGGGTTTGAACCTGCGACCCCTGCCGTGTGAAGGCAGTGCTCTACCGCTGAGCTAACCGCCCCAAGGTGAGCGGGCTCACCTAGAGAGGGGACAAAATACCAATCAACGGCATCAGGGTCAACCATTTTCCCACCTTCTCACATGGTTTGTTTCCCGTTAAACTGCCAGCTCTCGCAACTCCATACCAGCAGACGCTCAAGCGCGGACGGTCACCCCCATCCATGATGTTTCTGAAATACCTGCCGACGGTACAGGAACCCCGGCTTTACATGGCGTTGGAACGCACCTACCTGGGTTATTTCAAACTCCTCTTCCTGTCGATCGGCACCGGCCTGATTTCCGCACGCCTGGCCATTCTCTTCAAGGCTCTCCACTACGCCGCCCTGGGCCACTTTTTCACCGAGCTTTTCTACTGGCTGAGCTGGCCCGCCATCGCCCTGATTTTTGTGGTAACATTTCGTTTTATGTCGGACCTGGAATATATCCAAGAAGGATCTCCCGTGGCTGAGAAAGAAATCATTGATCCGCGCGTTTACATGGCCGCCGAGCGTACCTTCCTCGCCTGGGTACGCACCGGCATAGGCCTGATTGCCTTTGGTTTCGTGATCGAAAAATTCGACTTTTTCCTGGAGCAGCTCTCCATCATGCTCCATACTAGACTCGTGATGGGCGCAGGCTTTTCCGGGATGGGCATCGTTTTCATTCTTCTCGGGGTCACCAACCTGGTCATCGGTGGCATCAACTTCATTCGCACGGTCAAAAAAGTGGACGAGGGCACTTATCATGTCCACAAATTTCTCTACGGCCTCTACGGAGTTATTCTGCTGAGTATCACTATCGTGCTGGCTGCCATGATCATCCATGTGTCGCCCTGAGCACGCAATTGCTAAAGCATCTGTACAGGCGTCAGGTGGTCATCATAAGCCCAATGGCAGGCAGGAAACGAATAGTTGGCGAATCCCTTCCTGCCATTTCTCCAGCGCCTAGGTAGAACATCATTCCAGAGTTCATATTGGGGAGATTTTCATGCTGAACCAAGCGCTTCGATGGCAGTTGGATCGTGTCACTACACCGTTGGGTGTCATGCTGCTGGTCACCGACGCGCAAAACTCCCTACGTGCACTGGACTGGGCGGACAGCGAGGCCCGCATGCTGGATCGACTCCGCCTGCTCTACGGCTCCGACAGGGTAACGCTAACATCGGGGACTGCTCCGCAGCCGGTTCGCAACGGTCTGGAAGCCTACTGGGCGGGGGATCTCAACGCCGTCTCCGCCATTTCCGTAGAAACCGCAGGCACCGAGTTTCAGCGGAAGGCCTGGGCTTGGTTGCGCAGCATTCCCGCCGGAGAAACCCGCAGCTACCGGGAACAGGCGAGGGGTATGGGCCGGGTATCGGCGGTACGTGCCGTGGGGCGTGCCAACGGCGCGAATCCCATTGGTATTGTCATTCCCTGCCATCGCGTGATTGGCGCCGATGGCGCTTTGACCGGATACGCGGGCGGAATAGAGCGCAAACGCTGGTTGTTGCGGCATGAGGGCGGCGATTTCTAGGGTAACGTCCGTAGTGCAAAAGCAAATCCACATCATCAGGGGTTGGCGCCTGACGGGTGGCCAGCGCATGTGACGGAGGACACGGATCGAGAAGGACAGTAACCGCGTGCCCACCGGGCATCTCAGCGTTGGCACTGTTGTACCTCATGATTCCCCCAACGGCACCGCATGGGCCAGAGGCCGCCATTGCAAGTGCTGAAACATCTGCAAATAGCGACGGGCGGCGTGACGATCGGTTTTGAGCATGAAGCGCCAGAAGCCGAAAATTCGCGCGAGCGTCATCATCTGCATGGCGTAATTGCTCCAGGTATAATGCGCGCTGACCCGTGCCAACGCGCCGTCGGAAATGGTCTCCCAGACACGGATATCAGCAGCAGCCGCTTCCAGGAAATCCGCCAGTTTTTCCGCCGTCTCCTGTTGGTTATTGGGGTTGATATGAAAGCCGGAAACACCGTCTTCGATGATTTCCAAGGGCCCACCGAAGCGGGTGGCAAAAACCGGCAGCCCCGAACTCATGGCTTCAATCACCGTCAGTCCGAAGGCTTCAAAGAGTGCGGGCTGGACGAAGCATCCACGGGAATCACCAATAACTCGATAGAGCTCTCCCGCCACATTTTTGTCGAGTAAAGTGCCTATCCAGCGCATCTGGCCATCGAGTTGATACGCATCCATAACATCGTGCATCCGTTGGATCTGCACCCCCTCTTCCTCGTCCTGAGAATTCCGCGGATCAATATGACCGCCGATGATCACCAGATTGGCCAGTTTGCGCAGGCGCTGCGAAGCACCAAAAATCTCCGCCAGTCCGCTGAGATTTTTGATGTGGTCCATGCGCGCCATACTGAAAATGATGGGTTTATCCCGCTCCTTGAGTACGCCGCGCCGGTCCGCGGCGGGCTCCTGGTCAAAGAGCAGTGCATCAATATCGTCGTGCAGATAACGCAGACGTGCTTCGCTGGCGGAGTAGGGAAAATAATAGCGGGCGTCGGCCCCCGGAGAGACGATATTGAATTTGGTATCGAAGACGTCAACCCCGTTTTCCACCCGATACAGTCCGGGGAGGCTGTAATTCTGATATCCTTCGTACTGGCCCACCTCGCGGTCGTTTCCAGCGATTTCCTGATAGGTGCTGGTAACGATAATGTCGGAAGAATTCATGGCGATGAGGTCCGCGGTGAACTGGCACGCAAAATGATGGCTGGCGTCGTGATCGCGCCAATAGAGGTCACTATAGAGGTATTTGCTCTTCTCCAACGCGTGGGCGATGTTGCATTGGGTGACATTCAGCCGCGCACTAAGGATAGTGGCCACCAGATTACCATCGGAGTAATTGCCGATAATCAGGTCGGGACGACGGCCAAATTCCGCCAGGGTTTCCCGTTCGAGGTCATCGGCATAGCGTTCCAACCAGGGCCAGACATTGAAGCGGGAGATCCACTGGGGCAGTATTTCGCCATTGGGGTACCGGAACGGCACGCGGAGAATCTGCACGTTATCGGCGCCCTGGACGGGCTCCAGACGCTGATCGCAGGAGGTGCCATCGGCATTGGGAATCAGGCGAGTGGCGATCAGAATACGGGGTACGATATCCACCCCCTGGCGGGTCAGGCGCTGGCGCATTTCCTGTTCCAGCGCCCGCGCCTGATCGAGAATGTAAACGACCTGCCCGCCGGTGTCCGGACGTCCAAGCACCTTGTCCTGCGCGAACCAGCCATGAATGGACACGATCAGTATCTTGGAGATCATGGGGATACGGTCGATGAATGCTTGCAGACTCTCTCCCGAGGGGGCATCCAAGACATCCATCAGCAGACGCATGGTCTCGCGCACTCGTCCGGCGGTATCTCCCCAGCCGGGGGCGAAGCCGCGACGGGTCATCTCCGCCGCAAACTCCATCCAAGGTTTGGTCTTGGGGAGCGTCGCCAGATACTGCACGGTCTGGCGTAGATCTTCAAAATCCGGCGGCTGCCCATGCACCATCAGCGATTGCCCGTTGAGCTTGTGCACGGCCAAAAAGTCGAGAATGCTCTGGCGCCCCGTCTTGATGTTCCCGAACAGTTGCCCAGCCAGGCGGCGGTTCATATAGATGAGTCCTTGTCCGATGGTGTCCTCATCTTGTAGGTGATAGGGGGCAGCGCGGAAATCCTCAAAATCCACGGTGAGTATCGGCTCCTGATCATTTGCGGGGAGCACCTGTCTTTCTTTAAAAGCCAGATAATCACCCGGCGTGAGTGTCTCCAGTTGAAGCTGCTCCCGATGCAGGCGCAGATAAGTCCAGCGCCCAGGGCCGGGACGCCAGGCCAGATAAATCCAAGGCTCCGCCAGCACCGCCTCTTGTAGTCTGGAGAAAAACGCCTGCAATACCGCGAGGTCTACATCACTGCCGTAATCTGCAGCAAAGTCGTCGATGGTCTCTTGCAAGTCGGTAAAAAGCAGAAATGGGCGTTGCAGATTGAACAGATGTCGCAACAGCCCGGCAACGCAATGGGGATTTTGGTTGATACAGCGACGCAGATGGTCAGGCATGGGCTTGTCCTGGAAAACGGTAGTGCTGGATGCCTTCGAGAATGCCCCAGGCATGGTGAGCACTGGCAAAATAGATGTGATGCTTATCCCTTAGCCCGTGTAGTTCCGGGCTGTGGTTGCCGACAATAACTCCACAAATTTCGCCACCCATCATATCGGCGTCATTGCCGGAGTCTCCCGCGGTCAGCACTGCACGCAAGGGCAATCCCCAGCGAAAGGCCAGGAAACGAATAGCGTGGCCTTTGGACGCCCGGATGGGCAACACATCCAGAAAGCGGTTATGGGAAAGCACCACATGGGCGGCGATCTGCCGCTCACGCAAGCGATGCTGCAGATCCTTCGCCGTTGGCGGGCGCTTGGGGTCTACGTAGTAGCTTACCTTGAATGCGCTCTGGGTGAATTTTTCCTGCAGGCGCAGGCCGGGTATCTTGGCCAGTGCCTGTAATACCCCTTCACGCCACCAGCGATAGTGCAGGTGAGCGGCCCAGTCCTGATCCTCGCGCAGCTTGCTGCCATAGATGATACGCGTACCCACGTCGGTGATGCAGATATCCGGGCGAGGGACCTGGTTTTCCGCCAGTATCTCCATGGTTTGTTTGAGATTCCGGCCGGTGGCCACACCAAATGCCACCCGGGGGTGTTCCCTCAGCCATTCCATCAGCGTGGCAAGCCCCGCCGGGTCGCCAATCAAGGTATTGTCGATGTCGGATATGAGCAGATGATCCGCCGTCGGTAAGGCGCGGCGTACCCCCTGGCGGGCGGCGGATTCCCGCCGCAACTGTTTGCGCTGACGCCGGAGAATGCGTTCCACTTCTGCCAGATAACGGCGTGCATGGGCCTCCCAGCTATAGACCCGGCGCACCCCTAGCAAGCCTGCCCGGCTCGCACGCTGCCAGCGTTGGCGATCAAACAGCATTTGTCTGAGGGCGTCTTGCATCTCTCCGATATCCAGCGGATCCACCAGAATGCCATTGCGGCAGTAGCGGATGATGTCCTGCGGGCCACCATGCCGGGTGGCAACGACCGGCAAACCTGAAGCCGCTGCTTCCAGCAGGGTCAAACCAAAGGGTTCGGTGAGCGCCGGATTGACGAAAACACCCTTATAGATGGCCGCATAGCGATAATATTCGGGAATGTCTTCGGGCTCGTGGTGCTTGGGAAGGGCGACTCGTCCATACAGGTCGTAATCATCAACGGTATGCAGGATGCTCTGAATCACCCTTTTCGCCCCGTGCGGGAGCTGCCCAAGGCGGTCACGCTGGCCCATGACCAGAACCAGGTTAGCCTGCTCCCGCAAAACCGGGTCCGTGGCATAGGCTTCCACCAGACGCTGAAAATTTTTACGCTCATCGGGGCGGGCAATGGCCAGAATGGGAGGCCTGCGCGGTGCCTCCAAAAAGCGGTGTAAGCCGGACAGCAGCGGTGAAGAACGCTGCCGCCCTGGTCGGGAAAATCGTCGCAAGTCCACACCGGGCGGCAGGATCTTGAAATGCGCCCGCGCGGCGTTCTCGTACAGGCCATACTGCTCGTCCACTTCCTGACGGGTGCTGGCCAGGATCACGGACGCTTCACTGAGTACGGACTCTTCGGCGGCAATACGTCGCGGGAAATGAAATTGCCGGTCGATACTTTCCGCCTTACGGCCGGCAGCAATCAGTCTTTCCCGCTTATCCCGCCCCAGGGAATGGCCGGTGTGCATGAGCGGAATACCCAGCAGGCGGGAGAGGCGCACCCCTACGTAACCGGCATCCGCATAGTGGCTGTGGATGACATCGGGAATACAGTCTTCACTGCGGATAAACTGCAGCGCGCCGTCCACGAAGGTATCCAGGTAATCCCAGAGCCGCTCTTTTTGCAGATATTTGTGCGCTGGACCGGCAGGCAGACGGATAATCCGCGCGCCGGATTCCAATAGCTCGCGCGGCGTTCCATAAATGGGATTTGTATCGGGATCATCAAAGCGACGGGTGAGAAGGTCGATCCGAGAAACGCGCGGGTCCCGTGCCAGCGCCTGGATTTCGTCGAGTACATAGCCAATCTGGCCGCCGGTATCTGCATCGATCCCGAGCTCCGGAGTACCGCAAATGCGGCCATGGATACTCAGCATCAGAACGTAAAGACCTTGGTGATCCGCCAAGTCAATCCTCCCTAGCCCATCGCGCCATTATGGTCCGGTAAAACTCGGGTTGATCCGGGATGGCGCCGGATATCGCACAAATGGCCGCTGCCAATTCTCCTGCCCTTTGCAATCGCCGCGCAATGGCATCACCGCGAAACAGGCTCCAGAACCAGCCTGCGACGAAAGCATCCCCAGCTCCTACGGTATCCAGGACTACCGTAGGGGTAGCTTCCGCCTCATAAAAATTGGTCCCGTCCCCATAAGCGGCACCCGCAGTACCGCGGGTCAGCAAGACGGCTTGCACATGAAAATATCCTGCCACCATCTGCATCGCTTCCCGCAGGGTCGAGGCTGGGGGAAGTTCGTAAGTGCGAATAATCTGCTCCAGCTCCTCCTCATTGCATTTTAGTATAGACGAACCCCGTATGACCTCGGCCAGCAATTCCGGATTCCACCAGGGATCGCGCAGATTGATGTCCACCAAGCGCCACCGGGCACGGGCGCGCAACTGGCGCCAGGTCGCCCGTGATGGCCCGTCTTCCCGCAAGGCGAGGCTACCGTGATAGAGCCAGGGAATGGGGGCGATCACACTGGAGGGCATACCAATGGCGTCGTAGGCCTGATGCGGCAGAATCTCGAAGTGGTGCCCCTGTCGGACATCCGCCGTCACCAGTACCCGGCCGGTGGGAAGCGACGCGTCCACTGTCACTTCATTCGTGGACATCCCCCAGTCCCGCATGTGCTGCAAAATGTGTTGCCCCGAGGCATCCCGCCCTACCCTGCTGACAAAGACGGATGCCACCCCCAGCGCATGGAGGTGTTGCGCAACATTGAAGGGTGCGCCGCCGAGTCGTTGCACCTCTCCAAAATCGTCGACCAGACATTCGCCGAAAATTACGCCGGGGGGTACGTCAGCATTCATGGTGCAGCCTTCTCATCCGGGCGGGCTTTTTTTTCGACATCGGGCAAGCGACGAATAACGCGCTGGAAAAAGAGATTGTTGGGTATCACCACAATCTGGCCATCGTCCTGGCGCAACTCGGTAAACATGAGATTCTCTTCGATCACCTCACCAGTCAGGGATTCCGGCAATATCTCGACACGTTGCCCTAACTGTAATGGCTGCCAGAACCAGATAAAGAAGCGTGCCGTAATATTGCTGACCATGGCCCATACCGCCAGCATACCGACGCCAATCACCGCCAACAAGCTGACGAAGGTGGTCCAGACGGCTGTGACATCGACACCCCAGACCCGCAATACGACAACCCAGACAATGAGCCAGAGAAACCATGTGGTGATTCTCTGGAACATCACACCATAGCCGCGTGACAAGGCCCGTCGTCGGCCGAGAAAGTCCATGAGATGCACAACTACATTGCCATACCAACGTAATATCAGATAGCTACCCGCCACGATCAGCAGGGTATACATCGACCGGTGTAACAACCATTCGGGGTCTGTCGTCAGCCCATGGAAAATTGTGCCCATACATCACTCCCTCTGCTGTTGGTTTTACCATAACGTAGCGAACGCAGACGGGCAAATCCGCGCTTTACGGGCGTAAGGCAATCCATTTGTCAGGGAACCAACAGAGAAAAGGCTTATCAGATAAGGGTATGCCCCGCGCGATACCGTAAAGAGCGGCCCGATAGGCGACAGAGGAGAGATCATGGCAGACACTAGGAATCCCGGCACCATCATGGGCGAGAAAGCGATCGCCGCCCGCATGCATCTGGCCCGCGAACACCTCGATCGCTTGCGCGCCATCCTGAAGGAACCCGACCGCTGGGTGTCCGTCTGGTTTTTGGCCTATGCCCTGCTGGGGGCAGTCTCCTCCGGGCTGTTGCCTATTCTCCTGCCCTTGATGATTGTCGCCCTCACCCATCATCTCAGTTGGGTTGCCTACGTCATGGGCGGATTCAACCTCGGACTGCTGACCTCTCCCTTGTGGGGAAACCTGGCCGACAGCAAACATCTGCATCGCCCCATTTTTTTCTGTGGCTTTCTGGTATTGCTGATGGCGCTGGCCGCCATGCCATTTCTGCCGGGCATTCTCACCTGGAGCGGGCTCTCGCTGCTCGCCGGCGCGGGAACCTCTGCCGTGGCGACCATGGCCAGCCTGTTCATCGTCGAGTTCGACCCCCAAAATGAATGGGAACCTCGGCTGGGCTGGCTGCAAACTTTTAACGGCGGCGGGCAGGTCGGCGGACTTTTTTTGGCCGGCATTTTCGTCAGCAATTTTAAACTCGGCCTGATCTGCTCAGCCTTGGCATTGATTCCCGCCATCTGGTTGGGTGCCAAAGGCTTGCCTGCCGGCGCCAAAAGTTATGACTGGACGGTGGAGATCGGCAATCATATGCGGCGCGATCTGGACTGGCGCTTCCTCGCCAATTTCGGGCGCCCGGAACTGCTGGGGGGTGGCCTGCTCCGGTTTTCGCATCACCTTTCTCTGCAGGGCGCGCGCCGGTTTGGCGATATGCTACATACGCGTTTTGGCCGCTTTCTATTTTCCTGGTTTGCGGTGGCCTTTGGCGTAGCGGCATTTTTCGCCTATTTCCCGGTAGCGATGCAAAAGGCTTATAACGTGGCCCCGGCATTGACCTCCAGCGTCTACGCCATGACCGCCGCCATAGCGTTGGTGCTGTACTCCGTGGGTGGGCAGCTATCCGGGCGTTTTGGCGCCGGAAGGGTATATCGCTGGTCTTTGATGCTTCGCTTTTTGGGATTTGCCCTGCTACTACTGGTATTTTTCCTGCCCGTATCCCGGGCGCTGATTGCCTTGGCTGGCTTCGTCCTGATTGTTATCGCCTGGCCCCTGCAGAGCATTTCCGGAACCAGTCTGACAGCGCGGCTCACGCCATTCAGTCAGGGCGAGGCGATGGGACTTTTTAACGCCAGCGGCGCAGTAGCCACGGTAGTGGGTACCTTTCTGGGCGGTCCGCTGGTACAGTTCATCGGCTACTCATCCCTGTCCGCCATAGCTCTGGTCGGCATCCTGCTCGGCTGGCTGACGGGGCATGGATTACAAACCCCCGACGCTGCGCCGGCGGCCATCCACGATGATTCTGCAGTGCAGAAAGCGCAGGCCTAGCGATTCCGCATGAAATCAGCCGTGCGTTGAAAGGCTCCCTGCAGGTGGGTATAGAGTTCGGGCTCTATCCCTACCTCGTGCATGGCCTGCAGCATACAGGCCATCCACTGATCCCGTGCCTGGTCATCCACCGGGACAGAAGCATGCCGTGCGCGCAAGCGGGGGTGTCCATAACGCTGCACATATAGATCAGGCCCCCCCAGCCAGCCGGAAAGAAACAGAAAGAGCTTCTCTCTGGACTCGGAAAGGTCTGTCGGGTGGATATCCCGCAACGGAGTTTGCCATTGCGTCTCGCCGTCCATAAGGTCATAAAACCGGTTGACGAGATTGCGAACGGCCTCCTCACCACCAAGACGGGCGTAGGGCGTGTTTTCAGGTTCAGACATTAATGGTCTCGCTCCAGGTTTAGGTGTATTGGCGGCCGCTTTGTTTATAATGCATGCCGCGCGGATATGGCCCTTTTGCGCTTTATCCATGCATGCGCTACAGTCAGCCCGATACAACCCGCCCCGCAAGAGTACCTTCTTTGGATGTTGTTCGGCAACGTCCCGGCTACCGCCCACCGCATACAGGAAAACTTCATGCCCCTTGCACCGACAGCCGCATTCATCGATGGATGCTGGACAGACCTCAATACACGCTTTGTGGTACGGAGCCCGGTCAATCAACAGACGCTCGCCGAAGTGTCCGATTGTGGAACTCGGGAGGCTGAAGCCGCGGTGCAGGCGGCAACGGTCGCTTTTGCAACCTGGCGGCAAAACACCGTCTACCAGCGCGCGGCCATCCTCAGCCGTTGGGCGGAGCTCATCCAGGTTCACGCAGAAGACCTCGCCCATCTCATCACCTGGGAGATGGGCAAACCCATACGCCAGAGCCGTGCGGAAATCAAAACCGCAGTCGCCCTGGCGCGCTGGTACGCCGAAGAATGCAAGCGCATCACCGGCGAAAGTATCCCTTCCCAGTTTCCAAACAAGCGCTTGCAGATCTGGAAAGTGCCGGTTGGACCGGTATTCGCCATTACGCCGTGGAACAGTCCAATCTCCATGGTCGTTCGCAAGATAGCGCCGGCTCTGGCAGCCGGCTGTACGGTCATCCTCAAGCCCGATGAGCAAACGCCGCTCTCCGCATTAAGGCTTGCCGAACTCTGGGCGGAAGCGGAGGGACCCGCTGGCACCCTGCAGGTACTCCCCAGTTCTGATCCTGCGCCACTGGCGGAGCGATTGATGGCCGACCCGCGCATAGCCAAGTTGAGTTTTACCGGCTCTACGGTGGTCGGGCAGAAGCTTTATGCGCAGGGATCGTCGACCATCAAACGGCTTTCTCTGGAACTGGGCGGGCATGCCCCTGTACTGATTTTTGCCGATGCGGACATCGATGCGGCGGTGGCCATGACCATCCATGCCAAATTCCGCTATGCCGGCCAGTCCTGCGTCGCAGCCAACCGTTTGTATGTGGATGAGGCGATCCTGCCGGAATTTACGGCACACTACCTTGAAGCTATGAGTCACCTCAAGGTCGGAGACCCTTTTGCCGAGGACACCGACATCGGGCCGCTGATTTCCGAAGTCGCTGTCCAGAAGTTCAAAGCACAATTGCAGGATGCCATGGCCCGGGGTGCAAGACTCCTATGCGGAGGGGATGCACAAGGCCTGTGGTGCTCCCCGACCCTCCTCGCCGACCTCGATCCGCAGAGCCGTATCTTCCACGAAGAAAGCTTCAGCCCTCTGCTGCCCATACAGGGGTTTCGTAGCGAAGCGGAAGCTGTCGCCCGTGCCAATGACACCCCCTATGGCTTGGCTGCTTATCTATGGACCCGCGATCTCGGGCGCGCATACCGCATCGCGGAAGCGCTGCAATGCGGCATCGTCGGCGTCAATGACGGGGCTCCCGCCACTCCACAGGCGCCCTTCGGCGGCAGTAAGCTCTCCGGACTGGGCGCCGAGGGTGGCAAATGGGGGTTGGAGGAATATTTACAATTGCACTACGTTTCCATCCAATTGCCATAACAATTCTCTAGTCCCTGGCCATCCAGGTAGGATATACTGCCATACTCTAATTCAGTTAATCAGGGGGCGGTCATGGAATCCAGTCTGCGTAATCATCTGAAGGGTAAAGTGATTGAGATCATCAAAGGTGGGGCGGTTTCGGAAGTCGAGGTGGAAACTTCCGCCGGTATAATCACCTCCGTGATTACCACACGGAGCGTGGAACGACTCGGGCTGAAGGTAGGTGACGAGGTTTTCGCGGCAATCAAGGCCAGCGAAGTTAGTATCGAAAAACCCTGAAGCGGCTGTTCCAGGTGATCAACCGTTCGGCGGAACAGAACGCATCGCTGCCCGGTTGTTCTGCAACCGCTGTCACGGACCATCTGCCATTGCGGGTGGTCCATTGTTATTACGGGCTACGCCATGTTCTTCTCTCCGCAGGAAATTGCCGCACTCATCCAGGAAGATCAGCCTTTCCTGGACCTCACCACCCGGATGCTGGGCATTGGTGACCAAGCTGCCAACATGCGTTTTCGCTGCCGTCAGGATATTACTGTCGCCGGTACGGAACTCGCCATGAAGATATTGGACGCCTGCGGCCTTACCGTGACCGAAAGTCAACCGTCGGGCGCATTGGTCGCAACAGGAACCACCCTGCTGGCGGCGGAAGGTTCCGCAAGCGCTGCCCATTCTGCCTGGAAAGTAGCGCAAAACGTGTTGGAGTACGCGTGTGGCATCGCGACCTACTCCGCGCAATTGGTACACCAGGCACGTCAGATCAATCCCCGAGTATCCGTGGTTGCGACGCGTAAGAATATTCCCGGAATACGGCGCTTTGCCGTCATGGCAGCTCTCGCAGGGGGAGTCATGCCGCACCGGCTGGGCATTTCAGAAAGTGTTCTGGTATTCGACCAGCACCTGGCCTTTTTAGGTGGTATATCGCCTTTCTTGCAACAGTTGGCGCAATACCGGAGACGAGTCCCCTCCAGCAAGATCGTGGTGGAAGTGCAAAAGACGGATCACACCCTGACGGACGCACTGGCACTGGCACAGGCCGGAGTCGCCGGGATTCAGTTTGACAAAATGACGCCCGGACCCCTGGCGGAAATCGCTGCGAAGCTGCGTGCCGTGGCGCCGGAGGTAACATTGTTTGCGGCGGGCGGGATTACCCTTGCGAATATTCAGGCCTATGCGGCAACCGGTATGGATGCCCTCGTGACCAGCGCCGTCTATCACGCCGCACCGACCGATATCGGTGTGGAGATTCGCCCCGTATAAGACCGTGCCCCCTGTGTCACAGGATGGTGACGAACGTGGGGCGCCCTCCTAACCTGCCTTGGCCACGGCGGCCCCACTACCAGACAAGACGCCAGTGGGTAGCTGGAGTACCCGAATCCCCTGCTCGCGAACAAAGCGCGCTTCGTTCCGAGTCAGCGGCGCCTCTATCAGCGCCCAATGACGATCCGATGAACGCTTCATGATCTGGCGGGCGAAATTGCGCTGCAACTGGTCATTGAAACGGCATCCGACAAACAGAAAATGACGCCCCGTGCGGATTTGTTGGACGATCTCCGGAATAGGCGTCTGAATGTCAATTTCCGTCAGCACTTCGACAAAATCCGTATCAGAAACGAGGTAATTGTTGGCCGGGCTTTGTGAACCCCAAGGCTCATACAGGATCGTGTCCCATTGGGCAGCTACTGCGGCTTCAACCGACTGGCCCTCGGCATCCATATATCCCGTCCAGTGGCCGTAATGCTCGGTCTGACTGAGCCCCTGGATACGGCCCCAGCGTGTACCCTGTTCGGCCAACGCTTTGGCCATACCGTTGTCGTACCAGAGGTGGACGATCAACGGGAGTTTTCGCGCGGCCAGGTCGCGCTGCAAGGGATGAATCGGCGGATCCCCGGCAAAGGTCTTGTCCATCATGCCCACGAGGGTCTTGCGGTGCTTGAAGTTCTCAATATACTGCGCGGCCCCGGTAAGGTTGCGCCGGACCTTGTGAGGCACTGTCACCTGGCCGCTGAGCACTTCCGCCAATGCCGACAACCCGCTGGGCAGGGTGGCCCCGGCCTCCGGCAACAGGCCGGGACCGAGATACGGAATGATGCGCCCTTCCGCAAGGCCATTGAAGATTTCCGAAAGATCCTTGTCCATAGTCATGCTTCCTTATGTAGCGAGGGAAAGAACTGCAGCCTTGATCTGTTCGATGATCGCTGGTTCGAGGCGAAAAATGCCCCTTCCCCCGGCGAAAGATTCATAACTATTGGCAGAGTGTCTGCTCAGCGCATTGAACCAGTCCTGAGGACTGGTCCCGCTGGGAAGCTCGCCAATTTCTCGCACACTGCCATCGCTGGCAAAACGTACATGGATCACGACGAGCGTTTGCTCCATAACTATCTCCTTATAGGCCGGAAGAAAAACCCAAAAGTTCTATAACGACATCTTCCTCGCCGATCATAGCCTGACAGGCCAGACGGGATTTGCTGCCAACCCCAACGATGCTATCCAGGCGTTCATTTTCCAGGCGCTGGATTTTCGAAATACTCTTCCGCCCTTCCTGGACGAAAATATGGCAGCTATCGCATTCGCCTTTGCCTTCGCACTTCAGGACCATGGGTTCACCGGCGGCGATCACTGCGGCGGCGAGACTGGCACCCACAGGCATTTCGACAGTCTTACCGCTGGGTTGGATGGTGATAATGGGCATTCAAGCTTCTCCTATATAAAAATAGACATAAAACACAACATACTAATAAATGGCGGCGCCAGCACCCACATTGACGGATGCATCCTTCAGGGTTTCAACGATAAATGCGATTTCCTCTTCGCCCAGACGGGGGTGAAAAGGCAGGACCAGGGTGCGGTCGGACACCCGCACGGCGGTCGGACAGTGACCGCCACCCCTCTCGCGATAATAGGATTGGGTATGCATGGGCAGGCAGTAAGAGGCCGCCTCGATACCTTGGGCGCGGAGATCGGTGACGATGGCGTCCCGACTGCTGCGGCTAAAGCGCGTACCAAGGTGTACTTCATACACAAACCAGTGCACGGCGGTGGCATCCGGCCCGTGGTAAGGATCCTTGATCCCTTCAAAGGACTTCATATACTCAAAGTAAAGCGCTTCCACCTGCTGTCGGCGTTGCAAAATACCGTCCAGGCGGTTGAGCTGGACCAATCCTATTGCTGCTTGAATATCGCTCATTTCTGCCTGCAGAGGTGGACGGGTAGCCGCCACCACCGAGCCCCGCTCACTGATGCCCCGCGCGCGGTACTGGCGCAGACGGCTGAGGGTTCCGGTATCGTCCGTGACGATCATGGCTCCTTCACCGCAGACTAGGGCGGAGGGCTGGGCAAAGGCGAAAATAGCGCTATCCCCGAAGCTGCCGACCAATTTGTCCTGATAACGGGAGCCGATGGCCTCCGTCGAATCTTCCAACAGAATCAGGCCATTTTCGTTGGCCATCGCGCGCAGCTCCTGCCAGAAGGCGGGATGCCCCTTGGTATTACCGGCGAGGATCGCCCGGGTTTTCTCCGTGATCAGAGCCTCAGCCCCTTTGGGGGAGATCGTGCCGGAGTAGTAGTCGATATCGGCGAACACCGGCTGCACCCCGTACCATGCCAGGGCATGCCCGATCTGCCACCAGCTATAGGGGGAGAGGATGACTTCGTCGCCCGCCCTGAGTTCGTAGGCACGCAGACAGAGCATCAACGCCAGGGTCGGACTGGCGACGGCGATGGCGTAGCGCCGCCCGTGATAGGCAGCAAACGCCGCTTCGAAGGCCTCCACTTGTTCCCCCGCGCTGATGCGGGTGGAACGCAACACCGCCTCTACGGCTTCCAGTTCGCCGGTGCTGATGTCCGGGTCTGAGAGCGGGATTTCGAGCGCGGTCATCTCGTACCCCGATGTATGGCGAGCAACAGACCCGTCGCTGCCAGGGGATCAGACGTGACTTTCCAGCAGTGGTCGCGGGTATCGAGCAGATGCAGGTCAAAATATTCACCGGCACGAAAAGGCTCGTCGCTGATATCGCCGGCGGGACATTGGGTAATGGGGAGTCCGGGGAAGCGGGTACGCAAAACAGGCAGGATGCCTTCACCAGACCGGCAGACTTCCCGGCCCAGATCAAAAAGCCCCGCGAGATCTTCGTCGGTGAGATTCATCCTCTCAGCCCTCCAGACGACGCGCTTCTATGGTAATAGGTAGGCGGGTATCACCGGGCATCTCCGGTAATTCCAGGCGCCAGCCGTTCGCCAGCGTCACCACTCCGCCCCACAGCTCCGGCTTTTCGGACTCCGTAATGGCTACTTCAAGATCTTTCTTGGGCACATACGCCATCAACGCGCCGTTGTTATTTTTACGAATCATCAGCTTCATGGGATTGTTCCTTATTGTGAGTGTGCACAGGAAATCAATGGTGCGGCCGTGATGGGCGGCATATCCATCATATCCAGCAGGAGGGACGGTAATACGCGAAGCAGCTGTTCCACATCCTCCAACTGGTTCATACGCCCGAAGGAGAACCGAAGCGAGGACAGTACCGCCGTTTTGGAGATGCCCATTGCCGTGAGCACATGAGAAGGCTCCTGCCGACCGGCCGCACAGGCGGCACCGGCGGCAGCCGTAATCCCTTTCTGTTCCAGGCGATAGAGCAACTCTTCCGCGTCGATAGCAATAAATCCGATATTACTGGTATTGGGTAACCGTTCGGCTTCCTGTCCGTGGATGCGTGCACAGGGCATGAAAGCCAATAGACCTTGTTCAAAATGATCACGCAATCCCCGCAAGTAACACGCGTCGCTTTCGACATCGGTGACCAAACGAATGGCAGCCCCAAAACCGATAATGGCAGGAACATTCTCGGTTCCGCCCCGCCGTCCCCGTTCCTGATGACCATGAAACAAGGGTGGTAAGGCAATGCCTTTGCGGACGAACAATGCCCCCACGCCCTTGGGACCGTGAATCTTATGTGCCGAGCAGGACAAAAAATCGACACCCGAGGCAACTGCGTTCACCGATACCTTGCCGATCGCCTGAGTTGCATCCGTATGAAAAAGAGCCCCTGCAGCATGCGCAATAGCCGTAGCTTCAGCAATGGGAAAGACCACACCCGTTTCATTATTGGCCCACATCAGGGAAACCAGAGCCGTATCTGAACGTAAAGCAGCGTGCAGGTCCTCCAGGCTTAGACGCCCCTCTTCATCCACCGGCAGGTAAGTCACTTCAATCCCTAAGCGCTCCAAATGCTGACACATGAGTAATACTGAAGGATGTTCTACCTGACTGGTGATGAGATGACGTTTACCTTTGCTCAGAGAAAGCGCACCCATAATTGCCGTCTGATTACTCTCCGTCGCGCCACTGGTAAAAATCAACTCTGCAGGGGTGGCGCCCATAAAATGGGCGACAGCGATCCGCGCATCACCCAACGCCTTCTTGACGCGTACACCCGCTTCAGAAGCGCTGGAAGGATTAGCATGCTCCGAGAACAAATAAGGCAGCATGGCATCCAGCACCACCGGCGCCAAGGCCGTAGTCGCATTATTATCGAGATAAATGCTGCGCATCATACTCATGCCCTCGGCTTCCCTGAAGGTACGATTTCCTCTTCCAGGCAACCTACCACCTTGCCGTTGGCAAACTCTACCAGGTAGAGTGGCATATTGCTCTCCTCGTGATGACCTACCCGAACGATTTCCCCCGGACTATCTTTGGGCACCAACACGGCCTGTTCTGCTTCTCCCGGATAAGTTCCATCATTTAAGATATCATCTCGAGCCAATACACTGAGGCCCCAATCAAATCGGGGGGGACGCAAATCCATCATGAGATTTCCTCCTCCGTAGCCTGACCGTCGTCCACAAGATCCAACTCACGGCCCTTCATGCCGACCTTGTAACCTCTTTCGTAAAAATCAACCCCGTAAATATAAAACTGTTGAAGATACGTACCGATACTGGCGACATAGCCTATATCGCCCTTGTCAATAAGTACCTCACCGACTTCCTTGCCGGGAAAGGTGCCATCGTTACGCACGTACTTACGTGAACGCACTTTATCGCCATAATTGAAACTTGGCTCTGCGGTCAACTCTACCGTTTCGCTGTCCCTGCTTATTCCGGCCATATTCCACCCTCCGCTGGTAATCGTTGTCTGGAAACCAGTTCACCCTTCCCCAAACGCGCCGCAGCGCAACGGCGCACCTCATCATCTTCATCCGCCAACAAGCGGATTACCGCTTCCTTGTCTCCCCGTGCGGCCACCTCATAGCGAATTCGCCAATCCGAATCATCAACCAATACGGACAAGATGGACACCGGTACGCGCTGAATAGCATCCAAACGGACTCCGGGATCATCGTCCTGCAGCATTTTGACCAGGGCATCCACGCCGATACGTTTGGCCACAACCCGCCGGACCTCGACGTCGGCATCATGCATCATGAGTGGCAACAGGCCTTTGGGCAGGCGACGCGCCACCTCCAGACGCACGTAATAATCCGCATCGTGCATCATGGCAGGCAGGTTACGTTCCTCCAGCCGCGCGGCTACG
Source organism: Acidithiobacillus sp. 'AMD consortium' (assembly GCF_008926505.1). Lineage (NCBI taxonomy): Bacteria > Pseudomonadati > Pseudomonadota > Acidithiobacillia > Acidithiobacillales > Acidithiobacillaceae > Acidithiobacillus > Acidithiobacillus sp. 'AMD consortium'. The sequence continues at coordinate 1,221,994 of NZ_CP044411.1, read as the reverse complement.
CGGATACGCACCTCCCGATGCGGGTCGTGGATCATCCGCAGCAGATAGCGTTGCGGAAGCCGTTGCGCTACCGCCCAGCGTACCGTTTCGTCGGGATCGTTCATGAGCGCGGGCAGATGAAAAATATCCGCATAACGTGCGGCACAAGCCCGCACCTCAAAGTAACCGTGTTGCAGATAATCCTTGGCGATCTGCGGATTCCAGCGAAAAAAGCGGTCCACCCTTTTAGCGTAGCGATCATGCATGCAGGCATGCAGCGGTTCACAGCGCAGACCAGAAATTCCGCGCTCGGAACAAGCCTCACAGACGACAGCATTCCCCTGCCAGTCAATGGCCTCATCGGGATCACTCATCTTCGCCTTCCTCTTTTTTTAGCAGGACTTCCAGCAACACCCGGGCCTGAATTTTATCCGTCGGATCCAGGTCAATGAGTTTGTCCATGATTTTTCTGCCCGTAGCCAGATAACCGAGGCGTAAATGCAGGTAACCATAGGCTTTCAACACGAACATATAAAAGCGTGCCCGCGGCGCATCAAAGTTGCCGAATTCCGCCTGTCGCCTCATTACCTTGCGCCAGTCCCGATCAATGCCCAACTCCGTAGCGCTGAGCTGCAGACAGATGCGGGCCGTAGCCAGCGCCTCGCGCAGTCGGCCTTTATAGAAATAAAACTTGTATAAACCCAGGTAAACGACCATGTGTTCGGGCGCGATGGCGATGGCATCCATCAAGTGATCTTCGGCACAGACTTCGTCCGCATAAGAGCGCGCAGCAAGATGCAGATGCCGTTCCGCCGCCTCTGGCAGGAGGCCCTCATAGTAACGGCGTTTCAACCATTCATCGTCCCATATATTGTTCATGCCGCACCTTTACGCTTCAGGGGATGGAGCAGAGCCGCCTCGCATTCCTCACAACAGGCATAACTGCTGTAAGCCTGTGCGAGATGACGCTGCTCCTTCGCAGGTATGCGCGTAAAGATCTCCGCACCGCGGAAATCGATATCGTCGAGATGCGGGGGAAGTGCCGCCGTATTCGCTGCGCAACGATGGATGGTCGTATTCGTATGATGAACAATCCAGGTTTCCATGTTTTCCTCCCTCCCATCTCACCGTTTCCGGGACCCGCCTTTATTCCTTGGGTGTAAATGACGTTCCGCAGCCACAACTGGCCGCCGCATTGGGATTGGTAAAGACCAACCCGGTATTCATCAGACTGTCCTCGCAATCGACGACGACTCCGTTGAGAAAAGGGATACTCTTCTGTTCCAGCAGCACCGGGATGCCATGACTGTTGATGGCCACATCGCCGGGTTCCGCAGCGTCGACAATGTGAAAATCGTAAGAAAGGCCGGAGCATCCGCCCGGCTTTACCGCAAGGCGGAAAGCACTGGAGGCATTTCCACCGCCAAAGGTGATCATCCGCTGGATAAAGCGTTCCGCTTTCGGCGTAAAGGTGAGTTCCATGACAGACTCCTAAGCGACATAACGGGGATAGTTGTTGTCAATGATGCAGGTGTCATCCACCGGGCATACCGCCACACACTGAGGTTCATCGAAATAATTTATGCATTCCGTACACTTGGCTGCATTGATCACAAACGTGCCATTCTTTTCGGAAATGGCCATATTCGGACATTCCGGTTCACAGGCCGAACAACTGGTGCATTGGGAACTGACGATTTTATAAGCCATGAGGCTTCTCCTTTTTCAAAAAGGGGGGAGGATATCTCCCCCGATAACCTTATGCAGCTACATACGCCCCTTGCCGGATCTCCGCATCTCCACGCTGGCCATGGACAATGGCCCCACTACGGATGTTATCGAGATAATCCCGATAATAGGCAATGATGGACTGCTCGATATATTCAAAAGCGTAACGATCCACCGCATCGATTCCGGCCGCCTCCAGCGAGGCTTTCGGACAGCCACCGATCTTGGCCACAAAAACTGCCGTACAATCGTTGATCGCGCGGATGACGGTGGTTTCCAGGGCTTCCTCTTCGCCATAACCGCCTTGGCAATAGAGGTCCACGCGACGGTGGCCGACAAATTTTGCCCCGGACGCACTCGCCTCATAAATCTGAAACTCGGTGGCATGGCCGAAGTGCTCGTTGACCCGCCCGCTGCCTTTCGTCGCCACCGCGATGAGGATTTTGATATCGGATTGCTCGCCGGCCAGGGTTTCCAGTTCCGCCTGCTTGGCATCCGCTTTCGCCTGCCGTTCCTGCTCCACCAGCGACTGGTAGGCCTTGCGCGATTCGAGGTCATATTCCACATCCATCGCCATGACGGCTTCGGTCGTGAACTCCGCCGAACGGTCCTCGCCCAGCAGACCCACCGCGTCCGCCCGGCATTGCCGACAGTGGCGCATCATGTTCATTTCGCCTTCGCAACTGTCCTGCAAGGCTTTGAGTTCCTGTGCGGTCGGGCCGCGCTGGCCGTTCAAGCCGAAAACGGTGCCATGTTCAGGGGCGGAAATCAGGGGCATGATGTTGTGAAGAAAAGCTCCGCGGCTTTTGACGGCCCGGTTGACTTCCACCAGATGATGATCATTGATGCCAGGGATCATGACCGAATTCACCTTACAGAGAATGCCGCGCTCGGTCAGCATTTCCAGTCCCAGCATTTGCCGGTCGGTGAGTATCTGCGCCGCTTCACGCCCCTTGTACCGCTTGTTCTTGTAATAAATCCAGGGATAGATCTGGGCGCCTATATCCGCATCCACCATATTGATGGTAATGGTGACATGATCCACATTAAAGCTGGCAATGGTATCGACATGGTCGGGGAGGGTCAGCCCATTGGTAGACAGGCAGAGTTTGATATCCGGCGCTGTTTTCGAGATCAGTTCAAAGGTCTTGAAAGTTTTTTCGGGATTGGCCAGAGGATCACCCGGACCAGCAATACCCAACACCGTCATTTGCGGAATGGTGGAGGCCACGGCCAGCACCTTTTTAGCCGCTTGCTCCGGCGTCAGTTTTTCACTGACGACACCGGGACGACTTTCGTTGGCGCAGTCATATTTGCGGTTACAGTAATTGCACTGGATATTGCAGGCGGGCGCCACCGCAACGTGCATACGGGCGTAATGATGATGCGCTTCTTCACTATAGCAGGGGTGATTCTTGACCTTTTCCCAGATCTCTGGTGCCAGATCTCCCTGCCCCGCTCCGCTGCCGCAACTGGCCTTGCCGGAACCGCCGCTCGTACCACAACCTTGGTGTTCTGCCTTTTGCTGCATGATCTCCTCCAGATCCACCCCGTTATTGGGTGTGGCAATACTGGAAAGAGAAATTATTTGGGATGCCATGGGCGTAATCCTCCATACGGGTCTTCAGTAAACGATGGAAAACCGCGCGCCTCGTGGATGTATCGGCTTGCTCCTAAGAAGCTGACGCTTGTATGTTCTTTAGCAAAAGTGATGCCAGCATATGCGCCCTTTGTTTTTCAGGATGTTGGGACAAGCCATTCCGTGCTTTGTCGGTAACGTTACATGTGTTTCCCGCACTGCGGCGAAAATTGTCGAAAACCGGACAAATGGGGTGGGATCAAAAAATCGCAGAGCAAGCACGAAAGGCTGGGCACAGTGAGGATGAGTGGGGCGTTCGCCACCCCCGTTGGCACGTTTCCGATTAGAGCTTTTTAACTTCTATGCCATGTTTATTGAGGGCATAGCCGAGTTTGCGGGTAGTCGTCCCTAACAAACGAGCCGCTTTGGCTTGTACCCAACCACAACGATCCATAGCCTGAATCAGACGATCCCGTTCTGACAAGGGAGTAGAACCCTCCACATCACTTGCCGCCGCCCCATCCGCTACTTGCTCCGCTGGTTCGGGCATTACGGGCAGCGGCATACTACTATTGCCTGAAACCTTCATGGTGACGATGGGATGGCTCCCTTCCAGCGGTCGCAAGGCCATGGAGAGGCACTGATTACGCTGACAGGGCACATCGAGACTGCGGATGATATCTCCGCGCATCATGGTGGCGGTACGTTCGACGCAGTTTTCCAGTTCCCGCACGTTGCCCGGCCAGTAGCAGGACACCATGGTTTGCAAGGCTTCCGGGGTAAGGGTCAGTTTGCGCTGATTCTCGGCGTTATAACGGGCGAGGAAATATTCGATCAGGGCGGGGATATCCTCACGACGTTCCCGCAGTGGAGGCAGGAAGATACTGACGACGTTGATCCGGTAGTAGAGATCGGCACGGAACTCGCCCTTGCTCACCGCCTCTTCGAGATTGCGGTTGGTGGCAGTGATGATGCGCACATTAACGCGCCGGGTCTGGCTGCCACCCACCCGCTCGAATTCGCGCTCCTGTAACACCCGTAAGAGCTTGGCCTGAAAAGCCGGAGAGATATCGCCGATCTCATCGAGAAACAACGTGCCGCCATCTGCCAGTTCAAAACGTCCTTTGCGCTCCTGGGTAGCGCCGGTAAACGCACCGCGCTCATGTCCGAAGAGTTCCGATTCGAGAATGCTTTCCGGGAGCGCCGCGCAATTGAGCGAAACAAAGGCCTTGTCGCGACGGGGGCTGAGGTAGTGAATGGCGCGGGCGATAACTTCCTTGCCGGTGCCCGATTCGCCGCGCAGCAATATGGTCGCCTTGCCCGGTGCCGCCTGATGCACATCGGCGAATACCGCCTGCATGGCCCGGCTGTTGCCGATGACATTCTTGATGCTGTAACGTTTCTGGAGTTCCTTCTGCAGACGATGCTTTTCCTGCAGGAGGCGATTTCTTTCCGCCGAGATACCCTGATGCAAATTGACGGTCTGTCCCACCAGATTGGCGATCATCTGTAACAAGCGGACATCGGAACGGAAACTCACGCCCTTGTGCCGCTCACTGCGATAGATGGCGAGCACACCGATACACTCGTAGCCCACCTTGATCGGCACCCCTACAAAAGCATGCAAGCGCTGGCTGATCTCCGGTTCAAAGGCGCGGTGCAGAAAAGCCGGTTCCTGAGAGACATCCGGGATCACCACCGGCATACCGGCACGCATGATCTTGCCGATCATCCCCTCCCCTAACCGATAACGCCCCCGTTCTATTTCGGCAACGGACAACCCTGTGGCCGCGATTACCCCCACTATTTCCTCGTTCATGCGCAATACGATCATGGACGGCGAGATATGCAGATGACTTTCCAGCGTCTTCAGCACATCGTTCAGGGTGTGTTCAAGATCCATGGAAGAGCTGAGCACCTTACTCACCTCATAGATGGTCGTCAGCTCCTGAAAATGGTTGGGTGTTACGCGATCTTTCATGATAGGGTCCTCTTCTCTACAGCGCTCAGGAGGCGTTGGCGTGGGACGAGGCGGCTGGAGTTTTGGTGAGACTGCGGCCCTGCCTGACGCTTGGGCAAGGGACCGACCGTCGACAATTGTCTGTAGCGGCGCCGGTGCCTTCAGCATACACGTCAAGAGATACGGACGTCCACAGGCGTAATTGATCCTCGGAAAAGCCGGCGATTTTGGCGCCTCCCGCTTCCATGAGCGGGCGACGAATGAGAAGCGGGTCCAACAGCATCGCGGCGAGTGCCTCGGCTTCTGTAAACGCCTCCGGAACGATCTCACCCGACTTTACCCGCGGCGAGGCCGGGTTGAACCACTCGGCGACGGGCCGATCCGCAAAAAATGGACGCAGGGTTGCCGCCGTCCAGGCGGTCTGCAATAAGTCATGCACCTCCACGGCACAGCCGGCAGCCGTCAACAGTGCAATCTGCCGCGCATTATTGGTGCAGCCTGGTTTTCCGTAAAACAAGATACGCGGCGGCATGCTGGCCGGCAACTGCTCATGATCCGTTCGCTCACCCCGGGTCAGAAGCTGATCCACCTGCGCTGCGATTTCTTTCTGAACCGCGGGATCCAGACGCTGCAGCCAAGTGCCGGGAAGCCCGTAAGTCCCGTACAGACCTCCCGCCAGCATGCCCGCGAGGGCGCCCGTGGTGTCGGCATCCCCACCCTGGTTGACCACCGTAATCAGGCAGTCTTTAAAATTATCGGTATGAAGCAGCGCATACAGGACGGCACGCACCGTATCCACAATATAGGGCGTAGGCGCCTGGGGAATTTTTTTGAATTTGAATTCCGGATACCGTGCCAGCAGTGCATCCGCCAGACGGCGCACCGATGAAACACCTTCACCGCGCAGCGCGCAGCGCAACATCTCTCCCAACGTCAGGGTCGCGACATCCGACAGCGGGTGATGGTGGGTCAGGTGCGCCTGTTCCACACTCATCCGCCGGAAGGCCGCGGGGGCGTTCAGGGTGGCCAGCACCACGGGGAGGTTGCGCACACATGCGCCATTGCCCGCATCCCATTCCGCCGGTTCCGCGGCGGTACTGCCGTTGAGCATAAAGCGCCGGATTCCCCGGCGGCAGGTATTGCCCACATCCACGGGATGACTGCGCAACCACTGCACCATCCCCTCGCCAAAGCGGGTGATGGACCATTGTTCATCGGCAAGGATGCTCCGCCCCAACACCAGACACATCTGGGTATCGTCGGTCACTTGTCCGGGGCGTAAATGCAGCCAGCCGCCGCCGGTCATATTGCGGTGAACACCATATTCCTCCCGGATTTCGCTGGGACTCATGAACTCCACCGTCGCGCCCAGGGCATCACCGACCGCCAATCCCAGGTAGGCACCTAACGCTCTTTCCCGCAAGTCATAGCCCATTTCTCGTCCTCAGTAATAGTGCATATGTGCCGCGTATTCACCGCCGATCACCAGATACTCACTCTCCGCCTGGAGGGCGCGACATGGCAGCAGCCCCTTGAAGAAGAGCAGCTTTACCAAGGGCACATTCACCTCCAGTATGCAATCGCCGAATACGCTGGCCACGTCCCGATCACTGCTGAAAGACACCAGGTTGTTCAGCCGGATCACCCCCTGCCGCGCTCCGGCTTTCCAGAGAATGGGATGTTCGGCAAAATCATTGGTCCCCCGGAATAAGCGCAAGTGCCGTTGTCCAGAGGCCAGAAAACGCCGCGCTGACCATTGTGCAAATTCAAACAAAAGGTCAAGCTGCAACCAGATCGCATTATTATCAAATCGCCCTGACATTTTGTCGGTCATATACTGAATCCAGGCGGCGTCACCCACACGGCCGATCACCTGCCGGTGAAAATTTGGTGCGATTCCGAACCGGCTCTCCACCCAGCCCTTCATGACCGCACCTTCCGGTGAGTTGCTGTCATATCCCCAACCCTTGAGCAAGCGTAAATAGCTGGCCCTGAAGCGTCGACCCTTCGTCTGGTCAGACCCGCCAGCAAAAATCTCGTCCATGTACGTCTGGAAGACCTGCCCCGCCTCGCACTGTTCCCGTACCAGAGACAATCTCTGGAAAAGTGCCGGGTGCCCATCACGCACCCCGGCGATATGTAGCGGCATCGGGAACGCATGGAATTCCGCACTGATCAACAGCCCGGACGGGACTCCGGTCAGATTGCTACCGGGATTGGCGGATGGTGGACGGGCCGGGCGCTGCTCCTCCGGTAGATTCGCTGCTGACAAAAAACGTCCTTGCGGTGACTAGTTCTGCAACACGGCAGCCACCTTGGCGCGAACCTCTTCGAGCCGCAGAGGCTTATGGAGGAACACGAATCCTTTACCGATTACAGGCTGGCTCAGAGCGGAACGCGCTTCCCCCACCACGAGCATCAGTCGTGCATTGGGAAATTGTTCGCTCAACATCTTCACGGTCAATGTGCCGTCATCCAGCAGCGCCTCCCCGAGAATGATCAGGTCCGGCGGCCAATCCCGAGCCTTGGCGACAGCGGCCTGGAGACTGGCGATTTCGTGAGTTTCATATTCATCATGAAGCATGAATTGCACGGCCATGCGCCCGATTTCGTCCGTATCGAGCACAAAAATGCGCCAATTACCCACCGCGAGATTACAATCCACACCAATCTGCATATCATCCTCCCAAAACTGAGCAAGACTTCCCGTTTGGATGACATAACTAAAGCAGGTTTTATGCCATGAGGTTCCAGCCCCTTGTTCACGCCCGGCACGGGTGCTAACCGGAGCCCCCAAAACGATTCCCCTTTCACCATTCCCCTTTCGAATAACGGCGCTAACCCGTTCAAATGAAACTGGCTTTGTTTGGATTCCGCCAATTCGTCTCCACCGCCTATGAGCGGGTGCGGTCCTTTGCCGTTGTAGGTCTGCGCTGTGGGGTTCCTGACATGGAAACTGCATTTTGTAGGCTTTCAAACAGTCTGCCGAAGTTCACTCATAAGGCGGCATTCTTCATGATTTTCATAGTGTTAAATAGGCCATGATGAACTTGGCACGGCCCTTGCAACAGCGAGGACGGAACGCGACTCGTCCCCTTTTCGGGGGCTTCCATCTGGCAAGCTAGTCATTTTTAAATAGGAGACATGGCAATGAGTGACAAACTAAGACAAATCGCCTTTTATGGTAAAGGGGGCATTGGCAAGTCCACGACCTCGCAGAACACCCTGGCGGCACTGGCGGAAATGGGACAGAAAATTCTCATCGTCGGCTGCGATCCCAAGGCCGACTCCACCCGACTGATCCTGCATTCCAAGGCGCAAGACACCGTGCTTAGTCTGGCGGCCGAAGCCGGCAGTGTGGAGGATCTCGAGCTTGAAGATGTCATGAAGGTGGGGTATCGCGACATCCGCTGCGTCGAGTCCGGTGGCCCTGAGCCGGGCGTGGGTTGCGCAGGTCGTGGTGTGATCACCTCCATCAACTTCCTGGAAGAAAACGGGGCCTATGATGGCGCCAACTATGTCTCCTACGACGTGTTGGGAGACGTGGTCTGCGGCGGCTTTGCCATGCCCATCCGGGAAAACAAGGCGCAGGAGATCTACATCGTCATGTCCGGCGAAATGATGGCCATGTACGCGGCCAACAACATCTCCAAGGGCGTGCTCAAGTATGCCAACTCCGGCGGCGTACGTCTGGGCGGCCTCATCTGTAACGAGCGTCAGACCGACAAGGAACTGGAACTGGCCGAGGCATTGGCCGGCAAACTGGGCACCAAGCTCATTCATTTCGTACCCCGCGACAACATCGTGCAGCATGCCGAATTGCGGCGCATGACGGTGCTGGAATACGCACCGGAATCCAAGCAGGCGCAAGAATACCGGACTCTGGCGGAAAAAATTCATGCCAATGCCGGCAACGGCGCTATCCCCACCCCGATCACCATGGACGAGTTGGAAGATCTGCTTATGGACTTCGGCATCATGCAGAAGGAAGACACCAGCATCATCGGCAAGACTGCTGCCGAATTGGCGGCTGCGGGAATGTAATGGAACGGGTGGGCGCGGGTTGTTCACCGTGCCCACCAGGATGTGGCACCTAATTGAAGCAAGGAGTACACCAAAATGAGTATATCAGCGGAAGATCTCAGCACACAGCGCACAGCGGAGAAAACTGCCAGAAATCGCGAACTGATCGATGAGACGCTCAAGGCCTATCCAGAGAAGTTCGCCAAGCGGCGCGCCAAGCACCTCAATGTCTATGAAGAGGGCAAGAGCGAGTGCGACGTCAAGTCCAACATCAAATCCGTTCCCGGCGTGATGACCATCCGCGGCTGCGCCTACGCCGGTTCTTACGGCGTGGTCTGGAGCCCAGTCAAGGACATGATCCATATCAGCCATGGTCCGGTCGGCTGCGGCCACTACGCGCGCGCTGGACGGCGCGCCTACTACATCGGCACCACCGGGGTGGACACCTACACGACCATGCACTTCACCTCGGACTTCCAGGAGAAGGACATCGTTTTCGGCGGCGACAAGAAACTCGCCAAGCTGATGGACGAGTTGGAAGATCTGTTTCCAATGTCCAAGGGCATCACGGTGCAATCAGAATGTCCGATCGGGCTGATCGGCGACGATATCGAGGCGGTTTCCAAGAAAAAGGCCGCGGAATTCGGCAAGCCGGTGGTACCCAATCGCTGTGAGGGTTTCCGTGGTGTGTCGCAGTCGCTTGGCCACCACATCGCCAACGATAGTATCCGCGACTGGGTGCTGGACCCCGCCGCAGACAAGCACCCGGATTTCGAAAGCACGCCTTACGACGTCACCCTGCTGGGCGACTACAACATCGGCGGCGACGCCTGGGGCTCGCGCATCATCCTCGAAGAGATGGGCCTGCGCGTGATCGCCCAGTGGTCCGGCGACGGCACCCTCAAGGAGTTCGAGGCGAGTTCCAAGAGCAAGCTCAACCTGCTGCACTGCTATCGCTCGGTGAACTACATCACCCGGCACATGGAGGAGAAATACGGCATCCCGTATATCGAGTTCAACTTCTTCGGCCCCACCAAGATCAAGGAATCGCTGCGCGAGATTGCCGCGTTCTTCGACGAGTCCATCCAGGAAAAAGCTGAGAAGGCGATCGCCAAGTATCAGCCGCAGTGGGACGCCGTGGTGGAGAAATTCCGGCCCCGGCTCGAAGGCAAGAAGGTCATGCTGTTTGTCGGTGGCCTGCGTCCGCGCCACACCATCGGCGCCTTCGAGGATCTCGGCATGGAGGTCATCGGCACAGGCTATGAGTTTGGCCACAACGACGACTACCAGCGCACCACTCATGAAATCAAGGGCAGCACCTTGATCTATGACGACGTGACCGGCTACGAGTTCGAAAAATTCGCCGAGAAGCTGCGTCCCGACCTGGTCGCCTCTGGGGTCAAGGAAAAATACATCTTCCAGAAGATGGGCTTTCCCTTCCGCCAGATGCACTCGTGGGACTATTCCGGTCCCTATCACGGTCCGGACGGGTTCGCCATCTTCGCCCGCGACATGGACATGGCGGTCAACAACCCGGTATGGGGCCTGACCCAGGCGCCCTGGAAGTAAGGAAGAGGAGCGAGGAGGGGCGAAACATGCTTTTATCCGTTTTCCCTTCCCCGCTCCGAATCCGTACTCCTCACTGAATCAAAGGAGAAACATCATGAGTCAGAATGCAGATAAAATCGTCGACCACTTCAACCTGTTCAAACAGCCTGATTATCAGGAGATGTTCAAGAACAAGCAGAAAACGTTCGAAAACCGACTGCCCGCAGACGAGGTTGCACGCGGCCAGGAATGGACCAAGACCTGGGAGTACCGCGAAAAGAACTTCGCCCGTGAGGCGCTGTCGGTCAATCCCGACAAGGCCTGTCAGCCCTTGGGGGCGATTTTCGCCGCCGTGGGCTTTGACGGCACCCTGCCCTTCGTGCACGGTTCGCAGGGCTGCGTGGCGTATTTCCGCTCCCACTTCAACCGTCACTTCAAGGAACCCAGTTCCTGCGTGTCGTCATCCATGACCGAGGATGCGGCGGTGTTCGGTGGTCTCAACAACATGATCGACGGCCTGGCCAATTCCTATAGCCTGTATAAGCCGAAGATGATCGCGGTCTCGACCACCTGTATGGCGGAAGTGATCGGCGACGACCTGAACGCCTTCATCAAGACCGCCAAGGAAAAGGGCAGTGTTCCTGAGTCGTTCGATGTGCCCTTCGCACACACACCCTCCTTCGTCGGCAGCCACATCACCGGCTATGACAACATGATGAAGGGCATCCTGACCCACTTCTGGGACGGCAAGGCCGGCACTGTGCCCGCCCTGGAGCGCAAGCCGGATGAGAAGATCAATTTCATTGGCGGCTTCGACGGCTATACCGTCGGCAACATGCGCGAGATCAAGCGCCTGTTCAGCCTGATGAATGTCGATTACACGATTCTGGGCGATGGCAGCGATGTGTGGGATACGCCCGCCGACGGCGAATTTCGCATGTACGACGGCGGCACCACCTTCGCCGAAGCCGAAGCTGCGCTGAATGCCAAGGCGACGGTGTGTATGCAGGGGATCAGCACCGAAAAGACCATGGCCTATATCCAGGAGAAGGGCCAGGAAGTGGTGGCGCTCCACTGCCCCATCGGCGTGAGCGGCACCGATCACTTCCTCCAGGAGGTTTCTCGCATCAGTGGCAAGCCCATCTCTGAAGAGCTGAAAAAAGAGCGCGGCCGTTTGGTGGACGCCATCGGCGACTCGATCTCCTACCTGCACGGCAAGAAATTCGCGATCAACGGCGATCCGGATTTCTGCCTCGGAATGGCAGGATTTTTGCTGGAACTGGGCGCCGAGCCGGTGCATGTGGTCTGCACCAACGGCAACAAGGACTGGGCGGAGAAGATGAATGCCCTATTTGCCAGCTCGCCCTTCGGCAGCGGCTGCCATGCCTATCCCGGCAAGGATCTGTGGCATATGCGCAGCCTGCTGTTCACGGAGCCGGTGGATTTCCTGATCGGCAACAGCTACAGCAAATACCTGGAGCGCGATACCGGGACGCCCATGATTCATATCGGCTTTCCCATCCATGACCGGCACCACCATCACCGCTACCCCATCTGGGGCTACCAGGGGGCGCTGAATGTGCTGGTCTGGATACTGGACCGTATCCACCTGGAACTGGACCGCAACAGCATGGGTATCGGCACGACCGATTTCAGCTACGACCTGGTGCGCTAATCCTCACGGGCGGCGCTGCCGAGCTTCGCTGCCCGTCTGGCTGGAGAGAGAAACATGGCTGATATCACCTTCACTTCCCCCGCGATGGCCAAGGATATCACGGTATACGCCACCGCCGGTGCCCGGCAAACCCTGCTGGGACTGGCCAAGGCAAACAGGATACCCATTCAATTCGAATGCGAAAACGGTGAGTGCGGTTCCTGCGCAGTGCAGGTAACTATTTTGGAAAGGAAAGAGCCTTTGGGCCAGCATCTGACGGAAAAGGAGAAAATCGTTCTGCTCCTGTCCGGAAAGATCAGCAAGGGACAGATCGAGGACACGGAACTGCGGGATATCCCACCGCCATGGCGGCTGGCGTGCCAGTACATCGTCCGTGATGAAGATATTCTGGTGAAACTGTAAGTTTCCCACTGCATAAGGAGCGAGAGATGGGAGAGGTGCAATTCATCTCACCGCGTATCGGTGGCGACTGGTCGATCTCTTGTCGCAGCAACCAGCCAGTCTCCCTGTTAACCATTGCGCGCCTCTGCCATGTGCCTTTGCCGGTCGATTGCGCGCAGGGACTGTGCGGGACCTGCGCGGTGCAGGTGGTTCTCCGCCGCGGAGCGCCGTATCGCCGTCTCGGCTCCTTTGAAAAGCGGACGCTGCGCGCTGTGGGGAAGATTCCGCTCGCCGATGGGGACGAGGACACGGCGGCCTGGAAAGGGCCGCGCTGGCGGCTGGCGTGCCAGTGCATAATGGAAACCAGCGATCAATTCTTTGTGGCATTTTGACGTACCGGGAGGTGTTCCATGTTGCAGAACAAGATCCAGGAAGTCTTCAACGAACCGGGTTGCGCCAAGAACCAGACGAAGTCTGACAAGGAGCGTAAAAAGGGCTGCACCAAGCAGTTGCAGCCTGGTGGAGCCGCCGGAGGCTGCGCCTTCGACGGCGCCAAGATCGCGCTGCAGCCCATCACCGACGTCGCCCATCTGGTCCATGGCCCCATTGCCTGCGAGGGCAACTCCTGGGACAACCGCAGTGCCAAATCCTCTGGATCGCAACTTTTTCGTACCGGATTCACCACCGACATCAACGAAATGGATGTGGTGTACGGCGGGGAAAAGCACCTCTTCAAATCCATCAAGGAGATCATCGACAAATACGATCCCCCCGCTGTTTTCGTGTACCAGACCTGCGTCCCGGCGATGATCGGTGACGATATCGAGGTCGTCTGCAAGGCCGCCAGCGCCAAATTCGCCAAGCCCGTTATCCCGATTAACGCCCCCGGTTTTGTCGGGGTAAAGAACCTCGGCAACAAACTGGCCGGCGAAGCCCTGCTGGATTACGTCATCGGCACAGAAGAACCGGAATGCACTACGCCCTATGACATCAACATCATCGGTGAGTACAACCTCAACGGCGAACTATGGCAGGTCAAACCGCTCCTCGATCATTTGGGAATACGTGTCATCTCGTGCATCAGCGGTGACGCAAAATATCATGAGATCGCCCAGTCCCATCGCGCCCGCGCCAACATGATGGTGTGTTCCAAGGCGATGATCAACATTGCCCGCAAGATGGAAGAGCGCTATCAGATTCCGTTTTTCGAGGGCTCCTTCTACGGCATCTCCGATACCAGCGACTCCCTGCGGGAGATCTCCCGACTGCTGGTGGTAAGGGGTGCCCCCGCCGAACTACTGGAGCGCACCGAAGCCCTCATTCAACGGGAGGAGGCGCGCGCCTGGGAGCGCCTGGAGGCCTATAAGCCGCGTCTGCGCGGCAAGCGGGTGCTGCTGATCACCGGCGGCGTCAAGTCGTGGTCCGTTCTCGCCGCCCTGCAGGAAGTCGGGATGGATATTGTGGGCACCAGCGTCAAAAAGTCCACCAGGGAAGATAAGGAACGCATCAAGGAGATCATGGGGGAGGACGCCCACATGATCGAGAATCTGACACAAGGAGAGATGTACCAGATGCTGCGGGCCTCCCAGGCCGACATCATGCTCTCCGGGCCCCGTTCCCAGTTCGCCGCCCTCAAGGCCAAGATGCCGTGGCTGGACATCAATCAGGAGCGCCACCACGCCTATGCCGGCTACGAAGGCATGGTGGGATTGGTGGAGCAGATCGACCGCGCCCTCTACAACCCCATCTGGTCGCAATTGCGCAAGCCGGCACCCTGGGAAGCACAGGAGGCCGCATCATGGCTACCGTAACCGTCAGCCACAAGTCCTGCGCGGTCAATCCCCTCAAGATGAGCCAGCCCATCGGCGGTGCCCTGGCCTTTCTGGGGCTCGCCCAATCCATGCCCCTGCTGCATGGTTCCCAGGGTTGCACGGCCTTTGGCGTGGTGCTCTTCCAGCGCCATTTCCGGGAGACCATCCCCATGCAGACCACCGCCATGAACGAGGTGGCCACGGTCATGGGCGGTCTGGATAACATCGGCAGCGCCCTCATCAGCATTTACCAGCGTACCCATCCCCGCATCGTCGGCATCTGCTCCACCGGAGTCACCGAAACCAAGGGAGATGACGTGGACGGCTATCTCAAGACCTTTCTGGCAGATCATCCGGAGCTGGGAGACCTCGCCGTAGTCTACGTCTCCACGCCCGATTTCAAGGATGCCTTTCAGGACGGGTGGGGCAAAGCGGTCAGGAATATTGTCGACACCTTGGTGGAGCCGACCAGTGTACGGCTAGACGGCGCCGTCAATTTCCTGGTGGGTTCCCACCTGACCGTCGCCGATATCGAAGAGCTGCGCGAGATCAGCGAGTCTTTCGGCTTACAGCCGACCTTCCTGCCCGACCTGTCCGGATCTTTGGACGGCCACGTGCCGGAAGATTTTTCCTCCACTACGCTGGGTGGAACCGGTTTGGAGGAGATCCGCGCCATGGGCGAAGCGGAACTGACCATTGCCTTGGGCGAACAGATGCGTCCCGCCGCCGAAGCTTTAATGGCCAAGACGGGTCAGCCTTACGTCTTGTTCGACCGGGTCACCGGCCTGGAGGCCAATGACCAATTATTGGACTGTCTGAGCCAGTTGAGCGGACAACCCGTGGCCAACAAATATCGCCGCCAACGCAGCCAGCTCATGGATGCCATGCTGGATGGACACTTCTTTTTCGGAGGCAAGAAAATCGCCATCGGCGCTGAACCTGACCTGCTCTGGAATATCGGATCGTGGCTCACCGAAATGGGGGCGACAGTTACTACTGCGGTGACCTCCACCCACTCGCCGCTACTCGAACAGATGCCTTGTGAAGAGGTGCTTATCGGTGATCTGGAGGATCTCGAGGCGCGGGCTGCCGGCTGTGACTTGCTCATCACCCACTCCCATGGACGGCAGGCGGCGGCGCGGCTGGATATCGCTTTCCTGCGCATGGGACTGCCTATTTTTGACCGGCTCGGCGCCGCCCATCGCCTGTCTCTTGGCTATCGCGGTGCTCGCGATCTGACCTTCGAGATCGGCAACCTGTTAATGGCACGGGAGGAAGAAAATCGCCCGGATAGTTGGCCACTACCTATGGAGGATCACGATGCACATGCGTCGTTTGCGGTTGGTTAAGGATGCAGAACGTAGTAGTCACTTGTTATCTGGTCAACGCCCAGGAGGCACCATGAAAGTCGCATTTGCAACTCAGGATATGCAGAGAGTGGATGCCCATTTTGGCTGGGCAAAAAACATCGCCATTTATGAACTCAGTCCAGAAGGTCACCATTTTCTGGAGGCCGTGCAATTTGACGGAGAACTTGCCGAGGACGGCAACGAAGACAAGCTGGCTCCCAAGCTGGAAGCCATCAGGGACTGCGCCATTTTGTATGTGGCCGCCATTGGCGGCTCCGGTGCGGCGCGGGTGGTGGCCATGAAAATTCACCCCATCAAAGTGAATGAACCGGAATCCATCCATGGAATACTCGACAAGCTGCAGGTCGTGTTACAGGGAACTCCACCCCCCTGGCTCCGCAAAGTCATGAACAAGGGTGCAGAAAAAGCGTTTAATTTTGATGACGAAGAGGAATTAAGTCATGCCTGACAATACTGCAGTGGCGGTGGTGTTACCGGATGAATCCGCGTTTTTCCGCGAACTGGTCAAGCAGTGGCGGGCACAGGATAGCTATGGTGCCTGGGAAAAAAAGTCCGACATGGAGCTGCTGGCGCCCTACGTGCTGGATAAGGAGCAGCGTCGGGCGATTCCCATCATCGGCGATCCTGATCCCGAAATATTGTGGCGGCTGGAACTTTTTTATAACGCCGTGGGGCTGGCTACGGAGCGTGCTTCCGGAGTCATGGTGTCGCCCATGATGAAAATGAGTCATGAAGGCTTTGGCCGCATGGTGCTGATTGCCGGACGGCTGATCGTGGTCAACAAACAGTTGCGCGATGTGCATCGTTTTGGCTTCCCCAGCATGGAAAAACTGGCCGAAGAAGGTGACAAACTGGTGGCAGGTGCCCTGGAAATGATCGAAAAATTTCCGGAGGTGGCCCGCTTTTGACCCTTGAACTCAGCGTAGCTCACGCTTATGGTTCATCAGCGCATAGGAGTATGACGTCATGTCTGTATTCATGGAGATGTTACCGGTAGTAGAGGAACAGACCAATCACTGGGAGTCGATTGTGGACGAAAAGGACGCATTGAAAACAGAAATCAAACGGCTCAATGCCCAGGCCACCCAGGCCAAAATGGATCTTCACGATCTGGCTGAAGATTTACCCATCGGCTGGGAGAATATTCTGGAACTGGCGAATCGTACCTACGCCGCCTACCGCGATCTGACGGCCGCCAGGGCACGGCTCGCATCCTTCCCCGGGGGATGACGGCATGCGCGACATCACCGGCATCACCAAGGGCGGGCTCGGCTGGACACCCCAGTTTGTCGAATATATCAATGAAGAAAAGTGCATCGGCTGCGGGCGCTGTTTCCGCGCCTGCGGTCGGGATGTGCTGAACCTTATTGGTATTACCGAAGAGGGGGAACGGGTGGCGGCGGACGATGACGAGGCAGAGCGCAAATTCATGACGATTGCGCATCCGGAAAAATGCATCGGCTGCGAGGCCTGCTCCCGGGTTTGCCCCAAAAACTGCTATACCCATGCATCCATGTCCCTAGCGGCCAGCGTCTCTGCATAGTGCCTCAAGAGGGAGTGCATCCATGAAGACTGCCATATATGACATTCTGATGTCCGGTCGCAACCCCGATGAGGCATTCCCTGACGCGCGTTTTTTTGCGCTATGTATCAGCCTTCGCGCCACGGAACGCAAGGGCAACATCAGCATGGCGCTTGGCCTGGAAATCAGGCAACTGAGCCATCTGTTTGCTCGTTATTTCCCGCGGATAGCGGAATCGCGTTCGACCGCGCAATGCACGAAGGTCTATCTCCATAACGCTGCAGGCGGGACCTTTCTGTGCCAATGCCTGGGCAAAGAAAACAAAGCGCCCGCGCGCGATGAGGAAACTGGCGATCTGGTCAAGCTCTTGCTGGATCACCGCGCCAGCGTGAATCAGGCCACAGAGTGGGTAGCGGCCATTCTCGCCGCGGGCTGCCGGGGCGATGATCACTTGTGGCAGGACCTGGGCCTGACGAATCGTGAGGACCTCAGTGACATTATCAAACGCCATTTTCCGGCACTGTACCTCAAAAATACCGGCAACATGAAATGGAAGAAGTTCTTTTATAAGCAGTTGTGTGAACAGGCTGAAGTCCACCTCTGCCAGGCACCCAGTTGCAATGTTTGTAATGACTATGCCCAGTGCTTCGGCCCGGAAGAAGACAGTGGTTGGAACCTGCTGGCTGCTCAGGGCTGAAAACCTATAAGCATCCCCAATCCGATCAGGATGCAATATTTTACCTCTACTCAATATGGAGTCATTTATGTCCATCAGCATCGAACAAAGCGCATTCGCAGGGCTCGACACTCAGAAAAGACTGGTGAATCAGGTATTCAAGGGAGAATTGAATGCGCAGGGGCGCTTCGGTTTTCGCGGCGAACTGGCTATCAAATTCGCCACCGCAGTGGCCGATGAAGCACGCCCACCCGAGCTCGTTGCGCAGCAAGTCATCAGTTCGGCAGAACCTGGCGCCCAAAAAATTTCTTTTTTATCCTGCTATCTTCTGTCTTTTGGTTATCTGGATGCACTCGTAACGGTACTGGCCGAGTACCTGGAGCCCTCTGGTAAATATTTTATTTACTGCAATAATATTGATTTCAGCAAGCGTTACCATCTGGAATATAAAGGTATCCCATTTTATATCCTGCCGCTGGATGAGGCGACGGTCTACAATGAATTGCTGGAGTTGTTCGGGCTGGAACGCAACGATCTCAAAAAGCTCGCCACGGCAGGCAAGATCAACCGCATCGCCGAGAGCGCGTTGCAATACAATGCCGTATTCCCCGAGATCAGCTATGCAGACTGCCTGGCGGGCATGGGTCCGGTACGTGATCCCGGCGAAAACCGGCCCGTATAGACGCTTTTGCCATTGATTTAGCGAAAACCCGGACACCAGCGATCTCCGGGTTTTTGCCATTCTGCCCCGCCCTGTGATGTTCGTTTTCTTGCAAAACCATCCTGGGAGATGTCTAGAAACCAACAAAACCGCACGAATGACACCTTCACATCCATTGTAAATCATCAAAATAACAATAAGTTAATAACAAAACCCAAAGCTGGCCCGAGTCTTGCAAAGAAGCATACAGGAACCCTTGTCGCGTAAGGAGTATGCCATGCTGATGTTGACGGAAAAGGCCATTGATGTCGTAAAGAATCTGCTTGCCGAGAATCCTGAAGCGAGCGGATTACGGGTTGCGGTAACCGGAGGCGGTTGTTCCGGTTATCAATATGGAATGGGGCTGGAGGCCGGGGCAAGCGCAGAAGACACTGTCGTGGCGATAGAGGGCGTGGCGGTTTACGTGGACAACGCCAGCGCCGCACTGCTGAACGGGGTCGTCATCGACTATGTGGATGAACTCAGCGGCAGCGGCTTCCGTTTCGAAAACCCCAATGCTACGGGGACCTGCGGCTGCGGGTCGTCATTCACCACGGGAGACGAAGCCTCCGCTTCCTCAGCCTCCTCCTGCGGACATCGGAGCTGACGCCATGTGGGATTATACCGATAAAGTCAAGGATTACTTTTTCAACCCCAAGAATACCGGGGTCCTCGAAGAGGCCAATGCGGTCGGCGAGGTAGGCTCCATCAGTTGCGGGGATGCCCTGCGCCTGATGCTCAAGGTAGACCCGGATACGGATGTCATTCTGGATGCTCGCTTCCAGACGTTTGGCTGCGGCTCCGCCATCGCCTCGTCATCGGCGTTGACCGAATTGATCAAGGGCAAGACGCTCGATGAAGCGCTCAAAATCACCAATCAGGACATCGCCGAGTTTTTGGGCGGCCTTCCTCCGGAGAAAATGCATTGTTCCGTCATGGGCGCCGAGGCGCTACACGCCGCCATCGCCAATTACCGCGGCGAAGAATGGGCAGATGATCACGAAGAAGGTGCGCTGGTATGTAAATGCTTCGCCATCGACTCGGCCCTCATTGAGAAGGTGGCCAGGGAAAACCATTTGTCGACGGTCGAAGAGATCACTTTCTATACCAAGGCGGGCGGCGGTTGCCAGAGTTGCCATGAGCAGATCGAAGATATCCTCGCGGCAGTAAACGGCAGCGCACCGCTACCGGTGGTGGCAGCAAAACCCGCCGCCAAAGCCGCCCCGGCACCCATGACCATGGTGCAGAAAATCCAGAAAATATCTGCCGTGATCGATGAAATGCGCCCACAATTCCAAATGGATGGCGGCAATATCGAACTGGTCGATGTGGATGGTGATACGGTCATGGTGGCCATGAGTGGCTCGTGCATGAACTGCCAGTCTTCCGGGATCACCATTTCCGGCATCCAGGAACGCCTGATGCTGACTCTGGGCCGTCCGGTACGGGTAGTTCCGGCCGGCATGCCGCAAGCCGTGGGGGCATAGCCATGAGCAGCGCCTATATGGACAACAATGCCACCACTCGGGTAGATCCGCGGGTGCTGGAGACTATTCTTCCCTATTTCAGCGAGTATTACGGCAACCCCTCCTCCATGCACAGCTTCGGCGGCGATGTGGGCAAACGTCTGGAAGAAGCGCGCGCCTCCGTACGGGCGCTGCTGGGGGCGGAACACGACTCGGAAATCATTTTTACCTCCTGCGGTACGGAGTCCGATAACACCGCCATCCTCTCGGCCCTGGCCATTCAGCCCAGCCGCCGGGAAATCATCACCAGCGTGGTGGAACACCCGGCCATTCTGTCTCTCTGTGACCATCTCGAACGTCATGAAGGCTATAAAGTCCACTACATTCCCGTGGACCGGCTTGGGCGCATCTCCATGGAGGCGTATGCCGCAGCGCTCAGCGAGCAGGTCGCCGTCGTCTCCATAATGTATGCCAACAACGAGACGGGAACGATCTTTCCCGTCGAAAGCATGGCACGGATGGCCAAGGAGAAGGGCGTACTCTTTCATACGGACGCCGTGCAGGCGGTGGGCAAAATTGCCCTGAACATGCAGGAATCGGCCATCGACATGCTCTCCCTCTCCGGCCATAAGCTGCATGCCCCGAAAGGCGTCGGTGCGCTCTATGTGCGCCGGGGCACCCGCTACCGACCCATGCTGCGCGGTGGTCACCAGGAACGTGGACGCCGGGCCGGAACGGAAAACACCACGGGCATTATCGCCCTGGGGCTGGCGGCAGACATGGCGCTGGAGCATATGGAGTATGAAAACACTGTGGTGCGCGCTTTAAGGGATCGTCTGGAGGCCGGGATACTGGCGCAGGTGCCCTATGCTTTCGCCAATGGCGATCCGGAACACCGCCTGCCCAATACGTCCAGCATCTCTTTTGAATACATCGAGGGCGAAGCCATTCTGATGCTCCTGAGCCGGGTCGGCATCGCCGCCTCCTCGGGTTCCGCCTGCACCTCCGGGTCACTGGAGCCGTCCCACGTGTTGCGCGCCATGGATATTCCCTATACCGCTGCGCACGGCACCATTCGTTTCTCCCTGTCCCGGGAGACTACGGAAACGGAGGTGGACTGGGTGATTGCGCAGACACCACCCATCGTCGAACAACTGCGGCGTTTGTCCCCTTACTGGGGCACCAATGGCCCTATTCTCACCGATAACGCCTTTGCACCCGTATATGCATGAGCTCAGCCCCCTCTCCCGCGACTTTGCGGTAATTCACGACACCACCCTGCGCGATGGCGAACAGACCGCCGGGGTCGCGTTCCGCCCGGACGAAAAACTCACCATCGCCGAGAATCTGGCCAATGCCGGGATTCCGGAACTGGAGATCGGCATCCCGGCCATGGGGAGCGAAGAGGAGGAAACCATCCGGGGCATTGCTCAGATGGGTCTGTCCGCCCGCCTGGTGGTCTGGTGCCGGATGCACGATACGGATCTTGCCGCGGCAAAGCGTTGTGCCGTGGACATGGTCAATGCCTCAGTGCCGGTGTCAGATATCCAGATTCGGGGCAAGCTGGGCAAAGATCGTCAGTGGGTCCTGCAGCAGGTGGATCGCCGGGTAAAGCAGGTACTGGACAGCGGCATGGACGTGGCGGTAGGCGGCGAAGACGCCTCCCGGGCACCGTTGGACTTTGTTCTGCGGGTCATGGAAGTCGCGCAACGAGCCGGGGCCCGCCGCTTTCGTTATGCCGACACCCTGGGCATTCTGGAACCCTTTAATACCGCCCATATCATGCGGCGCTTAAGGGCGGTCACGGACATGGAAATTGAAATCCATGCCCATAACGATCTGGGTCTGGCCACTGCCAACTCCATCGCTGCCCTGCGTTTTGGTGCCACCCATGTAAACACGACGGTGAACGGCCTGGGCGAGCGCGCCGGCAATGCCGCGCTGGAGGAAGTCGTGATGTGCCTGCACCATCTGCATGGCATCGAGACAGGTATCGACGTGCGGCAGTTCAAAGCGATTTCGCAACTGGTGGCGCTGGCATCCGCCCGACCCGTCCCCGCCGGGAAAAGCATCGTCGGAGATGCCATTTTCAGCCACGAGTCCGGTATCCATGTCGATGGATTACTCAAAAATCCCCGGAATTACCAAAGCTTCGACCCGGAGGAGCTGGGGCGCCAGCATCACCTGGTACTGGGTAAGCATTCCGGCACCAAGGCTATCATGCGCGCCTATGCTGAACTGGGGAGCATTATTACCGAATCACAGGCACAAAGCATCCTCAGACAGATTCGCGTCTATGTACTTCAGCATAAAGTAACGCCGCCGGTCGAAGATATGCATCGCTTTCTTCTGGAAAGCATGGAATCCCCGCACGTCCATTCCTGAATAAAGGAGAAAACCATGGCTGCCACGCTGCTCGGCAAGGAAGAATCCCGCAAGTCCGGTCTGTGGCGCAACCTGCGCGACGATATTCACTGCGTTTTTGAACGTGATCCGGCGGCGCGCAACACCCTGGAAGTTCTCACCACCTATCCTGGGGTGCATGCGCTGCTGGCGCATCGCGTGGCCCATCGCTGCTGGCAGCGGGGATGGAGATATCCAGCCCGGGTATTGAGCGCCGTGGCGCGATTCTCGACCGGTATCGACATTCACCCGGGGGCGCAGATCGGGCGGCGTTTTTTTATTGACCACGGCATGGGCGTGGTGATTGGCGAAACGGCCGAGATCGGCGACGATTGCACCATCTACCACGGCGTAACCTTGGGGGGAACAAGCTGGAATCCGGGCAAGCGTCACCCGACATTGCAGGATCGGGTCATGGTGGGTGCGGGTGCGAAGATCCTCGGACCCGTCACTATCGGTCATGACGGTCAGGTGGGTGCCAATGCAGTGGTCATTAACGATGTGGCGCCGGGTATGACGGTCGTGGGCATCCCCGGCCGCGTCGTGCTGCCTGCGGAACGCCGCCGCATCAACGCCCACGGTATCGATCTGGATCACCATCTCATGCCGGACCCGGTGGGCAAGGCCATTCAGTGCCTGATGGAACGGATTTCCCAACTGGAATTGCAGGCCCAGTCCGTCGGGCGTACTGCGCAACTGACGGAAAAAGACTGCAACAGCTGTCCGGATTCCGATCCCAATCTGTGTGGGCCAAACAGCAACCCGGCACTTTAGCCCCCTCCCTTCTGACGACTTCCAAGGATGACACCATGAGTGACCTGCGTAAAACACTGGCGAGTTTGTCCTCCGCTGAGGATTTCCTGAAGTTTCTGAACATCGACTATGATGAGACGGTGGTCCATATCAATCGTCTCCATATCCTCAAACGTTTTCATGACTATCTGAAAAGAGAGGGGAATACGGACGCCCTGGATGATCAGGCGCTGCAAACGCTTTATGTGAAATTGCTCAGCCAATCGTATCAGGATTTTGTGGTATCTGATGCGGTCTCCGAAAAGGTGTTCAAAGTCTTTCATCAGGCCATGGGCGTGAGTCATGTCTCTCTCGAAAAGGTGGCGGTCAGCGCGCCGAAAGCACGTTGACAGGCGGTTGCCGCGCCGGAATAAAATGCCACGACCAAGGCTGACTAACGGAACGGCGCACATCATGGCGACAGGCAATGACAGCGAAGCGGTGCAAGTGGTGATGGCCTACCATGAACGGTCCAAGCATCACCTGAATCGCTATGCCGCCGGGCCGGAAGCGCTGGACTGGGATGCACAACCCAACCCCTTCCGCGAGTTCACCGGAAGCCCAAGGCGCATCTTGCCGTTGCTGGCGGAAGAAACTGCCGCCACTTTCGCCGGGTTGTCCGCCGCCACACCCCAACCCTTCACGCTCCAGGCGGTCGCCCAGTTTTTGGAGCTTTCCTTCGGGCTGGCGGCCTGGAAGGAATATGGCCCGGATCGCTGGGCGTTGCGTTGCAATCCCTCCAGCGGCAACCTGCATCCTACCGAGGCCTATCTTCTCGCCTTCAGGGTACCGGATCTGGAGGACGGACTGTATCACTACCTGAGCAGAGATCACCTGCTCGAACAGCGCTGGTCTCCCGATACCGAACAGCACGACTCAGGAATATATGTTGGGCTGACGTCCATAGCGTGGCGCGAAGCATGGAAATACGGCGAACGGGCACTACGCTATTGCCAACTGGATATTGGCCATGCGCTGGGTGCCCTGCGCTACGCTGCGGGTACCCTGGGTTGGCACCTTCGCCTGCGCGGGGATGTGGATGATACCCGACTGCGCAGCCTCCTGGGCCTGGACCGTTGCGGCGATTTCGCGCATGCCGAAGGCGAGGATGCGGAGCTACTACTGGAAATCCTCCCAGCCAATACAATGTCCTCCGCCATCGCTAGTCCCGCTGCGCTGCCGGGACAATGGCGAGGTCAGGCCAACCGCCTGGACCCCCACCCCCTGTACCAGTGGCCGGTCATCGCCGAAACGACCATCGCCAGCAGGATGCCGGTACTCGCTCCCGGCCCGCTTCCGCCTGATCCCTGGCCGGCACGCAAAAAATCCGGTCAGGTAGCCGCCAGCACCCTGATCCGCCGTCGGCGCAGCGCCCAGCGCTTCGACCCGAAGACGGTCATGGCGGCTGATGATTTCTTTACCCTCCTGGATGCGTTGCTGCCCCGTTCCGACCTGCCCTGGGATGCCTGGCCCTTTACCCCGCACATCCATCCGATACTTTTTGTGCATCGCGTCGAAGGGCTGCACAGCGGTCTCTACGCCCTGCCGCGCACCGGGGAGGGCGAACAAGTGCTACGCATGACCCTCCATCCCGACTTCTCCTGGGAAACCGTAGCCGGCGCACCCGCACACCTGCCCCTGCGGCGACTCTATAGTGGCGACGTGCGTAGCGTCGCCCGGACCCTGTCCTGTCATCAGGCCATTGCCGCCGATAGCTGCTTTGCCGTGGCCTTTCTGGCGGAGTATGCCGACCCCCTGAAGAACGGTGCCTGGCATTATCGCTTGCTCTACCAGGAAGCCGGGCTGCTCGGGCAAATATTGTACCTGGAAGCCGAATCCCTGGGTCTGAACGGCACCGGCATCGGCTGTTTTTTTGATGATGCCGTGCATGAAATATTGGGGATCAAGGATAACCGCCTGCAATCCCTCTACCACTTCACCGTGGGTCATGCCCTGACGGACACTCGGATCAGCACCCTCCCGCCCTATGCCCACCGGGAACTGGACATCCACACCGGAGAAACCTCATGAATACCCGTTCCTTTCAGCGTATTGATGTGCACAGGGCCCGCGAACTCCTGCAAAGGCAGGACACCATGTTACTGGACTGCCGCCATCCCAGCGACTTCCAGGCCGGACATATTGCCGGAGCTTCTCCCCTGGGCGATTACAACGCCGATGACTATGTATTGAACATGGCCAAACATCGTCCCGTGCTGATCTATTGCTACCATGGCAACGCCAGCCAGATGCGTGCCCAACTCTTTGCCGATTTTGGTTTTGCGGAGGTATACAGCCTGGATGGCGGTTACGAAGCCTGGCGCAGGGTGCATGCACCCCAAAATCCGCAGCTCACCGAAGCGCTGCAACGCTGGCTGACGGAGCAGGGCTTCCCTACTGCAGACATCCATGCCGGTACCCGCGACGGGGTGACGCCCTTGATGCGTGCTGCCGGCGAAGGCAATCCTGAACGGGTGGCTGAATTGCTCGCCGCCGGTGCCGACCCGCACCAACGCAATAACGACGGCAATCAGGCCCTCTGGTTCGCATGTGTCAGTGAGAATCTGGACATACTGGACCTGCTGGTCGCGGTTGGCGCCAACCTCAACCACCAGAATGACAATGGCGCCACTTGCCTGATGTATGCTGCATCCGCTGGCAAGACGTCGGTAGTGGCGCGTTTGCTGGCATTCGGTGCGCACCGGAGCCTCCTTTCGCTCGATGATTTCACCGCACTGGATATGGCGGCCAATCTGGAATGTCTGAATTTGTTGCGCGAAACACCGAGGCGGATAAAAGCCGTCACCTGAACAGGCATCATTATTGCTGTACCGGGTAACAGATGCGGTTTTGGCCATAACCTGACAAAGGAACAAAAATGCCTATTTTCGATTACCATTGTTGCGATTGCGACGCCGACTTTGAATTACTGGTCATGGGCTCAACCATCCCAAACTGCCCGCAATGTGGCAGCCAACACCTGGAAAAGCAGCTTTCGCGGGTGGCCGCACCTGGTCGCAGCGCCGGACTGATGGCGCGTACTCGTGCGCAAGCGGCGAAAGAGGGACACCTGAGCAATTTTTCGCCCGCCGAGCGCAAATCACGCTGACTCGAGAGGCATCGTTTCACCCCCACCGACTTTTGGAACAACAGCAGCGAGGATTTATCATGAGTGGTTTTTTCATGGATTGGGATGGCAATTTACGCAGCGTTGAGGATCCGGGAGGCGGTTACGTTTGCGATGTCGACCTGCCAGCACGCTATGTCGCAGTAATGCAGGGCAGTATATTAGCCCATGAAGCGACCCTCTATAAAACCCTCACCGATGTTGAAAAAGCCGGAATCAAAGCGGAAGTGGTTCCCGGCTCTCATCCCTGGGGAAGCAAGAGGGACGGGTTTTAGTTAGCCTCTATTTGCCAATGGCTTTAGCAGGGTCCATTGGGTGCAAAATCGCCGATATCCACCAACACTTCATCGTTTTCAATCTTCAGCGGAAACTCCCTGAGGGTACAGGGCTGGCCCTTGATGCACGCGCCGGTTTCACTGCTGAACGCCCAGTCATGGTGTGCACAGGTCAGAGTCTCCCCATCGAAACGGGCATCGGCCAGTGGTTCATTGGCGTGGGGACACATCCCATGAAAAGCCCGGGGTTCACCCCGGGTGGGCCACACAATCATGTGCAGTATCCGGTTAACCACCGCTACTTCATATTTTCCTTGTCGCAGCTCATTAAAATCACAGGCTTTACCAAACATGGTGAAAACTCCTTTTCAATCCAGAAAACCATCAGAAGATTATGCTGTTAGGACATCCATGCCATCTGCTGTAGCACACTGCTCTGATTGGCCACTTCGCAAGCCATAGGGTCAATCCCATGCTGTGTAAAAACTTCCTCAGCCGCCTGTATGGCGAGGGCCATATCGTTTTCACTCACCAATCCCACATCCTGGACTGGTATCTCCAAGGTCACGCAGCGACTGGTTCCAGCCCGCGAAATACCGAACAGCGTTTAAAGACCTCCACAGTCGGCAGCACCTGTTTCTGTTTACAGTATTTGGCCACCAGTTTGGCCAGTCCCTTAATATCCCTGCCAGTGGCTACAGGAAAAATATCCACCAATTCGTCAATGGCCGACATGGAGATATCGAGACAAAACTGATCGCACATCACCTGCCAGATTTGTCGGCGTCCATTGCCATCCGGGGGATTGTATTTAATCAGGGCGATGCAACGGGAGATAATGGCTTCATCAATGTCATCCACCCGGTTCGTGGTCAAAAACAACAAACCATTAAAATACTCCAGCACCCGCAGAAAAACGCCCACCACCGCGTTCATCGTCATATTGTCGTCCCGGCGCTTGATATAGACATCCGCTTCATCAATCAGCATAACGGCGCCCCAGCGTTGGGCGCGGGTCAGTATCTCCTTCAGCGCGGTCTCCATACTGGCCACATTCAGTCCGAGTTGTCCTGAATGCACCCGATACAGCGGTCGCTGAATAATTTCAGAATACACCTCGGCGGTGAGCGTTTTTCCTACACCGGCGGGTCCGGCGCAGAGCACTGTGGTCCCGCCGGACTTCCCGGTAATGATATCGTCCATCAGGACATCCATCTCGGCCGTCAAAATATCAATAAGATCTGTCTGTTCAGCGGGTAAAATCAGCTTTTGCTTCAATGTGGGCTGGTAAGCGTAAGGCGCGATATCGCTGACATGCACCCAGAGGTAATGATGAAGCTCCAGGTGAAACATGAATAAATAGGGATGCACGGGGATTTTCGTGAACAACCCATTCTCGATAACAGACTGGAATTGCCCCATCTCTTCTTCGGCGCTATAGCGATTGCTTTTTGCCGCTTTGCGCAAATAGGGGCCGAGAATATCCCCCGTCACTTCCAGTGCTGTGACCCTGGCGGTCAGAATACCCTCATCATTGACCAGACGTGCCCTGCCCTCTCCCGCCGACAAAATGATCACGTCTTTTCGTGACCAGTCGGTATCCCGATGTGTCGCACTGGGATCTTCGGCATAGAAGCCGACCCCGAGCGCCGAATACTGTGCGCCATAATGTCCCCGCCATTCAAAATAACGGGAGACTTCTGCGTCATAGGCAGCAATCAGCTCCGGAGTTTCTTTCAAAAATCCCTTTGCAGCGAGTATTTCCCTTACTGAACGATTGGCCATATCGCCCGCGGAAATACGAATGGTCGGGCTTGCAATGACGCCTTTAGCGTTCGCTTTCAGTTCTACGACGATCTTGCCAGTTTCGTCATTTCCCGGTGCCACAAAGTCCAGTCTGGTGATGACGTAAGCCAGGGCTTTACCATCCACATTGATACTGAACAGCCAGCCCCGGATGGCGTCTTCAATCAGCAGGCTAGCCAGCGCTGGCAATAACAGTTCGAGGTCATCATCCGGTCCAAAACGCAGATCATTACCCTGCCTGGATTTTTGCAGGGCAAGTAATATGGCGGACTGTGCATGCAACTCTGGTCCCGCTGCCTGATACAGCGTGGCGAGAAAACCAAGTTCAGAATATGCCAATTGCTGAAAAGACAATTCGGCAACATCCCCGAAACGAAGCTGTTCCCGCAAGCTCGCCAGATGCGGGAACTCCTGCACCATCGCCTCGACATGCGCCCGCCGTATCCGCAGGTTCACAAAGCCTCTCCTTAAAATGTCAATAAATACACATTATTGTCATAAATCGAACAAATAAGTGGGTAATGGGACCGCGTGGAAGATGCAGCAAAAAAGATGCCATATTCATGACACATCGGGGTATAACCAGCTTAAAAAACCTGTTGACAGCAAAAAATAGTTGCCGGTATATTCATCCATATATTTCGCAAACCACAGGAGTAGAGCACGTGAAACACCGTCACCATCAAAGTTCCCTTGCGCTGATCGTCGCCGCCAGCCTGCTGGGTTTATCGCTCCAGGCCATGGCCAAAGACCTGCATGTCGCTTACGCAGGCTCCATGGGTACCGTCATGGACCTGCATCTTGGACCGGCCTTCGCCAAAGCCCATAATGTGCAATATCAGGGGGAGGGCCAGGGCGCTTATGGCCTCGCCCGGCTCATCGCCGCCCACAAACTGCGCACTGACGTTTTTGTCTCCATCACCCCCGGCCCCATCGAGGTGCTGATCAAGGCCGGCCTGGTCAAGGAGGCCTTCCCGGTCGCCAGTACAGCCATGTGCATCGCTTATAGTCCCAGCAGCCCCTACGCCAAAGATTTCAAGGAAGCTGCGGAGGGCAAGGTGCCGTGGTATAAAATCCTGCAGAAGCCGGGGGTGGTCTTCGGCCGCACCGATCCCAAAACCGACCCCCAAGGGCAAAATATCGTCTTCACCTTCATGCTGGCGGAAAGGTATTACC
The DNA here is from genome assembly GCF_008926505.1 of Acidithiobacillus sp. 'AMD consortium'. Classification (NCBI taxonomy): domain Bacteria; kingdom Pseudomonadati; phylum Pseudomonadota; class Acidithiobacillia; order Acidithiobacillales; family Acidithiobacillaceae; genus Acidithiobacillus; species Acidithiobacillus sp. 'AMD consortium'. The sequence continues at coordinate 1,191,997 of NZ_CP044411.1, read as the reverse complement.
ACCAACCGGATCTAGTGAACAAAGTCCTCGGAGCGGTCGAGAACCCCCGGCAGATATTCACGGAGGCGTCGTTGCTTTCCCGCCTCAAGAGTGGGCAGATGGCCGCCTCATCGGGTTATCTCAGCGCGGTAAAATCCCTGCATCTGCCTTATATCACTCTGCCCGATCAGATCAATCTCAGCAATCCGGCCATGGTCAAAGACTGGTACAGCAAAGTCCACTTCACCCTGAATGTGGATGGCAAACCCAAAACCGTCCACACCCAGCCGCTGGTCTTTTATGCGGCAGTACCTGTGGACGCGCCCGATCCCCAACTGGGCATGGCCTTTATCCACTTCATGACCAGTCCCCAGGGACAGACCATGTTCAAAGAGACCGGCTACAACCCACCCAAGGGTGACGTACTGAAATAAAGCGGCTCCGCGCCGGCGCGTTCCGCGCCTGGCGCAAATAGTTCAGCAGACAGTTTGCCGGTCCGTTGGGGTGAGGTATTCCTCCACGACCCGGCTAATCATGCCGCGTTATATTTAAATTACCGCAATGAAAACCACCATACTTGATTCGCAGGAGCTATTCCCATGCAGAAAAACATCCTTCATCTGATGACAGCAGCCAGCCTGATGGGTGCCTTCAACGCCAGTGCCCACGCCGAAACCCTGTCCCAGTTTTTTGCGAAAAGTCATATTGATGGACAAATCCGTTCCTATTACTTCAGTCGCCTCTATGGCACCCCCAACACCGTCAATGCGTATGCCTACTCCCTGGCCGGACGCATCAACGTCGTCACCGCGCCCTTTCTCTCGGGCTTCCGTATCGGCGTCAGTTTTTACACCGCCAATGCTCTCGGCACACAGCCCAGCAATCCGGCCCGGATCGACAAGACCCTCATGGGTACCAGTCCTTCCGTCAATGCACTGGGTCAGGCCTATCTGGAATATCAGGACAAATGGATCACCGCCAAGGCAGGCAATCAGTTGGTAGATACCCCCTGGCTAAACCGGGTCGGTGGGCGGGTGATCCCCGTCACCTATCAGGGAGTAACCCTGGAGGCCCATCCCTTCCGCGGCGTGCAACTCAGCGCGCTGCGGATTTTCCGCTGGAAAGACCGCACCACCGACCAGTTCTACCGGGATAACCTCTATTATCCCGGCCACTATGAGGGTGACTCCCTCTATGGCGGACCCAACGTGCTACCCGCCGGTACCCCACCCACCAACGGAGCGCTCGCCTTTGGCGCCCAATATCACGCATATCACGCAGAAACCGCCGCCTGGTTTTATCAGTTTGATCAATTCGCCAACATGTTCTACTGGAACGGTCACTACGCCCTGCCGACATCCTTCGTCCTCAAGCCCTTTGTGGATGCGCAATTCACCCGGGAATGGGGTGCCGGAGAGACCTTTGCCAATACCGCCACTACGCTTTTCGGGCAACCGGGCCAGGGCGTCAACAGTACCAACTGGGGTATCAAGACCGGCATCGCATTTCCTCACGGAAGTCTGTGGTGGGGTTATGATGCTACAGAATTGCATGCTCACGCCTTGGGCGGCGGCGCCATTATTTCTCCCTATACCATCGGCTATACAGCAGACCCGCTGTATGTGAATAGCATGATGCAGGGCCTGGTCGGCGTGGGTCCGGGTCATGGCTGGCGGGTGCGGGCCGCTTACTGGGTGCTGCCTGAGCAAGTCCAACTGACTGCAGGCTACTCACAATTCACTACCTATTTTTCGGGGAACAGCAACTGGACCCACTTTAACGTGAGCTATTTCCCCCAAGGCATGTTTAAGGGACTGTGTTTACGGGATCAGGTGGAGGTGGGGAATGGTGGTGCGGTCGGACTGTTTCCGGGCTCAGGACAACACTCCTTTGTGTACAACCGAGTGATGATGACGTACAAGTTTTAGCGCCGATCATAGATGATGCGTGGAAGATGGACTGCATTAAGGTATCATTGCCGGAGGCTGGGCAGACGGGGACCATGGAGGCGATGGATACACCGAAAAAAACCACCCCCTCTGACCTGGCGGAACGGCAGAAATCCCGTTGGATGATGGCATCGACGGGGCTCAATGGCCTGCTTTCCATAGCAAAAATCGGCTGGGGCGTTTATTCCGGCAGCACCGTCGTCATCGCCGACGCCGTGCATAGCATTTCCGATGTATTGGGCGCCCTGCTCATCCTTGCGGCCATCCGCTTTTCCCGCCACCGCTCCTTGCGGTTTCCGTACGGTCTCCATAAGGTGGAGGACATGGCTGCCCTGGGCGGTGCCTTGCTGGTCGTCATTGCCGCCTATGAGATCGCCCGCGCGGTGTTTTTCTCCGGCGGTGCGCGGCCACCTGACAATCCCTTGGCCACCATGGGGTTCATGACGGTCGTTCTGGTGGCCGAGGGGATTTTTTATGTTTTCGAACGACGCGCCGCCGCCCGCCTCCACTCCCCCGGACTACAAAGCGATGTGGTCAACTGGCTGGGCGATATCGGCGCCGGTGTCGTGGTCATCGCCGGAATCGGCGGGCATCTCTTGCGGATACCCTTTGCCCAGGAGATTGCCGTCCTCATCATCCTCTTCCTGATTCTGGAGGGCACCTGGGGGGTGCTGAAAAACGCCATCCTCTCCCTGCTGGACGCCTCGGTGGAATCCGAACTGTACGCGAAGGCGAAAAATCTGCTGCTGACCACGCCGGAAGTGGAAACCGTGGAGGGACTGCGTCTGCGCCATGCCGGGAGTGTCCTGTTCGCGGACGCCACCATCGGTATCGCCGCGGCGAACTTCGCGCACGCCCATGAAGTAGCCGACCGCGCCCAGCAACGTCTGCAAGAGGCGTTCCCCGAGCTGGAAAACATCACGCTTCATTATGAGCCGCCCTTCAAGCCCTATAAAAGGCGGGCATTCCTTCTGACCGAGGAGGGATCGGCGCTGGCCACGCGCTTTGGCATGGCGCAGCGTATTCGTTTTGAGGACGAAAACCACGAAGGTGTCCTGGTGAATACCCAAACCCTGAACAACCCCGTACCCGGCGCCGAAAAAGGGCGCGGCATACGGCTGGCGGCATGGCTCATCGCCCAGGGGGCGGACGAAATTCACATGCGCGCCGGGCAGTTGGAACCGGCCCTGGAGGCATTGCTCTCGGCGGCGGGAGTGACACTGGTGATTGACGAGCCCCTCCCTCTCCCAGCGCACGCCGAGTGAAAGCCATGCGGGAGTCATTGGCCACAGGAACCCCAATCCCGGTGCCACGCAACGGGGCAAACTCAGACCCACGCCTTCCGTATCTGCCGGAGCACCAGCAAAAACGCTGGCACCCCCAGAAGTTCCGCAAATACGCCCACCGGAACATCCACGGAGAACAGATTGCGGGCCAGGGCGTCTGCGAGCAAAAGGTACGCGGCACCGAGAATACTGCTTCCCAGCAACAGACGGCGGTTGCCCGGCCCGAGCAGCAGACGTCCCAGATGGGGGATGATGAGCCCGATCCAGCCGATCATCCCCGCCATCATCACCGCCATGGCCGCCAACAACGTTGCGAGCACGATGACCAGCAAACGGATCTGGCGCACTGGCAGACCAAGACTGTGTGCTTCCTCGTCCCCCAGACTGAGGGCATCGAGGCGATGCCCTTGCAACATCAACAGCGCGATCCCGGCAAAAACCGGCAGGGCGAAGTAGGGTATCTGGCGCAGGGGCACGTTGGAAAGACTGCCCATCAACCAGAAAACGATACTGGGTAGCTGCTGGTACGGATCGGCGGCATATTTCACCAGGGAAAGCAGTGCGGTAAACAAGGCTCCGGCCAGGATGCCGCCAATCACCAGCATCAGAGTGGGCTGCCCCGGAAAATGGCGGGCGATCAGGTAAGCCATCGCCACGGCGATCAGCCCAAAAACAAAGGCCGCCATCTGTATCGTCCACCAGGGACCGCCCAGGATGATGCCCAAGGCGCCCCCGAAGGCGGCTCCTGCCATGACGCCCAGAATATCTGGGGCCGCCAGCGGGTTGCGGAACACCGCCTGAAAGACGGTACCACTGGCCGCCAGCGCCGCACCCACGAGGATCGCCACGGAGAGGCGCGGCAGGCGGATCTCCACCATCAACAAATGGATCTGCATGGCTTTGTCCGGCGCCAACAAAGGGCTGCCCCGCAGCCATTGCCAGAATTGCAGCCAGGACAGCGGGTAGTGCCCCCAGGACATCTCCAGCACCGCCATGGCGGCCAGAAGCAAGAGCAACAGTGGTAAAGTCAGCCTCCTGGCCGACTCTGGTAGTGCCGTTATCCTCACGGGCGCCACATCGCCTGCGCCTGCGCCTGCGCCTTGCTCACGTTGACCTGCAGAAATGTCTTGAAGAAGTCCTGTATCTCCTGATTCAGATGGATTTTGAATGCCTGCGGATACAACACGTGCGCGAGCCAGAGAGCCCCCAAGCCCTGCATGAAGGAAGGTGGACGATCCATCCAGTTAAAAGGCTGCCGGGGCACCAGGTAAACCCGATGTGCTTTTACCGCCTGGAGGCCCTGCCAGGCCGGAAGGCTATACACGCGCCGGTAAAACACCGGGTCCTGCACCAGAATCACGTCGGGATTCCAGGCCAGCACCTGCCCCATACTCACCCGTTCCATCCCCTTCAGTGCCGTCGCCTTGCCGGTAAAGACGTTATCACCGCCTGCGGCACGGATCACTTCGGTATGGGGAGAATTCGCCGTGTCGGTCATCAGGCCATCCACGCCTTCCGCGTAATAGACTGTCTGGCGCTGTGCCTGTGGAATGGTGCTGCGCAAGTCCTTAAGGCGACTCAAAATATTTTGAAAGGCCGTGGCCAGTTCCTCACCGCGCGCGCCTTGCCCCAACTGATCTCCCAGCAGACGGTATGCGGCCGGATAGTCGTTCAGACTTTGCAGATTGACGGTCAGCGTGGGCACATCGATGCGCTGTAACTCGCTACGCAGGCGGGCATCATCCAGGTAAGGCGCCCAGAGCAAGGCCAGCTTGGGATGAATGGCGAGCACACGTTCCAGCTCCGGTTTGTCGCCGGGGTCCCAGCCACCCAGTACCGGCAGATTGCGCGTAGCCGGCAAGAGGTACTTGGAATTCGTACTCATGCCCAGGCCCGCCATTTTATTCAGCGGGAAATTCCACCCGGCCAGCAAATCCGGGGCGAGACTGTAAATCAGCAGGGTCACTGGCGGCGCGGTGCCGTAAACACTGTGGGGCGGGAGTTGGGTAGGGGCCGTGGCCGCCCACGAGGGCAATGAGAGCAAGAGGCTGGCGCCCAACGCCGCAATAGATAAACGCCATTTGCCTGGCAAAGTATTCAACATGTCGTGTTCTCCTTGACTTTCAGAAAGCGTTCAGCAGCGGCTGAGCGCTGAGGGCGGGCGCGAAACCCGTAATTTCCAGGACTTTCTGTGCAGCGTCCGTCTGCAGATAGACGACAAAAGCGCGGGCCAGTTCTGGTTCTGCGCTCTTGGTCGTCACCGCCACGGGATAATGCATGGAAACGCCGACTGGAATATCCACGATATGGACTTTTCCCGATGCGCTGTTGGCCGTCGAGGCAAAAACAAAGGCCGCATCCGCATTTCCCTCCAGCACCGCTTGCAGGGGTTGGAGACCATCGGGGTATTTCTGCATGCGCGCTTCCAGGTCTTGCCACAACCCAGCCTTTTCCAGCGCCATGCGCGCATAACGTCCGGGCGGAACCGATTCTGGATCACCAATGGCAATGCGCGCATAGCGCTCTTCCATGAGCGCTTCGAGCTTGGGCGCCAGCGGATAATCCCTCATCAAACTGACGAGTACGAGCCGATTCCGTGCATAGTTCACCGCCGTATCGGTCTGCACGAACCCCTGCGCCGCAGCCTTTGCCAGCATGGGCTCCGAAGAGGGGGCAAACACATCGACGGACGCACCCGCCGCCATTTGTTCCATCAACGCACCGCAAAAACCATAGGTGGGTTTCACAGAGACATCCGGGTGGGCGCTGGTAAAGCCCTGGATGATTTCCTGAAAAGGTTCCGCCAATGTGAGGGAGGCAAAAATGTGTAAAGTATGGGTCATGGGATATTCCTCAGAAGACAGGTTCAAACAGGCTCCGCGTCTGCTCTGGGACAGGGCGGAAGAAAGCGCTTTAGGCAAGATAACGCGGCGACCGTCGCTGGTTTCGAGGCACTCCGTGTCTATATCGTAAAGTGCGCGTAGGTGTTGCGGATGAAGCACCTCTATCGGAGGACCGTCAGCCAGCACCCGCCCATCCTTCAGCAGAATGACCCGGTTTGCCGTGGAAAGAGCGTGTTCCGGATAATGACTGCTCTGAAGGATGGCATAACCGCTGTCCGCCAAGTCCTGGATCTGCGCCATCAGGCGATGTTGATTGCCATAATCCAGCCCGGTTACCGGCTCATCGAGAATCAGTATCGGTGTCTCCTGGGCCAATGCGCGGGCGATGATGACCAGTTGCCGCTGACCCCCGCTCAGTTCCATGTAGGAGCGCTCCGCAAGACCGCTGATACCCAGCCGGGCGAGCGCCGCTTCCGCCTGCTCCCGATCATGGGCACTGGCAACCCCCAGCCAGGATTGGTGGGGCAGGCGGCCCATGAGCACCACGTCTCGCACCAGGAAGGGAAAGACCACGCCATGGTCCTGGGGTACATAAGCCAGTCGTTGCGCCCGCTCTTTGGCCGATAGGGCATGCAAGTCGCTATCGCGAAGGCGAATCTCGCCCCTCAGCGGTTTCAGGATGCCGAGAAGCAGACGAATGAGGGTGCTTTTGCCGCTGCCGTTTGCCCCAAGCAGGGCCACCGACTCTCCGGCATTCAACTGCAGGGAGACATCTTCCAGGACCATGCGATGGCCATGGGCATAGGCCAAATGCGCAGCACGCAGCATCATGGGTTGGCGTCCGTCAGACGAAAACGAATCGGGACTTCCACCTGCATGGCCACTGGTTTCCCGTCGCGGGTGCCGGGGGTGAAGCGCCAGTGCCGCACGGCCTTTTCGGCCGCGCGATCCAGGCTGGTATAGCCGGAACTGTGGGCTACCGTTATTTTTTCCGGCAGGCCGGACACGTTGACCAGCACCCGCAGCAGTACGGTGCCCTCTTCCCCATCCCAACGCGCCGACTGGGGATACTCCGGTGCGGGGTTGTGGACATAGGCAGGGATGCTGGGGCGGGTTTCCGCCGCCGGAGCGGGAGCGGATGGAGGTAAAGCGGGTGTGGCAGGCGTGGCTGCGGCAGATGTCACCGGTGCGGGCATCCGGGAGATTGTGGATGGGGCTGCAGTTGCCGCCAGCGCACTCGGTGCCGAGAGCGGGGTGCGGACCGGCACTTTGGCCTCTCGCGGCGGTCTTGGCGACAGCTTGGGCGGGGTGGGAACGGGTTTTCGCGGTATCGACGCGGCGGTCCGGGGTGCTGGCGGGTGAGGGGTGGGTTGTGGGGTGGCGCTGGGCTGCGGCCAGGAAACCAGTTGGACCGCCATGGGCGGGGTGATCACCGGCGTGGGTAGAGGAGATGCCCGCATCCAGACGGCCAGAACCGCCAGAATGCCCGACTCCAGGATCAGGGCCAGCAGAAAAACCACGGCCCTGGGCGGCTGCGGGCTGGAGGGGAGCGCCAGAGTGCTCACGGCCGCCCCGCACGGGTAGCGATGCCCATCTGGCTGATGCCGGCGTGGCGGCAGGCGTCCATGACGGTCACCAACTGCTGCAGAGTCACATTTTTCGCGCCCGCCAGGATGACCTGCGGGTGATTGGCGTAGTTTTGGGCCAACTGCTGCTCCAGTTGGGTCAGCGTCACCGCTTTATCGTGAAAAAGCAGACGGCCGTCGCTGCGCAACTCCACCACCAGAGGCGTTTTGGGCAAAACCTGGGCGTTGCTGCTGGTCGGCAAGCGGGTGCTGATCCCTGTCGCGGGAATCATGCGCAAGGTGATCATGATGAAGAACACCAGCAGAAAAAGCATGATGTCGATCATGGGAATGATCTCGATACGCCCCTTGCGGGCCTCGAAATAACGCATCTCAGACCTCCCCTCGCCGTGCCAGCAGGCTGACAGAGGCATCTCCATGGGTCCTGACAGGCTGTCGGTAGAGACGATTCAGGGTGCTCACCTCGATCCTTTCCATCTGATGCAGCACCAGACGGACCCGTTGCTGAAGTCCGTTAAAAAACACCAGGCCCACAATGGCAATGGCCAAACCCGTTGCCGTGGCCACCAGGGCTTCCGCCACATGACCGGTAATGGCCGTTGGCGCGGTATCCGGATTACCCAATATCTGAAAGGCATTGAACATCCCGATGATGGTACCTAGCAGGCCGAGTAGAGGTGCCAGGGTGACTGCCGTATCCAGAATCCATAAGCCCCGGTCCAGCAAGGTCGCCTGGGCCAGCATCGCCTCCTCGGCGTAGGCTTCGCCACTTGCCAGATCATGGGATGCGAGAACCGCTGCGAATACGGCCTGTTGCGGGCAGAACGGCGTCTTGGCCAGTTCCGTTTCCAGGGATTCTCGGCCTTTTCTGTTTTGCAGATCGCGTAACAGATCGTCGCCCTTGCGCCGGATCATGGCCAACGCCCAGCCTCGCTCCAAGGCCACGAAAAGTACCGCCAGCAACAGAAGCGGCATCAGATAAAGAATACCCCCGGATACGGCGGCAAGGTGGAATAAAACCTCCATGACATGCTCCCTTTAGAATCGTAATGCCAAGGAACCGACCACGGTCAGTGGCGCGCCGGGATAGAAAGTCGCCGCACTGGCTCCGGTTTGCACATAGTTTTGGCTGATGAGGCCAATATAATGACGATTGAATAGATTCAGGAACTGCAGCCTTGCGGTTAGTTCGCCGACATGCCGTAGCGGCTGATGATAGGCGAAATTCAGATTGGTAATGCAATAGGCCGGCACCGGCTGAGTGTGCAATGAATCTGCATAACGCAGGCCCGTGTATTGAATAACCGGGCTGACCGTGAATCGGTGATAACGATAACGAAGTCCCAGGGTGGCCAGGAATTTTGGAACATCGGGGAATTGCAATCCGCTGACTGGAAGGATGGTTTGGCCGTCGGGGATATTTTGAGTGAAGTAGGCGCGATCGTAAGCGGCAGAGCCGAAAACCTGAAGATCATCCAACGGCTGGACGGCGCCCTGGATTTCCAGACCCCAAGCCTTCCCTACGCCGAGGTTCTGATTATAAAATGCGGACGTTCCCGGTACATTGATGGGGATGTCCTTATGATTGTAGGTGGTGTAAAACACATCCGGGCGCAGATACCAGCGCGTATGAGTAATGGCCAGACCCAGGGAAAAAGCGTTGGACGTACCTGGCCGCGTGGTGTTCCAGGCGTTTTGGGCAGCCGCTGCCGGCATTCCGGACAGCACCAGTTTCGGCCACATCTCCAGAGCAGGGCCCCCATTGTCCCGGCCATACGCAGCGGTAAGGCTGACATGCGGCGTGAATCGGTAGAGTGCACCGATATAGGGGAGCCATTGATAATCCGTATGGCCATTGATGGTGTATTTAAATGCCGCATCACGGATCGCCTGGCTGGGTGACACATCTCCCACCCCGCTGCCGTTATAAACACTGAGCGTGGGGATTTGTTCCGTTAAATAGCGGACACCTGCGGTGACCGTCACCGGACCGAATGCTCGCTTCGCCTGAAAATATGGGCTGTTGAAAACATTGTTGGATACAGGATTAACCAGCAACGGCGTCCAGTTGCTAAATTGCAAGCCGTCAGGAGCAATATTGAACGCCTTGACCGCAGTGGGGGGCCCTGGCGGCTGAATGTTTTCGTACCAGTACCCCAGGGAAAATTTCGTCTGGGCATAATGAAAATCATATTTGGCCAGAACGCCATACAGATGGTGATTGATACTCCAATAACCAATTTGATTGGGTTTTACTCCCGGAAGTCCCGTACCCATGGTGTAACCGTTTTCCTGAATGTAAAAAGGCTTTATGAGCAATGTGCCATGGGAACTCGTGCGCCAGCGAATTTCACCCATCAAGGCATAGTCCTGAAATTTTTGCTGGTTGTATCCGGAATAATTGAGGCTTTGCGGGTTCGCGTTGTACCCCAGGTTATAATTGGCACCAAGATTGGATGCCTGAGCATAGCTGAGGGGAAGGTAGCTGGCGCCCTTCATGTCGTCGTAGACGGCAAAGAGTTTTGCCGTGAGCCGACGGGTGATCCGCTGGGTGACCCCAAATGTCCCGTTATACCGATAATCCGGAGCGGCTCCATTCCCGCGCCAGGCGTCGGCATGGGCATAGGAGGATGAAATGAAAAACTTGGTGCCGGTGGCCAGCAGCCCAGAGTCCAAACGCAGAAAGGTCTTGTGAAAACCGAAGGAACCGGCGCTTTGGGAGACTTCGCCGCCGAAATGATCCGCAGCCCAGCGAATGTTCCGGTTGAGATATCCTTCCTGCGTGAATACGGAAATATGCTCTGGCGCGAAAGGAGGAGTCAGGAGGCTGACGCTCCGCAAGTTTTCGCTATCGAATAAAAATTGTTGGCCCGCTCCCGGATCGATGGCGGAGATGGGAATGCCTTCCACGGTGCCGATGGCCCCTTTGATGCTCGTTTCACCACGGATGCTGATGCCTACAGGGCCGCTACTGGACAAGCCGTATGGGTCCGTGGTCTGCACCATGACCGAGGGTAGTCCACTGACGATGCTATAGGCATTGGTCCCACCGGGGCTTTGAAAGAGATCGAAGCTGGAGTTGGGGATGGTGGCACCTGTGCCTGCACCCAGGGACGGCAGCACGAGGGGCGTCTGACCACTCCCCGTTACGGTAATGGCTTGGAGCTTTGGGGCGTTTGCGCCATCTTCCGCCCACGCGAGGCTCGACTTCACCGTTGCGGCCATTATGAGCGTGTACACGGTGTAACGCATGACGGCCTTAATTTTCATAATGCCTCCTGCTGCATCTATCCTGGATATCTATGAAAGGGACGGTTTTTGTAGAGCCACGCGGTTGGTATAGTTGAACCATAACGCGCTTCTAAAAACGTAGCCCTATCGTCCCTGCGACGGTGATGGGCGCGCCGGGATAGAAACTGGCACCGCCAGATGCCGCAGTGCTCAAATAACTACTGTCGATGAGGCCGATATAGTGGCGGTTGAAGAGGTTCAGGATACTCAGATTCACCGTCAGCTCGCCCACATGGGTAATCCGCCAGTGATAACCCATGTTCAGGTTCGCCAGCAGATAGCCCGGCACGGGTTGGGTATGCAGGGTATCCGCATAGCGGCTGCCCATATACTGCAACGTGGGCGCAATACTGAACCGGCCATATTCGTATAATGCACCCAGACTACCAATGAAGCGTGGGGTATCAGGAAACTGCAAGCCGGTAACAGGCAAGAACGCGCCGCTGCCGGTACGCAGATCCTGAGTGAAATAGGCGCGGTCATAGGCCAGGTTGCTGAACACGGATAGCCGATGCCAGAGCTTGGCTCCGGCCGCCAGTTCAAAGCCCCAGGCGCGACCCATGCCTGCGTTCTGATCGTAACTGATACCCACCAACGGGTCGTAGGCATTCACATATTTATTGCGATAGGTGGCGTAAAAGAAGGTGGGATTCACATACCACGCCGCTTCGTGCCATTTGAGCCCCAGACTGAAACTGTTGGAGGTTTCCGGCGCCAGTTGATCCCAGGCACGCTGCGCGGTCACCCCAGCCTTTTGAAAAGCGGCAAAGTTCATTTGTACGGAGGGCCAACTATTGAAGGCAGGAGCACCATTATTGCGACCATAGGCAAAGACCGTGTCCAGATCTGGGTTGACGGCATAAACCGCCGAAAAATAAGGTAGCCACTGATAGAAGGTTCTACCTTCCACACTGCGGGCTGAATTGATGGAGGTGGCCAGATTCAAGGCATTGGCATAGGATGCGTCAGGAATCCCCGCGGTATTGTAGACGCTGAAGGATGGCGTTTGCTCCATCAGATAACGAGCGCCTGCCGTAAACGTTACCGGACCGACCTTCCGCCGCCATTGGAAATAGGGACTGTTGAAGACGTGGTTCGCCGTAGCGCGGGCCAATAGGCCATAACCACCAAAAACGAGCTGGCCGTTGACCATGCGATAAATCTTGAAATCCGTAGGGGGGCCGGGAGGGGTTAGATTTTCAAACCAGTAACCGACTGAAAAGTGATTACCATGCCATTGGGTGTCGTATTGGGCCACCACGCCATAGAGGGAATGGTCGATGATCCAGTCCCGTATGCCCGGCTTTCCTCCCAGATTACTCAATCCCTGCAGGTAATAGCCGTTTTCCTGACTGTAGAAGGGCTTGATAACGAGTGTGTTCTGATCATCGGGATGCCAGTTGAGTTCCCCGAATACCGCGTAATCCTGGAATTTCTGCCGGTTATATCCGTAATAATTCACGTCGTTGGCGACATTCCCGGTGAGTGTGCTGTTATAGCCGAGATTGTAGTACTGCCCCAGATTACTGGCCTGGGTATAGGTCAGAGGCAGATAATTGTTCTCCTTCATGGAACCATAGGCTGCATAAACCTTGGCGCTCAGGGTGCGGCCTAAATCCTGGCTGATCCCGATCTCGCCGTTATAGCGATAGTCCGGCGATGCGCCCGGGCCGCGCCACTGATCCGCATGGGTATACGACCCGGAGATGAAGACGCGGGTGCCGGTGGGTAAGGTGCCGGAGTCCAGGCGGATGAAGCTGCGATGAAAATCATAGGATCCAAAGCTCTGATCCACTTCGCCGCCAAACTTGGCCCGGGGCCACAGCACATGGCTGTTGAGATAGCCCTGGGTGGTGAATACGGCCAGTTTGTCCGGCGAAAAGGGCGGTGCCAACAGCGTGATACTGCGGATGTTTTCCATGTCGAACAGAAACTGCTCGCCGGGGCCGGGGTTGACGGCGGACAAGGGTAATCCCTCTACCGTGCCAATCCCTCCGTGGGGATTGCGCTCGCCCCGGATGCGCACACCCTTGTTGCCGCCGGGTACGTTGGCCAGACCATAGGGATCCGGGTTCTGGGCCATGACCGACGGCAGAAGGGAGATGGCGGCGTAAGGATTGGTCTGCCCTGCTCCACCGAGAATGTCCAATGCATGGCCGCTGATGGTGGCCCCCTGCTCAGCGCCGCTGGCAGGGCTTTCCAGGGTATTTTTCTGATGCCCCTCCACGGTTACGGTACCGAGTTTTGGCAGGGCGCCATCGGCGTCGGCATCGGTAGACGGGATGCAGGCCAACACGCTGGCTATGGACATATATAATGCAGTGCGCGCTAAATGTTGCATGACTCTCTCCTCAGGCCAACTGTGCGGCGATTTGGCTGTAAGGCACCCGCACCGGTTCCGCGAAGGTGGTGCGGCGGTTGATCATGCGGATGGACAGAGATTCCACCCAGCGCCAGTACTCCTCCGCCACTTCCAGCGGGAAGGCGACGTTGCGCAGGGCCTGCACATAGAGATCCAGCCAGAGTTCACGATCCTTCTCCCGGATGGTGAAGGGAAAGTGCCGTTCGCGCAGATGGGGACGCCCCCGCCGCTCCGTATAGAGCTTGGGGCCGCCGCAGACTTCTGCATGAAAATCCGCCGTCAATTCCACGGCCTTCCAGAAATGCTTTTCGTTGTTGCCGAAGATGGGTTGTAGCGGGCTATGCCAGATGAGGCGATGGTGCTCCACGACCAGTTCCCGGACCTTTTCCACCCCGGCTACCCGGCCTACCCGGCGGGTGGGAAAAATCACTTCGGGGAAATGCATATCGGTGATGGCAGGACGCACTATGGAATCCTCATCGCCAAAACGGCGGATATCCAGCGTCTCCGAACCGGGGCAGTGCGGACCCTGTACCGAGAGGACAGCGTCATTGTGAACGGACAACTTCAGGACGACAGATCTTTCCTGTTCCATATTCATTTTCTCCCTCTCCATATATGGCCGGATATGACGCACGACGCGCACCTCCCCAGCGAAACCGAACCGAGACCCGCAGAAGCCTGCCCCGAATATGATATGTTTATCGGAATATAGCGTTGTTCGATAGGGACAGCAACAACATTTTGGCAGGCAATATCCGCGCCAAAATGTAACCGCAATATTATCATATGGTTATTTTTTATCGTCCCGTAAGAGATTGAACATCTTGTACGCTTTGTTACCTTCTTGTGGACCTGGTCCCATCAACAAGAACCTCTCCAACCATGCACCTTTCGCAACCGTTCATCAGACGCTGGTCAGTGAGGCCCTCGTCTTCCACCGTAGTTCCTGCGCACTCCCCAATCCCGCCGCAGAGCGCCAGCGGATGCATGGAGTTTACCGTGATAAAGCATGCATTTTGTCGCAAAGCCTACATCCGCTGCTTGCGTTGCTTTTCTGGTGCATTTTATCCAACAGACTGTTTATCTTGAGATTAACAAGACCTGCGTATCTGGAATGAAGATTGCTTAGATCACTGCAACAGCTTCTTCAGATCACCGACAGGTCGGTAACAGGAGTACACCATGCACATTGTCGTCTGTATCAAACAGGTTCCCGACAGCGCCCAGATCCGGGTGCATCCAGTCACCAATACCATCATGCGGCAGGGCGTACCCGCCATCATCAATCCCTTCGACGTTTTCGCCATCGAAGAAGCCTTGCGCCTCAAAGACCGTTTCGGCGGGCGCGTCACCGTGCTGACCATGGGGCCGCCCCAAGCGGAAGACGCACTGCGCAAGGCCGTCGCCTATGGTGCCGACGACGTGATACTCCTGACCGACCGCGCCTTCGCCGGCGCCGACACCCTGGCGACCTCCTTCGCCCTGGCACAGACCATCCGTAAAATTGGTGAGGAACATCCCGTTGATCTGGTGTTTACTGGCAAGCAGACCATTGACGGCGATACCGCGCAGGTCGGGCCGGGCATTGCCAAGCGCCTGGGCCTGCAACTCCTCACCTACGTATCGGCTATCGACTCTCTGGACCTTGCGCAGCGCAGCATCACCGTACAACGCCGTTCTGAAGGTGGTGTACAGGTGATCCAGACCCGCCTGCCCGCCCTGATCACCATGCTGGAAGGCAGCAACCAGATTCGTTTTGCGAGCATGGGTGATATGTTCCGCTCGGCCCGCTTTGAGGTGCCGAAATGGAATAAAGAGCGCGCCGGTATTGAGGATGTGAGCAAAATCGGCCTCAAGGGCTCGCCTACAGTGGTCAGCAAGATATTCACCCCCAAGCCCAGGGCCGTGAAGGCACAGATGATCGGCGCCGATCTGGACGCCGGTGGCACCGCCAACGCCATCCTGGATATTCTCAGCAGCCAGCACCCGCGCCTGGCGCAGGAACTCGGCCTGATCACCGTATAAACGCACAAGGAGCATCCGCATGAGCGAGAACACTACCGCACCCGCAAAGCCCAAAGGCAAAAAGCGCCTGGAGCTGGACCCCCGCCTGGCGGCCTACAAGGGAATCTGGGTGTTTGTCGAAATGGAACGGGGCCAGGTACACCAGGTATCCTGGGAGCTACTGGGCGAAGGGCGCAAGCTGGCCGATATTCTGAAGGTCGAACTGAGCGCCGTCATCCTCGGCGGCAGCAGCGATGAACTTGCCGCCGCTGCCCGCAGCGCTTTCACCTATGGCGCGGATGTGGCCTATATCGTGGCCGATCCCATTCTCACAGACTATCGCAACGAGCCCTACACCAAGGCCATGACGGACCTGGTCAATAAGTACCAGCCGGAGATTCTGCTGCTGGGCGCCACCACCCTGGGCCGCGATCTCGCCGGCAGTGTGGCGACCACTCTGCTCACGGGTTTGACCGCAGACTGTACCGAACTCGCCATTGATCCGGACAACCGCGGACTCCTCGCCACCCGTCCGACCTTTGGCGGCAGCCTGCTCTGCACCATCCAGACCCTGAACTACCGCCCGCAGATGGCGACCATTCGCCCCCGGGTCATGGCCATGCCCGACCCCCTGCCAGAACGCAGTGGTCGTATCATTTCTGAAAACCTGCAGATGCAGGAAGATGACATTATCGCCAAAGTCCTGGAGTTCATCCCCGACGAGGCCCAGGAGCAGGCGCAACTCGCCTATGCCGACGTTATCGTGGCGGGCGGCCGGGGCATGGGCAAAGCCGAAAACTTTCGTCTGATCTGGGACCTGGCGGCCGTGCTCGGCGCCGAAGTGGGCGGATCGCGTCCAGTGACTCATGCCGGCTGGCTGCCCGCAGATCGTCAGGTCGGGCAATCGGGCAAGACCGTGCGTCCCAAGCTTTATATTGCCGCGGGCATCTCCGGGGCGATTCAGCACCGCGTCGGCATGGAAGCCTCCGACGTCATCATCGCCATCAACAACGATCCCCATGCGCCCATCTTCGATTTTGCCACTTATGGCATTGTCGGCGACGCCGTGCAGATCCTTCCCGTCCTCACCGACGCCTTTCGCAGCCGTCTGGCTGTGAACCGCCGGGCCGGTTAATTACAGGAGTCATGACATGGCCGAAAAATTTGATGCCATTGTGGTAGGTGCCGGCCCCGCCGGTAATGCAGCCGCGTATACCATGGCCAAGGCAGGTCTGAGCGTATTGCAACTGGAACGCGGTGAAACCCCTGGTACCAAAAATGTCCAGGGGGCCATTCTCTACGCCGACGCGCTGGAGCGCATCATTCCCGATTTCCGCGACGATGCCCCGTTGGAACGCCATATCATCGAACAGCGCATGTGGGTGCTGGATGACAAATCCTTCATCGGTACCAACTATCGCTCGGATGCCTTTAACAGCGACCAGCCCAATCGTTATACCATCCTCCGGGCGCCTTTCGACAAGTGGTTCTCCGGGAAGGTCAAGGAGGCGGGGGCATTGGTCATCTGCGAGACGACGGTCACCGAGCTCATCCAGGAAGGCAAAAAGGTCATCGGCGTCCGTACCGACCGTGAGGGAGGCGACATTTATGCCGATGTGGTGATCCTGGCGGATGGCGTCAATTCGCTGTTAGCCAAAAAAGCCGGGTTCCATGGCGAACTCGACGCCAAAAACGTCGCGCTTGCGGTCAAGGAAATTCACTTTCTGCCCGAGGAGGTCGTGCAAAGCCGTTTCAACATCAAGGGCAACGAAGGGGTGGTCATTGAGATCGCCGGTGCCGTCACCCACGGCATGGTCGGCACCGCCTTCCTCTATACCAACAAGGAATCCATCACGCTGGGCATCGGTTGCCTCTTGTCCGACTTCAAAAAAGGGGGCATCGCGCCCTATACCCTCCTCGAAGAACTCAAGACACATCCGGCCATTGCCCCGTTGATCGAGGGGGGCGAAATGAAGGAATATGCCGCCCACCTGATTCCCGAAGGGGGCTACAAGGCGGTTCCGACCCTCTACGGCGAGGGCTGGATGATTGCGGGGGACAGCGCCGGACTGGTAAATGCAGTCCACCGTGAAGGCTCCAACCTGGCGATGACCAGTGGCCGGTTGGCCGCAGAAACGGTTATTGCGCTGAAAGAAATGAAGCTCCCCTGTACGGCCTCCCATCTTGCCCGTTACAAAACCGCGCTGGACGACAGTTTCGTCATGAAAGACTTGCGGAAGTACAAGGAGTTGCCCGATATCCTGCACGGCAATCCGCATTTCTTTTCGGTGTATCCGCAACTCCTCAACCGCGCCGCGCATACCATGCTGATGGTCGATGGTCAGGATAAGCACAGCAAGGAGAAGACCATTCGTGGCAGCTTTATACAGCAACGCTCGTTGTGGGGTTTGGTGGGAGACGCTTACCGCATGTGGAGGGCAACACGATGATCAAGATCGAAGAGAAACTG
The DNA here is from genome assembly GCF_008926505.1 of Acidithiobacillus sp. 'AMD consortium'. Lineage (NCBI taxonomy): Bacteria > Pseudomonadati > Pseudomonadota > Acidithiobacillia > Acidithiobacillales > Acidithiobacillaceae > Acidithiobacillus > Acidithiobacillus sp. 'AMD consortium'. Next base: position 1,174,224 of record NZ_CP044411.1, on the reverse strand, counting down.
TTTCAAAACCGCTACCGGGTCGATGAAGGTCGGCCGCATATCCGGATCAGCGACCCTCAGGTCTGCGCCGATGATTGTAAAACACAGTCCTGCACTTTCGCCTGTCCTGCGGCCTGTTACGCCAAAGACGAGGGCGGTGGTGTGGTCCTGACCACGGACGGCTGTCTGGAGTGCGGCACCTGTCGGATCATTTGTACCGAACATCACAACGTGGACTGGTCTTATCCACGGGGCGGTCACGGCATCCTCTTCAAGTTCGGTTAAGTGGGGGCATTTCATGAGCAAACCAGAACGCCACGTCTTTGTCTGCGTCCAGTCCAGGCCGCCGAGCCATCCCAAGGGCTCCTGCGGCGCCCAAGGCTCTGCGGATCTACTCCGTGCTTTTCAAGACACCTTTGAAGCACGCAAACTCTGGGGGCGTTTCGCCCTGACGCAGTGCGGTTGTCTGGGACCCTGCGGCGAGGGTCCCAATGTGCTGGTTTATCCCGAAGGCATCCTTTACGCGGGAGTACGTCAGGATGATATCGACGTCATTATCGACGAACATCTGATCGGCGGCACCCCCGTCACCCGCCTCTACCCGACACCGGAGGCTTGGTCCAATGAGCCCTGACGGTACCCTCGGCGAGATCATCCTGCCCTTTGCCGACCCTGCCGGGCAGGCGGCTTCGCTGCTGGAGGCCGCACTGGCCAGTAGCACACACCCGACCGAGGTGGAAAAACTGCTGAGGCATCATCTCCTGAATGAACCGGATTATCTACCTGCTTATTTTGCCCTATACAAGTTATTGTTTCGTCAGTCCCGATTGGCAGAAGCCGAAGAGATAGCGCGCAACGCCATGGATAGAGGAGCGCGACTGGGCGGCTTCCCGCCCAACTGGCAGCACCTCGCTCCAAATACGGCAGACTGGTCCATGATTCACAGCCCTGCCCATTTTTATCTCTTCACCCTGAAGGCCCTGAGTTTCATCCTGTTACGCCGCAAGCGACTGGACGAATGCCGCGAGGTTCTGGAAAAGATCGGCGAACTGGACCCCCACGATCTGATAGGGGCCTCCGTCATCCGCGCCTATGCCGATGGTCTGACGGCGCATTGAGTCTGGCGGTGTGGCATACAAGATGGAATACCCTCCCGGGACACCCCCATGCTGAGCATCTCGCTCTTTAACGCGATTGAAGAGGCGGGGATTGCCGTACTCACGCTGACTGAAGGGCTGGAGGAGGAAGAGTTTCTCGCGTCGCGCCTCACCCGCGCAGAAACTCGACGCCAGCTTCGCCTCATGAGCAAGTCCGCCCTGCTCCTGTCGCCAGAGATCCACGCCCTGTTGGTGGAAATAGACTGGGAAGGCTGGCGCGCCCTCGACCAGCGCCTCGCAACCAGTGATAAAGCAGAGGACACCCTGCTTTGGCTCGCGGTGCGCGCGCTGGCACCAGATACCTTGATGTGGCTGCGGGTATACCGCAAAAACCAGCCGGAATGGTTTAAAGAGGACAACTGATGGCAATGCGCTTCTATATGACCCCCGGATCGTGCTCCACCGGCATCCATATTCTGCTGGAAGAACTGGATCTCCCCTTCGAGGCCTGGATCGTCAATCTGCCAGCCGGCGAGCACCACAAGCCCGAGTACCGCGCCATCAATCCGAAGTCCACCATCCCCACCCTGGTGCGTCAGGACGGCACGGCGCTGACTGAATTCCAGGCCATCGCCTGGTGGCTGGCACGCGCCCACCCCAAGGCGAAACTGCTGCCAGAGTATCCCGACGGCGAGGCGCGCGTGCTGGAAGTCATGGACTATGTTGTCGGCACCCTGCACGGCCAGGGCTTCGCCCGCATTTTCATTACGGACACCTTCACCCCCAACGTCGCCGATCACGCAGCCGTGCAGGCGCGCGGACGGGAAATCGTCAATCAAGGATTCGCCATCCTGAATGACGCCCTTGCCGGCTTGGATTATGTCACCGGCGGCTTCTCCATCGCCGATGCGGCACTGTTTTACGTGGAGTTCTGGGCAGACCGGCTGGGCATCCCGCTACCTGAACATTGCGACGCCCACTACCAACGCCTGCGGACCAGGCCTGCCGTGCAGCGCGTACTGCGCGAGGAAGGCTATCGATGACAACGGAAAGCGCAAACTGCTTTGTTCTGGCGGAAATGCGCACCCATCATTTCACCTTTCAGGGCACCGGCGAGGATCGGGAGGCGGCCCGCCGCGCCCTGCTCCACGCTTGGCAGGTGCACCGAAACCGTCTGGTACAACGTTACCCCGAGTGCCGCGACCGAATCCTCGATGAAAAGCACATTGAATTCCGCTTCAGGATCAGTTATCAAGAAATGGGAGCAGATACCTGTTATCCCTCCATTTCACCCGGCACAGGAGTCCGTCCATGAACTACGCCTTCCCGCCCGCCCCTGTCGTGACTCTGGACGCCATGTCCAGCAACCCTTTCCCGGTGCGCCGTATTTTTTGCGTCGGGCAGAACTACGCTGATCACGTCCGGGAAATGGGCAGCGCGCCCGATACCGAACCCCTCTTTTTCATGAAACCGGCCAGCGCCATCCTGCAGAATAATTCAGTGCTGCCCTACCCGCCCGGCACTACCGACCTGCAGCCCGAGGTAGAACTGGTGGTGGCGCTACATAAGGGTGGCAAAAATATCCCCATGGACAAGGTCGATTATGACTATGTGTTCGGCTATGCCGTGGGTCTGGACATGACCCGCCGCGACCTGCAACGCGTGGCCCGCGAAAAGGGCCAGCCCTGGGAGATGGCCAAAGCATTCGACCATTCGGCGCCCTGCACGGCCATCACGCCCGAGTTTTATTCGGGAACCATCGCCCGCGGTAAGATCGAACTCAAGGTGAATGGTCAAATCCGCCAGAGCGCCGATGTCGGTGACATGCTCTGGAAAATTCCGCAGATCGTCCATTTCCTGTCTAATCAGATCGAACTCTTTCCCGGAGACATCATCTTCACCGGCACCCCCGCCGGCGTGGGTCCCGTGGTGAAAGGCGACGTAATCGAGGCTGCTGTTGCCGGGCTTGAACCGCTGACCATCACCATCGGCTAAGCCGATCACCCCCCAACCGAAACAGGAATAACCCAATGCCCACATCCGATCTCCTCGAACGCAATCGCCTGATCTTCTGTCACTTCGACAGCTACAGTGCTGCCCTGCGTTTTGTTCGCATCAACGACAGTGTGATGCTGCCAGCGCCACTGCCGGAGAACACCAGTATGGTTGCGACACCCACGGAGATCGGCGATACGCCCACTGACGTACTGCATGCGGTATTGGAGAAATTGAACATAAATCCCAGCCAGATAGATCTGGACGACGGTTTCGAGGCTTGGCTGTCTACCGACACCGGTCCAATTCAGATCCACCTCGCGCGCTTCACGACATTTGAAGCCCCACACGAGGCCATCGCTCCCCACGATGGCGTTTTCAAGCCCATCAGTGAGCTGCGGCGCCTGCCGACGACGGAGTTGGCGCTGCTACGTCAGGTCTTCGATCTGATTCTGGGCGGTTAAATAGGTATAACCATGCAGCCCATCCGCAAACTGCTGTAGAAACTCACGACGCTCCACATCGTCGAGATGGCTGCAGGCTTCCACTTTTTTCTGATAACGGGCCAGCAGGTCGATGGCGGAAAATTGTACGTATTGCAGGACGGATTCCACCGTATCCCCCGCCAGCGGCTGCTCCAGACGCATGGCGCCCGAGGCATCACAGAGCACATTCACCGAGTCCGTGTCGCCGAACAGATTATGCATATCCCCGAGGATTTCCTGATAAGCGCCCACCAGAAAAATCCCGAGGAGATAAGGCCTCCCCTCCTGTAGCGCATGTACCGGCAGCGCCGGCGTCAGGCCTTCGGCCGTGACGTACGCATCGATTCTGCCATCGGAGTCACAAGTGATATCTTCGAGACGAGCCCGCCGGGTCGGCTCTTCATTCAGCCGCTGTATGGGCAATATCGGGAAAATCTGATCAATGGCCCAAACATCGGGCAGCGACTGAAACAGGGAAAAGTTAACGAAATATTTGTCCACCAACTTTTCGTCGAGTTCGTCAAGGATGTCACGATGCGCGCGATTGTGCGGGTCAAGAAAGCCGCGCACCCGCCAGAGCAGTTGGGCGTAAACGCCTTCGGCTTCGGCCCGCCCTTCAATGTGAATGATACCGAGGTTGAATTGCTGGTGAATCTCCGCCAGCAGATAGAGGGCCTCCTGATAGACTTCCAGCGCGGCAGCGGCGTTACCATGATCCAGCCGGGTGAGCAGACGGCCCCATTCGCCCTCCATCAAGTCGGCGGAAGGGGTTGACGGCGGATGCTCTCCCGCCGCCATCTCCACATCGCTGACATTCGCCAGCAAGACGGCGTGATGAGCCGTCAGCGCCCGTCCCGATTCAGAGATGATACGCGGCTCCGGCAGACCTTCCTGGCGTGATACATCGGCCAGCGTGGCGACGATGGCATGGGCATAGTCCGAGACATGATAGTTCGTGGAGCAGTAGGCGCGGGAGTGCGTCCCTTCATAGTCCACACCGAGCCCGCCGCCCACATCCACCACCTCCAGGGCCGCGCCCAGGCGCCGCAGTTCGGCATAGAGGCGAGCGCATTCGCGCATACCGCCCTTGATGAACTGAATATTGGGAATCTGGGAGCCGAGATGGAAGTGCAGTAATTGCAGGCTATCCAGCGCATTTTCTGCCCGCAGGCGGTGGACGAGTTCCAGGATGTCCGCCGTAGACAGGCCAAATTTGGACTTTTCGCCACCGGTATTCTGCCACTTTCCGGAACCGGCGGATGCCAGCCGCGCGCGCACCCCGATCCGGGGTTTGACGCCAAGCTTGCGGGCCTCATTCAGGATCAGGGGCAATTCCGATGGTTTTTCCACCACCAGGTAGACCTGCATGCCCAACTTCTCACCCGTCAGAGCCAGACGAATATACTCGTTGTCTTTGTAACCATTGCAGATGATGGTACCGCCTACCGGCATCAGCCCGATGACCGCCAACAGCTCCGGTTTGCTACCTGCCTCCAGACCGACGCTGCCCGCACCGGTCCGCAAAATCTCCTCCACGACGCGCCGCTGCTGATTGACCTTGATCGGATAAACGGGGGTGTAGCTGCCCTTGTAATCGAGGGCGCGGATGGCATCACCAAAGGCGCCGTGCAAACGCGCAACCCGATCCCCAAGAATCTGCGGGAAACGCAGGAGGCAGGGCAAACCGAGGGAATGCTCACCCAGTACCGCCGCAACATCGGCCAGCCCGATGGCCGCACCCTGCGGGTTGGCGTCGGGACGGACGATGATCTGCCCGTCCGCCCCCACGTCGAAATACCCTTCACCCCAATGCGGCAGGTTATACAGATGGCGACTATCCGCGACCGACCATGTCATGCGCTCACTCCCCCCGATGCCCTGCGCGCAGTCTACGGGCTCAGCGGGTCAGGAGACAAGGGGATCACAAGGCATCATTGGCAAAATCCGCCAGACGCGAACGCTCCCCACGACGCAGGGTGATATGTCCGCTGTAGGCCCAGTCCTTGAAGCGATCCACCACATAGGTCAGACCGGAGGTGGTTTCGGTCAGATAGGGCGTGTCGATCTGGGCAATATTACCCAGGCAGACGATTTTGGTCCCCGGACCGGCACGGGTGATCAGGGTCTTCATTTCCTTGGAAGTCAGATTCTGCGCCTCGTCAATGATGACGAATTTCTCCAGAAAGGTACGCCCACGCATAAAACTCATGGATTTGATGCGAATCCGCTTGTTGATCAGGTCCTGCGTCGCGCTGCGCCCCCAACTGCCGCCCTCATCGCTGCCACGCGCCAGAATTTCCAGGTTGTCCTCCAGCGCCCCCATCCACGGCAGCATTTTCTCTTCTTCCGTACCAGGCAGAAAACCGATCTCGTCACCCACAGGCACCGTCGCACGGGTGATGATGACCTCCGAGTAGCGCTTCTGTTCGAAAATCTGATGCAGCGCCGCCGCCAGCGTCAGCAGCGTCTTGCCCGTGCCCGCATGACCCAGCAGGGTGACAAAATCGATGTCCGGATCCATGAGCAGATTCAAGGCAAAATTCTGCTCCGGATTACGCGCCAGGATGCCCCATACGGCGTGCCGGTCGCTCCGATAGTCGGTAATGCGTTCGATGATGGCGTGTTCCGGATGTACTTCCCGGACGATCGCCGCGAAGTCCTCGGTGGCCTCCTCCTCCATATTGATGGCGATAAACTGGTTGGAATGCCAGCGCTGAATGGCCGGCCCGCTGATCTTGTAGTAGCTGCGCCCGCTTTCCTGCCAGGCATCCAGATCGCGGCTGTGCAAGTCCCAGAAATCCGCGCTCAGGGTCTCTGCGCCGGTGTAGAGCAGATCCACGTCGTCCAGGGCGCGATCGTTCTGATAATCCTCCACCCGGATGCCAAGGGTGCGCCCCTTGATGCGTAAATTGATGTCTTTGCTGACCAGAATCACATCCTTTTCGGGATGGCGATTCTGTAAGGCCAGAGTCACCGCGAGGATTTCATTATCCGCCTTGCCGCTGGCCAGGTCTTCCGGCAGCGCCTGCTGATGCGCAGCCGTCTGGAAATAAAGTCGTCCCTGAGCATAAGGCAGCACCAAACCTCGATCCAGATCAGCGGTATCTGTCAGCATCTCATCCAGATAACGGCTGACCTGGCGCACGTTGCGCGCCTGTTCACTCAGGCCCTTTTTGTGCTGATCCAATTCCTCCAGCACGACCATCGGCAGCAGGATGTCATGTTCCTGGAAACGGAACAGTGCTGAGGGGTCGTGCATCAGCACGTTGGTGTCCAGAATATAAAGGCGTGCCTTTACCTCCTGTGAGGCTGCCACTTCCCGGGGACTCATGGTAGCTGCTTGACGATTTGCAGAATGGCGGCCGCATGTCCGGCGGCCTTTACCTTGCGCCCGATGTAGGCAATCTTGCCCTCCCGGTCGATCACGAAAGTGCTGCGTTCGACACCGATACTGACTTTGCCGTAATTGTTCTTTTTTTTGAGCACATCAAAGGCGTTGCAAAGTGCTTCGTCGGTATCTGCCAAGAGCGGGAACGGGAAATTGAACTTGCAGGAAAACTTTTCATGGCTGGCGAGGGTATCTCGGGAAACCCCCAGAATTTCCGCGCCAGCGTCCTGGAATTCCGGGTAGAGCGCCGTGAACTCCTGGCCCTCTGTCGTACAACCCGGTGTGTCATCCTTGGGGTAAAAATAGAGCACCACAACCTTTCCGCGCAGGTCATCGAGGCTGATGGAAGCCGCCTTACCATAGGCGGCGGCATGAAACCGGGGTGCAGGTTGACCGACGGTAATGGTTTCTGAAGACATGGGGAACTCCTGAGTGGGCCTGACTGAAAATCTAGCGCGGCGGGTGGGGCGCTGTCCAGAGAAGCCCGGTAGAACCCTTGCTTGCGCGCTTCCCATCTTCTGCTCTAGCATGACTCCATGGCGCATTCATCAGTCCCTTACCCCCTCGCTGCAACAGTTTCCGATACTGACGCGGCGCAGCGTCTCCGCGCTGCCGGACAACGTGTCACGCGTTTACGGGTGGTGGTGTTCAAGACGCTTCTGGAAGCCGAGCAACCCCTCAGTCACCCCGAGCTCCAGCAGCGCCTGGAAGCCTCGGAAACAGGGGGGGTGGATCGCGTCAGTCTCTACCGTAATCTGGAATGGCTGGTACAGATCGGGCTGGCCCACCGGATCACGGCAGACGACCGGGTATGGCGTTTCAGCGCCCGCCGTGAAGAGATGGCCACCCAACACCCGCATTTTCATTGTGTCTCCTGCGGTCGGGTGTTCTGCCTGCCTGAGAGCAGTGTCCCGGCGCCCCGCTTGCCAGCCGACTATTCCATGATTGAAATGGAACTGGTGGTCAACGGGGTCTGCGCCCACTGCGGCAAGGCACCGCCCCCCAAAAACTGACGGGTACCCGACAGATACCCGGTGCGCCTTCCCTGACGGTACCCAAAAGTCCGGTCGGAGGCCCGTCATTGTTCCCACATACTCAATGTTCACGGCTCTCTGCCCACCACTCTCGCAGGGTGGGAATATCCACGATCACCCGTTCCCCGGCGGAACGACCCTGCAAGACCTGCGCAGGGGATGCCTTTTCTCCCAGATGATCCAGCACCCTCAGCGCTGCGCTGAAGTCCTGTCCTTGGGTATATTCTGTCTGGGTAATAACGGTGGCGAGCCCCGCGCCGCAGGCTGATTGCAGCCCGTTCGCCGAATCTTCGATCGCGAGGCAGTCTGCGGCAGACAAACCCAATTGACCCAGCACATGGGTATAAATGTCCGGTGCCGGCTTTTTGTGGGGAACGATATCTCCGGCACCGATGGTATGAAAGCGCTGCGGCGCCTCCGCGCCCAGGGTGCTCTTTAACAGCGACTCGACATTGGCTGGCGTGGTGGTCGTGGCGATGGCCAGAAGCAGACCATGATCCCGCGCCGCGTTCAGCAAACGCTCCACCCCGGGGCGTAGCGGTAATAGCCCGGCATTCATCATCTCCACGTAATGCCCCGTCTTTTGACGGTGGATAGAGGCAATATCAGCATCGCTCAGTTGCGGCAACTGGGGATGATCGTTCAGGAAAGCCCTGAGGCGCTCCTTGCCGCCGGTAACCTTCAGATAGTGTCCGTAGGTCGGCACATCCCAGCGAAAAGGAAGGCTCATTTCTGCAAAAGCCCGGTTGAAGGCCACCCGATGGGCATCCCTCTCGGTATCGGCGAGGGTACCATCCACATCAAAGATCAGCGCGCGCAAAGGCATAAATCGTTATCCCCTGAGTTTATAAGGAAAACCACCAAAACCATCCGCAATCCGCAAAATCCCCGCAGTCTGGCCGGACCATTGTACCCAGCATGTCATGGATTGCCAAAACGGCTTTTCTCTGTTAAACGTAACCGGATTTATCGCAAAGACAGGAAGCTTCCATGGACCAAAGCATGCTCCCGCCAACGCCAGTAGCGCCCGGCGCCGCCCAGCAGTTCACCGCGTTCACTCCCTACGAGCCCGTTCCCGGCGAAGAATACATGAGCCCGGCGCAGATCGCCCATTTCCAGAAGATTCTGGAAGACTGGCGCGGTGAACTGATGGCGGAAGTCGACCGTACCGTGCAGCACATGCAGATGGAAAACGTCAACTATTCCGACCCCAACGACCGGGCCAGCCTGGAGACCGATATGGGTCTGGAGTTGCGCGCCCGCGACAGGGAACGCAAGCTGATCCGCAAGATCACCCAGGCTCTCGACCGCATCAAGGCCGGCGAATATGGCTACTGCGAAAGCTGTGGTGTGGAGATTGGTCTGCGCCGCCTCGAAGCCCGCCCTACCGCCACCCTGTGCATCGATTGCAAAACGCTGGAAGAAAAACGCGAGAAGCAGATGGCGCAAGACTGATGCCATGCGCCTGCTGATCCGTAACGCGCGCATCGCACTGCCCTCCGGTGAACTGTATCACGGGGATCTTTTTTCCGAAGATGGCCGTATCGTTGCCATCGGTCGGGATATAGACCGCACTGCCGATACGGTGATTGACGCCAAAGGCCATATGCTGATGCCTGGCGTTATGGACCCGCAGGTACATTTCCGCGAACCCGGCAATGAACAAAAGGAAGATATTTCCAGTGGCTCGCGGGCAGCGGCCAAGGGCGGCGTCACCAGTTTTCTGGAAATGCCCAACACCAATCCGTCCACCACCAGCCCCGCCGCTCTGGCGGACAAACTGGCGCGCGGAGCCGAAAAATCCGTGGTCAACTACGGGTTTTTTATCGGGGCCACCCCGGATAACCTCGACAGTCTTCTGGCGGCCGACGCCGCCTGCGGCATCAAGATTTTTATGGGCGCCAGTACCGGCAACCTGCTGGTGGACCAGGAAAAGGACCTGGACCGTATTTTCGCGCATGGCCGCAAACTGATAGCGGTCCATGCGGAAGACGAGGCTCGCATCCGCGAGCGGCGCGCCCAGTTCAGCGGCAGTTGCGAACCCGCAGATCATTCCCGTATCCGCGACGAAGAATCGGCACTGATGGCTACCCGGCGAGCCGTCCGGTTGTCCAAAAAATATCAGCGCCGTCTACACATCCTGCATCTCTCCACAGGCGTGGAGACCGAATTCTTACGGCAGGAGAAGACGCCTTACATCAGTTGTGAGGCGATTCCCAACCATCTTTTCCTGACGACCGATGCCTATGCCAAAATGGGTCCCCTGGCGCAGATGAATCCCCCCATCCGCAGTGAGCAGGATCGTCTGGTCCTCTGGGAAGGGCTGCGCAGCGGTGTAATCGATTGTATCGCTACGGATCACGCCCCGCATCTGCTGACGGACAAGGCCTTGGGGTATCCCCGCGCACCCTCCGGTATGCCCGGCGTGGAAACCAGCCTACCCCTGATGCTCACCGCCATGCGCGACGGTCATTGCAGTCTCGCCGAATTGCAGCGCTGGATGTGCTATAACCCGGCGCGCCTCTATGGCGTGGCAAACAAGGGGCGTATTGCCATCGGCTGGGATGCCGATCTCACCCTGGTCGATATGGTCCATGAAAGGCCCGTCCGCAATGAGGAGATGTTTACCAGAGTGGGCTGGAGTCCCTTCAATGGCTGGGTCCTGACGGGTTGGCCCGTTACCACCATTGTCGGCGGCCGGGTGGTTTTCGACAAAGGTGAAATTCTCCCCAATGCCCACGGGCAGCCGCTGCGCTATATCGAGCCGACGCCACTGCCGGCGGTAGACTGACTGCCGGTATTCCAGAGGCAGAGTGCCGGCTCTCCGCGGGGGGCACTCGCCCAGGGTGCGGTATAGTAGCCCAGAATAACTAGCAAATGCCCCGTTTCGTCCCAGAGCAGGGGTACATCCGCACGCAGATCCGGTGGGACCCCCGCCTCCAGCAGCAGTTTCTTCAGCGACCGATGCTGCCCCTGTCCGTTCAGGGTGAGTTCCCCCTGGCGGCGACGGCGCCAGTACAGCGTCGTCCCTGTAAAACGCTCAGCCAATGGGTGATGCAGGTCGGCCGGTGGCGTGGCCCGGATGGCACACTCCCAGCCGGGGATCGGCAGCGGTTTTCCCGGAGCGGCACACCAGGGGCCTGCTTGCCATTCCCTTTCCGCCGTAGCGCGCGGTTGTGGCCAGGCGCGCAGTATTCCACCCTGCAGCCAAGCCTGTCCCCCTTCCCACTGAATCCTCGTGCCCCCGCGTCCCTGCGTCACCGCGTTCCGCAGCACCTCCAGACGCTCCCGGCCCGGCACGGGTATCCGCAGATGCTGAAGCCAGCCGCGCAAAAAAACCCGCTGTGCCGCAACAGAAAGCGTATGGAGATACCCCAGAGGGAGCACCTCGGCAGAGAGATCCGGATGGTCTACCCGATACTGTTGCCAACGCAGGTCAAACCAGTCCGCCGCAATTTCCCCCATGTCGGCGAGATTGTCCGCAGCGCGGGCGATACTGATCGCCGCGTGGGGCCAACCCAGTTCCTGCAGTTGCGGGAGCAGGATGCGACGTATCCGCACCCTGTCGTAGCGCATATCGGCATTGGCCGGATCATTCAGAAAGAGTAAGTGCCGCTGTTCCAGATAATCCCGCAACACCTGCCGGGGTACGTCCAGCAGGGGCCGAACCAGAAGCCCGGCTCCCAGCGGGCGCTGCCGGGGCATGGCCGCCAGCCCCGCCACGCCGGTACCGCGCAACAGTTGCAAAAGCACGGTTTCCGCCTGATCTTCGAGGTGCTGCGCCGTGAACAGCCAGTCCCCCTGCCGCAGCTGCGCCGCCATGAGGGCATAGCGGGCACGCCGGGCCTGATCCTCCGGCCCCTCGCCCGGTGTATCTGCAGCCAGATGCAGCAGGGTGAAAGGAACCCCCAGAGCCTTGGCCCGCTGCTGACAGAACCGGGCCCATTGAGCGCTGTCCGGGTGCCAGCCGTGATCCACATGCAAGGCCTGGATCTCGTACCCTAAAGAAAGCAGTGCCACGAGCAGCGCCGTGGAGTCCCCGCCGCCACTGTAAGCCACATAGAGGGTGCGTCCCCACGGTGGGCGCAGATCCCCCTGCAGACGTGCCTGGAGACGCCGCTCCAGTTCAGGCAGCGCCGACGACTCCATAGTGCATCAGACGTTCGTAACGGGTGGTCAGCAACTTGCTGATATCCATCGCCTGCAACTCCTGCAGGTGATGGGCGAAACGCTCGCGTGCCAGCGCAAAGACCGCTTCCGGATCTCGATGCGCGCCACCGAGGGGTTCGGCCAGCACTTCATCGACCAGACCCATTCCTTGCAAACGACGTGCGGTGATACCCAGAGTTTCCGCTGCCTCGGCGGCCATAGCCGCGTTCTTCCAGAGGATGGAGGCGCAGCCTTCCGGCGAAATGACGGAGTACACTCCATACTCCAGCATCAGCATCCGGTCACCCACGCCAATCGCCAGGGCCCCGCCGGAGCCACCTTCACCAATGACCGTGCAGATAATGGGTACCGCCAGGTCAGACATCACTGCGAGATTACGGGCTATGGCCTCACTCTGGCCGCGCTCTTCGGCACCAATACCCGGGTAGGCTCCGGGCGTATCGATGAACGTAAATACCGGCAAGGCAAAACGCTCGGCAAGGCGAAGCAGACGCAAGGCCTTACGATAACCTTCCGGACGCGGCATCCCAAAGTTGCGCTGAATCTTTTCCTTGGTGTCGCGGCCCTTCTGATGTCCCATCCAGACGATAGGCTGTCCGTTGAAGCGGGCCAGGCCGCCGATAATAGCCTGATCATCAGCGAAGGCACGGTCGCCTGCCAGCACCTGTACTTCCGTGAACAGGGCCTGCACGTAATCCAGGGTGTAGGGCCGCTGTGGATGACGGGCCACCTGTACCGTCTGCCAGGCACCTAGCTTGCTGTAAATACGCTGCAACTCCTTGCGCGCCTTGACTTCCAGACGACTGATGTCATCGGCGATACCCGGCTGATTCAGGGCATGGAGTTCCTCCACCTTGGCATCCAGCTCCGCCACCGATTGTTCAAAGTCCAGATAACTGATCTTCATGTTCACTCCTTACCATTCCGAACAGGGCCGGCGCTCAGGCCGGGCGTCGCGCCGCGTGCCGCGCACGCTCCAGGGGGACGACATTATTGACGAGAAGGGTCACCGGCCGATAGCTCCAGTGCCAGTGTGCCGTGGGTGCTAACGCCGTCAGGGCGGCAATGGCGGCGGGACTCGCCGCAAAGCTCAGGTTTTCCGTCACCCGCAATTGCGCGATAATGTCGTCTGCGACCCGCAAACGCAGGCGCAAGGCTGTTTGGCCGGGGTATTTACGGAGCACGGCAAGCAGATCTTGCGGAGCCATATCTGCCGTAAGTCCCAGTTCCAAGGTCAATTGTGCAGCCAATTCCTCCCGCGCCTGTGCCATATCCAGCAGACGCATGGCACTGAGCCGCAGGCCACCGGAATAGCTGTCCTCGCCCACCTCACCCAGAACCAGCACCGGCTCCTCGCCCTCTCGGATCTTGCCGGCCTGCGCCCAGACTTCGCCAAAGACGACGACCTCCAGCCGCCCCCGACCATCATCGAGGGTCAGGAAATAGATACGATCACCGCGCTTGGTCCGGGTGCTGCGCCGCGCTACCACCAACCCCGCCACCAATACCGTGGCCCCGACACAGACGTCTCCAAGAGGCATCGTTCCCAGCGCCGCCAGATCATCCCGCAGACTGTCCATGGGGTGACCACTGAGATAAAAACCCAGAGTTTCCCGTTCCTGACGCAGGGTTTCAGTGAGACTCCATGCCTCGGCCGACACCAGCGGCGGCGCTACCCGCAACGCCTCCTGTCCGCTAAACAATGATTCCTGCAGGCTCGCCTGACTGCTCTGAAACTGCGCTGCTGCTTCCATACAACGGTCCACGGACGCGATCAGGCTGGCCCGCGACACGCCCCAGTCATCCATGGCTCCGGCGCGAATCAATGCCTCCAGGGCACGACGATTGATTTTCTGGGTATCCACCCGGCAGAGCAGATCGAAAAGATTCAGGAAGGCGCCCCCCTTACGGGCGTCGAGAATCGCCTGAATGGCCGCCCGTCCCAAGCCCTTGATGGCACCCAGACCAAAGCGGATGTCACCATCCCCCTCCGGACGAAACTCCAGCACACTGTGCTGAACGCTCGGTGGAGCGATGCGCAGGCCCATGCGCGCGCACTCGGCAATCATCGCCACCACTTTGTCGGTGTGGTCCATATCTGCGGTCAGCACGGCAGACATAAAAAATTGTGGATAGTGGGCCTTCAGATAAGCGGTTTGGTAGGACACCAGGGCATAGGCTGCCGAGTGGGATTTGTTAAAGCCATATTCGGCAAACTTTTCCATGAGGTCGAAGATGGCCCCGGCCTGGTCCGCGACCAAACCGTTCTTGTGGGCTCCCTCCAGAAAAATGCTGCGCTGTTTGGCCATTTCCTCCGGCTTTTTCTTGCCCATGGCCCGCCGCAGTAAATCGGCACCGCCGAGGGAATAACCCGCCAGCACCTGGGCGGACTGCATGACCTGTTCCTGATAGACAATCACCCCATAGGTTTCCCGGAGAATCGGTGCCAGATCCGGATGCAGATAGGTTACCTGCGCCTTGCCGTGTTTGCGGGCGATGAAATCATCCACCATACCCGACTGTAGCGGTCCCGGCCGAAACAAGGCGACGAGGGCAACAATATCTTCAAAGGTATCCGGCTGCAGGCGCCGCACCAGATCGCGCATACCCGATGATTCCAGTTGGAAGACCGCCGCCGTCTCGGTGGACTTGAGCAGGGCAAAAGTCGCCGCATCGTCCAAAGGCAATTGCTGAATATTCACGGCTTCACGACCCGCCGCTGCCGCATCGGCGTTGATGAGCTTGACCGCCATATCGATGATGGTCAAGGTACGCAGACCGAGAAAATCGAACTTCACCAACCCCATCTTTTCGACATCGTCCTTATCGAGCTGGGTGACATTACCACCCCCTTCAGAGCCGTCGTTAAAGAGCGGCAGACGGTCGGCCAGCGGCTCCGGAGAGATCACTACGCCACCCGCATGGGTCGAGGCGTGACGTGGCAAACCCTCCAGGCGCAGGGCGATGTCCAGCAGGTCGCGGACGTCGTCTTCCTCAGCCTGGCGTCGCCGCAGCTCCTCCGATTCCTCCAGGGCCTTCGCCAGGGTCATTCCCAGATCACCCGGCACCAGCTTGGCCAACTGGTCGACAAAGCCATAAGGTAGACCCAGCACCCGGCCGACATCACGCACTACCGCCCGCGCCTTCATCGTCCCGAAGGTGATGATCTGGCCGACCCGGTCACGACCATATTTGTCGGCCACATACTGAATGACACGGTCACGCTGATCCATGCAGAAATCCACGTCAAAGTCAGGCATGGAAACGCGTTCGGGGTTGAGAAAGCGCTCGAACAACAGGCCATTGCCGATGGGATCGAGATCGGTGATCCGCAGGGCGTAGGCCACCAGCGATCCGGCGCCGGAACCACGCCCAGGTCCCACCGGCACGCCATTATTTTTTGCCCACTGGATGAAATCCGCGACGATGAGAAAATAACCGGGGAAGCCCATCTGCTGAATGACGCCGACCTCACGCAACAGGCGCTCGTGATAAGGCAGCGTGGCGTCGCCACTGATACGCAGCTCCCGCAAGCGTTCCTGCAGACCATTTTGCGCCGCGTCGTGCAAATATTCATCCACGGACTGGCTGGCGGGAATGGGATAGTCTGGTAGCGCATAACGCCCGAGCACCAGCTCCATATTACAGCGTCGCGCAATTTCGACGGTGTTGTCGCAAGCTTCCGGCAGGTCCGCAAAACGCTCTCGCATTTCTTCGGGGTCCGGCAGGCGGTGCTCCGGCGTAAAACGCCGTGGACGGCGCGGGTCGTCCAGGGTAACACCTGCAGAAATACACTGTCGCGCATCGAAGGCCGCAAAGTCCGCCGCATCGAGAAAGTGGGCATTGTTGGTGGCCACCAACGGTAAATCCAGTTTTTCCGCCAACGCCACCGTGGCCTGGACCAGGGCCTCCTGCCCCGCCTCACCGTTGCGCTGCACTTCCAGATAAAAACGTTCCGGGAAAAGCCTTGCGTAGTATCGCGCCCGGCTTTCCGCCTGTTGCGGATGGCGCTGCAGGGCACGCCCGATCTCCCCTTGCCCAGCCGCAGACAGGGCAATGAGACCGTCGCTCGCCCCTTCCAGCCATGCCGCGTCGATCTGCGGACGGCCGTGGCGACTGCCCTCCAGGTAAGCCCGGCTGAGCAGGCGGCTGAGATTACGATAGCCGGTTTTGTCCATGCACAGCAGGATAAGGCCGACCGGCTGTTCCGGTTCTGCCCCGTCATGCACCCAGACTTCACTGCCAATCAATGGCTTGACGCCCTGTGCCCGGGCCGCATTATAAAATTTCACCAGGGCAAAAAGGTTGCCGTGATCCGTGATCGCCACGGCTGGCATGCCCCGCTCCGCGCAGCGTCTGGCCAGTGCCTTGACCGGAATGATTCCGTCTTCCAGGGAATATTCGGAGTGTACGTGCAGATGGACAAACTGCGGCGCACCCATCATTGCGCCTCCCAGGCCTGGTCGACAGGTCTGAAGCCGCGCCGATGCAGGGCACAGGGACCCCAGCGCCACAATGCCTGGAGATGCACCGCCGTGCCGTAACCCATATGCCGCGCCAGCCCATATTGAGGATAATATCGGTCGAGCAACTGCATCTCCTCATCCCGTGTCACTTTGGCCAGAATACCTGCGGCAGCGATGGCGTCCACCCGGCCATCGCCGCCCACCAGCGTCTCTACCTGCCAACCGGGAGGCGATTGATTGCCATCGACGAGAATCCGCCGAGGCTGCCTGGGCAGGCCGACGATAGCCCTCGCCATGGCACGCAACGACGCCTGGAGAATATTGTAGCGCTCGATCTCCCAGACTGCAGCCCGGGCTACCGACCAGGCCAGGGCCTCATGGCGGATACGTGCGGCCCAATATGTCCGTGCGGCTGCCGTCATTTTCTTGGAATCGTCCAGACCGTGAAGAGGTACGCGCAGAATCACCGCCGCTGCCACCACCGGACCCGCCAAGGGCCCTCGCCCCACCTCATCCACACCCGCGCACCAGGGTCCATAGTGTTCCAGGATGGGGGCGCTTTTCATGGCGTTACCGTTTTCATGCCAGCATCTCTCGGAGCACCTGCTGCAACTGCTCGGGGGGATTGCCTTCCAGCAGGCCACGCAGTTTCTGCAATTTCGCCACCTGCTCGGAACCCGCCGGCCCCAAAAGCGCCGCCAGTGCACCAGCCACTTGGGCGGGCTCGAAGGCGTCCTGGAGGAATTCCGGATATACGGCCTCTTTGAGCAAAATATTGGGCATGGCCACGAAGGGAGTTTTCACCAGTCTTCGGACGACAGCAAAGGTGAGTGCGTTCAAAATATAAACGACAACCGCCGGGCGCCGCATGAGTGCCGTTTCCAGTGTGGCGGTACCGGAGGCGACCAGCACCACATCAGCGGCTGCCAGCACGGTTTGCGTCTGAGCGACCACCAACTGCGCATCTTCCGGCCCCGCACCCTGTTTCCAGAGTCGCTCCCAGAGGGGGCGCAACTCCTCCCTCGCCAAGGCCACCAGAATCCGCAGTTCCGGCATTTGGTTGCGCAAACGTCGCGCCGTTTCCGCATAGCGTAGAGTCAGACGTTCCAGCTCGCCGCGGCGACTGCCCGGCAGGAGCGCCAGCACCGGCCCCCCTGCCGTCAGTCCCAGTGCTGCCCGCGCATCCATCCCATACTGCGCCGTCGCAGTCTGCGCCAGCAAGGGATGGGCCAGCACATGCACCGGCACCCCCGCCTGTGCATAAATGGGCACCTCAAAAGGAAAAAGCACCAGCATGTGGTCCACGACGCGCTTGATCTGATGAATTCGCTGCGAGCGCCAGGCCCAGATCTGTGGACCCACCACATAGAGCACTCGAATGCCCATCTGCTTAGCCATCTTGGCAACGTGCAGATTGAAAGCAGGATGGTCAATCAGCACCACGCAAGCCGGCCGCTCCGCCTGCAGATGCTGCCGAATTTGCCCATAAAGCCTGCGCAAGCGACCGTAGTGCCGCAAGACTTCGACCAACCCGATCATCGCCAGCACTTCACCATTGGCAATATTTTGCACGCCCGCCGCCTGTAGACGGGACCCGACCACCCCGGACCATTGCAGATCAAGTCCCGCCTGCGCGGCATTCGCCATGATTTCCAGCCCGAGATTTTCGCCGGAACGCTCTACCGCGAGGATAAAGGCCTTGCTCAAGGCCCTAGCCGTGCAGGGTGCGACGGATCACGGTAGCGATCCTGGCTATCTGCTCCTCACGCAGTTCCGGGAACATGGGCAGGGAGAGCACCCGCTCCGCCAGATGCTCTGCCACCGGACAATGGGTTTGGGCCTGGTGTGCAAACATCTTTTGCTGGTGTCCTGGAATCGGATAGTAAATGGCGCTGGCAATGCCTTCGGCATGGAGGGCGGTCTTCACCGCATCCCGCGCATTCAACTGAATGGTGAACTGATGGAATACGTGGTGATAACCTGCTGGAGCTTCCGGCAATTGCAGGTCGAGACCCACCAGATGCTCGGCGTACCACCCTGCCGCCTGCCGCCGTCCGTCGTTATAGGCTGCGAGATGTGGAAACTCCGCCCGAAGAATCATCGCCTGCATTTCGTCGAGACGACTGTTATAGCCCAATACGTCATGATGGTAGGTCTGCCAGGAACCATGGTTGCGCAGCCCGCGCAATTTGCGTTCCAGCTCCGCATCCGCCGTTACCACCATGCCGCCGTCTCCGGCAGCGCCAAGATTTTTGCTGGGGAAAAAAGAAAAACAACCGATGTCGCCAAAGCTGCCCACCCCTTGTCCGTTAATTTGGGCACCAATAGCCTGGGCACAATCCTCAATCACCCGCAAGCCATGCTTGTGAGCAAGCGCCATGATGCCGGGCATATCTGCCGGTAATCCGTAGAGATGTACAGGGATGATCGCTTTGGTCCGCGGCGTAATGGCGGCCTCGATACCGGCCACTGTCATGGCGTAAAAACGATCATCCACATCCACAAAAACCGGCGTGGCACCCACATAAAGAACCGCTTCCGCAGTCGCAATGAAGGTGAAGGTGGGGACGATCACCTCGTCGCCGGGACCGATTTCCAGGGCACGCAGGGCCAGCGTCAGGGCGTCCGTACCGGAAGCACAGCCCACACCGTGGGCAACACCGGAAAGACCCGCCACCTCCGCCTCCAGCGCACGCCCCTGATTTCCCAGGATAAAACTAGCATCGTCGAGAATTTTCCCTATCCCCGTCAATATTTCATCCCGCAGCGGCGCAAAATGCGCACGCAAATCGACCATGGGAATTGCTGTATTTTGAGTCATGCATCACCGTCCGAAAGAAACGTCAAAACCCGCACCGGCATACGCTCAATGCTGCAGAAAGGCCTCCACGGCTACCCGCACCTGCAGCGCCGCGGCCAGCACCCGCCGACCCGCGACGCCATCGCAAAACACCGGCCGGTGCGCTACGATGGCGTTCAGGAAATCCTCGATCTCCGCCGCCAGGGCATCGCGTTTGGGCAGGTCCACAGCCTCATCACGTACGCCGGGAATTCCCGGCACGGTTCCCGCACCGCGATGGTAGATATGCAGGGTATTGTTGAGGAAATCCACCGAAGCATAACGATCCTGCCAAAAGATACGCATGCGCCGCGCAGGCTCCCGCACTACCCGAGAGGCCGCCAGGTTGGCCACGGTACCGTTGTTCAGGGTCATCCAGGTGTTGGCCATGTCCGCCTTGTCCGTTACCGCCGCGACCCCCACGGCACGCACGTCCACGGGTTCGGCACCGGTCAGCAGCAATGTCAGGTCCAGATCATGAATCATCAGATCCATGATTACGTCGATATCCAGCGAGCGTGGCTTGAAAGGCGCCAGGCGCTCCGCCTCCAGGTAGCGGGGCGCACCAAAGCTCGCCTGCCGCAAGTACTGAATGGCTGGGTGTACCCGCTTGATATGACCAATCGCCAGCACCAGATGGCGCTCCTGCGCCATACCAATCAGGGCATCTGCTTCTTCGGTATCCAGGGTAAAGGGTTTTTCGATCAGACAATGCACCCCTGCCTGCATCGCCACTTCCGCTACCGCGAAGTGGGTGGAGGTGGGGGTGACAATGGACACCGCATCCACTTCAGCCAGTAACGCATCAACGCTCGGGAAAGCACGGCACCTCAATTCGGCGGCAACCTCTGTGGCCCGTTCCGCGTTCTCGTCAAAAACCCCTGCGAGTTGTGAGATTGCGGCATATTTCTGCGCGTGAAAGCGCCCCAGATGGCCCACACCGATGACTCCGGTTCTCATATGGATCATGGCCGGGTAATCCCGCGTCGGCTATTACGAATAAAGTCCAGGAGATAGGCGACTTCCGGCGCATTCAGACCACGTTGCGACACCTCATCCATGGCATCCTCCAGTCTCAGCCCGGAACGGAAAAGCAGGCGATACGCCCGTTTGATCTGCAAGATGGTCTCCCGGGGAATACCGCGACGTGCGAGGCCGCGTACATTGATCCCATGCAGGCTGGCATGGTTGCCTGCTGCCATCATAAAAGGTGGAATATCCAAAGGTGCCATGGTCCCGCCGCCCAATATCGCGTGCGCCCCCACCCGAGCATACTGATGTACCGCCGACAGGCCGCCGAGGATGGCGTGATCTTCGACACGGACATGACCAGCAAGCGTTGCGGCATTGGCCATTACCACCTGATCGCCAATAGAACAGTCGTGCGCCACATGGCAGTAAGCCATGAGGAGGTTGTGATGACCGATCCGTGTTATCCCGCCACCCTTCACAGTGCCGCGATTGATGGTCACAAACTCGCGTATCGTATTATGCGATCCAATTTCGAGTATCGTAGGTTCACCCGCGTAGCCCAGATCCTGTGGAGCCGTGCCGACGGACGCAAACTGAAAAATTTGGTTATGGGCACCGATGCGGCAAGGGCCTTCGATGACCGTATTCGCGCCGATCCTGCAGTGATCGCCGATTTCCACTCCAGCCCCAATGACGGCAAAAGGTCCGATGGCGCATCCTTCTCCAATCTGAACCGAGGGGTCGACGATGGCCTGTGGATGAATCTGCACCGTCATTGGACATGCTCGCGCAAGGTGGCCATCAGCAATGCAGAGGCGACTTCCTCCCCGTCGACCAGCGCCGCCGTTTCCATCTGCCACATGCCGGAACGCCGGCGGCTCACGTTGGCGATGAGCTCCAGTTGATCACCCGGCGTCACCGGTCTGCGGAAGCGGGCCTTGTCGATCCCGGCAAAATAAACAGCCGCATTGTCTCCGTACTTATCCTCGGAAACAAAGGCAAGGATCGCCGCCGCCTGGGCAAGCGCTTCAATGATGAGTACGCCCGGCATCACCGGAAATCCCGGAAAATGCCCCTGAAAATGCGGTTCGTTCATGGTGACGTTTTTCAGTGCGCGCAAACGTTTTCCTATCTCCATTTCAACGACACGATCCACCAGCAGAAATGGGTAGCGATGTGGCAAGCGTTTAAGAATATCCTGAATATTCAGCTCATTCACGGTCAGGGGGCTCTCCGTTGGTAGATAAATCCTGTTCAAGTGTATGCTCGACGCGCTTCATTCGGCGGAACAGGGTGTCCAGTCCGTCGAGACGCGCGGCGATACGTCTCCAGTGGCTTGCCTCCTGTACCGGGATCACCCCCGAATAGACACCAGCGCGACGCAAGGAATGGGTCACCGCGCTCTGCCCGGCGATCACACAGCCATCGGCGATTTCCAGGTGACCGGCAATACCCACCTGGCCGCCGATACGGCAGTGCCGGCCAATCCGCGCGCTCCCCGCAATTCCTGTCTGTCCGGCGACCACCGTATGGGCGCCGATCTGGACGTTGTGTCCGATCTGCACCAGATTGTCTATTTTCACCCCGTCTTCGATCACCGTATCTGCCAGCGCACCGCGGTCGATACAGGAGTTGGCGCCAACCTCCACGTTATTTCCAATAAGTACCCGACCCACCTGGGGAATCTTCAAAAAGCGGCCGTCTGCCTCCGCAAAACCAAAACCATCGGCGCCAATCACCACACCCGCATGCAGGACGCAGTCGGCGCCCACTTTGCAGCCCCCATAAATCTTCACGCCGGGATAAAGATGCGACCCCTGCCCCACCTCCGCACCCGCGCCAACAAAGGTACCAGCCTCCAGCCAGACACCTTTCGCTATCACCGCCCCGGCTCCGATCTGTACATACGCATCGATGCGCGCGTCCGGATCCACCTGGGCGTCACGCGCCAGTTGTGCCGTATGATGCAATCCGGGCCGAGGGGCGACCTGCGGATAGATGTGCTGCATGACTCGCGCAAATGCCGCGTAGGGATTGTCCGTCAAAAGGCAGTTTCCGGAAAACTGCTCCGCATCCTGGGGAGCAATCAGTATGGCGCCTGCTTTGCTCGATTTTAACAGACCTCGCAAATGCATGTCGTGATAAAAAGTGAGATCTCCACTGCCGGCTGTATCGAGCGGCGCCACAGCGCTGATCTGATACCCGGCGTCGCCGCGCAATTCAGCGCCCGCCACCTGCGCAAGATCACCTAGGAGATACACCCCGCGCGCCACCCTATTTACCACCGTTCATTTTACCGGTGGCAAGTTTGTTCTCCATCGCTGCCACCACCTGCGGAGTGATATCGATGGCGCCATTGACATAAAGCACAGACTTGTCATTGAGGATCACCGTATAATGCCCGGCGCGCCCGATCCTGCTCACCACTTTGACCAACCGGTCCTGAATGCTTTTCAGAATCTGATTACGCTGATAATTGAGGCTATCCTGGGCTTGGCGCTGGAACTGCTGCAAATGGAGAATCATGCCCTGCAATTGCGCCTCCCTTTCCTGCCGCTGTGCATTCGTCAAATGTGGAAAATCTTTTTCCAGGGTCTTTTGCAATGCGTCGATCTGCTGGCGCCTGGCCTCCATCTCTTTCTGCTTCGCCTCTACCTGCTTGTTGAGGCTGGCTGCGCCAGCCTGTGCCTCAGGCAATTCGCGCAACGCGCGGTCGAGATCCACAAAACCGATCTTCAGCGGGTCCGCCCACGCTGCAACAGACGTCAGCGTAAACAGGAGAACCACCCCGAGACGCAGTCGCCATTTCATACCCATACCCCGACACCACACCGTCAAAAGTTGTTACCCACAGTAAACTGCAAGGGCTGGGTCAGGTCACCCGGCTTCTTGTCCAGCGGGACGGCCAAAGACAGGCGCAGCGGCCCCATCGGGCTGATCCACATGAAGCCGATGCCCGCTGTGGTCCGCATTTCGCTTAAATTCGGGAAGTAATTATTGCTATAATTATATATTGAACCACTCGTGTTGGAATTCACGCCATAGACCCAACCACTTGCGAGAAATACCGACATCCGGAAGTTGTTATTATCCGCCAGACCCGGCAGCGGGAAATACAGATTGGCGTTAAAAAGTAGCTCGCGCGTGCCACCCACTGGATAACCACCTATCTGTGGGCCCAACGAGTAGGTCTGATAACCCGGCAAGGTGGTCGGACCACCCAGATAGAAGTTATTAAAGAATGGCACCTTTAGCCCGCCATAACCGTTGATAAAACCATAACGCCCGCTCAATCCGCCCGTCAGCCAGGAGGTAATGGGATGATAATATTCCCCTTTGATCTCCGCCTTATACCAGCGGAGCTTTGCAGGAGGTACTGCAGCCCTCAGCGATAAAGTCCCATAAACCCCTTTGGTGGGAAAAATCGGTGAGTTACGGCTGTCATAGGTAAGATCGTTGCCAACCGTCACCGCAGTGGCGGTATTGCCAAACGTGTTTACATAGTCAGTATATATTTGTGGACTTCCAGAAGTCAGATTGATATTCGTATTACTGAACCCCAACGACATGTAATCATAGACATACTGCATCACCGGAATACCCAGGGTAACGGTCGCGCCGTAATCGATCTCCTGATATGGTGCCACCATCAGGGTAGAGAGGTTGGTATCGTTGCGATACAGATTAACGCCCAGACTGATGCCGTCCGGCGTAAAATACGGATCGGTAAAAGACAGGTTATACGCCGTCCCCAGACCGCCTACGTTAGCCGAGAACGCCAGGGCGTTACCCGTACCCATAAAGTTGTTCTGGCTGATCGAGCCGTTGAATAGGATACCCTGGGCATTGGAATAGCCGACACCGATGCTGAAACTGCCTGTAGGCCTTTCGCTCACGTGAACATCCAGGTCCAGTTGGTCAGGATGCCCCGGGACCGGTACGGTTTTTGTATCGATCTTGTCGTAAAAACCCGTCTGCTGCAGACGCATCTTGGAACGCCGGATCAGCGAGCCGTCATAAAGCGCACCCTCCATCTGCCGGAATTGGCGCCTGACCACATAGTCCCGGCTTTTGTCATTGCCGGTGATCTCGATGCGGCGGATATAGACCTTGCGACCGGGATCCACCTCGAAGTTCAGCGCCACCTCATGCGTTTTTTCATTCACCTTGGGCACCGGTGTGGTATTGGCGAACGCGTAACCCAGGTTTCCAAGCTTATCTGCAATGGCATTATTGGTGTCGTTGATTTTAGCCCGGGAAAACACTTCGCCAGGTTTGATCTCCACCAGTTTTTCCAGTTCCGGCCTCGGCACGATCAGGTTACCCGTCAGGCCCACCGACTGGATATGATAGAGACTACCCTCATGCACGTTAACGGTGATATACACAAAGCGGCGATCCGGCGTCACCTGCACCTGAGTGGATTCAACATCGAAGTTGAGATAGCCCCGGTCCAGATAAAAATTATGCAGTTTCTCCAGACCCTTCATGAGTTTTTCACGCGAATAACGATCATTTTTGGTGAAGAAGGAAAAAGCATCCGGCGCACCGATACTAAAAAGGCCACGCAAACGGCTTTCACTGAAGGCATGATTACCAACAATGGTCACTTGCTTAATGGTCGCCTGCTCGCCTTCCTTAGCGTCGATATGGATGGCCACCCGATTGCGCGGCAATTTTTCCACCCGCGCATGAATCCGGGCGTTGTAATAGCCCATGCCCTCATATTGTTCCTGCAGACCATGAATCACCTGATCCAGGATCGAATGATTGAAGATGTGTCTATCCACCAGACCGACGCCCTTGAGCGTGCCGTTCACTTCGCTTTTGGAAAAAGCCTTGATGCCCGTCATCTTGATGCTGGAGATGATGGGTCGCTCCTGCACGATGACCAGCAGATTGTTGTCAGAACGGGCGATGGTCACATCCTTGAAGAATCCCGTGGAATAGAGATCCTTGATGGCCTGCTGCGCCTTCTGATCATCCACCTGCTCGCCGATGTGAATGGGCAGGTAGTTGTAGACCGTGCCCGGTGCGATATGCTCCAGACCACGAATTTCTATATTCCTGACCGTAAAGGGCGTAAATGCCCAGGCCGGTGCTGCCCATGCGGCGGTGACACAAGCCACTCCGGCGGAAAGGAGGATGACGGGGGCGGAGCTGAGGCTGAATTTTTTCACGGTGTCAGCAATCTCATAATATCATTGTAGAAGGCGAAGGACATGAGCATCAGAAGCAGCACTATACCGATCTGCTGCGCTTTTTGCACCACTACCGCAGGGAGCGCCTTGCCGCGCACCATCTCCACGGCGTAAAACATCAGATGCCCGCCATCCAGAATCGGAATAGGGAGAAGGTTGAGCACCCCCAGACTGATACTGACCAACCCGAGAAAGGATAAAAACGGCGCGAGACCGGCATGCGCCGACTGCCCGGCATACTCCGCGATGGTGATGGGTCCACTGATATTGGACGGAGAAACAAAGCCCTGCACCATTCGCACGATCATCACGACAGTCATCAGCGACATTTGCCAGGTCGTTCGCGCCCCGTAGATGAACCCCTCCAGAGGGCCGCGTTGCCGCAGAACGATCAGGTTTTCGGGCAACGGCGCCATGAGGATACCAATACGACCAACGGGCTTTCCGGACTTGTCGAGAAACATCTGTGGAGTGAGATGCACCGTTTTCGCGAGACCCTGCGCGGTCAGATAACGCAACTGGATGGCCTTGCCAGGATGGGACTCGACCTGCCGCGCCAACCCCTCCCAACTGAAAATCTCCTGCGCATCGACCGCAAGGATGCGATCTCCCGCCGCCAACCCGGCCTGCTGCGCCGGACTATGGGGCTGCACGGCGCCGATGACGGCCGGCAGGTATGGCTCCATGCCAATGACTTTACTGACAAAATCCGGTCCGACACTATCTGCGGTAAGGGTCTGCAGGCGCAGCACATGGTTGAGCCGGGCGCCGTTGCCACCTATCGTCTGCAGGGTCACCGGGGTACGCGCAATAGCCGCAGACAGCAGTCCCAGACGCACATCCTCCCAGGTATGTACGGCCTGTCCGTTGAGCGTCGCGATGCGTTCGCCGGGCTGCAACTGCGCGTGGGCCGCCGGAGAATGATCCTGTACCAGACCGACAATGGGCGCCAAACCCGGAATGCCGAGCCACGCCACACCCGCATAAGCAACCACGGCAAAAAGCAGATTGGCCAACGGTCCCGCCAGCGCAATCAGAAAACGTTTGCCGGGAGCAAGGTTGACAAAGGCCCGTTTGCTGTCCTCCGCCGAAACCGGTTCACCTTCCTGCTCCTGCTCACCGAGCATTTTGACGTAGCCACCGAGGGGAAGCGCGGCAATCACATACTCCGTCTGATCCCTTCCCCAGCGATGGCTAATCAGGGCCGGTCCAAAACCGATGCTGAACCTGAGCACCTTGACGCCCATTGTTTTGGCGACGATGAAATGGCCCGACTCATGAATCAGCACAAGGGTGCCGATAGCCAGAATAAAGGCCCCTATGGTCTCAAGAATCTGCATGCGCGGTCAGAGGAATCACTGCATACCCGATCCATGCCGGGCCAGGTGGCGGAGCGCCACCTCCCGTGCCAGTTGGTCGATAGCCAGCACATCGTCCAGACAGTTCGGGGCGGCGGGCTGCAATTCACCAAGGGTATCTTCAACGACGGCCGCAATTCGCAGAAACGGCAGGTATCCTTCCAGAAAGGCGTGTACGGCAATCTCATTCGCCGCGTTCAGCACCGTCGCTGCGGCTCCCCCTGCCTGCAGGGCATCAAAGGCGAGGGCCAGGCAAGGGAACCGCTGTAAGTCTGGTGTCTCGAACTGAAGGTCCGGCCCATGCGCCAGATCCAGAGACGAAACCCCACTTTCCATGCGCTCTGGAAAAGCCAGAGCATGGGCAATGGGAGTGCGCATATCGGGGTTGCCCAATTGCGCCAGCACGGAACCATCCACATATTCCACCATGGAATGGATAATGCTCTGAGGATGAATCAGCACGTCGATCCGGGAGGCGGGGAGGTCAAAGAGCCAATGCGCCTCGATGACCTCCAGCCCCTTATTCATCATGGTTGCAGAGTCTACGGAGATTTTTCGGCCCATGACCCAGTTGGGATGGGCACAGGCCTGGTCCGGCGTCACCACCGCCAGATGCTCCGCCGACCAGGTCCTGAACGGTCCTCCGGAAGCCGTCAGCAGAATACGGCGCACGCCTTTGCCATCTGCAAAGCACTGGAATACAGCATTATGCTCACTATCGATGGGAAGCAACGTCACCTGATGCTGTCGCACGCGCTCCATGAAGAGGTTGCCCGCCATCACCAGACATTCCTTGTTAGCCAAATAGACCTTTTTCCCGGCTTCTACGGCGGCCAGGGTCGGTAACAGACCGGCAGCGCCCACAATGGCTGCCATCACCTCATCGACGCCGGACATGCGCGCCGCTTCGGCAAGCGCCTCCGGGCCACTCTCCACCTGGATGTTCTTGAGGCCAGCATCGCCTAGCCCCATCCGCAACTGCTGCGCCGCTTCCGGGGCAGCCATAACCACCAACTCGGGATGATGTTGCTGACAAAGCAACTGCATCTCTGCCACACGGTGATTGCCGGTAAGCGCGACGATCCGGAATTGGTCCGGGTGGCGCGACACCACATCCAGGGTGCTTTTGCCAATGGAGCCCGTAGCCCCGAGTATGCAGATGCCTCGTGTCATTTCCACCAATCCAGATAATAAAGCCCGGCGACAAACACCGGGATGCCTGCGCTCATGCTGTCCAAGCGATCCAGCAGGCCGCCATGCCCCGGCAACAACTGGCCACTATCCTTGCAATCGGCGCGGCGTTTCAAAAAACTCTCGGAAAGATCTCCCAAGATCGCGAAAGCACCCGTAATCAAACCCAAGAAGGTGCCGGAAAGGAGTATCGGCGTGGCCGCACCTACCCATATCCACGCGCCCAGTGTGCCCATAATGGCGCTGCCAAGCAAGCCGCCCAGTAAGCCCTCCCAAGTCTTGCCAGGGCTGATACGTGGCACTAATCGGTGACGCCCCCAGATTTTACCAAATGTCATCGCACCTACATCATCCGCACTGATGACCAGAATCACCCATAACAAAAACTGTGGAGCACGCTGCTGCAAGGACAGACTGAATAACAAAGCAGGCAAAAGCACAGGAAAGACCGCCATAGCGCTCACCGGACGCTGCCAGGCCGCGGCCCCGCGTAACAGAGAGGGCGGCATCAGCATCAGCAACACCGCGAGTAACACCCACCAGATCACGCTGCCCTGTGCCAGGGTGTACCAGGGAAGATGCTGCGAGAAGATGAGCATCGCAGGCAGTGCTGCCAATACCAGCGCCAGCCCGTTTGGCCAGGCTATCAGACTGAGATGACCCCACTCCTGTCCTGCCAGGAACGCCAGCAACATGAGGAAAACGAGGAAAACGAGGAAAGGTGCCCAAAAGATCAGCACAAGAACCAGCAGGAATAACAAAGAAGCGGTAATCAGTCGCTGACGGAGCAATCGCCCTCCAGCACCTGATCGCCCGTCCGTCCGAAGCGCCGTTGCCGATGCGCGAAAGAATGCAGCGCATGCTCCAGAGCTGCGCGGTTGAAATCCGGCCACAGCGTATCGCTGAAGTAAAACTCGGTATAAGCCAACTGCCAAAGCAGAAAGTTACTGATACGCTCCTCGCCACCGGTACGGATCAGCAGGTCGGGCTCGGGGATGTCTGCCAGACAAAGATGCCGGGCAATATGTGCGGCGGAGAAATCTTCAAGGGAGAGATCCCCCGCCTGTACCGCCGCCATCGCCGCTCGTGCTGCCTGTGCAATATCCCAACGTCCGCCATAATTCACCGCCAGATTGAGCTGGAGTCGCTGATTGTTGCGGGTGAGCGTCTCCGCCTCATCGATGAGCTGGCATATCTCCGGATCCAGTGCGCTGCGATCACCGATGATATGCAGACGAACGCCATTCTCATGCAACTTGCGTGCTTCCCGCCGCAGCAAAAGACGGAACAGATTCATCAGCAAACGAACCTCAATGGCTGGACGTCGCCAGTTCTCGGTGCTGAAAGCGAAAAGCGTCAGGTAGGGAATACCGAGATCCGCGCAGGACTGCACCATCTCCCGGACCACCTCGGCACCGCGGCGATGACCGGCCACCCGTGGCAAGTGCCGACGGTACGCCCACCGACCATTGCCATCCATGATGACGGCAATGTGGCGGGGCATGGCAGGCGGGGTCAGGTCGGCGGAAGGCATGGCTCAGACCTCCATGAGGTCAGCTTCCTTGGCCTCCACCACAGCATCCACCTCGTCAATATAACGGTCCGTCAGCTTCTGAAACTCTTCCTCAGCCCGTCGCTCTTCATCTTCGGAGATGGTCTTCTGCTTATGGAGTTCCTTGACCTGAGAAATGCTGTCGCGACGGATGTTCCGAATCGCCACGCGTGCGCCCTCCCCTTCCTGCCGGACCACCTTTACCATTTCCTTACGACGTTCCTCTGAAAGCGCTGGCAAGGGCACGCGAACATTATCCGAACCCGCCACCGGATTGAGCCCCAGACCGGCGTCACGAATGGCCTTGTCAATTTTGGGAATCAGGTTCTTTTCCCACGGAGTCACCAGCAGTGAACGAGCATCCGCCACCGAAACCGAGGCGACCTGCGCCAGTGGCGTCGGCGCCCCGTAGTAGTCCAATTGTACGTGATCCAGCAGACCGGCACTGGCCCGGCCAGTACGCAGCCGGGTAAGCTCGCCCTTCAGCGACTCAATGCTCTTCTTCATCCGGGCTTCTGAATCTTTCTTGATCCCTTGAATAGTCATGCAATCTCTCTGCGCACGGAAGTGCCTTCCTCTTCACCCAGCATCACCCGCATCAATGCGCCGGATTTGTTGATGGAAAAAACGATGATCGGCATGTCATTATCGCGGCAGAGGGTGATAGCCGTCGCATCCATAACCTGTAAGTTTTGCTCCAACACCTGGCTATAGGACAGTTCCCGGTAGCGCATGGCCTCGGGGTGGCTGACGGGATCGTCGGTGTAAACACCGTCTACCTTGGTCCCCTTGAGCACTAGTTCGGCATTGATTTCCACCGCGCGCAGGCTGGCCGCCGTATCGGTGGTAAAAAAGGGATTCCCGGTACCAGCGCCGAAGATGACTACCCGTCCCTTTTCCAGATGGCGGATAGCACGCCGCCGGATATAAGGCTCCGCGACCTGTTCGATATGCAGCGCCGACAGCACCCGGGTCGGCAGACCGAGGTGCTCCAGGGCATCCTGCACGGCGAGGGCATTCATGACCGTCGCCAGCATACCCATGTAGTCGGCGGTGGCGCGGTCCATACCTTCGGCCGCCTTGGCCATACCCCGGAAAATATTACCGCCACCGATCACGATGGCGATCTGTACTCCGGTGTCGGAGACATCCTTGACTTCCCTGGCTATGCGCTGTACGACCTCACGGTCCACACCGTACTGACCATCGCCCATGAGCGCCTCGCCGCTAAGCTTGAGGAGAATGCGGGAATACAAGGGCGCCGCCACTCAGGACCCCCGGACCTGCGCCATGACCTCGGTCGCAAAATCTGCGGTGGGGGCCTTTTCTATCCCCTCCCCCACTTCAAAGCGGACGAACTCCAGCACCTCGACGCCAGGAAAGCTCTGTATCAACTGGCCGACACTGCGGTCAGGGTCTTTGACAAACGGCTGTCCGGTAAGGGCGATTTCGTTGAGCAGTTTGTTCAGACGTCCGGAGATCATCTTTTCAATGATGTCTGCCGGCTTGCCGCTGGCTGCCGCCTGGGTGATCAAAATTTCCTTTTCACGATTCAGACGTTCCGGGGATACTTCGCCGGGATGAATCACTTCGGGGCGCGCCGCAGCCACATGCATGGCCACATCGCGGCCAAGTTCACTGGTGGCCGCCCGGCCCTCCAGGGCCACGAGCACACCGATGCGACTGCCGTGAACATAGGCACCGATCACACCATCCATGACCTGTAGGTGCTGCAGGCGACGCAGACTGATATTCTCGCCCAGTTTGCTGACCAGACTTTTACGCCGCTCTTCCACTCCGGCATCCGCGAGCAGGGCTTCGGCATCTTTGAGCCCCTGCGCCAAGGCCTGCCCGACGCAGTCCTTCGCCAGCGCCAGGAAATCTTCATTTTTGGCGACAAAATCCGTTTCGCAGTTGACCTCGAGAACGACACCCCGCTTTTGATCCTCGCTGAGGGCGGTGACGATGACGCCCTCTGCGGCCACCCGGTTCGCCTTTTTATCGGCCTTGGCCAGACCGCGTGCGCGCAAAAGGTCGATAGCCACCTCCATATCGCCATTGGCTTCGGTCAGCACCGTTTTACATTCCATCATGCCGGCGCCGCTGCGCTCACGCAGTTCCTTGACTTGTTGTGCACTGATAGCCATGAATGCTCCTTGGTTATGATGAATGGGTTAGTCTGCGTCGATTTCGATGGTTTCTTCGTCCACCTCGACAAACTCGTCAAGCAGCCCGGACTCTCCACCCTGACGACCATCGAGAATGGCATCGGCTACCAGCGAGGCGTACAGGCGAATGGCGCGGGTGGCATCATCATTACCGGGGATGGGGAAGTCGATGAGCAACGGATCACAGTTGCTATCCACCACACCGATCACCGGGATACCCAGCTTTCGAGCTTCCAGAACTGCGATATTTTCATGACCAACATCGATGACGAAGATGGCATCCGGCAGACCATTCATATCCTTGATGCCACCGAGGCTGCGCTCCAGCTTGTCGCGCTCGCGGGTCAGGGTGAGCCCCTCTTTTTTGGTGAGTTTTTCCATAGTGCCATCAGCCGTCATCTGATCCAGTTCATCAAGACGGCGAATGGACTGGCGGATGGTCTTGAAATTGGTCAGGGTACCACCCAGCCAGCGCTGATTCACAAAGAAGGCGCCGCTGCGTCGAGCTTCCTGCTCGACGGCCTCGCGCGCCTGGCGTTTGGTACCGACAAAAAGGATGCGGCCGTGCTTGCGGGAAATCTGTTCGACAAAGCTGAGCGCCGTGCGCAGCATGGGCAAAGTGTGTTCGAGATTGATGATGTGAATGCGATTACGCTCACCGAAAAGGTACGGTGCCATTTTCGGGTGCCAGTAACGGGATTGGTGACCAAAGTGGACGCCGGCTTCCAACAGGGCGCGCATGGTAACATTGCTGCTCATAGGTTTTCTCCAGTATTCAGGGTTATGATCCGCCACGCGCCCCATGCAGCCATCCTTACGGACACCCGGCTGCCCTGTATTGGCACGTGTGAGTATTAGGCCTAAGCCCAGCGCTTTTTAGCATAAAACCGGGGGCTCTGGCAAATCATCCGAGGTATGCGAATCAAGCATCTGCCCTGCCCCGCTGGTACGACCGCGGCGCTTCATTCACCATGGCGCCGATGCCACCACCAGTACGCCAACGCTACCGCGATCAACAGCAGCAGGAGCACAATCTGCACATGTTGAACACTTTTCAGCAGACTCCGCAGCGAGGCACCAAGGGCATACCCGATCCCGGCGATGGCGGCCGCCCACACCGCTGCGGCAGCCGGGTTCATCCACAGATAGCGCTGCGCTGGATAGCGATGCACCCCCAGCAGGATGGGGGTAATGGTGCGGGTGCCATAGATAAAACGGAAAAACAGCGTCACCCAGTCACCAAAGCGGCGGATCAAACCCTCGGCCTGATCCACGTGGCGGCGCAGAAAGCGCGGCAACATATTCAGCAGGCGTCCGCCATACCGGTAACCAAGCTGATAAAGCACCTGATCATTGAGAGTACTGCCCAACCAGGAGACAAATATCACCAGGGGGAGATCCAGCACTCCGGCATGGGCCAGGGCACCAGCGATAATCACGACCGCCTCCCCCTCGAGCAGCGTACCAATGAAGAGAATCCAGTAACCATACTGGCGCAGAAAGGTGACGATCATCTCCAGGGTAATGGGTTGAAGACGCAGCCAGCTCAGCATCTCGTTGATCACATCGATGGTTGCATCCTCCCCGATCGGCCGGGAGCGTCTCCGGCATGGGCAACAATAACAAAGGTGCCGACAGACGCAAATTGGTTCGGGGGCCGATCAATCAACGCCATCAAGACTGCGTCGCCATCCGCTAGAATGTTCATTGACTCCAGCGGTATCGTAGGCCGGTACCGGCAAGGTGCTGGCCATGGCCTCCAGCGAAAAACTCGCCAATTGCCGCCAGGTCGGACTTGCCGCCAGCGGTTACCACTGCAGGTGGAAATCCGGCGTGATCCATTCCTGCTCCTGTTCGAGATCAGCGGCCAGTAGCGGCATATCCGTCAGCCAGCGCGCTGGCAGGTGCAGAACGACATGCCGACCAGTCACCGTCAACTCCGGCGGAACCGCCAGCGGGAGCGCGCCCCGATGAAAAAGGATGGCCATGCGGAGCAGGATCGCTAACTGCTGAAGAGGCGCCACATCCTCGGCAGCGACTCCCAAAGAACGCAACTGGGCAAGACCAGGCAAGCGTTTACGCTGGGCACGGAGCAACGCCGCAACGACACCCTGCTCACGACGCGAAAAACCCGCGATATCCGCGTTCCGCCAGACATATTCACCATGCTTGTGAAATCCTGAATGGGCGATGTCCAGACCGATATCGTGGGTTAAGGCCGCCCAGTGCAGCCATTGCTGATGCCCTCCGTGGAGCGGCCAGGTCCGGGTCGCAGAGGTAAAAAAGCGTTCCGCCCACCGCGCCACGCTCTGATTACGCAATACCTGGCTGTGAAAACGTTCCTGCAGGCTGCAGATGCTCATCTCTCGGGTATCTTCCTGATGGATGCGGCCAAGCAGATCGTAAATGGCCCCCTCGCGCAATGCCCCCTCGGAAAAGCGCATTTCCTGCAGGCCCAATGACTCGAAGAGCGCAAAAAGGATGATGAAGCCGCCTGGGAAGACTGCAGCACGATCGGGCTTCAGGCCTTTCAACCGGGTCAGCGCACGCACCGAACCAAGACGCATCATCTGTTCACGCAGCCAATGTAGGCCTGCGCGGGTGATGCGCGGGCCCTGACCGCCCTCGGCAAGGATACGGCCAATCGACTTGATCGTGCCTGATGAACCCACCGCCTGATCCCAGCCGTGGCTGGCAAAATCCTCCAGCATGGGTTCCACCGCCATGCGTACCCGCTTTTCCAGGCGCTCACAGGCAGGCGCCGTAATCTGCTCATCGGGGAAATAGGCTCGGGTGGAGGCCACGCAGCCGAAATGCAGACTCTCCCGCAGGTCAGGGATAAACCCTTGGCCCGCGATCAACTCGGTGCTGCCCCCTCCAATATCCACTACCAGACGTCGTTCACGGGCGTCCACCGCAAGACTGTGCGCAACGCCCAGATAGACCAGACGGGCTTCTTCACGGCCGGCCACGATTTCCAGCGGATAGCCGAGGGTGTTTTCAATAGCACGGATGAAGCCTTCCGTAGCGCTCGCCTGACGCAGGGTATTGGTGCCGATTACCCGTACCCGCTCCGGACGAATGCCCCGTAGACGCTGCCCGAAGCGGGCCAGACAATCCAGCGCGCGTTTTTCGACTTCCGGATCGAGACTGCCGTCGTCGCGTAAGCCCTCCGCCAGCCGAACGCCTTCGCGCAAACGATCATGCAGACGGATATCAGAGCCGACTTCTTCTGCTACCACCATATGAAAAGAGTTGGAACCCAGGTCCACCGCCGCCAGAAAATTTTCGAGCCCTGCTGTGGCTGCGGATTCTGCCACCGCTATTTCCCCTGGATGCTTTGTTCTACCTCGTCCAACGGAAGATGCCGGACACTTTTCCCTTTGGCAAGATAAATGACGTATTCGCAAATGTTCCGAGCATGATCTCCAATACGCTCGATGGCTTTGGCGATAAAGAGCGCATCGATGGCCGGGGTGATGGTGCGCGGATCTTCCATCATGTAGGTAATCAGACGGCGCAAGGCAGAGCGGTATTCCTGATTGAGCACCTCATCGCCTTTGGCGACGGCAATGGCTTCCTCCGCATCCGCACGGGCCAGGGCATCCATGGCGCGGCGCAACATATTCAAGGCATAGTCGGCCATCACGCCCACGTCTCTGAGAAAGGCCGGATTGTCGTTACGCGCGCCATGTCCCATAGCCAAGGCCATATCGGCAATCTTGCTGGCCTTGTCGCCCATACGCTCCAGATCCGCGATAGTCTTGATCAGGGTCATCACCAGACGCAGATCGCTGGCGGCAGGCTGACGCGTAGCCAGAATATTGATGCACTCCTCTTCAATACGCACCTCGTAACCATTCACCTCGTGGTCACGCCCGATCACTTCACGGGCCAGTTCGGCATCTGACTCCTGCAGTGCCTTGATGGCATTCGTGATCTGCTCCTCCACCACCCCACCCATGGCGAGCACCAGGGCGTGGACCTCATGGAGTTCTTCTTCAAAACGCTGGGAAATATGTGGTTCTTTGTCCATAGCTGCGCTCCTTAACCGTAGCGACCCGTGATGTAGTCTTCGGTCTGCTTCTTGCCGGGATTAGTGAATAACTGATGGGTGGAATCAAATTCCACCATCTCGCCCATATACATAAATGCTGTATAATCAGATACTCGCCCTGCCTGTTGCATGTTGTGGGTGACGATCAGGATGGTAAACTGTTTCTGCAGTTCGCTCACCAGTTCTTCAATCTTGAGGGTGGCGATGGGGTCCAGTGCGGAGGTCGGTTCATCGAGCAGGATCACCTCCGGTTTCACCGCCACCGCGCGCGCGATACACAGGCGTTGCTGCTGCCCACCGGACAACCCCAGCCCGCTCGTCTTGAGTTTGTCCTTCACCTCTTCCCAGAGAGCGGCCTGACGCAACGCCTGCTCCACCCGCTCGTCCATCTCCACCTTGCGTAATTTTTCATAAAGTTTGATGCCAAAGGCGATATTGTCATAGATGGACATGGGGAAAGGCGTTGGTTTCTGAAATACCATGCCGATTTTAGCGCGCAGCATGTTCACATCCATGCCGGGAGCGAGAATATTCTCACCATCCAGCAGTACTTCGCCGGTCGCCCGTTGCCCAGGGTATAGAGAATACATGCGATTAAATACCCGCAGAAGCGTCGACTTGCCGCAGCCCGACGGCCCGATGAACGCGGTCACCTGATTCTCGGGTATTTCCAGATTGATATCTATGAGGGCCTTGTTGCTCCCATAAAAAAAGTCCAGGTGGCGGACGGATATTTTGGTTTTCTGGGGTTCCGACATCAACGCGGGCTCCTGTCTTTGATAAGGAAGCGGGACACAAGGCTCAAGACTAGCACAGCCATGGCAGCTATCAACGCGCCCGCCCAGGCCAGATGCTGCCATTCTGGATAGGGACTCATGGCAAATTGAAAAATGACTACCGGGACATTGGCGATCGGCTTGTCCAGATTCGTGCTGAAAAACTGATTACTAAGCGCCGTGAACAGCAGTGGTGCGGTCTCGCCACTGATTCTCGCCACCGCCAGCAGAACCCCGGTGAGTATACCAGAACGTGCGGCCCGATAACTCACCTGAACGATCATCTTCCAGTGAGGCGCCCCCAGGGCCAGAGCCGCCTCGCGCATGGTGCCGGGGACCATGCCCAGCATCTCATCCGTAGTGCGCAGGACGACCGGTAAAAGCAAAATAGCCAGCGACAAGGCCCCGGCAAGACCCGAGAAACTCCCCATGGGCACCACCACCACTGCGTAAATAAACAGACCGATCACGATGGATGGTGCACTGAGCAGAATGTCATTAAAAAAACGGATGACTGCCGCAAGTCGGCTGCCTTGCGCAAACTCCGCGAGATAGGTGCCGGCCAGGATTCCCACAGGGGTGCCAATCATCACCGCCACGCCGATCATTAGCAGGCTGCCCACGAAGGCATTGCGCAAGCCCCCGATACTGCCAGGCGCCGGCGTGTCACCTGTAAACAGTTCCAGGTTGAGGGCGCCAGCACCATAAGCGAGAGTGGTCCAAAGAATCCAGACCAGCCAGAAGAGGCCAAACAGCGTCGTTGCCATGGCCATACCCAGATTGAAGATATTCCAGAAGCGACGGCGCAGATAATGGGCGCTCCTGGCCGTATTCATAAACCCACCTTCCCTTGTCCCCGACCGAGACGCCAGAGCATCAGTTTGGCCAGCACCAGCACCACGAAGGTAATGATGAAGAGAATGAAACCCAAGGCCATGAGCGCCGACTTGTACATGGGTGAAAAGGCCTCCGCAAACTCGTTTGCCAGCGCGGCGGCGATGGAGTTTCCGGCGTCGAGCAAAGAGATATGGAGGTCGTGGGCATTACCGATCACAAAGGTTACCGCCATAGTTTCACCAAGGGCACGACCCAGACCAAGGAACACCCCGCCGACTACCGCCGTACGGGTATAAGGGAGAACCACATGGCGTGCCACTTCCCAAGTCGTGGCACCCAGGCCATAGGCCGACTCTTTGAGCATCTCTGGCACAACCAGAAAAACATCGCGCATGATCGCGGAAATAAAGGGGATCACCATGATGGCCAGAATAATACCGGCAGTCAGCATACCAATGCCCATCGGCGGACCGCGAAACAGTGTCCCGATACCGGGCAGAGCACCCAGATGGTCATTGAGCCAAGGCTCTGCACTGCCCAAAACCGGTGCAAAGACGAAAAGACCCCACATGCCGAAGATGATACTGGGGATACCCGCCAGCAGTTCAATGGCGCTGCCGACCGGTTGGCGTAACCATTCGGGTGCGAGTTCACTGATAAATAACGCGATGCCGAAACTGATGGGCACGGCGATCAGCAGGGCGATCACGGAGCTGACCAAAGTTCCATAAATCGGTACCAGAGCGCCGAAGTTCTCGGTAACCGGATCCCAGGTGTCACTCCAGAAAAAAGCGAAGCCAAACCGATGAAAAGCTTCCCACCCGCGCAAAAAAAGGGACAATGCCACCCCGACCAGCAGGAGCAGGACCAAAAAGGCGAGTCCGGCCGTCAGTCCGCGGAAGCTCCGATCCATGGCATGCAAGCGTCGCGGTCGCGCAGGACTATGGCGAGGTGGCACAGCGGGGGACGGCACCACCATCCGCACTCCCAACTCTGCGTCGCGGGTATCTTCCATATCTCAGCTCACTGGCCCAGATTCCTTTTCCAGTACGTCTCAATCTGCGTCACCGTAGTTTTTGGTAATGGCACATAATCCAGGCTCCTGGCTTCCGCTTGCGCCTGCGGGGCTGTCAGGAACCAGCGCGAAAACGCCAGGACTCCGGCATTGACCGCCTTATCGGCATCCTGGCGCATCAGGATGTAAGTCGCAGCGGAAATGGGCCAACTCTGGGCACCCGCCTGGTTGGTGAGAATCATGTAGAAATCCTCCACCTTGGTAAAGTCCGCATTCGCCGCAGCGGCCTGGAAAGTAGCCAGATCAGGGGCCACCACTTTGCCCGCGGCATTGATCATTTTGCCGTAAGCCAGGTGGTTTTCCTTGGCGTAGGCATATTCCACGTAGCCGATGGCACCAGGAATCCGTTGTACATATGCAGCGACGCCCGCATTACCCTTGCCACCCACACCGACGGGCCAGGAAACAGCCGTGTTATCACCTACACGTTGCTTCCATTCCGGGCTGACCTTGGCTAGATAATTGGTAAAGTTGAAGGTGGTGCCGGAACCGTCAGAACGATGGACCACCGTGATATTCATATCCGGCAGCTTAACGCCCTTATTGAGGTCGGCAATGGCTGCGTCGTTCCATTTCTTGATCTTGCCCAGGTAAATACCGGTGAGCACGGTGCCGTTGAAGGTCAGTTCACCGGGCTTTATACCGGGGACATTCACGACGGGGGTAATGCCAATAATCACAGCCGGAAACTGGACGAGATGGTCTTTGTTGAGGTATTCAGGCTGGAGAGGCATGTCGCTGTTGGCGAAAGCGACGGTTTTTGCCTTGATTTGGGCAATCCCGCCACCAGAACCGATGGCCTGATAATTCACCATGATGCCGGTTTTCTGTTTGTAAGTTTCCGCCCATTTGGACAGGACGGGATAAATGGCCGTGCCACCTGCGGCGGAAATGGTCTCCGCCTGCGCCAGCCCTGCTACACCCAGGCTCATCACGCCCAACACAAAAGCCACACCCTTGGTCTTCATCATATCACGCCCCCTATACAGGTTTAGTTAAAAGCTGCATAGGGACTATAGCAAGGTTTTATTACCGTTTTATGACACTGCGGAGTCGGAGGGAAAACTGCGGGCGAGATGGGGCGGAAAATGCGCAGTAAAAGTGGTTCCCTTACCCACTTCACTAGTCACTTCCAGATGCCCCTGATAACGCTCGACAGCGTGACGGACAATGGCCAATCCCAGCCCCGTACCTCCCATGCGTCGGGAGCGACCTTTGTCCACCCGATAAAAACGCTCGGTGATACGCTGCAAGTGCTCGGCAGCGATACCATCACCGGTATCCTGCACCACCAAACGCAGATCGCCCGAGCGACGCTCCCAGCGCACGTTGACGGCGCGGTCTGCCGGGGTATATTTGATGGCGTTTTCCAACAAGTTTCGGATGATACTGGTCAGATCGATGGTTTCTGCGAAAATGCCCAAGTCGCCATCCAGCGCCGTGTCGATCTGCAACCGTTTTTGCACTATGGCGGGCGCCAGGGTATCCAGCGTGTTGTGTATCATAGTCGCGATCATGAGCGTTTCGCAGTGTTCCGGATTCGCCTCGGCGGCCTCCATACGTGCCAGAGACAGCAAGTCTTCGACCAAAGACTGCATGCGCAGCGTCTGCTGTTCCATGAGACGGAGTTGACTACTCACCTCATCGTCGGCAGCGATAGGACTGTCCAGCATGTTTTCCAGGAAACCGCGCACTACCGTCAGCGGGCTGCGCAACTCATGGGAGACATTGGCTACGAAGTCCTGACGGACCTGTTCAAGCTGACGGATACGGGTCACATCCCGGAAGATAACCAAAGCACCCGCATCGGCGAGGGGATAGCGCATGCCCTCCAAAATCTGTTGTGCATCTGCCGGGGCCGGGAGCTGCAGGCTGGGTGGCCCTTCGCCGGCGAGAAAGGCGCGCAGATGCGGAGTTCGCAGCCAGAAAGCCAGCGGCTTACCCGCGTCATCGGGCCATTGCAGTTGCAGCAAGCGGATACCCGAAGGATTCACCCAGAGCAATTGGCCACGCTCGTCCATCAATACCACAACGTCGGGCATCGCCTGCAAGGCGTCACGCAACTGTACGATCTGGGCACTGAGCTGGCGGTGCTGCGCCTCCTGATCACGCCGCCAGTGGTAGCCCTCGGCAAAGGTCTCCTCCCATATCCCCCCCGCCAGCGGTGGCAACGAGGTATACGGGTTACGGAACCAAGCGCTGAAATTCAGGGATTGCTGGCGATGCCAGCCGACCCAGAGCGCTAGCAAGAAAGCGATGATCACCAGTGGGAGGTAGGACCAGGCGTGCAGATCATCGGCGGCCAGAAAAATCGGAATCAACGCCCAGAGCGCCAAGGGGTAAAACCAGGCACGGAGGTACTTCACGCCGGAAAGATATGCCGGGGTGTGCTGCGGCCTGCTGAATGCGCGAAAGCCGCCACACCAGTCATCGCTCGTCCACCACTTCTCGCTGAAAACCCAAGGCGCTACAGCGATAGCCTTCGCCCCTGACAGTTTCGATGATCTGGGCGTAACCGTGGTGCTCCAGCCCCCGACGCAAGCGGCGAATGTGGACGTCGACCGTACGCTCTTCGACAAAACTCTGCCGCCCCCAGATCTGATCGAGTAGCATATCCCGCGAAAAGACCCGTTCCGGGTTGGTCACAAAAAGACGCAAAAGACGAAACTCGGTAGGCCCGAGATGAACCTGTACCTCACCGGCGTAGACCCGATGCGCGCGCAGATCCACCTGCAGATCGCCAAGCCGTACCCGGCCCGCCGCCGTGCCACCGTAACTGCGCCGCAGCAGGGCATTGACCCGCGCCACCAGTTCCCGCGGAGAAAAGGGTTTGGCCAGATAATCATCCGCACCTGACTCCAGACCATGCACCCTGTCACCCTCTTCACCGCGTGCGGTAAGGAGGATGATGGGCAGCTTCCGGGTCTCTTCACG
This sequence comes from Acidithiobacillus sp. 'AMD consortium', assembly GCF_008926505.1. Lineage (NCBI taxonomy): Bacteria > Pseudomonadati > Pseudomonadota > Acidithiobacillia > Acidithiobacillales > Acidithiobacillaceae > Acidithiobacillus > Acidithiobacillus sp. 'AMD consortium'. The sequence continues at coordinate 1,132,650 of NZ_CP044411.1, read as the reverse complement.
ACGGCGCAGCATACGGCACCATACCAAGCCATTTTTGCCGGGAAGCATCCAGTCGAGCACCAGCAACTGCGGCCCCCAGGTCTGGAGTACCGCTTCCGCCGATTCGACGCTGCCCTCACAGCGAACGTCAAAGCCATTACGCTCCAAGGTAACGCGCAGAAGTTCCTGAATGCCTTCCTCATCCTCCACTACCAGGACACGGGAGGATACCTTGTCTTCGTCCATACCTGCCTTTTGCCCGGACACGCCCATCGTCCGCTTATTGTGGCGCAAGCCCTGGCGGAATGCCAAGGCGTTGCACACCAAAATAACCCCGTCAGTACAGGATGGGAAGAATCATGTTCTCAGGTGCGGCGGGCACGACCCGAAGGCACCGCTCCTGAACCGGGCCGACCCCGCCCTGCGGCCTGAGCCGGACGACGCGGCACCCCTGACGGTGCATGACCGGAGAAAGACTGTCGCGGCTCGAAACCGACGACGATCTCCCGGTCAAAGGAGCGACGCAGGAGCTTCTCCACATCCTGTAACTGCTTACGCTCCTCGCTGCTCACCAGCGATACGGCCTGGCCGTTGTTACCGGCGCGACCGGTCCGCCCGATACGATGGACATAATCTTCCGGCACATGGGGAAGTTCAAAGTTCACCACGTGGGGCAGCTCGCTGATGTCGATACCGCGGGCAGCGATATCCGTCGCCACCAGGACCTGCACTTTGCCTTCCTTGAACTCCGCCAGGGCGCGGGTACGGGCGCCCTGGCTCTTATCGCCATGGATTGCCATAGCCTGCATGCCATCCTGCGATAAGTGCCTGGCAAGGCGGTCGGCACCATGCTTGGTGCGAGTGAAAACCAGCACCTGCCCCCATTGATGTTCTTCGATCAGATGGGAAAGAAGCTCGCGTTTGCGGTCCTGATCGACGGCAAAAACCCGCTGGGCGACATTATCGGCAGTAGCATTGCGCGCCGCGACCTCAACACTGGTCGGGTTGTTCAGCAGGCCATCGGCCAGCCCACGGATTTCCGGCGAGAACGTCGCCGAGAACAGCAGGTTCTGGCGTTTTTTCGGCAATACCGCAAGGATGCGCCGGATATCACGAATAAAGCCCATGTCGAGCATGCGATCGGCTTCGTCAAGCACCAGAATTTCGACGTGAGAGAGGTCGACACTGCGCTGCTGGATATGATCCAGCAGGCGACCGGGGGTGGCTACCAGGACATCCACGCTGCGGCGCAGTTTCTGCATCTGGGGATTGATCTTGACCCCACCGATGAGCACCAGGGAGCGCAGGGGAAGATAGCGCCCGTACAATTGCACGCTCGCCTCCACCTGCGCCGCCAGTTCGCGGGTGGGAACCAGAATCAGCGCACGCACACTGGAAGGAGCGCATGACGCGCTACCTGAAGTAGCCGCCAGTTTGTGCAGGATGGGCATGGCAAACGCGGCAGTCTTGCCGGTACCCGTCTGTGCGCCCGCCAGCAGGTCGACACCGGACATGACTACCGGGATGGCCTGTTCCTGAATAGGGGTGGGACTGGTGTAGCCACGTTCGGCAGCCGCACGCCAGATAGGCTCAGAAAGACCCAGAGATTCAAAAGACGACATAAGTTTTACTCCGAAAACACCGGCCTCGCCACAAGGGCGCCAGTCTATGGCAGACGCTTCATAAAGGTAGGGACCAGTGCGACGCGCGTCATGCAGACTGAGGCATGACGGCAAGCGCACTCTAACAGAACAGATTACCCATTACGAGTGACAAATGGTGACGGCCATGTCCAGACAAAGCACTGGGCTATCCAGAAGGACATCAGGGACCGCCTTGTGGCCGCCGCGACTTGTCCGGAGGCCCCCGATCTGAATGCTGCCCGGGGCGCTGTGGAGGTGGCGCGAAGCGTGGCCGCTGCCCTTCCGGGCCCGGCGCCCTGTACCCTGGGAAAGCCTGCGGAGGAGGTGAAACGAATCCCCCCGGCGCACCCATGGGTACGCGCGGTGGCGGCGGCAAAGGTACACCCACGGGCGGTCTGGGCGGCAGCGGTATGCCGCGGCGCAGGGGCGGCGGCGCCGCAAAATAACGGTAATAATAGGACCGTGGATAGTAGTTCCACAGTTGGGTCTGAAAATATAATTGCGGGGTGTAGTACCGAGCGTAAGCACCAGGTGGATACCAGTAGCCAACCGCAGGGTAACCGCTGTAATACCCTTGGCCCCCATAAGCATAATAATCATAGCCGGTGGGGTATACGGCGCAACCCGCGCCCGCCCCGAGAAGCAAGCCGACCATGACCACGAAACCTGATTTTTTCATACGTCTCCCTCCATAGGATGATCCAGCAGATGCAAAAGGCGCTGACTATCGGCCAGAGGCATATCCAGATCCCGGCAGTGGCGCCAGGGCTTTTAATGAGTCATATTCAACCAAAACGCGGAGGAATGCCATATGGCACACAACCACACCGATCATGCAGAATCCCCGCATACCCATGCGCCCCCTCATGATCACGGGCACCGCCATGGAGCACATGGTCATGCCCCCGTGAATGGCCGTGCTTTTGCGATCGGCATTGGACTCAATCTGAGCTTCGTATTGACCGAGGCGGTGTTCGGGGTGCTTGGGCATTCCCTCGCGCTGCTGGCAGATGCCGGCCATAACCTCAGTGACGTTCTGGGGCTGCTCATGGCCTGGGGAGCGAGTGCCCTCGCCAACCGCCCCCCTTCGGGGCGATTTACCTATGGACTACGCAGTTCGTCCATTCTCGCGGCGCTGGCGAACGCCGTCTTTCTGTTGGTGGTCACCGGCGGCATCGCCTGGGAAGCCATTGAGCGGCTGCTGCACCCGGCCTCCGTAGCAAGTGTCGTCGTAATCGGTGTGGCGGCCTTCGGGGTAGTGATCAACACGGGGACGGCCCTGCTCTTCATGTCGGGACGAAAAGGCGACTTGAATATCCGTGCGGCGTTTTTGCACATGGCAGGCGACGCAGCGATCTCTTTGGGCGTAGTGGTGGCGGGGATCGTGATGCTGTTCACCCACTGGTTCTGGCTGGACTCTGCAGCTAGTCTGCTGATCAGCGCGTTGATTGTGATGGCTACCTGGGGTTTATTGCGTGACTCCGCCCATCTGGCGCTGCACGGCGTCCCCCCGGGTATCGACATCGACGCAGTACGGGTTTATTTGCTTGGGATACCCAACGTCACGGCCGTGCACGACCTGCATATCTGGGCCATGAGCACCACCGAAACTGCGCTGACTGCGCATCTGGTCATGCCCGACTGCTATCCCGGCGATGCGCTGCTCCATGAAATCGGTGAGGAATTGCGCGCGCATTTTCAGATCGTCCATCCTACCTTGCAAGTGGAAACAGGCGATCCGGGCCATCCCTGCAAGCTGGCCGGGGAGCATCTGGTATAAGATGGCGGCAGACCTGACATGGCCCACACCGGGCGTGCCAGAATCTGCGCCTCCACCGCATCTCATTGATCTCAATGCAGACCGGACAGATAAGCCGCCACATCCTGCATTTGCCGGTTTGTCAGCTTTTCTGCCACTGGCTGCATGATGGGATTCACCCGGTTTCCATCATGCAGATAGCTTAGCTGCTGAACGATATATGCGTATCGCTGCCCGGCCAATCGCGGAAATATCCCTCGACCTGTCGCGTTCACGGCGTGGCAGGCCATACACGCGGGAACACCCTGCGCAGCGATGCCCTGCAGGAATATCTGCTTACCCGCGGAGACTCCGGGACGTGGCGAGGATGCGCTGTGCATGGGCGATTGCGCCGCATAATACTTCGCAACTGACTGGATTTCCTTCTGACTCATGGCCTGCGCGACAGGCCACATGTAAATCTGCGCATTTTGATCCGCACGGGTATGCGCCTTGAACTGCTTCAGTTGCCATGCCAGATATTGCACCTGCTGACCACTCAGGCGCGGAACCATCGGATAGATGGTATTTTCGCCGGTCTGGCCGTGGCAGATCATACATGACTGATGGACAGATTGTGGCACCTGCGCCAGTGCTGGACCGGCGCTCCATATCGCCAACGCTACGGCGGCACTGCGAATGACACCCTTCTTTTTGGAAGGAGCGAAACGATTCGATGATAATACAAGATACATAGCCCACCCCCTCCTTAAAATGATATCCAGGTCAGCAGCTCAAGCGTATTGTATGCCGAAGCGCCGAAACTCGTGGCCGTACTGTTCGTCAGCCCGCGAAATTGGTTAAACATGGTATACCGCAACGAGAATCTGGTGTTCCACCAGGGCAAATAAGACGCCTCGATCCATTCTCCGTTGGTATCCGGAGATCCGTTATCGGAATAGCTCGTTCCCCAGAGATCAGGGTTGGCAGAACCCCAGGTGTCCAGATATCCACCAGATACACCATAATGATCATGGTACCAGTAGGAACCATTTATATTGAGGGAATTGAGATTTCCAGTTGTAGAACTTGAAAGAGTAGTACCTGGACCAAATGTCTGGTCCTCGTGTATCCAGTCCGCGTGCAGCGTGACATTGCTGTTGTCCGCCGTATCCAGCCATTGCAATTGGCTATCCAGATCATAATCATCGAAACTGTCTACCGGACCGCCTTTGGTGTTGGGACTATCGTACAGGCGACTCCACATCCCATAGGTACCGACTTCCCAGTTCCAGTTACCCCAGTCGCGCTGATAGGCCAGACGAACATAGGGGGCGACACCCTGCATTCTGCCGTCATTAGCATATCCGAATGCTCCTCCGGAGTTCGGCTGTACACCAATACCGTCCGCGTTGGTGTATCCGTCCGCCTCGAAGTAGAGCCAGTTGGCCTTATCCTGCCCAAAAATATAGGCTTCGTAAGTGCCGATACCCGCAAGAGGATAACCGGCGCCATGCGCCCCTTCGATAAAGGTGGTGGGTATCTGCCGGATGGCACTATATTTGGAACTCGAGAATGGCGCATACCAGTCTGGTACCGTGTTGTAGATGTCCGGCTCGGTCGGTGTATTATTCACTTCGACACCGGTGATCAGCAGTTGATCGGGACCCAGGTTCCATGGGTGCGCCCAACGGATGTCGCTGTCATCCATACCGAAACCGCCTCGGCCGCTGTATGTCAGATGCAGGAATGCACCGATATGGGGGGTGATTTCCCCCGCATAGAATAAACTCACCTGTTGCGGAAATTGAATGTCATTCTGGTTACCCGGCGGGTTGGATACCCCCGCCCCATTAAAGGCCTCCTGGCCCCCGGCCACATTGGCATAGCTCGCCTGAAAAAAAATCGAAAACTGTGACACACGCATCAGCAGAAGTGCGGTGCTTTTTCCAAACTTTGCTTCCAGCTTCTGCTGCCGCTGAACATTATTACTGGTATATCCCAGCAGCTTGAACATACGACCCATGGGGGTGAGTTGAGGATAGGATGTATGGCACGTTGCGCACGACCAGCCAGTCTGACGGGCGAATGTCGGCAATGCCAGCGCATTGCCCGAACATGCGGCCGCCCCAACCATAAATGTAGCGCATGTAGCCCAACGAATTTTGTGCTTCCACTGCATGCTGCTCCGCGACTGAATTTTCATATTTGATCTCCCTTTTTGATGTTTCTGCCTTTGTTGCCACTTCGTTAGCAATTCGCGCCGAAAGATAAATCCCCCGACATCGAAATATCCCAAATATTACGAACTGCGACTTGCCTTGTTAGCATTCACAAACATGGTAACTAACTGATACATATTCACAAAAGAACTACGGCCATCGCGCTGCTCGCCTTTGACCGCAATACGCAGTCCTGCGACCACCGCACAGGCACTCCGCCTGATTGGGACCAGAGCGTATGGAAAACCCATCTCCATCAGTACTCGATGCCGAACAGATGCATGTAACGAATATGTTAACATGCGTTTATCGTTTTGTATGCTGCAGATGTAATTCTTTTTCAGCCGAATGTCAACCAATCGACAGGATTGATCCGCAACAGATTCGCCATGCTATTAAATAGGATAATAATCAATTAGATAAATGATTAATAAATTATTCTATGGACACATCATTTAATATTGGGATTCGTGCTTGGGCACCAACTCGAAAAACCGCTAACTAATCATGAGGACCGGGAGGAGGACCGCGCGGTATCCGTTGCATATCTGGATGATCATCTGGAGCTGGTGCGATGAGGGACGGATGATGTACCCGCGGGGTTCGAAGCAGACTTGCCGCCCGCGACGGCAACAGCGTAAAACGCCTGCAGGCGTTCAGCCATGGCCGGCTCGGCCCATTGGGTGGCCAGTTCTCTGGCTTCCTGCGCCATCCGCGCGCGCAGCACGTCATTGGACAAAATGCCGGCGCAGACCTCGGCAAAACCGGACGCTTGGGCCGGTGCGGCTCGTGTGCCGCGGCCACTGGTCACAAAGTCCGCAGCACCCATGGCCGCAATGGCGACGAGGGGTAGCCCCGCCGCCAGGGCTTCAAGCAATACCATGCCCTGCGTCTCGGTTTCCGAGGCGAACACCAGAAGATCGGCGGCGGCATAGGCATCCCGCAGGGCCGTGTCGTGGTCCAGATAGCCGAGAAAACGAACCTGCTCCGTCAAATCCTTTTCGACGACCTGCTGTTCCAGGGATTCCCTGAAAGGGCCGTCGCCCGCCAGCAGCAAGAGGATACCCGGAAAAATCGCGCGCAGGTGCCCGACCACTTCCACCAGCAGGGCGATGTTCTTTTCGGGAGCGATCCGCCCGGCATAAAGCAGCACCAAACGGTCTGCCGCGATGCCGTGGCGATCGCGAAAGGCGGACCGGTCCCCCGTTGTCTGGGCAGTCAGATCAATGCCGGTGGGGATGACCCGGATCGGGGTATTGACGCCGTAGCCCCAGAGCACAGTCGCCATGGCCATGGAGGGCACGATCACACCATCCACCGCCTGGCACTGCTGACGTGAGGGGATCCGGGCCAGGGCGAGACGCAGGATTTTGGGTATGCCTGCATAATAGTGACCGATGTAGGCCTCAAAATAGGTGTGGTAGGAGCTCAGGACCGGTATCTCCAGCCTACGGGCCAGATGGGTACCCATATAATGGGCGGCAAAGGGGGTTTGGACATGCAGCAGGTCATAGCCACGGGATGCCAGCTCACGGGTCATGCGCAGGAGTGCCCAAGGCCGCATCAATCGCTCTTCGGGATAAAAACCCGTTTTCCAAGCCGGCACACGCATGATGCCGGAATCATCGCTCGGCACGGAAGACCCATAATCGGGGACCAGCAGATCCACCGTGTGTCCAAGTCCCTGCAGCCCGCTACGAAAGCTGCGAATCGAGGTGGCGACCCCGCTGATGCGGGGGATATAGGTATCGGAGAGCATCAGTATGCGCATCGGAGTATCCTTGCGAAAGTGATTCAAGTGTCATCACGGCGGAGCGAGTTCGGATCCTAGTTGTTCGCGATAGGCGGCTTCGAGCACGTCGAAACTGTGCATCCAGCTCTGGGATTCGGCCCGCAGACGACCGGCCGCACCGAACTTTTGGCGGAGACCGGAATCTTTGCTGAGGAGTTGTAACATGGGGGCCCAGTCACTGCCCGGGGGCAGGAGCAATCCATGAACAGCATCACTCACCTGTTCGTTTACCCCAGGGCAATCATAAGCGAGGATCGGCAAGCCGCTGGCTTCGGCTTCGAGCACCACATTCCCGAAGGTTTCACTGCAGGAGGGGAAGCAGAACAGATCGGCGCTGGCATACCAGCGCGCCAGATCCATGCCCCGCTGCATGCCGATACAGAGAATGCCTTCCTCGGAGAGGCGGCTGAACCCTGGGCGCAAGGGACCGTCGCCCACCAGCACGAGCACCGCTCTAAGACCGTTCCTGCGCAGCGTGCGAAAGGCGGTGATGAGCGGCGTGAGATTCTTTTCGGGAGCCAGTCGCCCCACATACAGCAAGAGTCGGCCCTCCGGCCCCAGGCCCAAGCTTTCCCGCAGCGCATCGTCCCGCCATTGGGGATGAAAACGCACGGTATCCACGCCTCTACCCCAACGGCGTACTTGCTGAAATCCTTGGGCCTGCAGACGATCCAAGGTGCTCTGGCTGGGCACCAGCGTGAGTTTGCCCGCATTATGAAAGGCGCGAAGATAAATTCTCGCCCCGTGGCCCAGCAGGGATAACCCGTAATGTGCGGCGTACTGATCAAAATTGGTATGGAAGCTGGTTACCGCGGGAATGTGCAGACGCCGTGCGGCGATGAGGGCGGCGAGGCCCAAAGGACCTTCCGTAGCAATATGGACGATCTCGCTGCCCCAATCCCGCAAGCAGCGCTGCAGGATGATAGGGGTGGCACACCCGATGCGCACCTGGCGGTAAAAAAAGAGGGGCAGCGCGGGCATGAGGCCCGGACTCGGGGATTCCCCCGCCTGCCGTGGACGGATGAGGGTGACCTCATGACCTCGGGCCTGCAAGGCCTCGACGGCGCGCCCCAGGGTAATGGCCACCCCATTGATCTCGGGCGGGTAGGTCTCCGTAACCAGGGTGATCCGCATCGCGGTTTCCGTCATGCGCCGCTGGTCTCGGGCGAGAACCGGACAGCCGTGATCGGCGTGCATACCAGCATCTCCATCAGAGCTGCTCCCGCCATTCCATGCGCTACGGCCATATTCAGTACCTGCCCATACCAGCGCAAGGCGTGCCCTCCAAGCTACTGTGAGAAAGGTTTCTTACCCACGGACGGGTGCTGTTGAGCGTCACCACCCTACTGGCCAGCGGCAAGCCCTTCCCGGTCTATGTCCTGTTCGGCGGCGAACCAACAGGCTTCCGTCTGGTCGGCCGGAAATCCTTGCTGTTCCGCCAGAAAATAGGCGGCCTCGGCGATCCGGCGATGCCGAAGCTCGGGGTCACTCACCATCGGTGCGACTACGGAAGCAGGCGTTTCGGGGAGCGGAACGGGACTGAACGGGGCTTGTTCATGGCTATCCGGTGTTTCGTGCATGGAGGTCATGGCATTCTCCTGAATATCCGTAGATGGGCGACAGCAAAGTGTCATCGTGAATCATACCGAGCGAATGTGACAGTTTCGTGAACGTCTGCGGAATACCTGACCTGCGCTCGGTCTGATGTCGACCTAGTGCATCTCTTCCCAGGTTTGCGGCTATACTACCGGGGCAAAAATCCTCAACCTCGACCTGACCAGGGGGTCTCATGCCGTCGCACACTCCGCCGAAGAATGCTGAGGAGCCGCTCGGTGTCTCCTGCCGCGCCATTTTTATTTCCGATGTTCATTTGGGCACTCGAGGCTGCCAGGCGGAGGCGTTGCTCTCCTTTCTGCGTCATTATCACTGCGAATACCTGTATCTGGTGGGAGACATACTCGACCTCTGGCAACTCAAGCGCCGCTGGTACTGGCCGCCCACGCACAATACGGTGGTACAAAAGATCCTTCGTCTCGCCCGGCATGGGGTGCAGGTGCGCTATGTACGGGGCAACCATGACCCGGTTTTTGAAATGCTTTCCGATCTCGTCCCCGTAGAGGGGGAGCGTATCCTGCTGGGAGATATCCAGATCGTGGACAGATGCGTTCACGAGACAGTCGACGGCCGCCGCCTATGGGTGATCCATGGGGATCAATTCGATGTGACGATGCGGTACGCCCCCTGGCTTACCCGGCTCGGGGATCACGGCTATACGCTGCTCCTTTTCATCAATCGCCGGTATCAATGGGCAGTACGCCGCATCGGTCTGCATAGCCGCTGGTCCCTGAGCGCGACCATCAAACGCCGCGTCAAACAGGCGGTGCAGTTCATTGGCGACTATGAACAGGTCTTGGCGCAGGCATGCCGCCGGGAGGGCTACGAAGGGGTCATCTGCGGCCATATTCATCATGCGGAGATCAAGGAAATCGAGGGCATCCTGTATCACAACGACGGCGACTGGGTGGAGAGTTGCACGGCGCTCGTGGAACACGCAACGGGGCGCCTGGAACTGGTGCATTGGGATGGGGAATCCCAGGTCCCCCGGCATTGAGGTACCCATATGTCTCGGAACCAGCCGGAGCACATCGGCCACAGTTAGGTAATCACGTGACACGACGTACTTCGCCAACTCACGGTGAGGCTGTCGAGCTCATCGAGGCTGGAGGCGAACGCCGCCATCCCGTGATATCTGAAAAATCCGGTGCTGAGCGACGATGACCTTGTCCGACCCGCCACGTCAATAACGCGACTTTCACGAACCGCCTACACCTGTCACCGGCCGATTGGAGATAGGCTGCACCAGCCAGACTGGCAAAATCCCAGAGTAAGACCAGAAGATAGACAAAGGCTGGGACGAAAAATAAAGTCCATAAATATCATTTTATTACGCCATGTCGTTGGTGGCGGACCGTTGACCATGTGCCAACTGGCCTCCCGAGATTATGAGCACTGGTGCCGATTACTGCAGAAATTCTCAAAGAACGCCGATCTGCCGGCACGCCTCGAGAAAAGGCTGTCTAAGGAAATTGCAGTCGGCGTACGGTCGGCTTTGCGCCTGCTGGGCGCGCATGTTCAAGATGTCGTCGGGTTGTTTATCGTAAGCCTGGCATTCATCGAGCACCTGGGTCAGCCAGTACTTGCCGTCATTTTCTCCGCAGAGTTTGGCTTTGTAGCGCTCGTCAATGCCGTACACGTCCTTCCAGGTGTCGATTTCCTGACTAATGTCAGCAGGGCCGAATTGCAGCATGATGTCCGCCGGCGTCAGATTGTCGATATCTGAGTGCCGCAAGGTCACCTGGATATCAATGGCTTGGCCCGCAGCAGCGTACGGGTAGAAGACTTTGCGCCGCCCGGCATCGTTGCGCGCGGGATCCTTGCTTAACTTGTAAGTACTGTTGCATTCATGGCAGGCCGGGGCCAGATTGCGAAAGTTGATCGAGTTGAATGGGTACAGCGCCTTGGGCAAGTAATGGTCGTAGGCCTCCCGTTTGCTGTGATGCGTGCCTCTGATATCGCCGATGCCGCAAAACGGGCATTTTCCTTCCTTATTGGTGGACACAAAGGTTTGATAGTGATCGTCAATGTCACCGATCTTGGCGCGCAGTGCAGCGAGGTCCAGCAGCGACTGTGAGTACAAGCCCTTGAAAAAGACGGCAAGTTGCTCGGCAAGGTCTTTGTGGGGAACAGCGATGTCGGCGTACCGGACGAGGTGTGTAGCCGGATCATTGGCGCACACTTTTTCTAGATCGTTATTGCCCTGATACCACTGCTGAAACTGGTTGATCTGGGAGGGGGACAGTGCCGAAAACAGACCGTAGATTCGTTCCACATGGCCATAAAAGAAATCGGCACCTTGCGCGTCGGAGTAATAGAACGCTTCCATCACTTCGCGCAACTCTGCGTTGGCGTCGAACAGGTGCAGGCCAAAGGGGACCCTTGCCGGGGCCTTGCACCACACCTCGTAAAAGATGAAGTCGATGAACGCCTGCATCTTTTCCATTTTGTGTGGCACATAGGTGTACGGAAACAGCATCAGTCCTGCGCCTCCCCAGTGCCCGACTGATCGCTGCCAAGGATGGTATTGATCAGCAGCACTTTTTCCACCGAGTCGCCGAGTTGCTGGTGAATCGCCGTGATCAACGCTTCCTTGTCTTCGGAGCCCTGTTCAAAGCGGGCTCGGAACTTCTCCAACTCGATCTGCGCATGGCCACCGATGGTTTCGCGCTTGCCGAAGGTGTTCATGGTGATCTTGTTGATCGAGGCGCCCAGCGTGTTGTAATCCGGGCGGCTGATGCTGACCGCGCCGCTTGTTTTGTCCTTGGCAAACACCAGCACCTTGTCCGGCTTACTGTCGGAGATCAGGAACGGCGAATGGGTGGTGATCAGCATTTCCTGCCCCACATTGCCCGTACCAGGCAGGCACTGGCGCAGGCGGGTGATGAAATTGGAGCGCCAATCGGGATTGAAATGAGTTTCTGGCTCGTCGAGCAGGAACAGGCTGTTGGTCTCTCGAAACAGCAGGCACAAGCCGAGGCTGTGCAGCAACTGGTGCTCACCGTCTGACAAATCTTTCAACATCATCGACTGCTCAACACCCTGCTTGCTGAAGCGCACAAACTCGAAACACATGATGCGTTCATCGGAAGCCAGCGTCGGCACCGTTTCGCTGACGTAGTGGCTGGTGGATTGATACAGATCGGCCTTGAGCGCATCGCTCACGGAATATAGATTGAGTGTCAACAACACCTGAAAGGCCTGGAACAGCGCCAGCGGCGAACCATCGAAGTTCTCGCGGAACGCCTGCCGGGTGTCGTCATTCACCCAGTAGTCGAGCACCAGCGTATCCGTGGCCTCATCAAGGTAATGCAGGCTCGCGCAGCGCTTGAGGGCGCTCACCACCAGAGAGGATTTCTCGTCGCCTTCCAGCACATACATCAGGTTCAGGCGGTAACGGGTGCTGCCTGCGTCGTCCGTTTCTGCGCGCAAGGCGGGGTTGCTCTTGACGATGTCATCAAGCGACTGGCGCTGATTCTGGTCCTCGCTGGCGAAGGCGGCCAATTGCTCGGGCGCAAGCAGAACGCTGCGGCGGATGATGATGCGGAACTCCCGCAATACCTCGATGCCCACATCCTCGTGGAAGGGCTGAAGCGTGGCCTCGTCTTGAAACAGCAGATTGCACAGCAATATGGCTTGGCTGAAACCATTGTCGAGGTAAGCCATCCGTGTTTCCGGGTGGCCGGGGTACGGCAGTTGCTGGGTCAGCACATTCCAGTATTCGTCGAACTGCACGAAACGCAACTTGAAGAAGGGCAAACTGAGGATTTCGTTCTCGCCCGACGAATAACCCAGCACATACTGGGGCGTCAAGAGAGCAAGAGGATCAACACTTGGATCTCGGTATATATCTGTATTGAAATCGGTCCAGCCCTCCTCCCAATAAAATGCGAACCGTTTACCCGTTTTCTTTCTCAGGCACACTTTGGCCCAGTCGGGGCTGCCCGGTTGCACATAGTCTGCGGGGAGCTGAATCAGGTAATCCAGCTCAAACGCCACCGGCGAAAACTCCTGATCGGCGTTCTGCAACTCCTCGGGTAGAAAACTGCGGCGCCCCCGCAGAATTTCTATCTGAAAGAAGATTGCCGCCAGCGCTTCGAGTAGATTGGACTTGCCGCTGCCATTGGGGCCGGCGCAGACGAAGGGCGCAAAGCCGTCGGGCTGGGCCAGTTCGTCCTGCAAGCTCCATTCAGTGCGAAAGTGATGCTCAAAACCACAGGGCAGGCTGCGAAAGCCCGCCGGGTCGGTGATCTTGAGGCGCAACAGTTTCATGCCTGCACGGCCTTGAGCTGGATGCGGTTGCCTGCGTCATCAAACGCCTGCGACAGCGTGCCAGCGGCAAGTGCCTCGAACACCCAGGCCTTGATGTGCTCGTAGTCGTGGGCGCCCAGTACGAAATCGTTATCCGGGTGCAGTTCCGCCAGCCGGGTTTGCGCCGCCGCCATGAGGTGCTGCACCGAAAACGGTGCGTTGCCCAGTTGGCCGCAGTAGGCCTCGAGCCACTGCGAGATTAAACCCTCGCGCGCCTCAGCGCTCTCCAGCACCGCCAGCAAGTTGTCGGTGTCGGGCAAGTTGATGGCCAGGCCCTGTTCGGCGGGGGTGTGTAAGGGTTCTGCTGCCACGCTTTTCTCTTCCTCAGTTTGTATGCCTGGCATGGGCACGCGCGACAGATCCAGCTCGCCCTTGAATGCCTGCTGGCTCAGTGCGCCGTAGAGGGCTTCGAGATCGGTGAGGCTCTGCTGGTAGCGGGATTTGATGCCGTCGATTTTTTCGACGACGGCAGAGAAATTTTTCTGAATGCGAACCGGCGGGCATGGCACATCAATCGTCATGAACTTCTTCATAGAAATATTCAGCATCGAATCATGTCCGCCACTTGCCAGACTTCTTACCACATCTCTATATCGCTCATTTTTCAGCAAGTAATTGAAAAACTGTGCGTTAATAAATTCTGTATTGAGCGTCAGAACCCATAACTTATCTGGTAGGAATAGCTGGTTGTAATCATGAGGAACAATGCAACATGCAGCCACCAGCTCGACTGTGTTTGCGCGACTAAACAGGAAATCCCCACGCTTAACAAACCGAACTGCCTTCGTTATCTGTGCTGGATTAACAACTTTAAACTCAGTCGGATCAAACGTGCCCTTCGTTACTGCGCTAATTTTTAGCACTCCGACTTCGTCAGGGCTCGCGAAGGCCCTGTCTTCACCCCCGTAGCTCGTACCTGAAGAAATATCAAAAACTGCTTTTTCGCAGGGATGAATATCCCACCCCTTCTCATTCCGCACTGGATCGCCAAACATCTCCAGAAACACGCTCTTGAGCAGGTTGTCGAGTTGTTGCAGGTATTGTTTGCGCTGGGCGATCAGTTCTTCCACTTTGCCGAGCAGATGGGCAATGCGGATTTGGTCGTCGCGCTGTTCAGGCACAGGAATTTCGTAGCTCTGAATGTCACCGAGACTGATTGCCGGATAGGCAGGGTCTTTAATCAGCACCGAAGGCGGGAAGCGCTTTAGGGCCAAACGAAGGTAGTCCGCGTGAGCACTACCGTTCGGGATCAGCGTTGCCAAATGGCTGACGACATAAGCAGGATTATCAAGTACGTAAATTCTGTCCTTGGTGGCAGACATGCCACTCTTTGCAAACAGAATTGTGCCCTTTGGGTAAGTTTTCAGCTTCCGCAGCTTTGCTGTTTCGTCGCTGACAAGCTCAAGATCAGACTCGCTTTTCCCCGATAGCAGGCTATCCAAGCTGCCGGCACGAACAAACGGTATTCCGTGGTCAGAAAATTCATCGTCCTTAGGTGCTGCCTGCCCTGCTGAAACGATAGCAAGTTGACTCAGCGGGGTTTGCTTCATTGGGGTCATCCCACCATCCTCTTCAACTCCAGCAACTCGCGCACGATGCCGCTCTGCACCTTGGCGAGTTCCGCTTCGTCCACATCACCCACCTCCGCCTGAATCAGTCGCTCCAGAATCACGCCCGGCGCGTCGTAGTGCACCTCCTCGAACACGTCTTCCTTGTAGCGGGAGAGCGAAAGGTCGTAGCTCTCGGCCTCGATCTCGGCGCGTGGCACCATAAAGCATTTCGCCGTGCGGTCGGTGTCGGTGGCGGGGTTGCGGGCGTGGTAGCTGGCGATGATGTCCTGCAGGTCGCCAAAGCCTTCCTGCTTGCTGCGCTTGTCGTCCAGCGAATAGCCGTCGGCGGCCATTTCATAAAACCAGACGTGTTCGGTGGCGGGTTGGGTGACTTTGTCCTTTGGCCCCCAGACCTTGGTGAACAGCAGGATGGCGGTACTGACCCCGGCATAAGGCTTGAACACGCCGCTGGGCAGGGTGATGACGGCCTTGAGGTCGCAACGTTCCACCAGCAACTGGCGCAGGCTTTTGAACGCTCCGCCGGAACCGAACAGCACACCCTGCGGGACGATCACGCAGGCGGTGCCGCCTTTTTTGAGCAGGCGGTAGATGTTCTCGACGAACAGCAGTTCGGTCTTGGTGGTGCCCAGTCGCAGGTTTTCGTTGATGTCGCCCTTGTCGATGCTGCCGGTAAAGGGCGGATTGGCCATTACGATGTCGTATTCGGATTCCTCGGTGTAGCTCTTGCTGAGGGTGTCCTTGTAGTCGATGTGCGGCTCGTCAATGCCGTGCATCATCAGATTCATCAGCCCCAGGCGCACCATGGTGGCGTCGATGTCGTAGCCCCAGAGTGAGCTGGATAGAATCGCCTGGGCTTTTTTGGTCAGGGAGGCAGCGACCGAAGTGCGCACGAAGCCGTCTTCATCAGGTGTGAGGCCTTTGGTACCGGCCTTGATGGCCAGTTGCGTGACGATGTACTGGTAGGCACCGAGCAAAAAGCCGCCAGAGCCGCAGGCCGGATCGGCAATGCGGTGGCCCATTTGCGGCTGCACCAGATCGGCCATCAGCTTGATGATGTGGCGCGGGGTGCGGAACTGGCCGTTCTTGCCGGCGGTGGCGATCTCGGACAGCAGCATCTCATAGACATCGCCCTGGATGTCCTGAAAAGCCTGGCCTTTTTCCTGTGAGTCCTTCTCCATGATCTCGAAGATGTCGTCGATGGTTTTCACCGCTTCCACCAGCAGGGCCGGCTTGGGGATGATGAACACGGCGTTCTTCATGTGGTGGGTGAAATTGGATTCGGTGCCGTTCAGGTCCTTGAGGAAGGGGAAGACCTTGGTCTGCACGTGCTGCAGCATCCCTTCGGCCTGCATGCGCTTGAATTCGCTCCAGCGCAGGCTGCGCTTGTCGATAGCGAATTTTTCCGGCTCCGGCTGATTGCGGTATTCGGGCGGAATCCAGTTGCCTTCGAATTTGGAGACGTACTTCTCGCCCGTCCAGTCGGCATCGGCCTGACGCTTCTGGTCCAGCTCGTCGAGCCGCTTCATGAACAACAGGTAGGTGATCTGCTCGATGGCGGTGAGCGGATTGCTGATGCCGCCACTCCAGAATTTGTCCCAGAGCTGGCCGATCTTGCTTTTGAGTTCGGGGTTGTTCTGTAGCATGGTTATTTTTCCTCCAACTGCTTGACGTTTCTATCGGCAAGCAGGAGTTTCATCTGGTGAATGGCGGTCTGACCGGATTGACTTTTAATTGTGGCGAATTCGCCATAATTAAACGCAGGGTTATGCACCTGTTCCCAAATTCCGAGGAACTCGACGGTGTTCCGGTTCCGCAGCCAGTCCGAGATAAAGAAATCTCCGTCCTTGGCACGGAGCATGTCGGTCAGGGAAATGAAATCAAGGTCGCCATCCGAATAGACCGTTATCTCTGTGCCTTTTACCGATATTTTAGAGTTCTGCTTCATGGCCTCTCCATTCAACCGTCTCGAAGTCGACACGGATATAATCTGCGACCATCTGCGGTTTCGTTTTGGTGCCAATTCATCAAGCCGCCAACTGTTCCGTAAGCTGTAAGATTTCGTTGATTTCGGCCGGGCTAAAGACGCCACGAATCCCCTGTGGGTGGATGACCGTGAACGGCGCATTGATAAGGTCTTTCTTCTCGACCTTCTCGCGCTCGATGATGAAGCCTTTGAGCAGGTTCAGGAACTCCAGTTGACGGCTGGAAAGGTGCGTGTGCTGCCCGATGAACTGGTCGAAGGCTTCGCTGACCGTTTCGGGGAAGCTCTTCAGGGTCTTGATGCCGAGGATGTGGAGGATGAACTGGATGAAGCAGGCCTTGCGGTTCTTGTAGACCTGGCGCAGCAGATCTTCGGTGATGTGGGGGTGTTCAGCATGGAGCAGTTCAGCCAGTTCAAGGGCCTCGTCAGCCGAGACATCCTGACCATTCTTGAGCTTTTGCAGGATGGGACTGTGCGCGGTCAGTTCCGCGATCATGGTTTCGACCATCTCGCGGTAGCGGCTGATGCTGACCGCTTCGTGCTGGGGGCCGAACTCGACCATTTCTTTGCGGTGGATTTCATCTTTCAGGTCGAGGTGCGTTGGTCCGGGGCCGGTCTGCTGCTCACGGAATTTCATCAACGGACCAAGGCGCATGTTCAGCTCGTCAAGGGCATCTTCCATCTCGCCAGTATCCGTTTTACCCCAGTAGTGGTTGCTCTGAGCGGCGCGGATCAGGGTTTCTTCCTGCTTCACGAAACTGACCGTAAGCGGCAGTTCGCTGATCTGTTCGACGATGCCTTCCTTGAGAGTTTCGGCTTGTTCCATGTCTTGATTCAGAACGGCCAGCGAATATTCCAGCAGGTCACGCTCGAAACGCATGGCCTTGAAGTCGGTCTCGGACATAGTACGGAACAGCGGCTTGATTTCAGCGCGCAGGAACTCCAACCGTTCGTGGCTGAGGCTGATCCAGAAGTTGTCATCGTCCAGCCGCGCCAGCGCGGCGGCGGCTTCCTGGATCACCACCGATTCTTTCGGTAGTGCGGCAATCTGCTGGCGGAGCTTGGCAATTTCCCGCGCAGCGACTTCGGCATGGCCGCTGTCATTGGCCTTTTCGATCTTGTCCAGTCGCAGGCCCACCAGCCGCACCGGCAACGGCAACTGTGGCTTGAGTTCCTTGCCCTTGGGGTTGAGCTTGAAGTATTCGAAGTTGTCCCAGCAGTCGAGGATCAGGAACACGTCTTTTTCCAAGCACCAGGGCTTGGGTTTGCTGGCTTCCAGCAAACGCGTGCCGCGTCCGACCATCTGCCAGAACTTGGTATAGGAATAGACTGGCTTGGCGAACACGAGGTTGACGATCTCGCGCACGTCGATGCCGGTGTCGAGCATGTCCACGCTGATGGCGACGCGCGGCAGGTCGTTGTTGGTGAATTGATCGAGCAGGCCGCCTTTGCCGTAGACGCGTGGATCGTCGGACACCAGCACCTTGGCCAGCTCGCCGTGGTATTGCGGGTAGAGCTTGTCGAAGATTTCTTCCATGCGCCTGGCGTGGGCCTTTGTGGCGCAGAAGAAAATGGTCTTGCCCGGCAGCACGCCGTTGGCGTCCTTGATGGCTTCTTCCATGAATTCGCGGACGATCAGGGTGTTGGTGCCCTTGTTGATCACCTGCTTTTCGAGCTGGGTGCCCTCAAAGTTGATCTCCTCGATTTCTTTACCCTGCAGGATCAGCTTTTTCTGGTCTTCCAGCGAAATGGTGCGCTTGCTGATGCCTTCCATCTGAAACTTGGTCTGAATTTTCATGACCTGGAAATTGCAGAGGTAAGGCGGCACGTTGTTCACGGCTTCTTCATAGGTGTAGGCAAAGGTCGGCAGGCCATCTTCACAGTGGAAAAGCCGGAAGGTGTTGTGATCGATGATGTCGGTCGGTGTGGCCGTCAAACCCAGGGTGATGGTTTTGAAATAGTCGAGCACCTCGCCGAAGGTGTTGTAGATGGAGCGGTGGCTTTCATCGACGACGATGAAATCGAAGAAGTGCGAGGACAGGCTCTGCGCCTCGTCCCGAATGATGTTGAGCATCGTCGGGTAGGTGGCAACGTAGATGCGGCGATCTGTGGCAATCAGCTTTTCACCCACATTCGGCCAGCGCGGCTCGTTGGGCATGTGCTCCTTGAAGGCCGCCAGCGCCTGCTCGCGCAGTGCAATGCGGTCGACCAGAAACAGCACCTTTTCGACATGACCTGCGCGCATCAGTGCATCGACCATGGCAATGCAGGTGCGGGTCTTACCGGTGCCGGTGGCCATCACCAGCAGGAAATCGCGCTTTTTCTGTTCGATGCCTTCGAGTACCGAGCGAATGGCGCGGATCTGGTAATCACGGCCGGCAATCGAGGTGTTGATGAGCTCCTGCGTCAGTGGCTTGCGATTACGACGGATGTAGGCGAAGCGTTCCAGATCGTCGCGAGTGGGAAAGCCGACGACCTTGCGCGGCGGGGCATTCTCCAGATCCCAGAAATAGGTTTCGTGGCCATTGGTGTAGAAGCAGAACGGCAACTCACCGCCCAACTGCCTCTGGATGTTGTAGCAGTACTGCTTGGCTTGCTCGCGGCCGATGGCGGCATCGCGGCTGGTTTTTTTGGCTTCGATCACTGCCAGTGGCTTGCGGTCTTTGCCCAGCAGGACATAGTCGCTAAATTGGTGGCCCTCATAGGGGGTACGTGCTTCGGCAACACCTTCGGGCAAGGCGGTGAGGATGTCGAATTCCTCGACGACCTGCGTGGGGTCTTTGACATTCCAGCCAGCTTGTGAGAGTTGTTGGTCAATGATCTCTGACCGGGTTTGCGCCTCGGATTTGGTCATGAGTTACCGCCCTCCCAATACCGAGCAACACCGATTGCGGTAACCCAAGGTTCAGTACTCATGGCATTGACGTTCAAGGATATCTCAAAGTCGTTTTAAATCGTTATCAGTCTACCAGACGGCCGTATTGGCGACCACCTTGAGATACCCGCGATTGCTTGGTCGAGCTTGATCGGCCACGATCCGGACGCGATCCGTTGGGGCCATATGGGTAACCTCAGGCAGGTGGGTCAGGCGCTAGCGGGGGCATAGACCAAGGTGCTGACCGCCAGTGCATCGAAGGCCTTGCTGCGCTCAGCGTCGATCCAGGTTCAGTTCCAAACGCGCAATTGAACCCGCGTCCGTTACTGTCAGCGCAGGGCGTACCAGACCCCTCGGCCACTGCCGCGCTGGTTCATCGTGCCGCGCTCGACCAACGCACGGAAATGCTGCTTCAGCGTGTTGCGACTAGCCCCAGTCAGCTTGATGGCCTCGCCGATGGTGACGCGGCCGTGCTCCCGGGCGAACTCGACGATCTGTAGCTGCAGTTCCGGCATGGCCGCCAGCACGATCTTCTCGCGCTCGACCTTCTTCTCCAGGCACCGAACCTGTTCAGCCAGCGAGCGCAGGAAGAAAACCAGCCACGGCTGCCAGTTCGGCGACTCCGTGCGGATCGTGCCCTGCGTCTGCCGCAGCGCCAAGTAATAGGCTTCCTTGCTCTGTTCGACCACGCTCTCCAGCGAGCTGTACGGCACGTAAGCGTACCCGGTCTGTAGGAGCAGGAGCGTGGTCAGCACCCGGGAGAGCCGTCCGTTGCCGTCCTGAAAGGGATGGATCTCCAGGAACACGACGACGCACAGGGCGATGATCAACAGGGGATGTAGCCGGGCCGTTTCGCGCTCCTGGTTCACCCAGGCCACCAACTCCGTCATGAGGCGGGGCGTATCGAAGGGCGAGGCTGTCTGGAACACGATACCGATCCGCGCGCCGGTTTCGTCGAAGGCGGCGACACTGTTCGAGTTGGTCTTGTAGTTGCCGCGATGCCAGGCGTCCTTCTCGCTGTGGCGCAGCAGGATTTGGTGCAACTGCTTGATGTGGTTCTCGGTGAAGGGGATGCCCTGCCAGGACGAAAATACCAAGTCCATCAGCTCGGCATAACCAGCTACCTCCTGCTCGTCGCGGGTGGCGAAGGACTTGATTTCCAGGTTCGACAGCAACTGCTCCACTTCCCGGTCGGACAGCCTGCTGCCTTCGATGCGGGTGGAGGAGCCGATGCTCTCGATGGTGGCCACCCGGCGCAGGGCCGACAGTCGATCGGGCGCGAG
Organism: Acidithiobacillus sp. 'AMD consortium'; assembly: GCF_008926505.1. Classification (NCBI taxonomy): domain Bacteria; kingdom Pseudomonadati; phylum Pseudomonadota; class Acidithiobacillia; order Acidithiobacillales; family Acidithiobacillaceae; genus Acidithiobacillus; species Acidithiobacillus sp. 'AMD consortium'. Next base: position 1,111,641 of record NZ_CP044411.1, on the reverse strand, counting down.
CGTGCCCAGGGCGCGCCAGGCGCCCTTGAACTCGTCGATCCTGGCGATGAGGCTGAGGATTTCGGGGGTAATCTGGAGGGTGACGGTTTTCAGCATGAACCACACTTTACACCAAAAACACACCCATTTACACCCATTTTCTGAGGTGCATCCATTTAGACGCCCAATTACACCCATTCACACCGCTCAATCCAGAACCCCGGGCTCACGCAGCAATTTTTTCAGGCGCGGTTTGCTTTGCACCGGACGGTCCAGCGCTTCCTGGAACGCCTGCCACCGCGTGTCGTCCAGCACGAATTGACGACGATCTGCCAGCGTCTGCGCGGCCGCCGTCACGCCTGCGTCGAGCAGGAACTCGCTGACGTTCTTATGGCAGGCGCGTGCGGCTTCTTGCAGCAATTGCTTGACCGGCGTGCTGGCACGAACGTCAATGCGTTCGGTCTTGGAAAGATTCAGGGTGCTCACGGTGCCCCTCCGGACTGATCTTGGATGCCCTTACTGTAGTCGTCCGGACACTGTCCCGACAAGGTGTTTCTCCCCTTGGTCCTCATCCAGGCACATACATCCGTGTTGCAATCTGTCGGTAGCGATCGATAACTACCGACAAAACGCAACGACGGCGTTTCCTTTGCCACCCGATGCTGCGATCCAACCGCTTGATTCGTAAGCTCGTAAGCCATTGATCTGTATGGTGATGAGTTGCGGTCTTTGCGGTCTTCGGGCCAGTTCCAGGGAGCGAGGTCGGAGCGAGAAATAGCCAGGAGAGAGTGGAATGCGGCGCGAAACGGGCTGACGGGCTGACGGGCTGGCCGCTGAATATCGCGTATCTCCGGCCACCGTGACACCTGGACCCGAAAACCGCCGACCATATCGCCCCGTGCCGCGTCATGCCGGATCTTCGGATGCAGGGGTTTTTCTTTGGGTGGGGGTGATACCTACCGAGAACCAAGGGTAAGACGAAAAGTAAGACGCGGCCAAGAGTAAAAAAATAAAGCCCCTAAATATCAGGGGCTTACTTACCGTGATTGGTGGAGGCGGCGGGAATTGAACCCGCGTCCGCAGTACCTAGACCACCGGATCTACATGCGTAGTTTGTCTTTTGGCTTTAACCGCACCGCCCTCCGACAGACAGGATGACGACATGGCGATTCTGCTTTAATTTAGCACGCACCCCACAGACTAGAATGCGCACGATTCCGTGTTTCATGACCCTCCGCGCGCCTTTCAGCTCCGGATCCACAGACAAATCCGGGCAGAGGGCTCACTGCTTAAGCAGCGAGAGCGTAATTGCTGTCGTTGGCAATTATGAATCTGCGACCAGTTTTAAGAGCGAACCGCAGCTCTGCATGCACCGAAGGCTTCGCGACCTGCGTCGAAGCCGGTCGCCCCCTATTCACTTCGTTGGACAAGAATACGACCTAAAAGTTGCGCAAGCCAAATCTCTCGTCCGCCCCCGATACTACAGGAGAACCATCCGCCTGACTATGCTACAAACTGTGCTAATGCAGCGGTTTGCCCGCAGCAAACAGCAGCGCGATATCCGTATCCGCAAAACGATAGACCTCATGGCAGTATTCACAGGTGACGATGACCGCACCTTCTGTGGCCAACGTTTCTTCCGCTTCCGCCTGCCCCAACGACACCAGCATCCGCTCCACCCGCTTACGGGAACAGGAACAGGAAAAGGTCAAAGGCTGCTCCGTATGCAAACGCACCGATTCCTCCGGGAAAATCTCCGGAAGAAACTGCTCAGGCTGCGCCTTCAGCAGAGACTGGTCCGATCCGATGGCGATAAACTGGGTAGCCACCCGCCAATCCTCGACACGGAGTACACCTGGTAGCCGTTGCAGGAAATAACCTCCGGCCTGCTGCGCCGCCACGTCCACCGCCAATCGGAAATAGGCGGGCGACTGCACCGACTCTGTAAAATAGGCGTTCAGGGATGCCGTCAGTGTTTCCCGTAATGCCACCAAACCCTGATAGCGATACCGATCCATTCCCATGTCCACAGTGATGGCGAGCAGGGCATCGGGCAGGTTCGAGAAATCCACCGTAGCGCCCTCCTCCCAGCGACCATAAGCCCGCATGCCACCCGCCGCCGTCATCTCCGCCACCAGCAGTTTCAACGGCCCCTTGCTCTGCGTCTGCATGATCAAGCGTTCATAGTTTTTCTGGGTGGTAGCCATTAGCGCCAGACCCACCAACACCTCGCCCAGCAGCTTAGCCACGCCTTCTGGTCCGGAGAAATCCCGTAGCACCCGCGCGTAAATATCATCCAGGCGACAGCGCGCCCCTCGCAATGGCAAGGTCTCCCAATAAAAACTCTGCGAAAAATCAGTCATGTGTTTCCTCAAATTCCAAACCTTCCAGTCCCTGCCCCATCAGCGGCAGCAAGGCACGCTGGAGTTGTTTGAACAGCCGGGGATCGTATGCTTCCTGCGTGGCAAGGAGTTCTTTCATGTGCTGGCGCTCCGTCGGTTTGCCGAAACAGGCCGGACAATTTTCATGAATCACCGGCAGGGCTTGCTCCGTGGCGAACTGGCGCGTTTGTCTTTCCCGGCAGTACACCAGCGGGCGAATCACCCGTAAGTCGCCTTCCCGCACTCGGTAATGGGCCTTCATGGTGCGCAACTCGCCATTATAAAACATGGACATGAAGAAGCTTTCGGCGAAATCGTCGAGATGTTGCCCCAACGCCAGGACCTGATAGCCTTCGCGCCGCGCGCAGCGATACAAAACGCCTCGCCGCATGCGCGCACAAAAACTGCAATAAGAAGGCCGTAGAAGGTGCTTTTGTGCACGCTCATAAATATTCTGTCGCTCCAGAAAATACGGGATACCCAGCTCCCGCAGGTAAGGTACCAGCGGTTGTGGATCATAATCCGGACTCATGGGGTCGACGGTGGCCACGCCCAAGTCAAATGGCACCGGGGATTGCCGTTGCATGGTCCGCAACAGGTGCAGCAGGGTCAGGGAGTCCTTGCCACCGGACAGACCAAGCAGGACGCGATCCCCCGGCTGAATCATGCGAAAATCGGCAACCGCCCGGCCGGTCCTGCGCTGTAAAAGCTTCGGTACGGGTAGCCGCGGCAGAGTCGTCACCATCTCAGCCTTCACGCATGGATTCCGTCGCGGCCAACTCTTCCACCGTCACGACGGCCGCCCCCAGCTTGCCAACGACGATTCCTGCTGCGCGGTTGGCCAGTTCCACCGCACGATCCATCGCCCAGCCCGCTGCGAGGGCCGTCGCCAGAGTTGCGATGACCGTGTCTCCAGCACCCGTTACATCAAAAACCTCCCGGGCCTGAGCCGGATGGTGATGGATGGCATTCTCCATAAAAAGGGTCATTCCTTCTTCACCGCGCGTCACCAGCAGTGCTTCCAGTTGCAGAGATACCCGCCACTGCTCACCCAACGCGCGGAACTGCGCTTCATTCGCCCAGGTGCCCGCCACTGCCTGAAATTCGCCGAGATTGGGGGTGATGATGGTCGCCCCCTGGTACGGGCGATAATCCCTACCCTTGGGGTCGATCAGCACTGGAATACCCAGACTGCGCCCCAGTGCCACCAGATATTCCACTTCCCGCAAGGCGCCCTTGCCGTAATCGGACAGCAGCAACGCCTTGGCGTTGATCAGTAAGGCCGGCGCCTGCTCACGCAAGGCGTCGCTGTGGGCCTGGCTGGGCTGCGCTTCAAAATCCATGCGCAGGAGCTGCTGCTGGTGACCAATGACGCGCAACTTCACCGTCGTTGGACAGGCCTTGTCAGGAATCAGCAACGTCTTGATCCCGGCTTCCGTCAGCAGCGTTCCCAAACGCTCACCCGCTCCGTCATCCCCTACCAGGGCCAGCAAGCGTGCCTGCGCCCCCAGCGCCAGCACATTCAGGGCGACGTTGGCGGCGCCGCCGGGACGTTCTTCTTCTCGCCGCACCTGCACCACCGGCACCGGCGCTTCGGGCGAGATACGTTCGACTTTGCCAAACCAGTAACGATCGAGCATCACGTCACCGACGATAGCCACCTGCGCCCGCGCCAGACTGTGCAAATCCCCGGCCATATCAGGGGCGTCCAATGGCATGATAAGCAAACCCTTCGGCACGCACGACCGCCGGATCGTAAATATTGCGCCCATCGACGATGAGAGACCGACGGAGCAGGCTGTGCATCTGTACAAAGTCGGGGCTGCGGAATTGCTGCCACTCGGTACAGATCACCAGCGCTTCGGCCCCTTCACAGGCCATGTAGGGGTCCGAGCAGAGCCGCAAGGCGTGTTCTCCTCCATAGATCCGTCGGGCTTCCTCCATGGCCACCGGATCATAGGCCTGCACCTGCGCACCGCGCCGCCATAAGGCTTCCATGAGTACCCGGCTGGGGGCCTCGCGCATGTCATCGGTGTTGGGTTTGAAAGCCAGTCCCCACACGGCAATGGTTTTGCCCGTAAGATCCTCGCCCAAAGCGCTCACCACTTTCTGCTCCAGAAGCCCCTTCTGACGATCGTTCACCTTCTCCACCGCAGCCAGGAGAGGCGCATCAAAATCATACTGCCGCGCACTGTGTTCCAATGCCCGCACATCTTTGGGGAAACACGATCCGCCATAGCCGCAACCCGGGTATATGAAGTCATAACCGATGCGGGGATCGGCGCCAATTCCGCGCCGTACCTGTTCGATGTCCGCTCCCATCCGCTCCGCCAGTCCCGCCAGTTCATTCATCAGCGATATTTTGGTGGCGAGCATGACATTGGCGGCATATTTGGTGAGTTCCGCGGAAGGCGGGTCCATGATGATCAGGCGGTCATGATTGCGGTTGAACGGGGCATAGAGGACGCGCATCCGCTCCGCTGCCGCCACGTTATCCACACCGATGATAATCCGGTCCGGCTTCATGAAATCCGCCACCGCCGCTCCTTCCTTCAGGAACTCGGGATTGGAGACCACATCGAAGACAATATCCGCCGCCCGGTCCTGCAAAACAGCAGCAATTCGGGCGCGGACTTTTTCTGCAGTGCCTACCGGTACCGTGGATTTATTGATCACCGTGACCGGCCGTTGCAAATGTCGGCCGATGTCGCCGGCCACCGCCAACACATGACGCAAGTCGGCAGAACCGTCTTCATCGGGCGGTGTCCCCACGGCGATGAACAGGAAATCCCCATGGGTTACGCCCTCGGCAACCTCCGTAGTGAAGCGCAAGCGCCCGCCGGCAATGCCTTCCTGTACCATGGCGGGCAAATCCGGTTCGTGAATGGGCACATCTCCGGTCTGCAACCGCGCCACCTTGTCGGCGTCCACGTCCACGCACAGCACCTGATTACCCACCTGCGCCAGACAGGCGCCAGTGACCAGCCCCACGTATCCGGTTCCCACCACCGTTACCTTCATCGCCTACCCTCCCCGTTCCAGCACCACGACCGCCATGGCATAGCGACGTTCATCGCTGATGGACAACCAACTGCGCACGCCATCCCCGAGCCCCTGTAGGATCTGTTGCGCGCGACCGCCCAGCACCAATTGCGGACGTCCGCCCGAATCGTGGCCCACCTGCACGTCCATCCAGCGCACCCCATTGGTCATGCCGCTACCCAAGGCTTTGAATGTGGCCTCCTTGGCCGCGAAACGCCGCGCCAGAAAAGCGGCGCCGGCCGCGGCTTCCGTCGGCATGTCCGCCACCTCCAAAGGCCCCAGCAGACGCTCGGCCAGACGTTCCCCGAAGCGGGCATGGAGACGGGCCATCCGCTCGACGGCAACGATATCCGTCCCCATTCCCACGATCATCCACGCGCCTCGAGCATGAGTCGTTTCATATCCGCCACCGCCGTCGCCATACCGACAAATACGGCATGGGCGACGATGGCATGGCCGATATTCAACTCCCGGATATGGGGGATCGCTGCCACTGCCTGCACGTTGTGGTAATCGAGCCCATGCCCGGCATTCACCCGCAGGCCAAGGCTATCGGCAAAGCTTACCGCGCTGGTGATCTGGCCCAGTTCTTCAGCGCGCGTCGCCGTATCAACGGCATTGGCATAACGGCCCGTATGCAGCTCGACCACGGGCGCTCCGGTTTCCATCGCCGCCTCCAGCTGAAAAGGATCGGGGTCGACAAACAGCGATACTCTGACCTTGGCGGCGGCCAGACGCTGGCAGGCCTCTTTGATACGAGACAATTGTCCGGCAACATCCAGTCCACCCTCGGTGGTCAGCTCCGCACGGCGTTCCGGCACCAGACAGCATTCGCTAGGGGATAGGCGCTCCGCCACACGCAAGACACTTTCCTCAACGGCCATTTCGAGATTGAGGCGGGTACGCAGGGTCTGGCTGAGAATCTCCACATCCCGCTCCACGATGTGCCGTCGATCCTCGCGCAGATGCGCGGTAATGGCGTCGGCGCCAGCGCGTTCGGCGACGAAGGCCGCCTCCACCGGGTCCGGGTAACGGGTGCCGCGCGCCTGCCGCAACGTCGCGACGTGATCGATATTCACCCCCAAGGCAATCATTCGCTGTGCTCCTCCCTTTTCTGTATCGTCATCGCAGGCGGTGTTCTGCGCAAGTATGCCGTAAGGAGGCGGCGACTCTCCAGTGGGCGTCCGCCCAGATGGATCCGCAACTCCTGTTCCAGACAACGCCGTAGGGAGGAATTCCAGACTGGCATATGGCGTGTCTGCATCGCCCCCCGTAACCAGACCAGGGCCGCCGCCTCGATGGTCACCGCAGCATCGGGCGCATGGGCCGGACAGAATACACCGCGTGCGGCCTGGTATAACCAGTGTTCTGAAGATGCCGCATCGGGAGACCGGCCACACTCCGCGCAACGCGCTAGATCAGGTGCCCAACCCAGATTTTCCAGCAGGCGCCGTTCGAAACGCCGCAGATACCAGCCTTCTCCCGGTTCACTGCGCAACGCGTCGATGGTTTCTTCATAGACTTGAAAGAGATCGGGGAAGGGATCTCCACGCTGCGTCAGCCGCAACAGCAGCTCGTTGACATAAAAAAGGCTGAGATTCTGTAGGGGATTGAGTGGCAGAAACGGACCCAGTTCTTCCGCCTGCGCCAGTACCGGTAATTCCCCCCGTCCCAGCCAGCGCACCCACAGGGGGCGTCCCGCCTCGATCCGCGCCAGCGCAGAACGCGCGCGTCGGGCACCTTTGGCCAGCACCCCCAGCCGGCCTTGTGTCCGGGTAAACAATTCCACTATCAGGCTGGTATCTCCGTAAGGGTAGTGATGCAGCACCCAGGCGCGATCACCGGGTTCAGTCGTCATACCCCAACTCGCGCAGGATATGATGGTCTTCCGACCACTGTTCCTTCTGCTTGACCCATAATCCCAGCCAGACCCGCTCTTCGGTCAATTGCTGCAGTGCCTCCCGCGCCCGGCTGCCGATCACCCGCAGACGGCTGCCACCGTCGCCCAGAATAATGGCTTTCTGCCCCGGCTTCCGGCAATAAATGGTCGCCTCTATGCGCTGCTGGCCGCCTTCCACCTGATAGCTTTCAATGGCAACGGCCGTGTCGTAGGGCAGTTCCGCACCGAGTTGCCGGAATATCTGCTCGCGAATGATTTCTGCCGCCATAAACCGCAGATTGCGATCGGTGACCTGATCCTCCGGGAAAGCCGCCGGAGCCGGTGGCAATAGCGGCACCAGGGCATCAGCCAGACGCTCCACGTCCGCCGCCCTGCGCGCCGAGAGTGGTATGATCGCCGCGAATTCTCCACGCTCCGCCAATGCCTGCAGATAGGGAAACAGACGCCCCTTGCTCGCAATCCGATCCACCTTGTTTACCACGGCCACCAGCGGAATACCGGCCCGCTGCAACCAGCGCAGGGCCTCCGCGTCGTCATGGGTCCACAGCAGCGCCTCTACCACCAGCACGCCCAGATCCGCAGATTCCAGCGCCCCTCGGGTGGCCCGCAGCAAGTGCCGGTTCAGGCTGCGATAGCCGCCATGCACACCCGGCGTATCCAGAAAGAGCAGTTGTCCGTCGGGGCGGGTCAATATCCCGAGAATCTGATCCCTGGTAGTCTGCGGACGCGGCGCCGTGATGCTGATTTTTTGCCCGACCAGATGATTCAGCAGGGTGGATTTACCCACATTAGGACGCCCGAGCAGCGCCGCATATCCGCTGCGGTACCCTTCGTCAGGAACGCCACTCTTGATCTCATCCACGCACGGCAACCTGCAGTTGTACCAGCATCAGCGCCGCCGCCTGCTGTTCGGCTTTCCGCCGGCTGCCATCCTCCGCTTCGGTAGCTTCGGCGCCAGGCACACTGCAACGCGCCACGAAACGCCGCTCATGGGCCTGTCCTTTTTCCGCCACCAACGTATAGACAGGAACAGGACGTCCCTGTCCCTGCAGGAATTCCTGCAGGCGCGTTTTGGGATCGCGCAACTCTTCGCCACCCAGGTCATCCGTCATCAAGGGCTCGACCAGTTGTGCCACGATACGCTCCGCCGCGCTAAAGCCGCCATCCAGGAAAGCCGCGCCAATCACCGCCTCCAAGGCATCGGCGCGGATGGAGTCCCGCCGGGCGCCGCCGCTGCGTATTTCTCCGGGGCCGAGGATCAGGGAGTCGGCCAAAGCGATTTTTCCGGCGATCTCCGCCAGGGTTTCCTCCCGAACCAGCCGTGCCCGCATCCGCGACAGATCCCCCTCACTCACCTTGGGAAAGCGGGCGAAGAGCTTTGCCGCTACCACAAAATTCAGTGCCGCATCCCCAAGAAACTCCAGCCGTTCATTGTGTCGAGCGCCCGCACTTCGATGTGTCAGCGCCTGCAACAGCAGGGGCTGCTCACGGAAATGATAGCCGACCGATTGTTGCAGAGATTCTAAAGCATCCATAAACCCATCGACTCAGTCATTAAAAACAGGAAAAAACTGCATGGTATACCAAAAAGGTTTTCAATGCCCTGCGGCGTCAAAATGCAGTAACAAACTGACATTGCCAACCAATGGCACGATCTTGTCATAACTGACGGTGATCAGCACCGGTCCGGCACCCGCTTTTTCGATCTGGATGCCTTTCTGCGGGATATGGATCATGGCCACCTCCAGGCGGGCATTGAGGTCGCGGCGAATCTGGGCAGCGGACTCTCCCGGCACGGACTGCTGCTCCTGCTGGTTGACGATATTTTTCAGAGACCAGTAATCATAGTAGGACGGCATCACCTTCACGACAAAGGCGACGACAAAGACCAAGATCAACAGCCACAAGATCGCACCCACCAATGAAAGCCCTGCCTCATCCGGACGCCGCGTGATCAGGGACCGCGCCCACCCGCTACGCTGGCCTGAACAAGTCCTTATGGCTTGTTGCTCTGATATGGGGTTACCCATTTCGAACCCTCCCGGATCTCTGCATTCATCCCTCTTCCCTACTTAGTCCTGAACAGGGATTTTGCAAGTGCAGCCTCCGGACTCAGGAAGCCCCATCCAGTGCGCGGCCGATCTGGTTCCAACGGATGGACCAATTCTCGGCATCCCAGGAGAACCACACGAACATTGCCTTCCCAACGATATTGCGTTCCGGCACCACGCCCCAGAAACGGCTGTCATTACTATTATCCCGGTCATCCCCCATCATGAAATAAGAATGAGGCGGCACCTTGTAGGGACCGAAATTCATCTGGGCTTCGGGCGTGGCAAATTCAATAATATGGAATTTATGGCCACCGAGTTCCTGCTCATACTCTTTGGTAGGGATAACCATACCCTCGGCGCCCTGTCCTTCCGGCCGGTAATTAAAAGTACCGATAAATTTTTGTGGCACTAGCTTGTTGTTGATGTAGAGCGCATCTCCCCTGACCTCAATCGTGTCGCCGGGCAGGCCGATGACCCGCTTGATGTAGTCCACACGCGGATTTTTGGGATAACGGAACACCATGACATCACCCGCTTCCACCGGACTGCCACGGGTAATGGGTGTGTGGATCAGCGGTAGCCGCAATCCCCACTGGAATTTATTGACCAGCACGAAATCGCCCACCCGCAGGGTTGGTATCATGGATCCGGACGGTATCTGAAAGGGTTCAAACAGAAATGCACGGATCAAAAAAACAATCAGCAATACCGGAAAAAAACTCCGGGCATACTCGACAACGACGGATTCCCTGGCTCCCGCAGGCCGTTTCCTTCGCAAAAACAGCAGATCGCCCAGCCAGATCAGGCCGGAAAGCACAACCGCCAGAAACAATCCCAAGGTAAAATCCATCAGTACCTGTCCTTCATTGTGAATGCGCCCAAAATCAGCCTCCGCACAAGTTGCGCGGTGCGCGTTTTACCTCTTGTCACTTTTCAGCACCGCCAGAAAAGCTTCCTGGGGAATCTCCACATGACCAACCTGCTTCATGCGTTTTTTGCCTTCCTTCTGCTTCTCCAGCAATTTACGTTTGCGCGAAATATCGCCACCATAACACTTGGCCAGCACATTCTTGCGCAGGGCCTTGACCGACTCCCGGGCGATGACTCTGGCGCCGATCGCCGCCTGGATAGCCACCTCGAACATCTGTCGGGGAATCAGATCACGCAAACGAACCACCAGTTCCCTACCGCGCCGTTCGGACACATCACGATGCACGATCCAGGACAGTGCATCCAGCTTTTCCCCGTTGATGAGAATGTCCATTTTCACCAGCGGCCCACTCTCAAAACGTGCAAATTCATAGTCCATGGAGGCATAACCCCGGCTCACTGATTTGAGGCGATCAAAAAAATCCAGGACCACCTCATTGTGCGGCAACTCATAGCGCAACATTACCTGCCCACCGGTGAACTGCATATTCTTCTGTCGTCCACGCCGCTCTTCACAAAGAGCGATTACCGGGCCGAGATACGTTTCCGGCACCAGAATGTTCGCCGTAATCACCGGCTCGCGAATATCCGCAATCTTCTGTGCCGGAGGCAATTCGGCGGGATTGGAAATCTTCAGCACCTGGCCGTCGGTGGTAAGCACCTCATAGATCACGGTGGGTGCCGTACTGATCAGTTCCAGTTGGTACTCGCGTTCGAGACGCTCCTGCACGATTTCCATATGCAAAAGCCCCAAAAATCCGCACCGGAAACCAAAACCCAGGGCTTGTGAAGTCTCCGGCTCGAACTGCAGGGCCGCGTCGTTCAGGCGCAACTTTTGCAGCGCCTCGCGAAAGTTTTCGTAATCCGCCGAGTCCACCGGATAGAGCCCGGTGAATACCTGTGGCTGCACCTCGCGAAAACCGGGCAGAGGCGCACTGGCGGGGCGGTCCTGCTCGGTCAGGGTATCTCCCACCCGGGCGCCTTCAATGGTCCGCACGCCCGCAATGACAAAGCCCACCGCCCCCGTTTCCAGGGCGGGGACCATCAGCGATTTTGGGGTAAAAACACCAACCTTTTCTACCACATAAGGTTTCTGACCCACCATCGTCAGGATGCGCTGACCGGGACGGATGGAACCGTTCATCACCCGCACCAATACCACCGTCCCCAGATAATTGTCGAACCAGGAGTCGATGATGAGGGCTTGCAGCGCAGCGTCCGAGTCGCCCTGGGGAGGCGGGATGCGTTCCACCACCCGTTCCAGAATCTCCCGGATACCGGTACCTTCCTTGGCACTGGCCTCTACGGCATCGTCAGCAGGCAGCCCGACTATTGCTTCAATCTCCCTGCGCACCCGCTCCGGATCGGCAGCCGGCAGATCGATTTTATTCAAGACCGGCAGGATCTCCAGGTTGTGTTCCAGCGCCGTATAACAGTTGGCGACGCTTTGCGCCTCCACCCCCTGCGATGCATCCACGACCAGCAGCGCGCCTTCACAGGCAGCCAGGGAACGGCTCACTTCGTAAGAAAAATCCACATGGCCCGGCGTATCGATGAGGTTGAACTGGTACTCCTGCCCATCTGCGGCGCGAAACTGCAGGCGCACACTCTGTGCCTTGATGGTAATGCCGCGTTCGCGTTCGATATCCATCGTATCCAGCACCTGACTGGACATTTCACGCTCGGTCAACGCCCCGCAAAGACGGATGAACTGATCCGCCAGAGTGGATTTTCCGTGATCCACATGGGCAATAATGGAAAAATTGCGAATATGCTGCTGTTCAGTCATCTGGCCTGTCAATCCCTGGGCGCCGGGCGGACACTACCACCCCGCCGGATGCAATACCAAAAGGGCTGGTATAAGCGCCCAGCCCTTCGCGGTGATCGCCTGCTTCAATGCGGCAGCGAAAGCACCAGATAGAAACTCCCCTCACCACGTCGCACCAGCACCGGGATCGGCTGACCCGCCGGCAAGGCAGCCACCAGCTTCTGCAAGTCGGCGGCACTGGTAATCTGCTGTTGAGCCACCTGCAAGATCACATCACCGGGACGAATACCGGCTTCCGCCGCCGACCCCACACCAACCCCGAGGACCAGGACACCAGTATTCACGTGCAGTTGCTTACGTGCCTCCGCGGTCAGCGGACCCACCTGCACATTCAGTCGTTTGACTTCACCTTCCTGCGCCGGACCGCTGGATGCGGCGGATTCCACCGTATTCTCCAGGTTGCCGGGCAGGCTCTCCACCACGATGTTGAGGCTCATGGGCTTGCCATCACGGATAACCCCCAGCTTCGCCTTGAAGCCGGCGGGCAATACCCCTACCAGCGGCGGTAGTTGGCCAGAGTTATAGATGGCCTGACCGTCAAAGGAGACGATGACATCTCCCGGACGCAACCCTGCCTTGGCAGCCGGGCCGCCAGGCACAACCTGTGACACCAGCGCGCCTACCGGCTCTTTCATGTGGAAGGACTTGGCGAGATCCATACTGACATCCTGAATCATGACCCCGAGCCAGCCAAAATGCACTTTCTGATGCAGTTTTAACTGTTTGACCGCATCCATGGCGACATTGATGGGGATGGAGAAAGACAAGCCCATGTAGCCACCGCTATTGGTATAGATCTGGTCGTTGATACCAATGACCTGGCCGCGCATATTGAATAGCGGGCCACCGGAGTTACCAGGGTTGATCGGCACATCCGTTTGAACGAACGGGATGTAGGGATCATCCGGCAAAGGCCGCGAGGTCGCACTGATCACACCCTGGGTGACGCTGTTCTCAAAGCCGAAGGGCGAACCCACCGCCAGCACCCACTGTCCGACTTCCAGTTTGCTGGAGTCACCAATCTGTACCACCGGCAGATTCTTCGCGTCAATTTTGAGCAACGCCACATCCATACGCGCCGACAGGCCCACCAGGTGAGCCGCGTATTGATGGTGATTGGTGAGACTGACGATGATCTTCTGCGCCCCTTTCACTACATGCGCCGCAGTCACGATATAGCCGTCGGAGCTGACGACAAAACCGGACCCCAGGGATTGCACCTGATATTTCTGTCCGGCTCCGCCACCAGGCGCTCCAGGTTGCCCCGGTGCGCCAAAGAAGGGGGCGAAAAACTGATTCAGGGGAGAGTTCGGCGGGAAGGGGGAGGCCGTACCACGCGCCACCCTGGTCTCCGTCGTGCTGATGTTCACTACTGCAGGTCCATACTGTTTGACGATGGGCGTAAAATCAGGCAGCCCCACCAGCGCCTGGCCGCTGGCACCGGAATCCGCCCAAGCAGGCGTCATCGCCCCGATACTCCATCCCAAACCCATACAAAGCGCCACCACAAGGCGCTGTCCACCCAGCACACAATTTTTCAAGACCCCTCCCCAACCATCCGATTTGCTGCTCAATTCAAGACCGTATCTATCATCTCGGTATCTGCAGCACTTGGCAACAGGCATCGCGCCACCGTGCCGATACGTATCGGCACACGTTCTGACCAATGCTGATTCTAGGGATAACCTGCAGGAAAAGCCATGGAAGCCGCACTGATCCCCGCCGCGGGCGTATAGGCCGCACTTTCCAGATCAGACTGCCCCGAAGCGTAGGCGGAAGGAATCCGCGAGGAAACGAGGTAGTTACCACCACCGGGCACCCACAACCGTTGAATATCTCTCTGGATAACCACGTTTGTGCCGACAGGCGGCGACGCAAAATCCGCTACGGGGCTCAGATGAAATTCTTCGCCACGGGTTGAAAACCCCCTCAGCACGGCGGTCTGCGCATAATGACCAGATCCGCCGCCAGCAACGGATGGCCCCACTCCTTGATGGGGCAGGAGACCTACCAGGGTCACTGATACCACCAGCACCGCAGCGACAGAACCGGTCTTCACCCAGAAACTTCTTGAACTACCCTGCCGCAGCGGGCGTTGCGGCGCGAGGATGCCGGGTTCGTTCACGATCGCCCAGGCTACCCGATCGGCGAAACCAGCCGATGCCAGGCGAACCCCTTTCCCATCATTTTGCAGAAGAAAAGAAACGCGGTACTGAGACTCCCAAGCCTCACGCAAACCGCTTTCACGCTGTATACGTGCGGCAAGACGGCTGGCGCGCAGCCCACTGAGCTCGCCCTCCATGAACGCCATCAGTTCTTTTTGCGTTTCATCGTTCATGACTTTTCCTGCTCCAACAAAGGGGCCAGAACCCTGGCAATTGCTTCACGCGCCCGAAAAATCCTGGACCTCACCGTCCCCACCGGGCACTCCATGACCTGGGCAATTTCGTCGTAACTCAAGCCTTCAAACTCCCGCAAGGTGACCGCCATGCGCAAATCTTCCGGCAACGCCGTCAATGCCTTGTTGATATATTCCGCTAACTCCCTACTGAGTAACAACCCTTCCGGAGTATCGTACTCCCTTAGTCCATCGCCACTGGCAAATTGTTCCGCATCTTCCGTTTCCACATCCACAATGGGAACCTGCCGGCCTTGGGCTACGAGGTGATTTTTTGCCGTATTGACGGCGATACGATACAGCCAGGTGTAAAACGCGCTATCGCCGCGAAAATTGGCAAGCGCGCGGTAGGCTTTGACAAAGGCTTCCTGGGCCACATCTTCGGCCTCCTCCGGCGTGCGCACAAAACGCCCGACCAGGGAAATCACCTTGTGCTGGTATTTGCGTACCAGGAGATCAAATGCCCCCTTTTCTCCCTTTTGTACGCGCTGGACGAGGAGCAGGTCACTGGGTGCGCCATGTTCCTGACCACCCGCCGTGCTGTGTCCCATGATTTTACCCATTCGGCCGTTTCCTTTCTTCTTGGGGTGCCGTTATTCACCTTATCCGTCGACCATCGTATCATGACCCATTCCAATTCTCGCAACGCCCGCACCCGACACCTTCTCAGGATCCTAAATGCCTTCTTTCGACTTTCTGGTTATCGGCTCCGGCACCGCCGGACTCAGCACGGCTCTGGGGCTCAGCCGACTCGGCCGTGTCGGCCTCGTGAGCAAAGGGCGGGCGGAAGATTCCGCCAGTGACAGGGCGCAGGGCGGCATCGCCGCGGTCATGGATATGGACCACGACAGCATTGCCCTGCATGTCGAAGATACCCTGGGAGCCGGAGCGGGACTGTGTCACCCGCAGGCAGTCCGGCAGATCATTGGTCGGGGTCCGGACGCCGTGCGCCAATTAATCGACTGGGGGGTACCCTTTGACCGCCAGCCGGATGGAAGCTGGCATCTCACCCGTGAAGGTGGACACCAGGCCCGTCGGGTACTGCACAGCGCCGATACCACGGGCCACGTTATCGAGAGCACCCTGCTGTGCCGAGTGCTGGCGGAGCCCGCCATCCACATGGCCGAGGGACACTATGCCAGCGATCTCTGGCTCACCGGGGACCGTTGCCAAGGCGCCTGGGTGCTCCCCCCAAAGGGCGACCAGCCCGAGTTGTGGACGGCACGGGCAGTGGTGCTCGCCAGCGGCGGGGCGGGACAGTTGTATCTGCACACCAGCAATCCGCTGGTGGCTACCGGAGACGGCATCGCGCTGGCCTGGCGGGCGGGTGCGGAAATTGCCAATCTGGAATTTATCCAGTTTCATCCCACGACGCTTTACCAGCCGGGTAGCCAACCTTTCCTGTTGTCTGAAGCCTTACGGGGCGAGGGTGCCGTCCTGCGTCTACCGGATGGCAGCACTTTTCTGGAGCGTTACGACCCGCGTGCCGAGCTGGCGCCGCGGGATATCGTCGCGCGCGCCATCGATGCGGAGATGAAGCAGCATCAACTCGACTATGTCACTCTGGATATCAGCGCACAGCCGGCCACCTTGGTGCGCCGACATTTCCCCGCCATCTTTGCACACTGCCGCGCACAAGGCTATGATCTTACACGGGAATCAATTCCAGTGGTTCCTGCTGCCCATTACACCTGTGGTGGCGTGGTCGTGGATGGGGCGGGGCGCAGTACCATTCCGGGCCTTTATGCAGCGGGCGAGGTCAGTTCTACCGGACTGCACGGCGCTAATCGTCTTGCCAGCAACTCACTGCTGGAATGTGTGGTGGGTGCGGCGGCCATTGTTGCGGACCTGGAAGGGCAAGGGCGCCTGCCCGACAGACCGCGGCAAATGCCGGGGCGATCGCCGGGGTGCACAACCACTGCCGCACACCAGACGGACATCAGCGCCCTGCGGCAGAACCTGCAGGCAAATATGTGGCAGGCGGCCGGCATCGTCCGCAACGACGAGGGCTTGCGCGCCGCCTGCGCGTATTGGGATGAACGGAGCACGCGTATCAGCGACAGCCGGTGTGGACCGCAGCCGTATCAGGAACTACGCAACCTCTACCAATGTGCGGAAATCCTCACCTGTGCCGCGCTGCTGCGCGAAGAATCCCGTGGCTGTCATTTCAACAGTGATCACCCGCAACGCCGTGCCGTCGCGGCGGACAGTATCAGCCAGCGGGATCAGCAGTCTCCGTTTTTGCGTCCCATTCCTGGCGCAGCCTGAGGCGCCAGCGTCGCCAGGGATCGTTCCCGGCAGCAAACAGACCAATCAGCACCGCGCGACGGCCATCGCCGCTCCGCAGGGGGATCATGCCGAGGCGCGGGTGCAGAAATGGCCGGGCGCGCAGATGAACGGGTAGCACGCTGCCGCTGTCCATCCGTACCTGCAGACCGCCGTCCCTGCCGGACAACAAGGCCTTCGGCATGTCCTGATTCGTGCGCAGACTCCAGGGGCAGCGCCAGACCAGCCATGCCAGCAGCACGACGAGCAGCACCAGGCCCCAGCGCCAGTCCTGCGGCATCGTCAAGCCCGCGCAAAGCAAAGCCAGGATGCAGGGAATACTTTGCAACCAGCGTTGTCGCCCGGCACTGCCGAAGAATAGATCCGGCAGGACTTTGTCGCCGTCGGCCATGCGGGTATGATCGGGGCCATACTGTTTCTGCAAACGGGAGTCGATCCGCATGTCTTCAGCCGTCATTACCTTTGTCCCCCTGCATACGGAACTGGGCCTGATTCACGCCAGTGGCGTGGATGCCGAAAAGTTTTTACAGGGGCAATTCTCCAACGATCTGCGGACCCTGGCCAGTGGTCACGGACAATGGAGTAGCTACAGCACGGCCAAAGGACGTATGATCGCCAATTTTTACGTGCAACGCGATGGCAACGACTTTTGGCTGAGTCTGGCCGACGATATGGCCGATACGGTCATCGAGCGTCTGCGCAAGTTCCGGATGATGGCCAAGCTGGAGATCAAACGGGGGGAGCCGGAATTCACATTGCTGGCCGTCTATGGCAACGGTGCGGGGGAACTGCTCGGCCGCGCCCTGGGTGTCGCATTGGGAAAAAGTGGCAACAGCGGGGTGGTTCATGACGACAGCATCATTACCCGCCTGCCCTGGGCGGATGCGGAGGCCTTCCTGATCATTCTGCCCGCATCCCGTTTGGAGGCCCTGAGCGCTAAGCTGGGGGCAGCGGGCGCGCGGGCTGACGCCGCGGAGGACTGGCGCCGGTGGGCTATACAGGCGGGTGTCGGCATGATCAGCCGCGCCACCACGGAAAAAGTCATTCCCCAGGAACTGAATCTGGAGGTGCTGGGGGGCATCAATTTCAAGAAGGGCTGCTATCCTGGGCAGGAGATCGTCGCCCGCTCCCACTATCTCGGCAAACTCAAGAACCAGACCTACCGGGTCGCGGCGTCGGCGCCACTGCGGGCGGGCGAAGAAATCTTTTGCACCAGCATGGGTGCACAGAGCATCGGCATCGTTATCAACGCCGCACAGGATCCCCTCGGCGGTTTTGCCGCCTTGGCCGTTTTACGTGCTGCCAACGCCGGGGAGTCGTTGATGGCCGGGGCGCCGGGCGGCACGCCTCTGACTCTGAGGAGACTTCCCTACACCCTGCCTCTGGACATCGCCAGCGAGGAATGACCTATGTGGGGGCTGGTCGCGGGTACTGTCAGTTATCCGCTATTCGCTTGGTACAGCAGGCGTTACCTTGACGAGCAGGGGCTAGAACGCGGTTTCACCCGTATGATGCTGGTGTTTCTGGTGGCTACACTGCTCTCTTCGGCGCTCGGTTACGGGGTGTCGTGGATAACCAGCACCCCTCGGAGCCGCAGCAGCCAGGCACAGTTGCAAAAAGCGGGCACCGCGGTGCTGAATGACGAGTGGAAGTGCATACGAAATCCCTCCGGCGCAGCCTGCCAGTCCAGCGTGCGGCAAGCTGGGGCCACGGAACGGAAACTGCTCTCCGGCTTCCGCGGCGGCCGCCAGAATTAGTGAACCTCCGGAATAGCCTGCCGGAACGTGGCGAAATGGCTGAGTTGTCCATCCCGCTGTAAAAGCTCCCCATAGGTTCCCGACTCCACGATCCGCCCCTCGTCGAGAATATGAACGCAGTCCATGTGCTCCAGACCCACCAGACGGTGGGTAATATAGAGCACGGTGCGACCTTCCATGATCTGGCGCAGATCTTTGAGGAACTCCATCTCGGTCACCGGATCGAGCCCTTCGGTCGGCTCATCCAGAATCAGCCACGGAGCGTCCTTGAGAATAGCCCGGGCAATGGCCACTCTTCGGCCCTGACCACCGGAGAGTTTCACGCCGCCTTCGCCGACAATGGTATCCAGGCCCTGGGGCTGACTGCGCACGAACTCCGCAAGCTGTGCCGTGGCCAGCGCCGCCCAGAGCTCATCCTCCTCCGCCTCGCCCTTGGCCACCAGCAGGTTGTCGCGGATCGTACTGTGAAAGAGATATGAGCGCTGAGATACGACAGCGAAATATGCGCGCAGATTGTCTGCCGGGAAATCCCGCAACTCATGGCCGCCCAGACACGCGTGGCCCGACTGATAGTCATAGAAACGCAGCAGCAGGTTGGCGAGGCTGCTCTTGCCAGCCCCGGTCGCCCCCAGGATCGCAACCCGTGTGCCCGCCGACACGCTGAGGTCCACGCCTGCCAGGGCGTCGCGTTGAGCGCCGGGATAGCGCAGGTGCAGACCCTTGAGCTCCAGATCCGGCCGACCCACCTGCGGTGCGGGTCCCGGTGCATCCGGAAAAGGCAAGGGCGTATCCGCCACCTCAAAAATACGGCGCGCGGCCGCGCGGGTTTGCCCCAGAAACTGAAAGGCCAGCGGCAAGGCGGCGATGGCCTCGAAGGAACCCATCACGCCGAGGGCAAGGAGGGGCAGATCCGAATCGCCCAGGACCTTGCCATGGACCAGAGGAATGGCCAGCACCACGACAACCCAAATCGCCAAGTTGCCCATGAATCCCATGCCGGCGCTGCCGAAACCGGCGATCTGCGCCATGCGGGCCTGCCGCCGGAGCAGCGCATCGTTGAGTGTACCCGTGCGTCGCAGAATCTCTGGTCCGGCATTGTAGGTCAACAGTTCCGCCATGCCCTGCATGCCGTCCACCACCTGTACCCGGTAGTCCGACTGGATGCCGGTCATCTCGGCGCCACTGCGCGCACCTAGCCGCTCCGTGAGGAACGGTAGAAGCAGACCGGTAACTGCGAGGAAAAGAAAGAGTGCAATGGCCAACCGCCAGGAGAAAAAAGCGAAGACGCCCGCCATTGTGAGCGTCGCCACCCCGGCCACCAGAAACGGCGTAAACACCCGCAGGTAAAAGTTATTCAGGGTATCGATATCGGCGACGAGGCGCGAAAGAATATCGCCGGAACGATAATCTTGCAGCCCGGCGGGCGCGAGCGGCTCGAGGCGGGTGTAGAACCAGGTGCGCAACTGGGCCAGCAGACGGAACGTCGCCTCATGGGTGACAATGCGCTCCAGCCAACGCGAGATGACCCGAATCGTCGCGAAAGCGCGCACCCCGGCAGCCGGCAGGAAGAAGTTATACAAATTCATGGTGGCGTAACCACCCAGTCCGGCCAGCGCCGCACTCGCCAGGAACCAGCCGGAAAGGGCCAGCAGACCGAAATTGGAAAGAATGGTCAGCAGCGCCAGAAAGGCGCCCCCCAGCATCCAGAACTTAAAGGGCCCAAACAGCTTCAGCAGCCGGTAAAGATCACGCATGCTCCCCCCGATAGGCGGCCGCCAGCCTTGCGTAGACACCGCCGGCCGCCAAAAGTGCATCATGGGTGCCGGCTTCGACCACTTTCCCGGCGTCCATGACCAGGATGTGATCGGCGCGCTCTGCCATCGCCAGGCGGTGCGCAATAACGATCGCCGTTCGTCCCTGGATCAGCCGCTGCATGGCGTCCAGGACCAGCGATTCATTCTCCATGTCCAGACTCGCCGTAGCCTCATCCAGAATGAAGAGCGGTGGGTTTTTGATAAAGGCGCGGGCCAGGGCGACACGCTGAATCTGCCCGCCGGAAAGGCCCTGCCCCAGATCACCCACCGAGGTATCGAAGCCCCGCGGCAAAGCGTCGATAAATTCCAGCGCGTGAGCATTTTTCGCGGCCTCCCGCAGGGCGGCCATATCCGCATCAGGGCGGCCGATGCGGATATTTTCGGCGATGGTACCGTGAAACAGGCGGGGATTCTGCGGTACCCAGGCCAGTTGCCGCCACCAGCTTTCCCGATCCAGGACGGCCAAAGGGATCCGGCCATTGATCAGGATTTCTCCCGAATCCGGTTGCACAAAGCCGAGCAACGCACTGGCGAGGGTGCTCTTGCCCGCCCCGCTGGCGCCCACCAGCGCGGTGACCTTGCCCGCCGGGAACTCGGCATTGATTCCCGCCAGCGCCACCCGGCCCTCCTCATAGGAGAAATGCAGGTCGCGCACCGAGAGACTGACGGACTGGGTGTCTGGGTACGCCATCATCTGCGTACCCTGTGCCGGCAGCGGCATGTCGAGGATGTCGAAGATGCGTCTGGCGGCGGCAATGGCGCTCATCCGCGCATGATAATGGGTGGCGAGGCCACGCAGAGGGTTGAAATACTCCGGTGCCAGTAAAAGGACAAAGAAGGCAGTATAAAAGGTGACCGGGGGAGGGATTTCCAGCAGACGCGCACCCAATGATACCGCCACCAGCGCGATGGACACGCTCGCAAAAAATTCCAGCACCGCCGACGTCAGGAAGGCCACCCGCAACCCAGCCATGGTGGTGCGCCGGTAGTCATCCGAAATACGTGCGACGATCTCGATCTCGTCCTTGGCGCGGCCGAAGATTTTCAGCGTGGTCAAGCCCTGCACCATATCCAGAAAATGGGCGCTCATCAACAGCATCTTGCGCCACTGACGCTGGTTGATGGCCTCCGCCTTGTAACCCACCAGCACCATGAAGAAAGGCACGAGCGGCCCGGCGACGAGGAGAATCAGGCCGCTGATCCAGTCTGCGGGGAAAACGAACACGAGGATGGCCAGCGGTATGAGGCTGACCAAGGCCATTTGCGGCAGGTAACGCGAAAAGTAAGGCTCCAGCGCCTCAACACCTTCCATCATGGTACTGGCGATGTCGGCGCTGCGCTCACCCGCCACGGCCACCGGTCCCAGGTTCAGAAGGTGGGAAAGCAGGCGCTCGCGCAGGTAGGTCTTGATACGCGCGCTGGCGCGAAAGGCAACCAGTTCGCTCGCCCAGGAAAATCCCGCACGCACGACGAAAAGAGCGAGCATGACCCAGAGCAGCGGCATCACGGCCGCCAGATTCCAGCCATGAAAAGAGACATCATCGACGATGTGCGCCAACAGAAAGGCCTGGAGAATGATTAGCAGGCCAGCCGCCAGCCCCAGTCCGATGCCGAAATAGAGCGTGCCCCGGGTGCGCCGCCCTTCCTGCATCAACCTCTGATCCATCCGCTGCGCCGGTATCTGTGCCATTATCAACCTCTAATATAAGCGGTGTACTCTAGCACAGAGCGGGCGCCTGATCACCATGGCGGAAAGTCCACTGACGGTTCAGGAAGTGGGTGTATCCAGAAACAGGGTAAGTACTCCTGCTGAAGTTTAGACATACAGCCTCCTCGCCAGCCCCTCTGGGTGGCGTTATGGCTTGGTAAATTTGGGTCAGAAGTGAGTCAGGCGGCCTTTTTGCAGGGCGGGTCATCGGCGTCGGCCCAAAAGGCGGGGGTGGGGCACTGGAATTTCCCGGACTTCGGGTCGAAACCCTTCCAGAAGGGAACCCGCAGAAATTGCAGATGGAGCCATTGGGCCATGAGACCTGCGGTGACGGGGGTGGCGATGCGCCAGGGCGCTATGGCGGCCATGGGGAAGTCCTCAGCTAGGGTTTCGGCGAGGAGCTGCACCATGGACCAGGCGATGCAGCGGATTTGCATCCAGCGTTCCAAAACCGTGCGTTTTTGCTGCCAGAGATTATTGATGCCCCACCAGCGTTTGAGGTTATGGAAGATTGGTTCGATCTGCCAGCGGTTGCTGTAGAGGGAGACGATTTCGCTGGCGGTCAAGTGGGTCTCGGAAGCGAGATAGAGGCGGGTGGGAGACCATCGACGATGCTTTTCGTCGTAGATTGCACTCCAGACAGCCCGGACCGGATGGCCTTTCATGAATCGTGCATTGGCGATGATGGATTGGAGACGGACCTTTTGCCATTTCCCATAGACATGCAGAGAGACGGTTTCGGTGGGCAGTGCGGCCATCTCTTCCGGTGTGTACTTATCTCCATATATCCGGGGACGTCCGCGTTTGGATGTTTTCGGCGGCGGGTCCTGGAGCAGCACGGTATCTTTGCGCACCTGGCCAATGAACTGGCCGTGCTGACGCAACAGGGGCAAGAGCAGGCGCCGCCGCATGAACCAAGCATCCGTCAGCAGACGGACGGGTACAGGAATGTGGGGTATAAAAGCCCGCAGTAATGCCCCAGCGATTTTCAGCTTGTGGATGTTGCCGGTGCTGGGTACCAAGCGCAAGCGGATGGGAAAGGAAATGGCTTTGCCGGATCGGGTACGCAGGGTCAACGCCAGGCCCACCCAATTCTGGGCGAGGACATAACTGGGGCGATTGTGTTTATGGCTGTGATCGAAGCGGATGGCCGCCCCGGGGGCCTTGGTAGAGTGTCGCAGGACCATCGTATCGTCAATGACCATCTCGACGATCAGTAGCCTGGGCAAGGACTGCAGGATCCATCGTACCTGGGCAATGGCCAACGCCTGGGTGCGCAATGACTCGCGCTCCAGAAGTTTGTAATAGGTGGTCCAGTGGCAGCGGAGGGAGATGCTGCTGAGGGCGCGGGTGACCCAGCCTTCGGGCGAGACCAGGCAGCCACAGAGCAGTTCGAGGAAGCTGCGCCGCGAGCGGGGCGGCACGACCGTCAGAAAGTAGGAAATCCACTCTGAGAGGCGGAGGGCAACGAGACGATGAAAGGGCATGGGTGTGATTCCGAGAAGCCTAAAACGCTTCTCATTGGCCGACCCTTTTTAACAAGGGTCGGCCGCACGGCCCCATCACCGTGTCAAGCACTTTCGCCGGAAGAAAGGCGACAAAAAACCCGGCGGAGCCGGGTCGAATAATGGGATGAACCTCTCCTTCCCTAAGGCGTGGTCCAATGCCATTCTGAGGGATTCATTCTGCAAAGGAGATTTACATCATGAAAGAGATCAAGATATTGGGTATTGACCTTGCCAAGAATATTTTTCAGCTTCATGGCGTAGACGCCGCTGGCAAACCTGTGCTGCGCAAGGCAGTTAGTCGGCGCAAATTGATGGAGGCATTGGTGAATTTGCCACCCTGCTTGATTGGCATGGAAGCCTGCGGTTGTGCTCATAACTGGGCACGCGAAATGATCAAGCTGGGCCACGATGTGCGCATTATGGCTCCACACTTCGTGGCTCCTTATCGCAAGAGCGGCAAGAACGATCTCAACAATGCCGAGGCTATCTGCGAAGCGGTCAGCCGCCCACACATGCGCTTTGTAGCGGTCAAAACAGAAGCGCAGCAGAGTGCATTAATGGTTCATCGGGTGCGGGCATCTATCAATACAGAGCGCACCGCATTAATCAACCAAATTCGTGGACTACTCCAAGAGTTTGGTATCATTCTAGCCAAAGGCGCTTCCACTTTTTCCAAGAGATTCCTTGAGGTTGTGGAAGCAGAGAATTTCCCCTGGATGCAGTGGAGGTCTTGGCCGAATTGCGCGGACACTTGCTGGCATTAGAAGACCGTTTGGCAAAGTACGACCATATGATTATGCACATGCTCAAGGATGAGATGGTCACACGCCTGGTGGCACTCCCTGGAGTGGGGCCAGTCGTGACAACGACCTCTGCTGACACCGAACATTCTCCTACGGCTCCCTTTGACGTCCGTCCCAAATAGTTCTATATAGGACTTTCTAACTGGAAACATCATGGTGAGGATAAGGATGCGTGACGGAACGACCGGGGAATCAACGATGTTGCTTTCTTACACGGCTACGCCGAAGGCCACAACCCAGGAGCCTTTTCTCGCCGTCCTGCGAGAGCTTGCCCAAGCCTACCATGCCTTTTCCGCCTACTCCGCCGCCCACGTCCGGCAACTGGGCCTCACGCCAGCGCAGTTTGACGTCATCGCAACATTAGGCAACACCCAGGGAATGCCCCTCACCCAGCTTGCCCAAAAAACCTTAATCACCAAGGGAACCCTGACTGGTATCATCGATCGCCTCGATGAAAAAGGCTTGGTTCGTAGGGAGGTCCCGGTGGGTGATCGACGCAGTTTCCGTGCCGTTCTGACCCCCGAAGGCGAAGTCATTTTTTCCCGAGTATTCCCAGCCCATATCGCCTATCTCAGTCGGGTCTTCGCGAATGTGGATGCGGGTGATTTGGAACAGGTGCGCCGTACCCTACGCGCACTGCGAAGCCGATTTCAGGAGTAAATCCCACATAGTTTGCATACGAACATTTGTTGTGCTATCTATATAGTACGCATTGTAACTATATGGATGCGTATCAGATGAGATGCTTAATTTTATGGAGGTCATGATGAACCCGACACCTTACGTGATGAGCCTGGAACCAGGCAGCCACTATTTCTGCGCCTGCGGGCGCTCCGCAAACTTGCCTTTCTGCGATGGGACGCACCAGGGTAGCGGCGTGGAGCCCTTCGCCGTGGATATCGCCGAGCCGCGAACGGTGGCCATTTGTGCCTGTCACCAATCCGCCAACCGCCCCTTCTGCGACGGCACTCATAAAAGCCTAGCGGCTGAGTGACCGTTTCTCCCGAATTGATAGAGGAGCATTGCCATGTTACAGAACAAAGTTTCCATTGCACTGAGGACCGCCATCCTTTCCGTCGCATTGTCCACATCATTGGTGTCACTCGCTGACGCAGCGACATACCACCAACTGGACGCCAGCCCGGCTGGCTCGTACCGGATTGATCCGGACCATTCTCTGGCGTGGTTCACCATCGGCCATGCCGGGGTGGCGGTGGTGGTAGGCCGTTTCGACAAGCTGTCCGGCAGCTATACCTTCAATCCCGCAAGTCCTGCAGGGGACAAAGCGGATATCCGCATTCCCGCAGCCAGCATCAATACCAATTTCGCCCTAAGGGATCACGACTTGCGGGGTCCGGACTTTTTCAATGTCCGGGAGTTTCCGAACATCACATTCGTCAGTACACGCTATCAACCCACGGGTAAGGAGAGCGGACAACTGTATGGGAAACTGACTATTCATGGCGTGACGCGGCCGGTGACCTTCCAGGTGCGGGAAATCGGTGCCGGGCCGGTGCCGGCGTTGCCCAAGCCCTGGGGTGGTTATCTCTCCGGCTATGAGGCCACCACCACCATCCAGCGCAGCGACTTCGGCATGGATGCCTATGCGGGCATGATCGCCAACCGGGTGCACCTGCATGTGAACATCGAGGGTGTTCGCACGGCTGGCTGAGCGGCCTTTTGGGGTGCCGACCAGCAAGGCCGGCGCCTCCTTCCCGTTGGGAGGCAATCTTTATGTGGAATCTCTGGCAATCCAGTTTCGTTCGGTCCTTGATTTTGGATAGTGCCCTGTTTCCCGCTGCTGTCACCATGCTCATGGTGGTCGCTGCGTATTACAAAACCTGCAAATATCCCGGCTGGCGTTCTACATTTTGGGCGGCGGCCATACTGGCTGGTTTTCTAGTTGGCTATGCACTGACCTATCGCGATTTTTCCTTCCCGCCACGTACCGTGTTGTCCTGGTTGCCCTGGCTAGCCCTCGTGGGCGGGACAGTAGCGGCTATTGCCGATCACCGTAGACACCAATGGTGGCGCTATGGGGCGAGGGGGTTGATCGCAGGAGCCGCTGCTTTCATTTTGCTGTGGCCAGTCCTGCGCCAGGAAACCGTGCTCGCCGCCTTCGTTGCTTGGCTGACGGTAGCGGTGCTGTGGTCCGTACTGTGGTTTGCCCTCACCCCTGACCACCGAGATCAAAAACCCGCAGGAATCACGCTGCTTGTCGGGGCTGTCGGGCTAGCTCTCGTCGCGCCATTGTTGGGCAGTATCCTGCTGGCTCAGTTTGGGGCAGCGCTGGCCGTTGTGTTGGCCGTGGCTCTTCTTTTTTCCCTCTTGGTACGCAGTTCGCGTTGGGATTCGCCGAGTGCCGATGTGGGAGTGCTGATCCTGGGTACCCTAATGGTGGATTTGCGCTTCTACGCGGGTGCTTCAATGGTTGTCATGGTATGGCTACTCGTATCGCTTGCCGCGGGAGCAGGTGTTGCCAGCATTCTTCAGCACCGAGGCCATTCCGGTCACTGGACGGTGCTTGCGCCAGGATTGATCAGTTCCCTGCCCATGGCCGTAGCCGGGTGGATGGCTCTACAGACCTATATGGCGAGTGGCGGCGGTTATTAGTGGATAGTTTTCAGGAAAACGAGGTGAAGTAATGTTACATGGCATCAACCACATAGCCCTGCCGGTCCGCAGTCTGGATGTCTCTGACCGCTTTTATCGCGGAATCCTGGGGTTACGCGCCGTCGGCGAGCGGCCCGGCATGAAATTCTACACTGCGGGCTTGCACCACCACGATTTGGCCTTGATGGAAACTGGGGCGCTATTCCCGGTCTCCGGTTTCTCGCATTTTTGTCTCGACGTGGAGGACGAACAAAGTCTGGCCGCGATTTATGCCTGCTGCCGGGCCGCCGGGGCGCGAATATTAGAGCCCGTGGACCATACAGTCATGCGGGCTTTTTACCTTGTCGATCCCGATGACCATATTGTGGAACTGGGGGTGGATGTCCCCCAATCCGAGTGGGGACCATGGCCGAATCCCTTTGGACGCGATGTGGCCTATCCAAATCTCCTGTCGCTCGCTGATGGGCGGAAATTGTCCGGGTAAGCCCGCATGGGAAAATGAATATAATCAAATAAACAGTAAGCTCAGGAGACAGATTATGCACCGAACTTTGTCGTCAACAACCGTATCGTCGGCCCAAAATATCCGGGATCTGCGAGATGCTTTGGCATTTCTCTCAACACTACCGGGCCATCTCAGCACTACATCTAAAGCTGTCGATGCCCATGCCGAATTGGCGGGGATCTACAAACGCATTGGGGCTGGTACCCCGGTTGCGCCGCCGACCAGAATCGGCCCCGCCATGCTCTTTGAAAATGTCAAAGGCTACCCTGACGTTCGGGTGCTGGTCGGAATGTTGGCCAGCAGGGAACGGACTGCCTTATTGTTAGGCAGCACGGTAGAACAGCTTCCATTTACCTTGCTTCGCGCCTTGGACCGCCGTATCGCCCCAATGACTGTTTCTTTCCCAGAAGGGGCGCCTTGTCAGGAAGTTGTGCATCGTGCGCCACTGGATATCAGAAGCTTGTTGCCGGCTCCAACCAACACCTTGTTTGACGCTGGACCGTATTTCAACCTTGGGCTTTTGCGTGCGGAAGATCCGGAGACTGGAGAGGCGGACGTCACGATTCATCGGCTATGTGTACAAGGCTCTGACCGGCTCACCGTCTACTTCGTACCCGGCCGCCACATCGACCAGTTCCGCATTAAGGCTGAGCGACAGGGAAAGCCGTTGCCAGTCTCCATTAGTATGGGGCTCGATCCGGCCATTTATCTCGCTGCTTGTTTCGAGCCACCTACTACGCCCTTGGGTTTTGACGAATTAACCATAGCCGGAGGCTTACGACAAAGGCCTGTGGAGCTGGTTGATTGCGTATCGGTGCCCGCCAAGGCCATTGCCCGTGCAGAGATCGTTATCGAAGGGGAGATTCTACCAGGAGAGCGCATGCGGGAAGACATCAATACGGGAACAGGTTTCGCCATGCCTGAATTTCCTGGTTATCTAGGCCAGGCCCAGTCCTGTCCGGTGATTCGGGTCACGGCGGTAACCCACCGATTTAACCCCATTCTGCAAACTATCGTTGGCCCTGGGGAAGAGCACGTCAATCTCGCCGGGATCCCTACGGAAGCAAGTATTTTACGTTTGGTGGAAAATAGTATGCCAGGACGCCTCCTAAATGTTTACGCTCACTCTGCTGGGGGCGGAAAGTACCTAGCCATCTTGCAATTCAAAAAGGGTTCCATCCGTGACGAAGGGCGCCAGCGCCAAGCCGCGCTCACCGCATTCGCTGCCTTCTCGGAGCTCAAGCATGTAATTCTGGTCGACGAAGACGTCGACATTTTTAACAGTAATGATGTTCTATGGGCTATGACCACGCGCTACCAAGGCGACGTCAGCACCGTGTTTATTCAAGGGGTACGATGCCATCCCCTGGATCCTTCGCAATCACCAGATTTCAGCCCATCTATCCTGGAAGACGGGATTTCTTGTAAGACCATTTTCGACTGTACTGTCCCGTTTGCATTACGGGAGCGGTTTCGACGGGCACCATTTATGGAGGTGGATATGGATACAGAGTCGTGACACGTATTA
The DNA here is from genome assembly GCF_008926505.1 of Acidithiobacillus sp. 'AMD consortium'. Taxonomy (NCBI): domain Bacteria; kingdom Pseudomonadati; phylum Pseudomonadota; class Acidithiobacillia; order Acidithiobacillales; family Acidithiobacillaceae; genus Acidithiobacillus; species Acidithiobacillus sp. 'AMD consortium'. The sequence goes on along the minus strand of NZ_CP044411.1, from coordinate 1,082,607 downwards.
TCACATGTAACTAACTTTAATTTCTTATGGTACCGCTACGTTAGGGAGACAACCCATGTGGACTGGCATGAATCTTTGTACGGCAATTTTGCCTCAATTTAGCTTTGATGAGGTTTTAGAAATTGCCACAACGTCCGGATTTAAAGGCATCGAGTTGCGTGTCAATGATGATCATCATATAGCATTGGACGATCTGCTCACCAGCGGCCAATTTCTTCGGCGCCGGATTCAGCATATCGGGCTTGATGTCCCGGTCCTTACATCCTACCTTCCCATGGAAGACGATGAATCCGTAGATCGCCTTATACGCGTAGCACAGCTCATGGAGGTGCCTAAGGCGCGCATTGTACTACCACGCGGATGTCATGCGGCAGTAGTCAAACGTGCGCATATAAATGAGATCATTCCGTCGTATGACGCAAGTCAGGATCCGCAACCTCTGATGGGCGCATTAAGGCGGAAACTGAGAATATTGGAGCGCAAGGCCTTTCGGGCAGGGGTGCAACTCCTGTTAGAACTGCACTGGGGTACAGTGATGAGCAGCTTTAGTGGTGCCTATGCTTTAGTGCAAGATCTCGATCCAGAGTCCATCGGCATCACCTTCGATCCTGCCAATATGATGGTTGAGGGAAAGGAGGACTGGGAGTTCGGCATCAATCTTATCCGCCCGTATCTCGCTAACGTGCATGTCAAAAACATGAGATGGAAACAAACCAAGGAGGATTGGGCATGGGAATGGACAGGGTTGACACAAGGTATGGTGGATTGGTGGGAACTCGTGTCGTTGCTACAGGGAATTGGCTACGGAGGAGATTATGCCATGGAGGATTTCCTGACGCCGAGAACAGATAAGGAGGCGGCTATTCACCACCTTACTGAAGCTAGACAGGAATTCGGTGCTATTTGTATCGACTGCGGCGATCACGATCACCGTGTTGCCAATTGATTCGCAAATTTAAGGTCAGGAGGAAATGCCATGCTGATTATGATTAAACCCAACGTCGATGAGGCGCAAGTTGCGGCTATCAAGTCCTGTGTTGAAGACCTCGGCCTGCGGGCGATAGAGTCACGGATCCGCAGGCAGCTAGCCATTGCAGCCATAGGCGACCAGGACGTAGCCCCTAATGGACTCATTGAGTCGTTACCTGGCGTAGAGCATGTTCTACCAATTCATAAACCATACAAGCTCGCATCGCGAGAATTTCATCCTGACAATCGTGTGGTATCGGTGCGGCATATTCCTATCGGTGGTGATGCCATCCAGGTCATCGCGGGACCTTGCTCTGTGGAAACGCCAGAGCAGATGATTGCGGCTGCTGCTGGCGCAATGGCTGCTGGTGCCAGTCTATTGCGCGGAGGGGCATTCAAACCGCGTACTAGTCCATATTCTTTCCAAGGCATGGAAGAAAATGGCCTAAAATATTTGGTAGATGCCGCCCGTCCCTATGGCATGCCGGTGGTAACGGAACTTATGGATCCTCGCGATATTGATCTTTTTTTAAAATATGGTGTAGACGTAATCCAGATCGGTACCCGCAACATGCAAAACTTTCGGCTCTTGAAAGAAGTTGGGCAACTGCAGGTCCCGGTAATTTTGAAGCGTGGACTCTCTGCCACTATCAAGGAATGGCTCATGGCGGCAGAATATATCGCTGCGCAAGGAAATTTGAATATTATTCTCGCCGAGCGTGGGGTTCGAAGCTTCGAACCTGCTTATCGTAACATGTTGGATGTAAGTGCTATTCCTTACCTGAAACGGGAAACACATCTGCCAGTGATTGCGGATCCAAGTCATGCGGGAGGTGCGGCATGGATGGTGCCGGCCCTGAGTTTGGCAGCTATCGCTGCTGGCGCAGATGGGCTAATGATTGAGTGCCATCCGAACCCCGCACAGGCATGGTCCGATGGAGAGCAGGCGCTCACGCCACAAGAGCTCCATGCCTTAACTCGACAGGTGGCGGCTGTGGCTCAGGCATCTGGACGGGCTTACGGACAGCCGCTTATCGATTTGCCCAGGGCATCATAAAAATGTAAAGGTTACAGATCACGCATCAGTGATTCCGAGAAGCCTAAAACGCTTCTCATTGGCCGACCCTTTTTTTCAAGGGTCGGCCGCACGGCACAGTCACAGTGCCAAGCATTTTTTCCGGAGAAAGTGGCAATAAAAAATCCGGCGGGGCCGGGCTGAATGTCTAAACTAGAGTACTCCTGTATAACCGTATATTTTATCATGAGAAATCTCGGCATTGGCAAAAAAACCCACCAACGGGAAGTCACCCAGACCGGCCCGGATCATCCGCAATTCCGCAGAATCGGGGCCAAACAGGTTCTGACCGCGCCACACACAATTGAAATACAGACCCCCACGGATCCTCCTTCCGCCCGCCAGGCGGCTGATGTCCGAGAGCATACGTTCGAGATCCTCGCGCGCCGTGCCGCTATCCCGCTTGCAGAACATCAGGGACTGACCGGCCTCTGCATATTCGCCAATCGCCAGCAGCTTGCGCTCGATGTCAATGCCCACCAGGGTACGCACCATGTAGTCGCCACAGTCATCATTCTTCACCGGCATCGCAACAAAAATGAAGCCCGCCGCCCGCTGCAAATCCCGGGAGAGGATGTCGCCGGTCTCGTCGTTAAACACATCCAGCGCCGGACGGTCATCCAGACGGGAGATTACATTGTTGCGGGCTTCGTTGATGTGATGAGTCGGACCGATGGGACTGCAGCCCTGGGTCAGACGGGTAGCAACAGCGATATTTTCGCTGAACGTCACCCCGCTCAATCCGCCATGCACGACTTCATCCGCCAGTTGCGCGCCGTCGGTGCGACTGCTGCATATTCCCCCGGTAATGAAACCGCTGCCCATCTGCCCGGCAAAATCACGGACCAGATCCGGCAGATCCGGTGTCTGAGAGTCACCATGAACAATAGCAAAGTAGGGCGGACGACCCGGTCCGGTCGGCCAACTCTTGCCGGTCCGGTAAGCGTCCATACCGGCAAAGAGGTGAAATTCCGTTTCGGGAAAATCCGTCACCATAAAAGCCAGTGCCGGTTCGTCCAGGTATTCCTGCGCGGTCGCGCAGATGCCGCTCCCCACGCATCCCGTCCAGTGGGGCACCCCGGTCTGCTCCCGCACAGCGCTCAGGATATCCGGCAAATCGGACTCAAAGCTATCGGTGACGTAGAGAAAGCCCAGCGTACCGCCCCGCACCCGCGGACCAGCCATCTCCACAGCGCGGAACAATGCCTCGCGCCAATCTACATCGCGGGCATGGCCATAGGGAAAAAGCCGATCATCTTGCAAGGGAAAACCTCGTCAGCAAAAGAATCAGCCACCATATCGCCATCAGTTTTACCTGTAAGAATTGCGTCCTGTCAGGAACAGGTGAGATGCATGCTTTGCGTTTCGGGGAGAAAAAAAGGCTGGTCAGCCTTTTGATTTGGTGGAGCCAGGCGGGATCGAACCGCCGACCTCTTGAATGCCATTCAAGCGCTCTCCCAGCTGAGCTATGGCCCCGATGCGGCGTAATATATGGATTCATGCGGATGATGTCAAACCTTTTCTGGGTGTCTCTTTGCACGCGCCGGTCCTGCAGATGCCGATGCTAAAGGTCCAGGACCATACCATCACTGGCGGGAATGACGCCCTCCGGCAACTCCGTCGCCAATGTCGCGTAATCCACGTCATGGGTCATGTGGGTAAGAATGGTTCGTTCCGCGCCGATCCGGCGCGCCCAGTACCGGGCCTCTTCGACATGCAGATGGGTGGGGTGATATTCATAACGAAGACAATCCAGGACCAACACTTTCAAACCCCGCAGCAGATCCAGGCTGGCGTCTGGAATCGTTTTCAGATCCGTCAGATACGCCACATCATTAAAACGGTACCCGAGTATGGGTAGATCACCGTGCAACACGGGTATGGGCGTCACTCGAACCCCGCCAAAGGTCTGCGGCGATACGATCCGGTGCATGGACAGGGAAGGTTTCGCCCAGGCCAGATCCGGCGGCAGAAAACAGTAGCGGAAACGGCTCTCCAGCTCCGCTGCCGTGCGCTGATCCGCATAGCAGGGGATCACCACCTCCTGTGCAAAATTGAAGGCGCGCAGATCGTCCACCCCGTTGATATGATCGGCGTGAAAATGGGTATAGAGCACGGCCGTCAGCGACTGCACGCCGGCACGCAGCATCTGCTGACGCAGGTCAGGACCGGTATCCACCAGCAGATCAACGCCTTCATCCCGCACCAGGATGCTGGCCCGCAGGCGGTGATTGCGCGGGTCGTCGCTACGACAAACCGGGCAGTGGCAGGCAATTACGGGGGTTCCGGCACTGGATCCCGTACCGAGGAAGACCACCTTCATGACGCCACCGCGTGTCTGAACAGGGCGTGGAAATTGGCGGTGGTCTGCGTGGCGACGGCCTCCGGCGCCTCGCCCCGCAACGCTGCGAGAAAGGCCGCGACATGGGCCACGAAAGCCGGCTCGTTGCGCCTGCCGCGCCGCGGCTCGGGAGCCAGATAAGGCGCATCCGTCTCCACCAGCAGGCGATCCGCCGGCAGCATCTTGGCCACCGCCTGCAATTCGACGGACTTCCTGAACGTCACGATGCCGGAAAAGGAGATATAAAAACCCATATCCAGGGCCGCCCGCGCAAAATCTTGGTTTTCGGTAAAGCAATGGATGACGCCGCCGGCGGCCGCCGCATCTTCACTGCGCAGCATGGCAAGGGTGTCTGCCGCCGCCGCTCGGGTGTGCACGATCAACGGCTTTCCTGTGGCCTTGGCCGCCGCTATATGCCGGGCAAAGCGTTCCCGTTGCCAGGACAAGTCCCCTTCACTGCGGTAATAATCCAGCCCGGTCTCCCCGACGGCGACCACCTTATCGGCGGCCAGCGCGACCAGCAGACGCTCCCATTCCGGCCCTGCCCCAACCGGTTCGTTGGGGTGTACTCCCACTGCCGCCCATACGCCGGCGTGCCCGGCGGCAAGGGCCTGCACCCGCGGCCAGTGCGCCTCGACGACGGCAGCGATCAGCATTTCCCCCACGCCCGCCGCCCGGGCACGGGCCAGGATCTCAGATCGGTCTGCGTCAAAATCTTCGAAATCCAGATGACAATGCGAATCTACCAGCATATAGGAATGGCCTTCCAGCGGGTTCAAGCGGATTTTTCCTGCCCGGCAGGCCGCGCGGGGGACAGATTCCGCCTCTGCCGGGCCGCCTCGAAGAGGCAGATCCCGGTAGCTACGGACACGTTCAGGCTTTCGATGGCTCCCATCATGGGAATATGCGCCAAGTAATCGCAATGTTCCCGGGTAAGGCGGCGCAAGCCCTTCTCCTCACCCCCCATCACCATCACCAGCGGCATATCGAGGTCCAGCGCATAAAGACTCCGGGAACCCTCCCCTGCCATCCCGACCAGCCAGAATCCCGCCTCCTGCAGCGAGGACAGAGTGCGCGACAGATTAGTCACAGTACAGACCGGAACGCGTGACGCCGATCCGGCGGACGCCTTGCGTACGGTAGCATTGACCGGGCAGGCGTTATCCCCGGGCAGAATCACCGCGTCGACCCCTGCTGCCTCCGCACTGCGCAGGCATGCCCCAAGGTTATGGGGATCGAGCACACCATCCAGCACCAGCAAAAAACCACGGTCGTTCAGTTGCGCGAGGATCGTCTCCAAATCTTGTCCGGGAAAGTCGCGCAGCAAACCGCCCACGCCCTGGTGCCGGCCGGTGTTCAGTTTCCGTCCTAGCGCCGAACTCCGCCATTCCTGCACCGGCAGACACTGTTCTGCAGCCTTCTGCACCAAAAGTGCAATGCGCTCATCTGCCCGCCGCTCGACGGCAACCCAGAGTTCCAGCAACTCTTCCGCATCCAGTGCCGCGCTGACCGCATGGATTCCATAAAGGGATTCTTTACTCACACGCAGCTCCAGCCAACATCGCAAGCCCTTCCAGAGGACGCCGGGAGGGTGGTATATAAGGCAGTCCGACGCGAGCAAATGCAGTTACCTCGTCGGGTGCCGGTGCCTCATCCCAGCCGGGCAGTTGGCGACAGGCAGCGACAAACCCAGCCGGTCCGGTGTGGGCGATCTGCGCAAACCCCAGAAACTCAGTCGGGGCCTGATAAAATTTAATCCTGATGCCTTCAGGACTCCATGCCTCCCGTTGCCCGGAGGCAGCCCTTGCGAACAGGGGACAGGCAGCCAACGCAACGTCCCACTCGTCCGAGGCCAACCTCCCCTCGCGCAGAAACTCCAGGCGCGGCAGCGGCCATTCATCCCGCCGCAAAGGGCCGGTACGCTGCAACCTCCACCCCTGCCCTGCGGCCCAGGCAAGAATCCGCGATTCCAGATCCAGATAGACCGGCAACGGTAGCGTCATGGGCAGGACGCTATCTGCAGAAAACCGTCAAAACGAGCAATCCACATTTCGACCTAGAAGCTGTCGAAGATATCATCAACGATATTGTCCGCCACCGCGAAGCCGGCACCCAACCCCAAACCGGTCATGACATTACCCAGGAAACCGCTCCCCATACCTGGCTGCCCCTGCATTGGTGCATTCCAGGGACGCTGCTGTCCCATATTGGGGTTCATTCCACCCTGTCCCATCGCCTGCATCTGCATTTCCAGTTGCTGGATATGCTGCGCCATCTGCTGCAGCATCATCCCTACATTCTGTTGCTGTTGCTGCAAATTCATGGCCAGGCCGCGCAATTCCATACTGATCTCGCGCCCGGTGATATTATCGGGCGCCATGGCGTTCACCCGTCCGGCCACCTGCTGCAAGGCCTGTAGGTTATTCTGGGTCTGTTGCTGCAACTGATTGTATTGTTGATCCAACATTGAGTAGTCCATGATTCGCTCCTGATGTAACTGCAGTGATAGCCGTCGTAAAGATAATACCCATTGGTTGGATAGACGGGAAGCCTGTACAGTTCCCCAATCACCCAGATTGGCCAGCTACTCCTGAAGGCGAACGCGCCGCTCCCATGCGCGCCACACGCCACGCGCCAGCAGCACCAGAATGGGTCCGATAATCAGGCCAATCAGACCGAACGCCTCGGCGCCGCCAAGGATGCTGAAGAACACCAGAAAGAAAGGGGCTTGCGTCTGCGAACCGGTGAGCAGCGGGCGAACCACCAGGTCCGCTGCGGTAATCACGATCAGCCCCCAGATCAGGACGAGCAGACCGGCAAACCAATGCCCCGTAAAAGCGAGCCACAGGGTGGCAGCGCCGACTACCGCCGTCGCCCCGAAAGGGATAGGGGATATCAGCGCCGTGGCAACCAGCCAGAGGGGCCACATACCCAGTCCGGCAACGGCGTAGGCAATACCGATAAACATGCCCTCTACCACACCTACACCGATGAGGCCGATCAGCACCGAGCGCGCCGCATCCCGACTGGCGGCCAAAAAACGATTGCCGCGATCACTGCCCCATATTTGTCCGGCCCCAAGGCGCAACGCCTCCGTCAGACGTTCACCGTGGAGGGCCAGCGCAAACACCGTCAGCGCGGCAAAAAACGTGTGCAGGGTGAATATCCAGAGTTGGCTCAGAGAATCGGTGATGATGCCGGAATGCGTGCTCACCAGCGCGGAGAGGTAGGCACCGTTCAGCCCGCGCAGGTGGCCGAGCAACCAGTGACCCACATAGGGAATTTTCATCACCTCCGGCGGCACGACGACAAGGGGACCACCCGACTGCCAGCGGGAAATCAGCAGTGCCAACTGGGGCAGGACCGAATCTACAATAATGACCGCCGGAATGATGATGATCGCCACCCACACCAGGGCATGGACCAGGGAACCCAGCCAGCGCGGCATGTGGAAGGCACGCTCCAGACGCAATTGCCAGGGCCAGCCCACCGTCGTCAGCACCGCCCCCATCAGCAGGGGACCTGCGAAGGGGCTGAGGGTGTATGCGGCGCCAGCGTAGACCAGCAGCAACACGAACGTGCCCAAATTGGCGTAGCTGGTTGACTTTTGACTGTTTTGCACCATCTTCCCCTGATGTGAATCCGCAATGGAGAGCAAAGCTACCACAGTACCCTGCCGTTGAAAATGCGCGGAGCGCCCAAAAACCCTTGCAGGATTGGCCGCTTAGTAAAGGTGAATACCGGCGCGCTCCCAGACTGGCTCCACACCGTCGGGCAGGGGTAGCAGATGGCCGATGGCCGCGTGGCCGGCGTCCGGACCATGAAAGTCGGAACCCACGGAACCGGCCATGCCCAACTGTTGTGCCAGGCGCCCGAGATGCTCACGATCACCGGCTGCCTGACTGCCGGTACAGACCTCGAGACCGACGCCGCCCGCGTCCCGAAATGCGCTGAGCAGAGCGCGCAATCTGGTTCCGCTGAGCTTATAGCGACCGGGGTGGGCGAGAACGGCATATCCGCCCGCTGCATGGATCCAGCCGACCACCTCGGTCATGGGAATCCAGTCACTGGGCACATAGGCCTTGCAACCACGCCCCAAATATTTGCCAAAGGCCTCATTCGCGTCTGCACAACGCCCCTCGCGCACCAGCCAGCGCCCAAAGTGGCTGCGCCCCACCATCCGACTGCCCGCCATCGCCCGCGCTCCGGCTTCTGCGCCGGGAATACCGGCATTTGCCAGCAAGCGGTCGATCTCCATGGCGCGCCAGTCGCGGAACGCCATGATCCGGCTCAGTCCTTCCTGTAAGACGCTGTTTTTCGGATCAACGAAGAGACCGACGATATGGATGCCCTGGGTTTCCCATTCGCTGGAGATTTCCACGCCGGGGATGAGTCGGATATCCAGTGCCTCGGCCTCTAACGCGGCCTCCTCCAACCCCGCCGTGTTGTCATGGTCCGTCAGTGCCATGACACGCACTCCCGCCCCATGCACCCGCTGCACCAAGCCAGCAGGCGTCATGGTGCCATCGGAGGCCATGGAGTGCATATGCAAATCGACCGGAGAAACAGGATATTGCTGCGCCATGAGGAAGTTCCTGGATAAAATGGGGAGTCGCCCTTTGCAAAACCTGGCGACATTCCGTGCTAGCATAACATGCTCAACTTCATCGGGGCATATCGGAGGCAGCAGTGGCTCTCATTCTGGACATAGCGGGCGCACAACAGCGCTTTGAACAATACGCCAAACCCGTTCTCGGTGCCTTTGCGGCGAGCGGCATTGCCACCGGAGAACAGATCACCCCGCCGCTCATCGTGGACGCCCTGCGCCAGCTTTTCAAGGTGCTGACGACGGATGTGGCCTCCTGGGATCCTACCCTGCCCGACGACGAAGCGGAGCGCGTCGGTGACCTTGCCATCGGTTTGCTGATGGATCTCGCCACCTGGGCCGACCGTCTGGGTGAACGCCCGGCGAAAACCGCCCTGGAAATGATCACCGTCAGTATCGCCGCGTGGGTATGCCATCAACACGGCCTCATCCATACCTTGGAACCGGTGGTCAACGGTCTGGCCATTCTGGCCAACGGCCGCGCCGAGCCCGCCGAACTGCGGCCCCTCGCTCGCTTGACGGGCGAGGTGAAAGAAGCCGCCGCAGCGGACTACGCTGCCGATCTGGAAGGCGCAGACCCGCACCGCCCCTGGCGCATCCTGCTGCTGAACTGGGGGATTACCGCGACGCGTGCCCATGACCCTGTGGAAATGCGCAAGGCTTTTGCGGCCATCATTCACCACTTGCCCGCCGATGCCCCCCGCTTCTTTCAGGAGGGAACACAGCAGATGGCACAGGGGGATTTTCCCGACGCGGTAAGGGCGGTGATGATGGAAGCGGCGGAAGGGGCCGGACACGGCCTGCACTGAGACCCGGAAAAAAGCCCGGACGACTGGCGTCCGGGCTCTTCTCACTTCGGCACATCCCCGCGTCCGTCCAGACCGGGGACCTCAACAGTGACCGGCAGTCAGAGCTCTTTGCCGTGATGCGCCAGAAAGTCGGCGACACCTTCGCTGGTCGGCTTCATGCCTGCTTTACCCTTCTGCCACTGGGCAGGGCAAACTTCGCCGTGTTCTTCCGAGAATTGCAGTGCGTCCACCATCCGGATCATTTCGTCGATGTTGCGGCCCAGGGGCAGGTCATTGACCACCTCGTGACGCACGATGCCTTCACGGTCGATCAAAAAGGAACCGCGCAGGGCAACTTCATCGTTGATCAGGACATCGTAGTTGCGGGCGATGCTCTTGGAGAGATCGGCGACCATAGGCAACTGGATATGGCCGATACCGCCCTTCTCTTCCGGCGTGTTCTTCCAGGCCAGATGGGTGAAATGGGAGTCCACGCTGCAGGCGATGACCTCCGTATTGCGGGATTTGAACTCGTTCAGGCGGTGATTGAACGCCAGAATTTCCGAGGGGCAGACAAAGGTAAAATCGAGGGGATAAAAGAACAGAACCGCATATTTTCCCTTAATATGCTGAGAAAACTGAAACTTTTCATTGATGCTGTTATCTGGCATGACTGCGGGGGCTACAAAATCGGGGGCAGCTTTTCCTACTAATACGGCCATTGGGTTTCTCCTCTGTTGAAACGACGGGACAAAGTCTGGGTTTTCACTATAGCAGAAGTTTTTCGCACCCTGCCAAACGCCCTTAGCTTGCGACGCCATGTAATATTAGTCTAATTTTATCTATTTTCCAACCCACCTCCGGGGCAGCTATTCCTGCTAGTCTGCCTTTCCCGAATCCGCCCCCTAACTAGTGGGCAGCACTGCCGCCTTAGGCTAGAATAGACCCGCAACCCGCCGGCACACCCGGCTATAATTCATCAGACTCAACCGTGAGGAGCTCCGCCCCCATGACTTATGTGGTGACTGAATCTTGTATCAAGTGCAAATATACGGACTGTGTGGACGTCTGCCCGGTGGACTGTTTCCGCGAAGGGCCGAATTTCCTGGTCATCGACCCCGACGAGTGCATCGATTGCACCCTCTGCGAACCGGAATGTCCCGCGGGCGCCATTTTCCGCGATGACGACTTGCCGGATGGTCAGAAAGTATTTGAAGAAATCAACGCCCGTCTTGCCAAGATCTGGCCGGCCATCATCCAGAAAAAGGCCGCGCCGGAAGATGCCGATGCCTGGCTGAACGTCAAGGATAAACGGGGACTGCTCGAAGAGTGAGTGACGCCGGCGCGCGCGCCGCGCTCCGTTCTCCCAGCTTTTACCGCCTGCTCAGCCTGGTTCGCGCGTACCGGGGACGCGTCGCCGTCGCCATGCTGTTCATGGTGATTTCGGGCGCGGCCACGGGCGGAGTGGCCTACATGATCAAGCCGGTCCTCGACCGGATATTCATCGACCGCAACGCCGACATGCTTATCTGGCTGCCCTTGGGTGTCATCGCGATCTACGCGGTCAAGGGGAGCGCCGACTACCTGCAGGCCATCACCCTCGCCCGGGTGGAAGAAGACATTTTGCGACACCTGCGCGAACGTCTGTTCGCCCACACCCTGCGTCTGCCCCTCGGCGTCCTGATCGATAACAGTCACGGCAGCACCCTGTCCCGGATGAGTCTGGACCTGACCTTGTTGCAGCAGGGGTTGTCGGTGCTGGCGCGCTTCTTTCTATCCACCTTCCAGATCATCGCGCTGATGGCGGTGGTGTTTTACATGAGCTGGAAGCTGGCGCTCATCAGCTTCGTCACCCTGCCCATCGCATTTTATCCCCTGATTCGTTTCGGGCATAAATTGCGCCAGCGCGGCGAGCGCCAGCAGGAGCAGATGGGCCAGATCATGGATCAGTTCTCCCAGAGCCTGCGTGGCGCCGAGGTCATCAAAAGTCAGGGCAGTGAAGCCTTCGAGGCGCAACGGTTCGGTGTTCAGGCGCGACGCTATTTCGACCTGATGATGCAGATCGCCCGTATCCAGAAGGCGACCGTCCCTATCATGGAAATGATCGCCGCACTGGGCATCGGGGCCATCATCTATCTGGGCGGCAGTCAGGTGGTGAACGGCGGCATGACGACCGGAGCCTTTTTCAGTTTCCTGACAGCGCTCGGGATGGTCTACGAGCCGCTGCGCCAGCTTTCCTCGGCCAACAATCAACTGCAGCAGGGATTCTCGGCCGCAGATCGCCTTTTCGCCTGGCTGGATCAGCCCGCAGAATCCGGTACCCGTTCCGCCATCCCGCGCCCCTGGGGCACCTGGCAGTGCCACGACCTCCAACTGCAGATGAGTGGTGAAGCGATTTTGCGCGGACTGCAGTTCACCATACCACCGTTGAGCACGACCGCCATAGTCGGTCCTAGCGGTGGTGGAAAAACCAGTCTGGCGCGGGTGATGCTCGGCCTTCTGCCGCCCAGTGGGGGAGACATCACCGTGGCGGGGCAATCCATCCGCGAACTTCCTTCCGGCGATTACCGCAGCTATTTCGCCTTTGTAGCCCAGGAGCCTGTACTTTTCACCGGCAGCGCCCTTAGCAATATCGCCTACGCCGACGCGCAACCGGATCGCGAACGCGCCGAGGCCGCCGCACGGCAGGCCCATACCTGGGATTTTCTGGCCAAGACCGGCGGGCTGGACACGCTGATCAAGGGTAATGGCGGCAATCTTTCCGGGGGACAACGCCAGCGGCTTGCCATCGCCCGCGCGCTCTATCTGGATCGCCCCGTACTGGTCCTCGACGAGGCCACCAGCAACCTCGACAGCGAAAGTGAAGAACACATCGCAGAGACCCTCAGCGCTCTCCACGGCCGCAAAACCATCATCATCATCGCACACCGCCCGCGCACCACCCGCCTCGCCGATCAGGTCATCCGCCTCGAACGCGGCCGGATCGTGGCGGATGAGCAGGGGGAAGGGGCTGCATAGGGGTTCAGACGGTCACAAAGCCTCCGCGACATCCAGACGCCGCGCCGCCAGGGCTTCATCCAGACGCCCCACCGGCAGATGGTGAGGTGCTTCCCGCAAGAGTTCCGGCTGCTCCAGGGCCTCTCGGCGAATCTGCGCCATCACCGTCACGAAACGATCCAGGGTCGCCTTGCTTTCGGTCTCCGTAGGTTCGATCAGCAGGCACTCCGGCACCAGTTGGGGAAAGTAAACGGTCGGCGCGTGAATCCCGAAATCCAGCAGGCGCTTGGCCACATCCAGCGCCCGTATACCTGTCGCTTTCTGCAGATCGCTGACGCTCAGGATGAACTCGTGACTGGCCCGCCGCTCCGGGAAGGCCGCCTGATAGCCCACCCGCTGCAGCTCCCTGAGCAGATAATTGGCATTGAGCGCGGCATAAGCCGATACCCGGCCCACCCCCGACCGCCCCAGACGCCGCAGGTAAGCGTGGGCGCGCAGCAGTACGCCGATATTTCCGCCATGGGCGCTGAGCCGGCCAATGCTCTGCGGCAAATCCCCTTCATCCAGCCAGCGCAGCGCGCCTGCCGCTTCCCGCGCGACCACTGGCAGGGGCAGAAAAGGCCGCAGGCGTTCCTGTACCGCTACTGCACCCGCACCCGGCCCGCCGCCGCCATGAGGCGTGGCAAAAGTCTTGTGCAGGTTCAGATGCATCGCATCAAAACCCATCTGCCCCGGCCGCACCCGCCCGAGAATGGCATTGAGATTGGCGCCATCATAATAGAGCAGCCCCCCTGCCTCGTGAACGCGTGCCGCAATTTCGGTAATCCGACGCTCGAACACCCCCAGGGTGGAGGGGTTGGTCAACATGATCCCTGCGATATCCGGCCCCAGATGCTGATCCAAAAAGGCCATATCCAGGTCACCGTCGGCCCGATTAGGGATTTCCACCACGTCAAAACCTGCCATCCGGGCGCTGGCCGGATTGGTGCCGTGCGCCGCCGTGGGAATCAGCATCTTCCGCCGTCCATGGTCGCCGTGCGCCGCATGATAGGCGCGGATCATGGCGACACCGGCCAGTTCGCCTTGGGCGCCCGCCGCCGGGGTCAGGCTCACCGCGGCCATGCCCGTCGTCGCCGCCAGCCATTCCTGCAACTCCCAGAGCACCTGCAACAATCCCTGCATACCCTGCGCCGGCGTATCCGGATGCAGGCGCGCGAAGCCCGGCAGCGCGGCCATGGTATGGGCAATCCGCGGATTATATTTCATGGTGCAGGAACCCAGCGGATAAAACTGGGTATCAATGGAAAAATTCTTCTGGGACAACTGGGTGTAGTGGCGCAGCACCTCCAGTTCGGCCGGATTGGGCAGATTCAGGGGTGTCTTCCGCAGTAGCGCCGCCGGAATATCGGAGGGCAACGCCAGCGCCGGAGCATGATGATCGTGATCGAAAATGGAATCGCTCATAAAGTCTCCAGCACAGCGGTCAGGGCACCGCGATACGCCAACAGATCCGCCTCTTCCAGCAGTTCCGTGGTGCATACCAGCAGATCGCCCGCTTCGCCCATTCCCCAATCCGAGAGGGGGAGTCCCGCCAGCAAACCATAGCCCAGCAGCGCATCCCGTACCGCCACGGCAGCATGAGGCAAGCGCACGACAAATTCATGGAAAAAGGCCCCGCCATAAGGCAGACTCACCCCCGGCACCCCCGTCAACAGTTCCCGCAGTCGCACGGCACGCTCATGGCACCGCACTGCCGTCTGCTGCAAGCCGTGCCCGCCCAGCGCCGCCATGTGAATGGTCGCCGCCGTCACCATCAGGCCCTGATTGGTGCAGATGTTGCTCGTCGCCTTGCCGCGGCGAATATGCTGCTCCCGCGCCTGCAGGGTCAGACAAAAACCCTCGCGGCCTTGGCCATCCACGGTTTTCGCCACCAGGCGTCCCGGCAACTGGCGCACTTGGGCCTTGCGGCAGGCCAGAAAACCAAAGTAAGGTCCGCCGCCGCTCAGGGGAATCCCCAGCGGCTGCCCTTCCCCCACCGCCATATCCGCACCCTGTGTGCCCCAAACCCCCGGCGCCTTCAGCAACGCCAGCGCCAGCGGATTGACCACGGCTATGGCGAGCAGGCCATGGGCATGGGCCCAGTCGGTCAACGCATCCACCGGCTCCAGCAGACCCAGGGCGTTGCTCTGGAGAATGATCAGCGCCGCAGCATCTCCCGCATCTGCGGGTAATATCAGGGTGCCCGTAGCACGGTCATAAGGCACGCTCACCAAACGGATGTTCTGCAAGCCAAGCACGCTGTCCAGCACCCGCCGCCAGCCCGGCAGCAGGTTCTCCGGCACCAGGATGGATTTGTCGCCGCCCTGAATGCGTAACGCCATCAGGCAGGCCTCGGCCAAGCCCGAGGCTCCGTCATAGAGGGAGGCATTACTCACCTCCAGCCCGGTCAGCCGGGTGATGAAGCTCTGATACTCGTAAATGAGCTGCAGTGTACCTTGGCTGGCTTCCGCCTGATACGGCGTATAAGCGGAATAAAACTCGCCGCGCCCGGCAATTTCCCAGACGACGGCCGGGATATGATGGGCATAAGCCCCGCCCCCCGCAAAGCAGCGCAGTGGCGCGTTGGCCAGCGCCCTTCCCTCCAGTTCACGCTGCAGCGCCATTTCCGACAGTCCTTCCGGCAAGGCCATATCCTGCGCTTGCAGGACTGGGGGAATTTCATCGAAAAGCTGGTCGAGACGCTCAACGCCGACGGCGGCCAACATCGCCGCCGTCTCCGCTGCGTCGTGGGGAATATAGGGCATAACGATCAGACCTCCGCGATCTTGGCGTAGGCCGCCGCATCCATCAGCCCGTTACCAGCGGATGCATCCGCTTCCACCACCATGATCCAGCCCTGGCCATAAGGATCTTCATTGAGCCACTGCGGGTTATCCCCCAGCCCGTCGTTACGCTCCACCACCGTGCCGTCGAGTGGCGCATACAAATCCGCCGCCGCCTTGACCGACTCCAGCACACCGCAGACTGCACCACCGCGAATCGCCTTACCTACCTCCGGGGCCTCTACGAACACCAGATCCCCCAGCAATTCCTGGGCGTGATCGGTAATCCCCACCCGGTAGCGTCTGCCTCCCAGGTCTTCCACCCACTCATGGGTATCGCTATAACGCAAGGTCTCCGGAATTTTGCTCATATTTCATGCTCCTCAGGAAAGGAAAAGGTTGCCGCCCCGTTGCGCCAGAAGGGCGGTTTTATCACCAGCGCCGGACGCCGCACCCCACGCACCAGCACCGCAGATAGCGCCCCCGGCGCCAGCACCGCATCCACCCGGGCCAGGGCAATACCACACTGCAAACTGGGCGAAAAAATACCGCTGGTGACCACCCCGCAAGGCTGTCCGGCGGCATTTTCGACGACATAGCCATGGCGGGGAATCCCCTCGCGCATCGCCAGACCGACGAGCCTGGCACCGTCACCAGCCGCCAACTCCGCCTCCAGTGCCGCCCGGCCCAGAAAATCCCGGTCTGCGGCCCGCAAGTCCACGGTCCAGCCCAGATTACTGGCATAAGGCGAAACCGCCGTCGTCATATCTTGACCGTACAGATCCAGCCCCGCCTCCAGACGCAGACTATCCCGCGCCGCCAGACCCGCAGGGCACACACCCGCCGCCAGCAAGCGGTCTGCCAGGTCCGTTAACAGCCCGTTAGCGGCGACGATTTCGACGCCATCCTCGCCGGTATAGCCGGTTCGCCCGACAAAAAAATCTCCCTGTTCCAATGCGTGAAAAACGCCCAGATCCGCCAACGCCGGAATCGCCAGCACCGTCGCCGCCAGCGCCCGCGCTGTCGGGCCCTGTACCGCGAGAATCCCCAGATCTGGCCGCTTCTGCAGGGTCACGCGCCAGCCATGGGCATCCGCAAGGGCGTGCAGGTGCGCCGTATCCGCCTCCGCCCCCCCCGCATTCAGCACGATCCGATACCGGCCTCCGCCACGATGGTAGACGATCAGATCGTCGATAATTCCACCATCGCCCTGCAACATCGTGCTGTACAGCGCCTTGCCCGGCACCGCGTCCAGCTTTGCCACATCGTTGGCCAACGCGTATCGAAGCAGCACCCGCGCATCTGGCCCGCTCAAATCCAGAGGCCGCATGTGCGAGACATCAAACAGTCCCGCCGCCCGCCGCACCGCCTCATGCTCGGCCAGTTGCGAGCCGTAGTTCAGAGGCATCTCCCAGCCAGCGAAATCCACCATACGTGCGCCGTGGGCCACATGCCAGTCGTGAAGTGCCGTATGCTGTGCCGACACCTTCGTCATAAAGCCGCCGCCGCAGTCCGCAATATATCAAACCCCGACTCGTCGTTCCGCCCCGGCCGCATCACCACCAGCACGGCTCCTGACATGGTCGGCAGCAACACCATATCGTGGTCGGCCAGCACCACATGGACATGACGCACACCATTACCCTCCTCGTTCATGCGTTTAGCCAGTGCGCACATGCCAGAAGCGAGCGCTGCCAACGTATCCGCCACGTCTTCGGACATCCCTTCCACCTGTAAAGGAATCCCATCACGGCTGATCACCGCCGCCGCACTTACCCCTGCCATCCCGGCAACCAGTGCCGCCAATTCCACCTTGTCCATGTTACCCCCGTCAAACCTCAATCCCGAAAGTTCGTAAACTGCACCGGCAAACCAAAATCGTGACCGCGCAGCGCGGCAATGGCCGCCTGCAACTCGTCCCGGCTCTTGCCCGACACCCGCAACTGATCCCCCTGGATACTGCCCTGGGCCTTGAACTTCCCGTCTTTCAGAAATTTGATCATGCGCTTGGACACTTCGGTTTCCAGACCCACTTTCAGGCCCAGCACCTGCCGCTCCATCCCGCCTGCCGCAGCGACCACCTTACCCACATCCAGGGCCTTCAAATCTACCCCGCGCTTTACCAGGCGCGCCGAGAGCAGGTCGATCATCTGCCCCAGCTTATACTCGTCCTCGGCAACGAGGATGATCTCCTTCTCTTTCCGCTCCATCGACGCCTTGCTGCCCTTGAAGTCATAACGGGTGGTGATTTCCTTCACCGTTGTATGCAGGGCATTATCCACTTCCTGCATATCCACTTCGGATACCACATCAAAACTCGGCATAAAATCTCACTTCAACTGTGTATGGGAATGGGAAACATGGGGCGCATGGGTATGCCCCTCGCGGCTCCCGGCCCGGCAGCCGGGACAATCGGTCACCCAGCGCGCTCCCTCCGGGGTGATCTCTTTTTTCCAAAAGGGTGCGCTGGTTTTCAATACATCGATCAGAAAGCGACAGGCGTCAAAGGCCGCCGCCCGGTGCCGCGACCAGACCGCCACCATCACGATATTGTCCTGTGGCGCCAGACGCCCGTAACGATGCATGATCAGGCTGTCGAGGATATCGTAGCGCCGCGCGGCCTCCGCGCTGATGCGTTCCAGCTCGCGCTCCGTCATCCCCGGATAGTGCTCGATCTCCATGGCCAGGATATCCGTCGCCTCGCTATAATCGCGCACCGTCCCGATAAAGGTGACCGAGCCGCCCGCTCCGGCGATGGCATCCGCCGGAAAGGCCGCCATCTCCGCCATTGGATCAAAGTCTTCCTGCTGAACTTTAACGAGCACAGCTAACCACCTGTTACTGGAGGAAAAAACGCCACCTCATCGCCATCGCGAACCACATCGGAGAAAGGCACGTGCCGTAGGTTGACCGCCGCCAGCAGATGAGCGCCCTGCAGCACCACGCCGGCTTCATCCTCCGCCAGCGCCAGGACATCCGCCACGGTGGCACCACCTTCAGGCATCGGCAGAGATATTTCCCCGATCCCGATACGCTCGCGCACGCTGGCAAAAAACTTCACATGGATCATGAAAGGAGGCACCTCGGCAAGAGGTAAAATGATAACGCCCCCAGCACCCAGGGTTCAACCATACCCCAAATCTTTACAGCTATCGCCTTTCCGCCTATCTTGGCGCCATGGAAACCTTCTTCAGCCATTACCTGCTCTTCCTCGCCGACACCGCCACCATCGTGGTCGCGCTGCTCATCGTCGTGGGCGGCATCGCCGCCATCGCCCTAAACAAACGCAAAAGCCCCGCGTCCGGGCAGGTGCAGGTCACCGACCTGCGCAAGCAATTAGAACAATCGGGCGAAAACGTCCAGCAATACCGGTTGGACAAAAAAGCCCTGAAAATCCATCGAAAGACCCTCAAGAAAGACCGCAAAGACAGGGCCAACGACCCCCTTGCCGAAAGCTGCACCTATCTGCTCGACTTCAAGGGCGACATCCGCGCCTCCGCCGTCAGTGCCCTGCGCGAAGAAATCTCCGCCATCATCCAGGCCGCCAAACCCGGCGACACCGTCCTGCTGCGCCTGGAAAGCGGCGGCGGCATGGTCAACACCTATGGTCTCGCCTCGGCCCAGTTATTACGTCTGCGCGCCGCCAAGATTCATCTCACGGTGCTGGTCGACGCCGTCGCCGCCAGCGGCGGCTACATGATGGCGGTCACCGCTGACCGTATCGTCGCCAGCCCCTTCGCCCTCATCGGCTCCATCGGCGTCGTCGCCCAAATCCCCAACTTCCACCGCTGGCTGCAGGATCGCAACATCGACTGGGAACAATTCACCGCCGGCAAATTCAAGCGCACCGTCACCCTGTTCGGAGAGAATACCGAAACCGGCCGCGCCAAGCTGCGCGAAGAACTGGAAGAAACCCACGCCCAGTTCCGCGACTTCGTCCGGCAATACCGTCCGCAACTGGATTTGGAACAAGTCGCCACCGGCGAAGCCTGGCTGGGCAACAAGGCCCACCAGCTCGGACTGGTGGATGATCTCGCCACCAGCGACGAGATCATCCTGGAAGCGGTGCGACAGGGCAAAGTGCTCGCCCTCCATTACCAGCGCCAAAAGACCCTCCCCCAACGCCTCGGTCTCGCCGCCCAGCAAAGCTGGGATAAACTCTGGCAGCCACCCATCTCCTGAAATACCTCGTTCCAGTCCCGCCGGTCCGCACGGCGCAACCCCCATTGCAAATGGACCAGACTGTTCCATCCATGTCAGCATAAGCTCGGCTATCCTTGTGCTGCGCCCTTCCGCGCCGACACCCTTTTCTGCCACGCCATGACCGCGTCGATGACTTCCTGGTCAAAGTCCATGATTTCATGTTCTTTTACCAGTTTTTTCACCTCCTGTACCTGCGTAGATATCTGCATGGTGCGGGCAATATTCTGGAAATATGGATCGGTATCCAGGTAGCAGTTTTCCTGAGGCAAAGCGCGTTTCAATTTGAGCGCCTTGCCTTCTTCGGCATGGCACAGCACGGTTTTTGAGTTGATCTCCGTCACACTATAGGCCCGCACGGATTTTACCGTCCCACTATAAGGCACATGCTCCACAACCCAGAACCTGTCCCCCACTTCGGCATCGGCAAAATCCAGATATTTTCCGTATGCGTTACCCGTTGCAATCAGCATCACCATTCCCCTGCGTTTTGGAGGCCCGCCAGACACCTAGCGCCAGTAGGAGCCAGGAAAAAATCAGCGCCGTCCCGCCTATGGGGGCGAAAAATGCCCAGAACGAATAGCCGGTCAGCACCAGCAGATAGAGTCCGCCGCAAAACAGCAGAACGCCCAGGACCATCAGCAGTCCCGCCGCGCAGAGCAGGCGCCGCCTGCCGTACTGGCGGATCAACACGCCGATGAGCAGCAGCCCAAGCCCGTGATAAATCTGAAAGCGATTCGCAATGTCGTAAATATGCAGCGCACGGCCACCTACCCGCACCGCCACCAGATGATCTCCTGCCGCGCCGGCGATCACCGCCAGGGCCATCACCAGCGCCCCGAGCATGGCAAAATACGCTCCTGCCCGCATCCCGCGTTTCCGCCCTGCCGAACATCCCGTCATGTCATTCCTCCCTCGAATACCATTCCGGTTTATAGCCTATGTGGAGGGCCTCGAACAAATATGGCCCATCCGCCCCGCCGTTCATAAGCCTGTGCTATGCTGGCAGGTATCAGTCTGGAGGAGTCATGACACTTCACAAAATTTGTCTGCTGGGGGGCACGGGCTTCGTGGGGCGGCACTTGGCAGAGCGGTTGAGCCAGAAAGGGCACGCCGTGCGCATCCTGACGCGCAACCGCGAACGCCACCGTGAAAATCTGCTGGTGCTCCCCGGTGTGGAGTTGATCGAGGCCGATGTCCATGACCCTGTCGCGTTAAAAAAACAGTTCGCAGGACGAGATGTCGTCATCAATCTCGTGGGCATCCTCAATGAACGCCATCAAGGCGATTTCGACAGGAACCACGTCGAACTCCCGCGCTTGGTGGTTGGCGCCTGCAATGATCTGGGCATCCCCCGTCTGCTCCACATGAGTGCATTGGGAGCCAGTCCCACCGGACCCAGCGCCTACCTGCGCTCCAAGGGGGCTGGTGAGGCAGTCGTCCGTCAGTCGGGCGGGAATAGGGCGGAAACAGGACACTTTGATGATCTGGAAGAGCCCATGCCGCTCTGGAGCCATGGGCTAAAAACCACTTCTTTTCGCCCAGCGGTGATTTTTGGTGAAGGTGACAGCTTTTTCAACCGCTTCGCCGGGTTATTGCGCCGCATCCCCTTTTTCATTCCGCTGGCTCGGTCGAAAGCCAGAATGCAGCCGGTCTGGATTGAAGATGTGGTCAGCGCCTACGTGCAATCCATGGATGACGAAAAAACCTACGGTCAGGCCTATGATCTTTGTGGTCCGAAAGTCTATACCCTCGGTGAACTGGTGGCCTATACCCAGAGTCTGATCGGCACCCATCGCGTCATCGTGCCCCTCGGTGACTTCGCCGGCAATCTTCAGGCCAGCATCATGGAAAGGCTGCCGGGCAAGGTACTCACCCGCGATAATCTGCTCTCCCTGTCCGTCGACAGCGTCTGTACCAGAAATGATCTGGCCGACCGTTTCCAGATACAGGCCACCACGGTCGAGAGTATCGTACCCGGCTACCTGGGCGGAAAAGGTGCCCGCGCGGAGCGTCTGGCGGAAATCCGCAACCGGCGTTCCTGAGCCTCGGCCGAATCGCGATCACGCGTCGGACAACACCTGCGCCTCGCTCTGCAACCCCCAGGCCGCCAGACGCGTCCGATCGGCCGTGGACCAGACCGCACGATGCAGCGCGAGCATGGAGTTGCGATCGGTCAGCAGTATGTTGCGCTCACGGTTGCTGAGCCCTTGCGGACCCTCTTCCAGCGCCTTGTGGCAGAGTTTCGCCGCACGTGGCCAGGCGGCGGTGCGGTTACGCTGCAAGGCGGTATGTATCGCGTTGAAACGGGGGTCCACCACCACCTGAACAAAGGGGTCCCCCTCTATGTGGGGCATATAGGCCATCCTATCCGCGCTGAGCGATTGTAATTCCGGCGGGACATGTACTTCTTCGGGGATGACAAAAAGATGATGCCGCTGGGTCCAGCGCCCCAGCGCGGGACGACTCGTCCAGGCCGCCAGGGGCACCGCTGACGCCAGCCCCCCGAGTATGGGTACCAGCCAGGCGAAGTGCCACGCCCCCAGAAAGGGATAGAGTATTCCTGCCAGAATCAAACCCAGCGCCGAACACCAGCCAAAATAACGTAGCGCATCCCGCCAGGACGTCTCCTGATCGCCACGGACTTGCGCGCCCCAGCCCACGCCGCGCCCCATCAGGGTCTGAATCACGAACTGGCTGTGAAAGGCCATACGGATCGGCGCCATGAGTATCGAAAATATACTCTCCAAAAACATGCCGATCACCAGATGGAATGCGCCGCCGAATTGCTCTTTTCGGCCGCGCTGACGCAACGCCCAGAGCACCGCCATGAATTTTGGCGACAGCAGTAAAATCGCCGTCATCCCAAACAGCCAGAAGGGCATGGGACTGACCAGCCAGTCCCAGTCGAGCGGGGTGATGACGCTGCCGTCACTGGCGGTATTGGCCCAGTGGAGCGAGCCCAGCGCACCCAGGATCAAAAACAGGCCCCACAAGGGCGCCGCCAAAAAAGACATGGCGCCGTTGACAAAAAGAAAGCGATGCGCCGGGCGCAGGCCCTCCCCTGCCAGCAGGCGCAGATGTTGAAGATTACCCTGCGCCCAGCGGCGGTCGCGTTTGAGATCATCGATCAGGGTCGGAGGTACTTCTTCATAACTCCCGGACAGGCTGGGCACAAACCAGACTTCCCAGCCGCTTTTGGCCATGAGCGCGGCCTCGACAAAATCGTGGCTCAGTAGCGGGCCGCCGAGAGGGGCCCGCCCCGGCAACACCGGCAGGGCGCAATATTGGGAGAAGGGAGCGATTCGAAGCATGGCGTTATGGCCGATATAATGGCCGTCGCCCAACTGCCAGAAGCGCAGGCCGACGCTGAAAATCGGGCCATATAGATGCTGCGCGAACTGTTGCAGGCGCGCATACAGGGTTTCGCGATTGACCGCCACCGGCTGGGTTTGAATGATGCCGACCTGAGGATTACCCTCCATCATCTCCAGCATCCGGTACAGCGTCTCGCCGTTCATCACACTGTCGGCGTCGAGTACCACCATGTATTCGTAACCCTTACCCCAGCGGCGGCAAAAATCTGCCACATTCCCGCTCTTGGCCTTGTTATTGATGGGCCGCCGCCGGTAATGGATGCGCCCAAAAGCGTCCAAAGACTCGCAAAGCGCCGACCACACCAGCTCTTCTCGCAGCCAGATGGCAGGGTCGCGAGTATCGCTCAACAGGAAAAATTCGAAATGGGCGAGTGCACCGGTCTTCTGTATGGATTTATAGGTGGCCTGGAGACCTGCGGCGACCCGCTCCACTTCTTCATTGTAAATCGGCATGAGTACCGCCACCCGGCTCTGCAGACGCGGCTCGGCCAGGTGCAGTTCGGGGCTGCCGGGTGTGGTATCAGCACGTCCACGCATGAGCAGAACGAACCCTACCAGCGCCGTCCAGAAGCCTGCGGATATCCAGGCGAACAGTAATACAAAGATGATCAACGTCGGCAGTTCCAGCCAGAAGGGCAGGCGGTCTGTCAATACCTGGTCCAGTGTCAGGCCAGCGCCGCACGCCGGAAGAACGATGAAAGTGCTGAGCCAGTAGCGCCGGTACCGGCCGATGGCTTCCCATGGCCGGGCGCCGCCAAAACCCATATTCAGGCTTCTCCAGGCAGTACGCGCGGATGCGCGCGGATCGTGTGGTGGTTGAGCAGGGACCGGGCGAGGCGCATCAAGGCTGCGCCCCAGGAGCGGTTCAAGGGTCGCGAGGCCATGCTGGAACGCACGATGGCCGGGCCTACCTGACGCTGCAACCAGCGGCAGGGCTTGCCATCATGGGCGTCGCCCACGGGCAGATGGAGGGAAAGA
This sequence comes from Acidithiobacillus sp. 'AMD consortium', assembly GCF_008926505.1. Lineage (NCBI taxonomy): Bacteria > Pseudomonadati > Pseudomonadota > Acidithiobacillia > Acidithiobacillales > Acidithiobacillaceae > Acidithiobacillus > Acidithiobacillus sp. 'AMD consortium'. The sequence goes on along the minus strand of NZ_CP044411.1, from coordinate 1,058,454 downwards.
TCCAGTCGCACATCCAGCTCGTCGCCGTCCCCCAGCGTCGCCAGGGCCAACTGTAGGCCGGCGAAGGCCCGGGCATAAAGCGCCTCACCTTCCATATCCGCGCCGCGCAGTTGCGCCACTACCTGCCCGCGAACCCACAGCCGCTGGGCATCCGTCAATGACAGGCGGGCCATGTACTGCTCCACGCGGGCCAGCACCGGGGCATTGTTTGCGACGACCATGGCCTCCGCTGTCCAACCCGCCAGCAGATCACCCGCGGGATTGACACTGTAGCTTGATTCATCCTTAAACATTACATCTGCTCCTTTGCCGCGTGTAAAAGATAGGTCCAGGTATTGCTCATCACCTGATGGTTCAGGGTTAAAAAACACCGTACATTACTGGGTAAATCCGGTTGCGGCTGAATGACGGCGATCACTCGCCAGAAATGGCCATCCTTTTCCCATTCCAGTTTCTGGCTGAGAATTTTCGCACCGTCGGCAGCGTCAAGATGGACCTGCACGGGCGCATTGTCCTGCAGTTTGGTGAGCGCACCGCCCCCGAAATCGATTACCACCGTCCGTGCGCCGGGCACTTTTGGATCGTCGCCCAGATAGGTGCCCACCGGATGGGGTAGCGGGATCAGACCGTGATTATCGAGGAAAAAGCGCAGGGTATAAGCGAAGTGCAGGGGCGTTTTGGGTGCAGGTTCATGTTCCGGCACCCAGAATGCGCCAATATTATCCATATCCCGATTGTTGGTGGGCAGTTCCACCAGACGAAGCTGCCCCTTGCCCCAGTCACCATCGGGCTGCACCCAGACGCTGGGGCGCCGTTGGTACTGGGTTTCGATGCCCTGGTAAGCGGAGAACCGGCGATCCTGCTGAATCAGGCCGAACCCGACAGGATGATCCATCGTGTAGGTCGTGGTCTGTACGTATAGCGGGTTGTTGATGGGCCTGGTCGTCCATTCACCATTACCGTTGGCCATCACCAGGTCGCTGGAATCGTGCTGGGCCGGGTGCCAGTCACCCGCGATGACGCCGCGTCCATGCCCGTGCCAGTACATGCTGGTCAGGGGCGCCAGTTCCAGTACCTGTACCGGCTTGCGTAGGTAGATGGTGGCCTCCACATGGACCGTGGTGCTGTCACCCTGCTGGATAGTGAAGCGATAGGCCCCCGTCGCGACGGAGCTGTCCATCAACGCATAAACCACCATCGTGGTCGCACCGGGTTTGGGACGCTCCAGCCAGAATTCCTTGAAGTAGGGGAAGATTTCGCCGGAAGGCTGAGCCGTGTCGATCCCGAGCCCACGGGCCGAGGTCCCGTAGATGGCACCTTTGCCAACAGCGCGGAAATAGGTCGCACCGAGAAAGGAGATGAACTCGTTGTGATGCGGTGGATTGTCGAGCGGCGCGAGCAGACGGAAACCTGCATAGCCGAGTGCGCCGGGTATATCTTTGGGTACGTTCAGTTTGCCGAAACTGAAGTGCTCCAGCTTAAAGGGAACTGGCCGCACCGCACCGTCCACAACGCTGCGGATAACCACTGGGCGGTGGAACCAGGAGCCAGGCAGATAAAACTGTGCCTCGTACGGCAAGTTGTCGCCTCTCCAGAGCGGTGAAACATCCTGAATCTGGGCATACTGGTCGGGCGTGAGATCTTTGAGAAAGGCCGGGATAGGCAAGGGCTTCGGGTTGTAGGTGCGGTCCACCAGCAATTTGGCCTTGGCCTCCACCGTAGCCATGCCGAACTCGTCGGCGTATGCGGGCAGCGTTGCCGCCAACCCGGCCAGCCCAAGCAGGACGGCGGAAAGCGGCTTCAGTGACAGATGATGACGATGATAAATATTCATGACAGAACAGGAAGCAATACCTATGCCACAGTTGCAACATACTAATTTTTCAACTTTAATTATTTCTTGGGGCTTGTTTTTGTCGCTTGTGCCCGACGTCATCGGGAAGATGACCAGAGAATCCACCGCACCGTATCGCATCTCTCGCGCACGGATTCAAGACATACTTCATAGCGCACTGAAAGTATTATAGTATCGCCAGACACCCATAGACGAGTTCTATAAATGATGCCTTTCGACCATAAAATAGCTAGGGGGTAACAGTCGCTGATAAACAACAAAATAATTCATCAACCTGCGCTCGCTCCGCCATGGAATTGAATAACCGACGCAATAGCGCGCGACCGTCAACATGATCAATAACTTTACGAATGACTTCTATTACATTGACTAGGAAAGTGTTATGAGTATGGACAACTATGATGTCACCATTATCGGCAGTGGCCCCGGCGGTTATCGTGCGGCAGTTCTGGCGGCTCTGCGCGGTAAAAGAACCGCGATTATTGAGAGAAAGACCTGGGGAGGAACCTGTCTCAATCGGGGCTGTGTTCCTAAAAAGGACTGGCATGAAACGGCAAAATGGATAGAGCAAAGTCGGCATTTCCAAAAGCGGGGGGTGGTGGGTCTGGCGCTGAGGGGAAATATGGCGCTAGCCTGGCAGCATCAGCACGATGTGGTCGAGACTGTCCGTGGCAGCTATCTGGACTACCTCAAGCGCCTCGGGATACATCTTTACGATGGCACGGGCAGCTTCCTGGATGCCCGGCGCATCGCCGTTGAAGGGGTCGGCGGAGTGGTGGAAATCCATACGGAAACCAGCATCATCGCCACCGGATCGACGCCATCCTTGCCCCGGGGGATCGTTCCGGCAGCCGGCAAAGTACTGACCAGCGACATGCTCTATGACAACGGCGTCCCGCACGGAGACCGGGTGATCCTGGTGGGTGGAGGGGTTATCGGCACCGAGTTCGCGTATATTTTTACTCAGCTCGGCAAACAGGTGGAATGGCTGGTGCACGCCACGCCTCTCGCCCATACCCGGTATTCGCCGCAGGCTAAGGATACACTCCATGCAGCGCTGGCCGGACTCGGTATCCATCCCCAGTCCGGGTTCAGGATCCACCGCATGGAGACGACGACCGAGGGCGTAACGGTCTTCGACGACCAGGGGAAGTCGGTCCATGGCGATTGGGTACTGCTCGCCACCGGACGTCATGCCTACACCGAAGGATTGGGTCTGGAAAACACCCGTATCACCCTGGACGATCATGGATTTGTGCAGACTGACGCCACCCTGGAGACCGGAGAGGCTGGCATCTATGCCATTGGCGACGCTGTCGGACCGATCATGAATGCCAACCAGGCCCTCAACGACGCTCGGATAGTCATCCACAACCTGCTCAGCGCCGAAAAGCAGGAACGCGACCCGCTCTGGGTGCCGGAACTGGTATATTCCGCAGTGGAGCTCGCGCGTATCGGTATGGATGACGAAGCGGCCGAGGATGCAGGTTTTGAACCCGCGGTCGGTTTTGCGGCTTTTGAGACTTCACCGCGCGCACTGGGGCAGGACGACAGCGTTGGCTTTGTCCGCCTTCTGGCTGATATGGATAGCGGCGAACTGCTTGGCGGTGAAATAGTCGGTCGGGATGCCGGCGAATTGATTCATTTGCTTGCCAACGGCGGCGACCACGACGGGATGCTGCGCAGGATCGTCGAAACTCGCACCAACCACCCTTCCCGCGCAGAAGAACTGGTAAATGCCACCGAAACACTGGCGGCGCGTTGGGGTCTCGAAGAACAGATTTTTGGGCCCTCTGATTAATCGAGGGTATACAGAAAGTTACGCAAATCCAGCAGTTCGTCTTCACAAAGGGTGTGGCCCATGGGGTAGCGGTGGGTACTGACCGCATAGCCCGATGCGGTCAGTAGCTGCCGGGCGATCTCCATATAGGAAATAGGCAGGACGCCATCTTGCTGCCCGTGCGCCCAGAATACCGGTGGCGACTCGGGCGTAGCCGCCGGCAGGCGGGCACGCAACGGCAGGTAGGCACTGAGGGCCAGCACCGCGCGGGCCGCATGGCCTGCATGTAGCGCGGTGTAGAGCGACATGGCGCCCCCCTGGGAGAATCCACCCAGAATGACGGACGGTGCGCTGCCAGCCTCGTGATCCAGCAGTGCGCCGAGCCGCGACGCCATGTCCTGTAATCCCTCGGCGTCTTCGGCAGACTGCCCGCCGAAACCATAAACGTCATACCAGGCCCGCATCGGCCGGTTCCCGTTGACGCGCACCGGGCGCACCGGCGCATTAGGAAACAGCCAGCGGAACCGACTCTCCGGGTCCACCATATCCGCCACCCCGGCGAGGTCTTCCATGGAGGCACCGAGACCGTGCAGGAGCACAATGCAAGGCGCTCCCACTTGGCAACCGGGGCGGGTCAACAGACCCTCCGGCCAGATGTCAGGACTCAATGGCATGCCCGGTATTACTCCTCAGTGCGTCCAGCTTGCGGTACAAGGTTCGCTCGCTTACCCCCAGGCGCTGCGCCAGGCCGCGGCGATCGCCACCGTAATTTCCCCGCGCCCAGCGCAGGTATTGTGCTTCCAGATCCGCCAATGGAATGATTTCGCCAACACCGGGTATGGGCTGCCGTCCCGTCAAAGACGGAGCCGGGCCGGATTCCTGCACTGGCAGATGCTGAAGGTTTGCAGGCAGGTGTTCCGGAAGAATCCAGACATCGTCGGCCAGTAGCGCCGCACGCTCGAGAATGTTGCGCAGTTCACGAATGTTGCCGGGGTAGTTATAACGGCGCAGCAGTTCCAGCGTATCGGCGTGAAGGTGCAGCCCCCTGGCCACCGGCAGCCGCTGCAGGATGACTTCCGCCAGCAAGGGCACATCCTCCAGGCGCTCCCGCAACGCGGGCAGCGTGACAGGAAATGTATTCAGACGGTAATACAAATCCTGCCGGAAGCGCTCCTCCGCGACCATTTTTTCAAGCGGGCGGTGAGTAGCCGAGACCAGGCGGAACTGCGAACGAATCGGCTCCACGCCCCCTACCCGCCGGAAATGTCCCGTTTCCAGCAGGCGCAGGAGTTTCACCTGTAGACTGAGCGGAATATCACCGACTTCGTCGAGAAAAAGAGTGCCCCCATCGGCCGCCTCCACCAGACCGGTTTTGCGCGAATGCGCGCCCGTAAATGCCCCTTTTTCATGACCGAAGAGCTCGCTCTCAAAAAGGGTTTCGGACAAGCCGGAACAATCCACCGCTACGAAAGGCCCGTTCCGACAGTGACTAGCCTGATGTACGGCCGCAGCGGCCAGTTCCTTACCCGTACCGGACTCGCCGAGCAGCAATACGGCGGCATCACTGGGCGCCGCCCGGCGGATAAGCCTGGCCACGTCCCGCCAGGCGGGAGAGTTGCCGACCATGGCGGGGGCAGGCAGCGCCGTCGATTGCGGCACGAGGGTCAGCAGTTCAAGAAAGTAGACGACTTTAGCGCTATCATTACGGATAGGGTAGAGATCGATCTGTGCGTTTCCGGAGGTATTGCTATGCACCACATGCTGGCCGGTACCGGAGCTTTGGCAGGCGTCGAGGGGGCAATGATTGCCTCCCTGACGACAGGAGTAGCCGGCGTCCTCCATGATTTCGTAACAGCGCCGCCCCTGCAGGGGCTTGCCGTCGCCGAAGACCCGCCGATAAGCCTGGTTGGCGGCGAGGACGGAGTAATCTGCACACAGCAGCACAGCCGGAGCGCTGAAACAATCCAGCAACGATGTCATTTCCGCCCGCAACTGCCTGAGCAAATCCGTCATATCCCTCCTCCACACGCCCCGCACACGGACCCGCGATCGGTGCAACGGGCACATCCTCACTCCTCACCACGCGCATGTCAATTATAACAGCGCCTGCCAATCCGCAACTGCCATTTTTGGCACCTGCGCGGAGATTCAGGGCACGACAGCGACGGTGCAGCACATGAACAGCCCTATAAATAAAATACAGCGGCCTGTTTATCCTTATTCTTTCAAAGGATGCGATGATAACAGACTATTATCAAATAATGGCACAGAGATTGCTGATACTCTGATGTCCAAATACTCGACAGGGACGGGCGATATGATCTTCAGACAACTATGCACCCCCAAGGGCGGCCACCTGAGCTATCTGCTGGGCGACCCCGTTACCCGCGAGACCGTCATCATCGACCCCATGCCGGCACACGTCGACACGCTGGAGGCGTTCATGATCGAGCGTGGCCTCGATCTACGGTATATACTGCAGACCCACCATGAACCCGTCCATATCGCCGCGGCTACCGTATTGAAGGAACACAGTGGCGCCCGGATCGTCGCCCACGAGAGCATCGCCGATGAGCACATCGACCTGCGCCTGCGGCATGGTGATGTCCTCTATTTCGGAGAAGAAAGTCTGCGGGTACTGCACACGCCGGGGCTCAGCCCCTGCGCGGTCACCTATTGGTGGGAAGATCGCCTGTTCACCGGGATGACTCTGCTGGCCACCGGCGCGGCACCCTGTACCAGCCAGAGCGATCCGCAAACCCTTTATCACAGCATCACCCAAAGTTTACTCAGTTTCCCTGGGGAAACCCTGATCTATCCCGGTCTGGAAAGCAAAGGCCGGCGCCTCACCAGCATCGAGGAACTCCGCCGCAAGGACAACTGGTTCAACAATCAACGGGGCAAGAGCGCGTTCTTACGCAGTTGTGCGCTCTTGCTGCCGGAGAAGTCTTCAGTAGAAGTAACCCGTAAAAGTGATGTAAACAAAATAGGGGCACAGGAGGAAGATGTGCACCATTACATGCCCGGTCGGAATATTCCGGCTTCTTTGTAGGAGGTAATTCATGGACATGTTGATCAATCCCACGGTGGTGGAGCTATCGCGCCTGCAGTTCGCGCTGACCGCCCTCTACCACTTCTTATTTGTACCACTCACCCTGGGTATGACCTTTATTCTGGCCACCATGGAAACGGTGTATGTCATCACCGGCAAACAGATATATAAAGAAATGACGCAGTTCTGGGGCAAACTCTTCGGCATCAACTTTGCCCTGGGCGTCGCTACCGGCCTGACCATGGAGTTTGAATTCGGGACCAACTGGTCCATGTACTCCCACTTCGTGGGCGATATTTTCGGTACCCCGCTGGCCATCGAGGGGCTGATGGCCTTCTTCATGGAATCCACCTTTGTCGGTGTGATGTTCTTCGGCTGGGAGCGCATAAGCCGCAAGGCGCACCTCGTGGTCACCTATCTGGTGGCTCTTGGATCCAACCTTTCTGCATTGTGGATTCTCATCGCCAACGGTTTTATGCAGGACCCGCGGGGCGGCACCTTTGATCCCAATACCATGCGGATGCAATTTTCCAGCTTTATCGACCTGATCTTCAATCCGGATGCGCAGGCCAAGTTTGTCCATACCTCCATCGCGGGTTTTGTAACCGGCTCCATGTTCGTCATGGGCGTCAGCGCTTATTACATGCTGACCAACAAGCGGAAAGATTTGGCGTTGCGCTCCTTCCGGATCGCCACCCTCTTCGGCGTGGTTTCCAGTATCGGCGTAATTACCCTGGGTGACGCCCTGGGCTACCTTGATGGCCAGAAACAACCCACCAAGCTGGCGGCCATGGAAGCCATCTGGAACACGGATTACAACACGGTGTCCGCGTCCTGGAACCTCATCGCCATCCCCAGCCGTAGCGAACAGAAGAATCTCTTCGAGGTTTCCATCCCGTATATCCTTACGCCGCTGCTGACCCACTCCGAGACGACGGTCATTCCCGGCATCATCCAGCTGGAGCAGGAAGCCAAGCCAAAAATTGCCAATGGCATCAAGGCGATGATCGCACTGAAGGAGTACAACCTGGATCACAGCAATACCCAGGCACTGGCCACCTTCAAGCAGTACGAAAACGACATGGGTTATGGTTTCCTGGCCATGCGGTTTGCGCCTGATCAGGACCTCAAGAAGATCAACGCCACCAATCTGCCCAGCGTTCTGGACAAGACGGCGAAGGATACCATCCCCAATGTCTGGGTGGAGTTCTGGGCCTTCCGCCTGATGGTCGCTGCAGGCTTCTTCATGCTGGTGCTCTTCGCTTTCGCGGCTTATTTCAGCCTGAAGAACGAAATCGAGAAACACCCCACCCTGCTGAAACTGGCGATGTGGAGTATTCCCTTGCCTTGGGTAGCTTGTGAGTTCGGTTGGATCACCGCCGAAAATGGTCGTCAGCCATGGACGGTATTTGGCTGGCTACCTACCTTCGTCTCCGCCTCCACCCACAGCGTCGGCTACATGGTGTTCTCGCTTATCGGGTTCACCCTGCTGTATAGCTCTTTCATCGCGGCGGAGCTCTACCTGATGTTCAAATACGCCCGTCTGGGTCCGCAGGATGATCATCATGATCACGGTTCTGCGCCTGCGGGTGGCGGCATGGCGGGTCAGCCGGTGTTTGCCAAACCCAGCATGGATCGCAAGTAACGCCAGCGTGATGAATCAAGGGGGGTTGATTTACCCCCCGACTGAATGGAGAGCACAAGATGGATGCTTACGTATATTTAAAGATATTCTGGTTCCTGATTCTGGGAATCCTGTTGATGGGCCTCGCTATCATGGTCGGTATGGATATGGGCGTTGGCGCTCTGATGCGCTTTGTCGGCAAAACCGACGGCGAACGCCGCGAAGCGCTGAACATCGTTGGCCCGCACTGGGATGGTAACCAGGTGTGGTTCATTCTTGGCGGTGGCGCGATTTTCGCGGCCTTTCCAAGCCTCTATGCGACGTCTTTTTCGGTCTTCTACATCGTCATGATTCTCCTGCTGTTCAGCATGATCATGCGTCCCGTCGCCTTTGAATACCGTTCCAAGGTGCCCAGTCATCGCTGGCGCGATTCCTGGGACTGGGTCTTTCTCATTTCCGGTGCCCTGCCCATGATTGTTTACGGGGCTGCCATGGGGAATATTCTGGAAGGCGTCGGCTTTCACTTCGGCTGGGACGGCCAGTATTACCAGACCGAATCTTTCATCTGGTATCTGCTGAATCCTTTTGCGATTCTCTGCGGCGTGCTGTCGCTGAGCCTGGCCATCTATCAGGGCGGCACCATGCTCATGATACGCGGTAGCGGTGCGCTGTATGACCGGGCACGGAATTACGCCAGCGTCGGCGGTATTGCGGCGCTGGTGATCTTCGTTATCGGTGGCTTCATGGTGTCCGGCATGAAGGGCTTCCAACTGATCAGCGGTGATCCGGGCATGCCCGCGAACCCGGTCAGCGGCCAGACGGTCGCCCTCGCGAACGGGGCGTGGATGGCCAACTATGCCGCCCACCCCATTCTCTGGCTGGTGCCCTTGCTGGGTTTGGCTGGCATGGTCCTGGGTGTGCTCGCACTGCGCGCCAACAAGCCCGTTCTCGGCTGGTGGATGGGTGCAGTGGCATGGATCGGCGTGATCGGTGCGGTGGGCACTTCCATGTTCCCCTTCCTGATGCCTTCCACGGACAACCCGGACCAGAGCCTCACGGTCTGGAACGGCACCGGCAGCGAGTACAATCTGGTCTGGATGACCATCTTCGGCCTGATTTTCCTGCCCATCATCATCAGTTACACCACTTGGTGTTTCCGGGTGATGCGCGGTAAGGTGGCGGCGCCCGACACGCAAGACGACCACGCTTATTAAGAGGAGGCGAACATGAAAAATTTGCTCACATTTATCGGGTTGGCGGCCGTCATGGTGTTGTCCCTTTTTCTGGCGGTGATTACCGGTGACTACGGCCCCTGGTACTTTGCTTGGCTGGTGGGTACCACCATGATTGTCCTTATCTCTGCTGCAGGTGCTATCATGTTTGACAGACAGGATGAAGAACAGCAGCGAAAGCAGGGTTCCACTCATTAGGAAACAAGGAGATGTCTATGCATTATGTAGATCTGGAAGATTTCATCTTCTTTCTGCCGTTCGTTTACTTTAGTCTGGCAGGTTTTGCTTACCTTTACACCAGAAAACGGTTCCGCTAAACGTGGTATCGTCACGGGGGCCTTCGGGCCCCTTTTTATTCATAAGGAATTCCATTGCGCACTGTGGACGAATTGCTGGCTGCGCAAAAATCGGCGCTTCGGGAAAATGGCGCCCTCAACTACCGGCAACGCCAAGCGCTGCTGCGGGCCCTGGCGCAGATGCTGCGGCAACACGGCACGGCGCTCAGCGAAGCCATCGCCCGGGATTTCGGCAGACGCCACCTCCGCGAAACGGAAATCTATGAAATCTATCCCCTGCAGGCGGAGATCGCCTACGTGCTCGGGCATCTCAGGAACTGGGTGCGTCCACGCGCCGTGCATACCCGCTGGCCATTCCTGCCGGCCCGCAGCCTGATCATTCCGCAACCCGTGGGTGTCGTCGGCATTATCGGCGCCTGGAATTATCCCTTGCTCCTGACCCTGCTGCCGTTGATCTCCGCTATCGCCGCAGGGAATCGGGCGATTCTCAAAGGGCCGCGTCTGGCGCCTCAGGCTATGACGTTATTGGCACAGACCCTGCGCGATGTGACCTCTGAGGATACCATTGCGCTGGTCCAGGGATCACCGGATGTGGATCACGCGTTCCCCGGGCTGCCTTTCGATCACCTGATTTTTTCGGGAGCCACCCGTACCGGGCGGGTGATCGCCCGTGCCGCCGCGCGGAATCTGGTGCCCGTGACACTGTCCATGAGCGGCAAGAGTCCGGCCATTATCCAGCGTGACTATCCCCTGGCCGCCGCGGCCCGATCCATCATGGCGGGCAAGCTGGTGAATGCCGGGCAAACCTGCATCGCCCCCGACTATTGCCTGGTGGCGACGGATCAGTGTGATGCTTTTATCGCGCGGGCGCAGTCGGCCACCTTATCGCTCTATCCCCACTGGGCAGACAACCCGGACTATACCAGCATCCCCAACGGGCGGCTGTGGGAACGTCTGGATGGCCTGCTGCAGGATGCCCGGGGGAAAGGAGCGCTACTATGGCAGCCCTCGCCAGCACCCGCATGGCCCGATGGCGCACAGCGGCCCTTCCCGCCCACACTGCTCTGGAATGTGCGGCCCGGCATGAAAATCCTGGAAGAAGAAACCTTCGGGCCGATCCTGGTGATTCTGACCTACGATGACATCCAGGAGGCGCTGGATTATGTGCGGGACCACCCCGCCCCTCTGGCGCTGTATTATTTCGACCGAGATCAGCGGCGCGCCCTGCGGCACTGCAAGGGAATTGCCGCAGGGGGCCTCACCATCAACGACACCATTTTCCATGTCGCACAACCCGGTATTCCTTTCGGCGGTATCGGGCTGAGCGGTATAGGCCAGTATCGTGGTATTTATGGGTTTCAACGCCTCTCGCACTACCAGGGCGTCTTCAGGCAGAATCGTCTGAGCGCCTGCGAATGGGTGCGCCCCCCTTACGGACGCTGGACGCAGTTGCTCATCGCCTGGCTGTCACGCTGGGGATAACGTTCATCTTCGGAGAATACTCACCAAAATGTCCGCATCCGATGTGATCATTGCCGGCTCCGGACCTGCCGGCGCCATGCTGGCCAGAGACCTGGCGCGCGCCGGGGCTAGCGTGCGGATTCTGGAACGGGGCGGAGAAACCCCGGCGTCAGCGCCGAATTTATGGAAGCTCTGGCGCCGCAAGGAGGCATTATATGTCGCGCCGGGGGTTGCCCTGCTCCGTGGCATGCGGGTTGGGGGTGGTTCCACCGTTTTCTACCACACGGCCGTCTCTCCTCCCCTGGAGATGTTTTCCCGCTATGGCGTGGAAATGGCGCAGGATTTGGCGGCTGTCCTTGCAGAACTACCGCACCAGCCCCTGGAGGCGCCGCTTCTGGGTCCCGCAGTACAACACATCGCCAGCGCGGCACGCGCTTTGAGACTTCCCTGGCGGGCGCTGCCGAAAATGATTTATCAGGAACTCTGCGGCCATGGGGGCTGCCCACCAGCAGCTTTCTGGTCTGCGGCGTCGCTGCTGGCGCAGGCAAAGCAACTGGGCGGCAAACTGGAGACCGGTATCCAGGTGAACAGGGTGCTTTTTCAGGGTGGGCGCGCGGTGGGCGTGGAGGCCCTTCAGAACGGGCAGTTACGCCGGTTCATGGGGGGGACGGTCATTCTGTCGGCGGGTGGTGTGGCAAGCCCCGTAATTTTGCAGCGCAGCGGGATCCGCGAGGCGGGGCGGGGATTTTTCTGCGATCCTTTGCGCATTGGTGTGGCGCTGAACCAGGAAGACGGGCACCGGGAGACAGAACTCCCCATGTCGGCGGGGTTTGTAGATCGGGAAGCCGGTTACATGCTGACGGATATGACCGTTCCACCCAATTTTTATCGCGCTTTTGCGTGGGCAGCCGGCAGAGTCGACATGCTTGCGCATTACCGGCATAGTATGATGATCATGGTCAAAATCCGCGATGAAATCAGTGGTGAAATCAACGCCGACGGGCGCGTCTGGCGACATTTTTCCGCAGCCGATAAAAATCGCATGCACAACGGCGTGGGACTGGCTGCCGATATCCTCCGGGCGGCGGGCGGTAGACGGGTATTCTTCTCGCCCTGGCTGGCCGCGCACCCCGGCGGCAGCGTGCGTCTGGGCGAACTGCTGGATGAGCGGCTATCCTGTCGCGTCCTCAATCTCCATGTCTGTGATGCGTCGGTGATCCCCGAATCCTGGGGTTTACCCCCGACGCTGACGGTATTATCCCTGGCGAAGTATTTGGGCCGCATATTACTTGGGTGAATGAATGAGCGTGCTTACGGTATTGCAGTTTTTCCATATCACCGCAGTGGTTTCCTGGATTGGCGGAATTTTTCTGCTCGATATTTTTATCGTTCCGGTTCTGCGCCGTAACATAGCCAGCGAGGCAGAACGCAGCAAATTACTCTACCAGATTTTTCGCCCCTTCTTTGCCTGGGTATGGGTGGCTGGTGCGGCACTGGTGATTACCGGCTACTGGATGGTGTATGTATACGGCGGATTTACCGCGCTCCCTACGGCGATGCGGATCATGGTGACACTCGGCACCCTGATGGTGATACTAGCCCTGTTTGTATTCTTCGTGCCATTCCTGCGCATGGGGCGGGCCATCGCCGCTGGCGACTGGCCGTTGGCCGCCCGGGCCGCCGGACAGATCAGGCTGATTTCTGGTATCAATCTGGCGCTGGCCATCCCCGCCATCCTGGCGGGGGTATGGGGAATATTTGGCTGACAGTCCTGGATCCCGACACGGTTATCTGAGGTAGACATTCTTCCCCAGCCGCTTGAAATCCTCTGCCTTTTCCTGCAGACCTTCCAGTCGGGCCGTCTCGATGTCTTCACCCTTGGTTTGCGCGTATTCCTGCAAATCCTGGGAGATTTTCATGGAGCAGAAATGGGGACCGCACATGGAACAGAAGTGCGCCGCCTTGGCGCCTTCCTGGGGTAAGGTCTCATCGTGATATTCCCGCGCTTTTTCAGGGTCCAGTCCAAGGTGAAACTGGTCTTCCCAGCGGAACTCAAAACGCGCCTTGGACAGGGCGTTATCCCGCACTTGTGCGCCGGGATGCCCCTTGGCCAGGTCGGCGGCATGGGCGGCAATCTTGTAAGTGATGGCCCCTTCCCGCACGTCATTTTTATCCGGCAGGCCAAGATGCTCCTTGGGCGTGACGTAGCAGAGCATGGCGGTGCCGTACCAGCCGATCTGGGCGGCGCCGATGGCGCTGGTAATGTGGTCATAGCCGGGGGCAATATCCGTGGTCAGCGGTCCAAGAGTGTAGAACGGGGCCTCGAAACAGTGCTGTAGCTCCTCCTCCATATTGGCCTTGATGAGTTGCATGGGGACGTGGCCGGGGCCTTCGATCATGGCCTGCACATCGTGCTTCCAGGCGACCCTGGTGAGTTCACCCAGGGTGTGCAGCTCGGCGAACTGTGCCTCGTCATTGGCGTCGGCCAGCGCGCCGGGACGCAGGCCATCGCCGAGGGAGAAGCTCACGTCGTAGGCCTTCATGATCTCGCAGATTTCTTCAAAATGGGTATAGAGAAAGCTCTCCTGATGGTGCGCGAGGCACCATTTGGCCATGATGGAACCGCCGCGCGACACGATGCCGGTAAGACGATTCGCCGTCAGCGGGACATAACGCAGCAGCACACCGGCATGGATGGTAAAATAATCGACGCCCTGCTCCGCCTGCTCCACAAGCGTATCCCGGAACAAATCCCAGGTGAGGTCTTCGGCCTTCCCATCGACCTTTTCCAGGGCCTGATAAATCGGCACGGTCCCGATGGGTACCGGACTATTGCGGATAATCCATTCGCGGGTTTCGTGAATGTGCCTACCGGTGGATAAATCCATGACCGTGTCGGCGCCCCAACGAATCGACCAGACCATTTTTTCCACTTCTTCGGCAATGGACGAGCTGACCGCGGAGTTGCCGATATTGGCATTGATCTTCACCAGGAAATTGCGGCCGATAATCATCGGCTCCAGTTCCGGGTGATTGATATTGGCGGGGATGATGGCGCGGCCCCGGGCGATTTCGTCGCGCACGAATTCCGGGGTAACGGTATCGGGGATCTGCGCGCCGAAGGACTCGCCGCGATGGGCGCGGAACAGCGCCGGATGGCTGGCACGCAGTTGCTCCAAACCCTGATTCTCACGGATGGCGACGAACTCCATCTCAGGGGTAATGATACCGCGCCGCGCATAGTGCATCTGGGAGACGTTGCCGCCGTTGGCCGCCCGGCGAATCTCGCGGCGATGATGAAAACGCAGATCCGCCGTGCGGACATCCGCCAGACGGGCGCGACCGTAGGCGGAACTGGGCTCGGGGCGGCTTTCTATGGCGGTATCCGTCGGCGACCATTGCCAGCGCATCGCGGGCAGGCCCGCATGAATATCGATGACCACGTCGGGGTCGGTGTAGGGACCGCTGCAATCATAGACCGGGATGGCGGGATTGACTTCGAGGCTGCCGTCCCGCCTCCGGGAGTCGTTCTGCGGAATCTCCCGCAAGGGGATGCGCAATTCCGGGAAACGCACGCCACCGAGGTAACGCTTGTGTGAGCCGGGAATCGGGCCGCAGGTTACCGCTGCGTCCTGCATAGTATTCACCATATCCGTGGGACGGGTAGCCATCAGTCATTCCTCCTAAAAATTTATCCGATTGCTGCGGAACAAAATCAGGATGCGGGCGGAAGATGCGGACAGGCATGCTGCAGTCGCGCTTCCCTACGCCGGCATGACCCGGATCAGGTTCCAAGGGTACCTCTCAGCCCACGACGTGGACGCCCCTAGCGTTTATAACGATTCACTGGGCAAGGTACGGGAAGCTGAGTGAATCTGTCAAGTTAGTCCACCACCTTACGCCACGAAGGGTAGGACGCGCCAAGCGAATCAGTGCTATCATCGCGCCCGTTATCAGCCCTCGTTTGCCGCCCTTTCGGAGTCAATCTTGCTCAGCACCGCCAACCTCACCATGCAATTCGGGGCCAAGGCCCTCTTTGAAAACGTCTCCGTCGAGTTTGGCAATGGCAACCGCTATGGCCTTATCGGTGCCAACGGCAGCGGCAAGACGACGCTGATGAAGATTCTCGGCGGCGATCTGGAGCCCAGCTCCGGACACGTCAGCCTGAGCAGCGGCGAGCGTCTCGGCAAACTGCGGCAGGATCAGTTTGCCTTTGAAGACTGTACCGTACTGGACACGGTGATCATGGGTCACGCCGAGCTCTGGCGCATCAAGCAGGAACGCGATCGCCTCTATGCCCTGCCGGAGATGACCGACGAAGAAGGGATGGCGGTGGCGCATGTGGAGGTGGAGTTTGCCGAGTTGGGCGGCTACGCGGCCGAGTCCCGGGCCGGGGAGTTGCTGAGTGGTGTGGGTATTCCGCTGGCGCAGCACAGCGGATTGATGTCGGCGGTATCCCCCGGCTGGAAACTGCGAGTATTGCTGGCGCAGGCGCTTTTCGCCGACCCCGATATTCTGCTGCTGGACGAGCCGACCAATAACCTCGACATTCATACCATCCAGTGGCTGGAAGAACTCATCAGCAACATCAACAGCACCGTCATCATCATCTCCCATGACCGCCATTTTCTGAATAGCGTCTGTACCCACATGGCTGACCTGGATTATGGCGAGTTACGCATTTATCCCGGCAATTATGATGAATATATGCAGGCTTCAACCCTGGTGCGGGATCAATTGCTCGCCGACAATGACAAGAAAAAGGAGAAGATGGCCGAGTTGCAAGGCTTTGTGAGTCGCTTCTCCGCCAATGCCTCCAAGGCCAAGCAGGCGACTTCCCGCGCCCGTCAGTTAGAGAAAATCCAGCTTGAAGAAGTGAAGCCTTCCAGTCGGCAAAATCCCTATCTGGTCTTTCATCAGGAACGCAAACTCTATCGCAATGCCCTGGATGGGAAGGACCTGAGCAAATCCTTTGGCGATCTGCGCCTGTTTCATAAACTGCGCTTGCATGTCGAAGCGGGCGAACGGGTTGCGATTATCGGCTCCAATGGTCTGGGCAAAACCACCTTGTTGCGTTGCCTGGTGGGCGAATTGACCACCGATGCCGGCGAAATAAAATGGGCGGAGAATGCGCGTATCGGTTACTTCGCCCAGGATTATGCCCCCGAATTTGCGGAGGATATGACGCTTTTCGACTGGATGTGCCAGTGGCGCGGTGAGCGCGATGATGACCAGGTGATCCGCGGCGTGCTGGGCCGCCTACTCTTCGGGCAGGACCAGGTCAATCGTTCGGTCAAGGTGCTCTCCGGTGGCGAAAAGGGGCGAATGCTCTTCGGCAAACTCACCCTGCAGAAACCCAATGTGCTGATTCTCGATGAGCCGACCAACCACCTGGATATGGAATCCATCGAGTCTCTCAATTCGGCCCTGGAGAAATACGACGGAACCTTACTTTTTGTCAGCCATGACCGAGAGTTTGTGTCTTCCCTGGCCACCCGCATCATCGAATTCACTCCGCGGGGCATTCAGGACTTCAAGGGCACCTATGAGGATTATCTGCGCAGCCAGGGCATGGGGTGAAGATCGGCGGGTTTATTTTTTCCGGTAAAAGGGTTTCCATATACCGATAAGCAGCAAAACAATTCCGACCAGAAAAATTTCGCCGATCCATTTCCAGTGAACCGCATTCAGCACGTCTGCCAGACGCAGCAGACTTTGCGCCTGGGCATCGGTGCCGTGGTGGACCGCCATTTCCGCCACGGCGTTGGTTTTGAACACCACGCCCAGATAGCGCAGCACCATCAGCAGCAGATCCGCAATAAGCAGCCCGGTGCCGATGTACACCCACCAGATGCGCGGAAAAAAGATGCGCCGCATCCGCCGCTCAGGCCCGCCAGCCATTCATGACCTCTAAGGCCTTCCGCAGCATGGTCTCGGCTTGCTCCGGGCTATCGGCCTCCGTATAGCAGCGCAGTTCCGGCGCATTGCCGGAAGGTCGCAGATGAATGATGCCGCCCGGCGCGAGGGTCACCCGGATGCCGTCCGTCAGATCCATGTGCTGCGCGGCACCCGCAATTTCTCCAAAGGCCGTATTGAAGGCCACGAGATTGGCCGCCTTGTCGTCACCGCGAAAAGTATCCAGGTGGCGCCGGCTCAGCGCCGATGGAAAGTTCTGCAAACGGTCACTGGCGGTATGACGGGGTGGCAGATCGGCCAGCAAGGCTGCCAGGGGGACGCCACGATCCTGCGCCGCCGCAAGCACCGTCAGCATGGGCAGGATGGCGTCGCGGGTGGGAAGGGGCGCCAGGGTGCGGCCATCACGGGTAAGCGGGCTGCCCAGCAGAAAACCGCCGTTGGCCTCATACCCGCAGACGGGCATCAATCCCTCCTGCAACGCGGCCTGCATCGCCTCGATGACATAAGGGGAACCGATCCTGGTGCGCAGGATTTCCGGAAAAAAGCCGGACAACTCCAGCGCCGTGTTGCTACTTACCGGCGTGACTACCGTATGGGCGCCCAAGGCATGGGCAGTTAGTATCCCCAGCACGTCGCCACGCCACCAGCGGCCCTCATGATCAGCAATCATGGGACGGTCGGCGTCGCCGTCCGTGGTCAGGAGCGCATCGAGATGGTACTCAGCCACTGCGCGCTGCGCCAGAACCGTGTCTTCGGGGCGCAGGGCCTCGGTATCCAGGGCCACAAAATCCGCGGAGCGGCCCAGGGGCAGCACCTCCGCACCCAGCGACTCCAGCAGTGTCACCAGCAGGTCACGGGCGACGCCGGAGTGCTGGTAGACGCCCAGTCGCCATCCGGCAAGACTGTCCGTGCCGAAAAAGTCCAGGTAACGCTGCTGATAGAGCGCCAGCCAGTGCGGGTCGGCGGCGGGCAAAACGGCTGGCTTGCGCAGCGCGTCCGCGGCGTCGAAAAGGGCCGTATCCACCGTCATATCCTGACGCAGGATCCCGGCCTCATCGGCCTTCATCAATTCCCCATGGGGGCGGTTGAATTTGATGCCATTGCGATCAAACGGAATATGACTGCCAGTGACCATCAGGGATGGTACTCCCACCGCCAATCCCGCAAACGCCAACGCCGGCGAGGGAAGGTATCCGGCGAAACGGGGCTGCCCGCCCCCCGCGAGGACCGCGGCCCAGGCCGCGGCCAGCATCCGCGGCGTGCTGGGTCGCAGGTCGCCGCCCAGTATCACCGCATCCCCGGCGTGAAACTCGCCGATTTCCGCAAGATAGCGCAGAAAGGCCTGGGTATGCACATAAACGACCTTATCCGACAGATCCACCACCAGACCCCGCAACCCACTCGTGCCAAAAGCCACCATCTTCTGCCCTCTCCATGTGTGCCGTTCCGCTCATGATAACGGCAAGGCGCTGGCGAGGATACCGGTAGACCACCCCGAACCGCTTCCCCTCCTACCCCCCGACTGTGTACCATAGGCGGTTTGCACGGCGGCATCGCCCCGGTGCATTTCCCGATATCATCAAAACACCGAGCACACCCATGCCTACCAATAATGACTGGATGAACTGGCACCGCGATGCCAGTGCGATGCCCACGCTGGGGACGTACGGTTACGAAGATATCCGCAGATGGGTGGGGGATCTGGAGATTCGCAAAGCCCAACCTTACCAGAAGTCCATCAGCCATCTGGAGCAGCGTGGCAGCACCGACCTCAGTGCCCTGGTGCAGGGCACGGCACGTACGCCATACCGGGTAGACATCCACCTCAGCCAAGGGCATCTGGTAACCCTGTGTACCTGCCCGGTAGGCAGTCGCTGCAAACACGTCACCGCGGTGCTCCTCGCGCTGCTGGCCGGTCGTAGCCACACGGCGCCGACGCCGGCCCCGGCTTTGCGTCCGCATGTGATGCAATGGCTGAGCGAGCTGCGCTCGCATCTGGATCCGCCCAAACCCAAGCCGCCGACTACCACTCATACCCTGTACTGGCTGCTGGAACTGAACAGCCGACATCATCACGGTCCAGTTCTCAGTTGTCGTAAGGCCCGCCTGAACAAAAACGGAGAATGTACCGGTCTCACCCCCTGGTACAATTTCGAAGGCGCCCTGCGCCGCCCGCCGAGCTTCATCGACGAGGCGGACCAGCGTGCCCTGCGCCGTCTGCTGTTGGAAGACCCCTATGCCAGCCAGACCGGCGAATTCGATCTCGGCCCCCGCCACGGTGCCGCAGCTCTCGCCATACTCGCCGGTACCGGACGCCTCTTCGCCAATTCGCCAGCCAATCCGTCCCTGCGACTCGGTGATAACCGGCCTGGCATGCTGGTCTGGAAGATCAGCAGGGGCGGGGAACAATATCCGACACTGGAAACCACCCCGCCCGCTACCAGCTTCCTGCACCTGGATGCGACCTGGTACCTGGATGGGGAAACGGGGGACATCGGCCCGATCGAGACGGACCTGCCGACCACGGTCCTGCGCGATCTGCTGCAAGCCCCGCCCCTCAATGCGCAAGAAGCCATTCTTTTGCGCGAGATGCTGGAGCAAGCGGTGCCTGGTCTCCCCGCGCCCGTGGCCGACCCCGGACAGGGCTTACGGGAGATCGAAGCGCCTCTGCAAGCGCTGCTTTGGTGCGACACTCTGGCCCTCCTCGGTATTCAGGCGCACCGCAACTATCCCGGCCAATGGAGTCCTACCTGCCGCTTTGATTATGCGCAGCCCACATTGGTGTATGGTCCCGCACGCGTTGCCGTGGATGACGACAGTGCCATCCAGACCCTCGACAATGGTGAGATGGTTCGGATAAAACGCGACAGGACAGCCGAAAAACAGGCACTGCAGGCACTCGGAAAAACAGGCCTGAAAGCGGCCAGTGCCGGCCTTTTCCACAGTCTGTCGCCGCTGCCTCATCTCATCTACGGGCTGGACAGCGAAGCCGACTGGAACGGGTTCATGTCAACGGGCGTCGAGACCCTCCGCGAGCAGGGTTGGGAGGTGCGCTGGCCCGATGGCTTCCGTCACTACTTCCTGCAGGTGGATGAATGGGATGTACAGGTGGATGGTGCCGAGGAAGGGTGGCTGGGCCTCGATGTCGGCATCGTGGTGGACGGCAAGCGGCTGGCGCTGCCCCCCCTGCTCGGCACCCTCTTCGCCCGTGATTCGCGCTGGCTGAATCCAGGCGGTCTGGGTACCATTCCCGATGATGAGTATATCCATCTGCACACCCCGGCGGGCGTGCCCATCCAGACCACGGCGGATCGCCTGAAACCTCTGGTCGGGACCCTTATCGATCTGTTCAGCCTGGACGCCGGGGGGCCTTTGCGGATGTCCGCCTTTGACGCGCCCCGCCTCGCCCGGTTGGTGGACGACAGCCAGTGGCGCAGTGAGGGGATGGATGCCGTGCGTGCGCTGGCTAGATCTTTGCCCCAAAACGGAGAGATCCCCCCCGTCCCACTGCCCACAGGTTTTGCCCTCCCCCTGCGCGCCTATCAACAGGACGGGCTTGCCTGGCTGCAATTCCTGCGCGAGCATCATTTGGGCGGCATTCTCGCGGACGATATGGGTCTCGGCAAAACCGCCCAGACCCTCGCCCATCTGCTGCTGGAAAAAGAAAGTGGCCGCCTGACGGATCCCGCCCTGATCGTCATGCCCACTTCACTGATTCACAACTGGCGGGAAGAGGCGGCACGCTTCACTCCTGACCTGCGAGTGCTCTCCCTGCACGGCAAAGAGCGCAGCAGCCGTTTCGCCCAGATACCTGACAATGACCTGATTCTCACTACCTACCCGCTGATCTGGCGGGACGTCGAAACGCTCAGAAATCAGCACTTTCATTTGCTGATTCTCGATGAGGCACAGATGGTCAAGAACGCGCAGGGCCGCGCCGCCGAAGCCATCCGTGAGATTCCAACCCGGCATCGGCTTGCCCTCACTGGCACCCCCCTTGAAAATCATCTCGGCGAACTCTGGGCACAATTCGACTTCTTTCTGCCGGGCTTTCTCGGCGACCGGCGCAGTTTCCAACGGGTCTGGCGCGGCCCCATCGAGCGCCACGGAGATGCTGAGCGTCTGGATTTATTGGCCCGTCGGGTGCGCCCCTTCATTCTGCGTCGGCGCAAGGAGGATGTCGCCAAGGAACTCCCCGAGAAGACCATCATTATCCGCCCCATGGATATCGAAGGGGCGCAGCGCGATCTTTATGAGACGGTACGCAGCGCCATGGACGAACGGATCCGCCAGGAAATCGCCGCCAAGGGTTTTCAGCGCAGCCAGATCGTCATCCTGGACGCGATGCTCAAACTCCGCCAAGTCTGCTGTGACCCGCGCCTGCTCAAGAGTGAAAAGGCGCGAAAGGTACAGGACAGCGCCAAGCTCGCCCTGCTCATGGGGATGATTCCGGAGTTGCTGGCGGAAGGTCGCCAGATTCTGCTGTTTTCGCAATTCACCGAGATGCTCGCCCTGATCAGTGCAGGCCTCGACAAGATGCATATCCCTTACGTGCTGCTCACTGGCAGCACCCAGGATCGCAAGACGCCCATCGACCGCTTTCAGCGCGGTGAAGTGCCACTCTTTCTGATCAGCCTCAAGGCGGGCGGCGTCGGTCTCAACCTCACGGCAGCGGACACCGTGATTCACTATGACCCGTGGTGGAACCCCGCCGCCGAAAATCAGGCCACTGATCGCGCTCACCGCATCGGCCAGAAACGTCAGGTTTTTGTTTACAAGCTGATCGTTGCCGGGAGCATTGAAGAAAAAATCCTGGCCCTGCAGGAGAAAAAGGCCATTCTCGCCGCCGGCGTGCTGGAGAAAACGCAAAAAGAAAAGCTCCGTTTCGGCCCCGACGATCTGGCTTCGCTGCTCGCGCCGCTACCGGAAGTCTTGCGCTGAGGTAGAAGCCGCAGTGCTTCCTGAACGGCACACTTGGTGGCATGATGTTCTTCAGCAAGCTCCGGGGGGTCAAGGCGTATGCAGACAGCACAGACAGCGGACCGATGGCACCATTTCATCGTCGGGGGTGCCGCCCTGCGACGTTCATCAGGCAGCAGCGCCGATGGCCGCGTTTAAGGCGACCCTGAGAGTACGCTCCTCCCGTCCCGCGGCGGTCCTGGTGTCGCTGGTGCTGTGGATGGGTTGCGGAACATCCGTAGCGACGGCGGGCATCCTCAGTGCCGCTCAGGAACAACTCCTGAACTCGGCAGCAACCGCTTTCGCTCAGGGCGATTACCGCCCTGCCGCCGATGCACTGCCTGAATTGGAAAATACCTACATGGGACCATGGGTAGGGTACTGGGCTCTGCAACCCCGCCTCAACATCATGACCCAGCGCCAATACCAGCGCTATACCCTGCACTATCCGGGGGGGGTGGCGCACCATCTGCTGCGCCGGCAATGGCTGCTGGAACTCGCGCGCCGCAAGGACTGGCCGGACTTCACCCAAGTGTATCAGGCTGGCAGCCCTCCTGATTTGATCTCCTTGCGCTGCGATGCTGCGCGCGACCCGCTGCTGCGCACCAGCATGGTAGTTGCCCCCTATTTCCTCTGGAGCAGTGCTCCGGCGAACGATCAGGCCTGCAACGCCATGGCGCGTGTCTATCTGGCACAAGGGCAAATCACGACGTCCGAGCTGTGGCATCGCCTGCAGCAAATGTACGAGGCCTCGGCCTTCAGCGCCGCGCTGCGCTTTGCATCGTTTTTGCCTCCGCCGCAATCCGGCCAGCTTGCGCAGACGGTAACGACACCGGCTACGTGGATCTCTCAGCAGATTCAGCAATATGGTACCGGCAACTGGCCAGCCGGTCAGGCCCATTTACTGGTGCTCGCCCTCCTGCGCCTCGCTGCCATCCATCCCGCAGACGCCGCACGGTTTGTGCAAACCCTGGATGTCCTGGATTCTGCCGATAAATCTCTGCTGCTGTACAACGCTGCCTATCATGCCACGCTATCCTTTCGTTCCGAATCCGGACACTGGTATGCCCAGGCCTACGCGGCCGATCCGCAGTTCCACCCCCGGCCCCGACTGCTGGCCTGGATGGTCCGTACAGCATTGCGCAACGGTGACTGGAACATGGTGGAGCAGGCCACCCGGCAGATGGGTGCCGTTCAACGGCAGCAGCGGCAATGGCAATTCTGGTCCGCGATCGCACAACTCCAGCATGGGCAGACGCAAGCCGCCTATGCCGCGCTCGCGGCTCTGGAATCCCCGTGGACTTATTACGGGCAACTGGCCATGGCGACGCTCAACAAACCACTGATCCTGAAGTCCGGCGACCCGCCCGCACCCATCGAAGTGAGCGTTACTCCCGTGAATAATGCTCCCGGGCGGACCGCGATCACACTCTATCATCTCGGACTCTATTTCGACGCCCTTGCCGAATGGGACCAGTTTTTGAAGGGGTTGAACGGGCCAGCGGAAATCGAGGCCGCAGCCCGGACGGCCTTTCAGCATGAGGCGTGGCTGCTGGGTATCCATGCCAGCAGCCTGATTCGCAGTGGAAAAGACTGGCGACAAGGCTATGTGCTTCCCTATGCACAGGAAATCAGCGCCGCCGCAGCCCAAACCGGCTTGCGCCGCGCCTTTCTTGCCGGCCTGATCCGACAGGAATCGGGTTTTGCGTTCGGCATCCACTCCGACGTCGGCGCGCAAGGCCTGATGCAGGTGATGCCCGCCACCGCCCGGTGGCTGCAAACCCATGTCGCCGGCGCCGCCACCGCCGATCTGCACAGCATCGACGGCAACCTGACCCTGGGTTCGCACTATCTGAGCCTTCAGCAACAGCATTTTGGTGGCTCCGAGCTGCTGGCTGCGGCGGCCTACAACGCCGGACCCGGCGCACCGCAACGCTGGCTAGGTCGCTGGACACCGCCACCAGGCCCATGGGCGGGTCCGATTTTCACCGCGAACATCCCCTTTCGGCAAACCCGCCACTATGTGCAAAGCGTACTGACCAACACGGTTGTCTACGCCGCCATTCTCGACCGCAAGCCGCAAACCATATGGCCCGAGTGGCGCCTCGGCACCAACCCGTAATCTGCTTGGCGGTTCATGCGGCGCACTCCGTCTATACTATGTTGTCATCTACCGGCGACAGGGAGTCTGCATCACCATGGCCGCACCCGGTTTTCTTCCTCGCCCCCGCTTACAGCACCTGCTGGCTGCCTTGACTGCGGCAGGCTACCGCTGCCTGGGTCCCAAGGTGCGGGACGGCGCCATTGTCTACGAAGAGTTGGGCAGCATCGACGATCTGCCGCGGGGGGTCCACGATCATCAGCAGCCGGGTGCGTATCGGCTCCACCGCGACGAGAACCCACGCTGTTTCGCTTGGGCCAACGGTCCCCAGGCCCTCAAGCCGCTGCTTTTCGCCCCCCGCGAGGTCCTCTGGACCAGCGCTGCGGAGAGTGACGGATGTATCACCTTTCACCCCGAGATACCGGAAGCCCCGCCCACCGCCGTCATCGGGGTGCGCGCCTGCGATCTCGCGGCCCTGCGTCTGCAGGACCGGCACTTCCTGGAAGGGCCTTTCCCGGATCCCCATTACGGAGCCCGGCGCAGGAACCTTTTTCTGGTGGCGGTGCATTGCACCCATCCCGCTGCCACCTGTTTCTGCGCATCCACCGGCGACGGGCCGCGGGCTGAGTCGGGTTTCGACCTGGCCCTGGCGGAACTCGACGAGGGCTTCATTGCGACGGCGGGAAGCCCCAAGGGCGAGGCACTGCTCGGGCAACTGCCCCTCCAGGCCCTGGATCCCGCCCAGCAGACCGCCGCCGACGGGGAGATCGTTGCTGCCGCCCAGGCGCAGCAACGCGCCCTGCCGTCCCGCAATCTGCGGGATGACCTCTTTGCCAACCTGCACCATCCCCGCTGGGACGATGTGGCCCAACGCTGCCTGTCCTGCACCAACTGCAGCTCCGTCTGCCCCACCTGTTTCTGCCACGCTGAGACGGAGGAGCCTGCCCTGGACGGTCGGAGCAGTACCCATTCCCGGCAATGGGACTCCTGTTTCACCGAAGGCCACAGCGCTATCCACGGCATCGTCATCCGCGCCGACACCCGCCAGCGCTACCGCCAGTGGCTGACCCACAAGCTCGGGAGCTGGCACGACCAGTATGGCCGCTCCGGCTGCGTGGGCTGCGGACGCTGCATCGCCTGGTGTCCGGCGGGCATCGACATCAGCGTGGAAGCGGCGGCCGTCTGTGGAGGGGATCATGCCTGATCCTTACCTTCCCCACGAGGTCGAGATCCTGGAGCGCATTCAGGAATCCCCCACCATCTTCACCCTGCGCCTCGCCTTCACCGACCCGGAAATGCAGGCCAGCTATCGCTTTCAGCCGGGCCAGTTCAACATGGTTTATCTGTACGGGGTGGGCGAGGTGCCCATTTCCATCGTCTCCGATCCAGAAGATGGGCACCTCATCGACCATACCATCCGTGCCGTAGGCCTGGTCACCCAAGGGCTGACACGCCTGGGGAAAGGCGCCCGCCTGGGCCTGCGTGGGCCTTACGGCCGGGGCTGGCCCCTGAAACCGGCCGAAGGCAGGGACATCGTGCTCCTTACCGGGGGGCTGGGCTGCGCGCCGGTGGTGTCGGTCATCCACTACATCCTGCGGCGGCGGGAACGCTTTGGGCGCCTCACCATCCTGCAAGGGGTCAAGCATACCGACGACCTCATCTGGCGCGACCAGTACGAAGCCTGGAGTCGGCTACCCGATGTCCAGGTGGGACTGGCGGCGGACGTGGGCAGCCCCGGCTGGTTCGGACAGGTGGGGCCGGTAACGGTTCTCTTCGACCGCGCCCAGTTCGATCCCGGTGCACTGGTGATGATGTGCGGCCCCGAACCCATGATGCGGGCGGCCGTGCAGGAGCTGCTGCGGCGCGGCGTGGCGGGGGAGGACTTGTGGCTCAGCATGGAGCGCAGCATGCACTGCGCCGTCGGTCATTGCGGCCATTGTCAGATGGGGAGAAACTTCGTCTGCCGGGATGGCCCGGTCTTCCCCTACCCAGAGATCCAGGCCCTGCTGGGCGAGCGAGGGTTTTGACGTCATGGCCACTGGCAAACCGCGCCTCGCGGTGCACAAGTTCAGTTCCTGCGACGGTTGTCAGTTGGCCTTCCTGAATCTGGGGGAAGACCTGCTGCGGCTTGCCGAACTGGTGGAGATCGTCCACTTCGCCGAGGCCGGCCCCGTGGACCCGGATGCGGTCGTGGATATTGCCTTCGTGGAGGGAAGCATCTCCACGTCCGAGGATGAGGAGCGCATCCAGAAAATCCGCAAAAACAGCCGGTGGCTCATCACCATCGGCGCCTGCGCCACCGCCGGCGGCCTCCAGGCCTTGCGCAACCTGGCCGACGGCCCCGGCTGGATTGCGGAGATCTACGCCCAGCCCGAACACATCCATAGCCTGGCCACCTCTACCCCCATCGCCGCCCATGTCCCGGTGGATATGGAACTGTGGGGCTGCCCGGTGAACGGGCGCCAAGTCCTGGGGGCGGTGCGCGCCCTCCTTTTCGGGGTCGTACCCGCGCTCGAAAAGGACAAGGTCTGCCTGGAGTGTAAACGCCATCAGGCAGTCTGCGTACTGGTGGCCAAGGGACTGCCGTGCATGGGGCCGGTGACGCGCACCGGCTGCGGGGCGCTGTGCCCCCGTTTCGGACGCGATTGCTACGCCTGCTATGGACCGGCGGAAAACCCCAACGCCATGGCATTGGGGCGGCGGTTGGAGGGACTCGGCCTGGTGCCGGAGGCCGTCGCACGGCGTTTCCTCTTCATCAACAGCGGCGCCCCGGCCTTTGCCGAGGCGGGCCGCCATTGGCGGGAGCAGGCCCATGACTCAAAGCCGTGAGATCAGCCTCTGCGTGCCCGTCCTGGCACGGGTGGAAGGGGAAGGTGCCCTCGACCTGGAAGTGCATGACGGGCGCATTCAAACCCTGCGCCTGCGCATTTTCGAGCCGCCGCGACTCTTCGAGAAGTTCCTGGAAGACCGGGAATACCAGGAGATCCCGGACATGGTGGCACGCATCTGCGGCATCTGCCCAGTGGCCTATCAGATGAGCGCCGTGCATGCCATCGAGGGCGTCTTCGGCCTGGCACCAGGTCCCTGGGTGCGGGCCATGCGTCGGGTGTTCTACTGCGGCGAGTGGATACAGAGCCACAGCCTGCACATCCATCTGCTGGCAGCGCCCGATTTCCTGGGTTATAGCAGCGTCTCCGAGATGGCGCGCGCGTATCCCGACGTCGTGCGCCGGGGGCTCGCCCTCCAGGCATTGGGCAATGAGATCATCCGCTTTTTCGGCGGTCGCTCGGTGCATCCCGTGGGCGCCCGGGTGGGGGGCTTTCACCGTGCGCCTAACCGGGCGGAGGTGGCGGTACTCCGGGAGCAGGTGCGGGCCGCTCTGCCGGGGGCCGAGGCCCTGGTGGCCTGGACCGCCGCGTTGAACCTGCCCGACGACCCTCAGGACTTTGTCAGCGTCGCCCTGCGCCACCGGGATGAGTACCCCATGAACGAGGGGCGCATCGTCTCCAGTGACGGCCTGGACATTCCCATCGCCGACTACGAAAGCCATTTCCGGGAGCATCAGGAACCCCACTCCACCGCCCTCTATGCGGCGCTGGACGGACGCCCCTACCTGGTGGGTCCCCTTGCGCGGCTCAACCTCAATCTGGATCGCCTGCATACACCCGTCCGGGAGGCCCTGGGGCGTACCGGCATCGCTTTTCCCAGCCGCAACATGTTCCACAGCATTGTCGCGCGGGCGGCAGAGATCCATTATGCCCTTCTGGAGGCCAGCCGCCTGCTGGAAGATTACGCCGAGCCAGAGGCGCCCTTCGTCCCCGCTGTGCCGCGCTCCGGCATTGGGTACGGGTGCACGGAGGCCCCCCGCGGTCTACTCTGGCACCGCTACGATCTGGATGCCGCAGGTCAGGTGCTGCATGCCCGCATCGTCCCGCCCACCAGCCAGAACCAGGCGCGTATCGAGGCGGACCTGCGTCGCTCCCTGGAGACCCTGGGTCTGGACCGGGACGACGAGACCCTGCGCCAACATGCCGAAATGGTGATCCGCAACTACGATCCCTGCATCTCTTGCGCCACCCATTTCCTGAAGGTTCGGGTGGAACGGCGGTGAACCCGGTCCGCATCCTCGGCATCGGTTCGCCCGTCGCGGGCGACGATCTGGGTTGGCGGCTCGCGGAGGCCCTGGAACAGGCGGGCCTGCCCAGGCATTTCCCCGCGGGAGTGGTCCACGTCACGCTCTGCGATCGCCCCGGCAGCCTCCTGCTCACGGCCATGCGCGGCGCGCGTCTGGCCATTCTCCTGGACACCATGCGCAGCGGCGCGCTGCCCGGCACAGTGCGGCGCCTGGATATGCTGGAACTGGACGACAGCACCGGGCTGCTGTCGAGCCATGGCTTCGGTGTGGCCGAGGCCCTGGCCTTGGGTCGCGCCCTGGAGGATCTGCCGTCCCGGGTGCTTATTTACGGGATCGAAACGGGCCATGTAGCCTCCCTTCCGCCGCCCGGCGAACTGGCGGCCCTTCTTTGGCCGACGATCATCGACGATATCCGGGTGTGCATGAAGGAACCCGGGGTGGTACCTTTAGCAATGTGGTCCAAACAAAAGTCTGGAGGAGCATCCTTATGAATGGGAAACAGCGTCACATCGCCTGGTTGGTATCCGGCGCCATCCTGTATGCCGGAACGGCAGTCACCGGGGCCAGCGCATCCCCCGTAGACATACAGTTGAATGTCGGGGCACCACCCATCTATGCGGCACCGGGCTATCCGCCGATGGCGATCGCCACGCCACCCCTGATGATCTGGTTGAGCAACCTCGGAGTTTATGCCGCCTATGGCGTGCCTCAGCCCATTTTCTATCTGGGCTCAAGCTACTATTACTATTACGGTAACCGCTGGTGGGCCGGGCCGGGCTATCGCGGACCATGGCGCCCCATCGCCGCGCCGCCACCCGCGCTCCGTCACTGGAATTATCGCGACTGGCAAAACGTCCAGCGCGATGCCCGTCGCCATTATCGCGACCCGCAGTGGCGCCATTTCCGTCCGGCGGAACGTCCGCAACCACAGTATCGTGGGCCGGAGCAGCGGCCACCCGGCACCTTTCGGGGACCGGAAGGCCACGGACCTGCGCAGCGACCGGAGGATCGTGGTGGACCGGGTCGGGGACATAACGGTCACGACCAAGGCCACGGTCCTCACTGACAAGGATCGTGGCAGGGTCGAAACTAGCCGAGTTTGCCTCTGACCCAGTCGCGGGCGGCATTGAGGGCGGCATCCAAGGCCGCCGGATTGCCGGCCCCGGCCTGCGCCAGTTCCGGACGCCCACCCCCTTTGCCGCCCAACGGTTGTGCCACCATATTTACCAGTTCTCCGGCGTGAACCCGTCCAGTCAATCCTTTGCCGACTCCGGCAATCAACGCCACTTTCTCCCCTTCCACACCCGCAAGGACGATGACGCCATCCGGTAACTGACTGCGCAGGCGATCCAGGGCATCGCGCAAGGCTTTGCCATCCATCCCCTCCAGGCGCCTGATCAATACCGGTACTCCGCCCACATCCTCGGCCTCTGCGGCAAGACCGGCACCCGCTCTGACGGCTTCATCCCGCTTGACCTTTTCCAGCTCTTTTTCTAACTGGCGCAGGCGCTCCAGGGTTTGCGCCAGACGCTGGTCCAGTTCTGCAGGGGCAACTTTCAACAGTCCCGCCGCCGCTTGCAGGCGTTCTTCATCACGCTGAATGGCCTCCAGCGCTACCGCGCCGGTGACTGCTTCGATACGCCGGATACCCGCTGCCACACCGCTTTCGCTGAGGATCTTGAAAACACCGATATCGCCCAGCGCCTCCACATGGGTGCCACCACAGAGTTCCATGGAGAAGTCACCCATGCGCACCACCCGCACCTCGTCTCCGTACTTCTCGCCAAAGAGGGCCATGGCACCCAGGGCCTGTGCCTCGGCGACCGGCAGGATCCGGGTTTCGGCGCCGACATTATTACGGATAGCGGCGTTGACCACGCGCTCGATTTCCCGCAACTGTGCGGCCGTCACCGGTTCCGGCTGACTGAAGTCGAAACGCAGCCGCTCCGGGTTGACCAGCGAACCCTTCTGCTGCACATGGCTGCCAAGAATGTTGCGCAGGGCGGCATGGAGCAGGTGGGTCGCGGAGTGATGTGCGGCCGTCGCCCGTCTGGCCACTTCGTCGACGCTGGCAACCACCATATCGCCGATCTGCAGGCGCCCGGATTCCACGCGCCCCAAATGCACATGCAGGTGACCCATGGGCTTTTGGGTGTCAGTCACGGCGAACAGGGCATCATTCGACTGGAGTTCGCCACGGTCTCCCGCCTGCCCACCGGACTCCCCATAAAAGGGCGTCCGGTCGAGAATAACCACACCCATATCCCCCGCTTCGAGGAAGGCCACCTCTTCACCATCGCGGATCAGCGCCACAACCTTCCCCTCATCGGCACAGGCCGAATAGCCGGTGAACTCGGTAACCGGCAGCCGCATGGCCAGATCGTGGTACACCCGCTCGGTTTTGACCTCACCGCTGCCCGCCCAGGCGGCACGGGAGCGGCTGCGCTGCTCCGCCATAGCCGCCTCGTAGCCCGCCATATCCATGATCAGATCGCGCTCGCGGGCGATATCAGCGGTTAGATCGACAGGGAAGCCAAAGGTATCCGCGAGCCGGAAAATGATCTCGCCGGGGATGGCGGCACCCGCTGCAAGATCCGCAATAGCCTCCTCCAGCAGACTGAGTCCGCGCTCCAGCGTTTCCCGGAATCGGGTTTCCTCACGCTCCAGAGCACGCTCGACTTCATGCTGTGCCCGCGTGAGTTCAGGAAAAGCGCTGCCCATCTCCGCCACCAGCGGCGCCACCAGTTGATGGAAAAACACCGTCTCCATGCCCAGCTTGCGGCCATGACGCACGGCGCGGCGGATGATGCGGCGCAGCACATAGCCGCGGCCCTCGTTGGCGGGCAGGACGCCATCGGTGATAAGAAAACTGCAGGCGCGGATGTGATCCGCCAGCACCCGCAAACTGATGTCCGTCGCCGCATCGCTCCCATACGTTTTGCCGCTGATGGCGGCTGCTGCGGCAATCAGCGGCTTGAAGAGATCGGTGTCATAGTTGTTATGTACGCCCTGGAGCACGGCCGCGAGACGCTCCAGACCCATGCCGGTATCGACGGAGGGTTTTGGCAGCGGGGTCAGGGTGCCGCTGCTGTCCCGGTCAAACTGCATGAAGACCAGATTCCAGATTTCGATATAGCGATCGCCATCCTCCTCCGGACTACCCGGAGGGCCTCCGGGAATATGGGGGCCGTGGTCATAGAAAATCTCCGAACAGGGGCCGCAGGGACCGGTGTCGCCCATGCTCCAGAAGTTGTCCTTCTCGCCACAGCGGGAGAGGCGCGCAGGATCGATACCGATCTCGTTCAGCCAGATGTCGGCCGCCTCATCATCCTCTTCGTATACCGTAATCCAGAGCTTTTCCGGCGGCAGGCCCAGACGTTCGGTGAGGAAACGCCAGGCGAAACCGATCACTTCACGCTTGAAATAGTCTCCAAAGGAGAAGTTGCCCAGCATCTCGAAGAAGGTATGGTGCCGCGCCGTGTAACCGACATTTTCCAGATCATTGTGCTTGCCACCCGCACGCATGCAACGCTGCGAGGAAACGGCGCGCCGGTAGGGACGGGTTTCCAGGCCAAGAAACACGTCCTTGAAGGGCACCATACCGGCATTGGTAAACAGCAGGGTCGGATCGTTACGGGGAATCAGGGGACTGGAGGGCACGATCTGATGCCCCTGTTCCACAAAATACTCCAGAAAAGCTTGGCGAATGGCTTGCGCTTGCATCGGTCTTCCGTTGTGTAAAGATAAAATGTTTTTGTCTCCGGGCGGGGTTTCTCCGCCCCTCACCCGCTGTCAATCGGCAGAGAAATCCCTTTCTCTACCGGCGCCCAGCACTCGGCGAATCGTCTCTCCGGTAAATCCCCGTCCCGCCAGAAAGCGAGCGCGCCGGGCATAATCTCTGGCGTCCGTCGGCGGCGTGTCGCCGAAACGCTTCTGACAGACGGCTTGCGCTTGCTGCAGCCAGTCAATCTCCAGGGCTGCGGTAGCCTCCACCCCTGCCCGCTGCAAGTCCTGACGCAAGCGCAACGGCCCGTGCCCCTGACGCACGCGGGTACGGGTGAGCATTTCCGCATAACGCGCATCATCCTGATAGCCGGCAGCGACGAGCGCCTCCAGCGCCAGCGCCACGTCCCCCGCGTCATATCCCGCACGGAGCAGTTTGTCACGCAACTCCCGGCGTCCATACTCCCGGCGCGCCAGCAACCGTAGCGCCAGCGCGGTGGGATCGCCGCGTTCTGCCGTCAACTAGCCGACCGCTGCGGGCTCTGCCACCTCTTCGGCAAAGGCCAAAGGGTGTCCTGCTGCCGCTGCCCGTATCCGCTGCTCGATATTGGCCGCCAGTTCCGGATGCTCCTTGAGGTACTGGCGGGCATTGTCCTTGCCCTGACCAATACGCTCGCCCTGGTAACTGTACCAGGCGCCGCTTTTTTCGACGATGTCGAACTTCACACCGAGGTCCACCAGTTCCGACAGTCGGGAGATGCCTTCACCGTAATAGATGGCAAATTCGGCTTCGCGGAAAGGTGGTGCGACCTTATTCTTGACCACCTTGACGCGGGTATCGTTACCCACCACTTCGTCGCTCTTCTTGATCGCGCCGATGCGGCGGATATCCAGACGCACGGAGGCGTAGAATTTAAGGGCGTTACCACCGGTGGTGGTTTCCGGACTGCCATACATCACCCCGATTTTCATGCGAATCTGGTTGATGAAAATGACCAGGGTGTTGGTCCGGGAGATATTGGCGGTGAGCTTGCGCAACGCCTGACTCATCAGACGCGCCTGCAGACCGACGTGGGAATCGCCCATGTCGCCTTCGATTTCCGCTTTGGGGGTCAGCGCGGCCACGGAGTCGATGACGATGAGGTCCACCGCCCCGGAACGCACCAGCATGTCAGCGATTTCCAGAGCCTGCTCGCCGGTATCGGGCTGGGAGATCAGGAGGTTTTCGAGATCGACGCCGAGCTTGTGGGCATAGCCCGGGTCGAGCGCGTGCTCGGCATCAATAAAGGCGGCGGTGCCGCCTGCAGCCTGACAACTGGCTATGGCATGCAGGGTGAGAGTCGTCTTACCGGAAGATTCCGGCCCGTAGATCTCTACCACCCGGCCTCGGGGCAGGCCGCCAACACCCAGCGCCAGATCCAGACCCAGCGAACCGGTGGAGTAGACCTCGATGTCCTTGATGGCATTATGATCACCAAGACGCATGACGGCGCCTTTACCAAACTGTTTATCAATCTGTGACAGGGCCGCCGAAAGGGCCTTGCTGCGCTGTTCATCCATAATATTTTCCTTCTCCAGAATCAAGGGGTAACCCGTCCTTGCAAAACACCTTATTGTAGTAGCGCGCGGCAGGGCCTGATGATCCGGTACTGCTGGGTCATCGGAACAACCTTTCCCGGCATTCTACCTGAGCGGGCGGGCGGGGCAAACGGCCGATGGTTACCGCAACAACCCCAGCAATCCGCCCAGGGCTACCGAACCCGCCGCATACTGCACCGACCAACGGTCTCCGTGAAAGTGACCGGTCCGCACCTGCAGTTCCATGCCCCGTGCCCCCCAGGCAATACAGACGGTACCCACCGGCTTGCCGGGCACGGCGCCTCCCGGCCCGGCGATGCCGGTGATCGCCGCGGCGATGTCCGCTTCGCGCAATGCACCGGCGAGCATTTCCAGGGCGGTCTCCTCCGCTACGGCCCCGACCCGCGCGAGGGTCGCTTCCTGCACCTTCAGCAACCGAATTTTCGCTTCATTACTGTAGGTGACAAACCCGTGGCGCAGCAGCGCCGAGGAGCCGGGCAGGGCGGTGATCCGCGCGGCCAAATCGCCGCCGGTACAAGACTCCGCCAGGGCGAGCCGGGTGTCCCGCGCACTGGCGCGCTGGAGTAAGGACCATTCCGGCGGCGCCATGTGCAGCGACATGGCGCACGGTGTTCCGGCCTCGACCCAATACTCGCCCGGCAAAACTTCCGGCGTGGTGCCGTTGTCGTTGAAAAGGCTAAAAGGCACGTCGCAAACGGGCAGATACGGGCTTGCCCAATCACGCAACGAGGCCCAGTCGCCGGCCGGCAGATGGGTGCGGGATGATGATGTTATCCAGTCCGCGGCGTTCACAAACTCGCCAATGGCCAGCGCCGTGGCGGAACAATCGGGCAATGTGGCGACGAGTTCCACCCGAACCTCCATCCCGGCCCGCGTGGCCCAGGCCGCCAGACGCTGGGCATCGGGCAAGGCCGCGGGGCGCATGGGCAAGAATATCCGCAGACGGTCCGTAGGGTCATCCGTCATAACCAGCCTCCCCACAGCATGAGTCGCAGAAGAATCAGTGCCGGGATCGCCGCAGCCAAATCATCGAGCATGATTCCCGTGCCTCCATGAATATGTTTATCCAGCCAGGAAATCGGCCAAGGTTTGAGCATGTCAAAAAAGCGGAAGAGCAGGAACCCGGCGAGTAGCGTCCACCAGCTGAAAGGCACCAGCCAGAGGGTGAGCAACAGGCCCGCCCATTCATCCCAGACGATGGCCGGCGGGTCCAGGGCCCGCATGCCGCCGCCATTTTGCATCTCCCGCGCGGTTTGCCCGCAGAGCCATGGTCCTACGGCGATGATCGCCACCAACACCAACGTATAAACCACATTGTTCTGCACCACGAGGGCCAGCAGCAGATACAAGGGAATGGCAGCGATGGTACCCATGGTGCCGGGCAGAATGGGCGACAGGCCGCTGCCGCCGCCCAACGCCAGCCAGTGATACCAGGGCCTAGAGTGCATGGACATGCCCCCAGGAAAAGGGCAGCGACAGCGGTTCATCCCGCCAGGTCAGGGTGACCGCGGCACGGGCATCGGGGGTCGCTGGCAGGATGCTGCCCACCGCCGTCAAGCGCAGGGAGAGCGACCGGGCGGCCTCCTGCATTGCCGTCGATAAGGCAGGAGCGGCACAGAGGATCAGTTCATAATCATCACCACCGGTGAGGGGCCAGCGTCGCAGGCGTTCCGGGTCGGTCCGCGCCAGATCCGCGAGATCCGGGCTCAAGGGTAGCGCATCCAGGGCGACCTGCGCATGGACACCCGAAGCCTTCAGAATATGGCCAAGGTCGGCCAGAAAGCCGTCGGAACAATCCACGGCACAAAGTACACCACCCGCCAGCGCCGCCGCGCCGAATTCGAGACGGGGCGTGGGACGCAGCCGTCGTGCCTCCAATGCGTCCCGCTGTGGTGCTGAGCAGGGAACTGCCTGCCTCTCCTGGTCACGTTCCAGCAAAGCCAGGTCCAGGGCGGCGGCCGCATCGCCAAGAGTGCCGGTAACCCAGATCACGTCTCCCGGTCGTGCCGCGTCACGGCGCATCACCCCATGGCCGGAAAGTCCCAATGCGGTTACGGAGACGGTCAGCGGCCCATCCGTAGCCACTGTATCGCCGCCGACCAGGGTAACGTCATGCCGGTCGGCGAGCGCGCTCCAACCCGTTGCGAATGCTTCCAACCACTCCCCATAGCCTTCCTCCCGCCGCGGCAGGGCCAGGCTGAGCAGACACCAACGCGCTTCCGCACCCATGGCGGCCAAGTCACTGAGATTCACCGCAAGGGCTTTCCAGGCGAGGTCTTCCGGGCTGACCTCGGGGAAAAAGTGACGACCGGCGACCAGGGTATCCATGGTCGCCACCAGTTGGCGACCCGCTGGGTCCAACCAGGCGGCGTCATCACCGATACCTAGCCGCACACCACTGGCCGTCTTGCCCAGTCGGCACCGCAACCGCTCGATGAACGCAAACTCTCCGCCCGCCATGTTCACTCCGTCTTGGCCACTGCTTGCGCTACTATAGCAAGGTCACCACCTGAAGGAAGCCATGCCCAGTACCCCCGCCGTCACCGGACGCTTTGCGCCCTCCCCCAGCGGCCCGCTCCATGCGGGATCACTCATTGCTGCCGTCGGCAGTTATCTCAGCGCCCGTAGTCAGGGCGGGTGCTGGCGGCTACGCCTGGAGGATGTGGATGAGGGCCGCGTGCGAGCGGGTGCCGCCGACGCCATTCTCCGGCAACTGGAGGCCATGGCGCTGGACTGGGACGGACCGGTGCTGACCCAGTCTCCGCGCAAGGCGATCTATCAGCAAGCGCTGACAGCTTTGCAATCCAAGGGCATGGCCTACCCCTGTGCCTGCACCCGCCGGGACATCCGAGGCTTCGGCGAGCGCTATCCGGGCGTCTGCCGGCAAGGCCTGGCATCCGGACGGCGGGCCCGCTCCTGGCGTCTGCGGGTGCCGGACACCTTGCCCCTCTGGGAGGATCGTTTCCACGGCTGGCAAGATACGCCCGCAGCACAGGGTGACCCCATCCTGCTGCGTGCCGACGGCTACTTCGCCTATATCCTGGCCTCTGTCGTGGACGACGGAGAGCAGGGCATCAGCGAAGTGATCCGCGGCGGCGATCTGCGTGCCCTCACTGGTACGCAACGTTATCTGCAAAGCGCGCTGGACCTGCCCTCCCCGCAATATGGGCACCTGCCCCTGCTCTGTAACGCCGACGGTCGCAAGCTGTCCAAAAGCCTCGGCAGCCCCGCCTGGGCGGGCGAACCCAGCCAGGCCTGGGAGGAGACCTTGCGACTGCTCGGCTGGATGACGCCAGCCGGATTGCATGGCGGCCCTGCCGCAGAATGGCGCGACTGGGCGCTCAGCCGGATGGCCGAGGGGCAACTCCTTTATCGCATTACCCCACTGGCCCCCACCGTCGAACAGCGCTAGGCTGAGCATCATGAATCTGCCGTCCCTCACCCCTGCCACCCTGATCCGCCGCTACAAGCGCTTTCTTGCCGACTGCGCATTGGCCAGCGGCGAGATCATCACTGTGCACTGCCCCAATTCCGGGAGCATGCGCAGTTGCGCCGAACCCGGCCAGCCCATCCTGATCTCCCTGAGCGGCAACCCTAAACGCAAACTTCCCTGGACCTGGGAACTCTACTGGAGCGGCGCCAGCTGGGTCTGCATCAACACCCAGCGCCCCAATGCCGTGGTCGCCGAGGCTATCGCTGCGGGCGATATACCCGCCTTGCGAAACTACGCACAACTGCGCCGCGAAGTGCCTTACGGCAGCCATGAACGGGTGGATGTCCTGCTCAGTTCCGAGGGTCGGCCGCCCTGCTACGTAGAGGTAAAATCCTGCACCCTGCTGGAGGAAGACGGTGTGATCCGCTTCCCCGACGCCGTCAGCAGCCGCGCCCTGCGTCACCTGGGGGCATTGACGGAGGTGGTCCGCGGCGGCGGGCGGGCGGTGATGCTTTTCCTGATCGGCCGGGAAGACGGTCGGGGTTTTGCGCCCGCAGACGCCATTGATCCGGCCTATGGGAAGGCACTGCGCCGGGCACGCACCGACGGTGTGGAAATTCTGGCCTACCGGACCCACCTCAGTCCTGATAAAATAAGCCTCAGTGTGGCGGAACCGCTTCTCTTTTAGCCGCTTCAGGAGAACAGCATGTTACAACGCAGCAAAACGTCCCCCCAGGACAGCATCAAGACCGCAGAAGAAGTGGAAAAAATGCGGGTGGCGGGCCAGCTCACGGCCATGGTGCTGAAGATGATCGGCCCCCATGTCAAAGCCGGCGTTACCACCGATGAACTGGACCGCATCTGCCACGACTATATCGTCAACGATCTGCAGGGCATTCCCGCGCCGCTCCACTATCAGCCCAGCCCGGAATATCCACCCTTTCCCAAATCCGTCTGCATCTCCCTCAACCATGTGATCTGTCACGGTATTCCCGGCGAGCGCGTCATCAGGGATGGCGACATGCTCAACATTGACGTCACGGTCATCAAGGATGGCTATCACGGAGACAGCAGCAAAATGTTCACCGTCGGTGAGGTGCCGTTGCGTTCGCGTCGGGTGATGGAAGTGGCTCATGAAGCCATGGTGCGTGGCATTCAGCAGGTGCGACCCGGCGCAACCCTGGGCGATATCGGTCATGCCATACAGTCCTACGCCGAGGCGCAGCACTGTTCCATCGTCCGGGAGTTCTGCGGGCACGGCATCGGCCGCAAATTCCACGATGAGCCGCAGGTGCTGCATTATGGCAATCCTGGTGAAGGCATTGAATTGGTGCCGGGCATGACTTTTACCATCGAACCCATGGTCAATGCCGGCAAACGCTACATCAAGGCCCTGCCCGACGGCTGGACCATCGTTACCAAGGATCACAGTGCCTCCGCCCAGTGGGAGCATACCATTCTGGTCACCGATGATGGTTATGAAATACTGACCCAACTGCCCGGCGACCCCGTCTGACAATGACGATCCACCCCGCGCAGTCCCGGACGCCCGCTGCGTTGGGCGAAGTTCGGTCTTCGCCAGCCGCCCCCTCGCCACAGCAGAGTGCCAGCGCTCTGCTCCACCAGCGCTGCCGCGCGGTGGACAGTACCCTGCGCAGGCTCTGGCAGAGCACATCGGGTGCAGATGCGGCGACGGCGCAAGAACTCGCCCTGGCGGCCGTAGGCGGTTACGGGCGCGGCACCCTCTTCCCCCGCTCCGACATCGATCTCCTGATTCTGACCCCACCGACGCTCACGACGGTACAAAAGGGCTTCATCGAAGGCTTCCTGACCTGCCTCTGGGACCTGCAGATGCAGGTGGGGCACAGCGTCCGCAGCGTGGACGAATGCCTGCAGGAGGCGCGTCAGGATCTGGGTATCGCCACCACCCTGCTGGAATCCCGTTATCTGGCCGGATCGCACCCATTATTGCAACAACTGAGCGACGCGTTACGGGAAAATCCCCCCTGGCCTCCCTCGCTTTTTTTCGCTGCCAAACTGGCGGAGCAAGAAAACCGACACGCCCGCTGCAGCGACACGGCCTTTCACCTCGAACCCAACCTCAAGGAAGGTCCCGGTGCGCTACGCAATATCCATCATCTGCAATGGCTCGCGGCCAGTGTTTTCGGGGAGGGCAGTCTGCGTCGCCTGCGCGATGAGGACATCATTACCGGCGAGGAATATCGTCAGCTCCTGCGCGCCCAGGCCCTGCTCTCCCGCCTGCGGATCGCCCTGCACCACGCCACCGGACGCCACGAAGACCGTCTGCGCCTCGATCTACAGGCACCTCTGGCGCGGCAACTAGGCTACACCGATCGGCCGGGACGTACCGCCGTCGAACAATTGATGCAGAAACTCTATCGCGCCTTCGCCGATATTCTGCGTATCGCCGCCATTGCCCAGGAAAACATCGCGCAGCATCTGGCCGCACGCACCCCAGCGCTGGAGGTTACCGACCAGCGCGTGGCCCTGTCCCGGCCCACGTTGCATCGCAATGATGTACAATTGCTCCGGCATATTCTGAGCCTGTTCCGTAGCCTGGCGGAAGACCCCCGGTGGCGCACCCTCGACGCACAGACGCAACGCCATCTGTACGCCTTGCGGAACGCCATTCACCCGCGGGATCTGGACCAAGATCCCGTCGCGCAGAAGCAACTTCTCGCCATTCTCGCCCAGCCCGACGGCGCCTATCGCAGCCTCGCCATGATGCAGCAATGTGGTCTGCTGGCACGCATACTCCCTGCCTTCGGACGTATCACCGGACGTATTCAGCACGATCTCTTCCATGCGTATACCGTCGACCAGCATACCCTTTTTCTGCTCCGCAACCTCGGTCAGATCTGGACTGGCGAGGCACCACTCCTGCCCGTCGCCGAAGCCGCCCGGCGGCAGGTGGAAAAACCGGAGTTATTGGTGCTGGCCGGTCTCTTCCACGATATCGGCAAAGGCCGCGGCGGCGATCACTCCAAAATCGGCGCTCAGGAAGCCCGGCGTTTTGCCCGGCGTCTGCGATTGTCGCCCTGCGATACAGACCTGGTCGTCTGGCTGGTGGAACAACATCTGCGAATGTCCGCTGTCTCCCAGCGCCGCGACCTTGAAGACCCTCAGGTCATCGGCGACTTTGCCCAACTGGTCCGGGATGAACGCCATCTTGCCTATCTGCTGCTCCTCACCGTCGCCGACATGCGTGCCACCAACCCGGAACTCTGGAATGACTGGAAGGGACTGCTGCTCAGTACACTATACCGGGCGACGGCCACGGAACTTCAGCGGAAAGACCGCCAGACCCGGGACCTTCCGCAGATCATCTCCGATAAGCAGCAGGCTGTTCTGCAGAAAATCATCAGTACCGACCATCCACGTGTACACGCCCTCTGGCAGCAGCTTTCGGGCCCGTATTTTCTGCGTTACACAGAAGACGAACTACTCTGGCATTGCCGGGAGATACTTGCCCACAAAAGCCGGAAAGCGTTGGTCGCGGTGCGGTCCCACGCGCCCGAGGGCAGTGAGGTCCTGATTTACGGCCCGGACCGACCGGGACTTTTCCAGCAGATTACCGGTGCCCTCGACCGGCAATCCCTGAACATCCTCGACGCCCGGATCGATACCAGCGAGGATGGTCGCGCCATCGACACCTTCCTGGTCATCGACAATAGCCACGCTTTCGCCCACAGCGCCCAGGCCCATGCCGACCTGGCTGCCGAACTCCGCGCTGTTCTTGAAGGGAAAGCCGTGCGCAAACCCCGTTTTGGGTTGCGCCATTGCGATCCGCGCCACCGTTTTTTTGCACACGTTCCCGCCGAGATCCGCGTGGACAATGGCGTCCTGCCCCGCTATACCCTGCTGGAAGTCCGCGCTGCAGATCACCTCGGCCTGCTCTATCAGGTCGGCGAGACGCTGCGCGCATTGCACATCAATATCCACGGCGCCAAAGTCTCCACCTTCGGTGAGCGAGTGGAAGACACCTTTTTCATTCTCAACGAGCGGGGGCGCAAACTGACCGAAACCCAGGTCGGCGCGCTGATTCATGCCTTGGGCGACATTTTGAATGGTGAACCCGCTTAAACGATGAATTGCCCCCTTCTCCTACGACAGGCGTAAACCCATGTGGTCATTCCTTCTCCCTGACGCCCGGCGGCGGCGTGACCGCGCCCTGGGCCTCGCCGGTGTCCTGCGCAGCGCCCTGCTGGTGCAAGACATCGCGCGTAATGGCGCACAACCCGGAGACCTCCTGCAGACCTGCATCAGGAGCGTTCTGACGCTGGACAGCAAGGACAGCCTGCGCGCCCTGGGCGATGTCGACAGCCTGCGTCACTCTCTGGCGCTGCTCTGCCCGCTGCTGCAACGCGGTCCCGGCAACGCCCGGGAGGCCGAACTGCTGCGCTACAGCATGGCGCTGACCACCCTCGGCAAGCACCTGCTCAAAAACGCCTCGGCCACCCGGCGCGTTCAGGAAGGCGTCGAGCAGGCCCAACGCCAGATCGCCCACTTTGCTGATCCGATGCAACGCAGCATCGTTGCCGGGCTCGCCCAGACTTACACCGAGGCCATCGGCATTCTCCGCCCGCGCATCATCGTCAGCGGAGAGAGCCGTTTCCTGAGCGACCCGGACGATGCCGCACGCATCCGTACCCTCCTCCTCAGCGGCGTCCGTGCGGCCGTCCTGTGGCGGCAGGCGGGCGGCCGTCTGCCCGCCACCATCCTCGAGCGGCGCGCGCTCTGCCGGGAAGCGGAAGAATTACTCGCCACCCATCCTCAGCTTACTCGGTGATCACCCTCGATCGAGGGCATCCCGGCGCTTGACGAGCACGTGCATATCCTCCAAAAACCACGCACAGACCGATGCGGCAAAGCTGAACAGCGCTGCGATCAAAAAGTCCGTATGCAGCGTCTGGACGATCAGGGCAGGCGCCCCCTCCTGGACATCACCGTGAGATCCCCCCGCCAAAAAGGCAGAAAACACGGCGCCGAAAGCCGCAACCCCCAGAGTGCCGCCCATGGAACGGAACAAGGTGACGGTGGACGTCGCCACCCCCAGGTGGCGATGCGGCACCGCAAGCTGGGCGGAGAGCACCAGCACCTGCATGGTCGTGCCCAGCCCCAGTCCCAGCAGCACCAGTACCGCGTCGATGCGCCACATGGGCATATGCTGCCCGAGCATGGAAAGCAGCCCAAGCGCCAGGGTGATGAGCAGGGCGCCGGCGATGGGAAACTCCCGATAACGCTGAGTCCGGCTGATCCGGCGCCCGGTCAGCACCGACATGGCCAGCATGCCCAGGAGCAAAAATAGCAGTTCCAGACCGGAGGCAGTCGGCGAGAAACCACGCACGTCCTGCAAATAAATGGGCAGAAAGCTGACGGAGCCGAGCATCGCCACCCCGACAAAAAAAGAGATGATTACGCTCAGCGAAAACGTTCTGAAACGAAAAAAAGCGAGCGGCAACAGAGGTTCCGGATGATGCCGCTCAGACCGTATAAATCCGCCGAACGCGCTCAGCCCCGCGGCGAGAAGAAGCCATGGTCCGGCCGAATCCCAGGGCAACACCGTCCCGGACACGCTGGCGAATAACACCAGGGCGCTCAGGCTGGTGGTCAGCAGGACCGTTCCCGGCACATCCATCCGCACCTTTTCGGCCGTTTTCGGTTTGGGAAAGGCGAAGCCGATGATGAAAAAGGCAAATATGCCGATGGGCACATTGATATAGAATATCCAACGCCAC
Source organism: Acidithiobacillus sp. 'AMD consortium' (assembly GCF_008926505.1). Taxonomy (NCBI): domain Bacteria; kingdom Pseudomonadati; phylum Pseudomonadota; class Acidithiobacillia; order Acidithiobacillales; family Acidithiobacillaceae; genus Acidithiobacillus; species Acidithiobacillus sp. 'AMD consortium'. Next base: position 1,015,529 of record NZ_CP044411.1, on the reverse strand, counting down.
CCCATGGTCTCCACGATGAAGCCACCGAGAAAGGGCCCGGCCAAGGTCGCGAGACCAAAGGCGGCGCCCACCAGCCCCTGATAGCGGCTGCGCTGGGTAATGGGAATGAAGTCCGAGATGGAGGCGATGGCGGTCACCAGCAAGCCGCCACCGCCAATACCCTGCAAGGCCCGAAACACCATCAGCTCGTCAATGGTTTGCGCCTGACCGGACAACACCGATCCTGCCAAAAACAGCAACACTGCCGATTGCAGGAGATACTTGCGCCCCAGAAGATCCCCCAGTTTACCATATACCGGCAAACAGACGGTGGAGGTCAGCAGATAAGCGGTCACAATCCAGGGTAGTTTGGCCAGACCATGGAGATCGCGGGCGATGGTCGGCAAGGCGGTAGAGACCACGGTCTGGTCCATCGCCGCCAAAAAAATGGATGACAGAATGGCAAATAAAATGACTTTTGCGGACCAGTCCAGACGAAAAGTAGATGCGGAAACGGGCGTTGATGAAGATGTCATTGCGTGCTCCGCACTGTCCTGCCCTCCTCGATCAATGTATACCGCGCGCAAAACCGATGGCCACCATGATCAGCATGACCGCGATGTAAATACGCAGTCCCCAGAAGGCCACCTGTATCCATCCCTGGATCGGCGCACGGGTCAGTGGTTTGGGTTCCTGATGGACTTCATCTTCCAGAAACGCCAGAAATTCCGGTGTCGCCGCGGAATGAAAGTCTTCTTGGGAATGCATACGAAACTCCTCAGGCGGACGGGAAGACGACGGTATAGCCATAAACGGCATTGGCCAGAATAAGGAAACCAACGATGGTGAATGCGGAATAATTTTGCCAGCGCCGGTTCACATAGCTCCCCATGATCTCGCGATCATTCAGCAGCATGAGCAAAAACAACATCGCTGCAGGCATGAATATGGAAGCGATCACCTGTACGGTCAGGTTCAGAAAACCCAGTGGGATTTGCGGGATCAACACCACCAGAGCAGCCATTCCGGCGCTCAGGATACCGGACAGATAAAAGGGCAAGGCCCGTTGCGGCCGAAGGTTCAGACTCCGGGGCAGCTTGAGGGCTTCGCCCACCGCCCAGGAAGTACTTGCGGTAATGGCAATGGCCGCAATCAGCCCCGACTCGACGAGGCCCAGAGCGAACAGTGCGGTTCCGACACTACCGAGGCTGCTCTCTCGTAACAGATGGAGGATCGCCTGTATGTCAAACTGGGCGGCGTTGAGATGCCCATACGCCAGAGTACCCGTCAGGATGACGATGGCAATGGCGATGATACCCATGGAAAGGCTTCCGAAGGCGGTATCGGCCTGGCCACTGGGGATGTCATTGACCGTAAGGCCCTTGTCGACCACCGAGGATTGCTGGAAAAAGAGCATCCACGGCGCGATCGTCGTTCCGAGGTTGGCGAGTATGACATAGGTAAAGGCGCCTACCGCAGTCCCCACCGGAATATGCCAGTTGCCCACGGCGGCAATAACCTGGCCCCAGTCCGGGTGCGCCGCGATAGCCAGGGGCACAAATACGATATTGCCTGCGGCAATCCACAATGCCAGCCGCTCCCAGGTGTTATAATGCAGAAAGATCATGGTCCCGGCGAGAAAGATCCAGGCCACAGCGACCGAAAGAACCGGCGGCACAGAAAACACGCTCATGCCGACCCGAATACCGATAAACTCCGTCACCAGGGTCAGGATATTCGCCACAGTCAGATCCAGCAGCGAAAACACCCCCCAGAAAGCGCCATAACGCCCCCAGATCATCTCGGCATGTCCCCGGTGAGTCACCGCGCCAAGACGCACGGTCATCTCCTGCACCACATAGGCCACCGGGATCATGAGCAGCAGGAAGGGAACGAAGAAACCGATACCATACATCGCCCCGGTCTGGGCATAGGTAATCACGCCTCCGGCATCGTTGTCGGCGATCATCACCAGGATACCCGGCCCGATCAGGCTCAGAAACAGCATCAGCCTCCGCCACCAGGAGGGGTGATGGCGGAGTTGATAAATCCGCCAGCGATCCTTGATGCGCTCCCGCACGTCCTCGGGCAATTGCTGCAACACATCCGCCTCGCTGGAGGCTCCGTGAAGTTCTGGCATGACTGACATCGATCACCTCCTGAGTGGGCGTTTTATAAGCTGGCCGACCGGTCAGGTCAAGCGGCGCACCGTTATCTGAGCAGGTTTCCTGAAGATATGGACCAACCGTGTGACTGCTAGGCAGAATTGCGGCGATAGAGGATAATTGCGGCGCCGCAGGGCCTTCCGGTTCCCTACGCCAACCATTCCAGTAAAAAGGACAAAATCCATGAGCGAATCCCTGCACACCCATGCCCCGCACGAAGAAGCCGCTCATTTGGCTGCCGAATCTCCCGCCCACAAGCATTCCCTCAGTCAGTGGGTGGCTATTTTCACCGCGCTGCTGGCCACCATCGGCGCGGTTGTCAGTTATCAGGGGACTCATCTGATGAACGAGGTGTTGCTGGCCAAGAACGAGGCGGTGCTGGAGAAAGCCAAGGCGACGGATCAGTGGAACTACTACCAGGCCATCAGCACCAAAGAGCATCTCATGCAACTGGCTGTGGATCTGACTCCGCAGAAACAGGCAGAGCCATACCAGAAGGAAATCATCAAATATACGAGCCAGAAAAAGACCGTTCAGGCCGAAGCCCGGCAACTGGAACAACTTTCCACAGCGGCCAATATGCGTTCGGAGCAATTGAACAGGCCGCATAACGACATGGCCATTGCGATGATCTTTTTACAAATCGCCATCTCACTGGCCTCTGTCACGGCCTTGACTGGAAGGGTCTGGCTTTTCGGCATGGCCATGCTCAGTGCTCTGGGCGGGGTCGGACTTTGGCTTGTCGCCCTGGGTATGAGCTGACATTGTCCACGATGCTCCCGCAGCCGGAATGGTATACATGGTACGGGTGGAATGACCGCATCTTTCTGCTGGTGAATCACCTGAGCGATACGCCGACGCTTTCCGCAGTCATGGAGACGGTATCGTGGGTTGCCCAGCCGGCATATTTTCCTGTCTGGATGGCCCTGCTCGTGGTGACCTTCCGGCTAAGGCCCCTGACGCTGCCCTTTGCTGTTGTCTGGAATTTTGCCGTCGGTGAGTTGGCCGTGTGGCTGATCGTCGTGGCGCTCAAATCAGGGCTCGCTTACCCCCGCCCGGTAGTTGCACTTGGGTCTCTGTCGGTACATGTGCTGGGAAGGCCGGAATATTGGCACAGCTTTCCCTCCGGCCATGCGGCAATGGCCTTTCTGCTCGGCGGCAGCCTGCTCCTGGGGAAGGCCTCCAAAATCCTGTGGATACCCGCTGCGGTGTATGCCGTGCTGGTGGCATGGTCACGCATGGCGGTCGGTGCACATTTCCCCGCCGATGTGCTTGGCGGCGCCGTGATCGGCATTTTCAGCGCGGCGCTGGCCGCTCTGCTACAGCGGCTGACCGCCCCTCCTACAGGTCATTGATCAACGGGCAATCTGCGCCAACTGCGCGTTGTTGATCTTCACCTTGGCATGTTCCCGCAAGTCCTTCAGATAGGCAGTCGCCAGTAGACGGCCCCTTTGCTCTTCCAGAGAGGCACGAATTTGCGCCGTCACTTTGGGATTTATGGCCGCTGGCGCAGGGGCAGTTACGCGTGTAACGGCAAAAATCCGGTAGCCCGACGCGGTCTTCACCATATCCATGGAGGGGACACCGCCAACCGGTGCGGGCGCCATGAAAGCCGCCTCCAACACCGCCTTATCCAACCCCAGCGCATTACGTCTGGTTACATCGCGGTACGCATGCAGCGGATAGGCGCCATGCTCTGTCAACATATTCATATCCTTCGCCTGCCGCGCCGCCGTCAGCAATGCCTGCGCTTTCTTCCGGGCCAGTTGCTCCGCCTTTTCCGTGGTTAGTTTTGCCGTAATGGTTCCTGCGACGGCACTCAGGGGTTGGACACTACCTGGTGTATAGTGAAGCAGATGCACCGCCAACAAATCCCCGTTCGCCAAGGTAAGCGCGGTGCTATTTTTTCCGGCGAGCACCGCCTTGCTAAACGCTAGATCAAGCGCTTTGGCGTCCGAAAAAGGTCCTTGGGTAAGCACCTTTCCAGCGGTAAGTACGCCACTTTCCTGAACCGTCAGGCCATAGGCTTTGGCAACCGCGTTCAACCCATCGGGGCTGCTGAACAGGCGATCCTTGAAATTCTCCACTTGGGCCTGGAAGGCGTTTTCGGCAGAGCTATTAACGGCAACAGCGGAATGTGGGGTCGCCACAGGGGGAGAACTGACTGCCGGGCTGGTCGGAGTGCCACTCTTGGCGACAAAATCCTTCGGCCCCAGTACCACATACTGTACCTGCACCTGCGCCGGCAACTGGAATTGATCCATGTGGGCGTGGTAGTAATCGGCCACCTCGGCAGCCGTTGGCCCCGCTGCCGCAGCAAAGTCGCTATCCCGGACATCTACGGTGCTGACATCACGGTACTCCTGTGACCAAGCCCAAATCCGGGTAGCCTCGACCTTCGATGCCGTGGCTACAACCTGAGGAACGACTTGCAACTGCTCCAGACGCATACTCTCCCGCAGCATGTCTTCAAACTGTGCCGGCGTCATTCCATTGGCAGCCAGCAATTTCTGGTAAAGGCTTTTGGAAAAAACACCCTTCTCCTGAAAGGCTGGAATGGATTCGATTTTTTTCGCCAACGCAGCATCCGGCACCTGCAAGTTCAGGCGGCCCGCCTCCCTGCCCAAAAGCATGTTGTCAATCAAGCCATTAAGCACCTCCAGACCGAAACTCCTATCCGCCGCCATCTTCGCCGCCGTCGTTGCGCCAAAAATATGGCTATAACGCGCCAGGGTATCTTTCATACGTTTCTGAAATGCGGCATCGCTGATCTTCTGGCCATCCACCGTCGCCACGACAGATGAGGCTGAGTGTCCGGAGAATAAATACCCGCTTACGCCCCAAAGCACAAAAGACAACGCGATTAAAACCATGAGTGATTTTGCCACCCACGATCTGCCGAAATTCCGAAATGTTTCCATCATAAACATATCCCCCGAAAACCGGAACGCCAAAAAAACAGGCTAACGACGGCTCCAATAACCAATTTTAGAAAACGCTGAACAATTCTACTAGCGGATATCGGTATTCACGCCACCGCGCGATACCGACGTAAAAAAAGGCGCCCCAAAAGGGTCGCCTTACTCGCATTGGCGGGGCGGACGGGGCTCGAACCCGCGACCTCCGGCGTGACAGGCCGGCATTCTAACCAACTGAACTACCACCCCAATAAAATTTGTGGTGGGCGGTGAGGGGCTCGAACCCCCGACATTCGGCGTGTAAAGCCGACGCTCTACCAACTGAGCTAACCGCCCAAACCAGACGCGCTAGTTTACTGCATCACGCAATGCTTTACCAGCCTTAAATTTAGGCGTGCGACTTGCGGCGATCATGATTTCCGCGCCGGTAGCGGGATTACGGCCTTTGCGCGCCTCACGGCTGGAAACAAGAAATGAACCGAAACCGACCAGAGTTACCTGATCACCAGCCTTGAGCGCGTCAGTAACCACCTTGACAAGCGCATCCAGAGTATGGCCGGCGGCGGCACGGGTCACGCCAGCTTCTTCTGCAATCTTCTCGATCAACTCCGATTTGTTCATATTTCTTTCTCCTGTTATGGACTCGGTTACTAGGTATAACTGCGCATCAACTCTATCCAGAAAACGTTATAGCAGGGTAAAAAAAGGCTTGTCAAGAAAGTGCATAAAATGCCTAACGTCACAAAGGACGGCCAGACCTTCCCTCCGGAATCATCACCATCAGGGACATTAACATTGGATATCGCCGCATTCTGGACTCATTCTCCATTATTAAAATTGCGGGAATGAGTCCTCATACCGCCTCTAATGTGCCATTGCCTTGTCCTCGGAAGATCCTTTGCCGGGCACCACACCAACCAGCACGTCACCCCCGCTTTCAGGCGGCAAAGGTGTCGGCGAAGACTCCAGCGCGATCGCCAGCACTTCGTCAATCCACCGGACCACCTTGATGGTCAGCGCATCACGCACGTTTTTGGGGATTTCCTGCAGATCTTTTTCATTCTCCGCTGGGATCAGGACCGTACTGATGCCGCCGCGATGTGCCGCCAGCAACTTCTCCTTTAACCCACCAATGGGCAGGACCTCGCCGCGCAGCGTGATCTCCCCGGTCATGGCGACCGTGGCATGTACCGGAATATTGGTCAGCGCCGATACCAAGGCAGTGGCCATACCGATGCCTGCGCTGGGTCCGTCTTTTGGCGTGGCGCCTTCCGGCACATGGATATGGAAGTCATGGTTCTGGTAAAAATCTGCGGGAATGCCCAGCGCCCGCGACCGCGCACGAACCACACTCATGGCCGCCTGGATGGATTCTTGCATGACATCCCCCAGCTTACCGGTGATCAGCAGCTTGCCGCGACCAGGCACGACCACCGCCTCGATACTCAGCAACTCACCACCCACCTCAGTCCAGGCCAGACCGGTGACTTCACCGATACGGTTTTCCTTTTCCGCCTTGCCAAAGTCGAAGCGGCGCACCCCGAGATACTTGTCCAGATTGCGATCCGAAACCTGCACACGCGTGCGCTTTTTGTCGAGCAGGAGTTCCTTTACCACCTTCCGGCAAATACGTGCGAGTTCCCGTTCCAGATTACGCACACCCGCTTCCCGCGTGTAGTAACGGATGATATCCCGGATGACGGTTTGGGAAAGCTGCATTTCCCCGTCCAGCAGCCCCGCCTTTTCTATCTGCTTGGGCAGAAGATACTTGGTAGCGATGTGGATCTTTTCGTCTTCGGTGTATCCGGAGATCCGGATTACCTCCATGCGATCCATCAATGGGGCCGGGATATTGAGTGTGTTCGCCGTGGTAACGAACATCACCTCGGACAGATTGAAGTCCACTTCCAGGTAATGGTCGCTGAACGTCGTGTTCTGCTCGGGATCCAGCACTTCCAGAAGCGCGGAGGCCGGATCACCCCGGAAATCCATCGCCATCTTATCTACTTCATCCAGCAACATCAGCGGATTGCGCGTAGCAATCTTGGCCAGGCTCTGGACGATTTTACCCGGCAGGGCCCCGATGTAGGTACGCCGATGTCCGCGGATTTCCGCTTCGTCGCGCACGCCACCCAAGGACATCCGCACGAACTTACGTCCAGTCGCGGCAGCGATGGAGCGCCCCAGGCTGGTCTTGCCCACGCCGGGGGGGCCCACCAGACACAGGATGGGACCGCGGCTGTTGCCGACCCGTTCCTGTACGGCAAGATATTCGAGAATGCGCTCCTTGACGTCTTCCAGGCCGTAATGATCCGCATCGAGAATGGCCTTGGCCCGCTTGAGATCCTTGGTGATTTTGCTGCGTTTACGCCACGGTACCCCCACCAGCCAGTCGATATAGTTGCGCACCACGGTTGCCTCTGCCGACATGGGGCTCATCATCCGCAGTTTTTTCAACTCGGCGTCGGCCTTGGTCCGTACATCCTTCGGCATCCCGGCCTTGTCGATTTTACGTGCCAGTTCATCCAGCTCACCGCCGCCCTCTTCTGACAGATCACCCAGCTCTTTCTGAATAGCCTTCATCTGCTCATTCAGATAATACTCGCGCTGGCTCTTTTCCATCTGCCGCTTGACCCGGCCGCGGATGCGCTTTTCCACCTGCAGCAGGTCGATTTCAGACTCCATCATGCCCAGCAGATGCTCCAGCCGGGCGCGGGTGTCCGCCTTCTCCAGAATTTCCTGCTTTTCTTCGAGTTTGAGGCCGAGATGGGCCGCGACGGTGTCGGCCAGTCGTGCGGGATCATCCATGCTCGCCAGAGTGGATAGTATCTCCGGGGGAATTTTTTTGTTCAGCTTGACGTAGGCCTCGAACTGGGCGCTGACCGAACGCATGAGCGCTTCCAGCTCACGATCATTTGCCGCGCCACTGACCACGATCTGTACCTGAGCGCGCAGGGATTCCTCCGCCGGCAGGAAAGATACGATTTTAGCCCGGTCTGTTCCTTCGACCAGCACCTTGACCGTACCATCGGGCAACTTGAGCAACTGCAGAATCGTCGCCAGCGTACCGATCCGGTAAATATTCTCCGGTTGAGGATCATCGTCCGCGGCATTTTTTTGCGATACCAGCAGAATCTGCTTTTCGCCGGACATTGCATCTTCCAGGGCGCGAATCGACTTTGCCCGCCCCACGAAAAGAGGGATTACCATGAACGGGAATACCACGACATCGCGCAGAGGCAACACCGGCACCATCTGTGCTTCTTCTTCCACCAGAAGACTTCTATCGATTTTGGCCACGGTCTACTCCAAAAGCAGGTGATTACTACCAATAGCAACGCAGATGGGGTCGTCGATGGAGCTTTTCAAGGACGATCCCCGCCCGACTTCAGGCCGGATGAGACATATCCACCTTGGCAGCATCATCGTAAACCAGCAGCGGCTTCGTGCCGCTTTCCACGACAGCGGCATCCACCACCACCTTTTTCACGCCACTCATAGAGGGCAATTCGTACATCGTATCCAGCAGAATCTGCTCAAGAATGGAACGCAGACCACGTGCCCCGGTCTTGCGGGTCAGGGCCTTTTTGGCAATGGCCCGCAGTGCCTCGGTACGGAACTCCAGGGTCACGCCTTCCAGGGCAAAAAGCTTCTGATACTGCTTCACCAAAGCGTTTTTCGGATCAGTGAGGATGGAAATGAGCGCCTCTTCGTCCAGCTCTTCCAGCAGCGCCAAAATGGGCAGACGCCCGACGAACTCGGGAATCAGGCCATAACGCACCAGGTCTTCCGGCTCTAGGTTCTGCATCAGCAAGGCGGCGGTCGCTTCCTTGTCGCGGCGCTTGAGGGGCGCATTGAAGCCCATACCGCCCTTCTCCAGACGCGCGGAGACTGACTTCTCCAGGCCCGCAAAGGCACCACCACAGATAAAGAGGATATGCCGCGTGTCCACCTGCAAAAACTCCTGCTGCGGATGTTTGCGGCCGCCTTGTGGTGGAACCGAGGCCACCGTCCCTTCAATCAGCTTGAGCAAAGCCTGCTGCACGCCTTCGCCGGAAACATCGCGGGTGATGGAGGGGTTCTCGGACTTGCGGGTGATCTTGTCGATCTCATCGATATAGACGATGCCGGTCTGCGCCTTTTCCACATCATAGTCGCACTTCTGCAGCAGTTTCTGGATGATGTTTTCGACATCCTCACCCACATAGCCGGCCTCCGTGAGTGTCGTGGCATCGGCCATGGCAAAGGGCACGTTCAGGAGGCGAGCCATGGTCTGCGCCAGCAGGGTCTTGCCCGAACCGGTGGGGCCGATGAGCAGGATATTACTCTTGTCCAGCTCCACCTCATTGTCCTTGCCGCCATGTTCCAGACGCTTGTAATGATTGTAAACCGCCACGGACAAGACCTTTTTGGCAACGTCCTGACCAATCACGTAATCATCCAGCGTTTTGCGGATTTCCATGGGCTTGGGCAGCTTGTCCTGAGCCTCACTGTGGTCATCCAGCACCTCGTCCTTGACGATGTCATTGCACAACTCGATGCATTCGTCGCAGATGAACACCGAAGGACCGGCGATCAGCTTGCGGACCTCGTGCTGGCTCTTGCCACAGAACGAACAATACAGCGTCTTTTCACCGCTTCCCTCATGCTTTCCAGCCATAGCTGTTCTCCTGCCTGTTCAGGCGGTCTCGTTTTCACCGCGATGACTGATCACGGCGTCCACAAGATGGTAGGTTTGGGCCTCTTCGGCCGACATGAAAAAGTCCCTGTCGAGATCCTGCTCGATGCGTTCCCGGCTCTGCCCGGTATGATGGACCAGGATATCATTGAGCCGCTCCCGGATACGCAGGATTTCTTTGGTATGAATCTCGATATCATGCGCCTGTCCCTGAAAACCACCGGAGGGTTGATGCAACATGATCCGCGCATTGGGCAACGCAAAACGCTTGCCTTCGGCACCGGCGGCCAGCAATACCGCGCCCATGCTCGCCGCCTGCCCGATGCAGAGTGTACTGACCTTCGGACGGATGAACTGCATCGTGTCATAAATCGCCATGCCCGCAGTGACGGACCCACCCGGGCTATTGATATACAGCGAGATGTCCTTGTCATTCTCCGCTTCCAGAAAAAGCAACTGGGCGACCACCAGGTTGGCCATCATGTCTTCCACCTGGCCCACCAGAAAAATCACCCGCTCCTTGAGCAGACGGGAGTAAATATCATAGGATCGCTCACCGCGTCCGGTCTGTTCGACCACCATGGGCACATACCCCAGCCCCTGTACGGCGGGTGCCATCTGGCCTTCAGTCTGTTTCCACATAATCCATGCTCCTGTCTGTTGACACGGGCCAGCGTCGGACACCGGTTATTCCGCGTTTGTTTCACCTGTCGGCGCCCGGCCGATGAGCTGGTTAAAGCTAACGGCCTCGTCACTCACTTTAACACGCTCCAGAAGCCATGCCACCACTTTGTCTTCCAGCACCAGGGCCTCGGCCTGCTCCATCTGCTCGGGTTTACTACGGTACCAGCTTATGAACTGTTCCGGGTCTTCATACTGTTCGGACATATCCCGGATAACCTGAGTGACTTCCGCCGGGGATGCCCGCAGCTTTTCGCGCCGGACGATTTCCGACAACACCAGGCCGAGCACCACCCGGCGCCTGGCCAGCGCGTCCAGATCGCTACCAGCCGCTGCATTGGCGTCTTTTTGCAAACGCTCCAGCTCCTGCCCGATCATTTGCCTGGGCAAATCGGGATGGTTGCTGGCCACTACCAAGTCCAGCATCTGCGCTTTTACCTGGCCCCGGCTGATCCGCTGCGCTTCGCGTTCGAGATTTTCCCGCACTTCCTGCCGCAATACGGCAACGTCTCCATCCTCGATACCCAGCGCCAAGGCAAAAGCCGCATCCACTTCGGGCAACTGTGGCGCTGCCACTTCCCGGACCTGCAGATGGAACTGGGCGGCTTGGCCGGCGAGCTCCGCCACATGATATTCTGCCGGAAACTGCACCGCGACAGTCCGGTCTTCTCCCGCGGACATCCCCAGCAATCCCTGTTCGATATCCGGCAGCAAGCGGCCGGAGCCCAGCACCACGGAATAATCGGTCACGTCGCCACCCGCCATGGGGACACCATCAATCTCTCCCTGAAAATCCACGGTGACCCGGTCTTCGTTCTGGGCAGGACGCTCAGCGGGCACATAAAAACGCCGCTGCTGACGCATGATATCTATGGTGGCATCCACGTCCGCATCCGTCATTTCAGCCGTCTTGCGGATAACGGTGGCGTCCGGCACCTGCGGATCAAATTCGGGGTATACCTCTACCACGGCCGTAAACACGAGGTCCTCGCCGCGGCCACCTTTCTCAACCTGCACTTCCGGTCTTCCAACCGGACGTAAAGATTCGTCACGCACCACCTGAGAATAGCGTTCGTTGATAAGATGGTCGAAGGTCTCCATGAGGGCATCGGAACCATAATGGCGTTCGATGAGTGTCATGGGCGCCTTGCCGGGCCGGAAACCCGGCAAACGTGCGGAGCGCGCCTTGTTACGCAGACGCTGGGAAACCCCACTCTCCACTTCACTGGCGGGAATGGTCACATGGATGTGTCTTTCCAGAGGCGCAGCCTCCGGTGTCGAAATTTGCATGAACTGATCCTTCTTTTGCATTTTGTCTAAGCCTATACGTCGATAGTAAACACAAGCCGCTCGCCCCTCAAGGTCAGGACAGACCACGGCTCCCTGGTTTGACGGGCGTTCCACCTGCCGCGCAGAGCGGGCAGGCGGCAGCTTCCCAGGTAAGCACGGGGAGCTTCAATAGGGGAAAAAATGGTGCACCGTCAAAATCGCTGAATCCCGAACTACGGTCAATGATCGCTGACGCCGCCAATACCTGCCCACCGGCTGCGGTAACAGCCGCCATACATTCCCGTGTCGAGCCCCCTGTCGTCGTAATATCTTCGACCACCAGGACGCCCTCACCCGGCGCCAGCGCAAAGCCCCGGCGCAGCACCATCTGCCCGGCCTCCCGTTCGGTAAACAGGCTGCGTACTCCCAGCGCACGCCCGCATTCGTAGGATACCAGAACCGCACCCATGGCTGGCCCCACGACACAAGAGATGCGCCGCCGCAGATCATCAGGAATACCCGCCACCATCGCCGCACACAGTCGCGCAGCGTGCCCCGGATATTGCAGCACCCTGGCCGACTGCAGGTAGGTATCGCTATGTCGCCCGGAGGATAACAGAAAATGTCCATGGAGCAGCGCCCCGTCTTCTTTGTACAGCGCCACCACTTCGTCTGCAGTCACAGTATTTCTTCTCCATGGTCTAGTATGATGCGGGGGACAGCCGCAGCACCGCCGCAATCCGGCATATCAGCGTGGCTCCCGCGCATCGCCGGGTTTAGCCACCAACTCATTCAATATCTGGCCGAGAGCCCGTGCCGGGTCCACCGCAGCCGTGACCGGCCGGCCTACCACCAGAAAGTCCGAACCCGCTGCCAGTGCCGCCGCAGGCGTCATGATACGTCGCTGATCGTCCTCCGCGTACTGCGCGGGTCGAATCCCCGGAGTCACCCGCAGAAGCTCAGGTAATACATCCCGCAGGTGGCCCGCCTCCAGCGCAGAACAGACGAGGCCATCCAGTGCACATGCCGCAGCCAGTGTCGCCAGACGCCCAACCTGCTTCACCACCGAACTGTTCACCCCTACTTCGTGCAGCGCGTCATCATCCATACTGGTGAGCACCGTCACCGCGATCAGAAGCGGGCGCCGGGTTCCGGCGCCGTCTTCCACGGCTTCACGCGCTGCGCGCAGCATGGCGCTACCACCGCTGGCGTGAACATTGAGCATCCATACGCCGAGCCGGGATGCCGCCCTGCAGGCTTTGGCAACAGTCTGCGGGATATCGTGAAACTTGAGGTCCAGGAATACGTCGAAACCCCGGTCCTGCAGACGCTTCACAATGACGGGGCCACTTGCAGTGAAAAGTTCCTTGCCTACTTTGACCCGGCACTGGGCGGGATCAAGTTGATCCGCCAAAGCCAGGGCATCGCGTTCATCCGCATAATCCAACGCAATGATGAGCGGCGAAATCACAAGCTGCACCCTCCGGAAAAAGTGCCCCACTGACGGCAACTAGGGCAACGCCAATAATACTGAGGACTCTGATATCCACAGGTCTGACAATGAAAAACCACCGGTTCTACCGAAAGCCCTCTGACTGTCATCGCCATAACGGGATACAATGTTGGATCTGGCGCCTCGGGGTCCAGTTCCAACAGAACCTGCATCACCCGCATGTCCGGCTGCCGCAATAGCAGATGCCTTAAATACGTTGTCGCCGCCAAGGTTCCTTCAACGCCCTGCAGGGCATGCGCCAGAAGTTTTACCGCCAGCGGCGAACGACACATATCCAACAGGCGTTCCCGTGCCTTTTGCGCATCCACGCCATTCGCAACATGTGGTAAAACGCTCAAAAATGGTTCCAGAACCAGCAGGATTACGGACTCCACCCGGGAATCCAGCAGTTTTCTCCAGAGGTCGAAGGCATCGTCCCAGTTCCGCCGGTCAAAGGCGATACGCCCGCCGACCACCAACGCCCGTGGATTCTCCGGGTCCTCCTTGCGCGCCATCCCTAAAAAGACCCCCGCCTGCTCCGTTTCTCCCGCGAGCAAAGACTGCTCGGCAAGCTCACCGTAGAGCATGGCAATCACCGGACGCTGACCGTGCGTACCCGTTTTGTGCAACTGCTGACGCACGGCGATAGACTTGGCCCACTCGCTGCCCAGTTCGTACAACTCGGCAAGCGTGGCAAGGCCCTCCAAATGATCAGGTTGACGATCCAGTAGTTCTTTGAGGATGGACTCGGCCCGATCGAGAATCCCGGCCTTGAGGTAATCCTGTGCAATCTCGAACAGCACACTCTGCCGCAAGTCAGATGCCAGCGCCGGCTGATCCAGAAGGTACTGATGCACCCGCAAGGCGCGCTCCAACTCTCCGCGACGCCGGAAGAGTCGCCCCAAGGCGAGTAGGATGTCAACGCTTTCGGGGTGTTGCCGCAGCGCATCCAAAAAAACCTCCACCGCCTCGTCATTGCGCTCACTGAGGAGATGGTTGAGTCCCTGAATATAAATTTCGGGAATCGTGTCGGGGACACCCGGCGCAGGTTTTCGCGGAGAAGTAACCCGGCCGATCCAGACGCCCAGCGCGATCGCCAACAGCAGGACGAGGACGACGATGGTATCCACCACGCCGAACCGTCAATTAAGCCTTGCCACCCGCAACCGCTTCCGGGTAATCAACCTGCTCACGGAGCTCCTTGCCAGGTTTGAAATGCGGAACCCGCTTTTCAGGCACCAGAACCGGCTCTCCCGTTTTCGGATTACGCCCCTGCTTGGCAGGGCGCACATGCATGGAAAAACTTCCAAAACCACGAATTTCAATACGTTCCCCTTCAGCCAGCGCATCACTCAGATAATCGAGCATCTGGCGGGTGGCCATTTCAATATCACGAACACTCAAGTGCGGATATTGTGCGCTGATGTTTTTGATCAATTCTGATTTAGTCATGGTTTATTAGCTTCTTACAAAGAATGGTGAATTGACAGGACATCATAAAATCAAAAAGGCAAGCGGCAGGTTAACGCTTCAGAAAAGCCTTTCCCTGACGCCACCTCAATTACCCCATATTCCCGATCAGCACATGATCGGAAGAGAAGATTTGTGCTTAACTTTCCTCTTCCTGCTTACGCTTGAGCTGTTCTTTGATCAGGTCGCCCAGACTGGTGGTGCCCGTCGCCGCACTACGCGCATATTGCTGTACCGCTGCTGTTTGCTCTTCCTGGGAAACGGCGGCTTCCCGAGCCTTGGTGCTGAGCGTCAGAGTACGGTTCTTGCGGTCCACCATTGCAATGCTGACTTCGATCTTATCCCCGGCTGACAAGGTCACGCCACGCGCCAGTTCACGATGGGGCAGGAATCCTTCCACGCCCTCGCCAAGCCGAATCTCGGCACCACGGCTGTCCACTGAAATCACCTCACCCTCCACCAGGGCACCCTTTTCATTGGCCACCACAAACTGAATGAACGGATCGGTTTCCATCTGCTTGACGCCGAGACTGATACGCTCCCGCTCCGGATCAATGCTGAGGACCACCGCATCCAGAGTATCACCCTTCTTGAAGTCCCGTACCGCTTCTTCGCCGGCACGATCCCAGGCAAGATCGGAAAGATGGATCAGGCCGTCGATACCACCATCCAGACCGACGAACACACCGAAGTCGGTAATACTCTTGATCTGACCGGAGACACGATCGCCCTTCTGGAAGTTCTGCGCGAAGTCGTCCCACGGATTGGGCAGGCACTGCTTGATACCCAGCGAAATGCGGCGACGCTCTTCGTCGATATCGAGGATCATCACTTCGACTTCCTGGCCGACATGCAGGGCCTTGGCCGGATTGATGTTCTTGTTGGTCCAGTCGATTTCGGAGACATGCACCAAACCTTCGACGCCTTCCTCGATCTCGACGAACGCGCCGTAATCCGTAACGTTGGTGACCTTACCGAAAATTCGGGTGGCCTCCGGATAACGGCGGGCAATATCACGCCAGGGGTCTTCACCCAGCTGCTTCATACCGAGAGAGATACGGCCACGCTCGCGGTCGAACTTCAGGACCAGGACACGCACTTCACCGCCCACGGTGACCACTTCGCTGGGATGCTTGACCCGGCGCCAGCCCATATCGGTGATATGCAGCAGGCCGTCGATACCACCGAGGTCGATAAACGCGCCGTAATCGGTGAGGTTCTTGACCACGCCTTCGAGAATCGCGCCTTCCTGAATGCTTTCCAGCAGCGCGCCGCGTTCCACGCTCTGTTCCTGCTCGACCACCGCACGGCGGGAGACCACCACATTGTTACGCTTGCGGTCCAGCTTGATGATCTTCATCTCGAGGTCTTTGCCTTCGAGATACGCCACATCCCGTACCGGGCGCACGTCGACCAGAGAGCCGGGCAGGAAGGCACGCACACCGTCGATACTGACAGTGAAACCACCTTTCACCTTGCCGGTGAGGAAGCCATGCACCACGGCGTTGTCGTTGAAGGACTTCTCCAGGTCGACCCAGGTCTTGGCGCGGCGAGCTTTTTCACGGGAGAGACGGGTTTCGCCCATACCGTCTTCCACCAGCTCCAGACAGACCTCTACGGAGTCCCCGACTTTCACCTCTATTTCGCCTTCCGCATTGCGGAACTGCTCGGCGGGAATCGGTCCTTCCGACTTGAGGCCCACGTCGACGACGACAAAGTCGTTATCGACGCGGGTCACGATGCCGGTGAGCAACTCGCCGGGCTTGAGGCCCTGGGTGCTCTGGCTTTCTTCAAACATTTCGGCAAAACTGGGTTCAACAAGCGTTTCAGCGTTAGGGGTGGTCATAAATTTCAGTAGGCCTCATTTACCGGGCACGCCATGGGCGCCCCTTGAATCACTGCTCGATGCCATAAATGGCGGTTTTAATTTTCCTGAAAAGCAGATCGAACCCAGCTTTGCAGGACCCTGTATGTGTCGGAAACGCTTTGTTCGCTGGTATCCAGGATCTTTGCATCGGGCGCGGGCCGGAGCGGTGCCACGCTGCGCTGCTGGTCCCGGGCATCGCGTTCCGCAATTTCCGCCACAACTGTGGCGAGACTAGCACTAATACCCTGTTCCATCAACTGATTCAGACGGCGCTTACCGCGTTCTTCGGCGCTGGCGGTAAGAAACACCTTGAGCGGTGCGTCCGGAAAAACCACCGTCCCCATATCGCGGCCATCGGCCACCAGTCCCGGTGCCCGGCGAAAATCCCGCTGGCGTTGCAACAAGGCCGCACGAACCGCAGGAATTGCCGCAATCCGTGAGGTCAGCGCGCTGACTTCAGGGGTGCGGATTTCCGCATCCACAACTTCCCCTCCGAGTAGCACATGGGTTTCGTCGGCGACGCCCCGAAAACCCAGCGGCAAGGTGCGCGCCAGCCCGGACAGGGCTGCTTCGTTATCTGCATCCAGTCCGGCACGTTGCGCCGCCAGCGCCAGTGCGCGGTATATAGCGCCGCTGTCCAGCAGATGCCAACCCAGATCATGGGCCAAGAGACGACCCAGCGTGCCCTTACCGACCCCGCCGGGACCATCCAGGGTGATGACGGGGACGATGTTCATGCGCTTACCACCTCCAGCAGCAGCCCCGCCTGCTGCGCCAGCGCGGGAAAACTCGGAAAAGACGTCGCCACATTGGCGCAGTCCAGAATTTCCACATCCCCCTGCGCCACCAGTGCGGCCATAGCAAAGGCCATCGCAATACGATGATCCCCATGACTGTCCACCCGACCGCCCAGCAGCGCTGATCCGCTGATCATGGCGCCATCCACACGCTCTTCTACCGTAACACCCAGCGCGCGCAGCCCACCAGCCATTACCGCGATGCGGTCACTTTCCTTGACACGGAGTTCCTCGGCACCGGTAATCACCGTCTGCCCCTTCGCACACGCCGCCGCTATGAACAGCGCGGGGAACTCATCAATCGCCAGGGGTACCAGACGGGGCGGGATAGCGATGCCTTGCAATGGTGCATGGCGAACGCGGATATCAGCGACGGGCTCACCGCCCACTTCACGCAAGGCCGTCAGATCGATCCGGGCACCCATGCGGGTGAGGATTTCGATGATACCGGTCCGGGTCGGATTGATGCCAATTCCTTCCAGGGTGAGATCGGAGCCCGGCGCGATGGTGGCGCCGAGCAGGAAGAACGCGGCCGACGAAATATCGCCCGGCACCTGCAGCGCCTGCCCGCGCAACCGACCACCGCCGCGCAGGCAGGCGCGCGGGCCCTGACGCTCCACCGGTTGGCCGAAACCTTGCAACATCCGCTCGCTGTGATCGCGCGTAGGTGCGGGCTCGGTCACGCAGGTTTGTCCGTCGGCATACAGTCCCGCCAACAACACGGCGGATTTGACCTGGGCGCTCGCCACTGGCAGGGCATAGTCGATGCCGTGCAGGGGTCGCCCATGAATATGTAAAGGTGCCCTGCCATCCTCCTGGGCGGTGATTTCCGCGCCCATGGCACGCAACGGGTTCAAAATGCGGCCCATGGGCCGCTTCTGCAAACTGGCGTCGCCAACCAGAGTGCTGGGAAAAGACTGTCCGGCCAGCACTCCCGCCAACAGACGCATGGCGGTACCGGAATTCCCGCAATCCAGAGGAACAACCGGCGCGCGCAGCCCCTGCAGGCCAGCCCCATGAATGCGCAGATGCCCTTTATCCGGGCCTTCCATCTGCACCCCCATGCTGCGAAAAGCGGCGATGGTGGCCAGCACATCGGCGCCCTCCAGCAGCCCCTCCACTTCCGTGACACCTTCAGCAAGCGCCCCAAGAATGACCGCACGGTGGGAAATGGACTTGTCTCCCGGGACCGGGAAACGGCCGACAAGCCGACTGCCTGGACGAATGAGGTATCGAGTCATGATTAGTAGGTTAGCGGAGGAAATTGAAACTGTTGGCGGCAGGCGCGGCCCTGTTCCAGAAAAGCTTTCAGGGTGCGTGTGTCGTCCCCTGCGAGCATCTGCCGGACAGAGTCGAGATTTTCCTGCAACACCTTCAGATGCTGTACGACGGCCGATCGATTCTCCGCGAGAATGGCGGTCCAGAGATCGGGGTCAGAGGCCGCTATCCGAGAAAAATCACGCAGACCGCCGCCGGCGAGATCCCGCAGAGCGGGGACCTGATCCGCCAGGCCCGCCATGTAGGCAAAGGCCAGCAGATGAGGCAAATGGCTGGTCGCGGCAAGAGCCTGGTCATGCGCCTCCGGCGTCATTTGCGAAACGGTCGCACCGAGGTATTGCCAGAAACCGCGCACTGCGTCCAGCGCTGCGGGGGCCTGTTCCGGCAGGGGCGTCAGGATGACGCGCGCGCCCTGATAAAGATTTTTCCGCGCTGCCGCAAATCCGGTTTTTTCCCCACCCACCACGGGGTGCCCCGGGATAAAGCGATCCCCCAGCAACTGACGACCCAGTTGCGCCACCGGCGCCTTGATGCTGGCGACATCGCTGACCATCCCCGTAGCAGATATATAGCGTGCCAGTTCCGGCAACTGCCGCAGGGCGATCTGCGGAGGGGTGGCGAGCAGCACCAGGTCGGCATTTTGCAACGCCGGTTCCGGTTCGCAGGTCAGGCTGATCCGCCAATACTTTGCAGCAGAACGCAGTCGTCGAACCGCTTGCGCATCGACGACCACACCCACCAGCGATCCGGCGAAGCCCCCGCTGCGCAGGGCCTTGGCGATACTGCCGCCCATCAGACCCAGGCCGACGATGACGATTCGCTGGAAGGGGATGCCCGGCATGCTAGAGTTCGCGGCCAATGGCCTCGGCAATCCTGCGCAGATCGCCCATCAGCGTGGTGAGTTGCTCCGGACTCAGAGCCTGATCGGCATCACACCAGGCTTCTTCGGGACAGGGATGCGACTCCACCAGCAAACCATCTGCACCCGCCGCAATGGCTGCCTTGGATAATTGCGGCACGAGCCAGGCCTTGCCACCCGCGTGACTGGGATCGACGATGACCGGCAGGTGGGTCTCTCGCTTGAGAACCGGTATGGCCGTGACGTCGAGGACGTTGCGATAGGCCGTTTCAAAGGTACGGATGCCACGTTCGGCAAAAATAATCCTGTGGTTGCCGTGGGCGGCGATATATTCTGCCGCCATGAGCCATTCCTTTATGGTCGCGCTCAGGCCACGCTTGAGGATGACCGGCACGTCCAGGCGACCGACTTCCTTGAGGAGATCAAAATTCTGCATATTGCGCGTACCGATCTGGATGACGTCCACTCCTTTTTCGAGAAATAGATCAATCTTGCGGACATCCATCAATTCGGTGACGATGGGCAGACCGACTGCATCCGCGGCGGTCCGGAAATAATCCAGGCCCTCGTCGCCCACGCCCTGAAACGTGTAGGGACTGGTACGGGGTTTGAATGCCCCGCCGCGCATCAGACGGCATCCCGCCGCCTTGACCGCTTCTGCAGAACTGCGCATCTGCTCTGGCGTTTCAACCGAGCAGGGGCCTGCGATCACCTGAATCTGCCTGCCACCGATGGGGATCCCCCGCACCTCAATGACCGTATCGGTGGATTTGAACTCACGGCTGACGAGCTTGTAGGGCTTGAGAATGGGCATGACCTGTTCCACGGCGGGCAAGGATTCCAGTGCGCCGTCAGGCAGCAAGCGCTCGTCTCCCAACAGACCCACCACGGTGCGCTCAGAGCCGGTACTGACCATGGGCTGCAGACCGTACTGACGGATACGCTCCAGCAGATGCTCCATCTGCTCTGCAGTGGCTTGCGGTTTGACAATAACGATCATAGGGTTACAGGACCTCGCCCAGCATTGTAAGAAAACGTTGGTTTTCCACCGGCAGGCCGACACTGACCCGCAGATGATCCGGCATGCCGTAAGGGGTAAGCGGCCGGACGATCACCCCCCGAAGCAGCAGGGCCTCATAGACGCGCTGTCCACCTCCCGGCACGGCAAAGGCGGTAAAGTTGCCTGCAGGCGGCAGGATTGTCAATCCAAGATTGCACAATCCATCGCGGAGGGCCACGATTCCCTGACGATTATTGGCCAGGGTGGCCTGCAGATGGGCGTGATCCGTAAGCGCGGCATGCGCCGCCACCTGCGCCAACGTATTGACGTTGAAGGGCTGACGAACCCGCTCCAGTGCCGCCATCAGGTCGGGGTGGCCGATGCCGTAACCGCAACGCAGACCCGCCAGCCCATAGGCCTTGGAAAAAGTACGGGTAAGCATCAGATTGCTGAAACGCCGCAGCCACCGTCTGCCATCCGGATAGTCCGCCGCGTCCATCAGTTCCAGATAGGCTTCGTCCAGCACCACCAGCGCATGGGAAGGCACGCTGTCGATAAAGGTCTCCAGGGCTTCCGCCGTAAGATACGTACCCGTGGGATTATTGGGATTGGCGATAAAAACCAGCCGGGTATTGGCGTTGATCAGGCTGGCCATGGCATCCAGGTCATGACCGTAGTCCCGCGCCGGGGCAACCCGTACAGTCGCACCACTGGCCTGCGCGGCAATGGCATAAGCGGCAAAGGCATACTGGGAGACAATCACCTCCGTACCCGGCCCGGCAAAGGCACGCACCGCAAGCTCCATTACCTGATCGGAACCGTTGCCGAAAATAAATTGCCCAGGGTCCAGATCGAGCTGACGGGCCAGCAACGCGCGCAACTCCGGAGCCGACCCTTCGGGGTACTGCGCCAGGGCGGGCAACACCTCGCGGATGGCCGCCAGCGCCAGAGGGCTCGGACCTAACGGATTTTCATTGGAGGCCAGCTTGATGGCGTCACGGATACCCAGTTCCCGTTCCAGTTCCGCCAGGGGCTTGCCCGGCTGATAAGGACGCAGGTCGGATACACCCGCCGCCGCATATTCCAGATAGCTATTGCACATTTCAAAATACCGCCCGGGGATAACTGCCGAGACAACGACAAAAGGACGCCTGTTGCGCGAGAACATCCAGCACCGGCGCGATGGCGACATCCTGACAATGGCCCAGCAAGTCGAGATAAAAGACGTACTCCCAGATGGCCGAGCGTGCCGGCCGTGACTCGATGCGCGTCAGGCTGATGCCCGCGTCGGCCAGCGGCGACAGCAGCGCATGCAGACTCCCCGGATGATTGGCGGCGGCTACCACCAGGCTGGTCTTGTCATTCCCCGTAGGTCGCGTATGGATTTTGCCAATGATCAGAAAACGGGTGGTGTTCTCCGGGTTGTCTTCGATCCCCGCGACCAGAATGTCGAGGCCGTACGCTTCCGCGGCGAGGGTCGTGGAAATGGCGCTGCCATCGGCATCTGCCGCAGCCCGTTCCGCGGCAACCGCGTTGCTGGCCACATCCACCAATTCCGCCTGCGGCAAGTGGGTCGCGAGCCACTGACGGCACTGGGCCCTGGTCTGATAATGAACGTAGACACGGCGAACGGTGGAGATGGGCACCTTGGCCACCAGATTATGGACGATGCGTAACTGGACCTCGCCGCAGATCTGCAAAGGGTAGTCCAGGAGCAGATCCAGACTGAGATTGACGGAACCTTCAGTGCTGTTCTCCACCGGCACCACACCGAACCGGGCCTGGTCACTGTCCACCAGGCGGAAAATTTCGGCGATCCCCGCGGTGGGCTGCAGGACGGCGGCGCGCCCGAAATGCTTCTGCGCCGCGATCTGCGAAAACGTGCCGGCGGGTCCAAGATAGGCCACTTGCAGGGGTTGCTCCAGGGCCAGACCTGCAGAGATGATCTCCCGAAAAATGATGGCAACCTGTTCACTGGAAAAGGGCCCCGGGTTGTCGGCCATGACCCGACGGAGAATCTCCGACTCACGGTCAGGATGGTAAAAATTCACTTCGCCCGCAGCCTGTTTGACAGCACCGACCTGCTGCGCAAGCCGGCCCCGCTC
Organism: Acidithiobacillus sp. 'AMD consortium'; assembly: GCF_008926505.1. Taxonomy (NCBI): domain Bacteria; kingdom Pseudomonadati; phylum Pseudomonadota; class Acidithiobacillia; order Acidithiobacillales; family Acidithiobacillaceae; genus Acidithiobacillus; species Acidithiobacillus sp. 'AMD consortium'. The sequence goes on along the minus strand of NZ_CP044411.1, from coordinate 992,971 downwards.
GCCGAGCAGTTGCAGAAACTGCTGATCGACCTGATCGATGGCCTTACGCAGGGCCGCCAGTTCCGGGTTTTTCATAACCGCAACATGCGCGCAGCCAAAACTCCCGGGAGGGCGGCAACCTGCTCCAGCAACACTGCCGTCAGCGGCTGGTCGACGGCAATGAAGGAGAGCGCTGCCCCCGCCGGTTTTTCGCGGCCCAAGTGAAATTGCGCAATATTGATGCCCGCCGCGCCCAGCAACCCACCGATGCGCCCGATCAGACCGGGCTCGTCGCGATTCTGGATATAGAGCAGATCCCCCGCCAGAGGCATTTCCACGTCGATACCATCCAGTTGAACCAGACGGGCCTGATGCTCATGAACCAGGGTTCCCACCGCCACCCGCTCACCCTGATCCATACGCAGCGTCACCGCGATCCGGGCGCGCAGTTCGTCGGCTGATTCGCGTTTGCGGGTTTCGATGCCTATGCCGCGCTCCTTGGCGAGCACCGGGGCGTTGACGGCGTTGATGGTTTCCGGCAGGGAACTTTGCAGAATGCCCTTGAGAATGGCGGTGGTGAGGGCCGCCGTATTGAGCTCGGCAACTTCGCCGGCATATTCGATCACCACTTCGCGCAGCCCGGACCCTGCCAGTTGCCCCAGAACCAGTCCGAGCCGCTCTCCGAGATTGAGGTAGGGCTGCAACAGCGGCAATTCCTCCTCTCTGACGGACGGCAGATTGACCGCATTCTGGACCACGCCGCGCAACAGATAGGCACTGATCTGCTCGGCTACCTGGATGGCGACATTGACCTGTGCCTCTTCAGTGGAAGCCCCGAGGTGCGGCGTACAGATGAAGTTGTCCAGTTCCAGCAAAGGATTGTCGCCATGCACCGGCTCCTTACAGAAAACATCCAGAGCTGCGGCGCGCAAGTGCCGGGATTTCAAGGCATCGTATAGGGCTGCCTCATCCACGATGCAGCCACGTGCGGCATTCACCAGAATGGCGCCCGGCTTCATTTTGGCAAAGGTCTCGGCACGGAAAAGGTTCCGGGTAGCATCCGTCAGCGGCGTATGGACCGTTAAAAAATCGGCGCGGGCCAGCAGCGTATCCATCTCCACCAGTTCCACACCGAGATCGGCCGCACGGATTTTGGAGAGATAGGGATCGTAGGCGATGACCCGCATCCCCAGACCTTGGGCACGGGCAATCACCAGCGAACCGATATTACCCGTGCCAATGACGCCCAGGGTCTTCTGGTAGAGTTCGACCCCCTGGAAACGGGATTTTTCCCACTGCCCCGCCTTCAGGCTCATGGTGGCCTGGGGGATCATCCGTGCCGCCGCCATCATCAAGGCGATGGCATGCTCTGCGGTCGTCACCGTGTTGCCATAGGGGGTATTCATGACGATCACGCCGCGTTTGCTGGCCGCGTGGATATCGACATTGTCCACACCGATACCAGCCCGCCCCACCACCTTCAGGCGACTGGCAGCGGCGAGCACGTCGGCATCCACGTTGGTCGCCGAGCGTATCGCCAGACCATCGTACTGACCGATGATCGCGCAAAGTGCCTCTTTGCCCAGTCCGGTTTTCACCTCCACGGCGATACCACGTTCGTGAAATATTTCTACCGCGCGTGCTGACATTTTATCGGCGATCAAAACGGTCGGCATGGTGGCGCTCCTCAACCGTGCTGGCGGGCAAAGTCCCGCAGGTAGTCCGCCAAGATCTGCACGCCAGCCTCCGGCATCGCGTTGTAAATGGAGGCGCGCATACCGCCCACCGAGCGGTGTCCCTTGAGCTGGATCAAGCCATGACTCCTGGCGCCCTTGAGAAAGGCTTCATCCATGGCCGCATCCGCCAGCGTAAAAGGCACATTCATGCGTGAGCGATTGCGGGGTTCCACCGGGTTGGCATAAAACCCACGGGATTCATCGATGGCGTCATAGAGCAACCGGGCCTTTCGCGCGTTGATCTCCGCCATCTTTTCCAGGCCGCCGAGCTGTTTGAGCCACTTGAAAACCAGACCGGCGACATAGATGGCGAAGGTCGGCGGCGTATTATGCATGGATTCCTCTTTGGCATAGACGGCGTAATCCAGCATGGTGGCTGTGTTTGCCGGTGCATGGCCGATGAGGTCATCACGGACGATGACCAGGGTCAGTCCGGCGGGGCCGATATTTTTCTGCGCGCCGGCGTATATCAGACCGAAACGGCTGACATCCATGGGCTTGGAAAGAATATGGGAAGAGGCATCGCTGACCAGCGGGATATCGCCCAGATCCGGAATGAAGTCGAACTCCACGCCGCCGATGGTTTCATTCCCGGTAATGTGCACATATGCAGTATCCGGGCTGACCTGCCAGTCCGCCTGCATGGGCACGTAGCTGGCGTGACGACCCTCGTTGCTGGCGGCAATCTCCACCGCAGTAAAGCGCCGAGCTTCCGCAATCGCTTTCTTGGACCAGATTCCCGTCTGTACATAGCTGGCCTTGCCATGACCGCGCAGCAGGTTCAGCGGAACCATGGCGAATTGCAGCGTCGCTCCGCCCTGCAAAAACAAAATCTTGTAATTGGCCGGAATGTCCAGGAGATCGCGAAGATCCTGCTCAGCCTCGGCGGCGATCTTCATGAATTCAGGACCACGATGGCTCATTTCCATGACCGACATGCCGCTGCCATGCCAATCCAGGAGCTCTGCCTGAACCTGTTCCAGAACCACGTGGGGCAAAACCGCGGGACCAGCGCTAAAATTGAAAATGGTTTGATTCATAGTACATTTACTGGGGCAGATCGGTCTGCTCCCCCTCCTCTTCGTCCGTATCGGCAATCAATGCCAGTCCCGCGAGTTGTTCACCCTCGCCCAGATTAATCAAACGCACCCCCTGCGCATTCCGGCCGGTACGGCGGATGCTGTTCACCGCGATACGAATCAGGGTGCCGTGGTCGGAGACCAGCATCAACTCATCCCGCTCCGTTACCGCCAGCGCGCCGACCACGTCGCCATTACGCTCGTTGGTCTGGATGGCAATGACGCCCTTCCCGCCCCGGTTGGTGCGGCGGTATTCGTCCACTTTCGTCAATTTACCGTAACCATTGGCCGTAGTGGTAAGGATCACCTGACTGGAGTCCACCCACTGTGCCGAAATCACCCGGTCATTCTCTTCCAGACTGATGCCGCGCACGCCCCGGGCATTGCGACCCATGGCCCGAACCTTCGCCTCGGGGAAGCGCACCGCCATGCCATGCCGAGTAAAGAGCATGAACTCGCGCTGCCCGTCGGAGAGGCCAACGGCGACCAGACGATCACCGGGATCAAGGTTGATGGCATTGATCCCCTGGCTGCGCGGGCGGGAATACTCCATGACCGGTGTCTTTTTGACAACACCCAGGGAGGTAACCATGCAGACAAACTGGCCCTCGGTAAAGTCACGCACCGGCAACACGGCGGTGATGCGCTCCGTGGGCGCCAGCGACAGCAGGTTGACGATGGGCTTGCCCTTGGCGCCACGGCCTGCCTGCGGCAACTGATACACCTTTTGCCAGAAGACTTTACCGAGATTGCTGAAGAACAAACAATAGGCATGGGTCGAAGCGCAGAACATACGTTCGACAAAGTCTTCTTCTTTGGTGGTAGTGGCCATCTTGCCCTTGCCGCCCCGTCTCTGGGCATTGAAGACCGTCACCGGCTGCGCCTTGATATAACCGGCGTGGGTGAAGGTCACCACCATTTCCTCTTCGGTAATCAGATCTTCCGTCGAAATATCACCGGTATCCGCCACGATCTCGCTGCGCCGGGCATCCCCGTACTGATCGCGGATGGCCACCAGCTCTTCGCGGATGACCTCCATGAGCCGGGTCTTCGAGCCGAGAATCTCCAGCAGCTCGCGGATGCGATCTAGCAAGGCCAGATATTCATCGCGGATTTTGTCCTGCTCCAGCCCCGTCAGACGGTGCAAACGCAAATCGAGAATGGCCTGGGCCTGCAATTCGGACAGGTGATATCCGTCCGCGTGCATCCCCTCCGAGGGTTCGCCACGTTCGACCAGCAGCGCCGCGACCATGCCCGGCTCCCAGGACTTCGCCAGCATCTGCGCCTTGGCTTCCGCCGGGCTGGCCGCCGCCCGGATCAGGCTGATGAGCGGGTCCAGATTGACCAGAGCCACCGCCAAGCCTTCCAGGATATGGGCGCGATCGCGTGCCTTCTTCAGCTCGAAGACGGTGCGCCGAGTGACCACCTCGCGGCGATGCTGGATGAAGGCCTGCAGCAGATCGCGCAGACCGAGGGTCCGCGGTGCCCCGTCCAGCAGCGCCACCATATTGATATTGAACACGCTCTGCATAACCGTGTGCTGGTAAAGATTATTCAGCACCACGTCGGCATTGGCATCCCGCTTGAGTTCAATGGCGATACGCATACCCGATTTGTCGGACTCGTCGCGCAGGTCACTGATGCCTTCCAGACGCTTTTCCTTGACCATCTCGGCGATGCGCTCGATGAGTTTGGCCTTGTTCACCTGATAGGGCAATTCGGTGACGATGATGCTCTGCCGGTTGGATTTTTTGTCCGTCTCGAACTCACAGCGCGCGCGCATGACCACGCGGCCCCGACCAGTGCGGTAGGCTTCGATACTGCCGGCACGGCCATGAATGAAGCCCGCCGTCGGGAAATCCGGCGCCGGGACCAAGGTAAACAGGTCTTCATCCGGAGTCTCTGGATCATCCACCAGCGCCAGACAGGCATTGATCACTTCCGTCAGATTGTGGGGCGGGATATTGGTCGCCATACCGACCGCGATGCCCGCCGAGCCATTGATCAGCAGATTGGGGATACGCGCTGGCATGACCAGCGGTTCCATCTCCTTTTCATCGTAGTTGGGGCCGAAATCAACGGTCTCCTTTTCCAGATCCGCCAGCATCTCGTGGGCAATGCGGGACATGCGCACTTCGGTGTAGCGCATGGCGGCGGGGCTGTCGCCATCCACCGAACCAAAGTTACCCTGCCCGTCGATGAGCGGGTAGCGCATGGAAAAGTCCTGCGCCATCCGCACCATCGTGTCATAGACGGCGGTGTCGCCGTGGGGATGGTATTTACCGATGACATCACCGACGACACGCGCCGACTTCTTATAGGGTTTGTTCCAGTCGTTGCTCATCTCGTGCATGGCGAAGAGCACACGACGATGCACTGGCTTGAGGCCGTCGCGGGCGTCCGGCAGGGCACGACCGACGATCACGCTCATGGCGTAATCGAGGTAGGACTGGCGCATCTCCTTTTCGAGACTGACAGGAATGGTTTCTTTGGCGAATTCGATCATGTGGAGACTGAGTACCCCTGATTATTTTTTCAACACGGCATTATGCCACAGCGGGGCTAAGCCTGCATGTGGCCAGCGGCCAGCGCCTGGAGCGCCACCGGAAACCCCGGGCGCGCCACGCCGCGCTCGGTGATAATGGCGGTGATCAGGCTGGCGGGGGTGACATCAAAAGCCGGATTGCGCACTTCGACGCCTTCGGGTGCCACCGCATGGCCCGCACACTGCCGTACCTCGGCGGCGGGGCGCTCTTCGATGACGATGCCGCCGCCATCGGGCATGGCGAAATCCACCGTACTCAAAGGCGCCGCGACATAAAAAGGAATCTGATGATATTGCGCCAGTACGGCGAGGCTGTAGGTGCCAATTTTGTTTGCCGCGTCGCCATTGGCGGCAATGCGGTCGGCACCAACGATCACCGCATGGATCAGACCCTGCTGCATCAGATAGGCCGCGGCGCTGTCGGCATGGAGATGGAAGGGAATACCGTCCTTCTGCAACTCCCAGGCGGTGAGGCGCGCGCCCTGCAGCCAGGGCCTGGTCTCATCAGCATAGATATGGAGCTGCTTACCCGCGGAAATCCCTGCACGAATCACGCCCAGTGCCGTGCCGTATCCGCCGGTCGCCAGACTGCCCGTATTGCAATGGGTGAGGATACCGCCCTCCGCCGGCAAGAGCTCCGCACCATAACGGCCCATACGCTGGTTATCGGCGATGTCATCGCGGAGCAGGTCATGAGCGGCCTGTAAAAGCGCGGCAACGGCCTGCCCCGCGGTAGACGCCGATTGCGCCAATGCCAGTTGTCGGTCTGTCGCCCAGGCGAGATTCACCGCGGTCGGTCGTGCCGCCTTGATCTCGTCGGCGGCACTCAGCAGGCGTGCCTGCCAGTCCGCATGTGTGCTCGCCTCGCGCACGGCCAGCGCCATGGCATAAGCGGCGGTAATGCCGATTGCCGGGGCGCCGCGCACCACCATCCGCCGAATCGCTACCGCCACCGCGCGATAATCACTGAGCTTCAACCAGGTTTCCTGCTGCGGCAACAGCCTTTGATCGAGAAGGCAGAGCTGACCCTCCTCCCAACGGATGGCACGAATTTGGTCGGCACTGGACACACATCCTCCTCGGCAAGATACCAGGTCAGTCGGGAGCGGAACACCGCGGTATGGTGTGCTCAATATACGGGCAGTTGAAAAGCCTGTAAAATGCGCCGGAACGTCCGACCCCATGCTTCCGGGGCACTCCCGCTTTCACCATCAGGTCCACTCATGTCTTCTGCCAGCCCATACCCCATTCTTCGCCTGCGTGCCAAGGAGGATCGCCGCCTCCGCGCCGGTCATCTATGGGTCTACAGCAACGAAATCGACGTCCAGAAAACTCCCCTCACCGCCGTCACTCCAGGCAGCGTCTGCCGGATGGAAGACGCCCAGGGCAAGGCCCTGGGGCTCGCCCACGTCAATCCTCATACCCTGCTCTGTGCGCGCCTGTTGAGCCGTGACCCGCATGTCAGCATCGACGAGGACTTTTATCGCACCCGCTTGCAGCAGGCTTTGCTGATGCGGGAGCGTCTGTTCACTGCGCCTTTTTACCGCCTGGTGCATGGTGAAGGCGATGGTTTGCCGGGCCTGATTATCGACCGCTATGAGGACCATCTGGTGCTGCAGGCGGGTAGTCTCGGCATGGATCGCGATTTGCCCTTGATCACGGCGGCGTTGCAGGGTCTGCTGCGCCCGGCGGGCATTTTGCTGAAGGCCAGCGGCGCGGCGCGGCGACTGGAAGGGTTGGAAGACCGCATCGAAGTCCTTTTCGGGCATATCCCGGAGCGGCTGGAGGTTTGGGAAAACGACTGCCTGTTCCAGGTTGACCCGCGCGGCGGGCAAAAAACCGGCTGGTTTTATGACCATCGCGCCAATCGACGCCGCTTGCGGGACTTTGCCCAGGGGCGCCGGGTGCTGGACTGCTTTGCCTATCTCGGCGGCTTTGCCATCCCCTTGGCCAAGGCCGGGGCAAGTGCCGTCACCGCTGTAGACAGTTCGGCACCGGCCCTGGCGATCCTCGAAGAAAACGCCCGACGCAACGAGGTTGAGGGCTTGCGCAGCATTCACGGCGATGCCATGGAGACGCTGCATAATTTGCGCGACCGTGGTGAGCAGTTCGATCTCATCGTCCTGGATCCCCCGGCCCTGATCAAATCGAAGAAGGATTTCAAGGAAGGCAGCATCGCCTATCGCCGTTTCAACGACATGGCCATGCGCCTGCTGACCCCCGGCGGCATCCTGTTCTCGGCATCCTGCTCGCATCACCTGAGCCGGGAAACGCTGCTCAGCCAGATCGCTTTTGCCGCCCAGCGTGGGGACTACCAGATCATCGGCGAAGGCAGTCAGGATATGGATCACCCCGTTCACCCGGCGGTGCCGGAAAGCAACTACCTCAAGGGCTTCTTCATCCACCGTCGGGAAGAGTTACCCGAAGAGGCGGAAAAGACCGCCTGATCACCAAGCGCGGTGGATTCTTGTCGCCATGCCCGGTGACAGGTACAATCGCGCCCACGCCGGCGTAGCTCAGTTGGTAGAGCAACCGATTCGTAATCGGTAGGTCGGAGGTTCGACTCCTCTTGCCGGCACCATTAAAAACAAGCACCTGGCTTAACATCCAGGTGCTTTATTTGTGCCCGACGGACTTTCAGGGCCATCCGCATCCGGATGGCAAGACCTGTAACACGACTCAGATATCTTACCCTTCCTGACCCATTTCCAGCGCCTGCGCCACTGCATCTTCCACCCGTTCTATCCAGATGAAGGTAAGTTGTTGACGGGCGTTCTCGGGGATGTCTTCGTAATCCCGGCGGTTGCGCGCCGGCAATAGGACCGTGTGGATACCGGCACGCAGGGCCGCCAGGACCTTCTCCTTGATCCCCCCGACGGGCAGTACCAGGCCGCGCAGACTGATCTCGCCGGTCATGGCCACATCCGGCCGCACCTTGCGGCCGGTGAGCAAGGAGATCAACGCCACGGCAAGGGTCACCCCCGCGCTGGGTCCGTCCTTGGGGATGGCACCCGCGGGGATGTGGATATGAATATCGCTCTTGTCGATGCTCTCCTGGGCGATCTGCCAGTCCGCCGCCCGCGCCTTGACCAGGCTCATCGCCGCCTGGGCGCTCTCCTTCATGACATCACCGAGTTGCCCGGTCAGGATGAGGCGACCATTGCCGGGGCTCTTGCTGGCCTCGATGAAGAGGATATCCCCGCCCACCGGCGTCCAGGCCAGCCCGGTGGCCACGCCGGGCAGGGCCACCCGCGAGGCGACTTCGTTTTCAAAGCGTTGGGGACCGAGGATCGTCGCCAGATCGTCGGGATGAATCTGCATCCCGCTGCTGCCGCCCTCGGCAATGCGCACCGCCACCCAGCGGCAGATGGCCCCCAGTTCGCGCTCCAGACTGCGGCAACCGGCCTCGCGGGTATAGCCGCGGATAAGGGCCAGCAGCGTATCCTCTTCCAGGACCAGTTGCTCCGCCGTCAGGCCCGCCGCCTCCCGCTGCCGGGGCACGAGGTAGCGACTGGCGATATGCATCTTGTCCTCCTCCGTATAGCCCGAGAGCGGGATGATCTCCATACGGTCCCGCAGAGGGCCGGGGATGGTATCCAGGACATTGGCGGTGGCGATGAAAAAGACGTGGCTGAGGTCAAAGGGCATGGCCAGATAGGTGTCGCGAAAAGTGCGATTCTGCTCCGGATCCAGCACCTCCAGCAGGGCGGCGGCGGGATCGCCGTGGAAACCGCCGGCGCCGAGCTTGTCGATCTCGTCCAGGAGCATCACCGGATTGCGCACCTCCACCTTGCCCAGAGCCTGGAGGATATTGCCGGGCAAGGCGCCGATATAGGTGCGTCGATGGCCGCGGATCTCCGCCTCGTCATGGACGCCGCCCAGGCTCACGCGCACAAACTTGCGCCCCATGGCGCGGGCGATGCTCTGGCCCAGAGAGGTTTTGCCCACCCCCGGTGGCCCGACAAAGCAAAGAATGGGGCTTTTGCCGTTGGGATTCAGGCGATGTACTGCCAGATGCTCCAGGATGCGCCGCTTGATCTTGTCGAGGTCGTAGTGATCCTCGTCGAGAATGCTTCGTGCTTCACCGATGTCGACACGCTCCGGGGTTTCCTTGGCCCAAGGGAGGGCCAGGATGGCGTCGATATAACTACGCACCATGCCATACTCGCCAGCCCCTTCAGGCATCCGTTGCAGGCGACGCAGTTCCTTGCGGGCCACCGCCTCCACCTCGGCGGGCAGGTGCGCCTCGTCAATGGCATGGCCCAGGGCCTCCAGCTCGCCGTTGCCCTCCTCCCCCTCCCCCAATTCCTGCTGGATGGCCTTGAGCTGCTCACGCAGGAGGTATTCACGTTGGCGGCGATCCATGACCTCCTTGGTCTGCTCGCCGATCTTCTGGGAGAGCTTCATGACCTCGATGCGATAGCTCAAAAACTGCGAGACCTGCTCCAGGCGGCTGCGCACGTCGATGTTTTCCAGGATTTGCTGGCGCTCATCGGCCTTGAGATCCAGAAAGTTGGCAATCAGATCCGCCAGTGCCCCGGGCTGCTCCACATGGGCAATGGCCTGGGCCAGTTCCTGGGGTACCTGCGGCAGGAGGGACAGCGCTTCGGCGGCCTGCTGACGCAGGTGCAGGACGCGGGCGTCCAGCTCCGAACCGGTGGCAGTGCTTTCCTCCAGACGTTCGATACGGGCCGCCAGAAAGGGATAATCCGGCAAAAATTCGCGCACCCGGAAACGTCCTTCCCCCTGGGCAATGAGGTGGTGGCCGCCATCCCCAGTGGTCACATAGCGCAGGACAGTGGCCACCGTACCCACCGGGTAAAGATCATCGGGACCCGGTGCATCATTTTCCGGATCCTTTTGCAAGAGCAAGGCAATGGGGCGCTCCTGGCGGATGGCCTCCTGGGCCGCCGCCACCGACTGCGCACGACCAATACCGAGGGGCAGAACCACCCCTGGGAAGAGGACAATATTGCGCATGGGCAGCACCGGCAGAACATCTTCCGGTAATACCAGCTTGCTGCTTTCGCTCGCCTCCGTGTGCGTATCGTTCATTTCATACCCCTCTGCTGGCGAAAGGACAAATGGAGACAGCCATCGCGCATTTCCCAGCCCTGCAAGGTCAAGCCATCGGGAATCTGCAGGCGCCGGTCGAAAACGCCGTAGGGAATCTCCAGACGATGGATACGCCCGCTTTGCACCTCCAGGGAGAGACGACGCTGTCCGCTGACCACAAGGACGTTGCCGCTGAAGACCACCCGTACGGCCTCCGGGCTCACGCCGGGCAAAGCCACGACAATCCGCAGTCCCCCAGTGGTCTCAAAGACATCCACGGGTGGCTGCCAAGCCGGCTGGCCACCCGACGGGGCCGGCTGAAAGAAACGCCGCTGCAGGCGTTCCGCACGCTCCAGCATGTCCACGGCCTGCATCCACATGAGATCTTCCAGATCGCGCATCCCCGACTCCCCCTCATCGGCGTCCATGACGTCCCAATATTGTAGCGTATTTTTGCGGCCACACCTCCCAGCTTGGTGATGATGACGCCCATGTGTTTGCCTCTTGTACGACGGGTCAGTTCCCGCACCAGATCTTTTGGCGGATCGCCTGGTGCGCCGAGCGGTTGGGGCGGAAGCCGTAGCTGTGCGGGTGGAAGTGGGATTCCCATTGCACGGACAGCACTTGCGCAATGGCTTGCTGGATCCCGGATTTACAAAATGCACCCAATCGCAGATGGTGGACTTTGCGGTCACGTGCTCGCTCGTCCCGAATGCATCACGCCTCCTATCCGGTTTTTGTTTGTTCATCGCCCCGCCGTTTCGGATTGCGCTTCCTTCAGACCCCGCCTCGCGACGACGCCCTTGCCCTTCTCCTTGCCTTCGGCTCTGCAGACCTAGCCATAGGACTTTCACCTATAAAGTAACGCGCCATGCCCGGCGCACACGTTTGACATGAGGGGCGGCCGCAAGTGGGCGAAGCCCGCTTGTGGACGCCCCTTCGATGGAAGGGTTAGCCCTCGGGAAAACAGAGGTACTCACTTCCAGTTGAGATTGAGCTTTCGATGAGAAGCTGCGCAGTCTCGCAAATACAGGTTGATGAGGCTCTGGTACGGAATTCCAACGTCTTCAGAGATTGCCTTGAAGTACATGATGGACTCTTCGTCGAGCCGAATCGTGATTTGCTTCTTGAGCTGTGCTGCGTAAGGGTTCTTCTTGGCAGCGGAGAAGTCGTACTCATTGCGCATATGACACCTCTACGGATAGAACTTGGATTCCTTGGCCGTGGCTTTGCGAGCGGAAATGATGCGAATGACGTTGTCATCGCTCCGATAGCAGTGACACACAAGGAGCAACCGAAGTGAGCTGCTCAGGCCAACTTGAGCGTAATGTTAGGCTAAACATGTCTATTCGAATACTGGGCGCATAAAAGAACGCTCATAACTAAAAAAACACTTTGTTTCTTCGTAGTAACCCATAGCCGCTTGGCATTCTGGGTCACTGGCAGCTTTAGTGCGGTATATCTCGTAGGCCGCAAGCGAAGGGAACGAAAACAAGGCAATCGCGACATTGTTTGTGCCTTCGTGAGGCATAAAGTAACCATGATGTTTGCCGCCAAATTTCTCCACAAGTAGAATCCACATTTTTCCGTAAACCTCAAATTCTTTGAGTTTAAAGGGGTCAACAGTATAGCGAAGATAGCAGGTAATCAAAGTATCTTCTCCTGAAGAGCCTAACGTAAATTGGGCTGCACCATAGTGCTGTGTAACATTGATAAGTGCAGACTAACATGAGGGAACATACATGGCTACAACGGGCACCACAAATACCCCTACTCGCCAACCACGGCTGCTGGAGTAAGTACGGGAAGCGCTGCGACTGCGTCATTACAGCCTGCGTACCGAGCAGGCTTATGCCTATTGGGTCAAACGGTTCGTGCTGTTTCACCGCAAACGGCATCCCTGGGAGATGGGGGCTGCGGAGGTGGAGTCTTTATTGCTGGGACAGGGTTTTCCCACTCCCCCGATAACCGCTGTCCAACGGTAACACCCACCACCATCGCACTTGCCATGAGCCCCTTCAGCGTGTACTGTACTTTTATACAGTTACCACCGAAGGAGGCATCACATGGCACCCCATCATTCCGCATCGCAGTTCCGGCCCAAGACGGCGAGTATTCTGGTCTTTGGCGCGCTGATTGGCCTCTGGCTGGGACATCAGGACAAAGATTATCAGCCCGGTTCGACGTCCTCTATGGAGTCTGTGGTTCTTCAGCGGACTCAGCATACGCATACGGCCACTTTCCAGAGCACCGCACAAGACCAACCCGCCACGGAGCCTTTTACCGTGCGGCCGTGATAAACTGCGCCGGGCAAAAATGGCTTTAGAGCCGACCACACATGGCAAATCAGGGAGTTACTTTGGAACTGGATCACAAGGCCCGCGAGGCCATAGAAGACATCATCAACCGCCGGGAGGGCATCAACTCCATACAGGCGCAACTGAAGGAAGACATCAAGGCGATAGCCGAGTACCTTGCGGTAAAACCCGCGCAGGTGGCCCGGATCATCAGCCTGGTGGAGCGGGAACGTGCCAAGGGGGATGTATTGGAAGCCGAGCGTGGGGTGATCGACGCGGCGGAGTCCATGATCCCCGTAATGGCGTCGGCAGAAGTGCAAGACGCTTAACGCGGCGATGCGGCTGCGGTGTCTGAAGCATGCACCGCGTCCGCATCCAGAAATTGCAGAAATGCCCGGATGGTATGGGACTGATAAATCGGCTGCGGTCTGGCCATATACAGGGTCCATTGAATGCCGTTAGGCGACGGTAAGCGGCGCACATGGACGCGCCAGTCTTTTCGGAAGCGCAAGGCTGCGGCAGTCACAAATCCGATACCCAGTCCTGCATCCACGGCGGCACCCACCGCCTCGACACCGGTCACTTCGATGGATGGTTTGGGCGTCAAGTGCGCGTTATGAAACACCTGCTCCACGGAGCGGCGAATGCCCGAGGCGCGTTCCCGCCAGATCATGGGGTAGGACATGAGGCTTTCCAGGGTGAGCTCGTCTTGCGCCAGCAGCGGGTGTCCCTCTGGGAAAATCGTCATGATTTCATCGCGTAACCATGGCGTTACCGTATAGTAGGAAGGCAATCCTTCCAGGTCCAGCCCGCCTTCCAGAAAGAACAAATCCCAGTCGGACAACGAGATGTCCGACCAGTCGATGATGCCACCACGCAGTTGGAGCTCCACATCGGGGAACTGGCGCCGAAAGGCCACCAGACGTTGCGGCAGAAAATAATTGGCCACCGTATTGGTCGCGGCGATGCGCAGCACGCCGTTTTGCAGGCGCTGCCGGCGCAACACGATGTCGTCAAATTCGTCGACCACATCGCGCATCCGCTGTGCGGTGGAGAGCAGCGCCTCCCCGGCCGGCGTGAGGCGAATACCCCGGCCGCTGCGCATGGTGAGTGGTTCTCCCACTTGCTGGGTGAGTTTCTGCAAACGCTCCGTCACCGCCGGTTGACTGCGGTGCAGCATCCTGGCCGCCGCACTGATGCCCCCGGACCGTGCCACGGTTAGAAAAGTCAGCAAAAGCTCGGTATCCATATATCGCCATCACCTATATATTAGTTATAAATTTCCAATTTGACCTATATATACACGGGCCGCATTATCGCCGCGTCTTCCGATAAATAGCAAACGCCGCGCCCGTGACATCCTCCCTCCGTGTTGCCGCCCCGATACCAACGCTCAGCGCGTCCATGGTGGTACTCCTCAACCTGGTGATCGGGCTCGGTCACTTCCTCGTACTCTTCAACACCGGGGCCTATCTGCCCATGATCCCCCGTGTTGCCGGAAGTCTGGGCGTCAATCCCGCTTATGCAGACTGGACCCAGGCGAATTTTTTCCTGGCCATGGCACTGGCTTTTCCCACCGCGACGTGGTTTCTGAACCGCTGGGGGGAGATGCGTAGCCTGGTCGCCGCCTTCCTCGCCTTTGCCCTGGCTTCCGCCGTATGCGCCCAGACCAGCAATTACCACTGGTTTTTGGCCGCGCGCATCGTCCAGGGTTATGCGGGCGGATTGACCATTCCCATCTCACTTGGTGTCATCCTGCGTCACTACACGCCGCAGCGGCGCAATATCGGCCTCACTCTTTGGGGTGTTGCGGCCATTACACCGTTCACCTTGGGGCCGACCATCGGGGGCTGGATCACCGACACCCTGGGTTGGCGTTGGCTGTTTTACCTCAACATGCCCATTGCCGTCGCGGTGGCCTTGATCAGCGCGATTCTTCTGGTCGGGCGTGAAGCGGAACATCGCCATCCGCCATTAGACTGGCCGGGGCTGATTTTCCTGCTGATTGCCTTGGCAGCGCTGGAGTCTGCACTCAATTCCGGAGAAATCATCAGTTGGTGGCGTTCCAATACCATCATTTTTCTGACGATTATCGGTGCTGCCGCGCTTGTTTTCTTCGCGCTCTGGGAATGGCACAGCATCCACCCCTTGCTGGAACTGCGCTTTCTGCGGCGCCGTAATTTTCTGATCGGCGCAATCGGCCTATTTTTTACTGCTCTCTTTTTTCAGGGCACAATGGCTCTCTATATTGTTGGGTTTCAGTTGACCATGGGCTATTCCGCATGGATGGTCGGCCTTTTATTATTGCCCATGGCTATTTTCTCAAAACTTAGTGCCACGCTCACCCAGCGTTTTTTGAATCACATTGATGCGCGCATACTCGGGATGATTTCCCTGCTGGGATTTTCGGCAGGCAGTTTCTGGGTTTCCTCCTACAATCGGACGGCTTCATTTGATGAACTGATCTGGCCGCAGATACTTGTGGGCATGTTTCTGGGCGGTCTATTCCCGCCATTGATCGCCATCGCGCTTTCCGGATTGCGTGGAGCCGCCGAAATGCGTGGCACCGCCTTCTTAAATCTGCTGCGGGTGTCTGGACAGGCCATGGGCATTCCGATAATAGCCACTCTATTTGACAGAAGGACGATTCTTCACGCGCATTTTCTCACTGAAAATAGCGGCACGATAACATCCATGTTCAACGCCTCCGTGAAAAGTGCGAGGACATCTGACTACATAAACCACCATGCTGCAATGCTCGCTTTCAATGAAATATTTTACATCGCCGCATGGGGGTTTCTGATCGTGGCCAGTCTGTTATTGTTGGCTAAACGGGTGGTTTTCGCCGAACCGGATGTCCGGGTGCGCCAGGCGCTGGAAGAACTGGTGGAACCCTGATGAAACGCCGCATCGCCCTTATCCTACCGTTGTTGTTGCTCGGCGCCTGCGCACGCCTACCGCCGCATCTCCCCGGCGGCAAAATGGCGCAGGATACGCAACTCAGCGGAACCCTGGCATACGTTGACGGCCATAATGGTGTGCTTACGGGTACCTGGCCCGTGTCAAACTGGTGGACTTCGGCACAGCTACCAGCGCTGAATACGTTGATTAGCGAAGCGTTGCGCAACAATCCTTCGCTGCAGGTCGCCAGTGCGCGCATTCTGCAAGCCAAAGCGGCTGCGGCAGACCAGCATGCCGCCCTTCTCCCGCATTTTTCCGCGGGTGCATCGGTGACTCAGGAGCACTTTTCCCGGCAAGGCTTGCACGCCCCGTTGAACGGCAAAACCATCACCTATGGTGCTCTCAATCCTCTGGAAATGCGCTATCACCTGGATTTGTGGGGACGGGACAGCGACCGCGTACGCGCCGCCCTGGGGGAAGTACGCGTACACCAGGCGGATTACGCCGAGGCAAAAATATTGCTTTCCACCCAGTTGGCGTGGCACTACCTTTTGCTGGCAGGTGATGTACAACGCCTCCGGCAATTGGATCGCGCGGAAGTTCTGCACACCTCCTTACTCCGCCTGGAACAACAGCGCTGGCACGACGGCCTGAGCGATGCCCGCGCTGTTTATCTTCAGGAAGAGGCGCGCGCAGGGGCACGCCAGTCGGTAGCCGACATGCAGGCAGCCATTGCTCAGCAGCGCTACATATTGGCGGCACTGGTCGGACACGGACCCGATTGGGGGCGGGATATTCCGGTAGAGCCGTTGCCCACGCTATCCACGATCACCATGCCGCGGAATTTGCCCCTACGCCTCATTGCTCACCGTCCGGATATAGTCGCTGCGCGCTGGGAAACAGAAGTCGCGGCGCAACAGGTGGGCGCGGCACGCGCGGCCTTTTATCCCGACGTGAATATCGCCCTGTTTGCGGGATGGAATAGTATTCATCTGGGAGATCTGTTCAGCCCCGGCAATCTTGCACATGCCCTTGGCCCGGTCATATCTCTGCCGATTTTCGAAGGGGGGAGATTACGCGCCCAACTGAAAGAGAAAAATGCATTATATCTAGCCACGGAAGACCATTATCGCGCCACCATCCTCGGCGCGGTGCGCGAGATTGCCGGTCGGCTGGCCACCTGGCGACAGATACGCCAAAAACTTCGCGCACAACGGCAGATGATTTTCGCCGCCGAGCATACCACGGCGCTGGCTGAATCTGCCTTTCATTCCGGAATTACGGACAAAGCGGAAGTCTATAGCGCACAGATTCAGGAAACAGAAATAAACAATCAACTGCTGGCCTTAAAGATGCAAAATGCGCAATCCTGGGTATTGCTGCATTCAGCGCTAGGTGGCGGATATACCCCGCGGAAGAATCCCGCATGAGCATGCAGAAGGCCGAACATTCGAGTGCTCCCATCCAGCCGGAAAAACGCACCCGGATGCTGGTGCTCGTTACCCTTATTTTCGTGCTTGCCGGATTGATCTGGGCCGCGTGGTGGTTTTTGCGGGGGCAGTACTGGATAGAAACCAACGATGCCTACGTCTCCGGCAATATTACGCCGGTGGATAGCCAGACGGCCGGCACCATCAGCAGGGTACTCGTAGAAAATACCGAATTCGTCCACGCCGGACAGGTAATGGCTACCCTTCAGGCCCATCGCTCGCGGATCGCACTACAGCAAGCCGCGGCACATCTGGCGGCGACGGTCAGGCAGGTACGCAGGGATTTCGCCAAGGTCACCGCGCTGCAACAGACCGTCAGTGCCAAAAACGCCGAACTCCGCAAATTGAACGCCGATTTTATCCGCTATAAGCAGTCCCTGCCGAGTGGCGCTGTTTCCGCCATCCGCCTGGAAGACACACAAAACGAAATTGCTGCTGCGACAGCACAGGTAGCGGCGGCCCAAGCGGCGCTAAAAGGCACGCAAGCCATCATAGCGGGCACCACCCTGCAAACGAACCCCCTCGTGCGCCAGGCCGCGGCACAGTTTGAACAGGCCGATATTCAATGGCAACGCCGAGTTGTCCGCGCACCGGTATCAGGTTATGTCGCGGAGCGCACCGCCTACCCCGGACTGATGGTGCACCCCGATCAGCACCTGTTTTCCGTGGTGCCCCTCAATGATTTGTGGGTCGTAGCCAACGTGAAAGAAACCGCCATGCGGCATGTCCGCCCCGGACAAAACGTTCAGTTGACCAGTTATTACTATGGCGGCGATGTTCATTATCATGGCAAAGTTCTGGGACTGTTGCCGGGTGCCGGCAGTGCCTTCAGCATCCTGCCGCCGGAGAATGCCACCGGAAATTACATCCATATCGTCGAACGGGTGCCGGTACGTATCGCATTACCCGCCGCAGAACTCGCCCAGCATCCCCTGCGGCCCGGACTCTCCATGGTTGCAGAGATTCACTGGACGCGCTCACAAAAGCATTCTGTGCTCAAAGCTCTCACTACCACACCGATACGAGGATACCAAACCCATATATACCATGGAGAGTTGCGACATGCCCGGCAACGAGCCGCCGCCATTATCCGCGATAACGCGTAGAGCGGCATGACCCAGCCAAACTTGACCGAAATCAAGGAATGCCCACCGGCAACCCGATAAACTGCAAAACGTAGGGCGTTTTACTGAAGTTAAAACCCATGGTTCAACCGGAAGGAGCAACAACAGATGGCTATCAATATCCAACTCATCCAATCCAGCGGCGCCGCTGTTAAGGACTTAGGCGTTCAGGTTGCTGAGCATTTTTATAACTATATGTTCACCCATTTCCCTGAAGTGCGGAAAATGTTTCCAGGGGACATGTCTGAGCAGCGGGTGCGCCTCTTCAATTCCGTCATTCTTATCGCCACCAATATAGACACCATGGAAGTGCTGGTTCCTTATTTGAAAGAACTCGGTATCGGGCACATCAAATACGATACCCGTCCGGAACATTACCCCATCGTCGGAAAAAGCCTGCTCAACACCCTGAAGCATTTCCTGGGTGCGGCCTGGACGCAGGAAATGGCGGAATCCTGGATCGAGGCTTATAACCTGGCCTCCACCGTTTGCATCGAGGCAGCCTACGAGGCCATGGCCCCTTCTCGCTTCGTCCCGGTGACCATTGACGACGTACCTCCCGCCGTCTGATTGGCACCTTGCCATTGGCGTACCGGTTGTTCAGGTACGCCATTATTTTGGGGTATGCCCATTATGGAATATGAAATCTGTCTGGAGCCATCCGGCATTCGTTTTATGGCGGATGAGCGCCAAAATATTGTCGAAGCGGCGAAACAACACGGAATTTCCATCAAACATGGCTGTGCCAGTGGTTCCTGCGGGGATTGCAAGGGCACCATTATGTCCGGTGCCAGCGAACAGGGGCCTTTTATGCCACTGCTGCTCTTACCCACGGAACGTGCTGCCGGCATGGCCATTCTTTGTAAACTGTATCCACGTAGTGACTTGCGTTTGCGCGCCGAGGTGGTTCCGAAAGACACCTGGACGACCGAGATTACCCAACTCACACCACTGGCCTGGAATGTGCTGGAGTTACGGCTGCGGCCGGAACGGCCTTATCCCTACCGGACCGGGCAATACGCTCGCATCGCGATACCGGGGCGTCCGAACCAGTGGCGTTCCTATTCCATGGCGACGCCGCCGGGTGCCACCGGAGAACTGGTTTTTCATATCCGTGAATTACCCGGCGGCGTATTCAGCCAGTGGCTTTTTCACACCGCACAAAGGGGCGATGCATTAATCCTGGGCGCTGCACAGGGCGAATTCGCACTAAGCCCGGACAATGACCGTGATATGCTCTGTATTGCCGCCGGAACCGGTCTGGCCCCCATCGAGGCGATGATTCAGGAAAGTATCGCCTTGGGACGGACCCGGCCTATCCATCTTTTTTACGGCGCCAGGAAACAGGCCGACTTTTATCATCTGGAAGAACTGGCCAGATGGTCACAACAGTATCCGCACATCACCATCACATTGACGCTTTCCGACATGCAGGATGCCTCTTGGACCGGCGCCCACCGCCTCCTGCCCACGGTTGCCGCCAGCGGCCACTGGAAGGGTCATGAAGTGTATCTGTGCGGTAGCCCCGGCATGATAGAAGCCGCCATCGACCTGCTGCTCTCCCATGACGTGCGGCATGACCATATTCACTTCGATGCTTTTGCGCCTAATGGATGATGACCCTAAACAGAAAACTTTTTAGCATACCGGCTATAATCATGTAACGCATCCTTCTGAGCCACCTCAAGGGGAGTCGCATGAAACGTTATAACTACCTGATAGTCGGTGCGGGGGCCGCAGCCGCCAGTGCGGCGAGTGCCATCCGCAAGCAAGACCCCCAGGGCAGTCTGCTGATGCTGGGCGCAGAAAGCGACCCGCCCTATCAGCGCCCCCCTCTCTCCAAGGGTTTGTGGCTAGGTAAAGACAAAGAGGAAGATATTCCCCTGAAGCGCCCGGCTGATTGGGAAACCATGGGTGTCACATTGGCTTTGGGAGATCCGGTCATTGATCTCGATGCGGAGAGATGCGTAGTGGGAACCAAGGCGGGGAAAACCTTCTTCTATGAGAAACTGCTGCTCGCCACCGGTGGGCAGCCCCGCCCGCTGCCCACCCCGCCAGGCCTGGAAAACAGGGTGTTTTCCTTACGCTCACTGGCGGATTACCGGCGCTTGCGCGCTCGGGCGAACGAGGGCGGAACCGTGTTGGTGATTGGCGGTGGTTTTCTCGGCGCGGAGCTGGCCGTGGCGCTCTCTTCGCAGCCCGGACTTGCGGTACAGTACTGCGTGTCCGGGAAAGGCCCGTTGGCGCACGTCCTGCCACCCCCTTTGGTGGAGCAGGTCAGCACCCGCTATCGCGAGGCTGGCGTCCATCTCCATGTAGAGCATCATTTCAAGGACTTGCGTAGCGAATCCGACAAGCTCATAGCCCGCTTCGCGGACGGCGCGGAAATTCCCTGCGACTGGATCGCCTATGGCATCGGTATGCTATCCCTGACCGCCCTGGCGGAGGCCGCCGGTCTGGTGATGGCGCCCGGCGGGGCCCGCGTGGACGACGGGATGCGCAGCAGCGACCCTCGGATATGGGTTTCCGGTGACCTCGCCACCTATCCCGATCCGGTATGGGGCACACCTCTGCGTCTGGAGCATTGGGATAATGCCGAAGCCACCGGGCGTGCCGCAGGTTCTGGCATGGCCGGAAAAGAGGTGCATTTTCAGCATCAATCCATGTTCTACAGCGATATCTATGAATTCGGCTTCGAGGCCGTCGGGGAATGCCGCAGTGACATGGACTGCTATACGGATATTTCGCCGGGCAGAGACAAGGCCGTAGTGTATTATCTGCGGGACGACCAGATCCACGGCATACTCCTCTGGAACGTCTGGGACCAGGTAAAGACAGCCCGCAGCTTGATCGCGCAAAAGGCCGTGGTGCATCTCCAGGAATTGCGCGGGCGAATAGGAGACTGGTGAAAGCAGAAGGAAGGCAGCCCGAATGAACGGGCAGGGACATAAAATGACTCCGGACCACGCTCAGCGCATTGCCATCACCACCTGGCGCGTTTACGCGCATCCCCTCCCCGCAGGCTATCACGTCCTGGCGGAACGCCTCTGGCCCCGTGGCTTGCGCAAGGCCGACCTCCCGCTGGACGCCTGGCCCAAAGATCTCACTCCCAGCACCGCCCTGCGTCAGTGGTTCGCCCATGATCCGGTACGCTGGGATGAGTTCCGCAAACGTTATCTGGCGGAACTGGCGGAACAACAGGAGACTGCCCGCGCGCTCCTGACTCAGGCCGCTGGTTCGCCCCTGATTCTGCTGTATGCAGCCCACGACCAGGAACACAACGGCGCGTTGGTGCTCCGCGATTTTTTACAGTCTTTGGTGAAATCGCCCCCGATGCGGCTTGGGCAGTGAAAGGACACGAATGCCATCGTCTCAGTGCCCGCCGGCCCAGCGCCGTAAGGCAAGAGGATCGGGAATGCTGATCGTCCGTTGTTCCACTTCTATGAGTCCTGCCTTACGCATTCGGGACAACACCCGCGACAGCGTCTCCGGCGTCAAGCCCAAACGCGCCGCGACCGCCGCTTTCTTGGCGGGGAGTTCAATGACCGCGGGGTTATTGACTACCGGACACAACTCCAGCAGATAGCTGGCCAAGCGCTGCTCTGCCGACTCCACACTCAGATGACGCAGCTCCTTGACCAAAAAATGCAGGCGCATACTGAGCCGCGCCAGCATCTGCCGCATCAACTGGGGCTTTTGCTCCAGAATTTCTAGAAACAATGCGAGCGGAATTTCCAGAACTGTCGTCGGCCCATCTGCTGCAGCAGTGACCGGATAACACCCGCCTAGAAAAGCAACTGCTTCGGCAAACAGATCGTTTATCTGAATGATTTCGACGATTTTTTCCTGTCCGGTGGCGGCGGCGGCAATCAGGTGGATACGACCAGAAAGGACCAGATAAAACGCGTTTGCGGTCGCCTTTTCGACAAAGAGAATATCGCCCGAGCCCAAAGTGACCTTTTTGCTTTGTGTCAGTAAGGTATTCAGCAACGCTTCGGGCCAGGCCGAAAAAAGCGAAGTTTCACGCAGGAGTGATGATGCATTGTCTGCGATTGCTTCCATCAAAATGTGTTCTCATCGGAAAAAATGCAGGATAGTCATCACTTGGCGGCACCGCAAGTGCAAGAATCACCGATCAGGCACTTCCGACCTCAACAAGGCTGGCCCAAGAATTGCTTCATAACCCTGCAGTCTGGACAATGAAGTCCTCGCGCACCCACTATGGGGCGCGAGGTTTTTTTGTAATAACGTCGGGTACTGGGAGGAAAAATGAGCGGTGAGAATCTCAACATAGGTTTTGTCGCACTGACGGATAGCGCACCCTTGATTGTGGCTCGTGAGTTGGGTTTTTTTGCGGCTGAAGGACTCGCAGTGAGTTTGCAACAGGAGCCTTCCTGGGCCAGTTTACGTGACCATCTGCTCTTTGGAGATCTGGTTGCTGCCCACGCTCTGGCGCCATTGCCTATGGCGGCAACGCTGGGAATTGCTTCCCCCAGAATACCGGTGAGTACGGCGCTGACGCTCTCCCTGAATGGAAATGCCATTACCGTCAGTCATGCTTTGCACCAACGGCTCCGCGATACGGGATATACGGGAGAGGAGCATGTCCTCGCCGCTGCCCGGGCGTTGCGCCGCATTATTCAGACAGAGCCTGCGAAAAAATTGCGTGTTGCCGTCGTTTCTCCGGTGTCCAACCATCATTATCAACTGCGGCACTGGCTACGTGCAGCTGGTATCGATCCGGACCAGGATATTCAAATCACCGTGGTTCCGCCTCGCTATATGGTCGCCGCGTTGCGCGCTGGAGAAATAGATGGTTATTGCGTGGGGGAGCCTTGGGGAAGTCTGGCAGCTGCAGAAAACGTGGGTATTCCGATTGTCAGCAGTTACGCACTCTGGAATAACCTGATGGAAAAGGTATTAGCCGTACGGAATGACTGGTCACAGCGCGAGCCCGACTTATATCTGGCAATGATTCGAGCCATCCTGACCGCCAGTCATTGGCTGGATAACCCTCAACACCGTTTAGAAGCGGTACCCTGGGTTGCCGCAGCCATTGGGGTTCCTCGGGAAGTTGTGGCCATGGCATTAAGTGGTAACGTACCAGGCCTGACTCAGCAGGAGGATTTTCATGTATTTGCGCGTTACTCGGCCAATTTTCCCTGGCATTCCCATGCGATGTGGCTGGCTCGACAAATGCAGACGGCTGGTCAATGGCCTCAAGGTGTGGATAGCGAGACATTGATTCCACAGGTATATCGTTGCGATATCTATCGGCAAGCAGCAAAAGTGCTGCAGATTCCTGTTCCAAAAACGGATTTTATCGACTGGGGAAACCACGCCAAATCCTGGCAGGTCCAGAGTGAGGAAGGGCATCCTATTACCATGGGCCCCAACCTGATTTTTGATGGGAGCACCGTCACACCCTGAGCTGGGGCGCACCATCATTGTGCCCCGTTTCAGGGAATATGCACCAGATTCGCCCATTCATTGCCAGCAGGACCATTGCAAAAAGACCCTGTCCAAGACCTTAACATACTGATTCATGGTAGCCAATAAATTCTGGCATGAAAAATGCTGAACACAATTAAGCACTGTTCACCGATGAACAGCGTTTTGGGACGAAGGCGTTCCTGGCTCAGATGAGCCGGGAGCGCCTTTTTCTTTGAATTTTATCAGCGCTCGAGGGATGCACCATGAAAGAACTTTTGACTATGCTCCGTAGTGGAAACTGGCGCGCCTTGGTCGCCAGCTTTCTGTATTTCGATACGGGTTTTACCGTCTGGTTGTTGTATGGCCCACTGGCCCCCTACATGATTCATTCCTTGCATCTGACCGATGCGGAACAAGGCTTTTTAGTCGCGGTACCCATCCTCTCTGCAGCGATTTTGCGGGTGGGTATGGGCAATCTTTACCAAAGTATGGATGGCCGCTGGCTGGCGATGGGTGGTGTCGCGCTATCTGCTATTCCGCCTCTCTTCCTGCTGATCCATCCTGGAGTACCCAGCTACTCGTTGCTCATAGTGCTTGGTGTATTACTGGGCGTCGGCGGAGCCAGTTTTGCAGTTGCCCTGCCCATGGCCGGAAGCAATTATCCCGCTAAAGTGCAGGGAACCGTATTGGGCATAGCTGCTGCTGGAAACATTGGAGCGGTTCTGGATGGATTTCTGTTTCCGCCTTTGGCCGCGCATTTTGGCTGGGCACACGCAACGGCTGCTGCCCTGCCCTTGCTGGCTCTGGCCGGTGTGAGCCTGTTTTTCTGGGGTAAGGATAGCGCCGCCAAAAGTGGTCGGGCAGGACCCGCATTGTTGGGCTTTGTGGTTACTCTAGCGGGCTTGTCTCTTCTGGCCGTAGCAACACCTATGGGATGGCTGGGATTGCAGGGTAAATCCGCCCTCCTGATGCTACCCGTATATGGCGTACTGCTGACGGGGATTTTTCTCCCGCGACGCTATCGACTGGCCCTCCGCGAACGAGATACCTGGGTAATTATCCTCATATACGCCATCACCTTCGGTGGATTTGTCGGTATGTCTGCTTATGTCAGCCTGCTTTTGGTTGCTCTTTACCTTTTGCCTAAAATTGATGCCGGTATGTTGATGGCATTATTTGCTTTTACCGGAGCTATGTTGCGGCCTCTGGGCGGCATGGTTGCTGACCGGATCTCGGGCGCAGCTGCGCTACGCTGGTTTTTAGGCGGTATCGCCCTGATGGATATCCTGTTTGCAACCTGGACACCCCCTCTGAATCTGGCCATCTTTTTTTTACTGATCCTATATGCCTGCTTCGGTCTGGGAAATGGTGCCACGTTTCAACTGGTTCCCCTGCGCTGGCCTGAAAAAACGGGCATCATGACCGGCATTATTGGTGCTGCGGGTGGAGTGGGGGGCTTTTATCTGCCCGTTATTCTGGGTATCACCAAGCAGGAAACCGGCACTTATCATCTGGGCTTTGCCTTCTTCGCCGTGCTGACGAGCATTGCACTGGGGCTGGTATTCGTTCTGCGCCAGCAGTGGTTAAGCTGGTCTCATCATGGAACGATGGCTGTAGCCATGGAGGAAACGCCCTCAGCTTTATCCGAAGCTAACGCCGTTACTGACTGAGTTTTCACTAAAGTCCCTCATCACAACTTGCGGTTTTTCCAGATGCGTTTGCTGACGCATCGGGAGTTCTGCGCTCTTTATCCATGATTTCATGGCTAAATTTATTCTGGAGACCAGATCATGCCTTCTCTAAAAAAAACTGCTGTGCATCTCGCCGTTATGAACGCTCTACTGATCACTTTGGCAGGAAGTTGGGCCGGCGCAGACACTCTGAGCGATGCCATTACCCAAGGTCAGGTTCATCTGGATTTTCGTCCTCGTTATGAATTCATGTCACAAACCGAGAAAAAAGATGCAAATGCCTTTACCGTACAGACGCTACTGGGCCTCAGCAGCAAACCCATTGCCGGTTTCAGTGCTGATTTGCAGTTCATCAACGTAGCGGGCATCATCAATCAGTACAATAGCTTACGCAATGACAAAACGGCGTATTCTGTCATTCCCGATCCGAGTGAAAGCAACATCAATCAGGCCTATCTGCAATTTGCCGGTATTCCTGCATGGAAACTGCGTGCAGGTCGGCAGGAAATCAATCTGGATGATGAACGTTTTGTTGGTGCTGTGGGTTTCCGCCAGACTCCGCAAACTTTTGATTCAGTATCCATCTCTGGAAAACCCTTGGAGGACCTAGCGATTTACGGCGCCTATATATGGCGCATCAAGAATATACTGAATGAAAATGTGCCATCACAAACCATGCTCAGCGAAATCAGCTGGTCACCCTCTTCGTTGATTCACACACAGGCTTTTGGCTATTGGTATGGCAATCAGGCCCATAGTGCCATACCCGGTGCCGCCGCCTGTTTTTTGTCTGGAAATGCTCAGGTGTGCAACAGCCAAACGCTGGGGTTGCGGGTCGAAGGCGCCATTCCTCTCGCCCATGGCTTAAAACTTCCCTACGATCTGAGCTATGCCCGCCAGTTGCCCTATGATAGGGGTAGTGCCGACGTCCATGCCTCCTACTATCACCTGGGTACCGGATTGGTCCTGCCATCAGTTGCAGTCCATGCCAATTACATGGTGATGGGCGCCAATCCTCAGGGTACCTACGGCTTTCAGACCCCATTGGCCACCAAGCACGCCTTCAATGGTTGGGCAGAGGTATTCCTTACCACTCCCCCAAAGGGGCTGCGTAGCCTCTACTTTAGCGTCGCCGGAAAAATCATGAAAACCCAACTGATGGCCATCTATTACGATTTTCAGGCCGATCATGGTACTGCCCATTACGGAAATGAGTTGGATCTATCCGTAACCCATGGCTTCTCCAGACATTGGAGTGCCGGGGTGCAATATGCTGACTATCGGCGGAGTACCTATGGGGTCAATACCGAAGGGGCCTGGGTGTTTGTCGATGCGAAATTCTAGTCGGGCAGCCCGATCCGCCGCACCAATATGGTGCAGCTGCACCATACCTTGCACTGATATTTATCAACCCGATTAAAGTTCTAAAACTTAACAAACTGTTTTTATTACGATCAATTCCAGGCATGTCTATTGCTTAACAGATTGCAAAACGATTCGCGAGAGTCGTCACCATGCAAAACGGCAAAGGCGTCGTCAGCAATTCAGCTGACTGACGCCTTTTTTCTATTTTGGGAGCCCAGCAATGCACAGTCTGACTACAGTTTCACAGAAACCTCGCCTGGTCGTTGTTGGCAATGGCATGGCCGGCATCCGTGCGGTCGAAGAACTCTTGAAAATGGCACCTGATCTTTATGACATCAGCGTGTTCGGTGCCGAACCCCATCCCAACTACAACCGGATTCTCCTGACTCCGGTGCTGGCAGGGGAAATGGCCCTGGAAGAGACCATTCTCAATCCTCTGGACTGGTACGCCGAGCATCATATTTCGCTGCATACTGGCAATCCGGTGACCAGCATTGATCGGGTCAAACGTCTGGTTATCAGCGCCGACGGCAAAGCCACGCCCTATGACCGCTTGCTACTGGCAACCGGTGCAGCCGCCGCCATGGCTCCCGTACCTGGAAATCATTTGCCGGGCGTACTGAGTTATCGGGATATGGCCGATGTGGAGGCACTAACGAAAAGCAGCGCGCTCGGCGGGCAGGCCGTGGTCATCGGTGGCGGCCTGTTGGGGCTGGAGGTAGCCCATGGTCTGCGGA
This sequence comes from Acidithiobacillus sp. 'AMD consortium', assembly GCF_008926505.1. Taxonomy (NCBI): domain Bacteria; kingdom Pseudomonadati; phylum Pseudomonadota; class Acidithiobacillia; order Acidithiobacillales; family Acidithiobacillaceae; genus Acidithiobacillus; species Acidithiobacillus sp. 'AMD consortium'. Next base: position 965,539 of record NZ_CP044411.1, on the reverse strand, counting down.
CAAGGGGAATGGAAGTCACCGTCATTCATCGTCGGGCTTGGCCTTTGGACAAACAACTGGATCAACGGGGTGGCGTTCTTTTGCAAAAAGCCATGGAAGCCAGGGGCGTCCAGTTTTTACTGGGTAAGGAAACGGCAGAAATTCTGGGATCGACACATGTCACAGGGCTGAGTTTTACCGATGGCTCGGAAATGCAGGCGGATGTGCTGGTCATGACCATCGGCATCAAACCGCGCATCGAACTGGCCCAGGCTGCAGGCTTACAGTGTGAAACCGGCATTTTGGTCAATGACACCCTGCAAACCTACGATCCACGCATTTATGCGGTGGGAGAATGTGTCCAGCATCGCGGTCAGACCTATGGACTGGTAGCCCCCCTTTTTGAACAGGCCAAAGTGGCGGCCAATCATTTGGCAGAGTACGGACGGATGCGTTATCAGGGCTCTGTCACCAGCACCAAGCTCAAGGTTACCGGCATCGAACTGTTTTCCGCAGGGAATTTCATGGGCGGCGAAGATTGCGAAGAAGTTACCTTGCTGGATGGCAGTCAGGGCGTATACAAAAAGGTCATTCTCCAGGAAAACAAGGTGGTTGGTAGCTTGCTCTACGGAGATACCAGCATCGGTCCCTGGCTGTTTCAACTCATGCGAGATGGCACTGATGTATCGGCCTTTCGGGACAATATTGTTTTTGGTGAAACCCATCTGGGGGATGCCGGTCATGCCGGAGAAAACCAGGCGACACGCCTGCCGGACACCGCCGAAATTTGTGGCTGTAATGGGGTAGCCAAGAGCAGCATTGTCAAAGCTATCCGTGAACAGGGTTTATTTACTCTCGACGATGTACGTACATGCACCAAGGCCAGTGCTTCCTGTGGTTCATGTACTGGCCTTGTGGAACAGCTACTAGCCAGTACCCTCGGCGGTTTTTATGACAGCACCCCGAAGAAAAAGGCTCTGTGTGGCTGTACAGAACTCAGTCATCAGGAACTGCGCGACGCCATCATCAAGGAAAAGCTCCTCTCGGTTCGCCAGGTCTTTGATTATCTGGAATGGCGCCATCCTGCCGGCTGCGCCACCTGCCGTCCAGCCGTCAATTACTATGTGCGGACAGCCTGGCCCATGGATGGTCTGGACGATCCCCAATCCCGCTTCATCAATGAGCGGGCCCATGCCAATATTCAGAAAGACGGTACCTATTCTGTCATTCCGCGCATTTACGGGGGAGTCACCAGTCCTGCGGAACTGAAACGTATTGCGGAAGTTGCTGAGCGCCATCACGTCCCCATGGTGAAATTTACCGGCGGACAGCGTCTGGATCTGCTTGGGGTAAAAAAAGAGGATCTGCCCAAAATCTGGGCCGATCTGGATATGCCTTCTGGCCATGCCTACGGTAAGACTTTACGTACCGTCAAATCCTGTGTGGGCAGCGAGTTTTGCCGTTTTGGAGTGCAGGATAGTACCCGCCTTGCCATTGAACTGGAAAAAAATCTCGAACGCATGTGGGCACCCCACAAGGTCAAGCTCGCAGCATCTGGTTGTCCACGCAATTGCGCCGAAAGTACCATCAAGGACATGGGGATCATCGGCGTGGATTCGGGCTGGGAAATCTATGTGGGTGGGAATGGCGGCATGAAAGTGCGCGCTGCTGATCTGCTCTGCAAGGTAAAAACCCACGAGGAGGTTCTGGAAATGGCCAAGGCTTTTTTGCAGATGTATCGAGAGAATGCCCAATACCTGGAACGCACCGCGCCCTGGGTAGAACGGGTCGGACTGGAGCAGATCAAAGCCACGATAGTCGACGACACCCATGCCCGCAAAACCCTGGCAGAACGCATGGATTTTGCCCTGTCTCAGGAAAAAGATCCCTGGAAAGAGGCCGTATCCGGTCGTCTGGATATTCACGCGGCACCCCTGCGCCGTATCCCGGCCTGAGGAGAACAACATGGAATGGATGGCATTAGGCACTCTTGAAGAAATTCCCGCTTGGGGTGGTCGTTATGTAGAAACCCCGGAAGGTCAGATAGCGATTCTGCGCAATGAAAATGATGAAGTTTTCGCGGTCAGCAACCAATGTCCCCATCGCGGCGGTCCTCTGTCCGAAGGCTTCGTATCTGGAAAACTGGTTTTTTGCCCCTTGCACAACTGGCAAATTGATCTGGAAAAAGGCGAAGCTGTGGCACCGGATTCCGGCTGCGTCAAAAGATTTCCCATCCGGATGGAAGGCGAGCAGATTTGGCTGGGCTTGCAGGAAATAGCGCCATGAGCCTATTGCGCGCGCAACAATCAACCTCCCTGCAGCGCCTGGAAAGCAAATCTGTTTGCCCTTACTGTGGGACTGGCTGCGGCGTCATCATAGAACATGATGGTCAGCAAATTACCGGCGTACGCGGCGATCCCGATCATCCTGCCAATTTTGGCCAGCTCTGCAGTAAGGGCAGCACCCTGCATCTCAGCTGTCAGGGTAATGATCGAGCCGGTGAGCCGCTTCGGCGTGACCGTCTCAGCGGAGACTGGACAGCACTTACCTGGTCGGACGCGCTCGCACAAATGGCGAGCAGTTGGGCAGAAATCATTCACCGGCAGGGACCCCAGGCCGTCGCCCTTTATGTTTCGGGGCAACTCCCCACGGAAGACTATTATGTTGCCAACAAACTGGCCAAAGGATTTATTGGCACCAATCATATTGATACCAATTCCCGGTTGTGTATGGCTTCCGCTGTCACAGGTTACAAACTCAGCCTTGGGATGGATTCCGTTCCCTGTGCTTATGAAGATCTGGAGGAAACCGATTGTCTGTTTATCGTCGGTGCCAATGTAGCCTATGCTCACCCCATTCTGTTTCGGCGGATTGAAGCAGCCAAATTGCGTCGCCCGGAACTCAAAATTATCGTCGCGGATCCACGTCGCACCCCCACGGCATCCATCGCTGACATTTTTTTACCCCTGCAACCAGGTACGGATGTCGCACTGTTCCACGGCATGCTCCATATCCTGATTTGGGAGGATCACATTGACCGGGATTATATCACAACCCATACCGAAGGCTGGGAAGAACTCAAGGCCCGCGTTCAGAATTATACCCCGCAACGGGTCGCCGAAACCTGCCATATTCCCGAAGCGGAGCTCCGCGCTGCTGCCCAGGCCTTTGGAAAAGCTTCCAGCGTCCTCTCTCTTTGGTGTCAGGGACTCAATCAATCCAGTCATGGTACGGACAAAAATGTCAGTCTCATCAATTTGCATCTGGCGACCGGGCAAATTGGTCGTCCCGGAGCCGGGCCTTTCAGCCTCACCGGACAGCCCAATGCCATGGGTGGCCGGGAAACAGGCGGCATGCCCGCGCTGCTTCCCGGTCATCGGGAAGTTGCCAATCCCGAGCACCGTTCCGAAATGACCGCCCTCTGGGAGATTTCCAGCATTCATCCCCAACCAGGCTACACCGCAGTCCCCCTGTTTCAGGCTATGGAGCGGGGCGAAATTGAGAGTATCTGGATCAGTTGCACCAATCCGGTATTGTCCATGTCCGATCAACAGCAAGTTCAGAGGGCCCTGAACCGTGCCCGGCTAGTCATTTTGCAAGATAGTTACCTGGGCACCGAAACCGCCGACTATAGTGATCTGCTCCTGCCCGCAGCCAGCTGGGGAGAACGGGAAGCGTTGATCACCAATTCCGAACGGCGCATCAGTCATCTTCACGCAGCCGTACCCGCTCCTGGAGAAGCGCGCCCCGACTGGATGATTTATCGGGATTTCGCTTTTGCCCTGGGAGAAGCGTTGGATCAACTCCAGCATCCCCTCCCCGATCATCGGGATAGCAGTTGGCATGACCGGGCACAGCGTCTGTTCGATTTTCCAGACTCTGCCAGTATTTTCCGCGAATATCAGCGCTGTACCCAAGGACGGGATCTGGACATCAGCGGTCTGGACTTTGCGCTTCTGGATAGCCAGGGGCCGCAGCAATGGCCCTTCCCGACTGGGGCCAGGAGTGGGCAAGAGCGCCTTTATAGTGATGGTATTTTTCCTACTCCCAGTGGTCGCGCCCGTTTTCACGCTCCGGAGTTTCAGGGAGTTGCCGAAGAAATTGATGCCCGCTACCCTCTCCGGCTCACGACCGGCCGTTTGCGCGATCAATGGCACTCCATGAGTCGTACCGGTAAGGTTGCTGCACTGTTTGCCAGTGACGAGGAGGCTTTTCTGGAAATACATCCGGAAGATGCGCAACGGCTGCAACTCAAAAACGAGGATCTGGCCCGGGTTATCAGTCGGCGTGGTCATAACGTGTTCCGGGTCCGTATTCAACATAATCTGCAGCCAGGGCTGGTTTTTGCCCCCATGCATTTTGGTCGGCGCTTTGCGCCTGCTGCTCTTTGCAACCAGCTCACTTTGCCCGCCATTGATCCCGTTTCCGGGGAGCCCGAGTTCAAACACACTGCGGTTCGCATAGAACCGGCAATTTTCCCCTGGCAGGGCACGCTCCTGCGCCTAAACAGCGACGAAGCACATTTCCAGGCCGCACAGCGTATTGCCAGACACTTTCCCTATGCTAGCCTTAGCCGAATACGCCAGGACCGACGGGAAGGCTTCATTTTGCGCCTTGCCGGAGAAGAAGCTCCAGCCATTCGGGATATTCATGCCTGGGACCGGGCCCTGGGAATGGACGGTCTGGAGGTGCTGGATTATGACGATGCCCGTCGCCATGTCCGCAAACGCCTGTGTATGCAGGGCAAACAACTGCTGGCTGCACGTCTTTTTGGTGAAGATGGCACGCGCGACTGGCTGCGCGAACTGCTGCTCAGTGGTACCAATGTCGATGCTTTCCGTCATGCCCTCTTGGCACCCAAAGTACCCCCAGATGTGGCGGCCTGGTCGCGTTCACGCGGCATTTGCGCCTGCACGGGGGTGAATGAAGAACAGCTGCGGCAAAGCATTGCGGCTGGCAATATCACCTTGAAGCAGATCGCCCAGGATTGCGGCGCCGGCGGTGAATGTGGTTCCTGCAAACCGGAAATCATGTCGATGATTCGCATGGTCCATCAGGAGGCATCATGACTGCGAAGTTGAATATGACCAGCATCATCGGCCGCGTCGCCCGAGGGAGTGAACATGCGGAGGACCTGAGCTACGCAGAAGCCAAAAACCTGTTTACGGACTGGCTGCACGGCGACTTACCGGAACTGGCCATGGGCGCCCTATGGACGGCCTACCGTATCAAGGGCGAGAGCGTCGAAGAATTACGCGCTTTTGTACATGCTCTGGAAGCAGATATTGAACCCATCGCTTTCCAGCACAACTGCCAGCCGGTCATTTTCCCCAGTTACAATGGTACCCTGCGTGGGGCCAATCTCTTGCCGCTGCTGGCGATGACCCTGACCCGCTGCGGCGTACCGGTACTGATGCATGGGTTCCCTGTTGACCATAATGCCAATAAGTACTCATGGACTGACCATGATCCATCCGGGCGAGTACACAGTGCCGACATTCTCCGTGAATTTGGACTGGCCAGCGCGGAAAATAGCCACCAGGCCAACAGCCTTCTGCATCTTCAGGGTCTCAGTTACCTGCCGGTGGACACCCTCCATCCAGGTCTGGGCAAGATGCTGGCCTTGCGACAGCAGCTCGGTGTGCGATCCAGCGTACACACTATCGTCAAGCTGTTTAACCCCTTCCAGGATCACGCCGTACATTGTGCCGGCGTGACCCACCCGCCTTATCTGCTGCGTCTGCAGGAATACTTCCAGCAGGAACAAAATACGGCACTCATTTTGCGGGGAAGCGAGGGGGAATGTTTTGCCAATCCCAAGCGCCGCCCGGATTTGCAAGTTTGTCGGCAGGGCGAATCTGTTCTCTGGATAGAAAAAGACACGCAGCCCTTGCAACAAATTCCAGCGCTGCCCGAAAACTCTGGTATCTCGTCTACCTGTCGCTATATGGAAGCCGTACTGGACGGACAATTGCCGCTTCCTTCTCCTTTGGTCGATCAAGCATTGTGCCTGCTTTGCCTTAGTGGCCGCTGCACAGATATGGACAGTGCCCATCACCATCTTGCTCACCACTTTTCCCATTACGCAGCCTGAGCCGGAGCCTTGCCATGTCATTCATCACCTCCCTATTCCCAGTTTCCATCGTGGGTGCCGGTCCCGGCGATCCGGAACTCCTCACCCTCAAAGCAGCACGGCGCATTGCAGCTGCCGATATCATTTTTTATGATGCCCTCGCCAATCCCTGTCTGCTCAACATGGCGTCAGCAGGGTGTAAAAAAGTGGAAGTGGGTAAACGGGGCGGGCAGGACTCTACCTCACAGATGCGTATTCATGAGCATTTGATCCGCTCTGCCCAACAAGGCTTGAAGGTTGTCCGTCTGAAGGGAGGAGATCCATTTCTCTTTGGGCGCGGAGGTGAAGAATGTCTGGCTCTGCGCGCCGCCCATATCGATTACGAAATCATCCCCGGCATTAGCAGCGGAATGGCGGCAGCAGCTTATGCTGGCGTACCGCTCACCCATCGCCATCGTAGTCAGTCCGTCATTTTCCTGACGGGACACGAGGCTAGAGGCAGCCACCCTCCAGACTGGTCACGCTATGCCAGGGCGGCAGATACCTTGGTCATTTACATGGGCATCGAACGAATATCCGATATCTGTCAGGGATTAATAGCGGGCGGTTTGGCTGCCGAAACCCCCTGTCTTGCGGTACAATGGGCGACCATCACGCAAAAACAGGTACAGGCGCCCTTGCAGCAATTCAGTGTAGCGATCCAGGCAGCGGAGCTGGGCAGCCCGGCAATTCTAATTATTGGCGCTGTTGTGGGATTAGCAGATATTTGTGCGTGGTTTCCCGGAGAACCGACTTTATCCTCACAGCGCCTGCAACAACCTTAAGGGAGCGCGCATGACAGACGTGCAATTTCTGCTGGCACACGGTTCCCGTAATCCCCAGTGGCGAAAACCTTTTGAGCAGATCGCCGAAAGACTACAGCTCGCCCATCCAGAACGACGGATCGTATTGTGCTATCTGGAAATGTGGGAACCGTCTCTGGATCAGGCCATACGGGAGGCCTATGTATTGGGCTTCCGCCACTTTCGCATTTCCCCCTTGTTCTGGAGTAGCGGTCGTCATTTACAGGAAGATCTACCAACACTTATTGAACAGGTTCAGAAAGTTTTACCCAATTGCTTCTTCCAGGTAGAGGGGCCCATCGGCGAATCAGAAATCATCATCCAGGCCGCCTTGCAAGCGCTACAATGAGCCCATGCGTCGCATCGTCCTGATCGACAATAATGTGGAGCGTGCAGAAATCCTCCGGGATGCCCTCGCCAGTGAGGGGCAGATTGTCGTGGATATTTTTGGCTGGTCAGCGCTTTCCTGGCAACGTCTGGAAAATCTGCAGCCCGATGTCATCATCGCCGAAGCGGGCAGCCCCGAACGAGACGTGCTCGAACACATCGTGTTCCTCAGCGAAACCCTGGAACTACCGGTCGTCGTGCTGGGCGCCCCTGAAGATGAAGACACCATGCGCCGGGCTATTCGTGCTGGTGTTGCCGCCTATGTTGCCCACGGCATTTCCGCCCAGGATATTGCCCCTATTCTCAAGGTGGCGGCGCTCCGCTATGCCGAATATCGGCAATTACGCAAAGAACTCAAAGACACCCAAAATGCCCTCGCCGAGCGCAAGCAAATTGAAAAAGCCAAGGGCATCCTCATGCGCGACTTGCAGATTGACGAAGCCGAAGCCTATCGGCGCATGCGGCGGCTCGCCATGGACAAGGGTAAAAAACTAGGAGAAATTGCAGAAATGGTAATTACGGTGGGCGAAGCAGGCAGTTCTTGATCTCTTAGCAGAGATCCACTGGATCACATTTCACCCCAATCCGCCCTTAATCACGACAAATCATCCACAGTGACTGCCGTTTTCAGGATCAAATAGACAGTTGGCCAGCATTATTGATCTTGCCTGCAATAACAATGCTCTTTATGATTCCTTTTCATTTCACACTGGGTCATGACACGTGCATAATCCCATGAATTTTCTCCAAAAGTTGCTGCGTCCCGGAATCCCGGCAGCTATTTTCTCCGCCTCCTTTTTGGTGCCAGCACCCCTCTGGTCAAAATTCTTCTAACCTCAGTCAGTCCCTGGATGCTCGCGGCCCTTCTTTATTTGGGGTCAGGTCTGTGACTGAGTTTATATCGACTACTGCGCCGCAGTCCGCGCGCCCATTTATCGCGTGCAGACACCCTCTGGTTTGGGGCCTCCGTACTGGCCGGAGGTGTCATCGCTCCGGTGCTGCTCATGTTCGGACTGCAAGGCGCGGCGGCATCCAATGCCTCCTTGCTGCTCAATGCCGAATCCGTTTGTTGTTTTTGTTTGGAGGCTGGGGCCGGAATCGAACCGGCTTCCACGGCTTTGCAGGCCGCTGCATGACCATTCTGCCACCCAGCCTTAAAAGAAAAGGGAAAGACCGAACGCTTTCCCTCGATTATGGAGCGGGAAACGAGGCTCGAACTCGCGACCCCAACCTTGGCAAGGTTGTGCTCTACCACTGAGCTATTCCCGCATGGCCACAGAGGTTACCGGGGTCACCGCTCCCTGTCAAGATGAGCCCCGCTACTGCCCTGTAGGCTGGGCCAGGCGGCGCGCAAGTAGCCCACCATACTCCAGAGTGTCATCGCCGCCGCGACGATCAGGAGAGCGGTCCCCAGAGTGCGTGCGGACAATCCCCGCACCGGGCGCTCGTAGACCAGCAGCAGGATCGAAATCATCTGCGTGGCTGCCTTCGCCTTACCCAGCCAGGAGACGGCCACCTTTTTGCGCTCACCCACCTCGGCCATCCACTCACGCAACGCTGACACGGTAATTTCCCGGCCGACGATGATGCTGATCAGGATACCAGCCAGGAGTGCCGGTATCTCTCCGGAGGAGGCAATGAGCACCAGTGCGGTAGCCACCATGACCTTATCTGCAACCGGGTCGAGAAAGGTACCGAAAGGCGATACCCCCTGATAACGCCGGGCGAGGTAGCCATCGGCCCAATCGGTAATCGCCGCCACCGCAAAAACTCCGGTGGCACCGAAAGTGCGCATGTCGCCCCCCCAGTAGAAGAGCGCCACGAAAATAGGCACCAGCCCGATGCGCAGAATGGTCAGGAAATTGGGCAGCCGTTTTATCACAATCAGGCACGTCCTACGTGAAAGAAATCATATATCCGCTGCGCGAGCTCCAGATGGATACCCTCTACGCGCTGCAAATCCTCCATACCGGCGTCACGAATACCGCGTAAGCCGCCAAATGCGCGTAACAACGCCACCCGCCGTTTCGGCCCGATCCCGGAGATGCCGTCCAGATCGGATTCCTGCCGTGCTTTGCCGCGGCGCGCGCGGTGACCAGTAATAGCAAAACGATGGGCTTCGTCGCGGATTTCCTGAATGACCAGCAGTGCCGGATCATCATCGTCCAATTGTCGCGGGACCGCCCATCCGGGGATATGCAGCATCTCCAGCCCTGGACGCCGCGCCGTCCCCTTCGCCACCCCGCACAACTGGATGCAACCGATCTCCAATGCGTCCAGAGCCGCCTGCGCACGAGCCACCTGTCCAGCACCACCGTCAATGAAGACGATCTCCGGCAAGACCAGGCCCTCTTTCTGCAGTCGCCCATAGCGGCGGTGGACGGCCTGCTCCATAGCCGCGTAATCGTCACCGCCCCGGATATCGCGAATATTGAAGCGGCGATATTCGTTCTTCAGTGCCCCATCTTCACCGAAAACCACACAAGATGCCACAGCCACCTCGCCCCGGGTATGACTGATGTCAAAACACTCTACTCGCTGCGGCGTCTCCGGGAGTTCAAGGAGCTTCTGCAACAGGAGCATGCGCCGCCGTCCCGCGCTGGCCGTCTGCGCCCTCTGGCGCAACGCCCCCATGGCGTTGGTCAGCGCTAACGCCATCCAGCGCTTGCGTGGACCGCGCTGGGGCTGATCGATCATGACCCTGTGCCCGGCTTCGCTGCCCAGCGCCTCCGCCAGGGAGGCTGGTGAACGCGGCAGCACATTGACCAGCAGATTCCCCGGCACCTCTTTATCGCTGTAGAACTGCATGAGAAAGGCTGCGAGTACGTCCGGCGCGCGCACTTCTTCGGTATGCCGCGGAAAAACGGAGCGCCCGCCCAACTGCCGTCCATTGCGGATAAAACTGACGTACACCACCCACTGCCCATTCTCTTGTGCTGCCGCCAGCACATCAAAATCGCCGCCACCCGCCTGCGCCACATACTGACGCTCCTGAATCTTGGACAACGCGGCGATCTGGTCACGGCGTCGCGCTGCCTCCTCGAAATCCAGTCGCTCAGCCGCCGCTTGCATACGCGCCCCCAGACTGCGAATCGCTTCGTCGCTCTTTCCTTCCAGAAAGCGAATCGTGTCCGCCACATCCCGCGCGTAGTCCTCGCCGCTGATATGCCCAACACAGGGGCCGCTGCAACGACGAATCTGGTACTGCAAACAAGCCCGGCTGCGGTGATGAAAAGTATGATCCTCGCAGGTCCGCAATCGAAAGGCTTTCTGTAGCAGCACCATACTCTCACGTAACGCAGTAACGGCCGGATACGGACCGAAGTAGTGCCCTTTGCCCTTCTGCGCACCCCGGTGCAAACTCATGCGCGGCGTGTCGTGACCGGTTTCTATGAACAGATAGGGGTAACTCTTGTCATCGCGCAGCAGGATATTGTATGGCGGGTGGTGGCGCTTGATGAGATTGGCCTCCAGCACCAGCGCTTCCGTCTCTGTGTGGGTGACCACCACCTCCACCCGTGTTACCTGCGCCAACATCGCCAGCGTTTTTGGCGTATGGCGCTGCTTCTGAAAATAGGAACTCACGCGGCGCCGGAGATTGCGGGCTTTACCCACATAGAGCAGGCGACTGCCCTGGCCGAACATCTGATAAATACCGGGCTGGCTGGTCAACGTCCGCAGAAACTCTCCGGGAACGAAGGGTGTGTCCACGGCACCGTCAGTGTTCTCAAATTGCTCTACCTGTTCAGAATCCATAAAATCTCAGGGCTGCTCAATCCCCGCGGTACTCATTCAGCGTCCAGCCTGCGCAGATACTCCCATGTGAAAATCCCGGTATTGTGGCCATCACTGAAATGCAACTGCACCGCGTAATGGCCTACCGGCACCACCTCCACAACACTCACATGCTCCTTGCCGGTGATGATCTGCGCCTGATCGGGCGTGTGCCCTTTGCACTCCGCGCAGGGACACTCTACCCGCAGGTGTTCGAAGGTCAGGCGGCTGGTATGTCCGTCGGCCCAGTCGACTTCCATGACGCGGCTGATCATGAGGGGGCGAATCTCCAGGGGCTGGGTACGGGGATCGGACATGATTACCTCTCAAGGGACCGGGCTGGTCAGAAATATGCCTCTAGGGTACAATCCACGCCCTCTAAAGGGAATGCCCAGAAGGACTATAGTATGAAGATTTCCGCCTTTGATATCCGCCCCGGCAATATTCTCGAATATGAAAAGGGGCTCTGGCGCGTACTCAAAACCGATTTCGTCAAGCCTGGCAAAGGCGGCGCCTTCGTGCAGGTCGAGATGAAAAATATCGAGACAGGCACCAAGTCCAATACGCGCTTCCGCTCGGGAGAAACCATGGAGAAAGCCGTCGTCGAACCCCGTACCATGCAGTATCTCTATACCGATGCCACCGGGTATGTCTTCATGGACAATGAGAACTTCGAGCAACTCATCCTCAGTGAGGACCTGCTCGAAGGACAGACAGGTTATCTCCTTCCCAACACTGAGATTCAGGTCAACCTCCACAATGAACGACCTATCGGCGTTGAATTGCCGCCTGTGGTTATTTTAGAGGTGCGTGAAGCCGAGCCTTCCATCAAGGGGCAAACCGCTACCGGTTCCTACAAATCCGCACAGATGGAGACCGGCATTACGGTTATGGTGCCGCAGTTTGTGAACGCGGGTGAAAAAATTCGGGTGAATACGGTGGATGGCAGTTACATTGACCGCGCCTGACGGAGCATAACTGGACGGCTATACCACCGACCTGCAAGACGCCCGGCGCAGTTCACGACGCCTGAGTGCTGGTCCGTGCGCCGTCGAAGGCACCTTTGGCGGGTATCACCCAGACAAACACCTCTCCCTTGCTAACCATTCCGAGATGACGGCGGGCCAGTTCTTCGACGGCACGGCTTCCCGTTTGCAGGCTCGTCACCTGCGCTGCCAGAAGGTCATTGCGGGCTTCCAATTGCTTCAAAATCACCTGCTTGACTTCCAGTTTCCGGTGCAGGTTCGCCATATTCCACCAGCTACCCGCACCGAACCAAAGCGGATATTGCAGGGCACATAACACGGCAAAAAGCATGAAATCCACAAGGCGCATCTCTGCCTTGGCAGTATCCATCCAGTTTTTTACGCGCGCCCGGTAACCCATGCCGCAAAATCCTCGAAAATTTAATGGCCCAGCAAATATTCCATTAAATATCTTTTTAGTCGAGATTGTAAAAAGTTGCAAGGCCGGGATAACGGGCAGCATCCCCCAAATCTTCCTCGATACGCAATAGGCGGTTGTATTTCGCCACCCGATCGGTACGCGACAAAGAACCTGTTTTAATCTGGCCGCAACCCGTAGCCACGGCTACATCGGCCAGTGTGGTATCCTCGGTTTCTCCGGATCGGTGCGACACGATAGCCGTATAACTATGGACTTTTGCCATCTCGATGGCCGCCAGGGTTTCGGATAACGTACCGATCTGATTCAGTTTAATAAGGATGCTATTGGCGACACCGCGCTCGATGCCCTCACGCAGGATCGTCGTATTCGTTACGAAAATATCATCACCCACCAACTGCAAACGGTCACCAAGGCGGTCGGTGAGGGTGATCCAGCCTTCCCAGTCATTCTGATCCATGCCATCTTCAATGCTGATCAGTGGATAACGATCAGCCAGCGCCGCCAGATAATCCACGAACTGGGCACTATCGAGTTCACGCCTTTCGCTCGCCAGGTGATAACGTCCATCCCGATAAAATTCACTGGAAGCGACGTCCATGCCCAGCCAGATATCTTTGCCCGGCTGATAACCCGCCTTGTTGATGGCGTCCATGAGCAGCTCCAGGGCAGCCTCGTTGGAGGGCAGATTCGGGGCGAAGCCGCCCTCGTCGCCGACTGTCGTTGCCAGTCCGCGCGATTGCAGCACGGCTTTCAGGCTGTGGAACACCTCCACCCCCATCTGCAACGCCTCAGAAAACGACTCCGCGCCCGCCGGGATCAGCATGAATTCCTGCATGTCCACGTCGTTATCGGCATGGGCACCGCCATTGATGACATTCATCATGGGAACGGGCAACTGCAGCGGACCCAAGCCTCCGATGTAGCGGTACAAGGGCTGGCCAGCCGCGTGGGCAGCCGCATGGGCCGTCGCCAATGAGACGCTCAGGATCGCGTTGGCGCCGAGGCGTGCCTTATTTTCGGTGCCATCCAAGGCACAAAGAGCCGCATCAATATGCTCCTGCTCTTCGGCCTCCATGCCAAGAAGCGCATCCTGAATCTCGCCGTTGACGTGTTCAACGGCCTTGCGCACTCCTTTGCCGCCGTAGCGCTGGCCACCATCGCGCAACTCCACGGCCTCGCGCTCTCCGGTGGAAGCGCCACTAGGGACGATCGCACGGCCCATGCCGCCGTTATCCAGATAGACCTCGGCCTCCACGGTGGGATTGCCACGCGAATCGAGAACTTCATGGGCTTGGATGCGGACAATGGCACTCATACTAACTCCTCAGGGTGGTTTTCAGGGAAATCCTGGTTTTTTACAAGATGATCAATATGCTGGAGAATGCGCAACAGGTTCTCCATACGTCCCAGCGGCCAGGCGTTGGGACCATCAGACAAAGCATCCGCAGGATTCGGATGAGTCTCCATGAAGAGCCCGGACACGCCCGCCGCCACGGCGGCCCGCGCCAGCACCGGGATAAATTCGCGCTGGCCTCCGGATCGGTCGCCCTGACCACCGGGGAGCTGTACGGAATGGGTCGCATCAAAGACCACCGGGCATCCTGTCTGACGCATCACCGCAAGGGAGCGCATATCCGATACCAGGTTGTTGTATCCGAAGGAGGCGCCGCGCTCGCAGACCATGATCTGCTCATTGCCGGTAGCCTTGGCCTTGCTGGCGACGTGCAGCATATCCCAGGGCGCAAGAAACTGGCCTTTTTTGATGTTGACCGGCTTTCCGGCAGCAGCGACAGCCTGAATGAAATCGGTCTGTCGGCAGAGGAAGGCGGGCGTCTGCAGCACATCGACCACCTCCGCCACGGCAGACACGTCTTCTTTTTCATGAACATCCGTAATGATCGGCACCCCGACTTCCCGGCGGACCTTTTCGAGAATACGCAGTCCCTCGTCCATACCCGGCCCACGGAAACTCTGTCCCGAAGAACGGTTCGCTTTATCGTAGGAACTTTTATAAATAAAAGGTATGCCGAGGCGTGCGCAGATATCGCGCAGATCTTCCGCCGTGCGCAACGCCAGGGATTCACTCTCGATCGCACAGGGGCCTGCCATCAGAAAGAATGGATGCTGCAGACCTGCTTCAAAGCCACAGAGCTTCATGCCGAACCGTCCCGTTCCCGCTGGGCGATGGCGGCGCGCATAAAGGCGTCAAATAATGGATGCCCCTCACGCGGGTTACTGGTGAACTCCGGGTGAAACTGGCAGCCCAGAAACCAGGGATGGTCCGGCAACTCCACCACTTCCACCAGTTCACTGTCCGCGGAGAACCCCGTGTAACGCAACCCTGCCACAGCCAACGGTTCACGGTAACGGTTGTTGAACTCGAAGCGATGGCGATGGCGCTCGTGAATCCGCTCCTGCCCGTAAGCTTGCATTGCCAGACTGTCGGGTTCAAGGCGACATTCCTGCTCTCCCAGCCGCATGGTACCGCCGAGATTTCCCCCCTCCTCCCGGTACGCCTTGTGGCCTTCCGGGTCGGACCACTCGGTCATCAGCGTAATGACTGGGGCCGGAGTCTGAGGGTCCAGTTCGGTACTGTTGGCGTTCATCAGACCAGCACAATGCCGCGCAAACTCGACAACCGCGAGTTGCATGCCGAGGCAAATGCCGAGATAAGGCACCTTCCGCTCCCGTGCGTGGCGGATGCTGGCAATTTTACCCTCGGTGCCCCGCCCGCCGAAACCACCCGGTACCAGAATGGCATCCGCTTCCGCGAGTATCTCCGTTCCCTGCGTTTCGACTTCTTCCGCATCCACATACAGGAAGCGCACACTCCGTCGCGCCCGCAATCCCGCGTGAAGCAATGCCTCCGCCAGAGACTTGTAAGATTCGGTAAGCCCCACATATTTGCCCACCAAGGCAACCACCACCTCGCCTTCCGGGTGTTCGAGGGCGTTTATGATACCCTTCCAAACGGAAAGGTCCGGGGCTGGCAGATGTAGCCCGAGATTCTGCACCACCAGATCATCCAGACCCTGAGCATGGAACAGCAACGGAATGCGATAGATACTGTCGGTGTCGATCGCCGAAATGACCGCCTTTTCCGGCAGATTGGAAAAAAGCCCGATTTTGGCCCGGTGGTCGGCAGGTATGGGCCGGTCAGCACGACAAAGCAACACATCCGGCTGGATACCGATGGCACGCAGTTCACGCACCGAGTGCTGGGTCGGTTTGGTCTTCATCTCCCCGGCGGACGCCAGATAGGGTACCAGCGTCAGATGCATGAAGAGGGTGTCACCCCGTTCCTCCTCTACCGCCATCTGGCGGATCGCCTCCAGAAAGGGCTGCGATTCGATGTCGCCGACGGTGCCACCGATCTCCACCAGCGCCACATCCGCGTCCGCCGCACCCAACCGGATGCGCCGCTTGATCTCATCGGTGACATGGGGAATGACCTGCACCGTACGTCCCAGATAGTCGCCGCGCCGTTCTTTTTCAATAACGGTCTGATAAACCAGGCCGGTGGTGAAATTGTTACGCTTACCCATCCGCGTCGCGAGGAATCGTTCGTAATGCCCCAAATCCAGATCCGTTTCCGCGCCATCGGCGGTGACGAAAACCTCACCGTGCTGAAAGGGGCTCATGGTGCCCGGATCGACGTTGATATAGGGGTCCAGCTTGAGCATGGTGACCTTCAGCCCACGGGCCTCCAGCAGTGCACCAAGAGCTGCGCCAGCGGCGCCCTTGCCCAGAGAAGAAACCACCCCACCTGTTACGAAAATGTATTTGCTCATAGGACTCGCAGCGCGCGTTTAACCTGCGCATGGTAGCCAATTCAGACGTGCGGCACAACGCAAAATCACCTTTCTGCGGCAGCCCGGACGGGCTTCCTGCTGCCTTGACATTTTGCCTTGAAACCAAAGAGCGGGTGGGGGGCTGTAAACCTCCGCCCCAGAGGGCCTACTTCAGTGTCGCCATGTCAATCACAAAGCGATACTTCACATCGCTCTTCAGCATTCTTTCGTAGGCGGTATTGATGTAGTCCATGGGGATCATCTCGATATCCGAACCGATCCCGCGCTGTGCGCAGAAATCCAGCATCTCCTGCGTTTCCCGAATACCACCGATAAGGGAGCCTGCGAGCTGCCGACGCTTAAAAATCAGGTTGAAGACTTCTGGTGACGGATGGGGCTCAGCCGGCGCACCCACCAGTGTCATCGTACCGTCCCGCTTGAGCAGATTCAGGAAGGCGTCCAGATCATGGGACGCGGCCACCGTATTGAGGATAAAATCGAAGCTGTTGGCATGGGAGGCCATTTGCGCGTCATCTCTGGAGATGCAGACCTCATCCGCCCCCAGCCGCTTACCATCCTCCACTTTGCCGGGGGAGGTGGTGAACAGCACCACATGGGCGCCCATGGCGTGCGCCAATTTGACGCCCATATGACCAAGGCCGCCCAGACCCACAATGCCGACCTTTTTACCCGGTCCGGCACCCCAGTGGCGTAAGGGCGAGTACGTGGTGATACCGGCGCAGAGCAGCGGCGCCACACTCGCCAGATCTTTTTCATCATGCCGAATCTTCAACACAAAGGATTCTTTGACCACCACGCTCTGGGAATAGCCACCGTAGGTATTTTCGCCGCCAAATACCGGGCCGTTGTAGGTTCCGGTAAATCCGTTATCGCAGTACTGCTCCTCACCCTCATCACAGGACGGACAGTGCCCACAACTGTCCACCATGCAACCGACACCGGCAAAATCACCAACATTAAAATTTTTGACATCCTTACCGACGGCAACGACACGACCCACGATTTCGTGGCCAGGAACAGTGGGATACAGCGTGTTTTTCCACTCATTGCGGGCGGTGTGCAAATCGGAATGGCAGACACCGCAAAAGAGTATATCTATCTGGACATCATCGGGACCCGGCTCGCGGCGCAGTACTTCGTAGGGCGCCAACGGGCTGCGGGCAGTCTGCGCAGCATAGGCTTTAGCCTTGATCATCATGTTCTCCTGTCATTACATACCGTCCGGTTGGTTTACAGGATAGGCAATGCTCAAGTTGGCGTCAAGGCGCCGCCCGCAACTTCCCAAGGATTGCCCCTTCAGTCCTCCTCCAGAGATACCGGCAGGTCGGTCCCCAGAAGGCGGTTTTCCAGTTTTTTGATATCGTCCCGCAGCGCCGCTGCCTGCTCAAACTCCAGGTTGCGGGCGTGTCGGTACATGGCTTCCTCCAGTTCCTTGATTTTCTTGGCAACGGCTTGGGGATCACTGAGCACGCGATAATCCGCATTTTTTTCCGCAGCATGCGCGGCAGGTTGTGCATTGCGGCGATAGACTCCCTCAATCATGTCGGATACCGGCTTGACGATGCCGCGCGGGGTGACGCCATGCTGGGCGTTGAACTGCAACTGCTTCTCCCGGCGGCGGTCGGTTTCGGCTATGGCGCGGGCCATGGATTTGGTGATGCCGTCGGCATAGAGAATGGCCCGCCCGTGCAGGTTGCGCGCCGCGCGCCCGATGGTCTGAATCAGCGACCGCTCCGAGCGCAGGAAGCCCTCCTTATCCGCATCCAGAATGGCGACCAATGCCACCTCCGGCATATCCAGGCCCTCCCGCAACAGGTTAATCCCGATCAGCACGTCGAACACCCCGGCGCGCAGATCGCGAATGATCTCCACCCGCTCCACCGTCTCGATATCTGAATGGAGATAGCGGCATTTGATACCCAGTTCGTGGAGATAATCGGTCAGATCTTCGGCCATCCGCTTGGTCAACGTCGTCACCAGAATGCGCCAACCGTTACGTACAACGATGTTGATTTCGCTGATCAGATCGTCGACCTGCCCTTTCGCCGGACGAATATCCACAGCGGGATCGACCAGGCCGGTGGGCCGTACCACCTGCTCCACCACCTGCCCGGAGTGCTCCAGTTCGTAGGGACCGGGCGTGGCGGAAATAAACACGGTCTGCGGCATCAGTGACTCGAACTCGGGAAACATCAGGGGCCGGTTGTCCAGCGCCGAGGGCAGACGAAAACCATATTCCACCAGCGTTTCCTTGCGCGAACGGTCGCCCTTGTACATCCCCCCGAACTGCGGGACCGTTACATGGGATTCGTCCATGAATAGCAGGGCATCCTTGGGGAGGTAGTCCATCAGGGTCGGCGGTGCCTGACCGGGCACCCGTCCCGAGAGGTAGCGGGAGTAGTTCTCGATCCCAGAGCAGTACCCCAGCTCAGCCATCATCTCCAGATCAAAGCGGGTGCGTTGCTCCAACCGTTGCGCTTCGACCAGCTTGTTGGCGCGGCGCAGGTCCTCCAGACGCGAGCGAAGCTCATCTTTGATAGCATCCAGCGCCGCGAGAATGGTCTCGCGCGGGGTGACATAGTGGCTTTTGGGGTAGATGGTGTAGCGCGGTAAACGGGTGATGGTCTTGCCGGTCAGGGGATCGAAGAGCGAGATGCGCTCCAGTTCGTCGCCAAAAAGCTCGATCCGAACGGCTTCGTCTTCGCTTTCCGCGGGCCATATATCGATGACATCGCCGTTGACGCGAAAGGTGCCGCGCTTCATTTCCAAAGGATTGCGGCTGTATTGCATCTCCGCCAGACGCTTGAGGATGGCGCGCTGATCCATGGTGGAGGACTCGCGCAGATGCAGAATCATGCCATGGTAGGAGGCCGGATCACCCAGACCGTAGATAGCCGAAACGGTGGCCACGATGATGACATCCGGCCGTTCCAGCAGGGCCTTGGTAGCGGAGAGGCGCATCTGCTCGATGTGGTCATTGATGGCGGCGTCTTTTTCGATGAAGGTGTCGGAGGAAGGAACGTAGGCCTCCGGCTGGTAGTAATCGTAATAACTGACAAAATACTCCACGGCATTGTGGGGAAAGAACGCGCGCATTTCCGCATAGAGTTGCGCTGCAAGGGTCTTGTTGGGCGCCATGATGACGGCGGGACGGTGAGTGATGGCGATGACGTTGGCCATGGTGAAGGTCTTGCCCGAACCAGTCACCCCCAACAGGGTTTGGAAATATTCACCAGCGGCAAGGCCGTTCACCAACAGACGAATAGCCTCCGGCTGGTCGCCCTGCGGCGAAAAACTGCTCTCCAGGATAAAGCGCTTGTCCATGCCCTGCTCCGATCGGCTGATACCACCAACCATACACGCTGGCAGCCATCAGCGAAAAGAGGCACGCTCCTGCTTCCCTGACCGCCACAGGTCCTCTACAATGGCGCCATCGATTTATTGTCCGATCATCCCTATGCGCCTGTAGCTCAACTGGATAGAGCAACGGCCTTCTAAGCCGTAGGTCGGGGGTTCGAGTCCCTCCAGGCGTACCATATAAAACATGGCGTTATAACATTTTCATGTGGGCGATTCTCGCATTTTCGGTGACTGGTATCCATATGGTATCCATTGCGCGAACCCTACAATCTCCTAGCCCTAGGCGGTCACCATCGACAGTTGGGACACGCTCCGGCGAGAAGACTGACGCTGGATCATTCAGCAGTGTCATTTTTTACGGGCTTCCATCCAGGCGATCAAGTCATCCCGCAACCAGCCCACCGCACGGACGCGCTTTTCCGCCCCCGTCATGTCAGCAGCGCATCCACCCGGGCGGCGCAGATGAAGTCATTTTCTGAAAGGCCGCTAATGGCGTGGGTACTGTAATGGACGACACAGCGGTTATAACCCAGCTCCAGGTCCGGGTGATGGTCCTCCCGGTGCGAGATCCATGCCACGGCATTCACAAAGGCCATAGTCTCGTAAAAGTTTTTGAAACGAAACTCCCGGCGGATCGCCTGCCCGACCACTTGCCATTGGGGTAGGGAGCGTAATAGAAGTCCTACCCGTTCCGCGTCCAGGGGCGCAACCCCACCCTCACAGGGTACGCAATGCGCATGTTGAAGATCTTGGTCCATGGCTATCTCCTTTTGCTTTCAGGTCCTGCAAAAAACGGTAGGGCTTTCTCCCTCCCGGCCCTTTGGGCTTGGCCTTCTGCACACCTTCCAGAATGGGGCGGAAGCGTTCTCCCTTCCAATCGGCCCGCTACATTTTACTGGAAATGGCTAATTTTTTGAACTGCCCTATATAAAATATCCAATTTCTTTGTATAACATATAAATAGCGACCAAAACTATGACGCCGATAAAGATATCATTCAACGCCGCTTTGCGCTGTCCCAGTTTGTTGGCACTAAATGCCCCCAACCATCCTCCCAAGATTCCACCAGCTATGTATTCTGCAGCAATACGCCAGTCTACGAGGCCCTCCAGTGAATAGCTGATGGCAGTGGCTGTGCCTAGGGCTCCCACAGCTAATAATGAGGAAGCGACGGCATTCAAAATAGGCAACCGCCCAGAACGCATCAGTGCAGGAACAATGAGGAAACCACCACCAATGCCAAAAAATCCTGATAAAATACCAGTACCGCCGCCATAAAAATATACACAAGCATGCCGTTTGCATGTTCTATGAACAACTGGCTGATTTTCTCGTGTCTGGTACATACTTACGGCAATCCAAAACATGAGCAGTGCAAAGAGAATGAGTAGATATTTTCCATTGATCACTTTCCCCAACTCAGCACCGGCAAAAGCTCCAATAACACCAGCGATAGTAAAATGTATAGCGACTGCCCAGCGTACATTACCGGCACGCGCATGCGGAATCAGATTTATGAAAGCATTGATACCCACAGCTAGCGCTGTCGTGCCGATAACCAGATGAGGATCGTGTACGCCGACCCAATAGAGCAACAATGGAACCGCAAGAATGGAGCCACCGCCGCCAATCAGTCCCAAGGAAAATCCTACTATTACACCAGCCAGAATGCAATCGATATCTTGACTAAAAGTCAATGTAATCATAAAGCGTTATCCAAGCTAACAGTAAAAAATAAATTTTTCAGATTAGAATATAGGTTCCGCGTCATTTTAGACAAGTAGCCTGAGATTAAGCTTGCCCAGGATTAGGTAAGCCATACGTGGTAGAACTTTGTCCATGTGACTATTCACCAAGGGTAAGTTATCCCATGGCGGGTTGTGGGGGTTCTCCCTGAACAGGTTAAACCAAGGCGTGCAGCAGATCAACGCCCTGCTTGCGCTGGGTTTCCAAACAGGATCGGATCGTGCAGAAAGGCGGTTGCCCCAATCAAAGGTCCGGAAACAGCCGGAAATGCGCTGAAACGGAATACCATAGATTTACAGCGGGTTTCAATATTGAAACGCAACATCACAACATAACTGGCCGATATTGAGACAATACGCACCGCGCCATAGCGCCAAGCGCCGCCGGGTAAAAACCGTCATCCAGGAAATCATGACCCTGGCGGCTCACTGACTACATCTTGCCCGCCGGCAGATTCTGTCTTTTCCGGTTCATACCCTGGCCTTTGCTCCTTTCCAACACCTCTATGCGGCCTGGGTGGGCGCCCTGAAATCCGGTATGGATTCCTCACACCCGCCTTTTCCAGAGCCCAGCCACGGAGGGGGGCGGACTATCGTTTTCCCGATGAAAAAACCTCCTCAAAATACTCGCAACATCATAACCAAAGGAGTTCGTCCTTTCTTTTCCTTTCTCGGAATGACCTCTTCCCTTGGCCTCACGGCCCACTCAGGCCATTTGGTGGCCGCCCGGTTACCAAGTCACTGACTCAGTTAGTATAAGCATGCCGTTTTGAACGAAAACTGCTACAGCTAGGCGGCTTGTACCTCAATGCGTGGCATAGTGACCTGCTGGCATATCTGACGCGCCATGATATTGACATATTGCTCAATAGTTTCGTGCGAAAGCCTTTCTACTTCGTTGCAGCGTGCCACTACCCAACAACCAGCCTTGTAGCCGTTACCGATTTTCAGGCTTAGATCATCGAAGAGGGTGAGGGGCACACGAATACGCAGGTGTTTACCCGAAGTAGTGGTGAAATCCATGGTAATGTCACAATGCGGAGAGATGTGTGTCAACATCATTGTATGATGTATCCATGTTATGGTTAGCTCCCATGTAATTGGCACCTAACATAGGTTAATTAAAAACTTGCTTTCTTGTCAAGCAAGATTATTTTTATTGACCCTATAAATAGTTTTCCAATGCAACATAAATTATGTTTATATACTTATATGCTTATAATTTTCTAATGTGTAACAATTACTATACAGAAACTGTAATTTTAATGAAACAATAGTTCTCCTCGAAAAACTCCGCAGATATAGTCTGATCGGATAAAATATGAGAGTTACGAATTATAGGAGGTTTGGCGGAGACGATTGCGCGTAGGACGGCCATCAAGAAGGTTCGCTTGGAATTTGGTTCGTCATCAGATTGAGTGGGGCGTCCCAGAACGATGCCTTTAGGGTTGCGTCGTTAAGACAAAAAAGTAGACCATGCATGTCTCACATTCGTGCTGACAAAATAATCCATAATATTGTTTTTGATTAGTTTCCATTTGTGACCAGAAATCAGGAAACATAATGAATTTCTTAACTTTTAGATCGTATGCGAATCCAGCCGTTTTATCCGAGTCCTACGTCTGCTTCCAGATACTGCGACCGTTGGTCCCACACGTCCCAAGCTACTGCATCCATTCCCGCAGTTTTGACCATCGCCGTTCCCCGGATCCATTCCGCGCCGCCATGGCCGCAGCCTTTTTCTGACCCACGAGCACGACCAGAAGCTTGCCCCGGGTGTCACGGACATCCGGGAAAGCGATGCCCTACGGCTCGTTGCGGAGGGGGCAGCCTAGCCTCGGTAGGCATCGACCATGCGTCCCTCCTGGAGAGAAAAGCAATTGGATCTTATTGACAAGCAGGAAAGGTCCCGATATTTTATAGTTAATTTATTTCTTAACTAACGATTAGTGGGATGGTCTATGTTTTTCAAACAACGGAGTAGCGCCGACGGGACCTTGTCCTACTTCTATGGATGCGGCAGCAAGGGTTCGGCGGTGGCAGTGGATGTCGTGGCTGGCGACGAAGCGTGGTTCGTGGAGGAGGCGCAAAAGGCGGCGGTGCGCATCGCCTTTGTCATCGACACCCACATCCATGCCGATCATTTTTCCGGCGGCCGGAAACTGGCGGAGCTGGCGGATGCACCCTACTGCCTGCACGAAAGCGATGTGGGCAAGGTGCATTTCCCGATCCGCGGCCTACAGGACGGCGAGGTGCTGGAAACGGGTAATGTCACCACCAAAGTCCTGCATACCCCCGGCCATACCTCCGACAGCATCTGTCTCCTGGTCAGCGACCTGCGGCGCAGCGCCGATCCCTGGTTCGTGCTCACTGGCGACACCCTCTTCGTCAGCGGCGTCGGCAGGCCCGATTTGGGGGGAACTCCGGAGGAGATGGCGGGCCGGATCTTCGACAGCATCCACGCCAAACTCCTCACCCTGCCCGACGACCTTGAGATCTTCCCCGGCCATGCGGCGGGCAGTGTCTGTGGTGCGGGGTTGTCCGGCAAGCCCTCTTCCACCATCGGCTTCGAGAAGCGCTGGGATCCCTATCTGTCTATGACCGACCGGGACGCCTTTATCCGCGAACTCACGGCCAACATCCCGGAGCGGCCGGCGGAGATGGCGCGCATGGTGGCGGCCAATCTGGGGGCGGCGGCATGAGCGCGGAGACGGTGCGCTTCGCCCTCTTCGCCGAGGTCTTTGCGGCGCTGGCCCATCCCAAGCGCCTGGAGATGATCCACTACCTGGGAGAACGGCAGCATACGGCGGGGGAGTTGACTGAGCTGACCGGACTGTCCAAGGCCAATGTCTCGCAACACCTCAACGTGCTCAAGGCACGTGGCTTGGTCCATTGCGACAAGTGCGGCACCTTCTGCCATTACCGTCTCACCAGCCCTGCGGTGCTGGAGACCTGCGAGATCGTGCGGAAGTTGATTCTTGACCAGATGGATATCACCACCGCCTGCCGTCAGCAACTGGCGGAAGTCGTACCGCTACGCAAGACGACTTCATGAGCCCGGTGCAGGCAGCCGCCGGGGCGTATCAGCGGGGAATTGCCCGCAATAGTGGCCAGTTTCTGCTGCAAACCTCGCAGGTCTTTTTTGTCGGTTTGGTCATCGGCATGGAGCGCACGGTCTTGCCATCCCTCGCCCAGGACTTTGGGGTGGCCAAGGGGGCTTTTCTCTTCCTAGCCTCCTTTGTCATTTCCTTCGGTCTGGTGAAAGGGGCCCTCAACCTGGTGGCGGGCTCCCTTTCCGATCGTGTCGGGCGTAAGCGGGTCTTGTTGATCGGCTGGATTGCCGGCATTCCCATTCCATTGCTGATTTTCTTTGCCCCCAACTGGTGGTGGATCATCGCTGCCAACGTCTTTCTCGGCATCAACCAGGCCTTCACCTGGACCATGACGGTGACCAGTCAGATCGACCTGGCAGGCAGCCGACAGCGCGGGCTGGCAGTGGGGATCAATGAGGCGGTGGGTTATTTGGGCATGGGCGTGGCGGGGCTGGCCACGGGCTATCTGGCCGTGCTCTATGGCCCCCGTTGGACGTTGCTGCTCTTCGGCCTGGGGGTAGTCCTGCTGGCCCTGGTGCTGCTGTTACGCGTGCGCGATACCATCGCCTGGGTTCACGCCGAGCATGGCGCCCACCCCGTATCCTCCCCCCCGTCAAAGCGGAGCTGGATGCAGAGCTTTCTCGAAGTCTCTTTCCAGAATCCGCGCTACCGCGCCTTTTGCCAGGCGGGGGTGGCCAACAAGGTGGCCGATACCCTCGTCTGGGTGCTCTTTCCGCTCTACTTCCTGGAGCACGCCATGGGAGTGGTGGCTATCGGTTGGATCACCGGCGTTTACGGTGCCGTCTGGGGGCTTTCGCAACTCTGGACCGGCTATCTGGCCGATCGCATCGGCCGCAAGATCCCCATTGTCAGCGGCTTTTTTCTGTTGTCTGCGGGCTTGGCGGCCACTGCCTTGGTGCAAGGCTTTGTTTTGTGGATGTCGACGGCGCTCATCATGGGTCTGGGCATGGCGCTCCTGTACCCGAACCTGGTCGCCGCCATGTCCGATACGGCCCCACCGCTGGAGCGAGGGCGTATCCTCGGTGTCTATCGGTACTGGCGCGATACGGGTTATGCCATCGGCGGATTGCTGCTGGGCCTGGTGGCGCAATGGAGTAACGAAATTCTCCCCGCCATCTGGGCTACGGCCGGTATTGTCGCCCTGTCGGGGCTGTGGGTGGCCCTGGCCGTGAAAGAAACCCATCCTCGTCCTGTTCAAAAAAAGGGTAATGTATGACCATCGCGTTGATTGTTTTGCATGCCGCTCCCGAGGCGGATAATCCCCGCGCCGATACGGCGGTGCGTCTTGCCGGCGCCATGCTGGCCGAGGGCAAGGAGGTGCGCCTTTTTCTGGCTGGACAGGGGATTGGGCTGCTGGCGCCCGCAAGGGAATTCGCGAAGTCTACCCATGCGCTCTTTCTGGAACTGCTGGATCTGGGTTTGACCGTGCAGTGTTGTAGCACTTCCCTCAAAAGCCAGGGATGGGCAGGGTCTTTACCAGACGGTGTTACAAAAAGTTCCATGAAGGGCCTGTCCGACTGGATCAGCGCCGCGGATGAGGTCGTCTGTTTCTGAAGTATCGCCTGTGCGCCGCCGATTCACCTGCCATCACGAAGGAGTGCAATCCGATGATCTTCCGTCAGCTCTTTGAAGCAGAATCCGCTACCTATACCTATCTCTTCGGCTGTACCCAGACAGGGCAGGCAGTGCTCCTCGATCCGGTGCTGGAGACCATGGAGCGGGACCTGCAAGTCCTGCATGATCTCGGGCTGCGCCTGAGCTATACGCTGGAAACGCATATCCATGCCGACCATGTGAGTAGCGCCTGCAAGCTCAAGGCCCGCGTCGGCAGCCGGATTGCAGGGCCGGCCATGGACGATCTGCCCTGCACCGATTTCGGGGTGGCCGAAGAACGGCCCCTGAGCCTGGGTTCGCTCCATTTTCAAGCCCTTTTTACCCCTGGACATACGGATACCCACCACGCTTATCTGGTGGTGGACGGCGACACTTGGCGGGTCTTCACCGGAGATGCCCTGCTCATTGATGGCTGCGGGCGCACCGATTTCCAGAATGGCGACGCCGCCACCCTATACCGCTCCGTTCAGGAAAAGCTGTTTGTTCTGCCCGACGCCACACTGGTTTATCCGGCCCATGATTATCAGCACCGGCATGTCTCGTCCATTGCCCAGGAAAAGGAGCGGAACCCGCGCCTGGCCGGCAAAAGCTCGGCGGAGTTCCAGGCCATCATGGCTGATCTGAAACTGGCCCATCCGCAAAAGATGGCATACGCCGTCCCTGCCAATCTTGCCTGCGGGCAATGTCCGGAGGACATTCCAGAAACGCTTCGCCGTCTTTGCGACCCATCCTTCCAGGGAGGGTGAGTACTTTCCGGCTGGCGAAACCCCTACCCTGAGGGCGAGAAGCCCTTCTTCACCACTTGCTAGGTGATTTATCGTGGCTGTCCGCTTTGGCCAACGGGGGGACCATGGACCATATCCTCAGTCGCCAGGACACTGATGGCTGAGGTGGTCCCCATCCATGGGATAGTCTGAAAGAAGATGGAACAAGTGGACACCGCCTACTACACTGAAGTGGCGTTGAATGGTCATCAACGAGCGTTTGTTCTGGGTCCGTGGCGTAGCGAGTGAACGACGAGGAACAGAAAATGTGGCCTTACATGATGGGTGGTTTTGGCAACGGTTATGATTGGACAGGGTCGGTATTCATGGTCCTGTTTTGGGGTTTGCTTTGCCTTTTGCTGATTTTTGCCATCGTTGCTGGCGTCATGTTGCTGATGCAGGCCTTCACGGGTCGCGGGATTCGGGGTGGCAAGAAAAACACCGCGCTGGATGTGCTCCATGAACGCTATGCCCGCGGGGAAATAGGAAGGGATGAATACCTGGAAAGACGTCGCGACCTGGAACAATAACGTGTCTCCATCCACCAAAGCGGGTCCGGATGCGCCACCAACAGGTGGAACTGTGGTAGACATCTGGTCTCGTTGGTTAAGAGCCAATGTCGGCAACCGGCGCTGAGGTTCCTGCTGCGGTAAAATAGAGAGGATTCTATGGACCATTCGGGACATCAGGAACATGGGATGGGTAACGCTCATCCCGGCGCGCACGGCGGTCACAACCATGGTGCCATGATCGCCGATTTCCGGCGACGGTTTTGGGTCTCGCTGGCCCTGACGATCCCTATCCTCCTTTTGTCGCCGCTTATCCAGCGGCTGCTGGGGCTGGAGGCGGCGCTCGCCTTCACAGGGTCATCCTATGTGCTTTTCGCGTTGTCGAGTGGAGTGTATTTCTACGGTGGCTGGCCCTTCCTGAAGGGATTGTTTGCCGAGCTTGAGACCCGCAAGCCAGCCATGATGACGCTGATCGCTCTGGCCATCAGCGTGGCCTATTTTTACTCGAGCGCTGTCGTGTTCGGGGTGCAGGGGGAAGTGTTCTTCTGGGAGCTCGCCACGCTGATCGATGTGATGCTGCTCGGCCACTGGATCGAGATGAAATCAGTCCTGGGGGCTTCTGGCGCACTGGAAAAACTGGTGCAAATGATGCCATCCGAGGCCCATCTCGTAACCCCGGAGGGCATGAAAGACGTGCCGGTCGCCAATCTGCAGCGCGGTGACCGGGTGTTGGTGAAGCCTGGCGAAAAAATCCCTACGGACGGACGTGTCATCGAGGGACAGACCACCATCAACCAGGCCATGCTCACTGGCGAAAGCCAGCCCGTGGAGAAGGGGGACGGCGACGAAGTGATCGGTGGTTCGGTTAACGGGGAGTCGAGTATCACCGTCGAGGTCCACAAGACCGGCAGTGAAACCTATCTTTCACAGGTCATCGAGATGGTGCGCCGGGCGCAGGAGTCCCGCTCCCGGACCCAGGATCTTGCCGACCGCGCGGCCCTGGTGCTGACCCTTACCGCGTTGAGCGTCGGCGGACTTACCCTTGCCATTTGGCTGGTCCTTGGCCAGCACTTCGAGTTTGCCCTGGCCCGCATGGTCACCGTCATGGTGATTGCCTGTCCCCATGCCCTAGGCCTGGCGATTCCACTGGTCGTCGCCGTGTCCACCGCCATGGCGGCGCAGCATGGGCTGCTTATCCGGGACCGGTCTGCTTTTGAGCGGGCGCGCCAACTGCAGGCGGTGGTGTTTGACAAGACCGGGACCTTGACGGAGGGACGGTTCGGCGTCACGGATGTAGTCGTGCTCGGCGGATACGCCGAAGATGAGGTCGTACGGCTCGCCGCGGCCCTCGAAAGCCAGTCGGAGCACCCCATCGCCGCTGGCATCGTGGCATATGCCAAAGCGAAGGGCATCGGCTTCGAGCCTCCCAAGGAATTCAAGGCCATCCCCGGTAAGGGCGCGCAAGCCGTTGTAAATGGGCGCAATGTGAAGGTCGTAAGCCCCGGCTATCTCAAGGAGAGCGGTCTCGATGTCAGCGATAAGCGGATCGCGGCCTTGGCATCCCAGGGCAAAACGGTGATATACCTGCTCGTCGACGAGAAACCGGAGGGGGCTGTCGCGCTGGCCGACATCATTCGAGCGGAGTCGCGGGAAGCCCTCGCGCGGCTGAAGGGGATGGGCGTACAGGTGATGATGTTGACCGGCGACTCCGCAGCGGTGGCCCGTTGGGTGGCCCAGGAAATGGGGCTGGACGACTATTTCGCCGAAGTGCTCCCTGGACAAAAGGCGGAGAAGATCAAGGAGGTAAAGGCGCGGGGATTGCGCGTGGCCATGGTCGGCGACGGTGTCAACGATGCGCCTGCCCTGGTGGAGGCGGATGTCGGGATCGCCATCGGAGCGGGCACGGACGTCGCCATCGAGTCGGCGGACATTGTGCTGGTCCGCTCCGATCCCCGGGATGTGGCGGCTATCCTGGAACTTTCCCGGGCGACCTATCGCAAGATGATCCAGAACCTGTGGTGGGGTGCCGGCTACAACATCGTGGCGATCCCCCTTGCTGCCGGGGTGGCTTACAGCGTTGGTCTGGTGCTTTCCCCGGCGGTGGGGGCGGCCCTGATGTCCATTTCCACCGTGATCGTCGCCATCAACGCCAAGCTCCTCCAGAGGGTTCGGCTCACCACCTAGCGCATGGATCGACAAGCAGCCAGCATGTCGCTTGTTCAGAACTTCCCGAACGTAGGATCGCTGTCACCCACCACAGGCCGAGTGCGCTGGCCACCGAGTAGCCGATGAGCCCCTGAAGAGGAATCCCCAGATAATGGGGACCGGAGTGAACGGCCATGTTCAGGGATGACCCAATAATAACAGCGGCAATGATCAGACTCAGGCCGGGTTTGGGCATCTCCCGCTCCAGCCAGCGATGCAGACCCGCACCTTGGGCAAACTCGCCCAATAACACCAGCCCCGATTATGCCGTCATGGATTCTTCCGTCGCGGCAAGCTGGAAAGGCAGCACGGTTCGTGCCATTTTCTGCATCGGCCCTCCTGTAAATCTCCCTGTAGGTGAGTCTTTTCGTCGAGACCATTATACGGAAACCCTTACAGATAGGGGCCTTCAACTGTTTTCGTCCCCATCCAATCGCGGGAATAGGGATAAAATTCACTGTTTCCATACCATCATGACCGACGTCTTCCGCTTCCCTCACTCCCCGCATTTCCCCTGGCTGAGCCAAGGCGATGAAGTTTGTGGGCAAGGCGTGCGCCAGCGACTGTCAACAGATGATTGACACCTATGACACTGCGGTGTAATTTTCAACAGGGCGGTAACAACCTCTCCGAGGGTTCCACTTGATACGAAGTTTTGTGCATAAGGGCCTCAAGCAGGTTTTCGAGACGGGTCAATCGGCGAAAGTCGGTGCGGATTTGGTGACCCGCTGCAAGCGCAGACTCGATGCCATAAACGCTGCAGTATCCCCGGAGGAGTTGAACGTGCCAGGTTTCGACTTCCATGCTTTGGAGGGGAAACCGAAGCGGTACACGGTTTATGTGAATGGACCCTATTGCATCACCTTCGAGTGGCGTGAAGGAGATGCCTGGCGCGTTGATCTGGAGAATTACCATTAAGGACAGGGGGTGTCCGATGGACGAAATGACCGTTGAGCAGGTGGACCGGACACCGACGCATCCGGGCGAGATATTGCGGGAGGAGGTACTGCCTGCACTGGATATCTCTGTAGCAGAGTTTGCCCGTGGCCTGCGGGTCTCGCGCCAGACCGTTCACGGCATCCTGTCCGAGCGCAAAGGCATTACCCCAGAGATGGCCTTGCGTATCGGCAAGTATCTGGGTAACGGGCCGGGGATATGGCTACGCATGCAACAGGCTTACGATTTGACCATTGCGGAACGTCGGTTGGCCGAAGAACTGGCGGCCATTCACAAGCCCGAGCAAGCCGCCTGACCGACAACCCGAGCGCACAAAAATACGATAGACAGTTATAGCTGCCCGAAAACGAAAAGGCCAACGCGCATGGCCTTGGCCCAACTCCCTCAGCCTTGGGTTGATGAGTGCGTCCATTGTAATAGCTATTTCAGGTGAACAAACAGGATTTCAGGCAGGGCTTCTCGCACCGCTGGGTAATGGAAGAAAGTAAACTTGGATCAGATCATTGAGGTACGCCGGTGACGGTGGCGCCATGATACGTTTGATGCGGCTCGACCACGTGAGACGTCGAAAGATACTTAAGGACAGGCATGCCGTATATTTAATACTTGCGGCACAACGACTACCTGGAAGGTGGTGCAAATGCCAGAGCCGACCAGGAGGCGGTCCTTATGACAATCAATCCTGACCCGACAAGTGCTCCCGACATTCCGGCGGTCGTCCGGCAATTGCAGAGCGATACCCGGCGCGGTTTGTCAGCAGCGGAGGCCTCCCGTCGCCTGGCCCAATATGGGGCAAACGCCATCCCCGAAAAGCGCCTCAGCCCGATCTGCCAGTTTCTGGGCTATTTCTGGGGTCCCATTCCCTGGATGATCGAAATCGCCGCGGTGCTTTCCGCCGTGGTGGCACATTGGGCGGACTTCGCCATCATCATGACCCTCCTGCTGGTAAACGCTGGCGTGGGCTTCTGGCAGGAACACAAGGCCGGCAACGCCATCGCCATGCTCCAACGGAAGCTGGCGTTGCGGGCGCGGGTCCTGCGCGACGGCCTGTGGCAGGAGATCGCCGCGCAGGACCTGGTGCCGGGCGACATCATCCTGCTGAAGCTGGGAAACATCGTTCCGGCCGATGTGCTGCTGCTGAGCGGCGATTACCTCAGTGTCGATCAATCGGTCCTGACGGGGGAATCCCTGCCGGTGGACAAGGGCCGGGGAGATAGCGCCTATTCCGGTTCCATCGTCGGCAAGGGCGAGATGCAGGGCTTGGTGACCGCGACGGGTCTGCAGACCTTTTTCGGCAAGACCGCGCAACTGGTGGAGCGGGCGGAGAGCGTCTCCCATTTCCGCAAGGCAGTGCTCGCCATCGGAAACTTCCTGATCGTTTCGGCGCTGGTTCTGATCGCGGTGATCCTCTTCGTGGCTCTGGCGATCCGTCATGAACCCATGATCCGGACGATCCTCTTTGCCCTGGTCCTGACCGTGGCCGCCATCCCCGTCGCCCTTCCCGCCGTCTTGTCGGTGACCATGGCCGTCGGGGCGGAGCGGTTGGCGCGGCTGAAGGCCATCGTCTCGCGTCTGGTGGCCATCGAGGAGATGGCCGGCATGGATGTGCTCTGCGCCGACAAGACCGGCACCCTCACCCAGAACCGCCTCACCCTCGGTGAACCCGTAGTGATCGGGGCCCGCGATGCGGAGGAACTGATCCTCGCCGCCGCTTTAGCCTCCGAGCGGGATACCGGCGACCCCATCGACACCGCTGTGCTGGGCGGCTTGCCCGTCTCCGCCCCGTTGGCTTCCTATTCCGTCCTGAAATATCAACCCTTTGATCCGGTAAGCAAGCGCAGTGAGGCGGAGGTGGCGGCAGGCGTCGAGCGCTTTCGCGTAGCCAAGGGCGCTCCGCAGGTCATCCTGGATCTGGCGCAGCCGGATGTCGGCATCAGGCAGACAGTCACCCGCCAGATCGATGCCCTGGCGGGAAAGGGCTACCGCACCCTGGGAGTGGCCCGAAAGGATGAGGATGGTGCCTGGCGCTTCCTCGGCCTCTTGCCCTTGTTCGACCCACCGCGGGAAGATTCGGCGCAAACCATCGCCGCGGGCCAGCGGATGGGGATCGAAATCAAGATGGTCACCGGCGATCATCTGGCCATCGCCAAACAGGTCTCCATGCTGCTGCATCTGGGGCAAAGCATCGTTCCGGCTGAAGCCCTCTCTACGGATGCCAACGCCGCACAGGTCCAGGCCGAAAAGGCCGACGGTTTCGCCCAGGTCTTTCCGGAGCATAAGTTCGCCATCGTCAAGGCGTTACAGGCCAGGGGCCATATCGTCGGCATGACCGGAGACGGCGTCAACGACGCCCCCGCATTGAAGCAGGCCGATGTCGGCATCGCCGTCAGCGGCGCCACCGACGCCGCCCGCGCTGCGGCCGATCTGGTGCTCACCGCACCCGGCCTGACGGTCATCGTCGGCGCCGTCCAGGAGGCGCGCCGGATCTTCGCCCGGATGAACAGCTACGCCATCTACCGGATCGCCGAGACGATCCGGGTCCTGCTCTTCATGACCCTGTCGATCCTGGTGTTCGACTTCTATCCAGTCACCGCCGTGATGATCGTCATGATCGCCCTGCTCAATGATTTTCCCATCATGATGATCGCTTACGACAACGCCCCCACGGCGCCCCAGCCGGTACGCTGGGATATGACACGGGTGCTGATCATCTCCATCCTTCTCGGCGTACTGGGCGTCGTCGCCTCATTTTTCCTGTTCTGGATTGCCGAAACCTACCTGCATTTACCGGCGGGCGTCATCCGCACCCTGATTTTCCTGAAGCTGCTGGTGGCCGGCCACCTGACCATCTTCCTGACCCGCAACACCGGCGCCATCTGGCAGCGGCCCTGGCCGAGCTGGAGTTTCTTCAACGTCACGATTGCTACGAAGATCATCGGTACCTTCGCCGCCGTCTACGGCTGGCTCATTCCCCCCATCGGCTGGGGCTATGCCCTGCTGGTATGGGCCTACTCCCTGGCATGGTTCTTCGTCAATAGCGGGGCCAAGATCATCGCTTACCGGACACTGGAGGCCTATCGCAAGTCGCCAACACATTGAAACAGATGGCTAACTGCTGAGTATGACCGGAGACGGCGCCAATGATGTGCCGATCATGACCATCACCACCGACAACACCTGGCTGGATCCCCAACCTGTACTGTGTACATTGGGACATGCATCATGTTCTCACGGCGTCTACCGTATTAAGGCTTATCAGAACGGTATAGAACCCATAAGGTCCAAAAAAACCGACAAGGCGCGGGAACGCCTTGCCGGGTTGGGAATAGCCATGAAACTCCTCCAGATCAGTTGGGAGGATGAGAGGGGTTTATACAGCAGATCCCAGTCCGGTCTCTGTTCAAAAACCGTATGGGTCATAAAGCCTATTCCCAAGCCAGCCTTTACCATGGCCCCCACGGATTCCACATCGGCCACCTCAATGAAGTGCGCGGGCACAATGTTCTTTTGTCTGAACGCCTTCTCCAGTCTCCTTCGAACTCCGGAAGAAGGTTCTCTCCATACCACAGGAAAAGGTTGTATGTCTTCCAAGCTCAGCACCGACACTGACGCCAGCGGATGGGTTTTGGGCATGACCGCAACGATTTCTCCGGTCAACCACGGTTGTATTTCATAACTATCGGGTAGATGCGGTATATCCATCTCTCCTTCAAAAAAGAAGACGTCCAGTTTGGAAAGATTGATGTCTCCCCAATAGGTCACGCCGCTCTTTATGTAGAGATTGACTCCTGGATTCTGGCTTTGAAAACTTTGCAAATATTGCGGTAGTAAATAATTAGCAATCAGGCTGGTAGAAGCGATGTGAAGTTCTCCCGCTTGCAAGGATTTTTGGCGCAGGAGCAGATTCTCAATATCTTGTAACTTGGCGCGCAACTGCCGGATATCGGGAATCAATGCTTGGCCGACGGGCGTCAGCTGAATGCCACCGCCCTCACGGACATATAAAGGCTCGCCAATTTCCCGCGTCAGTTTATGCAGGCGTTCCGAGATGGCCGGTTGTCCTCGCTCCAGGCGTAGCGCGGCTTCGCTGACACTGCCGGTTTCTGCAACCGCGAGGAGGGTGAGCAACTGCTCGGCATCTATCTTCATCGGGTCCTCCGATATTGTTTTCGATTAACTCGATTTGCTTTGGCAACAAGAATAGCATAGTTTCAAAAAACAAGTCCCGGGAGTGTAGTGATGGTCAACGATGCTTCCCTGCCTGCCAACATGGATACCCTCGTTATGGAACGCAACGTCCAGGGATGGCAGGGGGTGTTTCGGACGAACCCGGCCTTTCATCTGGTGCTGGCGTTCTTTGTGGGGATTGTCGCGGGCTTGGGTGCGGTCGCTTTCCGGCGCCTGATCGGTCTGATGCATAATGCCTTCTTCTTCGGTCAGATTTCCTCTTCGGTCTGGAGCGCGGGTCGAATATCGCGCGCATCACGGTGTCTTCCTCAACGACGGCCTGAATCCAGCGCAAAGGATTGGCCATGTTGACAGGGGATACCGACTGGGACATTCCGGACACTCTTGAAGAAGAAATAACCGAGGTTGGACAGGGCGAAGCCTGCCTCAGGCCTGAAACACCGGAATTCGACTCAACAGCCGACCTTGCCTGGGAAGCCGGACCTCCCGATCATGTTGACGCCATAAGACTCTATCTGCAGGAAATCGGCCACAACCCCCTGCTCACGGCGGAGGAGGAGGTCTCCCTGGGCCTCAAGATACAACAAGGCGATCTCGCGGCACGCAATCGCCTGGTGGAATGCAACCTCCGTCTCGTCGTCCGCATTGCGCGCCGCTACCAACGGCAGCACACCCTTCCGCTCCTCGATCTCATTGAAGAGGGGAATCTCGGACTGATCCGTGCTGCGGAATTATTTGATCCGGCGCGGGGATTTCGGTTTTCCACCTATGCCGCCTGGTGGATTCGCGAGGGAATCGAGCGCGGCATCATGAACCAGTCGCGGGTGGTACGTTTGCCGATCCATATCATCAAAAATCTCAGCGCGGTGCTGCGCAGTTCCCGGCAAATCGCACAAACGATGCAGGGCGAACCTCGCGTAGAGGAAGTGGCGCAGGTCATGGGCAAGTCCGTCGCCCATGTAAAAGACTGTCTCCAGCAGGACCGCCATATGGTCAGTCTGGATGCGCCCTCCCGATGGGAGGGTAGCCCATCTTTGGCTCAGACATTGGTGGATGCCGATCAGTCGGGCCTGGAGACCTCCCTGGAGGAACAGGACGTCCAGAGACAGATTCAGCGAGCCCTCCTGCGTTTGGACATGCGACATCGTACCGTCCTGATCCGCCGTTTTGGTATGGACGGCGAAGAAGGGGAGACATTATCCGCAATCAGCAAAGAGTTGGGCGTAAGTCACGAACGGGTCAGACAGCTTCAGGAGGAGGCATTGGAGCTGTTGCGCCAATATGCTGAGTTGCAGTAAATCCTCCGGGAGAATTTTTATGGAAACCATCGACGCGTCTGTCATAAACAGACTAGCACATCACCCGGCCCCGGACTCTGCGAACCCTTACATGGCATGTGCCTCGCAGGCTCTAGATAATCGTAGTTTTCTCATCGCCCAGACCCCAGACCCCAGACCCGGACCAGATCAGACCACACAATCCTTCTTGGTTTGCAGCCTGGGCAATTAATTCGATGTCCATCCGGTTCCTGCGCAAGTTTTTTATTGTACTGGCCAACCACATCATATCAGCTGATGATCTGGCGCGCGTCCAGGGGAAGAACATCGATATCCATCGACCGGAAGGCACATAATGGCCATTATTTCCATAGCGTTAGTCGACTGGGACGCAGTGGCGGAAGCATCCGCCCCAAGGTTCCCTTGTGCTATACGAGGAGATCATTTTCCCCGACACGGCTCAGTGGCCTCCTTCCAAGTCATTGCCGCGATGGGCTAACCGAGGCATCACAGAACGATGAAAATTTTTCGGACAATTTAAAATTTGCCGAATGTATCTGCACCATCTTCACAGGAGAACGCCGTGACCGATCCGGATAAGACCCCGCCTATCGAAAAGACTCTGGCCGATTTGCACGCCAGTCCAGCCGGGCTGACAAGCAACGAAGCACAACAGCGTTTGCAGCAATACGGACCAAACGCCCTCCAGGAAAAGAAAGTCAGTCCTCTCATGCGCTTTCTGCATTACTTCTGGGGCCCGATACCCTGGATGATCGAGGTGGCGGCCATTCTGTCCGCCGCGGTGGGCCACTGGGCCGACCTGACTATTATTTCATTGCTGCTACTCTTTAACGCAGGCATTGGCTTTTGGCAGGAATACAAGGCCAGTAGCGCCCTGGAGGCGCTCAAGAGTCAGTTGGCCCTCAAAGCCCGTGTGTTACGGGACAACCAATGGCAAGAGATTCTGGCAGCGGATCTGGTACCTGGCGACGTCATCCGTATCCGCCTGGGAGACATCATCCCTGCGGATGTACAATTGCTGGAAGGAGATTATCTCAGCGCAGACCAGTCGGCGCTGACCGGAGAATCCCTGCCAGTGAGCAAGAAGGTGGCCGACGTGGCGTATTCCGGCACCATCGTCAAGCAAGGCGAGATGGTGGCCGTGATCACCGCCACCGGGATGAATACCTTTTTTGGCAAGACGGCGGGCCTTGTCCAAAAAGCCGGCGCCGTATCCCATTTCCAGAAGGCCG
The DNA here is from genome assembly GCF_008926505.1 of Acidithiobacillus sp. 'AMD consortium'. NCBI lineage: Bacteria > Pseudomonadati > Pseudomonadota > Acidithiobacillia > Acidithiobacillales > Acidithiobacillaceae > Acidithiobacillus > Acidithiobacillus sp. 'AMD consortium'. Next base: position 928,280 of record NZ_CP044411.1, on the reverse strand, counting down.
TCTTGCGGATCGGCGATTACCTTATTTATATCGCTCTGGGCTTGGTAGCCGTGCTCATTACTGTGGAGATGTTCCGCGGTCAAGCCTTCCTCACCTTGCTGCAATTCGCCCTCATTTTGACGGTAGCCTCCATCCCGGTGGCCATGCCTGCGGTACTGTCCGTGACCATGGCCCTGGGCGCCTTAAGGCTCTCACGCATGAAAGCCATCGTCACCCGTCTACAGTCCATCGAGGAAATGGCCGGGGCGCAGATACTATGCTCGGACAAAACCGGGACCCTTACACAGAATAAACTCACCCTCGGCCCCCTGGAGCCGACCGCCGGTATTGGAGAAGAAGACGTCTTGCGCGCGGCGGCACTGGCCTCCAAGGCGGAAGATCAGGACACTATCGATCTGGCGGTGCTCGGCGCGGTCCAGGATCCCCAACTTCTCGCGGGCTGGGAACAAACGCACTTCACCCCCTTTGATCCAGTAGGCAAACGCACCGAAGCTCAGGTGAAGGACTCCTCCGGCCAGGAGTGGACCGTGACCAAGGGGGCGCCCCAGGTGATCCTAGGCCTCTGCCATCTGTCCAAACCTTTGCTCCAGCAAACGCAAGGGCGTGTGCAGGCCCTGGCCGGGAAGGGTTACCGCACCTTGGGTGTGGCCCGCAAATCAGGGTCGGAGGACTGGCAGTTCCTCGGTATCGTTCCGCTCTTCGATCCACCCCGGGAGGACTCCCGGGACACCATCGCCCAAGCCGAGGCCCACGGCATTCACGTCAAGATGGTTACCGGTGATAACGGAGCCATTGCCAAGGAGATCGCCGGACAATTGGGGTTAGGTACGAACATCCTTCCGGCCGACGAGGTTTTTGGCAAAAGGATGGATGGGGGCCATCTTCCACCGCAACTGCGGCAGAGAATCGCCGACGCCGATGGCTTTGCCCAGGTCTTTCCGGAACACAAGTATGACATCGTCAAGGCGTTGCAAAGCGACGGTTATTTGGTGGCCATGACCGGAGACGGCGTCAACGATGCCCCGGCACTCAAGCAAGCGGACGTGGGTATCGCAGTGTCCGGTGCCACGGATGCCGCCAGGGCTGCCGCCGCTCTGGTACTGATGGCACCAGGCCTGAATGTCATCATCAGGGCTGTGGAGGAGGCTCGCCGCATCTTCGAGCGCATGAACAGCTACGCGATTTACCGTATCGTAGAAACCATCCGAATCATGGTCTTCGTCGTGCTGGCCATGCTGATTTTCGACTTTTATCCGATCACCGCCATCATGATCATCCTGCTGGCGTTCTTTAATGATGTGCCGATCATGGCTATCGCCACCGATAACACCTGGCTGGATCCCAAACCAGTGCGCTGGGACATGCACCGCGTCCTAACGGTGTCCACCGTACTGGGGCTCATCGGCGTCGTGGAAACCTTTGGCATGCTGCTCATCGCCAAAGATTACTTTCACATGGGCATCCCGCATCTGCAAACCCTGATTTTCCTCAAGCTTGCCGTTGCCGGGCATTTGACGTTGTTCATTGCGCGGACGCGTAGCTCTTTTTTGAAGAAACCCTATCCCTCAGCGATACTCCTTTGGTCTGCCATTCTGACCAAAGCCGCGGCGACATTGTTTGTAGTCTATCCCATGGGGCTGGTGCCCTCTATCACCTGGGGGGAGGCCGGTGCAGTATGGATCTATTGCATTCTTTGGATATTCATTGAGGATTGGGCCAAGATCAGGGTCTATAAGCACTTGGAGTTCGATACACCGAGACATCGCGATTTCGTGGATCGCCTAAACCAACCTCTGATGGGGCCGATTTCCAGCCGATGACAGGGAGAGATATTCGCTGCATTCTCTGAGGAAAAAGCAATTATGGCAGGATCTCACCCCGCTTATGCCGACATGCCCGAAGATTCGATCATTACGAACGGCTTTTGGTTAGGGAAATCTGCCGGGTTCAGCATCCGCCCCTATCGGAATGCCGACAGAGCGAAAATCAGACATATCTGTTGCGAAACGGGATTCCTCGGCAACCCAATAGATGCCATATTCTGCGATCGCGAGCTTTTCGCCGATCTTATGGTCAATCCCTATCTGGATTATGCCGAGGATTGGGCCTATGTGGCCACGCATAACGGCCGGGTTGTCGGTTATTTGCTGGGAGCGCCGCCTTCTTTTGATCGCTATCTGGTCTATGCGGGTTCGGCAGCCACATTGCGCATGCTGCTCAAATCCGTATCCGGGGCCTATGCGCATCACCCGCGCAGTTCGCAATTCGTGGAATGGCTACTTACCCACAGCTTTCGCGAACGGCCCCGCCGCCCCCGGCAGGCCGCCCACATGCATTTGTCACTGACCGGCAATATGGCGCCACCGATGTGCGGCGTAATGGCGCCATTTCAAAGTGCCTGAAATGGGGTCTCGAACGGTGTTAAGAATGGGTGTTTTTGGCTCCTTTCGCAATGGTGTTTTTGGGGGATTCCGGGAGCGGTCGTGGGGCGCGAAAACTATCGCCTTCCAGGATCAGTCGATAGGCGCCGTGGCGTAGCCGATCCAGTGTGGCTACCCCGAGCATGCGGTTGGCCGGGAAGACGTCCCCCCACTCGGCGAAGTCGAGATTACTGGTCAGCATGGTAGAAACCCGTTCGTAACGTTCGGCGATGAGGTCGTGGAAGTCCTCATCATGGGGCGGGCGCATGGGTTTGAGTCCGAAGTCATCGATGATAAGCAGGGTTACCTTGGCGAGTTGGCGGAAGCGCCGGTCAAAGCCACCGGTGGCCCGCGCCGCATGCAGGGAGCCCACCAGATCACCTTGGGTGATAAAGAGCACGTCCACCCCCTGGCGGATGGCACAATGCCCCAGCGCCTGGGCGAGATGGCTCTTGCCGGTGCCACAGGGCCCGACGATCAGGATAGGTGCCTGCTCCTGCAGGTAGCGACCCGTAGCCAGATCATGCACCAGAGAGCGGTTCAGGTTCGGTAACCGGTCAAAGGCGAAGTCTTCCAGGGTTTTGTGATTCCGGAAGTGGGCCTGACGCAGGAGGGTGTCGAATTTCCGTTGGTCCCGGCGGGCCACTTCATCCTGCAGGAGCATGGCGAGGAACTCGGTATAGGCCATTTGACCATCCACCGCTTGCCGATTACGAGCTTCCAGGGAATCCAGGATACCGGACAGGCGCAGGGCGCGAAGATTACTGCTCAACTCTTGGGTTTGCATCAGAATTCCTTTCAATGAAATAGCGTAGCGCTGTCGCGCAGAAAGCGACCGCCACTGGTATAGGTGCTTCCGGATTCGGGAGTTACGGGCGACAACGGCTCTTGATCCAAGCCTTTCTTGAGGATCTGAGCGATCGCCCCATAACGCGGATTACTGAAGCGCAAAGCCCGTGCGCAGGCCGCCTCCAGCCGTTGAGGGGTGTGCTTGTCCCGGAGTCGCAGGATGTTCTGTACGGTGCGCAGATTGACCAGCACGCGATCGGCAAAGAGCTGGTGAACGACGCCGTAACAGTGCGGTCCGATAGCCTCCGCCATCCGCAGGCACCACTGGATATCCTGACTCTGCCAGGCCTGTGCTTCTGGCGGCATGTGGTCGGCCACGGTGGAGGCGGTGCCGTGCTGGAACAGCCGGGGATGGGTGGCGACTAATTCATGTTCCTGGTAAATCCGGATGGTGGTATCGGTAGCCCGCAACCAGAGCTGTTGTCCTATCAGACGGAAGGGAACGGAGTAGAAGCAATAGGCATATTGGACGTGAGCATCCCGGTGCACCTTGGGTTGCTTCCACTCGGAGATCTCGGGAGGCGTCTCCGGTAGGCGCTGCAAGAGGGGTTTCTCCACCTCGACGAACTGGGTGAGAGGCGCCTGACGGGTAGTGCCGTGAATTCGATGGCCCGCCTCTGTTCGGATCCACTCCTGAAGCTGGCGATTGGCATCGTCGCGGTCACGGAAATCGCGCAGGGGCAGGAAGGCTTTTTTGATAAATTTGACCCCTGACTCCACGATTCCTTTTTTGGCAGGATCATGTGGAGGGCAAGCATCGATCTTGAACAGGTATCCTTCGGCGCATTCAGCATAAGAACGCTGGACCGTGGGGTCGTTGATGCAGGCCTTGGTGATGGCGCACTTGGCGTTATCAATGATGATTCGACCCGGAACACCACCAAACCATTGGAAGGCATGGCGGTGACAGGCCAGCCAGGTCATCGTCGTCTGATTCCAGACAATCTCGGCATACTGATGCCGGGACCAGCAGAGGGTTATGACGAAGAACCAGGTCTTGCGGATCTCTCCGGTCACCGGATCGATCATGGCGGGGCCAGCGCCGAAGTCCACCTGCGCGGCCTCGCCGGGTGCAAAAATGAGGCGCATAGTGGCATCGGGCACCTTCACCGGTGCGACACGCAGCAGCACGCGACGCACTGCAGAGTAGCTTCCGGTGTACCCGTGATTGCGCACCAGGGCAGCGTGAATGGTAGTGCCCTGTATGCCTTCAGCAGCCCACTTGGCGATTTGCTCCTCATGGTCTTTGAGGGTGGACACACACTGGGCAGGCACGGCCTGCTGGCGGTGCTGCTGCAGGATGGCGAGCGCGCAGTCGTCGGGTAAAGGCTGCTGGGGATCGAGCCAGCCGTGCTGCGCAGCCTGATTACGTAGGGCACCCAGTTTCTTGCGCCCCATGAGTCCGGAACGGGCGATCTCTCGGTCCCGATCCCCTTGGCGCATCCGCACCAGGATTTGGCGAATCGTAAACATCTCAAACCTCCGATTACTCATGGTCACCCCCCAAAAGCTGGGAGGGTAACCGATCCAAGGGAAGTTCAAGACCCTACTGAAGCACTATGTGGGTGGCGCCATTACGCCGACTCCGAACTGGCTCCTTTATGCCGATCCGGAAGTGGCGCCATTACGCCGATCCCAAGGTGGCGCCATTACGCCGACTACGGTTTGGCTCCATATTGCCGATCCGTGACAGCATTTTAATGTATTACCCGGGTTTCGCGGTTATGGCCTTGTCCGCTGCCTGTGGCGGGCTTTCGAAGAGCGCCTGAGAAAAACAGATCATCCGCGCTATTATGGCAAATTGTTCTCCTGCAAAAACCATCATCCGGAACACGCATACCAACGCTACGGTCTGGGGGTCCATGATCGGATAAAGACAACGATATTTGCAGGTAGCGTTAGCGAAGAGGTATTCAATATCTGCGTCGCCAAGGATCTCCGTTGACCGAAATCGCCCACTGCCGAACCGATGATTGAAATAGAGAGTGTTGATTGCATAGCGCAGCCCCCAAGCACCTCACCAACAGGACCTACCTCCATGCACCGGTAATTCTGGATAATTCTCGTCATTGCGCTTGGGGTATCTCTGATACCCTTGTTCCTCTTCATCAACAGACAGACCCTGCAGCTCTTGTTGAATATTCCACCACTGATTTTGTTAGTAATGGTGACACTGATGTTGATCAGCTGGATTTTTGAGGGAGCGCGACTGCGCATTCTCTGCAGCCTTTTACATATCGGTCTGGCCTTGCACAGGTCCATGGGTATCGTCATGGCTGCGGAATTTGCCGGAGCGGCCACACCGGCGGCATCCGGTATGGGCGTCGCCTATATCCTGTTTTTGCGCCGCCGGGGAGTGGATATAGGCCATTCCGGCGGATTGTTGGTGCTCATCATCATTTTCGACCTATTGTTCATTATCCTATTATTCTCCGGCGCCACCCTCATCATGGTTTCTGCGTCACGCCATGTTCCCAATCTGAGCGCCTTTGTCACGCTGCTTATTACGGTATTATCTACTTTCATCATCGCGATCTTGGCCTGGCACATCGAGCATCGGCGCTTATTGTTATGGATCGACTATCTGCTGCGGCAGGTACGCTGGTATCGTCGTCACCGGTTTTCCGTTGCACGTTCCGTTCATCGTTTCGCCCGAGCGGCGGGGCTGATCAAAACCATGAATTGGCGCCACCGCTGGTTGATCTTTGGCAGCACCGCAGGCTATTGGCTCCCCCGGTATCTGATCTTATGGATACTCATGGCCTACGCCGGTGTCGTAGTGAGCGTCCCTTACCTGATTGTAAGCCAAACCCTGCTCAACCTAACCGTACAACTTAGCATCCTGCCGGGCGGTGCCGGAACTGTAGGCGCAGCTTACGCACTTTTGTTTGGCAGCACCATGGCAAGGGGCGACGTGGGATTCAGCCTCTTGGGCTGGCGTTTTTTTACCTATTACTGGTATCTGTTGGTGGGAGCCCCATGGTTTTTCCTGGAGTTAAAATCGGGTTTTCAGGGCTGAAGCGGCAATCGCCCGGAACGGAGCACGTCGGCAGTTGCATACCAGGGCACAGTCAGGCATCAAACAATCCTCTACTGCTACCAGCCATCTGGGCTCAAACAGCGGCAGGACAGCGTAAGCGACCGTTCGGCAGTTTGGCCACCATGTCCTCGAAATTCGTTATTATGGCTGTAAACCGTTAGTCTTTGAGAATGGTTTTCGAGAATTCTAACCGCCCCATTACTGAGCCCGCCCCGGAGGTTGCATGGTGCGTTATCCCCAGGCCGAGCGTGTCACGGCGGGCAGCACCGCCAGCATAACCAGGAATACCACGGCTGGCCACCAACCCAAGGCGCCGAAAAATACATGCGAACCTTCACGTCAACCCAGTTCAGTGCTCTCCCTGCGTCTGCGGCGGCTGTACGGGTTTGAGTTTAAGGATCCATTGCGCAATATCCCGGGCGGTTGCATCGGGTACGTTTAGATCAGGCATCATGCCGCCCCATGTGGATGTTCCGCCGTGCTCTATGAAGGAGGAAACCCGCGCCAGGGCATCGGGCTGCTTTTGATATTTCCAGGCCACCCATTCGAAGGCAGGTCCGACGACACCATGCCCCACCGCATGACAACTCATGCAGCCGTAGCGGGAAATCGCTGCGGGTGCTTGGCGTGGAAGACTATGCTGAACCGCCACCATCGGCATGTGTGGCATCATGCCGGGGCCGCCCATCATGCCCTGTGCGAAGGCGGGCGAAACAATAAATGCCGCGCACGCTGCGGCAAGACCCAAACGCCTGATGGTTTTCCGGTCCATTTCAAGCCTCCTGATACACTGCATTCAACCACCGAATGCAGCATCGAGCCGCGATTTCTGTTCGGCAAAAGTACCGTACAGCGCCCCGCCGTCGATCACGGTGATCGGCGCGACGCGCACGCCGTAGCGGGATTTCGCTTCTTCGGCCACGCCCGGCGCGGTGACGTCGCGTTCGTCAAAAGCGACACCGTGCATTTCGAGGTAGCGCTTGACAGCGGCGCAGTCCGGACAGCCGGGACTGGTGTAGAGTAGCACCTTCGCCATGGCTTCAGTCCTGCACAGCCGCGTCGTAGCCTTCTTCCTTGACCGCTGCGATCAATGCGGCAGCGCTCGCCTGACCATGCACTACAGCTTCTCCTGGCGTGAGGGCGACATCGGCCTTTTCAACGCAAGATACGCCTTCCAGCGCCTTCGTCACGGCCCGCACGCAATGCCCACAGGTCATGCCGGTGATCTTCAGATGGGTCTCGCTCATGGGTTTTCTCCTGTTGGGAATGAAGTAAAAGGGATATTCAATACGCTCGTATAGGTATTATTCAACCGCGCACGGCATCAGCCACACGCTGGAGTTTGTCGCGCACCTCGATGCCGAGGGCGGTAATTTGCGGCCTGTCCACCATGCCGAGTACAGCTGCGGGATCCATGAACACCACGCTCACGCTGCCATCGGCCTCGGTGCGCACCACCACGTTGCAGGGCAGCAAGGCACCGATGTCGGGATCGGCCTCCAACGCCTGATGAGCGTAGTGCGGGTTGCAAGCCCCGAGAATGACATAGGGCTGTCCCTCAATGCCCAGTTTGGCCTTGAGCGTCGCGGCCACGTCAATCGTGGTGAGCACACCGAAGCCTTCCACCTTGAGGGCCGCAGTGACCTGCGCCACGGTGGTTTCAAAATCGCCCTTGGCGGGTACGCTGAAAACGAACTGACTCATTAGGATTCTCCTCGTTTGAACGATCGCTCAGGAATGAGCAGGTTCGAGTGCGGTATTCTGTACAGCACCCGGCGTTACCGTTGGTACATAAGCCTTGAGCCGTTTAAGGGGCAAACTGTTGCTGAGCACGAAGACGGAGGACAGCCCCATGGCTACGCCAGCCACCATCGGATTCAGATGGATGCCGATAGGCGCGGCCACGCCAGCCGCAACAGGGATCAGTAGAATATTGTAGAAAAAGGCCCAGAACAGATTGCCGCGGATATTGCTCAGGGTGCGCCGTGCCGCCGTCAGTGCCGTGACCACCTCGCCGAGTTGTCTGCGTGAGAGGGTCACCTCTGCTGCTTCGATGACGATGTCCGTGCCTGAAGCGAGTGCAATGCCGACATTAGCCTGTGCGAGCGCTGGAGCGTCATTGATGCCATCGCCGATGAAGGCGACCCGGCGGCACTGTTCCTGCAATTGGGTGACGACTTTCGCCTTATCCTGGGGCAGCACCTCGGCCGGTGTGTAGCCAGACTCGCGGATCGCCTCGGCGATGCGTGCGGCATCGAGTTGCTGTGGGTCGAAAAGCACCTCGGCGCGCTCGGTCGCCAGGTTCACATTGGCCGAGGTCACGCCGGGCAGTTTGCCCAGCGCCCGCTCCACCCGCGTGCTACAAGAGGCGCAGGTCATCCCGTCTATGCCAATCTCTAGGTGTCCACCGGTTTTGTCGTCCATTAAATGCACCTCTTCGCGGCACAGCCAGCTATAGGTCACGTTTACGGAGGCTGCTGACAGCCTAGCTATAACCGACCATATGTCCATGATAAACATTGAAGCCAAGGGTAATGTCAAGAGCGATTTTTTGTGCTTAGGTCGCTTCCTCCCGGACTAGCCGGGCACAGGATCGACCACCACCCAAGCGGCCTCAACCGCCTCCTCACTGGTGAACAGTGCTCCATTGCCTGCCATGGCGTCACTCAACAGTCGCTCATAGGGGGCTTCCTCTCCTGGCTGTTCATTCAGTAGGTAGAGTTCGCGCTGCTCGCCGACGAACTCCTTGCCTGCGCGCTTGACGCGCACGGCGAGGGCAACGGCTGAGTTAGGAGAGAGCCGGAAGCGCAGATAATTGGCCCGGCCGTCCACCGGCGCCGAATCGTCGAACAGTCTTTGCGGTGGCGGTTTCAGTTCCACCAGAACCTCCGCCGCTGTTGCTGCCAGACATTTGCCGGAACGCAGGTACCACGGCACCCCTTGCCAGCGCCACGAGTCGATGAACAGCCGCAAGGCGCAGAATGTCTCGACGTCCGAGTCCTTCGCCACGCCCGGCTCTTTGCGGTTGCGTGCGCCCTGCCGGGCGCACCATACCAAAACGGCGGTTCATAGTGCGGCTTCGCTGACACTGCCTGTTTCTGCAACCGCGAGGAGGGTGAGCAACTGCTCGGCATCTATCTTCATCGGGTCCTCCGATATTGTTTTCGATTAACTCGATTTGCTTTGGCAACAAGAATAGCATAGTTTCAAAAAAAGAGTCCCCGGAGTGTAGTGATGGTCAACGATGCTTCCCTGCCTGCCAACATGGATACCCTCGTTATGGAACGCAACGTCCAGGGATGGCAGGGGGTGTTTCGGACGAACCCGGCCTTTCATCTGGTGCTGGCGTTCTTTGTGGGGATTGTCGCGGGCTTGGGTGCGGTCGCTTTCCGGCGCCTGATCGGTCTGATGCATAATGCCTTCTTCTTCGGTCAGATTTCCTCAAGCTTTGATGACTTGCAGCATTCCGCAGCCAGCTTCTGGGGTTTAGGGGTAGTGCTGGTCCCTGTTCTCGGCGGACTGGTGGTGGTCTGGCTCGTCCGGACTTTTGCGCCAGAAGCCAAAGGGCACGGCGTACCCGAAGTTATGGATGCCATTTATTATGGGAGCGGCGTTATTCGGCCCGTGGTGGTTCTGGTGAAGGCGCTCGCGTCTTCCATCAGTATCGGCAGTGGCGGATCGGTAGGACGGGAGGGGCCGATTATTCAGATTGGAGCCGCCTTCGGCTCCAGCCTGGCCCAGTGGCTGCGGTTGCAAGAATGGCAGAGACTGGGGCTGATTGCGGCGGGAGCGGGCGCCGGTATTGCCGCGACGTTCAACACACCGGTGGGCGGCATATTGTTTGCGATCGAGCTCATGCTGGTGGAAGTCAGTGCGCGAACCCTTGTTCCGGTCATGATCGCCACAGGCACCGCCGCCTTCGTATCACGCCTGTTTCTGGGTGATTATCCGTCGTTTATCATCTCTCAGCACATCATCAACCGGACCATGCACCAAAGCGCCGGTGCCTATGCCGCCTATGTTCTGCTCGGTCTTTTGGCGGGCGGGGCCGGTTTGCTGTTTACAAGCAGTCTATATTGGACGGAGGCTCGCTTCGAGCGCTGGATCAAAAATCCCTACGCACGACACGCCGCGGGCATGCTGGGCGTAGGCCTGGTCATTTATTTCATGATCACCTTTACCGGTCATTACTACGTTGAAGGCGTGGGTTATGCGACGGTTCAGGATATTCTCGACGGCGTCATTACACAGCCCGGTTTTCTCCTGCTCCTGCTTTTACTGAAGATCCTGACTTTTTCCGTTACACTGGGTTCCGGAGGGTCGGGTGGTGTATTCTCTCCCTCACTGTATGTCGGGGCAGTCCTGGGCGGGCTATATGCCGTCATCGCCAATCATTTACTGCCGGGAATCGGGATCAGCATGACCATCGCGGCCGCCTTGGGGATGGCCGGGATGGTCGCCGCATCTACCGGTGCCGCCGTCACTGGTGCCGTGATGATTTTTGAAATGACCAGCGACTACCACATTATCATCCCCTTGATTATCGTTGCCTCTCTGGCCTTTGGAGTCCGTCGATTGATCACCAGGGAGACGATTTACACGCGCAAACTGATCCGCCGCGGTCATTTTATCCCTGAGGCGCGGCACAGCAACCTCTACCTGATGCGTCCGGCCGGAGAGTTTATGGAGACTCCGCTGATCCGGGTAAAAGGTAACCGAACGCTGGCAGATATCGCGGTACTGCTCCATCGCGGCCGTGAAATACCACATATCCTGGTCCTCGAAGGGACACAACCCCGTGCGGTACTGACCGCCCCGCGCGTGCGTGAGCTGCTGCGACACCGACAAACCTCCACCCCCATAGAGAATTTTGCCAGCGAGGATTGGTTTAGTGTTCCTGTGGATTGCCAAATATATGACTTGGTCGCCAGATTCCGTGCCACCCATCAGGAATGTGCGCTACTCTGCCGGATCGATCCCCCGCTACATCACGAAGATGTTATCGCTATTGTGACGATTGAGGATGTGCTGGCCTACACCTCCCTGCCCATGCGCTTGCTACGCCCTCATGCGGCGCAATGATGGAGCGTGTTGATTGAAACCTTCCGCATGGTTTCATCGCAGTTTTGGGCCGCATCACGAAGGTCCTGGTTTGATTTTGCTGGGCGCCGGAGTGGGTTTATTGGCCGGGCTGGGTGCCGTACTTTTCCATTATTTAATTGCGGGCATTCATAATGCAGCGATTTTAGGCAGTTACGGTATCGTGCAAAACGCACGGGAACATACTCCCGTCTCCCCGTGGGGCGCATGGATTATTCTTGTGCCGGTGGTCGGCGCCCTGCTGGTAACGGTGCTGGTGCGCAACTTCGCACCGGAAGCACAGGGTGCCGGTGTCAGCCAGGTACTACGTGCGGTGCATGCCGATCGGGGCCAGATGCGGCCGGTGATTGCGATCATGCGGCCGGTGGCGACAGCCATCACCATTGGCACGGGCGGTTCTGCTGGCCGCGAGGGCCCGGCCATGCAGTTCGGTGCCGCTATCGGTGCCATGGTAGGGCATCTTTTTCGGGTGCCGGATCACCGGCGCATCCATTTGTTGGGTTGTGGTGTCGGTGCCGGTATCGCTGCCGTCTTCAATGCACCTCTGGGTGGATGGTTTCTGGCTATGGAAGTGATCGTGCCCGACTGGCGGCCCTGGACCGTTCTATCCACACTCGTGGCAACAGCCTCTGCCAGTTGGGTGACACAGGAGGTGTTCGGGAACGGTCATCTCTTTGCCCACGCCGACATCAGCCATTGGAATGGCAGCCTCATGTTGCCGACCTTCGCCGTGCTGGGCAGCTTCATGGCGCTGATGAGTATCGGTTTTATCCGGCTGATGGATGGTGTTGACGCCTATAGTCGGCAACTACTGCAAAATCCTTACACACGGCACATGTCCGGCATGCTGCTGGTCGGTATTCTGATTTATCTGACCGATCGTCTTACGGGTCATTACTATTTGATCGGCGGCAGTTATGCGGGGATATCCGATGTGCTGGTCCAGCAGATTCAATGGCCACTGCTTCTGCTGATTTTGCTGGTCCTGAAGGCGGTGGCTACCAGTTTGACGATCGGTACCGGTGGTTCCGGGGGGATTTTCTCGCCTTCCCTGTTTATGGGGGCCGCACTTGGCAGTTGTTTAGGAATGCTTCTGGAACCTGTTATCGGTGTTCCGCATCTGGCGGCCTTGTTCGCCCTGTGTGGAATGGCCGGCATGGTGGCGGCCACCACCGGGGCTTTGCTCAGTGCGCCCGTGATGGTGGTGGAGTTAACTGGAAACTACCATGTTCTGCTGCCGGCCATGGTGACGGCCCTGACTGCTTTTGCCGTACGCCGTGTGTTTTTGCAGGACAGCATTTATACCCTGCCATTGCATCGCGAGGGGCTTCCCGTTCCTGAGAACCATTATATCGTCGAAGAGAAAATGGATGACAAATAATCCGCACATCCCATACATCCAAGCTTCATTTGGTGAAATAAATTACCGCATTGAGATGACAATGGAACCAACAACCTCATATCTTGTCCATAGATTGGGATGGGAACCATGATAATGTTTTAAATTCAATCAATAAGTAACCGATAATTTATTAATAATGGCCTAAATAACCCTAGATAAGGATGAGTATGACTACCTCACAAAACGCCCTGGACGGACGCGAACGCCGATCCATTATTGCCTTGGCCGGAATATTTGGTTTACGCCTGCTCGGGTTGTTTCTGGTATTACCGGTGTTTTCCGTCTATGCCCACGGATTGCATGGGGCAATGCGCCATCCAGTACTCATTGGCATTGCTCTGGGTGCTTACGGTCTGACTCAGGCCATTTTTCAAATCCCCTTCGGCAGACTGTCAGATAAGTGGGGCAGGAAACCCGTCATTGCGGTGGGGCTCCTCATTTTTGCCATTGGCAGCGTTATCGCCGCACAGGCCACCAGCATCGAATGGTTGCTGGTAGGGCGAATCATACAAGGTGCAGGTGCCGTGGCCGCCGCCATTATCGCGCTCACCGCGGATCTGGTGCGCGAAGAACGCTGGACCAAGGCTATGGCCACTATTGGCATTACCATTGGCATCAGCTTTAGCGTGTCGCTGGTGTTATCCGCGCCGTTAGCACAATGGATCGGGGTGCAAGGGATCTTTTGGTTGACGGCGGCGCTGTCCATCCTCGCCATCGGCGTGCTCTACAAGGTGATCCCGGCGGTCCCAGCACGCTTTCATCGCGATGCCGAAATGAATCCTGCGGCGCTGAAGGACGTACTGAGGAATCCCAACCTGCTCCGTTTGGACTTTGGTATATTTTCACTCCATACAGGGCTAACGGCGCTCTTCGTAGTGCTACCCTTGGTACTTATTGATCCGCAGCATCCGCTCCTCTCTGAGGCGGATCAGTGGATGTTGTACCTCCCCGTCATGCTGCTTTCTTTCGTGGCAATGATCCCCTTTATCATCGTCGGTGAGGCCAAGCATCGCCTCCGAGAAGTCTTTGTGCTGGCGATCGCGATTCTGTTGGCTGCTGTCGTCTGGATGGCGCTCTCCAATCACAGCATCTGGTCCATTGCCATCGCGCTGTTTCTGTTTTTTGTGGGTTTCAACGTGCTGGAGGCAAGCTTACCTTCTCTGGTGGCCAAGTTCTGCCATCCTGGCGCCAAGGGAACGGCCACTGGCGTATATACCACGGCGGAGTTTCTAGGGGCATTTAGTGGCGGTTTGTTGGGAGGATTACTTTATCTGCCCGGTCAACACAACTACAGTGATGTCTTTTGGGCCGTAGCGGCCATCTATTTGGTCTGGTTGATAGTGGCACTCACGATGCAGCAGCCACGCTATGTCGCCACCAGGATATTTCCTCTTCCTGCCGATAGCCAGGACAACAGTCAACTCACCCGGCAACTTCTGCAATTGCCTGGAGTGGTGGAAGTGGCGATTTTTCCGGATGAGAATGCAGTGTATTGCAAGGTAGAGAGCAAAATATACGATGACGAGCGGGTGCGATCCATTATTGGATATGCAAGCCAAACATAGATGAGACGAATAACGAAAGACGGAGCATGGGTTTATTGGATTGGTCACTCACGTTTCAGCTGCCATCCTACATCAGGTACGAGGTGATCCTGGCTGTCGCCCGATTTTTTTGGAGCAATCAGGTCACCCAGATGATAGACATTAGAAGTTTTGTTGCGGTCGTTAAATGAGTGCCACCAATGACCATATGAGCGTTGTCACTCAGCAGATAATTGGGGGAAACTTGAAAATGTCAAAATCCATGATAAAGGCAATAAAGTATTTTTTATTTTTTAGCATCACGCCAGCAGTCGGAATACTCGTATACTTTTCATTTAAATTTTTTGGGATAGATATCGCTTTTAAATACATTATATATTTGTTGATATTGATTCTCTTTGTGAAGATTATTGTTGGCGGAGTAGTTATCACCGTCCTTAAAAAGGCTAAAGAAGGCTGATTTCCATATAAGTTGTGGGCGCTGGTCTGATCCGCGTCGCCAACCGCGTCCGGGAAGCGGAAGCTCTTTTCAATCATGGAATTTACATACCACTTTTCCCGCGTGATGATCTAAAAGTCGTAATCCAGATTGATCGTAGTTAATGTATTCAATGGCTGATAACCGTACTGAACTTTCGTATTATAGGTGGCGATAAAGGCAAGATGCAAGTTGAATGCACCATATAATGGACTTACCACAGAAAGAATTGAGTTGTAGGTGTTGGCCCCATTATTCGCGAGGATAGCCGCTATTGCTTCCGACAAATGCGCATGTGGAGAAAATTTCCAGAGGTACTTTCCATAAAGACGAGCAATAGGACGGGTGGAATAGTCACCGCCAATCGGATGAGATTGCCGCGCACCGACACCGGCTTCCAAGGTCAGCAATGAAGCTCGGCTCAGATTAAAATAATGGCCATAACCTACAGTTTCGTCCGCACGAAAATAGTAGCCGTCAAAGTGATTGCGATGATAACTCAAATGGCCAAATAGATATTGCTGAATGGCAATATCGTAACGGGTTTGATTACTGACATCCAGGCGATCCGCATTGACTGTACCCTGAGATGTCGCATAGTTGTATAGTAACAGGCTTTGATTCAACCAGGGTCCACGATGCCAAAGCAAGGTATCATCGGTATTGAGGTTCAGCGCCTGACTGGTGCCGGTACTGCTGCTGAAACCCAATCCGACGGTCCCCGACCATTCGGGTTTTTTAGCGAACTTATCCAGCGAGATCACCGCAGGAGCAATATTGGGCTCATCCGCCATGGCAGACAAAGAAACTCCGAAAAAAGCCGCCAGAATGCTGCACACAAAAAAATTCTTGGATAAAAATGCCATGGGTTCCTCAATCAATGGCGGAAGCTGTCTGGTTGAATCGTGGAACCAAATGCCGCAGCGGGCAGTTCCGTTGCCGATTCCCTACGGTTAGCGGGGTCACCACTCCTGCTGGTGCTACGAAATCCCAGCAGTTTCCTAGCAGCCAATAGGACTGAAGATCTCGCAAATAGGTCGATTATTGAGCTATTCGGCGATCTGGGTCAAGTGGCATTTCGCTTACAATCTTACCCATGAATACCAAGGATAATGAAATGGCCGATAGCAGACCCAAACGGGCTGCGGCATGAATCCTGGACGGTGGCGGACGTGCTCACCATCGCCGCCTCATGGGGGCCGACGTGAATTGGCTCGTCTAATTCCCTCTCCTGCGGTAGGGCATCATCCCAGCGACGAAATCAGCGCCCTTTTGGCGGCGGCCCGCGCCCGCCATTACGGAGAATTCCGCGCGAGTTTCACCGAATTCGGCGTTCCCGGGCAAAATCTGCTCTGCGCCGGTAGCCGGGGGACATCCTCCAGATTCTCGCTACGGCCATCCCGGCGCGGGAGGAGACGAGCTATCACGACCAACTGCGCGATCCCGCGGACCCGCGCACCCACTGGATGGGGATCATCCGGACGCCTCGACACCTGGGACGATGACTACCGGCCGGATTCCGCTGCCGCGGCCACCTTCGAGATCCTGCTGTATTATCTCGTCCCTGCCCTATACACCGACGAACGGCGGCAGGCGAGCGCCCTGCTCGGTCAGTGGGGTTTCCTCACGAAATACCTGATCCCTGATCTGGAGGCGTTGTCGCCGACGCGGCGGGCAAGGCTTTTCCGCCAGGTGTTGCGTAAAACGGCAAGACGGGCGGGGCGTTATGCGGTCTGGGGTGATATGCACCGCCTGGGTGCGGCTCATTGGCTGGGGGGACTTCCTTTCTGGGCAAGGCCTTCCGCTTGGCCTGATTCCCCGCGGACGGTTCCCGGGAAACCCCCATAAAACCCGCTCACGGCGGGATGGCCTTCGCCCCGCCTCCTGATCACCGGGCGTCTTTCCAACATGATGTCCGCCTTTGACGAACATCTGATCGGCGAGGAAATCGAGGGAGCGGTCGCTGAAGCGGCATGGAACCTGAAAATGCAGGTCACCGATTTCAGCATGGGGACGGAATGCCGACTACCGGGAACATCGGCGAAACGATGTGCAACTGGATGCCCCACGGATCATCCTCGTCGACCCTGGGACCTTTGCGAATTGGCTGCGCACCCGCGGCAGACTGGGCGATCAGAACAAGGTGCCGCGGGTGATCAATGACCAGGCGCTTGCGGATTTGAAACGCCATGCGTTGGCAGCCCAGAAGGAGTGATTTTGGAGGTATTCGTAATTTCCTGTGAATAGCTGGCCGTTAAGCTGGTAAGTTTCTGAACCACTTCGGTTGGAAGCGACTCTAATTCTAGGGTAGGATTACGGGGGTGGTAAGGAGGTGCATGCGATGCATGGACACAAGGTGACGGACAACAGCCTCAAGGCAAAGATGGTAAACGCAGTGATTCCGGCGTACGCCTGCGTATTTCTGGTTTCGCTCCTGGCGCCGGACACAGCATATGCAGAAAATACAGGTCTCAAACAAGGAGCTGAGCAGGCGGGCCAGACAGTTGGTTCAACCGTCCACAAGATCGGCCAGGCGGGAAAGGCGGTGGGGCTTGGCATCGCCCATGAGGCGGTTGATATCGGTCACGCGGTGAAGGCAGGAGCCATCGGATTTTGGGAAGCAGCCAAGGGGGGTAAGCCATCCGTTACAGGAAGTACACAGAGTCAAAAATAACAGCTTCAAGATAGATCCGGCTCCGGGTTGCGCTTCATCCATTTCCCTGGGGATACATCCATTGAGCAGCCAACAACCAAATTCAAAAAACCAATAACGGTAGATTCTGGTAGCGGACATTTATTTTTACGATCGAGAAATCAAGATAGGTGAAACCTCTGCGCAACCAAACCGTTAAACTATTTTGTCGGAATTTGACAACCAGCAGGTTGGCAAAGTACGGGAGCGTAGCGCTCTCCTTATTTGTTTTTGTCGGCTACCAAATACTCACTTACCGGGGGATCTCTTCGGCCCACCCGGGTGGATTGGTAGTGGTGTCCACCTTCGCACCCGTCATTATTGTTTTTTTATTTATATCGTGGCGCATGCGTTACAGAGTTATCGGCCTCATCTCTGTCATTGCTGGATGTATGGCATTGTGGCATTACCAAACCATTCTTGTGCACTACTTAAACTGGACGTACCTGATTCAAAGGAGTGGCATTTTCGCACTATTCGCTATGGTATTCGGTGTCACTTTGCTTCCCGGGCGCACCCCCATGATATCGCGAATTGCCGACCTGGTTCATGGACCCCTGAGTGAACAGGTGGCGCGCTATACTCGACATGTGACCATGGCCTGGACATTTCTCTTCGCCACGATGACAGCCCTGCCCCCGATTATTTTTATATTTTCGCCACATCAATTATTATTCATATTGACTAATACCATTTCCCTGACGCTGGTGGTATCCATGTTGTTGGTTGAGTACATCGTTCGCTGTTGCACCATCCCTGCAGGGGAGCGTTCCGGAATGGTGGAAGGACTTCGTGCCTATTTCCATTATTCCAGCAAGAGCGCGATGAGCAAACAGCAATCGCGCAATAACAAACCCAGTCCACTACGGTAATATTCAGTCAATGGGCAACCTCCGGCCATGAACCGCCTCCCCTTGATGACCCATCAATCCGCGAGCGATGTCGTAGCATTTCGTCATGGCGAAGCAATTACCGTACATCAATTCTTAGCGGACGTAGCACAGCTTCGTGCCATACTTCTTCCGGGGAAACATGTTCTTAACGTTTGCCGTGACCGTTACCGCTTCATGGTAGGTCTTGCTGCGGCCATGACTGCCAACAAAATAAGCCTGTTGCCGTCTACATATACAGACGAAACCATCCGTCAGATGGTCCGCTTCGCTCCGGATGTGTTTTGCCTCAGCGATGGTGATAACGATATAGATCTACCTCAACTTTCCTTACCTGAAGACCCGCCCGTATCGGCGGCAAATCACAATCTGCCGATCCCCCTCCTTCCGGAAACCCTACCGGTAAGTTATGTATTCACTTCCGGATCCACCGGAAGCCCGGTTCCCCATCTGAAAACCTGGGGCGCACTGGTAGGAAGCGTCCGCGCCGAAGCCCAGCGTCTGGGCTTACTTGATGGCCGTACACATGCGGTGCTTGGTACCGTTCCACCACAACATATGTACGGCTTCGAATCAACCATACTGATCGTTTTACAATGCGGAGGTGCGCTCAGTGCGCCGCAATATTTTTACCCTGCGGATATTTGCGCTGAACTTTCATTGCTGCCACGACCACGATTACTGGTGAGCACACCAATTCACCTCCGCGCTTTATTGGGTATGGATTCTCCTTTGCCACCTGCCGACTTGCTGATTTCCGCTACGGCTCCATTGACTCAAGACCTGGCCAGAGAGGCGGAAACCCGCTTCGATGCCCCTCTGCAGGAAATCTACGGATCCACTGAAACGGGCCAGATTGCCACCCGGCGCAGTGCGGAAACCGATGAATGGTCGTTATTGCCAGAACTGCGCTTGACGTCGCAACTTGGGCGCGTGTGGGCAAGCGGTGGGCATGTGGAACAAGCAACGGAACTCAGCGACAGACTGGAGATTATTAACGATGAGCGTTTTCTTCTTCATGGTCGAACCGCTGACCTTGTCAATATAGCGGGCAAACGCAGCTCTCTGGCTTATCTAAACCATCAGCTTAATTCCATCCCAGAGGTGCAAGATGGTGTATTTTTTATGCCCGACGACGGCGCTGCGGGCAGCGTAAAGCGCTTGATTGCATTTGTTGTGGCACCGGGAGTAGATGCTCATTCGATTTACGCCAGGCTGCGTGAGCGCATCGATCCGGCATTTCTTCCCCGGCCACTACAGATTGTAGATGCGCTACCGCGTAACAATACCGGAAAATTACCGCACGAAGCGCTTCAGTTGCTGGTCACTGCGCTCCATCATAAAGAGGAGAACAATCCTGGCACACCATGAAGTTTTATTCAGCATCCCCGCGCAACATCCGGTCTTTGCTGGTCATTTCCCGGGGCATCCCATCGTTCCCGGCGTAATGCTTATTGACGAGGTCATTCATACGGTGGAGTCTACGACTGGGCAAGCGATGATGACAGGGGGCCATATTACCATGGCCAAATTTTACAGCCCTGCATCTCCCGGGGAGGTGCTGACACTATGTTTCGATACGGGAGCAGATGCGTCCATCGCCTTTGAGATCCGCGCGAACAACCGCAGGATAGCCGCTGGTGATCTATCTCCTGCCGCAAAGACCTCAACCTGCTGATGCTCCCCACAGACCAGGCGTCCATACCCCCGAACCAGCCATCCTGGGCACAGTATCCGGAGCGCGGAAGCACGGCCATGTTACGGGTAATCACCTGGATTTCCATGAAGCTGGGCCGCCGCCAGGCCCGCGTCATATTGCATCTGATCGCCGGATACTTTCTCTTGTTTGCGCCAACGGCCAGGCGATCATCTCGAGCGTACCTCACGCGGGTGCTCGGCCGACCCGCACATATCTGGCAAATATATCGCCATTTTCTAACATTCTCTGCAACGATCCATGATCGCGTTGATTTGCTCAACAATCGTTTCGATCTCTTTGACATACATGTACATCAGCTAGAGGCTATCGACACGGCCGTTGCCGCCGGACAAGGGGTATTGCTTCTTGGGGCACATCTCGGCAGTTTTGAGGTGCTAAGGGGGGTTGGCCAGCGGCACCCTCCTGGTCCCCGCGTGGTCATGGTGATGTATGAGCAAAACGCCCAGCGTTTAAATGCGATGCTTTCAGCCATCAATCCGATGGCCGAACAAAATATCATACCCCCTGGCCGTATGGATTCGATGATCCGCGTTCAAGAAGAACTGGAAAACGGCGCATTGGTTGGTCTGCTGGGTGATCGCTCTTTTGGTAAGGAGAAGGTGCAGTCCATCACCTTCCTGGGCAAGCCCGCCCTTTGGCCCAGCGGGCCCTTCCGGATGGCGGTGATCTTGCGCAGACCGATTTTCTTTATGGTCGGGCTGCATACCGGACCGGGGAAATATGAAATTTTTCTTGAACAATTGGCTGATTTCACTGAGGTCGAACGAGACGAACGGGAAGCAGTCGTGCATCGCGCGATGGAAAAGTACGTCAGCCTGTTGGAGAAGTACTGTCATATGGCACCTTATAACTGGTTTAATTTTTTTGACTTCTGGCAATAAGATTAGGGAGCAGTCTGATGGCCATATCTAAAGTGCTCCGGCAACTGCCGGACACCCGGCTAGGAATACTCGTGGCGCACCTGGGAAAGGGCGTTCTCAAGGACCAGGAGACGTTACGCAGTACACCCCCACTCGCGGCAGCTTCTGGCCGGACCTCCTTCCATTTCGGGGCGGTGACCCTGCTGATGCTCCTGGGCCTAAGTACGATGCTGACGACGGCTGCAGCTCAGGCATCGGAATGGAATATCGATCATCTGATGCAGTCCTTGGCACATACCAAACCCGGCCGCGCCACATTCGTCGAGAAAAAATTCCTGACCATGCTGGAGAAACCCATAGAATCATCTGGTAGGCTACGTTTCATAGCCCCGGACAGCTTGGAGATGCACACCCTCAAGCCAAAAAATGAGCTTATGCTCATACAAGGCGACGTGCTCACCATCGACCACCAGGATATCCATCTGCAGGATCATCCGGAATTATTGGCATTTATCGATAGCATACGTGGCACGTTGACCGGGAACCAGCAGATGCTGAAGCAATTCTTTCGTCTTTCTTTGAGCGGCAGCGAGGGAAACTGGACTCTGACGATGCTGCCCAGACAAAAAAAGTTGGCGGATCTGGTTCAATATATTCAGGTCAACGGTAGCAACAATTCGGTAACCAGCATCGAAACATTGAAAACGAATCGCGATCGTTCCCTGATCACCATCACCAAGTCACCTTCGCCGTGAGGAAAAACCGCGTTTTCATCATTGCAACATGGCTGGCTATTTTGCTTGCCGGTGGCTTATTGATCAGCACCACCAAATTCACAGCAAATCTTTCGGAATTTCTGCCTCGGTCGCCCACCACGCAGCAAGCGGTCCTGAACGAACAATTACGTCAGGGCATCCTATCACGCCAAATCATGATCCGCATTGATGGCGGTGATGCTGCCATACGCGCCAAGCTCTCCAATGAGATGGTCCGGAAGCTTCAGGGTAACACCGCCTTTTTGTCCCTCAACAACGGCAGCAGCAATGGTGATACCAAAATATTTCATTATATTTTTTCTCATCGTTACTTGTTGAGCCCCACCGTCAACCCGACACTTTTTACAGTTGCCGGACTACACAATGCCATTGCCGATTCCATTGACATGTTGGCCACTCCAGGCGGAGAGATGGTTCAGTCGTTGCTCCCTAGTGATCCTACCGGGGCCACTGTGCAGATGATCCGGTCCATGGGAAGCGGGGTGAGACCAGTGACCCGCGACGGAGTGTGGTCCTCGCGTTCCGGCAAAAGTGTCTTGATATTGGCACAAACCCGAGCTTCCGGTTCCGCTATGAATGCCCAGCAGGCAGCAATCAACGACATACAGACGGCATTCGCCGTCGCGAAGTCGGAAGCGGGGTCCGTAGCCGCGAACACCACCTTGATGATGACCGGCGTCGGGGTGATTTCGGTAGCCTCTCGCGACGCCATCGTCCATGCAGCCGAGTGGATGTCCACCATCAGTATAACGCTTATAATTATACTGCTATTGCTCGTATACCGCTCCGGAATAGTGCTTATTCTGGGTCTCTTACCAGTATTTTCCGGAATAATCGTCGGAATTTCCGCAGTAGCGCTTGGTTTCTCTGTTGTCTACGATATCACTCTGGGTTTTGGAACGGCGTTAATTGGCGAAGCGGTAGATTATTCCATTTATTTTTTTGTGCAGTCCGGACAATCTGCAACAGGAAATGACGAATGGATACGCAAGTACTGGCCGACCATCAGATTAGGGGTACTTACCTCGATCATCGGATTTGCCAGTCTGCTGTTTTCAAATTTACCGGGACTGGCACAACTCGGCCTTTACGCAATTGCCGGGCTTCTCACTGCGGCAATTGTTACCCGGCTGGTACTACCAACTCTGCTACCCGGCAATTTTAAATCACGGGATTTAAGCAGTATTGGCGAACATCTGCTGCGCTTGACACGAACCCTTTTCACCCTGCGGTCTGGCGTCGTGTTGCTACTGATCGCGGCGAGCGCTGTCCTCGTCAGCCATCGCGACAAGATTTGGAACTACAACCTGTCTGCGCTGAGCCCCGTCCCGGCGGCAGCGCAACGACTCTATACGCAAATGCGCGCTGACCTGGGCGTATCCGAGGGCGGTTATCTGGTCGTCGTTTCTGCACCCACCGTCAACGCTACGCTGGCTGTGGCCGAAAAGACCGGCAATGCGCTACAGGGGTTGGTAGAAAATCACGTCATTGCCGGCTATGAGAGTCCCGCCCGGTACCTGCCGAGCGTCACATTGCAACAGGAGCGGCAAGCGGCGATCCCACCAAAAGACGTGCTGGAAAGGCGTTTGCGTAAAGCCCTGCTTGGTCTACCAGTAAAAGCTTCGCTGTTCACGCCGTTCATCAAGGAATCCGAGGTGCAGCGCACACTCACGCCCCTAACCCTTGCCGACCTGCGCGGCACCAGTATCGGGATGGTGGTAAACAGCATGCTTATCCGCCACGGCCACGGGTGGGACGCCATTCTACCACTCAAAGCACCCGCTTCGGGCATAGTGGACGCGCAGCGCGTGCGTGCCAGCCTTGCCCGGCACCATATCACAGGTGCCATGCTCGTCGACTTGTCCGGCGCATCGAATCAATTGTATAAAAGTTATCTGATAAATGGGATTAAGCTATCATTGGCGGGAGTCGTTTCCATTGCCTTACTATTATTGCTCGTATTGCGCTCCCCGATGCGGGTCACGAGGATACTGCTACCTTTAATTGCAGCCGTCCTGACGGTGGCCGCCGGGCTTGTCTTGCTTGGATATGAGCTAAATATTATGAACCTGATTGGGCTTATGCTGATCGTCGCTGTCGGATCAAACTATGCACTCTTTTTTGATCAAGGTGACAGGCAGGTCCATGGGGAGATCGCCCCGCGTACGCTGGCCTCCCTGGTCATCGCCAATATTGCCACCGTCATGGGATTTGGGCCGCTCGCTTTTTCCGGGGTTCCTGTACTACAGGCCATCGGTGCCACCGTTGCACCCGGTGTCGTTCTAGCGTTGTTATTCTCTGCCAGTTTTTCCCAACACACGACCGTTTGATCCCTAGCTTCCCAAAGCGCTCCGGACCAAACGCCAGATGCTCCCCGCTTACGGCGGGCGCGGAAAGGATTTTCTAGTTGGACCTATGCGCCTGCACATAAGTGCAGAGGTTGCGCAAACAACTAAATATTTCCACCTTGTTGTCGTTGTCGCTTGATATCATTAATCCGTATTTTTTTCCTATGACCATGGATATCTCCAGAATATCAATGGAATCAAGCCCCAATGCTCCACCATATAATGGCGCTTCAGGATCAATGTCCTGCGGATCCACGGGAAGATTCAGTGCCGCTATTATTAAAGCACTTAATTCCAGTTCCTGGGGAGTAAGGCTGTACATATTTGATAGTCTCCATTGCGTTATGTTTAACAGCGCACCAGGTAACGATACGCCCCGGGCGATACGATCCAGCGCCTCCGGCAGGAGGACAGAGGTGCCCGCTCGGTTCCACTTTTATTTATAATTCTACCCCAGATTGCTACTTGGTTCACAATCGGTGGATACTGCCCCCAAGCGAGGCAGCCCATCCATCCGCGCTGCTGTGCCTCCCTACCATCCCTATAGGCAGCCGTTGAGCTCGGTTTGACATTCATCGGTCGCCCAATCACAATGTTCATATCATCTATTATTATGATTTATAAGACACATGCCACCGGTGCTCGTATCACGTTTCACCGCGACAAGCTGTATCGGACGCGGTCTGGACCAAACCTTTGCTGCACTGCTTGATCGCCAAAGCGGGCTGAAGCAGTGCGCCTTCCAGGGAATCGACATCAACACCTGGGTCGGCGAAGTGGATGCGGTTGACGATGAGGAAATGGAACCGGGTCTGCAAGATTTCAACTGTCGTAACAATAGGTTGGCGCAGTTAGCCCTGCGCCAGGACGGATTTGCCGAGGCAGTGGATGCTGCCGCCAGCAGATGGGGCCGGAAGCGGATCGGCGTTTTTCTGGGGACCAGCACCGCGGGCATTCTGCAGACCGAGTGGGCGTTTCGGCGCCGCGACCCCGTTAGTGGATGCCTGCCAGCGGATTTTGTCTATGCCGCAACCCATAGTCCATACTCTCTAAGCGACTTCATCCGCCGCAAATTGCGGCTCGAAGGTCCCGCCATGTCGGTGTCTTCCGCCTGCTCCTCCAGCGCCAAGGCCCTCGCTTCGGCAAAACGTATGCTGGACGCCGGGCTGATTGATGCCGCTGTGGTCGGTGGGGTAGATTCCTTATGCGCTACCACCCTCTACGGTTTTCATTCGCTGGGGCTGCTGGCCGACGGCCCCTGTCGACCGTTCAGCGACGATCGTAAGGGTATCTCCCTCGGTGAGGCCGCCGCCTATCTGCTGCTAGAGCGCATGCCGGACAGTCCCGACGGCGATGCGGTGCTTTTGTTGGGTGTGGGTGAATCCAGCGATGCCTATCATATGTCATCGCCCCATCCCGAGGGACTGGGAGCGCGTATAGCCATGGAGCAGGCGCTGTCCTCGGCCGGGTTGAGCCCTGCAAGTATTGACTATATCAATCTGCACGGCACCGCCACTCTCAACAATGATTCGTCCGAGGCCAAAGCAGTAGTCGGAGTCTTCGGTGCCACAACACCGTGCAGCTCTACCAAAGGTGCTACCGGCCACACCTTGGGTGCCGCCGGAGCGCTGGAGGCCGTCATTTGTGCCATCGCCATCCAACATGACCTGATGCCGGCAGGTCCGGAAGCCGGCCAGAGAGATACCACGACTGGCATTCAATATCTCATGTCAAACCAACGGCAAAGGGTTTCCCATATATTAAGCAATTCCTTCGGCTTTGGTGGCAGCAACTGCAGTCTGGTCTTTGGCCGTTCCACCTAGCGAATCGAGGCCATGACTTTGCTAAATGCATACCTTGAAGGTGTGGGGCTGCTCGGCCCTGGCGTCACCAACTGGCCGCAAGGCTTAGCCATACTTGCCGGGCAAGCACCCTACCAACAGCAGAAAACCGTATTATCGCCGCCTGCGTCGTTGCCACCCGCGGAGCGGCGCCGTGCCAGTCCGGGAGTCATGGCGGCCCTTCAGGTGGGCCTTGAAGCCTGCGCCATGGCCGGTGTTCACCCCGCAGATCCGGCATCGGTATTTGCCTCCTCGGGAGGGGATGGCCGCATCTGCCACGCCATCTGTTCGGCACTGGCGTCAGGAGATACCATGATTTCTCCCACTCAGTTTCATAATTCCGTACACAACGCCATTTCCGGGTATTGGGGCATTGCGGCAGGCGCCATGACGCCCTCCTCCGTGGTCAGCGCCTATGATGGGAGCTTCTCCGCCGGGTTATTGGAAGCGATGACGCTGCTGGTGAGCGAGCAGCGTCCCGTCTTATTGATCGCCTGCGATAGCGACTATCCCCAACCTCTGTACGACGCCCGCCCCGTTCCGGATACTTTTGCCGTGGCGCTGTTACTGACGGCTACCCCTCATCCCGGGAAAACGATCGCGCAACTCCGTTTTTGCGGAGATGACTTATTTACGGACTCTGCAGTGCAAGCCATGGATGACATCGCCCTGGAAGCCTTGCGCCAATCCATTCCTGCCGCACGCTGCCTCCCTCTGCTTCAGGCCATAGCGAGAAGCGAGGCCAGGCGCATCGTCTTGGATTACGTGAATCCTCCGCATTTGGCAGTGGATGTAGCACCATGCAGCTAGACCGCCAGTGGATTGCCGGACAAATACCGCACCAGGGAAGCATGCATTTGCTCGATGCTGTAGAGCGATGGGATGAAAGCACCATTACCTGCACGGCCACCAGCCACCGATGGGAAACATTGCCGCTACGCGCCCACGGGCGGCTCGGTGCCGCCTGCGGTATTGAATATGCGGCACAGGCCATGGCCGTACATGGCGCATTATTGTGTCCCGCAACGGAAAGGGGGGACGCAGCTAAGGTAGGCTATCTCATCAGCGTGCGCGATGTTGTCCTGCGCGTATCGCGCCTTGATGATATCGACGGCGACCTCACGATTACGGCAGAAAAGCTGGCCGGCCAGCACAATCTATTATACCGCTTCGCTGTTCTAGGCCAGGGCCGCGTACTGCTGGATGGCCGCGCAGCACTTTTATTAGACACCAATTCGTCTGCAGCGATGTATACCCCTGTCGCCCTTGCGGAGATCCGGGGGGAGCCGCATGCCTAAGCGGGCCCTGGTCACTGGGGGTAGCGGCGGCATTGGTGCTGCCATCTGCAAAAAACTCGCCGCAGATGGTCTCCAGGTCATTATCCATACCCATCGCAACCCAGAGAAAGCCCAGGCTCTCGCAGATTCCATCATCGCTGCGGGTGGCGATGCGGCGGTATTGGCTTTCGACGTCACCGATGCACAGGCCACCGCTGCCGCCTTGCGGGATGAACTCGAAGCCGGGCCCATCCAGGTCCTGGTCAACAATGCCGGCATTCATGACGATGCGGTCTTCCCGGCCCTCAGCGCGCGGCAGTGGCAGGGCGTGATAGACGTATCACTGAATGGTTTCTTCCATGTAACGCAGGCCGTACTCATGCCCATGATCCGCACGCGTTGGGGGCGCATCATCAATATCACCTCGGTGGCCGCACTAACGGGCAATCGCGGCCAGGTCAACTATTCGGCGGCCAAAGGTGCGCTGCATGCGGCCACCAGATCCCTGGCGCTGGAGGTCGCCAGCCGCGGGATTACGGTCAACGCCGTGGCGCCTGGCATCATCGCGACTGAAATGAGCGCGAATGCCTTCCCTATTGACGCCATCGCGCAAATGGTGCCGATGAAGCGTGCCGGGCGCCCCGAGGAAGTGGCCGATCTGGTTGGGTTTCTTGCCTCGGAACAAGCGGCCTACATCAGTGGACAGATCATTTCCATCAATGGCGCCATGGCATGAACCCTGGAGCTTTCCATGAGCACGCTTAGTCATGTTTTTGATCTGCCCGCGCAGAAATCCGAACTGCTGATCTTTTTCACATTGCTGCAACTCAGCATCATCATACTCGCCGCGCGCATGGGTGGAGAAATCGCCACCAGGATCGGCCAGGCGGCGGTGGTTGGCGAAATCATCGCCGGAATCGTGCTGGGTCCGTCGCTGTTCGGCCTGCTGATGCCGGGCACCTTCCACTACATTTTTCATTCGATCCCCGCTGGCCCCCTGGATGCCCTTTCCCAACTGGGTCTTATCCTGTTGATGTTTCAGATCGGTCTGGAATTCGATTTTTCCCACCTGGAAGAAAAAGCAAACCGGAATGCGGTGTTATGGGTGGCCGCAGCCAGTATGCTGGTACCCTTCGTTCTTGGTCTGGGGTTCGCCATGGTCAGCGCGCCCCTACTCTCTCCCCAAGCCGAACCGTGGGCATCGGCACTATTTATCGCTACCGCGTTTTCCATTACAGCCGTACCTATCCTCGGCCGTATCATGATGGAATTCGGCATGACCAGATCCCGACTCGGAGTCATCGCCATCAGTGCTGCGGCGATCAACGACGTCGTCGGCTGGTTGTTGCTCGCGCTGGTGACGACTCTGGCGCTGTCCCATTTTGAGGCGATTGCCTTCGCCATCAAGGTTTTTTTAGTATTCGCTTTCATCATCATCTGGATATTTGGCATTCGGCCGCTGATGAAATGGGTGATCCGTCGTTTCAGCGCGGGAGGAAAACTCACCCCACATTTATTGGGTATCATCCTGATCAGCATATTCGTTTCCGGATTGATCACCTCTTCGTTGGGCATTTTTACGATCTTTGGCGGCTTCATCATGGGTGTCATCCTCCATGACGCGAATGAATTCGTGGAGGCGTGGAATGAGCGGGTCTCCCCCTTTGTGCTGGTCTTCTTTCTCCCGATTTTTTTCACTTATACGGGCCTGCGTACCAATATTGGCGGATTGGATAGCGCGTCACTCTGGGGTTGGTGCGGACTGATCTTACTTCTTGCGACGGTGGGCAAGTTCGGCGGTGCGTATGGGGCGGCACGGATCGCCGGCTTGAACCACCACCAGGCCAAGGTTATGGGCATCATGATGAATACCCGCGCATTAATGGAGTTGATCGTCATCAATGTAGGATACGATCTGGGTGCCATATCTCAGCAGGTTTTCACCATGCTGGTGATCATGGCCATCTTCAGCACCATCATCACGACACCTTTTCTCCGTGCATGGTTACCCCGGGCCGGGGTACAACTGACCGCCCCCGCTCCCATGCCCGAGCGATCGCAAAACCGTTTGACCACAGATTACCGCCCAGACCAGTAACGCAACAACAATACGGGCAAACGAACCAGAAAACCGAAGAACAGGCGAGTGTGCATCCAGGTAAGCAACACGTTGTCCCGCAGATAGCGGAAATGGGATACTCCCCCCTCATCGGCGCGGAAATAGCGGACCGTTGCTGGCATGTTGATAATTCTGACACCACGCCAGGACATACGCACCGCCGCCTCCGGATCGAAATCGAAGCGTCGCATCCAGCGTTGTGCGTGCATCAGTTGCCGCAACGGCGCGATGGGATAGACGCGAAAACCAAACAGGGAATCACCAATGCCCCCTCCCAGCGTCTCCAGGTTGGCCCACCAGTTGGACACCCTGCGGCCTTTTACCCGTAGGACCGGGGCGCTGGCATCGAAGACCGGGACGCCGAGGATCATCGCGTCCGGATTTTGCCGGGATGCTGCCATAAACGAGCGAATGGCATCCATGGGGTGCTGCCCGTCGGAATCCATCGTCAGCACATGGGTGTAACCCTGCGAGGCGGCCTGATCCAGACCGAAAAGCACGGCCGCGCCCTTACCCTGATTGCTGGTGCATTGAAAAATGTGTAACCCGCTGTCTTTGGCAGCCAGCGCCTCCAGCCCCGCAGCCGTTCCGTCGGTGCTGCCATCCACCACTACCCATACGGGATTCCATTGCCGCCGCGCCAATGCCACGGTTTCATATACTCTTGGACCGGGATTATAGCTAGGGATCAGCAATAGATGAGTAGCCGACGCCTCGCTCATGAAGAATGGACATCCGTTGTTGCGGGAAGGTGCGGCAATTTGGCATCCACCAATGCCGATTGGAAGTAGCTTTCCAACTCCGCGGTAAAGCCGCGCACATCGGTCGGCGGGTCAAAGCGTTGGCCGAGATGTATTCGATAGTGAATAGGCATGGCCGGTTTGCGGAAAAAAGGCCAGCCCTTGGCTAGGAACGCCGAGTCG
This sequence comes from Acidithiobacillus sp. 'AMD consortium', assembly GCF_008926505.1. Taxonomy (NCBI): domain Bacteria; kingdom Pseudomonadati; phylum Pseudomonadota; class Acidithiobacillia; order Acidithiobacillales; family Acidithiobacillaceae; genus Acidithiobacillus; species Acidithiobacillus sp. 'AMD consortium'. The sequence continues at coordinate 898,001 of NZ_CP044411.1, read as the reverse complement.
GTTTCGATCAAAACGGTTTGGACGGGCACCCCCGCCTCCTTGGCAATCAGGGCAATGCTACCGCGTACGGTTCCGATGGGGAGACGGTTGCTCCGGGTGCCTTCCGGGAAGAGCAGCAAATGACTGCCGCTGCGTAGGTCTTCCACGGCAAGGTAGATCATGCCGCGTAACGAATCATTGCGGATATAACCAGCCAAACGGGCGCCTGCGCCAAAAAATACGTTATCCACCAACTCTGCCTTCATGATGCACGCCAGGTTGGGCATGCGGGAAATCACCATCAGCGCATCCAGCAGCGAAGGGTGATTGGGCGCGATGATCATGGGCGATTCGCCCTGGAGCGTATCCAGCGCCTTCAGGTCAAAACGGCAGGCCCCCATAATGGACAAGGCCCGCAGGTACATTCTGAACCCCGTGGTAATAACCAGTCGTCCCGTTCGTTTTTTCCATTTCCTGGGCAGTACGAGGCTCAATGGCAGGGCCAGCACGGACCACAGGAGACTGGCGCTCGCCAACAGTCCCAATCCGCAATAGAAGGCGAGATATTCCCGCAGCGTACGTAACATAGCAGGAATGCCCGATCCCTGGGCTTGACTCATGCCATACCGCCATGGAGTACACCTGCGGTTGCCTCAATTTCTACCAGAAGATCTGCTCGGCAGATATCGGCCTGAAGATAAAATACCGGAGCCTTTGGTGTAACAAGACGATCCAGTTCGGCCCGAATGATCGGCAGATCCGTGAACCGCCGCAAATAAACCTTGTAGGAAAGGTCGTTGAGGTCATATGGGGGTCCAGCCGCGACGCGATTTGTCTCTGCGACGACGGCGGCGATATTCGCCATGCTTTCGCGTGTTTGCGCCGCGACATCCCCCTCATGCCGGGTTTGATGCCCGATGATGCTGGCCGTTCCGGAAATAAAGAGAATTTTTTGTTGCCCTAGATCAACCCAGCCGGCACGGGAAAAGGTCGGGCTGCTTGGCCCGTATTCTTGCGGGTAATGGTAGGCGCTGATCTGTCTGGGATTTTCAACGGCTACCGAGTTACGCCGTGCCGCAAGAAAGTATACGACCAGCGGTCCATCTACGGAGCCCAGTGCGCTGGCTGCGGGGATGTTTTGCCTCGACGGGAGGCGACTGTGGGCAAGGAACGCATCCTGGCGACCTATATTGAATTGGCGATAGTGTTCAAGACCATGGCTAACACCATTGATGTCCGGCACAAAATTCCAAATACGCAGCAGGCCCGGGTACCCGTGGCGATCCAGCAGGCTGAATATCTGCTGATACGCGAGTTCGGCCGCGTTCTGTAAAGGGAGGTGAATCAGGCCATGATTGCCGGCTGGAAGGTCGGCTACGGCCAGGGCGATGCTGCCAAACAAAAAGTCGCGGCTGCAGCGGTAGGTAATATCACCAAACGTCCCGGCATGCACCGGTTGCGTGGTCTTCCATATTTCACATCGATCATCTCCCCGGCCGGATAACGGTATCTGCAATATTCCCTCGGGCTTGGCACCATCCCCTTCTCCAAAAAAACCGGTTTGGAATGTGATGATTCCCAGCAAACCTTCCTGCCTGGATAGTGACGACAACGCGTCATCGGCAGGACGGGCATAAGAAAAAAAAAGCTCTCCCGCATCAGTCAGCAAGGCGTTCGCTCTTGGCGTCATCCTATACTCGTATATCTTCTTTACGCTGCTTCCAGGCTGCCCATGAACGACGTGCATGACGCAGGGAAGACAAGTAATAAATACCCTTAAAGACGGCAAGAGAGGGCCAAATCGGCGTCTTCCGGAAAATATCTCCGGCAAGGACCGAGAGTACCGCCTCTCTGGCCCTCAGCACGTTGCTCGAGCGCATAAACATATCGCGCATGGCGGGTTGGCTGATGTGATAAATATACCAGGAAAAGACCTTACCGCCGTGGCGCACCCGGCGGTCGAAATCCCTGAGCGCCCCTGCGGCGCGCTGCGGCTCCCGCAGGCACGTGTCGATGGTCTCGGCGCCGATGAATGCGCTTTGCATGGCCAGCATGACCCCCGAAGAAAAAACCGGGTCGATGAAAGCGAATGCGTCACCCAACAAAAGATAGTTGGGCCCATGGGTTTGATCGCAAGCGTAGGAGTAGTTGCCGGTAGCCTCGACATCGGTAGTGCGCTGGGCATTCACCAGCCGTGCCGCGAGGGCGGGGCACATGTCGATGGTTTCCTGAAAAAACTCGTTTACGGGTTTGCTTCTGGATTTGAGGTAGTGCGGCCACACCACCGCCCCTACGCTGGTCGTCCCGTCCGCGAGGGGAATGAACCAGAACCACCCGTGCTCAAACCAGAATAACGAAATATTCCCTTCTTCCCTGCCGTCAAGGCGCTGGGCACCGCGAAAATGCGCATAGAGGGCGGAGCCGTTATGCTTGGGGTTGCGGCGTTTGGATTTGAGACGATTACCCAGGAAGGTATCGCGGCCGGATGCATCCACCAGGAAACGGGCCTGCCAGGTTTCCTGGCGGCCATCCCCGTGCTGCGCATGGACCAGCACCCCGGCGTTATCGCGCAGAAACTCCACAGCGTTCGCGCGACAGCCTTCCGTGACCTTGGCGCCCTTTCGCTCGGCATTGCGAATGAGGATCTCGTCGAATTCGGAACGCCGCACCTGATAGGCCATGGGCATGGATTTATCCCATGCGTCGGCGAAGAAGAAGGTCTGTTTCTTCTCTACATGGTAATGCGAGTTGAACTCTGCGCCCCACTTCGCCATGCCGATGCGCCGGATTTCCTCTGCAACACCCAATTCCTGCAATAAGGGTAAGTTGGCCGGAAGTAGCGATTCGCCGATATGGAAGCGGGGGTGACGCGCCTTTTCCAGAACGGTCACCTGGTAGCCCCGGCCTGCCAGTAGCGCACTGATCGTGGAGCCCGCTGGCCCTCCGCCGATCACCAGGACGTCACAGATTTGCGTTGCCGGAGCCAAAGTGGACATTTCATCTTTTCCCATCAGGATCTGCTCCATTTTAATTTTTTCACAAAAACATTTGCGCCCATGGCGTGTGCATCGACAACCCTATCGGCAAGCAAGAACCGGATTTTTATAATTGCGCATTACTGAGCGCCATTGGCAAAGATACACTGCGCAGTCCGTGGCTCACGCACCGTTCCAATAGCCTGGGCAGCACCTCCAGTACAACCGGCTGGCCATTAGGTGTACGTGCCGATCCTCCGTCGTGCATCAACAAAATATCACCGGCAGAAAGATTGTGGACGAGGCGACGGAGCACCACATCGGGATTACGACAAACAGCGTCATAGCCGCGCCGGGTCCAGGCCACATGCTGCATATGGGTCTGGCGCAAGACACCACCCAACCATGGACTGCGAAAGCCAAACGGGGCACGAAAAAACCTGGAACTGATGCCGTTATTCGCGGAATGGATGGCCTGTTGCGTGGCAACGACTTCCATTTTTAGTTTCCTTATCCCACTGAATGCAAATAGATTTCTGTGATTATAGCTATGGTTTTCTATGCTATGTCCGCGCCGCACGATTTCCGCAACCAAATCTGGCTGTGCGGCCACCTTCTCGCCAATACAAAAGAAGCTGGCTTTCGCGCCATAGAGATCCAGTTGATCCAGCACCAGGGGGGTTACGTGAGCATCCGGCCCGTCATCAAAAGTTAATGCTATCTCACCGCGCCCTATGGCCGCTTTTGGCAGGCGTACCAGGTTGGTGCTGATTATTTTGCAGCGTGGACACATGACCAGAGATCCCAACACGGCATTTCCCAAGGCTCCTGCACCAGCCAAGACCCATAACGTCGGCGTCAGCAGCATATTTCCAGAACCCTCCGGTTTCAAGCCATCTCGGGCAGACCATACTCCACAGAAACAACCTCCAAAGGTATATCGTTTCGCTGCTGTTGGCGTGTTCGATGTGGTACCCGATCGGTCCGCTGCCGATTAGTGCAAAGTGTGGCATGATAGATGCCGCCCAGCAAGTCGGAACGCATATACACCCACCGGACTACTGGTGGCACAGGGAGGGGCGCAAGTTCCGGGGGCGCTTCATCTTTTATGTATTTGTTATAGAATGCCGTACATCAACCCATCACCTTAGGTAAGCCTCCATCCCATGCCCCTCAAGAAGTCCGAACTCTACGCCTCCCTCTGGAAAAGCTGTGATGAACCCTGCGGAGACCTGGACGCCTCCCAGTACAGGGACTACCTGCCGGCTCTGATCTTCGTCAAATACGTGTCGGACAAACATGAACGCCGAAATCACCGCCCCCGAATCCTGTCGCGACAAAACCCATGCCCTCAAACAAGATATGATGCAGGGACTTCGGACAGACAGGATTCGTTTGCCCATAGCGAGACACAGATCGGTTTCGGACAGAACCACGCCAACCGTGAAGATGCGGCAGTGATAATCCATTTCGCCGCGTACTGATTTCGCTGAACAATCCGCCGAACGAGGTGAACATATGATGGAAAAAATAGAGATCGTAGCCGCTGAAATAAACTATCTGATAGCCAATGCACAAACCATGACTCTGGCCACACTCGATTCAGCAGGTGTCCCAGAGGCGTCTATGGCACCATTTATTCATGATGCGGCAACCCACCAATTTTATACTGCCGTGAGTGGACTTTCCCCCCATACGGCCTATCTGGCGGCCAAAAAACCCGTCGGGATAATGATCATCACGGATGAACAGGGTGCCCCTCAGGTGCTTGCCAGAAAGCGCGTGAGCTATACCTGTGACGTCCATGAAATCTTCAGGGAAACCGAACTTTGCCATATACTCTACGAGCAGTTCAAGGCCAAGTTCGGCGGCATCATGGAACTGTTATTCCAATTACCGGACTTTCGCCTGTTCGGCCTGAATCCCTTATCCGGGCGTTATATCGCGGGCTTCGGGGGCGCCTATCTCTTAAAGGGTGATTCCATCACCCCGATTGGACCGGACAATCTCCGTAAGGGGCCCGGACTGGAACAGGCGCCATAGCCACCGCCCTGCCAGACGTAGGTACGCCCTGAAGCACTGGAAGGCACTCACCCTCTACCTCGAAGCAGGACAACTCAGCATCGGTAATCCGGTAGAACGGGCGCTGCGAGGTGTAGTCATTGGCCGGGGAAATTACCTCTTCGTGGGCAATGACGCGGGTGGTGAACGGGCCGCGTCCTTCTACAGCATCATCGAAACTGCAACCTCAACGGCATTGAGCCCTTCGCTAAACTCTGCGATGTGCTCGAAAAGCTCCCCCCTGCCCAATAAGCCTCTCCACAACCTCTTGCCGTGGAACTGGAAAAATCCCGCTCTAGTCTGATCGGCATAACCCCGCAGCCCGCCATGGGGTGGCTGCGCCATTGGTGAATAGCTACTATTTAAATAGGCATCTTACGGCATTGCCACGCTCCCATCACTGCGGGGATCAGCAGCACCGGCGAATCGACCCTCCAGGTCACGCGCGACCATGCCAGCATGACCCATAAAATCACTGTAACCAGGAACCCATGACACTTGATGCCCCCAGCGCTGCAAATCCTCAAAAACAGTCCTGGAATAGCGCTGCTCCAGACGCAACCCAGCAGAGATCTCTCCCCAGGTCCGCCCATACAGCCAGCGCGGACTGGCTACTGACTCGGCGAGGGAAAGCCCATAGTGCTTGACGCGCATGAGTAGTGCCGCCTGGGTTTGGGGCTGGCCATCCCCCCCCATACTGCCGTAGGCGAGTTGCACCCGCCCCTGCTCGGCATAAAGCGCGGGATTCAGAGTATGAAAAGGGCGTTTTCCGGGCTCCAGCATATTGATATGCCCCGGCTCCAGAGAAAAAGCACAGCCGCGATTGTTCCACAGTACCCCAGTATTACCGGCCACCACGCCAGTACCAAACTCATGGTAGAGACTCTGAATCACACTCACCATTCGCCCTTGCCCATCCACCACCCCGAACCAGACCGTATCGCCTTTGGCGAGTCCAATGGGTGGCAATGGCATCGCCATAAGGGGATGTATCTCTCTGGCGCAGTCATCCAGAAAATCCGGATTCAGCAATGACGCAATATCCACATCGCCAAAGTCAGGATCAGCTATTAGCTGGTCCCGATACTTGAAGGCCAGTTTGGTAATTTCTACCGTGTTATGAATCAGTTCCGCGCCCAGATGGTCCCCGCTGTTGAGTCCAACACGATTGAGCAGGGCGAGGATCATGAGCGAGGCTACCCCTTGGGTGGGCGGCGGCATATTGATAGCCTCGCCGATGCCGAAGGCGGTGCGCACCGGCTCCACCCAGCGGGGCTCGAAGGCCCGCAAATCCGCTTCTGTCAGCAGACTGCCGGCGGCTTTGAGACCCTTCGCCATTTGCCAGGCTAGCGGACCGTGATAAAAAGCCTCTGCACCATTCTCCGCCAGAGTCCCGAGCGTTTGTGCCAGCGCCCGTTGACTCCACAGTCGCCCGGTTGGCATTATCTCCCCCCCCGGCATATATTGTGCCGCGAAACCCGGCTGCTGACGGAGTTCATTGCCAAATCTGGTGAGGGTATGGCTCTGGTTAGGGCTGAGCCGAAAACCGGTGGCGGCGTAGCAGTAGGCGCTCTCCAGCAAATCGGACCAGGATTTACAGCCCCGCCAGCGATCCTTGGAGAACCCAAATGCTGCTCCCCAGCCGCCCACCGCACCCGGCACTGTCAAAGCGGACAAGCCGCCACGGAACGGAATCTCGCGCAGCCCACGTTCATGAAACAGCGCTGCCGAATAGTGTCGTCCTGATGGACCCGCGGCGGCCAGTCCGCGTACCGTATGCGCATCGCCGTCCGAGATCAGCCAGAACCCATCGCCCCCCAGCCCGTTCATGTGGGGATAGACCACGGAGAGGGTCGATGCCACCGCGATACCCGCCTCTATGGCATTACCACCGCTGCGCAAAATAGCGGCCCCGGCCTCGGCCGCCAGCGCGTGCGGAGCACTCACGGCACCCCCCTCCGAGCTCGCCGACAAGGAGACTTGACCGCGTTTCACAGAATGGACCTCAGTTTGCGACGCGCTGAACACCATTCCCGGCGGGTGTTCAGCCGGGAATAACGTAAAAAATGATTCCACGGCAAGCGAATATGCTCTGCCGCCGACAAATAACCCAGTTGTCGATCTAACCTTGCATCGGCTGCATCCACAGGTACTGCGCAGAGCGACTGTAGCCAACCCTGCGACACCATCAGCGGATGCCCGCCGCTACACCATCGATCTATCGGACTTACCGCCGCAATATTCCGAGCATGTGCGATGCGCCGCAGCCGCCTGAGCCATGGTACGGGCGGCAAAGTCGTATCTACCTGCACCACCAACGCAGAGCCGGATAGTTTATGCAGCCCCATCTGAAGCGTCGAGAAAGGCCCACGCCTTGCCCGAAAGTTATGCCGTTTCATGGCACGACGATGCAGGCAAGCCAAAATCCGCCGTGGCCGGTACCCTGTCACCAGATACACCGGCGCGAACCCCGCCTGCCGCAGGATATCCACCTGCCGATCAACCCAGTTCCGGCCATCACCGGGCACACGCCTGCACGCTTTGTGCTGTCGCCCCGAGCGCCGGGACCGGCCACCCGCCAGAATGATGGCTGCATCCATGCTACGGCCTAAGTTGCCATCGGCATCAGGCTCACATGCGCCGCGACGATACGCCAACCATCTGGCGTGCGTATCCAGGTCTGACTTTGTCGCCCATGCACCTGTTCGCGCCGGAACTCCGTGTTGGCAGTCGCAAAACTCTGTCCATAGGTGGTGATCGTCGTATTGACCAACTCCCGATTTAGCGCCGGGGCTGGACGGGATGCCCGGAACTCGGCAATGGCCGCATAGCCATAGAGATTTTCTGCCACTCCATAGCGCAACGTGTATACACTATTCCAAAATAACTCGTCCAATACATGAACGTCGTTTTCCACCAATGCTTTTTCATAACGAAAAAAAGCTGCCTGCATTTCTTGTAAGACTTCGGGCGCATTGATTTCGGTGTGAACCATGGGATTTTTCCTCTTAGCGAGCGGGGATTGGACTGGTAAATCCGTGCAACTCAAGCTCTCTTGCGACTTTAAATATTCGCGCCTCCTGCCAGGGTGCGGCGATAATCTGGACCCCGATAGGCATCTCCCCTGCGCTGGCTACGGGCACCACCACCACCGGGAGGCCAATGAAAGAGAGGGGTTGGGTGTACAACCCCAAATGCGGTCGCACCATCATTTGCTCCCCATCCAGTTCCATATATCGCTGCCCGATGGCGGGCGCCGACATGGGGGTAGCCGGTGCCAGCAACAGGTCATAGCGCGCGAAAACCTTGAGTACTTCCGCCCGATACCAGCGCCGGAAACGCTGAGCCTGAATATTCCAGGACGCGGGCAATAGCGTACCGGCCAGCATGCGATCCCGCACATCCGGGTCATAGTCGGCGGCGTGATGACGCAAACGATCCAGATGCAGATTGCTGCTTTCGGCATTGGTGATGAGATAGGCGGCGGCACGCGCCTGCGCGGTGCCGGGAATTTCGACGAGATCCGTCACATTCAGCGCCGCCGCGACCCGCGCCAGCGCCTGCTCCGCTGCTGACGTCGCCTGTTGCATGAAATAGCCGGCGGCAATGGCGATTTTCAGGCCGGCGACACCGTCTGCCAGACTTCCACTGACCGGCTCAATCGCCCTATCCGCACAAACGGGGTCCGCAGCATCCGCCCCTTGCATGGCATCATAGGCGAGAGCGAGATCCACCACGCTGCGTGCCAGTGGACCGATATGATCGAGACTGGGACAGAAAGGGAAGGCTCCAGCCCGGGACAAGCGGCCATAGGTCGGCTTCAGTCCAAAAATACCACAGAGGGAAGACGGCACCCGAATGGAACCGTTGGTGTCAGAACCCAGGGCGATGGGCACCATGCCTGCCGCTACGGCGCCACCACTGCCACCACTGGACCCGCCTGTCATCCGCAAACGGTCATGGGGATTGCGGGAAGGCCCATAGTGAATGTTTTCTCCTGTAAAATCATAGGCGTACTCGCCCATATTGAGAGCGCCCACCATGACGGCGCCCGCTGCCGTGAGCCGCCTTACGGCGGTGGCGTCCGCTACGGCGGGGGCATCTTTTCGATTGATCTTGGAACCGGCGAGGGTAATCTCGCCCTGCAAATCAAAAAGATTTTTGACCGCAAAGGGCACCCCCGCCAGAGGCCCAGGGTCTTCGCCCCGCGCCACCTTCTGGTCCACTGCCTCCGCTTCCCGTAGCGCACGCGCTTCCGTGACGCTGGTGAAGGCATTGATCTCGCCGTTCCTGGCGTGGATATGCCGGAGCGTATCCTGCACCACCTCCGTTGCGCGCCACTCGCCGCTACGGACCCGCTGCGCAATTTCCTGCGCCTGCGGAAATGAGTCGTCCTCTGGCTTCATGAGCGGAATACCGGGGCCAAATCTTCCGTCATGTCCAGCGGATGCGCTTCCAGCACCTTGGCCATCCGGGTACTCAGCATGAAATAATGCTTCACGTCTGCACGCCATTCTTCGCGCACACTGAGCCCCAAAGAATCGAAGAGATAGTTCATATACGTATCCTCGGGCGTTTCGGCATCTGTTCCGGGTGGATTCATTCTGCTTTTCCTTTTATTAAAAATCGGGTTTTTTGCTGCCGTAATCGCAATAACTCCGCCAACACGCTGATCGCGATTTCTGGGGGCTTTTTACCCAGTCCTGGTAAACCCATAGGCATGTGCAAATAGTCCGGAATATCATGTCCGGAGCGGGCCAGAGCGTGACTGAAACGCGCCGCTTTAGACCGGCTGGCAATTACTCCGAGATAAGCCAATGGTTCCCCGATAAAATGCTCCAGCAACGCGTAATCCATAGCGTGGCTGTAGGTCATGATGAGCACTACGGCATCGATTGCCGGGGCCTGCAGGTCCACCCAGGACCATTGGTCTACCACGGCGACCTCTGGCGGGAAGGCCGCAGGATCGGCCCATTCGACCCGCTCATCAAATACCGATAAAGCAAAATCCAATTCGTGCGCCATCCTGGCAACCGCCCGCCCCACATGCCCCGCACCAAAAATCCATAGCGGCTGATGATGGGGAGCAGGCAGCGCGAAGTGCCGCTCCTCGACATCCATACCCGGAGCGTCAGCGCGCAAAAGCACAGTCAAGGCATCAAAGGAACCGATTTGCCGTCCCAGACGGGTAATCCCGGCCACGAGCTGCAACCGGCCTGCCGAATCCCTTTGATAGAGACGGGAGGCGCCGGACTGGTACAGCTCGGAAAAAAATAGGGGCACATCCAACACACAGATTTCCACCTGCCCACCGCAGCACTGATCATCCGCCGTGCCCAGGGTAAAAGTCAGCAATGCCGGGGGTGCTTCAGAACGGGGAGAGCGCAACACCTGACAGATCTGATATTCCATACGGCCACCACCTACCGTGCCCAGCAGCGAGCCGTCTGCCAAGAGACACATGCTGGCCCCGATCACCGTGGGCGCAGACCCCTGCACCCTGGTCACGACGGCTTCCCGGACCGGAAGCAAGGGCCGCTGACGACTGGCGAGGGCATTCATGATGCGTACCCGATCACGGCCACCGGCCCGCCCCCCTGGGGACCCTGATGCTCCGCGCGCGTCGAGACATAAACGCCGGTTTCCCCGGTGATTCCGGCCAACAAGGCTGAGACTACACAGCGGGAATAGCGCATATCGGAGATATCCGCGTCTGTCCACATGGTATGACGACGATGGCGGATATGGCCCCGCGGGTCGGCATCGGATTTGGCAAAGACCGCCAGCACCTTCTCCGCATCGACCGCCGCCAACTGCCCGTTGACGGGCTGCAGTCCCAGCTGATTCAGCACGGCATGAATCGCCGCCACATCGATGATGTCCCGCATCACCTCATGGGCGATGACCAGATCACCCTCCCACCAGCACGAATTGGCGAAGAGCACTATTTCGGAGCGCCGCAATAAGGGTTTGGCAGAAACGCTGGCCCGACTGGAGTACAAAGACCAATCCTGGTTGATGACGTCATCCGACAGTTCGGATTCGGTGACCTCACCCAGAGCGAGGGCCACCCCCAAGGCAGAAGCGCCGCGCGACCAGGCCATGTCACAGCGCAGGTGCTCGCCACGGACATTTCCGGTCGTTGTAGAGTCCAGCGCTGGAATCGCCCCTTTGATCTGTACCAGATGCACATCCGCAGGCTCGACCTGCAAGGTATGCATGAGCCGGGTCACCGCGCGGGCGGTCTCCCGCACCATCACCATCCGCCCCACTTCCTGCGCGCTGAAAGGGCGGGTATGGGCGGATGCAAGCGCCAGACGTTTTATCGGATAGGCTTGCTCCGCCGCCCGGCCTGATACCGTAAACACCAGAATATGCGGCGCCGCAACCCCTTCACTACCTCCCGAAAAGGACAACACCACGCGTTCTTCCACCAACTCTGGACTGCAATCCAAATGCGTTGCCAGCACTTGGCTCACAGCCATCATCGCCAAAGTCCGGGTAAAGTCGTTTATGCCGCCGTTACCCTCGGTTTTGCCAATAATCGCGACGATGCTCTGGGGATCTATCATCCCCTCGGCAATCGCCCGGGCCAGCCCGGAAACGTCGGCAGGGTCTGTCGTAAAAAACCGGTAGACGGAGGTACGCATGGTCTTCGCCTTCTGCGACTAAAAGGGAACCCGGAGTACCCGCCCGGTGCGACGTTGGATGTCGATCTTGTACACATCACCGTCATCCATCTCATCTGCTGCCTGAGCGTTCGCCAAAGCAGTGACCACCTCGTCAGAATTCATGGTCATCACCGTCACCGGATCGCCAATGGACATGGGGAAATCGTGCCAGGTACCCGCATAAATCATCACCCCCTGCCCCGCTGGAATGCGAAAAGCGCGGACGTCGTCCAGGCGGGGGACATTTTCCCCGCTGCCCTGATTGGGTTTACCCAACACCATGGCGAAGGGAATGCTGCCCAGCCCGACAAAAATCTGCGTCATATTGAGGTGCCGTTCCAGCCAGGTAATCTCGGGGTTGCGGTGGGATATCCGCGCCGTGCGGACCACCGCGCGACCGGTATATTCAAAATCGAGATTTTGCCCCTCTTCCACACTCCCCTTATAAAAGGGAATCGAAAGTCCAGGCCGGTGTACCGCCTCGCCAATCATCACACCGTATTCCGCGAGATTCTCCGGGGTCGCATCCAGCAATGGAACATCTACATAAACCGCCTCTGTCTGCTTTGCATAGGTACCCATATTCTAATCCTCCTTTTTCGATTTACTACGTCTATGTATGGCCTCCAGTACCAACCGGGAGACTATCTCCAAACGGTATTCTGCCGTCGAGCGAATATCCTGAATCGGTGCAATATCCTGCCTTACCCCATGGCGCACATCAGTTTCGGAAATATCACGCAACGCACGTCCCAGCAGATAGTGGCTCACGGATGGCAAGGTACAGGGAGTCGCCGCCACACTCGCCATGCCAAAACGCGCGCTCCGAATAATTCCATCACTATCTTCTTCGATGAGCGCCGCGATACTCACCTTGGCAATAGCTTGCGCTGCCCGTGTTCCGACTTTCCGAAAATAGCTGCGACTGTGTTTGGGGGGGTAAGGAATCCACAGAGCGCTGAGTAACTCTCCAGCTTGCAAGGCCGTCTTACGATACCCCTGATGGAAATCTCCATAAGGCAACCAGCGCGAACCGTGATGATGGGCGATCTCCAGACGTGCGCCATAAGCCAGCAATACCGGCGCGTTATCCGCCGCAGGTGAGGCATTGCAAACGTTGCCACCCAGCGTGGCGCGATTTTGAATGGGCGGCGCCCCGGTCACCGCCGCCGAGGCTGCCAGCATCGGCCAGTGGGCGACCACTTCCGCATGCCGGCGAATCGCTTCCAGGGAAGTAGCCGCGCCAATCCGGATACCATCTTCCGTAATCTGCAGCCCCTGCAACTCCTGCAGTCCGCTGATGTCCAGCCAGGACTCCGGGCGCCGTTCCGGGGCGAGGTGACTCTCCACCATAAGATCGGTTCCGCCCGAAATCACCCGATATGGGCGGGGGGCTGCCGCCAATAGCTCCAGGGCTTCCGGCAAATGTCGCGGCCTTATCCAATCAGACATCAGCAGACCCCTCCGGCGGCCTGGGCGATGGCCGCATAAATGCGCCCATACCCGGTACAGCGACAGAGATTGCCGCTCAGGCCCCAGCGAATCTCCTCCAGTGTCGGATTCGCATGCTCCGCCAACAGGGCGGTCGCCGCGAGCATCATACCCGGCGTACAAATCCCGCATTGGGTGGCGCCGCAGTGAACAAAGGCCCGTGCCAGGGCACTATCTTCGGGAAGGCCCTCCACCGTGGTAATCTCCGCCTGCTCCATCTGCCCGAGAGGAACCAGACAGCTATTCACCAGCTTGCCATTCACCAGTACCGCGCAGGCGCCACACTCTCCTTCACCGCAGCCTTCTTTGGCCCCCTTGAGGTCGCATTCATTACGCAATACATCCAGTAAACGGGTGTTCGGCGCTGAGCTGCTCTGAAATGCCCTACCGTTGATGCGCATCGTCGTCATGATCAATTCCCTCCGCTCACCGTCAGCTCCAGCAGCATTTCAGGCCTGACCGGGATCTGGCGAATATCGATATCCAAGGCCTGCTGAATCGCGTTGACGATAGCGGGCGCCGGACCATCCATGGGCAATTCACCGACGCCCTTTGCTCCTTTGGGACCAGCTCCCAACCCGCCTTCCAGCAACACCACGTGAATAAATCCTAAATCCGCGCTAGTGGGGATGATGTAATTGGTCAGACGGTCATTGGCCATGACCCCGCGCTCATTCCAGAGCACATCCTCATAGAGGGCATAACCAATACCCTGGGCGACGCCCCCCTCAATCTGGCCCTGCACAATCACCGGATGCACCGCATTGCCGATTTCCTGTACCGCAGTAAAATCACGCACCCGCGTTGCGAGCGTCAACACATCCACTTCCACTTCGGCAATGTAAGCCGCCCAGGCATAACTGGCGTAAGCCCGCCCCAAAAAGGCCTGCTCATCCCAACGCATGTCCGCCGGCGGTTGGTATTGTGCGGTCACCAGCGTATCCCCGGCGGCTGCGCAAAGCCGGGCACAGGCTGCGGCAAAACTTTGTGCGTCATGGGACGCCGCTAACGCCGCCGTTTCCCGCAGCCGTTGCAATAATTGTCCCGCCGCCTTCTGGATGAGATCCCCGACCACCATACAGGTGCGGGAGGCGACCGTCGGTCCGGAATTTGGCACCCTGGAGGTATCCGCCTGCGCCAGATGTACGCAATCCATGGGCAGGCCCAGCGCGTCAGCCGCAATTTGGACCAGCGTGGTCGCCGCGCCCTGCCCCATTTCAGTGTTGGAACAGAGAATTTCGACATGGCCATTGGCCAGAGCTTGCAGAGAAACCCGGGACGCCAGATACAATTCGCCATTGCCGGTAAAACCAGCGCCATGGGCAAAAGTCGCCAGGCCAATACCTTTGCGGGTCTGGTGTCCGGCCGCATTCCAGGCCCTATACTCCGCCAGCCGATGGTAGTAATGCGTGTGCTCCAATGCCGCATCGAGCGCGGCATGGGCAAAGCAGTCAGCTCCCATCACATCACCCGTGGGATTCACATCGCCGGTACGCAACAAATTTATCCGGCGCAATTCGGCAGGGTCCATAGCCAGTTTTCCCGCCAGCCGGTCCATGGCCACTTCCATGGCAAAAATACTTTGCGGCGCACCAAATCCGCGAAATGCGCCAAAGGGCGGATGGTTGGTCGCCACGGCGCGCCCCCTGACCCGGATATGGGGGCACTTATATGGTCCCGGTGCATGAATAACACCACGGGAGAGCACTACCGGACTGAGGGTACGATAAGCCCCGCCATCAATGGCGAAATCCATATCGATAAACTGCAATTCTCCGGCCTTATTGGCCCCCAAACGAATCAGGGTGCGGGAAGGATGACGCTTAGGCGTTACCCGCAAATCCTCACCCCGCTCATAAACGAGTTTTACCGGACGGCCACCCGCTTTGAGCGCCAGTAACGCCGCATGACAGGCAATCACCGAGGGATAATCTTCCTTGCCGCCAAAGGCCCCACCGGTGGTACTTTGCACCACCCGCAGATGATCCTTATCCATCCCCAGACACTGAACCAATGCGTCCAACACGTAGTAGGGACACTGCATGGAACCTTCTACCAGAATGCTGCCGTCTTTCTGCAAATGCGCCAGCATACCTTGCGGCTCAATATAGAGTTGCTCCTGGGATGGGGTGAGAAAGCGCTCTTCGATGACGACACCGGCAAGATGCTCTCCCTCCGCAACATTACCCCGATCCAGAAGATAATCCGTATAAATATTGCCGGGTATGATTTCTTGCTGCGCAGCGAGTGCCGCATCGATGTCAAAAATCGGAGATGGGTTGGGTAATTCCACCAGAGAAACACCTTTCAGCGCTTTTCTGAGTTTTTCCTGGTCTGCGTGAGCCAGTAATACCACGGCCTCCCCAGCGTGCCGAAACGCGTGGTCAACAAGCACTACCTGGTCATCCTCCAGGAGCCTTACGGCATTCCTACCCGGAATATCCCGCGCCGTCACCACCACAAATTCCGACCAGTCTATGGCGGGATCAAAAGCCACCTCCTGCAGCGTTCCACCAGCCTCAGTAGTGCGCACCGTCGCTCCATAGATCACATCTGCGCAGGGCAGATCATCGACATAGAGAGCCACTCCCCTGACTTTGGCAACACCGTCGACACGGCTGGGGGTCGCCGCCTGCTGGTCAGGTCGCTGCTTCATCAAGGTCAAAGACACGGTGACACTCCTTGCTCCGGGGCCAGAAACGCACCAACGGATATTTCGGTGACCCGTATGTTCATGCAGCATCCTGTAACACGCGCGCGATAACGGCCTCGGTGACGATCACCGCATTACGCTCGGCGAGAGCGCTGGCATATAAATCGCCTGTTTTCCAAATTTCCTCTTCGGTCTTACCGGGGGGCGGGACATCCACGTCAGAGATCCCTCGTATGGACAGATAATGATCCGCCAAACCGAAACGCGAGAGCGCCGCCACATCCCCAAGATCCTCCATGGCGGTATTGGTATACGTCGTCTTTCCATGGGTATAGAGATGCACAATTTGCTCGGCTATAGCCTGATTCTCTTTGCCTATCCAAAAATCATTGCCCGTGATAGTGGCTCCCACCATCACTTTCGGCGCCGCAGAGATACCAAATATTTTATCCAGTTTCTTGGCTTCTACTGAGTTATCCAACGCGACATGGGCAGAGGCATTTACCGCCATGTTCAGCAGTGCCGGATTTATTTTATATGCTAGATTTTCCATGATATTCCGAGTATAATTCTCGCAGTGGCCTGGCACGGCATAATCTGTGCAGCCCGGAGGGGACCATGCCAACTGCTTTTTATCACTCAGGTAATGATGTCCAAAAGCCCAAGAAATTATCCAATTATTGATGTACACACTGCCCAATGCAGAGTTTTCTTCGTCCACACCTCCGGCAATGCCGCTACGAATAAAAATGGTCTTCTTCACATCCAGAGCCGTGTCTTTCACCAGACTGGTGACGGTGACTGCGGCATTGATTTCCCCTTCCCCGGTTTCCGTAACACAGACGCCTTTACTATCGCAAATCAAGGGCGTGATGAGACCTGGCACATGCAACACTTGATGCTGAAAAGATTTTTGCACCGTCCATGCTTGCCATTCGGGCGGGAATGCTGTCAGCACGATCACTTGCGGACGCATTTTTGCAGCCGCCGGTATAGCCTGAGCGTATGCCAGCGGCACCGTCAATGAGAAGCCGGCTGCACCACACAACATTATATGCTTCCAAACCGTGTATTTCTTCACAAGATTTCTCCCTGATGAGTTTTTCATAATAGGTTCTGATATGATGCTCTGTACTGATCTAGATCCATGAACAGGGATTGCTTTCGTTGGTCCGTACAAAAAGCCGCTTCAACGGCGTTACGCTCAAGAAGTAATGCGTCTTTCGCAGTTAAATCCAGATCGGAAAGTGTCCCGATGATGTTCTCGCTTAGGTAACCGCCGAAGTACGCCGGGTCGTCCGAATGAATCGTCGCCAACAAACCTGCTTTCAACATTCGGCCCAGATTATGTTCAGATAACCGGCTAAACACTTTAAGCGCGACATTGGAGAATGGACAGACCGTCAACGGGATTCGGTCATCCACCAAGCGACGCACCAGTGCCGGATCCTCCAAACAGCGAACCCCGTGATCTATGCGCTCGACATCGAGCACATCCAGTGCCTGCCAGATATAGGAGGGCGGCCCTTCCTCCCCCGCATGGGCAACACGATGCAGACCCATGGACTTGGCCACCTTAAACACTTCCTGAAACTTTTCTGGGGGATTGCCCAACTCAGCGGAGTCGAGACCGATGCCGGCGATGCGCCCCAAAGCACAAGCACGCTCCAACAGCGCCACCGCGGGTTGCGGATCGCGATCCCGCTCAAAGCAAAGAATCAATGCGCTGGATATATGCCAGTCACGCTCGGCGTCTCGTAAGGCGGCGGTGATGCCACCCATCACCGCCGCCAATGCCACACCATTGGCAAGATGCGTCTGCGGATCAAAAAACAGTTCCACATGACGAATTTGCTGGGCTTTACAGCGGGACATATAGGCCAGGGTCAGTTCATAAAAGTCCCGCTCTTCCCGCAATACTGACGCCCCCAGATAATAGATATTCAGAAAACTTTGCAGATCCTCAAATTGATACGCGGCCCGTGCCGCCTCTATCGTCTTATAGGGAATATCCACGCCGTTACGCTGAGCCAGCGCAATAAGTAATTCAGGCTCCAGAGTGCCCTCAATATGCAAATGCAGCTCTATCTTGGGCAGATTCCCCACAAAATCTGTCAGTATTTCCTTAGTGTTTGTTATAGCTTCCATAAAAGGTGTTGCTCCGTATGTTTTATAAGGCTATGCATATACATCTCCTAGGCCACCCGTGCACCGCTGAGCCAGGTCCCCAGCGGACGCTGTTCCAGATCAGTGGGGTTACCACTTAAGCATTCCTCAAACCAGTGCTCTATAGAATCCACTGCGGGCTTTTGCGGCAGGAGCACAAAATCGGCACGTTTCCCCACCGTCAAATCACCGCCGATGGATCCTCTGCCCATACATTCGGCCCCCGCCTTGGTAGAACGATACAAGGCCTCCTGCGGCACAACAGAAACGCCAGCTTCCCGATGTACGCCCAGAAATCGCTGCATAACATGTAGCATGCTATGGCTGGGACCACCGCCTATGTCACTCGCCAGCGCAAAGGGGATGTTGTAAGCACGTACTTGCTCCAAGGGCATGCGTCGGTTTCCCAGCGCCTCATTACTGGTAGGACAATGCGCCACCCAGGAGCCGCGTGCCCGAAGACAGCGCCATTCCTCGTCACGCATCTCAATACAGTGGCCCAATATCGTTCGGGGCGTCAGAAGACCCGCGCGGTCATACACCTCAGTATAGTGAGCAGCGTCGGGAAACAGCTCTTTAACCCATTGCAGCTCCGCGACCGATTCCGCGAGATGCGTCTGGATTAAACATGGACTCTCGGCGGCGATCTGTCCCAATGCCTTCAGCGATGCTGCCGTCAGATTGGGTGCAAAACGGGGTGTCAGTGCATAGTGTGTAATATCCGTTTGGCGCATAAACGCACGCAACGCGTCAGGATCATGCAGGCTGTAGTCAGTCAATGTACGGGGCGCATTAATCGCCATCAGGACGTTACCAATGACCCAATCGCCACGCATCGACGTCAGTGCAATCTGCGTGGCCTCGGCATGCGGGCTGGAATAGCTCATGCCCATCACGGTCCCCGCACGCAATACATCGCCATAGAATTGCGCCGCCGCAGCCCTGGCGAAATCGGTATCCACATAGCGCGCCTCTTCTGGCCAGATATACTCTCGCAGCCAGGTCAGGAGTTCGCCAGAGAAACGTCCCCTGACACGATGTTGCACCCAATGCAAATGGACATCGACAAAGCCTGGAACGATAACCCCATCCAGATCTTCTACTTCCGTATCAGCGTCGATCTGACTCAGCATCGTAGTGAAATCACCCATACGCATAATGATGCCCTGATCGACACCTAAAGCACCATCCTGGAAAAATCTCCAGGTATTGGCATCTATCGGATTAAGTATCGACGCCCTAAATATTTTTTCCATCATCTTTACCCGTTGGCGCCTTCATCGGTAATCTCACTGACAATCGGTTTGGATAACGTTCTCACCTGCCACATCTCGTCAGTAGCCGTATGGTGACAAAACAAAATCCGATAGAGTATTGATGCCACAATTGTCGTCGCGACACCCGCCAATGGAGATATATCTGTACCATGCAATAGATGCGCTCCGTATCCCTCCCAAATCGGATTATTGGAGAACAATATGGTAACTGCGATCCCTATAGCGAGCACCCAGACATTGGCAGGCCTATATAGCATTCTGCTCCACCCTCCGCGTGCTTCCGGGAGCACGTCCCACAGCACGTAGATGATCATCACACCGGTCCACGGTGCCGCAACAATAATCAGCAAATCCAGGAAAGTTTGAAAAGATTCCCAGAATGACGGCGCTACAAAAAGCATATAGATACCGACCAATGTTGCCAGCAGGGCATCCAGTACCGTAACTTTCTTGCGATCCAAATCTTTACCCACTACCACCGCGAGGCTGAAAGCGGAACTGTAAGAGTTCAGGAAATTGGATGCCAACAATCCCAATATCGCAAAAGTGCAAAAACCTAAATACAGTACCGAAGTGCCCAGTCCGGCCGCCGTGAGACTTATTCCTGCAGGTCCTACCTGGATACCGCCATGCACATACAGCGTGATGGCTAATGCGAGGATGAGGCTACCCCCCGCAAATCCGCCGAGGCTCGGCCATAGCGCCATTTTAGCCAGGCTCGTGTCACACCGCACATACCGCGAATAATCCGAAGCAAACATCGTCCATGAGAACGCGCCGCCCATGAGCGCCAATGAAATTCCACCCAGGGTTTGAATTCCGTCAATGTTGCCTACGGCAGACAGCATCGGAAGCGCCTGTCCACCATGCAGATATACCAGTATGGCTATCGCAAACAGGGCGAGGAATAGCGCCCCCACCGTCTGCGCCGTCACGATGGCCTTATATCCGATAATGGGCACCACAAAATTGCCCAGTATAGCCAATACCAAGGCATAATAAATACTGCTATTCGCAGGTGCTAATCCATAGCTGTCAAAAACACTGCGGAGGATATACACCACAAGTACCAACACCACGGCCTGCCAACCCAACTGAGACAACCAGTTACTTAGAGAAATCAGCTTATTGACTGGCTTTCCAAAAACGCGTGCGGAAACCGCCATGGTCGGAATCCCATACAGGAATCCCGGGATGCTGAGGATGCCCACGGCGGCAAATAGTGTGGACGCCAGCAGCACAACCCACAGAAATGGCGCCAAAGGAAACAACTGGGCGATGAGGACGCCGACCGGCAGGCTGGAGGCGGTCATGGTCGCGGCGAGCCAGATCAGAGCGACATGAGGCGCCGAGCTGGTACGTTCTGCCTCTGTCGTGGCGCTTATTGAATGTCTGTCACCCATCACCCTTCTCCCTCAGTGTTACAACCCGTTGGACCGAAGCACTACTAACTCGTAAGAGCGCTAATTTGATCCAGCACCTACTTTTACATCAATTTGAAAAACCGTATTCTGCTTAGGCATCTTTTTCAAAAATGGTGGAAAGCCACCCTTTTGAATCGCGGCAAGTGCCGCACGATTTACCGCGCCTAACGGACTCGGCTTGATAATTTTCGCCCAAAGCAATTGACCCGATGGAGAAATTTCGAACTCCACAGTAGCTTTGCCACTCAGCCCCATCGCCCGCAACTCAGCGGGAACACGCAGGCTCTGCTGAATTATCGGCCGTACCATACCAACATAACGCCCCATCATTGACGCCGTCTGCTGAGCTGACATCGGTGGTGGCGCAGGCGGCGGAGTCACCACCGGCTTAGGGGCCGGCATTGGCACCGGCTTCGGAGGAGTAACCTGTTTTACCGGCGGCGCGGGTGGCGTTGGCGCCGGTTGTTTCGGCGGAATCACCACCTTCGGGTGCGGACGGGGCGGTGGCGGAGGCACATGATGCACCACTGGTTTGGGTGGAACCGGTTTCGGTAAAGGCTTGGGTACCACCTTCGGCGATGGTTGCGGCAAAGTCACCATTTGTACCGCAATGACGTGCTCCTTGGGCTTAACGGCCTTTACCGGAGGCGTGCTGTGTCCATACCAGATCAAGCCGAGCACGAGCAGAGCCTCAACCACCACTGCACCGCCCACGGCATACTTGAAATGGCGTTCCTTCGGCTCCGGCATGAGTGCATTATTCGCAATCCTAGGCATCGTGGTAGTCATACAAATCTATTCCCAATCTTCAAATACTGTCTCACTCGCCAACTGTACGTTTGGTATCCGCTCACGTCACCCAGAGCACAGACACGGATACTCATGCTGGCTTCGCCGCAATACCAATGTTGGTTACACCCGCTTTTTGACATGCATCCATCACCTGCACAAAATCCTTGAAGGGCACCATTTTATCGGCAGCAATCGTCACCTGTGTGTGTTTAGCATCGCCATCGCCAGCGAGGAAACTCTGCAGTTGATCCAGACTCATTTTTTTGCCCTTCGCCACAACACCGCCATCCTTCAGTATATTGAGCACGAAATGCGGATGCGGCAGTACTTTTGTATCACTGGATGTGGGCAAGTCTAGCTTTAACCCCTTATCCGTAATCATCTGCAAAGTAATCATGATGAAAAAAACCAACAGAAACAGCATAACGTCAATCATCGGGATGATTTCTACACGCCCTTTTTTGCGGGGCCGGCGTTGGGGTAACATGCTTTACTCCTTGCGTTGCCTGCCAAAGTAAAAAGATCTTCCGAAACGTCATACGGCCATTTCAGATGCGGTAATTGATGACGTGGCGTTGACTGCTGTCTCCTCTAGCACCACGGGCGCCCCATCCAAGCGATTCATGAGCACCACTTTCAGCGACTCAAGCTGGAAAATGGTTTTCTCGATAGCATTGTTGAATGCGTTAAAACTCAGTAAGCCGATCATGGCAATAAAGAGTCCAGACGCGGTGGCAATCAGCGCATCCGCAACACCGCCAGTAACAGAAGTGGGATTATGACCAGGCACCGCAAGAATGGAGAACGCGTGGAACATACCCAGTATGGTTCCGAACAGGCCCAGCAGGGGCGCCAGAGTGACGATGGTGTCCAAAATCCAAAGGCGCTTATCCAGATTGGGCGTCATTAGAAAAATAGCTTCATCCAAACGATTCGCGAAGGCTTCTCCACGCGCGCTACCGTAATGATGAATCAAATTGAAATGCCGGAGCGCCACGCCCAGCAGAGATTCTTCGGGAAGACCCTTGGACAAAGCCACCAGATCTTCCAGGTCGGGGCGCCTCAACTTGCCGCGGACGGATATTCCCCAAAGAATTTTCTTACCTTTGCTGATGGCGTTACGAAGATACCAGCCCCGATCGAAAATCACGGCAAGCTCAACCACGAAAAGAATCATCAACAGGTACAGAACACCATCTGAGTAATTGGCAAGGTGTACGAGATAACTGAACGAGGTCATATAAACTCCATCACAAGGTGATTGATAAAACTCTCCGGCATAGACTAAGCATAGAACATGCCATTTGCACCAATTGACTATATCACACGTACGATCATATAGTTACCGCACTAACACAAGTTGGCAACTTCTTTTTTGGTGCAGGAAATGCTGTACTGCACTACAATAGTGCAGGCTTCGCCTCCATCCAAAAAATTCTTTCATAATGATGATGGACATATTTTTGGATTCGGTAAAGTTCTTTTTTGGTGCGATACGTATTCAAAAAACGCAACGGTTTGCCGCTGTTAAAGACCTGTTGGGTTCACTATTGATCGCTCGTCAATCGCTTCCGGTCGGCCGTTACCGGTCGTGACAAACGTAAGCCACTCGGCGTACGCGGAGAAATGAGCGCATACCTAATCAGGGATAGGGGCAATCCATTGCGATTGACGTGTGACCGATGCCCCGGGATTGTTTCCAACTAAACAGTATTGCTGCTAGGGACGCAAGTACCTTGAACCAGCTGGGGAGTTTGGCGTACAGTTCGTGACGGAGTCATACACCATCTGCTTGTAGACGGATTTCTCCGCATTAGTCAGCATGTTTAAGGTAACCCGTAAGTTCTTCCTGGTCGACTTTAGTGGCCACCAGGTTACCAGATCACAATTCAGGTGGTAGGGAAGGCTACTTCCGGCTGATGGGCAAATCATATATGCCATAGTTATATGAAATTCAGGAGTATATTAAACGCAAGGCAGAGGAGGAGTAAAGCGAATATACGTTTGAGTCGGCGCACGGGAAGACGATATGATAAATGAACGCCAAACGGCGCGAATAGCACTGCAGTACTTGCTATTCCTAGCATAGCTGGCAAGGAAACATAACCAAAACTGGCCGACGGCAACCCGGGCCGTTGAAATCCGGATGCAATGAAACCAATGGTGCCAAAGATCGCCAGTCCAAACCCCAAAGTCGTTGATGTAGCTATGGCCCGACGCAAATCCACATTACACCAATTGAAGAATGGAACCGTGAGCGTGCCACCGCCAATCCCCAACATTGCGGAGAGCGCGCCAATACCCGTACCGATGCCCAAAAGGGCTAAGGGGCTTGGCAGGGTACGATGAGGTGCCGGTCGCCATTCAAAAAACATTTGCACCGCCGCCGCCACTAAAAATACGCCAAATATTGCTTTCAATGCCAGCCCGGGAATCAGCCCTGCCAGATAACCGCTGATGAGGCTTCCAAGAATGGTCGCCGGAGCAAGCTTTCTGACCAGATTCCAGTCAATTGCTTTTCGCCTGTGCTGAGCATATATTGCCGACATTGAGGTAAATATAATTGTTGCCAGGGACGTTCCGATTGCCATATGCGCTGCTATGCCTTCGGGTATGGCGAGAACACCAAAGATAAAAATCAGGATAGGGACCAGGACGATCCCGCCGCCAACTCCTAGCATTCCTGAAATTATGCCCGCGATCGCCCCAGAAAACGCATAAAGCCAGACGATGTTCATGCTCGTACCCATAGTTATTTAACTTCCTAAAGTACATCGCGCTATCCCAGGAAGATGATGGCACCTGGCGGACCATGAGCGATAGCAGCATGGCTGGAGCTAGCTAGATCAGCGTGCCCGACGACACACGAACAGGGTAAAATTCCACAATCCCATCCCATAAAGGGGCACACCGATCACGGGCGTCGCTGCCAAGGCGGGATCCCAACACCCAGATCACGAAGGGCATACCGGGATGCATGCACCGATCCCGGTCGGGGACTGGCGCTACCCAGAAGGTTTCCAGATGGTGAATCTCCAACGCGGCGCCGCTATTCACGGGATCAGCCATAGACCGGTGGTGGCATGGTTTAAAATACTAATTTCACCGTCCCAAAGAAGGAGCGCGGCATCATCGGCTCCGCTTCTAAATAATTGCCGGGCTGATTGATATAAGGAAACTGCTTTTCCAGCACCGAGGCTTCGGAGTTCAGGAGATTCACCCCGCTCAAGCTGAACGTCACATTTTTAAACCCGTACTGATGTATTCGAAAGGTATGCGCAAGGTTGAAGTTCATGGTCGCATAGGCGGGCATACTGATAGAAGTTGGTGCACCCGTACTGGCCTCAATATATTGCGGGCCGACCAGATTGCCGTACAATCGGGCGCGCGTACCCATGTAATGCCCTTCTATCCCCACACCCGCAAGATAAGTCGGGGTATTGGCCCGCGGCTCTCCAATGCTGGTGGCAACTCCATAAGCGCTTGACGAGTTTGAGGTGTAATGTGCCGACTGAAGTGAGTAGTTACCATAAATCGATATATAATTATCTAATGCGTAAGCAGTGGCAATGTTTATACCTTGATACGATGAAGAACCGATATTGTACTCATAAGTCAACCCTGTTGTTGTATCATAGTAAGAGCTGAACGTATGTGTGAAGTCTGAGCGATAGAAAGAAATACTCGCATCAAGGCCATCATGCTTGTAAGCCGCCCCAAACTGGTAGGTGTTGACTTGCTCCGGTTTTATCGTCACTGGCGTCGATGGCGATGTCGATGTAGCATTGCTGTCAGCCGCATAGAATGCGGTGATATTCGGATACTTGTAGCCAACCGCATAGTTGGCATACAGAGTTACCGCTTTTATCGGCTTATACTGGATACCAGCGTATGGACTCACCTCACTGTAAGAGCGGCCACTGCTCGCACCTACGGTGTAGTAGTACCCCGGCACATCATTGATATGCGTGCTCACCGTCTCATATTTCAGACCAGGGGTAATCGCCAAAGAGTGCGCCAGCTTGATTTTTGCTTGCGCATAGAGCTTACCGTACAGACGCCATGCGTGCTCATCCCAGAGGTTATTGTAACCAGCCACTTCGGGAACATTCGGGGTTCCGTAAACATAGTCCCGCGAATGATACAGAGAGAACGCGCCTAATCCTCCGGCTTTTAAGTCCACATAATGACTGAGCCACTCGACAGAAGGATTAAACCCGAAAGTATTTGTGGTATAGCTGTAACTGTGATAATTATCCCCGTTAATTGTTTGCGCCTGACATGCCGCAGAATTATTACCTGCAAAATCATTTCCAGAATACTGACAGACAGTTTGTGCCGGATTGAGATAAAAAGTAACAAAGCTGTTATAAGGCATATTGACACTGGGATTCACATACTCCAAACGATTGGAGTTGGTAAAGGCATAAAATCCCTTGAAACCAAAAACGGCGTGAGATGAGATAAGCGTTTTATTTTGCACAATAGCCATCATATGTTCCGCCGTGCCATTCGCATAAGTGACGGACAGCGGCCACTGGTAATAGGGTCCATATTGCTGCAACAGCGCAACCGGCATTCGCGCCGCGGTCGCGCCCTTGTTTTTGTTCAGCAAAAATATGACTGACCACTTGGAGGTCGGCGATATCTGCGGTAAATCATAGGCCGCATAGTAGGAATATTCGCGATCAGGGCTGTGGTCCAGGTAGCCTGCAGTCTGGCGCGAAGAGAATCTCAACAGGAGGTTGCCATAACCAGGGTTTGCGCCGGTATTGATCTCGGCACCATAGCTGCGTGTGTCGAAAGAACCATAACCGGCAAATACTGACTCGTAACGTTTTGCCGACGGAATCTTTGGCAGATAATCAATATTCCCACCAATAGCGCCGACAGCGTTGATATCTGGCGATGGTGTGCCATAGGTCACCCGGATGCCGGAGGTTTCGCCCAGCGTAACCGGGATGAGATTCGTCAAATCCGCATAATTGTTATTACCTCCGGATAAACCGCCATTGAACAAATCAGCTATGGGCAAATTATCAAAGGTGTAGCCTACTTGTGTCTGAGAGAAACCACGTACAGAAATATGGGTCTTGACGCCAATGGGGTTCGTGCTGGTGGCATTGACCCCAGGCACAAAACTCAGAATGGTCGAGGCATTCTGCGTAGACTCCTGGCCCTCCAAAAACTTTTGGGGGATGAGTGCAGTTTCTGCACCATAGACTGGTTTGACCTGGGTAAGCGCCGCCTTCTCGACGATTCTCAACAAATTCTTAGAAACCGACTTAATTTTATATACTTTTTTGGCCGGAGGCGATGTAGGGGTGGCCACTTCTGCATAGACCGGTAGAAGTGAGCTGCCCAGTAGTCCTGTTGCTACCAATAGGCTCTGCCTTAAAGGGTGTTTATTTGATTTCTTCATTGTAGACTCCAGAGGTTATACTGCTTACCAGATACGCAATATCCATACCATGCCGATCTACCAGTATATTTATACGATACGTAAGGTATCCTTTCTCTATCCGCACCATAATGGTGCATACCGATATTCTCTGCCCAAAAACGATGCACCAGCTATCGCCTTATGATTCTGTGCATCTTGTCTGTTAAGACATACTGACCATATACAATGTATGATTAAAGTGTTATTTTGTTGTGAATGCGTTACATAAAACGCAACGCTTTGAGGGGTTGGCCATGAAACACCTGCGCTTGTTTAACTACATTGACATGATTGTCAGGGAAGGCTCGGTTCGCCGCGCTGCCGAAAAGCTGCATATCACGGCATCGGCACTGGATCGCCGCGTTCAGGATCTGGAAGAAGAACTGGGTACTGGCATTTTCGAGCGGCACCCGCGCGGGATGCGTCTCTCGGCCGCAGGCGAAGTTTTTCTGGGTTATATACGCCAGCACCTTTCCGACATGCAGCGCCTACGCTCAGAAATTGATAGCCTCAAGGGACTTCGCCGCGGCCATGTTGCCCTCGCCGTCAGCCCCGCATTGGCGGCCGATTTCATCCCACGAATTATTAATACATTCAGAGAGCAGTATCCTGGGGTTTCCTTCTCGGTGACCGTAGCGAAACATAGCGATGCGATTCGTGCGTTGTTAGCATTTGAAGCCGATCTGGTGGTCATCGTGGCACCGCCCAGACACCCAGACGTCATCGACCTTGCTATATCCGAGCAGCCTCTGGTAGCGGC
This sequence comes from Acidithiobacillus sp. 'AMD consortium', assembly GCF_008926505.1. Taxonomy (NCBI): domain Bacteria; kingdom Pseudomonadati; phylum Pseudomonadota; class Acidithiobacillia; order Acidithiobacillales; family Acidithiobacillaceae; genus Acidithiobacillus; species Acidithiobacillus sp. 'AMD consortium'. The sequence continues at coordinate 870,309 of NZ_CP044411.1, read as the reverse complement.
GATGGATCGCGCACACCCTCTTGCCAGTCAAGGTACACTTCGCTTGAGTGATTGCATCCAGTATCCTTTGGTGTTGCCGACACCGGGGCTTACCTCACGCGAAATGCTGGAGTCCGTGCTCCACGGTCGACGATCAGAAACTCATATCGCCGCCGAGAGCAACTCCTATGAGGTGATGCGTGGCCTGCTGTACGGCACGCAAAATATTGGCTTTGTCATTTCAACGGGGATACCCAAAAATCGCATTAACGAAAATATCGTGTATCGACCGTTTTCTGCCGTGGACATACGCCCCGTACCATTAGTATGTGCGCAACTCAAAAACCGAGGGATTTCGGTCTCTGCCGCCCGTTTTTCCAATTACCTAGCCGAGGAGCTAAATAATATGAATATCATGGAATAATATGGTGCTAGTGTAGCGTTGAATTCTGTTTGCTGCTTAAATGGCCGTTAGCACGTTGGTATGGTGATGGGGGATGTAGCCCTCAATCACCAGGATGAGTTCAGGCACACTAGGTGAACACGCCACGACATGACTACTGATCTTCGGGGGTGGTATTCATACCTACAGATTCAATATCGCCTTGGTCAAGGAACAGCGTGATTCCTGAGGCCTACACGCTGGAAGTCAGCGACCTGACCGTGCAGGTGGTCCGGAAACGAATCAAAAATCTGCATCTGGGGGTGTATCCGCCGGAGGGCAGAGTCCGGGTAACGGCGCCTTGGCATCTCAGTGAAGAAGCCATCCGTGCCGCCGTACTGATTCGCTTGCAGTGGATTAAAAAACATCAGCAGAACTTCGCCCAGCAGGACCGGCTCTCGCCCCGGGAGTATGTCTCCGGAGAAAGCCATTATTATCTGGGCAGATGTTACCGGTTGCGGGTATATCCTACGACGCAGGCCGCCCATGTCGCCTGCCAGCAGGCCCATTACCTGGATCTCCATGTGCGGGAAGGGGCGAGCCGCGACCACAAGGCACGGGTTATCGAAGCCTGGCACCGGCAGACGCTGAAAGAGCGCATCCCGGCGCTCATTGCCCATTATGAGCCCATCATGGGTGTCAGAGTCGCTGAGTGGGGTATCAAGCGCATGCGAACCCGTTGGGGCACCTGCAATATCCGGGCACGCCGAATCTGGCTGAATCTGGAACTGGTGCATTACGACGAGGAATGCCTGGAATACCTGGTAGTCCACGAAATGGCGCACCTGCTGGAGCGCCTGCACAATGACCGCTTCAAGCGCATTCTGGATCAGGTAATGCCGGATTGGCGGGCCGTGCGGGCGGTTCTGAAAAAAGGCGTACCGTTGACAACCCCTGAACCATTGGGCGGCTGAAATGACGCATAAGGAAAATGCCGCTGACAAATGGGGATCTTGCGCCCGATACGATCGGTCAGATAGCCGGTCCTGGGTTGTGAGAGCCCCCAGACGGCCCCGTAGACGCCGGCGATCCAATCGATGGCCACCATTCCCATGGCGTGGCTATTCCGCCTCCCCCGAAATGACTACCAGGCCGCCCCAGGGCAGCGTGTGGGGCAGCAGATGTTCCAGCGTTCGCGCCATCCCGTCCCCGGCAGGAAGAAATATGGCGGAATGCACCGCCAGTCGGCGTACCGGCAAACCGGAGAAAAAGTCGAGCAACTCGTTGGGACGATGCCAGTGCGCCCCATGGTAGGCCCCGCTCCCGCCGCCCTGCCCTTTCTGTCGATAAAGCAGGCTTGCCCGGTTGAGCCAGCCGATGACGAAACGCCGGCGCGCCACCCGCACGATCTCGGCCACGGCCCGCCGCTCATCTTCCACAAAACACAGTGCCGCAACCGAAACCACCTGGTCGAAACTGCGGTCGGGAAAAGACAGTGCGCGAGCATCTCCGGCTATCCAGCGGATCTCAGGGGGGCCCTTGGCGCGGGCGAAGGCAAGCCAGTCCGGGTTGGGATCCAGGCCAGTGACGAGGAGGCCCTCTTCGGCAAAGCGGCGGGTGAACCAGCCGGTACCACACCCCACGTCCAGAAGTGTGTTCCCCGGCTGCGTCTGCAGGAGCCTGGAAAGCAGGCGGAACTCCGCCATGCCGATCCAGCGCCCGCGAGGGGTATCATACCAGGCGTCATAGGCGGCGGCGTCCATCGGCCCCATACCCGGCCCGGAGCCGTCAATCCTCCAGTTCCTGCACGTTCACCTTCGGCACATTCTGCAAAGCCGGGCGCTCCCAATGATAATTGCCCGTACCGCCACCCCGTTGCTCCTGTATCTGGTAGCGCTGGTACGCATGCAATTTTGCCACTTCCCGCTGCAATTCCAGTTCGGCGCGGGCAAAATCCATCGCCGGAACCGCACGTTTCGCCAGCGTACTTTGTGCGTCCTTGATGCGTTCCCTGCTTTCGTGAATATCGATATCCGCAATCCGCAGGCTGGCATCGGCGAGGATGGTTACGATATCGGGTTGAATCTCCAGCATTCCACCCTCCAGAAAAAGAATCTGCGTCTGGCCGTCTGGCTGGGTAATGCGTAACTCGCCGGGCCGCAGCCCGGACAGCAGGGGCGCATGCCCCGGCAGAATACCGATCTCACCCAGTTCCGCCGGTACCGCCACAAAACGCGCCATACCGGTGTAGACTTCTCCATGGACATCGACAACATTCAAGCGGAATGTTCTGTTCTGCTGCATGGTCATTCCTTTTCTGAAAACATCGCCAAAAATTGCGCCTCGGTAAGCTGTTTCACACCCAGCTTTGTGGCTTTTTCGGCCTTACTGCCTGGGTCCTTGCCGACTACCACATAGCTTGTTTTGGCCGACACGGAACTGCTGACTTTCCCGCCCGCATTTTCTATGGCGATTTTGGCCTCTTCCCGGGTCATGCTGTCCAGGGTTCCAGTGAGCACAAGGGTCATACCCTGAAAACGCCCGCCTTTTTGCGGCTGGACCACAGCCCACTGTACTCCCGCGGTGCGCAGGGCAGCAATGACGTCGCGGTTATGGGGCTGGGCGAAAAAATGGGCAACGGATTCCGCCACGATAGGCCCTACATCGGGAATGTTCTGCAAAAGCTCCGGCGTTGCGGCCATCAGGGGGTCCAGATCCCCGAAATAGATGGCCAGGGATTTGGCCGTACCCTCCCCAACCTGACGGATACCCAGGGCGTAGAGAAAACGGGGCAAGGCGGTATGGCGGGAGCGATCGATTTCGGCGAGGAGCTTTTGCGCCGAACGGCTGGCCATGCGCTCCAAGCCGCACAGAGCCGCTTCATCCAGATGGTAGATATCGGCCACGGTGTGCACCAGACCATGCCCGACCAGTTGCTGTACGAGCTTTTCGCCCAGCCCCCGGATGTCCATGGCCCGACGCGACGCAAAGTGCCGGATGGCGCCCATCCGCTGTGCCGGACAATATAGCCCGCCCATGCAACGATGCGCCGATTCATTGGCCAGGCGCAAGACCTCCGAGTCGCAGACCGGACAACGCTGCGGCATGTGCCAGGGTGGTGTCGCAGGCGGCCGTTCCTCCTTGATCACCATGACCACTTCCGGGATTACGTCGCCGGCGCGGCGTACCAGCACCGTGTCGCCCACGCGAATATCTTTACGATCCACTTCATCCTGATTATGCAAACTGGCGCGGCTCACGGTCACGCCGCCCACCTGCACGGACTTCAAGACAGCCACAGGAGTAATCACGCCCGTGCGCCCTACGGAAGCCAGGATATCTTCGACCACGGTACGCTCTTCGTGCGCCGGAAATTTATAGGCAATGGCCCAACGCGGTGCGCGGGCGGTGAAGCCCAACTGTTCCCGGGCGGGCAGATCGTCAACTTTGAACACGAGGCCGTCTATTTCAAAAGGCATGCCTTCGCGTATTTTCTGCATCTCGCTGAAATAGCGTTGGCATTCCGTAAGTTCGTGAACACCGCGCAGGTAGGAGGTCACCTCGAAGCCCCAGGCGGAAAGGCGTTCCATAACCGCGATGTGGCTTGTCCCCAGTGGCACGCTGCTTTCTCCCCATCCCCAGGGGAAGTATGCGAGGGGGCGCTTTGCCGTTACCCTGGAATCCAGTTGTCGCAGACTGCCTGCCGCCGCATTGCGGGGGTTGGCGAAGGGGTTATCCCCGGCGCGCAGGCGCTCGCCATTCAGACGCCGGAAAGCGGCCACGGGGATGACCACTTCTCCACGGACTTCCAGCAGTTCCGGCCAATCCTTGCCGGTCAGTTGCAGGGGGACGTTGCGAATGGTGCGGACGTTGGCGGTGACATCTTCACCGGTCTGGCCATCTCCGCGGGTACCAGCCTGTACCAGCTTACCGCCGATGTAACGAATGTTGACCGAGAGGCCATCAAACTTGGGTTCAGCACTGAGCGGAACATCCTCGCGGCCGAGCCCCTTCTGCACGCGCGCCAGCCAGTCGCCAAAACCGTCTTGATCGAAAACATTGTCGAGAGAGGTCAGGGGTATGGCATAATGCACTTCCCCAAAGACCTCCACCGGAGCCGCCCCGACCCTACGGGTCGGAGAGTCGGCGCTTTGCCATTGGGGGTTACGGTCTTCCAGGGAGCGCAGTTCGCGCAGGCGCGCATCGTACTCGGCATCACTCAGGGTCGGCGAATCTTCCCGATAGTAGGCGTTATTGGCCGCCACCAATTCCGCACGCAATTGCTGAATACGCTCGAAGTCAGTATGGTTGACCCGCTCCACCGCCGGCTCCTTCTGTAAAAAACTGGAAATATTTGCTGCGCCAGCATATCGCAAATACACTTTCTGGTATAATTCGCGAGTATTCGCTACGGCCCCCTCGACTGGACGAAGAACCCATGGCCCTCACCCTTTTTGATCTCGACAACACCCTGCTTTCCGGCGACTCCGACCATGCCTGGATGGAGTTTCTCGCCAGTCGCGGCATTGTCGATACAGAGCGCTTCCACCGCATGAATGATCAGTTCTATGCAGAATACCTGGCGGGCGAATTGGATATTCACGCCTTCCTGGAGTTTCAGTTGGCCCCTCTGGCGGCGCATCCCCGAGCGCTGCTCGATGCCTGGCACCGGGAATATCTGCAGGAGCGGGTGCTGCCCATGATCTCCGACCAAGCCCGCGCCCTGATCGAGGATCATCGCCGGCAGGGCGACACCCTGGTCATCATCACTGCGACCAATCGCTTTGTGACGGCACCCATCGCCCGGGAACTGGGCATCGCCCACCTGCTGGCGACAGAGGCTGAGGAAACGGCCTCCGGAGACTTTACCGGCCGCAGTATCGGCCTTCCCTGTTTCCAGGCCGGCAAGGTGCAACGTCTGCGCGACTGGCTGGAGACACAGGGCCTGGACTGGAATCAAAGCATCGGGGACAGCAGCTTTTACAGCGACTCATATAACGATCTGCCCCTGCTCGAATATGTCACCCGGCCAGTAGCCGTGGATCCTGATCCGCGTCTGCGCACCTTGGCCGAAGAGCGGGGCTGGCCGATTCTCTCTCTGCGTCCGGCGTCTGCGAAGTTGGCTTTGTGAACCTGTCAGGTGATACGCCTGGCCATTACAGCCTCCAACGCCGAACCAACTTTTTGGGAAATGGTAGACCAGTACATAATGTTCTGCTCGCCATGCATGGCACCTGGGTACTTAAAAAATATCATCAAATAACCTTCAACGTGCCCACCCGCCCCCTGACACGGCCAGACCCCGATTGACCGGATGCCGGCGGATAAACACCGACGCATATCATGCCCCTCCAATAATGGACAATTCTCTACATTTTGAATATATACAGGATTCCTGTCCTCCCAAACAGAGGTAACAATTTTTAACAATTCCAGACGCATTCTTCTTGTATGGCGATCAACTCCTGGGGTTATCCCTAGGCGGTAAAATACATCCACAACCTCACCATCGACATTACCGATTACAACTCCTTCAACAAACTGAATCTGCATTATTTTTCTTGCCATATTACGTGCGCAAGAATTAACGTCTGCGGCAGGACCGATACATTCTGAATCAACACCAAGTCCATCTATAGCATTTATATAATACAACTCATAATCCTTGTATCCATCTATTTGAGATTTGATATCAAATGCGAGACGCATGGTTACCAATTGATAGAACATAGAAAAATCACGTCTCTCTATAGAATTCAACAAGTACTTCAAATAGTGCTCGCTTGCCTTCTTTAAAACGATCTGATCAACGCCTATGGATGCATGCCTATATCCCGCTGACCGCGATAAAAGAGCCTGATCCGTCATTGCGGTGCCAGGCGACAACAACAGCAAAAGATGCTGAACCTGTTTACGTTTGAGAAAATAAAAATCATCTTCCGAGAGTATGGATATGATGCTTTGCGCTTCGGGAATATCATTTAAAGAACGATAAAACGACTCGACAGCATCGTTCGCTTGTTCAGAGATTATGGCCTGCATACGGGACAACAACTCTATAGCCCGATTATTATATGCAGCATATGGTAGCAAATCCGTATCCATATCACGCTCCATACTGTGGCAGTATATGTATATCATGCCAACATATAAATAAGATATCGTTCGCCCATGTGAAACACGAAACACCTTGATCTGCCGTACCTGCTCCACGCCGCGAACCGGAACATCTACATCGAGATACGGTAAATTTTGCGCTCGACATTTTTGCTTGGCGTCCGGGGAACATAGAAGCGATACTATAACATGTTGATATGGCGTTGTACTAATATCCGGAAACATCGATTCCAGCCGGAATCCGCACTAGGGCGCAGTTCCCTCACGGGAGGCTGTCTGCGCCAGGGTATCCGCCACATCCACCCGTACGACGCGGGAGACACCCGGTTCGGTCATGGTAACACCCACCAGTTGCTCTGCGACCTGCATGGTCAGGCTGCGGTGGGTCACAATCAAAAACTGGGTCTGCGCCGCCATTTTCTGCACCAGATGACAGAATCGCCCCACATTTGCGTCGTCCAGTGGCGCATCCACTTCATCCAATATGCAGAAGGGCGCGGGGTTCAGGTGGAACAGCGCAAACACCAGCGCGATGGCGGTGAGGGCCTTTTCGCCACCGGAAAGCTGCTGCAGAGTGGCGTTACGCTTGCCCGGAGGCTGGGCGCGCAGCACCAGTCCCGCGTCCAGCACATCCTCGCCCACCAGACTGAGTTGCGCCTGTCCGCCGCCAAAAAGAACGGCAAAGAGTTCCTGCAAGGCCTGATTGACCTTATCCAGGGTGTCTCGAAAGCGAACCGTCGTCTCCAGATCCATGGCCGCCATAGCCTCCGCCAGGCCGTGCAGAGCAGATTCCACATCTTCCACCTGAGCCTGCAGGTTATCGCGGCGCCCTTCCAGTTCCCGCAACTCGTCTTCCGCGGCTAGATTCACGTTGCCGAGGCTGGCGATGGCCGCGCCGATTCGGGTAAGACTCTCTTCGCAGCGTGTCGCATCCGGGCAAGGCCCCGGATCGTCGCCTAAATCCTGCGCAAGCACTGCGGCACGCTGCTGCAGTTCATCCAGACGCGCCTGTAGGCCCGCGAGTTGCTGATCGACGGCAGCCTCGGACTTCTGCAAGGCGCGCAACCCATTGTCCAGGGCATGGAGATGGCTTTCCTGTTCGCGAATCTGCTGCTCTGCAGTCTGTGCCGCTGACTGCAAGGCCTCCAGATGCACACTACGATCCGCCCGCAATGCTCCCACCGCATCTCGTGCCTCGAGCATTTCCGGAAGGGCAGCCTGTAGCCGAAGCAGTTCCCCTTCATTCTCGGCGACAGTGGCAGCAAGCTGGTCCCACTGCTGTTGCAGGTCTTTGGCGCGGGCGATGGCGGCTTCCGATTCGGCCTGCAGGCGCTGCTGCCGGAGTTCCAGCGCCTGATATTCCCCCCGCACGCGTCCATGAATTCCGCGCAGTTCGTCCACCCGGCGACGCAACGTATCCGTCATCCGTCGAGAGTCCAGCACCGCCTGCTCGAGGTCCTGCCATCCGCGGTCGTCAGCCGCCAGTTCCTGACGAAGTCCATACAAACGAGTTTCCAAGGCGTTGCGTTCGACGTCGAGGCGCTGGGACTCGGCCGCCCTTTCCGCACGCTGCCGTTCTTCTGTCTCTACCCGGCTGCGCAGACGAACCAGAGACTCCCGCTCCCGGGCGCTTTGCCGGCCCATCTCCTGCCAGCGGGCATCTGCCCTTCTGACCTGCTCCTGCAGGGTGCGCGCCTGTTGTTCCGCCGCGATCAACGCGGCATGGGCGGCGGCTGCATCCGCCTGCGCCCGCTGGAAACACTCCCCATTTTCCGCCAATTCACGGCGGCACTGGAGCAGGCTGGCGCCGTCTTCATGCTCCGGATACGCGACCCCGGAACGATGCACCAGCACCCCCTGCGGCGTAATCCAGGCCTCTCCCGCCCGTAGCTGGTGACGTTGATCAAGGGCGGAGGCCAAGTCCGGCGCCATGCGCAGCCCCCACAGCCAGTCACTCAATCCCAAAGTTAAAGTCTCAGGCATTTCCAAGACCTGCAGCAACGCATCCGGCGGCAGATCGACCGGCATGACCGTGCTCACCCACAACATGCTGCCCTGGGTGACCATGTTGTTGCCCTCCATCACCAGAGCGTTCAGGCGATCGCCCAAGACCTCCTCCAGCGCACGCTCCCAGCGGGGCTGCACGCGCATCTGGTCCACCAGCCGCGAGCCAGCGGGGTCATTTCGCGCCTGCGGTTTTTGCAGCCGCTGCAGCAGGCCCTCCAGCGCCTTCTGCCGGGCACCATATTCCTGCGCCTTGGCCAGAGTGTCATCGCGGGCATTTCGCAAAACGACGATCCGGGTCTGGAGGGTTTCCAGCGCTTCCCGATGTGTCCGAAGGTCCGATGCGGCTTCCGCCAACACGGTTTCTGCGGCATCGCAAAGCGCTGCCAGGGCTTCCATGGCGGCGCGTTCCGAGGGTATGTTCGCGGACTGCTGCTGCAGGCGGCGTTCGATATCCTCCAGGCGAGGCTCCAGTTCGCGGATTTGCGCCGTCGTCACATCCCGTTTGCGACGCATTTCGGCCAGAGCCTGTTGTTGGTTCTGACGTTCCTCATCCTGTTTTTCGAGTTCCCGCTCCGCTTCCCGCCGCAGGCGTCGGGCACTGTCCTCCTCGCCGCTCAGTGCCTGCCGTCGCGCAGCCAAATCCTGCAAACGCCGCTGCCGCTGGTTTTCGTCTTCCGCCTGGCATGTCTGCTCAGACCGGACTTTCTGCTGCTGTGCCTGGCCCTGGTCCAGACTGGTCTGCACGCGCTGAAGGGCAGCTTGGTGCTCTCGCAGCTGATGTTCCATATCGCTCTGCTGGGCTTGCACCGCATACAGTTCGCCCTGCGCCGCGGCGATGTTTTCCTGCATGCGCCGGTCCTCCGCACGGAGTTGGTCCAGGGACTGGGTCACCGCGTCAAGAAGGTGCTCCTCCCTTCGGTATTTCGCCTGCAGCCGGGAGCGCTGCTCCAGGCTCTGCCGACGCTCTGCTTCCAGGGCATCCACGCGCAGGGTCAGACCCCACCACTGCCATTGACGCTCCTCCATCCGCAGGGCGCGCAACCTTTGCGCAGACTCGGCCTGCCGCTGCAGGCGCTGCCACTGGCCGTCCATCTCGCCGTGGATATCATACAAGCGCTGAAGGTGCTCCCGCGTTTCGGCGATGCGTTGTGTGGTCTCCCGCCGACGCTCCTTATATCGGCTGATGCCCCCCGCCTCTTCGAGAATGGCGCGCAGATCGTCCGGCCGCGCATCGACGATGCGCCCGACGGTCCCCTGCTCAACGATGGCGTAGGCATTGCCGCCGAGTCCCGTACCGAGAAACAGATCCCCCACATCGCGTCGCCGGCAGCGGGCGCCGTTGATCCGGTAATGGCCATCGCCCTTGCGGTCCAGACTGCGCCGGACGCTGATTTCAGCCGCTCCGGCAAAGGCACCCGGTGCCGCCCCGTCACTGTTATCGAAGCGCAGTTCGACTGTCGCCACCGATGCGGCCGGCCGACTGCCGCCGCCATTGGAGATCACGTCACTGAGGGAGCCACCGCGCAGTTGGCGTGCCGAGGATTCACCGAGTACCCAGCGCACCGCATCAACGGTATTGGATTTGCCGCAGCCATTGGGGCCGATGATCACCACCGGATTGGCGTCGAACTGGATGCGCGTACTTTCGCGAAAAGATTTAAAGCCCTGAAGGATGATGGCCGAGAGGCGCATGAAAGGGTGTTTTGCTATAGTGTGCCGAATGGATGAAGCACCGATGATGAGGAGTTGCGAATGCCCAGTCAACCCAGCAGGGAATTAGAGCGTTTCCCCAATCCCCACCCCGAGCGGGACTATGTGGTACACATGGATCTGCCCGAATTTACCTGCCTCTGCCCGCTAACGGGACAACCCGACTTTGCGCATTTCATGCTGGATTTTATCCCGGATCAGCACAATGTCGAACTGAAATCCCTCAAGCTCTACCTCTGGAGCTTCCGCGACGAGGGCGCCTTTCACGAAGCGATGACCAACCGTATCGCCGACGATCTGATCTGCTTGATCAACCCGCGCTATCTGCGCCTGCTGGGACGCTGGTATGTGCGCGGCGGCATCACCACCGATGTGCTCATCGAACATCGTCAGCCCGGCTGGCAGAATCCCGACATACTCAGTCAATTACCAACCGTGCGCTGGGCACAACACCAGCCGGGTCACTGACGCGCCGCCCATGCGCTGCCCGCTGTCCCAATAAATGCCGCCAACGGAAAAAACCCTTCCTACCGGACTACCGCCGCGCAGGGCTTCGCTATCGCGACAAAAGCACCGGCGTCCTGGCGCGCTGACAAACCCCCTCCGCAACACTCCCGAGCAAAAAATGGTTCAGGCCGCGTCGGCCATGACTGCCGATGATAACCAGGTCGGCCGGCCAGGCGTTACTTTCATCGATGATCAATTCGCTGATATGACGCCCGCCCACATCCGACTGCAGCAGTTTGGTGTGGGCCACCACGCCCGACTGGAGCGCCTGGTCCTGTACCGCCTTGAGGATGCCTTCGCCGGCAGCCACCAGAAAGTCGATGGACTCAGGCGTTGCGAAATACATGGCGTAGACATCGACGACATGCACGACCAGCAACTGGGCCCGCTGCTCCCGCGCCAGTCCAATGGCGGTCGCCACTGCGGCTGCGGAGGCATCGCTCCCGTCTGCCGCCAGTAATATCTGGTTAAACATCTGCCAAACCTCCCTTCTCCTTCGGCCCCCACGGGTTCACGATCAACCGCGATCACTGGCACCCGCCAGGTAGGACTGCCCCCCTATGGAGGGTTCAGCATATCCTCTTTCCAGACGAAGCCATACTGTCATCATACTGCAATATTCATCGGATATACTTCGGCTATGACGCAGCGGCCGAAACGCTTGAACAAGGCATGGCAGGACCTTCGGGAAGCCCTTGAAGGGCTTCGCACGCGGATTGTCCAGAGTGAAGCGGCCCAACTTCCTCTTTTGGAGCAGCAGGACCCCAGCCTGCCGTGGCATCCCGGCATCCGTAACATGCTGCACTACCTGGCTCTGCGCAGCGTCGATTTGCGCCCCCTGCAGGGGGCCCTGTCAGACGCTGGACTCTCTTCCCTCGGCCGCGCCGAAAGTCACGTGCTCGACAGCGTGCAGTGTACCCTGCAGATATTGTATGCTGCCCTGCAAATGCCACCCGCCGATTTCAGCGACGCCACGGCCATCACTCGGGAGCAGGGTCAGCGGGCTCTTACGGACAACACCCTGGCCCTACTCGGCAGTCCGCCGCACCAGCGCAGCACCCACATCATGGTGACCCTGTCCGGCGATCGCGCCGACGATGCCGATTTTTTCCGCAGACTCTTCACTGCCGGCATGAACATCGCGCGGATCAACTGCGCCCATGATAGCCCAGGCATATGGCGGAGGCTCGCTGAACAGGTTCGTACCGCGAGTCGGGATACGGGCCAGCCCTGCCGAATTCTCGCCGACCTCGCCGGGCATAAGATCCGCACCGGCCCCCTTCCCGATGCACCGGGAGTGATCCATCTGCGTCCCGAACGGGACCGCCTCGGCCGTCTGCTGGAACCGGCGCGCATGACCGCGATGGCCTGCCATCAGGCGTCATCCTCGCTGCCCTCGGGAGTGGACTGCCTGCTCCTCCTGGTATCCGGCAGCGCGATGCCCCAGCAGGGCGAAGACCTGCTCTGCCACGACGCCCGCGGCAAGGAGCGTGTGCTGGTGGTGGAACGGGTTGAAAACGAGGTGATCACGCTGCAAGCCACGCAAGGCTGTTATTTCACTGCCGGGAACCGTTGCCAGAGCCGGCGCCGCCGCCATGTGCAGGGATACTTCGCCGGCATTCCCCAAAGCGTCGTCCCCCTGCATCTGGAAATCGGCGATTCGCTCCTGCTGCAAAGTCAGGGCGGACCCGGCGGACCCGCCCTGAACGGGCGGCCGGCCAGGATTTCCTGCACCGTCCCCGAGGTCATTCCCCAGTTGCCCATCGGTCAGCAGGTGTGGGTGGACGATGGCAAGATCGCCGCCGTAGTCTTGGAACAGACCTCCGAAGGAGCGCTACTGCGCATCACCAAAACCAAACCAGGAGGCGCCCGCCTGCTGCCGGACCGGGGTCTCAATTTTCCCGGCCTCGCCCTGGAACTTCCGGCTCTTAGCGCCAAAGACCTGGACGATCTGGGCACGATTATTCCCCTGGCGGATCTCGTCGGTTTTTCTTTTGTGGAGAACGCCGGGAACATGCGCAGCATGCTGGAGGCCCTGCGTCAGCGGCAAGGCGAACACTTGGGTGTCATCGCGAAAATAGAAACGGCCAGCGCCTTTCACCACTTGCCGGAGATCCTGCTTGCCGCGCTCGGGCGCCAACCGATGGGCGTAATGATCGCGCGCGGTGATCTGGCTGTCGAAGTGGGTCCGGAACGGCTGGCAGAAGTCCAGGAAGAGATACTCTGGCTGGCGGAGGCGGCACATCTGCCCGTCATCTGGGCCACTCAGGTGTTGGAACAACTCACCAAAAAAGGCGTCATCTCCCGGCCCGAATTCACTGACGCGGCCATGGGGGTACGCGCCGAGTGCGTGATGCTCAACAAAGGCCCGTACGCCGTGGAGGCGGTGCATACCCTGAACGACATTCTCACCCGTATGCAGGCACACCAACACAAAAAATTCAGCCAGTTACGTGCCCTGCACTGGGGCGCGACGGAAGAACCGCCGGATCAGTGGCCGGAACCACCGCGCTGACGCTGAATACGGCGGCTGCGAATTTGCCACAGGGTCTGCAACAGACCTATCGCTACATAGGAAATCACGGCGATAAACAGGACCAGCGGCGGATGCACGGCCACCAGGGCGACCGCCAGCACCACCAGAATCGCCAACGCAAAGGGCACCCGCCCGTGCAGGTCGAAATCCTTGAAACTGCGGAAGCGAACATTGCTGACCATCAGCAAACCCAGCGCGTAGACCAGTCCCAGCGCCAGATATTCGCTGATCTGCGTCAGCCAGGGGTATCCCTCCCCTACCGCCACCCAAACCAGACTGGCCAGCACGGCCGCTGCCGTAGGTATGGGCAAACCCTGGAAGTAGCGCTTGGATGCGCTATGTATCTGGGTATTGAAGCGAGCCAGGCGCAGGGCGCCACAGGCCGTATAAACAAAGGCCCCCAGCCAGCCAAAATTGCCGAAATCCCGCAGCCCCCACAGAAAAACCAGAATGGCCGGTGCCATACCAAAAGCGATCACATCCGCCAATGAATCATATTCCGCGCCGAATGCGCTTTCCGTATGGGTCATCCGTGCCACACGCCCGTCCAGCCCATCGAGCATCATCGCGATGAAGATGACCATGGCCGCCACTCGGTAGTGGCCATTGATGGAAGCGATGATGGAGTAGAAACCCGCAAAAAGGCTGGCCGTGGTAAAGAGATTGGGCAGGACATAAACGCCACGGCGCGGATATCTGGGATTCATGCCTGCCGCACACCCAAGGTCGCAATACACTGGGCGCCGGAACGCACCCGCTCCCCTATGGCCACCAAAGGCTGGGCACCCAGCGGCAAGTAGGTGTCCACCCGCGAACCGAAGCGGATAAAGCCGAAGCGCTGCCCCGACACCACTGCCGCATCGGCACCGATATAACAGACGATACGTCGTGCGACCAGGCCTGCCACCTGCACGACGGTCACATCGCTGCCGTCGCCCGTCCTGACCCAGAGGGCGTTGCGTTCATTCTCCAGAGATGCCTTGTCAAGGGCAGCATTGAAGAACTTACCGGGGAAATACCAGACTTTCTGCACCTGTCCGCTGACCGGCATGCGATTGACGTGCACATCGAACACGTTCATAAAAATGCTGATCTTGAGCGCGGGACGGGAAAGATAGGGGTCTTCGACCTGCTCGATGGCGATTACCTTGCCGTCTGCCGGACACAGCACTGATCGCTCCGACAAAGTGGGCAACGGTCGCCGCGGGTCGCGGAAAAACTGAAGACTGAAGAGAAAAAGCAGATAGAAGGGCAATGCCCACCAACTGTTGGTGAGCACCTGGAGCACGATGGCCACACCCAGAAAGAGTGCGATAAAAGGCCAACCCTCGCGCGCCAGCAACGGATATGGATAGTCTGTTTTCATGCGCGGAGCGTATCAGGAGCCGGGCAACGATAAAAGGGCGGAATCACCACAGGCAAATTGCGTTTTTGCCCACAGCTATTTCACCCCGTGCAGATCGCCGCCGATCCTGGTTGCGAACTCAGTTACGCGAGCGGTCCACGATCCGGCTCTGACCAATCCAGGTCATCATGGAACGCAACTTGCTGCCCACCACCTCGATGGGATGCTCGGCACCTATCCGGCGCATGGCCTGCATGGTCGGCCTACCAGACTGATTCTCCAGGATAAATTCCCTGGCGAACTGGCCATTCTGAATTTCTGTGAGAATCTTCTTCATTTCCGCCTTGGTATCCGCATTGACGACGCGCGGGCCGCGGGTCAGGTCGCCGTATTCGGCGGTGTTGGAAATGGAGTAGCGCATGTTGCTGATGCCGCCTTCGTACATGAGGTCGACAATCAGTTTCAACTCATGCATACACTCGAAGTAGGCCATTTCCGGCGCATAGCCGGCTTCCACCAGCGTTTCAAAACCCGCCTGCACCAGCGCCGTGGCACCACCGCAAAGCACCGCCTGTTCGCCAAAGAGGTCAGTTTCGGTCTCTTCCCGGAAACTGGTCTCGATCACGCCGGCACGGGTGCCGCCGTTGGCCTTGGCGTAAGACAGGGCGATATTGGTGGCATTGCCGCTGGCATCCTGATGCACCGCGATCAGACTGGGTACACCGCCGCCCTGGGTGTAGGTGGAACGCACCAGATGCCCCGGACCCTTGGGCGCCACCAGGAAGCAGTCCAGATCGGCACGAGGATGAATCTGGCCAAAATGGATGTTGAAGCCGTGGGCGAATACCAGTGCCGCGCCCTGCCGGATATTCGGTGCGATCTCATCGCGGTACAGTGCGCCCTGGCCTTCATCGGGGGTCAGGATCATCACCACATCGGCTGCGGCCACGGCTGCAGCCACTTCCTTGACTTCCAGCCCCGCCTTGCTGGCCTTCTCCCAGGAGGAAGAGTCCTTGCGCAGGCCGACCACTACGCTCACGCCGGAATCCTTGAGATTCAACGCATGGGCATGGCCCTGGGAACCATAGCCGATGATAGCCACTTTTTTCTTCTGGATCAGGGCGAGATCGGCATCGTTATCGTAAAAAACCTTCATGTTGAGCCTCTTAAATATCGGTTAAGGGATGATAAACGGATTTGTTCCGATCCTATATGGCCTTGGCACCGCGACTGATGGCACTGGCCCCGCTGCGCACCACCTCGATGACCATGCCGGGATCAAGAGACTGAATAAAGGCGTCCAGCTTCTCGCCGGTACCAGTCAGCTCCATGGTATAGGAACGATCCGTCACGTCGATGATGCGCCCCCGGAAAATATCCGACAGCCTTTTGACTTCCTCGCGATCCGGCCCCATGGCATGGACCTTGACGAGCATCAACTCACGCTCGATATGCGGTCCTTCGGTCAGGTCATGGACGCGGACCACTTCCACCAGCTTGTTCAACTGCTTGAGGACCTGTTCCATGATCTCGTCGGAGCCGCGGGTAGCCACGGTCATCCGCGAGATACTCGGGTCATGGGTCGGCGCGACCGTCATCGCCTCGATGTTATAGCCACGCGCCGAGAACAGCCCCGCCACCCGCGACAGGGCCCCCGCCTCGTTTTCCAGTAAAATGGAAATGATATGGCGCATGGTTATACCAGAATCATTTCGGAGAGGGCTGCACCCGCAGGCACCATGGGGTAGACGTTCTCGGTCGGGTCCACCTGGAAGTCCATGAACACCATCCGGTCTTTCAGACGCAGTGCCTCGCGGATCACCGGTTCCACATCGGCAGGCGTGTGGGCGCGCAGACCGACGTGCCCATAGGCTTCGGCCAACTTGACGAAATCCGGTAAGGCATCCACATAACTCATCGCATAACGGTTCTCATAGAAGAACTCCTGCCACTGGCGCACCATCCCCAGATAATGATTGTTGAGACACGCCACCTTGACGGGCAAACGATGTTGTAGACAGGTGGACAACTCCTGAATATTCATCTGGATACTGCCGTCACCCGTAATGCAGACCACCGTCGAATCCGGCTCGGCAACCTGTGCGCCCATGGCCGCCGGAAGCCCGAAGCCCATGGTGCCCAGCCCGCCACTGTTGACCCAGCGCCGTGGCCGGTCAAAACCATAAAACTGTGCCGCCCACATCTGGTGCTGCCCCACATCCGAGGTGATGATGGCGTTACCTTCCGTCAGTTCAAAGAGTTTCTGCACCACAAACTGCGGTTTGATGACGCGATCATCCTGGTTATAGTGCAGACAGTCACGCCCCCTCCACTCCTCGATCTGTGCCCACCAGGCCTGCATGGCTTGGGGGTCGTTGCGTTGATCGTTCTCCTCCAGCATATGATTCATCTCCAGCAGCACCTGCTGCAAATCGCCGACGACGGGCACATCCACCCGTACATTCTTGGAGATGGAGGAAGGGTCGACATCCACATGTACAATCCGTGCGTGCGGCGCGAATTTGGCGAGGTTACCCGTGACACGGTCATCAAAACGCGCACCCAGGGCCACCAGCACATCGCAATGCTGCACCGCCATGTTGGCCTCATAGGTGCCATGCATGCCCAGCATCCCGAGGAACTGGCGATCTGACGCCGGATAAGCGCCCAACCCCATGAGGGTATGGGTAATGGGTGCGCCCAGGGTACGGACCAGCTTGCGAAGCGCCTCAGAGGCGTTACCAAGGATAATGCCACCGCCGGTATAGAACATCGGCCGCTGCGCGCTGGTAATGGTCTGCAACGCCTTACGCACCTGCCCCGAGTGACCTTTCACCGTCGGTTTGTAGGAACGCAGAGTGATTTTTTCGGGATAGTGATAGGCGGCCTTATGGCTGGTGACATCTTTGGGGATGTCCACCAGCACTGGCCCAGGTCGTCCCGTCGCCGCCAGATAAAACGCGGTCTTCAGGGTGCTCGCCAGATCACGAACGTCCTTCACCAAAAAATTATGCTTGGTGCAGGGCCGCGTGATACCCACCGTATCCACTTCCTGGAAGGCGTCATTACCGATGAGCGCAACGGGCACCTGCCCGGTGATCACCACCAGGGGCACGGAATCCATATACGCCGTGGCAATGCCGGTAACCGCATTGGTGGCACCCGGGCCGCTGGTGACCAGCACCACGCCAACCTTGCCGGTCACCCGGGAATACGCATCCGCCGCATGTACCGCCGCCTGCTCGTGGCGCACCAGAACATGCTTGACGGCATCTTCCTGGGCCAGTTTGTCATAGATATACAGCACGGCGCCGCCCGGATAGCCGAAAACATATTCCACGCCTTCGTCACGCAAGGCACGGACCACAATCTCCGCTCCCGTCAGCTCTTCTGTCTGCTGTCCGGGACCGGGGCGTTCCTGCGTGGTCGTCGGGGACGTCATCGTCATACTCCTCTGGGAACAAAGTGTCAGCAAAAGCTAGACATTTTTTGCGGTGAGGTCAAATAAAAAAGCCTTTACACCCTCGGCTTGCCAGTTATGGCATCATAGCCCGTCGTCAGTGCTTTGTTTTACCGGTGGTGCAGAGACTCCAGATAAGCGCGTGCCTTGCTGACCAACGCCTCAGGTAGCCCGCGCCGAGCCGCGATGGCCAGCCCCATGGAAGACCCCGGCACGCCGATCTGCAGATCATAGGTGGGCTCCAGGCGCTCCTGATCAAAGCGCATGGAGGCGTTACGCAGACAAGAGTGGCCATCGGCAAAGGCCTTGAGTGGCGTGAGATGGGTCGTCACCATTCCGCGCACTCCGCGTCCCGCCAGGTCGTCGAGCACCGCCATCGCCAGTGCGGCCCCCTCCTCCGGGTCCGTACCAGTGCCCAGTTCGTCGAGCAGGATAAGGGTATGGTCATTCGCATCCGCCAGCAGTCTCTTGAGAACTTCTACATGGCCGGAATAAGTAGACAACGCAAAAGCGACGCTCTGCGGATCGCCCATATCCACAAAAATGCGGGTGAAATTTCCGACCACAGCGCGCCCGCTTACCGGAACGTGCAAACCGCAGTGGGCCATCACCGTGAGCAATCCGACCGTCTTCAGCGAAACGCTCTTGCCGCCCGTATTGGGTCCGGTCACCACCAGAATCGGACACTCCGCATCGATATGCACCGATAGCGGCCGGGGCTGGGGGCCACGCTTCTCCGCATAGGCGAGGATCAGTTGTGGATGATAAGCCCCTTCCAGCACCAGCACCGGCTCATCCACCATCTCCGCCGCTTTGCCATGGAGATGGATGGACAGTTGCGCGCCGGCGATGGCGAGATCCAGCCAGGTGAGTGACTCCACCAAGTGCTGCAGGCCGCTCAGACGGTCACGTGCCGCGTCACTAAGGGCACGGAGGATAGCCTGGTTTTCCTGCTCGATATGGCCGGCGAGCTTCTCCAGCCGGTTGTTGCCCGCCACCATCTCCATCGGCTCTATCAGGATACCATGCCCGCCCGGACCTGTGCCGCGCCGCACACCACGAATATTGTCCGCCGCCCCATCGGGCAAATGCACGCAAGCACGTTGACCGGCCCAGTGGATCTTCGCTCCCGCTACCCGCAGGTGCCCCTGCAGGGTTTTCTGAATCTGTTCGCGCTCCGTCCTCAGTTCACCATGCAGTCGGCGCAGCGCCTCATTACCATCCTCGCGTACGTTGCCGTTGGGCAGGAGTACGGCGTCCATCCGGGGCAACAGGTCCGCCGCCGCATCCAGGCGCTCGGGTCCGGCAGGCAGAAGCGCCGGCCGGTTTTCCACATAAGGCCGCAACTGCACGCCGACGCGCAACAACAGTGCGAGCTTGCGAAAGGCGGTGCCGGCCAGCGCCGCCCCGGGCGAGGCCACCTGGCGGATGGCAGCCCGTACATCCGGCAGCTCCGGGAGGACTGGGCCTTCACCGGATTCCAGGCCCAGGCGGGCGGCGGTGATGGCCGCCTGCAACTGGCGAGCGGCCGTCAGCGTTGGGGCGGGGGCAATATTGCGCGCGGCTTCGGCCCCGAAAGGCGTTGCGCAGAGCCTTTCGAGCAGCCGGCGGATACCCTCGAATTCCAGGGGCTTGAGGTCAGCTTCCATGTGTACTCCTGGCGATTGGTTGACAAAAAGGGGGCAAAAGGCGGGGCGGCAATGCCAACCCGCTCAGTCCTGAAAAATCTCCCGCCACCAGCGCTTGCGTCCTTCGGGCACCACGAACTCCCCCAAAGGCTCGGGAGGAACCCGGGAGAGTATCCAGCCGGCCGGAACCACTTTGCCGCTGCTGCCACAGGACGCACCCAGATTGTTGGGATCATAAATCTTGACCAGTTGCGGATGTTCAAAATCATCCACATAGACGATGCCGAGATATCTTTCTTTGTGGTCGTGATGCAACAATATATCGATCGCACCCAGCGCCTTGCAGAAGGTCACCGCGTCCAGCGGCGCCTGCGGAAAATCCACCCCGACGAAATACACATACCATCCGCCATCCGCCTGTTCCACCAGCGTTTTCTGAAATGTATCCCAGCGCGCCCAGTCCCGGATGCCGCGTAGCATGCCATTGTATAATTTCATGAACTCAGACATTACACCTCCTTTACAACACCCTGGAAGCTGACCAGCACCCGGCGGCTGACTGGTCGCACCCGGTGTTCAAACAGAAAAACCCCCTGCCAGACCCCCAGCCCCGCCCGCCCCTCCCGCACCGGAATGATCAGACTATTCTGGGTCAGCGCGCTGCGCAGATGTGCCGACATATCATCCGGCCCTTCATTGCGATGACGAAAGCCGGGATCACCATCCGGGACCATGCGTGCAAAATAATCAAGGATATCCCTTTGCACATCCGGATCAGCGTTTTCCTGCAACAACAGACTGGCCGACGTGTGGGGGACGAAGAGGTTCACCCACCCCTCTCCAGCACACACCTCCTCCAACCACTCCTGCAATTTCGGGGTGAGATCGTAGAGTCCGCGACCACCATTGTCCATCTGCCATACACTACTGTGCTGCTTCATTCCTCTTCCCCCCGCTCCTCAGCCCCGGCAATGCCTGCAATCCCGGATCGCTTGCCACGGCGCCGCGCCTGGAAAAAATCCCTCAGCAGAGTTGCGGATGGCTCCGCCAACAAGCCACCCTGCGCCATGACGCGGTGATTAAAGCGGTCATCTTTCAACAGTTGGTAGAGACTTTCCACTGCACCGGCTTTGGGGTCTGGCGCGCCATAGACGAGACGCGCGACCCGCGCGTGCAGCAGCGCCCCCACACACATCACACACGGCTCCAGAGTGACGTAGAGGGTGGTGCCGGTCAACCGATAGTTTTGCCGGGACCGTGCCGCCTGGCGCAGTACGCGCATTTCCGCGTGGGCGCTGGGGTCGTGGTCCCGCACCGGCGTATTGTGCGCGGCCGCCAGCAGATGCCCGCCGACATCCACCAGGACGGCGCCCACGGGCACCTCACCCTGCCCTGCCGCACGCGCTGCATAGTCCAGCGCCAGCGCCATCCACGCGGCATCCCGGGAATCGGAGTCTTCGTCCGTTACCATCATGAAACTCCTCAGATCACGTCACTGAAGACCGGACGGCCACGCAGCACCGCCGGTGTTTGGGTGCATGGTAACAATTTCCGCCGCCGCCCGCCTTGACAGAATCGGGAATGCGGCTAATCTCCTCTACCAGTTGCGCAAAAGCCTCACAACTTGCGCAAGCGTTGTTGGCTTTTTGCAAATCGCATTGGTTGTAGTATCTGTCAGACTATAAAAAGGGAGTAAACGTGCTGCGTCTACCAAGTCCTCCTTTGCTCGGCCTGGATATCAGTCCGGACGCGGTAAAACTCGTGGAACTCTCGAAGTCCCGGGGGGGAATTCGCGTCGAACACGCCGACTCCGAAGCGCTTCCGCCAGGCGCCGTCAATGATCGCGACATCCTCGACACCGAGGCGGTCAGGCGCGCGCTGCGCGCCATTCTGGAACGATCCCGCATCCGCACCAAGGCCGTGGCGACCGCTCTGCCCGCCAATGCCGCCATCGTCAAGGTCATAGCACTTCCGGAAGGCCTCGATGAGGTGGGTATGGAGGAGCAGATCCGCTTCGATGGTGGCCAGTACATTCCCTATAGCATGGATGCCGTCCATTTCGATTTCGCGGTGCTCGGACCAGACGCCGACAGAAAAGGGTATAACCATATATTATTGGTGGCGTGCAAAAAAGAAGCCGTCGAAGACCGCGCGGCGGTGCTGGAAGAGGCCGGCCTCAAGCCCAGAATTGTCGACGTCAAGCCCTTTGCGCTCTGGTTGTTGTATGAGCACCTTGCCAGTCTGTCCCCACCCCAGCGCAGTATTCCGGGCAGCGCAGTCATTCTGGTGGAGATGGGTAGCATCACCACCACCATTTACGCTTTTCAGGGAGGCCACCCGGTTTACTCCCGAGAACATCATTTCGGTCTCAGTCGTCTGATCGAAGAAATCCAGCGCCGCTACGACCTCGCCCTCAACGATGCGCAACGCATGGAGCGCTTCGGCGGTCTACCACCGGACTACGGGCGTGATGTGCTCGGCCCCTTTACCCGGAGCACGGCCCAGGAACTATTTCGCTCTCTGGATTTCTTTCAGGCCAGTATGCCGGATATTCCGGCGGGATCGGTGCATCTCTTTGGTGTCGGAGCCCGGATTCCGCAACTTGCCGAACAACTGCGCCAGCTCGTGAACTTTCCGGTCCACGTGCCAGATCCTTTTGCGGGCATGGAAATGGCCCCTCAGATCAGTCGTCGTTTCATGGATGCAGACCGGTCATCCCTGGCGGTGGCCTGCGGGTTGGCGTTAAGGAGGATTTCTGCATGATCCGCATCAATCTGCTGCCTTATCGGGAGGCCCGGCGGGTTCAGCGCAGCCAGCTTTTGGCGCTAGCTCTCGTCGGTATCCTGCTGCTCACCGCGCTTTTCTACTACGGCATCTACAGCATTTTCAGCGCACGCGTTTCCGCCGAACAGCAAAAAGTGCAGTATCTGCAAAACGTCACCACCCAACTGGATCAAAAAATCGCGTCCGTTGCCGACCTGCGCAAGAAACGCGACCAACTGCTCGCCCGCGAGAGCATCATCACTGACCTGCAGGACCAGCGGGATATGGTGGTGCGTCTCTTCAATACCCTCGCCAGGGTTACACCCGATGGCGTATTTCTGACCCACCTCAAGCAGGTAGGCGACAGCATTACCGTCGACGGCTATTCCCAGGCAAACGATCAGGTCGCGGCATTCATGCGCAACATCGAGGCCTCCAGGATTTTTGCGAAGCCGGAACTCAACATCATCAGTAAATCCAAACTGGGTAATGAAGAAGTAGGGCAATTCACGCTGCAGATGAGCATCCGCACGCCAACTGCCGCGGATAAAAGTGGCGCGCCTGCGCAGAATAAGGAGATCCGGCCATGACCTTTGACGAACTCCGCAATCTGCAAATCGACGACATCGTCCGCTGGCCCGCCAAAACCAAACTCGTCGCCATCGTTATCATCGTCCTCATACTCGGTATCGTGGCCTGGTTGGAGTTCATCTCACCCGAGAACAACCAATACCATCAGCTAAAAACCCAGGAGGACAGCCTGAAGACCCAGGTGCGTCAAAAACAGTTGCTGGCCGCCTCCCTGCCCGCCTACCAAGCCCAGATCAAAGAAATGAACCGGCGTTTTCAGGACTTTCTGCAGCAGTTGCCCAACCGCACCCAGATCCCATCCTTGCTGGATGACGTAACCCTGGCGGGACGCAGCCGTGGGCTGGATTTCGAACTTTTCCAGCCGACCAGCGAGGTCAACAAAAATTTCTACGCGAAAATTCCGGTAAAGCTCAAAGTGGTCGGTACCTACAATGATATCGGTCGCTTCGCCGCTGCGGTGGCCGCCATGCCCCGTATCGTCACCATCAACGATATCGACATTGCGCGGATGCCTGATGCGGGTGCGACCAGCCTCGCCAAGGCGCAGGCCTCCCAGAAACTGGTCATGCAATGCACGGCAACCACCTATCGTTACCTGGATAGCCGGGACAATGCCGGTGGCCGGAACAAGAATGGGGGCAAGTCATGAAGCGTTCTTTCCGGTTCATGATGGTGCTTACCGGCATGGCGTTGCTGGGCGGCTGCTCGGAGAGCGACAACCTCAGTCATCTTCAGGCTTTTGTGGCCAACGGACCGAAAATCAGCGCGCATGTCACGCCGCTGCCCAAGACCCCTGCTTACCAGCCGAAGGCTTATGAAAATCCGACAAATCGCGACCCCTTCACGAGCTTTTCGGAACTGCTGCTTCGCAAGGAGGCCGCCGCCGCCAGCACGGGTCCACGTCCCGCCAGTCATGGACCACTCCAACCCCTGGAGAAGTACGCGCTTTCCAGCCTGAGCGTGACCGGCATCGTTCGCGACAGCCAGGGCAAGCTCTGGGCCGTGTTCCTCACGCCGGATCATAAGGTGTATCGCGCTACGGTCGGCAGTTACATCGGTACCCATGACGGTCGCATCGTCCATATTGACGACGGCATGACGAAGCGGTCGGTTACCGTCGAACAATTCATGCCCAACGCCTTCGGTGGATTCCAAAAAGAGCAGACTGTCCTGCAGATGCAGAACAGCCACTGAACACGACTTGCCTAACCCCAAAGAATACAGAGGATAGCGAAAAGATGAGCACTGCATCCAGTACCTCCCGCCACACCCGCCGTGTCAGCGCAAGTTCGCACCCACGGCTTCCGCTGCCAAGGCCTGCACACCTTGCCATTCTGGCGGCGACCCTCTGCCTGAGTTCCGGTGCGGCGTGGGCGGAGAGCCTCATCAGCAGCATTACGCCGGTACAGGATCAGCATGGCACAGCCTTTCTCATCCGTAGTGACAGTCGCCCCGCCTATGATGTGAATACGCTCAACGGTGGCTACCGCGTACGCATCGATTTCAGTGATGCCCACTTCCTGAACTCCGTGGGCACCGTCGCGGGCAGCGGCGCGGTGCAAAATGTACTCACGGAGAATATCCGGTCATCACGCCCGCCTTGATCTGCTGCTGAAGTCTCCGCAAGCGATCATGATGGAGCCCGCCCCCGAGGGTTATCGGCTCGCGCTCGTCGCCGACAAAGGTAACGCGGCGACTTCCGCAGCGGGTACTTCGGCGGTACCCGCCACCGGCAGCGCGGCCCCCGCACCGGCAGACTCGGCGCCGCCGGCTCCCGCACCGGCCATCGCTTCAGGCACCCAAATCAACGGCCTGAGTTTCAAGCGTGGCAAAAACGGCGGCGGCATTCTCGATCTTTCCATCTCCGGTCCACAACCGCAGATGAACGTCACCCGCGAGGACGGCGCTCTCGTCGTCCAGCTCAAAGACACGGGCATTCCGTCCAGCTATACTCACCGCTTCGGCGTCAGTCAGTTCGGCACCCCGGTTCAGTATGTGGATAGCTATCCCCTGGGGCGAAGTACCCGCCTGGTATTCGCCATTCATGGTCCTTACGAGTATTCGGCTTATCAACTGGGGCAGCGCACCTTGATCGATGTACATCCCAAAGCCGCTGAGGCGGGCGACAATGCCAACGCCGGCGCGCGCCTGAGCATGGATTTCCAGAATATCAGCGTGCGCGATGCCCTGCAGGTCATCGCCGACTTCACCCATCAGAACATCGTCGTCTCCAACAATGTGACCGGCAGCCTTTCCATCCGCCTCAAGAATGAACCGTGGGAACAGGCCTTCCAGGTGATCCTGCAATCTCAGGGGCTGGCGGTAAAACACATCGGCAACATTCTCTGGGTGGCACCCGCCAACCAGATCACCAGCCAGGAAGAGGCACAACTGAAGGCCGACGCCAGCAAGCGCAAGCTGGAACCGCTGGAGACGGAATTGATCCGGATCAGATATGCCAAAGCCTCAGAGATCGCCTCGCTGTTGCAGGGTTTCGACCAGAACAAGGAACCCGGCGGCGGAGATACCGGCAACGAAATGAATCCGGCGCAGAATGCCGCACTGGCCAGTGCGCTGGGCATTCCCAACTCCAGCCTCATCGGTAATTCCCTGCTCGGCCCACGCGGCTCCGTGGCGGTAGTGACTCGCACCAACAGTTTGCTGGTCCGGGACACCCCCCAGGATATCGCCAACATCAAGCACCTGATCGCCAAGATCGATCGCCCGGTCCCCCAGGTATTGATCGAAGCGCGCATCGTGCAGGTCACCACCAGTGCGGCCCAGTCCCTGGGCGTAAACTGGGGCGGCACCTATACCAGCGGCGGTGGCGGTGGCGTCGTCAACCTATCGGGCACCGGTGCTACGGGGGTTACCTCGACACAGGGCGGCGCCTACCCGATGTCTGGAACAACCACTACCACCGGAACCGGCTTCACCACCCCGGCACTGGTAAATCTGGTACCCTCCACTGCCGGCACCGCCCTCGCCAGCATGAATCCGGCATCGCTGGGTTTTGCCCTGGGCACCGCCGCCGGCAATCGGATCCTGAATCTGCAGCTACAGGCTCTGCAGGCCGATAACCGCGCCAAGATCATCTCCAGCCCCAAAGTCCTCACTCAGGACAACGAAAAAGCGGTTATCGAACAGGGCCAGGAAATCCCCTATCAGCAGGCCACCAGCAGTGGTGCGACGGCCGTGTCTTTCAAAAAAGCGGTGCTGAGCCTGGACGTCACCCCGCACATCTCGCCCAACGGCAAGATCACCCTGGATGTGGATGCGCGCAACGACCAACCCAACTATGCTCAGGCCATGCCTTCCGGTATCCCCATCAATACCCAACAGGTCAAAACCAAGCTGCTGGTCAATAATGGCCAGACCGTGGTGATTGGCGGCATTTACACCGATTCGACCACCCGGAATGAAACCGGCGTTCCGCTGCTCCGGGATATTCCCGTGCTGGGCTGGCTCTTCAAAAGCCACATCAACAGTGTGGCCAAGACCGAACTGCTGGTCTTCCTGACCCCCAAGGTCGTCGGTGGCGAGTCTCCAGGGGGACTCGGCGTCGCTTCCGCCGGCAGCAATCCGGGAACATGACCGGCAGCATCATCCTCATCGGTCCCATGGGATCGGGCAAATCGACCATCGGGCGGCTTCTGGCCGCCCGCTTGCGTCTTCCTTATGTGGATAGCGACGCGCTCATCGTCCATCATACGGGGGTGGATATTCCCACTATTTTTGAGATCGAGGGGGAATCGGGCTTCCGCGAACGGGAACGCAAAATCATCGCCGACCTCTCCACCCGGAGCGAACCGATGGTACTCGCCACCGGCGGCGGTGCCATACTCGACCCGGCCAATCGACATCATCTGCGGCAGATGGGCCAGGTCATTCATCTGGATATCAGCGTCGACGAGCAACTCAGACGTATTCGCCATGACCGCAACCGCCCACTGCTGCAAAATACGGACCTCGGTTGCCGTCTGAAAACACTGGCGGAGCAACGCAACACCCTGTACCGGGAGGCTGCACACTGGCGGGTGGTGGGAGACGGCCTGCGCTCGGATCAGGTTCTGCGCCGAATACTGCGCCACCTCCAGCAGCGCGCAGGGCACGCCCCCGGCCGGAGATAGAGGGGTCAAACCGGCGCCAAACGACCACAATGGCGCGGCGCACTTGCCTCAACGCAAAAGAACCACAACAATGGGGCATAACCGGTCCATAAGAGAAAACATACCATGCGTAGTCTTTGCGTCGATCTGGGTCAGCGCAGTTACCCTATTCACACCGGCACAGGCATTCTCGCCGACTCCGCGCTCTTTGCGCCTGCTCTGAGCAAAGGTCCTGTGGCGGTCGTCACGGACAGCAATGTCGCGCCCCTCTATCTGGAGACCCTGCAAAACACCCTCAAGGCCCTGGACAAGCCGTCGCTGAGCATCATCCTGCCCGCCGGCGAAGAGAGCAAATCCCTGGACAACATTCAGGAAATCGCCGGGCGCCTGTTGAGCGCAGGGTACGGCCGCGACTGTACCCTGTGCGCCCTCGGCGGCGGGGTCGTGGGGGACATCACCGGTTTTGCCGCGGCGGTCTATCAGCGGGGGGTGGCCTACATTCAGGTGCCGACCACCCTGCTCGCGATGGTGGACTCCTCGGTTGGCGGCAAGACCGGGGTCAACCACCCGCTCGGCAAGAACATGATCGGCGCTTTTTACCAACCGCAGGCAGTGATCGCCGACACCGACACCCTGGACAGCCTGCCCGAACGGGAATTCCGTTCGGGCCTGGCAGAAGTGATCAAATATGGTCTCATCAACGATCAGGGCTTTTTCTCCTGGCTCGAAGATCACATGGATGCCGTACTGGCCCGGGAGCCGGACGCACTGACCAAAGTGATCCGGCACTCCTGCAAGGACAAGGCGGATATCGTGGCGCGCGACGAGCTGGAAGGCGGGCTGCGGGCCATTCTCAACCTTGGACACACCTTTGGTCATGCCATCGAGGCGGCGACGGGCTACGGCCAGTACCTGCACGGTGAGGCGGTGGCCATCGGCATGGTCATGGCGGCGGATCTGTCGCGTCGCCTGGATCTGATCCGGGAAAGTGAGCAGGATCGCATCTACGCCCTGATCGAAGCCACCGGATTGCCCACCCTGGCCCCGGCCCTCCCCGTCGCCGACTATTTCGGCTTCATGCGCGTCGACAAGAAAGCGGAGGGGGGGCGGGTGCGCTTCATCCTGCTGCGCGGCATCGGGAGTGCGGTCATCACCGGAGAAGTTCCCCCGGCCGCCATCACTCAAACCCTTCAGGCGTTCATGGAGCACGGACATGCATGAGATCAACAAGGCGACCGCGGAATTGCGGGAGGAAATGGCGCGGCGTAGCGCACTCAATCCCGGCGGTACCCGCCGCATTGGCAACTTCGGTTTCATCGAACTGGAGGAAACCTGGGGTGATGAGGCCACCATCATCAACACCGCGCGCATCAGCACCACCAACCAGCGCCTCGCCAACGGGCACGAATTTACGGATCGCGACCGCGCCCTGCTTTACCAGTTGCTGCGCGATCAGCATGGCACCCCCTTCGAGACCGTCTATTTTCGTTTCCGCTTCATCGCGCCGATTTTCGTGCTGCGCCAGTGGGTCAAACACCGCGTTTCCAGTTGGAACGAGTTTTCCATGCGCTATCGCAAGCCCATCTCCGTCGCCTATGTGCCCGATGTCGCCGCGCGCACGGTGGATGGCTTTGCGGTTTTGGATGAGGCCGCCATAGACGAATATGAAGCGCTGATGGCGCAACTCTTCGCCTGGTATGAGAAACAATATAGCGCGGCATGCAGCCGCATTGACGGTGCGCGCGAACGCGGTGAACTGGCTCCCAAAGAAGGTGGGCGCGACCCTTACCGTGGCCGGGTCCGCGAACTGCTGCGCAATGTGATGCCGGTCGCGACCTACTCGGACGTCTACTGGACGGTCAACTTCCGCAGTTTGATGAATTTTTTCAAACTACGGCGCAAGCAGGACGCCCAGTATGAAATTCGCGAGTATGCCGATGCGGCCTTCGCGCTGTTCGCCGCCCGCCTGCCGCTACTCGCCGAAACCATGCAGCGGGTGCTGGACGAATCCGCGGCCGCCGGTGCCACACTGCAGGAATCGTCCGGGCATGCCTGACCTGGCCTCTCCGGGACAGCCCGGGGGCTTGGCGCCATACGCCGCCGACCCCGCGCAGAGCCGTGGCCGCAAACACGCAGAGGAGCCGCCCGCCGGTCGCAGCGCCTTTCAGCGCGACCGCGACCGGGTCATTCACTCCGGCGCGTTCCGCCGTCTGGAATACAAGACCCAGGTCTTCGTGAATCACGAGGGGGATCTCTACCGCACTCGCCTCACCCACAGCCTGGAAGTCGGACAGGTGGGGCGCGCCATCGCCCGCCAGTTGGCCTTGAACGAGGATCTGGTCGAAGCCATCGCCCTGGCCCACGATCTGGGTCATACCCCTTTCGGCCATGCCGGACAGGATGCCCTGCAGGAATGCATGGCCGACCTCGGCGGTTTCGAGCACAACATCCAGTCCCTGCGAATCGTGGACCATCTGGAAAAGCGCTACGGCGACTTTCCAGGCCTGAACCTGACCTTCGAAACCCGCGAGGGTATTCTCAAGCATTGCGCCAAAAATAAAGCCCCCGACCTAGGCGACGTGGGTGAACGCTTTCTGCGGGGCTCCCAGCCCAGCCTGGAGGCGCAGATCACCAATCTCGCCGACGAGATCGCCTATAACAACCATGATATCGATGACGGTCTGCGCGCCGGCCTGCTGAGCCGCGAAGAACTCTGCGCCAATACTTTATACGGGACGATTTTCGCCGAGGTGCAGCAACGCTTTCCCGACGCTTCCGCGACCATATTGCGTCACGAGACGGGCCGCCGCCTCATCAATCTGCTCATCCACGATCTGGTCCGTGAGACCCGGCGCCGCATCGCGGCCGAAGGCGTCACCACCATAGCGGAAGTGCGGGCCGCGTCGCAGCCGCTCGCCGCCCACAGTCCGGCCATCGCCCACGAAGTCGCCACCCTCAAACGCTTTCTCTTTCAGCGCATGTACCGCCACCCCCGGGTGCACCGTCAGGCGGAAAAAGCCAAGCGCCTGGTACGCAAGCTGTTCCATACCCTGCTCGAAGATCCGCGGCTGCTGCCACTGAAATACCAGGTGCGCATCAACGAGTGTGACGGTGCAGCAAAGCGTCGGGCGCGTGTCGTTGCCGACTATGTGGCGGGCATGACCGACCGCTTTGCCATCGCCGAGTATGACCGTCTGTTTGACCCGCACGGCGAGGCCTGAACCTTCTCTTGCCCATCCTGCCCCGTTATTCCGGGAATGATCCATTCGCACCCTTGGATGGTACCCATGAGCGCGTTATAATGCCCGGCCCTGCTTTGCAGTCCGGCGACAGGGTGATGTGACGACCAGGTGACGATATGACGCAAAGCTTATACTCCTCCGATTTTGAACGGGACTCCTGTGGCTTCGGGCTGATTGCCCAGATGGACAACCAGGCCAGTCACGCCATCGTCGCGACGGCCATCGTCTCATTGGCGCGGCTCACCCACCGCGGCGCCATAGCCGCCGACGGCAAAAGCGGCGACGGTTGCGGCCTGCTGTTGCAGATGCCGGAGGCCTTTTTCCGCGCCATCGCTGCCGAACAGGGCATCACTCTCGGTACGCACTTTGGTATCGGTCAGTTTTTCCTGCCTCGGGACGAAACGGTTGCAACGACTATTCGAACAGCGCTGGGTGCTGAAGCGGAAGATCTCGGACTGCGCTGCCTGGGTTGGCGCGAGGTACCTGCCGACCTTGGCGCCTGTGGTGAAGAAGCCCTGCAGAGTCTGCCGGGAATCTGGCAGGCTTTTGTGGGCCTCCCCGACGGTATGGATACGGACAACCGGGAGCGCCTTCTCTACCGCATGCGGCGGCGGGTAGAGAAACGCTTTGCCGACGAGGGCAGTTTTTTTGCGGTGACCTGCTCCTCTCAGGTCATCGGCTACAAAGGCATGGTATTGCCGGAAAATCTCCCGGTTTTTTACCCCGACCTCCGCGACCCGCGCTTCGCCTCCGCCCTCGTCACCTACCACCAGCGTTTTTCCACCAATACCTGGCCGGAATGGCGGCTGTGCCAGCCCTTCCGCATCCTCGCCCACAATGGCGAGTTGAATACCGTGCAGGGCAACCGTCTGTGGGCCAAGGCCCGCGAGGCGCAGCTCCAATGCGAGCTGTTACCCATGGCGGAAGTGCTTCCGGCGGTGGGCGGCGGCAGTGATTCCTTTAGTCTCGACAACATGCTGGAACTGCTGGTGCAGGGCGGCATGGACTTTTTCAAGGCCATCCGTCTGCTGGTGCCGCCCGCCTGGCATAACGTCCCGCGCATTGAACCCGCCCTGCGTGCCTTCTACGAATATCACTCCATGCGCATGGAGGCCTGGGACGGCCCCGCCGGACTGGTGCTCAACACCGGACGCATCGCGGCCTGCGCACTGGATCGCAACGGTCTGCGTCCGGCCCGCTATGTCATCACCAAAGACCGGATCATCAACATCTCCTCCGAAGTGGGCGTCTTCGACTACGATCACCGCGACATCGTCGTGCAGGGCCGAGTCGGGCCGGGACAACTGGTGGCGGTGGATATGGCCACGGGAAAATTTCTGGAGTCGGCGGACATCGACGCGCAAATCCAGAACAGCCACCCCTACCGGGAATGGCTGGATCTGTATGCCGAACATCTCGACAGCGACGACCGGACTGCCACCCCCGCGTTACCGGTGAACGACCTGCTGGTCAGTGAAAAGGCCTTTGGCGTCAGCTTTGAGGAAGAAGACCAGGTGATCCGCGTCCTCGCCGAAGGTGCCCAGGAAGCCGTCGGTTCCATGGGTGACGATACCCCCATGGCGGTCCTGTCGCGGCAGACCCGGCACATCGCCGATTATTTCCGACAGCAGTTCGCCCAGGTCACCAACCCCCCCATAGACCCCCTGCGCGAAGCGCTGGTAATGTCCCTCAACACGGTCATCGGCAGCGAAAGCAATCTGTTTGCCGAGCGACCCCAGTATGCCCGGCGCAT
The DNA here is from genome assembly GCF_008926505.1 of Acidithiobacillus sp. 'AMD consortium'. Lineage (NCBI taxonomy): Bacteria > Pseudomonadati > Pseudomonadota > Acidithiobacillia > Acidithiobacillales > Acidithiobacillaceae > Acidithiobacillus > Acidithiobacillus sp. 'AMD consortium'. The sequence goes on along the minus strand of NZ_CP044411.1, from coordinate 838,180 downwards.
CGAGGTGCACTCCCCGGTGCTCTCCGATGCCATTTTCAGCGCCCTCACCAGCCACACGGAACCCGCCTTCCGCAGCCAGACCTTCGATCTCTGCTATTCCGCTGCGGACAATAATCTGGGAGGGGCCATCGAGGCCCTCTGCGAGGCGGTCATCGAGGCGGTGCGGCACGGGGCCGTCATCCTGGTGCTCTCGGATCACGCCCTGGAGCGTGACCGGCTCTACATCCCGGCGCTGATGGCGGTAGGTGCCGTCCACCATGCCCTCATCGATGCCGGCCTGCGCACCCGCTGTAACATCGTGGCAGCCACGGCCCATGCCCGCGATTCCCACCAGTTCGCCACCCTGATCGGTTATGGCGCCACTGCCGTCTACCCCTACCTGAGCTATGCCATCATCCGCAGCCTGGCCGAACGGCACGCCTTCAGCCAGCCGGTGACGGTTCTCAAGGCACTGGAAAATTATCGCAAGGGCATCGACAAAGGCCTCTATAAGATCCTCTCAAAAATGGGGATTTCCACCCTGGCATCGTACCGCAGCACCCAGCTCTTCGAGGCACTCGGCCTGGATCAGATGGTGGTGGAGCGCTGTTTCAAGGGGACGGTCAACCGCATCGGCGGGGCGTCGTTCAGCCATCTCGAAAACGATATCCGCCAGCAAGTTCGCGATGCGTACATGCCCCGAAAGGCGCTGTCACTGGGCGGTCTGCTCAAATATGTCAACGGCGGTGAATATCACGCCTACCACCCGGATGTCGTCCAGAGCCTGCAAACGGCGGTCCGTTCAGGGCGCTACGCCGACTACCGGGTTTTTGCCGGGCTGGTGAACGATCGCCCGGTCACCAACCTGCGCGATCTGCTGCAGTTGCGCCCGGCCGCACAGCCCATCCCACTCAGCGAAGTGGAGCCCATCGAGGCGATTACCCGCCGTTTCGACACGGCGGCCATGTCTTTGGGTGCCCTGTCGCCGGAAGCCCACGAGGCCCTGGCCATCGCCATGAATACCATAGGCGGGCGTTCCAACTCCGGCGAAGGCGGTGAGGATCCGGCCCGTTACCACAACAATAAAGTCAGCAAGATCAAGCAGATCGCCTCAGGTCGTTTTGGTGTGACGCCGGAGTATGCGGTCAACGCCGAAGAGTTGCAGATCAAGGTGGCACAGGGCGCCAAGCCTGGAGAGGGCGGTCAGTTGCCGGGGCACAAGGTCAGCGGCATCATTGCCCGCCTGCGCTACGCCAAGGAAGGCGTCGCCCTCATCAGCCCGCCGCCGCACCATGACATCTATTCCATCGAGGATCTGGCACAGCTCATTTTTGACCTGAAGCAGGTCAATCCACAGGCCTACGTCTCCGTGAAGCTGGTCTCGGAAGCTGGTGTCGGCACCATCGCCGCCGGCGTGGCCAAGGCCTATGCCGACCGTATCACCATCGCCGGTTACGACGGTGGCACCGGCGCCAGTCCGCTGAGTTCGGTCAAATATGCCGGCTCGCCGTGGGAACTGGGGCTGGCAGAAACCCAGGTCACCCTACGCCGCAACCACTTGCGGCATCGGGTGCGTTTGCAGGCCGACGGCGGCTTCAAAACCGGGCTGGACGTGATCAAAGGCGCTCTGCTGGGTGCGGAGAGCTTCGGTTTTGGTACCGCGCCGATGATCGCGCTGGGCTGCAAATATCTGCGCATCTGTCATCTCAACAACTGCGCCACGGGCATCGCCACCCAGGATGAGACCCTGCGCAAACATTTCACCGGCCTGCCGGAAATGGTCATCAACTACTTCCGTTTCGTCGCCGAGGAAGCCCGCGAAATCATGGCGCAACTCGGTATCCGTCGCTTCGATGACCTCGTCGGCGCCAGCCAGATGCTGGAAATCGGTGGGGCGCAGACGGAAAAACAGGCACATCTGGATCTGCGTCCGCTGCTGGGCAATACCGACCTGCACCATGCCGGCACCAACATTCAGACCCAGGACCGCAACCCGCCTTTCGACAAGGGTGATCTGGCGGAAACCATGGTGAAGGACGCCCGGCCCGCGCTGGAAGAACAAATCCCCACCCGCCTGCACTACCCGATCCGTAACGTGAACCGCTCCATCGGCGCCCGCCTTGCCGGAGAGATCGCCCGCCGCTATGGGAATTCCGGGTTGCGGGAAGATGCGGTACAAGTCGACTTACAGGGCACCGCGGGCCAATCCTTTGGTGCCTTCTGCGTACAGGGGATGACCCTGCATCTGCATGGCGATGCCAACGATTATGTGGGCAAAGCCATGAATGGCGGTACGATCATCATCGCGCCGCCGGCAGGTGTCACTTATGCGAGTTGGGACTCGGCCATCGTCGGCAACACCTGCCTGTACGGAGCCACCGGGGGACACCTCTACGCCGCGGGACGCGCCGGTGAGCGCTTTGCAGTGCGCAATTCAGGAGCCATCGCCGTGATCGAAGGCGCCGGAGATCACGCCTGCGAATACATGACCGGGGGCCAGATCGTCATCCTCGGCCCGGTCGGCGTGAATTTCGGGGCGGGCATGACCGGCGGCCTCGCCTTCGTCCGCGATCAGGCCCGCCAGTTCCCTGATCAAGTGAATGGTGAGCTGGTGAATTACCACGGGATCGAAACCGAATCCATGCGCGGCTACGAGGCCCTCCTGCGGCGCCATATCGAGGCCCATGTGGCCGCCACCGGCAGCGATTATGCCGCGGGGCTACTCAAGGACTGGACCCACTTTATCCGCGATGTCTGGCTGGTGGTGCCCAAGGCCGCCAAACTGGATGTCCTGCTCGAAGAAGCGAGCTGACCGCGTCACCCTGAGGAAAAACCATGAGTCATTTTTCATTCATCGAAGACCCGCGGCAGGACCCCAAAAAGCTGGACGTAGAAGAACGCCGCGAAGCCTTTAGGGAAATCTACCAGAGCTTTGACCTGGGCAGTGCCCAGCTTCAGGCCGACCGCTGCCTGCATTGCGGCAACCCGTATTGTGAATGGAAGTGCCCGGTGCACAACTATATTCCCAACTGGCTGCAACTCATTGTCGAGAATCGTCTGGAAGAAGCGGCCACGCTGTCCCATCAGACCAATACCCTGCCGGAAATCTGCGGCCGCATCTGCCCTCAGGATCGCCTGTGTGAAGGTGCCTGTACCCTCAATGACGGCTTCGGCGCCGTCACCATCGGCAATCTGGAAAGGTTCGTCACCGAAGAAGCGCTGGCCCGTGGCTGGCAGCCGCGGATGCCCGACATCCTCCCCAATGGCAAACGGGTCGCCGTAGTGGGTGCCGGTCCGGCAGGCCTCGGCTGTGCGGACATCCTCAACCGCGCAGGCACCGAAGTGGTCGTCTTTGACCGCTATCCGGCGGTTGGTGGTCTGCTCACCTTCGGCATCCCGTCCTTCAAACTGGAGAAGGCAGTGGTTGCACGCCGCGCCAACCTGCTCCAGGAAATGGGTATCCGTTTTCAGCTCGACACGGAGGTTGGCAGAGATATTTCCCTGGGTAAGCTCCTGGAAGATTTTGACGCCGTGTTCCTGGGGATGGGCACCTATACCGCCAAGACCGGCGACTTCCCCGGCGAGAAACTGCCAGGCGTCCTCAAGGCGCTGTCCTACCTGATCGCGAACACCCGTCACCTGATGCAGTTGCCGGACCCGACACTCCCCTATATCAGCCTTTCCGGCAAGCGGGTTGTGGTGCTGGGTGGCGGTGATACCGCCATGGACTGTCTGCGTACGGCCATCCGCCAGGGTGCCCGCCAGGTGACCTGTGTCTATCGCCGCGATGAAGAGAACATGCCCGGCTCACGCCGGGAAGTCGCCAATGCCCGCGAGGAAGGCGTCCACTTTCTTTTCCATCGTCAGCCCGTCGAAGTGGTCGGAGATGCTGCATCGGGAGCCCAGGGCGTGCGTCTGGTGGAGACCCGTCTGGGCGAGCCCGATGCCAGGGGCCGGCGTCACCCGGAAATCATTCCCGGCTCGGAACAAGTGCTGGATGCCGATGTCGTGATCATCGCTTTTGGTTTTGATCCCTCCCCTGCTCCCTGGTTTGCGGAACACCACATCACTACGGACAGCCGGGGGCGGATCAGCACCAACGCGCAGTTCCAGACCAGCAACCCGCGCATTTTTGCCGGGGGAGACATGCGACGAGGCTCCGACCTGGTGGTCACTGCGGTGGACGAAGGGCGCCGCGCGGCGCAGGGTATCCTCGACTATCTGGGGGTATAGACGGTGAAACCCACATTGCAGAACGATAATTTCCTGCGCGCCTGCCTGCGTCAGCCGGTGGATCACGTACCCGTCTGGCTGATGCGTCAGGCCGGGCGGTACCTGCCTGAGTACCGCGCCACCCGCGCCCGGGCCGGCGATTTTCTCAGCCTCTGCACCACGCCGGAACTGGCCTGCGAGGTCACTTTACAGCCCATCAACCGCTTCCCCCTGGATGCCGCCATCCTTTTTTCGGATATCCTGACCATCCCCTATGTCATGGGACTCGGGCTGGAATTTCAGGAAGGAGAAGGTCCGGTTTTTGCACGCCCCTTGCGCAGCGCTGCCGATATCTCCGCACTCCGCCAGCCCGACCCGGAAACGGAGTTGCGCTTTGTGATGGACGCCGTGCGGCTCATCCGCCGTGAGATCGACGGACGTGTGCCCCTCATCGGTTTTGCAGGCAGTCCGTGGACCCTCGCCTGCTATATGATCGAAGGGCGTGGCAGCCGCGATTTCACCCACATCAAAGGGCTGCTGTACAGCGATCCGGCGCTGCTGCATCGGCTGCTGCGCCACCTGGCGCAGTCGGTGGCCAGCTACCTCAACGCTCAGATTGCCGCGGGTGCCCAGGCGGTCATGATTTTTGATACCTGGGGCGGCAGCCTCAGTACTCCTGCGTATGCGGAGTTCTCCCTCGCCTATATGAGCGAGATCGTCGCCGCTTTGCGGCGCGAAGCCGAAGGCCGCCGAGTGCCGGTCATACTCTTTACCAAGGGCGGAGGCAACTGGCTCGAGGCCATGGCCGCGAGCGGCGCCGATGCACTGAGCCTCGATTGGACGACGGAACTGGGCGTCGCCCGCCAGCGTCTGGGTAACAGCGTTGCGCTACAGGGTAATATGGACCCCATCGCCCTCTACGGCAGCCCCGAAGGGATTGTCAGGGAAGCGACGCGCATTCTGGAAAGTCACGGGTCGGGGACCGGTCATATCTTCAACCTCGGCCACGGCATCACCCCGCAGACCCCCGTTGAACATGTTGCCATTCTTGTCGAAAGCGTGCAGAGCTGGCGACCGAAGACCGCCTAGTTCTCCTGTGGATACCTCCTCAGCCGCCATGTCCCCGCCGCCACGCCACCCAGGCATCCCGTAGGGAGTGACGGCGAGGGTCGCGCAGATAGGTGACAGACGCCCCCTGTTCCATCCGCTGCAGGGCCTCGGTGATGGCCTGCCGGGCGGCCGTCGCCAACTCGCGGCGTCCCAATCCGGGGGCCAGTGCGGGCAGGAATTCCAGCCGCAGCGTCAGGGGTGCGGCCGCCGCCAGTCGCCAGAGATGGCCGAATAGGCTGTCGTCACCGACAAAGGGGCAAAGTGCGTCGGGCTGGCCGGGACGGAGCACGTCTTCATAACGCAGTGCAACTGGTATGGTGGGCGTCCCTGCCCAGCAGGCGGCCTCAAAAGGCGCTGCAAAAAAATCGCCGACTTCCCTGCCGTCGCTGGTAGTCCCCTCCGGAAAGACGGTTACGCTGGTACCGGCTGCCAGAATCTCACCGGCCTGACGCAGGATGCGCTGGCTGGCGCGGGCATCGCTGCGATCGATAAAAAGCGTGCCCAACCACGCACCCATAATCCCGAAAAAGGGCCATGCGCGCATTTCCTTCTTCGCTACGAAACGGCTGGGAATCAAGGTCGCCAACGCAAGAATGTCGAGGTAGGAAACGTGGTTGGCGGCGACCAGCACCGGCGCTTCCGGGATGACCCCATCCACGCGCAGATGAATCCCAAAAATGCGCAGGGCCTGCCGACTCCACCAGGCAAAAGCCCGATAGCTACCGGCGTCCGGTGCGGGCTTTCGGGCGCAGGTCCACACCGCTAACGGAAAGGCCAGAAGCAGATAAAATACCAGCACCGGCAGCCGCCAGATGCGCCGCACAGCCTTGGGCCGCGAACGGCGCCAGCGCCGCCCCGGGTATGGCACCAATACCGGGGCGGGCTTTCTACGACGCATCATTTACGCGCATCCGCCGGTTCCAGGAAGCGCTGCTGGTAGCGTGGGGAGATCAACGTCGATTCGCACCAGACGAAAAAATCCGCGCAATGGAATTGCGGATCCCAGAAGGGCTCACCGCCGAGGCGCACCCCGGCCCGCAAATACCCCTTGAGCAAGCTCGGCAGTGGCGCCGGTTCGACCTGCGCCTGCGCGTCAAAATGGGGCAGGGCCCGCAAGGGGAATACACGTTGTTCCAGCGGCGTAAGATGGGTGCCAAGACTCTGATACAGGGCGCCGACCGCCTGACCATCCGTACTGTGGACACTGGCGCATCCCATGAGGTAATCGATCTGCCACATCGTCATTGCCTCGGCGAGCCCCGACCAGAGCAGCGCGATCACCGCGCCCTGACGGTATTCGGGATGTACGCAGGATCGTCCCAACTCCATAATCCGCGCATTCATGGTCAGCAGACGGGAGAGGTCAAACTCGGTCTCGGCATAATAGCGACCCACCCGGGCGACCTTCTCTGGAAGAAAGAGCCGATAGGTACCGACCACCTCCTGACGGACCTCATCTTCGACGATCAGATGCTCACAAAATGGATCGTATTCATCCTGATCCAGCCCGGGGCGACCGCTGAGCTGCGCGCCGTACTCGGCGCTGAACACGTCATAGCGCAGGCGCTGCGCTGCTTCTACGTCATCCTGGTGACGCGCCAGATAGAGGCGCAATGAGCGCTCTTTCCTGGTGGCGGCGTGACTGGTACTGCCGTGAGACTGAGTGCTGAGCATGCAGAGTTCTCCGTGCAAAAACGATAGCAAATCTCCACCCATTATGACTCATAAATATGACAATAGTGCGGCACTGTGATGAACTTTTTGTGACAATGACCTGCTGACGCTCACAGACATGGGAACCTCTTCCCAAAAAGGGCGTTGGCTTCTCTGTGGTGGCCGTTGCATCGGGCGGTTGCATCGGGCGCCAACGCCGATACAGACATTTTATATCATGACCAGGATAATAGCAGCCCCGTGCCTTCGGCCACGGTGTTTTCAGAACGGATCGTGGTAGCCTCCCTCTTGCACCGCACGCCCTCAATGGCTACTGTATGGCTTTGCTTTTTGCGCTGTATCAGAGGTGAAAGTTCCGCCATGTCCGCCGTCCCCGAGGAAGTCGATGACAGCCCCTATTGCTGCTGTTCGGCCGCCACTTTTCAGGAAATTCTTGAGCGCCAGCGCGCCAACCCCCTGCCCTTTATGGAGCTGTTGATGGTCCACGCCGGCTGTGGCGCTGGTTGCGGCAGTTGCATCGGCGATCTCGAAGCCTACTTGCGCAGCCATGACGCCTACCTAGAGGATTGAATCCTTTCTGCGCTTTTCATCCGCCCTGGTGGTCGCGGGGTGGTGACTTTCAGACCATCTGGGCGCCCTTTTTTGCGCGCTCGGATCCTGTCGATTTTCGCCGGGAAATCTGGGAAACCCCCGATGGCGACCGGGTCGCCGTAGACTGGGTGGACGCGTCAGCCGCTGCGCCGGTGGTCATGCTCTTTCATGGCCTGGCAAGTAGTTCACAGGGACATTATGCCCGCGCCCTCGCGGCAGGCCTGCGGCGGAGGGGCTGGGCAGGCTGTTTTATCAATTTCCGCGGCTGCGGAGGAATGGACAACTTACTGCCCCGTAGCTACCACGCGGGGGATAGTGCCGAGATTCGCTGGATGCTGGAGCGCGCGACGGCACTGCTTCCATGTCGCCCTCGCTACGCCGTCGGCGTTTCCCTCGGCGGCAACGCCTTGCTCAAATATCTGGGCGAGGCAGGAGACGAGGCGCATAAAAACCTGGAATCTGCGGCTGCGGTCTGCGCCCCGGTTGATCTGGTCGCGACGGCAGAGTATCTGCAATCCAGTCATCTTCGCTTCTACAACCGGTATTTTCTCCAGAAAATGAAGGCTTCTGTCCGCCGTTACGAAGCCAAATACCCGGACATGGCGGACTGGTCACGGGTCTTTTCGGCAAAAAGCGTGTATGATTTCGATGAATATTTTACGGCGCCAGTACATGGTTTCTCGGGCGCCCGGCAGCTCTGGGAAGAGGGCTCGGCGGCGCCGTTGTTGCCGTGGATACAGGTACCCACTTTGCTTCTGAACAGCGCGGATGACCCTATCGTACCCGTCGACAGCCTGCGCAATGTTCAGATAAGCCTGACCGTGACACGTTGCATCACCGAGCAAGGCGGTCATGTTGGCTTTATCGATGGCGCCTTTCCGGGTCATCTGCGTTGGTTGCCAAACACGCTGCTCGACTATTTTGAGAGGAGGATCCCATGACAGACCACCTGCAACCCCGTCTTCGCGTCTTGCTGGCGGAAGCCATCGCCATCGGCCCTGGCAAGGCCGAACTGCTTCGCCATATTCGCGAAGAAGGCTCCATCTCTGCGGCGGCGCGGGCGATGAATATGAGTTACCGGCGCGCCTGGTTGCTGGTGGACACCATGAATCACTGTTTTCTGGCACCGGTGGTGAGCACCGCCACCGGGGGCAGCCACGGCGGCGGTGCGCATCTGACCGAAATGGGCGAAGAAATACTCACCCGTTACGAGGCCATGGAAGCCAAGGCAAACCTGACCCTGGCGCCTGATATCGCTGAATTCCGCAAACTCATGCAGCTCCACAAACCGGAAGAAAACGCTTCGTGAAAAATCTTCTGCGCGAAGTGCTATGCAGCAGGGTCTACGATGTGGCTCGGGAAACGCCCCTGGAAGCCGCGCCCAAATTGAGCGCACGCCTGCAGCGCGAGGTGCTGTTCAAGCGTGAAGACCTGCAACCGGTGTTCAGCTTCAAACTGCGCGGCGCCTACAACAAGATCGCCCAGCTTTCGGATACGGAAAAGGCACGCGGCGTCATCACCGCCAGCGCCGGCAATCATGCGCAGGGCGTCGCCTATGCTGCCCAGAAGCTGGGTATCCGTGCGGTGATCGTCATGCCCGGCACCACTCCGGAAATCAAGGTCAACGCGGTACGGGCGCGAGGTGCGGAGGTCATTCTTCATGGTGACAGCTACTCCGACGCGCAGGCGCATTGCGACGCCCTGATCGCCGAATCGGGCATGGTCTTCATTCCGCCCTTTGACGATCCGCTGGTGATTGCGGGACAGGGGACCATAGGCGCAGAGATACTCCGTCAGCGGGGCGCCGGCCTGGAAGCGATTTTTGTTCCGGTGGGCGGCGGTGGCCTCATTGCCGGGGTGGCGGCTTACCTGAAATCCATCGTGCCCGAGATTCGCATCATCGGCGTAGAGCCCTTTGAGGCCGACGCCATGTATCGGTCTTTGCAGGCGGGGGAACGCATTACTCTGCCCCAGGTCGGTATTTTCGCCGATGGCGTGGCTGTGCGCCAGGTGGGAGAACACACCTTTGCCCTCTGCCGCAAATATGTGGATGAAATCGTGCGGGTGACCAATGATGAGATCTGTGCGGCCATCAAGGATGTATTTGACGAAACCCGTTCCGTCATGGAGCCGGCCGGTGCGCTGGCCTTGGCGGGTCTCAAGCGGATGGCGGCAACCGACCCCGGTCGGGGCGGGGCCTGGGTCGCCCTCCTCTCCGGCGCCAATATGAACTTTGACCGCCTGCGCTTCATCGCCGAGCGGGCGGAACTGGGCGAGGCACGCGAGGCGCTGTTTGCGGTCACCATCCCGGAGCGACCGGGAGCCTTTCGCGCCTTCTGCGCGGCGATTGGTCAACGAGTCGTGACGGAATTCAATTACCGCCTGCACCACCGGGATCGGGCGCATATTTTCGTCGGAGTGGCCATCCGCGACCGGGAAGACGCCAATGCATTGCTGGAGAGCTTACGAGTCACGGGTCACGAAGCGCTGGACCTGAGTGACGACGAAATGGCCAAACTGCACATCCGCCATATGGTGGGCGGGCATGCGGCGGCCGCACAGAATGAGCGGATTTACCGTTTTGAGTTTCCCGAACGGCCGGGGGCACTGATGGAGTTTCTCGACAAACTGGGCGGGCACTGGAATATCAGCCTCTTCCACTATCGCAATAATGGCGTCGACCTGGGCCGGGTGCTGGCGGGCTTTGAGGTGCCGGACAGCGAGATGGCACGATTCGAGTCACTGCTTGCCGGACTCGACTACCCGCATGTGGCGGAAACCGCCAACCCCGCCTACCGGTTTTTTTTGGATCAGGGTCAGCACCGACCCTTTGCTTAATCCCCGCGCGGGGCGAACATCAGGCGCAGAGACTCGCCAATGCCGGTGGCCATACCATGCCAGCGACGGGCCATATCCGCATCCATGTGGTCCAGCATGGTTTCGTGAAAAAGCGCGAGCCAGTCATCCACCAGCGGATGGGTTATTCCGACCGGAGCATGCTTGTCGCCCAGCGCATAGCGGTAATCTTTGTAGGGAAGTCCGCCAGACACGGTCCACCAGTAGTGAACGAGACGATCCTTGTGCAACTCCCAGTCCTGAACGACGGAGAAAGGCTCCGCCAGGGTCGGGTGATGCTGGATACGATTGTAGAAATCATCCACCACGGCACGGATCACTGGCAGCGTAATCTTTTCGCACAGGGGTTCGAGACGGCGTTTGGGAGGGCTTACCTGTTCCATGATTGGCTCCAGGCGTTCGCAGACTGCGTTTCAATATCCAAAAATCCCACGTTCAGAACCGCTCCGGTCGGTAGGGAGCAGGGTCCGTAAACGGCGTTTCACCCAACATCATCTCGGCCAGCAAACGCCCGGTGGTCGGCCCCAAGGTCAGACCCTGGTGACAATGGCCGAAGGCATACCACACACCCGGATGCCCCGGCGCCCGACCAATGATCGGCAGCATGTCGGGGGTGCAGGGGCGCACCCCCATCCAGGGGTCGGCGTCCAGACGCCCGCCGAGGGCAGGCAATAACCGCCGTGCCTGCGCTTCCGCCCGAGCAAGCGGAATAGCGGAAGGAGGGGCGTCCCGATGCGCAAACTCCGCACCGGTCGTCAGCCGGATACCACGCTGCATGGGCACCAGCATATAACCCTGATCGGCATCGAGCACCGGGTGACCGAGTGGTGTGGCGTCCGGTTGGGCGTAGTGCATGTGATAGCCCCTTTTCACGAAAAGCGGCGGGTGGTAACCCAGAGGTCCAGTCACATCCGGCGACCAGGCGCCCAAAGCCACCACTACCTCGGCGGCCTCCACCGGCTCATGCACCGTAGCGATGCGCCACCCCGTCGAACCACGCTCTATGCTCCGCACGGCGCTGGTGCGAAACTCGCCGCCCATCCGGGTAAAATAGTTCAGGTACGCGAGAGTGAGCGCGTGGGGATCGACAACGGCCAGGGGCTGGGTCCAGTGGATACCGCCGGCCAGTCCGGGACGCAGACTGCACTCCATCGCCGCCACCTGCGCGCTATCAAGTGCGTCGTAAGCCACCTCGAAATTCCCGGCGTTATACGCCGCCTCTTTCAGGGCATGGTCCAGAGACTCGGGATTTTGGTGTACCTGCAACCAGCCACCGGGACGGAGCAGGTCGATCGCCCCCGCCGCACCGGCCAGAGCCAGATGATCATCCAGGCAGTGCGCGATCAATGCCGCATAATGCCGGGCAATCATCCGGTGACGGTCTTCACGGGAGTTATACCAGTACCGCAGGAAGGGAATGGCCAGACGCGGCAGCATCGTCCCCCGGTAGTAGGCCTCGGTCGACTGATTGCGGGCGTAGCTGAGCAGCGTCACCAGGGCACGGGGGAAGGGGTGCGGCATGACCGCCTCGCGCTGAATCAGGCCGGCATTGCCGAAGGACGTCCCCTCTCCGGCCCCTTGCTGGTCCAGAAGAATGGTGGGACGGCCCCGTAACTGCAACTGCAGGGCAATGGAAACCCCGACGATGCCTGCTCCCAGAACCACCACTTCACCATGTACTGCCATAAAAACCCCGGGGAAAGTTGAGAAGGTTAGCGTCCGCCCGATATAGCAGAGGCCGCAGTCCTGGTCAATCTTCCTGCAACTCCAGCTCATCGAAGACGTAAATGTCTTGCCCCGCCTTCCGCCGGCGCAGCCAGAGCACATAAAAGATGCCCAACAGCAAAAACACCCCAACGGTCTGATCGATGCCGGCCGCAATATATTGCGGGCCATAGATGAGGAACAGCACCTCCACGGCGGAAAGGCTGATGATCACGACCAGCGATCCGAGCAGGAGACCGGCGTGATGATGCGCACTGAAATGGTGCCGGACGGAGCGGTGCTGAAGCAATAAAAAACGCATCATGTTGACCCCATCCAATAAAAACTCCGCCACCAGAAAGAACCCCGCCGCGCTCAGCACCAGGTTGAAGAGGTCCCGCATACTGTGGAAGAAAACCTGCATGAGGACAACCGCCATGGCCAGCAGGATGGGCAGGATGACGGACCAGTACGGCACGTGTTCGCCATTCAGTCGGCCCAGCCACCCCGGCATCACCCTATCCCGGGACATGGCGAAAAGGGCGCGGGACAGGATGAAGGTGGTGAGCCAGAGACCACCGGCGGTCGACGCGATAATCGCTATGCGCATCCACGGGAGTAATTGCGGGGATACCGTTGCCGCCCAGAGACTCAGGGTATCATTGGTGTTTTGCAACTGGTCGAGGGGTACCTGATGCAGAAGCAGGGGCCAGATCAGCAGGTAGTAGAGCACCACGCTCACAGCCCCGATGATTCCTCCCCATCCCGGGGTGATGCGCGGTTTTCTGGATTCTTCCGAGGCGTAGGAGTCGATTTCCCAGCCGTCCACGATGGTGGCGCCCACCACCATGCAGACGATGACGCCGGCCCAGTGAATATGGCTGAGGGAGAAGGACCCCGCCCCCACCGCCGGCGGCCCCCAATGGGAATAGCCGACGATGGCCATGAAGGCGACGGATACCATCTCGATGAGTAGAAATATCTGGGTGACCCTGGCGGTGATACGCGCCCCGAACAACAAAACACCCGCCGCGAACAGTGCCCAGAACGTGGCCACCACGATCTGCAATCCGGCGCCGGGGTGCGGTACTCCCAGCGCCTCTAGAGTGAACCGCGCCGCCGGGATCAGGATCGGCGGGATCGACCAGAAATAGGCCATGATCACGATCCATGCCTGAAAATTCGAGTAATCGATGCCCATGATCCGCCGGGACCAGTGATAGGAGGCACCGGCGTTGGGAAAATACTGATTCAGCGACAGAAATATCCAGGAACACAGAATGAAGGGAATGGCAATCAGTACGATCGCCAGGGGCACCTCTGCTCCTGCTGCCTGGACCATGGCCGACCCTGCCGCCGCCACGCTGAAGATGGGACCCACGCTGGAGATGGACAGACTGGACAAATCAACGAGCTGAAATGTCTTGTGCAGCGTCTGATGGGCGTCCGTGGGCATGACCGCCTCCTGGGCACGAGGAAGCTCAGGAACCGGCCAACACTTTTCCGGCCTCCGACAACGCCTTGTTTCGATGCTCGCGCAACCAGGCAAACCACGGCTCCAGACCCGCTCCCGTGGCGGCGGAGATCTGCAGCACCTCGGCATGATGCGCGACTTCGTGCAAGTAACCGAGGCAACGTTCCAGGTCGAAGGAGAGGTAGGGCAGCAGATCGATCTTGTTGATCAGAATCAGGTCCGCGCCGTGAAACATGTGGGGGTACTTTGCCGGCTTGTCTTCGCCCTCGGTGACCGCCAGGATGACCACCCGCGCCGCTTCACCGAGATCAAAGAGGGCCGGGCATACCAGGTTTCCCACGTTCTCGATGAAGACGACGGAACCGGCGGCCGGGTCGATCTCCTGCAGTCCCTGCGCCACCATATCCGCCTCCAGATGACAGCCCTGGCCGGTATTGATCTGCACCACGTTGCAACCCGCCTGGCGTATGCGTTCCGCATCGTGGGTGGTTTCCTGATCGCCCTCCACTACCGCCAGGGGGAACTCGCCCGCCAGTTCTGCCAGGGTTTTTTCCAGCAGGGTCGTCTTCCCGGCTCCCGGTGAACTCATAAGATTCAGGGAAAACACGCCCCGTCCCGCCAGCCAGCCGCGATTGCGTTCCGCGAGGCGATCATTTTTGTCCAGAATCCGCGCCTCCAAAGACACCAGGTGGGCATTCCCGTCCGCCGGTACATGGGGGTGGGGATGGAGATGGGAGCTCGCACCACCGTGGGCATGCGAATGCAGGCCATGGTTATGCACCGCTGCATCGCCATGCCGGTGCTCATGGGCATGTCCGGGCACATCGCCCGATGATTCCAGGGTATCCGGAGCATCACCCCGCGCAATACCCAGGTGCGTTATCCGCGTTTGTGCCCCATCGGAACATCCACAGGTTTTACACATCACTGCACCTCCATATCCTTGATGTTGAGTTCCTTACCGGCCACACAGATCAGGTCGCCCGCACCACACGGACAATGCCCGAATACCTGCCGGAGAGGGATACGTTTGCCACAGGACCGGCATTCGCCCTCACCGGGAATCTCCAGCACTTCCAGTTCCGCGCCCTCCAGCGGCGTGCCCTGACTGCACACGTCGAAGCAAAAGCGAATGGAGTCCGGCACCACCCCCGATAACAACCCCACTTCCAGCCGCACCCGGGTCACCTTGCGACCACGGGCCTGCTCGCTGCAGATGGAGACAATGTTGCGGGTGATCCCGAGTTCGTGCATCGCCGTTCCCCGTCTAACAGATTCGCGGCAACTGTTCGCCCACCAGCATGTCGACGATGCGTTCTCCGCCGAAATGGCTGCTCAGCACGACCCTTCCGGGAGGCCCCGCGAGCACCTCGCCGATCACCCCGGCGTAGGTGCCTTCCGGGCAGGAACGTAGCGCATCCAGCGCAGCCCCAGCCTCTTCCTTTGGCACCACTGCAAGGAGTTTGCCTTCGTTGGCCAGATAGAGGGGATCCAGGCCGAGCACTTCGCAGATGCCTCTGACCACGGGGCGGACGGGAATGCTATCCTCCACGATGCGCATACCCACGCCAGCCCCCCCGGCAAATTCGTTGAGCACCGTGGCCAGCCCGCCGCGGGTCACGTCGCGGATGCATCGGGTGCCCGGCGCCGCCGCCAGCAGGGCGGCGATAATCCCGTGCAGAGGCTGGCAATCGCTCTCCACATCGGCGTCCAGGGCCAGATCGCCGCGCGCCTTCAAAATGGCGGCGCCATGATCCCCCAGGTAGCCATTCAACAGCAGTTGGTCACCCGGTCGGATCCGGGCGATCTCCAGATGGACGCCCTTCGGGATGATTCCGATGCCGGCGGTGTTGATGAACAGCTTGTCCGCGCTGCCCCGGGGCACCACTTTGGTATCCCCCGTGACGATCCTGACCCGCGCCGCCTGTGCCGCCCGCGCCATGCTGCACATCATCTTCTCCAGAATGGTGAAGGGCAGGCCCTCTTCGAGGATCAGGGAGCAACTCAGCACGATGGGCCGTGCGCCGCCCACCGCCAGATCGTTTACGGTACCGTTGATGGCCAGCGTGCCGATGTCGCCGCCCGGAAAGCTGAGGGGGTCGACGACGTAGGAATCCGTAGTAAAGGCGATCCGGTCACCGTTCCCAAGGATTTCCGGTACATCGATGCGGGCCTGATCCTCCAGCGGCGTGGCACTGGAGGCGCCCAGGGCGGGCAGAATCAATCCTTCGATCAGATCCCGCATGGCCTTGCCACCACTGCCATGGGAAAGATTGACCACATCACCATGGGGTCTTTTGACACGCGGTTGCGGATTTGCAGCCATCAGGACACCTCCTCTGCCGTAGCGGGAACCTCTCCCGGCATCTTTCCATAATTGAAGTAGGCGGCACATGCCCCTTCCGAAGAAACCATCAAGGAGCCCAGCGGCGTTTCCGGGGTGCATGCCATACCAAAGACCTTGCATTCCCAAGGCTTTATGACCCCTTTGAGCACCTCTCCGCACTGACACGCCTTGGGGTCGGCAATGGACAGATTGGGTATGGTAAAGCGGCGCTCGGCGTCGAAGGCTGCAAAGCGATTGCGGATCCCGACCCCGGAGTGGTCGATGGAGCCGAGCCCCCGCCACTCGAAGTACTCGCGAATCTCGAACACTTGCTGGATGGCTTCCAGCGCTTGAATATTGCCCTCTTCGGGAACCACCCGCGCGTACTGGTTTTCCACCGCACAGCGACGCTCGACCAGTTGTTTCAGCAGCATCCACAGGGACTGCAGGATATCCAGAGGCTCGAACCCCGCGATCACCACGGGTTTGTGGTAATGCCCGGCGATAAAGTGATAGGGATGGGTACCGATCACCATGCTGACATGGCCGGGGCCCAGGAAACCGTCCAGCTCCATATCGGAGGAGTCGAGAATGGCCTTGATGGTGGGCAGCGTCGTGATGTGATTGCAGAATACGGAAAAATTGGCCACCCGCTGGCGTTCTGCGGCGAGAATGGTCAGCGCCGTCGCCGGCATGGTCGTTTCAAAACCAAGACCGAAAAACACCACTTCCCGGTCCGGGTTATCTCTGGCGATGGCCAGCGCATCCAGCGGCGAATAGACCATCCGCACATCAGCGCCCGTGGCCTTGGCCTGCAGCAGGCTCTTGCGCGAGCCGGGAACCCGCATGGCGTCACCGAACGTGGTGAATATCACCTCCGGACACTCGGCAATGGTCACGCAATCATCCACCCGGCCCATGGGCAGCACGCAGACCGGGCAACCCGGCCCATGCACCAATTCCACCGAGGGCGGCAGCATCTGCTCGATACCGTATTTGAAAATGGTATGGGTGTGGCCACCGCAAAACTCCATGAGTTGTAACGGCCGGTTCGCGGTGGCCGGGATCAGCGCCGCCAGCCTTTGAATATCCTTGACCAGATAGCGGGCCTTTTCGGGATCCCGGAACTCATCCACGTAACGCATCTTCGGTTACCTCCGCCCGCAAGTCTCCGCGCCGGTCTGCCAGGATGGTATGCACCAGGTCCCAGAGTATGTGAAAGGTCGTGACGTGGCATTCCTGGATACGGTGAATGCTGTCCGTCGCCACCACCAAGAGGTGGTCCACCAGGCCGCTTGCCTGCATCTCACCCCCCTCCATGCCGGCAAGGCCGAAGGTCACCATGCCGGTTTCCCGGGCCTTGCGGTAGGCGGCCATGAGATTGGCGGAGTTGCCACTGGTCGAAAAGCCGAACAGCGCATCCCCCGGTCTTGCCAAGGCCGTCAGTTGCCGTAAAAACACATGCTGATAACCCACGTCATTACCGACGGCGGTCAGCATGGCCCGGTCACTCACCAGACTGTGCGCCGCCAGAGCCGGACGGCCCGTGGTAACGGGGTGCATGAACTCCACCGCCAAGTGGTCCGCATCACAGGAGGAGCCGCCGTTACCCATGGTATAGAGCATACCGCCGCTCTGATAAACCGCCGCCAGGGCCGCCGCCATGGAAACCAGCGCCTCCGCGTGCGCCGCAAAAAACTGCGCCTTGACATTCCGGCTTTCGGCAGATTTCTGCCGCACGGACTCCAGCAGCGCCGTCTTTTCCCGCTGCGGATTTTTGGCCTGACCGTGCAGAAAAGGATAAAGATCCTGCAGAGGATCCATCATTGCACCTCCTGGCGATTACGCCATGGGACCTGTTGGCGCGGACTCGCGCATACGATCCATTTCCAGTTGAGCTTCGCCCAGTTGCGTCAGCACATCCAGCGTCAGGGCTGCCTCCTCCGCGCTGATGCGGCTCATGGCAAAACCCACATGCACCAGCACCCAGTCACCGACACAGGACTCCGCGGGGTGCTCCACATCGGCAATGCAGGCGATATTGACCTCCCGCCGTACCCCGTTGATTGCCACCTCCGCCCGTCGTTCACGCGCATTGATGATTCTCGTGATCTGACCCGGAATACCTAGACACATGGCTCATGCCCTCCTGCAATAGGATGTTGACCAGCGACGATTTGCGCGGCCGCCACCACCGCCTGCCCAAAAGCCAGGCCGCCGTCATTGGCGGGGATCAGATGCGGAACCAGAACCTCCAGCCCCTGGGATTCCAGAGCCTCCCGGGTTGCCCGCAGCAGGGTCAGATTCTGAAAAACACCCCCGGACAAGGCGACGGTGGAAGTCCAGGGTGTGGCGCCCAGTGCCCGGCTGAGCAATTGCGCCAGGCCGGCGGCGAAGCCTTTGTGGAAGCGCGCAGCAATCGCCGCCAGCGGAACCCCACCCTGGAGATCGCCCAGCAGCGGCGGCCACAGGGTCCGCGGATCCATCTGAATGAAGTTCTTTTCGCTTTCGACGATGCCGAAAGGATAGCCCGGCTCTGAGGCATCCCCCATGATAGACGGATCGACACAGGCCTCCAGCAGCATGGCCGCCTGCCCTTCATAACTCACCCGGTCCGTGCACAGGCCACAGACCGCGCTGACGGCGTCAAACAGCCGCCCGGCGGAACTGCAGAGCGGCGTGCCGACGTTCCTGTCCAGCATGTGCAACAACTGCGCCACCGGCTTTTCGGACAGGTACTGCATGATGGCCAGATCGGCGAATCGTTGCCCCGCCACGGACCAGCCGAAGGCGTCCGCAAGCTGCACGAAGGCGTTGCGCCACGGTTCACGCATCGCGCGACTACCCCCCGGCAGGGCGGAAGGCCGCAACCCGCCCAGGTGACGGATTTCGCGGTAACTCACCTGCAAACACTCACAACCCCACAAAGCGCCCCCCTCGCCCAGACCCATACCGTCCAGAGCCAGGGCGATGACCGGCGGATGCTCCAGCGGCAGGCCGTGTTCTACCAGGACCGCGGCAATATGGGCGTGATGGTGTTGCACGGAAATCAGGGGGAGATCGCCCTCCTCCGCCATCTCCACCCCCCACTTGTGCGACAGATATTCGGGGTGACGGTCCACCACGACGGCCTTGGGCACATGCTGGAAGAGCCGGGCGTAGAGGGCGAGATTCCGGACAGTGTCGTCCCAGACCGCTGCCTGTTCGAGATCGCCCATGTGCTGGGAAAGGATGGCTTGTCCGTCCTTGATCAGGCAGAAAGTGTTCTTGAGCTCCCCACCCAGCGCCAGCAGGTCCGGCGCTGCCCTGAAACCCTCGGGCAGCGGCAACGACTCCGGCGCATAGCCACGCCCCCGGCGCAGGATCATGGTGTCGTCTCCCGCCATCTGCACCACAGAATCATCGACGCGGTTGATGATCGCCCGGTCATGGGTCAGCATCCAGTCGGTCACCCCCCGCAGCGCCCGGACGGCAGTCGCGTCGTCAATAACCTGCGGAGCATCCGAGAGATTGCCGCTCGTCAGGACGATCGGGCGGTCCATCCGGCGCATCAGGAGATGGTGCAGGGGGGTATAAGGCAGCATAAATCCGAGCCGCCGCATCCCCGGCGCAATGCCAGGCGCCAGGGAGTCGTTGTCCAGACGGTTCAGCAGCACGATGGGCGCCTGATGAGACCGCAGCAACTTCTCCTCTGCGCGGCTCACGTGCGCATAGCGGCGCACGACCTCCAGATCCCTGGCCATCAACGCCAGGGGTTTATGGGGACGGTGTTTGCGCAGGCGCAAGGTGGACACCGCACGGTCATTCGTGGCATCGCAGGCGAGATGAAAACCGCCAAGCCCTTTGATGAGCACGATTTCCCCGCGCTTGAGGAGGTTGGTCGCCGCGTCCACCGCGTCCAGTTGGGTATACCGGTCGGCACTGACCGCGTGGCCATCGAGCCGGACGAGCCGGGCCTTCGGGCCGCAGGCATGGCAGGCCACCGGTTGCGCGTGGAAGCGCCGGTCTTCCGGATTTTCGTATTCCGCACGGCAATCCCTGCAGAGCGGAAAGACGCCCATGGAGGTATGGGCACGGTCATAGGGGATGTCTTCGAGGATCGAAAAACGCGGACCACAGTGCGTGCAATTGGTGAAAGGGTAACGATAACGCCGATGGAAGGGGTCGAATATCTCCCCCAGGCAGGCGGGACAGGTAGCGGCATCCGGCACCGCTCCCGTATGTACGTGCCCAGAGCGGCTGGTGCTGATCCCGAAAGGCCCCTCAGGAGGATCTTCGCGCAAATATCCGCGGACCACCTCGTCAATGCGCGCGAGGGGTGGGTGTTCGTCGCGCAGGCGGGTCAGAAATCGATCCCGCTCGGTTGCCGGCCCCCAGATCCGGATCAGCACCCCTTCCCCATCGTTGCACACATCGCCCGACAACCCGCAGTCGCGGGCAATGCGCCAAACCGCAGGACGGAACCCAACGCCCTGAACCAGTCCGCGCACTCGGACTTCCTCACCCAGGGTTGCGACCCGGTCCGCGGGGGAATTCATGACCGCCTGTCCCAAAGCAGTACGCGGTTGTTACCCGAATCGGCGATGATCACACTCCTTCCCGCAGCAGAAATCCCATAAGGCCAGCATAGCGTATTGCGCCCCACCACACCCCAGCGGTTGTCCCCCTTGTGCTGGAAATCATCCTGACCGGCGAGGGTACGTGCCGGAGCGCCCGTCACCAGATCGTCCGCCTGCCAGCCCAGCAGTCGGCTGTTGGCCGTATCCGCCACGATCAGCCAGTTTCCCGTGGCGGTCACGCCATAGGGCATATTGAAACAGGCCGCATTGGGGAAGTAATTACCGCGATTGTGGGCGTTCTGAGCAAAGTCAGGCTGACCGAGGACCATATCGGCCACCTGGCCATTGCGCTGTGGTGCCCCACGCCAGAGCAGCACCCGGTTGTTCCCCGCATCCCCCATGGCCAGCCAATCCCCGAAATGGGTTACCGCATGGGGCCAGCGCATGCTCATGGCGTCCGCTTCGTGACCTCCGTTCTCGTCCCGGCAATGAAAATCCGCCTGGCCCAGGACACCGTCCGCGGGTTGTCCTTTTTCCGTGGGAATGCCCTCCCACCAGAGGACGCGGCGGTTACCAGAATCCGCGACATAAAGCCTAGCACCATCCCAAAAGACCCCATAGGGCCAGTATAAGCTAGACGCGGATGGTTGGGGCGCACCGCGATTGATTTCCGCCGACACAAAATCGCTTTGGCCGAGAACCAGATCCGCCGGAGCATGGCTTTCATGAGGCACTTCATTCCAGATCAGCACCCGATGGTTCCAGACGTCCGCCACCGCCATCCCGTTGCCAACCGGACAGATCCCGGTGGGAACATTCAGCGATGCCGCGCCGACGGGACCGTGGGCGTTGCGCCCCCCGTCCCGTTCAAAGTCTGGCTGACCAATGAGCCAAGTGGCAGGTTGGCCATCGGCTGCGGGTAGCGTGGGCCACCCCAGCAAGCGATGATGGCCGGTATCAGCCACCCAAAGAGATCCGTCAGCCATGAGGCTGGCACCGCGCGGGCCGAAAAGCGTCCGCGCGGAAGGAACGACAGGAACGACGACCCCCCTGGGCTGTACCTGCTCCCCCAGGATGACCCTCGCCCCCGCCCCCACCAGCAACTGCTCCGAAGAGATGGCGGTTGGCCGGTTCCGGATAGCGGCACTCAGGGGTAGGGTATATTCAGTCATGATTCCTCCTCACCTGGATCTCACCATCGACCATCCGCACCGCCCAGGGCTCCAACTGGATTTCGGGTATCGTCAGACATTCTCCGCTCTCCAACGCAAACTGGAATCCGTGATGCGGACAAGTCAGAACACCGACTGGATCTATCTCTCCCTCATCAAGAGGCATACCCAGATGGGCGCAGGCATTGCGGTAACAGTGCACATCTCCTTCGGGATCGCGCCAGAACAGCAGGGCGTCGGAAAGGACCTCCCGAGCGAGCAGGCTATTTCGCGGCAGGTCCTCCAGCCGCAGGGCCGGCAGCCAGGGATGACGCCCGCCAATGGCGAAGGGGCTGATACGCTGTTCAGTTCCTTCGCCGATCGGCGCGGTGGCGGCATGTTGACGACCTACCGTTTCAATATGACATATTTCCGGGCAGGCCTCGCGGATTGCTTTCTCCACCCCTTCCGACAGGGTCAGTGAGGAAGATGGGCAACCGTGACAAGACCCCAGCAAGCGCAAAACTACAGTATCGGGCGGACGCAGTTCGACCAGTTCGACATTGCCGCCATGGCCTTCCAGACCTGGCCGCACACTATCCAGCGCCGCTTCGATGCGTTCCTGCAGGGAGGGCCGAACCAGACTCAGGGTCCGCAGCACCGCATAGACATACGGATCTGCTGCAGCTTCCCGCAAGCCGGTGGCCCCCTGTGGGGCATTCTGCACGGTACGAATAAGACGCCGCAAACATTCCCTGTAAATCGCCTCCCAGCCATTGCGCAGTGCCAGCACCGTTCTTTGCTGTGTTTCATCCCATCCCTGTATGATTTTTTCGAGGCTGCCCAATCGGGCGATATCTTCCGTCAGGGTATCTGCTTCCCTGCTTTCAATGTCCTCAGGCACGGGTGACGTCGCCATGTCATGCGTACTTCAAATTCAAAAAAAGGATGGGTTGCAGGGCGCCACACAGGAGGCCAGCAACCAGACAATCCACCAGATACGGAATGCCGGCTAAATGTCCGGCAACGACGACCACAGCAGCCAAGATGATGTTGGCCGCCAGCAGCATCAGAACCAGCCGGGTATCTTTGAACAGCTTTCCGCGCAGGAACAATCCTGCCGAGTTCCATATCATGTCCCACATAATGTCCTCCTCCTTTGGGTCTCCCCCGACTTCAGATCAGTACAAGGATAATCGTACCCAAGACCACGCCGGGAATGACGGGCATCACCGCATACATGCCCCCCATCATTGCCGCCAATTTGTAATCGCCCAGCTTTTTGCCGCCGATCAGCATCCCCGACACAGCCCCCGCCAACACTCCGACCAATCCACCCAGCAAAATCCATAGAATGACGATCGCCTGTACCTGTTGACCGTCGAACGCGTTCAGTGCCGACATAGGTGCTCTCCGATATTTTCCCAGTTAATGTACAGATCCATGTTCGCGTACCAGTGCCAGGGTTTCGTCCAGAGCCACACGGACTAACCTTGACTTATCCATTTCCCCCATTTCCATGAAGATCTTTTCTGCGGTCTCATATAACCTGACCGCCTCACCCAGATTACGAATCTTGCCGAGCTCCGGGTGCTCTGGGTCGTCGGGCAGGTTCCTCAGCGCATTGGCCATATTGCTGATGGTGTTTGCATATTCCTCCGGTCGCTCTTTGGGGGTCCGTACCCGCAAGGCCTCCCGATAGGCTTCCAGGGCACGCAGATTATTTTCGACCGGATGCGCACTGCTGCTGTACTGCAGCGCATTACCGAGGTTGTTTTGCAGCATGGCGTATTCCGTCGGATGAGCGTCAAGGGTGACAGCACGCAACGCAGACTCATAGGATTGGACGGCCAGTGCCTCACGCATTTTGGAAGCCTCATCACCCATAGTCATGGACAGATAGGCGGTAGCCAGATTGTTATGGATGATCGCATATTCGCGCGGGAATTTATCCGCAGTAAAAACGCGTAAGGCGCTGTGATACTTCGTTACGGCATCTGGAAACGGGACCTTCCCCGCCACAGCGAGTCCTTGTAGGGCCAGTCCCTCGTTCATCTCGGTTTCGGCAACCTCCTCGGCGTTCCCCAAGGTCTGCAGTACTGGTAACGCACTGCGCAGACAAGCGACAGCTTCTTCAAGCACCCGGGTATCGCCGGGCGTTGCCAGCAAGGCAGTTGCCTGTCCGGCCAATAGCCGTGCCCGTAGCAAGGCGTCCCCATCCGGGCAAACCTGTAAACCTTCTTTGTATAGATCGTTGACCTGCTCGAGATCCTCCGGTCGGCGCGGGTGCCGCTGCAGACCCAGCGCGATTTCCATGAGCATTTCCGCACGTTCTCCAGCCGGAATGTTGTCATCCCGAGCGGTTCTCAAGGCGACCTGATATTCCGTTTCTGCCA
Source organism: Acidithiobacillus sp. 'AMD consortium' (assembly GCF_008926505.1). NCBI lineage: Bacteria > Pseudomonadati > Pseudomonadota > Acidithiobacillia > Acidithiobacillales > Acidithiobacillaceae > Acidithiobacillus > Acidithiobacillus sp. 'AMD consortium'. Next base: position 814,148 of record NZ_CP044411.1, on the reverse strand, counting down.
AAGTACTGGACATGAAAGACCTCCGAATGGAACGCACACTGTAATGTTTATTTACAACCGTAGTATAGCGTAGAAAGCAGAGCTGTCAAGCACAATTACATATATGATAAGTTACTTATCAAGACAACTCTGGACACAGCTGCATCGTCTGCCACGCTCCCTGTTCCGGCATCCACAGAAAGGAGAGAACCCCCTCGTAGTTCTCCTGCAGTTCATGCTCCCGCAGGAAGAGGCGAAGATCGACCACCCGATCGCCGGCAAGATTGCGACGTTTCAACAAAAAGCCACCGACACTACCAGGATGTAAGGGGATCAAATGCAAACATGCCGATCGCCAGAGCACGGCAACCGCCCGGAGATCAGCCATGGCATCGCGATAAACGGGCGCGGGAATAAAAAGGTACCCATCCTTCAACAGAAGATTGACAACATTCTCAGTCATGAGACTGTTTCCAGCTCGACCAGCGCTGCTTTCACCTGGGCTAACACTGCGGGGATCGCTCTCTCCACGGGTGGTGTGAGCCCGTCGCCAAAACCGAAATCAGTACCCTCTACCAAAAAGACGGTTACTCGCTCGGGAAATCGCTCCCCAAACATGCGCTTTCCGGCATAAAGCGCATGTTCCCAGCGAAAGTCGTGCAATGTGAGGGTCGGGGTATGAGGCAATTCCAGCTCGCTGCCAGGCAACCTGAACACCGCTCCCGGATCGCTGCCCGTCCGGCACGCATCCACAATGATAAGTTGCCGACAATCGCGGGCCTTAAAAATCACGTCCATGCCGGAAGTGCCCGCATCATGGAGGGCGATATCTGCGGGCAGGGGATCCAGCGCGCCCCGCAGTCGCTGAATAACCGTGATACCCACTCCGTCATCGCGTCGGTACAAGTTACCGCATCCCAGCACCACACGCATGACTAAATTCTCCACAACCGACAGGACCATTCGGGCCTGACCGGTAACATTAATTCAGGAAGCGCACAGAACTGCCGGTGCGATAGAAAATACATGCACGTTTCGCACGCTTCCTCAATCCCCTCAGATGCATAAGGATGCAGCGTGAACCCGGCTATCGCGATACGTTCTGCGATATCTTCCGCCGGTATCTTTTGCAAACGCGTCAGCACCGACTGTTGCATTTCCAGGTCGTACGCACGCGGTTCCGCTTCGGTAGGCAGGCCAGCGAGCAGCAATTTTTCCAGCCGCGCACGTATCGGCGCGTCCTCCGGGAATTCTTCCATGGTCTGCATGTCCAGATACCTCCTTGCCTAGATACGCCACAGGCGGCACCACCAGTCCGGCTCTACCGGAACGTCCAGTTCCGGCAGGTCGCACCAGCGGCGGTGGTTGAGATAATACATGCACTCCTGACAGCGCTGCTGATCTTCCCCCATGGGGTAATCCGTAAAACCGCCGATCACCAGTTTCTTCTCCAGATCCGACCCCGCCTCTTCGCGGATACGCTGCAGTAGTTGCGCGAAAGCATTGCTGTCTTCGGGAAATGGGGTGATCTCTGTCTTCAGTCCTGCTTTAAGCATGCTGGCAATTTGCGCCCTTAATGCGTCCTCTTCATGTGCCATGTGATTCATAATGCCCCTGCCTTTCTGGATTCAAGTGGCTGAATTTTTGGGGCCGGACCCTGCACTCCGGTATCCGACCCCATTTTTTAGATTATACGACTCAGGCAGTGCGGAAACGGGCGAGCTCCTTTCCGGACTTGGCATCATGGGCATGCACCGTACAAACCAGGCAGGAATCGAACGAACGGGCCACATGCCCGACCTCCACCGGGTCCGCTGGATTCGCGATAGGCGTTCCAATCAAAGCCTCTTCGATGGGACCACGACCACCCTGCGCATCGTGGGGACCCACATTCCAGGTGGTAGGTGCAATGATCTGGTAATTACTGATCTTGCCACCCTTTACTTCAATCCAGTGTGCCAGTGCGCCACGTATGGCCTCCGTGGCACCCCATCCTTGCCCATCCCGTTCGCGGGGCTTGATATAGAATGGCTCGTTCAGGCGGAACTCACGCAGACAATGTTCGGCCTGGCGATATAGCTTCACCGCCTCATGCATCCGCGCAAAATGCCGCAACCACAGACTGGGGCCCATTTTCTTGTAGACATCCAGAATGAAGGGGTCAGAATGCTGCCAGGATTCGCCATGATTGCCGCCGGCGATCAATTGCCGGGATAGGGGACCGGCTTCCATGCGCCCTAACTGCTCATGGGCAACTTCGGTACACCAGGTATAGGCCCCATTGAAGTCCCGATCGTTGGACTGCATCGGCCTCGTGTTCCGGTTGAAGGGATGGACAGGACTGTTTCCTTCGTCATACCAGCCGTGGGTCGTCGATTCTCGGGTGAAGGACTGATCCATGGGATGAAACTTGTCGGCCCTCGCATCGTAAACCCCGCCCTTCATGAAGACTGACTGTTGCCGTGTGTCAATGGTCGGATGCTGGTAACGGTCCTCATGGGGAAGATAGCCCCACGAAACGTACTTGCCCAACCCCTCACCAAACTTCATCAGCCCAATATCCTCGCCGATCCGATAATACATTCCCAGGTCGGAATTAGCGTGTTCCGGGCGCTCGTCCAGCCACGCCATGAAATCATCATAGGACTTGATCTGCTCATAACGCTCCATTGAACACCCCAACCATACCGGTTCCAGCCAGTTGGTACGGTAATACTCCAGTATGGACCAGGAACGGGTAACATCGGCCAAGGTGGGTGCGCACATAACGCCGCCGGGAACCATGTAGCTGGAATGCGGCCACTGCCCACCGAAGAGCGCATAGATTTCCACAGGCTTGCCGGAAATCGTCACGCCGATTTCGTAATTGGTACCCGTAAACGGAGCGTACCGCCTGACCGCCTCATCGTAGAACTTACCATGCCGGTAGTTCTCATTCACCATATCGATCATGAACAATCCATAATGATGACGCGGCAAGCTTTGCAGACTTTCCGCAAGCTGACCGATATTTCTGGCCAGGATGGCGTTGCGCGGGACTTCCGTCTGCCATGCCGTATCCAGCGCCCAGGCGGCACAGGTCAGGTGCGAAGCGCCGCAAATACCACAGGCACGCGGCGTCACCACCAGCCCCGCCTGCGGGTCCTTGTCTCTTAAGATGACCTCGAAGCCACGGAACAATTCAGCTTGCGTGTAGGCCTCGACCACAACGCCGTCCCGAATGTCCACGCGTACATCCAGATCCCCCTCCACCCGGCCAACCGGGCTGATATCCAGTGTCTGTACGGCTGTTGCCATGTCAATATCTCCTCGAATATGCAATAAACAGAAATGGGTCGCTCAGCGCCTCAGACCACAAAGATGTCTTTTTCGGCCCAGGCCGGCGAAGCACTCTTGGCGGCTGACGTCAGTTTGATATAAGCGGACTTGTCCACACCCTCTGGCAGGTCTTTCGGCACCCCCATCACAGTCTGGGTTTTGAATACACTGCCTGGTGCCAGATCGAAGAAAGGGAACTCCGGCTCGGTACAACCCAAACAGGGCATCCCCGCACGAGTTTTCGAGGACTGCCGGTTCCACAGAATGCGGTTACAGGGTGAATGCGTCATCGGGCCACGGCAGCCCAGGTCATAAAAGAGACAGCCTTTTCTCTGCCCAAATTCCGTGGCGGAAACCTTGTAAGCAAAGTGCATGTTGCGGGTACATCCCGTCTGGGTGAAGCTCTTGAAAAACGTCTTTGGACGCTGCAGATCATCCAGTTCCAGTTCTCCGGCGCGTCCTGTCGCCACTGCCACCAGTACCTGGGTGATCCAATCCGGATGGGCAGGACAACCGGGGATATTGATGACAGGAAGCCCAGCTTTGCTTTTGAAGCCCGCTCCCAGGAAACCGCCATGTTGCTTTTTGAGGAACTGAAGTCCCTGAGAATCACTGGGGTTCGGGGCGGTCGCCGGGATACCCCCCCATGTCGCACAATCTCCCAACGCCACCACGTACTGGGCAGCACCTGTTAACTCCTTCACCCAGTCTTTCATCGGACGACCGGCAAAGCGATTCCAGGTCCCCGTACCATTGGGGGCGTTAACCACGGTACCCTCGAAAACGAATATATCCAGGGGAATTGCCCCAGACACACAATCCCGAAGCAACTTCTGAACATTGTCCCCCAGTTCCACTCCGAGAGAGGGCTGCCAGAGCACCTTGATGCCAAAATCCGTCACCAGATCGCAAGCACTCGGCTCCTCCGCATTAAGAAAAGACATAGTATTTCCAGAACAGGCTCCTCCTTGGAGCCAAAGCACGTTCGCCATCGTCGTAACCTCCTCTGAAATGGTCATATGGGTACCACATGAGTCATTAAGCAGAATGGATGCCAACAAATAATATTGTTATTAAACAAGTTGATATATAAAAACCGCCGGAACGGCTTGCGTCATTGCAAAGAAAGTTAATATACTATGTGCATACTTCCTTTTCATGCAGAGGTACCGATGGAAGCAAGCCCGCGTGCGGTTCCAGTCATTTTGTTGGTCCTGACGGACGAGCAGGAAGCCCGCAACCTGAGCTGGGCACTGTCCACGCACTATGAATGCATCATCGTCTCCAGCGGCGCCGCGGCGCTGGACCTCGCTGGCGCACATCCTGTGGATGCCATCATCTGCGACGCAAAACTGGAGGATATGTCGGGCACCCAGTGTCTCTTCGACTTCCGCACCCGGCAACCGACGGCGATAAGATTTCTGTGTGGCCCGGGTACGGATTCCAGCGAGTTTGCCGACGCCCTGCATGTGGCCGCTGTTTACGAATACCTGCGCAAGCCCCTGTTCCCGGAACTGGTGTCCCTGAGCTTGAAGCGGGCTCTGGAATACCGTGAAATTTCCCGCGAACATCGCCAACTCACCCATGATTTATCCAGACAGATAAAATCCAAGGCGGCAGCCGCCGACGCGAATCCAAATCAATCACCGCACCAGTTCGACGAATTATTCTTCTGTAGTCAGGCCATGAACAAAATATGCAATCTGGCGAAACATGCCGCAACCACGGATTTACCCATACTGATCTATGGTGAGACGGGCACCGGGAAAGAATTACTGGCGCGCGGCATCCATTACCACAGTCATCGCCGTGAACAGATATTTCTCGCGCAAAACTGCGGCGGCGTGCCTGCAGAATTGCTCCAGTCGGAATTGTTTGGACATCGCCGCGGCGCCTATACCGGGGCGCTGAGTGATCGTCTCGGCCTGTTCTCCGCGGCGGATGGCGGCACGGTCTTGCTGGACGAAATAGAAGATATGTCCGCTCCCTTACAGGCCAATTTGCTCCGCTTTCTGCAATCCGGCGAAGTAAAACCGCTCGGCAGCGATAAAACGCATTATTCCGATGTACGGATCATCGCCGTCACCAACGTACCGCTCGACCAACTGGTGGAGCAGGGCAACTTTCGGCAGGATTTGTATTATCGTTTGAAGGGCCTCGAAATCAGCATTCCGCCACTGCGTGAACGACCGGAGGACATTCGGTTGCTTGCGGAACATTTTGCCAGACAATTCTCCATGAGTCTGGGTAAATCCTATGCCGGTATCGATCACGAGGCATTGAACATATTGCGCCAGTATCCATTCCCGGGAAACGTGCGAGAGCTGGAAAATGAAATTCGCCGGACCGTAGCGCTCGCCCCATCCGGGCAACCGATCACCGCGGATCGCCTTTCCGATACGATCATCAACTACCGGAGGAAAGAGCCGGAACAATTCATATCGGCAACGGAAGGCGGCACATTAAAGGAACATACAGAAAGTCTGGAACGTAGCATGGTCATCTCCGCGCTGAAACGTTTCCACGGCAATCAAAGTCGTGCCGCCGAGGCGCTCGGCCTTTCCCGGGTAGGCCTGGCCAACAAAATCAAGCGCTACGCCATTGATATAGAGATCGCCTGATGCAACTGCCGACCTATCGCAGTGCAGGCCAACCGGCTTGGGTGAGCAGCAGACCATGAACCTGCAACAGCTTCGTTTCATCTGCGCGGTGGTACGCCAGAACTTCAATGCATCGGCCGCCGCCGACAGCCTGTATACCTCACAACCGGGGGTAAGCAAACAGATCCAGCTCCTGGAAGAGGAGATCCATGTGGCGCTTTTCGTGCGCAAAGGGAAGCGCATCATCGGCATGACCCCGGCGGGTGAGCAGATATTCACTTTTGCACAACGGGTAGTCGGCGACATCGAGAATATCCGAAAAGTAGGTCAGGAGTTTTCTCAGGGCGATCGTGGGGAATTGGTGATCGCCACCACCCATACCCAAGCCCGATACAGCTTGCCCAAGGCGATAAAGACCTTTATGGAACGCTACCCAGGGGTTCAGTTGCGCCTGCGCCAGGGCAACCCTACCCAGGTCGCGGAGATGCTTGCGGCGGGGGAGGCAGACGTGGCGATCGCAACGGAGTCGTTGAATTCCTACGCGGGCCTTGTCGCCCTGCCCTGCTATCAGTGGAATCGCGTCGTGATCACCCCCACCGGCCATCCGCTGCTGCAAAGCCAGCCACTGACGCTGGAAGCAGTTGCCGCCTATCCCATAGTAACCTACGACCAGGCCTTTGCCGGGCGCTCCCTGATCGACAGGACTTTCGCCAATCACAGCCTGTCCCCCAACATCGTACTCTCCGCCATAGACTCCGATGTCATCAAGGCGTATGTGGAACTGGGGTTAGGGATAGGCATCGTCGCCCAAATGGCGTATGACCCCATACGGGACAAAAAACTGGAGGTGATCGATGCGAGTCACCTGTTCGATCCCAGCACCACCTACCTGGCCTTGAGGCAGGGAACCTATTTACGCGGGTATCTATACACCTTCATAGCGTTATACGCGCCACACCTCGATCGCAACACGGTGGATCAGGCTCTGGATTCCACAATGGCTTCCAGGGCGTTATTGCCGTTACCCTCCGGTTCGTGATTCAACCCCGAACTCCGCAAGACAGAAATCTCAGGCGACACGGCCCAGTTGCAGGGCGTGGTGCCGGAGGTGATCCTCCACAAAGGTCTGGATGAACCAGTAGGAATGATCATAGCCCGGATGCCGTCGCAGACGGAGTCGTTGCCCGGAGGCCTCCGCGGCGGCCTCCAGGGCCTCCGGTATCAATTGCGCCGCAAGAAAAGGATCCGCTTCCCCCTGGTCCACCAGTATCTCGCCAGGATAGGGACGCTGGCGCATCAGCATGCTGGCATCCCATTCCCGCCATTGCTCACGATCAGGTCCCAGATAATTCCCAAAGGCTTTTTCTCCCCAGGGCACCGTGCTGGGGTGACAGACGGGCGAGAATGCCGATACCGAGTGCCAGTGTTGCGGATTGCGCAAAGCGAGCACCAGCGCCCCGTGACCGCCCATGGAGTGCCCGAAAATGCCCCGGCGTTCCGGAGAGGCCGGGAAATGTTCTTCGATGAAGGTTGGCAGCTCATGATCGACATAACTGCCCATCCGGTAATTCCGCGTCCAGGGCAGCATTCTTGCGTTGAGATAAAACCCTGCCCCCACGCCGAAGTCCCAGGTATCAGAATCGCCGGGGATGTTCAGTCCGCGGGGACTGGTATCGCAGGCGACCAGCATCAACCCCAGATCAGCGGCCAAGCGCGGCGCGCCAGCCTTTATCATGAACGTTTCTTCGGTGCAGGTTAACCCCGCCAGGTAATACAGGGCCGGGACCAGGACACCGCCCAACGCCTGGGGCGGCTGGTACACCGCGAAATTCATGGATACCCCCGTGGCACTGGACGCATGGGTATAATAACCCATGCGTCCACCAAAGCAGCGATGCTCTTCCCGTATTTCTAGCGGAGCCATCAATACACCACCACGCTGCGAATGGATTGCCCCGTTTCCAGAAGATGGAACCCTTCGTTGATATCTTCCAGTTTGAGACGATGGGTGATCAGGTCGTCGATATTGATCTTCTTCTCCATGTACCAGTCGACAATTTTCGGAACGTCGGTACGCCCCCGGGCGCCGCCGAACGCACTGCCGATCCACCGCCTCCCGGTAACCAACTGGAAGGGGCGCGTCGATATCTCCTGGCCAGCGCCGGCAACACCGATGATACAGGAAACACCCCAGCCTTTATGACAGCACTCCAGCGCCTGGCGCATGACTTTTACGTTGCCGATGCATTCGAAGCTGTAATCCGCACCGCCATGGGTCAGTTCGACCAGATGCGATACGAGGTCGCCTTCCACCTCCTTCGGATTGACGAAATGCGTCATGCCGAACTTCCGAGCTATGGCCTCCCGGGCCGGATTGATATCCACCCCGATGATCATGTTGGCGCCCACCAGTTTGGCGCCCTGAATCACATTCAGGCCGATGCCGCCCAGCCCAAAAACCACTACATTGGCACCCGGTTCCACCTTCGCCGTAAACACCACGGCACCAATGCCCGTGGTTACCCCGCAGCCGATATAGCAGCTGGTGTCAAAGGGGGCATCCTCCCGGATTTTGGCCAGGGCGATTTCCGGCATCACGGTATAATTGGCGAAGGTCGAACAACCCATGTAATGGAACAACGGCCTGCCTTTGAATGAAAAGCGCGTGGTCCCGTCGGGCATCAGGCCCTTCCCCTGGGTCGTCCGAATCTTCTGACAGAGATTGGTCTTCCGCGAGAGACAATACTCGCATTCGCGACATTCCGGGGTATACAAGGGAATGACGTGGTCGCCCTTTTTGACGCTCTTCACGCCCGGGCCAACGTCGACGACGATCCCGGCGCCTTCATGACCGAGGATACACGGGAACAGACCCTCGGGATCTGCACCGGAAAGGGTGAAATGGTCGGTGTGACAGATGCCGGTGGCCTTGAGCTCCACCAGTACCTCACCCTCCTTGGGACCGTCCAGTTGCACGGTTTCGATGACCAGTGGTTTACCCACCTCAAAGGCGACTGCTGCGCGAACATCCATGACTGTAGACTCCTGGTAAGAATTTTTGCTGAAACCCCGCCTTCGGTGCCACCGCATTTTCGGTCGGGCGCACCATGGGGCGGATCCGCGATATCATCAGGCTTCCTTGAGCACACCTTTTTGCTTGGCGGCGTGGGTAGCCAACGCATCCATCAGCGGTGGCGACAGGCAGTCATAGGGCGCCAGTCCCAGTTCCGTCAGCCGCGCGCGGATTCCCGCCATTTCCGACGGTGCCGCCATACCGCCTTCAATGACCGACGAGACGAAAGCCGCGAATTCGGGGGCCGCCCAGCCCTTCTCCGGCGACAGTTCGGAGTGAACGAAGTCCAGACCATAAAACGCGTGGTCTTTATTTTCAATGCGGCCAAACAGGTGAACGCCGCAGGCCTTGCACGCGTGGCGCTGAATCACCGCACTCGGATCGACCACATGGAGTTTATCGCCGTTCTCCAGCACCGTGACCGAATCCCTGGGCACGACCCCAACCACCGAAAACTTGGCGCCTTTGGGCTTCCAGCATTTGGTGCAGCCACATGCATGATTGTGGGCCAGTTGCGACTTCACCTCCACCAGCACCGGGTTATGGGTGCAATGGCAACGTAAGGTACCGCCATGAAAATGGGACGATCCCGCCGTGACCCCATGATCAACAGACGGATGAATGGTAACCGAGCTTGGCATATCCAATACCTCCTAAGCAGAATTCAACGGTTATATGCTTGAGCACCAACCGACGCCCAAGGACCATGGTGTGGCAAAAAACTTTTCAAGACATGGAATCCGGATCCACAAATTATTAGCAATTATTGTGCCATTATGTACCAACGGATTTACATGTGGTTTTAGGGGGAAGAGGCATGGTCCATCATGTCGCCATGATCCTGTTATCCGGCCCGATGCTGCACATAATGTTCATATGAAGATGACATAATGTCACACGGGCCGCGCATCTGGCCCGGCTCTGCCGCAGTTACATCATAACCGGCACCAGGGAAAAACGATGCAAGAATGTTCCGATGAAATGACGCATGGAAAAGCAGGCTGTCCTGCTTGGCGCACCTTCCATAAGACCGCATGGATGCAATGGACACCAATTTTATGCGTTAGCGTCCATAATGCCATACCGGCGCATTTTACGGTACAAGGTATTACGACTGACCTTGAGGAATTTCGCGGTATCGATCACGCGCCAGTGGTGACGCTCCAGCTCCGCGAGAATTCGGTTTCGCTCCAGCGCATCGCAATCACTCCATAGTGGTGTGTTCGCCGGTGTCGTTACGCGGCCAGCGGCCCATTCGCCGGTCACCAACCGGTCTGGCAGGTCTTCACACCGGATGAGCTTGCCATCACTCAGTGCCAGGGCAGTACGCATCACACTGCGAAGTTCGCGGATGTTACCCGGCCAGGAATAACCCAGAAAAATATTCCGTGCTTCCGCTGATATCTCCATTTCAGATACGCCACATTCCTGTTGGTAAATGGTTTCCATAAGCCGGATTTTATCGCTCCGCTCCCGCAGTGGCGGCAGGCTTAGCACGACATCGTTGATCCGATAAAGCAGGTCCGTCCGAAAGCTTCCCTGCTGCACCAGACCATCGATCGACTTATTGGTTGCACTGATCACCCGAATATCCACGGGGCTGGCTTTGGTGGTCCCAAGAGGGGTGACCTCCCGTTCTTCGAGAACTCGCAGCAGGCGTCCCTGAAGCGCGGCGGGCATGTCTCCGATTTCATCGAGGAACAACGTGCCACCATTGGCGGCCATCACCTTACCCTGCTTGCCCACCCGGCTCGCCCCGGTAAAGGAGCCGGGCTCATACCCGAATAGTTCGCTCTCAATGAGCGATTCGGGTATGGCTGCGCAATTGATCGCCACAAAAGGTTTATCTCTTCTATCGCTGGCGCAGTGTATGGCGCGCGCAAACGTATCTTTGCCAGTACCGGTTTCGCCCAGCAGCAGAATGCTGATATTTTTGTTCAATACCTTTTGGATACGACCAATATTTTCCGATACCACGGCATCGCCACTCGATAACGCCCGCAGGGAATCGTGCACCTGAACCGATGCTGCGTCCCTGGAATGCGGTGCATTTCCGAGAATGCCGTTCACGACAGCCCTGAACGGCACTTTGTCCGGCAGCGAAAATACCCGCAGACTATCACCCCCTCCGGCATTTCGAAGCTGGGGTCTGAAGAGCGACTTTTCCGCACGATGGTGATCGTCCAGCATCTTGTCCAGCGAGACATCGAACACATCCCGCACGTTCGCACCGACAAGACGGCCATTGGCGTCAGCGATGGTGCCTTTTGTCAGCGCGAATTCCGCCGCGATAATGACGCCATTCTCGTTAATTGCAAACAATGCTTCGTCATCATGGTCGGTATAATCGTTCATCCTGCTCACCGACAGTATGATATGGTCCTGATAACTCCGGGCGAAATATTTCATTTCGATCCGCCGTGCCAGTTGTGCCAACAGCGGCATGACCGAGACATACGCCGACTTCACATAACCGCTGCGGGAATAGGTTGAATCGATCACCCCCAGCAGTGCGCCAGATGGCGCCCAAATGGGCATCGCGCAGCACGCCATCTCCACAAAGTTCTTGAATAAATGCTCTTCCCGGTGGACCATGCGGGGCTTCATGTCATGCAGACAAAGGCTCGGTCCGGTTACCCCGACATACTCTTCCCGCCATATGAATCCGGCGTCCATACCCGAATAGCGGGCATCACATCCGCCCCCGATTTCCGTCCCGACAGCATGCAGCGCGATGCCGCCGGCATCCAGCAACAGCAATGTACAGTCTGGTGACGGTAGCAGGGCATCCTCGGAAAATCGCAACATCTGCTGAATCAGACGGGCCATTTCCGCAGATCCGATCTCTACAAAAAGATGCTGTTCCTCAAGAAGTCGCCCGAGGTTGCCCGCATCCAGTCTTTGCAGTTCTGGGGCATCATGCGCGTCCAACCGATATTGTCCGGTGCAACGATCCCAGGCATGGGTTATATAGTCATTATCCATTGATGGATCCGTATCATAATGAGACATTATCGTCTATCCACCTTCATCCGGTTTACCAACAGTCTGGTTCTGGGGGAATACCGAGTCAAATAAGTGTTTGGAGATATAACAATCAACCAGATCGTGCAGCCCTGGCGCGGAAACTGCTAGTGGATTGTCATTATACCATGAGTCGCAATGGACGGTGGTGCTGTCCTGTATATTTCGATCATTCGGGAGGGATTATGTCTTCGTTCAAGATCACCCATTACCAACAACCGGCGGGAGGCTGGGGATCCCTGCGTGCCTCGCTGCGCAGCTTGCGTCAGGAACACGCGCTGGCGGATGGTGCCGCCCTGCTCCTCAAAATGAATCAGGCGGAAGGTTTTGATTGTCCGGGTTGCGCCTGGGGAGATCCCGAGGCGCATTCCAGCTTCGAGTTCTGTGAGAACGGGGTCAAGGCCGTCGCCGCCGAAGCTACCGGAAAACGGGTGACCGCAGATTTTTTTGCAGCGCACACCCTGTCCTGGCTGGCGGAGCAAACGGACTATTTTCTGGAAGAGCAGGGGCGTCTGACCGAGCCCATGGCTTACGATCCGCAGAGTGACCGCTACGTGCCCGTTAGCTGGGATACCGCTTTTGCGCGGATCGCCGCGCAACTCAATGCCCTGGCATCCCCTGACGAGGCCATATTTTACACGTCTGGGCGCACCTCCAATGAAGCGGCATTTTTATATCAGCTCTTTGTGCGGGAATTCGGTACCAATAATCTCCCCGACTGTTCCAACATGTGCCATGAGCCCACCAGCCTGGCCATGCCCGAATCCATCGGAGTGGGCAAGGCCATGGTAACCCTGGATGATTTTGAACTGACCGATACCATACTGATGTTCGGTCATAATCCCGGGACCTGTGCGCCACGTATGTTGGCTACGCTGAGTGAGGCATCCAAGCGGGGTGCGCAGATCCTGGTCTTCAACCCCTTGCATGAACGCGGATTGGAGCGATTTCTGCATCCCCAGCATCCGGTAGAGATGCTCACCAATCACGCCACCCCCATCGCCAGCCACTACTATCAGCCCCGAAGCGGCGGTGACTACGCCCTTGCCATGGGAATCGCCCGCACCGTCCTGGAGTCCGGGAACCCGGATCAGGCGTTTATCGAAGAGCATACCCAGGGGTTTGACGATTTCCGCGATCTGGTCATGAACACGCCCTGGACAGAGATCGAGGAACAGAGCGGCCTCAGCCGCCACGATCTGGAGGAGATCGGGCACATCTATGATCAGGGACAGGCCGCCATATTTACGTGGGGAATGGGCGTTACCCAGCAAAAGCATGCGGTGGCCACCATCCAGATGTTCCTGAACGTGCTGCTGCTCAAGGGCAACATCGGCAAACCGGGCGCCGGCCCCTCGCCGATTCGCGGTCACAGCAATGTGCAGGGTGACCGGACCATGGGGATATATGAGAAACCTTCCCCGGCGTTTCTGCAACGCCTCGGGGCGGAGTTCCATTTTACGCCGCCGCAGGAGCACGGCTACGATACGGTAGCCAGCATCGAAGCGATGGAGGATGGGCGAGCCAGGTTCTTTTTCGGGCTGGGTGGCAATTTTGCCAATGCTACACCCGACACGGCGCGCGCCCACGCCGCGCTCCGGCGCTGCGCGATGACGGTGCATGTGACCACCAAACTCAACCGGTCCCACATCGTCCACGGCGAACAGGCCTTGATTTTACCCTGCCTGGGACGCACGGAGATCGACATCCAGAAAACCGGTCCCCAAGGGGTAACCGTGGAGGACACCTTCTGCATGGTGCACATCTCCCAGGGGATGAACGAACCGGCCTCCCCTTCCCTGCTGTCGGAATGTGCCATCGTGGCGCGTCTGGCGCGGGCGACCCTGCCGCTCAGCCCCACCCCGTGGCTGCAACTCATGGGAGACTATGACCTCATTCGCGACCGCATTTCGCGCGTAGTGCCGGGTTTCGAGGATTTCAACGCCCGAGTCCATAAACCACGGGGATTTCATTTGGATCTGCCTCCCCGTTCACGGGTATGGCCCACTGCCAGCGGCAAGGCGAATTTTCTGGCCAAGGCGCTGTCCACCATCGCCGATGACCATTTTGTGCCGCAGACCTCCGAAAAGCTCTTCACCCTGATGACGATTCGCAGCCACGATCAGTACAACACCACGATCTACGGTTACGATGACCGCTATCGCGGCGTATCCGGCCTGCGCAACGTGTGTTTCATGCATCCGGAGGATATTCGGGACATGGGTTTTCAGGCCGACGACCGGGTGGACATCACCTCGCACTGGACAGACGGTGAACGTGTGGCGCGGGACTTCCTGCTGGTTGCGTTCGATATTCCCAAAGGAATGCTTGCGGGCTATTACCCGGAATTGAACATATTGGTGCCCCTGTCCAGTTACGCCGATCGCGCCCGCACGCCGACATCCAAATCGATCCCGGTGACCCTGGCACGGGCAAAGGGAGACCAACACCATGTCGCCTGACCGCAAGGCGGGGAACGACCGGCATACACCAGAAGCCGCTCCGGAGGATTTGGCCATTGCCTTGCTCCGGATGCTTTGCACGGAAGGGCCGGTATCGGTGGCCAGAGCCTGCAAGTCTTTCGGCCTTCCCCGCAGCCAGATGGAGCGCCTGCTTCTGCTCTTGGGAAACTCGGAACAATGGGGTGGGCTCCATTATGTTCGCCCGGAAGAACAACGGGGCAGAACCGTCATCACGCTGACACCAGAAGGGAGGACCCTGTGCGCACAGATGCAGGCGGCAACGGAATAGTATGGTCTCCGGCCAGGCGCATGGACGGCGCGTACCGTTCAGTGAAATGCGAGGAAGCCATCCTGGAGGAAATGGCGGTTTCGTTGATCCTCAATGGCAAGCCCTATGCGGTGATGATGATCACCCCCGATCATCTGGAAGATTTCTTTATGGGGTTCCTTTACGGTGAGGGGGTGATCCGGTCGATCGCCGATATCATCACCTGGGAGTCTGTCTGTATTCCGGAAGGGTTGACCCTCTACCTGCAGGTTTCGGCGGAGGCCGAAGCCAGAGCCGCCCGAAAAAGGCGTCTGGTGATCGGCGGCAGCGCCTGCGGTCTCTGTGGCACCCCGAACTTCGAGGACCTCGTCCCCTTCGCACCCATAGACCACGATGTCTGTGTGGAACCCGCACTGGTGCACGACCTGCTCCAGGAGATGCGCGCTCATCAGCGATTGAACCGGCATACCGGGACCGCTCACGCCGCCGTCCTGGCCGCCACCAACGGCATGACCCTGGTGCGGGAAGACATCGGCCGCCACAACGCCGTAGACAAGACCATCGGCGCGGCGCTCCGGCAGGGATGGCCGCCTTCCGGAAATATCCTGCTGGGCGTGTCTTCGCGGCTGACTTTTGAGATTGCCCTCAAGGCCTTGAGCTTTCAGATTCCCATCGTAGCGGCGATCTCCGGAGTCAGCAGTCTGGCGATCCAGATTGCACAGACCCACAATCTTACCCTTGTCGGTTACGCGCGGGATCAGCGCCTGACCATCTACGCCCACGGCGAGCGCTTTCGCGGGAATGCCGCAGCAATCTACGACCTGCTCCGTGAAAACGGGTAGTGCCTGAAGTGGCCCCCAAATCTCCCGCCATTTCCTGCAACTGCGCCAAGGCCCCTTCCAGATCCTCCATGATTTCCTGCAGGATCAGTACGGGGGCAGGCAGATTCTCTGCATCCTCCAGGGATTCGTCCCTGAGCCAGACAATGTCCAGGCTCGCCTTGTCGCGGCTGACCAGATCTTCGTAGTCGATCGTGCGCCGCCGACAGAAAGCCGCTGGTGCCACAGGATATTGCAGTAGTTCCAGAGTTTCTGGACGATGGTGGCGGTGTTCATGGTTTTCCCGGTCTAGCGGTCGCCATTTTTTATCTCTGGCACGAGCGCAATGCCCAGGGCGAGAGCAGCTCCATGAAGCTGCTTATCCAGTGTCGCAAGTGGCAGCTTCCGCCGTAAGGCCAGTTCCAGATAAGCGGCGTCGTAGATCGTCAGGCGGTGCTCCTCGGCGAGATCCAAGGTGGCAGACCACGCCGCGGCATCCGTCTGATGGTCAATGGTCTCCGGCAGCAGGCGCAGGTCGGGCACCAGTTCGCGCAGCTCCTGCATGGTGATGCGACCGCGCCGCGCGGCGGCCAACAGTGCATTGCAGATTTCCAACGCCCAATGCGCGGGAACGCAAATGCCCTCCCCCAACAGCCGCTCCCGCACCCGGTTGGCGACTTCGGCATTTTCATCCCGAAGATACCAAGCGAGGGTCATGGAAGCATCCGCGACAAAAGCCATCAGTATTTGCGTCCCGCATCGATCAACTCGCGCAACGAAACACCCCCCAAGTCATGGCTGGCCTGGAACACCTTCATGCGCGCCACGGCGGCCCGCCGTTCCTCCAATCCCTGGCCCATGGGCGGCCGCAACTCGGCCACCGCCTGCCCATGCTTGGTGATGGTGAAACATTCCCCTTTGCGCACCCGCTCTAAAATCTCGGACAAATGCGTCTTCGCCTCATAGGCGCCAATCTCGGACATATCAGACACTTCATCTTTCAACCAGTCTTAGACCAGTCTAAATGCGTATGGTTGGCGCCGTCAATATCAGAGGACTGGGCCGGGACCAAGTCGGTATCTACCTTGACAGACGCTGGAGCCATGCTTGATGCTTTACAGCATCAAGCATGCCCAACAGGAGGCGTGACCATGGGAACAGCAATAAAGCTCGAAACGCCCGTCAATCTGTACGATCAGGACTTCTATGTATGGACTATGGAGCAGGCAGACCTTTTGCGCCGTCGCAAGCCGGACTGGATGGACTGGAACAACGTCGCAGAGGAATTGGAATCCATGGGTAAGAGGGATCGCCGCGAAATCATCAGTCGCCTGGAGAAACTGCTTGTGCACATCGCCAAATGGCAATGGCAGCCGGAAAAACGCTCGCAGAGCTGGTCCCAGACCATCAAAGAGCAACGAAAGCAGATAGCCCTCATCCTCAAGGACTCTCCAAGTCTCGATAACTTTCTGCGCTACTCATTACCCGAAACATGGACAAGCGCGACAGACGAAGCAGCGGAAGAGACAGGACTTCCATTGTCGACGTTCCCTGACACTTGCCCTTGGAATATAAACGCTCAGATTTTGGCTGACTGGTGGCCTGAATAAGCAACCTCACCGTTTTGTCTTATAATGACACCAAGCAGGTGGACCATGAACCCCGCAAAACCGGGCCGTCCGCAGCTCAGGGCACGGCGCTCACCAGACAGAAGGAGGCGTTCTGTCTGGTGTAGTCCTCACGAAACTTCCAATTTTGCGCTCTTCGCCTCCTCCTTACCAAGAAAACACGCTTAAACTGTTGCCCCAAATCTCGGCCCCCCTCATTTCGTGATACGCCATTTCAGGAAGGCGACAACTAGGCTGACACCGGGGGGATGCCACAACGTTAAATGAAAACGCCGTTTACACAAAATTCAGAACACCCTCGTTTGCGGTGAATCTCACCCGTCTCCATGTCTACCCAATGCAGTTGCATGACCTTTTTTGCCAAACCAGTCCATAAGTTGTAACCTGCATGTCGAGTCCTCCTTGTCCTTATCGTGGATAAATTTCCACCTTGGCACCTTGATGCCGTCCGGTTCAAGCGGGGACTCCCTTCTGGAGCGCCCCGCAGCCGGTCCTGTAGAGGGAGGCATCTGTTACATCTCTATAATATCTCGTACTAAGCCGCAAGATACGCCGCTCAGTTACCGCTTACGTTGTGGCGTCAAAAACGCATGGGAGGTGAAGATCAGCATGACTATTGGCCTGGCTCTTGGCAGCGGCGCGGCCCGCGGGTGGGCGCATATAGGGGTGATAAGCGCGCTGAGTGATCAAGGAATCGTACCGGATATCGTTTGTGGTACGTCCATAGGCGCGCTGGTCGGCGCATCCTATGTTTCCAACAATCTTGAGAAGCTGGAGAAATGGGTTTGTTCACTGACCAAGCTTGAAACAGCCAAATTTTTTGCCATCAACATGTCGTTGAATGGTTTTGTCAATAAAGAGCGGCTACATTATTTCCTCAATAAATATGTGGCAGATGATGACTCAAAAATAGAGGACATAGTTAACAAAAAATATGCATCGGTAGCAACCGAATTGCAAACCGGAAGCGAGATCTGGTTGACGGATGGTTCCATTTTGGATGCCGTCTTTTCGTCCATATCCATGCCCGGCCTCTTTCCGGCAGTCAAGAACAACGGCAGGTGGCTCATAGATGGCGGATTGGTGAATCCCGTCCCCGTTTCGGTCTGTCGGGCTCTTGGCGCCGATGTCGTTATTGCCGTAACGTTGAACGATGATATCGTTGGAAAACACCTTCAAAATAACAAAGTCATAAAAACACAGGATACCGGCGTTACCGGAAAAATATCAGACCTGATCACTGCATATACAGCCTCGATATTTCCGGCGACAGGCGATGAGGAGCAACCACCCAGCCTCTTTGATGCCATCGCCGGCTCGGTGAATATCATGCAGGACAGAATCACCAGAAGCCGCATGGCCGGAGATCCTCCGGATATCCTGCTTTCTCCGAAGCTGTCCCACATTGGCTTACTGGAGTTTTATCGCGCCGGCGAAGCCATCACGGAGGGGAAAAAATGCGTACAGAGCATGTTACCGGAAATACAGCACCTGTTGGGTATATCCTGACCCCGGCGCGCCAGCGGACTATTCCGTGCCCTGAATCCAGCCTCCGCCCAGCAGGCGCTCACCTAGGTAGCAGACGGCAGCCTGACCGGGGGTAACGGCGCGTTGCGGCTCGGGAAAGCGGAGTTCGGCCCGGGCATCGGAGAGCAGGTGCAGCGTGGCCGACTCGGCGCGGGAGCGGTAACGCAGTTTTGCGGTCACGGCATGGGTTTCGTTGGGGGATAAATCCGCCAGCCAGTTGCACTCGGCCAGGCTGACCACATTGCGGTAGAGCTCATCCTCTCTGCCGACGATTACCCGGTTCCTGGTTGAGTCCAGCGCAAGGACATAGCGCGGCTGGTCACTGCCGCCACCCAGTCCTTTGCGCTGCCCTACGGTGAAGTTGAGCGTACCCGGATGCTGGCCCAGCACCTGCCCGCTGCTGTCAACCATCTCTCCTTCCTGCGCCATGTCCAGCCCGGCGTAATCCTCCAGAAAGCGGCGGTAGTCGCCGTCCGGGACAAAGCAGATATCCTGTGAGTCCTGCTTGGCGGCCACGGGCAGGCCATGCTTTCGGGCCACGGCGCGCACCTCGTCCTTGTTCATGCCACCCACGGGAAAGCGCAGGCGGGGCAATATCCCCGCAGCAATGGCGAAAAGAAAATAGGATTGATCTTTGGCATCGTCACGGCCACGCAGCAGAGCAGTACCCGAGGAGGTTTCCGCCAGCCGCGCATAATGGCCCGTCGCCAGCATCGTGGCGCCCAACTTTTCGCCCTCCGCCAGCAGGGCATCGAACTTGAGGAACTGATTGCAGCGCGCACAAGGATTGGGCGTGCGCCCCGCCTGATATTCGGCGACAAACACGTCGACCACCTGACGCCGGAACGCCTCGCGATAATCCAGCACCGTGTAGGGAATCCCTAGACGGGCGCAGATCTCGGCGGCGTCTTCGATATCTTTTTCATCGCAGCAGCGGCTCCTGGGCCACAGGCGCATGGTCACACCGGTGAGTTCGTAGCCCTGCTCCTGCATAAGCAGGGCCGCTACGGCAGAATCCACTCCTCCCGAGAGGGCGATGAGGGCTTTTTTTTCGGCCATAGTGTGCGGCCTGACTCAGTCCTTCTCCGCCAACCAGGCCATCTGGATGGCTTCGAGGATGCCTTCGCTGGACTTTTCGGGCTCGCCTTCAAAATCAGGGAGTTCCAATATCCAGCGGTGCAGGTCGGTGAAACGCAGATGGGCCACATCGGCGTCCGGGTGGGCTTCATCCAGGGCAATGGCAAGCTCCGAGGTGTCGGTCCAGCGCATCAGTGCCGCTCCTTTTCCAGATTGATGGTGTATTTGGGGATTTCGATGACCAGTTCGGTATCCGTCACTTTCGCCTGGCAACTGAGGCGGGAGGTCGGCTCCAGGCCCCAGGCCTTATCGAGCAAATCCTCTTCTTTTTCTTCCGCAGGGACGAGACTGTCAAAACCCGCGCGCAGAATCACATGACAGGTAGTGCAGGCGCAGGACATCTCGCAGGCATGCTCAATGTGAATATCATTGCGCAGCGCCGCGGTGATGATGGTCTCCCCCGGCTCAGCGTCGAACTCCGCCCCCTCGGGACAGACTTCCGGGTTCGGCAGGACGCGTATTTTTGTCATTCAATCTCCCAGATCGTCAATGGAACGGCCGGTGATGGCGCGGCGCAGGGCACTGTCCATACGCCGCTGCACCAGCGGTTCCGCGGCGGTTTCCACCGCCTCCGCGGCGGCGGTGATCACGCCGGCGTCGTCACCCGACAAGGCATTGATCAACGCGGCACTGGCCTTGTCCAGGGCTTCCCGCTCCGCCGGATCCAGCAGGTCGGCATCGGCGGCCAAAGCCGTACGCAAGGCTTCGCGCACGCGCTCACCCTCCACTTTGGCTTCTGACAGGCGTCGTCTGACCACATCTTCGGCGCCATGGGTGAACGAGTCCTGCAACATCCTGGCGATTTCTTCATCATTCAGACCATAAGACGGTTTGACGACAACTTCCGAACGCACCCCCGTACTGGTTTCCTCTGCACGCACCGCCAGCAGGCCATCGGCGTCCACCTGAAAAGTCACGCGAATCCTTGCGGCACCGGCCACCATGGGGGGAATGCCGCGCAGACTGAAGCGCGCCAGCGAACGACAGTCCTGCACCAGATCGCGTTCCCCCTGCACGACGTGGACGCTCATGGCCGTCTGACCATCCTTGAAGGTGGTGAACTCCTGCGCCCGTGCCACCGGAATGGGGGTGTTGCGGGGAATGATTTTCTCCACCAGTCCGCCCATGGTCTCCAGACCAAGGGACAGTGGCAGCACGTCCATGAGCAACAAATCTTCACGCTGATTGCCTATCAGGGCATCGGCCTGAATGGCGGCACCCAGGGCCACCACCTGATCGGGGTCGATGTCCGTCAGCGGCTTCTGCTGAAAGAACGCCTCCACCATCGCGCGCACGGCGGGGACACGGGTGGCGCCGCCCACCAGCACCACACCGTCAATATCAGTCAGTTTTAACCCGGCATCCCGCAGCGCCCGCCGACAAGCCGGGAGGGACCGTTGGATCACCGGCTGAATCAGTGATTCCAACTGGCCACGCGACAGCTTTATCTCGCGGGCCGCGCGACCGGAAGGCGTCAGCGCTATCATCGTTTCGTCTACGGCACTGAGCGCCTCTTTGGCGGTACGCGCCTGCTGCAGCACCTGCCGCCGCCAGAGGGGATCGGACGCATCACCGCCCTCCTCCTGCATCAGCCATTCGGCCACCGCATGATCCATATCGTCACCGCCAAGTGCGGAATCACCGGCGGTCGCCAGCACCTCAAAGACTCCGGCCTGTAGGCGCAATATGGAAATATCGAAGGTTCCGCCGCCCAGATCGTAGATGGCAAAAATGCCTTCACTGCCCTTGTCCAAGCCATAGGCCACCGCCGCCGCGGTCGGCTCGGCCAGCAGGCGCAGCACGTTCAGCCCCGCCAGACGGGCCGCATCTTTGGTGGCCTGACGCTGGGCCTCGTCGAAATAAGCGGGCACCGTGATCACCGCGCCCTCCGGTTCGCCACCCAGGGTTTCCACTGCCCGCTCTTTGAGTACCCGCAATATTTCGGCAGACACCTCTACGGGGGATTTTTCACCCGCCACCGTGCGCAGGCGCACCATACCCTCTCCAGGAACAAGGTCGTAAGGTAAGTGCCCGGCAAGAGTCTGCACATCGCCGTGGCCGCGCCCCATCAGGCGTTTCACCGAGGCGATGGTATTGTGCGGGTCCTGCCCGGCGGCGGCGACCGCGGGATAGCCGACGTGAATACCGCCGCCACCGAGGTAACGCACCACCGAAGGCAGCAGATATTTACCGTCATGATCGCGCATGACGGTGGGCACCGCCGACAATACGGAGGCCACCAGCGAATGGGTGGTTCCCAGGTCGATACCGATAGCCAGCCGCCGCCGATGGGGATCAGCGGCCGTGCCCGGTTCTGCAATTTGCATTAACGCCATGATATATCGCCCTGATTGTGGAGGTTCCGCCGCTCAGGCATTCTGCAAATGCTCTTCGCGGCGGTCTATCTCGCCGAGAAGCTTATCGAGAAATTGTAACTCGCGCAGCGCCGCGCCCGCCGCTTCCGGCTCAACACAGGGTAAAACACCCAATAATCTCCGGAGACGTTGCACCACCCCGGTCGCTGCCGTATCCACTTCCTGACGCAAAGCCTCCATGCCCGACAGGTCGCGTGCCGCCACCAGATCTTCCAGACGTTCGCGATAGATCATCTGGGTCATCAGCAGTTCCGGGTCAGCGACCTTCACCTGCTCACCCAACGCGTCCACGCCTTGCCGTTGCAGGAGATAATCGGCACGCCGCAGGGGGTCCCGCAATATGGCCAAGGCCTCATTAAGGCGGGTACTCCACTCCAGGGAATAGCGTCTTGCCGCCGGTTCCGCATTGGCGAAGCGGTCCGGATGCAGGCCTTTTTGCAGCGCCAACACTTGCGTGCGCAGCGTCTGCACGTCCAGGTCATACGTTTCGGGCAAGCCCGCCACCGCATACAAGGACAGGTCCGCGCGGAAGGGCTGCACCGCCCCGCAAGAAGCGCAAAGCGCGGGCGGAGCACCCAACTCCGCCCCGCACCGGAAACAGGAGTCCACCATCAGGTCGTAAAGCTCTCACCGCAGCCGCAGGCATCTTTCACGTTGGGATTATTAAAACGGAATCCCTCGTTCAAGCCTTCGCGGGTGAAGTCCAGTTCGGTGCCATCCAGATAAATGAGACTTTTGGGGTCCACGAAAAGACTCACGTCATCATGGGGAAACACCAGATCTTCCGGGTTGGGGACATCCACAAACTCCATGACATACGACAACCCCGAGCAGCCGCTGGTTTTCACACCGATGCGGATACCCACACCCTTGCCGCGTTTGGCAATACTCTTGCGTACCTGCCGCGCCGCACTTTCCGATAAGGTCAAAGCCATGACGGTATCCTAGTGTGCCGCCTGGGCACCGGCCATTTCCGGTTGCGCAGCCACCGGCGCGCCACCCTGCTTTTTGCGGTAATCCTCCACCGCCGCCTTGATGGCGTCTTCGGCCAGCACGGAGCAGTGAATCTTGACCGGAGGCAGCTCCAGCTCTTCGGCGATCTGGCTGTTCTTGATGGCCATCGCTTCATCGAGGGTTTTGCCCTTGACCCACTCCGTCACCAGCGAGCTGGACGCAATGGCCGAACCGCAGCCATAGGTCTTGAACTTGGCGTCTTCGATAATGCCCTGCCCGTTCACCCTGATCTGCAAACGCATCACGTCGCCGCAGGCCGGTGCACCCACCATACCGGTGCCGACGCCGCTGTCATCCTTGTCCAGTGCCCCCACATTGCGGGGATGTTCATAATGATCGATCACCTTTTCACTGTATGCCATGATGGTTCTCCTCTTGTAAGGACCTTAGTGCGCGGCCCACTGAATGCTGTGGATATCAATGCCTTCCTGATGCATCTCCCAGAGGGGAGACAACTCCCGTAACTTGTCCACCTTCGCAGCAATCAGTCCGATAGTAGCGTCAATTTCCTCTTCCGTCGTGTAGCGACCAATGCCAAAGCGGATGGAACTGTGCGCCAGTTCATCGGACTTGCCCAAGGCGCGGAGCACATAAGAAGGCTCCAGGCTGGCCGAGGTACAGGCCGATCCGCTGGATACGGCGATTTCCTTCAGCGCCATGATCAGCGACTCGCCTTCCACAAAGGCAAAGCTGATATTGAGGTTGTGCGGCACCCGGTGTTCCATGTTGCCATTGATATAGGTTTCTTCCACCCGTTCCTGAATGCCCTTGAGCAGACGGTCACGCAACTGGCGGATACGCTTGCCATCGCTCTCCATCGACTGCACGGCCAGTTCGGCTGCCGCGCCCATACCGACGATCTGGTGCGTAGGCAAAGTCCCGGAACGCATGCCGCGCTCGTGGCCTCCACCATGCACCTGTGCCTCCACCCGCACCCGGGGCTTACGCCGCACATAGAGGGCACCAATGCCCTTGGGTCCGTAAATCTTATGCCCGGATAGGCTCATCATGTCCGCCTGGACGGCCTCCACATCCACCGGGATCTTGCCCAGAGCCTGCACCGCATCCACATGGAACAATATTTTGTGGGCGCGCAGTATCCTGCCGATTTCTTCCATGGGCTGGATGACGCCGATTTCGTTGTTCACATACAGCACGGAAGCCATGATGGTATCTGGACGGAGGGCCGCTTCAAAGGCCTGGAGGTCGACCAGACCGTCTTCCTGTACTTCCAGATAGGTAACTTCAAAGCCTTCGCGCTCCAGTTGGCGACAAGTGTCCAGAGTCGCCTTGTGCTCGGTACGCAGGGTGACGAGATGCCTGCCTTTGCCGGAGTAGAAATGCGCCGCGCCCTTGAGAGCCAGATTGGTCGCTTCCGTCGCGCCCGACGTCCAGACGATTTCACGGGGGTCGGCGTGGACGGCATCGGCAACCTGCTGACGCGCCTTCTCCACCGCCTTCTCCGCCGTCCAGCCGTAGGGATGGGAACGGCTGGCCGCATTACCAAAGTCATGGGTCAGAAAGGGCAGCATCTGTTCCAGAACGATCGGATCGACGGGGGTCGTCGCCTGATAGTCCAGGTAAATGGGACGATTGGGATCGATCCGCAAAGGCTGCTCGATATTCAGTTCAATGATTTTGGGTTGGTTCATTTCCTGTACCTCTCGGTTTTAAGCGGTGTTATGCGTCTGGCGCAGTGGTGTTTTATCCCTCATCGCGATCGGAGCTGCCTGCATCAACTCCTTGGTCAGCTGCTTCTGTACTAGTTGACCAAGGGTAATCCCCCCGAGAAACTCGGCGATACGATCTCCCAATTCTTCCCACAGGTCGTGAGTAAGGCACTGCTGCCCGTCCCCCTTACAACCCTGCTGCGGATCACCACCGCACTGGGTCGTGCTGATGGACTCATTGACGGCCTCCACAATCTGCGTCAACGAAATCTCCGCGTCCGGCATGGCCAGCCGGTAACCACCACCCGGACCACGTACACTTTCCACCAGACCATAACGACGCAGCCGCCCAAAGAGCTGCTCCAAATAGGCCACAGAAATCCGCTGACGCTGCGAGATATCGGCCACGGTCACCACGCCACCACGCTGATTGAGCGCCAGATCCAGCATGGCGGTCACCGCGTAGCGTCCTTTTGTCGTCAGTTTCATGTCCAGTGCCCTCCTGTACGACATCCTACTATCTATACCAAATTAGTCAAGTATTACCCGCGCGCGTTCCCTTGTTTTCCGGCACGTCATCGTCGTCCTCGATGGCGCAGACGATCTCCTCCACAGGCATCATGCCCTCCTGCGGCTGCAGGTGCTGCAAGCCATCCCGCAGTTGCGCAATTTCCGCATCCTGGCGATGCATGTGCTCCAGCATGCATTCCACGGCCCGCGCCACCGGATCGGGCATCTGTCCGGTCAGGCCATAGGCCTCGAAGTTATCCGTATGCTCCCCTTTGCTGATCACCCGCCCAGGGATACCCACCACGGTGGCACCCTCCGGCACCGACTTGACCACCACCGCATTGGAGCCGATCCGCGCATCATCTCCGATAATGACCGGTCCCAGCACCTTGGCACCAGCGCCGACGATGACGCCACGCCCCAGAGTCGGATGGCGTTTACCCGGCGTCCAGGAGGTTCCGCCCAGGGTCACGCCGTGATAGAGGGTACAATCGTCGCCGATCTCCGCCGTCTCACCGATCACCACCCCCATTCCATGATCGATGAAGAAACCCTTACCGATCTGCGCCCCCGGATGAATCTCGATACCGGTCCAGAAACGCGAAAAGGCCGCCAGACTGCGCGCCGACAGGCGCCAGCGGTGACGCCACAGGGCATGAGCGATCCGATGCAGGAACAGGGCGTGAACGCCGGGATAGGTGAGCAACACTTCCAGACGGGTCCGCGCCGCGGGATCGCGCGCAAAAACCGCGTCGAGGTCACTCCGCCAGCGTCCACCCATAGCCACACTCCCCCGTATTTGCCTCGGCCACACTACCAAGCCCCGCATTAAAGACTATCCTGATCCTTTCTGTCCACTTTAGACGCCCAGCGCTCGATTTCGGTAAGGATACCGCGCAGGATGTTCACCTCGTTCTGGCTCGGCCTGGCGCGGTCAAAAAGACGGCGCAAGCGACGCATCATGCGGGTAGCGCGAATCTCCTGCAGAAAACCACTACAGCGCAGCACATGCTGCAAGTGCCCATAAAAGCCTTCCATATCCTCGATGGGGGCGGGCGGCTCCAGCACTGCTTCTGTGGGTACGTCCTGCGCTGGTAGGGCCATCAGGGCGGCCATGTGGAGCTCATAGGCGAGCACCTGCACCGCCTGCCCCAGATTCAGGGAGTGGTATTCATCCGCCGTGGGGATATGCACCAACACCTGACAACGATCCATCTCCGCATTGGTCAGCCCCGTCCGCTCCCGGCCAAAGAGCAGAGCACAATCCCCCGTGATCAGATCCGTGAGAATCTCTCCCGCCGCCTCCCGGGCATTGCCGACGGGCCACTGGATACGACGATCGCGGGCACTGGTGCCATAGACTTTGTGGCAACCCTGCAGGGCCGTGTCCAGATTGGTACAGACCTGCGCCGATTCCAGAATATCTTCGGCACCGGAGGCAAGAGCCGTGGCCTCCGGATCGGGGAAAAAGCGCGGATTGACCAGCACCAGATGGCGCAACCCCATCACCTTCATGGCCCGTGCCGCCGCCCCGATATTGCCGGGGTGACTGGGTTCAACAAGGACAATACGCAAACCGTGCAAAGAAGTCCCGATCATGCCCGCAGCCCTCGCCCGTGCGGCCACCGCCATTCTCCTTTATACTCCCCCAATTCCGACTCATCCTCGCACAAGGTTCCCATGCAGCATCCTATTCTCGTTACCGCCATTCGTGCGGCCCGCAAAGCTGGCGATATCATCAACCGCAGCTTCGACCGGGTCAATGAAATCAGCATCACCAGCAAGGCGCACAATGACTTTGTCACGGACGTCGATCAGCGCGCCGAGGCCGCCATCGTGGAGATTATCCGCCGCGCCTACCCCGAGCACGGCATCCTCGCCGAAGAAGGCAGCCGCATCTCCGATAAAGACTTCGAGTGGATCATTGACCCCCTCGATGGCACCACCAACTTCATCCACGGCATGCCGCAGGTCGGCGTCTCCATCGCCGTTCGCCACTTTGACCGCCTGGAGCATGCAGTCATCTATGATCCGGTGCATAACGAGCTGTTTACCGCCAGCCGCGGCAGTGGCGCACACCTCAACGATCGCCGCCTGCGCATTGCCCAGCGCAAGGATCTGGACGGTGCCCTGCTCGGCACCGGCTTTCCCTTCCGCGACTTTTCCCACCTGGACACCTACCTCGCCACCCTCAAGGCTTTCATGCTGAAGACTGCGGGTGTCCGCCGGCCCGGCTCCGCGGCACTGGACCTGGCCTATGTCGCGGCGGGCCGCTATGACGGCTTCTGGGAGTTCAACCTCAAGCCCTGGGATCTCGCTGCCGGCGCGCTACTGGTGCAGGAGGCGGGCGGCGTCGCCACCGACTTCCAGGGTGATCAGGGTTATCTGCAAAACGGCGATATCGTTGCCGGCAACCTGCGGATTCATGCCCAGATGCTGCATATCATCAGCCAGGAGATCAACCAGCCGCAATCCGCCCGTTGAAACGAGGAGTTCCGTTATGGCCGGGCTCTATGTGAACCAGGCCCACGTTCGGAAGGATGAACCACTATCGTGCCGCCAGCGCCCTGGATCCGGCCCAGTGACGGGCGAACTGCCGTGCCACCCGGCCACTGCGCGAGCCGCGCTGCAAGGCCCAGCGCAGGGCTTCCTCCCGCCATTCCGCCTGCGGCGTCTGCACCCCCAGACGCTGCAGATGGATAATGCAAATATCCAGATACATAGCCTGATCGAAGGGATAAAAGCCCAGCCATAAGCCGAAGCGCTCGGAGAGGCTGATTTTTTCTTCCGCCGTCTCGCCGGGAATGATTTCCTCCCCGTGGCGGTGATATTCCTCGTTGTCGGCGAAATGGCGCGGCATCAAATGCCGCCGGTTGCTGGTGGCGTAGAGCAGCACGTTGTCCGGACGCGCCTCCACACCGCCGTCGAGCAGCGACTTGAGGGCCTTGTAGCCGGGGTCATCGGCACCAAAAGACAGGTCATCGCAGAAAAGCACAAAGTGATACGCCTGCCGCGGATCGGCCGCCTGCAGCGCCGCCAGTATCTCCGGCAGGTCGAGGATGCCGTCCTGGTCGATTTCAATCACCCGCAGCCCCTGATCCGCATAGCGACGCAAGAGCGCCTTGACCAGCGAAGACTTGCCTGTGCCCCGCCCGCCCCAGAGCAAGGCGTCATTGGCGGGCAAACCGGCGACAAACTGGCGGGTGTTCAGGTCCAGTGCGGCCTTGGTGTCTTCGATACCGAGCAGTTCGTCCATCTCCGGCAAATCCACGCGCGCCACCCCTTCCAGACGGCCACCGAGGGGCAGATGGCGCCAGCGCGCCGCCTTTACCCCAGCAAAATCGGGCAGAGGATGACTGCTGTTATCCCCCAAAAGCGCGGCCAAACCCTGAATCACCTGTTGACGTTCCACTGTCCACGAACTCCTTTCTGTGATTAGATAGAGCAAGCTTAACCCCATTTACCGTGGCGCGTCATGAAACTGCTTACCGATTTCCTCCCCATTATCCTCTTTTTCGTGGCCTACCGGATTCACGGGATCTACATGGCCACCGAAGTGCTCATCGTTGCCGCTATCCTACTGATGGCCTGGCAGTGGTGGCGGCGGGGCCGGGTGGAGACCATGACCTGGGTCTCCACCCTGCTGATCCTGGCCTTCGGTGGCCTGACCCTGTATTTTCATAACGACACCTTCATCAAGATCAAACCCAGCATCCTCTATATGCTGTTCGCGGCGGCACTGCTCTTTACCCACTGGCGGGAGGAACCGCTCCTCCAACGCTTGATGGGCGGACAACTGCCAGCCGCGCTGCCCCTGTCTTTCTGGCGGCGCCTCAATGGCTACTGGATTGCCTTCTTTCTCTTCGGTGCTGTCCTGAACCTGATCGTGGCCTATGCGTTTTCAACGGGTATCTGGGTGGATTTCAAGCTTTTCGGCATGCTCGCCATCACCGTCATTTTCGTACTCTTTCAAGCGGTGGTGATCTCACGTGCTTTGCCGCAAGAGGCCAAGGATGGCGATTCGTCGGCATAGCCTCTGATCAGCGGAGACAGTTGCCAACTTGCCGCAAATGGGGCAGCTTTAGGGCATGCATCTCACCAACAGGAAAAGGTTCATGTATTACTGCATCATTGGCACGGACAATGCCGACTCCCTAGGCAAACGCCAGACGGCGCGGGGCGATCATCTGGCGCGCCTGCATCAGTTGCAATCTGAGGGGCGCTTACTGACTGCGGGGCCATTCCCCGCCATAGACAGTGAAGAACCGGGCGAAGCAGGGTTTACCGGCAGCCTGATCATTGCCCGTTTTGACTCGCTGGAAGATGCCCATGCCTGGGCTGCCGCCGAACCTTATCTCAGTGCCGGTGTTTACACAGATGTCAGTGTTCGCCCTTATAAAGGAGTATTTTTGCCATGAATAAAGAAATCCTCGGCAATTTATTGCGTGACGCCCTGAATCCGGAATTCCTGGAAATCAATGACCGGACGGAATCCCACAGCGGTCATGCGTCGTCCGGCGGTGGCGGGCATTACGAGGTGCGCATTGTCAGCGGTCGGTTCGCGGGCTTGCCCCCATTGGCACGTCACCGTCTGGTCAATACGGCCACCGACCCGGTGCGTCAGGAGATACACGCGCTGTCGATCAAGGCCTATAGCCCGGAGGAGTTTTCCGCTCAAACCCAGCCCAAAACACAGCGCCCAGCCATCGCCCTGAATGTCCTTTAGGGGTGGCGTGCTCAGATGCCAGCCGATAGCTTCGTCCGCAGTTTCCGCGAGTCTTCGCCTTACATTCATCGCTTTCGCGGACAGACTTTCGTCATCAATTTCGGTGGCGACGCGCTGGCGGATGGCAGCATCCGCAGCCTCGCTCATGACATCGCCCTGCTCAACAGTCTGGGCATCAATGTCGTCCTGGTACACGGGGCCGGGCCGCAGATCGACGCGGCACTGCTGGCCCACCAACTCCGCACCGAACGGGTCAACGGCAAGCGCATCACCGACCTGGCGGCCATGCAGGTACTCCGTGAAGCGGTGGGCGGTGCCCGTCTGGTGGTGGAGTCGGCATTGTCTGAAGGACAAATGGGCTCGCCCATGGCCCATGCGGGATTGCAGGTGGTCAGCGGCAACTTCATCATCGCCCAGCCCCTTGGGGTGCTGGAGGGGGTGGATTACCAGTATACCGGACAGGTACGCAGGGTAGCGACAGAGGCCATCCAACGCCATCTTGCCGCCGACGAAATCATCCTGCTCTCCCCCATTGGCGTCTCGCCGACGGGTACCCTGTTCAACATCCGCGCAGAGGAAGTGGCGGTAGCGGCGGCCTTGGCCTTGCACGCCGCCAAGCTGGTATTTTTCATGGATGAGGATGGTGTGACCGATGCACAGGGGCAACTGATACGCCAGATCACCCTTTCCGAACTACCGCAATTACTGGAGCGGGATGATATTCAGGGCGGCCTGCGCGAGCATCTGCACAGCGCCGCGATTGCCTGCGCCGGAACGGTGGATCGTGTCCATCTCATATCCCGGCATGTGGATGGCGCCCTGCTGCGCGAACTCTTCACCCGCGATGGCCTCGGTACCCTCATTTCCCGGGACCCTTTCGAGCATCTGCGGACCGCCACCGTCGCCGATATCCCCGGCATCCTCGATCTGATTCGCCCCATGGAAGAGCGCGGGGTGCTGGTGCGGCGCAGCCGGGAACGCCTCGAAATGGAAGCGGGTCACTTCGTGGTCATGGAACGGGACGGCAAGATCATCGGCTGCGCGGCCATGTATCCCTTCCCTGAACAGGGAATGGCCGAAGTCGCCTGCCTCGCCGTGGACAGCCGCTATCGTCGCCAGGGGCGCGGTGAGCGGCTGCTCGACTACTGTCAGGAACGCGCGCGGGAGCAGAAACTGGAACGGATCTTCGTGCTCAGCACCCAGACGACCCACTGGTTTCTGGAACGCAATTTCCACCACGGCGCCCTGGAGGATTTACCGGTGCCGCGGCAGCAGCTCTATAACTTCCAGCGCCGCAGTCAGGTATTTTTTCGCAACCTGTAGAGACCGAAGCGGCGTCAGGAGGGTTCGGCGACCGCCTCATGCTCCTCGGCTTCGTCCTGCCGGGCGAACCCCGCATCCTCCCCCCGTTCCGTGCTGGAGATGCGCTCGGGCTGCTTCAACAAGCCCCCGGTGCGGCCATCATAGCGATTGACCACGGTGCAGCGGCGGGCGACGAAACCGCCCTTTTCCGTCTCACTGGACTCGAGATCAAACTCCAGAATGATATCCCGACTCGGGAGGTCATCCATATCCAATTCGCGCGGCAGGTCAGAAATGTGGACAAAGGCCGACTCGTAAGGAGAATCCTCCTGCCGGGTATCGGTCACCCACAAACGGGCGGAAATACCGGTCAAAAAACGGATGAAGCCGAAGCCGCGATCGGCCTCCCAGCGGATGCAGATACCGCGAATGCGTGAGCCTATTTCCCCCCACGGCACCCGCACGTCGCCACGGGTGGGAATCAGCCCGGGCACCAGATAACCGGGGTAGAAAGCGTCCGCTTCATACTGCAACTCTCTGGAGACATTCCTGAACGCCAGCACCTCGACCCGACATCCCTTATTCTGCAACGCGCGGACCACCTGCAGGAAATCCCCGTCACCCGTGACCAGCAGCACCTGATCCAGGCGCTCGGATTGCAGCATCACATCCACCGCCAGATCCAGATCGGCATTGGCTTTGGACATGCTGTTGCCTTCTTCGTCCACGAACCAGCGCACCGGCTTTTCGATGATCTTCCAACCAAGATCGCGCACCGCCTGCTGATAACCGCGAATCCGTTCCCGGTACTCACGATCACGCTTCATGCGCTCGCCATCCACCGCCATATAGGTATTCAGGCGCAGTAATCGCGCTTCCGCTTCCCGCCCGGCGAAGCGACGCAGCACATCATAACGCATGGCATAACCACCGTTATAACGAATATTTTCGGCATCCACATAGACACCGATATGCAGCTCACCATTACTCATGAATGCTCAGGACTCCAGGACCGCGCCGTTGGCGGCGTTAGTCACCAGCTTACGATACCGGCGCAACCACGGTGACTTCAGGGGCTTTTCTATCGGCGCCCAATGTTTGCGGCGTTCGGCCAATTCCTCGTCACTCAGGTCGACATGGATTTTGCCATTGTCGAGGTCAAGAGAAATCATGTCCCCATCTTTCAACAGACCGATGGGGCCTCCCTCCGCCGCCTCCGGGGAGATGTGGCCGATACAGGCCCCGCGGGTTGCTCCACTGAAACGGCCGTCGGTAATCAATGCCACACTTTCGCCCAGACCCATACCCATGATGTTGGCGGTAGGCGTCAGCATCTCCGGCATTCCGGGGCCGCCCTTCGGGCCTTCATAACGGATCACCACCACATTACCGGCCTCGACTTCACCGGCAAGAATACCGTCCGCCGCCGTTTCCATACTCTCAAAAATCTTCGCAGGTCCAGAGAACTTGCGCATCGCGGGCAATACCGCACCGATTTTGACGATACCGCCTTCCGGCGCGAGATTGCCAAAGACCACCCGCAAGCCGCCAGTGGGGGAAATGGGATCGCTGGCCAAATGGATGATTTTGCTGTCCTTGACCGCCGCCGCCAAGACGATCTCGCGCAGGCTTTGGCCGCTCACTGTCGGCTTATCCAGATGCAGCACATCGGGAGTGCGCTTGTGGACTTCATGGAGGATGGCTGGGATACCACCGGCGCGGCCGATGTCCTCGACATGCACCGTAGACAGGGCGGGCGATATCTTGGCAAGGTAGGCCACCTTCTGCGCCAGATCGTTCAGCCGCGCCAGGGGATAATCCAGACCGGCCTCCCGGGCGATGGCCAGGGTGTGCAATACCGTGTTGGTGGAACCGCCCATGGCCATGTCCAGTATAAATGCGTTATCGATGGCATCGAAATCCACCAGTTGCCGCATGGTCGGCCCGCCCGCCATGGCCAGCGCCACCACACGATCCGCAGCCTGCCGCACCAGGTCGCGGCGCGCCGCCGCCGTCGCCAGAATGGTGCCGTTGCCGGGCAGCGCGATACCGAGAACCTCCATCAGGCAGTTCATGCTGTTGGCCGTGAACATGCCGGAGCAGGAGCCGCAAGTCGGACAGGCCTTGTCCTCGATCTCTTTGAGACGGATTTGGGTGATCTGCCCGCGCTTGAACTGACCGACCGCCTCAAACGCCGTTACCAGATCGACCGCCGTTCCGTCAGACAGATGACCGGCCTCCATAGGGCCGCCGGAGACGAATACCGTGGGGACGTCACAGCGCAGCGCACCCATGATCATACCGGGCACGATCTTATCGCAGTTGGGGATACAGATGAGCGCGTCCAGATGATGGGCCTGCACCACCGTCTCGATGGAGTCCGCAATCAGCTCACGGCTCGGGAGCGAGTAACGCATACCGTCGTGACCCATGATGATGCCGTCATCCACACCGATGGTATTGAACTCGAAGGGCACGCCCCCCGCCGCACGGATGTTCTCCTTGACGATGCGTCCGAACTCCTGCAAATGCACGTGGCCGGGAATAATGTCGATGAACGAGTTGGCCACTCCGATGAAGGGCTTATCCATATCCTGGTCGGTGACACCGCAGGCCTTGAGCAGGGCGCGGTGAGGAGTGTGTTCAAAACCTTTTTTGATCATATCGGAGCGCATGAGGTCCTCGTGGCAAGTTCAGCAACGGGATGCATCGCGTGGATGCCACCCCGATGGCGGCGTGGATGGCAGGGTGCCGAGTAAAAGCACACTGACCGTCTGGTTAGTATCCGCAGTATAGGGCCTGGCGTGAGACAGGCCAAGAAGTAGACGCTCGCCGGGCTGCAAATCCGCTGAGTATTTCCTCTGAGGACAGATCAAAGGGCTTTGGGACACATGCTCATATACATTTATCTGTGCTGACAACTGCCTGCCTGCATGGAGCGGACATTCAACCTTGTGGCGCAGCAGGCGCTGGCCGCAACCACTCATTCCAGATCGCCAACAGCACGGCCAGCAGCACCGGCCCCAGAAACAGACCGAGGAAGCCGAAGGCGAGAATGCCGCCCAGCACCCCGAATAGAACCAGCAGAAATGGAATCCGTACCGCGTTGGAAATCACCAGCGGGCGGATCAGGTTATCGATCCAGCTCACCACCAGCGCACCCCACAGGGCCAGGCCCACTCCCGCCCAAATCTCGCCCTGAGATAGCAACCAGATGCTCGCAGCCCCCCAGACCAGCGGGGTACCGAAGGGGATAAAGGAAAACAGCAGGGTGACGGCAGCCAGCAGTACGGGTGCGGGCAGCCCCGCCACCCAGTAACCCAATCCCGACAGCGTCCCCTGCGCCACTGCAGTCGCCAGAATGCCATAAATCACCGCACGGATGGTGCTGGCCACCGTCCGCAGATAAGCATCGCCCCGCTGTCCCAGCACCTGACCGACAAAACGGCGCAACTGGTCCACCAGCACTTCACCATGCCGGTAGAAGAAAAAGGCGGTGATGAGAACAAGTATAAGCAAAGTACCGAAACGACCGATCCCACCCGCAACGCTGCCCAGCCGCCCCGCCCAGGCGGAAAGGTCGGGGGTCAGGGCACCGGGCATCAGTTTCGTCTTCCAGGCTGCAGGAATCTGCGCGAACAGATCATGCAGCCAGGGTATTCGATTCAGACTTGATTCCAGGGTCGTGTGTGCATCCACTCTACCGAGATCGGTCAGTACATGGTGCAACTCCGCCCCCAGGCTGATGCTCAGGAAAATTACGGGAAGAATAAAAATCAGCGCCAACAGGAGCGTGGCGCCTACTGCTGCCGGCACGGGCGGCCAATGTCGGCGCATGGGACCAGCCAGCGGCCAGGTCGCATAAACAAGAATGGCGGCCCAGCCCAGGGCTGGCAAAAAGGGAGAAAGAATTTTCCAGACAAGGGCAAAAAACAAAATGGCGGCAAGCAGTTGGCCGAAGGCGAATCGCAGATCGCGAACCGTCAGATCCGCGAGACGCATCGTGACTCAGCGCCGCGCGACGCCGCTTTCCCGGGCGGCAGTGGTTACCGCGCCAGAGACCCACGGCCGTAGGCGGGGGTCCAGAGCTTTAGGGATAATGTACTCGGGACCAAAGGTCAGACCTTGCGGTGCAGTCAGCCCGTAAACGGCCTGCACAGCGTCCGGCACCGGCTCCCGCGCTAGCTTCGCCAAAGCATCCACGGCCGCCAGCAACATGGGCTGGTTGATCTGCCGAGCCCGGCAATCCAGTGCGCCGCGGAAGAGGAAGGGAAAGCCCAACACGTTGTTGACCTGATTGGGCATATCCGATCGACCCGTGGCGATGATGGCGTCGGGACGCAGGCGCCGCGCCAGGGCGGGGTCCACCTCAGGATCGGGATTGGCGAGCGCAAAAATTACCGGCTTGGGCGCCAGCGCTAGCAACGCGGCTTCCGGAATGGCGCCGCGCGCAGAGACGCCGATGACTACATCGGCGCCACGCAACATCGCCACCAGATCCCAGTCCTGGGGTGCCACAGCAAAAGGTTTATGCCATTGGGTGAGATCCGTACGTTTGCTGTGCAGCACTCCATGCAAATCGCTCAGGAAGATATCCGCCACCCCCAGTGCCCGCAACATATGCGCAATGGCAATTCCGGCGGCACCAGCACCCACAATAGCGACCTTGGCGCGACCCAACTCCTTACCCTGCAATTCCAGTGCATTTTGCAACGCCGCAGCCACGATCACTGCCGTACCATGCTGATCATCGTGAAATACGGGAATATCCAGCATGGCCTGCAAGGCTTCTTCCACCTGAAAACATACGGGCGCACCGATATCCTCCAGGTTGATACCCCCAAAACCTGGGGCGATGGCCGCCACCACGTCGATGAGATGTTCGGCGTCGCGCGCCTGCACTTCGATATCAAACGCGTCAATATCCGCGAAGCGCTTGAAAAGCAGCGCCTTGCCTTCCATGACGGGCTTACCCGCCAACGGCCCGACATTACCCAGGCCGAGCACTGCCGTACCGTTGCTGATAACGGCCACCAGGTTACCCTTGGCCGTATAGTCGTAAGCCTTATCCGGGTCGGCGACGATCTCCCGCACCGGGGCCGCCACTCCTGGCGTGTACGCCAGAGACAGGTCTTCGGGACTGGCGCAGGGTTTGCTTGGCTCGACGGAAAGCTTACCTGCCGGCATACGGGCGTGATAGTCCAGCGACCGGCGCCGCAAATCCGCCTGAGGATCGGCCTCCACCATCCCGATTTACTGCCCGCCGCCGTAACGCTTGCGGAATTTCTCTACCTGGCCCGCAGCGGAAACCGCACGCTGTTTACCCGTGTAAAAAGGATGGCATTCGGAGCAGAGATCAATATGCAGGTCGCGGTTCGCCGTCGAGCGCGTCTTGAAAACGTTGCCGCAACTACAGGTGACGGTGATCTCTTCGTACTTGGGGTGAATATTGCTTTTCATGTTAGCTACTCTCGGGCCTTGATACAAAGAGGCGAATTATAGGGATGGAGGGGGCGGGCGTCCAGCAGGCCCGCTCAACGGTTCATGGAGTCAAAGAACTCTGCGTTATTTTTGGTGCTGCGCACCTTGTCGAGCAGAAACTCCATGGATTCCACCGGGTCCATGGGCGCGAGCAATTTGCGCAATACCCACATTTTGCTGAGCATCTCGGCAGGGACCAGCAGTTCTTCACGACGGGTGCCGGATTTGTTCAGGTTGATGGCCGGGTAAGTACGTTTCTCGGCTAGACGCCGGTCGAGATGTACTTCCATATTGCCCGTGCCCTTGAACTCCTCGAAGATGACTTCGTCCATCTTGGAACCGGTTTCCACCAGCGCCGTGGCGATGATGGTGAGGCTGCCACCCTCTTCGATGTTGCGTGCGGCGCCAAAGAAGCGCTTGGGCTTCTGCAGCGCATTGGCATCCACACCGCCGGTCAGCACCTTGCCGGAAGACGGCACTACAGTGTTGAAGGCGCGCGCCAGGCGGGTGATGGAGTCGAGCAGGATGACCACATCGTGCTTGTGCTCCACCAGGCGTTTGGCCTTTTCCAGGACGATTTCCGCAACCTGAGTGTGGCGCGTCGCCGGTTCGTCAAAGGTGGAAGAGACCACCTCTCCCTTCACCGAGCGCTGCATCTCTGTCACTTCTTCTGGACGCTCGTCGATCAGCAGCACGATCAGATAGCATTCCGGATGGTTGGCGGTGATGGCGTGGGCAATCTGCTGCAACAACACCGTCTTGCCGGTTTTGGGCGGAGCGACGATCAGACCGCGCTGGCCCTTGCCGATGGGCGAGACCAGATCGATGATCCGCGGTGCCATTTCGCCGTAAGGTACCGCGTCGTATTCCAGGCGCAAACGCTCGTCCGGGAACAAAGGCGTCAAATCGTCAAAATTGACTTTGTTGCGGGTTGCTTCCGGCGCTTCGAAATTGATGCTCTCCACCTTGAGCAGCGCGAAATAGCGTTCACCCTCTTTGGGAGGGCGAATCTGGCCGGAAACCGTGTCTCCGGTCTGCAGGTGAAAGCGCCGTACCTGCGAGGGCGAGACATAGATGTCATCCGGCCCCGCCATATAAGACCCGGAAGCGGCACGCAGAAAGCCAAAACCATCCTGCAGAATTTCCAGCACACCCTCGCCGTAAATGGCGTCGCCATTGCGGGCGTGCGCCTTGAGGATATTGAAAATGATTTCCTGTTTCTTCTGACGGGCGGTACCCTCCAACCCCATGTCCTGGCAGATCACCGCCAGATCAGCGGCCGTTTTGCGTTTGAGGTCGGTCAGATTCATCGCCGCAGCGCCAGGTGGCGGACAAAGCGCGTTCTCGTCTTCGTCGTCTACCAGAATATCTTCGTTGGGAAAGGACTTGGGCGTCCGGGGAGGTTTACGGCGGGGACGTGGCATATTCAAAGTTGGCTATCCAGGAATGTGGTCAGTTGGGCTTTGCTCAGGGCACCCACTTTGGTCGCTTCAAGCTTGCCAGCCTTGAAAAGGAGCAGTGTGGGAATACCGCGAATACCGTACTGAGGGGGGGTATTGGGATTTTCGTCGATATTGAATTTGGCAACCTGCAGGCGGTCGGCATATTCATCAGCGACCTCTTCCAGAATGGGGGCAATCATTTTGCAAGGTCCGCACCATTCGGCCCAGAAATCGACCAATACCGGTTTGGGGGACTTCAATACATCCGTTTCAAAGCTGTCATCAGACACATAAAGAATGGCGTCACTCATTGGAGAGAGCTCCTCAGTCAGTTGGGTACAGCGCTTCGGTGGATATTCATGAGATTTTTATCATTCGAGGGATTTAACCCGAGACCACATGCGCCGGATGGCGCCCGCAGATAAGTACTTCTTTCAGTCCATAAGATGATTGAAGGATAGCACGATACAACAGGGATGCAAGAGCGATGGATGGTCACTTTCGTTAGGATTTAAGCCAGTAAGGGTGGCGGAGAGAGAGGGATTCGAACCCTCGATGGAGTGTTTAGCCCCATACTCCCTTAGCAGGGGAGCGCCTTCAGCCGCTCGGCCATCTCTCCGGTAGTGGGATTCTAACCTGTCGCGCGGGCTCAGGTCAAAACCCGATGCACCGCCCTTGTCCTGAAGACCGGTATAGTCGCCGTTGCGGGCTTGGCGTATGGTAAACCATCTGCGTTGGGCAAAACTTGGAAAGGATGGCGTGACGGCACTTCTGGTTCTGAACAATCTGGCAAAACGACTTCCCGGAGACCCGCAGCGCTGGTTATTCCGCAATGCGAGCCTCCACCTAGCACCAGCAGACTTTGTAGCCGTCATGGGGGAAAGCGGCGTTGGCAAAAGCACCCTGCTCCATATTATTGCCGGCCTGGATCGCCCCGATGCGGGACACATGACTTTCAAGGGGCAATCGCTCGACACCCTGGATGACGATGCACGTACGCTCCTGCGGCGGCGGTACATGGGTTTTGTGTTTCAGGCCTTCCATCTGATCCCGCAATTGACCGTAGAGGAAAACATCGCCCTGCCCTGGCGACTGAACGGCCTGCCCCGGCGCGACATGAATCGGCGGGTTAAAACTCTGGTAGAACGGCTCGGCATCGGCAGTCACCTGAATGCCTGGCCACGGGAGCTTTCTGGCGGCGAGATGCAGCGGGTTGCGGTAGCGCGTGCGGTAGTACATCGCCCGTCGCTGATCCTGGCGGACGAACCGACGGGGAGCCTCGATGCCGAATCTGCGGAAACCGTGCTCAGCCTCCTGCGTGAGGTGGGAGAAGCAGAGGCGGCGGCTATTGTGCTGGTGACCCATTCGGCGACTGCGGCAGACTGGGCGCAACGCCGACTGCGTTTCGACGCGCAGGGCTTCCATCCCCTGTGATCACCCGGATTCCATGGCAAGCGGCCGTATGGCGCCCCCTCCGCCAGAGGCCGGGGGCGAGCGTGCTGGCGATCATCGGCATTGCGCTGGGGGTCGCGCTGGGACTGGCCATTGCCCTCATCAACATCCAGGCCGTAAGCGATTTTTCTGCCGGGCTGCGACGTCTGTCGGGGCAGGCCGATCTGACCCTGACGGCGCCGGGACAGGGTTTTTCCGAACAATGGTATGTGCGCCTGAGTATGGCCAGAGATGTAGCCGTGGCTACTCCGGAAATCCGCTTGCAGGCGCAGGTACTGCATCCTGCCCGGAAGGGCATGCTCCCCATTCTCGGCATTGACGCCTTCCAGGCGGCGCGCATGGGACAACCGCTGCTACCTTTCCATCTGCATAGCCCGCTTGCCCTGCTGACCCCCGACCACATTGCCCTGAGCCCGGCGGCACTGACGAATCTCGGCCTGCGGGTAGGGGATACGCTGACGCTCGACGCGGACGGACAGCCACGCACACTGCGAATCATCGGCGAACTGCCGGGTGTGGGCAGCAGCGAAGCATTCGGCGTCATGGATATTGCGGCAGTACAGTGGCTGTGGGGAAGGATCGGCACCCTCAATCAGGTCGACCTGCGTCTGGACCCCGGAATACCCGTCGCGCATTTTCTCGCGCGATGGCAGGGGCATTTGCCGGTCGGCGCTGTGTTACAAAGCCCGGAGCAGCAGGGACACGTGGCTGCGGATGCTTCGCGCGCCTATCGCGTGAACCTGCTGGTACTATCGCTGGTAGCGCTGTTTACCGGAGCTTTTCTCGTCTATTCCACCCTGGCCATGGGGGTAGTGCGGCAACGGCAGCAACTGGCCCTGTTGCGGGTCCTGGGCCTGCGCCGTCGGGAAGTCGTACTGGCCGTATTGTTGCAGGGTGCGACGTTGGGTCTGCCGGGCGCGCTGCTGGGTCTGCCGCTGGGCGTGCTGGCGGCTTGGCTGGCCCTGGCACACATGGGTGGCGACCTCGGAGCAGGATATTTCCGTGCCACGGCTTTGCACTTGCAATGGCATCCGGGACTCCTGCTGATCTTTTTCGTGGCGGGCCTGGGAGCGGCGCTGACCGGCGCCTTATTACCGGCTTGGGAAACCAGCCGGGCGATCCCCGCCCTGGCGTTGCGAGCCGGCTCTGAAGAGCAGGCCCATCAGCAGCACCAGCATCCCTGGGTAGGTCTGCTGCTCTTGGGACTGGCCTTGGCCGGGTCGTTGGCGCCGGCCATCCACGGCATTCCCTATCTAGCTTACGGCGCGGTAGCCTGCCTGCTCTTTGCCCTGCTCTTTTTACTGGCACCGCTCCTGCGCGCACTGACCAGGCTCTTTCCCCTGCCCCATGCACCGGTCTGGCGTCTGGCCCTGGCACAACTGCGGGGCGCACCGGGGCGGGCGGCGCAAAGCCTGGCTGCAGTGGTAGTGGCCTTTAGTCTGGTCGTGGCCATGGCGGTGATGGTAGGTTCATTCCGTGACTCCGTCGCCAACTGGTTGACCGACATTTTACGCGCGGATCTCTATGTGCAGGCCGGGATGAATAGAGACTCACTCCTCCCCCATGGCGCGGCGCACCAGCTTTGCGCACTGCCCGACGTCCGCGCCTGCTCGCCTCTGCGGCGGGTCACTCTGAATTTGTTGCCGGGGCACCCGCCGGTGACGCTTCTCGCGCGGGGCATGAACATCAGCGATCCGGAGCGGGAATTGCAGATGCTCCATGCGATCAAGGTCGGGCCACAACAGCCACCGCCGGTGTGGATTTCGGAGATTCTGGCAGGTATCAGTGGCTGGCGGACAGGACAGGTGATCCATCTGCCGCTGGGTGGGCAGGAGCGGACGGTGATCATCGCCGGCATCTATCGGGATTACGCCTATCAGGAGGGTTCAGTGTCTATACCCATTCAGCAATACCGTACATGGTCCGGAGACGATGCGGTCAATGGCGTCGCCCTTTGGCTGCGTCCCGGCACTGCGATACCGGCTGCCATCCGCAAGTTGCGGCAGACATTGCCCGATGGTGGTCAATTACTGATCGCGACTCCCAAAGAAATTCGCAGCAAGAGCCTACAGATATTCAACCAGAGCTTTATCGCCACCTATGCACTGGAGGCTGTCGCCATGGTGATTGGGCTACTGGGGGTGAGCAGCGGCTTCGGGGCGCAGACGCTCATGCGCCGCA
Organism: Acidithiobacillus sp. 'AMD consortium'; assembly: GCF_008926505.1. Lineage (NCBI taxonomy): Bacteria > Pseudomonadati > Pseudomonadota > Acidithiobacillia > Acidithiobacillales > Acidithiobacillaceae > Acidithiobacillus > Acidithiobacillus sp. 'AMD consortium'. The sequence continues at coordinate 772,161 of NZ_CP044411.1, read as the reverse complement.
GCGAATTTGCCATGCTCCGGCATCTGGGTCTGCGGCGGCGGGACCTGCTCACCTTGCTTTTTGCCGAGGGCAGCGTCCTTTCGCTACTCGGAATATTCATCGGCGGCGCACTGGGGATGGCCATCAGCATCATCCTGATCGAGGTAGTCAATCCCCAGTCTTTCCATTGGCACATGGGCTTTCATCCATCCTGGCGCCTATTACTGACCCTGAGCGCTATCCTCTGGCTGGCGAGCACGGCCACCATGGTGCTGGCTGGACGGCGGGCGGTCCGGCATACCTCCGCAGTGCTGCGCGATGATTAGTCATTTCTGGTCTGGATTACCGCGTAAAGGGATATATTCTGGTCTTCTGGTACTGTGCTGCGGGCTCTGTGGACCAGTGCAGGCCGAATCCGGTCTGCCGGGGACACCCCTGCCTTTACAGCCCACCCCGGATGTGAAGGTCACCCCGCAGTACCCCATGCAATTCCCCAACGCCCTGGGCAGTCACCCGAATTTCCCCATTGAATGGTGGTATGTAACGGGCTGGCTGCATAACGCATCGGGAAAACAGCTGGGATTTCAGATCACCTTTTTCCGGGTCCGGCCCGCTGAAGTCTGGGCGAACCCCAGCGCCTTCAATCCCGGTGAACTGCTTTTTGCCGAAGCGGCGCTGAGCGATCCGCGCATCGGGCATCTGCTCACCGCGCAACGGACGGCGCGCGCGGGTCTCGGGTTGGCAGGGGCGGATCGAGACCATACCGATGTCTGGATTCGCCATTGGTATCTGCGCCAGCAGGGGCAGGCTTACGAAACACATATCAACGGCAGAAAAATCCGTTATCGACTGCGATTCACGCCAACCCAACCCGTGCTGCTCGAAGGTCTCCAGGGCATCAGCCGGAAGGGTCCAGACCCGAAGAATGCCAGCTACTACTACAGTCTTCCACATCTGAAGGTCAGCGGGACGGTGGACATTAAAGGACGGCGTGAGCCCGTCAGCGGGGAGGCGTGGCTGGATCACGAATGGTCGGCGGCGTACCTGCCCAAACAGGCTGTCGGTTGGGATTGGCTGGGGGTCAATCTGAAGAATGGCGGTGCCCTCATGGTCTTCATGATGCGCCGCGCCGACGGTGCGCCCTTCTGGCTGGCAGGTACAGAGCGCAATGCGCAGGGCCAGGTACACTACATTCCGGCCAAAGACATCCGCATGCAGCCCTCCGATTGGTGGCGGTCGCCGCAAACCGGTATACGCTACCCCGTGCGCTGGCAGATGCAGGTGGGAAACCTGCATTTCGCTATCGTCCCGCTCATGGACAATCAGGAATTCGACGCCAGCCGCAGCAGCGGCACCGTCTACTGGGAAGGGGCCGTGCGCGCCGTGACCGGCCGACAGACCGTAGGGAGGGGATATCTGGAACTCACCGGCTATGGCGGCCGTCTGGCGCTGGGTCAATGAGGCCATCGGCGAAGCATTGCGTAACTGGAGCAAATTCTTCCGCGTTGCTACACTGAATGCATGCTCAATGAAAGCGCCCTGCCGCCGCAACAACCGTTTCCGGAGCGCCACACTGGATGCGCATCATCCCGAACCATGACTGATACCCTCGACGACGCTGCACTGCTGCGTTATGCGCGCCAGATTCTTTTGCCGGAAATCGACATTGCCGGACAACAGGCGCTGGCGGCCAGCCGGGTGCTGATCATCGGCATGGGCGGCCTGGGCTGCCCGGCCGCCCAGTATCTCGCGGCCGCGGGCGTCGGCAACCTGACCCTCTGCGATGGAGATCAGGTCGATCTCAGCAATCTGCAACGCCAGATTCTCTATGGCGAGGCCGACCTGGGACGCCTCAAAGCGTTGGCCGCACGCGATCGACTGCGCGCCATGAACCAGCAGATTCGGGTCAGCGCCTGGGTGGAATCAGCGCAACCCGAGTCTCTTGCCGCGGCACTGGACACCCACGATGTGGTACTGGATTGCACCGACAACTTCGGCAGCAGGCACGCCATCAACCGCGCCTGCCGTAATGCTGGTAAACCTTTGGTCAGTGCCGCGGCCATCCGTTGGGAAGGGCAACTCGCCGTCTTTGATTTTCGTGTATCGGAAAGCGCCTGCTATGCCTGTCTCTACCCGGACGGCGTAGAGGATACCGAAGATACCTGCTCACGCAGCGGCGTCCTTGGCCCACTCCTCGGGGTACTTGGCAGCATGCAGGCGGCAGAAGCCATCCGCCTGCTATGCACCGGCCATTCCCCGCTGGCCGGACAACTCCTGCTGGTGGATGCGCAAAGCTGGCAGTGGCGGCAGATCGCCCTGCGCCGCGACCCGGCCTGCGGCGTCTGCGCATGAGGCGCCTGAAACTGCCACGCACCCTGGCCAACGCCTTGCTCGCCGACCTGCAATCCGGTGTTGGCGAAGGACTTATCGGCGCTACCGCCGACATGCCCGTCTCCGTCTATCCCTGCCCACCGGCGGACTTTGCCGCAGCGTCCGCGTTGATCCAGTCCCGTGGCGAAACATCTTTCGCACATTACGCCCATGCCGCCGCGCCGATCGCGGATATCGTCCCCATCGACACGCCCTATCAGATATTACTCGCAGCGGATACCAAAGGGGTGATCCTCCTGCGCGCCTTCACCCGCACGGGGGATGGCGCCCCCTGGCAGGAACTCGATATCGAACTCGACCATGACTGAGACCTCAGAGTTTTCTGTGACGTCCTTCAACATCCAGGTGGGTATCGGCTCCCACCGCGCCCGGCACATGTTTCTGCACGGCTGGAAGTACGTGATGCCGCATGGCCAGAGTCTGCGCAACCTGGAGCGGATCGCCGCGGTTCTGGAGGGAACCGACATCGCCGGACTCAACGAGGTCGATGCCGGCTCTTTTCGCAGCCAGTATGTCAATCAGGCGGGTTTTCTCGCTGACCGAGCCCATTTCCCTTACTGGGCGCAACAACGTACCCGCGACTTTGGCGACTTTGCCCAGCATAGCAACGGCATTCTCTCCCGCTGGCCGATCGAAGAGACCATCGCGCATTCCCTGCCCAGCTTCATGAAAGGGCGCGGCATGCTGGAAAACCGGATCAACGCCGGTGGAAGATCCCTGACAGTGATCATCACCCACCTCGGCCTCAGCCGTCATGCGCGCCTCGGTCAGATACGCGATCTCGCCCAACGCCTGCGCGGACGCCCAAATCTCATTCTCATGGGCGACCTGAACTGCACGGCGCGTTCCCCGGAAATGCGCATACTCCTCAATGAAAGTGGCCTGCAGGCGCCGCCCTGGAGCCCACCTACCTTTCCCAGCTGGTCACCGCGCTTTTCCTTCGATCACATCCTCTGTAGCCCTGACCTGGAATTCACGATGATTGAAACCGTCACCGAACCGCTCTCCGATCACCTCCCCCTCAAGGCAAAACTGCGCTGGGGCTCGGCGACAGCGGCAGATGCAAAGCACCAGTGACGGTAAAAGGTACCCGCATATCGAACATGCCGGTCACCAGATAACCTTTGACGGTATAGGGGAGTCCCGCCCCGGCGCTGACACTGCCGAGATCCCCCAGCAATGGCAGAAAATTGCCTGTGACCGGGATACTCACCGTGGCGCTACCATAGGCGGGTACAACGATCGGCTTGTCCAGCAATCCGTAAGCCACCTGCCGATCCTGCACATACAGACGCGCCTCTCCCGCCTTGGCACGGAGCGCACTGTCATTGGGGTTGCTGACCTTGAGCGACAGCATAAAAGTCTGCGCGACCAGACCTACCGTTTCGGGCTGAATACTCAGCAACTGCACCTCCGGCTGGTAGGCAGGGAAGGCACCGCAGGCGCTGAGCGGCAGCGCGACCAGCAGTGCGGCCCAGCAGCGAAACCGTTGGGTGATGCGGGAACTTCGTGCGACAATGGCCATCCGAGCACTCCTGCAAACGTCAGTCGTCGAGTATAACCCAGGGAATGACCGAGAAAAGCCCAGACCCACACACCGCTAAAATCAGCGCGCACCAACCGCGATGGGAGTGCGATGATCGAACGCTGCGCCTCAGCGGGCGCTGGACATTGCGGCGCCTCGGCGGGAGATTCGCGGCACAGGAAGCGGCGCTGCGGAACATCGCCCCGGAAATATGCTGGGATCTCTCGGCGGTCGAGGTCCTCGACAGCGCCGGGGCCCTCCTGCTTTGGCAGGCATGGGGCAATCATCTGCCCAAAAACATCCGGATGGCCGACCAGCATCACAACATCTTCGCCCGTCTGGCGGACATCCAGCCCATCACGGCACGGCCCCGGCATCCCTGGCATTTTCTCGACCAGCTCGGCGCCTTCCTGATCGAAACCGGACGCGACCTCTGGGGACTTTTTCTGCTCATGGGCGCTCTGCTGCTGGAGTTCGGGCGTGGCCTGCGCCACCCCCGAAGTTTTCCCTGGCGCGAAATCTCCGCCACCATCGTCAATACCGGGCCGAACTCATTGCCCATCCTCACCCTGATCGGCTTCCTCATCGGCGTGGTGATTTCCTTTCAGTCGGCCTCGACGCTTGCCCAATATGGCGCTAACATTTACATCATCAATATTGCCGGCCTGAGCATACTGCGTGAGTTTGGCCCGCTGATCACCGCGATCATTCTCTCGGGGCGTTCCGGCTCGGCGTTCACCGCGCAAATCGGCGGCATGTGCGTAACCGAAGAACTGGACGCCCTGCGCACTTTCGGTATTCCCCCGATCCGCCGTCTGATTCTGCCCAAGGTCATTGGTCTGGCGCTGGTAATGCCACTACTCGTTCTCTGGACCGACATGGTCGGCCTGTATGGAGCCATGCTCGTGGCCAAAGTGGATCTCGGCATCAGCAACCGTTTCTTTATCGAACAAATGCCCGCCGTAGTTCCCAGCTTCAATTTGTGGCTGGGCGTTGTCAAAGGAGCCCTCTTCGGCGTCCTCATTGCATGGATCGCGGGCTTTCATGGCCTCAAGGTGAAGCCCAATACCACCAGCCTGAGCCGGGAAACCACCAACTCCGTAGTCATGTCCATCACCGTGGTGATCCTTATCGATGCCATTCTTGCCCTGGTTTTTGCCAATACGGGAATCGCCAACTGATGGGCCGCCCCGACGCCATCGTCCTGACCGATATCGCCACCCGGTTCGGAACTCACTGGATTCAGCGGCACCTCGATCTGACCGTTCGCTGCGGAGAGATACTCGCCATCGTCGGCGGCAGTGGCACCGGTAAGACCACGCTGCTGCGCGCCATGATGGGCCTCGTCCCCATCGCTGAAGGACGGATGACCATCCTTGGCGAAAATCCGCAAGCGCTCAATCTGCGCGAACTAATTGCCCTGCGCCAGCGCTGGGGAGTGCTCTTTCAACAGGGAGCCCTGTTCAGCGCCCTGACGGTTTATGAAAATATCGCCTTTCCGCTACTGGAGTGGGGATATCTCAGCCGTTCCGAAATCAGCGATCTGGTGGCTCTGAAGTTGCAAATGGTAGGCCTGAAGCCCAGCGACGCCTGGAAACTGCCGGCGGAGTTGTCGGGAGGAATGGTCAAACGGGTTGCCCTCGCCCGCGCCCTGGCCATGGAAGCGGAGATTCTCTTTCTCGACGAACCCACTTCCGGACTCGACCCTATCGCGGCCGCGGAATTTGACGCCCTGCTCCGGCAGATCCACGGCGATATCGGCTTTACCGTGGTCATGGTCAGTCACGACCTGGACAGCCTCGCCGCCATCGCTGATCGTGTCGCCGTGCTGGCCGACGGCAAGGTGCTGACGGTCGGTTCACTGATAGAGGTTCAACAGGTGCATTCCCCCTACATCCGTGCGTTCTTCCATGGGGAACGTGGCGAACGCCTGCTGACCAGCCTCCGCGCCGCAGAAAAACGCCCTACTCTCCCCAGCGCCGCACAATCCGGTTCGGCAACCCCAGTTGGTCCAGAATCCGCGCCACGATGAAATCCACCAAATCTTCGATTTTTTGGGGGTGGTGGTAAAAACCGGGGCTCGCCGGCAGAATGCATACCCCCATCTGTGCCAGCTTCAGCATATTTTCCAGATGGATCGTCGAGACGGGGCTTTCGCGGGGCACCAGAATGAGTTTCAGGCCTTCTTTCAGCATCACATCGGCGGCGCGCTCGATCAGATTCTCGGACAGCCCGTGGGCAATGGCGGCCAGTGTCCCCCCGGAACAGGGACAGACCACCATGGCCTGAGCCGCATTGGAGCCGGAGGCCACGGGAGACAGCCAGTCATCCTGGGCATAAACCGATAACAGGTCCGGGTCGGCGCCGAACCGTTCATTGAGGAAACGGGTCACCGCCTCAGCCGTATCCGGGAGATCCAGACTCAACTCCTCACGGCAAACCACCCGCGCCGCGTCCGATATCAGCAGATAGACCCGCACCCCGGCGGTCAGGAGCACCTCCACCAGCCGCAATCCATAAGCGGCACCGGAAGCGCCGCTTATCGCCACACAAACCCGATCCTGCCGTCGCCGATCTTCCATTAGCGCTCCTTGACCCGGATGGAACCCGGGATTACGACCCTGCCGGTACATCCCGGCGGGCGAGACGTTCGAGCAGGCGTCCGTGAATCCCGCCGAAGGCACCGTTGCTCATGATGAGTATGTGATCCCCCGGGCGCAATTCTGCGTCCAGCGCCCGCAAGAGCGCGTCCATATCGACATAAACTTGCGCGGCGGAATCCAGGGCTGCCGCCACATCCCAACCCAGATCTGCCGGAGCATAGACAAACGCTCGATCCGCGCCTTGCAAACTTGGTCCCAGCGTCTGCCGGTGCACCCCCATCTTCATGGTATTGGAGCGTGGTTCCAGCACGGCAATCAGACGCCCCGTCCCCGCCATCCGCCCGCGCAGGGCCGTGATGGTGGCAGCGATGGCCGTGGGGTGGTGGGCAAAGTCGTCATACACCGCCACGCCACCAGCCCGTCCACACAGCTCCAGGCGCCGCCGCACCCCCTGAAAGTTGCGCAATGCCACACATCCGACCGCTAGCGGTACCCCGGCATGCCGCGCCGCCAGCAAGGCCGCTAATGCATTATCGGCGTTGAAGGACCCGGCCATCTCCCAACTGACTTGCCCGCGCTCGACGTCCTGCTCCAGCACGGTAAAACGGCTGCCATCCACAGCGTCCAGCCGCACCTGCCACTCACCCGTACCGGCAAAGCGTTGCAGTGGCGTCCAACAACCGCGCTCCAGCACCCGTTTCAGCGCTGGTACTCCATCATTCACGATAACCGCGCCCGCGCCGGGTACGGTGCGCAGCAGGTGGTGAAACTCGGTGATGATCGCCTCTACATCCGGAAATATATCGGCATGGTCGTATTCCAGATTGTTGAGTATCAGCGTCCGCGGGTGATAGTGCACGAACTTGGAACGTTTATCGAAAAAGGCGGTGTCATACTCATCCGCCTCGATCACAAAAAAAGGGCTATCCGTCAGCCGCGCCGACACACCGAAATTGCGCGCCTCCCCACCGATGAGAAACCCCGGATCGAGTCCTGCCTCCTGCAATATCCAGGTCAGGATGGAGGTCGTCGTGGTCTTGCCGTGGGTACCCGCCACGGCCAGTACCCAGCGGCTTTGCAGTATCTCCCGGGACAGCCAGGCGGGACCGGAATCATAGGGTATCTGCCGGTCCAGAACGGCCTCCACACAGAGGTTGCCTCGCGACAGGGCGTTGCCGATGAGCACCAGGTCGGGGACAGGATCCAGTTGAGCGGGATCATAGCCTTCATGGACCATAACCCCTTCACGGGCCAGCAGATCACTCATGGGGGGATAGGTGTGTGCATCCGAACCCGTTACTTGGTGCCCCGCCGCCCGCGCCAGCAACGCGATACCTCCCATGAAAGTCCCGCAGACGCCGAGGACGTGGATATGCATGGTAGGGCGGGCCTAGTGCATGGTACTGCGCGCCGGTGCGCCGAGGCGTTGATCCAGCGCCTGATTGGCGAGTTCATAGAGCGCGTTGAATTTTTCCAGAAGCTCCTGATAACGGGCCATCATCTCCGCCTCTTCCACCAGCACCGGATGATCGTCCAGGGAGCGCGCCAGCATATCCCGGGCCATACCCAGACGTTCCACCACCTCAAAATAGGCCCAGCCGTCCGGTGGCTGGGCGCTGGCCGCCGCGATCTCCTGCTGGTAATACCAGACCAGAGCCGCCCGCGTCACCGCCTGCGCCGCCGTCATCTCCTCCGCCTCGGTCAACTGCCATTCGTGGCTGACCGGCTCCTGCCAATCCAGATAGCTGTGCCAGCGCTGGCCGTTCTCATCCGCCACGAATTCGAAGCGTACGCCCACCCCCTGATCGCCCAGCCGGGCAATCAGCCGCTCCGCCTCGTCCCAGTCTTCCGCATAGTCTGGCACTGCGCCACCGGGCACTGCGCCCATGACCAGGCGCTCCACTGCCTCGACAAATTCCTCGTCAAGGGGGGCGGTACGCGCGTATTCCAAGGCATCATTGCTACTCAAAAAAGAGGCCATCCACAGGGCTGCTGGCGCTGGCATACAGCTTGCGTGGCATGCGCCCCGCCAAAAAGGCCTTACGCCCGGCCTCCACTCCCTGCCGCATCGCCTCGGCCATGAGAATGGGGTCTTTGGCTGCGGCAATGGCGGTGTTCAATAAAACGCCATCACAACCCAGCTCCAGCGCCACCGCCACGTCAGACGCCGTGCCCACGCCCGCATCCACCAGAATCGGTACTGTCGCCTGCTCCAGAATGATGCGCAGATTGTAAGGATTACGAATGCCCAGACCGGAACCGATGGGTGCCGCCAGCGGCATCACCGCCACACAGCCCATCTCCGCAAAGGTCTTGCAGGCCACCGGATCATCCACACTGTAGACCATCACCTCGAAGCCCTCGGCGATGAGGATTTTGGCCGCATCGTAGGTCTGTCGCATATCCGGGTATAGAGTCTGAGGGTCACCGATGACTTCCAGCTTGACCAGTTTCCAGTCACCCAGCTCCCGAGCCAAACGGCAGGTGCGCACCGCATCCTCCGCCGTGTAGCATCCTGCCGTGTTCGGCAGGATGGTAAAGCGGTCCGCCGGGAGAAACTCCAACAGATTAGGTGCGTCTTTACTCTGCCCCAGATTCATCCGGCGCAGTGCCACGGTGACGATCTCCGCGCCAGCCGCGTCGATGGCCGCCCTGGTCTCGGCAAAATCCTTATATTTTCCCGTACCCACCAGCAGACGGGACTGGTACTCCCGCCCTGCAATCACCAAAGGATCCTTACGCATTGTGTTTGTCTTTCGCCTCAAAAAAGGGATTTAGTGCGGAGTACTCAGCCGCCGCCTACCGCCTGGATGATCTCCAGGCGGTCACCGGCCGCCAGCGTCGCCGTGGCGTGGGTACTGCGCGGTACGATTTCACCATTGCATTCAACGGCCACACGGCGCTCCGCCCAGCCCAGCTCGGCCAGCAGCGCCCGCACCGTCATCTGCTCAGGCACCTCGCGGGCCACACCATTCACCAGAATCTGCATGATAGCGATGCTAGAACCTCACCGGAAGAGCGTCAAGCGAATGCGCCCGCCCAGGTGGCGCAGATATTCCGAACGATCGCGGCAATGACAAAATAACCCCGTGTTCAGGGCGTAGGTATAGTCACCGCCGCCCCCGGTAGCCCTACAGAGGCCTTCCATTGCTGCATCTTGCCGATGAGTGGCGATTCGGCGCATTGCTGTGAAGTAATCGAACCGCAGGCACTGGCCCACTCCCCGGTTACCCCGAAAAACTTTGCTGCGGATTGCATTTGCTGGGACTGAGCGCCTGTGGCCCGGGTGCTGAGTGCCTGATAATGTGCCGCGCGCTTCTCCGCCCAAGCGGAGACGTCCTGCCAGCACGACGTCCGCGCGACGGACGACATCGCCGCACACCGGGCACTGTCCTGACGTGCTTTGGTCATATCCCCCTGCCACGCAGCGGAAAAGGATGTGCCGGCGCCGCTCAGGGTCTGCGCCGCGGAGGGCGCTGCCGGAATAGCCGGTGCGGCGGGAAGGGCTGGCGCTGTGGTGGTCAAGGGCAGCGCTGCGGACGAATAACGAACCGGGGGTGGTGTTACGGAAGGCGCGGCCGGGCGGGGAACAACGGCCGGCGCACTGCGCACCGGTGCCGATGTGACGCGGGCAGGCGGCAATGGAGCTGCGGCAAGGGCCGGATAGTTACCCACCATGCCTTGCGACTGCGGCGCCATCCCGTTTGTCGTAGTCGTCGCACACCCCGCCAGTACCAGCATGCCACCCATGGCGAGCACGGACCATTGCATCCAACCCATAAAGCACCTCTTCGTCAAATCATAAAGTAGCGTTCGAGTCTAACATCAGGACATGCCTGCTCAAGAGCCTAATCATGGCATGCCCCCGGAAACCCGCGTCGGAAGGCCGCCACCACGCTCGGTCTGGCCGCCGTGCGTTGACCATACCCGTTCCGGTCCTTAGAATAGGCGATATCTACGTGGGAGGGGACCCCCTCCCTTTTTTTGCATCCTCTTGTTGGCGAGGTGGGGCATGCAGGCGGTCTTGGCATTGGCAGACGGCAGCATCTATCGCGGTATAGGCTTTGGTGCCACCGGATTGGCAGCAGGCGAAATCTGTTTTAACACCGCCATGAGTGGTTACCAGGAGATCCTCTCCGATCCCTCGTATCAGGGGCAGATCGTTACGCTCACTTACCCCCATATCGGCAATACCGGAGTCAACCCGGAGGACATGGAGGGTACCCGGGTATTCTGCTCCGCTCTCGTCGTGCGCAATCTGCCACGGCAACCCAGCAGTTGGCGCAGCACCCAGGACCTGTCCGCCTTCCTGCAGACCCATCGAATTCCGGGCATCGCGGGAATCGACACCCGCGCTCTCACCCGCAGACTGCGGGATAACGGCGCTCAGAACGCTGCCGTCCTCGTCGGAGAAACCGCCAGCGAGGAGAAGGCCCTGGCCGCGGCGCGCGCTTTCCCAGGCCTCATCGGCCGTGATCTGGTGCAGGATGTGGGCTGCCGGGAGGCATACACCTGGGATCTCGCCAGCGGCACCCCCGAACAGGGCTATCACGCACAGGCCGTCACCCGGACACAGCGCCATGTGGTGGTTTACGACTTTGGCACCAAACGGAATATCCTGCGCCTGCTGGCGGATCGGGCCTGTCGAATCACGGTGGTGCCGGCCCGCACCGCGGCCGCCGAGGTGATCGCCCTGCGCCCGGACGGCGTACTCTTCTCCAATGGTCCCGGTGACCCGGCGGCCCTTGGCTATGCGGAAGAGGCCATGCGCCAGATCATCGCCACGGGTATTCCCACCTTCGGACTCTGTCTGGGGCATCAGTTGCTGGGACTGGCCCTGGGCGCCAAAACCGTCAAGATGAAGTTCGGACACCACGGTGCCAACCATCCGGTCAAAGATCTGCGCAGCGGTCGGGTGTTGGTCACCAGTCAGAACCACGGTTTCGCGGTGGACGCGGACACCCTGCCAGAGTGCCTGGTGGCGACCCATGCCTCACTGTTCGACGGCAGCCTGCAGGGCATGGCGCATCGGGAGCTGCCCGTATTTTCCTTTCAGGGCCACCCTGAGGCCGGACCCGGGCCCCATGACGCCCGTGTAATTTTTGACGACTTCGTTCACGCCATGAACCAGTACGGAGGCCGTCACCATGCCTAAACATCAGGACATCAAAAGCGTCCTCCTCATCGGCGCCGGACCCATCATCATCGGCCAGGCCTGTGAATTCGATTATTCCGGCGTACAGGCCTGCAAGGCGCTGCGGGAAGAGGGTTGCCGGGTCATTCTGGTCAACTCCAACCCTGCCACCATCATGACCGATGCGCAGACTGCGGACGCCACCTATATCGAACCCGTCGAGTGGCAAACCGTGGCGCGCATCATCGCCATGGAACGCCCCGATGCCATTCTCCCCACCATGGGCGGTCAGACCGCACTGAACTGTGCCCTGGACCTACACCGGGAGGGGGTGTTGGAGCAGTACGGTGTCAAACTGATCGGCGCCTCCGTGGAAGCCATCCGTGAGGCCGAAGATCGCGGTCTCTTCAAAAAGGCCATGGAAGAAATCGGCCTGGAAGTGGCCCGTTCTGCTTTCGGCCATGACATGGGAGGCGCGCGCCAGATCGCGGAGGATATCGGTTTTCCGGTCATCGTCCGGCCGTCCTTCACCCTGGGCGGCACCGGCGGCGGCATTGCCTACAACCGTGAGGAATTTGAGGACATCGCGGCGCGCGGCCTGGAGGCCAGTCCTACCCACGAAATCCTCATCGAAGAGTCCATCATCGGCTGGAAGGAATTCGAGATGGAAGTGGTCCGCGACCGGGCGGATAACTGTATCATCGTTTGCTCTATCGAGAACTTCGATCCCATGGGCATCCATACCGGGGACTCCATCACCGTGGCCCCCGCCCAGACCCTTACCGATCGTGAATACCAGCGCATGCGGGATGCGTCCATCGCCGTGTTGCGGCGTATCGGGGTGGATACCGGCGGCTCCAATGTACAGTTCGCGGTCAATCCCGAAGATGGGCGACTGATCGTCATCGAGATGAACCCGCGGGTGTCGCGTTCTTCGGCGCTGGCCTCCAAGGCCACAGGCTTTCCCATCGCCAAAATTGCCGCCAAGCTCGCGCTGGGCTACACCCTGGATGAGCTGCGCAATGACATCACCCAGGCGACACCGGCGAGTTTCGAGCCGACCATCGATTATGTGGTCACCAAAATCCCCCGCTTCGCCTTCGAGAAATTTCCCGAGGCCGATGCCCACCTGACTACCCAGATGAAGTCGGTGGGTGAAGTGATGGCGATTGGCCGCAGCTTCCAGGAGTCACTGCAAAAGGCGCTGCGTGGCCTGGAGACGGGTGTGGATGGCCTGGATGAGAAACTCATCGGTAATGATCCGGACACCCTGCAAAAACTGGAACAGGAGTTACGGGTTCCCGGTGCCGATCGCCTCTGGTACCTGGCGGACGCCATACGGCGCGGCTGGGATCAGGACAGCCTGCAACGCATCACCCGCATCGACCCCTGGTTTCTGGAGCAGATTTTCGAAATCATTCAGACCGAGGAAAGCCTGCGCGGTCTCTCCCTGGCGGGCCTCGATGGTACCCGGCTCCGCACCCTCAAAGGCATGGGTTTCTCGGACCGGCGGCTGTCCCGCCTGTTGGGTTGCCACGAGCAGCAGTTGCGTGAACAGCGCCAGAAGCTGGGTGTCCGCCCCGTCTATAAACGGGTGGACACCTGTGCCGCCGAGTTCCGCTCACCGACTCCGTATCTCTACTCCACCTATGAGACGGAGTGCGAGGCGGACCCGAGTGATAAACCCAAGATCATGATCCTGGGCGGCGGTCCCAACCGGATCGGACAGGGCATCGAGTTTGACTACTGTTGCGTACATGCGGCCATGGCCCTGCATGAGGACGGCTTTGAGACCATCATGGTCAACTGCAACCCGGAAACGGTTTCCACCGACTATGACACTTCCGATCGCCTGTATTTTGAGCCGCTCACCCTGGAAGACGTCCTGGAAATCGTCGCCGTCGAAAAGCCGCATGGCGTGATCGTCCAGTTTGGCGGCCAGACACCGCTGAAGCTCGCCAATGATCTGGAGGCCGCCGGTGTGCCCATCATCGGCACCACGCCGGATTCCATCGATCTGGCGGAGGATCGCGAGCGCTTCCAGCAGCTTTTGCAACGCCTCGACCTGCGGCAACCAGAAAACGCCATTGCCCGGAGCGCTCCGGAAGCCCTGAGCAAGGCGCGAGCGCTGGGCTACCCGCTGGTGGTACGCCCCTCTTATGTGCTGGGCGGTCGCGCCATGCGCATCGTCTATGGGGAAGACGACCTGCAACGCTACATGGTGGAAGCGGTGCGCATCTCCAATGACCAGCCCATCCTCCTGGACCGTTTCCTGAACGACGCACTGGAAGTGGACGTCGATGCCGTCGCCGACAGCGGGCAACAGGTGATCGTGGCCGGGATCATGGAGCACATCGAGCAGGCGGGAGTCCACAGCGGCGACTCGGCCTGCTGTCTGCCGCCCTACTCTCTGTCCCCGGCTATTCAAGATGAAATCCGGCGGCAGACGGTGGAACTGGCCCTGGCGCTCGGGGTGGTGGGCCTGATGAACTGTCAGTTCGCCGTCCAGAACGAGCGCATCTATGTGCTGGAGGTCAACCCGCGCGCCTCACGGACGGTACCTTTCGTCTCCAAGGCTACGGGATGGCCCCTGGCCAAAATCGCCTCCCGCTGCATGACCGGAAAGTCTCTGGCCGCGCAGGGCATTCCACAGATTCCCAACCCGCCCCATTTCAGCGTCAAGGAAGCGGTCTTCCCCTTTATCAAATTTCCCGGCGTGGATATACTGCTGGGGCCGGAAATGAAGTCTACGGGCGAAGTGATGGGTATAGGCGCCAGTTTTGGTGAGGCTTTTCTAAAGGCGCAGGTTGGTGCTGGCGAGCACTTTCCGAGCTCCGGCACGGTTTTCCTCAGTGTTCGCGATGCCGATAAAAAGGGACTCACTCCGACCGCTCGGATCCTGTCCGAACTCGGGTTCAAACTGATCGCCACCGGGGGCACCGCCGCCTTCCTGCGGAAGGAAGGTCTGGAAGTCGCCCCGGTTAACAAGGTGACCGAAGGCCGTCCCCATATCGTCGATGCCATCAAGAACGGCAAGGTGCAGATCATCATCAACACCGTGGACGAACGCCAGTCGGTGCGGGATTCTTTCAGTATCCGCCGCGCTGCTCTGCAGATGGGATTGACCTATTACACTACCCTGGCTGGCGCCACCGCGGGCGCCGCTGCCATTCACGCTCTGATGACGGAAGAATGCAGCGTACTCCGGCTCCAGGATCTGAACCAGAAAAATACCAGCACGAGGCAGATATGAATGATAAAATTCCCATGACTGTTGTTGGTGCCCAGCGGCTGCGCGACGAGTTGCATCGCCTCAAAACCGTTGACCGCCCTACCGTGATTGAAGCCATTGCCGAGGCGCGCGCCAAGGGTGACCTGTCGGAAAATGCCGAATATGACGCCGCCAAGGAGCAGCAGGCTTTTATCGAGGGACGTATCCGTGAGGTGGAGGATTATCTGGCCCGTGCCCAGGTCATTGACCCCAAGCAACTGAATACCGGCGGTAAAATCGTTTTTGCGGCCACTGTGGAGCTGGAAGATGCGGAAGGCAACGAGGTGACCTACCAGATCGTGGGTGATGCCGAAGCCGACCTCAAGGAAAACAAGATATCCATCAGTTCCCCCATTGCCCGCGCGCTCATCGGTAAACACGAAGGTGATCCTGTTGAAGTGCGCGCCCCCGGCGGGACACGGGAATACACCATTCTTGCCGTGCGTTACATATAGGTCATGATCGCATGACACAGCATATTTACCTGCTGTTCCTGGCCGTACTTCAGGGCGTTACGGAGTTGTTTCCCATCTCCAGCCTGGGGCATATCATTTTGGTGCCAGCGCTCCTGCATTGGCCCATCAACCGGGACGCAGGGTGGTTTCTGCCCTTTGTGGTCGTGCTCCACCTTGCCACGGCCACGGCGTTACTCCTGTTCTTCTGGCGCGACTGGGCGGCGCTGCTCGGCGGTTTCATTCGGGCACGGGGACGCCCCGACAATCCCGACTCCCGGCTATTATGGATTCTCTTCATTGCGTCCATTCCCGCCGGTTTGCTGGGCCTGGCCCTTGCCCACAAGATCAAGGCCCTATTTGGCGGCTTCACCTTTGCCGCAGTGGCGCTGATGATCAACGGCGCCATGCTCATCCTGGGGGATCGCCTGCGCGCGCGGCAACCTAGCCATTCGCTGGACAATCTGAGTTGGCCGCGTGCCATCGGTATAGGGTTTGCCCAGTCCCTTGCGTTGATTCCCGGATTTTCCCGTTCCGGCGCGACCCTGGTGGCGGGTATCGGTGTAGGGCTGGACTATGAAAATTCCGCAAAATTTTCCTTTCTGCTCGCCACGCCGATCATCGCGGCGGCCGGCATACTGGAAGTGCCCAAGCTCTTTCACGCACAGATGCCGTCCGGGTTGCTCGGCACCATCTTTCTTGCGGGGCTTCTCTCCGGAATCTGCGCTTGGGCATCCGTCTGGTTTCTGATGCACTATTTTCACAAGCATGAGATCAAGGCGCTGCGGCCCTTTGGCATTTATTGCATCGCCTTTGGTGCGCTGGCACTGATTATCGGCGGCTACTGACCGTCCCCTGCTTCCCGGGCGTCGGGTTCCAGCAATAGTGCCACGCGTTTTCCGTTCCAGCTTTGCAGGGCGAGGAGCAATCCGACGGCGGCAAGGAGATAAAAAACACCCTGCTCGCCGGCCATGCCCAGCCCCCAGCCACCAACCACACCGCCTGCGAATATCCCCAGAAACTGCATCAGCGAGTACACACCACTGGCCGCTCCCCGCTGTGCCTGGGTGGTGCTGCGACTCATCATCGAGGGCAGAATCGCCGAGGCCACGTTGTAACCCGTGAAGAAAATCACCGCTCCCACCGCCACCGGCCAGAAGTGACCCGCGAGCAAACCCATGCACAGCGCCCCCGCAGCGATGGCAAGACCACTGAAGACCAGCATCTGTCCGTGCTGTTTGTGCCTTTCGGCGTGGATCACCGGGTAGAGCATGCCCGCCACCGAGAGCAGCATCACCGGCAGATACACTTCCCAGACGGCACTGCCCGGAATGTGCATGGCCTTGACCAGTTCCGGGGAGAGCACCACGAAACTGGCCCCCAGCACCATCTGCAGGATGAAGATGCCGACACTGGCGGTCAGAACCGGGGGGTATCGGAATATCCTCAGGGCGTCACGCCAGGTCCCCATGCGTTGCTGTAGATTGTGGGGGATGGGGGGAATCCCTTTCCACAGCGGTAACAGCGCGAGGACACCGAGTGCGGCGGCCACTAGAAATACCCCGGTCAGCCCGGAGAGACCGTAAAAAACGGGTCCCAGCGCCATCCCCAGCACATAGGCGATGGCGATGCTGCCGCCGATGGCGGCCATGGCCTTGGTGCGGTGCTGTTCCCCGGTGAGATCCCCGGCGGTGGCCAGCAGCACCGAGGAGACGGCGCCCGCACCCTGCAGCAGACGGGCGAGAATGATGCCCCAGATGTTATGGCTGACCGCCCCTAGCAGGGAGCCCAGGACGAAGATCAGCAGACCAAAGACCAGTACCCGCTTGCGCCCGAAACGGTCGGAGGCCACCCCGAAGGGAAACTGCAGGGCGGCCTGGGCCAGTCCGTAAATACCAATGGCCAGGCCCAACAGCACCGGGGTGCTGCCACGAAGCTGGTCGTTGTCCAGGGCCAGTACCGGCATGAGCATGAACAGACCGAGCATGCGCGCGACATAGATGAAGCTCAGTCCCGCTACCGCCCGCTTTTCAAACGGGCTCATGGGCGGGCCTTTGGCGGCCTCAGAAGAAGCCATAGCCCATCACCAGTTTGCCCAGGATCAGGGCGGTAAAGAGTAAAAACAGGTAGGAGATGGAGTAGGCGAACATCCGCCGCGCGTAGCGGTTCATCTCCGGGCCTTCGGGCAGGCCTTTGAGACGCAGGGCCATGCCCACGAACCATGCGCCGGAGAGCCCGGCGATGGCACCATATAACCAGTCACCGGTGAGTAGCGCTGGCACCATGCTGACGATCCAGGTGAGCAGGGCGTAGTTCCGCACTTCCCGGCGCGTGCGATCGACGCCATGGGTCACCGGCAGCATGGGAATGCAGGCCTTGGCGTAGTCTTCCCGACAACAGATGGCCAGGGGCCAGAAGTGCGCCGGGGTCCAGACGAATACCAGCAGGACCAGCACCAGCGGCAGCGCGGCGAGACTGCCGGTGATGGCGGTCCAGCCGATCAGTGGCGGCAGGGCTCCGGCAAGACCGCCCCAGACGATGTTCCAGGGCGTGCTGGGTTTGAGGTAGAGGGTGTAGACGACACCGTAGCCGACGGTGCCTACCAGGGTCAGTACCAGGGTCAGCGGGTTGGTGCCCCAGGCCAGTACGGCAATGGCGGCGCACATCAGTGTCATGGCATAGGCAATGGCACCACCACGGCTGATGCGTCCTTCGGCCAGCGGCCGGTGGAGGGTGCGTCGCATGTGCTGGTCAAGGCCGGGCTCGACAATCTGGTTGAGTACCCCTCCTGCCCCTCCGGCCAGCGCAATACCCGCCAAACCCGCCAGCCCCGACTCCCAGTGCAACCCGGCGTCGGGGGCGAGGATCTCGCCCACTGCGGCGGTAAATACCAGCAGCGATACCACCCGCGCCTTGGCCAACACCCAGAGATCGCGAACAAAAGACGGCCGAACCCGGGGACCAGAAAGATCGCCAATGCCGCCGCTGTGGACTCCTTCTTTTAACATGACGTTAGGACCTCCGGAATTCGTGCGGTCAGTGCATCATGCCAGGCATAATCATCGTGCGCAGATACAATTGCGAGAACATCCACCAGGTCAGCCCGATGGTAACCAGAAAAAGCGGCATGAACATCACCAGCGCCACAGTATTCCAGATGTTGTGTTCGGAAACATCGATATGCAGCAGGAAGTAGATCTGCGCAATAATCGCTATGCCCGCGCAGACCGAGATGACCATCAGCAAACCGAATGGCGGCACGGCACGCGATGCCACCAATAAGGTAGCGACGAACATCAGGATGCTGGAAACCGCGAACCCTGCAAAATATCCCCGGGAAGTGGACATCTGTACTTCCGGATGCAATGTCGGATCATCGTGACCGTGACTCATGACATATATCCCCATAAATAAACGAACACAAACACAAACACCCAAATAATCGCCTGCAAATGCCAAAACATACGCAGTGTCAACAACCGGCCCACCACCTCAGTGGTAAAGCCCTTGGTCAGCACCTGGGCCATCATCACCAGAATCCAGATCAACCCAAAGAAAATATGGGCGGCATGTACCTGGGTCAGGATAATAAACGCAGATATCCCGCCACTGGTTGCAACCGTGATACCCAATGACGCCAGATGCGTCATGTCATGAATGTCCAGTGCCAGAAACAATACACCAAACACGAAAGCCGCGAGCAAACCATTGATCAACCCGCTTTTGTTTTTGTGCTTGAGTGCATTCATGCCAAAACCATAAGCCAGCACGCTGACAAACAGCGCCATAGTCTGAGCAAAAGTATACCAGGGCTTTACAAAGTCGGCCGGGGTAGGGCCACCAAAATAACTGTGCTGGTAACTCAGCACGCCATAAGCGGCAAAAAGTGTCGCAAACAGCATGCCGTCGCTCAGGAGATACATGAAATAACCAAAGGTGCGGGTGGAGATCACATCATGCTGATAGTGACTTTTATCCCATAATTCTGCTGCTTTCGGATCTACATTACTGGAATGAGAACTCATAAAAACTCCTCAATCTACCGTTCATTAACGGGTAGCCGATACCTCGGCTACCACCTGTCAGGGCCATCAACTGCGATGATGATCCAGCCCCACGGATGAGCTCGGCTGCGAAGCCAGCGGCGGCAGGTCAGAACGCTCATAGGCTATAGCCTCACCCAATACGCCGCCGCCTACCTGATGCCGCTGTTTACCTATCCGTGCTTCACGGCGCATGGCTGCTTTTTCCATCTGTTCCAGTTCCGCCGCGGTAATGATGTAACCCGGATCGCCCTTGAAGGAGCGGTAGATTACGAGTGCAACGATTGCCAGCAGGGAGAAGGCACAAAGCCACCAGATACGCCATACCAGGGCGAAACCCAGTACAAAGGTCAGGCCGCCGAGGGCAATGGCCACACCGGTATTATTGGGCATATGGATATCCTCATAGTGATCGGGCTGGACATGGTCGATGCCGTTGTCACGCCGCCAGGCCACTTCGTCACGCGCATTGATGTGCGGCAGTACGGCAAAGTTATAAAATGGCACAGGAGAATGGGTAAGCCATTCCAGCGAGCGGGAGGTACCCCAGGCATCCGCGCCAACCTGGTTGCTCGCATGATCGCGGACACTGACATAAAGCAGCGCAAAAAATGCGAGGACGGAAAGCGTATACACCACGATGCCGAATTCCATCACCAGCAGATAAGGATGCCAAGCGGTGTTGAACACATAATCCAGACGCCGGGTCATCCCCATGAAACCGAGCATGTACATTGGCACGAACACCAGCGCCGTACCGGCAGAAAAGAGCCAGAACATGGTCTTTGCCCAGAACTCATTCAGCTTGAAGCCAAAGACCTTGGGAAACCAGTAGATCACCGAAGCAAAAATGGCGTACACAATCGTCAGCAGCATGGAATGGAAATGCGCGACCACAAAAACGCTGTTGTGGACCATGTAATTGATGGCCGGAACCGCCAGCATCATACCCGTCAATCCGCCTACCAGCAGCAGGAAAAGCGCGCCGATGGCCCACAGCATGGCGGCGGTGAAAGTCAGGCGCCCGCGATACATGGTGAATGCCCAGTTGAACACCTTCACACCCGTAGGAATGCCGACCAGCATGGTGGCCACACTGAAGGCGCTGTTGACGTAGGGTCCGGCGCCCATGGTGAAGAAGTGATGCAGCCAGACCATCCAGGACAAGCCGGCAATGGCCATACTGGCGAGCACCATGGTCATGTAGCCAAACAATGGTTTTTCGGAAAAGGTCGGAAAGATTTCCGACATCATGCCGAAGGCCGGAAGAATCACGAAATAGACTTCCGGGTGGCCCCATATCCAGAATAGATTGGTATAGAGCATCAGATTGCCACCCAGACCAGCCGTGAAGAAATGCGCGCCCAGATACCGGTCTGCAGCAACCAATGCAAGTGCCACCTGCAGTGCCGGGAAAGAAGTCAGGGCAATCACGTTCGACGCAAGCGAAGCCCAGACAAAGATCGGCAAACGACCCCAGGTCATGCCCGGCGCGCGCATCTTGACGATGGTCGCCAGAATGTTGATGCCGCCCAAGGTGGTCCCCAGCGCCAACAACTCCATGGTCCATATCCAGTAATCAACGCCCACGCCCGGGCTGTATTGCAGCTCGAAGATCGGCGCATAACCAAACCAGCCGTTGTGCGCGAAATCGCCCACGAACAGGGAAATCATGATCAACGCCCCGCCCGCGGCGGTGAGCCATAGCCCCAACGCATTCAGGTAGGGGTAGGCCATGTCCCGGGCACCGATCTGAATGGGCACGATGATGTTCATGAAGCCGACGAGCAACGGCGTGGCTGCCAGCAGGATCATGATCACCCCATGGGCACTGTAGACCTGCCCGAAATGGAACGGAGTCAGGTAACCGTGCGTCGCACCGAACACTCCCGAGGAATGCGGGCCTACCGCCCAGGCCTGCTGCGTCCGGATCATCAGACCATCGATGAAACCCCGGAACAGCATCACCAGACCAATGAGGATGTACATCACCCCCAGTTTTTTGTGATCCACGGTGGTCAGCCATTCCTTCCACAGGTAGGTCCATTTCCCGTAGTACGTGATCAGGCCCAGCACCAGAACGGCCCCGATGACCACCGCGACAAACAGCGGCGCCAGGATGGGGTTGTCGTAAGGAATCTGAGACCAGGCAAGGCGCCCCAGCATGGGGTTCCAGCCCCCGGCTAAATCTACGAGCATCTGTCAATTCTCCTGTTGTTAGTCGCGGTGTTCGGCGTTCTGCTTCTGCATATACGCCACCATGTTTTCCGTCATCATCGGCGGGATGGGCCAGGTTTTACCCTTCATGACCTCGTCGACGACATGGTCGAACAAACCGTCCGGCACCGACGAGAAATAGGCCACCTTATGATGCACATTGATATAAGGGTCGGCGTAGTCATTGAAGCTGGCGTAGGTCATGGATGTCGGAGATTGCTGCACCTTCCGCACCCACTCGCGGAAGTCGGCCGACTTCACTATTCTGGTCTTGAAGGTCATCCAGGAGGTGCCCGCGCCGGCATAGTCCGAAGCGATGCCCTGGTATTCCCCGACATGGTTGCTTTCCAGGGCGTTTTTCGTACGCATGCCGGGCATTACGTCGATCATGCCCACCAGTTGTGGAATGAAGAATGTCGTGGTCACCGCAGAGGAGGTCAGACGGAAAAATACCGGGGTATGCGCCGGCAGCACCAGTTCGTTGGCCACGGCCATATGATACTGCGGGTATACAAAAAGCCACTGCCAGTCGGTCGCGATGACATCCACCTCGACCGGATCACTGACGGGTTTCAGATGGTTGGTAATCACCGTCGGATTATATGGATTTATCTCGAAAGTGCCGGTTACCGCAAAATAGGACAAAAAGCCGACAGCAATGATGGGGATCCCCCAGACAACCACTTCAATGGTGTTGGAATGGGACCAGGTGGGGTCATATTTCCCCCGGTTTTTGCCCTTCTGGTAGCGCCACATGAACCAGATCACCAGGAGCGCCGTCACGCCGACGATGCTGGCCATGATCCCGACATCCACCAGCAGATAAAACAGGTTGGTATCAGCCATCAACCCTTTGGGATCGAATATCCAAAAGGGACTACCCGCGCAGCCACTGAGCAACAGAATCGGCGCGAGGGCGGCATGGCGGCACCCGTTTTTAAGGTTATTCCTCCACTTCACTTGCATTGACATTTCTCCCTGACGGATTTCAGACCATCCGCGATATGACAGGATAGCGATCACTATCCGATTACCTTTTCCGACACTGCATGCAGATCAGGATTTCCATGGGCTTCCACGGCACAGCGGCCACCGAACCACGGCGCCCGGGCTCCGGCGATTCCGCGGCAGGCCGCCATTGGCACCAGTTTTCACCACTTCCATAAATCATATAAATTTATACTATTACTGCCTATTGATTACCTGGCAGTAAAACTAGTGCAGGCGGGGGCGCAAAGCAATAGAGATTTGCCTCAAATATTTTTGGGCTTATGTAAATAGTATTAGTGATACGCGCGCGCCCAAAAGATAAATCATAATATTACCGTTATCTTATAGATGTGCAACTGTAAACTATCCGGTGGAACAGACAGTTGGTTAATATTCACTCATGAAATATAACACCACCACAAACTGTATATTTGATTATTAGCATAATTTAATGTTCATGCCTGGAAGCTCACAAGGAAGTTTCCCTGGCTGATTTTTAAAAAATATAAAACCATCTGTGGGTATTTTTAACGTAAAAAACCATGTTTCAGATGTCTGCAAGAACGGCGTTTGTTTCCCCGAAAATATCCACCCCGGCCTCCTGCAATCGAAAATCCGATGATGACCAGGCACCGTACGGATAGCAGGGCTCTGTCAAGCTCGCCAGATATAGTAGCAGAGGCTTGCTGCCGCTGATTTTAGTGGTGGCTTGAGGAACTGTGTTGGTGGAAATGCGGCATTTTCAGGCTGTTTTTGGTGCGGAATCGTGGATGGGGTGGCTGGCGGACGCGGCTTGCCCTCCGGAGGCATTTCCGGATAGGTAAACCCCGTGGTGGCGGCTCAGTATCCGAGTCGACGGAGAGTGTTAGATGCGCTGGCGGCGAAATCCCGACACGCTTTGGCGATGTTCTTGACGCCGGTGAGGCGCAGGATGCTCATGGCCAGTTCGCGCAAGATCGCCATCCTACAGGGTCCGTTCTGGGTGCGAACTTGGGAGAGGTCCTCGTGGAAAGTGGCGTCGCGGACATGATGGTTTCGGTTTTCAATTTCCCAATGGCCACGGACCAAGCCCAACAGATTTTTGGGAGTGGCACGATCTGGGGTCAGGCTGGTGGGTCCGAAGGCGTAATCATCCCGGATGAGGCCATCTTTGCTGTTTACGGTGGACCGTTGGATCAGGAAAGCTTGTCCGACATGCGGAAAATGGATGCCGGTTGCCCAGGTAGCAACGATGATTTTGCGATATTCAAAGCGGCCTCAAGAAATCCACACTTGGCGAGCCTCCGCATAATTTTGGTGATACACTGAACGGGAACCCCGAGATAATCGGCAATTTCACGACTAAGTACCGGCTCGCCGCGCTGCTATGCGACAATATATATCAGGCCGCGCAGGGCTTGTTTGGTGGCTTTGCTCAATACCATGGGTCTTCCCCTATTTTTTACATATAACAAGAGCCACACTCCTTACCGTGCAACTCCTGATAATGATGATCATCAGACCACTGCAGAAATAACCGATTGCTTCCTGCACAGTGTTGGTTAATTCAGGCAGAATGTGCCTGGGCGGAGGCCGATGTACCATCATCCATCTTTAGAAGGTTACGACGCATGGCCCAGACCATACCGAACATAGCTGCAGCAAATGCGGCAGAAAAGCCGATAATGATCCAGTTATATACGGAAGGACCGGCATCCGGCGCCAAAGCAAAGATGAATTGCAGGGCAACAGCCAGGGCCAGATAAGCAGTAGAACCAATAATCAACACCGCTTCTTTATTGCGCACATTACGCAGCACCCAAATGCCTTCAATCACACCAACAATCGCCACCCAGGCAAAAATGGTCAGTAATGTAGGCAACATACTGACACCCTGTGAAAGAACAATGACCGCGATACCAGCCGCGATCCCGATGACGGCTTTAATGGCAATCAAAACTTTTGGACAGGCGCCACTCCCTTTCTGGGCAAGACGCATTGCGGAATAACCGCTATCAAAAAACACGTAAATGGCAAAAAACCAAACCAGCAAAGTAATGGTTTCGCCAAAAGCAATCAGTGATGCAATTACAAACAATAATGCGGCAACACCCCGAGAGGCGAGTAAAGGCCAGGAGAACAGGGTCAGGCGGGCTGGATGGATTGATGCTTGTGAATTCATATTGACACCTCCTTTTATCGGCGCTATTACACAGCATCCTTAATTCAAGGGTGAAATCGTATTCATCCACACGAAATA
Organism: Acidithiobacillus sp. 'AMD consortium'; assembly: GCF_008926505.1. Classification (NCBI taxonomy): domain Bacteria; kingdom Pseudomonadati; phylum Pseudomonadota; class Acidithiobacillia; order Acidithiobacillales; family Acidithiobacillaceae; genus Acidithiobacillus; species Acidithiobacillus sp. 'AMD consortium'. Next base: position 747,317 of record NZ_CP044411.1, on the reverse strand, counting down.
CCGTTATGCAGTTTATAGCTCGCACACAGGGCTCCGTCAAGCTCGCCAGATATAGTAGCAGAGGCTTGCTGCCGCTGATTTTAGTGGTGGCTTGAGGAACTGTGTTGGTGGAAATGCGGCATTTTCAGGCTGTTTTTGGTGCGGAATCGTGGATGGGGTGGCTGGCGGACGCGGCTTGCCCTCCGGAGGCATTTCCGGATAGGTAAACCCCGTGGTGGCGGCTCAGTATCCGAGTCGACGGAGAGTGTTAGATGCGCTGGCGGCGAAATCCCGACACGCTTTGGCGATGTTCTTGACGCCGGTGAGGCGCAGGATGCTCATGGCCAGTTCGCGCAAGATCGCCATCCTACAGGGTCCGTTCTGGGTGCGAACTTGGGAGAGGTCCTCGTGGAAAGTGGCGTCGCGGACATGATGGTTTCGGTTTTCAATTTCCCAATGGCCACGGACCAAGCCCAACAGATTTTTGGGAGTGGCACGATCTGGGGTCAGGCTGGTGGGTCCGAAGGCGTAATCATCCCGGATAGAGATAATCAGCTTTTTTGTCTTCGACGAGGAAGCGGGCCGTCTCCCGCTGGGTATGCAGGGCATCGGCAGTGACGACCTTGCCCGTGATGTCGACATCCGAGAGCAGGTTGCGCAGTTCTAGAATTTCGTTGGTTTTCCGGGCGATTTCCTTTTGCGCGATGGTGACTCCCTGTCCATGCAGGAACACGCTGAGCAGATGCACCTGAGTTCCCTCTGCACGCACGACACCTTTGAGGACTTTGCCATCAACGGCCACGGCTTCAAAGCCCGCCGTACCCAGTGCCAGGCGCCGATCGCCGCATCCAGCGCATCCACATCGACCCCTTGCAAGACACGCCGGATGGTCGGTTCGGAGGGGGCCACATGAAGATCGCTACCGAGAACGGGTGCTACGGCAACTGGCTCAACGTGCCGAAAAGATGGGCATGAGACTGGTTCCGGGTGATATTGGCGCTTCGTAACTACAATGTATTCAAAACCATAAAAAGTGTTTCTTGAGAGGATCTGGAAAAACGCACCCATCTGCGGGTCTACTTTGCCGACCCCCACATCCCTTGGCAGCGCCTGGCCAATGAAAATACCAACGGACTGCTGCGGCAGTATTTTCCTAAAGGAACGGATTTATCGCAATACTCTCAGCAGTACTTGACCAAAGTCGCCGAGGAGATGAATAATCGACCAAGAAAATCCTTGGGTTTTCTAACGCCATCAGAAGTAATGGCAAATGAGATCAAAGAGTTAAACGATAGTATTGCACTTCAAAATTGAAACCGCCAGTTGCAATGGAGGATGGACAGTAAAAGTCTACCCTCCCCCACAAGTTTTAATGCTCGCCGTAACTGGCCATTTTCGTGGTGCGACCACGGAACACCCAGATTTGATAGGCGTTGTACATAATCATGATGGGTACAAATCCGGTCATGAACAACGTAAACACGGCAATGGAGTTAGCTGGATTGGCAGCCGCCTGGATGGTCCAGGTTTCAGGAACAATGTAGGGATACATCGTGGCCCACATAGCAAACCACAGGAGTACCACAACCCCTTCACCCCAGAGCAGCGCGAGAAAATCCCGCTGCATGGAATGATTCATCATGGATTTGAAGGCGAAAAATAGGACCACCAAGAGCCACAAAGCCCATACCCACCAATAAGGACCAGTCCATTTTGCCGCTGCCCAGGGGAATATGGCATAGGACCATACCAGCGTGACGACGATTGCCGCTAAGGCAAGGTAGGAAAAAAGGGTGGTCCAGCGCTGTGCTTTGACATTGATCGGATCACCTTTTTCAAAGCGTGCACTCAGGTAAAGACCTCCTGCCAGTCCGGCCGCAATGACCGCTCCAAAACCCGTTAACAGGCTGAAAGGTGTCAGAAAAGTAAGTGCCGTCCCGGTAAAATGTGGAACTGGCGAATTTACAAAAAGGCCCGGAGCCCCTTTGGCCATGGCCGCACCAGCCTTCATAGGAAATCCCTGCAAAGTGGCTCCCAAGGCGATGCCTGCCCCGAAAGGTGCGAGAAAGCTGCCCCCAGCAAAGGCCCAGCCCCAGAACCGCTTGCTTCCAACTGCATGCACATGGAATTCAAAAGCGACAGCGCGCCATATCACGCCCCATAAAGCCAGCATCAGTGGAATCATCAGATAATTAAAGGCCGATCCATATACCAGCGGAAAAGCGCCGAACAGGACGCCGCCGGCGACGACCAGCCAGGTTTCATTGGCATCCCACCAGCCAGCCATGGAAGCCATAATGGCACCCCGTTCCTGCTCATCCGGAGAAAAAAGGGCAAACACCCCTGCACCCAGATCGGCGCCATCCAGGGCAATAAAAAAGAGAAACATCAGACTGAGTAACAGCCACCACCACGTCGTCAAGGTGGTGGCGATTCTGGCGAGATCAAACATATTGTATTACTCCTTCAATCAAAATCCCTTGAAACCGCTCTTGGCCTCCAGGACATACCCGTTGCGTACCGCGGGGTACGGGTAGAGCTTAGTAAGATTTTCCAAAGCTGGGTTTGGCAAATATCGGTTTCGCTAGCCCACCACCGGCATCTTCCTGATCGGCATACTGTTCTGGCGCACCCGGTAAGGGACTTTCCAGATCAGGCCCCTTGCGGATCACGCGGGAGAAGAAATACCAGGCACCCGCCCAGACGGTCAGCTCAAATACCACATACCCGGCAAACCAGGCGATTTCTTCACCGAGACCCATGTGGCTGACACCCTCATAGGTACGCATAATGTTGTAAACTATCCAGGGCTGACGCCCCACTTCACGGGTCCACCAGCCAGTCCAGACGGCAAGATAGGGCAGGAACCCACCCAACACCATAGCCCTGAGAAACCATGGACGCTTCCGCAACCCCGCCACAGTCAGTTGTCCGCGCAGGATGAGGGAGGTACCCCATAACGCCATAAAGAACAGCAAGAAACCGATAGCCACCATGACCCGGAATGAATAGAAAGGTACCCAGACATCCGGACGGTCTTTTGCGGGAAACTGATCCAGGCCGGGAACCACGCCATTTAAGGTGTGTGTTTCCAGCAGACTTAATACATGGGGAATACGGATTGAAAACAGACTTCCATCGTTGGCAGCATTGGGAATGGCAATCAGATTCCAGGAAGTGTTCGGTTTACCATCGGGTAGATAAGCATGGTAATGCCCTTCCATGGCGGCCAGTGAGGTCGGTTCACTATGGGCCACATCCACGCCCAGACTATCGCCTAACCAGATTTGTATCGGCATCGCGATCAATAACGCCAGAATGGTAGGCTTCAACATCTTGACGAACAAATCGGCGTGACGATTCTTGAGAATAAACCAGGCACTAGTCCCAGCCAGCACAAAAAAGCCCAAGATCATGGTAGCCACCCACATATGAGGAAAGCCCCACTCATTACTTTCATTAAAAATCGCACTCCACCAATTCGTCACCAGAAACAGACCGTGTTTCAGCACGACACCATCGGGAGTCTGCATCCAGCCATTGGCAACCAGAATCCAGAAAGCCGACAAACTGGAGGCCAATGCTACGTTGAAGGTTGAAAACAAATGCATGCCTTTACCAATTTTATGCCAACCAAAAACCATGAGGCCAATAAAACCAGCTTCATACATAAAGGCGGTAATGGTTTCGAAGCCCAGAATATTCCCAAAGAAGGGACCAACGGCTTGCGCGAACGGCCCATAGAGTATGCCGAAGGCCATTTCCATGGTGACACCGGTAGCCACACCGGCTCCGAAATTGACAATAAAGATTTTTTCAAAAAAGCGTTCAAGACGATACCATCGTTCATCTCCAGAACGCAGCCAGGCTACTTCCAGCCCGAAAAGGATCCAGGACACCCCAATGGTCAGCGGCGTCCAGAGAATATGCATGGAGGTAATCCAGGCAAAATCGAGTCGATCCAACAAGATAGGTAATGTATTTTCAACAAGCATAACAAACTCCTTCAACGCATAAGGTCAGCAAGATGGCTGATGGTAACTGTTCACCAGGGCGCAGTCGTTCCAAGGCGGACAGCAGGGTTTCTCCCTGAAAAGATTTCGCTGCAGGCTTGTGCAGACCATCCGAGGACGGCGGTTTGCTGGAATTGTGGCTATCTTTGGCCAAACGGACTCCAAGTACGGCTATCCGTGACTTCAGATCCGCATTTTCCGCGAAAAGAAATCGGATCAGATCAACCTTGGCAGCATGGTCCATCGCGCTCAGGTCAGGCTGATTCATATCGTCCTTGTGGCATGATAGCTTGCAACATTTCACATCAAAACGATCCATAAAACACTGGGTGGTGAACAGTTACGCTATTTCTCCCTGACGGACTGTCAGATCATTCGCGATATGACAGGATAGCGATCACTATTCGTTTTACTTTTCCCGACACTGCATGTATGCAGATCAGGATTTCCCTGAGCCTCCATGGCACAGGGACCATCGAACCACGGCGCCCAGGCTCCGGCGATCCCGCGGCAGGCCGCCATTGGCACCAGTTTTCACCACTTCCATAAATCATATAATAAATTTATATTATTACTATCTAATGATTACCTAATAATAAAACTAGTGCAGGCGCGGGCGAAAAGCAATAGGGATTTGCCTCAAATATTTTTGGGCTGATGTAAATAGTATTAGTGATACGCGCGCGCCAAAAGGAAGTCTCCCTGGCTAATTTTTAAAAAATATAAAACCATCTGCGGGTATTTTTAACGTAAAAAACCATGTTTCAGATGTCTGCAAGAAAGGCGTTTGTTTCCCCGAAAATATCCACTCCGGCCTCCTGCAATCGAAAATCCGATGATGACCAGGCACCGTACGGATAACGCCTGGTCTCTCGGTATCTGCGCATTTCTGCACGAAAACAGCCGGTGCCCCGGCAGCGGTTGCCCTTTTCTTGCCTGCTGGCCATGCTAAACTCTGGTCATGACTATCCGGCCTTTCGTCCTCATTCTGCTCAGCGCGGCGCAACGTCTTCGCCTCGATGACGGCGCCGAGGTGGCTACCGGATTCTGGGCCGAAGAGCTGGTGACACCCTGGCAGATACTGCGCGAAGCAGGATGGCAACCGCACGTCGCCACTCCGGGCGGGGTGCGGCCGTCGGTCGATGCCGAGAGTCTCGAGCCCGCCGCTCTTGGGGGCGATACCCGTAAGGTCACCCGGTTATGCGACGCCGTGGCACAGATCACGGACTTAACCACACCTGCTGATTTGAATGCGCTGACGGGCGAGGATCTGGACGCCTTGGCCGGTGTTTTCATTCCCGGCGGCAATGGGCCGCTCATGGACCTCTGCCGGGCACCGGCGATGGACCGCCTGCTGCGCTACTGCCTGGCGACGGCAAAGCCCGTCGCCACCCTCTGCCACGGCAGCGCAGCACTCCTCGCCACCTGCGGCGGGGCGGACCGTTCGCCTTTCCTGGGGCAACGGGTAACCTGCTTCAGTGCGGCGGAAGAATCGGCAACAGCGCTGGCCGGGCGTTGGCCTTATACCCTCGAAGACCGGCTCCGGCAGGAAGGCTTCCTGGTCAGGGTCGGTGTTCCGTGGCAAAGCCATGTGGTCACGGACCGCCTCATCCTCAGCGGCCAGAACCCGGCCTCTGGGGCCGCACTTACCCATGCTTTCATGCAACGCCTCACCTCCACCCCAACACAATAAAGGAAAAGTACATGAATATTGATGCACTCAAAAAAATGGCGGCCGAAGCCGCTCTGCGCTATATCCAGCCCGGCATGGTCGTCGGGGTGGGCACTGGCTCCACCACCAACTTCTTCATCGAAGCACTGGGCGCCGCCCAGATTCATGTGGATGGCTACGTCGCGTCCAGCATCGCCACCGAAAACCGCCTCAAGGCACAGGGCCTCAATGTGCTCGAACTGAACGCCACGGGCGATATTCCGGTCTATATTGATGGCGCTGACGAGGCCGACCCGCATTTCCGCCTCATCAAGGGCGGCGGCGGTGCCCTTACCCGCGAAAAGATCGTCGCCAGTGCCGCCCGACTCTTCGTGTGTATTGCGGATGACAGCAAGGATAGACCCATGCTCGGCAAATTCCCCCTGCCTGTGGAAGTGATTCCGTTTGCTCGCAGCTTTGTCGCCCGGCAACTGGTGAAGATCGGTGGCAGCCCCACCCTGCGCAGCGGTATCACCACGGACAACGGTAATGTCATCCTCGACGTCACCGGACTCGATCTCTCTGACCCGTTACGGATGGAAGAAACCATCAATGCGATCCCGGGGGTACTGGACAATGGCATCTTTGCCCATCGGCGTGCGGATGTGATGCTGTTCGGCAGCGCGGGCGGCGTCATCGAACGCAAGGCATAAGCGCCAGCAGCATCCTGAATGGAGGGAGAGTATGGAAGGCGAAATAGACCACCGCAGTACCCGCCGAGACTTTGTGCACAGCGAACTGCGTCGCAAGGATCTGAATCCCGATCCTTTTCATCAGTTTTCCGACTGGCTGGCGGCAGCGATCGCGGCACAAAACTTTGATGCGACAGCCATGGCACTGGCGACAAGCGATGCGGAGGGGCATCCTGACGTGCGAATCGTGCTTCTCAAGCATTTTGACGAAAGCGGTCTGTGCTGGTACACCGATCAGCGCAGCCCCATGGGACAGCAACTGGCGGCCAACCCGCAGGCAGCCGTAGTGTTTTACTGGCCGGAAAATGACCGACAGGTACGGGTGGACGGCGCCGTCGAAAAACTCAGCGATGTCGAGGCGGATGCCTATTTTCAGCAACGTCCCGAAGGCAGCCGCTTTGCCGCCGCCGCTTCCGAGCAAAGTCAGCCCATCGCCAGTCGCGCAGCACTGGAGCAGCGCGTAGCGGCCTTACGGGCCCGTTATCCCGCCGGAGACGTCCCGCGCAACCCCGCTTGGGGCGGCTACCGTCTGCAGCCGGAACACTTCGAGTTCTGGCAGGGACGTCGCAGCCGGTTGCATGACCGTTTCCGTTATAGCCGTCCGGCCGATACCGGCGGTGCGTGGGTGATTCAGCGGCTGATGCCCTGAAAAAAGCGGCGCGGCGCTAAAACGCCTCCAGCCGCGCCGCGTAATCCACCACGATCATCCGGTAGATGCGCTCCCCCAGTTGCACATGGGCGGACTGCGGGGCACCGATACGGATCGTGTTATCCCCCGCCGCACTCAATCCCGAGGGCCCGAAGTGCTCCTGCTCGATGAGGTCGTTGAGCAGTGCCACCAACTCCTCCCGGGGTGCCGAGGCGGTATTGTCGATCAGCCTGCACGGCTTACCCCGTTTGGTCATACCTTCCAGGACGACCGCGCCTGAACACAGGGGCGGCAAACCGTTCTCTTCCGCTATCGGTGATTCCTGAACCATGTTTTCCTGCTCCTGAGTAGTCCTCAATCACGAAATAACCAAGGTGCCGCTTGCCGTTGCCGTGCCTCATAGACCCGGATGGCGTTGTCCTGCTGCAGGGTGAGCTGAATGTCATCCAGACCATGCATCAGTTTGTGCTTGTGGCCCGCATCCATCGGGAAGGCATAGCGGCTATCGCCCATGGTCTGCACCTCCTGCGCGGGCAGGTCGATGCGCAGACGGTAGCCGGGGTTCGCCGCCACTTCATGGAAGAGATGATCCACCACGTCCATGGGCAGGCGTACCAGCAGGATACCATTCTGTACGCAATTATTGGCGAAAATATCGGCGAAACTTGGAGCAATCACGGCCCGAAAGCCATAATCCGCCAAGGCCCAGGGCGCATGTTCACGACTGGAACCACAGCCGAAGTTTTCCCGAGCCAACAGGATCTGTGCGTCCGCATAGGCGGGCTGATTGAGCACGAAATCCGGGTTATTTACCTGCTTTCCATCCCGTTCCAGATAACGCCAGGCGTCAAAGAGGTGTTTACCGAGCCCCTTGCGCTCAATGGTCTTGAGGAATTGCTTAGGGATAATTGCATCGGTGTCCACGTTGGGACGATCCAGCGGCGCAACCACCGCTTCCACTACGGTAAAGGCTTCCATTATCTCTCCATCCGACGCTGTATGACATACTCCACGGCTGCACATTCTGCTGACCAGCCACGGATTGCCGCAAAAACACCGATCTCCATCATGCCCAGGCTGCACAAGCCCAAGGCGAGGCGCAGTAACAAGGACCGCGCGCGCTTTTTAGCGCATGACCCAATCACGCACATCCACAAAATGTCCGGCAATGGCTGCCGCTGCAGCCATGGCGGGGCTCACCAGGTGGGTCCGTCCTCCGGCACCCTGACGCCCTTCAAAATTGCGATTACTGGTGCTCGCGCAACGCTCCCCTGGCTCCAGGCGGTCGGCGTTCATGGCCAGGCACATGGAGCAGCCCGGCTCCCGCCATTCAAACCCGGCATCCCGGAAGATGCGGTCCAGGCCTTCGGCTTCCGCCTGCGCCTTGACTAGACCGGATCCCGGCACTACCAGCACCGCCTTGACCGCCGCAGCCTTGTGATGGCCTCTGGCAATCGCCGCCGCCGCACGCAAGTCTTCGATGCGGGCATTGGTGCAGGAGCCGATGAATACCTTGTCCAGCGCTATCGAAGAGATGGGTGTTGCGGCCGCCAGATCCATATAGTCCAACGCATCACTCCAGCCCTTGCGCCGCACCGGGTCCTTTTCCAGTGCGGGGTCAGGGACCTGCGCAGAAATATCCACCACCATCTCCGGGCTGGTGCCCCAAGTGACCTGGGGGGCCATATCCGTGGCCTCCAGACGAATCTCCGCGTCAAACTGCGCATCAGCGTCGCTGTGGAGCTCGCCCCAGACCGCCACCGCCTGATCCCAGATCTTGCCGACCGGGGCATAGGGACGGCCACGCAGATAATCGATGGTGACGGCATCCACACCCACCATGCCCGAGCGCGCACCCGCTTCAATGGCCATATTGCACAAGGTCATACGGCCTTCCACCGATAGCGCATGCACCGCAGGTCCGGCAAACTCGATGGCGTAGCCGGTGCCACCCGCCGTACCGATTCGCCCGATGATGGCCAGCACCAGATCTTTCGCGGTCACCCCATTGCCCAGCTCACCTTCCACCCAGATGCGCATGGATTTGGATTTGCGCGCCCACAGGCACTGGGTCGCCAGCACGTGCTCTACTTCGGTGGTGCCGATCCCGAAGGCCAGCGCCCCCAACGCCCCATGGGTCGCCGTGTGGGAGTCCCCACAGACCACCGTCATACCCGGCAGGGTCAGGCCCTGTTCCGGCGCAACGACGTGAACAATGCCCTGGCGCTTATCGTGCATACCAAATTCTTCAATGCCAAACTCCGCACAGTTCCGGTCGAGGGTATCCACCTGCAAGCGCGAAGTGGCATCGGCAATCCCAGCGGCGCGATCCGTGGTCGGCACGTTATGGTCGGCCGTTGCGATATTGGCATCCATGCGCCACACCTTGCGTCCTGCCGCCCGCAGCCCGGAAAAGGCCTGCGGGCTGGTCACTTCGTGCAACAATTGACGGTCGATATAAAGCAATACCCCGCCGTCCTGCTCCGTATGGACCACATGGCTTTCCCATAATTTGTCGTAGAGTGTTTTTGCAGACACTTCGTTGTCTCCTCAGAAAGTTGTCGTTTCCGGTCCGCCGACGGACCGCGTCAGGCGGACGGGGATACCGCCTCTATCCAGGCCGCATCTATGGCACAGTCGTTGTTCGGCTGAAGGGCGAAATAGTCCCGCACCTCGGTGGCGGCATGCGCGCAAAGACTGCGGATCGCGGCGACCTGCAGCTCCGGAGTCCGCATGCGCGCAATCCAACTCTCAAAACGCAAAGGCAATTTCCAGGCTTGGCAGTCGCTGACAACGAAACCCGCGCGGACCAGCATGTCTTCCCATTCAGAACACCGATAATCGCGCACATGGGAGGCATCCCGCAAGACTTCGATGCTTTGCAGCAGGGTATCCAGCAGCGGTGTTTCCGGTGCGATAACATCAATCACCACCAGCCTGCCCTCCGGTTGGAGCACCCGCCGCACTTCCCTCAGGGCACGCGGCACATCCGCCCAGTGGTGTGCCGAGAAACGGGTCACCACCAGATCAAAGCAGGCATCGGCGCAAGGCAAAGTTTCCGCCACGCCTTGCTGCGTCCGCACATTCGCCAGCTTGCGCCGCTGCGCCTCGGCCGCCACCACCTGCAGCATCTCCGCCGAGAGATCATATGCCGTTACCTCCATGACTTCGCCAGCCAGCGCAAAGCTCGCGTGTCCGGCACCGCAGCCGAGGTCCAGTACCCGCCAATTGCGCTGACCATCAGCCAACGCACGCAACCGCTGCAGATCAGCCCCCTGCGCATGGGTGGGGCTCTGCAGGTAATCCATTGCGGCGATACCAAACTGTGCATCTACCAATTTTTGTTGGTCCATGATCAATCCTTACACTGTCGTATTTAACGGCGTGAACGCATCCTACGATTCTTGTTAAACTGGTACAATATGACAATTTATACTGGTATATTTTCTACCACAGATAAGAATCTTATATTGCATCCAGGAGAAAAGCATGGAAACCAGACTGCCGGTCAAGAAGTGACCGGCAACGCTCCCCTTCTCGGCGCCTTCGTCCGCCGTCACCGCGGAAAAGTCACCCCGCAGCAGGCGGGCCTCAGCATACAGGGGCGACGACGCACCCAGGGTTTGCGCCGTGAGGAGCTGGCCCTCCTCTGTGGAATCAGCAGCACCTGGGTTACCTGGATAGAGCAAGGCCGCCCCGTACAGCCCTCCACTGCCGTGCTGGACCGCCTGAGTCAAACGCTGCAACTCTCCGAAGCGGAACGCGCCTACCTGTTTGATCTGGCCGGCCGTGCTGATCCCACTGCCGATAAAGCCCATACCCAGCCTCCGCATACCGTACTGCGGATCGTGCAGGCCCTGGACACTCCTGCCTATGTACTGGATCGCTATTGGAATGCGATCGCCTGGAACACGGCCGCGGCAGCGCATTTTGTCGGCTGGATGGACCAACCCCCGACACCGGGCAAACCTCCCCCTAACTTGCTGGAATTCCTCCTGCTGAATCCCACGGCGCGCAGTTTTGTCGCCGACTGGGAAGGCCGCACCCGGCGGATCATCGCGGAATTTCGCGCGGATGTGGGTAAGCACCTGGACGATCCGCAAATGGCCCGTCAAATCGAGCATCTTCAGCAAAACAGTCCGATTTTTGCTCAGCTCTGGGCTGCACAGGATGTCGTCGAACGGGAGGGTGGCAGACGGGTTTTCCAGCATCCACAGCACGGGCAGGTGGTCTATGAACAGTGCACGTTGTTGCCAGCGACCAGCACCGATCTCAAGCTGGTCATCCTACTGCCGGCATAGGAACCAGCGATTTCTGGCGCCCGAGCTTTGTCGCGGTGCGCCCTCGGCGCCCCGCAACACCCATTCTTGTTCCTTGCCGAACTTGTGGGCATAATTCCCGCATATTCAAAAATTGATTTCCAGATGATTCATTCGCACCCAATTTCAGAGGAACAGGAGGATTGCATGCGGTTTCGATCATTGGTAGGAATGGGCATCCTGTCCTCGTGGGCAGTAGTGACAGTTGCGCATGCGGCTCCCCGTTTCACTTTGGGCAATGTGCCTTCGTACTACCAGGGGACTTTCGGAACGGGCAGCCATATCAACATTTTTTACGATGCTACCTATTTCCAGTTTCGAAATCGGGATCTGCGTCTCAAGTTGATGGCTCCCTACATCTCCGTTTCCGGATTGCCACAGGGGGCGCGGCTCACGGGTGGGGGTATTGTCCACCGCTCTGGCACGATACAAACCCGGAATAACGCGAGCGGTCTGGGTGACATCTGGTTATCCGCACACTACACGGTTTACCAGAGAACCGGTCTTTTGCCCGCAGTGGTGCCCTATGCCAAGGTCAAGCTTGCTACGGCGTCGGCCACCAATGGATTGGGCACCGGGCGCAACGATTACGAGATCGGCGTAGGCCTGGACGAGACGATTGGCACCCGCATCTTTCCATTCGCCCATCTGGGCTACCGTTTCGTGGGCAATCCTGCCGGCGGTAATCTGCACAATATCTGGACCTATGATATGGGCTCCAGCTTTGTTGCCACGCCGCGCAACATCCTTACAGCGATGTTTTCTGGTTCCGAATCCGAGCAGCCGGGTTATGCTGGTCCGGCAGACATCGTTTTTGCCTGGAACTACAACGTCACGCGCGCCGGTAGTGGTATTCAGATCTACGCAGACAAAGGGTTATCTAATGGCAGCGCGAATTACGGTGTTGGCCTAGGCGCCCAGGTCGTCTTTTAACTGGTTTCCGGATCTTTCTGGATCCGTGCAGATTCTTGAATAAATACCATCTTCGCCGACCCACGGACCATCGGCGAGGCTGAGGCGGCCGTCCTGCCAATGGATGGCGGTGAGGGAGCCGTTCGCGATTTGCACCTGGCGGAATTTGCCCAGCGGTTCGCGCCGGATTTCAAGGACCGCGGTCCTGATCACCCCTGCATGGGTAACGGCCAGGATCGGTCCAGGTCCTGCGGCGGTGTCCTGGAGGAAGGAGCGTACGCGGCGCTGAAGATCGGAAAGGGACTCCCCACCCGGAGGAGCCACCTCGTCGGGGGCCTTTTTCCAGCGGCGCAACAACTCGGGCCACCGCGTCTTGATCTCTGCTTGCTGCAAGCCTTCCCAGTCGCCGTAGCCCATCTCCACCAGCCGCTCATCCGTGGTGATGGGTAGGCCCAGGTGTTCTGCGACGATACTTGCAGTGACATACGCCCGCCGCAGCGGACTAACCACAATGGCGGCGAGGTTCTGGCGCGTAAGGTGTTCCGCAACCTTCCGCGCCTGCGTTTCGCCGTTGGGCGTGAGCTCCGGGTCGCTGCGGCCCTGATAACGTCCGCTGCGATTCCATTCGGTCTCACCGTGCCGCAACAAAAACAGGATGTTCTTCATGTCCGGGGCTTTTAATAACGCCAGGAAACACCGGCCACCAGCCTGCTGCCGGCATGGATGCTCTGACCCGCCAGATCCATCTGGTAGGCGATGACCGGCCGCACGTTTTTGGTAACGGCGTATTCGAGCCCGACACCACCTCGCAATATATTGTAGAATTCTGAGGCGTTAGGGGTTGTGCTGACCGCGAGCGCGTTACTGGCCAGCGTTTTGGAAAAAAACAGCGTACCGATGACGGTGAGGCGCCGGATGAGGCCGACGCCCACCACCGCCGAGGCCCGTATCTGCGTCACGCCATCCCTGACGTAGATACGCGGGCCAACGGAAAGACCAGCGTAGGCCAACCGGGACCCGAAATTATGTTCTACTCCCACTTCGTAATCCGGTTCGACGGCCAGGGCGCCGGTCCCGAGCTGGGGAATGGTCGATGTCCGCCCGGTGGGAATGATCGCGTTGACCGTAATGGCGTCGGCGAAGTGCGCACGCTGTCGCAATCCATAGGAGACGCCGATCTGTTGATCCTGCAACCCTCCTGCGGAATAGGACGCCTTCGGTTTGGATTTGGTGAGCAGGGCGGCGCGCAGTTGATAAACCAGCGCCCAGCCCTGCCCGATCCCTTGCTCACCGTCGATACGGAATTGCGTCTCCGAAAGCTTTGAATGGGTTGGGGTGGTGCTGCTGCTGAATGAAGTCTTGGGGAAGAGGCGGTCGGAGTGATAAAATCTCACCGTCGTCTTGATTTTCCCGGACCCCGCCGGGGGAATCCACGGCTGGGCATACGCGGACTGGCCGCATTCCGCGTAACAGACGACCAGCATGACCAGGGCCAGGAGCTTCCTGCGGCGGATATGCATGGATTGAGCCTCTCCTGTGAAAATGATAACGCCGGTGGGTGCCTAGTTGGCGAAGGCCAGATATTCGAACCCCATCCCGCGCATCTCATCCGGTGAAAGCAGCCCACGACCGTCCATGACCGCCTTACCCGCCATCGAAGCGTGGACGCGCGACCAGTCGAGGCTGCGAAATTCCGGCCAGTTGGTGGCGATCAGGACGGCATGACAACCCCGCGCCGCGGCATAGGCGTCGGCGCAATATTCCAGGGCGGCATGGGGCGGCAGCACTTTTTGCGCGGTAGATATGGCGGCCGGGTCATAGGCCTGGACAACGGCGCCCTGCTGGCAAAGCATGGAAATCACGGACAAGGCAGGTGACTCGCGCACGTCGTCGGTCTGTGGTTTGAAAGCCAGCCCGAGAACGCATACCGCCTTACCATGGAACCCCCCCAGCGCATCGCCGAGTTTTTCCACCGCGAGGCGGCACTGGCCGGCGTTGATGTCCGTGACCGCATGCAGAAATTGTGAATAATACCCCTGCTGTTCCGCAATGGCGGAGAGGGCCAGGACGTCCTTGGGGAAGCAGGAGCCTCCGTAGCCAAGGCCGGACTCCAGGAATTCGGCGCCAATGCGCTCGTCGAACCCCATGCCTTGGGCAATGGCATGGATATTGGCCCCTACCCGCTCGGCAATACGGGATATCTCGTTGATAAACGAGATTTTGGTGGCCAGGAAGGCGTTGGAGGCGTATTTGGTGAGTTGGGCGCTGGCTGGGTCCGTCAACAAGGCCGGGCAGCGCAAGGGGGCATACAACGCCGCCACCCTTTCCGCAGCCGCGGCATCCCAGGCACCGATCACGACACGATCCGGGTGGAAGGTGTCATATACCGCCGACCCTTCGCGGAGGAATTCGGGGTTGACGACCAGTGGGGCATCGATTCCCGGCGACAGATGGTTTGCCAGGATAGCGGCCACGCGCTCCGCGTTCCCGCCGGGAGGGGTGGTGCTCTTGAGGACGACAACAAGGGACTGCGTCGCCGCGAGGGCGACCTGCCGGGCGGCCTCTTCCACTTGGCTCATGTCGGCATGCCCGCTGGGAGTCGGCGGCGTGCCGACGCAGATGAAGGCCATATCTGCATGCTGCATGGCTTCCTGGTAAGAGGTAGTGAAATCGAGGCGACCGGCCCGGACGTTCCGTTCCACCAGTTCAGGAAGCTCTGGTTCAATGAAGGGGATCTGGCCCTGACGCAGCAGGACGATCTTCCCTTCGTCCATGTCCACTCCTGTGACGTGGTGCCCTAACTCGGCCAGGCAGGCCGCGGTCGTCAACCCAACATATCCGACACCAATGACTGCGATGTGCTTCATACTGCCTCCTGCGTGATGCTCATGGATGATTTGTCGTAACCCTGCTGCCAGAGCCGGGCATATTGGCCCCCTTGCGCGAGAAGCTGCTCATGGGTGCCGTCCTGAATGATGCGGCCGTGTTCGAGAACCAGTATTCGGTCGGCGGCCGCGATGGTCGCCAGACGGTGGGCGATGACCAGGGTGGTGCGGCCAGTGGTGAGGCGATTCAATGCCTCCAGCACGCGACGCTCGGAGAAGGTGTCCAGCCCGCTGGTAGGCTCGTCGAGGATGACGATAGGCGCATCCCGCAACATGGCCCGGGCAATGGAGACACATTGCCGCTGCCCACCGGACAGCGACGCCCCACGCTCTCCGACCAGGGTGTCGTAGCCATCGCGCAGGCCCCCGATGAGGTCATGGAGGCCAACCGCCAGCGCTGCGGCAATGGCCTCTTCGCGCCCCGCACCAGCGCGACCGTAGGCGATGTTCTCCCAGATGGTGCCGTGGAAGAGGAGCGGTTCCTGCAGGACCAGGGCGATTTGGTCGCGGACAGAGGCGACTTTCAGATCGCGCAGATCTCGTCCATCCAGCAGGACCCGGCCTTCTACGGGATCGTGGAAGCGGGGAATGAGGCTCACCAGCGTGCTTTTACCGGCGCCCGTAGTGCCCACCAGAGCCACCGTCCGGCCGGAATCCACACAGAAGGAGATATCCTTCAGCACCGGTTCACCAGTCTGGTAACCGAAGGAAACGGAGCGAAACTCCAGCGCACCGGTACAGGATGGCAGAGGCACGGCGTTCGGGGCGTCCCGGATATCGGGTTCTTCGGCGAAGATATCCCCGAGGCGTTCGGCCGCCACCGTCGCCTTGCTGACGGTTCCGGCCATCTTGGCGAACTGACGCAGAGGCGCCGCCATGCCGCGCAGGTAGGCGAGAAAAACCAGCAATTCGCCCGTCGTGATGCGCCCAGCCAACACCTGGGAGGCGCCGTACCAGACCGCTATCCCCACGGCTGCGGCTACCAGGCCGCCCACCAGGGGGGTAAAACGCATTTGCAGTTCGTTGGCTTCCAGCGCTGCATCCAGGCTTCGTTCGGCGCGTTCGCGAAAGCGGTTTTCCTCAAAGGATTCCCGGCCGTACGCCTGGACGACAGGGATGCCGGCGATGCTTTCCTGCGCCATGCTCCACAATTCGCCTTCTTTCCGCCGCGCCAGGCGGAACGCCTGCTTGAGGCGCCGGGTGTGACGCTGGGTGATCACCAGGAGCAAGGGGACGGATGCTATCACCACCAGGGCGTAGCGCCAGTCGATGGCGAGCATGATCCCGGCCATGCCGACGATGGTGAGCAGGTGGGCAAAGAGCCCCGTTCCCACCGACACGACAAAGTCCTGAAGGGTCTGAATATCGCCGCCGAGCCGGGCCATGAGATCCCCGCTCTTCTGACGGCGATGAAAAGCCAGCGAAAGCCGCTGCAGATGGGCGAAGAGGCTGCGTCGGATATCGAAAACGGCACGTTGCCCCACACGCAACAGCAGGCGGCCCCCGGCGTAGGCCAGCGCAGAGTCGGCCACGGCGAACAGGAGCATGACCATCCCCAGGACATCCAGCAGTGCCACGCGATGGCCGAGGGGATCCGGCAGGAAACCGGCAAGCCAGACAGGCAAAGGTTTCTGGGAAATTACGCTGTCGATGACGAACTTCAAGGGCCAGGGAATGACCAGCAACACCATGGCCCGCACCGTCATCGCCAGAGCCGCACCGGACAGCGCCGCCCAGTGCGGACGCAGAAACCGGCGCAGTTCCCAAAGGGAGAAGGGGGGTTGCCTCTGGTCCATCACCGCATCCATCACATCGGCCCGGATCGCAGGGCGGCGATGATCTCCGTCACCTGCCGGGCGGTTTTGTCCCAGCCGAAGATCCCCCCTGCCGCCTCGCCGGCACGGTGCCCCATGGCCTGCCGCCGCGACGGCCCGTTCACCAGGGTGAGGATGCAGCCGACACAGGCCGCAAGGTCCCCCGGCGGGAAGAGCAGACCGGTCACGCCATCCTCGATCAGGCTGGGTAACTGGCCGATTCGAGGCGCCACCACGGGCCGTCCGACTGCCAGCGATTCCACCACTTTGAGGGGCGAGAAATAGAACCCGTCCTGGGGGAGGTAGGGCGCTACCGTAAGGTCCATGGCGGCAAGGTAGCCGGGGATATCTTCGTGGGGTACGCGCCCGGTCATGATGACCTTGCCAGCGAGACCGTTTTCCGTCGCACGGGACTGGAGGGCGGCGCTGCCGGGACCTTCACCCACTACCAACAGCACGGCCTCCGGCCACTGTCGGCTGACCAGCATAAAGGCGTCGAGCAGAAAATCCAGGCCATGCCAGGGCTTCAGGCTGCCCACGAAGCCGATGACCGGTCGCCCATGGAGCCCATGGCGTGTGCGAATCCACTGTCCATCCGCTTGCGGATGGAAACAGCGGATATCCACCCCGTTGGGTAGCACCGTCACGCGATTCACCGGCACCTGCCGGGACAGCACGTGCTCACGAACGGCCTCTGACACGGCCACGATATGGTCGGCCCGTTGGAAGGCCGTGACTTCCGCATCCTCCGCCATGGCCTTCAACCGTAATCCCCGAAAACGCTCCTGCTCGTAGACCAGCGGCGCGTTCACTTCCAGCACGTAAGGCACCCTCAGAGCGCTGGCGAGGTCGCCGCCGGAGCGATGAAAGAGCGCATAACGCTCATAGAGCGCATCCGGGCGTACACCTGCCGCATCCAAGGCATCCAGGGCGCGCGCCGCGAGCCGGCGGTCGCAGATCAGCTTGTCGACCTCCCGGCGCATCGTCTGGTCATATTCCCCCTGCCCGATTCCCAGCCTTTCCCCCTCGTTACGGATCTCTGTGGGATCGGCGTCGGGCGGCAACTCGATCAGCCGCGCCGGTGGGTAAGGATTCCCCTCCCCCTGCGTGGCGCAGAGTAGCGTGACCTCGTGCCCGGCGCGTGCGAGCGCGGTGGTAAATTCCCGCACATGCACTGACGCCCCCTTGTCCCCGAGGACGGGAATACCGCGATCCGCACACAGGTATACGATATTCATGGCTGCACACTCTGCACGAATAGGGCGCGCAGGGCCTTGGCGGTCTCCCAGCATTCGAAGCGCTCCTCTATCTTGCCCCGGCTCGCCGTCGCGAGGCGGCGCCGCAGCGGCGCGTCGACAAGCACTCGTTCCAGGGTGTCGGCCAACACCACCGGGTCCCGCGGCGGTACCAGCAGCCCGGTACGGCCGTCTTCGATCAATTCGGGGATACCCGAAACCGCGGTGGAGACCACGGGCGTGCCAGCCGCCATGGCTTCCGCAAGGACGTTGGGGATGCCGTCCCGGTCTCCGTCCTCCGTTACATGAGGGGCGAGAGCGAAAACGGTTGCTTGTCCGTAAAATGCCAGGAGGCGGTCATGAGCCATGGCGCCCGGCAGGGTTACCATAGCCGTCAGGCCCAGCTCGGCGATGTGGCTCTCCAGTTCCTGGCGCAACGGGCCTTCACCGATGATGACGCAGCGAAAGGCAATCCCCCGGCTGTGCAGCAGGTGGCAAGCGGTAACCAGGTCCCGCATCCCTTTTTTGGGGACGAGGCGACCCACCGAAAGGATCAAGGGCAGATCGGCATTTTCCCCCGGCGGAAAACCCGCAAAAGAATCACCCTGAGGAAAGGCCGCGAGATCGATACCGTGGTAGACGAGATGAATTTTGTCCCAGTCCTGGCGCGGCAGAAAACCGCGCAGGTATTCGACATTGTAGCGGGTGCAGGTGAGGACGAAATGCGCCGACTTGATCCGTCGGCGCATGGCTTCCTGGGGGGTCAGGTAGAGATCCTTGGCGTGCGTTGTGAAGCTGTAGGGAATATTGCACATGACCCCGGCCAGGCGAGCGACCGTGGCGGGTGCATTGGCGAAGTGGGCGTGGAGGTGTTGAACGTTGTTCTGCAGACAACCATGCGCCACATAACCGGAACGCAGAAACTGTTTCCCGACGCTCAGTGGCCGACGGGTACGGAGAGACCACCACAACGCGAGCCCGGTGGCATGCAGGTAGCGTAGCGGTGCCCGGGCTGCCACGACGGCATGGCCCTTGGCTACCGCAAAAATGATCCGGGGCCAGGTGAGGGGAAGATAGGTTACGGTCGCCCGGACCTCGGAAACCGTGGGATGCCGGGGGGCGTCCTCGGGCCGCAGGAGCGAAAAGATGTGCAGGGGGGTACCCAGACGCTCGAGTGCGCGCATTTCGTTGAGGATAAAAGTTTCCGAAAGGCGCGGATAGCGCTTCAGTACATAACCTACTGTCGGGGTTGTCGCCGTCATAGGGATACCTCCGTGCTCGCGCCGGGATGGAGCATCTCTTCCAGCACCTCGGCAACGCGGTGAACGCCCCCCAGGTCCACGGTATCCCACTGCTTTCCCGACGGACGGTCGCCGGCAACGGCGGCCGGCACCAGCTCCACCAGTCGGTCGACCAGGTCTTCCTCGGGCTGGATCATCCACACGAGCCCGAGCTGGCTCAACGTCGTTGCGCGAAGCCATTGCTCCATGCGCGGTGTCGAGCGTGGCACCAGGATGGCCGACTTCCTGGCGGCAAGGATCTCCGCGGTGGTGTTGTACCCCCCCATCGCCACCACCAGATCAGCCATGTGCAGCAAGCCCACGAGTTCGGTGGTATAGGGGATAATCTGGATGTCCGGGCGCTGAGCAGCAATCCTGGCCAGCGTCTGATACTGGTCCGGCGGCATGAGCGGCCCGGGAACGACGATGCTGTGCACCGTGTTCTGTGGAATCCGGCGCAAGGCCTCAAGATAGGCATCAACCAAGGCATATCCATCGCCGCCGCCGCCGACGGTAACGAGAACCACCGGCAAACCCGACGGTGCCACCAGCACGCCCGGAACGCCGTGCAGGCCCGTGCGGGCGACATAACCGCAGTAGCGCACTTTGGCCGCCACCTTCGGTGAAAGCTTGTAGGCACTCACCACGTCGAACAGGTGGCGACTGCCGTAAACCAGGATCTGGTCATATTCCCTTTCCAGCAACTCGTAGATGCCTTGTGCCTGCCAAACCTGGCGCACGGTCTCAGGGCTGTCGATGACGTCCCTCAGCCCCAACACGGTGCGGGTCGCCGGCATCTCCTCCCGGATGAACCGCAGCGCCGACAAAAGCTCCCCTTTCATTCCCGCTGGGGCATGATCGACCAGGAAGAAGTCGGGTCGGTAGGAGGCAAGGGCGTCCAGGATCGCCGCCTCGCGCTGTGCCTTGACCACCTCGAAGCTGGAGGAAGGGTCCCTGGCCGCATATTCCTCGGCACCAACCTTGATGACGGGAGGGATGGCTCGCACCTCCAGGCCGATCGGCATCGGCCAGGAGCCGGCCATGGGGGAACCGGTCAGCAGCATCCCGGAAAAAGGCGGTTTACGCTGCATGAGGTGCTCGACAATGGCCAGATTCCGCCGTAAATGGCCAAGGCCAAAGGTGTCATGAGAATAGAGGAGTACTCGTCGCGCCGATCGCCCATGCTTTGCGGCGGACCAGTGGTGCAAGGCCACTGTGGGTATCCGCTGCCCCGTTGCTACGAAAGTCCCGGGAGAGGACGGGGAATCACCGGCAAACAACAAATTCTGCCGGATTTCCCGTCCCGCGTAGCGTTGGCTGGTGGGCATGGGATCCACCACCTGCGCAACGGGCAGGCAGCGGTATCGCTCCGTTCCCCGCTGTATGAGCGGTTTCATCACCGCCCTCCTGAACGGAGAGATTGGAGATAGGGCTTGCCGAAGGTTTTCCGAATCGTCGCCGGTGAGACTTGTTCAGAGGAAGATTCGGTCTGCGGCAATAAGCCATCCGGACGGCGGTAGGAACGGCGATTCCTGCGCCAGCAATCCATACAGAATGTCGTCCAGGCGCCGTCGAGAAAGATGCGCACCGCGTGCGGGCTGTGATGGCCGCAAATAGTGTCGACAGTGGCGTCGACATCCCTCACCGGCTTCATCTCGGGTGCAAACTGCCAAGCTCCCAGCATAAGGGGAGCTTCGTCGTGTAGAACTCGCTGTTGTTCATAAGTGGTTGTCATAACACCCTCCTTGACTCTCTCCATTGTTGGGAAATGCTACCGATCGCGGCACCTGAAACGAGGTTAGTGGTAATTTTTACCACTTTCAATAACCACCCAGACTCCTGCCGGACACTCGTGCCGTTCTCCTGTGCGGACTACGGACCGCTCCCCGGCAAAGCGCCGCCCGGTCATTGAGTTCGCGCACTTAGGTTATCTGGTACATAACGGCTTCAATTTCCGATGGCCGGTCGACATACGGCATTCCGCTGCCGTATGATCAGTATAGTGGGATATTTTACCACGTCAAGCAATCTGCGCATGAGTGGGAATATATACCACCACGTGCTATGCTGAACGTGAACACTGATTGAGGCGAACCTGGGCAGGCCATGAATGGAGTATTGAAAACGGCGGTGTTGGCGATCCTGCGCCCATTGGTCCGGTATCTGATCGGACAGGGGTGGACCTATGGGGCGCTGACGGACACGCTCAAAATGGTGTATGTGGCGGAGGCGAGCAAGCACTATGGGGAGACCGCCGGGCGGCCGCTGACGGACAGCCGGGTCAGCCTGCTGACCGGGATCCACCGCAAGGAGGTCAAGCGGCTGCGGCTTCTGCTGGAAGAGCACGGGGACCGGCCGATGTTGCGGCATGGGGCCAACATTGCGGCGCAGGTGGTGGCGGCCTGGGTGTCGATGGCGGATTATGCAGACCCTTCCGGGCAACCCAAGTCGCTGCCCCTACGCAGCGAGGCGCCCCCGAGCTTTGAGGGTCTGGCGCGCAAGGTCAAGGCCGACATGCGCCCACGGGCTATTTTGGATGAATTGGGCCGAGTGGGGGTGGCCCAGGAGCAGGACGGCGTGGTGCACCTGCTGCGCGCTGCGTATATTTCCGATCTACCCGAAGACCAAGTCGCTTTTTTGGGGGAGAACGTCGGCGATCACCTGCGCAGCGCGGTACACAACCTGGAAGGAGGGAAGCCCTTTCTGGAGCGGGCGCTGTATTTCGATGCGCTGCCGGCGGCGGTGCTGGAGGAGGCGCGACCGGAACTCTACCGGATGGGCGAGCGCTTGTTGCGCGAGGCCCATCAGCGGCTGAATACAGCCGAGTCACCCGAAGGGCCGCAGCGGCGGCTGCGCCTGGGGGTCTATTACTATGAAGAAGACGCCGCGGCGGAATCGACAGAGGAACCGGCCGCGGAGGACGAGCCACATGCCTAAAGCCCTACGCTGGTGGGTCCTGGTCCTGGGCCTGGTAGCTCTGCCGGGGGCATGGGCCCTTCCCGACCCGGCTGGTGGTGTTGGTGGATCGGGCGCCACCCCGGATGGCATCGGCGGCACGGGTATCCATCCCGGGGGCATCGGGGGCACCGGTATCCATCCCGGTGGCATCGGCGGCACGGGCATCCAGCCCGGGGGCATCGGCGGGACGGGCATCACGGCCCTGGGGGTGATCCAGCGCTTCGGCAGCATCTACGTCAACGGTCAGGAATATGCCCTGAGCCCCCAGACCCGTTATAGCGTCGACGGCGCTGCCGGTACGGCAAAAGACCTGCATCTCGGGGACCGCGTCACGGTCCAGGCCGCCGCCGACGGGCGGGCGATCGCCCAGGACGTACGGGTGGAGCATGCCGTGATCGGCAGGGTGACCGAAGTCGATGCGGCCAAGCGACAACTCACCATTCTCGGCGAGACCATCCAGGCGGGCAAAACGACCCCCGTCACCGTGCATGATTCGGATCAATCCCTGTCCTTCACGGCCTTGAAGGCCGGTGACGTAGTGTCGATCAGCGGCCTGGACCGGGGGAATGGCCATTGGCTGGCGACGGCGATCCGTCGTCTCTATCCGGCGGATACCGCGCCCGCCCGGGTCCCGTTGCTACTGCGGGGCCAGGTGGACGCCCTTTATCCGAGTCAGAACACCCTGGAAGTCGGGGCAACGAAACTCAAGGTCAACGGGGCACTGCTCCAGCCCCTCCGGGTGGGTCAGTCCGTGGTGGTCCGGGGTACCTACACCGATGGGCAGGCCCGCGTGGAAAGCGTGACCCCCGCTGCACTGGCGGCGCAGGACGTCGGCAACCGGGTGTCCCTGGTGGGTTACCTGGCTCGCGGCGATAACGGTTGGACCACCCACGGGGTATCTCTGGTGGAGGGTTCCCACACCCTTTATGAAAACGGCGATGCCGCGGACATGCGGGCAGGCAGCATGGTCGCCATCAGTGGGCAGGTCAAAGCCCCGGGAGTCGTCACGGTGGAAAGCGTCACCTTCCGCGTCAACCCCATGGACTTTGATTTGCCCGCCTTACCACAGATGGCGCAGGGCGCGCGGGGTGACTGGGAGCAATCCGAAAATGAGGGGGAGCGCCCAGAGGTCAATAGCCCCGAAATCGAACGGCCCGATGTCGAGCGGCCGGAGGTGAGACCACAGGTGGAAAGGCCGGAAATCCTTGATGGCGATTAAGGCAAGGCTGTATCGCCACTGCTGAGCAGTGCCGCGTATCTTAAATTGAATCATACAGATGGAGAATATCGATGAACTTGGAAAGCAACCTGCGGGGGATAAAAACCCTGGCATATTCATCAACGACCTGGAGACGGAACGAGGCCGCGCCGGACTCCATTCGGCGGAGTTGCGGGGAGGATAGCATAATCCGCTGTGCGGGAGCAGACATCGGTGCGGTGCAGGGAGGGAGCGGTCATTGTCTGCACATCCTCATGGCGCAGGCTTTCTCATGAGCAGGCGGATTCTCGTCACCGGTGCGGGGGGCTTCATCGGCTACCACTTGTGCCGCCGTCTGTTGACCGAAGGGTGGATCGTACACGGTCTTGATAACCTCAGCACCTATTATGACCCCGCCCTCAAGCGGGATCGCCTGGCGCATCTGGAAAACCATCCAGACTTTCAATTCCACACTGTGGATCTTGCCGATCGGGAGGCCATGGCAGGTCTCTTCACCGGGCCACATTTTGATGTGGTGGTGAATCTTGCGGCCCAGGCGGGTGTCCGCCACTCCCTCCAGGATCCCGCCGCTTATGTCGACAGCAATCTGGTCGGTTTCGCCAATATTCTGGAGGGCTGTCGCGCCCAGGCCGTGGACCATCTGCTTTTCGCCTCCTCCAGTTCGGTCTATGGCGCCAACGCCCGCCTGCCCTACAGCGTCCACGACGGGGTCGATCATCCGCTCAGTCTCTACGCCGCCAGCAAGCGGGCCGGCGAACTCATGGCCCATAGCTATGCACATCTCTTCGGCATTCCGTGCACCGGTTTGCGTTTTTTCACGGTCTACGGACCGTGGGGCCGACCGGACATGGCCTATTTTCGGTTCACGCGCCAGATCCTTGCCGGAGAGCCTATCCCCGTCTTCAACCATGGTCAGATGCGCCGGGATTTTACCTATATCGACGACATCATCGAAGGCGTGGTACGGCTCCTGGACTTCGCACCGCGCCCTGCTCCGATGTCGACAGAGCGGCCGGATCCGAGTACCAGCGATGCCCCCTTCCGTCTTTGCAATATTGGCAACCATACCCCAGTAGCCCTGCTGGATTTCATCGCGATCCTGGAGGATCTGCTGGCGCGCAAGGCCGACATCGAATGGCTGCCCATGCAGGCCGGGGACGTTATTGCCACCTATGCCGATGTGGGTGAATTGCAGGAGGCGGTGGGGTTTTCCCCCGCCACCCCCTTGCGTGATGGTCTTGCCCGTTTCGTCGACTGGTATCGGAATTATTACGACGCCTCTTGAAAACAAGTGACCCCGAACCACAGCACCGCGGATTGGACATGGCAGCGCTCCTGCTGACCGGTTGCCGAGCGAGATCGCAGCCCGTGCAGCCCGTATCGTGGTCTATATACAACATGCACAAGTCACCGAATGGGGCTGGCGAAATCTTGCCTCCGTGTTCCGTTTTGGCTAACGGACGGGTGTTGCGCGTGCGTCGGGAGTAGGGTAAGTGGTGGGTCCATATTTCACGACATGCTACAATTGATACGAAAACTGAGTAAGGCGAGCCCGGGCAGGCCATGAATGGAGTATTGAAAACGGCGGTGTTGGCGATCCTGCGCCCATTGGTCCGGTATCTGATCGGACAGGGGTGGACCTATGGGGCGCTGACGGACACGCTCAAAATGGTGTATGTGGCGGAGGCGAGCAAGCACTATGGGGAGACCGCCGGGCGGCCGCTGACGGACAGCCGGGTCAGCCTGCTGACCGGGATCCACCGCAAGGAGGTCAAGCGGCTGCGGCTTCTGCTGGAAGAGCACGGGGACCGGCCGATGTTGCGGCATGGGGCCAACATTGCGGCGCAGGTGGTGGCGGCCTGGGTGTCGATGGCGGATTATGCAGACCCTTCCGGGCAACCCAAGTCGCTGCCCCTACGCAGCGAGGCGCCCCCGAGCTTTGAGGGTCTGGCGCGCAAGGTCAAGGCCGACATGCGCCCACGGGCTATTTTGGATGAATTGGGCCGAGTGGGGGTGGCCCAGGAGCAGGACGGCGTGGTGCACCTGCTGCGCGCTGCGTATATTTCCGATCTACCCGAAGACCAAGTCGCTTTTTTGGGGGAGAACGTCGGCGATCACCTGCGCAGCGCGGTACACAACCTGGAAGGAGGGAAGCCCTTTCTGGAGCGGGCGCTGTATTTCGATGCGCTGCCGGCGGCGGTGCTGGAGGAGGCGCGACCGGAACTCTACCGGATGGGCGAGCGCTTGTTGCGCGAGGCCCATCAGCGGCTGAATACAGCCGAGTCACCCGAAGGGCCGCAGCGGCGGCTGCGCCTGGGGGTCTATTACTATGAAGAAGACGCCGCGGCGGAATCGACAGAGGAACCGGCCGCGGAGGACGAGCCACATGCCTAAAGCCCTACGCTGGTGGGTCCTGGTCCTGGGCCTGGTAGCTCTGCCGGGGGCATGGGCCCTTCCCGACCCGGCTGGTGGTGTTGGTGGATCGGGCGCCACCCCGGATGGCATCGGCGGCACGGGTATCCATCCCGGGGGCATCGGGGGCACCGGTATCCATCCCGGTGGCATCGGCGGCACGGGCATCCAGCCCGGGGGCATCGGCGGGACGGGCATCACGGCCCTGGGGGTGATCCAGCGCTTCGGCAGCATCTACGTCAACGGTCAGGAATATGCCCTGAGCCCCCAGACCCGTTATAGCGTCGACGGCGCTGCCGGTACGGCAAAAGACCTGCATCTCGGGGACCGCGTCACGGTCCAGGCCGCCGCCGACGGGCGGGCGATCGCCCAGGACGTACGGGTGGAGCATGCCGTGATCGGCAGGGTGACCGAAGTCGATGCGGCCAAGCGACAACTCACCATTCTCGGCGAGACCATCCAGGCGGGCAAAACGACCCCCGTCACCGTGCATGATTCGGATCAATCCCTGTCCTTCACGGCCTTGAAGGCCGGTGACGTAGTGTCGATCAGCGGCCTGGACCGGGGGAATGGCCATTGGCTGGCGACGGCGATCCGTCGTCTCTATCCGGCGGATACCGCGCCCGCCCGGGTCCCGTTGCTACTGCGGGGCCAGGTGGACGCCCTTTATCCGAGTCAGAACACCCTGGAAGTCGGGGCAACGAAACTCAAGGTCAACGGGGCACTGCTCCAGCCCCTCCGGGTGGGTCAGTCCGTGGTGGTCCGGGGTACCTACACCGATGGGCAGGCCCGCGTGGAAAGCGTGACCCCCGCTGCACTGGCGGCGCAGGACGTCGGCAACCGGGTGTCCCTGGTGGGTTACCTGGCTCGCGGCGATAACGGTTGGACCACCCACGGGGTATCTCTGGTGGAGGGTTCCCACACCCTTTATGAAAACGGCGATGCCGCGGACATGCGGGCAGGCAGCATGGTCGCCGTCGAGGGAAGGGTCCAGGCACCGGGTGTCGTCGATGCGGAGCGCGTCATCTTCAGCGTCAACCCCATGGACTTTGATTTCCCCATCATACCGCGGATGCCGGTGCTCCCTCCGGTATTCCATCATCCCGAAATCGAGCGCCCGGAGTTTGGGCCCCCGGA
Source organism: Acidithiobacillus sp. 'AMD consortium' (assembly GCF_008926505.1). Classification (NCBI taxonomy): domain Bacteria; kingdom Pseudomonadati; phylum Pseudomonadota; class Acidithiobacillia; order Acidithiobacillales; family Acidithiobacillaceae; genus Acidithiobacillus; species Acidithiobacillus sp. 'AMD consortium'. The sequence continues at coordinate 720,102 of NZ_CP044411.1, read as the reverse complement.
GATAGAACCCCTGGTAGAAAGGCCGGAACTTCCTGATAACGATTAATCCCAAATCTGGTCGTTGAAGGTGCTGGCCAGTATTTGAAGGTGCTGGCCAGTATTTATAGCACCGCGAAATTGCGCTGCCGCTGATTCCAGTGCCGATAAGAACGCGCCACCGTAAACAAGCCCGCACCAATGGTCCCGACAAAAAAACCGATGGGCCAGTTGGTCCAGTAAGAGAGCGCAATAGCACTCCAGATGCAACCCTCTGCAAAAACCACGGATAGCGCCAGCACGCGCATGGGATTGCCGCTCAACGCCTGGGCGGCGGCCGGCGGTCCGACCAGCAGGGTGAACACCAGAAAGGCCCCCACCACCGGCAAGGCCATGGCAGTCACCAGGGCCAGCAGGGTCAGGAACACCAGATCCATGCGTGCGGCGCGAATCCCCTGCAAGGCCGCCAGATCGGGAAAAGTCGAGTCCAGCAAGAGCGGCCGAAAATACAGAGCGATGCCCATAACCACCAGCGCGCAGATGCCCAGTATGGGCCACAAATCGGCGTCGCTGACCCCCAGCACCTCACCGAAGAGCAGGGAAAACACCGCCGGTGCATACGCATTGGTCATACTGAGCAACAGCGCCCCCACCCCCAGAAACAGCACCAGCACCAGCCCCGTACCCACATCGCGGCGGCCCATGCGCACCAATTGGCGCAAGAGCAGAACCCCCATGCCGACGAAAACCAGCAACCCGATCAGCGGATCGACCCCCAGCAGGTTGGCCGCCGCCGCCCCCGGAAAAGCGCCCAAAGGCAAGGCATGGGCGGCAAAGGCCGAACGCCGTACCACCACAAAAAACCCGATGAAAGCCGCGACAAAAGCAATGGCGGTGGCGGCAATCCAGGTATTGATCATGAAACTGGAGAACATGCCCTATACCTCGCAGTGCGGCCAACTGACCGGCTGCGGACGCGCTGCCAAGCCCGCCACTTTAGCCACCAGTACCGCCGCCAGATAAAACAGGAACACCAGCGCCACGACAAAAAAGCTCACTGGCCAGGCATTACCGGAAAACCAGTAGTAACTTTCATAGGCCATCCAGATGCCACCCCAGACCGCAGTCAAACCGATAGCAATGGCCCAGCATATCGCCTGTGCCGGGCGCCGGCTCAAGCGAATCGCCGCACCCGCCGGGCCAATGAGCAAAGCCGTCGCCAGCACTGCACCAATGGCCAGGGCGCAGACTGCTACCGCCAGTCCCAGGGCCAGCAGTTGCAGCAAACCAATCCAACGCAGGGGAATACCACGCGCCGCCGCCAGATCAGGGTCCACCGCCGTCAACATCATCGGCCGGTAGAGCAGACCCACCAGCAAGAACACCCCGGCGGAGGCCATCAACGCAGGGCCGATAAGACTCTGCGGAATCGCAAACATGGAGCCAAACATCACCGACACCGCTGCGCCCGTAGTGCTGGTGGTCGTCACGTCCAGATAGAGGAAGAGCGCCGACAGCCCCAATCCCGCCCCCAGAACGATACCCGTGGCAAGATCACGCTCCCGCACCTTGCGTACACCAAGAAACTCCATGCCGAAGGCGGCAATCCAGGCCATACCTAGAAAACCCAGCAAGGGATTGATGCCCAGCAGGAAGGACGCCGCCCCACCGGCGCTGCTCACGTCGGCCAGGGCATGTCCGGCAAAGGCGTTGCCGCGCAATATGGTAAACACACCGATCACCGCGCTGACCAGCGCTGCACAAGTCCCTACGATCAAGGCGGTTCGCACCGGTCCGCTAGCGAAGAAACCAGAGTTTTCCAAAAGCATCCAAAAATTCCACATGGCGTTAATCCGCCTTTTCCGGATGCGCTACAGACGCTGCCGTGCCCGCCTCGGCATCTTCAGCAGCGACATCGGGTAGTACGAGTATCCGCCGCCCATGCCGCAATACCGTTACCGGGTAACCATAGAGTTTACTCAACACCTCAGGCTGCACCACCTCCTCCACACTGCCAGTGGCGGCCCGTCCACCCACCAGATAGACCAGGCGGTCCATGACAGGTAAGAGTGGGTTCATATCATGAGCAGTCACCAGTACAGCAATCTGTCGGCTACGCGTCAATCTGCCAAGCAACGCCACCAGCGCGTTGGCGCTGCCGAAATCCAGATTAGCCAAAGGCTCATCGAGAATGAGCAGACGCGGCTGACGCACCAAGGCATGGGCGATAACCGCCCGCTGTTGCTGGCCACCGGAGAGCTCTCCAACCCGCTGATCCGCAAAGGCATCTGCCCCTACCGCATGCAACGCATGATCTACCAAGGCTTTTTTACGACCGGAAAACAGCGGCAGACCCAGGCGCTGGCCATCCAGCCCCAACTGCACCAGATCTCTGGTCCGCAGGGGGATATCCGCATCAAAAGCGATTTTCTGAGGCACATAGCCGACCAGAGCACGGCGCTGACCAGCGGGCGCGCCATCCATCAAGGCCTGCCCCGCACGGGTCGGCGTCAGACCTAACAGACTGCGCAAAAGGGTCGTTTTGCCCGCACCATTCTCACCGATCAGAGCACAGAGCTGCCCCGGATAGAGGTCAAAACTGACATCCCGCAAAATGCTGCGGCCGCCCAGGTCCACGGAGAGATGGGTGACTGCCAGTATCGGATCAGACATTTCCCATGCCGGATTACTTCAGCACGGTCGTCGAAGTGCCATGCTCCACCGCATTACGCAGCGCATTTACCTCCGCCAGCATCCAAGACTGATAGCGGTAACCCGCCGGCATGGTTTCATAGACACCAACCACGGGGATCTTCGCCGCCTGCGCCCGACTCAGGAAAGAAGCCGTCAGTGAATTTGTCACCTGCTGGTTATACACAAAGACTCTGACCTGATGCCGCTGCAGGAGCTGGTTCTGGGCGCTCACGTCCTGCGGTGCCGGGTCCGTACCGTTCATGATGGCGGCCTGCAGTTTCCACGGCGTTTTGATGTCGCAACCAGCGGCTTCCAGCAAATAATCGGCGACGGGCTCCGTCACTGCCACCGGCGTGCCGCCAAAGCGGGTCTTGAAGCTCGCGATGGCCTGGTACCACGGTTTCAGAGAGGCATCGAACCTGCGCACATTGGCCGCGAAGGTAGCGGCGTGGGCCGGATCCAGCTCGGTCAGGCTTGCCGCCACAGCCTGCGCCACCGCAGGCATGGTTTCCGGCTTGTACCAGAGATGGGGGTTTGGGGTGTTTTCCGGCAGATGAAGCAGATCCTGGACGACAATCACCCGGCGCTGTACGTTCTGGTTTGCCCGCAAAATTTTCCGGACCCAACCGTCATAGCCGACCCCGTTCCGCACCACGAGCTGCGCCGCGGCAAGCTCCCGGGCCACCGCAGGACTGGCTTCGAAGGCGTGCGGATCTGTGCCGGGGTTGCTCTGGATCGCAGTGACCGATACATATTCACCGCCGATCTGGCTGATTACATTGGCATATTGATTTTCCACCCCGACCGCATGAATGGTCGCTGCGGCAGCCACCTGCCCCATGCCCAGCCCAGCGCACAGGGCGATCAGCGTCAGCAAGGCAGACAGCGGATGGACACATGCATTCCGAAAGCCCAGGTCGGTCATTTTTCAAATCCTCGGAAACGGCTGCCAAAGCCTGCGGCAGAGGGCCGCACAACTTTTCATGCAACTGTGTTGCACAGTATGGAAATAGGGATTCAATGTCAATCTTCTGGTTCGACGTGTGATTCCGGGATGGAGCCGGTACCTGCTTCCCGGCGGCACCGTGTTCCCACCTCCAAGCTTCCCCTGCCCCGAAGCTTGGAGGTAAGATGACCGCATTGTTTCATCACTTTTGGAAAAGCCCCCCATGAGCCAAGCCCCCCATTCGACGCTGGATACCAGCGTCCTGACCCAACTCGTTGATGACATGCTTCACCTCGCCCGCGAACAGGGCGCCAGTGCGGCGGAGGCTTCCGCCAGCACCGGCAAGGGCTTGTCGGTAACCGTGCGCCTCGGGGAAGTGGAATCCATCGAATACCACCAGGATAAGGGGCTGGGAGTCACGGTCTATCTCGGTCAGTCCAAAGGCAGCGCCTCGACCTCGGACTTTTCCCGCAAGGCCTTGTCAGAAACCGTTTCAGCGGCGCTCACCATTGCCCGGCATACGGCGGCAGACCCGTTTGCCGGGCTTGCCGATCCCGAACTTTTCGCCAAAACCTTCCCGGATCTGGACCTCTATCATCCCTGGTCCATAGATGCAGACAGCGCCGCTGATCTGGCGCGTCGTTGCGAAGCGGCCGCCCGTGACAGCGACCCGCGCATTCACAACTCCGAAGGCGGCAGCCTCGGCACCAGCGAGGGCACGTCGGTCTATGGCAACAGCCTGGGTTTCATGGGCAGCAGCCGCGCATCGCGACACAGCCTGTCCTGCTCGGTGATTGCGGAAGACCGCAACGGCGGCATGCAACGGGACTACTGGTATGACGTGGCCCGTGCCGCCGATGCGCTGGCGACTCCGGAAACCATCGGCAGGACCGCCGCGCAGCGCGCTCTGCGCCGCCTGGACGCCCGCAAGGTAGTCACCACCAAGGCCCCGGTGCTCTTTGAAAACCAGGTCGCGTCCAGCCTTATCGGCCACCTCGCCAGCGCCATCAGCGGCGGCAGCCTGTATCGCAAAAGTTCCTTTCTGGTGGACAGCCTTGGTAAGCAACTCTTCCCGGAACACGTCCGCGTTTATGAAGAACCCTTACGGCGCCGTGGGTTGGGTAGCTGTAGTTTCGACGGCGAAGGGGTCGCCACCCACAACCGCGACATCGTCTCCGGAGGCGTACTGGAAGGCTACATCCTCGACAGTTACAGTGCCCGCAAATTAAACATGAAGACCACGGGCAACGCGGGCGGTGCCCACAACCTCACCTTGCAGCCGGGCAAGGCATCTCTCGGTGAACTGCTCCACCAGATGGGGCGCGGCCTGCTGGTTACCGAGCTCATCGGCTTCGGCATCAACATGGTGACCGGTGATTACTCCCGGGGCGCTGCCGGCTTCTGGGTGGAGCATGGGGAGATCCAGTATCCCGTCGAAGAGATCACCATCGCCGGGACCTTGCAGGGCATGTTCCAGGGCGTGCGCGCGGTGGGCAATGACCTGCTCGTTCACGGCAACACCGGCTGCCCCTCCATCCTCATTGAGGAGATGATGATTGCCGGCGACTGAGGACAAGGGCCAGCAGCAGAAGGACTGAACTCAATAGCAGATAGGGGAGACTGCCCCAGCGCCCGAAGGGTGTTTCTCCTGTCATCGGCTGGATGGCCCCATTCAGGGTGCCTTCCACAAACTGGGGCAATTGCGAAATTACCCGCCCATGGGGCGAGATCAGGGCGGTGATGCCCGTATTGGTCGCGCGAACATCGGGTTTCTGCTCCTGCCGGGACTGCATGGCCGCCATTTGCAGGCTTTGCGCGGCCGCGATGCTGTGCCCGTACCATGCATAATCACTGATATTCAAAAGAACGGTGGCCCCCTCCCTGACACCCTTGCGCACGTCCCGGGAGAAGGACTCTTCGTAACAGATGGTCATACCGGTTTTCTGCCCGTCTACGGGCAGGGCGTAAGGCCCATCCCCAAAAGAGAAGCTGCCCAGCCCCGGCAAAAAATGATGTACCAGAGGCCCGAGTAAAACGGGCATCGGAATATATTCTCCGAAGGGCACCAGATGCTCTTTCCGATACCAGCGCAGCGGTGCGTTCCCGTCAATTTCCATGGCCGCGTTGTAATATTTACGGCCGACGTTTTCGGGGATACCGATGAGCAGGATTTTGTGGTGCGTCGCTGACCATTTCTGCAACTGTTCGATCAGGCTTGGTATTTCGGTCTGGAAAAGAGGGAAGGCAGTCTCCGGTAGGACGACCAGCCGGGTATCGGGCGGCGTCTGCAAAATCATGCTTACGTAATGATGCAAGATGGCACTGACTTTGGCAGCATTCCACTTCTCCGTGATGGCGATATTACCCTGCAGCAGACTTACCCGCAGCGGCTTGCCTATAGGATGGGTGAAGGACACGGACGCTGCCGCCATGGCTACCCCGGAAATCACCAGGAGCGATACGACGCCGCCCAACAGCACCGGGCGGGACTGCCGCCGTTGCAGCATATAGACCAGAAGGGCCGCCACCCCGGCCGTCGCCAGCCCCACTCCGTATTGCCCCAGCCAGGGCGCAAAGCCACCGAGGAAGGAGTGGGTCTGGGTATATCCCGTCGCCAGCCAGGGGAAGCCCGTAAAGAGACGTGCCCGCGCCCATTCCACTAAAATCCACAACACCGGCAGGGCCAGCAACCGGCCATTCCCGACAAAAAAGCGGCCCGCCAGCCATAAGGCCAACGCCGTGTAGACGGCGCAAAAAGCCGCCAGCAAGGCGACGGCCGTGCCTGCCAGTGCCCAATCCATGTTGGCGAAATTATGTAGGGTAATGGCGATCCAGCTCGTTCCCGCGGCAAAAGCAGCAAAACCGAAACCCGCGCCCAGAGCCGCCAGACGCTGCGGGCGCTCCTCCGTGGTCGCCAGCCAGAACAAGCCAAAAAGCAGGGCTATAGCCAGCGGCCACCAGGCGAAGGGCGCAAAGGCCAAAGGCCAGGCTGCACCCAAAATGAATGCGGCCAGAAGCCGCAGAGGAAAGGACGGTTTTTTCAACGTACCACCTTCATGTAGTACCCTGAGACGTAGTTGCCGGAAGGGGGGCGCCGCGCGGCGGCGTGACCCGCAAAATCTGCACTCGTTTACGATCCGCCCGCAGTACTTCCAGCCGTAAATCCCCCTCCTCCACGACTTCGCCCGTGCGCGGTACATGCCCCAGAACTGCCGCCACCCATCCACCCAGCGTGTCGGCGTGTCCATCCTCCAGGTGTGTCATAAAGTGTGCATTAAACTCTTCCAGAGGAATCAGGGCATTCACCAGAAAGTCACCATCTTCGCGCGGTGCAATCATCACGTCTTCGTCAATATCGTATTCATCCTCGATTTCACCGACGATGATTTCCAGCACGTCCTCGATAGTGATCAGACCGGCAACGCCACCATATTCATCCACGACCACGGCCATGTGATGTCGGCCCGTACGGAACTCGTAGAGCAGATGATCCAGGTGCTTGCTCTCGGGAATGAAGGTCGCCGGGCGAAGCAGATCAGTCAGCCGCAGCGCTGGCACATTTTCACGACATCCTCGTAAAAGGTCCTTGGCCAGGAGAATGCCGCGCACATCATCACGGTCATGCCCCACCACCGGAAAGCGCGAGTGCCCCACCTCCGACACCCGGGCGACAATCTCGGCCAGCTGCATGTCCAGTTCGATCACCTCCATCTGCGCACGGGGGATCATCACATCCCGCACCGTGAGTTCGCCCATGCGGAAGATGCCATCCACCATCCGTGCCGCTTCGGCGTCGATGATCTGCCGCTCGCCCGCCTCACGGATCAGATCCAAGAGGGCATCCTGGTCCTCCACATTGCCACGCAAAGACTGAGTAAAACGTTCCCACCAGCCCCGCGGCCGTTCCTGGCTACTGCGATCTTCACTCATGCATTTGGTTCAGGTAAGGGTCGGCCACACCCATTTCAGCCAGCAACCTGGTTTCCAGCGCCTCCATCTCCTGCGCGTCGGCGGCCAGTTCATGGTCGTAGCCGAGGAGGTGGAGGGTGCTGTGAATAAGCAAATGACGATAGTGGTCGCGCAGACTCTTACCCTGTGCCGCAGCTTCGCGCCCAACCACCGCCGGGGCAATGACGATATCCCCCAGCAGGTCTCGGCGGAATAACACCGGCAGCGCATCCTGCGGAAAGGACAGGCAGTTGGTCGGCACGGCCTTGTGCCGGTACCCCTCGTTCAAGGCCGCCATTTCCGCGTCCCCTACAAATGTCAGGGACAACTCGCGTATCCGGTCATCTGCGGATACCCGCGCTGAAGGGGCGGAGAGCGCCTGCAGAATCGACCGGCGCGCCTCACCACGGGGCGGCAGCGGCATGGCCGCGACCACATCATCCACGGCCATGCGCAGATATAGGCGGCTCACGGCTTCTCTCCGAATCGATCGTAGGCTTCCACGATCCGTGCCACCAGCGGGTGACGCACCACATCGGCACTTTCAAAAAACACCATATCGATCCCCGGCATATTCCCCAGCACATCCATGGCCTGTACCAACCCGGAAAGCTGTCCGCGGGGCAGATCCACCTGGGTCACGTCGCCGGTCACCACGACTTTGGCACCAAAACCCATCCTGGTCAGGAACATTTTCATCTGTTCCGGGGTGGTGTTCTGCGCCTCATCCAAAATGATGAAGGCATCGTTGAGAGTGCGCCCGCGCATGTAGGCAAGAGGCGCCACTTCGATTACCTGCCGCTCCATCAGCTTGGCGACTTTCTCATAACCCAGCATTTCGTGAAGCGCATCATAAAGCGGGCGGAGGTAAGGGTCGACCTTCTCACTCAGGGACCCGGGCAGAAAACCCAGACGCTCCCCCGCTTCCACGGCAGGCCGGACCAACACCAGACGTCGCACCTGATTGCTGTCCATCTGCTCCACCGCCGCCGCAACGGCCAGATAGGTCTTGCCGGTACCGGCGGGGCCGATACCGAAGGTAAGGTCATTATGGCGGATGGACTCCAGATAATGGCGCTGCCGTTGCCCGCGACCGCGGATCACCCCCTTCAGGGTCTGTACGCCCGCAGACTCCACCGCCGCAGCGCCGGTTTCCGCCTCCAGTTGTACATTCTGGATGCTGTGGTGCACCCAATGACCGGACAGGGAACGACCCTGGCGCACCTGGGCATACAAGTGGGAGAGTACATCCTGCGCCGCCTGCACCGAAGCAGCCGGACCGGTGATATGGAAGCGCGTCCCGCGGGGGAGTATCACCACCCCGAGACGGGATTCGATCTGCTTGATGTGACTGTCCAGTTCGCCGGAGAGTTCGGACAGCATGGCGGCGCTGGCGTGTTCAGCGGTGAAATCGCTGTGGCTGATACTCGGCGTCTTACCCGGAGGCTCCATGGGACTATACGGCAAGGCGCTGGCTCGTCGGCGCCACATGCGCCGCGCGCCCACGCAGACTGTTAGGCAACGCCGCCGTAATTTCGACATCCAGCATTTGTCCAACCCAATCCATGGATCCCGCCAAATTGACTGCGCGATTGCAGGCGGTTTTCCCCGTCAGTTCCTGCGCATCGCGGCGCGACGGCCCCGTTATCAGGACCGCCTGCTGCGTGCCCACCAGAGCTTGTGCGTAGCCATGCGCCAAGCCATTGATACGTCCCTGCAACACCGCTAGGCGATCTTCCTTGACCGCCTCTGGCACGCTGTCCTTCAGTTTCAGTGCCGGGGTGTTGGGGCGCTGGCTGTATTTGAAGGAAAATGACTGGTCGAAGCGCACCGCATCGATCAATTCCATGGTCGCGGCAAAATCTGCATCGGTTTCACCAGGAAATCCGACGATGAAATCCGAAGAAATCTGGATACCCGGACGGGCGGCACGCAGACGGTCAATCTTGTCCAGATACTGCCCGACCGTATGCTTGCGATGCATCCGCCGCAAGATGCGATCCGATCCGCTCTGTACCGGCAGGTGTAAATGCGGCGCGAGAATACCGATACTGCCATGCGCAGCGATCAATTCGTCGTCGAGGTTGGCGGGATGGGACGTGGTGTAACGCAGGCGCAGCAAACCGGGAATCCGCGCCAGGCGTTCCAGCAGATCGGCCAGGCCGCCCTCGCCCACCAGTCCTGTCGCGCCCCGGTAGGCATTGACATTCTGCCCCAGCAGGGTGATCTCGCGCACCCCCTGCTCCACCAGCGTACGCGCTTCACGCAGGATGTCAGGCATGCTGCGGCTGTATTCCCGCCCTCGGGTATGGGGCACCACACAGAAGGTACAGAATTTGTCGCATCCTTCCTGGATGGTGACAAAGGCAGTCGCGCCGTCGCGGCCCGGTCGTTGCGGCAGATGATCAAATTTTTCCAGCATCGGAAAGGCGATATCCACCTGCGGACGGCGCTCGGCCAGACAGGCATCCAGCAAATCCGGCAACCGGTGCAGCGTCTGCGGTCCGAACACCAGGTCCACGTAAGGGGCGCGCCGCCTCAGTCGCTCTCCCTCCTGGCTGGCCACGCAACCCCCTACACCGATCACCACCTCCGGGCGCCTTTCCTTGAGAGGGCGCCAGAAGCCGAGTTGGGTAAAGACCTTGTCTTCGGCTTTTTCACGGATGGAACAGGTGTTGAGCAGGAGCACATCGGCAAGCACCGGATCGTCCACCAGACGCAAGCCATGACTAACCGCAAGCGTATCCGCCATGCGCTCGGAGTCATACTCATTCATCTGACAGCCGTAAGTCTTGATATACAGGTTCTGCAATGCATTCCCGGAAGGAGCGAGGGCCTATAAATGATGATAGGGCCACCCCGCAGGATTGACAAGGGGCAGCCCTGGGCCACCCCTCACCCCAGGCCCAGCGCCGATTTCAGCAGAAAGTGAAAGCGCCGATCATCCTGAACACTGCCCAGCAGTCCGAAACGGGTAGTCACCGCAGTAACCCGCGGCCCTTTGGGCGTGACCGTTACGTCCACCAGTGTGTGCCCGGCACGCGCGTGGATGACGCTGCCCCGGGAGGGACCGCCTGCACTTCCGGTCCCCAGGATGACGCAATGCATCTGCCCCAACACTCGGGTGGCGGCGGTGAGAGTAGGCTGAAACGGTCTCGGATAATAGTGGATGCTCTGGCCTGTATAAACGGCCGCCAGCGGCCCGCTCTCCGTGCTGCAGGCGCTGAGCCAGAGCGGGGACAGTATCATCATGCCGAGCAGGAGCCATCGCTTGTTCATATCCATCCTCAATGTAACCGGGAAACCAACTTCCCACTGCGCCAGTATAACGCAAAAGCGGTTCGGCATGACGCCATCCGTAGCGCCATGCTACAATACGCGCCGTTCATTCGGCGACGCGCTAGCCCGCGTTTTGCCTCCACTGGTGGAGAAAGCCCATGTCCCGATTTTCCGGGCCGATGTCCCAGGCTTGGCACTTTACCCGCGAGTTTTTACGCGACCCCCATGCTATTGGGGCGGTGCTGCCCAGTTCACCCTTCCTCGCCCGGCGGATGGCCACCATGGTGCCGCAGGGGTCCGGCCTGGTGGTAGAATTGGGGCCGGGCATGGGGCCAGTGACCAAAGCCCTGCTGGAAAGCGGTATTCCGCCGGAAGATCTGGTCCTTGTCGAGCAGGCGCCGACCATGGTCCGCCACTTGCGTCAGCGTTATCCGGAAATAGAGGTCATCGAGGGGGATGCCGCCCACATTCAGCACCTTGTGGCGCATCGCGGGCCGGTTCGCGCCGTGGTATCCAGCCTGCCGCTGCGTAGCATTCCCAAAACGGTAGTCGAGCGTATCTTCCAGCAACTTCCCGGGATCAGCCGGCCCGGCACGGTCTTCATCCAGTTTACATACCATTTCCGTACCTCCTGCCAGGGACTACCAGCCGAGTTTCGCCGCAGTCGCGTCGCCGTGGTCTGGCGCAACGTGCCACCGGCACGGGTAGACACCTTCATTTACCACTCCCCACAGAAGGATGGATTCGAGCGTGACGGGTGATAAAGGAAAGGTGGTGTAATGCTGCGTGACCAAGAGGCGCAACATGCCGTACCCGTGTTGCGCAGGGGATCACTGCCGCACGCCACGATGATGGTCGGCGACCCCCCTGCCCTGCGCCATGCTCCCCGCGCAATCTGGCCTTGGCTCACCTTACCTGCCTCCCTCACCGCCGCTCTGCAACGGGCTTATGGAAAATCGCAGATCGTGCGGGCGCTGCTGCTGGATAGCGGACGCGCGAGCCCTTCGCCGATCGAGCGCAGCATTTTGTGCATGCGTCGCGGCGAACGGATTTTCTGGCGCGAGGTGCTCCTGCACGGTGGTGACCCGGCATATCCGGCACTCTGGGCGCGCACCACCATTCCTTTGCGAGGACTGCGCCACGGTCTGTTACCCCTGACCCGCCATGGCACGCGCCCCATCGGCAACACCTTATTCCGCCACCGCCGGTTGCGGCGCTCCCCGATTCAGGCCGAGAGCCGGCCACGGTTCGGCCAGCGACGCTGGCAGCGGCGCTCCGTATTGCGGCGCGGCAGCGCAGGCGTGCTGGTAGAAGAGCATTTTCTGCCGGACCTGCCATGCTGGGCGGGACGGGGACGACGCTGATGCAAGCACCCTCGTCGCTCCGCCAGCGCCTGCGCGCTTATGCAGGCCTGATGCGCGTGGATCGTCCCATCGGCACTCTGCTCCTGCTCTGGCCGACTTACTGGGGACTCTGGCTTGCGGCAAAGGGCACACCCTCACTCCGCCTCTTCCTGATTTTCACTGTCGGCACCTGGCTGACACGCTCGGCAGGTTGCGTGATCAACGATTACTTTGACCGTGATTTCGACCGACAGGTAGCCCGTACCTGCCAGCGCCCCCTGGCGGCAGGCCTGATCACTCCGCAAGAGGCACTGCGTTTATTTGTCGTCCTGTGCCTGCTGGCTGCCACCCTCCTGCCCTTCCTCAACTGGCTGACCATCGGGTTATCCGCGGGCGCAGTGCTCATCACCATTACCTACCCCTTGTTCAAGCGCTTCACTCATCTCCCGCAAGCCTATCTGGGCATCGCTTTTTCCTTTGGCATACCCATGGCCTTTGCCGCGACCCTCAACCAGGTGCCCCCGCTCGCCTGGTGGCTGATGCTGGCCAATGCCTGCTGGGTCGTAGCCTATGACACGGCCTACGCCATGGCGGACCGTCCCGACGACATCCAAGCGGGGATCAAGTCGACGGCCATTCTTTTTGGACGCTTCGACCGTCACACCATTGCCGCCCTGCAGGCGGTCATGCTGACCCTCTTTATCGGGATAGGGGTCGCCCAGGCTATGCACTGGCCTTACTGGATCGCCCTGGCGGGTGCTGCTGTTCTCGCGGCCTATGAGCAGACGCTGCTCGGCGGCGACCGGGATCAGGCTTTCCGCGCCTTTCTGCACAATAACTGGATTGGACTGCTACTCTTTTGGGGGATTGTCGCGGGCCTCGCGCCGGGCGGGGTATCCACCGTTCTGCCCGGAGCGGCATGAAAACCGGCCATTCCGATGTTGCCCACATGCCACCGAAGCATCTTGAAACAACTATTGACAAACTTATACACAGTTTACTCATACACCGAAGCAAGCCGGATGCCTCCCGCCAGATCTCTGATGTTAATTAACAACACATTGTTTTATATACGTTTTTTATTTGCACCTTTTTTAGGCGCATACTCTAATGCCTTGAAGGACAGGGGGTCTGGGACTTTTCAGGATACTCATACACAGACTTATCCACAGAACTTGTGGGCAACTTCATGAATGCCGAAAACACCTGCATTCAGATCGCCGTGATGGTGCCACTTCGCCGCATCTTTTCCTATGCCCCGCCGCCGGAGGGTCGTCTGCAGCCGGGCATGCGGGTACGGGTGCCTTTCGGCAAAGGCCGTCGGGTTGGCATCGTTCTCGGGTATGCCAGTTGCCCACCCGATGTAACGCTCAAGCCCATCGGCGAGGTCCTGGATACGCACCCTGTTTTACCCCCTGCCCTGCAGCAACTGATACAATTCGGGGCGGCATACTACCATCACCCGATCGGCGATGCTTGGGCCACCGCGCTGCCGACCCTGCTGCGCCAGGGGCGGCCACTGCCCGAACCGGCTCCCCAGGGCTACCGCCTCAGCATCAACGAAGCACAGACGGTGCCACGCCAGCCCGGCAAGTTGCAACAGGCGCTCCGGGAGCAACTCATCACCAACAGGGTTGTGCCCACAACAGTCATCCCCAAAGAGTTGCGCGCCACCCTGCGACAGGCCGTCCGCCGCGGCTGGATAGAAGCCGTGATGGAAGACGCCCCGCCGACGCAGGCGACACCCTCTCCACACTGCCTGAATGCAGAACAGGCCAGCGCCGTGACCCAGTTGCGCATGGCCAGGGGCTTTAACGCCTGGTTATTGGAGGGCGTGACCGGCAGCGGTAAAACAGAAGTATATCTGGAAGCAATCCGGCCTCATCTGGAGTCCGGGGCACAGATCCTCGTCCTGGTCCCGGAGATCGGCCTCACCCCCCAACTCGTGGAACGCTGCCAGATGCGTTTTGGCGCGCGTCATGTGGCCGCTCTGCACTCTGCTCAAAGCGACGGAGAGCGTCTGCGCATCTGGGCAGCGGCCGCGGCGGGCCAGGTACAGGTGATCATTGGCACCCGCTCGGCAGTATTCGTGCCCCTGCCCCGTCTTGCCATGATTGTCGTCGATGAAGAGCATGACCCCTCTTTCAAACAGCAAAACGGCTGGCATTATTCGGCACGGGATCTCGCGATTCAACGCGCGAGGCTGGAAAACATTCCGATCGTCCTGGGCTCCGCCACGCCTTCTCTGGAAAGCCTATGCAATGCACAAAAGGGGCGCTATCGACACCTGCAACTGCGGCAACGCGCTACTTCGGCCGATTTACCGGTGATGACTATCGTGCCACTGCGCCGCGAAAACCTGCAGGGTGGCATTTCCACCACCCTGTTGACGGCATGTAAGGAAACCCTGGAAGCCGGCAATCAGGTATTGCTGTTCCTGAACCGTCGCGGCTACGCCCCGGCAGTGCTCTGCCACGATTGTGGCCATGTGGTCCAATGCCCCCGTTGCAGTGCGCCCATGACCTGGCACCGCCGGCAGGAACGTCTCCGCTGCCACCATTGCGGACACGAGTCGCGCTGGCCGCAAGCCTGCCCTGCATGTCACAGTACGGCACTGATTACCGCCGGACAAGGCACTGAGCAACTGGAGGAAGTGCTTCGCCAGCGATTCCCACAAACCCCCATCTGGCGCATCGACCGCGATGCGTTGCACGACCGCGATGCCCTCGCTACGGCGGTCGCCGACATCCGCCAGAATCGTGCTGCCATACTCGTGGGTACTCAGATGCTGGCCAAGGGGCATCATTTCCCGGCGGTCACCCTGGTGGGCATTATCAATACGGACCAAGGCCTGTTCAGTGCCGACTTTCGCGCACCGGAACGACTGCTACAGACCGTTGTGCAGGTCGCAGGCCGCGCCGGCCGTGAAGAGCGACCCGGACAGGTCCTATTACAGACTCATCTGCCAGAACATCCTTTATTGCAGAGCCTCTCCCGGGGCGACTACCGCCCTCCCGCCGAGGCGCTCCTGAATGAACGACAGGCGGCAGGATTGCCGCCCTTTGCCGCTCTCACCCTACTGCGTGCCGAGGCGCACCAGAGACACCGCGTAGACACCTTCCTGAGTGCCGCCTGCCAGTGCGTACCGCCCGCTCTGGTGGAAATCAGCGGTCCGCTACCGTCGCTCATGGAACGTCGTGCCGGTTTTGAACGCGCAGAACTGTGGATACAGGCGCCAAACCGTACGCAAATGCAGAAGGCACTTAATCTCTGGCTTCCACAACTCGGCGGACTCAGCTCCGCTAGGCATGTCCGCTGGACGCTGGATGTGGACCCCCTACTGATCACGTGAATGCTCGCCATCCGCTCCAGATATTTAGTACCCGAATATTTAACCTTGCGTCGTACTGTGTATATGCTATCCTTGGAAATGGCCAGTTGGGCCATCTTTGATTAATCTGGGGTGTAAAATGGCGGTTGGTACAGTGAAGTGGTTCAATGACAGCAAGGGGTTTGGGTTCATTACGCCGGAAGATGGCAAGGAAGACGTATTCGTGCATCATTCCGCTATTGAAGGTACGGGGTTCAAGACCTTGGCCGAAGGCGAGCGCGTCAATTTTGAAGTGACTCGTGGCCCGAAGGGTTTGCAGGCCGAGAAGGTCCGCCGGGCTTAATTCAGCCTAACGGGTGGCGCTGAGCCACCCGTCCCCCCTGCGGGGAAAAATAGCTTTACCGGTTTGGCGATCGCGATTCCGGTTTTCTTTTGTGCGTCTATCGCGCGGGTTTCTTCCGCTTCGTGGCTCCAGCGCCATGCTCCTTGGTTTTGTACTCGCCTTTTTCCGTTCTGGCGGAGAGTATCTTGCGCGGCACCCGCGACTCTTCATGGCTACTAGCCGGGCGTGTTCGGGCTGACGCCCGCCCTGCAGACGCACCGGCATCCGTCGAGGAGATCTGCAACGGCCGTCCGGCTACCCACACCTTTTGCAGATGCTGCAGCACGGACGGCTGTATATCCGCAGGAAGTTCGACCGTAGTGTGCTCCTCATGGATCTGTACCTTGCGAATATTGCGGCTGGGTATCCCAGCTTCATTGGCGATCGCACCAACAATATTCTTGACCTGCGCACCGTGGCTTTCGCCCACATCCAGCCGGAAACAACGCATGGGCACATCATCGCCCCTCCCCGGTGCAGCAGCACCTCGCGGTGGCCGTGCGCCCCGCTCGTCGTCAGCGCGGCGACGGGAGGAAGGAGGGCGGCCAGCGCCCGAACCGGCGGAGTCACTACGCATCGGCCTGGACACCTCCGCTTCAACGGGAATCAGGGGCCGTTCCTTCTGTACCATGTATGCCAGCGCTGCAGCGATTTCTCCCAACCCCACATCGCTTTCCCGCTGATAATCCGCAATAAGGGTTTCAAAGACGGCCAGATCCTGGCTATTCAGCACCTCCGTCAACTGATCCTTGAACTGCCTCATCCGCCTGTCGGCGACATCTTCGATGCTGGGCAGATGCATCGCGGTGATCGTCTGCCCCGTCGCGCGCTCGATGGCGTGCAGCAGGTGACGTTCGCGTGGTGCAACAAAAAGAATCGCATCTCCGGTACGTCCGGCACGTCCCGTGCGCCCGATACGGTGGACATAGGCTTCGGTATCATTAGGAATGTCATAGTTGATCACATGGCTGATCCGCTCGACATCCAAACCGCGGGCCGCCACATCGGTCGCAACGACTATATCCAGTGTCCCGGCTTTCAGTCGCTCAATGGTCTGCTCGCGCATGGCCTGACTGAGATCGCCGTTAAGCGCGCCACAGGCATAACCGCGTGCTTCCAGGCGCTCCGCCAACTCCACTGTCGCCGTTTTGGTACGCACAAAAACCAGCCAGGCGTTACTGTCCTCTACTTCCAAAATACGGGTAAGGGCATCCAGCTTGTGGGTGCCGCTGACCTGCCAGTAGCGCTGACGAATGGCAGCCACCGTGGTCGTCGCTGATTTAATCCGGATTTCCAAGGGATTGCGTAAATAGGTTTTGGCGATGCGGCGGATGGCGTCGGGCATGGTTGCAGAAAACAGCGCCACCTGTCGGTCTTCGGGCGTGTGTTTGAGGATATCCTCCACTGCGTCGATAAAGCCCATGCGCAGCATCTCATCGGCTTCATCCAGCACCACGGCCTGCAACTGATCCAGACGCAAGGTTTTGCGGCGCAGATGATCCTGAATGCGTCCGGGCGTACCCACCACGACCTGCACACCCCGCTGCAACTGCTTGAGCTGCAAGGTCATGGCCTGCCCACCATAGATGGGCAGCACATGAAATCCGGGGAGGAACTTGGCATAACTTTGCATGGCCTCCGCTACCTGTATGGCGAGCTCACGAGTCGGCGCGAGTACCAGCAACTGCGGCGCGCGCAAGCTGAGGTCAACACGACTCAGCAACGGCAGCGCAAAGGCGGCAGTCTTGCCGGTACCGGTCTGCGCCAGGCCGATAACGTCCCGCCCCTCGAGCAGAGGCGGAATGCTCTGCGCCTGAATGGGGGATGGCTGTTCATAGCCGATCTCTGTAACCGCCTTTTGGATCGGTTCAGCGAGGGCAAAATCAATAAAGCGGAGATCGGTTTCTTGAGACATGCATACACCTGGACAACGAAGAGAATTCAGCGTCCAGACTATACGCTCATTATGGACAGCTTGCAGCGTTTTCTTGGCGCCCTCCGAAAGAGGCTTCAAAATCAGTCTGCGTCCAACACCGCCTGCAGCTGCATCTGAATAGCCGCGTCGGCATCTGGCCCGATGGGAGTATGACCCGCCGTGTACGTGTCCGTAAAGGCATAGGCGTAGCGGATATCCCGCAAGCCGAGGCTGCCGAAGATGCGCATCTCCCAGGAGGCATCGTCGGCATGTGGTATCAGGCTCGGCCATTGCGACGCCGTTTCGCTCTCCAGTATCGGGCCAAAGAATATGGCCCCCGGCTTGTTACGCAGGCGCATGGCACAGCTCCCGGTTGTCCGTCCAGACATGGGAAGAAAATCGATGGTGCGGGTCAGGCGCAGTTTGCTGTCCAGCGGCACGTCGACCGACACGCCCAGCGCCTTACTCTCCGCTGGCTGGGCCACCAGCCGGCAGCCCGCCGTCTGCCACTGCGCTAGATCTTGCGCCCCGAAACGACTGGGCAAAAAAAGCACCCGCAAGGGGGCGATGGCATTCAGTCCAGCTTGCAGCTCCGGACGGAAGCGCGGGGCGTTGACGAGAATACCACCGGCATCCCTATCGGCCACGAAATAGACGGCAGGGCTACCCTGCCCGCCCTCCACATGGTAAATGTCCCGGTCAAAAAAGCTGCAGAGCTTCTGCATCGTACATCTCCTACTGCCCAGCTGAATGGATCCTGCAAGTATACCCGTAATCCGCTGCGCAACCCATTCCGCGGCGCGTTGCGGCGTGCAGGCTCTGTGGCATAATGGGCCCATGAATATTCTCCTGCTGGTCGCCGCACTCCTCATCATTCTCGCCGGCGCAGAGGCTTTTACCAACGCACTGGAGCACCTGGGCGACCGTCTGGGTATTTCCGAGGGGGTTACCGGTTCCATTTTCGCGGCGGTGGGCACGGCGCTTCCCGAGACCATGGTACCTGTCGTTGCGGTTTTTGCCGCGACCAGCGGGCAACCAGCGCACTTGGGAGAAGAAGTGGGTGTCGGCGCCATTCTGGGCGCTCCGATGATGCTGTCCACGCTGACGTTGTTCATGATGGCGCTGTTTGTATCGCCACAGCGCGGCTGGCACGGAGCATTAAATCCGGAACCTACCGGCCTGCGTCGCGATCTTGGCTGGTTTTTGATTGCCTTCGGCCTCTCGACCATTGCTCTTTTCGTGCCTCACCACATCACTTTGGCGCGTATCGGCATCGCCCTGATGCTGGTTACATTGTATTTTCTGTATGTGATGGTGACCCTGCGTGCCTCGGCGGCGCTGGTCGCCGAGGGGCACGGCACCGAAGCAGGGCACGCCTTGTACTTGAGCAAGACGGGCCTACCCACGAAGATGCAGGTCATCTTGATCCAGCTTGCCATAGGACTTGGCATGATCGTCTTTGGCGCCAACCTCTTCGTCGACGGGATTGAGGGACTCTCGCACTGGCTCGGTATTTCTGCGCTGATCCTGTCTTTATTGGTGGTGCCCATCGCGACGGAGTTGCCGGAGAAGATCAACAGCATCCTATGGGTTCGCCGCCGCAAGGATACGCTGGCGTTTGGCAACATCACCGGGGCGTTGGTCTTTCAAGGGAGCCTGCTGCCCGCTATCGGGGTGATGCTGACCCCATGGTCACCCTCCCCTCCGGTTTTGCTGGGCGCGGGGCTCACGCTGCTGGCCGGGGGATACTCTTATCTTCTGGTGCGCCGCGGCGTTACCCTGCGGCCCTATCATTTTCTTTTCAATGGCCTGTGTTACGGGGCTTATTTCTTTGCCCTTACCTGACCACCCGAAAGGTACTCGCCGCACGGTATTGCCTTTTGCTAGAATGAGCCGCAGCCTCGGTAGCTCAGTGGATAGAGCAACCGCCTCCTAAGCGGTAGGTCGCGCGTTCGATTCGCGCTCGGGGCACCATAAAATCAGTTACTTACAAAATTCATGATCGGCTATTTGTATTTTTTGTCACAATTCTGTCACACTGCCATTGTGACAGACTGCCAAAGGAAGCAGAAATGGCGACGATCAGAAGTCGGGGTAATAAACAGTGGCAAGCCATGGTCAGACGGCATGGATGGCCTGACCAGTCGAAGACGTTCAACACCAAGGCGGAAGCCGATACCTGGGGCCGCATGGTCGAAGGCGAGATGGACCGGGGGGTCTTCGTATCGCGCGATGAATCAGAACGCATGCTCTTCGCGGAGGCCGTCGATCAGTATATAGAGCGTGAAGTCCCCCGCATGAAGTCCCAGCGCAACGCCACTAACAACCTTCTGGCGGTCGCGCGCGAGTTCGGCAAGTACTCACTCGCTGCCATTACTCCGGCGCTCTTGTCCGCGTATCGAGACAAGCGGCTTGCCGCCGGCACATCCCCGCAAACGGTGAAGCATGACCTTGGGTGGATTCAGCGGGTGTACAAGGCGGCAAGCATGGATTGGGGGATTGCCCTACCCTTGGGGATACCCACTGAGCGGGTGCGAAAACCATCGCTACCTAAAGGCAGGGATCGCCGCCTGCTACCCGGTGAAGGAGGGGCACTGCTGGGCGCTGCGGATATGCGCTTGTCCTGCCTGATCCTGCTGGCCGTGGAGACCGCTATGCGCCGGGAAGAGATGGCGGCAATGACCTGGGAGAACGTGGATCTCCGCGCCAGGTCCATCTATCTGCCGAAGACGAAGAACGGCGAGGCGCGCACGGTGCCACTCTCCCCTGCCGCTCTTGAGGCGCTTTCCACGCTTCCCCGCAACCTATCCGGATCCGTCTTTGGATGGACCGCGGACGGCATAGACAGCGCCTGGGGCCGTGCCCGGTCGGCTGCGGGTATTCCCGGCGGCTGGAGTGCGGACGCCCTGCACCTGCATGATCTCCGCCATGAAGCCACCAGCCGGTTTTTTGAGAATACCGATCTGGATATCATGGAGATCAAGGCCATTACCGGGCACAAGAGCCTGCAGATGCTGGCGCGGTATACGCATTTGCGCACTGCTCGGCTGGCGGACCGGTTGGCCGGGGCGAGACGTGGTGGCGTTTGAATTTCACGGCAGGTAGCGGCTATCAACGGGCAACAAGACGTTGCAGATGTTGAAGCGATACACTTCATATGAAGACTGACGACTTGGCAAAGCACATAAGTTAGGAGGTGTTCACGATGAAGTTCCAAGCAGGCGACCGTGTTAAGTTGAAATCTGGTAGCAAGGAAATGGCTGTCGTCCAGTATATAGGGTTGGGGACAATAGGACTTCGGGGAAATTTCCGCTCGTCCATTAACATCAAGCGCGTGAAATGCTCATGTATCGATGGCTCAAAAATGGAACAGACTGTCTTTGACGAAAGCGAGCTTGAAATTTTAGTCAAATAAAAACCTTCGGTACGTTTTTTGCGTAGGGAGACCTTACCCCAGCAGTTGCCGTGCATCACCATCACCGGCCACAAGACATTGCAGATGTTGAAACGATATACTCACTTGCGGGCGGGGGATCTGGCGAAGAGGATGGAGTAACCGATGAAGTCAGAGGATATCGTCGGGGAAGTTACCAACATCGAGACGATTGCAGAGGGTTCCCGCATTCGTGAGTTGCCTAGACTCAGACGCGTCCACGGTGACGGCCGCTGGAAAAAGAAAAAGGGGCTCGCTCACGTGCGGCTCCCTGGTGGCGAAATTATCTACGCGGAGGTTCATTGGTATGAAGCACACGGCGTCGGAAAAGTTGAATACAAGATCAAGCACCCCATCCATGACAAATGATCCGGCATTCTGGCTCTGCGTCTCCAATGTCGATTATGAAGTCTCCCTTGAACCCCGCAAGGTTTATGAGGGGATGCCAGATCCGGAAGCGCAAAAGTTGGGTATGATTCGCGTCATTGATGAATCTGGTGAGGATTACCTGTTCCCTGTGTCCCTCTTCCTCCCCATAGCACTTCCTCATGATGTCGCTGTTGCCGTTCATCGTCTGGCCGTCTGATATGACCGTCACGAAACAGGATTTGACCCGGCATCTATTGGACACCGTGGGCCTGACCGCCAAAGATTGCGCGGCGGTAGCCAATGCGGTATTCGACACCCTCCGCGCAACTCTGGCCGCCGGGGAAAACGTGAAGCTGTCCGGCTTCGGGAACTTCACCCTGCACGAGAAGCGGGCGCGGCCCGGGCGGAACCCGAAGACCAAGGAACCAGTCGAGATCAGTGCGCGCCGGGTGGTGACGTTTCAGGCGAGCCAACTGGTAAAGGAAAGGTGTGAAGAGGCGCGGATATTGCCACCTTTCGGCAAGGCTCGGGCATTGGCTGGGGATTGATGCCGGTCGGATGCTGCTTACCCATGATTGAATCAACAACGGCCATGCAGGCCACTATTGAGGGTCTGCTTACCACTGAGCCGATAACCGCCCAAGAGATCGCCGACAAGTCCGGTGCGGCCGTCGCCCTGGTGCGTCTGGCTATCACCACACTGGAGCACAAGGGCAAGGTGGTCAGCGTAGGTCACCGGCCCGTACGCTATTGCGCTCCGGCGAAGCCCGCCAAAGCTCCGGAACGCGGTGACTATCAGGTACAGTCATCCACGCGCTATTTTCGGCCCGGGAGCTACACCCCGCCCAGCGACGAGACCTTTACGCTGCCTGGGATGGATGATACCGTGGAGGGCCAATGAAAGCTGTGATCGTATACCGGGCGCAAGGGAGGGTTAATCTTGCTGACAGGCTGGCCGGGGTGAGGCATGGTACGTGATACTGCTTGATCCCTATGCAGGTAGCTACCATTACTGGACACAAAACACCGTAGATGCTAAAAAACTCTCATCTGAGAGCCAAAGGTTTGACAAAGCTGCTTGGTTGACCTAGAGGAGACGTAAGATGATGGGCGATTTTCACAAAGAAAAAGAATATTCCGCGATATACAGTGCAATAAGTCTGGTCCTAGAAAGCAGAAAACAGATTTTTCAACAGATAAACAACATGAAACAAGCAGAAGTACCAATTGACGATATACTCCGAGAAATTGATGCGTTACCCGCCACAGGAGAGGCGCAAAGCTTTGAGATTATGGGTATAATAAAAAAACATTGCTCCTGAGAATGTTTCAGATTTTTGCCGGTTTATTATTGCCATAGAACAGAATGAACGACGAAAAATCTACAACCCATTCCCAGAGAAGAACAATTCCCATTTCTCTAAAACACGCTCGGCAAGCCGCTTTACGTCAACCTCACGACCATCTATGTATGCAACCCACTTTCGGCCGCCATTAACTGGCAGTGTGTTTATAGGCGCTCCATTTACGCAACCGTGCAATATGCGAGTCTTCGGGTCTATGCGATTATTTCTGGTTAGTTTTAGATGCTTTCCTTGATCACAAAGGTCACGACAGCTTTTTATGTCCGGCTCTTCCATGAATGTATTTAACACAGTAACGGCAACGGCTTCTGACGTTCTTATATAATCTTGAATATGATACGCGGTAACAAAAAAATTAAACAGATTGTCAATATTGAACTGCGTGGATAACCGTTGATGTTCTCTCCGCGCCTTTTCAAGCATGTCCCGTGGTGATTTCAATTCAAAAAGTGGCATGAATACCCTACAGCCTCCCAATCTTCCCCATAGCCGCATCCAACCGCTCCGCACCCTCTATGGGGTTATTCTCGAACACCATCATGTACCGGTAGTTGTCGCCTGCCTTGGCTTCCCATTTCTTGCCGAGTAGCAGCTTCTTCTCGGAGTCGGAGTTGTCCCGGTCATCGCCTTTGGTCTCCACCACAATGATCTTGCCCCGCTCGGTCCTCAGAATGAAGTCTGGATAGTGATTGAGGAACCCGTTGATACGGAACCCCCTGCCTTTGGAAAGGTTCCGGTGCCACCACACTACGGAATCCATACCGGCCAGTTCGCTAATCACGCGGGCCTCGAAGTTTCCAATCTTGCCCTCTCGACGATAGAGACTCTTGGGAATGTCTGGGGCATTTGCCGACGGGGTGATGGTCTCCAGCAAACGGAAATTCTCCATAATGCTGATTTGCCCAACGTCCAGCGCGTCGATAAATGCTTGCTGAGCGTGCCTGTCCGCCAGGTCGGATATCTTCTTCTTGATCTTGGCTGCATAGGCATAGTCCCGCTCCATGCAGTCCTGCAGTTGCTCGGGCAACATATCGCTGACGATGCGGTGGATATAGGCTTTGACCTCGCTGTCGGCAATGGGGTACATGTTACCGATCAGCGCCATCATGCGTTCTGCAACGTTTTTTACCTGGCTTCCGTGGGTTCCAGTGAGCATCAGTCTGTTCAGTTCTTGCCGATCCTTGACGTTCACCTTGAACGGCTTAGGGGCATAGTCGCCCTCCCCTACTTTTTCCAGATCCACCTTGTACACCTGGGCGTCCACGTTATCGAAATTGACGCTGGAGTCGGCATGCGAAAGCCGGAAGTCGGTCAGAAGTTGGTCGCGCTCCAATAGCTGATATTTCCCGTCTTCGTCGAACCATCCCCCGGTTTTCACCTCTATGAAGAACTGGGGCAAGCTGAGCGATAGGGCGTCGTCCCTGAACACGTCTTTCATTTTCTGTATGTTGGTCTTGTCGGCCAGTTCGGCAGGGATACTGCTATCCGTGACCGACTTGGCCTGCTCCTCGAATGACTGGTTTTCCTCGATAGCCCTTGCCTTGATCTCGCTGATAAACGCGGACTCGGGGTCGGTGGGCGCCGGTGAGTCGTCGCGGTCTTGCACCCAGGCAACGGGCACGTTGTTCAGGTCTGCAAATTCATCCACCTCTGGCGCCGTGGGGGAATGGGTCAGTTCCAGAGGCGATTGATCCCCCGGGTTGCCCGTGTTCTCACCTGTACTGCCTTGGGCCATCTCCAGCGCGCGATAGTCCTTGTCGGAAAATCCAGCCCTCTGTAGGGCGTTCACCACAGTCTGCAAGGTCTCCTTAAATTTGCTGCTGGCCGTGAACACATAGGACAGATTCAATAGATCATGGCCGTGCTTCTGCACGTAGGGCATGCGCAGCACCCGCCCCACAATCTGCTCCACGTCCACGGCAGAAGACTTGTCGGCCAGTGACGCCAGGATATAGGCAAAGGGGCAATCCCAGCCTTCCTTCAGGGCATTAACGGTGATGATGTAGCGCACAGGGCAGGATCGACTCAGAAGGTCTTCCCCCTTGATCTCGTCCCGGTCGGCGGTCTTGATCCGAATCTGTTCTGGCGGTATTCCCAGCGCCACCAGCTTCTCTTTGACCTTATCGAAGGTGGTGTTGTCATCATGGGTCCTGGGTTGCGCCTGGAAGAGCACTATGGGGCGGATATAGCGGCCGCCCTTGCTGGCTTCTTCCTTGATGGCGATGGTTTCCAACTGCTTTCTCATGACCAGGGCGCTCTCAATGACCTCTGCGCGGCTGTTCTGGTTGGCTACAATGACCGGTAATTTAACCATGTGGTGGCGTTTCAGGGCCATGGCGTCAACATAGCTGATAATGTTGCTGTTGTTCCTGGGGGTTGCTGTCAGGTCCAGGATAAAGTCCGGGTTCAGATTGACGAGCATTTCCACAGAAAGGGTGCTTTCCGCGTTGTGGCTTTCGTCCACGATAACTACGGGTTTCAGGGTCCGGATTACGTTGATCAGTGCGGACGGGTCGCGGTCTGGGAGCAAATCTCCTGCATCCACCCTTTGCGCGTTCATGAATGGAGCCAGGTAGCCGTTCTCCTGATAAATCTTGCGGTCTTCCTTGTTCCTTGCCCGGAGACTGTCGAAGCTCATCACCACGATGGATACCTGGTCGGCGACAGTATCCGGGGAGAATCCCGCACCCATTAGCAGGTCTTTCTTCTCGTAGATCGCCACCCGTCCCTTGAACAGTTGGGACAGGCGCTTATGGTAGGGGTGATCGGGGTTGCTGAGGTTTCTGGCAGTCTGTTCCAGTATGGTGAGGGAGGGTACCAGCCAGACGACGAATTTGGGACGCTGCGGGTTGATTGCGGATAAGGCCTCAAAGATTGGCTGCAGGGCGTTGACCGCGATATAGGTCTTGCCGCCGGCCGTGGGTACCTTGGCGCACACATGCGGCACGCCCGGGATGGTGTTTTTGTAGGCAGGCATGCCGGTGACCCCGCGCTCCGCCCAATAGTCCCGGAATGCGTTCTCCAGGTGCGGCGTATCGGCGAGGGTTGCCAGGTATTGGCGCAAATCCTGGATGACCTGACTCTGATAAGTTTTAAGTTCCATGGTCAAAACCTGCTGATATCGCGTGGGATCTTCTTGAAGATCAGGCCATTCCGGGTCATGAAATCACTGGATAGCAGGCAGCGGTCCGCGTAGATGATCGTCGTTCCCGGCTTGTCGCCTATCTGGATACTGGACAGGAAATCCATGTCCAGGGCCGTCGGTCGGTCTGGCTCATAATAGAAGAACCATGCCGTGTCGGTATTGCGGCCCAACAGATAGGGAGATACCGGGTTGTCTTGTGATACCTGGTCCTCTGGCCGGATACCTTCGGTGTAGGCCACGTAACCGCGTATGGCCTCTACACCTACGGCTTCATTAAGCAGGTCGTCCGCCGTGAATAGAGGGTCGCCAATGGTGTAGTAGTCGAAACCCCCGCCCAGTCCTTCCACGGGCTTGCTTTCGGATCCATAGCCGTTCATCACGCGGCGCACCCGCTCGGCGGTTATGGTCTCGGCATAGTCCATGGTTTCCACGAGGATGAAGCGGCGGGTGCCGCCGTCCTGGGCGTTGAGTTTGAGGACGGCATGGGCGGTGGTGCCGGATCCGGCGAAGGAGTCTAGGACGATGGAATCCTTGTCGGTGGCTATTTGTAGGGCGCGCTGGATTAGCCGCGATGGTTTTGGTGTTGTGTCAAATTTATTTGTGTCCCCAAGAATTGCCATTAACTCTTTGGTCGCCTCATCAGTGTTTCCGACCTCTTCGTGGGGCCACCAAGTCCATGGAACCACCCCCTCCACCTCAGACAGGTAACGAATCACATTTGGTTGGGAATCGCCATTCTTGCCGAAGTAG
The DNA here is from genome assembly GCF_008926505.1 of Acidithiobacillus sp. 'AMD consortium'. Taxonomy (NCBI): domain Bacteria; kingdom Pseudomonadati; phylum Pseudomonadota; class Acidithiobacillia; order Acidithiobacillales; family Acidithiobacillaceae; genus Acidithiobacillus; species Acidithiobacillus sp. 'AMD consortium'. The sequence continues at coordinate 693,227 of NZ_CP044411.1, read as the reverse complement.
ATTCGCCCTTCCGCACGAAAGCGCTCAAAGGTTGCTTGAGACAGCCCCCAACAACGCCCTGCTGACGGCGTGAATTTTTTTCCTGATGGTGCAGTTATTTCATAGAATTGGTCAGGCGTTGCATGGCCTGCTTGTGCCGTCATCGGAATTGGCCGCCACCTACCTTTGGGGTCATTATTTGGATTGCGATATACTTTTGCCTGTTTCTCATCAATCGGTATCTTGTTACGGCTAGCCTTGAACAAAATGGGGGTTACCGCGTATATGAGAAGATACTCGTGTGCATCACCTATTGCCTCGCGATTTTCTCGAGAATAACGTTTTTGCCACACGTTACATGCGATGAACTTGCCAGCCCCAAAAATCTCATCCATTAACAATCGTAAGGTCGATATCTCATTATCATCAATGGAAACAAAGATGGCCCCATCCTTCGCCAGCAACCGATGCAACAGTTTCAACCGCGGATACATCATGCACAGCCACTTGTCGTGCCGGGAAAGGTCCTCGCCCTCTTTGCCGACCACTTCCCCAAGCCACTTCTGCATTTTGGGGTCGTTCACCGCGTCGTTATAGATCCAGCCCTCGTTACCGGTGTTGTAGGGCGGATCAATGTAGATGCACTTCACCTTGCCCTCGAACTCGGGTAACAGGCTTTTCAGCGCCTCCAGGTTGTCACCGTGGATAATGCGGTTATCCATGCTGTTGGTAGGGGTACCAGGGGCGGCCTCAAAGGTGTACTGCCTGTTGAGGACCCTGAACGGCACCTCGTGATGGTGATTGACGACCTTGTCCTTTCCTACCCAGGTGAGTATTGGCATGTGGTGCGGGCTTTCCTTTGCTGTCCGGCTTCTGCTGGGTAGGATAGCACTGCATCGGGCTTCGTGGCAGCATGTTATTAGCTCCGCACCCGTTCCCACCAAACCAGGAGAAAACAGAATGAGCCGCAAGAAGACTACATTAAAGACAAGAGGGGGCGCTAGAATGACTACTAGGCTTTCCGCAGATAAATTTGCGCCGCCCGGAATTTCCGGGGATCTTTTTTTTGTACCTCAATTCGGCAACATCCCCGCCGCAGAACCTGTTCAGAATGATTCTTTAATTCTTTCCGACAATACGGAGAGAGGTTTTGTTGTGGTCTGTACCTTTTCGACAGATACCGGATTTGGCCGTGAAATTAGTGCCGTGGTTGACCCTCAGAATGGATCCTCATTCTTCAAAGCGCCTGCTGGTGCATCAAGATTCGAGTTTCATACCCCTAAAGGACTTTTTGCCTTATCAATGAACTCCGGCGGGGAATTCTCAGGAGCGAAATTTTCTTGTAAAGCACGGTCGCATCAAGAGGCGAGGCGCATCTTTCTTGAAGGGTTAGTGCCAACGCTCGATCATCTTGCTTACATTGCAAAAACCCCCTTCATTATTTCTAAAACATTGGTGACTGATGAAAAGCACAAGGCCTTTTCATTTGGCTACACAACACCTTATATCGCTGTCGTAGTGAATCCAGGTAATGCGTCCATTCACGTCGAAATGATGCCAATATATGCGCTCTATAGAGAAGCAAAAAATGCCTTGAGCCCTTTTTACAGCTTCCTTTGTTATTACAAGGTACTTGAGGGTATCTACGGGCATTTACGCGCAGACGTATTCACAAAAGCAGCAAGCGCCGGGAAACAGCTATCTACCATGAAAGAACGAATCCCTAATGATGAAGAGCTAAATAAGAACCACCATGAACTCATTGGTCGCCCCATTAAGGATTTTTTTGATAAGGAACTGACTGTGGATTTCAGGAAGGCCGTAGCCCATTATTTTCTGGATAATGACACATTAATGAATGTGAGCGACCCAACAACAGTGGAAAAGTTTCTAAATATACTATGGCCCATAGAGCTTTGTTGCCGGACCGTAATCGCACAGCAGGAACAATATTACGACCAGCTTGCATCGACTGTTATATGAGGGGTAGCAAGTAAGGATTGAAGATCAGGCCCACCCGATAACATCCAGAAGGTCACGGGGAGTCTCACTTAGTAGCCACGAGTTCCGGTCGTTTTCAAGTTCCTTCCACTTTGCACGTGCCTGCTTAAGCGCCCCAGGGTCTACCATTTTCTCCAGACGCGCAAACCGGCTGTATTGGGCAACAGGGACGATGCCGAATAGGACCGGCCCCTGGAGAATCGCGCCAGATATTAAATGAATCACTTGAACAATGCTCCGTTGTGCAACTTCCACCTTATCGAATGTGATTTGCAGATCTTGCCAGCCTTGAGCCGTCGCATCGCCGGGATGTGCGATAAATTGGTGGCTCCACTTGATAATATCATCAATGCCACTCCCTTTGATGTGCTTCTCAAGCAGAGCAAACAGAGCGTTGGGGATTCGATCAAAGCGCTTACGGGTGTCGGATGTGGTCATGGAAAGCCGGTCAAATTGCTGGTGGGCGGCTTCAGAGCGGACAGATTGGCCATATGGACCATCCAACGACACAAAAGCCGACCCCGGGATCGCTCTTGAGGGGAAATTCGGCAGCGACGGACTTGCAGAGGCGATAGAGATATCGTACGGAAGCCCACAACCTGCAACATATATCTCCCTCGTGAATACATCGGAGTGACCCTTCATATCCGACAGTAGGCGGTGCAATGAAATTACGTTATTTCCTTTTGACATCAGGCGGCGAAGGCCGAGAACCTGAGCATCGCGGTGACCGTTAACGATCATTCGCTTAATCATGGGATTATGCAATGGACTTTCCGGATCGTTCTCAGCCGCGCAGGCGATTGTCCTGCCCATCAAGTCCTCGTCGACCAATGCCACGATTTGCGACCAGATCGGATGGTATGGATCAGCCTGTAGCCACCCTAGCCATCTTGTCCGCTTCTCTCGATATGTCTGCAGCATGGCCTTGTCATGAATGTCGCACTGGGCGACCGGGCACTCACATTGCCCAGCCATGATGCTTCGCTGTTTCATCGTGTTTCACCTTGCATCCTAAAAAACTCGTAGAGAGTGCCAATTCATGGAGGCGCTTAGTTATAAAATGTAATTAGATTAAATAACTTGTATCAGATGTGTGTCCGTCTGTCACTTCAAAGGGCATTGCGGTGCGTGCGGCGCTTCGCTAAATCTCCTGATCGTCGGCCAGGCCCACCCGTGGGCAATCCTTTAATAGTTCGCGCACACGTTCAGCTTGCTCCTGTGTCACCCAGACTGACAACTTGAACAACCCGTCTGCCCGTCTCTTGTCAGCCAACCGCTGTTGCGCTTCGCGCAGTTGCGCCTTGCGTGCTTCGTGTTCCATGTCCTCACCCTTTTCATAGCCATCGTTTCATTCTACTGTTTAGCTCTAATCTTTTCAAATGGGCTAGTATGAGAATAATTTTCTCTATATCGCCCTATTTTCGGCTTTTCCACTGAAAAGCTTTCATGGTTAAAATGCTTGCATGATTAGCTCTAATCATTTATTATACAAGACATGGAAGGGCGGCAAGGGTGCCAGCCCATACAGGAGACGAAAGATGAGCGCAGTCAGCATGATGGACGCAGCAAAGGCCATGGGCAAGATCAACAAGTTCTCAGGCGCGCGCCAACTCAAGGTTATGGGCGATGGCTGCCGTGGCTCGGAAGCTGCTTACTTCAAGGAGAAGATCGTTGAAATGGCCGGAATCATCGAGACCATGCCGGTCAGCTATCAGACCGACGATCAGGGCATGGAAGCCGTGGTGCGTTTGCACTACTTCCTGAATGGTTGGGACTGGTACATCACCGAGAAAGACATAGATACGGACGGCCAGGGGCAGATTCAGGCCTTCGGGTTCGCCGATTCCGGGGAAGGCTTCGGGCCAGAGTTGGGCTACATCAGCATTAAAGAAATCACCCGCTGCGGCGCTGAACTGGATATGCACTGGACACCCTGCACGCTTCGTCAGATCAAGGAAAAGGCCGCGGCATAACCCCACTGGGCGGCCACCATACCGCCCTGTCGCTGACTTGCCAGCCACTGCCCCATCCAAACCCCTCTCTCTTGGTGAATAAAACAGCTTTGCCTGCGCGATGTGTCATGAGCTGGACGGCTACAAGGCCGCCCGCGTAGGGTAGCCCGTAGGGGTGCGTGGGGTATCCGGCGAAGCATAATAAGCGTTGTTGCGGATTCGTCGTATTTTTTACTGATTTCCGTATTTCTGTATCAGCAACTCGCGCACCTCGTCGGCAATCTTGGTGCCGCGCATAGCGCATTGCGTCTTGATTCTTCGGTGCAAATCTTCGGAAATATCGATGGTCAACCGCTTCATCTTCCGCTCGTCGCCGGTGGTACGGCTCTCCACCCAAGTATCTGCCTCTGGTGCCGTCTTGTTGGTCGGCCGGGCGCCAATCGTCACTTTCTTGGTCATTGCATGATCTCCATTAATTCTGCCTTAACCGCCTCGATCTCGGCGGCCGCCGGTCCATCCGCGTCAATCTCATGAACCGCCTTACCCTGGGCCGCCGCCTCAGCGAATATCACACGTTGGGTGATACGGTTCACCAAGGCAGGTACTGGGTAGGAAGCCAGGGCTTCGTCCACGTCCCGCGCAATCGCCGTATTTGCGATTTTACGATTAACCACAAATACAGATTTCAGGCTTTCTTTATAGACTCGTGCCTCGTCTATCAGCTTCACCACCTCGCCGGCCGCCCAAATATCGTAGGGGCTGGGTTGCACCGGAATCAGAACCACGTCAGACGCCATAATCGCGGATCTGGCCAGGTCGGTAACTCGGGGTGGACCGTCGACAATAATGTGATCGTACCCCTGCCCGATGGTGCCAATCTCCTTGTGGACCGTTGCTCTGGGCAGTCCAACAACGGCAAAGAGTGGCTCGCCTTCACGCGCTGCAGCCCAATCCAGGGCACTCCCCTGCGGGTCCGCGTCGATCAGCAGGACGCGGGCCCCTGCCCGGGCCAGGCTGGCGGCAAGGTTGACGGCGATAGTGGTCTTACCAACTCCACCCTTCTGATTCAACAGTCCGATAATCATGAGCTTGGTCCTCTTCTGTGTTTGCGCTTTTCTGTGTTTCTGTATTTGTAGTTTTACAGATCGTCGTAAAACATGCAATCGCCATGAGCGGTTTCGCCTCCCCCTGAAGAGGGATACTAACCCTAACCAACCTTTCGAAGGAGTAACACCCCATGCAGATTGACACAAAAACACGTGAAGCCATTGAAGACATTATCAATCGACGGGAAGGCATGGCCTCCATGCAGAGCCAGATCAAGGAGGATATCAAGGCGGTCGGGGAGGTCCTGGGGGTGAAGACTGCTCAGATTGGCAAAATTATCGCCTTGGTCGAAAAGGAGCGAGCCAAAGGCGACGCCATTGCTGGGGAGAGGGATATCATTGAGGCGGCGGCTGATTTGGCCGGTACGAGTGAGGGCGAGGAGTAACGCCATGCGGCGCCCTCTTCTCTCCGTTTTCCTTATGGCCGCCCTTCTGGGCGGCTGTGCCACCAACTGGGTCAGGCATGGTACACCCAAGGTTGCCATGGAACGGGATCTGGCCCATTGCGACCAGAAAGCCTATGTCCTCTATCCTCCGCACATCGTCACTGTTCAGGTTTCACCTGGATATATGCAGCCCGCAACCCAGCAATGCCAGTCATACGGGAGGTACGGTCAGGGCAGCTACTGCCAGGAATACCCGGCGCAGTGGATCCCGCCACAGTATGGGCAACAGAACGCAAATGCCCCGACGCGTCGGGCTTGGGTCCACGCCTGCATGCGGGGTTTGGGGTTCCGTAATGGGTGATTTGCTGCCGAAGAACAGCGAGTTAGTGACGGGCGATTTGCTTGAAAATCGCTCGACGCTGCCGCAATCAATCCACATCATTTGCACGGCCGGCCACGTTCACGCTTCTGGACTGTGGAGGCGGGGGTTACGGCCACATGTGGTACTTCAATCCCCTCCGCCTCTTGAGCCTGGATCCACTCGGCCACCCTTGCCGGACGATAACGCAGTGGTGACCGCTTTCCATCACCACCTCCAAGCATGACCCTGGGAGGCAACAGATCCGGTCTGAATGCCGCGCGGTTGCGCACGGTGCCCTCACTCAACCCTAATACTTCAGCCAACTCTGCAGCCCCAATTAGTTTCTCCATTTTCGGTCCTTATATAAGGTGGTTACATGACTCTTCCGATATGGGCGAAGCGGAAACCAAAAATTGAAAAAACCCCGCATTTCTGACGGGGTATGGGGTGTTCTCGGGGCTGCGGATCAATACACTGAGAGGAAAAGGTATCCCAGAAACAGAATACCCGCTCCCACAACCAACCAATTAAAGGCAACCATCACTGGCCTGCTGTGGCGTTCATGTAGTTGATACAGTTTGGATAAGTGGTGTCGTACTGTTGCCATGATGAATCTCCTTGCTGGTGGTGTTTACTCACTGGCTTCGGCGGTTGCGCTGCTCTCGGACCCGCTATTAATGTCGTTGGAAAGCCTTTGCAGGATATGACGTTGCTGGCTGACATCTTTGTTGACGCTGTTTTCCAGCCCTATCATTACCGTCCGGCCTGACAAATGGCCATCCATGCCGTACCACTTAACTCCGTTTTCACTGATTGACCAGCCGCCTTGCGTTTCACCTGTGTATGAGGAATCGCCGATTTGATACTGCACGTTTTGGCTTTCCGTCGTGTTTATCGTCATTCCTGACGCTAATCCAGATTCAACGCTTTTCACTGCCTGGCGTGCGGCGGCACGGAAATCCAGTGAACTCATATGGAGATAAGAGTAGGCAACCTCTTCCTCAGCAATCTGCGGGTCAGCAAGGGCTCCTTTTGGCAGTTTGGAGTACAGTTCTGACAAAATCAGATTGGCAAACCTGGTCACCACCGCCTGATATTCAGCCCATTGTTGCCCCTCGTGGTCCTGTCCTGAGAGAATATTGTACGGCCATCCATATACTGGTTGCGCGGTGTGCAGGATAAATTCACCAGCACGCAACTTCTCGCCGGCATGCAGTTTATCTCCCCTTTCATACGACAATAGCAGCATTCCAACATATGGGTTGTGCCCCTTTGTGTACGCTAGTTTCAGCGCTTTTATTGTGGTCACGTGACGCGTCAGAGTCCCCTTCGCCGGTTTGCCGGGATCCACAACACGGTCCACGAACGTTTTCTGGATCGCGCTGATTCCGTTGTCACGTGACGGGACAATTGTCACCCTGCCCGCTGGAGGCATAGCGGCATCCAACTTACGCAAGGCGTCCAACATGAGGCCAGACGCCGGCATATCGACCTTCACCTGGGCCGCCGTGCCCACTTTTATATCAAGGCCCTTCTGGACTGTAGACTCCTGGGCAGTGGCAACGCTGTTGGCCGCTTTTGTTGAGCTTGTCACGTGACTGCAGCCTGCCACTGTGACGGCGAGGATGGCTAACCCTGCTGCCTTGCGGATCGTGCTCATGATTTACCTCCTTTAGCGTTGGTTGAGTCTTTGCTGGGTGGACTTGCGCTCGGTGGAAGCCCGGACAACTGCCCTGCTGCGTTGCCCACAGCCTTCTCCCCCGCGTTCGACTGGCGTTGGCTGATCCTCATGTTCTTTCTGAGCTCGGCCGCCAGTGCGCATAGCCTTCCTGCGCGGGCCTGGTCAGCCGTCTGCTCAATGCTGGCCTGGCTATTACCCGGCCCCAATGAAGAAGAGAATTGCGCGTCGAACCTGGCAGACGTGCACCTCTGCTGCGCCATGGCTACCCCTTGCAAATGGCTGACTTGTTCATCGTGCTGGACATAAAGATAAACCGCCACCGCCCCAATCATGATCCCAATAAGGACCGTTCCCTTTCCTAACTGCATCATTTTAACTCTCCTTTATGTTTACCACCAAAGATTGTTGGCCCGCGGTTTTTTTGATTCCTCTGATGGTGTGACAATTGAATCGTTACTGGCCTCTGCAAGTGGGGCAATAACTGCGGTCTCTGGCGAAGATTCCGGCCCTTTCTCCGCTGGTTTTTCCTCCTGATTAACGGGTGTTTTATGGGTGCCATGTATCACGTCCTCTGTCTTATCTATGAAATCTGGGTGGATTATAGTGCGTTTTTTAAGGGGTATGACGATTTTCGCAATCGGGTAATCACCGGCTACTTTCATGTATCCAGTCATGTCCGGCATGGCTAATATCTGTGACGGCGTTACCAGATAGCGTTCATGACGCGCGCGCGCGGTATTCTGGCCGTGACTTTCGTTTTCAGAGAGCGACAAATTAGCGGTTTCCGTTACTTCGTCGATCTCTTCCTGGCCCAGAATATCCGCAAGTCGCTTTGCTGACTCAGCGTCTTCAACGCGCATGATTACCTTTGTTTGGAGGTTTGATACCATGACTTTCGCGGCGTCTTTCCCGTAGGTTTCGTCTGCTTGTGCTAAATTCTGGAGACCAACAACGGTGCATATTCCGTATTTTCGGCCCTGGGTTGTGGCTATCTCTAATGAACGCAATCGCGGTAAAGAGGCTAGTTCGTCCAGAAAGAATGCCGTCTTTATTTCCTGCACCGGGCGCGCACCCATAGCGCCCAACAAAGCCGCTTCCAGCCAAACGGCTGACCATGGCCGAATCACACTGGCATTTTCAGCATTTGAGGTTATAAATATCCACCCTGGCGTCTGCTTTTTCGTAAAATTTCGCACTGAAAACTGTCCAGGCTGGTCAAATAATTCCAACAATGCCACCGAATCGCTCGAACCAAGTGTTAATCGGATCGACTCTGAGCCCTTTGGGTTGTCTGAATTCATGGTTGCAGATGAGGGCACCTTGTGCTTTGCCAACAATGAGCAAAGAGCGTCTAGGGGTAGCCTGATGCGCTCTGAAACACTCGCCAATGTTGATTGGCTGCCGTTTTCCTTGTGTTCTATGAATAGAAGGTCGCGCATTAACTGCCGCGCCGCGTCATCCCACATGGCGCCTTCGCCACTGCTCGGACGGTAGGGAATAAAAAACCTTCCAAAGGTCAAAAAATCATGCGGCTTCTGGATTTCCAGGAACGGATTCCAGGGTGCGCAGCGGGAGTCCAGTGGGTTTAAAATGAAGTCTGTTTTGGGATTATAGAAATACTCGCAGAACTCGCCTGTCGGATCATAACAAACAGTGGTAAGGTTCTGTTCTCTTGCCGCTTCCATAAGGTACATTTGGCCCTGACTTTTACCTGTTCCCATGGCTCCGACGAACAGGAAATTACGCATAAGTAGACGCTTTGGTATAGGCACATCGCCAACCTGAAAATTAGACGCACCGCCACGGTCTGCTCTGGTCAGTAATGCCAATTCTTCCTGTGATTTAAGGTGTTGCCCGCGCAAGAATTCGTCTGCACCTGTAGCTTTCCCTTTTTTGATCATTTGATAAACGATCACACCCAGCAAAAGTACAATCGCAAGGGAAGTCATGCCCGCAACAATGAAGATATGGTGCAAGGCCTCCTGCAATCTCGGATCCGCCCACTTCGCCACTTTCATAGCGGAATCCACCCCGTTTTTGCCAGCAATATGCCACCAAACGGGATGGGTTGGATGGTAGGTCGTCACCCAGAAATTAGATATAGCCCAAAGCCAAACGTCCTCAAGCGCCTTTCCGTCCACCAAATAACTGAGGCCAAATATCAGAACAATCCAGGCCGCAACCAGCACAAACAAAATGCGGGCTAAATTCGTCATGATCATATGCAAATCGTGCCATAACGCATTCCCTCCGCGAGAAAAAATATCGCTTGGCTTGTTTTTTTTGATGGCCATCTTGAGTGCCCCTTTGGGCGGCACTGCCGCCCGTGTTGTTAAGCGACCCGCGAGGGATTAATGCAGAGGCGCCTCAACCGTCTTTACGTCGCAAACTGGCGCTTTTTCCCCTGCCTTCAGGGTGCAGTAATAAACCGTTTTTTGGCCTACAGTCGTTCCGTTTGGGACGCCCAGGTGGTGATCCAGTGCGGCTAGCACCGCGCCAGCGCGGCCAGCAACGCTGGGGGCCATCCGGATCTTCCCAGTTTGGGAACAGACGGGGGGGGCATGCGACATCCAGGGCAACTTGACCCGGGAGCACTTCATGGGTGAGTGCTGCAGGATCTGAAGGGATCCATGCAGGGGGATTACCGGGCTTGCGTTTGCTGCCATACCGGCAACGGGGATGAGACAGAGAATGGAAAGTGCTGTGGCAATAACAACGTTTTTCATGAGGCTTTCTCCTGTAACGGGTTGGTGGATTGCTTTGCTGCGGTGCTCTCACCCCTCTTCGGGGCGAGGCGAAATCAAATCACCAGGTATAGGACACCCCTCCCCCTGCCTGGATGGTCGATGATGAGTAGTAGGGGTTGCCCGCCAAACTCACCACCGCGTCGATTCGCCGGGTCAGATTCACCCGCGCCGCCAGCGACAGACCAACCCCGCCATTTGGGACATAACCCACGCCTGCGGCCATTGAAAACCGCCCCATGTGGTTTGCCGCTGCGGCCGCTGCGGCGTTTATGGATGCCGCTGAAACCGAGCCAAGCGCCGCTGTGTATTGATTTGATTGGCCTATCGCGTACCCCAACCCTTGGGAAAGCTGACCTACCGTCGCCGCGTCGTTCCACTGGGTGCCCGGGGAGACATTGGTGATCTGGCGGGTCAACCCGGTGGAGGCGTTGCCTACTGACACGCTGTTTGTGCGGTTCGCTACGGACCCCGCACCCAGGGCCACCGAGTTCTGGCCGTTGGCGGTTGCTTTATAGCCAACTGCCGCACTATCGGCTCCTGCGGCGTTTGCTCCGGCACCAATCGCGGTTCCGGGGTCGGCATTGGCTGACGCTCCCTGCCCTATGGCTATCGCGCCTGTGGTGTTTGGGTCCTGCCCGGTGCTCTTGGTGATGACCGCACCTTGACCTATCGCCACGGCACCCTTATAGGCGCCCGTGTTTCCGCCGCCAGTGGCGACCGCGCCCTTACCGGCTGCCTGGTTTTGCAGGATCGTGCCGTTCAGGGTACCGACCGCATTTTTGAGGGTCTGGATGTACCCCCCTTGGGTCTGGATACTCGTCACATCCTGCTGTTGCTGGGTCTGGACGGTTTGCAGGCCTGTCGCGACGGTCTGGGCGGTGCTTTGGGCAACCCGTATGGCATGTTGATCTGTAACCTGCTGGGTTTGAACTGTTTTCAGGCCTGTGGTAGCGCTTTGTGCGAGGGTTTGGGCACTGGCCGCTGCTGTTGTGGCGCTGGCGGCCGCCTTGCCCGTGCCCGCAATCGCCGCAATATCCTTAGATTGTTGGGTTTGGATGCCACCAATAGCGGTACTGTTGGTGTTGCCTATGGCTTGCGCCGCTGCGGCCGCGGACCCGGCGGCGTTGGCGGTGGACTGGGCGGTTTGGATGTTCCCAACATTCAATGCCTGCTGGGTTTGGACAGTCTGCAGGCCTGTCGTGGCTGACTGGATAGCCGTCCTGTCAGTCGACTGCTGGGCTGACACAGTAGCGACATTGCCGGCAATGTCCTGAGTGGCAGATAAGGCTTTTGAGGCTGCCCCTTGGGCGGTGGCCGCAGCTGTTGCGGCATTTGTAGCCGTGGTTTGGGCTGCCGTTGCGGAAGTTGCTGCCCCTTGTGCGGTGGTGGAAATGGCGGTGATTGCCTTGCCATTCGCCGCTTGCCCGGCCTGGAGACCTTGAATCGACTTCTGGTCGGTGGTCTGCCCAACCTGAAGGCTATGTGTCGCGGTGGCGGTGGCGCCCGCTGTAGCTTGGGCGGCCTGCGCGGTGGTAAGGGCCGAGTTGGCGGTGCTCTGCGCAGTCGATATCCCTGCGGCGTCGGTGGCTTGCTGACCAGCAATGGACTTGATCTGGGTTTGGTCAGCCGCCTGCCCCTTGCTCAGGGACTGTATCCCTGCGGCATTTGAGCTGGACAATACCTGTGCGGATTGAGCGTCACTCAGGGCTGACGATGCCGTGGCTTTATCCGTCGTTTGCTGGGCCTGCAAGGAAGTAATGTTGCTTGCATTGGTGGCTATATTGGCCCGATCTGTCCCCTGCCCGGTTTGGAGTTTGGTGATCGCCGTGCCATTGGCTGCGGTGCTGGATCCGGCTGTTCCAAGCTGGGATTGAATGGAGTTGATCGCCTTCTGGTCGGAAGACTGACCGGTTTGGAGGGCTGTTATGTTGGACGTATCAGCGCTCTGCTGTGCCTGAACGCCTTGCAGGCCTGTGGCGGTGGATTGGGCAATAGTATTCGCGTTCGTGGCCGCGGCCTGCGCTGCTGCCGCCGTATTTTGGGCTGTGGCGATTCCCTTCACGTTCGTTGATTGCTGCGCCTGAATGGTGGAAATATTCGCTACGTCTGCGCCCTGCTGGGTCTGCAGTTTGCCGATTGACGCAGTGTTTGCCTGTGACGCCGCACCGGTGCTGGCCTGTAATGCAGTGATCGCTGAAACATCCTTGCCTTGCTGTGTGGTAAGTGACGCGGTATTGGCTGCATTTGAGGAAATACCCGCCTGATCAGTTTTTTGCTGTGCCTGAACTCCAGTAATTGCAGTGCTGGCGGCATTGGCAGTTCCCTGAGCTGCTGTTGCAGTGGTTTCGGCCTTGGCTGCTGCGGTGTTGGCTGCGGCGATGTTGCCCTTGTCGGTGGATTGTTGATTTTGCAGAGCGGTGATCGCCGTGCTGTTGCTGGTGGTGGCGGTTTCGGCGGAATTCGCGGTGGTCAACGCATTATTTGCGGCGGTTTTTGCGGCCGTGGCGTTTGTGTTGGCCGTGGCCGCCTCGCTGCTGGCGGTTTTTGCCGCTGCCGTCGCATTGGTGGCGCTTGTCGCGGCATTCGTCGCGGCGGTTTGGGCATTGCTGGCGTCCGCTGCGGCGGTATTCACGCCGGCCTCAGCAGAATTCGCGGTCTGCTGGACCCGGTACAGCTGCGAGCCGTTCACTGCGTCGGTGCTGCTGCTACTGACCGTCCCTGGGGACACATTGATGATAGTACGCGTAGCAGGGTCTGCGGCCGTACCACTACCCCCAGAACCAATTGAAACCTGATCTGAGCCGGTCACCCGTGAGCCAGACCCAAGGGCCACTGCCCCCTGTTCAGCCGTGCCTGCCACTGCGGTGGACGCCCCATTCCCAAGTGCCACGTCGTTGGTTCCGGCGGCCGTGGCACCCGTGCCAAGGGCAGTGCCGCCACCTGCGGTCGTCGCTCCGGAGCCTATGGCCGTGCCACCGGCTGCAGCATTCGATCCCGCGCCGGTCGCAGTCCCTTCATACCCCGCTGCGGAGCCAGCACCAACCGCCGTCGCCCCACCTACCCCAGCGTTATTCGTCCCCGCTGGGTCAGCTGCTGAGTTATAGCCAATCGCCGTGTTTCCCTGCACCGCCCCGCCGGTGCCGGTCGTCGATGCGGCCATCGCACCCTGACCAGACGCAAGATCCTGACCGCCTTGGGTGGTTACACCATTCGTGGCACCTGTGCCTGTGCTGCCTGATAGCGCAAATGCGGGGACAGGGGAAAAGCTCAATGAAGCCAGCACCGCCGTGATCAAAATTCGTTTTTGCATGGTGATTCTCCTGCTGAATGGTTAGTAATGTGTTTCGGCTGGAAGGTGTTGACGTGCCAGCCTTTCGGATCGCGGGAGATAGCCATGATTTTTCAACCCTCCACGTTTGAATGTGGGCAGTTTTACCAGTGGGGTAGGCAATTCCATGACAACTTGGCGTTTCTTGCTTTGGCTGGACATGTCCGGCTCCTTATTTGGTTGTGGATTACGCTGCTTTTCGCTTGGCAGCGGCCTCTTCGGCTTCTTTTTCGGCCTGGATCTGTTCCGGGCTTTTCCAGTTCGGGTCCAGTACCTCGGTAAGGTCAGTCGGGGTGAACTCGACGCGGTTAATTACTTGCTTCAATTGCGCCAGGCGTGCGGCCTGGTTGATTCCGGTTCGGCGAATTTCAGCTGCAACTAGGTTAGCGGCCAGTTGAGCTTCAAAGTTGTTTTTGTTCATGGTGGTGCTCCTTATGAAAAGGTGGTTAGGTGTCCGGTAATCCTCTTCGGGGAGGAACGAAACAAAAAAATGGCATGGGGTTAGCCATGCCGAACGTTCGTGCCATATGGGGGAAGATCAGAAAAGTAGTGGCTCCATGACGGATGACAGCAGCAGGAGCGCAGGCAAACGGGAAGGGCTCCGGCAATATCGCCGGGCCAGCCACCGGCTGGATTCACTTAACCGGTCATCGGCATCCAGCAAATAGTGAAGTGGTCCAAGCTCCCGGATCGCCCGCAAAATCTCGGCCTGCAGATCGTCAACGGTGGTCACTGCCAGTGTGGAATCAGGTAAGCAGATCATGCCCAATTTCCTCGTGACGCACGGTTTCAAAGGCATTGACGGGCTTCGCTGGCGTCTCATTGGCAACTTCAGCCTGGGCAACTTCCAGTGCTTTGATCACCTTCTGCTCTTCGCCACTGACCAGCAAGGGGGCGTATTTGAGGACCAGCTTGGATAGCACGGTCATTTGACGCTCAAGATCCTTAGCCGCCTTTATTTTTTCGTCCAGTGCTGCACGTTGCTTTATCAATTTATCCATACGCATGTTCGATCTCCTTTAGTGATTAAATGCCAGAAAATAGAGGTAGATAATGGCAATGAGGCCAAGCAGTAGGGCTGGATCACCGGCGCACTCAGTCCATATCTGGGTCAGTACCAGCCACCATTCAGGTGGCTCATGGCTGTGTGGTTCGTTAGATGTTTTCATGAATGAAAAAACCAGAAGGTCAGCGATCCAGCGGCGGTCAAGACCGCTGTGTATCCCCATGGGTTAGCCACGATTGCGCTTATGGTGTCGCATGCCAAAACCACGGCAATGCTAAGAACGCTTTCTTTCAGCCCGATTTGGTCCAGTCTTTGTTCAATGTCGAGGCTCTTCATGATGGTGGTCTCCAGTGATTAGCGGATACGGGTACTTATCCCTCTTCATCACTGGGCGAAACGAAATGCGAAAATTATTGTTTCTTCCATTTTTCCCCAAGGGCGGCCTCGTCCTCTTTTGAGGGCCACCAGGCGCTTGAGCATTTCTGGCAACGGTAGTAAGGCTTACCGGTTTTGGTGGAAAACTGTCCAGTGGGTTTTTTGCACTTCGAACAGTTCGGGCCGGCGCCTTGAGGTTCGGCTTTCTGGCGGTCGATGAAGGGCTGCCCGGGCTTCCCCTCATCGTCCTGTAACAGGCCATGGCCATCTTTGATTGAGCATGCCCAGAAAAATGATCCGGGTTTGTTCCGGCTTTCCAGGCGTTTCACCTGACCCATGCACCCATCGACCGGGCAAGGTTCTGTCGCCGGTACCGCGCCGGCGGGCATGCCGACCAGACCAAGCTGTAACGAATCCCAGACCTTTTGCATGGTCACCCGGGGGTTGGCTTGGCCTTGGGTGATGGAGTCCAGGCTATCCTCGATCTCGCGCGTCCAGTCCAGATCTGAGAAGGCAAAGTGCCCTGCCAGGGCAGAGATTACGGCTTCACCCAAAGTGGTAGGATACAAGGGCGGCTTGCCGCCCTTCTTTTCCATGTAGGCACGGGCAAACAGCACTTTGATAATGGATGCGTAGGTGCTGGGGCGGCCTACCCCGTGGTCTTCCAAGGCTTTTATCAGGGTTGCTTCGGTATACCTGGCCGGGGCCTTGGTGGTTTTCGCCAAGACTTCGCCGCGTTCTGGTTTTACTGTGGATCCGGTCGTCAGGACGGGCACGGGGTTTGCCGCTTCATGTTCCGTTTCCTCTTCCTCGCTCTCCTGATACAGTTTTTTCCAGCCCGGATCCGTCATGACTGAGCCGGTCGCCTTGAAGATTGCTGGGCGGCCCTGGAACTCGCCACCATTCAATGTGCAGGATGTTTGCTGGTAAATGGCGTCGGGCATTTGGCTTGCCAGTGCCCTTTTCAAAATCAGTTGGTAGAGCGCCTTCTGGGTGTCGTCCTGCCCGGCATCATTCTCCATGGGATCGGTGGGCCGAATCGCCTCGTGGGCCTCCTGGCTGCCCTCCTTCACCTTCCACTTACGGGGGTTTCAACAGTGGGAAGGCCAGAGGATTGCAGCGTATTACGCAGTAACGCTTCACCTTCGGCGCTCAGATTCGGGCTGTCAGTTCTGTGGTACGTGATGGCTCCCTGCTCAAAGAGTGCTTGGGCGGCTTTCATAATGGCCTCTGTGCCGATTTTCAGTGACCGTGATCCATCTTGCTGCAGGGTTGACGTAGTAAACGGTGCCGGTGGACCTTTCTTGGTGGGCTTGCTCTCGGCCTGGGTGACACTCAACGTCATGATGCCGGATAGTGCATTCGCCAGCGTGTCGGCAAAGCCTTTGTCCTGGAAATACTCGCCGTCTTTAAGCCCATCTATCCATGCTGCACGCCATCCGCCGGGAAAGTGGGCCATGATTTGGAAGAAGGCTGTGGGCTTGAATGCGCGGATCGCCTGCTCCCGTTCCACAATAATGCGCAACGCGGGTGTCTGGACCCGCCCGGCTGACGCCTTTGATCCCACAACATTACTTAGTGGACCACTGACCTCCCAGCCAACCATTCTATCCAATCCCCGGCGCACTTCCTGGGCCGCCACTAATTTCATGTCCAGGGTGCGGGGATTGGCAACGGCCTTGGCTACCGCACTTTCAGTGACCTCTTGGTACGTCACTCTTTTGGCTTCACTGGGCTTGATACCCAGCACTTGGCAAAGATGCCAGGCAATCGCTTCCCCCTCTCTGTCCGGGTCGGTGGCAAGATATACGGCCTCGGCCTTACTGGCGGCTGATTTTAGCCCTGCTACTATCTCTTTATGCTTATCATCAGTCAGGCAGTAGTTCATCTTAAAGTCTGGTGGGCGTACATACGAAAATTCACCGGACTTTTCCAGGTCTCTCACATGTCCAATGGACGCTTTTACCTGCCAGTCTTCGCCAAGGAAATGCTGAATATGCTTGGCCTTCGTGGGTGATTCTACGATTAGAAGTTTCATTGGTCGTCCTCGCTCCAGGTGCGCAATAAATCTTGATGAATGACTACTCCCGTCTCGGTTATTTCGACGGTGCGATCAAATTCTGCCATTTGCTCCAACACGTCCTCCACGCGTTCGCGCGTGGCGATACCGCTGTTAAATTTCTCAAGAGCACGGTCAACAGATATGTCTCCCAGACGAACACATTGAGCGACAAAAATAACGATATCTTCTTCCCAATGATTTAGTTCAGGAATGTAATGACCCATGGCACTCTCCTTTAAGTGGTTTGAATATCCGCAGGCTTAATGGCGGTGCTCTTTGGCTGGTGCCTGTTTTATAACCTCTTTGAGGACCTGTTCGGCGACTATTCTGGATGACTCGTTCAGGACCAGTTGCCCGGATTCGACCGCCGCGCGGATTTGTTTGCGAATTTCTTCATACGCCAGCAACTCACTATGGGTAAACATATCAGTATTTCTCCGTTTTTGTTGTGGCGGAATTAATTGGGTAAAGATGGTTTATGCCGCTAGTGCAAACAAAAGTGTTTGGGGTGCAGTAACAAGAAAGGGCATTATTTTCCTTGAAACGAACGACCGCATTTGTATGATCAATCGCTTGAATTCGTGGAATCAATGAACACCCCTGCAAAGAAAAGCAGATGAGTAATAATAGCCAGAGGCGGAAAACACTCATCTGCATGTTATATCTCCTTATGTGCTTTACTTCTCCAATGCGGTCAGAGCGTTTTCAAACGCCTTGTTCGCCCATCTCTCAACAGCCGCAAATCGGGAGCTTGAACCGCGTCCTGCATGGTGGTTGTACTCAAACTCACCAAAATCGGAAATAACATTTTTACCGGTGATCATGTAGTAATTGGTTCCGGTTTTGATCAAAACGACCCTCCGGAAAATCTTACGGTAAAATCCATAGTCACCCTGATTGGTGTCGACGATGAGGAGTTTTCCGAACGGCGTTTCCTGCTGTCTGGCTGGATGGATAGACACGTTTGTTTTCATGTTGGTTCTCCTGGGTTGAGTGCTTTACCTCTCAACCCACTTCCGGGAGGAACGAAACGAAATCAGAAATGCCGGGTTAGTGATATGCCTACCTGCATATTGCTGGTGGTGACCCCCGCGGATGGCCCGAAGAATTTTGATTGGGAGGGACCGGTGGTGGGTAACTGGTATGCTCCACCCACGGTTGCCCTCCAATGAGACAACTTAAAGGAGATCCCCAGCGAGGCGGTGTTTCCCCCAAATTGAAAGGAATCGATCGCGTCTGTTGCTTGCGTAGCGGGGTTGGTACTATGCCGAAATCCACCCATTATCGTGATCGGAATGCTTGGCAAGTAAGGATCAGGAAGCCACTTGAGAACGGTTTCTGTCCAGGGGGACGGGGAACCAATGGTGGGGGTGGCGGTGCTCCAGCGCACTCCTAGAGCATACGAATCACTGTTTTGGTAATTCATGCGGGGAACAGTTAGCAGCCAGAACTGGGACCAATTGGTGCGGGTAAAATCCGCCTCTAAATGAAGCGATTTTTTCACCTGGTACCCAATGCCAGCCTGCCAGTTGCCAGGAATGTTAATCTGGTTAGGCATGTAGAACCCCATAAATAATGAGCTACGCGACAATTTTACGTTCGCCCCAGTTTTATAGTCGGCACCAAATTGCCAGGTTCCAATAACATATTGGAGGCCAAAGGTTCCCCCGATCCCATGCCCGGCCCCCCACGCGGACTGCATGCCAACTGTCGGGCCGGGCAAAGGGCTGGAAAATGCCGAGCCTAGAGTTTGGTAATAATCCAGCCCAATTCCAGCACTGAGATTATGGAAAATCTGGTAGCTTATGGTTGGGCTAAAATCCACGACAGATGCGTTACCAGCCAGATTCATGGGAGGGAATGTGAAGTTTGGCCCATACAGTGGTTGTGGGGGCACATGGATAATACTCGGCCATTTGGCATTGATTACATCTGGCATGGTCACTGAGAAGCCAACGGACCATGGAGACTGATGGAAATGGTGGGTTATAAAGCCGTCGGCCAAAACTGAGGCGTTACCACCGCCCCCAGACGCATATTTAAACTGCGGGTTCACATTGAAAGCGTCGGCCGAAAATGTTGAGCCATGTAGGAACCCTATGGCCGCAGGGTTTACCGCGTAACCTGACATACCCGGGGCGGCTGTCACCGCTCCGGCCTGGGCCATGGCTGAGACAGAAATGGGTGCCTGGATCGTGCCCGCACTGGCGAGGATGGGGAGCCCTGTGAGGGCGATAATTACGGCGATTTTAACGGTGTTCATGGGTTGTTCTCCTTTGGTGATTGGCCCGCTTTTAAAGCGGACCTTGAACTGCCTATTAATTGCTGAAGTTATTCCACGACCCGCCATTCAGGTCCTGGATGCTGTTCCGGTATAATTCCATACGGGTCGCAGCTCGCATTTGTTGCAGCTTTGCCGTCACGTGCTGCGCGGTGTACCAACTTGGGGAGGTAGGAGTGCACCCGACCAGTGCACCGGTAGTGCAGACCATTAACAGCAGCATTACTTTCTTTTTCATCGTCTTGGTACTCCTTATGAGTGGCTATTAATATCCGGCTTGGTCCACTGCTGCTTGGTCATCGTACTGTGCCTGCTGGGCAATGTTCCGCTGTTTTTCCAACAATTTATGGTCCTCCGCCGCCTGGGCACGAATCATATCCCTGCCCATTTCTTCACTTTTTGTCCAGTGCTGTGGGGTGGAAGTCGCACACCCCGCCAACCCCGCACTCATTGCCAAAACAACCAACATGGATACAGATTTCTTGCTCATATCACTCTCCTGTTTATGTGTCATATAATCCTCTTCCTCGCGAAACGAAATGGTTTTCTTAGCGTATGGCCACCTCTTTTGCTGACCGGGAATTAGAGAACCGGGAGGAAGATATGGAGTGAGCAATGGACCCGCTGACCTCGATATTCAGGCTTCTTCCCCATACTGTTGAGGGGTCCAATATGGTCATGCCACCTCTAACTGCAGTTCGGTTTTGGCCGTCAAATCGGACACCTGCACAGGTCCAATGGAAATCATGAGTTGCGTCTATGGCAACCACGCAATTGTCGCCTGCAAATCTCTGATTGCCAGATTGCTTTCGAAACATGGGGCTTAATGTTGCCATGGCACGCTGGAAAGCTTGCATATTTCCAGCCTCGAATAAGGCGCTCGCTGCCTGGGTTGCGGTGAATTTCGTCTGGCCGGTTTTGGATAGCAACGTTTCAGCATTTGCCAGTATTCTGGACTCGACCAAATAGCACACGGAGGCCATTTGTGGAGTTGTGACACGTATTCCCAGGGGGCCGCTCAAAATAGCCCGGCCAGACCGTGTTTTTAGTACCATATTGCTGGGGACTGCTACGGTTTGACCATAACTATCTGCATCCTTGCTATGTGGATCCTGTTTTCCCGCGCGCTGACATATACCGCCATTTTCGTTTGTCGTCGCATAACCTAACGTCCTCGCGCCAAAGAACAATTGATTGTCCATACTTCCCAATGTTGACAACATTAACAGCCTGTCCAGTTGATAGCCCGTGCCAGGAAAGCACCACGGGGTTATTGACCCCACTAAAGGAGTGGAGGAAAATACCTTGCATTTTTTAACCAGTGCGGTCACCCGCTTTGATTCAAGGCGGGCATGGCCTTCCTCTACCTCAATCAATCCGGGCAACAAAACAGTGGTTGCCGCTTGTGAATATTTAGCGGCATTTGATTGTTCCTGCCTTTGCTCCTGACGATGCTCTTGACCACTCTCAGCGCTATATTTATGCATTGCCCAAGCGGGGATTGGAGCGGCCAACGCCGCCACAATAATGCAGAAGATTGCTTTTTTAATGTGCATGGTTATCCTCCGGTGCTTGGATTCGAGGTCGGCGGGTAATATCCGCCATTCGGCACGAGTTCCATTAACCATTTGCCGGGTTTTAATGGTTGGGTGTACATGGTTTCAACCTGTTTATTCAACACGTATCGCGCTACTGCAGCCGGTCCGCTCGCGTGCGCCCGCAAAATCATGCGCTGTGCCAGGCGCGGGGATACGCCATACACCATGACCTTGCCAACAGGTCCACTTACCTTTCCAAATGTGGGGCTTGCGCCTAAAAATTGGTCCATTCCATATGAGCGATGGCGGCGATATGGCTTTATCGTATAGCAGGCATAAACCACTGAAGGATGATTTGATTCCACCATATTTTGTACTTGGCTCATGTCTTCACTATTCATCCAGGGCAATTTAACCGTGCCATTCTGACCCCATGCGGCGATTTGTTTGCACACGTATTTAGATTGGGTCGCCTGATAAGAACATTGGGAAGAAGTAAAGCGGTTATAAGTGCCCACCGGCGGCAAATAATGCGCGGGGGTTCGCATGATGTAGCTTGGAATGGGTGCCCACCGCGCGGTCATTATATTGCTGACTTCTTTTAGAAAATCGCCCAAAGAGGTCCACGGTGTCCCAAACGGAATGTTGGCGGCGACGTTGTTTTGCTGCTCCCCTGCGATGTTGTTTGCTGCTGCATGCAAACGCAAAAAGGTATTGTAATTCGTGAATATGCCTATCATGTCTGGATTCATCCAGTACACACGAAATAATCCAGAATCCATGCGAGGCATGCCGGGTGATATTCCTGCTGGTTGTCCAACGATTGCAGAGCCATTTTGGTGGACCAACTCAGTGACAATTGCAGGCTTCATTTGCATACCAGCTTGCTCAGCGATAATGATGTCCGGTGCATGGAAGACTCCTTGGAACCCACCAAAAAATAACAACTCCTCTGCTGGGCTTAGTGGATTAGTCATACTCAGACTGGCGATTTCAGGGATCCAAATAGCGTCATTTCTCTGCTCCGTCACATTGCCATCTGCTCCGCCATAGAGAAACGGATCGCCTCCATAAATAAAGGGTTCCAATGCCTGCAGGGTGGAAAACCGGGCGCAATCATATTGCGGGGTTGGCCTTGGCATGTCCGGGGAGTAAAGCGCATGTTTCAGGTAGTCCCTTACGATTGGTCCGGGGGCCAGGCGTCCTGAACTCATTAACCACCCCTCCCCGCTGGCAAATGTAGTAGAGCCAATGCCGGTACCGCTATTTTGAGAGCCTTTGAACATGCCGCCGATATTGCCGGCAACAGCTTGACTGGCAAAGGTCACAAGTGCGCATGCAAGGGCTATTGTCAGAATGTTTTTACGCTTCAACTTACTCATGGTTGCCTCCTAAAAAAATGTGAGGAATTAATGTGTCTGACCCAGAAGCATGAATACCGCGAAACCAACGCCAGCCAGGACCAGGTATTTAAGCAACTTTCGAAGCAAGATGGTGGCGGCCACCCCGCAAACCAGTGTGGTTATTGCTTCTGTTGGGTTATGGAGTAATGAGGTAATGATGAGGTCTCCGAACATTTCGTTAGCTCCTTTTGTGGGCCCGTATGCAATATCAGAGGAAGGGAAGGTGAATTGGAGGGGAGTTAAAAAACTTCTGCCCCTGGTGGTTGGCTTGCGGCCGAGGGATAAGCTTCTGCTGCAGTGGCTCTACTGGCCCCATGAAAGGAACTTGCGGCGTGCCTACAGATCCGCCGCTCATGGGGTTGCTGGGGATGAAGCGCCCAACAATCGGCCCATGAAGCTGTGGGGGTGCCATTGGCACATCGAGGGGTGGACCCGACCGGGGAATAAAAACACGGCCGACCTGTGGGCCGTTGATGGTGTAGGCATGGGCAAGTTGCACTGCCTGTGCAGCCATGCACATGGCCATGATCAGGATTGGGGCAGGCAGGGTTAAACGTTTCGTTTTCATGAAAAATCCTCCGAAGAGTGTGGTGCTCAACACTCTTCTGGGGGAAACGAAATCGAAAAATCTGGGGGGTCTAGATGGATCAGAATATGGGACAGAAGCGTCTCATATTCGGATACGGGGGGTTACCGCCCGGCGTCTGCGCCTTTGGATGAGCCGCTGGAGGATCCTTTGGATCCGCCGTCATTCGGTCTGGACTGCGGAGGGGTGGTGGATGACTTTGACTTATCGGCGGCGGACTTTGCTCCAGCGCCTTGCCCCTGGGGGGTTGGTCGTAAGTTTGTTTTCCGGGATTCTCCTTTATCAATCAGCCGCTTTAGGACTTCCGTGGCTGTGCCGTTCTTCAATCCCTTATCTGAAGAAGAAACAGAGTTATTATCTGGCAACTTGATATTGGTAACGGGCTCCACGGTTGCCACCTTAACCTGCGGTTCAACCTTAAACCGAGAATTAGTATCATGTGCAGTGGTTTTTGAGGATGCTACTGTAATTTGTTTAATGGTTCGCTCAGAATCATTATGGTATATCCGCGCTTCTTCGCGTTCTCTGGTTATATTCACATACATTTCCCGCTGTCCATGCCTACCAGCATCGACGTTATGGTGGATAAAAACGCGGTGGACCGTTTGACCTTGAGAAGCGTGGGAGGTCATGGCGTATCTATGGTCTATGTGCTTGTATTTATCGGTGTCCACGACTACCTCACGGCCATTCTGTAATTTTACTGTCATCATGTTTTTGTCTATTTTAGTGATTTCCCCGCCATACCCGTTTTTTAGTCCGGATTCCTTATCGTTCTTAGTAAAGAACACCTTATCACCCACGGCGTACTCTTTAACCGTCTCTTTATATGCCTCGAAGCCCTTTATTTTTGATAGATTAATCTCAAGCTTGCGGCCATCCTTTGTTTCTACCAACAGCGAATTAGCCATGCGCTGGCCTTTGCCAATCACCCTAACCTCTTCACCCTTCTGGATATCAAGCGACTTTATTTCTGCGGTGAATTTTAGAATGTCGCCCTTCTCATAACTGGACGCCTTTAACGATTCCTCCTTTGTCATGTCAGCAGATTGCAGCGTAGTAAATTTTTGACCATTCTGTAGAAGGCCCTGGGCTTTCAATTCGTCGCGGACGGCATCATTTATGGCAGCACGGTCTACGCGGGTGGCGCTTACGATTAGCGTCTTATCGCGTTCTTCCGGGGTCTGGCTAGCGTAATCTTTAGCTATCTCATTAACCAACGCTATGTTATCTTTTGTGTGGGCTTCGGACAACTCCGCTTTCATTTGATCGAGTAATGGACCGTCTTTTGGCTTATCCTTTCCCCACTTATCGCGCACTGCGTCAACGTTGAAGCTATTTGCAACACCTACCTTCTCAAGCAGGGTGGTTGCCAGCCCAAAAGCCTCGTTTACCTCTTTGCAGTTCATTATGCCAAGCATTAATGATACTGCGCTCTTCGCTTGATCTGAGGTTTGGCGTCGAATATCTGCCAAACTCGACATTGGCATGTATTTTTGTGCCGTTCCAAAGGCTGTCCCGGCGTCAACGCTTTGGTGTTGCAACTTATCACCCAGAAAGATGACTTTAGAGTCCTGTTGCTCATTTACATTAATCACTTGGTTAAATTGCTTTTGTCCGGCCAAACTTGCCTCATCCATTATTCTGAGGGTTTTCTGATGGCCTTCGCTATTTCCGGCGCTTTCTTTTTGGTTATCGAGTAAAAAACGGGCAGTGGTCGTTGACTGGATGCCGCTTTCCTCTTGCAACTTTTCAGCCTGGGCAGCACCTGTTGCAAAGCCTTCTACTTTCCAGCCAGCTGATTCGGCTGCAACGCGGACAAATTCCAGCAGGGTTGTTTTGCCTGTCCCCGCTAATCCCTGGACGCCAGAAAATTGATCGTTTTTGGTCAGTATCATTGATGCAGCGGTTTTTTGCTCTTCGGATAGGTTGAATCCCTTTTCTTTTTCAAATGTGGTGAGCGCCTTATCGAATTCCTCTTTAGTCATGACCGCCTGGTGTGAACTACGTCCATTCACTAAAGACTGTGCCATGGATTTTTCTTGGGCCATTGCTTCTTTTGTTGTGAAAACTTGGCCCAAGATGCCAACGTGTGCCGCCTGGTTCGGGTCCTGGGCTTTGCGATCAATGATGGTACCGTTTTTAATGGCTCGATCTATGCCTTTCTGCAACGCTGAAAATGACACATTTCCTTCTGAGTATCTGGCGACTTGCTTCCAGAGCTCTTTTTCTGTGAATCTAAATTCGTTCTCTGTTATGTGGGCAATGGCTTTCTGGACGGCGACGTCGGCTTGGGACAGTTTTTTTTCACCATTGATGGATATTGTGCTTACGTCGCTCGTCTTTGGTTGCTCGTTATTACGTGGTTCTGCCAGGAGTTTTGCTTTGGGATCATTGACAGGGGTTGGCGTGGACGCCGACGCTGTGCCAGGCTTGTTCGGGTTCAGCAGGACAGCAGCTTGTTGATGGGATGATGAATTGCTATCGTTATTTGATGTGCCCTGGGTGGCATTCCCACCATTTTTATCAGCTTTTATAGTGCTACGTTCATTTTCTGTTTGGGATTTGGTGGAAACATTACCGGCCGCTTTCTCTTTTATGTCCTTCAGGGCGGCGGCCTTGGCTTTCATGGTAGATATTGACGTGCGGGCCCGCACATATAATTCGGTAAATGTACCGACTTTTTTCCAGTCATGACCTCCATTTAATACCGCTCCGCTTGCTTTCTTTTCAGCCCATGCCACACCACGATGGTATAAAGCTTTATCGTGCGCACGGAACGCACCATGTTCCTTCTTAAAATAACCTTTTCTGGCTGAGGCGATCCCTTTGTGCATTTTTCCGGCAATGTTCTGGCGGGTTTTGCTTCCGACATGTCCAAATAATTCTGATTTCAGCGTGCCTCCGCTCTTGAAAACGCCCTTATTGGTTACATTGTAATCAGACTTTGTGAGTCCTAAATGTTTCCAGTTGGAAGATTGCATGCTGGTCTGTTTTCGGTACAGGTCATCCCTAAACGTTTTTCCATCTTTAGTTGTATAATAACGATTTCCTGTTGAATCATAATTGACAGCGACTGTTGGGTTTTTGCCTAACTCATTTAACTTTTCGTTGTTCGGTTTAAACCAGATTTTTTGATGTGTTTCCAGTGCGGCTTTGGCTAGTAAAACGTCTTTAGCGTCACGGCTCATGCCTTTCATTTCACCAAATATTTGCATGGTTGCATAGATTTTCCTTCCGGTTTCAAACTTGCCGGATTTTACTGTAGGTACTGCAAGTTGGTTCGGTGATTGTCCGATTCTGTTTGAGCCAAGGTTAAGCCTTGGAGCACCAGATGCACGGCCTTTCTGGGTCCACTCGGTGCCCTGATTATGGTGGATTTTATCGTCTTGGGCTCTGGCCTGTATTCCATTAGACCAACGCTGTTCCTGGCGGGGCGGTGGCGAAAATTCATTGATTCTTTGCCCTGCTCCGCGCCATTTTTGGTCTTCGGTGCGCTGGTTTTGATCTACGTGTTCATCTTGTTGTTGGTGTTTTTCTTCTCTGTTTTCGGCAATATTATCCTGGTGGCCTTGCTGGTTTTGGAATCGATGGTCCTGCGCTTCGCGATATTCCGCCACATTCTCTTTGGAGTATCCATCACGGGCGGCTGGTGCTATTCCATTTTCTTTTGCTTCGGTCTGCCAACCTGGGCGGTGGTCTTCTGCTCTTTCAGAATGACCGGTGGCCTTATCTTTGCGGGTTGCAAACACGGCTGTTTGCCTCGCCTCTGCGCTTGCTGTGGCCTTGGCCATGCCTTTTTCTTTTAGCGCGGCGTCAACCTGCTCGGATCGTTTTGAGAAAATATCCAGATTTTCTTTAGAATACCCGGCAATCTCAAATGATCCTTTCTGGTCCCACTCGACTTGATACCCAAGCTTTTCCAGACCGCGCGCAAGTTCATTTTTATACACTTGGTCAGCTGTTGCCCGCCATTGAAAGATGCCTTTGCTTTCCAAGCTTCGTGCTTTTCCATCAGCGCCATATGTGACATTCGCCACAAGTACATGCGTGTGTGTTTGTGGGTCGCCTTCTCTTGATGTTGCGTGCTGGAAACTGGCAAACGTTAAGTTTCCGGTTTTAACAATTTCTGTAATTGCCTTTCCGTTTTCATCCTTGGCTCCGGTTGACATTCTGGTCAATGCTGCTTTTTCTTCAAGGAAACCCATAGCGGTTTTAATTGCCGCTTCATGGGCGTCGCGGACATCGGTTTTTCCCCAGACCTCGGATTCAATTGACACAGACTTTGGGGATGAAAACGTCAAGTCAAAACCTGCTCGGTGTTCAATAACGCTATTGCCGTTTTCGTCTTTTACTGTGCGTCCCAATTGCTTTTCTTCAATAAGGCCATCCTTGCCTATCTGCTGAACCTTACCTTCAAGAATCTTCTGAATGGCTTCCTTGGTTACGGCTTTTCCTTCAAGGCCGGCCAGGTCCGCGCCTGCGCCTTGCCATGTGCTGGCAATCTGGTTTTGGTTTGTGTAATACGCACCCACCGCTTCCTGGCTTACGGAAGAATCAGTTGAGGTATAATAATTTGCAGCGCCGACTGGTGATGTTATTGCGCCAATATTAATCATGCTCAGTCTCCAAATTCACCTCTATCTCTTGGGCTATTTGTGCTGCGGCGCTCTGCGCGGCTATGCGGGCTTCATCTCCGGTTATGCCGTTCTGGCGGGCGGCGAGCCCTAAGATTCGTTCAAGGATAGCGACGGAAAAAGCAGTTGACCGGCGTTCCATTTTGGACAGAGTGGCGGGGTTTATGCCGGTCATTTCAGCGAGTACAAAAGCTCGGGCCATCGTTGTTGGCGTCGTCCCAACTTTCTGGGCAGTATCAGCCAGCGATTGATAGTCAGCGTCAGTGAGAGAGATGGTTATATGCCGCATTGGTATCGCTCCTGTGTGGGTAATATACTTCATGGAGAAGCGAAATGGAAATCTACGGTATCATTTTTGTGCGGTGAAAATAGGGGTTTTTATGGAGCGCCACTTGTGCCGCTTGTGTAATTCCATTCAAGTGGTTATGTAAGGATTTATGGGCTATCGCAAGCTATGTTTAGCGCGCAAGCGATTGTGGGTTATGCTGTTGTTGTTGCAGTTCTTTTCGAGCGAAGCGAGGGCCAGCGGCAGCTGCGTAGTCTGTATGCTTTTAGGGCGGCCTGCCGCCCGACCCCCAAAACCTCTTCTTTAACAACAACTGGTTCAGGAGTTTTGTGCAAATTCATGGACCGTGTCATTCGAAAGTGTGTTTGTGTTTTCCTGTTTTTGGGATGCGTGTGGAGCGGGGGTTAGCGGGATTCAGCTTTTTCGTTATTCGTGAGCGACGGCGAGCAGATTGGGTAAGTGCAATATTGTGAGCACTTAAATAGTGTGAATGCTTGCGCTAATCTCAACACTTGAATGGTGAAGACCGAGCCAGCATTATTCGGTTTCTGGGAAGCAATGCGCGGATTCGCGCCAATAGCAAAAACGGAACGAAAAAAATCGCCATAGTCATATTGGCACTCAGCCTTATCCACAAAATCCACGGTTTTTGCCCAGACAACAAAGCGGGGTCCAACCGGACCCCCGGCGACCGTCTGGGTTGTGGTCGGCAAGCTGGCGCGTGCGCTGGCTGGTCGTTACGTAGTAACGAGCCGTCCATAAGGCTGTGGAGCTTGTGGATAAGGCGGGGTATACCCACTTATAGCGGTTTGCTATACTCTTCAACATGCGGGTGATAGCCTTGAAAATACTGCGGACGTTTCGTCTTCAAGATCTTCGAAACTCATAATGTTATTCATGGCACTCTCCTTCTTCATCTTTCCCATTCTTTTTTAGTTCAGCAATCACCCTGTCGTCCAGACAATCGTAGGGCCATATCAAAGTTTCCATGTAGTCCATTTGCGCCACAAAGGGCGCACGCTCTTTCTTTTTCTTTTCAGCTCGGATTGTTGCCAGATGCCTCTTAAGTCTTTTCAGCATGGCAGCATGACTCTCACCCTCTATACTCTCAAAATCCGTTACTTTCTTCTGTTGCTTACTTCGTTTCATTTGAATACCCTCCTTTAGTCTTACAACTCATTAAAGCTGCTTTCATCGCCTCGTCGAACGGCACTTCAGACAGCTCAACCCACTCGACTGGTGTATCCCGTGCAGCCTCCTCAGCAATAATAATCCTTACCGATTCTGGCAGTAATTCTGACGGCATATAACATTCGGAAATGCCGTCATGGTGCTTAACATTGATCATTGACATTGTAATATCTCCTAAATTAGGTTGTATTTATGCATTAGAACAATTCTGTTTGGCCTGCACCCCCCTGCGCGGCTTCTTGGCGCGCTATGGCTGCTGTGCGCATGTGTTTGGCGATTTGTTGGCCCCGGCGCAGCGTCACGTGCAACGCTTTTGCAATGTCTTCTGGGGTTTTTTCTAGCTCTGATCGTTCGGCTTCGCTATGCCGATAATTGATTACTTCGAGTTCCCGCTCTTCGATTTCAGCCTGTACCGACTCGGCTGCGACGAGCCAATCTAAGACCGGGTTTTGCTCATCAGAAATGACTTCATGGTGAGAAAATCCATCAGCATCCCCGCAAACGTCTTCATCTAAATAGACAAAACTGCCTTTTCTTACCGGAGATTGCGTTTCCCTGCGGATTTGTGACCTTGCCGAGTTAAAGGTTTTATCTGCGAGGAATGCACACCCGGCGGCATACAATTCATCGCTTGTGGCACGCTCTAAACGCGCTAGTTGCGAGTTTATTATGGTTTCCGATTCTCGAATTGTGAGTGCATATGTTTGTGCAAGCCGGACCACTGGATCTTTTTGGCTACGAATCATGCCGCCCAAAATATCTTTATTGCACAATTCATTTTTTTCTTTCTGTTCGGCGTCTTTTATAAAAACCAAAGACACGGCTTCCTCGAAAGAAACACCATTTTTGCTGGCGATTTCGCGGATTTTTTGTTCGTTTTGCAGGTGTCCAGGGAGTGCAGCAAGAAGGTTTTTTTGCAGATTGTTCATGATATCGATTCCTTAATGATTGAAACGGAATCGGCTATTAGTTACATGAATTACCGCCATTTTTGTGTATTACGAGATCGCCGAAATTCACCGCAATAAACAAAATTTATGCGGCGAAAATGTTCGGAGCTTGGGCGTTTTTAGGCTGGGAAAATGCAATACTTAGAGAATTTGAGGGGATTTGCAGGGCGGCGATGGCGGTCAGCCAGCGCAAGGAGCGTGGCCTAGGGCGGTGAACAAAGCGGCACGCCGCGCCATGGAGCATGCCACGAACCAGTCTAACCAGGAATGAATCCAACCAGCCTGCCGCCTGCTGGATCAACCCAAGGCCAGCAACAAACATGACTGCCACGGCCAACAGGAGGCCCAGAGGAGCGCCCTGCTGGCCTGGATGCAGGATGAACACAGATAAGAGGACACCAGCACTCCCCGCCAGAACTGGCAGGAGCCGCCTCAATGATTGAGGCTGGCTAAAAATTGAGGTGTCCGCGTGCTTATCCATACCCCAAATTATAGGCGATATCCTCAGGGCGTCAAGCGATTATTCCTGATGTCATTCATCAAGATACAGTGACAAGCTAAGGTGCCTGTCACGTGACGCGTCACGTGACACATGTTGCCAGGATTACCCTTTAAGGGTATCATTCTTCCCATGGAAAAACGCAAACCCCACTACCGTCTCACTGAAATACAGGACAACGTACGAGAGGTTGGGATCGCGTCCTTTACCTTAGTGGCACGAAGGAACGGGTTAGCCATGGGGCTGACCACCGAAGAGATGGTGAATATCGTATGCGAACTCAGCCATGTGGGCTTTTACAAAAGCATGACCACGAACGAGGACCACAAGCTTTGGCAGGACGTGTATCACGCCACGCTTTCGACCGGGATGACGGCATACATCAAGGTAACAGGCTTTACTGACGGGCGTGCTCCCGTCATTCAGTTTAAGGAGAAGTGACCATGACACGGCAATGCATGAGTTGCGGGCATAACGGAATGGTACGCAACGAAGATTATCACGAAAAATTGAGTTTTGACGGTGAGTCAGTGACCCTGACGGGCCTCAAGGGCTGGTTTTGCCCCAATTGCGGGGAAGGCGAACTGGACCAGGAAAGTTGCAAGCGGTATGCCGTGGCGCACGACGACCTTATCCATCGCGCACGTTCCAAACAAAGGGAAGACATCCGTCGAATCCGCCGGAAGTTGCGGCTTACGCAGGCCGAGGCTGCCAAGATCACCGGCGGCGGTCGGAATGCCTTCTCCCGTTACGAGAGGGGTGAGGCGTCCCCCATGCCTGCAGTGATGAACCTCCTGCGACTGCTGGATAATCACCCAGAGTTATTGCGGGAACTAACGCCCGGGCAAAAGCATTCAGCGGTCGTGCCATGAACAATCTGATGAGTTATGAGTCGGATCCGGGGGCCTTTCTCCGCTGACTAAGAGCCGGTCATGTTGAAGACGCCCCGTGGCACATGTCGAAAACCCCGGCGCTAGTGCTGGCCCTTCCAGCGAGGTTCTTCAGCAGGTTAGGCCTGTCATCCCTCGCGGGATGACAGGGATTTATTCATTGAACCGCCGTGTACGGTCCCGTATGTACGGTGATGTGGGAGGGGTAAGATCGCGAGGTCTTCTCCCCTTTCCCGATTGGCCATCTACATCTAAGGAGCCCTTGTGGCCTTTAATCTGAAACTTGATCAATGGGTTTATGTACCGTCAATTCTCCTTCCTGATGGGGGCCGCGACATACATGCCATACGAAGGTGCAAAATTGCAGAGGTAGTAAACAGATCTGTTTGTGTTCAATTGTCCGACGGCTCATCGTCGAAAAAAATTGCGTCTTCCAAAATACATACAAATCTTGGAATTGCGCTAGTTTCTATCGGGGATTTTGCATCAGAAGAAGGCCTTATCACCCCTCTGAGCAAAAGCATTCTCCAATTCTGCCGCTTACTTGTTCCAGACGATCAAATGACATCCATCAAGATTCGGGCTATTGGCGAACTTGGCGAGTGGTGGGGAAAAAATCATCCTGCGTACACACACGTTATCTTGGTTGGGCACGGCTCCAGAGAGGCGATACATTTCGGCGTAGGTGGAGCACGGAAACCAAAATCATTTGAACGGCGTCTTGGCATCCACCATGCTAGCCCGAAAACGTTTATTTCACTCTGCTGCGAAACAGGAAGAAATCCATTCGCGAGAGATTTCTCAAGACTCCCTTTCTGCGGAACACTTATCGCTCCATACCACACGGTTCACGGCGCAGTAGCGTCGCAGTTCCTACAGTCGTTCATGAGTCTCCACCTACTGCAGGGCAAATCACTAGGGGTGGCTTTCAAGAATGCGAGCGAACTTATTCCCGGTCGAGAAAGTTTCCGCCTATGGAAGTAATGGGGTGGACCTGGTCAACGGCAAGGGCCTTTCCTTGTCCTCTGCTGGGTATCGGTAGGGGGTATAGGGCACAACACCAATTAAAACGCGCCACAGGGCAAGCAAATGGCCTTGCTGGGGCTTCTCTCTGGGCAAGTATGGAGCAGGTGCTTGCCTTCCCAGCAATGAGTCTTCGGCGGATAATTTGGGGCGCCCCAGCAGTGTCCTACGAAGACAGGAGCAGGCAATGACGATTTTCTCTTTGCTGGGTATGGGCTGGGCCGCCACAGGTGCCTCACGAAGCGCAAGCACCCAGCCCGTCAGGGGCTGGGTGCTTTGTCGAAATCGAAATTTTTGTTACAAGGAACATGTTAGAAAACATGTTCCTTGTTATAAGGCGAATTTCTCTTCATGAATCATAATGTTGCGAGCACTAAATGTCCCGTTTCTGCGCTATAATGTCCCGTTTCTGCGGTTGTGTGTCCCGTTTCTGCGCTATAATGTCCCGTTTCTGCGTTGGCCGATGTCCCGTTTCTGCGCAAAAAGCCCGGCTGCTGTGCCGGGCTTATCTGGTGTGGCCGGTGATGGTGGGTCAATTGCGGATCCACCGTAACGCGACCTTATCCCCTCCCGCCTCTCTGACCACCCCAGCAGCCTGCAACTCTTTAAGCGCGGCCAAGGCGGCCGTCCGGAATTTATCTGTCCGTCCCGCGTACCCGAACCACAGCCGAAGATTTTCGACCTTCTGGGAATGGGGTTTGCCGGCCTGGTGCCCACAAATGTAGTCCAGCATCCGCACTGCGATATCACTTTTTAGGGACAGGCGAATCTCCCAGTTTTGATAGGCCAGATTGTCGAATAATATTGCACCATCTGGATCTAAACGCACATACATTTTCCCAGTTTCTTCTTCTATCCCGAATTTCATTAGACCGGTGGTGATTAACGATTTACTGTTTTTTCGGTTTAACTCAACTTTAATATGTGCTATGGAGAGCCTTTCTAACCGCGCAAGGATAAGGCGGCGGCTGCCTTTTTTTCCGCCAGTATCCGTCATCCTCAACTCGGAAAGCAATTGTGGAAAAGTGAACTGGACGCGTTCCCCAAGCGGTTTTCCTCGACAAAGTCGAAGGACGGCTAACCATACCGTTTCATCCTGGACATTCAACTCTTCTCCAGTAAAAAACAATTTTATATCTGAACGGTGCTCTACCAATTCGTTTTTTACTATCCGCCGTCTCGTTTTTGGCAGTAACCGGATAAGCCCACATCGGCTTAATTCGGTGGGCTGAACCGCCACTTCCAGCGGCCACATTAAAACCTTTCCTTTTCCTTTGGTGTTGGTGTTGGTGTTGGTATCAGTAGGCTTTGGTTCATGTGTTTGAAGAGGCTTTTCAGCCTCCTTCACTGTTCCTGATGCCTCACTCTGTGAAGCAAGTCTTTTGCCAATGTCAAGCGCCACCGAAGCCAAATCAATTTGTTGATCATCCATGTCTTTCTCCTAATATCGATCATATGTTTCTGGCGCGTAATTCCTGAAAGCAAATCCTGGTCCATCAAATTTCATCATGGCCGAGCCGGTCTCCCCATCACGGTTTTTCAAAACGCAAATCTCGGCTATGCCCTTGACCTCCTCCTTATCTCGGTAATACAGCTCCTCCCGGTAAATGCCTAGCACAATGTCTGCATCCTGTTCGATAGCGCCTGATTCCCGCAAGTCGCCTAATTGTGGCCGTTTATCTGTCCGTGACTCAGT
Organism: Acidithiobacillus sp. 'AMD consortium'; assembly: GCF_008926505.1. NCBI lineage: Bacteria > Pseudomonadati > Pseudomonadota > Acidithiobacillia > Acidithiobacillales > Acidithiobacillaceae > Acidithiobacillus > Acidithiobacillus sp. 'AMD consortium'. The sequence continues at coordinate 659,260 of NZ_CP044411.1, read as the reverse complement.
ACCGCGATTTAATTGGCAGGCCAGTAATATGGGCACCTGTAACTCCTGAGAGGCGATTTTCAGTTGCCTGGTTATCTGCGAAACCTCTTCCTGACGGTTGGATGCATTGGATTTTTTAGACGTGCTTATCAACTGCAGATAGTCGATCGCAACCATCCCTAGATCTGGCTCAACCGCCTGAAGCGCAATAATGCGCTCAATGATACCATCCACCGAAATATTGCTTTTTTCTGTCAAATAAAGTCGCTTTTTTTGTAGATCCATTAAATGGATTGATATTTTTGAAAAATCCTCCATTTTTAGTTCACCTTTGGTTTTCATTCGTTCTAGTTTGATTCCCGTGTTTTTGCATGCAAGCCTCATCTGCAATGCAACCGACGACATTTCCAAGGACAGGAAAAGTGATGACCTCGTCTCGGTAGCCAGCGATTCAGCAATGTTCATAGCAAGAATCGATTTGCCTGCGCTCGGCCTTGCCGCAACAATGATCAACTGCCCTTTTTCGAATCCACCTCCTAAACTTTTGTCTAGGTCCGGCAGGCCTGAACTCAGCATTTTTTCAGTGCCTTCCTGCCATTTTTGAAGAGCGAGCAGCATTTCCAGCCCTGAATTTGCTGCTGTTGTTATTCCCAGCTCTTTAAGGCGGTTAATTGCCTTCTCTGCCACCATCTCTTGCTCCGCCAAAGCAACCTGCAGCAATGGTAATTTTTCCGGTTTATGCATGGGTAATTCTTGCACGTTACTCATGATCCACCCCCTCCAGAAGAATCGAAATTAAATCATCGACCTGGTCCACATAGTCACCCCGGAAATATTTCGATTCGTCTGAAAGTGGATGAATTAATACCGGTTTCCCGGTCTCCAGAATGACGACCTCGAGGAAAAATCCGTTTTCCCCTTGAAGGAAAATAGGAATATCTTCAGGCAACTTATCGCAGATATGCGCGATTTGCTTTGGGGTGAAATCAGCACAGATCAATGCAGCTGAGGCAGTGATATTGTCAGCATTGTCGACACCTGAAACGCGGATATCGAGTTTATACCAACGGTTTTCGCGTTCAGCATTAGCCATCTCAGCGCGCACAAAACTCTTATAAGATTTTGGTGCAAAAACTACGAGGTCTGGCGTCACTTGATGAAGCGGGGTATTATTCATAGCCAAAAATCTCCTTAACATAAAGTTAAGGCGCCGCCTTTCCCGCAATTGAAAAGACGGCATTGGGCCCCACCCCGCAACCGCGTACGCCCCTAAACGGCACCTTAAAAAAAGGAGAATGGACGTGCGAAAGGCCACATAAGAATGTGGCCTTTTTAGTATAATGTCCGTTAAATAAATAACAAATAACGACATTTGCGAATAACAAATTTTTTGTGCTACAAGAATCCGAAATTCAGTGCGATGGGGTAAATTTCGGCAAAGTTTGGGTGAGTTTACTGGCTCGTTCGCCAGAAAGTGTTGAAGAGAGCTCTTGCCAAGGAGCGTTTCGTCTGTGCGGAGAAGGTCTGAATTGCGAATTACCGGGACCTACCCCAGACTGGCAACTACAGATGGGATCCTATCAGACTCCGCATGCCCGGTCAAACGGTTTTTTTGGCCCATGCCAACCCCGAATCTTGGCGCAATCTGTCACACTCCTGTCACACTCAGGGTGTTATATGACCTTATTTCTGGTGATGACGGATGACAAAATACCGCACGTAAACAGTCATATGCGCGCTGACAGTCAATGATCTCAAGTGGTAAAAACCGCCTCCTAAGCGGTAGGTCGCGCGTTCGATTCGCGCTCGGGGCACCAATAAAATCAATACTATGCCAGCGATGCATGGCAACCTTCTTTGGTCTATTGAATTTACGCTGCAAATATGCTGCACCGAGACTTCGGATTCATTGCAGCGAGGGTGCAGCATGGCAACCATAAATTCACGGGAAGACCAAGACGGCATCACGATTGGCTGGCAGGCCATCGTTCGAAAAAAAGGGTATCCCAGCCAGACAAAGACCTTCCGGGCAAAACGCGATGCCGAAGCCTGGGCGCGAACCATCGAATCGGAAATGGATAGGGGCGTCTGGCGGGATCGAAGCCGTGCAGAGGCCACGAGCGTCGCCGACCTGCTGGATCGCTATGCACGGGAGATACTGCCTGAAAAAAAGAGCAGACAGGGGCCAAGTTCCGTCATCCGTATCCTGACCGCATCCGAGCTCGGTAAATTGTCGTTGGCGGCCTTGTCGCCGGAAAAACTGGCGCTGTATCGGGACAGACGGATCAAGTCCGTCAGCAAAAAAACGGGCCGCACACTGACCAGTCAGACGGTACGACATGAAATTGCCCTCCTCTCCCGCGTCATTACTCATGCTATAAAAGAATGGGGAATCCCACTCGCACATGGAAATCCGTGCCTGCAAATCAAAATGCCGGCACAATCTGGTGCGCGGGATCGCCGTCTAGTGGATAACGAAGAGGAAAAGCTGTTGTCCGCATGCGGCGATGCCCGCAACCCGTGGCTACGCCCCGTAGTCGTCTTCGCCATCGAAACGGCCATGCGGGCGGGAGAAATTCTGGAAAGTTACGGTACGGCGGATACGGAAACAGGAATCCGTCCCCAAAAAACGCCGGGCCTGCAATGGTCAAACGTGGATCTGAAAAAGCGCACGGCGCACCTGCCCAAGACGAAGAATGGTGAGGCCCGCACGGTGCCCCTCTCCAGTCGCGCGGTGGTGACGCTGGAGGCCTTGCCGCGCAATCTGGACGGGCGCGTGTTCGGGGTTACTTACGAGGGGATACATCAATCCTATGTACGAGCCTGCCGCCGTGCCAGCATCACCGGGCTGACCTTCCACGACCTGCGCCACGAGGCCACCAGCCGCCTCTTTGAGAAGGGCCTCAATCCGATGCAGGTGGCGGCCATTACCGGGCACAAAACCTTGCAGATGCTGAAGCGTTATACCCATCTACGGGCGGAAGACTTGGCAAAGCTGCTGGGGTGACGACATCATGGCGGCATAGACTTTCAACGGCTGGCCGCAGAGATGCACTCGCACCTGACCTTCCGGCAAAAACATCAGCCACGGTCCAGCCAGTCGTGCAGTGCTGCTTGATGACGTAAGACGCCTAACTTCTTGCGCCCCATGAGTCCGGAACGGGCGATCTCCCTGTCCCTATCACCCCCTTGGCGCATCCGCACCAGGATTTGGCGAATCGTAAACATCTCAAACTGAACCGCCCCGGATTTTGAGGAGGCTCCTTTTTCCAAGAGAATGGAGCCATGATGAACAAAGCTAAAACACCCAAATATTCCCCTGAAGTTCGCGAACGCGCGGTGCGCATGGTGCAGGAACACCGCGGCGAGTATTCTTCGCCCTGGGCGGCGGTGGAGTCTATTGCTCCTAAGATCGGCTGTTCGCCCCATACCTTGCATGAATGGGTTAAACGGCATGAAGTCGATACCGGATTGCGCGACGGCGTCACCAGCGAAGAGTGTGAACGTATCAAGGCGCTGGAGCGTGAGGTCAAGGAATTGCGCCGTGCCAACGAAATCCTGAAGCTGGCAAGTGCGTTTTTTGCCCAGGCGGAGCTCGACCGCCGTCTGAAGTCATGAACACCTTTGTCGATACGCATCGTGATGTTTTTGGGGTCGAGCCGATCTGCCGTGTCTTGCAGATCGCCCCGTCGGGCTACCGGCTTCATGCCACACGCCAGCGCAATCCCGCGCTGCGTTGTGCGCGTGCGCAACGCGACGATGTATTGATACCCAAGATCGAACGCGTCTGGCAGGCCAATCTTCAGGTCTACGGCGCGGACAAGGTCTGGCGGCAGATGAAGCGCGAAGGCACCGAGGTCGCGCGCTGCACCGTCGAGCGCCTGATGAACCGCCTGGGATTGCGCGGCGCGGTGCGGGGTAAAAGCGTGCGCACGACGGTACCCGACTCCAAACAACCGTGCCCGCTGGATCGGGTGAACCGCCAGTTCAAGGCGGATCGGCCGAACCAGCTCTGGGTTTCGGATTTCACCTATGTTTCGACCTGGCAGGGCTGGCTGTATGTGGCCTTCGTGATCGACGTGTTCGCCCGGCGCATCGTTGGCTGGCGGTAAGCGTCTAAGCAACCCACCTTCCCAAATTTCCTGACCTGACCGATCCTGATCTGCATTCAGCGCGGAGGGATGGTGATGAAGAAAGAAGAGAAAGTCGCTTATTGGCGGCAGCAGGTAGAGGGATTTCAGGCGAGCGGACAGTCGGTCAAGAATTATTGTGCGCAGGCGGGGATCGCCGTAGCCACGCTGCATTACTGGCGCAAACGCTTTGCCGATTCTGTACAAACGCCGTTGCTGTCCGCCGTGCCCGAAGGGTTTTTGCCGGTAACTCTGGCCGCGCCGGTCAGGACGCCTGTTTCACCGGTGGAAATTCACCTGTTATCCGGTCGTAGCCTGAAGCTTGCGGCGCCGGTAGATACCAGCTGGCTCCAGACCTTGGTGCAGATTCTGGAAAGACCATGTGGCTAAATTCGAGCAGCCGGATCTGGCTCGCGGCAGCGCCCGTAGATATGCGGTTAGGCTTTGATGGCCTGGCGGCCAAGGTACAGGGGGTATTGGCTGCCGATCCTTTTTGCGGTCATGCTTTTGTCTTTCGCAACCGCCGAGGGGATCGTCTGAAATTGTTACTGTGGGATGGACTGGGCTTCTGGCTGGTGTATCGCCGTCTGGATCAGGGACGACTCCATTGGCCCCGCGCCGATGCCGGTGCCATAGAACTCTCCGCTGCGCAGTGGGCGATGCTGGTAGAGGGGCGCCCGTGGACGCCGTTACCGAGCCTGGAAAAATGCACACCAACACTGCTGTAACTAGCGGGAATTTCTTGTATAAATAGCCCAGTTCCGATACTATTTTCTGATGATTTCAGCGCCGCAAACGCCTCTTCCCACCAGCCCGGACGCCCTGCGCGATCTGGTGCTGAGCCTGCTGCAACAGCAGGAGGAACAGGAAGCGGAACGCACCCGGATCATCGCCCAACAGCAAGCGGCCATTGCCCTGCGCGATGAAACCATCGCCCGCCTGGAAAGCACCATCGCCAAACTGCAGCGCTGGCGATTCGGACGCCGTTCGGAAAAGCTCTCTCCCGACCAGATCAGTCTTTGGGAAGAAGCGCTGGATACCGAAATCGCGGCGATGGAAAGCCTCCTCGAAACCGTTCTGGAAGACAGTGCGGCCGTGACCGCTGGCCGTGCAGAGGGAGCAGCCGCCGACGCGCAGACCGTAGCGGTCCCCGCCCGTCCCGTACGCCGGCACCCCGGCCGCATGGCGATCCCCGCCCATCTGCCCCGGGTAGAAGTACGTCACGATCCCAAGACTTGCACTTGCGCGCAATGTGGGGGTCCACTCGAAACGGTCGGGGAAGAGATCAGCGAAAAACTGGATTATATCCCCGGACGCTTCCAGGTCATTCGCCATATCCGCCCCAAACTGGCCTGCCGCCCCTGCGGTACCCTCGAAAGTCCGGCATTACCGGCACAGGTGATTGACAAGGGCTTGCCCACGGCGCGCCTGGTGGCCCATGTGATGACGGCGAAACACGTGGATCACCTGCCTTTGTACCGGCAGGAAACCCAGTACCAGCGAGCGGGCGTACCGATCTCTCGCGCCACCCTCTGCAGCTGGCTGGGTCAGGGCGAATACTGGATCAGCCTGCTCGCCGAAGCCTGCAAAAGGGCCTTGCTGGAAGGAAAGATTCTGCACGCCGACGAGACGCCCTTGCCGGTCCTCAACCCCGGCAGCGGCAAGACGGACAAAGCCTATCTCTGGGTGTATCGCAGCCAGGCGGATGCCCCGCATCCCGTCGTGGTCTTTGATTATGCCCCGGACCGTAAGGGGATCCACGCGCAGCACTTTCTGGGTGACTGGCAAGGCATCCTCCAGACCGATGACTATGGGGGGTATGATGCCCTCTACCGCAAGGAACAGATCATCGAAGCGGGATGCTGGGCGCATGTCCGCCGCCACTTCTATGACGTGGAACAGCGGGGTCCCAGTCCGGTAGCCCAGAAGGCCCTGGCCTGGATCGTCAAACTCTACGCCATCGAAGCGGAGATCAAGGAATCTCTACCAGATCAGAAAGTCGCCGCCCGGCAGCAGCGTGCCGGTCCCCTGCTGGAAGCCTTCCATGCCTGGCTCACGGAAACCCAGATGCAGGTGGCGCCGAAAAGTGGCATCGCTAAAGCCATCGGCTATGCCCTCAACCGTTGGAAAGCACTGACGCTCTACCTCGAAGAAGGACAACTCAGCATCGATAATAATCCGGTGGAGCGAGCGCTGCGGGGCGTGGCCATTGGTCGCAAGAATTTTTTATTTGTTGGAAATGATGCCGGTGGCGAGCGTGCCGCGTCCTTCTACAGCATCATCGAAACGTGCAAACTCAACGGCATCGAGCCCTTCGCGTACCTCTGTGACGTGCTCGAAAAGCTCCCGACCTGGCCCAACAAAAAACTCCACGAACTCTTGCCGTGGAACTGGAAAAAATCTGCATTAGCCTGATTGGCGCCAACCCGCAAGGGTGGGTTGGCTGAACGTTTACGGCTGGCGAGTGAGTCGAAGCATGACGACGGACTTCGTGCTGGACGCGCTGGAGCAGGCGCTCTACGCCCGTCAGTCCGAATGCGATGGCAGCCTCGTGCATCACTCAGACCGGGGCTCGCAATATGTCAGCATCCGCTACAGCGAGCGTCTCGCCGAAGCGGGTGTTGAACCCTCCGTGGGCAGCAAGGGCGACAGCTATGACAATGCCCTGGCCGAGACGATCAATGGGCTGTACAAGGCGGAACTGATTCACCGGCGCGGCCCGTGGAGGACGCGGGAAGCGGTGGAACTGGCGACCCTCGAATGGGTGGCGTGGTTTCAACCATGTCAGGCTGCTCGAACCTATCGGCTATATCCCTCCGGCAGAAGCTGAGGCAAACTACTATCGGCAACTCGCCGAACAGACCGAATTAACGGCCTGCACTTAAACCAAATGGCCTCCACGAAACCCGGGGCGGTTCACTTTCTGCCAGTGTAATAGGCTTATGATGCGCTTCTATTCAGAGGGAGAACCCCTCCCTTGGGCGCTGTTTTTTCTCGGCTGCAGCCAACCTATCACCAGAGCATGATGTTAAAACGCGGTTCCTCATCATTTCAGGTGGATAGCCTGACATCCAGCTTGCCCAGGATCAGGTAGGCCATGTTGATGAGGTTGATGTGCCTGCGCCACCGCCGACGGACGCTGAAGGCCTGTGCCGCCGACCTTGTTGCTCTATGCGCACATTGCCTCTTGCAGCCGGCAGAGTCCGGGGTTGACGTGGGGCGAGTTTGGCGGGTTAGTTTATGTCATCGTCATACATATAATGGGTTTCAGCGGCAGGAAGGCGAGGCTATGAAAACCAAGCAAGGCAAGGGGGTTGGCGGCAGACCTCGGAAGCCCCCTGACGCGAAGGAGACAAGCAGGGCCGCATCGGCGGCGTATCGGGCACGCAAATGGGCCAGGCGGGCAGCGCCAGAGGTGTACAGCGGCATCATTGATCTCTCTGCGCTATCCGCATGGAAGGTGCAGGCGAAGCCGCCCCGTTGATGGAGGTTGGCAACCGCGTCCGCCGCCGACCAGGTGATGTCTTTCGGCCCGGGCCCTCTACCCCTTACCCACCCGATCCGGCGAAGAGCCGAAAAAATATCAATGCCTTGTCCCCCAGGTAGTCATAGGGATGGATGTCGTGGAAGCGGCAAGTGGTCACAGGCTCTGCACGATGCCGACCTGTTTGGCACCCAGTTCCGTCCAGCAGAACAGCCAAGCCTTCCGGCGCTTGAAATGGTAAAAAGGAAGGCTATACTGAAAGCGTGGGATATGTGAATGATATAGCATATTCCAGCCATTAACGATGGGGGTGCGTCATGAATAATAGCAATCAAGTTAGTGATATGATATTCAGTAGCATTCGCAAATTAGAACATGATGAATTGCTTCTTATTGAGGAGACTTTGGCGGCTATGGAATGTGTGCTGAGTGCACATCAAGGTGGGGAGCATCATGAGCATCATGGCCACCACTACAAGGTGGCATACGATCCGAGTTGTATGGATTCGCATACCATATTGGAAAAGTTAAAGGGGCTTGGCGTTGAGGCGCGAATGATTGGACTGTAGCGTTGAGTGGGTTCCTCGACATTTTACGTGGGCAGCCCGAGATCCAGCCTACCCAGGATGAGGTAAGCCATGTTGATAAAATTTTTGTGCGTGCGGTAACCCCCGAGCTTTCACTTTGGCGGATTGGATGAGGCTATATTGAAGCCTTCAAGAATGCCGTTATTGATCTGGCTTTCAAACCAGCGGAGCACATCATCCCAATGGTTCATGATAGTGTAGGCGACCTTGATGATAGGCGGCAGGCCGCTGGCCTTAGCGTTTTCCAACCATGCTTTTAAGAGTATGGCACCCTGGTGGCACACCCACCACAGCGCCCACCACAGATGGGGGCAAGCAATGCGACTGCCCTTGGGGAAGTTGATGTGCAGAATCAGGCGCTTCTCCAACACTTGGAAGGTCACATCGCCCACCAACCACGGCAGTACCAACCCTAACGCGAGAGAAAACAACTCGTTCGAGACCATCAGCTAACTTCTATTCGGGACTCAACTGCTCCACAGCATTATACGCCCTTCCCACCCGATCTGACGAAGAGCCTAAATGCCCACCGGAAGTTTTTCGGAAAACTGCCAATTTAAACCTGATCTTTAAGAGTTTGAAGAGCCTCTCGCAGAATTTTCTCGCGCTCCTGCAAGCGATTGAGGGTGTCCTGCATCCCCCGCAAAAGCTCCTCTCCGCGCACATGCCATTCTTTGACTTCATGCATCCATAAGGACAAACCATTAGCAACATCAGACAATTTCTCGATGTTATTTCTCCCTGCCTCCCTAGAGGGATTTAGAGAGCTTTCTGTTATTTGAAGTAAAGACGTTTCTTCTTGATTCACTGGATTCTCCCAATTTGTTGTCATGATCACTTCCCCTATCGCTTCTTGAACCTTCGTGGTCGAAAGATGCCAAACATTCCGTTTTTCATCCAAAACAATTCTATCTATTTTTTTTAATTCCGCCAAGGCGACACTATACTTGACCAAAGAAAGGTTCTGAATCATAAGCCCACACACGGCTAACAGCTCATTGACGTCAACATCTCCCCATGCGAGCACCCTACAAATGGTATCCGCTTCTTCACTCATCAAAGTATCCACGGCGCCCGATGATATGACGCGACACTCATATTTACATTCCTGCCAGCATCATTTAACATGGTTTATATATCCATCATTTCTACAATATATCGGAATAATAGGAGCACTTCACTTTTATCTGTGACATTGGTTTTGACAAATCGTAAAGCCGTACCATTATAATACAAGTATTCAGGTATATTTATATTTTCAAAGAAATTTTCAGGTATTTTGTTCAGTGCGACCAACACTGCTTTTTCATTATGCATATAGGGCCATACAACCGATAGGTAATTACTTATAACCGAGAAGATATTCCGCTCTCCAGCCGCCACCAAGAGAATCAGGCCATGGGCATTTTTGGATAATATTTCCCACATGAATTTGAATCTTTCTTGCCCTGGAATACTATAAACATGCAATTTTACAGGTCTCTCTGAACAACTGTGCATGTCATTGAGTGTGCCATAATCCATTGATACGGTAGTGTAGCCTTTGACATCATCGACTTCCGCCGCCGTGTATTTCGCCTCGCCAGCGAGCAAATTGTTCCCAAACACGGTACGCATTGCGGTGGTCTTACCGGCACCAACTGGCCCGGCAATGATAATTTTAATTTCTTCCATGTAAATGGGCGGCTTCAATTTCGAAGTAATGGGATGAACCTCCTTGTTCAATGGGCCCCATCGTGGCATCGGACCGCGGCTTGGGGAAGGGGACGTTCATCCCATTACTTCATCCTTGAGCGCGCCCTGCTTTGTCGGAGGTTATGTCTTTCAGAACCACTATGTCAACTATCTTTACCAGTCATTGACCTCAAATCCTTTCCCCGTTAAACACGTTATGCCATTTAAAATCTGCAATCAGCAAAAAATACCCCTGAGCATGTAGCCCAGGGATACAGTCAACCTACGCGCCGCGTCTCCATTGCTGTCATTGCAGGCAAATCTTCCACCTGCTGATCTTCCTGTTGCATCGGAAAGAATTCTTCCACTACCTCAATGCCTTCATCTTCTGTTTCTTCAAAGGCCCCATTACTGAACCCCTGTTTGGCCGCAGCTTCCAGAGCATCCATGGCTTCCATGGACTGATCCGCTCGTTCCTTGGCTTGTATCAGTACCTGCTGTGAGTCTATGCCATCCCGGATAACGATGTCCACGTAGTAAACAGGGGCTCGATGGGATTGGGTGGTGCTTTTTGCACGGAGTTTGAGAGAGAGTGGCAAATACCGTGCTCTGCCGCCACTGATGGCGTTGAGATACTGCAACCGTGCCGCCAGTGTCCGGATGGAATTGTATCCCGTGGTCCGGAACATAAAGCTGCCGAGATCATCTTCTTGCCCCTCAATCTGCACATTCAATCGCCCATAAGGTTTGCAGCCCAATTCCGCGCCCAGCACACAATTCTGGGGGCCGGGACAGCCGATGCTTTTAAATCCGTCTTGTGTACTCCTGCGGGCGACTTCACCATTGCCCACACAGAGAGGCCGTCCGGTTTTGCGGTCAAACAAGCTGTACTCTGCCCTGAGATTCAGGTCTGGGTCATTGAAGAGCAGATTGACCGGAATACTGCGCAGCTTTCCACCTTCCTGCTGTGCCAGCAGCGTGTTGTGGAGCGGGTGGAGTATCCACTCGCCCTTCTGCTGCACCTGCGTGGTGATGGTAAAAGCATCATCCTTTTCAGGGAGACGCTTGCCGTTTTTCTCAACGACTTTGCCAATGGCGATCCGGCCAATGACCGGAGGGGTGATGGCTAATCCTTTAATCATGTTGGTTCTCCTGATTGTACGGTGAAGCGCCGTGTGCCGGGTTTTTCGGTCCAGTAGGGCGCAATGAGATCAGCCTGTTCCTGGGCCAGTTTTTTGGTGTCCAGAGTTCGGCTGGGTTTACTGCATTTCCAGAGGGCTTTGCCCATGCTGAAGAGGGCACCTTCGGCATCACCGATGGCTTCCTTGGCGCGCTGTTCCAGCAGGGATTCCTGTTGCTCTGCCAGTTTGCTGCGTTGTCTGGCTTCCATGAGTGCTTTGAAGAGGGCATTCATTTCTGGCTTTTCGCTGTAATCCACCAGCGTGGTGCTGTTCTGGGGATACAGGAGAGATAAGGCACGGTGACTGGAATCAGAACCATCTGCCTCTGGGGGTGTTTGCCTTTCAACGTGCTGCCAGAAGACTTTTTCCAGTTCCAGCAATTGCGTAATACGGGCTTCATCCCGCTCTATACGGTAGATCCGGAATTCCTGACCGCCGATTAGTACGGCGACATCCGCCCAGCTTTTTCCGGTAACGGCCAGTTGATGCAGCACTTGAATCTGATAGGCCAGCGGTACACCTTCATCCCACTGCCCTTGGCTGCGGAGCCCAGCGGTTTTGATTTCCAGTATTCCGCAGCCCTCCACAATCCGATCCAGATTGGCGAGCAGGTAGGGACGTTCGGGGTGCTGCAGGACTGCATTGACCCGCCGGACCTTGCTGCCGGTTCTCTCGGCATAGACCTGGGCCACAATGGGCTCCAGTGTCGTGCCCCAGAACACAGCGTCTTTACTGGATAAATCTTCCGGCTCCTTTCTGCCGGTTTTTTCCAGCCACAATTCCAGGGGCGACTTGTAACGGGATGCTCCTACTGCTACCGGGGCATCACTGCTGCCAATACCGCGATTGCGCCATTGCAGCCATTCTTCCCGGCTCATGGCTGGATGAAGCAGGGGCAAGTCCCCAACATGCAGAAGTGGCTAGAACTCAAGGAACTGGAAAACGTATGCAGGAGGTTTTGAAATGAGTTATGAAGCCATGCAAAACATAGCAAAGAGAAATCATGTGGAGTCAATATTATCTATTCAGTTCAACACAAAGGACTTGGAAGATAAGTTGCTTTATGGCTATGAGTATCCATCAATTCGGGGGAGTGGCAGTTACCTCTTTTCCGCGAAACACGCAGCTCCTTATGCCATTGTATATCAGCCGGGGAACGGTTTGTATCAGCTAGTCAACTGGTGTGAGCAGACATTTTGTGAGCTTTGGAATCCAGACGGAGAGCTTCCACCCGCAAAATATTCATCACGATGATTTTATTTGCACAATGAGCCTAGTTTTCTTCATAAGGAAGGAGAAAATTACCACCTCTTTGAGGAGCACCTAGCACCCTGGCTCAGCGAAGACGATGCACAGCACTTTTTAGAGTTATGGCCGCACTACCTAGCAGGACCCAGCACAGAGCTTGACGCCATACGTCTACTATGTGTCTACCAGAAAGAAAAAGGACTTACACTTATTTTTGTAAGTCCTTGTTTATTTGGTGCTGGCGAGAGGAATCGAACCCCCGACCCACTGATTACAAATCCGTATAACGTCACTTTCAGATCAATAAGTTACAAGTATTACATTATAATATACAGATAGTTATAATAATTTCTGCTCCCTGACATTCCCATCATTTCCCGCCTTCACTGTCCCGCAATTGTCCCGCATTCAGAAGTCCTAAATTCCGTGATAATCACAATATAAACAGCCTCAGGCTCTCTCTCCTTCGCTTTTGCCGGAGAGAGCTGTGTGCTACACCAATGCATGAGTGCTCCAAGGTGTGCTAGTTCGGCTACTTTTCATGGTGATCGAACCGTCGGGCTGGTCCCCTGACGTCTTCCTTGGCATGGGTGAAATGCTGCCTCGCCGGGCAGCAGGCACACCTTGGAGCATTCATTGACCAGTCACCCTCACAAAGGAAGGCATCATGAAAAACCCAAATATCATTACGGCAGCTATGAGTAAATTCATAGTGAGCAGCTACATCGCTTACATCCCTGCGTTGGCCGTTTGTATCGCAGTCACTGACGGCATTTATGTACCCCTGTGGATTCATTGTCTTGCCTTGATTGCAGTTGCGGCATTTCTGCTTTCAAGCCTGCTCGTTGCAATGGATGAGGTGGGGCTTTTTTTCGGCGGAAAGCTGCGTGTGGCGACTGCGGATACCGGCATTCAGACAATCACAGCGACGAGCGGGTGCGTCAAAAAAATCCGTCAACGAATTGTTAATACTCACCGCCGAATTATTCCCGTCCGACTTTCGCAGGTCGGCGCTATTGGCCCCAGCCTTAAGGCCGCAAACACACGAGCAAAAGGCAGGACATCCAGCCACTCGAATGGCGGAGCCAAGAAACCAACCAGTTCAGGTAATGATAGTGATGGTGGCGGCAATGAAGACGGTGGTTACACAGTAACGGCCATCAAGCCGATCAACACCCAATCCGATCTCGCAGATCTGGTCGGAAAGTCAAAGAAAACTATTCAAAACATTGCATCAAACAGTCCGAACCTTCTACCACCAGCAGTCTATTTGCCTACATCCCGTGCCCCACTATACCTTGGGCAAGATATCATTACGTGGTTTCTTAACCACCGCGCCATACCCGCCCAAAAACCGAAAAGAATCGGCAGACCAAGGATCGCGGTCCAGCTTGGACTGACGAAAAAGGGGGTGCGTAAATGAAATCCCCTATCTCCAACGTGTTGTCACGCCTGCATAAAGTAAAAAGAACCGGAGCAGATAAGTGGCAAGCACTATGCCCAGCGCATGATGACCGGAGGCCAAGCCTGAGTATTCGCGAGGCCGAAGACGGCAAAGTACTGCTGAAATGCTGGACGGGGTGCGAGGTCGCAGAAATCGTCGATGCTCTTGGACTCGGTCTGGTCGATTTATTCCCCGACGATAGGCGCAGCCTCAGCAACCACTGCACAGGCCCCATGCGCCGTCCGTTTGATTATCGGGAAGCGCTCCAAGGTATATCCCATGAAGCCACGGTTGCCCGTCTGATTGTCGCCGCCATCAATAGAGGTGACAAGATCGACCCCGAGAGTTTGAATCGGCTGGCGCAGGCAGAGCAACGCATCGACGCCGCTTTACGCGCCGTTGGAGGTGTCCAATGAGAACGCGATGGGACGATATTGCAGAAACCGCCGCCGCTGACACTCAATGGCCTACCCCTGAGCGCATCGGTTCAGACCTGCCGCCAGTTCCACAGATGAACGTGGAGGCGCTGCTGCCCGCGCCGTTGGCCGGATATGTCATGGATGCCGCGCATCGCAAAGTTGCCCCACCTGAGTTCGTCGCTGGCAGTCTGCTGGTAAGTCTTGGCGCATTGATTGGAGCGCGATGTGGAGTCCGTCCCAAGCTGCTGGACGACTGGATTGTGATTCCGAATCTCTGGGGGGCAATCATCGCACCACCGAGCAAGAAGAAAAGCCCAAGCATGGCTGATGGCATAAAGCCGCTGAAGCACCTTGCAGCGAAGGCGCGAGAGAAACATACCAAGGAAATGGAAGTTTATCAGGAGGAATTGGAGCAGCACGAAGTAATGATGGCTTCCGCAAAAAAAGCCCTACAAAAAGCCGCAGACAAGGCCGACGATGAAAGCATCGAGTCTGCAAAGGCCCGTATCGCAGCACTCAAGGATGCCAAGCCAAAGCCGCCTACCCTGAAGCGATACACAACCAATGACGCCACCATTGAGAAGCTGGGCGACCTGCTGGTGGACAATCCCCAAGGGCTATTGACCGAACGGGACGAACTGGCCGGCCTTTTGACGTCCTTTGACAAATCTGGCCATGAATCAGATCGCGCCTTTTATCTTGAGGCCTGGAACGGCACAGACGGCCACGAAATAGATCGTATCGGGCGTGGATCATTGTATGTCCCCAATCTTGCGTTATCAGTGCTGGGAGGCATCCAACCCGAGCGTCTGGAAAAGTATCTGGACAGCGCATCCAAAGATGTGGGCAATGATGGGCTACTTGCCCGCTTTCAGCTGATGGTATGGCCTGATCCGCTGGAATTCGAATGGCGGGATACGCTGCCAGACAAAGGCTTGAGGGACGCAGTCTACCGGGTTTTTGAAAAGCTGGACGATGACGATTTTATCGCGTCATGGGGTGCTGAACCTGCCGATCAATTCCGGCGTATCCCTTCATTCAAGCTGTCTCCCGCAGCCGCCCAAGCCTTCATTGCATGGAACACCAAGCTGCAAACGGAGATCATGCCAACCTGCCCTGCCGTATTGCAGGAGCACTTCGGAAAGTACGAGAAGATGGTGGCGGGGCTGGCTCTGATTCTGGACATGGCCGAACGCGCAAACGCAGGTGGGATGATAGGCGCGATTCGTGAGGATCCGATGCTCCGAGCAATCGCTTGGGCAGATTTTCTCGGCGCACATGCCCGCCGCGTTTATCACCTATGGATGCACCCCGAGGTGAGAGCCGCGCAACGCCTGAGTGATGCTCTGCTGCAACGAAAATTGCCTGACCCGTTCACCGTTCCTGATGTGCAGCGCAAAAACTGGGGAGGGCTAGGATCACCCAAGACGATCAGTGCGGCGCTGGAGTTTCTGGAGTCAACCTGCTGGGTTCGTGGTTATGTCCAAGAGTCTGGAGCCAAAGGTGGCAGGCCCTCGCCGAGGTTCGAGGTAAACCCAAAAATCTACCGAATGAACGCAGAAAAGGACGTTACAAAACCTACAAAACTGTCAACCGAGGGGTTTAGTAGATTTAGTAGCGTGCCATCTAGCGTTCGTGAAAATATTTTTTCTGACGACGACGACATCGACTTTGAGGATATCCGGCCATGAACGCAGCGCAGATAATCGTGGACATTGTTAATTGCGGTGGCTCCATATACATGCAGGATGGGCGGCTCAAGGTCAAGGGCATCCCTGCTGTTTTAGTGTCGGTAGTAAAATCTCATAAGGTAGCGTTAATGGCATTATTGTCGCCATCAACCCCCTCCGCCCAATCCATCCAAAATGAGAGTGGAGGTCAACCAGATACTGCTACGGATCAACCTGAGTCAACGAAAAAACCTTTATTACCTGATGAGTTAACCATACCTCGGCAGGAATGCGCGAGCAGTAGCAGTGAATATATGGGTACCGACTGGGTTTGCTGCCGGGATTGCCGGAGCTATCTGCCCGGCAAGCCATTGCCTTCACAAAGCCTTGGAAGGTGTCTGGCCACTGCGAACGGGGCGCCGCCCGGTGAGGGATCTGGCTACAAGGCATGCTTCCCTTTGGCCACCAGGAGATGCCCAAAATTCATGCCAATTTAGGTTATGCCGGAAGGACATGCTACTCCGATAGTCACAATTTAGCCTGATAACGGACGCGGGAAGGCCTCAATATAACCGGATTATGGCCACATCTTGAGTCAATGATGGAAAATGTTCTGTGTATAGAAACCCCCATAAAAAAGTTTCAGTACATCGTACTAGGCCCATGAGGAAATGATATAATTAAGGAGATATTTATGAATCGTGAAACCAGAGATAAAGATGTTGTGTTATCCATGCCAGAACTTCAAGGGTTCTCGACCACGAAAGAATATCAGGCGGCGATGCAGCGTTGGGTGAGAGATTCTTTATTGTTAAAAGGAGATAACGGCAATCAGCGCAAACCTGTCACGGTGCAGACACTCCGGGCAAAAGCGCACATGCTCGAGACCAGATTTGGTGATCTACATCGCGCTGCGCTCTGGATGATTGGAGACGATGCCCAAAAGAGCTTGCGTCCATCCACCTATCGGGGGTACAGATTGGCGATAGAACAGACATTAACAGATCGTAATGATCAGGAGGGGCTGCTGATTATTTCGCGCGCTCAACAAGACTTTAAAAAAGCCAAGACCGCCAAGGCTTCTACTCGGCGCCGAAGAAAGACGGTTGCTCCACAGGATATTAAGAAAATAGCAGATTGGCTAGGCGAAGAAGGCGTACGGAGGTCAAAAAAAATGGTGGCCACCCTTCATGATGCAAGGTACGCTGGTTGGCCGATTCGCACGCTCGCTATGTTTTTGGCCACTATTGGCACTGGACTGCGGCCCAGTGAATGGCAACATGTGGAAACTCGTTATGACGCAGATGGCGCGCCTTACCTTTGGGTAAGATGTGCCAAAACTCAGGGTGATATAGTTCTGTACCGCGGCGTCCCGTGGCCTCCAGATGGCGGTCCATATCAGATTAGTCTTTCAGCGCATATGGAGGAGATGGGCGAATTCATGGCCAATGGTGGCAGTTATGAACAATATCTCAGGACGTGTAGGCGCTGGCTCCATAAAGCAAACAATGCAGTTTTCACTGACAGGAAAATGGTGATAGATTTTCTTTCTGGGCGGCATACATTTCATGCAAAACTACTTAATGATGGGGAGTACAGTTTGGCGGATATTGCCGCGATCATGGGGCATTCAACCATGACGGATCAGGTCTATGGAAAAGGCAAACGAAGTGGGGGATTCAGCGCATCCGTTCAAGCAATTTTAACGCCAAAGAATACTGATCCTAAGCCATAAGCTCCACGGTCTGACATGCCAGGTGCGCAGGTTTAAATATGGTTGCGCGCTGTTCAACCAAGATTTTTCGAAGAGTTGCGGATATCCGCCAGAGCTGCTGGGATAATAATGTTGCATTCTGCATAAACCTTGCATGCGGCACCCCGAAAATAATATTTTATGCCCGCCAGCGATGATTGATATCACCCAATGACGGGTAGGCAGTGAAGCAGTCCTTCCTGTCCACCTTGGGAACGAGTAATGTCGACCATGAGCGACCGTCCAGACACATCTCGCTTAAAGGTGGTAGTTTATGTGGGCGACTTTCACCAAGACGGAAGAGTAGCTTCCGTATAACCGAAATTGCGCACCAGAGCAGCATGAATGATGGTGCATTGTATACCCTCAGCAGCCCACCTGGTGATTTGTTCCTCGTGTTCTGTGAGCGTGGATGCGCTGGGCAGGAGCAGCCTGCTGGCGGTGATGCTGCAAGGACAGCGAGGTCGCCGTCGTCGGGGTAAAGGTTGCTTCGGGTCCAGCCAGCCCGTGTAGCGTTGCCTGATGACGTGGTGCGCCCAGTTTCTTGCGCCCCATGAGGTCTGGAACGGGCAATCACTCGATCCCGGCCCCCCTAGCGCATACGCACCAAAATTGGGTACATCGTAAATATCTCAAACCTATTACCCATGCTTACCTCCCAAAAGCAGGGAGGGTAACCGATCCACGGGAAGTCCAAGACCCTACTACTAAAGCACTATGTGGGGGGCTCCTTTATACCGATCCGGAAGTGGCGCTATTACGCCGATCCCAGGGTGACGCAATTATGCCGACTACGTTTTGGCTCCATATTGCCGATCCGTGACAGTTATCCTATTGAAATATCAAAGCACGTCTCGCGGCAAGACGGCGGTGTGCGGTTGGAGATGCGAGTGGGTAGGCGGGGGGGGGATGAAATGGTCCGGAGACATGTGTTGATTCAATCGAGCAAAAAGCAGTTAAGGTCTTGCGACGGCTGGTAATGCCCCCGTCGGTTTAGCCAAGGCATTTTCGTAAATCGGGCGATAAAAAACAGCGGAGGTGCGCAGAAATTAGTTGAACCTAAGACCACACTCTGGTAGTCTCCATTGAAAATAGAAACATAGGCCGCATAGGGTTCTTATGAACCTAGAAGAAATTCTCGAACAGAGTCTCGCCCGGGTCGACCAGCCCGTCGGCAATGCTGAGAAAGCCATAAGTCGACAGCGCCTCACGCAGTTCATTGCGTTTCATTATCTTCCATTCAATGCATTACGCAATCATCTCTACGGAACCACTAAGCCAAGCAATCCTTTGACGGGAGAAGCCCGACGAATCGGCGACTTTCTGGTCGCTGCGAAAGTTCTCGACTACTGCAAGGGGCTCTATCAAAGCCCAAATGATAACGACATCACCCGTTATCTTCGTGGTGGATGGCTAGAAGAGTACATATTTCTCTGTTTGCGGGAAGCTGGCGCTGATGAGTGTTACTATAGCTTGCCCATTCATTGGGGAGACAACAACCCTCCCTCCTGCTTTGAAATTGATGCAGCCGCGTACCATGCGGACAATGTGGTTTTCGCGTCCTGCAAGACACTGAATCCTTGGCCCAAGGACGGTACGTCGACGCAACTACGCCGCTTCATGTCTGAGGCGTTGAGTTGGGAACACTTGTTCTCTCAAGGGCGGGCAAAGTGTCTGGTGGTTACGACCATCGAATTCATTGACCGCAAGCGCAAAACCGTTCGGCTTTCCAATCTCTTTGAACAAGCGGAGTACATGAACGAGGTGTTGGTGGGCATGGAAACGCTCGACTGGGACCAAATGGTCAAATTGTGCGGTATGCTGATTCAAGGCGCGGCCATGGAGGAAATCGCGCATACCGAATATGAAATGGAATTGCATTGTTGCTGACCGGGAGACGCTATTGGATGCGCATCAATTTACGATTTTTTTAGCATCACGATTTGATGAATTTGATGATATACGCCATGCCGTCCACGATAAAATAACTAGTTTTAATAGTCATGGTTTTGCGCTTAAGGCTGTTAACCTTAATGACCGACAGGTATCTGCGGATAGTCCAATAACCAGAAGTCTGGGCTATGTACGTGAATCTGATGTTATGATTCTTCTTTTGGGCGACACCTACGGTTCCGTTCCAAAAGGTTATGACCAATCCTACACCCATCTGGAATATGAAGAAGCGTGCAAGGACGAAAATGGCGTCGATGTGTTGGTATTTTGTATAGGGCGCAGCTACGCCGATGGCAAAATATCTTATTCTGATGACACAAGACTTGCCGCATGGCAAAGAGATATTCAGGATAATCAGACTATCGGATTCTACCAGCCAACCCAGACTCCCGATGAGATAGCCAAAGACATTTTTCAAAGGCTTTTGGAAAATCTTTATGAGCTATCATTGGGTAAGATATACGCAGAACAGGGGGAAGAAGAAGCTATCCTGGAAGTAGCGGAGGCTGAGGAGGATGAATCGTCTTTCGGCGGAAAGAACGAAATCGAATATCTGAGTAAGCTGATTTTAGGCAAGCCTACGAACATGCTGGAATCGTGGAACCTAGACACAAATTCTACGCTCTCTGCAATGGCTGCGGAGTGGGTTGTGGACGCTGCAAAAGCCAAGTCGCTTGGCAATTACCGTATTGCGGCTCAGAATCTTCAAAGAGCGCTTGAATACAAGCCGCTGAATTGGGACATAAACATCGACTTGGCGGAACTCTATGCAAAGCGTGGAAGCCGGAAACGACTTTTTGAAGCTAAAGAGCTTGCTCTGCAGGCCTCGCGGATTGCGGAATCACAGCAACTGTCTTACCACGCGGCTTACGGATATATCATCGCTTCAGAAGCCTCCCGTAAACTTGAGGATAAAGAAACTGCACTGGCTTACAGCCAGAGGGCCATGCAAACCATGGGTGACCGGGTTTTTGTTTCGGCCTATATAGAGCACGCGAGGAATCTTCTTCTCGCAGATAGAAAGCAGGAGTCCCTTGATTATCTCAAAACGGTGTTGCGTATTAGCACCGCAAAATTTCGTACCGTATTGCGTGACCCTTTCTTCAATCCGGTCCGGAATGATATCAATAAGATGATACGTCAATACAAAGTATTGCTCATTGAAAAAATATCGCCCATCATTGACAATGAGCGTTTACTTCTGACTCTGATGGCAAATCCCAGGCAGCCGCTTTCCGTGGACGTCGGTCAATCACTGCAATCCATTGTCGAAACTGCGAGGACATCTCTTCGCAATCAGCGCGGTCTTGCTGCAGCACTTTTCGGAAAAGCTGAAACCCTTCATAGACAACTTGAAACCTCAGTCAATAACATAGCTAATAATGTATTTCGACTGCCTGAAAACATCCGCGGCCTTGAAATCGTGCGATGGCAGAAGAAGGAGGGCGATATCGTGACGCACGGTGACACGCTCTTCGTCTATCGGTGGAAACCCGGAGGTGACCCAAAAGAGTGGCAATATAGCGGCAATAGCGTAGTGCGCATTTATCGCATACTGAACAAGTCAGGCATTGCCAATCAGGATAACCGGAATTTGTGCACGTTTGTCCCAGAAAATTACGTCATTCCCCAACCAACGCAGTATGACCAATATTGTCAACGATTGGAACAGATGAAGTTGAAGCTGAAGCTATTGCAGGAAGCTACAGAGGTGTTACAACGTAGACGCACTGCAGTCACACTTGGCAGCATCTTTTTGATGTTGGCGGCATTGTTGCTGATGGTCATGCAACAAGCAACCTCTATGGCTTTTTTTTCCTTGTTTATCGGAACGATGTTGCTGATATATGGATTCAAATACAGTGGTTACCGTACTCTTCGACTCAAACATTTTGTCTCTGACGCGCAAATCAACAGACGGTGGCTGTTTGCCACGAAGGAGGAAACTAAGACTCTAATCGCTGAAGAGGTCAAGCGACGGGAAGAGCAGTTGGCCGATGCAGCACAATTTCGTACTCAAGTGTCCGAATCGCTTAGACAGTTTATTCGCCTTTTGAGTCGTCAGCCCAATAAGCTATTTCCTTTTGGCAGCCGATTTTCTCAGGAGTCGGGGAAACTTCTTCGTGTTGCCAAAGACGATGACAATATCACAATCATGCCGGTGCTCAAAGATTTCCCGAAATGGTTGGGTGTAGACTACGACAACGATTACCCAACTTATTGGTTGGGTAGGATCACTACCAGACCATCTGATAGGCAGACTGTATTATCACTTAGGGGATTCTTTGATGAGGCATGACCTCATACCCGTTGTAATGCAGATGCTCTCCGATGGTAAGAACAGGTGGCACGGGTGTCTGGTAGGGATCCTTTCGTTTACGCACTCAGAACACTCCGCATCGCACTTTGTTAAAAATAACGTTGCAGGATGGTCCGGAAAATATCCATGACACATCTTGATGATTTATCTGACGGTCGTTTGCCTCTGGTACTTGGAATCACCGGACACCGCGATATCGAGGATAGGGAACAGGCGCGCCTTCTCTTGAAAAAAGAGATCGCAGATCTCGCAGGGAAATACCCATCCACTCCCCTGGTCGCGCTCTCCGCCTTGGCGGAAGGGGCCGACCGTCTGTTCGCACAAGTAGCTTTGGATACGGGCATTCCCCTGTATATCATATTGCCCTTTGCGGCCAAGGAGTATGAAAAGGATTTCCCGGAAAGCGTGGCGGCATTCCGTACACTTTGCGCCCAGGCCGAACAGGTTATTCAAGCGCCATGGGCTACCGGCGTAAACGAACAGAATATCCGTAAGGACGACTCCTCGCCAGCGGCGACGGTGAATCGTGATCTGCAATATGCCATGGCCGGCATTTATCTCGCGCTGAGATGCCATATACTGTTTGCCTTATGGGACGGAAAGCCCGCGCAAGGCATAGGGGGCACTGCGCAGATCGTAAACTATAAAGTTCATGGACGATCCGCCGACCTGCAACTACCAGTGGAAGACGTTTCCAGGGTCAAATCACTGGTGTCTTTCAGCCTGCTGGATAACCCGGACACCGGACCGGTCTGTCATGTTTTCGTGCGTCGGCGCGACGTTCCTGCCGGGCCCGGGGATATTTCCCCAAAATGGATCGGAAATCGCATACACGAATCATTACAGAAGCTGGACGAGTACAATGCCCTGGTGAAAAAAGATCCGAATTGGAGCAAGGCGGCACGACATGCCAGTCACCAACAGCGCCGTAGTGACCACGACCAAAACTACTATAAAAACTACGACAGATTGAAGTCACGCCATGAGTGCGCCGACACACTGGCCAAAGTTCACATGCAAAATATACGCACTCTTTTCAAGCGCATTTTCTGGATGGCGGGAGGCGCATTGGTAGCGCATGAATGCTACATCGAGATATCTCCACACTGGCCTTTTTTGCTGGGCTATCTGTTGTTGCTGGGGGGGATTGGATGGCAGGTGTGGCTCTTGCGCCGCGGGCACAAGAATGCCGAAGCAGTGGACTATCGTGCGTTGGCCGAGGGTTTACGGGTGCAGCAGGTGTGGTTTCAAGCCGGCTTGGCCGACCAGGTATCACAGCACTACCTGCGCCGCTACAGCCGAAGCCTGGGGTGGGTGCGGCACGCATTACAAGGTGCCTGCCCGACTTATCACTCTGACGTGCAGGCCAAAGATATGGAATCTCTGCGCGAAGGCTGGATTAAAGGGCAAAAGGGCTTCTATAAAGATCGCATAGACCGGCGCGCGGAAATTATTCACCGGTTATCCAAAGGAAGCGCGGTATTTTTTGCGATAGGGGTGTTCCTGGCTTGTATCGCCTTCTTGGTTCGGCTAGGCTGTGTTTTTCCGGAACAGAGTATATCCCTTGTGAGCATGGATTTGCTGATTGGCATACTTCCTGCCATTGCCGGTCTACTCTCCGGCTATCTGGAATTCGCGGCTTATGAAGACGATATCCGTGAGTATGAGCGTGCCAAATACCTTTTCGAAACCGCTGGGCAAAGAATAAAAGACGCCCCCTTGGCCGATCAGCAGCAGGTCATCCGGGAATTAGGCATCGAAGCCCTGAATGAAAATGCCAATTGGGCGCTGCTTCACAAAAACCATGACGCCAAGATTCCGAAATGATTGGCCCCTCCTCGTCAGGTCTAGCGGATAGGAGATAGAATGCGGTGCAAAGCCGTCGTGCCCTAACAGGAAGTGAATGATGGCTCCAGAAGACCTATTTTTCTCTGGAATTCGGATTGGTTCCGCCGTGGTTAGTAGAGCATGTAACGTTCACCGTGGAGGAGAAACGCATGGATCTGGACATCAATTTTCCCGAGGTAAGCCGCCTTGCTTGCCCCACCTGTGGTGAGGAGTGCGCAATACATGACAGCATGACATGGCGACGCATGGAATTCTTTCCGCATGAAGCCTATCTCCACGCCCACGTACCCCGTGTGAAGTGCGCGGAGATCGGGATGCATCAGGTACCCGTCCCTTGGACACGGGAAGGCTCGCAATTCACCCTGCTCTTTGAAGCACTGATCATAACCGTGCTGCGGGAGATGCCGGTATTGACGGCAGCCCGCCGCATGGTCGGCAAAACCGAGACACTGCCGAGGAACCAAATTTCAAACCGCCAGCGATTTATCTAACACACAAAAAACCACGAGACAAAAGCAAAGGAGTTTATTGTGAAAGTTTTTATTTCTTTTTCTAGCGCAGACAAGAGAACAGCAGAAGCTATTTATTCTAGACTAAGGTCTAGAGGCATAGATTGCTGGATAAGCTCTAAAGACATAAACCCTGGTGAAGATTATCAGGACTGCATAGTTAAGGCAATAAATAGTAGTGACATTGTTCTTTTGGTGTTTTCCTCATCAGCAAATAAATCTGTTGAAATCCTCAAAGAACTATCGCTTGCCAGCAAGAAAACAATTATTCCGGCCAGAATAGAAGATGTGCTACCTGAGGGCGCGTTTCAGTTTCAACTTAGCAATCGACAATTTTTTGATCTTCTAAAAGATTTCGATGCCAATATCAACATTCTCGCAGACAAAATAATATCCATGGATGTGAGCGAAAAGAAGTACAAAAAAAAGTGGTTTGTAATAAAAAAGAAGCACAAGAGAATAGCCATGCTATTGCTGATAACAATTGCTGTTGGAGTCCTTACATACACTTTACGTCATCAAATCAGTGTTTTTTTTCAGAAGCTAGAAGTTGTGACAAGCAACTCTACGGTACCGTCAAGGCAGGCACCAAGCAGCCCTACACAAATGCTCGGCATTCACCACAATCAACAATCAATAACACCTTCCAGCCCTGCCGATCCCGCAAAGCTTAATAATGTCTTGGTGCTTTTGAACGGGTCCTCTGAGTATATTCGTGTAAATGAAATAAAAGCATTAAAGAAAAAGATTCCAACTGGCCTAACAGCCAAGGACGCTAGTTTGTTGCTCTCCGGTTCCGGAGCTTACAGAGAAAATGCATTACGCTTGATCGATAGCAAAATAGCAAAGGGGTTAGGCGGTACGGGCATATCCAAGATACTTGGTAGCCTGTCAGAGAATAATCGATCGCAGGGGATAAAAGATCTGGAAAATGCGGGCGTCATAAAGACAGAGTTGAGTGCGAGCGAAGCTGCTGCAATAATTAATGGCAGTGGTGCTTATCGTGAGAATTCACTGTCTTTGATTTCCGGTAACATTAAGAAGGGCCTTGGAGGCAAAGATATCGCGAATATCTTGGGTAGCCTGTCAGAGAATGATCGATCGCAGGGGATAAAAGATCTGGAAAACTCAGGCGTCATAAAGACAGAGTTGAGTGCGAGCGAAGCTGCCGCAATAATTAATGGCAGTGGTGCTTATCGTGAGAATTCACTGTCTTTGATTTCCGGTAACATTAAGAAGGGCCTTGGAGGCCAAGATATCGCGAATATCTTGGGTAGCCTGTCGGAGAGTGATCGATGTCAGGGGATAAAGGATCTGGAAAGGTCAGGGGTAATAAAGAAAGGACTAAACGCCGATGAAGCCCAGATGATAATAAAAGGGACTGGTGCCTATCAGGCATGTGCAGTTAAGGTTATTAATGGAAACATAGAGTAGTAGTGACACTGCGCCGTCAAAGTCGTTTGATATGGCAGCCGACGTTTTCTGCCGCCCATTTTGGTGATGGCTTAAGATACGGGGAAAAGCAGAGGCAACCGGTGATGGCAACACCATTTTGTCCCTTTGCGTCGGGTTACCAGTAGCATTTTTGGCACAACGCGGTTGATCTACAGACAGGAGAGTTATGTGTGAGCCATTCGCCCTCGACGGGGGCTGATTCATGGGTGAGTATGGTCACGCAATTTTTGCATGCACGCCTGTACCGCCCTGGCCTGCCCAACGGCATCATCCAGCGCATTGTGCGCCACACCCTCGTCTTCCACAGGAATGCCGCCTTGCGGATAGGCCAGTTCAAAAAGGGTGCGGCAATCCCGATCCGCGTTGTAACGTACCGGCCATCCATTTCCGGGTCCCAGAGGCTCCCGGAACCGCGCGTACAGGAGTTGCAGTTGCGCGGAATCGAAGGATGGACCATTGGACCAAAGCCGCAATCTTTCTGCGGGGATACGCTGGAGAAAGCGGGAAAATTTGCCGAGGCCCTGGGCTACCGAGTGCGCGCAAGGGCCTTGAAAAGCCGCCTGCCTTGCCTCCAGGGACTGATCCATCCACCATTGGATGGTGTCGACATCTACCAGCGCACCCCGGTCTATTTGCTCCTGGGCAGGCAGGCGGATGGCAAAGCTCTGCCCGATCTGGTCAGACTCTGGATCGAAAATGACGGCACCAATGGTGAGCACTACCGCTCCCAGTTGGGTGGAGAGGGCCTCAATATCAATCATCACATCGTGCATAGCTATCTCCCTTGCTCGTTGCATTCGTTTCCACGATCCGGTATTCCCGTGCCCGGCCTTCATTGGGATACCCCCACGGATTACAGAGCACCCGCGTCTTGCCCAAGCGGTAATCCATCGGATCATGCACATGGCCATGAATCCAGACATCGGGCTTCCAGCGTTGAATGCGATGCTCCTGATTGGAGCAGAAGCCGCCCGATATGGGGCTCCCGGCGAATCGGGGATGCTGGCTTTTGTAACTGGGCGCGTGATGCGTCACCACTATATCTGGCCCGGCGTGCGGATGGTTGGTGAACTGGTCATCCAGCCATGCGATGCTTTCCTGGTGGACCTTGAGGATGGCTTCCGGGGTGATACTGCCGGACACGCCATCATGAATCACCTCGAAGTCGGACATCATGTGCTGACAGTTGCGCATCTGTTTCCCGCTGGCGAAGTCTGTCCAGAGGGTAGCACCCAGAAAACGGACGCCGCCGATCACCACCGCCTCATTTTCCAACAGATGCGCTTGGCGGTCGTGGGCGATGGCCTCACGGTACTTCTGCCGGTCATCGGGGAATACGCCGTTGTAATATTCGTGGTTACCCAGCACGAAGATGACCGGCCCCGCGTAGGCCAGGCGCAGCTTGCGCAAGATCTCCGTGTAATATTCCGGCATGGTGTCCACGTCGCCGGCCAGGACCAGCACGTCGGCGGTGGATAGCCCGGTCAGCGTCAAAGAGTCGTCGAACTCCAGGTGGAGATCGGAGGCATAGGCGATGCGCATGAAATACCCCCCTTCAGTCCCAGTCCCGTAAGCGTAAAGATCGCCGCTGCTGCTTCTCGGATTCGGCATCAAAAGGCATCACCGCGTTCAAAATATCCGTCATCTGCACAGGCTTCCCGCCCCATACATCGGCACTCACTTCCATGGATCCCGGCATCGGCTGCAGGTTGCCATGCACATGACCATACAAATGCACCGTACCTTGCCACATGCCGGGCCATTCCCGCATGGGGTAGTGGCAGAGAAAAACGCTTTGACCATCCACACTGATTTTGGCCATCTCCCGCATGCTGGCCCAGCCTTGCAGGCGGAAGCCATTTACCCCATCAACACGATCATGATTGCCGACGATCAGATGCTTGATGCCGTGCAGCTTTTTGAGCAAGTCACTGATGACCGCCGCCGGGCGTAGGGAGAAGTCCCCCAGGTGGTAGACCACATCACCGGGGCTCACAACGCTGTTCCAGGCATCCATCAACGCACGGTCCATCTGTGCGCCGTCCTGGAAGGGGCGCTTACAATGCCGGATGATATTATCGTGCCCGAAATGGCTGTCGCTGGTAAAAAAGGTGCGCATACTCCTCCCTGAAATCTTCAACGGTACAGGGCGTCAACATCCACGCCCATGTCTGCCCCCAGAGCCACATCCCGCAGAATTTCCGCCCACCAGGGCAGAGGCTCAGTGCTTTGCCGGAGGATGACGCCTTTCTCTATTTCCAAGAGTAGGAGCGGCTGATAGTCGGCCTGCAGGTTCAGGTCCACCGTGGCGCGGTTATCGTACACGCGCAGGCGCCGCGCAAGATGCGCGACCAGCGCCGCGTGGGTAAAACCGCTGAACAGATTGCGTTCAATCTGGGCCTCTGGAATATCTACCCGATCACTGCGCAGGGCACGGGATTGCACGCGCTGGACCAGCGTATCCAGATCATGAACACCCACATAATCCAGATCCACTACAGCCCCTGCCCGAATGCTTTCAAGTACCTGATCGAATCGGCCCGCAAGGGAGAACGTGGTCTCCACCAGCAGATTTTGACGGGCATCCAAACCCCGCCGCCAGTCCGCATTGGAGAGCAGATAGGCCACCTGCAATTCTGGCAAGGGTTCATTGGCGGCGGGGATCAGGCCCATGGCCCGATCTGCGTCATCTTCGTCTGGCAGCCATTGCCGGATGGCCTCACGGGCCATCGTGACCAGGCGTGCGTGATCTTTCGGAAGCGACGGCAGATAGCGATCCACGTCGACCCATGCGCTTTCCGCAATGCCCAACTGGCGGCGCAAAGGCGCGGAGAGGAGCGTTTTCCCGGAACCGATACTGCCGGCGAGATAATGCAAAACCGGTGCACTCCCGTCGGCACGATGACAGTAGATCCGCGCTTCAGCCATTTCTTCCGCATAGTGGGCCAGTCGGATAGCCACGAAACGCCGGTAGGTTAACGCATCCTGTTTGGGATCGGCGGGCAGCCTGCGTGCGGCGAGGGGTCCTTCCGGTGGCAATCCCCTTTGTTTGAATTTGGCTTCCTGCAACTGTTGAAAGGCACCAGGCGTCAGTCCGCCGTTGGCGTGCTCCGGACAGGCCACATGCCAGTAGGCGCCACTGACCAACAAGGTACCCGGCAAACCGCAGTGCTCACAGATCCGGCGTGAGCGGTCACCATAATCCTCCACGATCTGAAACAGGCCATGTTTCTGCGCGTCCGTCAGTTTTGCGTCGTAGCCATAGTAATAGCGCAGCGTTCCGAATTTTTGTTTGACCTGGGTGACGTGGATACCTATGCCGTTCTCCTGGCAGAAGGTCTCTACGGCCTGAGACAGGGCGCGGAGTAGTGGATACCAGCCGTCTTCGCACCAGAAGTGACTTTCCCGGCAGTCGCTGTAGAGTGCCGGATAATCCCGCCGCAAGGCGTGTTCCAGGGCGATGTCCATGTGCTTTTCTCCTGTATCCATTTAGAACGCGGGCGTATTTCCCAGCGTTACGCTCTCCATGTCGGTTGCGGTGGCCATCCACCCCCGTTCTTCCTGATGGCAAAACAGGGTCAAGCCCTGATCGCGGTATCGTTCGGCCTGATCCAGATGGGCGGCACCCGTATCCAGAAACACATGTCCGGCGACCTGCAACAAGCGGCCTTCCCGGGGCGGCGTGATGGTGTGCCCCACATAGGTGCGGGACAACGCGGCCGGGAGGATGGGCACGTCGTGTGTCAGGGCATGGCGTATCTCCCGCCCCCAAAGGATATGCTCCTCCCAAGTACCCACCGCGTCATAGCCGATAATAGGGTGCGCCTCCTGCCAGCGGGGATGCTCTGCATCGTCCAGATCGGCATCATTCCAGAACACCGCCACGCCATCCTCGCGTTCTGCCGCCAGTTCCGCGTGCAGTACCTGAAACCGCCCGGCGGGAGCCGTATTCTCAGCGTCGACGATGCGTACCAAAGGCACCTGAGACAGCGCTGACCGCCACCGTTCACACGGTTCTTCATCCATCCGATAAGGACGGAACCAGTCCCATCCGCCATTGCGGGCAAAGAGATCGGCGTAGGCCGCGGTCCGTTGGGCTTCCTCTCGCCGCATCTCCCGCAAATGACCCAGATTCAACGTGGCCAGCAGCATGGCGTCGTGGTTGCCCAGCACCGGATAAAACCAGGGCGCATCCAGCAGATCCAGCGCCCCGGCACTGTTCGGGCCGCGATCCACCAGGTCACCCACGCTGAACAGGCGATCCGTATCGTAGTCGAAGCCCACATGATCCATGAGCCTGCGCAGGACATCGGGGTGACCGTGCAGATCACCGACGATGAAATCCCGGCCCTGAAGATTGGCCGGATGGGCTATGACACGCGGGTTCATGAAATCTTCTCCTCCAGTTCAACCACCTGATCCAACTGCACGCCAGTACCTTCCCTCGGGTATCCGAAGGCGTTGGACAATATGCGCACCGCACCGATACGGTAATCCACCGCATGATGGGTATGGCCGTGCATCCACAGCCGCACCCCCTGATCACCGGTGCGCGCCACGGTCTTTTCCAATCGGCTGGCGTAGGCACCGGACAGATCATCCTGCCGGAAGGATTTGTAGATGGACTCCCATGCCGGTGCATGGTGGGTGATCACGACCTTGTGTCCGGCCCAGGGCTGTGCAATGGATGCCTCCAGCCAGACTTTGCTGGCCAGATGCACCTCCAGGGTATCCCGCGGCAAAAAGCGCCGGGCACCGCCATGGCACCGTATCCGCTTATGGTCCTGCATGGACTCCTGCGCCGCCCGCATGGCATAGGGGTCGCCGCCATCAAAATCGGACCACAGGGTGGTTCCGAAAAAGCGGATATTGCCTATATCCACGCCTTGTCTTTCCAGCAGAGTACACCGCGCCATCAGATCCTCCGGTAGATGTTTGGCCAGGCCCTCCCGCCACTTTTCCGGTGCCCGTTCGACGGATAAACCCCAATAGTCGTGGTTTCCCAACACCGCCACAATCTGTGGAAAAGGGTCGGCCACCATCTTGAGCCAGTCCGCCAGCTTTTTGAGCGTGCCGAAGTCTCCCGCCAGCACGAGAATGCTGTCCCGGTCCGTCGGCAATGACGCCAGACGGACGGTAGCGGGTGGATTCACATCCACGTGAATGTCGGAAATCAATCTGATCTGCATGTTGTCTATCCTGAATGGCGATAATGCGCTTTTCAAAAACCTGCGCATTACCGCGCGTCTATATATTACGATCCAAGAAACCCATAGCCCATTTTTTACACGGAGCGGCTTCTGTCGGCACATCCTCAGCGACGATCCCCGCTCGCCCGGCTTTTGCCGCAGCGCCCAAAGCCTGCAGCAGCACCCGTTTCAACGCGCGCGGCGAATAGCCCACCAAGGTGTCCAGCACCGCATCATCCAACGGTTCATCGAAGGACCACCCCCAACTCGCTTCCTTGAGCAGTCCCTCATAAACCGTTTGGGCGATTCCCCGCATCTGGCCGGACGTTGGCGGATCAATGTGCAGCACGGTCATTCGCGACAGAATCGGCGCGGGAATCTGGCTTTCGTCATTGGCGGTGGCGATCCAGTTCACATGGCTGGCGTCGATAGCAAACTCCGGAACAGACAAATCCTTGAAGACTCGCGCACTTTCCCGCTCCAGCAACGTGTAGAGGGATGCTATGGGATTGAAGCGCACGTCGCCGTTTACCTTGTCCAGTTCATCCAGCACGATGACCGGATTCGCCCACCGCTCGCTGGTGAGCAGGTCGAACAGATGACCGGGCTGCGAGTTCGACCAGAAGACATCGGACCCCGCCAGGGCGGAGCTGCTTTGCGCCGAAGCCATATCAAAGACCCGGAAAGGCAAACCGAGCTGGTCAGCGAGCCAGCGCGCTACGGCCGTCTTGCCGACGCCCGGTGCACCGGTCAGCAGGATGGGGGGCCAAAATACCCGGCTATCCCCGCGCGCCGACAGCGCGAAATGGTCGCCCAAAAAGTCGAGCAGAACGGCAAAGTTCGGGAACCGCGCCCTGCACGCTTCCAGCCTGCTTTCCCATGCCGTCGGCAGAAGCCCCAGGCAGCGTTTATCCCCACCGGCGGCTTCTATTTGCGCCAGTATGGATTTCGCCTGCGACGCCTTGTCTTTTTCATTCCGGTTTTTTTCAAACACCGCCAAGCGGAATTTATCCAGAAACTGGATTTGCGGCGGTCTCGGCTGGGTGTCCTCTTTCAACCAGTCTGCATCCAACGCAAAGGGGTCCGGCAGGTCCTCAAAAATGCCGGGGTCATCTGCTGTTGGCAACACCTCTGCGGACCGGGCGGCTACCGATTTTTCAGACCGACGTTCCTGAAACGTCTCCTGGTTGTCGACTGGATCCTCATTCGCCGGATCTGGGCGAGACACAAATGACATGGCATCCTCCTTATTCACATCTACTGTAAATTATAGTAACCTCAAGCAGGCGGATATGTCAAAAACCGTGGGTTTCTCGTGCGGCGCGTGTTACAGTATTTTATAGTCAGACTGGGAGGACGTATGGCAGACCGCCTTAGCCCTGAAGAATTCGCCGTTGTGGAACTCGCCAGGGATTTGATTGCCCTGCGCGGCGAGACGATGGGCCGCATTTCGCAGGAAACGGAGATTCGCATACCCAATTTATCGGTCTGGTTGCGTGAAAAACCGCAGGTCATCTCTGCGGAGCGACAGGCCAAGATTTTGTATTACCTGGGTGTCAAGGAGGGGGAGTTGCGTCGTGACATGCTGCATCTATGGCACGACCAGGGGAGCCTGGAACCTCTGAAACGGGTCTTTGGCACATTATTGAGTGCGGAGCAGCGGAAGGATTTGCGGATTCATGCGGCGACAATAGGCGGGCCAACACCGTCCTATATCCTGGAAGCGGGAGAAATCCTGGTGAGTCTGACCATCACCCCGGGCCTGAAAAGCGCGCTATCCGTTCGGGATGCTCTGGGTTATGGCACCGAAGAAGTACTGGACACCCCGATGAACGAAGTATTTTTTGACAACGATCGCTGGATGTCCCTCTTGCGCCCCTCTTTCCCTATGGCCAGGGAGAAGACACTCGATTTGTTGGAGTTCGCCCTGCGCCAGACGGGCAAACAATGTACGGAGAATCTTCACCTCGCATTCTACCCGTCCTGGCGGCCACTGGCAGAAGGGCTGATGAAACAGCTTCAGGAAGGGATGGACCCGCAAGCGCTTCTGGACTGGCTGAATCGAGACAGAGGGGGAAGCGTTGATGACGATTTCGATTTGGCGTTCTGATTGTCTTTTCCAAATAACGCGCCTCCGCAGTTAGGCTGTACCCACCTATGCAGTACAAAAAAGCTATACTGCATAGGTGGGTACAGTATATTTTTTCTTGTACTTTACCCACCTGCCGCCGCGAGCAAGGCCATCCTTGTAAGTGGCTAAACGGCGGCGATAAAGCGGTCAAACGAGGGGTGTCGTTTCACCCTAGGCGTGACCAATGGATCAGGTCGCGGCAGCAAAATCCAGCCCGGTCTGCCGCACTCTGACAAGGCTGACGATGGCTATCTGCCGTGCATTCCACACGTACCGCAACGGCCCAGAAACATGATCATGAGTGTTGTCATTATTGACATCATTGCCATGGAATTACATGATAGCTCCATGAAAGCCACCCTGATCACCAGCTTCAAAGATGTTGCGCCGAATGGTGATCTCATGGAGATGGTGGTGTGGCGCGTACCGAAGCCTGTGCCGCCATGTGGGCACTGCTTCAAGTACCGGCTGGTCTACGTGGTCAACGGCACAAGGGTCATCGGCTATGACAACGAGCGCGGCAAGGGCGACCATCGTCACGTCACCGGCGAGGAAAATGAATATACGTTCACCAGTGTGGACCAGTTGATTGAGGATTTCATCGCGGAGGTGGAACAATGGAAATGCGAACACTGACCATTACCGTACAACCGGACTGGAAAGCAGCCCTACGCGCTGCAGGTAAAGCCGCGCAGGCGGAAACCTACCAGGGGGAAACCCTGAACTTTGAATCGCCGGATGTGTTCCTGGGCCGACTGACCGCGCTACGATGGTCTCTGATGCGTCAGATCATGAGTGCGGGGGAAGTGTCCATCCGGGAGCTGGCCCGGCGGGTAGGCCGGGATGTGCGTCGCGTACACGATGACGTGCGGGTACTCGCCGAACTCGGACTGATAGAACGCACGGCCAACGGCGGGGTGCGTTGTCCGTTCGCCGACATTCATGTGGATATGCACTTGCGCAAGGCGGGATAACGCGGTGCCGGAGAAAGGAATATGACACGGCGCAAGATTGTACAGACAGCCGATCCTTATCAAATCCAAGAGGTCATTGAAAAGGATGGGCGGATTCATTGGGAGATTTTTGGTCCCTATGGATTTCTCAGCGATCATACATCGTTAGCTGATGCGGAAACGAAGATAAAGGATCCCACCAAAGATGTTACACCGTAACGAGCCGTCTGCAAGGCGGTGGTTTTTGCGGGTAAATCGGAGTGTGGCGCGTACCGCGCTTGCGTTAAATCGCCGCTGGCCAGGGTGCCTGGCTGAGCCGCCTGCGGGGCGATCTTGCACGTTGAGCAATCAATATGCACCATATGAGGACCGTCGCCCCATTTAGGACACCCCCATGAACGACGACAAACGTAAAGCCACCTTCCGGCAAGCTTCAGCGCCACTCCGAAAAAAAGGCAGACGCTGGGCTGGTCCAGATCAACCTCTGGGTTACGCCAGCGCAAGCCAAAATAGTGCGAGAGTAGGTAAATAAGAACAAGCCACTAGACGATAAGTCCACCCAGCTTTGATATAGAGAACTTAGGTTTTTGAGAAAACGTGGCATGCCATTGCGTCGGCCCCATCGGCGTGATAACGTCACGTTATTACCTCTGGAGATAGTCATGCGCAAAGTCTTTCATACCAGCCAATTCATGGCAGGTAATTCACCTGCCGTCCGCATCCCTGTGAGTATGGCATTCCCGAAGCAGACCAAATTGGTCGTGATTCGAGAGGGAAACAGGCTCATCGTGGAGCCTGAAGAAGATTCGCTCGAATCGCTTCCGGCGCTGTTCGCTGCGTTGCGCCCGCTGCACACCGGCGAGCGCCCAGAGTTTGTCGAGACGGAAAGATCTTGGTGATACTGCGCTACTTGCTGGACACCAATATTTGCATCTACCTCATGAAGGAGCAGCCCGCATCAGTCATCCGGCGGTTCGCGGCCTGCAAGCCCGGTGAAATTGGGATCAGTTCGGTCACCTGGGCTGAATTGTGCTGCGGCCTGGACGTGCATAACAGCCAGCTTGAAATGGCCACGCTCTTGAGCAGGCTGATCGTCAAGGATTTTGACGTGGATGCAGCGGACCTCTTCGGAAAGCTCTCCCGGCAGTTCCCAGCCAGAAAGAGCAGCTTTGACCGCATGATTGCCGCGCATGCTTTATCGCTGGGAGTTACGCTGGTGACCAACAACACGGCCGATTTCGATCTCTATGTCGGTGCAGGACTGGTCGTCGAGAATTGGGTGACATGATGGCGAAGTTACAATTCCTGATCATCAACGGGCTTTTTCAACCCCTGTCAAAGACTTCCTGTAGAGATTTTCTGCTGAAGGGCCGGTACAGACTGATAGCCGTCATTCAGTTTTTTGTATCAGGCCCTTGTCATTAAGTTATCTGTGGATTTGTTCCGTAGCACGATTCCTCCTATCTATTATGCGTTATATTGCGGTGCAGGTAAGTTCAGACTCATCCTAGACATCATTATCCTCGTAAAAATAAGTGAATAGCAGGAGCATACTAATGCAACAGCAAATTTATCGTACCCGCATTGAACGCCTTGATCCCCTGCACGTTGCTGGAGCGTAAGAGAGTTCAATATCCTGCTTTGGACAAAGGAGCGATTGACAGATCTGGCTAAACGTAATAGCAAGGCATTCCAGACGGAATCTCTCGCAGCTGCTGTCGAAGGCAAATGGACAGCTGAGTCATAATCCTTTTGGCGTTGCGGCATAGGTCGCCGACTTTCGAGATGCAATGAGGTCTCCAAGGTTGCTCCATAGTGGGTGATACGGACTGTTTCCACCACCTTGGCGGCCGGAATGCCCCGTTTTGTTCGCCATGGCCTGCACACAGGCATGACTGGAACTGGCCAAGGCCTCCGCCAGATAAAGCAGGGTTACTGATGCCGTTATCTAAAGCCCCTCCTAGGGCATGAAAAATGCGCGAGAACGCCTATGCGCGTGACGCGTCGATCCTGCTGGATTGAATACCGCCCATCTGGGAATGCCCACAGACGAACGCCTTCATGTTCATTAATTTTGGTTAACTATAATAATAAATATATTTAACTTTTATTAAATGGAAGTCTCCCCCATACTGCTTTCCAGTTATCGGCACGCCGAGAGTTCCCGATAAACCCTGTGGAGAGAATTTCTCCCTTTAGCGTAAAGATGGGCGAGCACTGAGGTTTCGTGGCAAATGCAATGAGCGTTCGTGGATAGCGCAAACCGCTGCAAAAGCAACCTGTCGAAAACGGTAGCACATTCAACCGATGTGTACGAAGAAGAAATTGTCCTAGGACACGCCTAGCGGTGCTGAACTTGAAAAGAGAAGCGTACGGAGTCTGTTCATGACAAAAGGATAGCAAAAAATGCGTTTGCTTTAATTGTGTGGATTTTTCACAATGCGATTCAATCATCCGTTGCCGTTGTTGTTGATATGTTCTTTGAACATGATGCTGCCACGTTATAATGATGGCGCGGTATTAATAGTGAAGATGTATAGTCCATTATTCATCAAAATTGGGGGCGATATAAGATGTCAAGGGCCATGTTTCTACGAATATTTATCGGATTATTCGGCATTGTTTTTATCGTGCTGACATTCTGGTTGAGCGCGCACTTTCACTTAAGCACTTCTACAAAGCTGGTGATTATTTTGGCTTTTGCATTGGCGACATTTTTTGCAGAAGTAATAATAGCCATCGACAATCTAGAAAAAAGGTTAAAAAATGCTTTTCCGTCCTTGGAGCTTTCTCTTAAAGACCAGATCGCTGTTAATGAAACCATAAAGCTTTATAATAAACTAAAAAGGAGTCACACGGGTATTTCTACCAGAATAGCTCTTGCAGATTTCGAGAAAATACATCATGTATTATACCAGGCTGAAAAGGGTGGGGACTTCGTTTTTCATGATATTTATTCGTCTTCTATGATCTTGCTGGCGGCATTAGAGCCGGGGCAGTCATTTAAAGTTGTAAGCAATCTTACCAAAAGATTTTATTGGAAATCAGGCAGGGACATGACTGAACATGCCAAGTTAAATTACAGGCAAGCAAAAAGAGGGATCCACATTGAACGTATATTTATTTTAAACACAAAAGATGAGTTATCTGAAATAAAAGAAATCATGGCAGAACAGAAAGAAAACAATATCGATGTCTCCTATGCTTTTAGAGGTGATTTAGATAAGATGTTGCCGTACGCTAGCTTTGCCATATCAGTAGAGCAGACAACAGGGATAATATCGCACAGGGAGGATTCATTGGGGAAAGTGACTATCACATCTAATGATGAGATCATCACAGATCTTGCAACAAAATTTGATGATATCAAAAGACAATCCATCAAGCTTGGATCAGAAATTTACCAGGCTTAATACCTGAATTCATGTGTTTCCCATTAGCATCCCGGTAACGGAAGGCCATGGGATGTTACATTCGCCGGACTCATCTGAGGATTGATTGGTGGAATGTTATGGTTGCGCTCTACGTTTATCTGGCATCATCAGCCGACAGGACAAGATAATTGCTCGCTGAGAAATTCTTCCTTGAGTAGAGGAGAATACGACCGTTTTTACCAAATACAGTGTGATCAAAGAGTCTGAATTAGCGTGCATAACACGGAAAGACCTATGCTCATCTTCAGTACAATAAGGCAAGCACATACTTACTCCGTGATACACCTCCGACTGTTAGCAAACTCTCTCATGATGCATCAAAACGCTCCCCTTTCAGTAGTGGTTTTGCATTAATATTCATGCTGTGTTGTTGCTTGATGACCGTCTTTGGCAGTCAGCCATTATTCCATAAAGAATGATCCCTTTTGAGGAACTCGTCACACGGAATATAATGAGAGCAATCGGAGGAAAATGTCAACCCTACTATTCCGTTAAAGATATTGACAGATCCGGAGCGTAAATAAAACATTCCTTTCATAAGTCTCAACGTTCGTAAATTACTCAATATAGCCCGAACCTCTTGGTGGGGTACCACAGCTTCATCCGGATATGAGCGCTTGGGATACGCCAAGCAAATATTCGGGTCAATTAGTTCTTCCATGGTCAGCAGACGATACCGATACGGATCATCCATCACCCAAAGTATGGCCTGGCTGCTGGA
This sequence comes from Acidithiobacillus sp. 'AMD consortium', assembly GCF_008926505.1. Taxonomy (NCBI): domain Bacteria; kingdom Pseudomonadati; phylum Pseudomonadota; class Acidithiobacillia; order Acidithiobacillales; family Acidithiobacillaceae; genus Acidithiobacillus; species Acidithiobacillus sp. 'AMD consortium'. Next base: position 621,178 of record NZ_CP044411.1, on the reverse strand, counting down.
GAAATGCAGAATTACATGATACACGCCATGTACGAGTATCAATTCTTCCACCACACTAAGCACGGTATCCAGATGCCGATCCATTTTGCTTTCCGAACGCATCTTCGTAACGACCGTATCTGAAATGAGCGGGTCTCCTTCGAACCGCCGGGAATACCGGGGCTCTTCGTATATTTCGCCTGGCTGAGGTAAGTCCCTCAAAGCAAAATCGGCACCAATGAAACCGAGAAGTATGCCGTCGCTGTCACGCACAAATTGGACAGCGGTCAACGACGGCCGTAGCGCACGCAGACTGATATAGGCTTCGCACAACAGAAAATCGACGGCTTGAACTCCTTCTCGGATGTAGGGCCATTGCTGATACTGCGCCTCGCGATTTTTGTCAGAATACTCGGCGGCCAACAAGGTTTCTCTGATGTAAGGCCGATCTGCTCGATCCCGGCCAAAGTGCTCACCGAGCAGACCTTCACGGCTGATGTTGGAGGTTATCTGCACTCCACTGGTATCCAACGCATATAGATATTTACAGTGCGGCACGGTGGAGAAGGCCTCGTTCAATGTCTCCTCCATTTTCAGACGGTCACCCCACACATGACTGCATGCATCCGCCAAGTGTCGCAATGGGTCGTACAGTAACCCGGTAAGCAACGCACGTTGCTGAAAAATCCGTCTGGGCAGAGAAGAATCTTCGTGTGTACTCATAAAGAAACCTCCATTGTTGCTTTCCTTTCCCGCCGGTGTTGGTCGGTGTTCTTATAGACAGCTTCCATATTTCCCCCAATGGCCATCTCGGGCGAGTCTTGGTGCGCAATGCGGCAGGAATTATTTCACGTCATCCGTTGCCATTGCTTGTCGCATATGCGACGGTAAACACTGCCATCGTCATCGATTTGGAAAAGGTAAAGCCAACCATTATCCACCAGTTCTCGGACAAGAGCGTGCCGAGAAATGACACTCTCCATCTCCGCCTGCGGGGCCTCAATCAACACGTTGAGACGGACCGGCTCATGGATCCAACGATTACCGTCGTGCAGAGACTGCAAGGCAAAACCGACACGCAAGTCCCCTCCATTCCCCTCAAGAACACCGATAGATCCCCCAACGACATTATGTAGCACTTTATTGCCACTACCGAAACGCAAAGTGTCTACCATAGATCCGTAGTATTGCATATTGATCCAGTTTGCCACCACCATGGGTGCGCTCATAATCAATTCCAATGTGGAGAAGCCCGTATCTTTTTGCCAGTCATAATCATGCAAAAAAGCCCTGCCCTCCAAATCAACCCCCCTTGTCCTCTGGCGGGGTGCCGCAATAAAGGCGGCGTTGCCCGCTAGTGCCCATTCGGGTCTGACCTCAGCCCAGTCCCGAGTGCGTCGCCGCATGTCGCGCGTGACCACCTCAGGCGCTTGAGAGGCCGTACCCAGCAGGGTGGCGCGCTCCATCCGCGTAAGTTCACCCGCATCGGCCAGCCATTGGCGAAGTTGCGCCAGATCTTTGGCGTGTGTTGCCGGCAGATCTTCCGTATCGAAGAGCATCACTTCATCTGTTGTGGTGTCATGCAATCCGGCGATGAAATAGGTGTCTTCCGGAATTTTAAGCCCTTTCTCCTCAAGACCCCGGCGGGTCGCCGGATCGTTTAACAAGCTTACCGCAATCCTGGCACTGGCTTCTCCCGTCTGCCCGGCGCAAGCGCCGCAATCGAGTCCAGTCCCCTGCGGATTGTTGACCGTAGTACTGCCATGGCCCGCCAATAAGATCAGGCGTGCGAACGTCTGCATCAGCCCCATGTTTTTAAGGATGAACTCCCCGACCCCCGCCCGCTCAGTTTCTGGTATTCCGGTACTTTTTGTACTGGATTTACCGTTAGCGATCAGGCGTGGGCGAAGTTTTTGTTTCGTCACACTATTAAGGCCCCTTTCGTCCGGATGGGGTACGGTGCGGGTCCAACCCATGCTGTCACCGAAAAGCTTCGGGGCGTATATCAATCCAGTGGCTTCCACAAAGGTGAAAGTCGACACGGCTGATGTTTTGAAACTCTTCCAGGCGGCGACTACCCGTAGACGTAATTGCCTTTTTGCGACATGCCGTTGCGTTTCATCCGCGCTCGCATGGCTCAGGTCCTCGCATACCCGATAAGGCGGATTGAAAATGACAGGGAGATGCCCTTTAGGCGTATTCGCACCGAATGGAATGTATTCCATGAGTACGCCAAAGAAACCCGCGAATCCCAAGGTTTGAATGCCTGGCGCCACTGTTTCCAGCGCCCGACGGATGATTTCGGAGCGCACGTCTATGCAAAACGCAGCCTGCGCCACGGGTCGCTCAGTGACGGCATTGCTTGACTTCGATGCATTTAGTGATTTGATTAATGAACGCTGATAACCGATCTCCAGCGCGGTCTGCAAAATGGCATCAACGTGCTCCGACGGTTTTTCTATCGCCCTATTTTGTTGGGTGCGCAACATCAGGCGCCATTGCTTCCGTACGGCGGTATCGACACAGGTGGTGTGAAGAATGGCATCCCAACACACGCGGATGGCGAGGAGATCACGCAAGGATTGATTGGTCTCACCCTTCAATTCGGCCTGCCAACGCAAATATCTAGCCCAACCCGCCCAGCCTCCGATACTCAGGAGTGCTGCAAAAAGATAATCATCGGTCAGATCAAACGGGACGGAGAGTTCCTTCAGCGCCCAGGCAATAGCCGTTTCTGCGGCTGCCGGGAGTGCAGCGGCCGCTTCTCCAATCCCGCGCAAACCGATCATTCGCGGGCTCTTGTCGAAATGCATGAACTTTAACCAACCCTGATACATCGGGCCATCGCGCCACGGCATGCTCCATGTGGCCTGCCCCTCGTCAAAGTACGCCGCGCAATATTGGCTAATCCTTTCCACAACGAAGCCCGGCCAATCCCGACGATCATCGGCAAACATGGCATCCGCGAAGACTGGAAAGGGCACATTTCGGCTTGCCGATCGTTGTTTCATCGCCTGCTTGAGCTGGGTCACACCCCAAATACTGTGCATCTCCTTCAGTGCTTCGTCTAAATCCTCTTGGGTGATCCGTCCGTTGGCGATCTGTTCTTCATAATAGGGCCGCGGCATAGTCAGTCCCTCGCCGGTGATCTTACGAAGCATCTGATCCGCTTGCCAGAACGGTTGATCGCGCAAGCCAAAGTATGGATTTACCGCAACAAAGTGCTTGAGCGGCCAGAGGGGAGCAATTCTCTGGCATGCGCCTTCAATGTTCGCTTTGATGTCCTGATATGGGTTTGATGTCGCTGGTGCTTTCATGTCTACTCCTCCGGGAACTGAACTTGTGGATTTGCCGCATCCAGTGTTTTTCCTATCTTCGATGCGTGAAGAAAGGCCATCTGACTAAAAACAAGATCAACATACAGTCCATTGTATAGGTTCACATACACGGCCTGCCAAAAAGGTGACTTCTGCAACCGGGGCAAAAGTTGCTGAATGTGCAACAAGGAAAGAAAAGCCACGACGATAAGCGCCAGTAACCAGATTGGAATATGATCAGCCTGCACGGTATCACTGGGAATGCTGGTTCCCAGCAAGTAGGTGGACAGATCATGCAGCCCAAAATAGGCTGAACAAACAATGATGCTTAACAGAGCCACTCGGGAAAGCAAGGTGCCGGCTCCGACTCCAGACCTATTGAGGGCTTGCAGCAGGAGCTGGCCCATCGCAATGGCGACGATGGCGCCGATCGTCAGCAAAGTGGGTTGCTTTTGCAAATCGATGCCAAATGCCATGGCAACTCCAAAGGTGACTAGCCCTGATATAAGAATTGCCAATTCCGCTCGTCCGAGCGTTTGCTTTGTATTGAGCTTCTGGATCATCGGTCCACGGAAATTGTCTACCACACTTCCGGAAGAAAGGAACGCATGCGCCTTATAGACGGAGTGAGCGACAATATGGAGTACGGCGATACTGTACAAACCCAAACCACATTCCATCAGCATAAAACCCAGTTGCGCAGAAGTGGAATATGCCAGCGATTCTTTGATATTGGTTTCCGTCATCATCATGAGAGATGCCACTGTTACAGATAAAAGACCCGCGAGAATGAGTACGGTCCAGGCCCAGCTTACGTGGGTAATCATGGGGCTGACACGCAAGAGCAGGAATGCGCCGGTATAAATGAGTCCCGCATGTAATAGTGCCGAAACCTGCGTGGGGGCCTCCATAACCTGAATAAGCCAACCATGCAGGGGAAATATCCCGCTCTTTAAAATAGCACAGAGCACAATCAGGCCTGTTGCGATCTGCAAGCTGGCAGGAAGACTTCCGTGCCACGCGTGCATCCACTGTGCGATTCCTGAAAACTCTGCCCTTCCGGTGGTCCGTGCTATCAGCAGAAAAGCAGTGAAAAGGCTCACGTCGGCGATACGCGAAAACAAATATTTTTTGCGTGCGGCAATCACAGCGAGCGGACGTTCGCGATAGAATATCAATAACTGATGTAAAAACAGGCTGGCGGCGATAAATGAAATCCAGAATCCCCAGATATTATCTGTCACAATCAGCACTAGAAATGCGCCAACGGTCAGACTCAGCCACCGGTGGAACCGTCCCTCATGGGCGTCCCCTACCATATACGAAGCGGAGTATCGAGAGACAATCATTCCCATGAAGGAGACCAACACGAACATGACGAGAGTCAATGGATTAACCAATATTCGGATGGCAAATGAGCCTAATTCCCATGGTAGATGGATCGACAGATAGGTCTGTGAATGCTGTATTATCGCCACATACATTGCTGTGGCAGCAATGCTACAAAGCAGCGCAAACCAATTGGCGCCGTTGCTCAGCGACTTGACCCAGCGCGCATGATGGTCCGCGCGGAATCCAACAAGAAAACCCACCAACAGCAACGGCCATGGTGCAACCAACATAAGAAGAGAGGATGCAATGTTCGCAATCATACGCAACTCCTGCGTGAAGTCTGAAATGTAACCCGGTGACCGCTTGCTACAGCCTTGCGAAGTGAACAGTAACCTGTATATCAATAAATAATAAGTTAAGATTTCTAACCATGATGTTTTACTTATATAAATGGGTTATAGGCCGACGCTCTAGCCCGTTGCTATCACGTAGATTGCAGTAGTGACGGGCGGATTGGTACGGTGGAGGTGCTGATGACGGCCTGGGTGTTTTACCGCAAGGGGTCGTTACGGTTGGGATGAGGGCGCTATCCTCACGATTGCAGCGACTTCATCGCCACCTGTGGATCAGTCGCTACAACCGGCACACCCAATTACATTTAATCTTTGTTAAATATAACAGTAAATATATTTAACTTTTAGTAATCATGCGCCTCCCCCATACTGCACTCCAGTCAACGTCCTCTATGCACGCTGACGGATCCGATGAAGAGTATTTTTCCCATGTGATATCGGGTGCGAGCCATGAGGTCCCGTGACAAACGCAATGAATGTTCCGGACGATCCGGTCTTGAATGGAGCAATGGGAGGTTTCATGTCGCTTTTCAGGCAGATGGTAAGACCCACAGAAGACTTGAGGCTTTCGGCTTTTGAACTTGCACAGGACATTGATGCCATTTCGTCAACGGAGGCGCCGTCCCATGACGAATTCAATGGCGCCCACGCCCGGGCGGCAGGGCATTATGTCTGTGTACGTTATCACCGCAATCAAGAACCGTCTCATCTCAGCATATATGAAGCGCGCCGTTACTTGGCATGGCTCCGTGCCGGCCACGTTGGAACCCACTGGGATGTGGAGGATTGACTAAATGAAGTCGGGGGGTGCCATGGCAACCCCCGTGGCCTGTGCTTTTTTGGGAGGATGTCATGCCATCAAATCTGAATTTCATCAATTTCATCATTGTTACTACCCGAGAACCGCCGGTATCGACCTTTCCGGAAGGGCGTTTCTGCATGACTACGAGTGGCGCAAGGATGAAGGTTTTGGCGTTTTGGAGCTCATCATGACGGCACCGATGGTAGTCGCCAACTGGATCAACATGCAGTAATTACGGCTCCGTTGTGGACAATCAAAATTCGGTAGCGGTAATAAAATACTCCATAACGTCGTGGGGGTTCTATAGGTGTGTTGGAAGGAAATGGATGCGATCTCCGTGTTGGACTTCCTTTGCAGTCGCTTCACAAAGGTGAACGGTGGGTGCATGAACCCCTACGGTTGAATGTGTTTATCGAAGCGCCGAAATTCGAGATTGTTCGCATTACTGCCAAACACGAGCTTGTGCGCGAACTGGTCGAAAATCGGTGGCTGTTCCTGTTTCAAATTGACGACGAGGATGGTGGCATTTACCTGCGCAACACGGAAAAAAATGGCAACGAGTATCATCAGACCAACGCCCACGGGTCTGTTTAATCATGGGGGATGTCGTAATGAGGGCTACTGCCATAATGGTCATGATGTTCATCACCATCCTCATCTGTTGTTGTGGAATATTCGATTTTCGTAGAGGAACAACCGATGCGTGAGGTAGAGCATGCAAAATATTCGCGTTTAGAAAATGCTATCTACAAGGGCTCAAGCGTGGCCCTACTTACCCAGCACGGCAAGGAGAAAGTCGTTGCTCCTTTACTGGCCGCCGCCATCGGTTGCGAAGTTACACTGGTGACGGGCTTTGACACGGACCAACTGGGTACCTTTACCCGCGACATCCCCCGTGCTGGCACCCAGATCGAGGCGGCGCGGAAAAAGGCGCGCATCGGTATGGAGCTAGCGCATTTGCCCCTGGGGCTCGCTAGCGAGGGCAGCTTTGGGCCGGACCCATTTACCGGGATGTTTCCCTTAAACGTAGAGATGCTCGCCTGGATCGACGATACGCTGGAGATCGAAGTGGTCGGTATGGCCTCAGGTAAGACCAACTTTTCTCATCTGCTCACCGCTAACTGGGAACAGGCCGAGGTATTCGCCCGTGCGGCAGGTTTCCCCGAACACGGGATCATAGTGCGTCCGCGCCACGAGGACGACCTCCGCGTCCGCAAAGGAATTGCCGACTGGGAATCACTACGTGAGGCCTTTTTATGGGCTTGTGATGAAGCGGACAACGGCTGCGCTTTCCTGGAAACCGACGTGCGTGCCCATATGAACCCCATGCGCATGGATATCATTGCTTCGGCCACACAGGATCTCACACGCAAGCTTTGCACCCCATGCCCGATCTGCAACACACCCGGCTTCCAGATCGTGGAGCGCGTCTCCGGACTGCCTTGCGAGGATTGCGGCGCCCCGACCAGGGAAGCCAGGGCGGACATCCACCGTTGTGCCAGATGTGGCCACCAGGTCGCGCGGGAACGACTGGAGAAGGCCACTCCGGCGGGGCACTGCGACTGGTGCAATCCGTGAATCGGAAACGGCACATGACAGCCATGTGACGGCAGCCTGAATTGAGGAGTATCCCATCATGACAACCATTACCGAGGAAGTACGGGATGTTCCAGTAGCACGTCTGTTTCTTTTCGTGCGGAGAACGGACGACCTTGCCAGCGCCTGCCGACAGGTCGAGGAGTTTCTCGCGTTTTGTCGCAGTCGCCAAAGCGATTCCTTTGCCAATGAACGTTTCTTGGGCGCCTGGATGGATGAACACACAGTCACCAGCCTTCCTCAAGGGTGGGTACGGCCATTGTCAGCCACTCAGACCCTTCTTTTAACGATGCGGGAAATTTTTGCCTTGTGGGGTATCTGGTCGGTCGCCTCGATCGAGGCGGTATGCCTGGAGACCAATGAGGGGATGGCGCTTTCCCATAACCTACTGCTTGATGCGCTGATTGCGCTTACGCAGGGAGACACCGGAACCGTTGGCGCTTATTCACCGGTCTTCGCGCGTGGTACGCCAATGGAACAAGTGCATGCAGAGATCAACCAACTGAATCGTCTGTATCCGCTTCGGATTGCCGGCCCAATTTTTTGCGACCCGGATACGGGCAGTTTGTCCTTACAGGGCGAATGGTTGCACCATTGAGAAAATAAGGCTCAATGATGTACGCATTCGACTTTCAGGGGGTAAGAGAATCAATGGACATGTTGAAAATCTGAAGCGAATGGTTACACGTTGATTTTGCATGACAGGAAGATGAGCGATGATTGGAAAGTTCAGAATGAGAAACAATGACATATAGAGTCAATGACCCTTCGATATACTGCCACGCTGACCTAGGTGGGCCATCGGCACCAACGGTGAACCAACTGACCCTCGTACGCCCCGACGATTGGCATCTGCATCTTCGTGACGGAGCGGTGATGGCCTCGGCGCTCCCCGACACGGCGAGGCGCTTTGCGCGCGCCATTGTCATGCCCAATCTCCACCCCCCGATCACGACGGTCGATTTGGCGCAGGCCTACCGCGACCGCATCCTCGCGGCACTCCCAGCAGATATGCACTTCGAGCCGCTCATGACGCTTTATCTCACAGACAATATGTCGGCAGCAGAAATTGAGAAGGCAAAACACAGTGGTTTTGTGCAGGCAGTCAAGTATTATCCGGCCGGCGCGACCACGCATTCGGAGAGTGGTGTAACCAATTTGAAGCGCGTCTATTCAGTGCTCGCGACGATGGAAAAACAGGATCTGCCGCTGTTGCTGCATGGTGAAGTGACTGATCCGTCCATCGACGTGTTTGACCGTGAGGCGGTATTCATTGACCGGCATCTCATGCCGTTGACATGCGATTTTCCCGGCCTGCGCATGGTGCTGGAGCATATCACCACACACGCGGCGGTCGAGTTCGTCCAACAGGCGCCCAACACCATCGCCGCGACGATTACCGCGCACCATCTGCTGCTCAACCGCAACGCGCTATTCGAGGGCGGGTTACGGCCACATCATTACTGCCTGCCGCTCCTGAAGCGCGAGACGCACCGCGCAGCGCTTGTCGCCGCAGCCACGAGCGGCAACCCGAAGTTTTTTCTCGGCACCGACAGTGCGCCGCATCCGCGTCAAGCCAAGGAGTCCGCCTGCGGCTGCGCTGGCATTTATACCGCACATGCGGCGATTGAGCTCTACGCAGAGATATTTGGGCGAGCCGATGCGCTTGACCGACTGGAGGCTTTTGCGAGCTTCCACGGACCGGATTTCTACCGGTTGCCGCGCAACAGGGACGCCCTCACCCTGGAGCAGCGGAGCTGGACGGTGCCTGAGGAGTTGTGTTTCGGGCAGGACACAGTCGTGCCGTTGCGCGCTGGAGAAATGATAACGTGGCAAGTGGCAATATGAGCAAGCACCTTGTCAGCCCGCAAGATTCCAGTTACGCCATTCCTGGTAGTGGCCCGCATTTAACCAGAACTTTCCGCTGCGTTTCGCTGTGGACTACATGATTAGGAGAGTACGAATGTCTGACAACCGCAGAAGCAAGACTGTCACCCAGGGCGTGCAGCGCTCACCCAACCGGGCCCTGCTGCGCGCGGTGGGGTTTGGCGATGGGGATTTCGACAAGCCTATCGTCGGCGTGGCGAACGCGCACAGCACGATCACGCCCTGCAATATCGGCATCGGTGCACTTGCTGCGCGGGCGGAAGCCGCGCTCAATGCGGCTGGTGCGATGCCGCAAACGTTTGGCACCATCACCATTTCCGACGGCATTTCGATGGGCACTGGAGGCATGAAATATTCGCTGGTGTCGCGCGAAGTGATCGCCGATTCCATTGAAACGGTGTGCCAAGGCCAGAGCATGGACGGTGTGCTCGCCCTCGGCGGCTGCGACAAGAACATGCCGGGCGCAATGATCGCTATCGCCCGCATGAACATTCCGGCGATTTTCGTTTACGGTGGTACCATCAAACCGGGCCACTATAAAGATCGTGATCTGACCATCATGAGCGCCTTTGAAGCAGTGGGGCAGTACACCGTCCGTGACATTGACGAAAAAGAACTGCTGGAGATTGAGCGCCGCGCCTGCCCTGGCGCGGGCTCCTGCGGCGGCATGTATACCGCCAACACCATGTCTTCCATCTTCGAAGCCATGGGCATGAGCTTGCCGTACTCCTCCACCATGGCGGCGGAGGATGCGGAAAAGGCGGAGAGTGCGGCGCAGTCCGCGGAGGTATTGGTAACGGCAATCAAAAAACAAATCCTGCCGCGCCAGATATTGACGCGTCAGGCATTTGAAAACGCCATTGCGGTGGCCATGGCAGTGGGCGGCTCCACCAACGCGGTATTGCATCTGCTGGCCATTGCGCATGCGGCACAGGTACCACTCACGATTGATGATTTCGAGGCCATGCGCGGGCATGTGCCCGTACTTTGCGACCTAAAACCATCGGGCCGTTACGTCGCCACCGATCTGCATCAGGCGGGCGGCATTCCCCAGGTGATGAAAATATTGCTCGCCCATGGCGAGTTGCACGGTGATGCGCTGACCATCACCGGTCAGACTGTTGCGGAAGTTTTACAGACGGTACCGACAGAACCGCGCACGGATCAGGAGGTGATACGTCCGTGGAACAATCCCATTTATGCCCAAGGGCACCTCGCCATCCTGAAGGGCAATCTCGCGCCGGAAGGCGCTGTGGCGAAAACCACCGGCTTTATGGCGCACAAGATCACTGGCCCGGCACGCGTTTTTGAATCCGAGGAGTCTTGCATGGAAGCGATCCTGGCGCAGAAAATCAAGTCCGGCGATGTCGTGGTCATCCGCTACGAAGGACCCAAGGGCGGACCCGGTATGCGCGAAATGTTATCCCCCACCTCGGCGATCATCGGCGAAGGATTGGGCGATTCGGTTGGCCTTATTACTGACGGCCGCTTTTCCGGCGCCACATACGGCATGGTGGTCGGTCATGTCGCGCCGGAAGCCGCAGTGGGGGGCACGATCGCCCTAGTCATTGAGGGAGACTCGGTGACCATAGACGCCGAACAGCGTTTGCTGCAACTCAATGTGTCTGATGAAGAAATCGGACGCCGACGCACCGCCTGGCAAGCACCCGCGCCGCGCCACACTCGCGGCGTTTTGGCGAAATATGCCAAATTGGTATCCTCGGCAAGTAAGGGAGCTGTGACAGATTGATATGGGCAAAGCCGAATGGTCGTCTATGAGGTAATTTCAGCGAAGCGAAAAGGATAACGGCGAAGATTCTGGAGGGATTCTTTACCATAAAGTGGAGACGTTGGCGCGACGCGCGCAAGCAGAATGGTTATTATACCGATAAGTTGGTGGCGCGCTGCTCATTCCAAGGGAGGCAACATGTTTTCAACTGCCATTTTCTATGGAATGCAGTGTTGCATGCGCCTCCTTTGCCTGACGGCGTCCGATACTGCGGATGCATCTTCTCAAGGGACACGATGCGCTGAAGCGGCGCGTCCCAATCGATCGCTTACCGCCTGCCAGTCCGCTCCGGTGGGCGGTTTCTCAATCAGTATGGCGTCGAGCTCTTGCTTATCCAGCGCACGTAACTGTGCATAGAGTTCGCGGGCCCACCCGGTTGGGTGGGTCGGCATAGGGTGCCGGGGGCAGGATTCTGGCAGAAGTGTGGCGGGCATCGCCAGCACTGCAACGCGCTGTCTCTGCCTAAGGCGTCGGCATATTTCCGCTTCCAGATTCACAGCCGGCACTAAGTAGAGGGGCGTGTTCGGGGCATAATGGGAGCGCAGCATCCCCGGCGCCCGTGGCGCATTGTTTCCCGGTGATGCGACGGGCTGCTCCAGGACAGCTTCGAGCTCGGCAATCGTAATCGCGCCTGGACGCAGCAGCCGGGGCTGCTGCCCGCTCAGGTCGAGAATGGTGGACTCAATGCCGACCCGACAAGGTCCGCCATTCAGAAGGAGATCCACGGCATCGCCCAGCTCCTCGCGCACGTGTGCTGCGGTGGTGGGGCTTACCTGGCCAAAACGGTTGGCCGAAGGAGCGGCGATGCCGCCGCCAAAAGCCTCGAGCAGCGCCAGGGCGAGGGGATGATCGGGAACCCGCAGTCCTACCGTATCCTGACCACCGGTGACCCCATCGGGCACATGGCAGGCGCGGCGCAGGATCACGGTAAGTGGACCTGGCCAATAACGCTGCGCGAGGCGAAAGGCCGCTGGCGGGATATCCCTGGACCATTGGCTAAGGTGATCGCGCCGTGCCATATGCACGATCAGCGGGTGATCAGCCGGTCTACCCTTCGCCGCGAAAATGCGGGCCACGGCGGCGGGGTTTTTCGCATCGGCCCCGAGGCCGTAGACCGTCTCAGTGGGGAAGACGACGAGGCCGCCGCTGCGCAGGATCTCCGCAGCCCGCTGCATGGCGGCGAGCAATTTCTTACTCGAAGGCATGGTTTAGTTGCTCCCCGCCGCGGCTGGCAGCGGCGAACGCTGGTCATGAGAGGACCACTCCCACCGCTGCCGGTGGAGTCTCAGCCAGACAGTGTTCCGGCCAATAAAGGCTAAATTTGGGTTGTAGGCGAGCGGGTGTATCTCTTTGTCTTCAGCCAGAGCCCTGTTCACATCGCACAGAATGGCCCTCTGGTTCATTCCTGCGCCGCGCAGTTTGCGGTAGGGATCGCTTTTGGCGTGGCATGGGCGGCCGCGAGCCGGTTGGCCAAGCCGTGAAGAAACGGACCAATGCCCGTCCACGCGGGTGCCTGGTGCCCCGGCCGATGCAGCACCCGCTCCACCGGACAGTCCAGCCAGTGCGCCAAGTCTGCGTCGTTATCCATGAGCGGATCGGTCATCGGCCCCGCTTGATTGAGCACCACGCCAACCAGTGGTAATGCTCGGTGCTGTAATACCTCCACAGTGAGCAGGGTGTGGTTGATGACGCCGAGGCGATCGGCGGCTACTACCAGCACCGGCAGCCGCAGTGCGGCGGCCAAGTCGGCGTTGGTGGTTCCCGCCGCCAGCGGGGAGAGCAGGCCGCCAGCCCCTTCCACCAGCAAGAAGTTGTCTGCGCCAATGCCTGACCGGCAAGCGGTCACCAGTTGATCCAGATTCAGCGTCCGACCCTCCAGGACAGCAGCCCGCTCCGGTGAGAGCGCCGCCCGCAGTGGATAAGCACAAACCTGTTGCAGCGATTCGGTACTGCCCGCAGCCTCCCAGAGCGCGACAGCGTCCTGGGGCAGCAGGCCATCCTCGCCCGAGGCACACCCGGATTCCACCGGTTTGCGCGGGCGCACCAATAGGCCCCGCTGCACCAGGAGACGGGTCAGTGCCGCCGCCACCCAGGTTTTGCCGACGCCCGTGTCAGTGCCGGTAACAAAGAGCCCGGCGAGGCCTGCCATATCCGACTCAATGGCGTATTGAATGTTTTTCATAAGCTTTCCATGGCGTAGTCGATGCTGATTTCTCTGTCGGCCACGGGTCGGAAACGCCGGTTGGTGAAGGCTACATAGTCTGGGTGCCCGTGGTAGGAATCAATCACTTCCGGTGCCGCAAAACGCACCTGCCAGCAGTAGCGGTATTGAGCGCGTTCTCTCATCGCCTTACCCGTAATCACTGACCGCACTCCCGGAATGGTGCTCAGCGTCTGCTGCCCCTCGATCATCATCGCGGTTACTTCCTGTTCAGAAATGCCAATAACATTATGGATGACCAGGTGTTCCACGGGTGCCCACGGTCGACAGCATGCCAACACCTCAGCGGCCCGCCCGGCAGCACCCCACACGCGCATACAGCGCTCAGCCTCGGCACTGATCGCCGCACCAACGCCCTGAACCAAATCCAGGTAGCCAGCACCCGGCGCCGATCTTGCCCGGGCGCGGATCGCCGCGTTCGCGGCTTCGGCCAGCGCGGTAACGTAGTTGATCTTGGCCACGCCATGGACAATGAGTCGCCGAAATTGGTCATCGTCGAGCCGGGTCCTGCAGTGGATTGCCAGCGGAATACCAAGTGCCTGGTTGATGCTGCGAAGGCGCTGAATATCCAGCTTGGCTTTACCCTTTGGACAGCTCTGTTCCGCCCGAATGGACACCACGAGGAAGTCTATTCCCGTGCGCTCGACAAAGCCTTTCGCCTCGGCCACAGTGGTGTAGGGTAACGTGGCAGAACGCCCTTGGGCGTTCATATCCGTTGCGTCAGGGATGTAACCCAAATCCCCTTCGACAGGCACACCGCAGGCATGGGCCATCTCGACTACGGTCTTCGTATGCGCCAGGTTATCGGAGAAGGTCGACTGGGAGGCATCCACCATCACGCCGTTGCAGCCCAGGCGGATGGCCCGCACCGCCGCTTCCAGGTTTGCCCCACGGTCAAGATGAAGGGCCACGGGTACCGAGCTACGGCGTGCCGCTGCCTCTACCCCTGACATCAGCAGTTCGAAGTCATAGTGTTCCAGTTGCGACTCAGCTAGAGAGAGGATGACGGGTGCGCGAGACCGCTCGGCAGCGGCCATGACGCCCTCCACGAACTCCAGATTCACGACGTCGAAAGCACCTACCGCGTATCCGTGCGCATAGGCATGGTTCAGAAGATCTTTCATGTGCACCAAAGGCATAACGCTACCCTCCGAATAAATCCTATACGGAAAGATTTCCGTTCTGACCGTCGCATCACAGGATCTACCCCCTGTAATGCCTGACACTGCACAAATCGCTCACCCTTCATCGCGCGGCAGGTTTTTCATCGGGTGAGGCCCATGTAGAGGATCGGCAACTTTTCGGGCAGCCTCTGCACGTGATCCAGAACCACATAGTTCTTCGCGCCAAAAATGCGGGATACATACTGGTCGGCTCTGGGATCGAGGCTCAGGCAGTAGGGAGCGATGCCGGCTTGAGTCAGCTCTTCCACCGCTTTCCTGGCGTCATATCGCAGGTATTGGGGATCGCGCACATCGTTATCCGCCGGCTCACCGTCGGTGATCACCAGCAACAGTTTTTTGTTGCTGGGCTGACGTTTCAAAATCGAGCCGGCATGACGGATCGCCGCGCCCATGCGCGTGGATAACTGTCCGCTCATACCTGCCAGGCGGGATTTGGCCTGATCGTTGTAAGACGCACCGAAATCCTTGTAGCGAAAATATTCCACATCGTGGCGGCCGTTTGAATCGAATCCATGAATGGCGAAGGGATCGCCGATCTTGTCGAGGGCATCGGCGAGCAGCACCGTGGCCTCACGTGCCAGTTGTAACACGGTGCTGTCCGAACCCAGCACCGGGTCATTGGTAGATTCGGATAAGTCGATCAGCAGCAGCACCGAGAGATCACGCACCTTGCGCACATTGCGCATCATGATGCGCGGATCGGGCTGCTCGCCCATACGCATCTCGATCATGGCGCGCACAGCGGCGTTCAGGTCGATTTCGTCGCCATCCTCCTGCTTGCGCAGGCGCTGCACACCTTGCGGCTGCAATGCTTCGATCAGAAACTTGAGTCGGCCGATGATAGGTTTGTGCTTGGCCACAATTTCATGGATGGTCTCCAACGTGCCACTCTTGGCACGCTTTTCCAGTACGGTGCACCACTCTGGGCGCTCCATCTGCATCTGGTAGTCCCACTCCGGGTAATGGTAGGGATCCGGCGGTGGCTCGCGCCCCTCTTGCTGGTTCAGACTGGTGGGTTCCTCGTCGCGGAAAAATTCGCTGGATAGCACCCATATTTCGTTCGCGTCGTCGCCTGCGCCGGGCACGTCGAGGGCGTTGACCATTTCCATCACGCTGACGTACTTGCGGATTTGCTGTGTGGTGACGCCGGCGATTACCTGCCCGTCTGCGCGGATATCCTCGAACTCCCACATATAACGGTTGTCATCGCGGTAGGGGATATCTGGCACATCAGTAGTGGCTGAATAGGCCACACCGAGCTGCAGCATTTCCGCGGCAAGGCGCAGCCCGACCTCCCGCGACCATTCGGTGGAGACCAGCCGTTCCTGTTGCTCGCTGAATATCTGGCGACCCATCGCCACCCAAGGATGGTCATCGCGGTAATCCGGGTCTAGTAGTGCATGCGCCAGACGCGCCATCAAGGACGCGGCTTCATTGCCAGACGCGGGCGTTGCCGTGTGCAGCGGCAACCAAATGTGCCTGAGGCCAGGAAATTGCTTGAGGGCAATGGTTTCCACGCGCGCATCTTCGATCAGGCCAATAAGCGCACTCTGCAATGTACTTAGCCCAGTGCTGTCGAATTGGTCTGTGGTGTATACCTGATGGCAGGCCGCGTGGGCGGCACTGGCGCGGTATAGCTCAATGCCGTGAATGTGCGTTTCCTCACCTGACGGTGCCTGCCACACCAGATCATCATACGCATCGGGGAGATGTATGATGTACCCCTCGATCGAGGGGCGGTAGCCTTCGCGCTGCTCGAAGTCGCCGCTGGTGGGACGCATGAAGAAATCGCGGCCCCATAGCGCGCGCAAATACATGCTGATGCGGCGCTGCACATCGATGAACAGTGTGCCCTTGCGCTCTTTTTGCAGTACGCCGATGGATTCCGGGCTTTCCAGCGCGAAATATTTTGCCTGGCCGTCGAAGTCGGTCTTGTGCGCCTGCGCGCCCCACAGCGCCCAGCGCCGCAGCCCGCCCAGGGTAAGCTGGCCCAGGAGTGTGCTGAGGTGATCCAGCATCGGACGCACGCCGCGCGGAGCTTGCGCGAGCAGGGTGTCGAGCAAGTGCAAATAGCCACGGAACAGCTCCGGATCACCCAGCCGCGCAGCCGCCACGGGACTGCTGGAAAACATCGCGGCAATGACGGTAGCGCTGGTCTTGGAGTACATCTTGATGGCGGCGGCCAGCATTTCGCGGACGGCATCTTCGCCCAGTTCGTGCGCCACCGCCGGTGCGCTCTGAATGAACGACACCACTAGATCAGTGCCGCGTCCCAGGGATTTCAGGCTGGTCGCGCCATTCAAATAGTAATTTTCCAGTCCACGCGGGGTGAATACTCGCGCTGCCTCATCCCAGGAGGCACGCAGCACTTCGACGGCGTGCTCCCCGAGTTCGGCCAATATGTCCTGGTACTTTTCGAGTTCGACCGCCATTTTCGGCTCCGGATATCAGAAAAACGTACTCACCGCCGCGTCAAGCGCATCGCGCATGTCGGGATCATCGGTGATCGGGCGCACCAACGTCATGTGGCACGCCGCCAGGGGCTCCACACCTTTGGTAATGAGACTGCCAGCGTAGATCAGCATGCGTGTGGAGATACCCTCGTCGAGACCATGTCCCTTGAGGTTGCGCGCGCGTTCGGCGATGGACACCAGCTTGCCGGCGATTTCAACGCTGACGCCGGTTTCGTGGGCGACGATCTCGGTTTCTATGTCGTGTGCAGGATAGTTGAAATCCAGTGCACCGAAACGCTGTTTGGTAGACTGTTTCAGGTCTTTCATCAGACTCTGATAGCCCGGGTTGTAGGAAATTACTATCTGGAAATCGGGATGGGCCTGCACCAGTTCGCCCTTCTTCTCCAGCGGCAGCACACGCCGCGCGTCGGTGAGCGGGTGGATCACCACCGTGGTGTCCTGGCGGGCTTCCACCACTTCGTCGAGATAGCAGATGGCTCCAAAACGCGCGGCAATGGCCAGCGGGCCGTCCTGCCAGCGGGTGCCGGAAGCGTCGAGCAAGAAACGGCCGACCAGGTCGGATGCCGTCATATCTTCGTTACACGCCACAGTGATCAGTGGCTTACCCAGTTTCCACGCCATGTATTCAATAAAGCGCGTTTTCCCGCAGCCTGTGGGTCCTTTCAGCATCATTGGCATGCGTACCGAATAGGCGGCTTCGTACAGGTCGACTTCGTCGGCTACGGTGCGGTAATAAGGCATATTACGAACGAGATATTGATCAATTTCTGGTGACATTTTTCACTCCTGAAGCCAAAAATGAGGCGTTTAATCTGGCCAAACCCGACGCGGGTGCAGCCTCTGCTGATGTTCTGAGCGAGGTGCAGAGGGCCGTTTTTCCTCAGTGGAGTTCGATAATGGCGGAGGCTTCTCGCCCGGACGGACCGTGCTCAGACCATTCGGTTGGGCGTCTGGTGCCGCAGCAGCACACGCGTCTACTATCGGTGCCGACTCCTCGACTTGCTGCGCTTGAACCTGGCGTACCCCTTGCGCCAGTTTGGATCCCAATTTCTTCACAGGCATAAGACCTCCTCAATGATCGCTTCCATATCCGCTACGGCTGTTTGGGCGCGTTTGCCCAGTCCGTAGACGCTTATCCCTTCGACCGCAGCGCTGCGGTAAGCCGCACGCCGCTGCATGCCGGCCTGCAATATCGGTACGTCGAACTCCGCCAGGGCCTCGCGCATGGCGCGGGACAGGGCATTACGCGATTCCAGTTGATTCAGCACCAGTCCTGCGCGCAAGTCTGGATTCAACCGCCGGGCCTCGCCTACTGCCGCCGCCATCCCCACGCTGGCCCACAGATCAATCGGGGAGGGCAACACCGGAATTAATATCACCTGAACCGAGCGCATCACCGCTGCGACCACGTCACCCTGAATGGCAGGCGGGCAGTCCACCACCACGTAGCGGTAGGTGCATGCCAGTTGCGCAATGGTAGCGAAGGGATCACGACCAGCCTGCGCCACCGGCGGCAGTCCGGCGTTACCATCTGCCATGGCGACCCACTGACTGATCGAACCCTGAGGATCGGCATCTACCAGGTGAGTAGAACCCCGCCGAGCCAAGCCCGCCGCGAGATTCAGCGCCAGGGTAGTCTTGCCGGTACCGCCCTTTTGGTTGATTACCGCGATGATGCTGTCCGCCATGCTTGCCCCTGGTGCCGATTCTATCGGTCCGCCGGTTTAGGTTCTTTCCGTAGCGGCCAGCGCTTCCATCTCACCAGTGAAGCTGGAGTTGCGCTCGGCCAGCTCAGCCCGACCTTCGGCATCAATACTGATGTTGACGTAGGTTTTGCCGAAGCTCACATTCGGATAGTAGCCCTCGCGTTTGGACAGATCAGCCATTTGATCCAGAAAATGGCGTGTCTGAACGTAACTTCCAAACTCAAATCGCCAGTTCAGCGTGGGCAGACGTTCCTGTGGAACTGATGAGGCCGCATTCAGATCCTTTACAGCGTTCATGATGTTGCTCCTTGATGCATCTCGATCAACAGGTGATCCAGGTCGCGCAAGTGACCCAATTCCTCTTGCAGCAGACCGGCGAACAAGGCTTGTAACTCTTCTGCGCGCATGCGGGCGCAGTAGTGGGCCGCTTCTTCATACAGGCGGATCACGTCGATCTCCAGTCCGCGATCGATCAGTAGCATTTCCTCCAGGGATCGACCCGGACGAATGGGCGGCAGTTGCGTACCATTGGAAGCAATACCCAATATCAACATGCGCTCAATCAATTGCTGTGCATGTCCGAGCTCTTCTTCCGCATCACGGCGGAAACGGCTACTGTATTCCTTCAACTGCCACATGGCGGTCAGGCTGGCCTGGGTGAGATACTGTTGCACGGCGGCCATCTCGGCACTGAGCGCGCGCGTCAGGTAGCCCGTCATTCGCGGATCGTTCGCCATGGCCGCGCCGGCGCTAGCTGAGTGACTGGCTGACCACGCCATCCAGGCCGCTGTCACCGGCATCGGGCGTCTTCGGTAGTATGTTTTCTACCTCTGAGTGCACGCGGGCGATGATGTGGGCGGCTACCAGTCCGTCGCCGACACGCTCACACGCATCCGCCCCGGCCCGCACCGCCGCATTCACCGCACCGGTCTCACCGCGCACCAGCACGGTGACATAACCACCGCCCACGAACTGGCGACCCACCAGGCGCACTTCCGCCGCCTTGGTCATCGCGTCTGCCGCCTCAATCGCCGGCACTAGGCCGCGTGTCTCGATCATACCCAGTGCCACTCCGCTGACGTTTGCCATTTCCATCACTCCATGTTCCGGTTCGGTTGATTCGAATAATACGGTTCATTCCACCGGGCTGCTGGGCAGAATATTCTCCACTTCACTGTGTACGCGAGCGATGATGTGGGCGGCTACCAGACCGTCGCCGACACGCTCACACGCATCCGCCCCGGCCCGCACCGCCGCATTCACCGCACCGGTCTCACCGCGCACCAGCACGGTGACATAACCACCGCCCACGAACTGGCGACCCACCAGGCGCACTTCCGCCGCCTTGGTCATCGCGTCTGCCGCCTCAATCGCCGGCACCAGGCCGCGCGTCTCGATCATACCCAGTGCCACTCCACTGACGTTTGCCATTTTCATTACTCCTTCTCTGGTTCAGTTGACTCAAGTAATACTGCTCATTCCACCGGGCTGCTGGGCAGAATATTCTCCACTTCACTGTGTACGCGGGCGATGATATGGGCGGCCACCAGTCCGTCGCCGACACGCTCACACGCATCCGCCCCGGCCCGCACCGCCGCATTCACCGCACCGGTCTCACCGCGCACCAGCACGGTGACATAACCACCGCCCACGAACTGGCGACCCACCAGGCGCACTTCCGCCGCCTTGGTCATAGCGTCTGCCGCTTCAACCGCCGGCACCAGGCCGCGCGTCTCGATCATACCCAGTGCCACTCCGCTTACGTTTGCCATGTCCACTACTCCTTTTCGGTTAAAAAAATGGTTAGTTTCCTGTCTGGCTACCGCTGGGGTCCCAATGATCAATGATCCCGGCGATGGTCAGGTCAGTCAGTATCCGGTAATCTCCCGCAGCGTAACGGGCTGCCGAACCGCTCACGGCAATCACCCATTTGCCTGGCGGCACACCTACCGGGTCGGCGGCCACGCTGATCCTGCCTTTCGCATCGGTGAGTACCCGGAGCGATGCATTCTGCAGCCCGGGTATTCGCCGGGTGGCCACGAGATCAGAGACGACGCGCATAATGTCCATATCGGATATCCTAATCTTCCGACCAGTGGTCGATGATGCCGACGATGGTAAGATCGCTCGGAAAGTCTTTACTGCCCGCCGCTTCGCGCGCTGCAGACGAGCCCACGCAAATCACCCAGTCGCCAGTGACACACCCCACCGCATCCACGGCGATGCTTCTTGCACCGCCTTTTTCCTTGACCACCAGCAGTGGGCGGTGCCCCATTTCCTTGATCCGGTTGGTCGAAACCAGGGTTTTTTCCACCTGACAAATCTTCATCGTGCGCTCCGCAATGCTGAGGCGCCATTCGCCTCGACCGGTTCGATCGGGCTGCCCGAGGGCTTGTCCTGCACGGTCATGCCGCATACCAGCAAACCCTGCCGATGCAATTCCGCATAGCGCGCCTCGATCGCGGCTTTGACCCGCTGACAGCGTTCTACAGTGCGTTCGCGACTGCCGGGCACGCGACGGTCATAGCGGAAATGAATCGCCACTGGCACGGGTAATCCGTGCAGGACATTAAGCTTGCTGAAAATCTGAAGGCCCACATCCAGATCCGGCCCTCCTTCTTCCACCGTGTGCAAGTAAACGAAATACGCCAGGTTGCGTACCTGGAATTCCTCGAACCCATCCCCCACGCTGATGAATCGCTCGTTATGGCCGATGTCCGGGTAGCGCCCACCCCAGTTGCCGCATACATACTCAATCTGCGACAGGTTGTTGATCAGTAGCGTGGCAATGAGTCGGCGCATACCCTCGTGTGGCTCGCCGTTGCCCTTGCCCCATCCGTCCGTAGCGCTGGCGGCTTGAATCGCCTGATACACCTTGAGTCGTGCACTGCTGGCATCATCGTTAACCGTTTCTTTATATAACGTCAGATTGCTGACCCAGCGATATAAACTCATTTCGCCATCCGCGTCGGGCACATGCACTTTGATGCCATCGGTATCCGTATCGACCCCAATCAGCAAGGTGTCCACCGAGGCACCGCAACAAAAACTGTTTTCGATGGCCTGACGAAATTCACGCAACCGCCCCAGGCCCGCTTCTGCTGCATCCCTCTCGTTGCTGTGATGGGCAGCACAACCCTCGTGGGTGGGGTCGGAACTGCTCCAGTGGTACACCACTAATTTTAGGTAGCGCGTACCCGCATCCGCAGTCACCGGCCAGCCTTCGCGATAGCGCATCAGTTCGGTCTCGATCCAGCGTTTGACGTTGGCTTCCACGTCGAACATGGCACCGGCGTAAGCCTTGCGGCTGCGCACCGCGTCATCGGGCAGGCGCAGTATGTATCGCACCAGGCCCTTCAAACGCCCGTCCGAGCACGGCGTGATATCCACCGCGTGGTAGCCACAGTCGAGCAAGAACGAAGTCACCTCGTCTGAATTCTGCGGCACGGCCTGCGTTTGCTCCGCCATCAGGCGAATGGTGTGCATGACGCACGCTCCATACAGCGCGCGCATATCCAGGTTAGCTATCCAGGCATCCTCCAGAATGCCAGCGGGCAACATGAAGCCAAGATCCGTGTGGGCAACGCGCTGTGCGCGTTCGAGAAAATCGGCCTCATGCTGCTGGGCGGCAAGGTGCTTCAGCGCCGGAATGATGGCTGCGAAGTGCCCCTTCACCGCCTGTTCGTGGGCCAGCAGGCGGTGGTTCTCCAACTCATTGGCGAGCGGGTGCCGACAAGGCCGTGCCGGGTCTGTCGCGCAGGCCGGGTTGGGTGCACTCTTCGGGCTGAGCACAAGGTCGCGCGCTGCAAATACCGGTTGCTGCGGCCGCGCTTGCAGCGTGCTGGCCGGCGTACCCAGACCGTAAGGTGGTCGGTTTGCTCCTGGCTGAGGGCTCACATGCCGCCCGGGACGGTTTCTCGTATTCATCGCAATCTCTGGTCCGTGCTGCGTGGGTGGGCGTACAGTCGCCGTCGGTATCACATCAACCTCGTGCACCGCCGGAATAGGTGATAGAAGAGCCTTTGGCATCGTTGCCGCTGCTGCCGGTCACTCGGCTGATGGGCAACGCCGGCCGCTCGCGGTCTTTCATCTGGGAAGCCCCAAGCACCGTACCGCGTTGATCTCCACGCAAGGTCGGGTTGCGGCGCGTGGAGGTGCCTTCGGTGCCGGTAATGCTTTCATTGCGCCTCCATGCCGCCCCCGTGATGGCAAAACCGCCCTCGCGCCCGTCTCCGGTGAGGCGACTGCGCGGCACTTCTGTTGCGGCGGTCGCTGGCACGGCACCGTCGTAGGCCTCATCGCGATAACGGAACTCAGGTGTGCCGGAAACCAGACCAGCCGCAAGATTCACCGGACCGGTAATGCGTCCCACCGCGCTATAGGCGGTACCGGTAACTCGGCTGAGCGGTCTCTCCTGCGCGCTGCGCGCGGGAGTCGTGACGCTAAAATTTCCGCAGACTGCTGCCACCTCCGGGGCAGCGACTGCCGTATGCGGTGCATCGACCGGGCCACGGGTGAGTGGATGCATCCGCGTCCCATCTCCACTCTTCTGCAGTGCCCGCTGATCAGTGCTCGCATAAGGGGTGCCACTCAAAACCTGCCCTTCACCACGAGCGGAGCCGGTCACCTTGCTGTCCGGTCCCAGCCGGATACCGGTCATCATCGCATCGGCGACGCCACTTTGGCTCGCCATCAGAGCCCGTGCTGTGGCCTGGTGGTCCGGGGCGCAAAATGCTGCGTACTGATCGGGACCCGCATATTCCGTGCCCGTGACAGGCTGGCAACCGCCATATTCATCCCCGGTGACCTTGAGGCTGCGTTCCACCGACGTGCCGGATACCGGCTGCTCGTGCCAAGTGCGCATCACGCCGACTTTTTCCGGTACAGAAACGGGCTTGCGGTTACAGGCCTGATACTGCGCCAGTCCGGCAGATTCTGTGCCCGTCACACTGGCGCACACTCCACGTTCCGTACCCGTCACGCGGTTTCCAGGGGCGGTCTCCGTACCCGTCAAAGCATGCTCGCGTAGCGTACTCATCACGCTCACCTTGTGTGGAGCGCTGCCGCCGTCGCGACACAGGCTGCCAAACGACTCCGGCTGGTAATATTGGCTGCCGGTAAGCTTGCGGCAGGATCCGGGCTCATCCCCGGTCACTCTGGCGCTGCGCCCGACTTCGGTTCCACTCACGCGCTGACCAGCCTCGGTGGCGACTACGCTGACCTTGGCCGGCGTCAGCGCTGGCCGGGATGCGCAAAAGGATTCAAATTTGTCGGCGCTGAGATATTCGGTGCCGGTCACGGCCTTACAAGTGCCGTATTCATCTCCGGTGACCTTCACGCTGTGCCCAAGCTCGACGCCACTCACACGCTGGCCTCGGGTGGTCCGGCCTGCGCCAACCTTAGCTGGGGCCGGTTCCGGGATGGCGATGCACAATGCGCTATATTGCTCGGTGCCGATATATTCAGTGCCGGTGATGGCCCGGCAACTGCCCGGCTCGGCACCCGTGACCTTGGCGCTACGCTCCACCTGGGTGCCGGTCACGGTAGTACCACTCAGGGTAGTTCCTTGCTCCACTTTGGAAGGTGCTGCAGGCTTCTGACGGGTCCGGCCGCTGGGTCGATACGCGGACTGGTCGCCGCGTCCTTGCTGACACATGGCTTCACGGCGAGCCTGGGCCGCGTCGCGCCCGCTCAATCCTGCCAAGGCGTCGGGCTGACCGCTGTTGTGCGATGTACGTGAAACACGGCTACAAGACGGCGCTACCTTTCCCTGGGTGGAAAGCGCGCGGCGACGCTCCTGGCAGAGTTTGCGCACCGCGGAGGCGCTCGGCCCGGCCACTGATGCCGGGTCTTCGTCTATCAGCGCGCATACCGCTTCGAGCAACTGTTCCCGCTCGGCGATTTCAGTTGCGTCCTTACCTTTGCAGCCACAGCCATTCGGGGGGGGTAAGCCTTGCGCGGCAGCCGCCGCTTCTACAGGCGCGGCGGTGACAGTCGGTATATCCGAGGCAATTAGACGAATCCCCGTATGCGCCGTAGAGTTGGCCTGCACAAGCCCTATGGCGCCACCCTGCGACAATGCCTCACGGCGCGCACGGGAAAGCGACTTGCCGGTAGCCCCTGTCGCCTCCATGGCGGCCACATTGCCCGCTGTCCGCGCCGCCGGTGCGGATGGTTTTGCCCCCAGCGCGGCGGCACCATTGTGTGATAGCGCCCGCCGCCGCTCCAGCGCAGCGGCACGTGTCGAGCGCGGGGACACCATATTGTTTGCCATAGAGTCGCTCATGCCTTGATCCTTCCGTATCCATCAAACCCCTGCGTGGGCCATCCGCTGGATAGCCCCGCACCCATCTTGCTTATCGCCCGCGGAACACCACAAAGGAGCTGCCCTGGCTCTGCGAGTAGTTGTCATACCCGATCAGACGCACGTGATGGTCGGGGTGGGCGCGATGGCATGCCTCCAGTTCGGCAATAACGGTGTCCACTGACTGCTCGCCGAACATGGGCAGCTTCCACATGTACCAGTAGTATGTTGATGCGCGTTCAGGCTCTACATGTTCAATGCCGGGGTTCCAGCCCTGGTTCACGAGATAGGCGATCTGACGACGCATTTTTTCCGGTCCCATTGCCGGCAAATAAGAGAAGGTTTCGTACTTGGGTGTCGAGTTGTAATCTTGAATGTCAGCCATTTTCTATATCCTTGTCTTTGGCGCGGAGCGAGTCCTTGGGCCACGCGCCGCACGGGTTTGCATGTATGTCTTTGTAATTACCGTCTCAAGATCAGCGGTTCACCACGTCCAATTTGTCCACGGTATCGAATTCAAACTTGATCTCTTTCCAGGTTTCCAGAGCAATTTTCAACTCTGGACTGTCTTTCGCGGCGTTGGTGAGGATGTCCTTGCCCTCGCGCTCGAGATCGCGACCTTCATTGCGCGCTTCCACACACGCCTCCAGCGCGACGCGATTGGCAGCTGCTCCGGCAGCGTTGCCCCATGGGTGCCCCAGCGTACCGCCACCAAACTGGAATACCGCATCGTCGCCAAAGATTGCTAACAGCGACGGCATGTGCCAGACGTGGATACCGCCAGAGGCTACGGCGAACACGCCTGGCATGGATCCCCAGTCCTGGTCGAAGAAGATGCCGCGACTGCGATCCTCAGGGACGAACGATTCGCGCAGCAGGTCGACCCATCCTTGAGTGGAGGCGCGGTCACCTTCCAGTTTGCCAACCACCGTGCCGGTGTGCAGGTGATCACCACCCGACAGACGGAGCGCCTTGACTAGTACGCGGAAGTGAATGCCGTGGTGCGGATTACGGTCCACCACTGCATGCATGGCACGGTGGATGTGCAGCAGGGTACCGTTCTTCCGGCACCAACGCGCCAGACCGGTATTGGCACAGAAACCACCCGTAAGGAAGTCGTGCATGATGATGGGCATATTGAGCTCCTTGGCGAACTCTGCCCGCTCATACATTTCTTCGGGCGACGGCGCTGTAACATTTAAATAATGTCCTTTGCGCTCGCCAGTTTCAGCTTCGGCTGTGTGGATCGCATCGGCCACGAACAGAAACCGATCGCGCCAGCGCATGAAGGGCTGCGAGTTGACGTTCTCATCGTCCTTGGTGAAATCCAGGCCACCGCGCAGACACTCGTAGACTGCACGACCATAATTCTTGGCAGATAGACCGAGTTTGGGCTTGATGGTACAGCCAAGCATCGGTCGGCCATATTTGTTCATTTTGTCGCGCTCGACCTGGATACCGTGCGGCGGTCCATTGCAAGTCTTGACGTAGGCGAGCGGGAATCGTACATCCTCCAGGCGCAGCGCACGCACGGCCTTGAAGCCGAACACATTACCCACCAAAGAGGTGAATACGTTAACCACGGACCCTTCTTCAAACAAATCTATGGGATAGGCGATAAATGCGTAAAAGCTGGTGTCATCGCCCGGCACGTCTTCGATGCGATAAGCACGGCCCTTGTAGTAATCCATGTCAGTCAGCAAATCGGTCCACACCGTGGTCCAGGTGCCGGTAGAAGACTCGGCGGCTACTGCGGCGGCGGCTTCTTCACGATCCACCCCTGGTTGCGGCGTAATTTTGAAACAGGCTAAGATATCAGAGTCCAAAGGCACGTACTCGGGGGCCCAATAGGTCTGCCGGTATTCCTTTACTCCGGCCTCATACTTTTTTACGGCCATGCTTGCTCTCCTTGTGTCATGGTAGACGACGGTGATTGGAGCCACCTGCTAGGTTCCAATGCTTGAGTGGCATTGTGGACGATCTGCCAATTTATAAAAGTAAAATATATTTACTATTATAATTTACTATGGTTTACTATTGGCATGTCTATCCGTCATGCAACCTTGCACCAACTTAAGATCTTCGCTGCCGTAGCTCGGCACATGAGCTTCGCCCGTGCCGCTGAAGAGCTGCATTTGACGCCACCCGCTCTGTCTATTCAGGTCAGGCAACTCGCCGAGGCAGTCGGCCAGCCGCTTTTTGATCAAATTGGCAAGAAAATCTACCTGACCGCAGCGGGGGAAGCGCTGACGTCGGCTTGCCACGACGTGCTGGATCGACTGGAATATTTCACTCAAGAGATAGCCGCCCTCCAGGGACTGGAGAAGGGCAGCTTGAAGGTCGCCACGCTCTCTACGGCGAAATATTTTATCCCACGTATGATGGGAGGGTTCTGTACGGATCATCCTGGTGTCGCTACTGCTTTGTTTATTGGTAATCGGGAGGCACTGCTGGAGCGGCTCGCGCGTAACCAGGACGACCTCTACATCCTGGGTCAGCCGCCGGAACACATAAACGTCGTCGCGGAAACTTTCGCCGATAATCCCTTGGTGGTGGTGTCCCGATCGGATCATCCCCTGGCGTCGGAAAAAGACCTCGAGCCATCACGTCTGCGGGACGCACCATTTATTTCGCGCGAGCCCGGTTCGGGAACACGTCTGGCCGCAGAAAAGTTTTTCGAGCAACACGGCGTTGTTCTCAGAGCACGTATGGAATTTGGAAGTAATGAGGCTGTCAAGCAGACTGTGGCTGGCGGTTTAGGCATTGCCGTGCTGTCGGCAAGTACGATACACGCGGAACTTGCCAGCGGCGAACTGGTGATTCTCGACGTGCGTGGTTTTCCTCTAGAGCGCAAGTGGTATGCGGTTTATCCGGTGGGAAAACTGCTTTCCCCAATCGTCAGTGCCTTTATGAAGTACCTGTTTGCGGCATCGGCACATGGTGAAAATGAACCTATTTTGGGCGAATAAATGCCTGGATAAGCACTAAGTGATCGTAAAATTTGACACTTCAGCGCTTCCGATGTAACAGATGGCGCAAGAAGATGCCGTCTGGTGCGTTCGTCTAAATGGATCAAGCATTCCAAAACTGTAGGGGGATTTATATCAGGAATATGTGAAAACCGAACAAAAGTGAACTTCCTACCACAAATCGACGACCTTAAATCGCTACTCCAGCTGCCTATCTACCATCGCAAGAAGACTCCACCCATCTTGGATGACCGGTTACGCTGCCCTGTCGCCGTTGAGCCATGGATGGTCGGCAGCAGACTGATTGCAGACATTCAACAGCGGAAAGCCAATGACATCATCCGACCCCCTGCCGCCATTCGCCCTCTCGACGCGAACGACGGCATCACAGCGTTTTCTGACATCCCTGCCCCCACCGTATTCACCGACCATCAAGGCGACCCCGCCAGCCCCAACTCTTCCAAAAACCGATTATGCCGCTTCTTATCCACCTCCGACTCTTTGAGTAACGGCGCGATCGTAGCCTGAGTGGCCTGGCAGTCATGCTCCGGCCCTTGTTCTGCTGTGCTCACCTATCGGGAGATGTTCAGGTTATAACCGTTTCTCCCATCTCCTGAATGGCTACCGAATGAGCGAGGCGATCCTCTTCTTGGCCTTTGATGACTATACCGTGCCGCCCAAAGAATCAGGCGCGGGCCAGTAGCTGGTCCAGTGCATTCGCAAATGCCTGGCGGTCCGCTTGGCTCAGGGCAGCGGGGCCACCAGTGCGCACGCCGGAGTCCCGGGAGTTGCTCCATCATGTCACGAATCCGCAGGCGCTCGTGGATGGTGTCGGGGGAATAGCGCTCCCCGCGCGGGCTGAGGGCATGGCTGTTTTTTTCTAGCACGGCGGCGGCCAGCGGAATATCGGCGGTGATTACCAGATCACCCGCTACGATGTGCCGGACGATTTCCTCATCGGCCACATCAAAGCCCCTCGGCACGACCACAGTGCGGATATAGGCAGAGCGGTGTACGCGCAGAGCTTGATTGGCTACCAGGGTCAAGGGCAGTTTCAGACGATCGCTGGCGCGATACAAAATGTCTTTAATGACGTTGGGGCAAGCGTCGGCATCAACCCAGATATGCATGTGACGGCTCTTAGGAATTTTTTGAGTGGGAACACCATGTCACAGATGTGATTTCCCGACAATGTGTGCCCCCACGGAGGGCATGCACCCGAGTCTCCCAAACGCCGACTAATTCAGTAATGTGGTGGCACAGATCCGATGCCAGATTGATCTTGGCATGGCACGAGACCATAATGATCATTATGGTTAATGAGGGTGATGCCATGATTACGGAAACCAACGCGGTCAATTTTCGCCAGAACCTGGGAGAAATGCTCAACCAGGTGCAGTATCGCCACGACAGCGTGATGATTAACAAAGATGGGAAACCCGTTGCCGTGCTCATCGATGCTCGTCTTTTCGAGCGCATTCGCCGGATGCAGGGTCGCTTTGATGCGCTGTGCCAAAGGATCGAAGCGGGATTTTCGCAAGTACCTGAATCTACAGGGATAGCGGAGATCGAGGCAGCCCTCGCTCAAGAACGGCGGGAATCGCCCATTTCCGCTGAGGATCACTAACCGTTCATGGCGGCATTGCGGGTGGTGCTGGACACCAACGTGCTGCTTTCCGGCATAGCATACCCGGCCAGCGTGCCGGGCAAGATCCTGACCGCGTGGCGACATGCTTCCATCGATGTACTGCTATCAGACTATATCCTCGATGAACTGCGCCGGGTACTGCCCCGTCTGGCGCACCGCCATGGGCTGACGGTGGCCGAGATGAGCGATCTGGTAGATATTCTGGCCATCCAAGCAGAACTGATCGCCCCATGGCCTGGGTCGGACCCGCACTTGCGCGACGACAAGGATCAACCGGTGCTGCACACTCTGCTGGCCGCTCTCAAGACGTCTGGTGCTGACTACCTCATCACGGGAGACAAAGACCTTATGGCGTTGGCTGATCGATATCCTATAATCACCCCAATGGAATTCTGGCGGACGCATGGGGGAGTGTAACTCCGTGAATGGGCGGTTAGCGCTGCCCTGCCGCCGTTGAGCCATGATGGTCGGCGGTAGACTGATAGCGGACGTTGAGTTGGATTACCCTTCGACGAGGATGATGGGTGGTGCTCAGGGGCAGCCTGCAGGGTGGGTCAAGACTGGTAGCGGACGTAGGACTCGGCTAGAATGGCCGAACTCGTGTCCGACCTAAAAATGGAGAAATTCACTGTTTTGTCTGATGTTTGGTCGCAAACGGAAACAAATCAGAAACAATAGGATAGGATCGTGTTGGCAACACGAATATGAGACACAATGATGCATAAGGTCTAATGATTATACCCAAACCCTCACTCCTCTCGCATAGCCTCGACCTCTGCTAATAGCGCGGCGTTTTCCCGATTCAGGCGTCTGCCCGTATCTTGGGCCTCCTTTCTTTTTCCATTATCCCAGAGTGGCTTGGCTTCCCGGGCCAGCCGGTGCAATTCGTGGTGTCGCCGATGAATGACCGGCCAGTCTGGATGGTTTTGGTAACGCAAGCCCTCTGTGGCCAGCCAAACGCCGAGATGACACTGCGCTTCCGCGCCGGTCTCCAGAACACGATCCGGAAAATCCTCCAACCCATCCAAAGCCGCCACGAATTGTCGCACACGGTGTGCATGACACTTGAGCAGATCGTCGTCGGTTCCTAGTGGGGTCACGGTCGTGGGCAGATATTGCGGTTGATAGCGGGACACCCATTCGGGGATTTGTGCGGCGGGCATGGGCTTGGCGATCCAGTAGCCCTGGGCGAGTTCACAGGCCATTTCGGTGAGAAGCTCCGCATGACGGCAGGTTTCCACGCCCTCGGCGATGACCTCCATGCCGAGCAGGCGCGCGGTAGTGATGACACCGGCGATAATGGCGAGATCATGCGGATCGTTGATGATGTCACTAACAAAGCTCCGATCCACCTTGATGGTTTGCGCGGGAAGTTTTTGTAGATAGCTCAAGGAGGCGTTGCCGGTGCCAAAATCGTCCAGACCGACCCGCACACCGAGTCGGTTGCAGTGGATCAGAGCCTCTTTCGCTCTCTTGAAATCCTGCAAAGGCGCGGTTTCAGTTACCTCCACCTCCAGGTGGTCCGGTGGAAGTCCGGGGTGCCGCGACAGGGCTTCTTCCAGATCAGCCAGAAAACGCGGGTCGAGCATGTGGCGGGGACTGATGTTGACCGCTACACGCAACGGCAGTCCCTGCTTGTGCCATATCTCCCCTTGAGCGGTGGCGCTTTCGAGGACGAAGCGCCCGATATCCCGGGCTAGGCGGGGATGGTCCAAACTGTCGCCAAGACTACCAGGAAAGAGTAATTCTCCATTACCCAAATCCAGGCGCAACAGCGCCTCTACACCCACGACCTGCGGCGGTGATGGCCGACATAGCTCACTGTCGAGGTGAACAATGGGCTGGTAATGCAACACGATCCGGCTCTCCGCAAGAGCCTGTGCCACCTGTTCACGTAGCACAGAACGATGCCTGGTTTCGACATCCATAGCCCAGGTATGCACCTGGCACTGATCCTTGCCTTCGTTCTTGGCGCTGTACAGGGCGGTGTCAGCGTGACGCAGGAGGGTTTCCGGATCGCCGTCGTCCAAAGGGTAGATGGTAATGCCCAAGCTGGCGGAAATTGTCGCGATTTCACCTTCGATGAGAAAGGGATGACGCAGTTCTTCCAGGATTCGATTGCAGATGCCGTCGACGTCGTCCAGCCGGGAAAGATCAGGCAACAACAAACCAAATTCGTCGCCGCCCAAGCGCGCCAGGGTGTCCCCTAGGCGCAGGAGCGGGATCACCCGTTCCACCACCTGGCGCAACAGGACGTCCCCGGCGTGATGCCCGAGGTGGTCGTTGATCTGCTTGAAACCGTCGAGATCGAAAAGACTCACCCCCAACAGCCGTTCGCGGCGACGGCTCTGCTCCCAGCTATGGGTGAGCCGATCTGAAAACAACTGGCGATTGGGCAACCCCGTCAGGGGGTCGCGCAGGGCCTGGGTGCGCAGGCGCAGGACGAGATCACCGATATGGGAAAAGGCGACAAAGTAGGCCGATCCAACCCGCTGGAAATATCCTTTCTGCCAAGCAGCGATCGCCCCAATCGCCTGCAGATCTTCGCTACCGAAGGGGAAACAGGCGATCTCGGCCACGTCCTTGTCGAGCAGTTGCAGCCAATCTGGTGCCGGTTCATCGCCACGCGTCCAGACGACGGGTGCACGGGTTTCCAGCGCCCGCCACATCGGGTCCTCCGAGCTTTTAGGGATGCGCATGCCGTCGCATCTGGCGCCCTCCAGACACTGAGGAGTGAGCGTTTCCTCCATGCCCTCCCGAATGAAGTAACCGGCCCATGCTACCACGGTGCTTTTGCGGACCAGACCGGCACAAACGCCTCCGAGCAGATAAGTGCCATTGCTGTCTTCCGCTGTTTTGGCGTCCATCAAGGTCTGTAGCAGCACATCGAAGATAGCTATCCGCTCGATGTCCGTCTCCCGCGCCGACTGGCCGAAGCCCTCCAGCTGGATCATAAGATCGCCGATGAGCATGCGCTGCAGGATGCGGCGCAAGGATCGGCGTTCTGCCAGAGGGAGGTCCACCCCCTCCAGCGCCCGCTCCCAGTGGTCCAAATACAGGGGATAGGCCCCCGCCACCCAAGCCGGCTCTATGCCCATCTGGTAATGGCGACGGCCGATCTCCATCATGTTCTGTATCCACGGGCGGTCCAGGCGATTCGTCAAGAGACCGCGGGAGTGTTCCGCTTGGGTCTGTACCAAATGCTCCAGACGTTCCTGCGTAAAATCGCGGAACACGGCTGCCGTAGCCGGATAACTCAGTAAATAATCGTAGAACCGCCGCGCCAAGGACTCGCTGTCTTGAGCAAGGAGCGCCTCGTGGCTCTCTAGGAGAGCGAAATCAGCCTCGGTTAGGCCGAGGAAGTGGCGTATAGAGAAGGACAATATGTGGCCCTGAAATATCAAAAATACTTTTGTATGCCAATATCATAATACTGGTAAACGCAAACAACAACGAGGTGTGTTAGAAAAAATGCACCTTATTAAGTTTCCAAAAAACGAATGTTTAACGTCCGGTAAACCTCATTCCACCCGCGTTCCCTGACCCAATCCCTTGGCGATGAGCGTCAAAACCATCGCGTTGAGCGATACCCCCTCCATTCTGGCCCGCGCAGCGAGTTGGGCATGGATGGATTTGGGTACTCTGGCAATGAATTTGCCGGAAGCCACGCCTCCACTATTCGGTGCCGGTACCGGCATCCCCTGCTCCTGCAAAGTCCCCATCACTGCCTGCAAGGCTTTCCGGCCATTCTGTAAGGCTTCTTCCACCGTTTCTCCATCCGCAATGCATTCCGTGAAGTCCGGGTAGGAAATCAGAAATCCACCACCTTCTGAGGGCTTCAGCGGACGCATCTCGAACGGGTAATCTTCCAGGGCATACATGGTCATTCTCCTGTCACCAGGCGCAAAAACTTTTTGATGTAGACCGGCTTTATCGGTCGATGGGCGGGCACTGGCGGCGTCCGCCCATCGTGCCGGATAAATACGCAATGACTGCCGCCATCGTGTCGCCAGGTGATTCCGTGCTGACGGGCAACCACCTGAAGATCATCCATCTGCCACCCCATGGGGTGGTTTTTCATGGCCTCACGCAGCTTGATCGCTTTATTCATCCACGAATGATACTAGTTGTAACATCATTTAGCATCATAGAGCCATCTCACAACCGACCGTTTTCGAGAGTCTTCAGATGGCGGTGATTGTTGTACGGTAAATCAAAGGGTTGCAATTATCGAAAACCATTCTCAAAAGACTGCTACGGTTTACAGTCATGGTGACGAGTTTCGAGAACATGATGGTCAGTCCGCTGGACGACTGCTTACGCTGCACACCGTCCATTACAGGGCGCCCCAAGCTCTCGGAAGCCATTGCGTTCGGGTCCCCGAACTTTGGGAATCTGGGCACAGGAATACGGATGACTGGTGACCGCGAGGTTGGTCGCGTGGTCCGCTCAGGATAAGGGAACTCATCGGGCAAAATATAGGTCCATGAATCTGGTTGTGGGATTCCCCCGGCGGCCATTGTTTCAGCGAATCTACATTTTGGTGAATTTCAGGAGGATTACCATGAGAAACAAACCCTCTCACCCTCTATGGAAACGTCAGGTGCTCACCTTCGCGAGTATCACCGTCTTGGGTGCCGTTGCTGCAGCACCTCTGGCCCATGCCTTTCCCTATGAGGGTACCTCGGCATCACAACAGTCGCACGCGTCCACCGCGCATCTCTGGATCAACGGCCACTGCATACCCGTAGCCGCACAGAATCGTGTCATCCACTTCCCGGGCGGGATAATGCAGGTGCAGACGGTCACCTGGGGTTCGAGCGGGTCCGGTGGTCATTCGCAAATCTTCCGCGAAAACCTGTCCTCGGCGCAGGCGCAGGCCATGGTCTGGCGCAGCCTATGGCAGATGCAGGCGATGCAGGTATCCATGGACCGCCAGATAGCCCGGATGCAGCGCCTGATGCGTGTCTCTTTTGGTCCCTCTGCCATGCCGTCATTCAGCGTGTCGATGCCCGTCACGCTGCTTTCGTTGCTTCCGGAGATGCCATTTTCGGGGGCCATCCCTCGGCACACCATGAGCCTGGCTGCAGGCCCTGGCGCGGCGCCATCCGTACCCATGACCGACCTACCGGGGCATCAGACCCTGCAGGTACGCTGGGATCAACACCAGGCCCCTTTGCCAAAGATCCCGCTTTGATCCGAGGATAAACGTAACCGCATCGAGATCTGCTCCAACACCGATACTGGGCGGGCGTGGCAATACATGACCGTGCTCGCCGCCCTTAAAAAAAAGGAACATCAATGACTACAGCCGCACTTAGCCCTTCCAATGGAAATGACCCACTGCTCAAGGTACCGAAAATCACCGCATATTTCTGGATGGCGAAACTCCTGACCACCGCCATGGGAGAAGCCACATCGGATTTTCTCGTTTTCCACACGAACCCCTATCTGGCCGTGGTAGGTTGTGGGTTATTGTTCCTGGCCGCTATCTGGCTACAGATGCGGAGTAATCAATATATCGCACACTATTACTGGTTTGCCGTAATCATGGTGAGTATCTTCGGCACTCAAATAGCGGACGTCACCCATGTCGTGCTGGGCGTTCCCTATGACATCTCGACATCCGTTTTTCTGGTTGCCTTGATCGGGATTCTGGTCACCTGGAAACGCAAAGAAAAAACCCTTTCCATTCACAGTGTGCATACACCTCGGCGAGAGGCATTCTATTGGGTGACCATCGTAGCCACCTTTGCCCTGGGCACTGCCGCAGGTGACATGACAGCATCGAGCCTGGATTTAGGCTACCTTGGATCGGGCTTGCTATTTGTCCTCTTGTTTGGCATTCCCGTCGTCGCATACTTCATGTTCGACCTTAACGAAATTGCCGCCTTCTGGATAGCCTATATCTTGACCAGGCCGCTGGGGGCTTCTTTCGCGGATTGGACAGACAAGCCGATACGGTTCGGTGGCCTTGGTCTTGGCACGGGTCCGGTGAGTATATCGCTGACGCTAGTCATTTTGATGCTGCTCATCTTCCTGATGATTTCCAGAGTAGATGACCCCAACCGAGCCCAAAAGATAGAGGCGCGCTAGTAAGCTGCTGTTAAAAACCAAAATGTAATTGCTAGTTATGAATCTCTGAGAATAAATTTTATAGCCCACAAAATGAACACTTATTAATACTTCATTTTCAGAAAACTTTATGGCCTAATCCTGTCCTGAGTGTATCGATAAAGCTGTCAATCTTTAAACGTCACCCAAGCGCGCTGCGCACTAACTACCAATTTCTGAATGACTGCAAACGCTGCAATATTGTCATTGGCGTTCCCAGGCTTCGACTTCCCCAGGACACACTTCAAACAGCGGATGTGGTACTGGTGCCTCTGTTCCTTGCCATTTCTCGTAGAGTTTGCAGTTCCGCGTTTTCAGCTTGCTCATCAGATGAGCCCATTCGTAGGCCATTTGACCGGCAGTGACTCTCAATCTTACCGAATACAGGGCCGGCATGATCTTTGATTGATCAAAAGAGTACCCCCTTGTCTCAGCCTCAGTGTGCACGCCCTTCAGATACAGTGAAATAGCGCACCGAGGACATGGATGGATCTTGAAGCGTTCCAACTGTGGATGATTCCGGTAGCCACTTGTCTCATTGCGTAAGACGGCCTGGGCGAGGAGAGCCTCTCTCCAGAGCGCTACCAAACCTTGAGGGTCGAGGTACTTCGGATGCAAAGACCATAACCGCATGTCTTATGGAGCCCAACAGTAAATATTAGAGATCGACCGGTTCGGACATTAATGAACGAGGCTAAATCTGGCCGCTTAGCTTGTCAACGCTGACATCGCTGTAGGTAGGCTTGGATGACGGGTCATGGCCGCATACTGCCGATTGATCAGTCTCTTCACGACCCATAGCGGAATCGGTCGCATGAAGGTCGAGCTGTATTGGCTGAAAAAAGTCCGGTGTTTTTTCATAGATGTCCGGCGGACCTGGATTATCTGGCATTTTTTGTCCCAAGTGACCGGATCAGTGAAACTGTGCCGCCGAGAAAAAAGATAGCAGGGAAGAGGTACTGGAATATTTCGGTGAAGATGGCCCCCATATATACGGGTGCCCTGGAGAGGGCGGTATGGACGGCCACGTTGACGCCATCCATGGGATTTGCCAGTTTCGGGGGTGGTGTGGGCTGTGCGTAGAGATGGACCTGATAGGCCAGTTCGGTATGCCAGAGATGGAGGGCCACGTAGGACACTACGATCAGAATGAGATCGATCCACCAGGGAATCCGACTGGAGAGGGTGAGTAAATCTTCCATGGTGGATGTATGTCTGCGGTTTTGTTGCGGTCTGGGCATCATGGGAATAGTTCCTATCTATTTTAGATAACCAGTCAGGCTCTTGATCCATCAAGATAATGGCCATTATAGGCCAAATAGCAGGGGATGATAGGGCCCTCCTCTAGTCGAGAGTAGCCCTTCCCATGCCGCCTGTGAAGGTCCGCTTCGCTGCTTATGTGTCATTGGGTGTAGCGCAAGCACAAGGGATGCCCGTAGGCGCCAGGATGAAACTTTATTGTCCACCATCACAGGGTCGGCAAAGGCGGTGGGGCTACTCAGGATGATACTTTTTTGTCCGTTAACCCCAAATCCCGCGATTGATGTTGGAGGCTGGTCTCGATGTGTCGCATGACGGGTATGCGAGGGGTGATTTAGCTCTAAGATGCGTTATTTTCTGACGAATCTTCAGTCGTTGGTCGGTTTTTTGCTCGATTGCCAGGGTCATACAGGCACAAATGCGGAGTGCAGGCGCAGATCTACCGCGCCGGGGGCGTTCAATGGGACGGTGGGCGGTACAAAGGAGCGTTCAGGGGGCCAGTTCGTGGAGCGTGGCGTAACCGCGAGCACGAATGTCCGCAAAGTCTTCTGCAAAGGTGGCGGCCACCTTCAGGACCCAGGCACCGGCATGGCGGATGAGCCGGCCCGGCACCTGGAACAACCGCCAACGCACGGTGGCGATGCGATGCCGCTGCCAGCCTTCGCCGAGGGCCGAGTGTTTGAAGAGTACGAAGAGGTTATGGGCAATGACACCGATCCGGAAGAAGGCGGCATTGGCACTCTCCTGACCGCAAGGCATGCGCTCCATGCCAAAGCCGATTTTGAGCTCCTTGATGCCGTTCTCGGAATACTCGCTCCGCTGGCGGTACCAGATCAGCACGTCGGTGGTACTTCCGGTCTGATTGCTGGCGATGACATGGTAGCGGGGCCGTTCCTCTTCCAGCAGATCCGCCTGATGGCGGGGGCGCACCACGATGAGTCGAAAGGCCTTGTGCGTGGCCTCCATGCTATGCACGGTCTCCGCCACGGCACAGTCCGCATAGCGGGTCCAGGCGGATTCGGGAATCGCGGCGATAGCCACCAGGGTCGGGGCATCCAGCCTGCCGCCGATGGCGAAAGTCCTGCCGGTCTCTTCGCAGTAATTGAAGAGATCGGCCTGATAGCTGGCAGAATCCGCGCGGATCGCCGCGAGGCGATGGCCTTTCGGTAACCGCGCCTCGCAGGCTTTCACGAAGTCGAGGTTGGCGCTGGCGGGGGCGACGTTCCCTGCACGGAAATCATCATGAATCACGACCCCGGCTTCGGCCAAATGACCCACCATGGGCATGTAACCGCGTTCACCCTTGTAGGTCCATTCGGTCGAGCGTTTTTCCGCAATGATCTGGGTGGCATCAATATCCAGCGTGTGGGCCGTGCGTCCGAACTTCCGGAGCCTGCGCTCCACCACCCGTTGATTCACCCGGTCCAAGCCCGCCAAGCCTTTACTCTCCCCCGCCCGGCGCAACCAATCTCCCGCTGCATCGCTGCTGGGCAAGCGATCCAGATGCAGCAGGCGCCGCAATGCGCTATCCCCGTGCACCATGCGCAGATCTTCCAGAGATCGGCCGCCGCCGGTCAGCATCAGAATCAGCGGCAGCACATGTTCTGTGGCGGTATAGGCATGGCCACTGCCGGGCTTGGGCATCTCCCGCTCCAGCCAGCGATGCAGACCCGCACCTTGGGCAAACTCGCCCAATAACACCAGCCCCGATTGTGCCGTCATGGATTCTTCCGTCGCGGCAAGCTTGAAAGGCAGCACGGTTCGTGCCATTTTCTGCATCGGCCCCTCCTGTAAATCTCCCGATAGGTGAATCTTTTCGTCGAGACCATTATACCGGAAACCCTTACAGATAGGGGCCTTCAACTATTTTCGACCCTATCCAATCGCGGGAATAGGGGTTAACAACAGTCCTTGCTGGTTACACTGTAACCCGTGATAATGATGGTGATGATGGCGACAGAACGGTTACACTGTAACCGTTGACGATGGGGTTCACAACTTAAGCGACATCAAATATTTTTATGGGTGGCTTGGGAGGGTTTTGTAGGTTTCGTAGGCTCTCTTCCTGCGTTTATCCCATACGCTTTGCCAAATCCTCGGCTTTGAGGTGGGTGTACCGTTTAAGCATTTGCAGATTCTTGTGCCCCGTAATACAGGATACTTCCATCGGGTTAAAGCCTTTCTCAAAGAGACGACTGGTAGCCTCGTGGCGCAGGTCATGGAAGGTCATTCCCTCAATACTTGCCCGC
The DNA here is from genome assembly GCF_008926505.1 of Acidithiobacillus sp. 'AMD consortium'. NCBI lineage: Bacteria > Pseudomonadati > Pseudomonadota > Acidithiobacillia > Acidithiobacillales > Acidithiobacillaceae > Acidithiobacillus > Acidithiobacillus sp. 'AMD consortium'. The sequence goes on along the minus strand of NZ_CP044411.1, from coordinate 581,994 downwards.
CTCATGGCCTTTTTGTAGCTGGCACGCATACCGTCCGGCGTGTAGGACCACACCTTGCCATCCAGTCTGCGCGGCAGTGTGCCCAAGGCCTCCATTGCCTTGCTGGACAGCGGCACGACACGCTTGGTGCCGTTCTTAGTATCGGGCAGTGTGACTGTGCGCTTTGCCAGGTCCACCATATCCCACGTCATGCCCATAATCTCGCCCTGGCGCATGGCCGTCTCGATGGCGAACGTGACAATCACGGAAAGTTCTGGGTTGGTGATGCGGCAGGCGGCCAGCAATTGTTCTTCCTCGCCGTCCATCAAGCGACGGTCGCGTCCTTGCGGCAGCCTAGGCTTGCGAACGACCTCTACGGGGTTGCTGATGGATTCCATGCCCCATTCTGTGCGGGCCACATTGAATAAGTGCGAGAGCAGGGCAAGATGCAGCCGGATCGTGTTAGCCGACTTACCTTCCGCCTGCATGTCCCGAATAACGCCAGCGACATGCTTGCCAGCGATTGTCGCCAGAAACATGGATCCGATGGGTCGCACTTGCCACTGACGCAAAAAACCCATTTCTTGTGCCGCGCCTTTCTTCTGCGGGACAATTTCTTCGGCGTAGCGGGACAGTGCATCGCTCAAAGTGGTGGACTCAGCTTCTGCACGATCTCGCCAGGTACCCCTGACCATTTCGGCCTCAATGACTGTTGCCCATTCCAGAGCCTCAGCCTTGGTCCTGAATGTCTGATTCTGGGCTGGATAGCCTTTCTTGCGAATCTTGGCCTGCCATCCTATGAGAATGTCTTCACGATCGTATCGTGGGGTGATGGTAGCCATTTTGGGTGCCCCTTAAGGTGTCCCTCGGAGGCTTCACTGTCCCGCAATTGTCCCTGAAAGTCAACTTAAGCTAAAAATACTAAGCTAAAATGTCATAACGCTTTGTTTTGTATGGTGCTGGCGAGAGGAATCGAACCCCCGACCCACTGATTACAAATCAGTAGCTCTACCGACTGAGCTACGCCAGCAAGAGGCGCAGTTTAACGCGAGGCGGGCGGCATTTTCAAATCTGGCGGCGCCTGATGGTGGCGGTGCAGCCCGATCCAGAGCAGCGCACCCGGCAGGCTGGTCAGCACGACGGTGAAGCCCAGCAAAAGCGAGAGCGCCAGTGCCTGTTCATGCCCCATGTGCAGGTAAGACAGGTAAAACACCATCAGCCCCTCACGCAGCCCCCAGCCCGCAAAAGAGATGGGTAAGGCCAGAAAAAGGCTGATCACCGGCCAGACCACCCAGACCGCCACGGCGTCGGGGGCTTCGCCCAGGGCACGGGCAAGCAGCCAGAAAGTCAGGATGGAAAAAAATTGCACCACAAAGGAGAGCACAATCGTGCCGCTGAGGGCCAGGCGATGACGCAGCAGCGCGCCCATGCCGAGACGGATGTCGTGCAGCTTTTCACCCAACTTACCCGCAAACTTTTCCAGAAAGTTGAGCAATGGGCTCAGAATCAAAAATACAATCAGGACGTAAGCAATGACCAGAATCCCGATCGTCCAACCCATCTGCGGCAACAATCCCACCCGCGCACCGCCCAGCACAAAGGCGACGGCAGCGATGGCAATCAGCGCCCCCAAACCCATGAAGCGGTCTCCGAATACCGCGGCCAGCGCCAGCGGCATGGAGTGGGTCTGGTGGCGGGTGTACCAGGCGCGGAGCACGTCACCGGACACAGACCCCGGCAGTATCTGATTGAAATAGGCACCCACCCAATTCAGCCGCAGCAGCCAGAGCATGGGTGCGGAGCGCTCCATTGCCGTGAGAATGATGCGCCAGCGTATGGCGGATACCGACAGATTCATGGCGTAGGACAACACGGCCGCCACGAACCAGAGCGGGCGCATATCCGCAAAGCGCTGACTCAGTTCCTGCCAGTTGGTGTTATGTAGGAGCCAAAACAGGATGCCAACCGTAAAGACGATCTGCAGCAAAAGTTGCCAATGGGTATGATGTTTTTTGTTTTCTTTGGACATGTTCCGCTTTTTGCAGTCAAGGCTGGGAGCGACTCTATGCCAGATGGGGCCACTATGACAAATATCCTCATCCCTCTCCTGCCAATGCGGCAAGCTCGCGATGAAATACAGCCACCTTATCCAGCGTCTCCTGATACTCCGCATCGGGATCAGAATCTGCGACGATGCCGCCTCCCGCCCAGAAGCGTAAATCCCCCCGGACAGCCGTCATACTGCGAATGGCAATATTCATATCCAGGCCTCCGCGCTGATCCAAATAACCAATACTCCCGCAATACAGGCCACGCGCCCCGGCTTCCAGTTCCGCGATGATTTCCATGGCCCGGCGTTTGGGAGCGCCGGTAATGGATCCCCCCGGAAAGCAGGCCTCCAGCGCACTCAAGGCATCCTGTCCCGACGCCAACCGCGCCTCTACCACACTGACCAGATGATGAACGTGGGCGTAAGATTCGAGCGCGCAGAGTTGCGGCACCTGCACCGAGCCGGTCGCTGCCACCCGCCCCAGATCGTTGCGCAACAGATCGACAATCATCAAGTTCTCGGCACGATCCTTGGGGCTGGCCAAAAGTGCTTGCGCCATCTGTTGGTCGTCCTGCCGATCCTTCAGACGCGGGCGCGTCCCTTTGATGGGCCGGACCTGCAAACGATCTTTTTGAACCTGCAGCAGCCGTTCCGGGGAAAAACTCAGCACCGCGCCCTGCGGCAGGGACAAATATGCAGAAAAAGGTGCCGGATTGACCGTTCGCAGACGCTGGTAAAGCGACCATGGCGAGCCTGCGTACGAGGCTACAAAGGGTTGAGCCAGATTCACCTGATAGCAGTCACCGGCCTGGATATAGGCATACACCCGGGCAAAAGCCGCGGCATATTCGCTGCGGCTCCAAATCTGCCGTACCGGTCCTCGCACCTGGAAGAACGGATCGTGGGGGTATACCTTCCTGCAAGCCAGGCGTGGCTGCCACTCCGCGAGGGCCTGCACCATCCGGTCTTCGGGCGCACAAAGCCAGGCCTTACGCCCATGATGGTCGACCAGCAGCGTAGTATCGTAAATACCGAAGGCCGCTTCAGGAAGAGACGGTGCGGGAGGCGGCGGAATACCCTGCCCTGCCAGCCCGAAATCATAGGCCAGGTAACCCAGAGCTCCGCCCGCAAAAGGTAGTTCCGCAGGCAGAGAAGCGGCATCGGGAAGCCTCGTCATAGACTCGCGCAACGCCTCCCAGAGCGAAAGCGCCGAGCGCCGCGCGGGGCCATCCTCATCGACAATCCAAAGCCGCCCCGCCTCTTGCCACAGACGCCGGCGCGGTGCCGTCACCAGCATACTGTAACGCCCCTGCGGCGACGCCGTCGCACTACTATCCAGAAAGAAGGACCAGGGCGTTGAGGCTAGCGACGCAAACACTGTGGCGGCATTCTCGGGATAGGGCACCGCACGTCGGGTTAGAACAGAGTGAGGCATAAGCTGCGCAGAATCCACTGAAACGGGAGCATCAGCATAAGGGAGAAGCGCCATTTTGCCCATTCCCGGATGCGGCATCGAGGCGCATGACTGCGGGATCCTCCCTTGACGGCTGACCGATCGGTCAGTATCTTGTAGGCTTACTGTCATAACAGGGTCATTCCCATGCGCGCAGATCGTCTATCCCCACGTCTTTCGCTTCTCATGGTGACATTGATTCTGGGCACGACGCCCGCCTGGGCGGAAAGCCTCGTCGAGGCCTATCAGCAGGCTTACCGGACGGACCCCCTCCTGGCGCAGGCTCGCGCCGAACTGTCGGCACAGATGCAGGACAAACCCCTCGCCCGTTCTGCCCTGCTCCCTCATGTGGGTGCCGGTGCTGGCGTTGGCTTCAACACGGCCGACATCACCGGCTTTGGTGCGGAACCCATCAATCACGCGTACCTGTCGGACAGCTACAGCGTCAATATTACCCAATCCGTTTTTGATGGTCAGGCGTGGACGGCGCTCAGGCAGGCCGACACCAAAATTCAGGCCAGCGCAGCGGCGCTCACCTACACCGAGCAACAACTGGCTTTGCAGGTGGCTCAGGCCTACTTCGGTGTACTGGAGGCCCAGGCTCAGGAATACGTTGCCGAAAAACAGAAATCACTGTTCGAAAGCATTTACAAACAGACGGACGCCACACTGAAGATCGGCACCGGAGATATCATTGCCGTGCGTGAGGCACAAGCCCGCCTTGATGCCGCCAAAGCCGATCTTATCAAGGCCCGCAACGGGGTCGCCATTGCCCAACGCCGCCTGCAACGGCTCACCCATCATCCCATCGGCGTGCTCGACAACCTGGGGCATTATGTGGCCATGGGTCCTCAGCCCGACGATATGACCAGCTGGGTGCAGAGCGCCATCAAAGATCAGCCGCTCATGCATCAGGCGGAAGCACAGTTACAAACCGCGCAGGATCAGGTCGAATATAACCGCCGTGCGCGCTGGCCGGTGGTGGATCTTCAGGGTATCGCACAACACTCCCTGGGTAATCCTTTTCCCGGTATAGCCATCAATCAGGCCGGTGTGAGCCTCAACCTCTCCGTACCCTTCTATCAGGGCGGACACACCTCTGCCTCCGTACAGCAGGCACAGGCACAGACCATCGCCAGCGTTGATCACGTCGCCAATGTCCGCGACGAAGTCACGCTCAATACCCAGACCGCCTTCCTCAATCTGAAGGACAGCGTGGCCCAACTGTACGCCACCCGGGAGAGCGTCGCCTCGGCCAAGGTTTCCCTGGAAGGTACGCGCAAGGGCTATGAGGTGGGTACCCGCTCCATCATCGACCTGCTGCAAACAGCCACGGACTACATCCGCGCCGAGCAGGACTACAATGTGGCGTTCTATAACCAGATTATAGCGCGCATACAGCTCAAGGCCGCATCCGGCCAGATCAATATGGCAGACCTGGAAGCCATAAATGCCTTGCTGGACAGGGGCGCAAACCCGTAGTCAGCCGTCAGGCCCCGATGCGCAAAGGAATGCGTTTGCGCCCGAAACTCCCCGGCTTGGCCTCGAAATGCCCGGCAATAGGGTGCCCGCAGTGCGGGCAATGGCCCTCCGGAGTCAGGTGATACGACAATATCTGGTACCAGTCGCGGACGATCAATGCCGACCCGCATCCGGGACAAAAAGTGGTATCACCCTCCTGGTCATGTACATTGCCGGTATAGACGTAATGCAATCCCGTCTCCATGGCCACGCGGCGTGCCCGCACCAGGGTATCCGCCGGTGTGGCAGGCACATCTGGCATCCGGTAATCGGGATGGAAAGCAGAAAAATGAAGCGGTACGTCGGGACCCAGATGCCCCATCATCCATTCTGCCGCCGCACGGATTTCCGCCTCCGAGTCGTTGTGGCCCGGAATAAGCAGCGTGGTGATCTCCAGCCAGGTCCGGGTTTCCTTGACGATATACTCCAGCGTTTCCAGCACCGGGGCCAGATGCGCTCCGGTCAGTTTGAAGTAGAATTCGTCGGTAAAGGCCTTGAGGTCGACATTGGTTGCATCCATTTTGGCGAAAAACTCCGCCCGCGGCTGCGCATGGATATAACCGGCGGTAACGGCAACGGTCTTGATGCCGACGGCATGGCAGGCATCTGCTGTATCCATGGCGTATTCGGCAAAAATAACCGGGTCATTATAGGTAAAGGCCACACTTTTGACGTCCAACGACCGGGCGGTTGCCGCGATGCCCGCGGGGCTGGCCTGGTCCTGGAGCCGGTCCATCTCGCGGGACTTGGAAATATCCCAGTTCTGGCAAAACTTGCAGGCCAGGTTGCAACCCGCAGTACCGAAGGAGAGCACACTGCTGCCCGGGTAAAAATGATTCAGGGGTTTTTTCTCGATGGGGTCAATACAAAAACCCGAGGAGCGGCCATAGGTGGTGAGGACCATGGTATTGCCTTCCCGCATCCGCACGAAACAGGCCCCGCGTTGCCCTTCCTGCAGACGACAGTCGCGCGGACAGAGGTCACACTGAATGCGCCCATCGGCAAGTTGGTGCCAGTAGCGGCCCGGATGCATTATAAGTGTTTCCTTATCCATTGCCCTTCCCCTTTGGCGTCTGCTCTTCACGCCATTTTTCCACCGTATACCAATGCACTTCCATTTCGCCGGCCCAGAAATCTGCAGGCAAACCAGCCTTGCGTTTGAGCGCCCGCAGAAACTCCCGTGGCTGGGGAAGCTGTTCCCACACCTGGGGAAGGAAGGTGCCACGACGCGCACCATAAGTGAGAACCAACCCATGCCGATGGGGTTCAATTTGCGCCAACAGACTCTCCTCACTGTCAAAATGCATGGGTTGCAACGAAGAGAGTAATGAAACTTCCACTCGCACCTGTGACCATTCCGACACACTCAGCGGCGGGAAACGCGGGTCCTCGAAGGCCGCCGCCAGGGCATTGGCGCGCAGGTCTTCGGCGATAGGCCGGTGGGCTTGCAGGCTGCCGATGCAGCCCCGCAAACCCTGTGATTCAGTGAGCGTCACGAAAGTCGCACCGGGCTGCTGTGCCCAGTCCGGCACAGCAGCAAACTCGGCGGGCAAACCCAACGCCCCGGCAATGGTGTCACGAGCCAGGCGCAACAAAGTTTTTCCGGCTTCCGGCGGCACCCCGCCGGTCTTTTCGTCACGTTCCTGCGTGGTCATGGCTCTCTCCGTAAAAAGCGACTGTGGCATAGCCCACCACCGAATCACGCGGCCCTGCGGTATCACCCGAGTTACACAGACCCACCAGACGCGGGTGCAAGTGGTGCTTGCGGGCGACCCGGAGCAGGCCGTTGATGGGCGTGGCGCCGCAAGCCTGTTCGTGGTCTATGGGCGTGGGATCGAAGCGCAATATTTCCTCCACCGTATGGTGGTCTATGGCACGGGCTTCGGCGTAAGGATGATAATGAGAGAGATCGGAACTGATAATGATGACCGTCTCCTCGCCACCCCAGAGCTTCTCCAGAACCTGGGCCACTTCGTCTGGACGGGCATCTCCCACCACCAGCGGGACGACGCTAACGTCACCCAGCACCTCCTGGATAAAAGGCAATTGTACTTCCAGGGCATGTTCCTGAGCGTGCGCGGCCGGCATTTCCCGGACCTCGGGCAATCCGGCCAGTGCCTCCACCCCCGCCTGATCCACCGCGACGATACCTAGCGGCGTTTGCATGGCCTGGACACCCGGCAGGGCGAGACCGCGAAATGGCAGACGATGTGCCGGCCCCAGAAGCACCACCCGGCGGATATGCCCCCGCCCCTTGGCCAGCAGGGCGTAACCGGAAGCCGCCACCGTTCCCGAGTAGATATAGCCCGCATGGGGGACAATAATGGCCTTGGGCCATGGGGCAGCGGCCGCTTCACCGTCCTGTTCAGCTCTGGCCAGTAAACGCTCCACCTCGGCCCGCAAAACGGCCGCCTTACCAGGATAAAACATACCGGCCACCGCTGCTGGTCTGACGAGTTTCACGAAACACCCCCCGGCCGCCATACGGCCAATATCTGCATGCCAGATATATCTGGATGGGAACAGGTTTTTTCAAGGGGCCCTACCCATGGCGAAGCCCGACCATAGTGGGGTATTCTGGCCGGACCATTATCAGATTCGGGCCGGGGAGCCTCGCGAACGATGCAACGATTTTTTGTGCTGGCCATCCTGATCCTGCTGGGCTGGCTGGCCTACCGTCTCTCCCCCATTCTCAGCCCCTTTCTGATTGCCGGCATTCTCGCCTATCTCGGCAACCCGTTGGTGACCCGCCTGCAACGATATCGGATCAATCGCACCTGGGGTACGACACTGGTTTTCGTTCTCGTCATTCTGGTTCTGGCCGGGATCATCATGGCCCTGCTCCCCGTGATCCGCCATCAATCTTTGCTCTTCGTGGAATATCTGCGCCAGTATCTGGAACTCCTGCAAACCCGGATCATCCCGCAACTTTCCGCGCGGATCGGCATTCCGCTCGACAGTCAGAGCGTCGCCCATTATGCCACGGCCAATGCCCAAAAATTGGCGGGATGGCTGGGACGCAGCCTCCAGATGGCGTTGAGCTCCGGTCCCGGTCTGATCAGCAGTGTGCTCAGTATCATTCTGGTGCCGGTGCTGGGCTTCTATCTGCTGCGCGACTGGCCACACCTCATTGGCCGTATTGCCGCACTCATCCCACCGCACTATCTGCCGCTTTCCCGACGTCTGGCCGGTGACGCCGATGCCATGCTCATGGCCTTCTTACGCGGACAACTCCTGGTGATGCTGGCTCTCGGCGCCAGTTACGCGATCGGCCTCAGTATCGTCGGCCTGAAAACCGCCATCCTCGTCGGCCTGGTGGCGGGACTGCTCAGTTTCGTGCCCTATCTGGGCGTCGTGAGCGGCATAGCCATGGCCACCCTCGCCATGTACGTGCAGACCGGCGCATTCTTGCCCATTCTCGGGGTACTGATCGTCTTTGGCATCGGCCAGATACTGGAAAGCATGGTGTTTACCCCTTATCTGGTGGGAGACCGCATCGGTCTGCACCCGGTCGCCGTCATTTTCGCCGTGCTGGCAGGCGGCGAACTCTTCGGCTTCATCGGCCTGCTGCTTGCATTACCGGTGACCGCCGTCCTCATCGCCCTGCTCCGCCACCTTCACGGCTGGTATGTGCGGAGCCCTTATTATCTGGGTAAGGAGTCATAACCCTATGGAAGAAGTCATCATCATTGGCGGAGGCATTTCGGGTCTGGCGACGGCGTATTTCCTGCGTAAACGAGGCTGGTCGCCCTTGCTGCTGGAGGCCGGCGCCGCGCCCGGCGGCAACCTGCAGAGCAGACAGGAAGAGGGCTACCTGCGGGATATGGGACCCAACTCGCTGATGCTCAAAGGCCGGATCGTCCCAGAATGGCTCCGCGAACTGCAATTGGAAGGAGACATCGTCGAAGCCAACCCGCTCGCCGCGCGCCGCTATGTCCTCAATCGCCACCGGCAACCCGTCGCATTGGGACCGGGCGTGCTATTCGGTGGCGGACTACTGAGTATACGCGGTCGCCTGCGGCTCCTCGGCGAACCCTTCCAGCCACCGCATCGAACGCCGGATGGCGAGGAAAGCATCGCCGACTTCGTCCGGCGACGGCTCGGAGAAGAGGCCCTTACCTGGCTGGTTGACCCTTTTGTTTCCGGCGTCTTCGCCGGCGATCCCGCACGCCTTTCGGTGCAGGCCACTCTTCCTCGCCTGGCCGCGCTGGAGCAGGATGGTGGCTCGCTCCTGCGCGGTGCGCTGCGGGCCCGGAAGAAGAAATTGCCCGGCACCCCCAAAACCCGCCTCGTGTCCTTTCGCGAAGGTCTGCAGGCCCTCCCTTTGCGGGTTGCAGGCACACTCGGCGATACGCTGCGCTGCGATACTCCGGTCGACCAGTTGGCCTATAGCGACGATATGTGGCAGGTCGGCAGCGGTAACCAGACCTGGCAAAGCAAACGGCTCGTTCTCGCCCTGCCCGCAGGCGCCGCGGCCAGACTGCTCGCGCCAACCGACGCTACGCTTGCCCGGGAACTGGACGCCATCCCTTATCCTGCCGTAGGCAGCCTGTCCATAGGTTTTCAGCGCCCACAGGTAGGGCATCCACTGGATGGCTTCGGCATGCTGATTCCGCGGGTCATGGGGCTGGAAACGCTGGGGGTGCTTTTCTCCTCCACCCTTTTCCCTGGGCGCGCACCGGCGGGGCAGGTATTGCTGACGGCCTTTATCGGTGGCAGTCAGAATGTCCTTGCCGGACGGGACGATGACGACCTGCTGGCAACGGTATTACGCGAGATCGGCCCACTGCTGGGGATCAGTGGCGATCCCGTTTTCAGTCGCTGCTGGGTCTGGCCGAAAGCCATCCCGCAATACGAGGTCGGACACCTGGACCGGATGAAGCGGATCGACACCCTGAGTGCCGGGCACCCTGGGCTGCACTTCCGTGCCAACTGGCAGGGGGGCGTCGCCCTGGGAGATTGCATCGAACAGGCCTGGGAGTTCAGTCAGGCCGCCCACTGGCAGCACTGAATCCGGGATATCAGTGTGCGGCGATCGGGGCGAGCGCTGACACCAGAGTGTCCATGGCGGTATTCTGGGATTTCGCAACGGCCCTCGGCGTCGCCATGGTATCGAAGGCGGCATTGGACTTGTACCGGGAGCCCGTGCTGACCCGGTCAAAACCACCCCGGAATCCATGTGCGTCCCCCACGATTTCCACGGGTGTCCCCACCCGCACCAGCGCGGCGATCTGCTGTGCATCCCAGTTGGACAACGCCACGCAGCCAGCCGTCCAGCGCCCGGGGAATACCTTGCCCTGTGGGTCATCCGAAAATTGCGGGCCCATGCCGTGAATGCCTATTTCACCGCCCAGGGGGGTATTTTGCGGCGGCGTTTGCCCGGCGTCGATGGCATCGACAATGGCACGATATTGCGCCTTGTTGATAATGCCCTCCCGCAATCCCCACTCCGCATTCTCCCGGTTGGGGTAGGTCAAACCCATGAAGGGGCCGTAGCGTGTACCCCGACTGACCCAGCCGATGCGATAACGTCCCAGGGGGGTGACATCATCCCCCCGCATCCGCTTGGGAGCTGCGCCATTGAAGCCGATGGCGACCGGGTAGGTCGCCAGCACGGTACCGCCCTTGAAGATTTTCAGGGAATGACTAGTGGTCGAAATGACAATATGCACCGACCGGACCACATGCGCGGGACTTGCCGGAGAGACCACGGGCGCTACCGGCTGAACGACCGGAGGGGGAATCTGTGCGGCATAGTAAGCTACCGAGTGCACCGGCACGGTGGCCACAGGTGTCGTGGCGCAACCCGCCAATCCCAGAACACCCAGCACCGCCCCCGACAATTCCCATACCCCGAATTTGCGCATCACCCTACTTCTCCCCAATACTCGTACTCACGGCGTTTCATAATATACCCGAAGTCCGGGCGCGAGATCCATGATTTTCTAACAGAGTTTCACTATCCGACCTGCCCGTAGTCCACCCGGTTCCCCAGCCAGCGCTGCACTATGGCCTGCACCGCCTCGGGGTCTTCCTGCAGCAGGCGTTCCGCCAATGCCGGAACCATGGCCAGCAATGCTTCGTCACGCAGAATATTCGCAACGCGCATCTGCAGGATGCCGGCCTGCCGCGTACCCAGGTATTCGCCCGGCCCGCGCAACTCCAGATCCTTGCGCGCAATGGAAAAACCGTCATAGGTTTCGCGCATCACCCGCAAACGCTCCCGCGCCTTGCCACTCAGGGGCGGATGATAGAGCAGAATACAACTGCTCCGCTGCGCGCCCCGCCCTACCCGGCCACGCAACTGATGCAATTGTGCCAGACCCAGACGCTCCGCATGTTCGATGATCATGAGACTGGCTCCAGGGACATCCACCCCCACCTCGATCACCGTCGTCGCCACCAGAATGCGTACCGCGCCTGACTGGAACGCGGCCATCACCTCCGCCTTTTCCGCGCTGCGCATGCGCCCGTGTATCAGACCGACGGCCACGCCCGGCAAGGCCGCCTGCAGATCCGCAACACTTGCCTCCGCCGCCTGTAATTCGAGAATCTCCGACTCCTCGATCAGGGGACAAACCCAATAGATTTGCCGCCCCGCCTCCAGCATGTGTTGCATCCGGCCGATCAGTTCGGGCCGACGACTGTCCGGCATCACCAGGGTTTCCACGGGGGTGCGCCCCGGCGGCAGCGCGTCGATCACCGATACCTCCAGATCCGCATGCACCGTCATCGCCAGGGTTCGCGGAATCGGCGTGGCGGTCATGACCAGCAGGTGGGGCATGGCGCCCTTCTCCAGCAACTGACGGCGCTGCTCCACGCCAAAGCGGTGCTGCTCGTCGATGATGACCAGTCCGAGGCATGCAAACGCCACCCCTTCCTGGAACAGCGACTGGGTGCCGATCACCAAGCTCAGGCGGCCACCAGCAAGCGCTTCCGCCGTCTCGCGACGGACACGCGGTGAACGGCTGCCCACCAGATAGCCCACCTCCAGACCCAGCGGTTCCAGCCATTGCTGGAACCGAGCATGGAGCTGCTCCGCGAGAATCTCGGTCGGCGCCATCATCGCCACCTGATATCCCGCCTCCAGCGCGGTCAGCGTCGCCGCCGCCGCGACCAGGGTCTTGCCGGAGCCTACATCCCCTTGCAATAGACGACGCATGGGCCGGTGACGCGCCAGATCGGCATTGATCTCCGCAATCACCCGTTCCTGCGCCATGGTGGGCGAAAACGGCAAATGCGCCAGGAAACGCTGCCACATCTGCCCCTTACTCCGCAGACAAGGGGCGTTCTGCATCATCCCCGATTGCCGCATCCGGCGTACCGCAAGATGATTCGCCAGCAGTTCCTCCAACGCCAGCCGCTGCCACGCCGGATGTTGCGGGGAGGGAATCTCGTCTGCACTTTCATGCAGCAGGCGCAGCCCCTCGCGCAAACCGGGCCATTGTGGAGGCAGCCGGTTTTCAAGGTAGTCGGGAAGCTGATCGAGGAGAGTCAGCGCGTGCGCTATCCAGCGTCGCCACTGGGCCTGAGTGATGCCCTCGCTGCTGGGATAAAAGGGGGTGAGGTGATGCGGCGCCTGAAACTGCGGGACATCCGCCATCTGCCATTCGGGGTGGATCATTTCGAGGCCGTGAAAACCACCGCGCAACTCTCCGAAACACCAGAGCCGCCGCCCGACCTGCCATTGCGCACGCAACGCCAGTGCCATGTGAAAAAGCCGGATCTGCAGACACCCGCTGCCATCGCTCACCGTCACCAGCCATTGTTCACGTCCTCCGCGCTGGTGGTCGACACGGACGATCTCGCCCAGTATCGCACGCTCCTGGCCCGCCTGAAGCGTCGCCATGGATGCAATATGGCGGCGGTCCTGATAACGGCTGGGTAAATGGAACAGGACATCCTGTACCCGCCACAGGTCCATGTGCTGCAGACGCGAAACCAGCGCCGGACCGACCCCCCGTAACGCCGAGACGGAACTTTGCAGATACAGTCCCGCCTTGACTCCCGCCATGCTATTCCGTGCGCGGCAGGGCCTCGCGACGTGCCCATTCTGCGAGAAGTTCGTCGAGGTCGACATGGTGCATGGTAACTACCCCCGCCAGGGTTTCCCGCTCGGCAATAAAACACTCGCCGCAATGAATACCGCGCTCCTCCAGCAGCGAAACCAAAACCGGATGCGCCTGCAGCAGTACGCGCATGGGCTGGGCGAGCGCTTCTGAGCGTTCCATCTCAGCCCGCCTTGCCCAGGGCGACGATGCCATCTATCTCCACCTGCGCCCCTCGCGGCAGCGCGGCCACCTGCACCACCGCCCGTGCCGGATAGGGTATGGAAAACTCTGCCTCCATGGCCTGATTCACCTGTGCGAAATGGCCGAGATCCGTGAGGTAGACTTGAAGCTTGATGGCATCCTGCAGACGTCCGCCCGCAGCATTGCAGACCGCCTGCAGGTTATCCAGCACCTGCCGGATCTGCAGGGCGATGTCGCCCTCCACCATCTGCCCGGTGCGGGGATCCAGGGGAATCTGGCCAGAGAGATAGAGCAGGCCGCCATGCATCATACCCTGGCTGTAGGCCCCGATCGCCTGGGGTGCGGAACTGCTTTCTACTGGTACCGGCATGGATTGAACTCCCTGTTAGCCTTTGACCCGCTGTACCCGCGACACCATGGGCAAACTGCGCAAACTCCGCATGATTCTGGCCAGGTGGTCGCGGTCATGTGCCTCTATGGTAAAGGTGATGCCTGTGTAGAGTCCATCCTGCGGCTCGATATCCACATGATCGATGTTGGAATCTTCATCCGAAATCAGGGTGGCGACACGCGCCAGTACGCCACGGGCGCTTTCCGCAACCACCCGAATCGCTACCGGGAACTCGCCTTGGGCTGCGGGATCCCACTGCACGTCCACCCAGCGGTCACGGCGTTTGCGCCACTCACGGATATTGTGACAATCATGGGTATGTACCACCACACCCTTGCCGACACTGATGAAACCCAAAATCGGGTCGCCAGGGATGGGTCGACAACAGCGAGCCAGGGTCACTGGCATACCTTCCGTCCCGCGAATCAGCAAGGGCTTTTTCGTGGCCTCCTCGCGAGTGAGGCGACTTGGAAGGAGATGGCTGACGGCATGGCCCAGACGGCGGGCAGTCTGCGCCAGCCGCCCGCGATCGCTCTCCTCGGGCAGCAGCTTGTGCGCTACGACCAGCGGAAAAACCTCACCCATGCCAATGGCCGCCAGCAGTTGGCTCTCATCCTTCACGTTGAACGTCACCAGCACCCGCTGAAAATCAGTCGCTTCGATCTGCTGGAGGTCGGCACCCAGACTCTGCAACGCTTTTTCCAGCAAATTGCGGCCCAGCACTTCCGCGTCACCACGCTGAATGGTCTTGAGATAAGCGCGAACGCTACTGCGCGCCTTGCCGGTCACCACCACATCCAGCCAACCAGGTTGCGGGTGCGCCGAAGCCGCCGTGACGATTTCCACTTTATCGCCGTTGTTCAGAGGACTGCGCAGGGGCACATACATATCATTGACCCTGGCCGCCACGGCCTGGTCACCGATATCCGTATGCACGGCGTAAGCAAAATCCACCGCCGTCGCACCCCGTGGCAAGCTGAGAATTTTGCCCTTGGGGGTAAAAACATAGACCTCATCGGGAAAAAGATCGAGCTTGACGCTTTCCAGAAATTCCTGGGAATCTCCCCCCTGTATCTGCAGTTCCAGCAAACGCTGCAACCAGGCGCGCGCCTGCATTTCGGCATGCGCATTACTTGAGCCCGTCTTGTATAACCAGTGTGCCGCCACCCCCGCCTCGGCGACCCGGTGCATATCCTCGGTGCGGATCTGCACCTCTACCGGATGCCCGAAAGGGCCCAGCAGGACGGTGTGCAGAGACTGATATCCATTGGATTTCGGGATGGCGATGTAGTCTTTGAAACGTCCGGGAATCGGTCGATACAGACTGTGGACCAGGCCCAGGACGCGATAACAGGTATCCACATCAGCAACGATAATCCGGAAGGCATGGAGGTCATGGATATCACCGAAGGGCATACCCTTCTTCTGCATTTTTCTGTAGATACTGTAGACGTGTTTCTCACGGCCGCTGACCTGGGCGGCGAAACCCTCCTGCAGGAGGCGGTCCTCCAGGGCGTGCTCAATTTTCTGCACGGCTTCCTTACGGTTACCACGCGCTGCCTTTACGGCCTCATTGAGCGTGTGCCAACGCTTGGGGTAAAGATGGGAGAAGGCCAGCTCTTCCAGCTCGATGCGAATGGCATGAATACCCAGGCGTTGCGCAATGGGCGCGTAGATATCAAGGGTTTCCCGGGAAATACGCCGCCGCTTCTCCGGCGTCATCACCCCCATGGTGCGCATGTTGTGCAAGCGATCCGCCAGCTTGATCAGCACGACCCGGATGTCCCGCGACATGGCCAGAAACATTTTGCGAAAATTCTCTGCCTGTGCCTCTTCACGGGTTTCAAAACGTACCTGCCCCAGCTTACTGACCCCATCCACCATCTCCGCTACTTCCGACCCAAAGCGTTCGGTGATGTTTTCCTTGCTGATATTGCAATCCTCGATCACGTCATGAAGCAGGGCGGCCTGAATAGTGAAAATATCCAGTTGCAGCTCGGCGAGGATGCAGGCGACCGCCACGGGATGATGGATATAGGGCTCACCACTGCGCCGGGTTTGTGCGCCATGTGCGTTGGCGGCCAATTCGTAGGCATCACGCGCACGTGCCACTTCTTCCGGCGTCATGTATTGCTGAAGCAACGCCCGCAGCGGCGCGCAGGGGTCCTCCAGAGACGGAGAGACCGGCGGCAGGCGCAGCACATCGCCCACCCTTGTGGTCAGGGGCAGGGTCGGCACCATGGTGCCTAGCTCGCTTTCAGTCGCCAGCGGCATCCTCAGCTCCAGCCGCTTCGCGGTTCGCTGCACCGGGGAAGTTAGGTAATGGTGGCGGCATCTGCTCGTCCAGAATTGCCCGGCTCACCTTGCCGGCAGCCACTTCGCGCAGAGCTATGACCGTATTTTTGTCACGTCCCGGCTCCACTTCCGGCGTAGCGCCGGAGGCCAATTGCCGCGCCCGTCGCGCCGCTATCAGAGTTAATTCAAAACGATTGTCCACATGATCCAGACAATCTTCTACTGTTACTCGTGCCATCGTCTATTCACCCTTTTATCAATTTAACTGTTAACACCGAGGAGATTCTTTAATCGTTGATGCTGGGCATGCTGCTGATAACCCAGCCGCAGATGTTCCGCATGGACAATGCTCTGCAAGTCGGCTAACGCATCCTGGAAGTGGTCATTCACCACCAGATAATCAAACTCGTCATAATGCAACAGCTCTTCACGTGCTGCCGCCAACCTGCGCGCAATGACCGCCTCTGAATCCTGGCCACGGCCACGCAGACGCTCCGCCAAAGCGGCGACAGACGGCGGCAGAATAAAAATACTGACCGCCTGCCCTGGCAGTCTTTCCCGCACCTGCCGCGCACCTTGCCAGTCGATCTCCAACAGGCAGTCGGTCCCGGCGAACAGCTGACTCTTCACCCAAGGTTCACTAGTGCCATAACCATTGCCATGCACCCGGGCATACTCCAGAAACTCGCCCCGCTCCGCCATGGCCGTGAAGGTCTCCATGGGAACGAAGTGATAGTCCGTTCCGTCTGCCTCGCCCGGTCGCGGAGGCCGTGTGGTGTAAGAGACGGAGGTGCGCAATTGCGGGGTCGCCGCCACCAGCGCCCGGGCCAGACTGGTCTTTCCCGCACCGCTGGGTGCCGAAATAATCCATAGGATACCGCGTTCCGCTCCCCCCGTCATTGACTTTCACTCCACATTCTGCACCTGCTCCCGCATCTGTTCGATGAGCACTTTCAGCTCTACCGAGGCAAAGGTTACCTGGCTGTCTCCGGCCTTGGAAGCGAGGGTGTTGGCCTCGCGATTGAGTTCCTGCATGAGGAAATCGAGGCGTCGTCCCGCCGCCTCCCGCCGCTGTAAAACACGCCGTAACTCCGCCAGATGGGTGTCCAGACGGTCCAACTCCTCGGCTACATCCTGACGTTGCAAGTAGAAGAGCAACTCCTGCTCCCAGCGCCCTGCATCCACCTGCTGCGCCGAATCGTGCAAGCGGGCCTGCAAACGTTCGCGCAACGCCTTTTCCAGGTGTGGCAGGTGATCGCGCAGCGCAGCAGTCTGCCCGGCAATGGCATCCACGCGACTGAGCAGAAGTTGCGTCAGGGCGGCGCCTTCCCGCTCGCGTGCCTCCTGCAATCCGGTCAGCGCACTGTCCAGCAGCGCAAGCACTTCCGCCTCCAGCACCTCCGTATCGATGCCGGAGGCCTGCACCATGCCCGGCCAGCGCAGTACATCCCAAGGGTTGAAGGCGGTTTCTTCAAATTCCCATATATCCGCCAATTCCCCGTAAAGTCCGCGCAACTCCGTCGCCAGTGCCGTGTTGAGGCTTAACGACCCGCCGGCGGCAGGCTGAAAACGTAACCAGGCATCCACCCGGCCGCGCACCAGCGTTTTTTGCAGACGGGTCCGCACCGCTGCTTCAAGGGCGCCCAAGCCCTCGGGAAGGCGCAAACCGACGTCCAGAAAACGGTGATTTACAGTACGCAACTCCCAGGCCAGTGTGCCCCAAGCCCCACGACTTTCACAGCGGGCGAACCCGGTCATACTGCGTATCATTTTGACGGATCTCCAGCACAATCCCGCGGAAAGCGGGCTTCCTTCGGTAAAGTTAGCATACGGCCGCCCGTCCGGCGACATCCCCGCCGGCTTGCCATGTACAAAATAGGCGCAAGTCACCTTGACGCCGCCGGAATCCCGAACTAAACCTACACGGCTATATCGAAAAAACCGGGGTGCCTGACCGGAGTGGTCGACGCATCGGTTTCGCGGGCCAGGGTATCGATGTAACTACAGGAGCGTGCCACATGACAGATTCTGAAGAGATGCTGTTTGAATGGGATGAATGGAAAGCGCGGGCTGTAGCTCAGGGAGTGCCGGAGGATCTCGCCCAACTGGGCAGAAGGATCATGCGCGACGCGTACATGCAACGCTGGCCAGAGGATGTGCTGAGCGACTGCGGTTGGGATGACGATGGCTTTGCCATGCTGGCGCTGGCGCGCGCCAAACCCGCTGAGACCCGCCGCGACTGGGAGCGGTTGTATGCGCGCCATCATCGTCGGCCTGCCTGCCCGGTGGAAACAGATCTCCATCGGAGTGATAAGGCCATCGTGTCGGCTCCCGTGCCGTTACTGATTCGGCACCCCGAAGCGGGAAGCGCAAGCGCGTCGGTCTTAACACCTACGGACGCATCCGGAGCTGATGCCAGAAGATGACGGGCGGGGCAATCGCGCCGAGGTAATGGCGGCGGATCCGTCAGCCAGCGCCGACGCCTGCCGGGTTTGACGGTCACCACACCATACCGCCCAGCGAAACGCACGGGTACCGTGCCCCGGCGCAGCGCTGCCGAACCGGCGGACCTGTCGTACCGAACGTGCAGGGCAAAAGACGGCGAACCCTACCGGTATCCTGGGTGTGGTCAGGGCGATGCTCTTGGCGTCCTCCCGCCCACATGCCATCATCCAGCGATGATGCCCAATCCCCCATATCCCCCGCCCTCATGAGCGGCCACCACCCCCTGCGCAGCGTGCTCAAGGTCGGCAGTAACACTATGGTGTCACGCCTGTTGGGCTTTGCCCGCGACGTGATTCTGGCGCGACTCTTTGGCGCAGGGGAGATGGCGGATGCGTTTTTCGTGGCATTCCGCGTTCCCAACCTGTTCCGGCGCCTGTTTGGTGAGGGGGCGTTCTCCCAGTCTTTCATCCCGGTGCTGGGGGAATATCGGGCTACACGCCCGGCCAGCGAGGTCCGGGCGTTTGTCGCCGATGTGGCCGGGTGGCTGGCCCTTGCCCTGGCGATCGTTACCATCGTCGGGATGCTGGGGGCCAGCGCCGTTGTCTATGCCATCGCCCCCGGTTTCGCAGACAATCCGGACAAGTTTCACCTCACCGTAGAACTGCTGCGCATCACTTTTCCCTACCTTTTCTTTATTTCGCTGGTCGCGCTGGCCGGCGGTGTACTCAACACCTATGGACATTTTACGGTACCCGCCTTTACGCCGGTATTCCTGAACCTCAGCATCATCGCCGCAGCCGTATTCTGGGCGCCGCACCTGCAACAACCCGCCATAGCGGTGGCCTGGGGGGTGCTTATCGGCGGGGTGGCGCAGTTGCTTTTTCAACTACCCGCGCTCAGGCGGGTCGGGCACCTGCACTGGCCGCGCCTGCGGCGCCGCGATCCCGGCGTGCGCCAGCTACTGCGGTTGATGGGGCCTGCGGCCTTCGGCGCTTCGGTAGCGCAGATCAACCTGTTTCTGAACACCATCCTCGCCTCCCTGGTGGGGGCCAATGTAGTGTCCTATCTGTATTACTCCGATCGCCTGGTGGAGTTTCCCTTGGGCGTCTTCGGGGTGGCCTTGGGGACAGTCGTGCTGCCGCTGCTCTCCCGCCAGGCGGCAGAGCGTTCGCCGCGCTTCCCGCAAACGCTGGACTGGGCACTGCGTCTCACTTGGCTCATCGGACTGCCCGCTACCGTCGGCTTGCTCATTCTGGCGCAGCCCTTGCTGATCAGTCTGTTTCGTTATGGCGCCTACACGGCGGAAGATGCTCGGCAAAGCGCCTTGAGCCTCACAGGTTATGGCCTTGGTATCCTGCCGATCATTGCGGCACGGGTACTCGCACCCGCCTTCTACGCTCATCAAAATACGCGCACACCGGTGCGTTTCGCCATGATCAGCGTCGCTGTCAATATGGGTATCAGTCTTATCCTGGCCTGGCCGTTGCAGCAACTGGGTCTGGCTCTGGCGACCAGTACGGCGGCCTTGGTCAACGCCTTGATGCTCTGGCGTCGCCTGCGGCACGACGGGATTTTTCAGGCGCAGCCGGGCTGGCGAGTCTTCCTGCTGAAAACCGGAGGGTTAGCCTTGCTCATGGGGATCGTCCTGCTGTATCTGCGGGGGGACACGACCCTCTGGCTGTCGCTGCCACTCTGGGAACGGCTGTTACGGGTGCTCGGCCTGGTGATTCTCGCTGCCGTTTTATACCTTATGGGTGGATGGTGGCTCGGCATCGGGGAACTGCGCGACTTATACAGACGGAGGTCTTTGCATGTCTGATTCAGATGGACACACGGAATGGCCACGACCAGGGATTTGGCCAGCGCCGCCCCCTGCTGGACGTACTGCGGGAACATCCGCCCGGTTGGGCGACGGCCAGCGAAGCTGCGGAATGATGAGGAAGAATGGGCGGACGCTGCCCCAACCTAGGGAAATCCACATTTTTAGGCTAAGATGACCGCATTTTTCAGCAGACCCGGACACACCGAAGCGCATGCATTCCTTCCTCCACCACCGCAGCAACCGCGCCGCTGACCTGCCTCAGGCGGTCAGCATCGGCAATTTCGATGGGGTGCATCGCGGCCATCAGGCGCTGCTGAAGACCATGCAGGATAGCGGCCTGCCCACCGCGGTGCTCACCTTCGAGCCCCTTCCCCGGGAGTTTTTCCGGGGTACGGACGCGCCACCACGATTGAGCAGTTTGCGCGAGAAGGTGGTGGCACTCCGCCGCAATGGGGTACAGAGCATCACCTGCCTGCCCTTCAATCAGGCGCTGGCCAACCTGCCCGCCGAGGATTTCATTGCTCAGATACTGGTCAGGCAATTGTGCTGCGGGTTGCTGAGCGTCGGTCATGACTTCCGCTTCGGGGCGAGACGGCGCGGTGATCTGGACATGCTCAGCCGCTTCGGGCGACAGTATGGGTTTTCGGTGAAAGAACAGCCCCCCTTTCTGCTCGACGGCCAACGGGTCAGCAGCACCGGCATCCGCGCCTTTCTGCAGAGCGGCGACCTGACCCATGCGGCGTCCTGGCTGGGACGTCCCTATGCCCTCTGCGGGCGGGTCGTGCATGGCGACCATCTAGGTCGGGAACTGGGCTTCCCGACCGCCAATATCCCTCTGAATCGTCGCCCGGTGCCTGTCAAAGGTATCTTTGCCGGACGCCTGTTGAGTCCGAAAGGAAACTGGATCGCCGCCGTCAGTATCGGTCTGCGCCCCACCGTCGGCGGCAAACAGATGGTACTGGAGGCCCACTGTCTGGATGCGGACAGCCCCGACCTCTACGGACAGCAGGTTTCCGTAGAACTGCACCACAAGCTGCGGGAGGAAGAGAAATATATGGATCTCGATACCCTCAAGGCGGCCATCGACAGCGACGTCGTGAACACTCGGAACTTTTTCGCCGAACATCCCCAGGACTTTGAATAATCATGGACTATAAGCAGACCCTCAACCTTCCTAAAACCGGTTTTCCCATGCAGGGAAAACTGCCGGAGCGTGAACCGGCGACTCTGGCCCGCTGGCAGGAGCATGATCTATACGGGGCGTTGCAGAAGGCGCGTGCCGCAAGCCCTGCGTTCATCCTGCATGATGGCCCGCCCTACGCCAACGGCAAGATTCATATCGGTCATGCGGTCAACAAAATACTCAAGGATATCATCAACAAAAGCAAGCTGAGCGAAGGCTTCCGGGTGCCCTATGTGCCGGGCTGGGACTGCCACGGGCTGCCCATCGAAATCCAGGTGGAAAAGGAACTGGGGCGTCCCGGCGAAAAAGTCAGTGCCCAGGCCTTCCGCAATGCCTGCCGTGCTTATGCCGAAAGCCAGATTGTCGGGCAACGGCAGGATTTCGAGCGCCTCGGCATCATCGGAGATTGGGGAAACCCATACCTGACCATGCACTTCCAGGCTGAGGCCAATATCCTGCGGGAGCTCGGTCGCCTGACCGTGAACGGCCAAGTGGTACGCGGTGCCAAGCCGGTACACTGGTGTGTGGACTGCGGCAGTGCTCTGGCGGAGGCGGAAGTGGAATATCAGGATCGCAGCGATCCTTCCATCGACGTCGCCTTCGTCGTCGCTGACGCCGCCGATCTGAGCCAACGCCTTGGCGTCGCTGAACCCATAGAGGCCAGCGTGGTGATCTGGACGACCACGCCATGGACTTTGCCCGCCAATCAGGCGGTAGCCCTGCACCCGGAATACACTTACGTATTGCTGCGCTCCGGCAACCGGCATCTGATCCTCGCCGCAGATCTGGCAGCAAGCGCCCTCGCCCGCTATGGTCACCCGGAAGCGGAGGTGCTGGCCGAGTTCGCCGGTGTGACACTGGAGGGCCTCCGCCTCAAACACCCCTTCCTGGATTATGAAGTGCCGGTCATCCTCGGTCGGCATGTGACCCTGGAGGCGGGCACCGGCTGCGTACATACTGCCCCGGCCCACGGCGCGGACGATTATGAAGCGTCCCGGCGTTATCACCTGCCGGTGGACAGCCCCGTGCTCGGCAACGGTCGTTTTCAGGACGAACTGCCGCTGGGGCTGGGAGGCATCACCGTACAGGAGGCCAATGAGCGGATCCCAGAACTCCTGCGCGGGCGCAACGCCCTGCTCCATTTCGAGAAGATCCGCCATAGTTACCCCCATTGCTGGCGCCACAAGACACCGCTACTCTTCCGTGCCACCCCTCAGTGGTTTATCAGCATGAGCGCCAATGACCTGCGTGAGAAGGCCATCGACGCCATCGACGCCACCCGGTGGATTCCCGACTGGGGCAAAGACCGCATCACCGGCATGGTCAACCAGCGTCCGGACTGGTGCATCTCCCGGCAAAGGGCCTGGGGCGTGCCCGTCGCGATCTTCTCCTGTACCCGGTGCGGCGAACCCCTACGCGATGCCGACACCTTCGAACGTATCGCCCGTGCGGTGGAAACAGGTGGGGTCGATGCCTGGTTCAACCACCCGGACGGCGATTTTCTGCCAGCGGACGCCCGCTGCGGCGGCTGCGGCCACGATCACTTTCACAAGGTCACGGACATTCTCGACGTCTGGTTCGACTCCGGCTGCACCCATGCCTTTGTACTGGAGCAGAGGCCTGAGTTGCACAGCCCCGCCGACCTTTATCTGGAAGGCTCCGATCAGCATCGCGGCTGGTTCCAGTCTTCCCTGCTGGAATCCGTCGCCAGTCGAGGAAGGGCGCCCTACCGGGCGGTGCTGACCCACGGCTTCACCGTCGATGGCGAAGGCCGGAAGATGAGCAAGTCCGTGGGCAACGTCATCGCCCCACAGACGATCATCGACCGTTACGGTGCGGACATCCTGCGGCTCTGGGTGGCATCGGAAGACTACCGCAGCGAGATCCCCATCTCTGACACCATCCTCCAGCAACTGGGCGACAGCTACCGGCGCATCCGTAATACGGCCCGCTATATGCTGGGCAATACCCACGACTTTAATCCAGCCACGGACGCCCTGCCCACGGCGGACCTGCTGGAAATGGATCGCTGGATGCTGGCCCGCACCGCGCTCCTGCAGGAAGAAATTCGTGCCGCCTACAGTGAATATCAATTCCTCCGCGTCCAGCAACGTCTGCTCCACTTTTGCTCGGTGGAGCTCGGGGGACTCTATCTGGATGTGCTGAAAGATCGCCTCTACACCACCCCCGCAGCCTCGCGGGCGCGGCGTTCGGCGCAGACGGTGCTCTGGCAGATGCTCGAAGCCATGGTGGTATGGATGGCCCCCATCCTGAGCTTCACTGCGGAAGAAATCTGGGAGGGGATGGGCAATCGCCCGTTCTCCAGCGTGTTTTTTGCGCAATATCCGGAAATACCACTGCCTGCCGACAGTGAAGTCCTGATGGGACGCTGGGAACGGCTCGGTCAGTTGCGGGACGCCGTCAACGCCGCACTGGAACCCCTGCGTCAGGGGAAAAAGATTGGCTCGGGCCTGGATGCGGAAGTCGCCCTCTACGCCAACAGCGAATGGCATGAGTTTCTTGCGCCACTCGGTGAGGAGCTGCGCTTTTTTCTGCTGAGCTCCGCGTGTGCCCTGCGCCCCTATGAAGAGCGCCAGGAGGGTTGCGACGATGCGCTTCCGGGCATCGCCATACAGGTCCTGCCCAGTGATGGCCAGAAGTGCGCACGCTGCTGGCACCACCGCCCGGACATCGGTCTCCATGCGGGGCATCCGGACATTTGCGACCGCTGTGTAGAGAATCTCGCCTTACCCGGAGAAACACGGGAGTTCTGCTGATGCTGCGCTATTTATGGTTATCGTTCGGGGTCATCCTGCTGGACCAGGGCGTCAAACTCTGGCTAAGCCATATCTGGCGGGTGGGGCAGGGCCTTGTCATCATTCCGGGGCTGCTCAATTTTCGTCTCGTCCACAACACCGGTGCCGCTTTCAGCTTCCTGGCGGGGGCCGGCGGCTGGCAACGCTGGCTGCTCATCGGCGTCGCCCTGCTGGTGGTGGCAGTCATCGTCGCCATCCTGCGTCGACTCAAGCCCGGCGCCACCTGGACCGCCATATCCCTTGCCCTGATTCTCGGCGGTGCGGTCGGCAACCTGATCGACCGGATCCGCCTCGGCTATGTGATCGATTTTATTGGCGCCCACTGGGGCAGCCTCTACTGGCCCTACTTCAACGTCGCCGACAGCGCCATCTCCATCGGTGCCGTGATACTGGTCCTCGATGCTTTCCGGCGCCGCTGATCCAGAGTAACGGCAAACCACCACCATGGGGACTTTTTGCAACAAGGATTAGGGCAGCAAAAACAACGCTGCCAGAGAACATACCCGTGCCCTGGCACATCCGCTACGGGGGATTGTCGTCCAAACGAGACAGGTTTTTGTTCCGGCGACCCGCGTAAGAACGCCGTCACCTTGTTTTTAATGGATGATTTTTGTGGCACAACTATTGCTTTATCCATTGATATTCATCACCGGAACACAATGGAGACAGACATGGACAGTACCGCCAATCTTCTGGCCGCCTTACGCCGGGTACGCAGTTTCCCGAGTTACACATCCTTTATGGCTGGCCACGAGCGGCAACGCATCAAACGCGAACTGCAAAAGCGACTACTGCGTTTACGCCGGCAGCGCCAAAGCCACAAGCTTAACCACTTTGCCACAAAGCGGCAGGAAACACCCGGCAGATTGCTACAGACCATTCTTCACTGATTAGCGCGAGACCTCTGTCCAACTCATACCCAGCCCTCCGGCTCGTTGCCCGGCCGCCACTTGATACTGCAGCCCATGCTGGGCAGCACTTCGGCCGGGGGCTGGGCACCTGCCAGCACTGCCGCCACGGCTGCAGACAGGTCTTCACCGGTCACCGGCAGATCATTCCTAGGACGACTCGCATCGAACTGACCGTGGTAGAACAGCCCGCCCGCAGCATCAAAAAGAAAAAGATCCGGCGTGCACACCGCGTTAAAAGCCTTGGCAATCTCTTGTTCTGCATCAAATAAATAGGGGAAATGATACCCGGCGCGCAAGGCTTCGGCGGGCATTTTTTCCGGCGCATCTTCCGGATAGGTTCGGGCATCGTTGCTGTTGATACCCACCACCTGCACACCCTGCTGCTGCCATTGCCGCGTCAGCTCACCCAGGCGTTTGCTGATGTGGATCACATAGGGACAGTGATTACAGATGAAAAGCACCAGCAGGGGCTTGCCCTGCGCCTGCACACTGCACCACTGCCCCGCCTGACCACCGACGGGCAGACAAAACTCGGGCAGCTTACTCCCGATGGGTAATTCTTTGGCGGTCATAGCCATGTTGGGTCTCCTTTCGAATCATCAGGCCAGTGCCGGCTGCTGCCCCCCGGGAACGGGATGGACGACGGCCTCCAAACGCCAGGATCCGTCACCCAGCAGATGCAGGCAATGCTCATGATGCCGCAACAGGCTGGAGCGGTGACCGACACTGATGATGGCGGTTTCCGGCAGTTCCTCGACAAGCATGCGGTAGAGCGCGTCCTCGGCAGGTTCATCCAGTGCCGAACTGGCCTCGTCCAAAAACACCCACTGCGGCTTTTGCAATAGAATACGGGCAAAGGCCAGACGCTGCTGCTCCCCCAGAGATAATACATGAGACCACAAACGGGCGTCATCCAGTTTGTCGGCCAACGCCTCCATGCCAACCAGATGGAGCACCTGCTGCAGGCGGGCGTCTCCGACGCCGGGCACCCCGAAGGGGTAGACCAGCACATCGCGCAAGGTACCCAGGGGCAGATACGGCTTCTGCGGCAGGAAGAGCGGGCGATCGCTCCGGGGCAGTTTCACCTCCCCCTCACCAAAAGGCCAGATACCGGCCAGAGCGCGTACCAGTGTGCTTTTGCCTCCGCCTGACGGGCCCATGATCAGCAGGCGCTCACCACGGCGCACATCCAGATCCAGGTGATGAATCAATTCCCGGCCATCGGGCAGGCGCACGTTGAGGGCCTGCACAATGAGCCGCGGACCATCCTTGCGCTCGATCTGGTAATGGGTCTCCCGGATGACCCGTACCTCGTCCATCGATTGTTCAAAAAAACGCAGACGATCGACGACCGCGTGCCAGTTGGCGAGGCTGCCATAACTGCTGACAATGAAAGACAGCGCACCCTGCACCTGGGCAAAAGCCGAGGCAATCTGCTGCAACCCACCGATACCGATGGCTTTATTGACGAAATAGGCGGGCAGGCTCACCAGAATCGGGAAAATGATCGCCACCTGACCATAACCGGACACCCACCAGTTGAGACGCATGGACCGCCAGATAATCCGCCAGTAGTTGGCATAGACGTTGGCGAACCGTTGCAGAAAGTGGTGACGCTCCTCCGTTTCCCCGCCATACAGGGCAATGCTTTCACTATTCTCCCGCAGGCGCATCATACTGAAACGGAAATCCGCCTGATAACGCTCCTGGTTGAAGTTCAGACTGATCAGCGGCCGCCCGATGAGGGCGGTGAGGATGGTCCCAAGCACCGAATAAATGACTGCCGCCCAGACCAGATAGCCGGGGATGGTATAGACACTCCCCTGCCAGGGGATGGTGATCATGGCCGACAAATTCCAAAGCATGAACACAAAGGCGGCGAGGGTCGTGGCGGAACTGAGCAGGCCTATCACGATGTTGAGTGTCTGCCCGGTGAAACTGGCCAGATCCTCGCTGATACGCTGATCCGGGTTATCGGTACCATCGCCCAGCACCTGCATATGGTAAAAGGTACTTTTGGCGAGCCAGGAATCCAGATAATGCTGCGTCAGCCAGCGTCGCCAGCGAATCTCCAGCATCTGGGTAAAAAAGGTCTGGGAGACCGCGGCGATGATATAGAGAGTGGCCAGTCCCAGAAAAATCAGCATCTGGTGCCAGGCGGCGTTCACCGCAAAGCGCTGCAGGGCGTTCCAGAACACCGCGTACCACTCCGTGATGCGATAAGAAATAAACACCATGAACAGATTGAGGAGAATGATGAAGGCAAAGACCCCGCGCGCCACCCAACGCTCCTCGGAGTGCCACCAGTAAGGTTTGACCATCCGCCACAGGTCACGAAAGAATGCTCCGTTAAACTGCTTCATGCACCATCTCCAAAGAAGTCCTGTTCAGCATTCATGCGCTCCTCATCTGACAACATCTGCCAACGCCCGCTACCGCAAATTTTACCCGTCCTCGGGCAATCACCACCGCCCGTAAAGCCCGAGAGGATAGCATGGGGCTCCCCAGACAGGTATAAAAAGCCCGCCCAGCCATCCGTGGTCTTTTGCCGCGGATGCGCTTTGAAGACACTCAAATTGGTAAGCCGGCCTGTTTGCCCAGGGCAAAACGGGGAGCACTGCGCTGCGGTGGATCCTGTCACCCTTCAGCAGGGTTACACGGGCATTGCCTGTCAGGCGCCGTAAAATGCCGGATGAGCGTGCCTCAAGGCGGGCAAATTACTGCGGCAACGCTGCAAAAACTCTCCGTCCGCCTGGGCCAGCGCGACCCCCTCGCCCTGATCCAGACGGGCCAGGACCTGCCCCCAGGGGTCGACAATCATACTGCCGCCAAAGGTCTGGCGGCCATTCTCGTGCAAACCACCCTGGTCGGCGGCAAGCACATACGCCTGGTTCTCGATGGCGCGGGTTCGCAGCAGACACTCCCAGTGCGCGGCACCGGTCTGCCTGGTAAAGGCGCTGGGGACGACGAGCAGTTCGGCTCCAGCGTAGCTGCGGTACAACTCCGGGAAACGCAGGTCATAGCAAATGGAGAGACCTAGCCGCCCCCAGGGCGTGGCCACGGCCACCGGACTGCTGCCGGGGGCGATGGTACGAGACTCCCGGTAACTTTCGCCGCCCGCCAGATCGACGTCAAAGAGGTGCATCTTGTCATAACGTGCCCGGCGCTGTCCGGTCGGGTCGAAAACCAGGCAGGCGGCATAACAGCGTCCGTCAGCGGCGGCCAGAGGCATACTGCCCCCGACCAGCCATAAGCCCAGGCGCTGTGCCTGTGCCGCCAGCCAGGACTGGATCGGGCCATCCCCATCCTTCTCCATGATGGCCAGTTTGGCATTTTCATCGCGCCCCATCAGGGCAAAATTTTCGGGCAGGAGCGCCAGCTCCGCGCCACCCGCCGCCGCCTCCCCCAGCAGGGATCCGGCGCGGGCGAGGTTATCCGCCACGACATCCGAGGACACCATCTGCACTACGGCAACCCGCACCTTCATGGTCTCAGTCCTTCCCGGCCGTGGCCGGTGCATGCACCTCGTGCACCTCGGGGTGCCCCCAGGGTCCGTCAACCTGATAATGCCATTCTAACACCTTACCCGATTTCCCAAAGAGGGCGGGGCCCAGTATGGGAAAACTCCCGAGGAGCAGGTCGAAACTCTGCAACGGGTAGACTTGCAGTTCCATATTCAGGGACTGATGCGCCAGATCGATGGCGCCGCGCCCTGTCATTTCCAGAGCGCTGGATTCAAGAAGCATATTGCGGGTACGGGCGACACCATGGTGTATCTGAAAATCGGCAAAAAGCTTCGAAAAGAACAGTCCTCTGCCAAAGAGCGGGCGATAATCAAAGGTGATCACATCTTTGAACAATGTGGTGGGATTGAGAAATACGAGCCAGGAAATATCTGCACCGAGTTGCCGGAGGCGACCATTCCACAGCTTCGACTGGATATTGCCGCTGAGGTGCGCCACCGAAAAATCCCAGGGCGCGCCCGGCCAGGACAGTTGTCCCGCATAATCGGCGCGACCGTAGTCCAGGGTCTCCATGCCGATGTCCTGCAGAACGGGGGCAATATTGTCGCTGCGGACTTTCCCCTGAAAGGCCGACTGACCTGCCCCTGCGCCCTGCCACGATCCCTTGAAATCCCATCGGCTGTCTGCCCAGTCGCCTTTGATCATGGCGATCTTCCAGCCCGTCGCCGATCGCCCGGCATCCAGCAGCACGTCCTGCACCTTGTGGCCACGCCAATCGAGTTGGGCGATATGCGCGTGGAGCGCCAGCGGGCTGCCAGTTGCTCCCCCCAGCGTCTGCGGAAAACCGGAGGGCGGAACTTTGGGAGATGACGGCGCCGCGATGCTTAATTTCTGGATATCCAGGCGCAATTGCGCCGAACCCGCCGGCGGTACCGCGCGCGTATATTGCAGGGCACCCGCTATCTGGGGACCGGTCAATTGCAGATGCAGCTTCTCCGCCGCAGCCTGACCGCGCATCCGCACGTCCGGCCAATCCTGTTCAAAAAGCAGCAGGTGCCGCCAATGCAGGTCGATGCGGATTTCCGGCCATGTACCACGATCCTTTTCGCTCTTCAGCAGACTCAGCCACGGCCATACAGCAAAGCTGTTGCCACTGCCCTGAAGAGAAAATCCGGTCTTGGGCAGCGGTGGCGTGGTTCCCCCACCCAGGCGTGCGGCTCCTGCCTGCCATCGCCAGACCGATGGCCCCCGCTGCCAGGCCAGGGCGGCAGACCCCACCGGCAGTCTCAAATCGGCCTGCAGATGACGGGTCACATCCCCCTGACCCCGGAAGGTCAGGTTTCCGCCCTTGCCCGATGCCCAGCTCAAAGGCTGCGGCAAGGCACTGCGCGTCTGGCCCAAATCCGCACCACCCCTGAAACGTAACTCGTTGTTCAGCAAAGTACCACTGCCTTGGTATGGCACAGCACCACGGAAAGCCGCGCGCCAGGGCTGCGGCACGGGCAGATCCACCGCCTGCAATGCACCCCGCAGCGAAAAATCCAGCCGCGGCGCGGTTTCCAGTTGACTGGCCCGTAAACTCGCCTGCACCGGGCCACCGGCAAAAATGCCGTTCAACGCACCGGCCTGAATTTTGTCCCGCTGGAAATAAACTGGTCCCTGCAAACCCGTGGCCCGCCAGGCGTCCCAGCCGACCCCCATGTCACGGACATCGACCCGGCCATTCACCGCAGTCTTTTCCGGCCCGAAAGGGATGCTGAGGGCCAATTGCAATTGCCCCTGACCCGTCAGGCGCAGGGGGATATCCGCCACGGACTTGCCTTCCAGTACGGGGGTTGCGCGCAAAAAAGGCAGCACTTTTTCAAGCGCGACCGGCGTATTCACCGTGATCTGCAACGGCGAGGTATGCGGCGCGAACAGATGGTCCAGATCGGCACTGGCGGAAGCCACCGGCACCCCGAAAATGTCACCCTGGTGACTCCGGACGGAAAGGTGGTCTCCCCTCCAGAGGAGTTGTGCGTTCATCCGCGATGCCACTGGCCAGTGCGGGGCATAACGCAGCGTGACGTGGCGAAAATCGGCCCGCAGGGAAAAATGCTCACCCGGCGCCTGGCGCGGCAGGTGGTTCCATGGCCCCTGCCATTGCAGATCGGCATGCTGCACGGATCCCGCCTGAAAGGCCTGCAACAGCCACTGGCGCAGGGCCGGGCTGATGCCGGTCCGGGGTACGAAATCAGCTATCGCCGTCGCCGGCATATCGTTGAGCCGGGCTCTCAGGCGCAGTTCCCGCCCTTGCACCGCCACCCTGGCATGCAGGTGACCAGGCCCCTGTAGCACGATGGGATCGGCCCGAATCGACCAGTCGGTACCGGCTTTCTGGGCAACGATCCGGGCGGACACTTCACGCAGGCGCAGCGGTGCCGCGAAACGTTGCGGCCAATCCAGCGTGAACTGCCGGCTCGCTAGATGAAACTGCAAGGCTTCTGGACGAAGGCTGACATCACCGCTGAGACCCTGCACGCCAAACCAGTTTCCATGGGGCGAGACGGCGACGTCACGCAGCACCGCCTGAAGCTGCCAGGCCGCAGCCTGGTGTCCAGTACCGCGGGAGCGGAAGTGCAGGTTGCGCAAGCTGCCCCGCCACTGTTGCCGGGGTATCCAGCGCAATGAAGCGGGCAGGGCCGTTTCCGGCACGCTCCGGAGGAGTGCGGCGGGAAGCAGCGGCGCCTCAATCTGCCATTGCAGGCGACGGCGCCAGTCGAGTCCCAATCGCGCGGCCAGGGGTTGTGCAGCAAGCCCTGTTACGTCGGCAAGCTGCAATGTTCCGGAGGAACCCGTTCCATTCCAGCCCAAGCGGCCATGGATTTGTGTCCCCTGTCTGGCGTCCAGTCCGGCGTCGTGCAGGACAAATTGCCCGCTGACCAGGCGCGGCACGCCATAACGCCACTGCAGATACCCGTGGCTGCTCATGCTTCCGGTCAACGCCGGCAGATGCGTATCCAATGGATGGAGCCAGGACAAAGGCAACGACTCCAACACCCACTTACCGCTGCCCGAGGAGCGTCCCGGACGCGTGAAGATGCCGCGCACTGCGCCGGTGTAACGCAACAGACCCTGGGGTGACCAGCGCACCTGCACCTGCATCTGCGGGCGCAAACCGCCACTGCTCTGCCACTGTACATGCAGGGGGACAGGGTTGGCCTGAGGCTGGGAGCGCCATTGCACGGTCAGGTGTCGGACATCCACATGTGCCCAGTTCAGATCCAGTGGCAGCGCCCTTCCACTGGGTCCTGGCTTCTGCCCGGCCACCCGCCAGCCATCGGCGGTTTGAACGACAGACACCACCCCGTCTGCCACGCTAAAATACTGGGCTACCCAGTCCCCCCAAAGCAGGGGCAAGGCGAAAAGGCGCAGATGCACCCCTTGCAGCGTCAGTTCGGGCCGGGACGGCGTACCCACCCGCAACGCCGCCAGTTCCAGCGATGGTCCCCAATTCCAGCCCAGGTGCATGCCCTGTACCGACACCGGCGCTCCCAAAGACCGCGACAAAAACTGTGAAACGTAGGGCCGCAGAAGATCAAGCCGGGGAACCACCAGGAGATAAAAAGCCCCTGCCAGCAATACCAGCAGCGTCGGCACGACGGCCAGCAACCAACCTCCGAAACGGCGGAGACCGGCAAGGATCAGGCGCAAACGCGACAAGGCACGCCCCTCCCGGGAATCCGGAGCATCAATCAATCCGTCCGGTCAACGCCGGTAAACAACCATGAGGTAATGAACATGCTCCCTGCTACGATATTTTCTGCTGTGTTACCATCCGCGTCACACTCACTCGCGCGATATTGGGCAAAATCCTAGCACAAAAACGCCGCATCGCCCTATGCGGATTGCAAAACGGGGATGAGTTACACTCCCCATGTACAGAGCGAGAGGCCCCTCCGGAGGGAGCGCGGTATGCCAGCGTCCGATTTACCCGCAGAGATCCTACAGGCCATCCGCCAATCCCCCATGGAAGCGGAGGCCATCGCCGCATCACTTGCGGCGATCTGGCCCGCTCTTTCCGGGGAAGAACAGGCCGAACTCGTCCGCCTTGGTCCTTCTTTTGCCCGACATCTGGTGCGGATAGCCTGCGTCAGCACCTTTGCACGGCACCTTCTGCAGCGCCATCCGGGCTGGTTGCCGCACCTCGCGCGGCGGGAAGGACACGCCCTTATGCCCGTCGGAGCGGTCCCGGTCGATACCTTCCTCGCCGGACTGCGGGAGTACCGCAATGCGCGCATGGTGGAAATCATCTGGCAGGATCGTCAACCCGGAGAGCATTACCCGGAAACGGTAGCCGCCCTCAGCGCGCTGGCCGAAACCTGCCTGCAACACGCCTACGATTACGGCGTGCAGACGCTGCGCCAACGCCATGGCATCCCCCGCAACAAGAACGGCCTGGAAGTGCCTTTCACCATCCTCGGCATGGGCAAACTGGGCGGGCGGGAGCTCAATCTTTCCTCAGACATCGACCTCATTTTCTGCCACGGTGGAGGCGGTGAGACAGACGGCCCCGGCGCCATCGACAATAGCGAGTATTTCCTGCGCCTCGGCCGCTGGCTGATTCAGGCTCTCGACCAGCGCACCGCAGATGGCTTCTGTTTCCGCATCGACATGCGCCTGCGCCCCTTCGGCGATGCCGGCCCACTCTGCATCTCCGCCGCGGCCATGGAGCAATACTACCAGGTGCATGGACGCGGCTGGGAGCGCTACGCGTTCATCAAGGCGCGCCCCGTCGCGGGTGACGTCGCCTTTGGCCAATCCCTCCTCGACACCCTGCGCCCCTTTGTCTATCGCCGCTACCTGGACTACACCGCCCTCGCCGGCCTACGGGAAGTCAAAGCCCTCATGGATGCGGAACAGGCAGGCAGCGGCAACGACATCAAAAAAGGCCGTGGCGGCATCCGCGAAATCGAGTTTGTCTGCCAGTCACTGCAAATCATCCACGGTGGCCGCCAGCCTGCCCTGCGCAGCACCAACACCCTGGACACCCTCGCGGCTATCGCCCAAGCCGAACTCCTGCCCGCTGAGGACATCGGCCTGCTCCGCCACGCCTATCTTTTCCTGCGTAACATCGAACACTGCCTGCAAATGGTCGATGATCAGCAGACCCAGCAACTACCAAAAAGCGAAACGGAATGGCAGCGCCTGGCCTGCGCTATGGGTTTTATGGATGTGGCAGCCCTGCGTGCGACCCTGAGCGAACTCCGCCTGCAGACCCACACGATCTTCCAGCGCACACTGGCGCCGAAGCCCACACCACATTCGCCTGCAGAGGACAACGCCAACCGACTCTGGCAATTCGCCCAGACCGGTGCCATGGAAGCGGCGCCCGGCGACCTGCTCCAAGTCCTGCACTTTGCCGCCCCGGAAACCGCGTGGACGAGCCTGTGGCGCTTTGCCCACAGCCGCGATGTGGCCAGCCGTCTCTCCACGGAAGGACGGCAACGGCTCAACCGCCTGCTCCCTCTGATCCTCGACCTGTGCAGCACACAGCCAGACACCGACGCCTTGTTACAGCGCTTCCTGACCCTCATCGAGGCCGTTCTCGGGCGTGCCAACTACCTCGCGCTGCTCGCCGAGAACCCGCCCTATCTCGTCCGCATCGCGCGGTTACTGCACAGTCCCTGGCTGGCACAGGAACTGGCACGCTTCCCCATCCTGCTGGATGACGTGCTCAGCGATACGCCTGTCAGTCCTGAGCACTGGCCACAAACCCTCGCGGCACAATTACAGCTCGCAGCAGATATGGAAGAGCGCATGGATGCACTGCGCCGCTTCAAAAATGCGGAAGTTCTGCGTCTCGCCGCCGTCTTCTGGACAAAGCAGATGCCCGTGGAAACCTTGCTATCCCAACTCAGCGGGCTCGCCCGGCTTACCCTGCAAACCGCGCTGGACTGGGCCGAAGCAGAGATGCAGCGTCGCCACGGCAACGTGCGCGCCGGCAACGGCCAAGTAGCCCGCTTCGCGGTCATCGCCTTCGGGAAGCTGGGTGGCCAGGAAATGGGGTTCGCCTCCGACCTCGACCTCGTCTATCTGTACGATGCCCCCCTCGATGCCGAAAGTGATGGTCCCGCCCCGATCCCGGCCCCCACTTGGTTCGCCCGCCTCGGACAAAGGCTCATCCACATCCTCAGCACCCTCACCCGCGCCGGATTGCTCTATCAAATCGACATGCGCCTGCGCCCCAGCGGTCAATCCGGCCCTCTGGTCACCACGCTGGATGCGTTCAGCCGCTATCAGCGCGAATCGGCTTGGACCTGGGAACATCAGGCCCTCACCCGCGCCCGCTGGGTCGCAGGGGATGCCGAACTCGGCGCTCGTTTCGCGGACCTGCGCACAGAAATCCTTGGCCGGCCACGCGACTCCGGGCAACTGAGAGAAGATATCCGCAGCATGCGGCGGCGCATTTACCAGAGCAAAAGCATCGCCCGGGACACCTTTCATCTGAAACTCAGCCCGGGCGGCCTCACGGATATCGAGTTTCTCGTACAATTTGCTATGCTAGGGGCCTGTTCGCAGCAGCCCGTCCTGTGCCAGGGTATCGGGACAGCCGCTGGCATAGCCGCACTGACCCGCGTCGGCACCTGGGGCACGGAGCAGGGCGTTGCGCTCGGACAGGCTTGGCATCTGTACCGAGAGATGGAAAACCGACGCTGGCTGGGCTTACAGGATCCCGTCGTCCGTGCCGCGGAAATCCCCGACTGGGATATGCTGCAAGCCGCCGCGCACGGGGTGCGAAAGATTTGGCAGGAACTCATTGGCAGTTATACCGATTAAGGAGATGTGACGATGTCCATGGCGGAACGCGACGGTTTTATCTGGTTTGACGGCAAGATGGTCCCCTGGCGGGAGGCCACCGTGCACGGTCTTACCCACAGCCTGCACTACGGCATGGGCTGTTTCGAAGGGGAACGTGCCTACGCCACGCCGCAAGGTACCGCTATTTTCCGTCTGCCGGAGCACACCAACCGTCTCTTTAACAGCGCCAAGATTTTGCAGATGGATACCCCTTTTACGCAGGACCAGATCAACGACGCCACCAAGGAAGTCATCCGCGCCAATCATCTGGAATCCGCCTATATCCGCCCCCTGTTCTTCTATGGCGCCGAAGGTATGGGCTTGTCCGCCAAGGGGCTCAAGGTCCATGTGCTCATTGCCGCCTGGAGCTGGGGCAGCTATCTGGGCCAGGAGGCACTGGAAAAGGGCATCCGCGTCAAGGTGAGTTCCTTCAGCCGTCACCACGTCAACATACATCTGTGCAAGGCCAAGGCCACCGGCAACTACATGAACTCCATGCTGGCCCAGCGTGAGGCGGCCTCCTGCGGCTACGACGAGGCCCTGTTACTAGACCGCGAGGGTTATGTGTCTGAAGGTTCCGGTGAAAATGTTTTCATGATTCGTGATGGCGTTCTTTATACGCCAACGCTGACCAGCGCCCTCGAAGGCATCACCCGCGACACCATCCTGCGTTTTGCCCGCGATGCCGGCATTCCCATCGTCGAGAAGCAATTGACCCGTGATGAATTCTACATCGCCGACGAGGCTTTCTTTACCGGTACTGCTGCCGAAGTCACCCCCATCCGCGAAATCGATGGTCGGGTCATTGGCGAAGGGCGTCGCGGCCCGATCACAGGAATGCTGCAAAGTCGCTATTTCGACACCGTTGCCGGGCGCCGCGAGGACCACCCGGAATGGTTGCACCACGTAGGCTGACCGTATGACCAGCCCCGGCAAGTGCTGTGACCGCAACTACACAGAGATCGAAGCCAAAGACCTCCCCCTCTGCTGCCCCACACCCGGCATGAGCCGCTGGGACGGGCATCCCCGCGTTTTCCTCAAAATCGAAGAGACCGGGGAGGTCCGCTGCCCATATTGCGGAACGCTTTATGTGCTGAAGGGCGGGCCGCTGCAGCAGGCGGCCGGGCACTGAAAAACCCGCGCTGGCTTCTCTAGGATTTGTGCAACCACCCCATAAACGCCTCCGGCCCCAGATATCCCTCCTGCTGTGCCGTCGTCCTGCCATCTGCGGCTACAGCGATGAAAGCCGGGGGTCCCACCAGGTTGTAACGCTTCAGGAGGGCGCGGCTGGCGGCGTCATCCTGGGTCACATCCACGCGGATCAGCCGCCGCTTGCGTAGGGCGGCCACCACCTGCGGATCGACAAACGTGACTTTATCCATGCGCAGACATTCCACGCACCAGCTTGCCCAGTAATCCACCAGCACCGGTCTGCCCCTGGCCTGTGCCAGTGCGGTCTGCAGGGCCTCGGGGGTTTTCACGGTAGTAAAATGCAGGGCCTCGGCCCGGTTTTCGGGCGGCACCGCCGCCGCAGTATAGCTTGCCAGGGGTTGCAGGGGATCGCTGCCGCCGCCCAGCGCCCCCACCCCCATCACCAGGCCGTACACCAGCATGAGCACTCCGAGGCCTTTCCAAAAACGGCGCCAGCCCGAAGCACCCGCCGGGATTGCATCCAGAGCCCCGAGATAGATGGCACTGATGACTGCCAGCGCTGCCCATAAGGCCAGACTGACGGACCCCGGCAGAACCCGTGTCAGCAACCAGATGGCGACGCCCAGCAACACTACCCCGAAAACCGCCTTAACGGCATTCATCCAGGCACCAGCCCGCGGCAGAAAATGGCCG
Source organism: Acidithiobacillus sp. 'AMD consortium' (assembly GCF_008926505.1). Classification (NCBI taxonomy): domain Bacteria; kingdom Pseudomonadati; phylum Pseudomonadota; class Acidithiobacillia; order Acidithiobacillales; family Acidithiobacillaceae; genus Acidithiobacillus; species Acidithiobacillus sp. 'AMD consortium'. The sequence continues at coordinate 544,727 of NZ_CP044411.1, read as the reverse complement.
GCGGAAGTGCCGATGATCAGCAAAGGCACGCCCATCCCCAGGCTCAAGGCGAAAAGTGACAACCCGCCAAGAAAAACATCTCCCGTCTGGGAAATGAAGAGCAGCCCGCCGGCCAGGGGGGCGGCCACGCAGGGCCCGACGATCAGCGCCGAAAGCGTCCCCATGACAAAGGTACTGATCAGGTGCCCACCCCGTCCCATGCCGGCCAGACGTGTCTGAATGCCACTCGGCATTTGCAGCTCGTAAAAATCGAACATGGACAGCGCCAGCAGCACAAAAACAAAGGCAAAAGCCCCCAGCACCCAGGGACTCTGGAAGGCCGCCTGCATATAGGCGCCGCTCACCGCCGCCAGCACCCCGGCAATACTGTAGGTCAGTGACATTCCCAGCACATAGGCGACGGAAAGCCCAAAGGCGCGTGACCGTTGCGGGCCACGCCCTGCCTCCTTACCGACGATCAGGGCGGAGAGGATAGGAATCATGGGAAAAATACAGGGCGTAAAGGCCAGCCCCAGTCCGGAGATAAAAAAGAGACCCAAGGTGAGCCAGAAGCGGTCATGCAAAGCCCTTGCCAGCGCCCCGGCATCATTCACGGGGCTGGTCACCGCAGCCGGGACAGCCGCCCCCCCCGGCGGGGACACGACAGGCGCCGCCGCTGGGGGCGGCACGGCCTGCCGGGTCAAGGCCAGCGTGATCGTCTTGACCTGCTCCGGGTAGCAAACACCCGCATTGGCACAGCCCTGATAGCTGGATTTCAGTTCAATGAAAGCAGGGGCGGTTCCCTGAACGGTAAAAGGTACCGTGAGGGTATTTTTCCCTTCCAATACCCGTGTCTTGCCGAAAACCGGGTCGTTCAGCTCCACCCCTGCGGGCAATGTATAGTGCCCTAGCAGCACATTGCTCGGCGTCACGGAGAACTTGATCCGGTCGCGGTACAGGTGGTATCCCTGCGCCACATCCCAGTGCAGTTGCAACTGGTGCCGGCCACTCAGCCGCGCTTCAAAATGAAATGCCTGGTCCGGGGTCAGAAATGTACCGGCATAGCCGAGAGACAGCCAGGACAACAGCAGGACACCGCAAATTCCGCTCCATAACCGGACACCCATGGCCCAACCGGCCCTTCTCCCGTTTCCGGCTCTCATACCCACGTCGCTCCTCGCCATTTTGTCCTCACCCATAGAGACAGGTTCCACAGCCGATTCGTTCCTGAAGACCACTGAGCCTACGTTACCACACTGAGGATACGGGGTTCGGGAAAGAAATCACAGACGCATGGAACTTTCTGCTGCCCCTGTTCTCTAATCCTTTGCAAGCGGCTGTGATAGTTGCGAGCGCATGTTTCTTCCTCCTTTGGTGGTTTTGGGCGGGCCGTTTGGTCCGCCCTTTCTTTTTATCCGACCGGTCGGAATGTAACTTGCCAGTCCTTCCACCTTTTGCTAATATTTCGCTTGCAGCCAGTAGCTGGTTGCGAGCGCATGTTTCTTTTCTCCTTTGTGGTTTTAGGGCGACTCCGGGTTGCCCTTTTTTACATGGAGCAGCCAGTGTCCCCGTCGGCCGAAAGAGCTTTTACTCTGGTTCACCCCAATGGCGACCGCGTCTGCGGACTCATTCACGAAAACCACACCGACCCCGTCGGCATCTTCCTCCCTGGCTTCGCCTCCCATATGGAAGGCACCAAATCGCAGATCCTCGCCCGCAACGCGCAGGCGCAAGGCTGGTCCTGGGTACGCTTTGATCCACGTGGCGTCGGTCGCTCCGATGGACCCTTCCAGGCGCTGACCCTGTCCCGTTACCTGGCCGACCTCCGGTTGATTCTACATAATATGCTGCAGGATCGCCCGGTGCTGCTGGTAGGTTCCAGCATGGGCGGATGGCTGGGCACCATCGCCGCCACCCGATGGCCGGAGCAGATCCGCGCCCTGCTGCTCATTGCCCCCGCTTACAACTTCATTCAGGAAATTTTCCGACGTTTGCCCGCTGCCGAAAGGCAAGCGTGGGAGGAGAGCAATCTGCGCAGTTGGGAGGATCCTTACGGGCTCGGTGAGTTGCACATGCGCTTCGATCTGGTCGCGGACAGCTGGCGCTACGACCTGCTGCGCTTTCCGCCGCACCTGCACTGCCCGGTGGAGATTCTGCACGGCAGCGCCGATGAAGCCGTGCCCATCGCCCTCAGCTATCGGTTCGCCGCCCGCACCCATGCGCCAGAACTGGCCATCCGCCCCTTACCGGGCGTCGATCATCGCCTACGAGGCGCCGATGCCACGCTCCTGCGCAGCCTGCAATCTCTCTGGAACCGCATCTCCTGAGTACCTTGTAACACCCGCCCCTTGACAGGACATTCTCAGCGCCTATGATTAGCACTCGATGGGTGTGACTGCTAACAACACCCAGGATGAAGTCATCCATTCACTTGTAAATAACGAGGAAATGCTCAATGAAACTGCGTCCTTTACATGATCGCGTCGTCATTCGTCGCCTGGAAGAAGAGCAGAAGACTGCCGGTGGGATCATCATTCCCGACACCGCCAAAGAAAAACCGGTACGGGGCGAAATCGTCGCTGCCGGCCATGGCAAAATTCTCGAAGACGGCAAAGTGCGTGCCCTCGACGTCAAAACTGGTGATCAGGTGCTCTTCGCCAAATATGCCGGCACCGAGATCAAGGTCGAAGGTGAAGAACTGCTGGTGATGCGTGAAGACGACATCATGGCGGTCATCGAAAAGTAAGCATTGCTGAATATCCCAACCATTTCACCTATTTTGAGGAGTATTTATGCCAGCCAAACAAGTAGCCTTTGCTGAACATGCCCGCGAGAAGATGTTGCGTGGCGTTAACGTACTCGCCGATGCCGTCAAGGTCACCTTGGGTCCCAAGGGCCGTAACGTGGTACTCGACAAGTCTTTCGGTGCCCCCACCATTACCAAGGACGGCGTCTCCGTCGCCAAGGAAATCGAACTGGCCGACAAGTTCGAGAACATGGGCGCGCAGATGGTGAAAGAAGTCGCCTCCCAGGCTTCCGACGAAGCCGGTGACGGCACCACCACCGCCACCGTTCTGGCCCAGGCCATCATCCGCGAAGGCCTCAAGGCCGTCATCGCCGGCATGAACCCCATGGACCTGAAGCGCGGCATCGACAAGTCGGTCGTCGTCGTCGTCGAAGAGCTGAAGAAGCAGTCCAAGCCCTGTAAGACCCAGAAGGAAGTCGCCCAGGTAGGCACCATCTCCGCCAACTCTGACGACTCCATCGGCAAGATCATTGCCGAAGCCATGGAGAAGGTCGGCAACGAAGGCGTCATCACCGTGGAAGAAGGCTCCGGCCTCGCCAACGAGCTGGACGTCGTCGAAGGTATGCAGTTCGATCGCGGCTATCTCTCCCCCTACTTCGTCAACAACCAGGACAAGATGGTTGCCGAGCTGGAGAATCCCTACATCCTCCTGCACGACAAGAAAATTTCCTCCATCCGCGACATGTTGCCCATCCTGGAGCAGGTCGCCAAGTCCAGTCGTCCGCTGCTGATCGTGGCTGAGGATGTCGAAGGCGAAGCGTTGGCCACCCTGGTCGTCAACACCATGCGCGGCATCATCAAGGTCGCTGCGGTCAAGGCCCCGGGCTTTGGTGATCGTCGCAAGGCGATGCTCGAAGACATGGCCATCCTGACCGGCGGCCGCGTGGTCTCCGAAGAAATCGGCATGAAGCTGGAAAGCACCACCCTCGCCGATCTCGGCCAGGCCAAAAAGATTGTCATCGACAAGGAAAACACCACCATGATCGATGGTGCTGGTCAGCAGAGCGAGATCAAGGCGCGCGTTGAGCAGATCCGTCGTCAGATGGAAGATGCCAGCTCCGACTACGATCGCGAGAAGCTCCAGGAGCGCGTGGCCAAACTGGCCGGTGGCGTTGCCGTCATCAAGGTCGGTGCCGGTTCCGAGATGGAAATGAAGGAGAAGAAGGCTCGTGTCGAAGACGCCTTGCACGCTACCCGTGCGGCCGTCGAAGAAGGCATCGTCCCCGGCGGCGGTGTGGCGCTGGTCCGTGCCCGTCAGGCGCTGAAAGGCTTCAAGACCGACAACCACGACCAGGACATGGGTGTTGCCATCATCCGTCGCGCCATCGAAGAGCCGCTGCGTCAGATCGTCGCCAATGCCGGCGGTGAAGGCAGCGTGGTTCTGAACAAGGTTGTGGACGGTAAAGACGGCTACGGCTACAACGCCGCCACCGACGAATATGGCGACATGTTCGAGATGGGCGTCATCGACCCGACCAAGGTCACCCGCACCGCGTTGCAGAAGGCCTCCAGCATTGCTGGCCTGATGATTACCACGGAAGCCATGGTCACCGAACTGCCGAAGAAAGACGACAAGGCAGGCGGCGATATGGGTGGTGACATGGGTGGTATGGGCGGCATGGGTGGAATGGGCGGCTTCTAAGCCCTTACCCCCTCACGCCTGTAGCGTCAGAAAGCCGGCCCTTCGGGGCCGGCTTTTTTTATGGGTCTTCAGTGCCACTGCAGAGATATATGCAATCCTCAGAGCAAGATCGGGGCTACACACGATCTAACTTGATTCGTTGGGCCGAATCTGTTCGCAAACATGATGTTCCATGGGTGTCAGCTAAACCGCGCCATCCAAACGCAAAGCTCACGGTGCTGATGGCCAACGTTAAGGTAGAGGTAAAGGTGGCATCCAACCCGTGATTCCCCAGCAAACAACTTTTCTTGGAAGACACCCGCCCCAAGCTACCCACCCCCCTTCCCCTGTGGCAGAATGCGCGTAAAAGGAGCATCCATGACCCACACCGATAGCCATAGCAGCACCTACCCCCTCAACATCAACGGAGTGGAGCGCCACCTCCCCCTCTTCAAGGTGCAGTCGGACCTGGCCATCGCCGTCCTCAACATCCTCGGCGATACGGAACTGACGGAGGCCGCAGCCCATGCGCTGAACGGGCGCATGGCGGGCATCTCCTACGATGTGATCGTCACTGCGGAGGCCAAGAGTATTCCCCTGGCCTACGCCCTGTCGGTGCACAGTGGGCGCCCGTATATCGTCCTGCGCAAGAACTACAAGTCCTACATGGGCGAGGCCTTGTCCACGGAGACTCTGTCCATCACCACCGGCAAGCCCCAGACCCTGTATCTGGATGCCAAGGATCGCGCGGCGATCAGCGGCCGGCGGGTGGCGCTGGTGGATGACGTGGTCAGCACTGGCTCGACCTTGGCGGCCATGCGCGCGCTTATGGTGCAAGCCGAGGCAGAGATCGCCGCCGTCGCGGCCATTTGTACGGAAGGCGATATAGCCCAATGGGCGGAAGTGATTGCCCTGGCGCACCTGCCGCTCTTTCCGCTCTCCGCGTAAGGACCGGCCCATGTCCATGCCATCGATTCATGTGCTGACGGCGCGCCAGCGCTGCGACCTGGAGCTGTTGCTGACCGGCGCTTTTGCCCCATTGGAAGGTTACCTGGATGCAGCGGACTGGCAGTCCGTGCTACAGGATATGCGTCTGGGCAACGGCACGCTTTGGCCCATTCCCGTGGTGCTCGATGTCAGCGAGGCACTCGGCCGGTCCTTGGCGGCAGGGGTTACTTTGCGGCTGGAGCGCAGTGACGGTACCCCCCTCGGTGCCGTTGCCGTCAGCGCCTGCTATCGTCCCGATAAACTGCTGGAGGCCTCGGCGGTTTATGGAACGACCGACCCCAGCCATCCGGGTGTAGCCGAGTTGCTGGCGCGCGGCCCCTACTATGTGGCAGGGCGCGTGTCGGCTTGGGATGCAGACACCCTGACTCGCGCCGCCGCCGTTGAATTTCCGCCCGAATATCAGACCCCGGCCATGCTGCAAAGGTACTGGAGCGGAACGCACCCGGTTGTCGCCTTTCAGACCCGCAACCCTCTCCATCACGCGCACATTGCCGTGACTCAGGCGGGGCTGGAACGGGCGGGTGCGGGCGCGCGTCTGCTGCTGCATCCGGCTATCGGCCCCACCAAGCCCGGTGATGTGGAGGCATCCTACCGCATGCGTGTGTATCGTGCGGTGCTGGGCCATTATCCCCAGGCGACCGCCCTGCTCTCGCCCCTACCCTTGGCCATGCGTATGGCCGGCCCGCGGGAGGCGCTCTGGCACGCGCTGATTCGCCGCAATTATGGCGCCACCCATTTCATCATCGGTCGTGGCCATGCCGACCCTGGCGCGGCGGCGGGCGGTCTGTTCTACCCGGCTTTTGCGGCACAGGAGCTTTTTGCCCGGCACGCCGATGAGATGGGTATTGCCGGCATTTTTCTGCCCGAGTATGCGTATTCCCGCACCCGGCGCCGTTATGTGCCGGTGGAAGAGGCCAACGGCGAGGCCCTGGCGGGCATTTCCGGTACGGAATTGCGGCGGCGACTGGCCAGCCGGGAGGATATCCCCGAGTGGTTCTCCCCGCCGGAGGTCATTCAGATATTGCGTCAGGCCTACCGCGGTGCGGACCGGCGCGGACTGGTCATCTGGTTTACCGGACTGTCTGCCAGCGGCAAAAGCACTCTGGCGGGGATGCTGGCCCGCACTCTGGAAGCGGATGATGAGCGCGCCGTAACCTTGCTGGATGGCGATGTGGTGCGGCGTTTTCTGTCCAAAGGTTTGAGTTTCAGCCGCGAAGACCGCGACGAGAATATCCGCCGCATCGGCTTCGTCGCCAGTTTGGTGGCACGCCATGGCGGCATTGCGGTGGTCGCTGCCATTTCGCCCTATCGTCAGGCCCGTGCTGATGCGCGTCGTCTGGTGGAAGAAGCGGGTGGCCTATTTATCGAAGTCCATGTGGCCACCCCGCTGGAAGTCTGTGCCGAGCGCGATCCCAAAGGTCTCTATGCCAAGGCCATGCGCGGCGAAATCACCGGCTTTACGGGTGTGGACGACCCCTACGAAGCGCCGGAGCAGGCGGAGTGTGTACTGGACGCCGGCCTGCAAAAGCCGCCGACAGCGTTGGCGGCACTGATGGGCGTGCTGCGCCAACTGGGCGCGGTGACGGATAAGCCGGTCGTGAACGCGGCGCGCAAAGAGGCGTGAGCACGTTGCCAGTGCGCGCGGTTTAGCTTCGACAGATGGACACGTTGCAACTCGCCGCCGCCGCCCAGTGTCTGGACCGCGAGCTCGCGCAGCAAGCCATCCAGGGCATCAGCGACGCGCCGGGCGGGATTTATTTACATACCGCCAAGGCGCATATCGCGCTCATCGTGCAGCGTGCCCCTCTGGGGCTCTGGCAGGACCAGGCATTCCATAAGCCAGGCGCCCTGACCACCTGGACCAGCCCACTCAACCAGCGTTTAGCGGGTTTTCGCATTCAGCGCATCAGCGTGCCCTGGGCGGATCGCATCGTGCGCATGGATTGCCGCCGTGTCCATATCAGCAAGCGGGTGGACCAGGTCAGCCTGATTGCCGAATGCTTTGGTGGACGCGGCAATATCGCCCTGCTCGACGAGACGCAGCATATTCGCTGGGCCTGGCGCTGGGATAGCCTCGACAGTAAGGCCACGCCGCGCTTCCTGCCCGGCGTGGTGTATGTACCGCCGGAAGACAGTCTGCCCTTTGACCAGCCCTTACCGAGTGCCGCCGCCTGGCTGCACCGCGTCGCACCCCGTTATCGCCCGCAGCACACGGCCGAGCAGCAGGCCATGCAGGAGGTCTGGTTGCAGCGGTTAGATCCGTGCGCGTCCTGGTGGCGATCTTCGGCGGAGGTCGACAAATCCGTCCTCTACCCCGTGCCCCTGCCCGACTGGGCACCGATGCAGGAGATCCCGGCACAGGAGGCGCTGCGCTTGGTGCTCCCCGCCGCACACCCGCAACCCTCAGCACAGGAACGGGCGCTCGCCTTGCAGCGGGAACGTCTGCAACACCGCATCCGGCACATGCGCCGGGATATGGCGCGCTGGGAGGACCCGGAGGTGTATCGTACCCAGGCCTACGCCCTCTTCGCCCTGCCCGACACGATGGCGTCAGACACGCAGATCAGCGCCCCAGACCACACCAGCGCAGCAGGTACGCTCCTGACTATTGCCGTAACACCAGGCAAATTTCTGCACCAGCAGGCGCAGTGGTATATGCAGCAGGCGCAACGCAGTCAGCGCGCACAGCGGGAAATCACCAGCCGCCTGCAGGAGGCAGAGAAGCTGCTGGAACGCCTTGCGGGTAGCGAGTCATATGCACCATCCGTGGACGGTTCGGCAACCCACACGTCGCCCACGTCCAGAAACCCGGCAAAAAAAGGGAAACCGGAGGATGCCACATTCAGTCAAACCGTCATCGACGGCTTTACGGTCCTCTGGGGTAAAAATGCCCGGGAGAATGACCGCCTGACCTTCCGCGCAGCCAAATCCTGGGACCTGTGGTTTCACATTCAGGATTTAGGCGGCAGCCATGTGGTGTTGCGCCGGGAGAACAGCCAGACCCCGGTGCCCGAGCCGGTGCTCGCCGCCACCGCACGCATCGCCCTGCAGCAAAGCCAGTCCCGCGCCATCAGCGGGGAGGTGGACTGGACGGAAATCCGCCATGTCCAACGTAAATCGGGCGGCGGACCCGGACAAGTGACCTACCGCCACTTTCAGAGCATCCGAGTGCGCCGCGACGGCTGACCGGCATCATGCCTGAGAGAGACATTCAATAAAAGACGTCTCTGCTCTGCGACTTCCGCAACGACAGGTAAGCAGCCAGCCCCCCAAGCACCAGTCCCGCCAACACATCTAGGGCCACGTGCTGGCGTAGGGCCAGGGCGGAATATACGATGCCCGCACACCAAATCCAATTGCAGAGGACTATCCACAGCGGCGCACCGAAGCGTCGCAGCAAATAATGTAGCCAGATACCTGAAAAAACCGCTGTGGCGACGTGTAGCGAAGGGCAGGCATTGCCAGAGGCGTCCATGTTTTTGAGGAAATCCACATCTGGATACAGAGCCCAATCAATATGGGCCACGGGCACCGCGGTGGGCCAAAAGTAGAAGATGATCAACCCCACAAGGCAGGTTCCCGCCATGCTCATGGCATAGTCAACAAGTTCGCGCCGCGTGGCCAATAATGCCGGGGGAAGGGAAACATAAAACCACAGCGATAGGTAGAAAGGTAATGAGAGTGGCTGAAAACCGATCAGGTGATCCAGCCAGATTCTCGGCATCACCGTTACCGGGTATGCCGGATCTTTGAGCAAATAGAAGTAAGCAACGAAAAATACGCTGATAAACGTCGTCGTTCCGACAAATTTGAGATACGCATGCCTGGGTATCACCTCTGCAGCTTGACGGTACCATGGCCTCTCCCGATTGTTTTCATTCAAGGCTTCTTCTCCAGGAGATATCGGTTCATTACTGGTGGTTAGTGGAAACTCGGGGCACCAATATATTCCTGCCAGAACCAGCAATCCCGCGGCGGCTACAGCCACCACGGGATCATTGTTCAAAAGCCAGGAAGCCTGCAGCCCTAAATGGTGAGATGCATATCCTCCAGCATCCGCTCGATACGCGGGCCGAGAATGAGTTCCATCGCATAGCCCATCTTCGTCCCTGGGATCACCAGGGTGTTGGAACGCGACATAAAACTACCCGGCAACATCTGCAGGAGGGCGGGGAAATTCTCTTCCTTGGGATCCCGGAAGCGGATGACCACCATGCTTTCGTCCGGGGTCGGGATGTCGCGGGCGATGAAAGGATTGGAGGTATCCACCAGCGGTACACGCTGGAAATTGATGTGCGCACGGGAGAACTGCGGGGTGATGTAGTGGATATAGTCAGGCATACGGCGCAGGATGGTATCCACAATCGCCTCGGCGGAGTAGCCGCGCTGGGCATTGTCACGGTGAATCTTCTGAATCCACTCCAAATTGACCACCGGCACCACACCCACCAGCAGGTCGACGTAATTGGTTACATCGACAGCGCCCGTCTTTACACCACCATGTAATCCTTCGTAAAATAACAGGTCGGTCCCCAGGGGGATATCCTGCCAGGGAGTGAAGGTGCCCGGCGCGCTACCCCGCAGTTCTGCCTCCGCTTCGTCGTGGACGTAGTAGCGCATCTGCCCATGGCCGCTCTCGCCATACTCGCGGAACAGGCGCTCCAAGGACTCAAAATCATTGCCTTCCGGGCCGAAATGACTGATGGTTTTACCATCGGCCGCCGCCTTGGCAATGGCTTCGCGCATCTCGTTGCGGTTGTAACGATGGAAGCTGTCGCCTTCGATGACAACCGGGTCGATTTTCAGGCGCCGAAAAATGTCATGGAAGGCATGTTTGACGGTGGTGGTACCCGCCCCTGAGGAACCAGTCACGGCAATGACGGGATGTTTTTTGGACATGGAAATATAACCTCTTTGGTGAAGAAAACCTGCAGCGACCCGGGCTGTGGATAAATACATCCTTCGCGCCAGTGTAACAAAGGGTGCCGTCTCGTCAATATTGTCTAAAAACCGAGATTACGCCAGATCGCCGCCGTCGCCTCGGCCTGATTCAGGGTGTAAAAATGCAGGCTAGGTGCCCCCTCCCGCAGCAGTAATTGACACTGCCTGCTCAGCAACTCGATTCCCAACTGATATTGGGATTGCGGATCGGCGGCGTACGCATCCATCCGCCGCCGCAGGTATTGGGGAATATCGGCGCCGCACATGGCAGAAAAACGGGAAATCTGTTCAAAATTGGTGATGGGCATGACGCCGACCACTAACGGCACTTCAACGCCCTCTCGTTGCAACTCGTCGCGCAACTGCAAGTAGGCGTCGGGATTGAAAAAGTACTGGGTGATAATCGCATCCGCCCCGGCTCGCACCTTGGCTGCCAAGTGCATCACATCATTCCGGGCGGAAGTCGCCCGGGGATGGATGTCCGGATAGCCCGCCACATACACCTCGAAGCCCCCGAAATGACGGATAAATGCAACCAGATCCGCAGCGTGCTGAAAGTGGCCGGGATTCTCCATACCTTCCGGCAAATCACCGCGCAAGGCCACAATACGGCGTATGCCCTGCTTTCGATAATCTTCGAGAATCTCCCGTATCCCCGCTTCCGTAGACCCGATGCACGAGAGATGCGGCACCGCCTCCAGATCATAATCCTGACGGATCATGGTCACTGTCGCAAAAGTACGTTCACGGGTGGACCCGCCCGCCCCGAAGGTCACCGAAGCATACTCGGGATCCAGGGGGAGAAGCGCGGTTATCGCCTCCCGCAGACGTTCCTCACCCGCGGCATTTTTGGGGGGAAAGAACTCGACGGAATGCGCCATCAGTAGCGGTACGCATCCGCTTTGAAGGGGCCATCCACAGACACGCCGAGGTACCTGGACTGCGCGTCGGTCAGACGGGTCAATACCCCCGCAAAACCTTCCACCATATAGCGGGCCACCTCTTCATCCAGCGCCTTGGGCAGAACGGTAACGGAGATATGACCGGCCTTCTCCGCAGCAGGCAGATCGGCAAAACGCTCGCCGTACAGATGAATCTGCGCCAGCACCTGGTTGGCGAAAGAACCATCCATGATTCGGCTGGGGTGACCCGTCGCATTGCCCAGGTTCACCAGACGCCCCTCCGAAAGCAGGATCAGGTAATCATCGCTATCGGGATCAAAGGCCTTACCGGCGGCGGTATCACGGTAGACCTTGTGCACTTGCGCCTTCACTTCGTCCCAGGCCCAGGTTTTACGCATGAAAGCGGTATCGATTTCGTTATCGAAATGGCCGATGTTACAGACCACGGCACCCTTCTTGATGGTCTTGAGCATACCGGCATCACAGACGTTGAAGTTGCCGGTCGCGGTCACCAGCAAATCTATCTGGCCGAGCAGGCCGCGATCGATGCAGGCATCCGTGCCATCGTTGATGCCGTTCTTATAGGGCGATACGACTTCGTAACCATCCATGCAGGCCTGCATGGCGCAGATGGGATCCACCTCGGTGACGCGGACGATCATCCCTTCCTGACGCAGGGACGCCGCCGAACCCTTGCCCACATCGCCATAACCCAGCACCAACGCGCGCTTACCGGAGAGCAGATGATCGGTGGCCCGCTTGATGGCATCACTCAGAGAATGGCGGCAACCATACTTGTTGTCGTTCTTGCTCTTGGTCACAGAGTCGTTGACGTTGATGGCGGGGATTTTCAGGCTCCCTTCCCGGGCCATTTCCCAGAGGCGATGCACACCGGTAGTGGTTTCCTCGGAGACGCCGTGGACGCCAGTCAGCAATTCCGGATGTTTCTGGTGCAACAGGCCAGTGAGGTCACCACCGTCATCGAGCAGCATGTTCGGGCGCCAGCCATCCGGGCCGGTGATGGTCTGCTCGACACACCACCAATATTCATCTTCCGTCTCACCTTTCCAGGCAAAAACCGGGATGCCCGCCGCCGCGATGGCCGCCGCCGCCTGATCCTGGGTGGAGAAAATGTTGCAGGAGGACCAGCGCACTTCCGCGCCGAGCGCCACCAGCGTTTCAATGAGCACCGCAGTCTGGATGGTCATGTGGATGCAGCCAGCGATATGCGCACCCTTGAGGGGCTGTTGCGCCTGGTATTTGCGGCGAATGGTCATCAGTGCCGGCATTTCCGTTTCGGCAATGCGGATTTCTTTACGTCCCCAGGCAGCGAGGGAAATATCGGCGACTTTGTGATCAGCAGAATTTTTGAGCACAGCATTCATGTAAGTCATTCCTTGAGCATGAAAGCGAGCGCAGTTTTACAGATGGGAAGCATAGGCCGAGCCTGATCGTCACTCCGACACCTTCCCGGCCGGGGAATCATCCGGCCGGATCAGCGCAGGAGGCATGACGACTGCAGCGCCCCTCGACCCGATCTTCCAGCGGGGACGACTCCCCGCCAAGGCATTTTTACCGTAGTCCGGCAGCGTCGCGCAAGACGGCGGCCTTGTCGGTCCGCTCCCAAGTAAATTCAGGCTCTTCGCGACCGAAGTGACCATAGGCAGCCGTTTTGGTATAGATGGGCCGCAACAGGTCGAGCATCTGGATGATACCTTTGGGGCGCAGGTCAAAGTGCTCCTGCACCAGGGCGGCAATCCGGTCGTCATCGATCACGCCAGTACCAAAAGTATCCACCATCAGGCTCACCGGCTGCGAGACGCCGATGGCATAGGCCACCTGCACTTCGCAACGCCTGGCGAGGCCTGCGGCCACGATATTCTTCGCCACATAGCGTCCGGCGTAGGAGGAAGAACGGTCCACCTTGGAGGGGTCCTTGCCGGAGAACGCGCCGCCGCCGTGACTGCCCTGACCGCCGTAAGTGTCCACAATGATTTTGCGCCCGGTCAAACCACAGTCACCTACGGGTCCGCCGATCACGAAACGGCCGGTGGGATTGATGAGGTACTTGGTATCCTTATGGATCATCTCGGGAGGCAGGACGGGCTTGATGATTTCCTCACGCACGGCTTCGACGAGATCGGCATGGCTGATATCCGGGCCATGCTGGGTGGAGAGCACCACGGTATCAATGGCGACTGGGCGACCATCCTCATAGCGTACCGTCACCTGGCTCTTGGCGTCGGGACGCAGCCAGGGCAGGCGACCATCTTTGCGCACCATCGCCTGCCGCTCGGTCAGACGGTGGGCAAAATAGATGGGCGTCGGCATCAGCACGTCCGTCTCGTCACAGGCAAAGCCGAACATCAAGCCTTGGTCACCAGCGCCCTGATCGAGATCAAGGCCGGCACCTTCGTCCACGCCTTGAGCGATATCTGGGGATTGCTTGTCCAAGGTCTGCACCACCGCGCAGGAGGCCCAGTCAAAACCCATGTCCGAGGAGTTGTAACCGATCCGGCGCACGGTCTGGCGCGCCACATCCGCATAGTCCACCACCGCGGTGGTGGTAATTTCACCCGCGAGCACGATCAGACCCGTGGTAATCAGCGTCTCGGCCGCCACGCGACCGCGGGGGTCCTGAGCCAGAATCGCGTCGAGGATGGCATCGGAAATCTGATCCGCGACTTTATCGGGGTGACCTTCGGAAACGGATTCAGAGGTGAAAAGATGACTTTTGGACATGCACTGGGCTCCTCAATAGCTAGGCCGACCTGTCGCAGCGGACAGGGACAGCGCGCACTATATCAAAGGAAAGCGCCACAAGCGAAGTGAAACGCGCTCACCGCAAAAGCAAAATTGGCTCAAGCGGAGCGGAGGTGCGGCCTCAAGAGCGCGCCGGACCAACTACCGGAAAGGAGGACTTCTTGCCGCCACCCCAAAAATAGGAAATACCACCGGTCACCTGGACATCGTTGAGGTTGGAAGCATTCGGCGTAGGGGTATTGAAGAGCAGTTGATCCCGCACATCCAGGCGCAGCCCCAAGTGATCATTTACGAGATACTGATAGCCTACACCGAAGACGCCCATCAACGAGGTTCCCCGGCCGAGCTGGTGGTTAAACAAGTCGCTGGATGCCCCCAAACCCAGGGAGAGATAGGGGGTGTCAGGGCTGCCAAGCGCGTAAAGATTACCGAGGATCGCACCACTGTACTGATTGGCACCGACAGCATGTGCAGGGCCCTGCAGATGGGCAAAGGCTGCTGCCACCTGCGCCTCCACTCCCACGTGCGCATCTATCCGACGCCCCATGCGCAAGCCGACGACCCCGGCATTGCCACCGTTGTCCAGACCGCTTGAGGCATCATAAAAGGTATTCCCTCCAAAGAGGTTGATGTAGGTTTCATCACGCACGGGCCGCCCGGCCGCCCACGCCGGAACGGCGAGGACAAGCCCGATGAACACCAGCACCGCGCGCAACCCCCACTTCATGTCCTTGCACCTCGTATATGGCAGCACTGCCCAATAAAACCTGTTATGATCATAGCCCAGTTTAGATACATTTACCACAAATCTCTGTCCGTTTTGCCGAAAAACCAACAAGGAGCTTTCATGTCCACTCTCGTCTGCGGTTCTCTGGCCTTTGATACCATCATGGTCTTTCAGGACCACTTCAAGGCGCACATTCTGCCTGATCAGGTACACATGCTGAACGTGTCCTTTACTGTCCCGCAAATGCGGCGCGACTTCGGCGGCTGTGCCGGCAACATCGCATATAACCTCAAATTGCTGGGCGCCAATCCGCTGATCGTCGGCACAGCAGGCCAGGACTTCACGCCTTATCTTGATCACCTGAAGGCACAGGGATTAGACACCACCCTGCTGCGGATTCTCCCGGACCACTACACCGCACAAGCCTTCATCACTACCGATCTGGACGACAACCAGATCACCGCCTTTCACCCCGGCGCGATGTTTCAGGCCCAGGAAAACCACCTGGCCGGGCGTATCCCCGAGAATGTGCGTTGGGCCATTGTCGCACCGGATGGACTCGGCGCCATGGTGCAGCATCTGGAAGACCTTACGAATGCCGGCATTCCCACGCTGTTTGACCCGGGCCAGGGTCTGCCGCTCTTCGATGCGGAAACTCTGACCCGCCTGATTGACCGGGCAGACTACCTTACGGTCAACGATTATGAATGCCAGATGGTACAGGCGCGCACCGGCCTCGGCCTCAACGAACTTCGCCAGCGCCTCAAGGCCCTGATCGTCACCCGCGGCGAGCACGGCTCGGTGATCTATCATGACGGCCGGGAGACGACCATTCCAGCGGCCAGGCCCAAAGCGGTCACAGACCCCACCGGATGCGGGGACGCCTATCGCGCGGGGCTGCTGTACGGCCTGGAACACGAACTCGGCTGGGAAACCAGCGGCAGAGTCGCCTCACTGATGGGCGCCTACAAAATTGAACAAGCAGGCACCCAGAATCACCGCTTTACCTGGCCGGAATTCCAGGCCCGCTATCGCGAGAACTTCGGCGAGACGATCGGCTAGGCCCTGCTGGCTCAGGAAACGACCGGCTTGTCCTCGGCATCCCAGACATTAATACCGCCACCAAGGTTATAGACTTCGGTGAAGCCCATCTCCTGCAAGGTCACCGCTGCCAGCGCCGAACGTGTTCCGCTGTCACAGTAAAGGACAACGACCCCATCGCGCGCAGCGGCCAACTCCGGATGGCAATGGCCGTAATCGGGGTCCGCCAGTGCCTCCAGATAACCGCGAGGCACATGGATAGCGCCCGGCAGATGCCCCTCCAGAAAGGCACTGGACTCCCGGACATCCACCACCAGCACATCGTCCCGGCTCCGCAGCCAGTCCTCCAACGTATCGCAGTCTATTTCGCGAATCTGATGGCGCGCCGCCCGTATAAAGTCTGCAAGAGATTTCCCCATGACCTTCCCCATCGCACTAAAAGCGGCCCGCCCTCATGGACACATGACTTCGGCGAGATGCTTACTGAGCTCCTCGATACCGACATAAGTATAATCCTTGCTCAAGGTGCCTGAAATCATTGCGCTAGTGGGTGCATCCAGTTTTTCGCGCAGCAAACCCAGAATATGCGGAGAAGCGACGAGCACCAGGTGTTGGAAAGCATTCTGCTTTCGCGCCGCGCCCAAATAGGTCGCCAGCTCATTGGCGAAATGCAGCATTTCCGCCTCCTTAGGACTGGTTTGCCATTCGATACCAGGCCGTGCTCCCGCAGCGAAGCTCTGCTGAACGCGCCCTCCCGCATCCGTCACCAGTTCGTCCTGGTGCTTGCGGCTGTCGGGATGCTGCCAATCCTGTACCAGATGCAGCCCGGTATTGCAGCCCTCACTTTTAAAGAGGCGCGCCTCTGCGGCGTTACTCACCAGTACCCAAGTCACCGTAGCCATCTCACATTCTCCTTTTTCGAATGATCCCTGACATAGATGGATACGGCAATGATAAAAAACAAGCAACGGTTTTTTCTTCCCTGATTTGTAGAATCATTCTATGATGGACCCGTCTGCTATCTGTCCTTGAGGAATCTCCAACAGTGCCCTCCCAACCCCTCAGCAAAACCGCCTGCCCCCTACCGCCCTTGGGCATGGACGCCCTCCGTCTGCGCATGGACACCTGCCATTATCTGCTGCGCACATTGGGCGCCGAAGAAACAGCGGAGCCTGTCAACAGCGTTTATACGGCGCTGGCCATGAGCCTGCGTGACCGCCTGGTCGAACGTTGGAAAAACACCCAGAAAAAGGTGGCCGCCGAAAGCGGCAGGCGCACCTTTTACCTTTCTCTGGAGTTCCTGCTCGGGCGAGCCATGGGCAACACCCTGCTGAACCTGGGTCTGGAAGACGCGGCGCGCGAGGCGTTGACCTGGGAGCATCGCGAGCTGGTGGACATCATGGAACTTGAGCCCGACGCTGGTCTGGGTAACGGTGGGCTGGGCCGTCTTGCAGCCTGCTTTCTCGATAGCTGCGCCTCTCTCGGTCTGCCGGTCACGGGTTATGGCATTCGCTACAGCTACGGCATGTTCCGTCAGGAAATTCGCGGGGGCGAGCAGGTGGAGGAACCTGACCACTGGCTGAGGAATGGGTGCCCCTGGGAGCTGAAACGACCGGAACGGATACGCCGCGTTCACTTTTTCGGGCGCAGCGACGGATATCACGATGCCCAGGGGAGGTTCCATCAGCGTTGGGTCGACACCCACGACGTGCTTGCCGTACCTTACGACATTCCCATCCCCGGTTATCGCAATGAGGTGGTCAATACCCTGCGTCTCTGGCGGGCGACGGCCACCGACATCTTTGATCTCGGCGAATTCAACGCCGGCGCCTACCCGGAAGCCGTCGCCGCCAAAAACAACGCCGAGCACATCAGCATGGTGCTCTATCCCAATGACAGCAGTGAAAACGGTAAGGAACTGCGCCTGCGCCAGCAGTATTTCCTGGCTTCCGCGAGCCTTCAGGATGTGGTCGCGGACTGGGTTGCCATCCACGGTGAAGATTTCCGCAATTTTGCCAAACATCACTGTTTCCAACTCAATGATACCCATCCCAGTTGTGCCGTGCCGGAACTGATGCGCCTGTTGATGGATGAACACGGTCTGAGCTGGGAGGAAGCCTGGGACATCACTAGCCATACCATGGCCTACACCAACCACACCCTGCTGCCCGAGGCACTGGAACGGTGGTCGGTGCGTTTATTCCGGCAGCTCCTCCCGCGCCTGCTGGAAATCATCATGGAAATCAACGCACGTTTTCTGCAGGAAGTGGCACGGCGCGCACCGGGCAACACCGGCCTGCTGCAACGATTGTCCATCATCGAAGAAGGCGACGAGCAGATGGTGCGCATGGCGCACCTCGCCGTGGTAGGCAGCTTCTCGGTAAACGGGGTTGCGGCACTGCACACCAAGCTCCTCTGTGAGGATCTTTTCGCCGACTTCCACCACCTCTGGCCGACGAAATTCAACAACAAAACCAATGGGGTGACACCGCGACGATGGTTGCAATGGGCCAACCCCGGGCTCCGCGATCTTATTACCGAGCGCATCGGGCCGGACTGGAAGCACGACCTGGAACGGCTGCGGGATCTGGAGCCGGCAGCGGACGATGCGAAGTTCCGCAAGCGCTGGGCGGAGGTACGCCGCGCCAACAAGGAACGGCTGGCGACACTGGTGCATCAGCATACCGGCGTCACTTTCATCCCCGATGCCCTGGTGGACGTGCAGGTAAAGCGCGTCCATGAATATAAAAGGCAACTGCTCAATGCCCTGCATGTCATCCATCTCTACGACCGCATCAAGCGCGGCGAAGCGAACCAGGTGACTCCCCGCAACGTCCTGTTTGCGGGCAAGGCGGCGCCAGGATACTTCATGGCCAAGCGCACCATCAAATTCATCAACAATATCGCCAATGTCATCAATCATGATCCGGATACGGAAGGCTTGTTGCGGGTGAGCTTTCTACCGGATTACCGAGTCTCCCTCATGGAGCAGATTTGCGCGGCAACCGACCTCTCCGAGCAGATATCCACGGCAGGCAAGGAGGCCTCCGGCACCGGCAACATGAAGTTTATGATGAACGGGGCCCTGACCATTGGCACCCTGGACGGCGCCAACATCGAGATCCGCGACGCGGTAGGCGCCGAGCACTTTTTCCTTTTCGGGTTGAATGCCGAAGAGGTCAGCCAATTGCGCAGGCATTACCATCCGGAGCTATATATCCAGGCGGACCACGATTTGGCACGGGTCATGGACCTGTTGCAGAGCGGCTATTTCAACGCGTTCGAACCGGGCATTTTCGACCCCATCGTCCACGCCATCACCCATCCCCATGACCCGTGGATGGTGCTCGCCGATTTCACCAGCTATAAAGTCAAGCAACGGGAGGCGGCAGATGTCTGGCATGATCAGACCGAATGGCAACGGCTGAGCATTCTCAACACTGCGGCGAGCGGGATTTTTTCCAGCGACCGGACCATTGCTCAGTACAACGCGGACATCTGGCACCTCACACCTCTGGTCATGACCCCATGACAGCATTCGCCTGATCTGTTCTAATGCGCATCATTAACGGGGTGCGTTCGCTGTGCAGAGGAAACTGATGATTCAAAAACCACGTCCGGTGTTGCTCCTGATCCTCGATGGATGGGGCTACCGGGAGGATTCTGAAGATAACGCCATTGCCCAAGCGCGCACGCCAAACTGGGATGGCTGGTGGCAAAATTATCCCCATGGTCTCATCAACGCTTCCGGGGCGTCTGTGGGGCTTCCCGGCGGACAGATGGGCAACAGCGAAGTCGGGCATATCAATATCGGAGCAGGCCGCGTGGTGTACCAAGAGTACGAGCGCGTGAATCTTGCCATCGCCGACGGCAGTTTCTACTCCAACAGCGCCCTCTGTGCAGCGGTGGATGCCGCCGGGGCTCAGGGCGGTGCCGTCCATATCCTGGGCCTGCTTTCAGCGGGTGGGGTGCATTCTCACGAAGAACATATCCTCGCCGCGCTACGTCTGGCGCGGGGCCGGGGCGCTGAACGAGTCTATGTGCATGCCTTTCTGGATGGCCGCGATACCCTGCCACGCGGCGCGGAGTCATCTCTGAAACGACTGAATGCCGAGATAAGTACCTACGGTGGCGCTCTGGCCTCGGTGATCGGCCGTTTTTATGCCATGGATCGTGACCACCGCTGGGATCGGATCCAGCAGGCCTATGATCTGCTTACCCTCGGTAAGGGGGAGCACTATGCCACGGGTTTAGAGGCGCTTGCTGCCGCCTACCTCCGTGGCGAAAGCGACGAGTTTGTCGCCCCATCGTGGATTGGTGCCAACCCCGCCTGCATCGGCGATCACGATGCGGTGTTATTCATGAACTTTCGCTCCGATCGCGCCCGCCAGATCACCCGGCCCTTTGTCGAGGCAGACTTCGACGGCTTCGCCCGACAGGTCAAACCCCGACTCGCAGATTTCGTCACCCTCACAGAATACAGTGAGCATTTTGATGCACGGGTCGCTTACCCCCCCGCTCGTCTGAAAAATACCTTTGGCGAATGGATATCCCAATTCGGCCTGCATCAGTTGCGCATTGCCGAAACCGAAAAGTACGCCCATGTCACCTTTTTCCTGAGTGGCGGTGACGAACGGATATTCCCCGGCGAAGATCGCGTATTGATTCCGTCTCCCAAGGTCACCACCTACGATTTGCAACCGGAAATGAGCGTGAATGAACTGACCGATGCCCTGGTCGCCCGCGTTGAAAGTCGCCAGTACGATGCCATCATCTGCAATATCGCCAATCCCGATATGGTCGGCCACAGTGGTAAACTGGCCGCCGCCATTGCTGCGGTCGAAGCGGTAGACCGCAGCCTCGGGCGTATTGTCAGCGCCGTGCGCGCCGTAGGCGGCGAAGCGCTGATCACAGCCGATCATGGCAATGTCGAGCAGATGCTGGATGTCGGGAGCGGCCAGGCGCACACCTCTCATACCTGTAACCCGGTGCCCCTGCTCTACATCGGACGCCCTGCAGAGATCCTATCCGGGGGGGCGCTGGAGGACCTGGCGCCCACCTTGCTCCGGCTCATGGACTTGCCGGTGCCCCCTGAAATGGGCGGCAAAAACCTGGTGCAGTTCCTCTGACCCATGCCCCTTCTGTCCCGTCCCCGCGTCGGCGCGCTGCTTGCCTTGATCTTGCTCCTCCCGGCCGGTGCGGGAGCGGCAACGCTTCAGGAAAAAATACAAAATAGCCAGAAAAAACTGGAGCATATACACGAGAATCTAGGGCAGATACAGGCGCATCTCGCGGCGGGGCAGAAAACCCAGGCGCAACTGCGCGTAGAAATCAGCGCACTCGATCAGCGGGTTGTTGCGACGCAAAAAAAGCTGGCCGGAATCCAGCAGCAACAACACTCGGCACAGGCACAATTGGCCGAACTGCGGGTAAAAATCCATGCACTGCAGGCGGAACTGAGTCAACAGAAAGGCATCCTCGCCCGGCAGCTTCGCGGCGCATACATGCTCGGCGGAGTTACCCCACTGGCCGTCTGGCTGCAAACGGAACGCCCCGGAGAACTGGGGCGCATGAGCGTCTTTTATGAGTCTCTGGCCAGGGCGCGCAGCGCACTGATCGTCAAAACCCAAGGCACCGCGCAACAGATACGGAAGACTCGGCACGAGGTGCAAATCCACGAAACCCATCTCGCTCAGTTGGCGCAACAGGTCAGTGCGCAGGAACAAACGCTCCGGCAACAGCGTGAGGTTCACGCCGCACTGGAAAACCAGCTTGCAGCCCGCATTGCCGCCGACAAGACCAAGATCGCAGAATTACAGGCGAATGCCAATATTCTCAATGGATTGGTGAGCCGTCTGACGGTTCAGTTCCGTCATCAGGAAGAAGTCGCCCGCGCCAAAGCTGCCGCCGAAGCACGACGCAAGGCCGCTGCCGCCGCTGCGGCCCGTCGGGCGGCGGCAATCTCCGCGCAACGGGCAGCTGCCGCGCAACATCATCTGGCCCAGGAAAGGCAAGCGGAACAGCGGGCGCTGCGGGCGCAGGAAACAGAGCGGGCACGACAGGTTCAACGTGCGGCGAATGCACAAAAGCAGCCACCCACCACCGTAGTTCGTCCGCCGGTGATCGCCCCCGCTCCCGCATTGCCCACAACCCCCATCGTCGGGCACGGTAATTACCCCCCGCCGGTAACCGGTCCGGTTACCGCGCGTTTCGGCGCACCCCGGGTGACTGGCGGACTCGACTGGCAGGGTATCACCTTTCAGGCCCCGGTAGGGACGAAGGTTCGCGCCATCGCGCCGGGCATGGTACTTTATGCGGGGCCTTTGCGAGGCTATGGACAGATTGTCATCGTGCAGATCGCACATAGTTTGTTGTCCATATACGGGCACCTGGGCGCTACCGATGTCCACGTTGGAGAGCAGGTTTCTACCGGACGCCAGGTCGGCAGCGTGGGCAGCGGCGGCGAACTGGGGAACGATGGTCTCTATTTCGAGATGCGGAATGCTGGCCGCCCGGTCAATCCGCTGGATTACATCCATAACTGAGAATCATGCTGCCGGTTCAGCCAAGCGTCCTGCGCTGGACCCACACTTTTGGAGACTTATCTTATGTCCGTTCCCCGCTTCCCCAAGCCGCGCTCCGGTATCCTGCTGGGCGTCAGCGTCGGGCTCGTTCTGGGTGTCAGCGCCAGTTTTGCCGTCACCGTTCATGCTGCAAAGGATCAGGATAGTATCCCTCTGGAACAGATCCGAACCTTTAGCCAGGTCTTCGGGATCGTCAAATCTCATTACGTCGACCCCACTTCCGACAAAAAACTGATGAATGGCGCCATCAACGGCATGGTCAGCGCCCTGGACCCCCATTCCGCCTATCTGACGCCTAAAGAATTCAAAGAAATGCAGGTGTTCACCGACGGCAAGTTTGGCGGGCTGGGCATCGAAGTGACCGGCGAGCGTGGCGTGCTCAAGGTCATCAGCGCCATTGACGGTACGCCGGCCGCCAAGGCTGGTATCGAATCGGGCGACATCATCGTCAAAATCAACCATAAGGCCCTGCAGGGCATCCCTCTGCAGAAAACCGTGGACATGATGCGTGGCAAACCCGGAACACAGGTAACCCTGACTATTTTGCGGCCGCATCAGGCGCAACCCCTGACTCTGACCCTCACCCGCGCCATCATCAAGGTGCGGAGCGTACGTTCTGCCATGCTGGCGCCTGGTTATGGCTACATCCGCATCAGTCAGTTTCAGGAAAACACCGGCAGCGCAACCCGCAAGGCGGTGGAGCATCTGGAGCAGGAAGCTGGCGGGCACCTCAAAGGTCTGATCCTTGACCTCCGCAACAATCCGGGGGGCGTGCTCGGAGCAGGGGTCGAAACAGCGGACACCTTCCTCAACAAAGGGCTGATCGTCTATACCAAAGGGCGCACCGACGACAGCGACATGCGTTTCTCCGCCCACGGACCCGATTATCTCCACGGCGCCCCCATGATCGTACTCATCAATGGCGGCTCGGCTTCGGCGGCGGAAATCGTTACCGGCGCGCTCAAGGATGACCACCGCGCCCTGATCATGGGTCAGCGCACCTTTGGCAAGGGATCGGTACAAACGGTGATACCACTGAGCAACGGCGGCGCCCTCAAACTGACGACGGCACTTTATTACACCCCGGCAGGCTGCTCCATCCAGAGCGAGGGCATCGTCCCCAACATCGAGGTGCAGCCATCCAATGCGCGGCTGCGCGCACTGGATGCGGATCTCCTGAAGGAGTCGGAACTACATGGCGTGCTGAAAGCGCCGGACGAGTGCCGCAAGGCTACACCCCGATATACCATCGCCCTGCCGGCTTCCGCCACGGTGGCGACACCGACCGACGCTTCCGAATCCACGGCGGCAGACGAAGCCATAGCCGCCAGCAGCACCTTGAAACCGAACTTGGTGAAGGATTATCCTCTGCGCGAAGCGCTCGCCATTCTGCAAAACCAAGCGGTCCCGGTGCAGGAAAAGGGGCATAGCGTCCCCATGGTGATCCCCCTTCCGAAGGCAGTGGGACAGTGATCCGGCCAGCACCATTTTGTTCTGATATGCATTGCATATGGATAAATTCTGCGCCAACGTGGTCCAATCCAACGTGATTTCCCGATTGGTCAGTGGGGAGGCGGTGATGTATTTTTTCTCGAAAGGAGCTAAGCGCCGGTGACTTCTGCGATACAGGTGCTGATCCCCGTAGCGAATGGTTTTGAGGACATGGAGGTAGTGATCTCCTGCGATATCCTGCGGCGGGCGGGTTTGCAAGTGGTCCTCGCCGGCCTGGAAAACGGCTTGGTCACCGGTGGACGGGGGCTGTGCCTGCAACCAGACGCACTGTTGGCCGATGTGGCCGACGCTGATATCGATGTGATCCTGCTTCCTGGTGGGATCGGGGGTGTGGAGCGCATGGCAAAGCATCAGCCGCTCCTCGGGCTTCTGCAGGAACGAACCCGGCAGGGGCAGATCATAGCCGCCATCTGTGCCGCACCCGGCATGCTAGCCGCCCATCACCTGCTCGATGGCCGTCAGGTCACCGCATATCCCGGTACCCTCGATCCGCAGAGCCGGGATTATACCTACCGGGAAGATGCCGTAGTGGTCGACGGTCCCCTGATCACATCCCGCGGACCCGGTACGGCCATGGATTTTGCCCTTACCCTGGTGGAATTCCTCCTCGGTCCTGAAAAACGTCAGGAAACGGAGGCACCACTGCAACGTAGCACCCCGGAGACTTCCCCTTTGTCCGCCACTATGGATAATAGGGTCAGCATCACTTAACCTGAAGGAAAATTTATGAAACTTCGCGTGGTCATTCTTGCTGCCACTGTCAGCGCTTTTGCTATACCCGCTTTTGCTGCCCCCGTCGCCACCGTCAATGGCGCCACCATTGATAACAGCGAGGTGCAGGCCATCATGTCCATGAGCCCGGCGCTCGCCAAGGAGCCCAATGCCCGCGAGCAGGTGGTGCAGAATCTGGTCAACATGGAAGTGCTTTCGCAGTACGCCGTCAGTCACAAGCTAGGCCAGTCCGCTGACGTGAAAGAACGCTTAGCCATGGCCAAACGTCAGATTCTGGCCGATGCGGCGGTCGAACAGTATGTGAAAGGGCACCCCATTCCGGAAACCGATATTCAGAATGCCTACAACAAATTCGTTCAGGCCATGGGCAAGAAGGAATTTGAAGTGCGGCACATCCTGGTGAAGACGAAGACCGAGGCCGACAAGATCATTGGCGATCTCAAGGCCGGTCAGAAGTTCTCCGCTCTGGCGGAAAAATACTCCATCGACAAGGCCAGCGCCGCTCATGGTGGCGAGCTGGGTTGGATTGTCCCCGGTATGGTCGTTCCGCCCTTCGCTCAGGCCATTGAGACAGCTCCTATCGACAAGCCCGTTGGCCCGGTGCAGACCCAGTTCGGCTACCATGTGATCGAGGTGCAGGCAACGCGTGCCCTGACCCCCCCGACACTAAGCGCCATGAAGGATCGCATCAAGGCGCAACTGCAGCAGCAGGAGGCCGCCAAGTTCGTCTCCAACCTGCGCAGCCAGGCGAAGATCAATATCACCAAGTAATTTTGGGTATCGCCCCAACAAAAAGCGCCGGGAATCTCCCCGGCGCTTTTTTTACCGCCCACCGCCCCCACCTTCGAAGAACCGGCTGATACGGAACTGCCTCATGGGATACCTTGCCAGCGCAAAAGGCAGGCGCCACAATGACGGCGAACAACAAACATTATGGAGTGTAGGTCATGGGTAGAACGCAACATCGTCGCAGTACCATCCTGGAGCGCGAACCGCAGGCACAGGAGCCCCGCATGTACCGGGTACTACTGGTAAATGATGATTTCACGCCCATGGACTATGTCGTGCATATTCTTGAAGCGTATTTTCATAAGCCCCATGATGAGGCGGTGGCAGTGATGATGACCGTCCACCAGCAGGGTAAGGGATTGTGCGGGATTTTTCCTTATGATCTCGCGGAAACCAAGGTGGCCCTGGTCACCGCCGACGCACGGCAACACCAGCATCCACTGCGCTGTATCATGGAAAAGGAGTAAACCATGATCGACAAACCCCTGGAACAGTCCATCAACCAAGCCTTCCAGATTGCTCGCCAGTATGGACATGAATATGCCTCCGTGGAACATCTCCTACTGGCCCTGCTGGACAACCCCGACGGTATGGATGTGCTCAGCGCCTGTGGCGCCGACCGCGCCCATCTGTCTGTGGAACTACGGCAGTTTCTGGAACGCAAAGTGCCCGCCATGGGTCCAGCGGGCACCGTCAATACCCAGCCGTCCATAGGTTTTCAACGGGTCATTCAGCGCGCCCTCTACCATGTGCAGTCGGCGGGTAAGGAAGCGGTTTCGGGGGCCAATGTCATTGTTGCCATCTTCGCCGAAAGGGAATCCCACGCCGTTTATTTCCTGCAGAAAGAACATGTGACACGACTCGATGTGGTCAATTTTCTGGCGCACGGCGTGCGCAAGGATGAAGTCATGGATGAGGAAGAAGAGGAAGTCGAGCGCACCACGGAGAAGAAGGGAGACAGCAAGGATCCGCTCGCAGTTTATGCGCGCAACCTCAACGCCATGGCACGGGCCGGACGGCTGGACCCGCTGATCGGACGCCAGGAGGAGTTGATCCGGGCCCTGCAGGTGCTGGCACGGCGCCGGAAAAACAATCCCCTCTTCGTCGGTGAACCTGGGGTCGGGAAAACCGCCATCGTCGAGGGTCTTGCGCGTGCTGTTGTCGCTGGAAAAGTGCCGGAGATGCTGGAAAACGCGACGATTTATGCCCTGGATTTGGGGGCGTTGATCGCCGGATCTCGCTACCGAGGTGACTTTGAAGAACGCCTGAAAGGGGTGCTGAAGGCACTGCGCAAAAAACCCAACAGCATCCTGTTCATCGACGAGATTCACACCCTGATCGGCGCCGGAGCCGCTTCGGGTGGCGCCATGGATGCCTCCAATCTGCTGAAGCCGGCTCTCGCCTCCGGTGAACTGAAATGTATCGGGGCGACCACTTATCAGGAGTTCCGCCAGTATTTTGAGAAGGATCGCGCGCTAACCCGCCGCTTCCAGAAAATTGACGTGCCGGAGCCCTCTCAGGAAGAGTCTGTGCAGATTTTGCGCGGACTGAAGGGACAATTCGAGCAGCATCATGGCCTGCGTTATACCGATACGGCGTTGCGCGCGGCGGTGGAGCTGTCCGTCAAGCACATCCACGATCGTCATCTACCCGACAAGGCCATTGATCTCATCGACGAGGTGGGCGCCGCGCAAGCGCTTTTGCCAGCCTCCCGACGCAAGAAGAGCATCGGTGTGCATGACATCGAAGAGATGGTCGCCCGAGTGGCACGTATTCCGGGTAAGAGCGTCTCTACCGATGACCGGCAGGCCCTGAAGAATCTGGAGCGGGATCTGGGATTTGTCATCTTTGGTCAGGAAAAGGCCATCCACGAACTCGCCGCGGCCATCAAAATGGCACGGGCAGGCCTGCGCCACCATGAAAAGCCGGTGGGGAGTTTTCTCTTCTCCGGCCCGACCGGCGTGGGCAAGACCGAGCTCAGTCGGCAGTTGGCCAGCCTGCTCGGCATTCCGCTACTGCGCTTCGACATGAGTGAATACATGGAACGGCATACGGTGTCGCGACTCATCGGGGCACCGCCAGGATATGTCGGGTATGATCAGGCTGGACAACTGACAGAGGCGGTGAGCCGTAACCCACATGCGGTGCTGTTGTTGGATGAGATTGAGAAGGCACACCCGGACATCTTCAATGTGCTCCTGCAAGTGATGGATCACGGCAAGCTGACAGATGCCGGCGGCCGCACGGTGGACTTCCGCAATGTGGTGTTGATCATGACCACCAATGCGGGGGCTGAGGCGCGCGGCAAAGCGAATATTGGTTTCATGAACGCCCCCCAGAGTGATGGCGGGCAGGAAATGGAGACCATCCGCCGGGTCTTCGCGCCGGAGTTCCGCAATCGCCTGGATGCCGTCGTACCCTTCACACCGCTCTCTAAGGAGACGGTGCTACACGTGGTGGACAAGTTCGTCATGGAGTTGGACGAGCAGTTGCTGCAAAAAGGCTATAGCCTGGAAATCAGCGCTGAACTACGGCAATGGCTGGCGGACAAGGGCTACGACCCGCAGATGGGCGCACGGCCGATGACGCGGATGATTCAGGAACACCTGAAGAAGCCGCTGGCGGAGCATATCCTCTTTGGCGACCTACCCAAGGGCACGCGAATCACCGCGCGCCTGGAGAACGGTGAGGTGAAACTGGAAATACCGGTGCCCGTGCATCAAGACTGACGAATGGATAAGGCATTATTCCGTTTTGACAATAGCTATGCGCGCGATCTGGAGGGTTTTTACGCCCCCTGGCAGGCGGCCACGGCACCAGCGCCCCGACTGCTGCTGTTGAACCAGGCACTGGCGGAGGAGCTGGGGCTCGACAGTGCCACGCTGGACGATGAACTGGGTGCCGCCATTTTTTCCGGGAATCAGGTCCCGGAAGGCGCGCTGCCCTTGGCCCAGGCCTATGCCGGTCATCAGTTCGGCCACTTCTCTCCGCAACTGGGGGACGGCCGCGCCCTCTTGCTCGGCGAGTTGGTCGATCGCCATGGTCGGCGCCGGGATATGCAACTGAAAGGCTCTGGTCGCACGCCCTTTTCGCGGGGCGGCGATGGCAAGGCGGCACTGGGGCCGGTGCTACGCGAATATGTCATCGGCGAAGCCATGCATGCGCTGGGCATACCCACGACCCGCGCGCTGGCCGCCGTCACGACAGGGGAAACCGTCCGTCGGGAAACATCGCTCCCCGGCGCCATCCTCACCCGCATCGCCGCCAGCCATATTCGCGTCGGCACCTTTCAGTTTTTTGCCGCACGCAACGAAAACGCCCGGGTCAAACAACTGGCTGATTACACCATCGCCCGCCACTACCCCACCCTGAAAAGTGCGGACAATCCCTATCTGGAGCTGTTTGCGGCGGTATCCGCCGCACAGGCAGCCCTGATCGCGCGCTGGATGCTGGTCGGTTTCATTCACGGTGTGATGAACACAGACAACATGAGTATCGCCGGCGAGACCATCGATTACGGCCCCTGCGCCTTCATGGATCACTACGATCCGGAGACCGTTTTCAGCTCCATCGACGCGCAGGGCCGTTATGCCTACGCCCACCAACCATTGATTGCGCAGTGGAATCTCACGCGCTTCGCCGAAACCCTGATTGATCTGGTTCACCCCGACCCCGATGAGGCCGTGCGCCTGCTGACCGAGCAGATCAACGAGTTTCCTACGCTCTACACCCGCCACTGGCTCGATGGCATGCGCGCCAGAATGGGCCTGGCCACGGCGGAGGACGGCGATCTCGCGCTGGCGCAAGCTCTTTTGTCCGCCATGGAAGGCCAGAATGCCGACTACACACAGGTCTTCCGCGGTTTGTCAGCGGCAGTGCACGGTGATCCGGCGCAGGTCCGCGCCCACTTTACCAACCCGGCGCCGTTTGATCTTTGGTTGGCGCAATGGCAGGCCCGACTGGCGCGCGAAAACACCACCGCGGAGGCGCGCGCCAAGGCAATGGATCAGGTCAATCCGCTCTACATACCCCGCAACCACAAAGTCGAGGAAGCCCTGGCCGCCGCTACGCAGGATCAGGACCTCACCCCGTTCAAAGCGCTGCTCGCCGTGCTGGAACAGCCCTTCACGGAGCGTCCGGGGCTGGAGAGCTATGCCCAGCCCGCTCCCGAGGATTTCGGGCCATTCAAAACCTTTTGCGGGACGTAGCGCATTACCATAACACCCTTCCTGAATGCCAGGTCAACGGTCCTGCGCAAGCACCTCGGCAACACGCGCCTGAAGCGCCGGAATGAGTTCTTTCTCGAACCACGGATTGCGCTTCAGCCACAGATTATTACGCGGGCTGGGATGCGGCAGCAGTATGCGGTTGGGCCAGTTTTCGCGCCATGCATGAACCACCTCCGTCAGCGTTCCGGCCTCGGCAGGAAGGTGATAAGCCCGGGCATACTGGCCGATGACCAGAGTGAGTTGCAGATGCTGCAAATGCGGCAGTAACTCCCCATGCCAGACACGAGCGCACTCTGGCCGCGGCGGCAAGTCTCCGGACGTTCCGGTGCCTGGGTAGCAGAATCCCATGGGCACGAGCGCCACCTGTCGGGCGTCGTAGAATACCTCTCGGGAGATACCCAGCCAGGTACGAAGCCTATCGCCGCTGGCATCGTTGAAGGGAATACCTGTTTCGTGCACCTTCCTGCCCGGAGCCTGCGCAGCGATCAAAATACGGGCGCGCGAATCCATCTGCAGCACCGGACGCGCACCAAGCGGCAGCTGCCCGGCGCAAAGTTCGCAATGGCGAACACGAGCGAGTAGCGCGGTAAGAGGATCACCATACGTCGTGGAATCGGACATTAAAAATCTATTCGGGATAGGGGTGAGTGTGATCAAGCAAAACATCACTTTCTGCGCTGCCGCCGGATTTACAAAGTGCATCCCAACAACCGCAGATGGAGGACTTCGCGGTCATATACCCGCTCGTCCCAGATGCACCACGCCTCCTATCCGGTTTTTGTTCATCGCCCCGCAGCGTTGGAGTCGAGCCAACTTCCTTCAGACCCTGTGTCGCGACAACGCCCTTGCCCTCCCCCTTGCCTTCGGCTCTGCGGAAACCTGGCCCCAGGACTCGCACCTGGGTAGCTATGTGCCATGCCCGGCACACACCGGTGAATCCAGCGGCACGCTTTAGCGCGTCCGCCGGAATGATGGGTTTGACTTGGAAATCAATGGGAACAAAGCTTGGCTGGGGTGCCAATAGTTTCCTGGGGTGCCGAACGTTGTTGCATACCTTTTGCTCCTTGGATGAGATTTCTAACCGCCCCTAGTAGAATTCACTTCTTCTCATTTTCTACTGCCACTTTTTGCAATCGAGAAACATTCATCATAATGGTAGTGTTAGGCGTCTCTGGAAGGGTTGGCATGGTCTCCTTGGGAAATTTCCCGGTGAGGCTATCTAAAAAGGAAACGATATCGCTCACCTGCTTATTCGTGACCGTCAGGCCCAACTGACAGGCAGCCATGACCCGCACCGCGGTTTGCAGGGTGCGCACGGAGCCATTTTGGAAATAGGGCGCTTCCAGAGCGACATTGCGCCAACTAGGGACCTTGAATACATGCATGTCTACCGCTTTGTGGGTCACATCGAAACGACCAGGATCGTCCATGAGATGATATTTCTGTACGTATTTGGCACAGACCGGATTGTGTGGCTGCACCGGGAATTTCTGAAACCAACCAGTCCCCATGGGCGTACCGGGATTGTCGAACATCGGTCCGGCGTGACATGACTCACATCCAAACGAGCGGATTGTTTTCATGCCCTCTATGGCGCTACTGCTAAGTGCTGCCTTGTCGCCTTTGACGTAGCGGTCATAGGGACTGTCTGGCGTTACCAGAGTGCGCTCATAAGTGGCTATAGCCTGTACAACATGGTCGAAGGTGATAGGGTCCTTGTCACCGAATACCTTGCGAAATTCATCGCGATAGCCAGGTATTTCCTGCAGGCGTTTGACCAGGTCTGCTGCATTCGGCATGCCCATTTCCACATGGTTGAGGATGGGGCCTTTGGCCTGAGCCTCTAGGCTATCGGCTCGTCCGTCCCAGAACTGCACGGTATTGAAGGCGGCATTAAATACCGATGGCGCGTGACGAGGGGTGTCCACCCGGCCAAGCACGCCGAACGAAAGTGGCAAGCCGTCACTGCCGTTGCCCATGACATTATGACAGGTTTCACAGGAGACATCGCCGGTAAGGGATAGTCGTGGATCAAAAAACAACTGCTTACCCAGAGAGATTTTTTGGGGTGTCATGGGGTTGTTTGCTGGTACCGGAACCTTCGAGGGGAACTCGCCACCGAAGGCGAAGGCTACAGCGATTCCACCAAAACCAACGGCCGCCGCCAAAACCGTACGGGCGGCGGCCAACCTATGCCGTTTCCGCGCATGTAGACTACCTGCCTTTTCCATAAACTCCTCCACGAACAGGAACAATACTAGAATTAATTTAAAAGCAATCAACGGTAAAAGTCTAGACCGTGCCAAGAAAAGCAGTTCAATATCTCAACTATGAGATATTTGAGATCATTGTGTCTCATATTCGTGCTGCCAAAACGATCCTATCCTATTGTTTCTGATTTATTTCCGTTTGCGACCAAACATCAGACAAAACGGTGCACTTCTCCATTTTTAGGTCGGACGCGAACTCGGTCATTCTAGCCGAGTCCTATGCCCGCTTCCAATCTATCCCGAGCTGCGACGCGACCTGGCCGACGGTAGCCGGGTGGTCTCCCGACAGGAGCTTGATCGCGACCCCTTGGGCGTCGAAATAGCGCAGCGTCTCGGCTGCATCACCGCCTGGTTGACCTCGCCACGCGCGATGCGCGCCTGGACGTCCGCGTCCGTGAGTCCGCCGACTTCGTTCGGCATCTAGCCGCGTGCCTTGGATTTAGCGGATTGCAGCAGGTTGAACCCCTCCAGAATGCCGTTGGTGATGTGGCTATCAAACCAGTGCAAGAAGCCGTCCCAGTGATTCATGATGGTGTAGGCCACCTTGACCAGAGGGGGCAGACCGCTGGCCTTAGCATCTCCCCCCCAGACCTTCAGCAAAGTGTTGACCAGTTTCATCAGGTGGAAACGATCAAAAGTCATCTGAGCATTGGGCAAATGCTCTTTTCCCCCTTTCTGGAAGGCAGGGGACAGGTCCATGCTGACTTCCTGGATCGCCTCGGCATCTCCACCATGAACCCGCAAGTCATCGGTAAAGCGCGCGATGGTTTCGGCATCCTTGCCCGGTGTGGCAAAGGTCAGACGCTTGGCCTCCTCGTGATGGGCGTGAACCAGAGCCAACGCCTCGCCGACCTGTTTTTGAGAAAGCCCTTGGTTCAATGCCAACTCAATTTCTGCTCCAACCCAAATTTGGCTTCACCATCGGTATGAGTAACATAAACGTGTATTCGTGGTTCTTCGCGTGAAAAAAAGAAAAAGCGAAATGCCCCTTGAAGGAAAATAGTAGGTGCCATGCGCCAAGTTTAGCCGCTAGCCATGAGAATGCCCAACGCCCAGCCGGAACAACGTGATCTCATTGACCACGCCGCCCACCTGCTGGGCAAAAACCGTTCCGATTTCATGCTGGAAGCCGCCGGCGAGCGTGCGCAATCGGTGCTGCTCGATCAGGTGTTCTTTGGGCTGGATGCGGAAAAATTCCGGCAGTTCACCGCCATGCTTGATGCGCCGCCACGCGCCAATGAGGGTCTTGAGCGGTTGATGGCGGTCAAGGCGCCATGGGAAAGCAATCCAGCATGAGCTTGAAGCTATCCTCGCCGCAACCACTTGCCGCGACGCATCTGTTGGGCGACTTTGAGTGCGGAGAGCCTGCTCTGGAGGAGTGGCTCAAACGCCGGGCGATGAACAACCAGCTCACTGGCGCCAGCAGGAGTTTTGTGGTCGTTGATGAAGAAAATCGTGTGCGTGGCTTCTACTCCATGTCAGCTGGTGCGGTCTCTCATCAACTGGCGACCGGCTCGGTTCGTCGCAATATGCCCGATCCGGTTCCCGTCATGGTGCTTGGCAGGCTGGCGGTGGATCGACGGGCACAAGGCATCAAACTGGGGGCAGCCATGCTGCAAGACGCGGTGAATCGGGCCATCACCGTATCGCAGAACACCGGAGTTCGCGCTTTGCTGGTTCATGCGCTCCACGAACGCGCCAAACAGTTCTATGAGCACTACGGCTTTCAGGAGTCACCACAACATCCGATGACGTTGATGCTGCGCGTGAGTACCGTCAAAGCTAACGAACGAATCTCCGACAAAACAGATTCTGATGTCTTGTGTCACAAAGCAACCTTTAACTTGCGACCGCCCGTAATTGCGAACCCTTCCTTCTCGTAAAAGGCGAGTGTTCTGTCGAACTGTGGGAGTGGAGGAGTCGTAACTTCTAGTCGCTTCCAACCGCGCGAGTTGCCGAACAACTTTGCTTGCTCTATAAGGCGCTGTCCTATGTCTTGTGACCGGTAGCCTGGACGCACAAATAGCTCTGCAATCGTACCAAAGGCGCCCTCAGCATATAACGCGTAGCTTTCGTAAAGCGCAATAAAGCCCATTTGGCTTGTATTCCCCCCTATGGCGATAAAAACAAAGTACTTCTCTCGGTCAATGAAATCTTTCAGCTTGGCCGATGTTTCATGAAGATTGAAATTGAAGGCCTGCATACCAATTGCACTCATAATTTCGTGCAGTAATTCACCCACCATGATGGCGACTTCATGGGCATCACTTGCAGTTGCTCTTTGTATGGAAAAGTTCGATGTCATTTCGTAAGCCCGGCTTGATTAGATTGTTATGTACTATCGTTAGCTTTGCGCAGCCCCATGCTTTTTAGGTAGCTCTGGGTTCATAAAGTCCCAAGGCGCAGCACTACCTACATGGAAATCTAACTTTGGAACATAATTTGATGGGTCATTTAAAGTTCCAGCCTTTATACCCAGCATCCCTGGCATACTGCTGAACCGTGCGAACAATTGAGAACCACAATTCGGGCAGAAATCTCTTTTGTGCATATTTCCGCTGTCTGCCTGAGACTCAAAATATTTTGCTTCACCTGAAACAACAACATCTTTCTCAGGGAAAATCATCGCCGGAATGAATGCACTGCCTGATGATCTTTGACAGTCTTTGCAATGACAATTTCCAGTAAACATTGGCTCAATATCAACTGAATAACTGATCTCCCCACAAAGACACTGCCCAGAATACTTTGCATTCATAAAAGACTCCTATCTGTTAATGGGTGCATAACGAGGTGCGAGTTGTGCGGCACCCGCCTGAGGCCGTAGGGCACGAAGTGCGCGGAGGCTCACGCGAGCGAAGCCGCGTAGCGGTGTCCGCCCGCCGCCCAGATGTTCGTACCACTCGCTTCTCGTTCGCGGGCGCGCAGCGCCGTCCGCTGCATGCTGTTGTTAGACCGCCAGCTTCTAGCCACGAACCGCCGCCTCGATCACGGCGATGTCTATTTTTTTCATCGTCATCATTGCATCGAACGCCCGCTTGGCGGCGGAGAGATCGGGATTGGTATACGCCTTGATCAACGCAATTGGCGTAATTTGCCAGGAGACGCCCCACTTGTCTTTGCACCAACCGCACTCGCTCTCTTGGCCGCCGTTGCCGACGATCGCATTCCAGTACCGATCGGTCTCGGCCTGATCTTCCGTGGCAACCTGGAACGAGAACGCTTCATTGTGCTTGAACGCGGGTCCGCCATTCAGCCCCAAGCAGGGTATACCCATCACGGTAAACTCGACTATCAATACGTCCCCTTGCTTGCCCGACGGAAAGTCGCCCGGTGCGCGATGCACCGCGCCGACGGACGAATCGGGAAAGGTCTTGGCGTAGAATAGCGCCGCCTCCTCGGCATCGCGTTCGTACCAAAGGCAAATCGTGTTCTTTGCGATCTTGGTCATGATGGTCCTCTATCGTAGTTAGAAATAGAGTCTGTGCCGTTCCCGGATGAAGTCAACGATTCCCCATTGGCGGTCTAACGTAAAGTTGAGGGGCGCGCCGCTTATGGCGCGTCTCGCTCGAATGCCATGTTAGGCATAGCAACCTATTCGCCCAGCGAAAGACGAAGAGGGATCATGGCCGAAAAACCGAAACCATGCCTTTGATAAAATCGTTGCGCTGATTCATTCGCGCAGTCTGTGAGCAAGGTAATGCGTTTGCACCCGTTCAAGCGCGCGAATTGAATAGCTTGCTCCAGGAGCCGAGAACCAACACCAGCGCCGCGAGCGGCGGGGGACACTACCATATCTTCCAGTAGCGCGACGCGCTCGCCGAGCGCCGTAGATACTGTGTAGAGAAGATTAACCATACCGATCACTTGGCTGTCTTGACGAGCGACAACGATAAGCCCAATTTCTGGATTGCTAAGGATGCGAGCTAAGCCACGGCTTTGTGCTTCGTGATCGGGTTTAAACTCTGCTTCTTGAGAAAACAAGATATCCAGCAATGCGCAAAGTGCTGGGATGTCCGAAGTATTTGCAGAAGTAAGTTGCATCATCGTGTCTATTGTTCCTTGGTGCCTAACATTTGAATTAATCCGCGCCGCGAAGCGGCGTCGGATTGAATGAATTGTTCGGCCGCTTGACCATTAATCTACAGACAACGAGGTGTGCTGTAAAAGCCAACTCAGTTGCTCTCCGATTCGCAGCCCTTCCATTGGGATCGATACTTTTACGTCCCTATCGGAAAGGTGGCTGGTCAAGAACTCACGATACCGCACACCTGCCAAGAACACCACTTGTTTCAAGTCTGGAGCGGCTTCCGAGATTTGAAGGGATACATGATCGGCCCAAGATCGGCGATCCACCACCCTCATCGTGTTGAGCGTTCGCTCATATGGTGCAATTATTTGATCGGAAGGAACCAAACCGTACTCGGCAGATAGCACATACCATGGATATAAAGATAATTCTGCATATCGACGCGCCTTGATGAACCAATCAGAAATATACAAATCACGTGCCGCGCATGGTTGATTTCGTTTTTTGCTGACACAAGAAACAAGATAGATAGTGGAATTGTTGGATTGCATTGTCATCTCACTTCGCACAATGATGGTCACTACTACTGATATATCGTTTTTTGTAGGCGCTTCGCATGGCCTTCAAATGGCGGGTAAAAGCTAATAGTTCAGGCCGTTTGTTCCCTTGAATGTTGAGTGGGTAATGGTATTCGCCATGAAGCTCGTTACACTCGATGGATTCTGCATCTTCCCTTGTCGTCGTCGATCGCCAACTGACAGAGAGAGCGTCGAAATACTTGTCGATCTTTTCCGCTCCTTCCGAGTAATCAAAGTCGTTCAGGGCAAGAAGAGTAAACCGGAAGGTCGAGAGGAAACCGGTCTGTAAGCAACTCAATGTTAACTTTTGAGCTGCATGCCATTCCACGCGCTGTGCGATGCTCTTAGCTAAACCGTGATAGAGGCACACTTTGCCATCTGGCGCGGTCCGTAACCGTAGTTTCGTGACGTCACAGAATTCGGCAATGCGAAAATGATCAAGTGCTATGCGTGGGAAATACCACCAGTAAACACCAGGGGACGTAGGGAGATTCGACCATTTGTAAGCGTCTAAGCAACCCACCTTCCCAAATTTCCTGACCTGACCGATCCTGATCTGCATTCAGCGCGGAGGGATGGTGATGAAGAAAGAAGAGAAAGTCGCTTATTGGCGGCAGCAGGTAGAGGGATTTCAGGCGAGCGGACAGTCGGTCAAGAATTATTGTGCGCAGGCGGGGATCGCCGTAGCCACGCTGCATTACTGGCGCAAACGCTTTGCCGATTCTATACAAACGCCGTTGCTGTCCGCCGTGCCCGAAGGGTTTTTGCCGGTAACTCTGGCCGCGCCGGTCAGGACGCCTGTTTCACCGGTGGAAATTCACCTGTTATCCGGTCGTAGCCTGAAGCTTGCGGCGCCGGTAGATACCAGCTGGCTCCAGACCTTGGTGCAGATTCTGGAAAGACCATGTGGCTAAATTCG
This sequence comes from Acidithiobacillus sp. 'AMD consortium', assembly GCF_008926505.1. NCBI lineage: Bacteria > Pseudomonadati > Pseudomonadota > Acidithiobacillia > Acidithiobacillales > Acidithiobacillaceae > Acidithiobacillus > Acidithiobacillus sp. 'AMD consortium'. The sequence continues at coordinate 507,296 of NZ_CP044411.1, read as the reverse complement.
AGCAGCCGGATCTGGCTCGCGGCAGCGCCCGTAGATATGCGGTTAGGCTTTGATGGCCTGGCGGCCAAGGTACAGGGGGTATTGGCTGCCGATCCTTTTTGCGGTCATGCTTTTGTCTTTCGCAACCGCCGAGGGGATCGTCTGAAATTGTTACTGTGGGATGGACTGGGCTTCTGGCTGGTGTATCGCCGTCTGGATCAGGGACGACTCCATTGGCCCCGCGCCGATGCCGGTGCCATAGAACTCTCCGCTGCGCAGTGGGCGATGCTGGTAGAGGGGCGCCCGTGGACGCCGTTACCGAGCCTGGAAAAATGCACACCAACACTGCTGTAACTAGCGGGAATTTCTTGTATAAATAGCCCAGTTCCGATACTATTTTCTGATGATTTCAGCGCCGCAAACGCCTCTTCCCACCAGCCCGGACGCCCTGCGCGATCTGGTGCTGAGCCTGCTGCAACAGCAGGAGGAACAGGAAGCGGAACGCACCCGGATCATCGCCCAACAGCAAGCGGCCATTGCCCTGCGCGATGAAACCATCGCCCGCCTGGAAAGCACCATCGCCAAACTGCAGCGCTGGCGATTCGGACGCCGTTCGGAAAAGCTCTCTCCCGACCAGATCAGTCTTTGGGAAGAAGCGCTGGATACCGAAATCGCGGCGATGGAAAGCCTCCTCGAAACCGTTCTGGAAGACAGTGCGGCCGTGACCGCTGGCCGTGCAGAGGGAGCAGCCGCCGACGCGCAGACCGTAGCGGTCCCCGCCCGTCCCGTACGCCGGCACCCCGGCCGCATGGCGATCCCCGCCCATCTGCCCCGGGTAGAAGTACGTCACGATCCCAAGACTTGCACTTGCGCGCAATGTGGGGGTCCACTCGAAACGGTCGGGGAAGAGATCAGCGAAAAACTGGATTATATCCCCGGACGCTTCCAGGTGATTCGCCATATCCGCCCCAAACTGGTCTGCCGCCCCTGCGGTACCCTCGAAAGTCCGGCATTACCGGCACAGGTGATTGACAAGGGCTTGCCCACGGCGCGCCTGGTGGCCCATGTGATGACGGCGAAACACGTGGATCACCTGCCTTTGTACCGGCAGGAAACCCAGTACCAGCGAGCGGGCGTACCGATCTCTCGCGCCACCCTCTGCAGCTGGCTGGGTCAGGGCGAATACTGGATCAGCCTGCTCGCCGAAGCCTGCAAAAGGGCCTTGCTGGAAGGAAAGATTCTGCACGCCGACGAGACGCCCTTGCCCGTCCTCAACCCCGGCAGCGGCAAGACGGACAAAGCCTATCTCTGGGTGTATCGCAGCCAGGCGGATGCCCCGCATCCCGTCGTGGTCTTTGATTATGCCCCGGACCGTAAGGGGATCCACGCGCAACACTTCCTGGGCGACTGGAAAGGCATTCTCCAGACCGATGACTATGGGGGGTATGATGCCCTCTACCGCAAGGAACAGATCATCGAAGCGGGATGCTGGGCGCATGTCCGCCGCCACTTCTATGACGTGGAACAGCGGGGTCCCAGTCCGGTAGCCCAGAAGGCCCTGGCCTGGATCGTCAAACTCTACGCCATCGAAGCGGAGATCAAGGAATCTCTACCAGATCAGAAAGTCGCCGCCCGGCAGCAGCGTGCCGGTCCCCTGCTGGAAGCCTTCCATGCCTGGCTCACGGAAACCCAGATGCAGGTGGCGCCGAAAAGTGGCATCGCTAAAGCCATCGGCTATGCGCTGAAGCGTTGGAAAGCACTGACGCTCTACCTCGAAGAAGGACAACTCAGCATCGATAATAATCCGGTGGAGCGAGCGCTGCGGGGCGTGGCCATTGGTCGCAAGAATTTTTTATTTGTTGGAAATGATGCCGGTGGCGAGCGTGCCGCGTCCTTCTACAGCATCATCGAAACGTGCAAACTCAACGGCATCGAGCCCTTCGCGTACCTCTGTGACGTGCTCGAAAAGCTCCCGACCTGGCCCAACAAAAAACTCCACGAACTCTTGCCGTGGAACTGGAAAAAATCTGCATTAGCCTGATTGGCGCCAACCCGCAAGGGTGGGTTGGCTGAACGTTTACGGTTGACCGAATAGTTATACACACGACTCGCACCCCGTGGCACCTCCTGTGACACTATTTATTTTTCTAGACTCTTTGGGACGTCTAGTAAAAGGTAGTCGTTTTTTAATTCCATCGCACTCAATGGTTTTATCTTTAGACCACCATTGCTTGTCGGATAATTGAACACTATTCCAAATGATATTTTCTGCGGTATTGCGAAAGCAAGTAATCCTCGAAGCTTATGTTGAGCCATGCCATATACTTTAAATTTATCTTTATCGGGAAGCGAAGCGTGAAATTTCAACGCGTATTGCTTCGAGATAAATAGCGGTATATTTATCGGACTGTCTTCTGGAAAAGCATAGTACGTTCCGGTTGGTTCACCATCAGGACGATCTAGCTCTGCCACATACCAAAAAGGTTCGCCGATGCAGCCATCTTCTGGAATAAAGCTTGTTGTTATATGCTGAGATAACATGCCATGAATTGTCGGCACATCTTTGGCTTCGAGTAGGCGTATCTTATGCCGTGCAGCTACAGCATTCGAGCCTGACTGGTAACCAGAACGTGACACGAAGATCCCGACCACGTCATCACCAATATTTTTAATCTTTTGGTGGAATTCTAAAATCTGTCCTTGGCTAACGGGGGACTTCCAGTCCTTGCACTCAATGGCTACGCGATGCCTTACACCAACGTGAATGAATTCATAGAATACGTCAACCTCATAAGACTCACCGGATGGTAATTTGAATGTCGTACGCTTGGATACGCGCACCTTCTCACCCTTCAAGTTTAGAAGGGTGCTGTAGATGTAGTGGACGTAGTCCTCAAAGTCTGTCCCCGGCTTAGCCATACTCTTCCTTTTGTATAACGTTAAATTAAGGGGCGCGCTTTAGCGCGTCCCTCTTGAATGCAAGGTTAGGTTACACATTGACTTTGTACCCCAAAGCCAACTCATCGCCGCATATACCGCGAATACCCCAATTTTGTTTTGGCGTCTCAGTGATAGTGATTTCTACGTCTTGCGGTGCAATGCCTACATCACGCTCGATGTTGGCAAAAATTAGGCGAATAAGCGATTTTTTTGATTCGGCTGATCGACCCTCGAACATTGAAATTTCAATAATCGTGTAGTTGTCACTGCGATCTTCCGGAAAGATGAACTCCGATTTTTCTAGCGCGATGAACCGGTGGAATTTTTTATCGGGAGGAAATACCAGTGCTTCGACGATCGCTGCGTGAATCGCAGATGAAAGTGAAGAAGTCTTTTCCAATAGCGAAGATTTTAGGCCATAAATTTTTATTTGTGCCATAGGATGCGTCCTTGTGAAACCTAACGTTCAAATTGAGGGGCGCGCCGCTTTTGGCGCGTCCCGCTCGAATGTAGTGTTAGCCCTGCTTTTACCAACCGTCATGGCGCTCTCGGCGTTCCAGCCGGTAATTCGTGACCTCAAGACGGATGCCGTCGGGGTCGGTGAAGAATGTTGCCCAATAGTCAGGGGCGTAATCAGGATAGAGCTTAGCTTCCGATGCCTCGATGCCGGATCTACGAAGCTGAGTGGCTACGGCAGCGACTCCCTCCGCCGAATCAACGCGGAGGCAGAAGTGGTGCAACCCAGGGGAATATGAGTCGTGTGCGGCTTCGGTACGCGAAGGCCGAAGGACATAACCAAAATGGCGGTTGAAATATTGAACGTGAGGGTCGCCGCCCAGAGTGAACTTGTTTTTGCGAAAGCCCAGTGCCTCTAATAAAACGAGGTCATAGAAAATCTCCGAGCGATTAAGATCGGAAACGGTGATATAGATATGGTCAATTCCAATAACTTCGGTCATGGTATGGCTCTGTGATTGGCAGGGCTAACGTTTGAATTCACCGGCCTTGCGCGGCTTTATGCGCAAGGTCCGGTGGAATGATGGGTTAGGCATGTGATGCCACCTCTGCGAGTTCACCAACTGTATAGAAATGCGTGTTTGGCGCGGCGGCTACTCGGTGTAGCTCTCTAGCTCCAGGCATTTCGCATTCGACTGGAAAGGCAGTGCACCCTTGGGTTAGCAACCAGATCGTTCTGGTGATACCGTTCGTAAAGCCAACATAATGAAACTGCTCGTGGCGCACACTTTTCCCGAACCAAAGGAACCTGTGCGAAACAATGGTTCGAGTGCTGATGCCATGCGAGACATAGGCTAGCGGAACTGGGTTATCAAACCCGTGAGAAAAGCCCTCCGCAGCATGTCCATACTTTCGATCATGCGGCCACGTTTGCGGGGTGCCATTTGCTTCTGACCTATGGATGCTGTGTGGCTCATTACGCCAAAGTTCAAGAAATTTTTCGGGATCAATAATAACAACTCCGGACTTGTCCTTGTTGTATTCCGTCACTTTCATTGACATGAAGACGGGAGGCCGATTGGGGAGGGGCACGGTGAAGACGACAAACAGATTGCCCCAATAGTCTTTTGTGCTAAACGTAACCAAAGCACTCTCCCATGCCTAACGCTTGAGCTCAGCCGCCGGCAGACCGCGTAGCGGGATGACGGTCGGCTGCAGCGAATTGTTATGCTTTACTAGCCGTCCAAGGCGCGTTTCAAGGAATTTACCCACTTGGGGATTAGATTGGTGAACAATTCGTTCCATTGGGTGGCGTCCTCTGGCGTGCAATCGAGTTCTACAAACCATTCAATGAAGGTTCGATTCCCATCTACGATCGGCGTGAGCCGCAAGGTACCCTCATAGTTGGCGGCGGCTGGAGCATCGATGCCGCCATGCGACGGGAACTCGATTGGTTCCATCCCCGCATAGCTGAATGAACGCTGAGAGTCAGAATGGGCAGTCAGGCGCTGCCGCTTCCAAGTTTGGCCTATACGAAAGCGTCGCACAGCACCAATTTCATCACCGTTTTTCTCGTCTTCAATAACGCTCTCGGCAACCCCTTCAATATAGCTCGGGTAGCTGTTGAAGTCTCGAACAAAACCCCAAACTCGATCTGCGGGTTGGTTCAGGACGCTACTGTAATAGACCTTGACCATAGAAACCTCCTAGATAATGGAGTGGGATCTATAACTTCTTACGTGGCATAAATTCTCGTTGTTTTCGGACATCAAACTGTTCGGATACGTTTTTGAAGCATAACGTAAAAGTGAGGGGCTGCGCGCTTTTGCGCAGTCCCTCTCGACTGCCGGGTTGGGCGTCATTTGAGAGTGCCGCAGCATTTTTTGTATTTCTTCCCGCTGCCGCATGGGCATGGCTCGTTTCGACCAATTTTCTTTGATTGCGATGCCATCTGCTTAGGAGTCGATGCGTTTACAAGTGTTTGCTCGACAACCTGAGACACATTAATTGTTATGTTTTGAGATGGTTGTGGGGATTGGGTAAGCAACGTGATAGCAGCAAGCACTACACCAAGAAAGCCATAAAGCTCTCCTCGATTCTTCGGCAGGATGTCAGCCAGTGAAGAAAGCCCGGGAAGCTCTTGCTTTATCAGTGCAGCAACTTGCTCGTTTGATTGTTGCTTTTCTTTGGCCTCGTGAATTATTTGAACTAAGCGAGACAGCTCTTTAACGGTCCGTTGGGGAGCTGACAATATCTCAATGGTGTTGCCAATAAAATTGAAAACACCGTCTGGGACATGCCCCATGCCTCCACAACTCGGACATGGACCCGACTTGTTTCCAGATAGCGTGACGTTTGACGCGTTCTCAAAGAAAAAACCGGATGGAAATGCTGTTCCACAAGTATCACAGAAGGCTGGGATTGATGGCATGGATGCTTCCTATGATGCCCAACATAATTTAGATTGTACAACGCTACCACATACATGGCGCCTAACGCAACATGATAAATAACCAACATACTGTATCTACAAAACACCGCCCTTTCCTAAAAATTTAGGACAGCCTAAAATTTTCGGGATGGAAAATAGCCAAGCAACTCCCAGCACCCCGCCCAGGCTTCTGGACCAGGTGCGTGCCCGGATCAGGGTGATGCATTACAGCATCCGCACCGAAGAGGCCTATACGGACTGGGCGCGGCGCTTTATTCTTTTTCATCAGAAACGGCACCCCAAAAACATGGGTGCCGCCGAGGTGGAGGCCTTCCTGAGCCATCTCGCCACTGAACGCAGCGTCTCATCCTCTACCCAAAATCAGGCCAAGGCGGCGCTGCTCTTTCTCTACAAGCAGGTTTTGGGTATTGACCTGCCCTGGCTGGATAACATCACCAGCGCCAAACCTTCGCAGCACCTGCCGGTGGTGCTGACACCAACGGAAACCCGCGCCTTACTGCACGAGCTCTCAGGAACGATGTGGCTCATCGCGAGCATGCTCTATGGTACGGGTATGCGTCTGTTGGAGGGTTTGCGCCTCCGGATAAAAGACGTGGAGTTCGAACGCCGCGAAATCGTCATCCGGGATGGTAAGGGGGCTAAAGACCGGGTGACCGTCTTACCGGAAAACATTCTACTACCCCTAAAAAAGCAAATGGAAAAGGCCAAATTACTGCATGATACAGATTTAGAAAACGGTCTTGGGGCGGTCTTTATGCCGGATGCGCTGGCGGTGAAATATCCTTCCAGTGCGCAATCCTGGGGCTGGCAGTATGTGTTCCCGTCTCCTGCATTAAGTATTGATCCGCGTTCCGGGGTACAAAGACGGCACCATATTTATGAGGCGACGGTACAACGCGCAATACGTACTGCGGCAAGCCGTGCCGGCATTGTAAAGCCGGTGACACCCCATGTGTTACGCCACTCCTTCGCAACCCATCTGCTGCAGGCAGGCTACGACATTCGCACCGTGCAGGAGCTTTTAGGACATAAAGACGTAAATACCACTATGATTTATACCCACGTCATGAACAAAGGCGGTCGTGGTATTATCAGCCCGCTGGATATGTAACTCATCCATAACTGCCGCCCATTACCGCCACCAATAGGGCGCCAATAATAACGCTTCCGGCACCAGCGTTTTAATCGCTGCGGGAATTTCCAGCGTTAAACCAGGACGTGGACGAATACTCACCCAGAGCAAATTCGTGCGCATATTGAAATCGGCAAATACCACCCAGGAGCCGTAATGATGCAATACGGCATTGATGATTCGTAGAGTGTGTTGCTGGCGAATACCGCTTTTCTGGCGGAGTCCGGGGAAAATCATGCGGAAATCAGAGAGGAGATGGCCGGCATCGTCGCGGCTGGGGACCCTTTTCCAGAGGGGCTCGGCGAGTTGCAGGCCGGTAAAGGCGGACGGCTTGAGGGACGTCGATGAGGGGGACTTGGGCGCCAGCGGTGATGCGGACATGGGGCTCTCCTGCATAAGCGAGTCACTCTCAGTCTGCCTGCTTCACCGCAGGGCGACAAGACCTTCAGGCGTAGCGCGCGGCGTCCGCTTCGATGATCCTGCGGGCCTCGGCCACACTGGCCCAGTCCTTGAGTTTGACCCACTTGCCGGGCTCCAGGTCCTTGTAGTGTTCGAAGAAATGGCGGATCTGGTGGCGCAGTGGCTCGGGCAGATCGCTGACATCCCGGATAGCGGAGTAACCGGTGGCGACCTTGTCGTGGGGGACGGCGACAATCTTGGCATCGATGCCCTTCTCGTCTTCCATCATCAGTACACCGACCGGCCGGGCGCGGATCACGGCGCCGGGAGCAACGGGCTGGGGTGCCAGAACCAGACAATCGGTAGGATCACCATCGTCGGATAAGGTGTTGGGGATGAAGCCGTAATTAAGCGGGTAGTGCATGGCGGTGAAAAGGAAGCGATCGACCACGATGGCGCCGGATTCTTTATCCAGTTCATATTTGACGGAGGAACCCTGGGGCACCTCGATCACGACGTTGACGTCATCCGGCAGTGACTGGCCGGCCGGGATTTTTTTCAGGTCCATGCAAAAACTCCTTGTGAGTGATCAGGGAAAAAGGTCGCGCACGCGGTCGAGGTCGGCGGCGGTGTCCACACCCGCTGCGGGCGCTTCTGCCGCGCAATATACCGCAATCTGCACGCCGCGCTCCAACGCGCGCATCTGCTCCAGCGATTCGATGGATTCCAGCGGGCTGGCTGGCCAGCAGGCGTAGTCCTGCAAAAAGGCATTGCGGTAGGCGTAGAGACCGAGATGCCGCCACCAGATGCCTGGGGTTTGCGGCAAAGTCTGCCCGCTGCTGAGAGGAAAATGGCTGCGATCCCAGGGAATAGGGGCGCGGGAAAAGTACTGGGCGCAGCCTTCGGCATCGAGCACCAGCTTGACCGAGTGGGGATCGGCAAGATCATCCCAGTGGGTGATGGAGACGGCGGCGGTGGCCATCTGCCGCTGCGGATGATCCTGCAGCAGTTGGGCGGTGGCGTGCAACAGGGCGGGCGTCATGCCCGGCTCGTCACCCTGCAGATTGACGATGATGGCGTCGTTGGCCAGTCCCAGCAGACGCGCGGCTTCCGCCACGCGCTCGGTGCCGCAGACATGCCCCGCGGCGGTCAGCAGAGCTTCACCGCCATAGCTGCGGACGCAGTCGACCACTTCAGGGTGGTCGGCGGCTACCACCACCTGCGCTGCGCCGCTTTCCAGCGCACGCCGCCGCACCTGCTCGATCATGGGGATGCCACCCACGTCCAGCAACACCTTGCGCGGCAAGCGGGTAGATGCCAGCCGGGCGGGGATCAGGACGCAGAAGCTCACGCGGGCTTGTCCTCGTAGGGCTTGGCCTCGTCAATAAGCAGCACCGGGATGTCGTCGCGGATGGGATATTGCAGATGGCAACGCGGACAGCAGAGGGCCTGACGCTGGGCACAGGGTTGCAGACTGCCCTTGCATTGCGGGCAGGCAAGCAGGTCCAGCAGGCGGTGGTCGATACTCATCAGCTTCTCCAGGGCAGCAATGATTGCTCCAGCCAGGGCTGAAAGGAGGGCTCCAGCTCCGCTTCGATGCGCAGGGTCCAGTCGTCGGCCTGCGCGAACTTCCGGCATTTTACGGCATCCTTGGCGGTCATGACGAGGGGGCGGGGCAAATAGGCAATGTCGCTGGCGCAAAAAGCGTGGTGGTCGGGGAAAAATCGGGGGTCAGGAATGGCGCCCAGGGCCTCCAGACTGGCGACAAAACGCTGCGGGCGGGCGATGCCGGTGACCGCCGTTACGTGCTGTCCTTGCAGACTGTCGAGGCTGCGGGAGCGGCCTGGATCGTTGACGGCGACGAGATCCTTGGGTTGGATGCGGAAAAGAAAGCGGGGTGGCCCGCCGTTGCGCTCCGGGATGGCGGCGGTGGCGGCAGCATCCATGAGCAAAGCGTCGGCATGGAGCATGGCGTCCGGGCACTCGCGCAGAGGGCCGGCCGGCAGGCAGTGGCCATTACCCAAAGGGCGTGGGCCGGAGAGCACCAGCAGACGCAGGCTGGGTTGCAGGGCGAGGTGCTGGAAACCGTCATCCAGTAGCGCGAGTTTATAACCATCCGCCGCCGCTGCGGCGATGGCGCGATGGCGGTCAGGGCAAAGATAGACCGCTTGGGTCTGTCCCTGTTCCTGCGCCAGCAACAAGGGCTCATCCCCGGCCTGTTGGGGGCTGTCGTCGCGTTGCACCCGATAGGGCCAGTGCGGGGGCCGGGCACCATAGCCGCGGCTGATGATGGCCACCCGCCAGCCCGCTACCGTGAGTTGCCGTGCCAGCGCCGCCACCAGCGGCGTTTTGCCGCTGCCTCCTACACCCAGGTTGCCGACGACGATGGTGGGGATACTCGCCGCCCTGCCCTGTATGTGCCGCCGCCGCCATTGCGCCACTTTGCCGGTCAGCGCCCCCAGAGGCCGCAAGGCGGTGGCCAGTGCACCACCATCCTGCCATTGCTGCTCCAGAGTCTGACGGAGGGTCACCAGTCAAAAACCCGCTGTAAAAATTCCGGAAGACGTTCGCCCGCATGGCGGCGTTCCTGCCAGAAAATGCGCCGGGTGGCGTCACCACGCTGGCGGGCGGCCATGGCATCCCCACGCAGGGCTTGCCAATGGTCGAGGATTTGCGCGGGCTTCTCCAGGGTGAGGATGGTGTCGGCATCCAATGGTTCGGCGGCGTTCAGCGTCACGCCGGGGCTGACGCTGATGGGCCGGGAGCCCGCATAAACCTGCCACTGCAACATCGGGGAGGCGTTCTGCAGGTGCACCGCCTGCGCTCCGGCGGACAGGGCCGGATACCAGCGATCATCATCGGCGACGACCACCGCCCCGGCGGGCAAGGGCGCACGCTGCCAAGCGGACAGCCTGGGCAGATCTGCCGGCGCGCCGGTACCGCCAAGAAACAGTAAGCCGTGCCGGGACAGGGGCGATGCGGCCCAGGCCCGCCGCCATCCGGCCCATTGGGCGGCGCTCAGCCCTTGCGTCCACCACAGCAGGCCCTCGTCGGTACCGCTGATCATCGTCCGGAAATTGGGGTCTACCTGGGCGATGGTGAACAGGGTGGTGAAGTCCACGGGCTCCTGAACGGCTTCAGTGACCCGCCGCCCGGCCCAGGCCCCGGCCTGGCGCGCATCCCGCGGGTAGACGGCCTCCAGCGGCGCCGGGATCTGCAGGCCAGGATCAGCCGCCATCAGCACGGCGGGAATCTTCCGTCGGCCCAGGGCGGCGGCAAGCCGTGGTCTGGGCGCCCGGCCCAGTGCCAGATAACGCAGGGGCATCAGCCGTTCCAGTATCCGCCCCACCGCCTGGGGATGGTCGCAGGGTCCGAAACCATAGCCGAGCCGCTCGGCACCTTCGGTGTATTGCTCCAGAAGGGCCGGGTACTCGGTCTCGAAGGTCATCACCATGCGCAGGTCGCGGCGCTTTTCGGCCATGGCTTTCGCCAGCTCGATACCCAGCCTTTGCTGGTCAGCATCGCTGAAGCTCTGCATCCACAGGATCGGACCGCGCTCGCCGGGGGCCTTGATCCAGCCCCAGCGGGCGTTGGCCTGCGCCGTTCGTCCGGCGCGCGCATCCTGCCAGCTTGCCCAGCGCGCACGCAGCAGACCGCTTTCGTAATACGTCATGATGTCCCGCCTGTCGGTTCCGTCCGGCCAACCATGGCATCAGCGCGTTGCCGCAGTGCAATCATCTCAGCCTCAAGCGCATGCTGCAAAGCGATCAGGGTATCCGTATTGGCGTCGCGCGGGATCCGCAGCGGTTCGCCCCAGAGGATCACCCCACGTGCGCCCGGCAGGGGCAGCAGAAAACCATCCCAACTGGCGAAGCGTTTCGCCCAGCGTGCCGAATAGGTGACCGGCACGATGGGCAGGCCGGAAATGCGCGCCAATTCGATAACGCCCTCTTGCAGCACTTCGCGGGGACCGCGCGGACCATCGGGGGAGATGGCCAGGTCGTACCCCGCATGAGCGGCCCGCAGCATCCCTCGTGCGCCCCTGACCGCCCCGCGCCGGGTCGACCCGCGCACCGCACCATAGCCCCAGTGTGCCATGGTGGCAGCAATCAGCTCGCCATCCCGATGTTCGCTGACAAGGATTTTTATTTTACGTCCGCCCACTCGCCGGTAGGCCTGGGCGACCATAACCCCCCGCCCATGCCAGAAGGCCAGCAGGAAAGGCTGTCCGGCCTCGATCAGGGCGCGCACGCTGGCATCCCCCTCCTCGTGCCAGCGCACACTGAGGGCCATACCTTTGATGATATAAGCCGCGAGTGCGGCCACCACGCGTAAGGAGCGCCCTTCCAGCCGCACGGGTCAGTGGTTGCTCAGGGTTGCGAAACTGATCCGGGTCAGGCCCGCTTCCTGCGCCGCGTCCAGTACATCGATGACGTACTGCTGCGTCGTATTCTTGTCCGCGCGCAGGACGATCACCCGTTCCGGATCTTTGGCGGCAAGCGCTTTGAGTTGTCCGGCCAGATCGGACATCGGCACCACCTGCTTGTTCATACGCACCTGCCCGGCCGCGCTGAGGTCGATGGTGATAGGGGTTTTCGGCTCACCGGCGGTGGCCTGCTGGGCTTTGGGCAGTTCCATGGAAAGATGGGACTGGTGCACAAAGCTGCTGGTGACCATGAAGAACAGCAGCAGGACCAGCACGATATCGACCATGGAGATCACATTGATCTCCGGTTCTTCGCTCACCCGCGGACGCAGATTCATTTTTCCGCCCCCGCGGCTATCTGATTCACCAGCTTCAGCGCCTCTTTTTCGAGGGACAACACCAACGCATCGACCCGTCCTTTGAAATAGCGATAGAACATCAGGCTGGGGATGGCGACGATAAGACCGCTGGCGGTGGTGATGAGCGCCTCGGCGATGCCGCTCGCCAACGCCTTGGGATCGCCCGCGCCCACCATGCCGATAGCCGCAAACGCATGCATGATGCCGAATACGGTGCCAAGCAGACCCAGCAAGGGCGCCACACCGGCGATACTACCCAGAAAGTTGAGGTAACGATCGAGATGCGCCACTTCATGACGGCCGGTCTCTTCCACCGACTCCTTGATCACGTCGCGCGGCTGTCCTGCGCTCTGGAGCGCCACCAACATCATCCTGGCCAGGGGCGTGTCGTTTTCATACAGCACCTTCACGGCTTGCTGCACCTTGCCCGCGTCCACCAGTTCCCCAACCCGGGGCGCGAGATCACGCGGTGCAATACGTCCCCGCCGCAAGACCCAGAGACGATTACCGGCGATGGCCAAAGCGACGATTGCCGCCAAAATAAGAATCGGCAGAACAAATCCGCCTAACTTGAACAATCCCAGCAACTCTTGCACATCGCCTCCAGAACCCGTTCGATCGTGACGAAGCCGGAATATAGCATATCACCCGGGAAACGGCAGCGACCGGCCCGTGCAGGCGTCCCCGTTCAGGCGCCGGGTTGCCAGTAGGCGGGCGATGGCGGCAGGGCATGACGCAAGCGCCCGGCCTGCCAGGTCCATGTGCCCGGCTTGCCCTCGCCCAGATAAAAGACCCGCGCCTGCGCTGTGGCGGCCGCTAACGCCGCTCTTTCCGTGTTGCCCAGACTGGCAGGGGCAAAGATGGCCTGCGCTCGATGCAACGCGGCGCCGTGCTCCGCGACAAGACGACGGATCGTCGCTGCATCGGCGTCACCCAGAATCAGCACATCGGGTCCGGCACCCCAGGTCACTATGCAGGGCTGGACAGGTGCATTCAAGGTCAGGAAATGCATCTCTGCCGGTGCACCGCCGTCGGCCCGACAGAAGGCCGATGTCGGCGGTCCTCCGGGATAATCGCGGGCTCCCGCCGGCCACCACTGACGGACAGCGACAGGTAGCGGCTGGGGTGCGGAAATGTCGCTGCGCAACCATGCATCCACCCGTGTCACGCCCTGCTGGCGCAGCGCCGCCGTAAGCGCGAGGCTGCCGCTGCGGCGACTGGCCGCCTTCCAGAGATTTGCCGAGAAAATACCGCTCTGTGACCCCTTCTGCCAGAACAGCAGCATGCCGGATCCCGCATCCAGCGCACGCAATTCCAGGTCAGCGGTACCCCCGACGGGGATCAGGAGCGGGACCATGCCCAGCAAAGCCAGGGGGCGCCCCGGCCAGCCCGGCGGCAGAAAAAAGATGCCGAGCCCCAGCACCGCCGCCAGCAAGGCCCAGCTGCGACCCGTACCCGTGCTGACCCGCGCAAATGGGATCTGCAGCAGAATACGCAGCAATGCGGTCACTGCGTCCATTTCCAGCGCCACCAGATGAAAGAGCAGGCGGCTGAGCAGTTCCAGATCCAGCAGTGCCAAAAAAGCGCCTAGCAAGGCCAGGGGCACTGCAAGCATCTCGACCAGCGGGATCACCAACACGTTTGCAATCGGGGAAATCAGGGAAACTTGTCCGAAGAGTCCCGCTAGTAAAGGCATCAGGGCAATGGAAACCATCCACTGGCTGCGCAGCAACGTGCGCCAGCCGCCTTCCCCATAACCGATGGCCACCAACACGGCCACGGCGCCCAGAGAAAGCCAGAATCCCACATCCACCAGCGCGCCGGGGTTTCCGAAGGCGATGAGCAGGGCGGCCAGGGACAGCCCTTGCCAAGCATTGTTTGGGCGTCCCAGCAGATGGGCGAGTGCCGCTGCCGTGATCATCCAGGCGGCGCGCTCGCCGGGAATCTGCATGCCGGCAAAACTGGCATAGCCCCAGGCCGCCGGGATGCTGCAGAGGACTCCCGCCGTCTGCGCCGGCCAGCGAGCGACCAGCCAGGGGATACGCCGCCATAGCCACTGACCGAGCCACAGGGCCAGTCCGGCGACCGCGGCCACGTGGGAACCGGAGATCACCAGCAAGTGGGCGGTGCCCGTATCCCGGTAGACCTGCCAGATCTCCGGCGGGAGCTGGTTACCGACACCAATACTCAGCGCCTGCACAAAACCTGCCGCTTCGCGGTTCAGGGCCATATTGCTGGCATGGAGCACCGCCTCACGGGCCACCGCGATGTCGTCCTGGAGATTCACGCGGGAAACCGGCAACAGCCGGGCATCCTGCAGCCGTGCCACCCCGCCCTCCCCGGCCCAAAAACGCTGCCGGGCGAGGTCCGCAAAGGGGCTGCCGGGCAGGCTGGCAAGAGATTCGCTGTGCAAGCGCAACTGCCAGCGTTGCCCGACTACGGGGACTTCCGGAAGATTGCCGTGAACGAGAATGGTGTCAGGCCGGGCGCCCGCACCTGCCCCTGCCGACCAGTGCTCGGGCGCCACCAGAAAGCGATATTCCCGGCCCCCCGATTGGGGTATGGAAACGATGCGCCCCCGGACACTGAAGTCCTGGCCCACCGGCCACTGTACGGCGAGGCGCAGCTCGGCCTGCCAGATGCCCCAGGCAAAGGCCCCCGCGGCGACGGTCAGCAGCAGCGCAGGCCGCCATTTCCAAGCCAGGAGCAGTCCGGGAAGCGCTACGGCAAGCGGAATCCACAAAGCAGGCAGTTGCCGGAAACTGTGAAAAAACCCCAGCCCCAGCCCTATCGCGATGACCAGAAGCGGCAAGGACGGCCAGGATTTGGCCCAGGGCAGCGGCTTGGCTACACTAGCCCCCTTACAAACCAGGAAATATCGCATTGCGCCTACCTGCATTCTGTCGCCTTCCCACCCGCGAGGACATCCTCAGCAAACGACCGCTGGGGCGCTTTACCCATTACCTGGCCCGCCCGGTACTCTGGCATCCCCATCGCCACAACGTCGCCCGTGCCGCCGCGATCGGCACTTTTATCGGCAGCCTGCCCTTTTTTGGCCATGTTCTGAGCATCCTGCTCATCAGTCTCTGGCGTCGCGCCTATATCCCCGTCGGCGTCGTCATGCCTTTCATCGTGACGGGACCCTTTACCATCGTGCCCTTTTTCTTCGCATCCTATGAACTGGGGTTCTGGCTGCTCACCCAGTTGGGGCTGGCCCCGCCCATCACCATTCATTATGCGGATATCCACGCCATGGTCCATGGACAGATCAGCGTAATGGCCATGGGAGACCGCCTCTGGCATGCCTACCTCCTCACCTGGCTGGGCAGCATCATTCTTGGCGGGGCGCTTGCCCTGGCACTGTACTTTGGAGTACTCGGTGGCTGGCGAATCTGGATACTGTGGCGGCTGCGGCGCCGTCGCCTGCAGCGCAGCAGGTTTTAGCGCATAGCGTCCAGGGGCTGCAGGACACCATCCTGCAGCCGGAGTACGTGCTCCATGTGTGCCGCCAGCGCCGGCTCATGGGTGACGATAACCAGTGCGGTACCCAGTTCCTGATTGAGGTCGAGCATCAGTTGGTGGACACTCTCCGCCGACTCGCTGTCGAGATTGCCGGTGGGTTCGTCGGCGAGAAGCAGTGCCGGGCGGGTAACCAGCGCACGCGCCAGCGCCACCCTTTGCCGTTCGCCGCCGGAGAGCATGCCCGGTTTGTGACCCAGACGTTCACCCAGCCCGACGCGGGTCAGGATTTCCTTGCCCCAGGGTTCTACGGAGCGACGCGGCACCCGGCGTATCAGGAGCGGGAGCAGGACATTCTCCAGTGCCGTGAACTCGGGCAGCAAACGATGTAACTGATAGACGAAACCGACACTCTGATTACGCAAACGGCTGCGCGCCGATTCGCTGAGTTTGTAGACCTCCTGACCGAGGATCCGTACCCCACCCCCGGACGGGCGCTCCAGGCCACCCATGAGGTGCATCAGTGTGCTCTTGCCCTGCCCGGAGGCGCCGACAATCGCCAAGCGTTCGCCACGGTGCACCTGCAGATTGATGTCACGGATGACCTCCAGACGCTCGCGGCCAATGGCGAAGCTCTGCCGCAGATGCTCGACGGAAAGAATGATCTGCTCACTCATAACGCAACGCCTCCGCAGGAGCGACGCGAGAGGCGCGCCAGGAGGGATACAACGTCGCTATCCAGCTCATGATGAGCGCGGCAATGGCCACATGGATCACGTCCCAGGGCTCCAGCTTGGAGGGCAGCTGGCTGATGGAATAAACCTCCGGCGAGATAAACTGGACGTGAAACAACTGCTCGATGGCCGGTACCAGGGTCGGAATATTCCACGCCAGCAACACCCCGAAGAAGACACCGAGGAGCGTGCCAAAGAGTCCGATGATCCCGCCCTGAACCATAAAAATCAGCATGATACTGCGTGGCGTCACGCCGATGGTACGGAGAATGGCGATATCCGTTTCCTTATCGGTGACCACCATCACCAGTGTCGCCACGATGTTGAAGGCGGCGACGGCAATGATCAGCGACAGGATCACAAACATCACCAGTTTCTCCATGCTCAGGGCCTTGAAGAAGTTCTCGTGGGTCTGAGTCCAGTCCTGGATATAAAAAGCGGCGCCAAGCTGCTGTTGCAGATGGGCGGCGAAGGCCGGGGCAGCAAAGGGGTCTTTGATCTGCATGCGCAGGCCCGTCACGCCCTGGTTCAACCCGTAGAGCCGCTGCGCATCGCCCAGATTGATATAGGCCATGCCGCTGTCGTAGGCGTAAATGCCGACGGAAAAGAGCCCCACCACCGTGAACTGGCGCAGGGCGGGGGTTACCCCCAGTGGGGTCACGCCCCCCTGCGGCGAAATCAGGGTGATCTTGTCCCCTACGGTCACGCCCAGTTGCCGCGCGAGGGCTCGTCCGAGGACGATACTCCAGGGGTGAGTCTGCAGGGACTGCAACTCACCCATTTTCATGTCCTGGTTGAGCTTGTTGACGCGGTTCTCCAACGCCGGGTCGATGCCTTCGATCACCGCGCCACTGACCAGCCCGTCGTGGGAGAGCATGGCCTGCGCCTGCACATAGGGCGCCACTCCGGTCACATCGGGAACCGTCGAAAGGCGCTTCACCGCCGTCGGCCAGTCCAGTACCGGCACCCCGTTGCCCTGAATGATGACATCGGAGGTCACCGCCAGAATCCGCGAACGCAGGGTATGGTCGAAACCATTCATCACCGCCATGACCGCGATAAGCGCGGCCACCCCGATGACCATGCCCATGATCGCCGTGCCGGTGATGAAGGAAATGAAGTGATTGCGGCGCTTGGCGCGGGTGTAACGCAGCCCGATCCAAAGCTCATAAAACCTCATGACTGTTCCGGCCGCAGATGGGGGAAGAGAATCACCTCGCGAATGCTGGGCTGGTCGGCAAGCAACATGACCAGGCGGTCGATGCCCAGCCCCACCCCTGCGGTCGGCGGCATGCCATATTCCAGGGCGCGGATATAGTCGGCGTCGAAGAACATCGCCTCCTCGTCCCCGGCATCCTTGGCCTCGACCTGCGCCCGGAAGCGGGCGGCCTGGTCTTCGGGGTCGTTCAACTCGGAAAAGCCGTTGGCCAGCTCGCGGCCGGCGATCATCAGCTCGAAACGATCCGTGACCTCGGGGTCGAGATCGTTGCGGCGCGCCAGCGGACTGACTTCCAAGGGATACTCGGTGATGAAGGTGGGCTGCTGGAGCTGGCCTTCCACCGTCTTCTCGAAGATTTCGATGAGACGCTTGCCCCAGCCCCAGGCAGGCTGACAGGGCAGGTGCAACTGCGCGAGTTTGGCAGCCAGCACTGCGGGGTCCCGCAGATCCGCATCCGCCAGATCGGGGTTATGGGCACGCACCGATTCCGTCACCGTCAAGCGGTGGAAGGGTTTGCCGAGGTCGATTTCCAGCCCTTGATAGCTGATCGCCGTAGTGCCCAGGGCCGCTTGTGCCGCGGCGCGGATCAGCGTCTCGGTGAGATCCATGGCGCGCACGTGATCGGCGTAGGCCTCGTACCATTCGAGCATGGTGAACTCGGGGTTATGACGAGTGGAAATACCTTCGTTGCGGAAGTTGCGGTTGATCTCGAAGACCTGCTCAATGCCACCCACCACCAGCCGCTTGAGGTACAGCTCCGGGGCGATACGCAGGTAAAGGGTCATGTCGAGGGCATGGTGGTGGGTAACGAAGGGCCGCGCCGTGGCACCACCGGGGACCGGCTGCATCATGGGCGTCTCCGCTTCATAAAAGCCGCGCTGGCGCAGGCCATCGCGCAGGGCCGCCACCGTTTCCGCACGAATCTGGAAGGTGCGGCGGGTGGCCTCGGTGACGATCAGATCGACATAACGCTGGCGGAAGCGGGTTTCCGGGTCGGCGAGCCCGTGCCATTTTTCCGGCAGCGGACGCAGGGCCTTGCTCAGCAGTTGCAGGCTATGCACCTTCAGGGACAATTCACCGGTCTTGGTGCGGAACAGGATACCATCCACACCGATGATGTCGCCCAAATCCAGGCCCTTGAAGCGCGCGTAGACCTCTTCGCCCAGGTTATCGCGACTGACAAAGAGTTGAATACGCCCGGACTGATCCTGAATGTCGGCGAAACTGGCCTTGCCCATCACCCGGCGGCTCATCAGCCGCCCGCCGAGCCGCGCCTCGATGGGCTCCTGCTCCAGCGCCGTGGCGTCCATATCGCCATAACGCTCCTGCAGGTCGCCCGCCAGGGCATCGCGGCGGAAGCCGTTGGGATAGGCATGGCCTTCGCTGCGCCAGTGTCCCAGCTTGTCGCGCCGCACCTGCATCTGGTCATTGAGTTCCTGATCCACCATCCCGTCCCCTTCCTGCGAAATACCGAGTGACTACCGCTTACAACCCAGCCTTCAACGCCGCTTCAATGAATATATCCAGCGCCCCATCGAGCACCTTCTGGGTATCGCCCACTTCGACCCCGGTGCGCAGGTCTTTGATCCGCGACTGGTCCAGCACATAGGAGCGAATCTGATGCCCCCAGCCGATATCGCTTTTGCTGTCTTCCAGCGCCTGCTTCTCGACGGCACGTTTCTGCATCTCCATCTCATAGAGTTTGGAGCGCAACATGCGCATGGCCTCGGCCCGGTTCTTGTGCTGCGAGCGGTCGGTCTGGCAGGCCACGACAATGCCCGAGGGCACATGGGTGATACGAATGGCCGAGTCGGTCTTGTTGATGTGCTGACCACCCGCTCCGCTGGCCCGGTAGGTGTCCACCTTGAGGTCTGCCGGATTGATATCCACCTCGAAACTATCGTCAATTTCGGGATAAACAAAGACGCTGGCGAAGCTGGTATGACGGCGATTGCCGGAGTCGAAAGGCGATTTGCGCACCAGGCGATGGACGCCGGTTTCGGTACGCAGCCAGCCGAAGGCGTGGTCACCGCGCACATGGATGCTGGCCGACTTGATGCCCGCCACTTCCCCCTCGGAGACCTCCACCAGTTCCGCCGCAAAGCCATGGGACTCGGCCCAGTGCAGATACATGCGCAAAATCATTTCCGCCCAGTCCTGCGCCTCGGTGCCGCCCGCGCCGGCCTGAATATCCACAAAGCAGTTTGCCGCATCCTGCGCGCCGGAGAACATGCGCTGAAATTCCAGCTTCTCGACCATGGCCAGCGCGGTGTCGAGATCCGCATCGACTGCGGCGAGGAGTTCTTCGTCCTGCTCGCTCAGGGCCAATTCCAGCATCTCGCCGCCATCGGCGAGACTCGCGGTGAGCTTGTCCATGGGCGTGATGATGGCTTCCAGAGCAGACCGTTCGCGACCCAGCTCCTGAGCCTTTTCGGCGTTGTTCCAGATGGTCGGGTCTTCCAGCTCCCGTTGAACTTCTTCTAGGCGAGCGCGCTTTTCTTCGAGGTCAAAGATACCCCCTCAGGCCCGCGACGCGGACCTGGAGATCTTCGTGCAGCGCACGCATCTCATTCACTTCTCTCATGATTCTTCCTTTTCCATCCGGCTGCGTCAGGGCCATACCCGCGCACCCGGTTGCCCTGCACGCAAAGGCCGTAATTATGCGCAGTTTCGGCGCTGATCTCCAGCAGTGTTTTTCCGCAGGCGGGATTCCAAATTGGAATTATTGGCTAAACCGGCTGGTCGCCGACCAGCGCCATATGCCGAATCCGCAATTGCAGGGTAGTCGTATCCCGGAATGTATTCACATCCAGTTCGTAAGCCATGAGTACCGTCTGCCCGACTTCGACCGGGCAGACGCCATTTTCCACGGCGCCGAACCAGATGGCGTCGTAGCCCGTCGCATCTATTTTCACGACCAGTTTCAGATGCCTGCCGTCGCCTACCGGGCGGACCTGTTCAATCCGGCCGTGGCTTCTGAAAACGGGGTGCTCCCATTGGCGACCAAAGGGTTCCAGGACCGCCAGTTCTTCCACAACGGCGAAGCTGGGAGCCACCTCCAGAGGACCATCGGTGACAATCTCCGGACCGGCCCTCTGGTCACGCAATGCGCTTGCGGCGATAGAGGCCCACGCTTCCGCAAAGCGCCGCAGACCATCGCGCTTCAAGGTCACCCCGCCGGCGCCGGCATGTCCACCCCAGGCGATGAAATCATCGGGATAACGGCCGGCTATCTCCGCCAGGGCATCCCGCACATGAAAGCCATGCACGGTTCTCAGCGAGGCGGTGATATGTTCGCCCTCGGCCTTGGGCGAGAAATAAGCGACGGGTCTGCCAAAGGACTCCGCCAGTCGCGCCGCACAAATGCCGTGGACACCCGCGTGGCCTTCGGGATCAAAGATCGTAATCGCCGCCGCGCCATCCCGAACCTGCTGTACCGCCTGTTTTGCGCTTCGTTGCAGCATGTTCGACTGGACCGCCTTACGTTCGGTGTTGTGCTCCACAAAATGCAGCGCCAGTCCTTCCGCCACCGGGACGCTATCACTCATGAGCAGATCCACACTGCCCAGCGCCGAATCCAGGCGTCCGCGGGCGTTGATGACGGGCGCAAAACTGAATGCCAGGGTAGCGGCGGTAATGGGGCCTTTGCAATTCGTGGCGACATACAGTGCCTGCCAGGCGGGCCGCGCCGCCGGCGCGTTCATGATCGCCAGTCCGCGGGCGATAATCGCCTTGTTATTGGTGGATCGCGCCAGATTGACGCAGTCGGCCATGGTTCCCAGGGCAACCAGATCCAAAAGAGCGCCGAGTTTTGGCGCACTGACGGGAAGATGGCCGTCCTGAATCAATCGCTGGCGAACCGCGCAGCACAGCAGCCATGCCACCTGCACGCCCGCGATGTAAGGATCGGGAAACGCCGAATCCTCGCGCACCGGGTTTACGCAAGCCACGGCTGCAGGGGGCGGCCCATCCGCGGGCACACCGTGATGATCCGTGACGATGACGGTAAAACCATGATCCCGCAGCCGGGCGATCCGTTCGTGATCCGTGCTCCCCTGATCCGCGGTAATGATCAAAGCGGGGTGGGGGGCCTCCGCGATGATGCGGTCCGTCAGGGTTTCGGTGACGCCGTAACCATCGCGCAGACGATGTCCGATATAGCTGTGAATCCGCGCTTCCGGGACGCCGAAATAATCCCGGAACGCAAACTTCAGCACCGCGTGGGCCGAAGCGCCATCGGCATCGAAGTCGGAAATCAGGAGGATGGGCAACCCTTGTTTTATGGCGGAGACGATACATTCAGAAGCGATGTCGATATCGGGGAGCAGGTCGGGCGGGGTGAGGCCACTCAACTGCAGATTCAGCAAAGCCGGCAGCTTCGCCACATCCGCATCACTCAATCTGCCGGCGATGATCCGGGCCTGGAGCGGGGTGTATCCGAGTTCCAGAGCCGCGCGCAATATCGCCGCTGCCACAGGACGATCGACAACACGAACGGCTTCCGCAGCCATCTACCAGACTCCCGGCAGCGCATGGCCGGGCCGGGCCGGTCTGCGCCAGAAGCGCCAGCGATCCGCACGACGAAGCGTAAGGCGCTCTATACCGCCGCTGGCGAGCACACCCGTCAAGCACTCCAGGCGCCCGTCACTCCGCCACAGGGATCGCAGGGCCGGGACCAGCGCCGCAAAGGATTTCGCCGTATCCGGGTAGAGCCAGGCCCCGGACCAGACCCAGAGCAGATCATCGGGCAGTTCCGTCGCGGCCTGCAACACTTTGGAATAGGATAGCGGCAGGCCGAGCCAGCCGGCCGCAGCCTGCAGATAGTCGGCCTCCGCCGCCACGATCTTCCACTTCGGAATGGGCCGCACAGAAGGCAATCGCCCCTCCCCCCAGGCCCAGAACAGACACCAGGAGTCCTGCCCGCTGGCATCGATATCCTGATTGACGGGATGGGCGGCGAGGAGCATCTGCAACTCATTGAGGAAGGCATTCCAGCGCCGGGCATCGGCACCAGTGACTTGCAAGGCCAGGGGCTCGCGGCCCCAGACTCGTTCGGGATCGGGGCAGTGCAGGTCGGGCGTAGCGGTGGCCAGCGCATACCAGCGCCTGGCACCGCGCCGCAGAGTCCAGGGCGCATCCGCCATATGCGCCACCGCCGCCGCGAAGAGCGCCTCTGCCGAGTCCTCAACCAGACCCGGCAGAGGCTGTAACACCGCCCGCCCCGCCTGACCGCGAAACGTCACCGGCTCCAGGGCGATGACCCAGTGCCCTGCGGTCGCTATACCCTCGGACTCCGCAAGCAATGCCGCGGCGGGCAACAAGCCCCCGAAACCCAGCAAATGCCCCGCCACCTCCAGAGAGGAGCCAGCCGTCAACCGCTCCGCCCGCCCACGCCCCCAGTAACGCGGCAACACCGCGCCCAGGTCATCCTCCGGCACGCCGCGCAATCCCGACAGCCAGAGGCAGAGATCCGCCATCAGCGATCCAGGATGGCGCGCTGCACCGCCTCCAGACTGGCGTCCACGGTGAACACTTCGCCACCCTGAGCGATGGCGGTATCGGGATCTTTCAGGCCATGCCCGGTGAGGGTACAGACTACCGTTGCGCCCGCTTCCATCTTTCCGGCGCGGGCCGCAGCAACCACCCCCGCCACCGAAGTCGCCGAGGCCGGTTCGCAGAAAACGCCCTCATATTGCGCCAGCCAGCGCTGCGCCTCCAGAATCTCGGCATCGCTATGCCCGCCAAACCAACCGCCGCTTTCCGCCTGCACCCGATGCGCCTGATCCCAGGACATGGGGTGGCCGATACGGATGGCCGTGGCGATGGTCTCGGGGTCCTTCACATAGTGGCCGACGATGAAGGGGGCACTGCCTGCTGCCTGAAAACCCAGCATCTTCGGTCGTTTTCCCACCTTACCGTGACCGTAGCTACAGGTGCCATTACAGAACTTGCAGCAGGCGGTCAAAGACTGGGACTTGTCGGTCCGCCCGTCGGTGGCTTCACAATAACCCATCCAGTGGGCGGTGATATTGCCGGCATTACCCACCGGCAGGGCATGATAATCGGGCGCTTCACCCAATGCTTCGATGATCTCGAAGGCCGCCGTCTTCTGACCCTGCAAGCGGTAAGGGTTCACCGAATTCACCAGGGTGATCGGTGCATTGGCCGCCACTTCCTGGACGATCTGCATGCCCACATCGAAGTTGCCACGAATCTGCAACACCATGGCACCATGCATCATCGCCTGAGAGAGCTTGCCGAGGGCAATCTTGCCTTCCGGGATCACTACGAAGGCGCGCATTCCCGCCCGCGCCGCATAGGCCGCCGCTGCCGCCGAAGTGTTGCCGGTGGAGGCGCAGATCACCATTTCGCTGCCGTCTTCCTTGGCCTTGGTCACCGCCATGGCCATACCACGGTCCTTGAAGGAGCCG
Organism: Acidithiobacillus sp. 'AMD consortium'; assembly: GCF_008926505.1. Taxonomy (NCBI): domain Bacteria; kingdom Pseudomonadati; phylum Pseudomonadota; class Acidithiobacillia; order Acidithiobacillales; family Acidithiobacillaceae; genus Acidithiobacillus; species Acidithiobacillus sp. 'AMD consortium'. Next base: position 483,310 of record NZ_CP044411.1, on the reverse strand, counting down.
GTGGGATTCAGGCCCTCGAATTTGAGGAAAAGGCGGATGTCGAGACCAAGCTGGCGGGGCAGATTGATGCATTCGATCAGCGGCGTATTGCCCTCACCCAAGCTCACCGCCGGAGTCTCGGGAGCCAGGGGCAGAAAGGCGCGGTAATGGTCGATAATGCCGGTATAACGGGTCATGAAGTTATCCTGATTTAAGATGAAATGCCAAAATTCGGTGTAGCTGCCGGATCACCCTTCCGCCAAACTCTCGACGCGCAGGCGCAGTATGGGCTGAACGACCACTGGCAGGGCTTCCATGCGGGCGATGGCCTGCTCCAGGTCACCCTCCCGGCAGCGGTGCAGCAGCAGGACGATGGGCACACTGTCTGCCTCCGGCGTCTCTTTCTGCACCAACGCTTCGATGGAAATCTCATATTCCGCCAACATCGTCGCCACCTGTGCCAGCACACCGGCACGGTTATGGGCGTGGATGCGCAGATAGTAAGCGCTCTCCACCTCGGCCATGGGCAGCAGCGGCAAGGCACTCATGGCATCGGGCTGGAAGGCGAGATGGGGCACCCGGTTGCTGGGATCGGCGGTCATGGTCCGCGCCACATCCACCAAATCTGCCACCACGGCGCTGGCTGTTGGATCGCCGCCCGCACCGCGTCCATAATAAAGGCTCTGCCCCGCCGCATCGCTCTCCACCAGAATCGCGTTGAAGGGTCCCTCCACATTGGCCAGCAGATGGCTATGGGGAATCAGGGTCGGATGTACCCGCAACTCGACGCCATCCGCGCGGCGCCGCGCAATACCCAGCAACTTGATGCGATAGCCCAGATCGGCGGCATAGGCCACATCGGTCCGTTCCAGCGCACGGATGCCTTCCACATGACAATGGGCGAAATCCACCGGAATACCGAAAGCAATGGACGCCATCAAGGTAATCTTGTGCGCGGCATCGCCGCCATCCACATCCAGCCCCGGATCGGCCTCGGCATAACCCAGCCGCTGCGCCTCAGCCAGGGCCTGCTGAAAGTCCCAACCTGCGTGGAACATCTGGGAGAGGATGTAGTTGCTGGTGCCGTTGATAATGCCCGCCAGCCACTGAATGCGGTTGCCCGCCAGCCCCTCGCGGATCGCCTTGATGATGGGAATGGCACCCGCCACCGCCGCCTCGAAAGCAACCATCACCCCCTGCGCCTGCGCCGCCGCGAAAATCTCGTTGCCATGCTCGGCCAGCAGGGCCTTGTTGGCGGTCACCACATGTTTACCCGCCGCGATAGCCGCCAGCAGCAGGCTCAGGGCAGGTTCCTGCCCACCCATCACTTCGACGATCACATCCACTTCGGGATCACGTACCACCGCCCAGGGATCGCTGCTGATCCGCGCATCCAGCCCCAATCCTTCCAAACGCGCCGGATTACGCGCCGCCGCATGGACCACCCGTAGCTCCCGCCCGACCCGACGGGTGATTTCTTCGGCATTGCGCTCCAGCACCCGCACCGTTCCCTGGCCGACAGTGCCCATGCCAAGAATACCGATCCGTACCGGGGCCATATCCTCCGCCATTACAGATCCTCACGAAACAGGTGTTTAATGCCGCGGATAGCCTGACGGGTACGGTGCTCATTCTCCACCAGCCCGAACCGCACATATTCGTCGCCCAGGTCACCGAAACCGATCCCCGGACTTACCGCCACCTTGGCGCGGTCCAGTACCAGCTTGGAGAATTCCAGCGAGCCCATCCTGCGCAGCGATTCGGGAATCCGCGCCCAGACGAACATGGTCGCCTTGGGCTTGTCGACTGCCCAGCCCGCGGCGTCCAGCCCCTCGCAGAGCACGTCGCGGCGCTGCTCGTACATCAGGCGGATGTCTTCAACACAGTCCTGCGGCCCTTCCAACGCGGTGATGGCTGCCACCTGAATGGGGGTAAAGGTGCCGTAATCCAGATAACTCTTCATCCGCGCCAGGGCGCCCACCAGCTTCGGGTTTCCCACCGCAAAGCCCACCCGCCAGCCGGGCATGTTGTAGCTCTTGGAAAGGGTGAAGAACTCGACGCCCACGTCCTTGGCCCCTGGCACCTGCAAAAAGCTCGGCGCTTTATAGCCATCAAAGACGATATCCGCATAGGCCAGATCATGCACCACCCAAATACGGTGTTCCTTGGCAAACGCCACGATCCGCGCGAAAAAGTCCAGATCCACGACCGCCGCCGTCGGATTGTGGGGGAAGTTGATCACCAGCATCTTCGGCTTCGGCCACGCCGCCCTGACCGCTTTTTCCAGTTCTTCGAAAAAATCCACCCCCGGTAGCATCGGCACATGGCGCACATCGGCGCCCGCTATCACGAAACCGTAGGGGTGGATGGGATAAGTCGGGCTGGGCACCAGCACCGTATCGCCGGGGCCCACGGTCGCCAGTGCCAGGTGGGCGATGCCCTCCTTGGAACCGATGGTGACGATGGCCTCGGACTCGGGATCGAGCTGCACACCGTAACGGCGCTCATACCAGGTCGTAATGGCGCGGCGCAGGCGGGGAATGCCGCGCGACACGCTGTAGCGATGGGTGTCACCCCGTTGTGCCGTTTCACAGAGCTTATCGACGATGTACTGCGGCGTGGGCTGGTCGGGGTTCCCCATACCAAAGTCGATGATATCCTCGCCCCGCTTGCGGGCCTGATTCTTGAGGTCCGTAACGATGTTAAACACGTAGGGGGGCAGACGACGGATACGTTCAAAGTCACTGTTCATGTGGCGTGGGCCTTCAGGGTTGTAGCGAATGCCGAAACCGATGAACAATAGAGAGGCGGCGCGGGCCTGTCAATCCGCGCAGGGGAAGAATCTCATGAAATTACATCTGCAGCGCGACACCCATCGCAATGTCATCCATGCCTACGGGCCGCAGGGCATCGTCATTCACGGCGAAAATTACGGACAGGGGCTGCTGGTCGGCGCCGAGTGGCTGCACAGTCCCTGGGGGCCGGAACATGCCGACGCCCTTGAACTCTCGCACTTTGACGAGGTCGTGACACGCCGGCCCGATATCATGCTGCTGGGCACCGGCAAGCATCAGCATTTTCCGCTGGAGTTGCTGCGCGCCCTGCGCACCGCCGGACTGGCGGTGGAGGTGATGGACACCAGCGCCGCCTGCCGCACCTACAACATCCTGCTGGCCGAAGATCGCATGGTCATCGCTGCGCTGTTGCCGCCCGTGGCCTGAAATCTGCGGAATCGGCCAGGCGTCAACCGAACAGGCCCTCGGGTGCCAACCCTTCCGCTTCGATGCGCTGGCGCAACACCAGCAGCGCCTCCACCTGAATCTGGCGCACCCGCTCCCGGGTAATGCCGAGGCGGGAGCCCACCTCTTCCAACGTCGCCCCGTCCGTACCGTCCAGCCCGAAGCGCCAGAGCAGCACGAGGCGATGTTTTTCGGCCATGGTCGCAATCCAATGGTGCACCTGTCGGGAAAGACTCTGGTTCTCCAGCCGCTGTTCCACGCCTACTGCGTTGGTGTCTGCCACCAGGTCGGCCAGGGAACGATCCGACCCCCTGCCGTAGGGCATATCCAGGCTTGTCACCCGGCCATCCATTTCCAGGCAATCGCGGACCGCGTCGACGGAACGATCCAAAGCTTCTGCCACCTCTTCCGGCGTCGGGTCCCGCTGCAGAGTTTGTGCAAGACAGCGGGTGACGCGCAGCACCGCGCTGAGTTCCTTCATCACGTGAATGGGCAGGCGGATGGTGCGAGTCTGATTCATCAGCGCCCGCTCGATATTCTGACGAATCCACCAGGTCGCATAGGTAGAGAAGCGAAAGCCGCGTTCCGGATCAAATTTCTCCACCGCACGGATCAGCCCGAGGTTGCCCTCTTCGATCAGGTCCAGAAGTGGCAAGCCCCGGTTGAGGTAGTGTCGCGCCACTTTTACTACCAGGCGGAGATTGCTCTCTATCATGGTGCAACGCGCAGCCTGATCGCCAGCCTGCACCAGGCGCCCCAGGGTCACTTCCTGCTCCGCTGTCAGCAGCGGGCTGTGTCCGATCTCCCGAAGATAACAGCGGGTGGCATCCCAGTCGGGCGTCTCGCCGAAATCTTCCGCTCCATCGATCTTTTCCGGAGCATCCTCGTCCTGTTCCGATATCGGGGATGCATCTGGACCCCCCCCGTCCTCATCCTCGTCTCCGATCGCGTTTATCATCCGCACACTCTCCTGAGGCCACAGAAACGGTACCCGCTAGCAAGGGGACAAAATGGCAACTGCCCAGCGCGATCACCCGCGCAGCGTTACCATCCCAATGACTGACCTGCAAATGCTGCCCCCCTCCCTCCTCCACCGGCATTACCAGACTGCCTCCGGCGCACAACTGGCGGTAAAGGGGCGCCAGTGCGCAGGGCACGGCAGCGGTAATGACAATTGCGTCAAAGGGGGCTTTTTCCGGCCAGCCGCCGCTGCCATCGCCATGCTGCAGATGCACCTGGCGATAGCCCAGCCTGCCCAGCAATGCGGTCGCCCTTTCTTGCAGCGGGCCGATACGCTCGATACTGAAGACCTCCGCCCCTAGCTCCGCCAGCACGGCGGTCTGGTAAGCAGACCCTGTACCGATCTCCAGCACTCGCCGGGGGACCTCCTCCCGCTCCTCCAGAATCGCTTCCATCATCCGCGCCACCATCCAGGGCTGGGAGATGGTCTGCCCGTAACCAATGGGCAGCGATACCGGCTCATAGGCCCGTCCCGCCAGTGCCTGGGCGACAAAGCGATGACGCGGAACCCGGTTCATCGCGTCCAGCACCCGCTCATCACGGATGCCGTCCGCGCGCAGACGGAGCACCATTCTTCCCCGCGTGCGCGGGGAAATCATGCCGACTTCACGACTCAGGGCTAGCAACGAAGCAGCCATTGACTCAAGCCCTCCAGAAAATTGTAACGGGTCATATCCAGGTCCAGCGGGGTAATGGAAACATAACCGCGACGCACTGCGTCAAAGTCGGTACCGGGACCGGCGTCTGCTTCACGCCCGGAAGGGCCAATCCAGTAAACGGGATCGCCGCGGGGATCCGCCGCCGGTATCACCATGTCGCTCTTGTGGCGACGCCCCAGGCGCGTCACTTCAAATCCACGGATTTCATCGTAGGGCAAATCCGGCACGTTCACATTGAGGATGGTATCGGCAGGCAGCGCGTGACTCAGCACCCCGGTCACCAGTTTGGCGGCGACCCGCGCCGCAGTCGAAAAGTGGGTGCAATCGCGCCCGGCCAAGGAAACCGCCATGGCGGGCAGCCCCAGGAAACGCCCCTCGGTGGCTGCGGCCACGGTGCCTGAGTAGAGCACATCGTCCCCCATGTTGGCTCCCCGGTTGATGCCCGAGATTACCATATCCGGTGTTTCCGCGAAAATTCCGGTGACTGCGAGGTGAACGCAGTCGGTAGGCGTACCGCCGATCAGATAGTGAAATCCGTTGAGCCCGGTGCGCATCCGCAGAGGCCGGTCCAGGGTGAGGGAGTTGCTGGCGCCGCTCCGGTCCTGCTCCGGCGCCAGTACTTCCAGATCGCCCAAAGGCTTTATCGCTTCCGCAAGTGCCGCCAGTCCCGGTGCCAGATAACCATCGTCGTTACTAATCAAGAAACGCGGCATCAGGTCTCCAAAAGGCAGGCAGTGACTACTTTGGCGTTATAGTAAGCTACGATACGCCTCCGGGTCTATCCTCCTCCGCGCACGCACCACTCCCCGCAGACTAATGCGCCGCGCGCGCTGACGCCGCTGGCGCCGGGTTTTCATTCTGCACCTGCTGAATCTGCCGCTGCAGCAACAATACCCGCAACTGCGCCGCATCCATCACCTGTTTCAGGCCGTTTACCCGCTCCAGGTAGCGCGCATAATTGCGCTCATTTCCGGTGCGGATGGCCTTGCCCTGCTCATAGTCTTTTGTCGCCTGAATCAGGGTCAGCCGCGCCGCGAGCAATTCCCCCTGCAGACGCTTCAATGCCGGGTTCGCCGCAGGCCGGGCGGCGGGCGTGGGCACGGCGGGTTCCGGCGTCGAAGTGGCACCGGCGACCACCGACCCAGGCATCGGCGTACTGGCCGAAACCTGTGGCGCCCCGGAAATCTGTTCGACGCCTTTGGCACCCGGCGGCGGAGTTTCACCGTAGCTGACTACGCCACCGCCACCCACCCAGCGATAAATGGTTGATGCATCCACGGAAGTGCTGATCAGAAAGGCCGACAGGAAAATACACGCTCCCGCCGTTGCTAAATGCTTTGATTCACCTTTACCGGACGTAAAAGGGGATTCCCTGTACTTCATCAGCCTGTTCTCCTGACCAGCGCGGCATTTCCGTATATGGTCGCCAAGCCCCGTATTGTCAAGGTGGCATAAAAAAAGCCCCGCCTAAAGCACGGGGCTGATGATACCGGGGGAAAGACCGCAACGGCAGGGAGTACCCGGTCTCAGAGACTGTAGTACATCTGGAACTCCACCGGATGGGTGGTCACGCGCAGGGTCTGCACTTCGGCCCATTTCACGTCCAGATATCCTTCCAGCCAGCTCTCGGAGAACACCCCACCCTTCATGAGGAAGTCATGGTCGGCTTCCAGGGCACGCAGGGCTTCTTCCAGAGAGGCGGCCACACCGGGGATATTGGCCTGTTCCTCGGCGGGCAGGTCGTAAAGATTCTTGTCCATGGCGTCGCCGGGATGGATTTTGTTCTGGATACCGTCCAGACCCGCCATCAGCATGGCAGAGAATGCCAGGTAGGGGTTGGCGGTAGAGTCCGGAAAACGCACTTCGATGCGCCGTGCCTTGGGACTGTTGACGTAGGGAATGCGGATGGATGCCGAACGGTTCTTGGCGGAGTAGGCGAGTAGCACCGGGGCCTCGAAATGAGGTACCAGACGCTTGTAGCTGTTGGTACTGGGGTTGGTCAACGCATTGACCGCCTTCGCGTGTTTAATGATGCCGCCGATGTAATACAGCGCGATTTCCGACAATCCGCCGTACAGATCTCCCGCGAAGATGTTCTTGCCGTCCTTGCCGAGGGACTGGTGGACGTGCATGCCGCTGCCGTTGTCACCGACGACGGGCTTGGGCATGAAGGTGGCCGTCTGGCCGTAGGCCGCCGCCACGTTGTGGACGACATACTTGAGGATCTGCACCTCATCCGCCTTGCGGGTCAGCGTATTGAAACCGACGCCGATTTCGTGCTGCCCGGCCGTGGCCACCTCATGGTGATGGACTTCCACTTTCAGACCCATCTCTTCCATGGCCAGGCACATGGCCGAGCGCAGGTCCTGAGCGGAGTCCACCGGCGGAACCGGGAAATACCCCCCCTTCACGCCGGGGCGATGGCCCATATTGCCGGATTCATATTCCTTGCCCGAATTCCAGGCGGCTTCTTCGGCGTCTACCTTGTAGGCGCAACCACTCATATCGATATTCCAGGTCACGGAATCGAATACGAAGAATTCGTTTTCGGGACCGAAGAAAGACGTGTCGGCAATACCGGTGCTCTTCAGGTAGATTTCGGCGCGCTTGGCCACGGAGCGGGGATCGCGCTCATAGCCCTGACCAGTGGCGGGCTCGATGACGTCGCAGCGGAGAAGAAGCGTGGTTTCATCCATAAAGGGGTCGAGCACCGCAGAATCCGGGTCAGGCAGAAGAATCATGTCGGACTCGTTGATGCCCTTCCAGCCGGCGATGGAGGAGCCGTCAAAAGCCTTGCCTTCGGTAAAGGTGTCTTCTTCGATGACATGCCCGGGAACGGAGACGTGCTGCTCCTTACCCTTGGTATCCGTAAAACGGAAATCAATGAACTTGATGTCTTTTTCCTGAATCAATTTGACCACATCACTGGGGCTGTAACCCATTTGCTTCTCCTCCAATCAAGAAATATGTACGACCCGAAACAAACTCTCTTAACAAAATTCATACCAGACTATAACCGGAGCAAGGGATGCATAACCCCATAGATGTTGCACCAATAGCGTGCATTATTATGGTGCAACACCAAAAATCGCACCATTATGGGGCGCCGGATGACAAAAACTGCGATTCAGCCAGGCACCAGACCACGTCCACTTCCTGCAAACCCGGCACATGCCCCCGCAGGGCTTCCTGGATCTGTGTTTCCGTCTCCTGCAGGCTAGCGAATGTTGCGGATGACGGCAAGGCATAACGCAGGCAGATGACCATACCGCCCCGGAGATAATGCAGCGTCATCTGCTCTTCGGCGGGCAGATCCAGCGTTTGCAGGCGCTCGCGCACCACCGCTTCGATATCGCTACGGGGCGACAGGAGGACGCCACCTTCCGCATCATTTTCGCTGTCGATATGGATGGTGGCATCGGCGAGATCATCCACCTGCCGCAACAACGTCGTCCGTACCCGCTCGGCAATCTGGTGGCCCTCGGAAACACTCAGGGTCGGCGTCACCTGCAAATGCACCTCCGCCAGGGCCTGATGACCGATTTTGCGCGTCTTCAGCATATGCAGATCACGCACCCCTTCACAGCCGAGGATCACGTCGCGGATATGGGCCAGCGCTTCATCACCGAGGCCACGGTCGGCGAGTTCCTGCACCGCCTCCCAGCCGGTGACCAGGCCAATCCGCAACACCATGAGGGCGACGATGAGGGCGACGACCGAATCGAGATAAGGTGCCCCCAGCAAACTGCCGCCAATGCCGATAAAGACGATGACGCTGGAAATGGCATCGGTACGATGGTCCCAGGCATTGACGCGCAGCGCTGCGGAGCGGGTTCGCTGCGCCACCCGGATGGTGATCTGATAGAGGGTTTCTTTGGCGGCAATCGCGAAGGCGGCGATATACAGCGTCCAGAAATCCGGCATGCCGTAATGCCCGATAATGAGCCGCTGGACCGCCTCATACCCGATGCCCGCACCGTTGATGGCCAGCAGGGTGCCCGTCGCCAGCGCCGCCAGCGTCTCAAAACGCTCATGACCGTAGGGGTGCTCCTGGTCCGGCGGCTGGCTGCTGAAGCGCATGGCAAACACCAGCCCGAGGTCCGACAGCAGGTCGGAAAGAGAGTGAACCGCGTCGGCTACCAGCGCATCGGAATGACCCAGGATGCCCCCCGCCAGCTTGATGAAAAACAGCACCACGTTGGTGCCCGCGCCCGCCAGGGTCACCCGCATGTTCTGCCTGCCGCGCTCGGCGCGGCTGATGCTTTCCGCCACTAGCCTGGACCTTTCACGATGTCAATACCGACAACGAACCATACCTCCGGTCGCTCCATGAGCGGCAGCCGGGATATGGAGGACACAGAGATGGACAGCATGTGCGCATGTACTGTTTAATCGTCCAGACATCCACAAGGCGTTACAGGACAAGGTGAACGATGAGTACCGAAACGATTTTGCAGGAAGCACAGAAACGGGCGCAGGCGGCGGGCAAACGCCATGCCGGGGACCTCACCCCGGAAGAAGCACACACCGTGTTGGGCGATCATCCCAAGGCCATCCTCGTTGACGTGCGTTCCCACCCGGAGCTGGATTTTTCGGGCTTTGTCGAAGGTTGCTGCCATGTGCCGTGGCAACTGTATCCGGGCATGACGCCCAACCCCGATTTTGATGCAGAACTGCGCGGGAAGGCTCAGCCTGATGATCTTCTGCTCCTGCTCTGCCGCACAGGTGGCCGCTCTCTGGCCGCCGCCGAACATCTGGCCGATCTGGGCTACAGCCATTGCTACAACGTCCTTGGTGGTTTCGAGGGCAGACACGATGCCCACGGCCAGCGCGGCAAGGTAGACGGCTGGAAGGCCAGCGGCCTGCCCTGGAAGAACAAGTAGCGTATCTGCCCGGCTCATAGCGCCTGTCAAGACTGGCAGGCCGGGCAGAGCAGCGCGTTTTTACCTCCCACCGAAAGGGTCTCCAGCGCGCCGCCGCAGCTCGGGCAGTGCCCGTCTTCCCGATGGCGGGTGAGGAAGGTCTTGGGCAGCAGGTTGGTCTTCGCCTGACAGCGCACGGCGCGATCCAGCACCTTGGGGATCTGCTCCAGGAAACGCTCGCGCTCTTCTTCGCTGAGACTGGTCGCGGTGCGATCCGGCCGCAGACGGGCCTGAAAAAGGATTTCATCCGCCCAGGTACCGCCGATGCCCGGCGCGAAGGCATCGTCCAGCAGGATGTTCCGCAGGGCGCTGCGGCGACGGCTCAGGGCTTCGCGCAATATACCAAGCCCTTCCCCATGCACCATCAGTGGATCAGGGCCGAGCTTGGTCAGGAAGTCCACATCGCTGTTTTCATCCAGCATGCGCAGGCGGTTACTCAACTGGGTCCCCTGAAAACGCAGACGCTGCTGGCCGTTGATCTGAATCTCCAATGCCGCCGCTCGAGGTTCTTCCCCGCCTTCCGCATGAACAGGGCCACGTTCGAGTTCGCCGCTCAGCTCGCCACCCAACTGCAGGGCGAGGATGTCTTTACGATCCAGTTCCAGGAAAAGGTATTGACCGTAGCGATGCAGGTCGGTGATGGCCCTGCCTTTGAGTGCGGCATCTTCGATGCCGGCACCATCCGGAAGTGCCTCGCCCTTGGCATTCTGCATCTGCATGACGCCGACCCGCTTGTGCAGGATATTGCGCCGCAGCTTTTGTCTGAGCAGTTCTATTTCTGGCAACTCGGCCATGTTTTTCTCCGGAACAATGAGGTTTGAGACCCGTGATAAGCGCCCTAGTCTAACCTGTGGGCGCTGGCGCGCCAATGGCGGCAAAGGGAATACGCCCATACAGCGCGTATGCAGCGCCCAGCGCATGCGCCCACATCTGGTCTCCGATGGAGAAGTGCCACCATTCTCCAACATGCTGCGCGAACCCCGCCTGGGTCATGACCGAGACCAGCAGCTCACGATTCCGGTGATGGAGATACTCCGGCGTTCCGGGCAGGGCAGACGCGTAAAAATTCGGGATGGCGCGGTCGGTGAAGTCATCGACAGGGCCGCCCATGGGTACATCCCGACCTTCTCCATCCACCAGTTTGCAGTCTATGGCGGCACCCGTGCTGTGCGGTGGCGGACGGCAGGGGTCCGGGTCGGGAATCCCCCAAAAGCGGTACACTTTGGGGGCGAGCAGGGTATGGATTTCGGGATCCAGACGCGCCAACGCATCCGGCCCGGCGCAGGACGCGAGCCTGGTGAGACAGCCCATCGCCTGCGCCTCGCGCCGGAAGGCATCCCAGACCATGAAGTGCTGAACCGCCAGGGGGCGATAGGCATCGAACAGCGCGATGCGCCATCCGGGGCAGCGGGCCGACAACACGGATTGCGCCCGATACAGGGCAGAAAGCACCCCGGAGCGCAGCCGCCAGGGCGACCCGGCATAAGGCGCCCCCTGTGCGAGATAAGGATGCGGGGCCATCCGTGGGAAGTCGCCTTCGGGAATCTCCTGCAGTGGCTCACCGCAGTCCCGGATGGGTATGTTCAGATAATCAGGGCGCATCGTCTTGGCCAGATGACATGGTAAAAATCGCATGACCGGCGAACCACGGTGGAACCGCTCCACAGCATTCCACCCTCTGCCCACCCGATTCGGCGAAGAGCCGTCAAGATTGTTTCACGCCTTCCACTTCGACTTTGATGTGGATGGTATTGGATAGCCCCTCCGGCAAGTACGCGGTCATACCGAAATCAGAGCGGCGGATGGTGGTAGTCGCGACAAAACCAGACAAATAGCCGCCCCAGGGTTTCGGCAAATAGGAAATTTCGCCTGCACCAATCTCACGCACCTTGAACATGACCGGCTTGGTCACACCGTGCATGGTCAGGTTGCCATACAGATTTCCAGCCTTGTCCCCGTTGGGCGCATATTTGGTGCTAACGAAGGTGATATCCGGATATTTCTTTACATCAAAAAACTCCTTGCTGCGCAGGTGCTGGTCGCGAAGCGCGAAGTTGGTATTGATACTGGCGGCAGGGATGGTGATGCGTACCCGGTCTTTTTGTGGAGCTGTATTGTTAAAGGTGTATGTTCCGGAGATTTTGTCGAAATGCCCGGTAAACTCGGTAATCCCCACATGACCGATCGTAAACAATACATTGGTATGCTGCGGATCGATGGTATAGCTCCCGTTCGGATTACCATTGAGGGGCGCGTAGTGCGCTGGCGCAGCGCTGGCGCCTCCAGCCATACCCAGCATCAAAGTCCCGCAAACGAGAAGCCGTGATTTATTTTTGTACGAAAACATAAAATATCCTCCTGGGTTAGCCGAATAGTTTCCGGGTGATTTCTGCGACATGCCGGCCCTGGAAGCGGGCGATGGTCAATTCGTTGGCGGAGGGCTGGCGGCTGCCGTCGCCTTTGGACATGGTGCTGGCACCGTAGGGTGTACCACCGCTGATCTCATCCATATTCATCAACTCCGTGCAGCTATAGGGAACCCCAACCACCACCATGCCCTGATGAAAAAGAAAGGTATGAAAGGAAGTCAGTGTGGTTTCCTGACCGCCATGCTGGGTGGCCGTACTCACGAATACACTCCCGACTTTGCCCACCAACCTGCCCTCCTGCCAAAGGTTGCCGGTGCGGTCGAGAAAATTGCGCATCTGGCCGGTCATGTTACCGAAACGTGTCGGAGTGCCAAAAATGATGCCGTCATAATTGGCAAGGTCATCAGGGTGGGCCTCCGGGGCCGCCTGATGGGTCTTGGCATGAAGCGCAGCCAGGGTCTCTGCCGGCATAGTCTCAGGGACACGCCGGACATCCACCTGAATCCCACTCACGGAGCGGGCGCCCTCTGCTTCCGCCTCGGCCATTTGCTCTACATGCCCCCATAAACTGTGATACAGCACTAATATCCTGCTCACTCAGCGCCTCCTTATGCGTATGGATTCCAGACAAAAGCCTGTCCGTTAATAGACCTTCATCAGCTCCTTTTGTAAAGTAGGTACTGACAAGTAACCACAATCTCCAACCATCATGAAACCAATGGCGTCCCCATCCTGCATGGGATGCATACCGAGCGCCTTTTCTGCAGCCCTGGCTGACCAGCCGCCCGCGGCCGTCAACCATTGCGCCACCCCCGTGCCTATGGCAACCTTTGTGCCACATTTGGTATCCGGTTCAAGAAAAGCTTATGGAAACTCCCGCCTACTCCCCCCAAGAGATCGAAGCCGCCGTGCAGCAGCGCTGGCACGATCAGCAGACCTTCAAGGCCGCTGCGACTCCCTCGGGAGACAAATTCTACGCCCTCGCCATGTTCCCCTACCCTTCGGGGCAATTGCACATGGGGCATGTGCGTAATTATAGCATCGCCGACGCGATCGCCCGCTATCAGCGGATGCTGGGGAAAGAAGTCATGCAGCCCATGGGCTGGGATGCCTTCGGTCTGCCTGCGGAGAATGCGGCCCTCAAGCATGGTTTGGCACCAGCGCAGTGGACCATGGACAACATCGCCCACATGCGCGGGCAGTTGCAGCGGCTAGGACTGTCTTACGACTGGTCGCGGGAGTTCGCCACCTGCACGCCGGATTATTATCGCTGGGAGCAGTGGCTGTTCGTGAAGCTCTGGGAGAAGGGGTTGGTCTATCAGAAGCTGAGCACCGTCAATTGGGACCCGGTGGACCAGACCGTCCTCGCCAACGAGCAGGTGGTGGACGGCTGTGGCTGGCGTTCCGGCGCTCCGGTCGAACGCAAGGAGATCGTGCAGTACTTCCTGCGCATTACCGCCTACGCCGAAGAACTGCTGACCGGCCTCGACACCCTGGGCGAGGGCTGGCCGGAGCAGGTACTGACCATGCAGCGCAACTGGATCGGTCGCTCAGAGGGCGCTGAGATTCATTTCCCACTGGTCGCTGGTGACGGGGTCATCAAGGTCTTCACCACCCGTCCCGACACCCTGATGGGGGCGACCTATCTGGCAGTGGCGCCGGAACATCCCCTGGCGATTCAGGCGGCGGGAAACAGCGCTGAACTCGCCGCCTTCCTCGAACGCTGCCGCCATGTCGCCGTTTCCGAAGCCAGCATCGAAACCCAGGAGAAGGAGGGGCATCCCCTCGGCCTGAGCGTGCGGCATCCGCTTACCGGCGTGGAGCTACCCGTCTGGGCCGCCAATTTCGTGCTTATGGGTTATGGCGAAGGCGCAGTGATGAGTGTGCCCGCCCATGATCAGCGGGACTTTGAGTTCGCGCGCAAATATGGTCTGCCCATCCGCGCGGTGATTCAGGCCGAGGGTATTGTCACCGCCGGCGAAGCCATGACGGAGGCCTACACCGGCAGCGGCACCTTGTTCAACTCCGGGACTTTCGACGGCCTGGCCAATGAAGAGGCCAAGGGCCGTATCACCGCGGCCATAGCCGCCAAGGGACTGGGGCGGAAGACGGTCAACTTCCGTCTGCGCGACTGGGGCATCTCCCGGCAACGCTACTGGGGCACGCCTATCCCCATGATCCACTGCCCCCACTGTGGCGTCGTGCCGGTACCGGAGCGGGATCTGCCGGTGATCTTGCCCACCCACTACCAGCTCAAAGACCCGCGTTCGCCGCTGCTGGACGACCCCGAGTTCACCCAGGTGGACTGCCCCCAATGTGGCGCCGCAGCCCGGCGTGAAACCGACACCATGGACACCTTCGTGGAGAGCTCCTGGTATTACGCCCGTTTCGCCTGCCCCGATGCCGGGCAGATGCTCGACCAGCGCGCCGCCGGCTGGCTGCCGGTGGATCAGTATGTCGGTGGCGTGGAGCACGCGGTGCTACATCTGCTCTATGCCCGCTTCTTCAACCGCCTGCTCCGCGATGTCGGCCTGCTGCCCGCCGACGGCGCCCACGATGAGCCCTTCCGCCATCTGCTGACTCAGGGCATGGTGCTCAAAGACGGCAGCAAGATGAGCAAATCCAAGGGCAATACGGTGGACCCGCAAGGCCTGATCGACCGCTACGGGGCTGACACCGCGCGCCTCTTTATTCTCTTCGCGGCGCCGCCGGAACAGCATCTGGAGTGGTCGGACAGCGCCGTGGAAGGTGCTTACCGCTTCCTCAACCGGTTCTGGCGTCTGGTCCACGAGTATGGCGCCACACCCCCGGCACTGCCAGCAGAACTCTCCGCCGAGGCGGTGAACCTGCGCCGCGCGGTGCATCAGTGCATCGATCGGGTCAGCCGCAATATGGACGGGCGCTATCATTTCAATGTCGCCATTGCCGCCATCATGGAACTGACCAACAGCCTGATGAAGGTCCCTGCGGATGCTCCGGCCGACCTGCGGGCGGTGCTGGGCGAAGGACTGCGCGCATTGACCCTGCTGCTGGCCCCTTTTGCGCCCCATATCGCCGAGGTGCTTTGGCAAAAGATGGGGCAAAGCGGCGTGATCAGCCATGCGCCCTGGCCCGTGGCCGATGCCGAGGCCCTGCGTTGCGATACCGTGACGCTGGTCATTCAGGTCAACGGCAAATTGCGTGAACGCATGGATTTTCCCGTTGATGCGGACCATGCCGACGTCGAGCGGGCCATACTGGCCGATCCGGCCATGCAACGTCATCTGGAGGGTAAAACCGTGCGCAAGATGATCATCGTCCCCGGCCGTCTGGTCAACGTGGTGGCGGGATGAGCGGCACGTTGCCGTGGCGTCGCTGGTGGCTCGTGGCGGGGCTGGCGCTGCTGCTGGGCGGCTGCGGCTTTCATTTGCAAACCGGGGCCACCATTCCGCCCAGGCTGACAGGGTTGCGCGTCGTCGGCAGCGGCCCCGCCGGAGGCAGTCTGGCCGAGGCCGTCCATCGCGAATTGCAGCGGGACGGCAACAGGGCCAAATCTGATGGCCCGCTGCTCCAGATCGACAATGCGTATGTCAGCCAGCGGATCATCAGCATCAGCCCGAGCAGCGGCGTCGCCCAGGAGTTTCTCGACACCCTGCATGCCCAGTTCAGCGTGACAGGCAACGATCATAAAGTATTGCTTGAATCCCAACCTCTGCTGGTGGAGAACAGCTTTAGTTTCAACAGTGCCAGCCCACTGGCCACCAACGAACAGCAGATCACCATGCAGCGTCTGCTGATGGAGCAGGGCGCGCGACAGGTTCTGCGGCGGGTGCTCAACAGCCCTGGCTTCCGCCAGCAGGCGCCCTGAAATGCGGCTGAAGCCGACGCACTGGGCCAGCCATTTACGCGGCCCTTTGGCATCCGTCTATGGCCTCTTTTCTGATGAGCCCCTGCTCCTGCAGGAGGCGGAAGACGCCCTGATGGCTGCTGCGGCACAGCATGGCTTCGCTCAGAAACAACGTCTCGCTCAGCAGGACGGCGGCATCTGGGATGCCTTGCGCGACGAGCGGGATGCGGGCTCGCTTTTCGCGGCACAACGCGTGCTCCTGCTGCGCCTGGATAGCCCCAAAGTCCCCAAAGAGGGCAGCGCCGCCCTGCAGTACTGGCTGGCCTCGCCACCTCCCGACGCGCTGCTGGTTGTCAGCGGCCCCCGCCCTGACGCCAGCACCCAAAAAACCGCCTGGTTCAAGGGCATCGAGACTCACGGCCACACGCTCCTGCTGTACCGCCCGGAGGGGCGGGACTGGTCGCGCTGGGTAGAGGAGCGTCTGCGCGCCGCCGGGATGCAGGCCGACAGCGCCGCCGTCCAGTTGCTCACCGACCTCAGCGCCGGCAACCTCGGGGCCTGCCATCAGGCCATCCAGCGATTGCAGCAGGTCTATCCGGGGCAGCGCATCGATGTCATCGCCATCCGCGCGGTGCTGGCAGACAGCAGCCAGTTCACCATTTACGACCTTGCCGACGCGGTCCTGCGCGGCGAAACGGAACAGATGCTGCACATGCTCGACCGCCTGCGCAACGGCGACGGCGAACCGGCCTTGTGCCTGTGGGTCCTGCACAAGGATCTGCGCCTGCTGGCCGAATTGCGGGCTGGCGGCGTGGATGTCGATGCATTCTTCCGGCAGAACCGTATTTTTCCACCACGGCAGGGCTGGCTGCGCACCGCGGCACGGCGCCTGACCCGCTCAGGGCTACAGGCGGGCATCGAAGATTGCCTCGCCATCGATGCCCGCATCAAGGGGCAGGATCCCACGCCGGTCTGGCCCGCACTGACCGATCTCTGCCTGCGGATGTGCAGGTGACGATGGATTTATCGGTGCCCAGACTCGCGCCATGAAGTCGCCCCCTAAAGGTTTAGCATCCATGCGCCAGGCCCTGCCATTCACCGTTCTCGTTCTCGGATTTGTCAGCTTTTTCAATGATCTTTCCTCGGAGATGGTGGTCCCTCTCATCCCTGTCCTCCTGGCCACCATACTCGCTGCGGGTCCGGTGGCCCTGGGCCTGGTAGAAGGGGTGGCGGATACCGTAGCGAGCTTTCTCAAACTCTGGTCCGGCCGGCATTCTGACCTCATCGGTGGGCGGCGCAAGGGGCTGACGGTAATCGGCTACACGGTTTCCAATCTGGCGCGACCGCTCATCGCTGTGGTGGGAAGCTGGCCAGTGCTTCTGCTCGTGCGCAGCATCGACCGGATGGGGAAAGGTATCCGCACCGCACCAAGGGATGCCTTGCTGGCAGATTCCACGCCACCGCAACGCATCGGCTTTGCGTTTGGCTACCAAAGGGCCATGGACAATGGGGGCGCGCTGCTGGGGGCTCTGGTGGCAGCGGCAGTTCTGCATTTTTCCGGAATCCCTTTGGAGGATGTCATCCTCCTGTCGGCCATTCCCGGCGCCGTCGCCATTTTGCTCCTCATTGGCGGCGTGCGTGAGGCGCCACGACCACCCAATCACCGGACCCCAGCCCGTATCTCCCTGAACCCGCATCACCTGTCACCCCACATCCGGCGCTATCTCCTTACGCTGAGCCTGTTCACCCTGGCCCGCGCCACCGAAACCTTCATTCTATTGCGTGCTTATCAGCTCGGCATGGACGTCGTACAGGTACTCCTGCTCTGGGCCTCCATCCATGCGGCCAAGAGCAGCACCGGCATAGGCGGCGGACGACTGGCCGATAAACTGGGGCGGCGACCCGTTTTATTCATCGGCTGGTCGGCCTACGGCTGTAACTACGCCTTGTTCGCCATGGTGGAAAGCCTCCCGTTGTTGTGGGCGGTGGCCTTATCCTATGGTTTGTTTTTTGGCTTCAGCGAAGGGGCCGAACGGGCCCAGATCAATGATCTGACCACCGCCGACGAGCGCGGCACGGCCTTTGGCTGGTATAACCTGGCCACTGGCATCAGCGCGATCCCTGCGGGATTATTGTTCGGCTGGATATGGGAAGAGGTCGGCGCCCCTTATGCCTTCGGCTTTTCCGCCTGCATCGCCATCACCGCCACCATACTCCTCGCCACCTGGGTCTACCGCGGCACCCCTTGGCGGCAGTCCTGAATGCGCGCAGTCGCTGCCTGCGGATTGCCGGAATGGCCCCGGAACGGCACAATACCATCAGTACCCGCGCGGGTTAGGCCACGCGGGCTGCCGTTTCCCGGCACGGATCAGCGACGGTTTTTTCTTGCCGCACATCCAGCCGGGGCCCAGCACAGGAGGCTCCATCTTGGATTTACGTAGCGAACTGGAAAAAATCGGTGAACGCGCCCGCAGCGCCCAGCGCCGGTCGCAAAGCGCGGACAGCGCCGCCAAAGACAGCGCCCTGCGCTCCATGGCGGAATTTCTGCGCCGCGACGCCGACAATCTGCAACGCGCCAACCGCAAGGATTTACGCAGTGCCGAAGAAGCGGGCAAGGATGCCGCTTTCATCGACCGCTTGTGTCTGGACGAAGCCCGTATCGAAGCCATGGCCAGGGGCCTCGAAGAAATCGCCGCCCTGCCCGACCCCGTGGGCGAGATCACCGACCTGCGTTACCGCCCCAGCGGCATCCAGGTAGGCCATATGCGCGCGCCCCTGGGCGTGATCGCCATGATCTATGAATCGCGCCCCAACGTCACCGCCGATGCCGCCGGCCTCTGCGTCAAATCGGGTAACGCCGTCATCCTGCGGGGCGGTTCCGAGTCCCTGCACAGCAACATGGCCATCGCCGAGCGCCTGCGCGCTGCCCTCGGCAAGGCCAACCTGCCCCTCGATCTGGTCCAGTACGTCAACACCGCCGAGCGCGAAGCCGTGGGTATCCTGATCGGCATGGATCGCTATGTGGATGTGGTGATTCCCCGCGGTGGCAAGGGCCTCATCTCCCGCGTCAAAGCCGATGCCACCGTACCCGTGATCATGCATCTGCATGGCAACTGCCATGTGTATGTGGACGCCGACGCCGATCCCCGCAAGGCACTGAGGGTGGTCCTCAATTCCAAAGCCCAGCGGTTGGGCACTTGCAATACGGCAGAGAGTCTGCTCATTCATCAGGAGCGGATGGACGACCTGCTCGGCTCCATTGCCACGGCACTACAGGAGAAAGGCATTGAGATCCGCGCCTGCGAACGCGGCCTGCCCCGCATCCCCGGTGCTATTGCGGCGACCGAAGAGGACTACGGCACGGAGTATCTGGGGCCGATCATTTCCCTCAAGGTGGTGGATGATCTCGACGCCGCGATTGCACACATCAACCGGTACGGCTCTCAGCATACCGAGTCCATCGTCACCGAAAACTATACCCAGGCCCGCCGCTTTCTGCGCGAGGTGGACGCCAGTTCCGTCATGGTCAATGCCTCCACCCGCTTTGCCGACGGCTTTGAATACGGTCTGGGTGCAGAGATCGGCATCTCCACCAACCGCCTGCACGTGCGCGGACCGGTGGGGCTGGAAGGGCTGACCCTGCAGAAATGGATCGTCCTGGGAGATGGCCATATCCGCTCCTGAAGCACCATCGGCGGCATTACAGGCCTTGTTGACGACCGTGGCCGACGGCTTGCCCCACGCCTGGCCTGCCGATGATTCAAGCGGGCTTCCGTCTGCGCTGCTCGCGGAGGCTGGCGAATGGGGCTTCCCCCTCTATGCGCGAGATGGTGGCGTGCAACTGGAATATCCTGCCGCGCCCCTCTGCGCCCAAGAGATTGCCGACATCGGCGGCATCGACCCGGCGCATATCCATCTGCCACTGTGCTGCGCATCCACCAATGCCGAGATCCTGCAGGATGCCGGCATGGACGTCTGTCTCACCGAAAGCCAGTGGGCCGGACGCGGGCGGCGCGGGCGCCGGTGGTCTTCACCTTTCGGGCGCCATCTCTACCTGAGTTACCGCTGGACTCAGCTCCGCCCGGTCCATGCGGCACTAACCATCGTTGCCGCCCTGTCCGTGTTCACCCTGCTGCGGGCGCGCCTGCCCGATCTTTGGGTCAAGTGGCCCAACGATCTTTGGGTGGGGGGACGCAAGCTGGGGGGCATTCTGGTCGAAGCCCGCCCGCGCCGCCACGAAGAGACCCGGCTGGTGGTCGGTTTGGGACTCAACATCCACGATGATCCCGGTCTGCCAGCCACTGCCGTGAGCCTCGCCGACCTCGACATCAGGGTCACCCGCAGCGCCCTCGCCGGTACTATTCTCCGCCAATGGCGGGAAGACTTCGCGCGCTTTGCGGACGAGGGGTTCACGCCTTTCCTGACCTTGTGGGAGAAGGCGGATCGCCTGACCGGGCAGCCCGTTCAGATCAGCGACGCGCAGGGCGTGCGCGAGGCCCGGGTGCTGGGCCTCGGCCCGGACGGGCGCCTGCAGGTATCCTGTGCGGATACGGGTACGATCTGGCTGAGTGCCGGTGACGTCAGCCTGCGGCCCCAGCATCCATGATCCTCATCTCCGTCGGCAATACCCGCACCCTGCTGGCGCGTACTCGCGATGGCATGCATTTCGACAGCGTCAGCGTGACCACTGCACTGCCACCCGCAGAAATCCTGCAGCAGCCCGGCCTGACATGGCTCAGCGCGCCGAACCGGGAACCCGTCGCGCTGGGCGGCGTCGTGCCTGCGGCGCTTGTCGCCTGGCGGGAAGCCCTGGCCACGGCAGAGGTCCGCGAGCCGGACCCCGGCTTTTTTCGCCGCGCCGTGCCCCACCGCTATCATCCGCCGGAAAGCCTTGGCTTTGACCGCCGCTGCTGCCTGCTCGCCGCCGCCATGGACTTCCCCGGCCAAGACAGCATCGTCATCGACATGGGCACCGCCATCAAGATCGACCTGCTGGCTGGCGGACATTTCCGGGGCGGACGTATCCTGCCGGGTGTCGCCATGAGCCTGCGCGGTCTGCATGAAGGCACGGCACTCCTTCCTGAAGTCGCCCTGAACACCCCGGCGGAAATGCTGGGCAATGACACCAGCAGCGCCATTCAGGCCGGGGTCATCCACCTCTTTGCCGATGCCCTGCGCGGCGCCATTACCGACTATCGCCAGTACAGCCCCCAGGCACAGATACTGATCACCGGCGGTGATGCCGAACGTTGGCAACCTGGCATCGCTGGTAGCCTGTATCAGCCCCATCTGCTTCTGCGCGGCTTTTATCTGTGGATACGAGGATGACACCCGTCCCCGACACCGGCCCGTGCAAAAATGGCCGCAGCCACTTGGCGCCAGCTGTTCCCCCATGTACGCTACTCCCATGACCCAACCCTTTCAGCGCGTCTTGCTCGTCAGCAAATATCATGATCCCTCGGTTCTCCCTGGGTTGCGACAACTGCGGGATTTTTTGCTGGCGCGAGACATGCCCACCTTTCTGGAAAGCCAAAGTGCTGCGGATATCGGCGACAGCCTGGGGCTACCGTTGCTTTCCTTCGCGGAAGCGGATGCCGGCTCGGACCTCGTCATCGCCCTTGGCGGAGATGGTACGCTGTTAGGGACCGCGCGACAGACCGCACAAAGCGGCATTCCCATCCTCGGCATCAATCAGGGGCGCCTCGGCTTTCTCGCCGACCTCTCCATCAACCAGATCAACGAAGCCTTGCCACCCATTCTGGAGGGGCATTACCAGCAGGACCTGCGCAGTATCCTCCATGCCGAGTTATGGCGTAGTGAGGAGCGTGTCCATACCGGCCTCGCCGTCAACGAAGTCTTTATCCACAAGGGCGGTGGCGAGAGCATGATTGAACTGCAGGTGCAGATGGACGGCCGTTTCGTCTATACCCAGCGCGCCGACGGTCTCATCATCGCCACACCTACCGGCTCCACGGCCTACGCCATGTCGGCGGGCGGGCCCATCCTCACCCCCACCCTCGCGGCGCTCCTCCTCGTCCTCATCTGCCCACACACCCTCACGGCGCGACCCCTGGCGGTGGCCGATTCGGTGGAAATCGTGGCCCGTCTCACCGCCAGCCGCCAGCCCGCCGCGCTCAGCCTGGACAGCCATTGCAGCGTCCCTCTCGAAATCGGTGACGAAATCGTCATCCGCCGAGCCTCCTGCGCGGCCCGTTTTATCCACCCCGAGGAAGAAAACTTCTTCCAGATCCTGCGCGGCAAGCTGCACTGGGCCGACTCCCCCGGAACAGACTGATGCTCCTCAACCTCCAGGTGCGCGACTTTGCCCTGATCGACGCGGTCAGCATCGACTTTGCGGCGGGGCTGACGGTGCTCACCGGAGAGACCGGAGCGGGCAAGTCCATTCTGGTGGATGCCATCGCCCTGCTCCTCGGCGACAAAGGCCACGCTGAAGACATCCGCCATGGCGCCGAGCAAGCGGAAATCAGCGCCGAATACGGTCTCAGCCCGGAACACCCCGCGCGTCGGTGGCTGCGCGAACAGGAAATCGAGGACGAGGATGTCTGCCTCCTGCGCCGCATCATTCAGCGCAACGGCCGTAGCCGTGCCTTCATCAACGGTTGCAGTGTCACCAACGGCCAGCTCCGGGAATTCGGTGAAACCTTGGTCGAACTCCTCGGCCAGCATGCCCACCAAAGCCTGCTTCAGCCGGAACGCCAACTGTTCCTGCTGGATCGTTTCGCGGGATTGGAGACCAATCTGAGCGCCGTTGCCGACCGCTATCGGCAATGGCACCAGGCCGCCCAACATTGCGCCGTGTTACAGGAACAGCAGAACATGCAACATGAGCAGGAAGACTGGCAGCGCTTTCTGCTCACCGAGCTGGAAGCCGCCGACTTGCAGGCCGATGAATGGGAAAACCTGCGCGCCGAAGAGCAGCGCCTCGGCGCTGTGGAAAAGTTGCGGGAAGACGTACTAGCCGCTCTCGCCCGCCTGGATGGAGAAGACAGCGCCGCCAGCCGCGCCATCGCCGAAGCGCAACGCCATGTGCATGCCGCCCGCGCCCACGATTCCCGCCTAACTGACTGCGATGAACTGCTCAACTCGGCCATGATTCAGACCGAAGAAGCCATTACCAGCCTGCGCACCTACGCCACCGACCTGGAGGCCGATCCGGAACGGCTCGAAAGTATCGCGCAGCGCCTGCAACTCCTGCAGGATCTGCAACGTAAGCACCACTGCGATATGGCCGGCCTGCTCGCCAAGCGGGAGTCACTGCGCCGGGAATTGCTGAGCAGCGCAGATTTGGACGCGGAACGCCGCGCCGCCGAACGCGAGTTGGTCCAGGCGCGTGCGGCGTACGTCGAGGACTGCGCCGCCCTCAGCGACGCACGCCAGCGACAGCAGGACGCACTGGCCCAGGCCATCATTGCGCAGATCCAGCAACTGGGCATGCCCCACGCCGCTATCGAGCTACGCCTGTACAGCCATCCCGAAGCCGAAAAACAATGGCGGGATACCGGGTGGGATCAGGTGGAAATCTGGATTACCGCCAACCCCGGCCATCCCGCCCAACCCTTGGCCCGGGTTGCCTCAGGCGGCGAACTGTCACGCATCGGCCTTGCGCTGCAGGTCATCCTCGCCGCGCCGGAACGCATCGACACCCTGATTTTCGACGAAGTGGACGTGGGTATCGGCGGTGCCGTCGCCGAACGGGTCGGACGCCTGCTGCGCCGCCTCGGCGCCCATCAGCAAGTCCTCTGCGTCACCCATCTGGCGCAGGTGGCGGCCCAGGGGCACCAGCACCTCCGGGTGGAAAAACAGGTCGTCGACGGTCAGACCCTCAGCAAGGTTCATACCCTGGGCGATTCCGATCGCCGCCAGGAAATTGCCCGCATGCTGGGCGGCATTGAAATCAATGATGCGGTTACCCAGGCGGCCGCTGCCTTGCTGGCCGGCGCCGAATCCTGAGCCCGGCGGCCCAAACCAGGCCCAACAACGCCCACCCGCCCCCGTTCAAGAGGTGTTCAAGCGTAGCCAATGGCCTACACTAGGCCTTGACGCCAGGGTCGCTTACACTCTGGCTATCAAGGGATATTCCGGGCGCGCAATTGCGTGTCCCATGCCGGAGAACCGATGGCGGCCGATTTCATGGAAGGACACAGCACAGATCGCGAGTCAGCCGTTCCGACGCGCGTCGAACATCACCGAGCCGACTCCATTCCGCGGCGGGTACTGGTGGTCGCTTTGGCGATACTGATGCTGGTGGGCGGTGTGGTCTACGTCGCGGTTCGCTCCATTCACACCCTCGGCAACAGCAGCGATACCCTCGTTCAGGTCGGGTTGCCCCTGCAAAAACAGCTGCTGCAGATCAAGAACACCCAGCATCAGGCGGAATTTTTTCGTCGGCTTGCCCAGGTGCTGCCGCAGGCTGGTTATGAAAAGACCTTCGTCCAACTGGTGACCAGCGAAGAGCGTGACCTGCAGACACTGCAACGCGCCACTCGCGACCACCCCGCCCTCACGGTGGCCATACAACAGTTGCAAAGCAGTCTGACCGCCTATGCGCAGACCACGGGTGGCAGCGTGACCGAGGCGGCGAGCAAAGCCGCCGTCGAAGAAAAGTTCGAGGCTGTACATCTGGCGATGACAAATCTCCTGATCCGCCAGGGCGCGGCGGCGGCGGCGGCACGAACCCGCGCCGTGCAGCTCCTCTATGCGCTGGTCTTCATTACCGCTCTGCTCAGCATACTCATTCCCTGGCGGGTAGCCAGCGCCCTGACCCGGCCCCTCAGGGCTTTTCGTCGCGCCGTCGAGGATATTGGCGCGGGCAAACTGACGAATGTCGCCAGCGAAGGTCCCCAGGAGCTCCGCGATCTCGCCCGGAGCATCGAGAGCATGCAGACCCGGCTGCAGGAAGAGGAACGTTTGCGGCATGAATTTCTCAGCCAGGTGTCTCACGAGCTGATCACGCCGCTGGCGTCGGCACGCTCCGGCAGCGAGCTCCTGCTCAGTGAACGCATCGGTCCGCTCTTGCCGCGACAGCGCGAAGTACTCGAAATCATCGTCCGCCAGGTCAAGGAGTTGTACGCCGCCATCCAGGAAATGCTGGATATGCATGCCCTGCAATCGCGTTCCCTGGACTTCTCACCACAGGACATCGCGGTCGCCGACGTGCTGCTCGACCTGCAAAAACGCATGCAACCACTGACCGACAAAAAAAATCAAATACTGGACTGTGGCGGGTCGAAGGAACTCGGCGTCTATGCCGATCCCCAGAGACTGCGCCAGATCCTCACCAACCTGGTCAGCAACGCCCACAAGTACAGTCCGGCGGGCGGGCGGATCGAGGTTCGCGCGACGGCGCAGCAGGGGGGTATCCTTTTTTGCGTCAGCGACAATGGTCCCGGCATTCCCGATGCCTTGCTGGAACGGGTCTTTGAACGCTTCTATCAGGTGCCGGTCAGCAACCGCCTGCCCCGCGGTACGGGTCTGGGGCTTGCCATCACCCGCGAACTTGTGAGCGCCCAGGGCGGCTGGATCCGCATGCACAATCGCTCCGGAGGCGGTCTCTGCGCCGAGATCTGGCTGCCCGCCGCACGCAATGCCGGAACGGTCTGATGCGCTGGTTCACCCGGTTCTTTCCGATCCTCGCTGCGCCGGGTCTCGCCGCAGCGCTGGCTGCCTGCGCACAGCTCACGCCGCAGGCAGCCACGCCCGTCGCCCCGCCGTCCCGTCTGTACTCTTCCGGCATGACACGTAATACACTACTCAGCGATCTCGCCCATTGTGGATTGCCCGCATCCACGGCATGCGCGCGCATCCATGCGGCGTTGGCCGAGGTTTATCTGACCCACGGCGCCCTGGACACCTCCGCACTGGGAAACGCCGCGAGGGAACTGGATCTCGCCGCCCAGAATAACGAAGTGGGCGCCGGCACGCTTCCCCTGCGTCGCGTCGTACACGCCCTGCAGGAGCGCAGGGCTGGTGGGGATGCGTGCGTGGCCCGGCTGAAAAAGGTGCAGGCACAATCCGCCGTCGTGCAGGCACGCCTGGACCGCCTGGAAAACCTCCTTCACGACCATGCCGAAAAATCGCTTGACCACCATGTTCTCAGGCAGCCCTGACATGCCCAGACCAGTTCCCATCATCCTCACCATTGACGATGATCCCGACTTTCTGCGCCTGCTCGGCCTCTGGCTGGAAAGTGAGGGATACCAGGTCCTGGCCAGCAGTGATCCCGTACAGGGCATGCAGACGTTGCAGACGGCCATGCCGGATCTGGTCATCACCGATCTGCGCATGCCGGGCATGGATGGAATGGCCGTGCTGGAGACGGTGCAGGCCCTCGATCCCGACCTCCCCGTCATCCTCCTCACCGCCCACGGCAGCATCCCCAACGCCGTGGCAGCCATGCGTGCCCAGGCGTTCGGATATCTGAGCAAACCCTTCAGCAACGAAGAGCTCCAGGAGTTGACCACCGCCGCCCTGGCGCAGCGCCACGCCGGGCAGGAAACCCGCAAACTCCGGGCGGCGTTGCGGCAACAGGCCGGGCAGAGCATCCTCCATCGCAGCCCCGCCATGGCGGCGCTGGTGGATGAGCTGGCGTGCGTTGCCGACTCGAAAGCCAGCGTTTTCCTTTCCGGAGAAAGCGGTTCCGGCAAGGAACGTGTCGCTCGCGCCATCCACGACGCCAGCCCGCGCCGTGACGGCCCGTTCATTGCGGTCAATTGCGGTGCCATCTCCGCCGGGCTGGCGGAGAGCGAACTCTTCGGCCATGTCAAGGGCGCCTTCACCGGTGCCACCCAGGATCACACCGGTTTGATCCGCAGCGCCAGCGGCGGCACGCTGTTCCTCGATGAAATCGCCGACCTGCCTCTCGCCCTGCAGGTCAAATTGCTCCGTGTCCTTCAGGAAGGTACCTTGCGCCCCGTCGGCGCCAAAACGGAAATTTCGGTCGACCTGCGGGTCATCAGTGCCACCCATCAGGACATTCACGCCCTTACTGCCGACGGTACCTTCCGCGAGGATCTTTACTATCGCCTGCATGTCATCCCGCTACGGGTTCCCAGTCTGAGCGAAAGAGCGGAAGACATCCTGCTGCTGGCCCAGCACTTTCTGGATCGGGAGAGTCAACGCATGAACCGGGATATCCTGGGGTTCAGTCCCGAGGCCCTCGACAAGCTGATGCAACGATCCTGGCCCGGTAATGTCCGGGAGTTGGAGAATGCCGTCACCTTTGCCGCGGCGGTCACCGAAAAAGGCTGGGTCGCCGCCGACGCCATCCCCGACAACGGCCGCCAGGGTGGCCAGAGTGCCTTTCCTCCACTGCAGGACGCCAAGGCCGCCTTTGAGCGCGGCTACCTGGAAAATCTGCTGCGCGCGACGGATGGCAACATCTCCCGTGCCGCACGCATTGCCGGCCGACACCGGACGGATCTTTACAAGCTGATGCGTAAGCACAGTCTGGCTCCGCAACTTTTCAAGAATCCCGAGGACCGGGATGAGGAATAGCCTCAGGCCGGTGCTTTGCCCCCATCGCCGATCTTGCTACACTGTGCCCACTTTGACTCCGTCAACAGCCTAATGACACTACCCGTTCCCGTCAGCGAGAAATCCCTCTTCCAGCGTATTCACCTGCGCCGCTGGTTCGTTCAGGGTTTGCTCATCTCGCTGCCTATCGGGCTGACGGTTTACGTGGTATTGTGGATTGGCGGCTGGCTGAACAGTCTTTTCGAGGCGCCGATCAGGGCGATTTTTGGTATCGATATCCCCGGTCTGGGCCTATTGCTGACGCTGCTGATCATTCTCGGTGTCGGCTTCCTCGCCTCCCACGTCCTGACCGCCTGGATTTTTGAAAAACTGAATGCCGTGCTCGGACGCATTCCCGTACTGCATAGCCTCTATAGCACCATTCACGAAACGGTAGGTCTGCTGTTTGGCGGAAAGGACCGCGGTTTCCGCAGCGCCGTGCTGGTGCGCCAAGGTGGCGACATGGGCTATATCGTCGGTCTGATCACACGGGACACCCTCAGCGAATTACCGCACCTGCCCGAGGATTGCGTCGCGGTGTTTATCCCCATGAGCTACGGCATCGGCGGCTTTACCTGCCTCGTGCCACGCGACAAAGTCATCCCCCTGCCCGACCTCACTCCGCAACAGGCCCTGCGCTTCGCCATGGCGGGCGGGGTGGGCGGCGGAAAAGCCATCCGCGAGAAGCCGGGCGGCAGTTCTGAATCAGCCAGACCGACGGCAAGCCGTCATCCGGAACCGGACCAATAACGGCCCTGTTTAGCCGGCACTTTGCGGCAAACCTGCAGTTTTCGTTATACTCTTGGCACAGCATAAGGAGACGAAGTATGGCTGAAGTGCGCAAGGCAGTATTCCCCGTGGCCGGTCTGGGCACCCGTTTTCTCCCGGCCACCAAGGCGAGCGCCAAGGAAATGATGCCGATAGTGGACAAGCCGCTCATTCAGTATGCTGTGGAGGAAGCCATCGCCGCAGGCTGCGATCAGCTCATTTTCATCAGTGGACGTGGCAAGCGTGCTATCGAAGACCACTTCGACGTTTCCTACGAACTGGAAATCGAGCTGGAAAAACGCGGCAAGGCGGATTTGCTGAAGCAGGTACAGGGCATTCTGCCCAGTCACGTCAGTACCATTTTTCTGCGCCAGCCCTACCCTCTCGGCCTCGGACATGCCGTGCTGATGGCCCGTCCAGTGGTGGGTGACGAACCCTTTGCGGTCTTGCTGGCGGACGATCTGATGCTGAGTGAGCCTCCCGTGCTTGCGCAAATGGTGGAACAGTACCGTCGCTATCAGACAGGCATCCTCGGCGTCGAAGAAATCCCGCGGGAACATTCCACCCGCTACGGCGTAGTCGATGCGCGGCCCTGGGATGATCGTATCTACCAGGTCAGCGGCATCGTCGAAAAGCCCAAACCCGAGGATGCTCCATCCAATCTGGGAGTAGTGGGACGCTACATCCTCCCCGCGCAGATATTCCACATTCTGGAGCAGACCCGGCAGGGCGCAGGCGGCGAGATTCAACTGACGGACGCCATCGCCCACCTGTTGAACGAACGGCAGGTGCTGGCCTATCTTTTTTCCGGGCAGCGCTTTGACTGCGGCGACAAGCTCGGCTATCTGAAGGCGACCATCGCCTTCGGCAAACTACACCCTGAGGTAGGTGCCGATTTCACCCGGTACATGGACAGCATTTGCGAGCCCCAGGCGTCGGCCGAGACCCTTCCGTGACCCCCTTCATTCTCTCCGGAATGGGCGCTATCATCGCCCGCTTCCCCGAGGAGCGCTTGCATCCATGATCATCATCGACGGAATCACCGAAAATGGCGGCAAATTCCGCCCATCGGCCTGGGCGGAGATGCTCATCGAAGGGGTCGGGCTGGCGCATTTCGGCGCGGATCATAAAATTCACTACCTGCCTCTCATCGAACCCGCCACCATCAACGGCAATGCGGCGATCATCATGGACGAGAGCCTCGAGGAGATTCGCCCGGAAGCCTTTGCAGAAATCATGCGTTTCGCCGCCGAGAATCGCCTGCAGGTGCGGCACGAAGAAGGCAGCATCTCCGATCGCCTGGCGCCGCAACCCGCCCGACGACCCTGCGGGACACGGCGCCGGCGCCCCTGATGGCAGACCGTCCATCGGCATCCGCCCGTCTGCGTTTCGCCTGGATACTCGGCATCGTCATTGCCGTCTATGGCGCCCTTAGCATCGCCCTGAGCGTGCACATCATCGACCAGCAAAGCGGTGCGCGTGCGGACCTCTATGTCGCCTTACAGACGCTGGATCAACTGCATCGGGAAGCTTTGTCCCAGACCACCAGTGCGCAGGAACGCCAAACCATAGTAAACGCCTGGCGCAACGAACGTGCCTTCGCCGCCGCTTCGACTCAACAAGCCCGGCAGATGGCAGGGACGCTGATCTCGCGTTTGAATCGGGAATATCCCGGCAACGCCTGTGGCCATGGTGGTCCGGCTTTCGTCGCTGCCGGTGCGCTCCCGGCGCAGCACGCCTGCATGATCGCCATAGGAGTCCATGGTGATATGATTGGGGTCACCGGCTATGACACCCAGGGCATCGCCATGGACAACTTTTATGAATATCTCTACGCCCCTGTCGGGCGCGCAGACTGAGTGGGCGATGCAAGCCCGGAGAAACTGACATGTATCGTGTACTGCTGCTCGGCGCTCAGGGCCAGGTGGGCTGGGAACTGCAACGCAGTCGGCCTGCGTCGGTGGAACTGTGTGCGCTGGGACGCCGGGATCTCGACATTCTGGACGCCGCCCAGGTTCGCGAGATGGCGGAATCCTTCCGGCCTGACGCCATCATCAATGCCGCCGCTTACACCGCCGTGGACCGCGCCGAGTCGGAATCCGCACTCGCCTACGCCGTGAACCGCGATGGAGCGGCCCACTGCTCCCTGGCCGCCCGGGCCTGCGGCGCCCGCCTGATCCACCTTTCTACCGATTTTGTCTTTGCTGGTACCCAGGCCACGCCGTACTCGCCGGACGCGCCTCCGGCGCCCCTCGGCGTCTATGGCGCCAGCAAGGCTGAGGGTGAGCGGCAGGTACAGGCCACCCTCGGTGATACCGCACTCATCCTGCGTACCGCCTGGGTCTATAGTGCCCACGGCAGCAACTTCGTCAAAACCATGCTGCGTCTCCTGGCCGAGCGGGACGTGTTGCGGGTGGTGGGAGACCAGATCGGTACCCCGACCTGGGCGGCGGGTCTCGCCCGCGCCATCTGGAGTACCCTGGATCACCCCGGCTTTACCGGTATTCAGCACTGGACCGATGCCGGGGTGGCGTCCTGGTATGATTTTGCCGTGGCCATCCAGGAAGAAGCGGTGGCCGCCGGGCGATTGCACCGCGCCATTCCCATCGAAATGATCCCCGCCAGCGCCTACCCTACCCCCGCCCGCCGTCCCGCCTGTGCCATACTGGACAAAACCGCCAGTTACGCCGCGCTGGGCGCTGCGCCCCATTGGCGCGCAGCGTTGCGCCGGATGCTGACCGAACCCGAAGTCATCTGACCCTTTCAAGGAACACCCAATGTCCGTTACCGCTGACTCCATCGTCGAAAAACGCCTGCTGGTGACCGGAGCTGCCGGCTTCATCGGCGCCAACTTCTGCCACTACTGGCTGCAGCAACATCCCCGCGCCACGCTCATCGCCCTGGACGCCCTCACCTACGCCGGCAACCGTCATAATCTGGAAGGGCTGGAACAGCACAGTGGTTTCCGCTTCGTACAGGGCGACATCAATGATGCCCTGCTGGTAGAGCGGGTCATGACCGACCATCACCTCAACGTCATCGTCCACTTCGCCGCCGAGAGCCATGTGGACCGCTCCATCCACGATCCCGACGCCTTCATCCGGACCAACATCCTCGGTACCCACAATCTGTTGCGCATCGCCAGGGCGATCTGGCTGGACGGACCGCAGGGATGGATACCCCACCGCTTTCACCATATTTCCACCGATGAGGTATACGGCACCCTCGGTCCGCAGGATCCCGCCTTTCGCGAAGAGACTCCTTACGCCCCCAACTCCCCCTATGCCGCCAGCAAGGCAGGAGCGGATCACCTGGTCCGCGCCTATCGGCACACCTACGGGCTCAGCACCACCACCAGCAACTGCTCCAACAACTACGGGCCCTATCACTTTCCCGAGAAGCTGATTCCCCTCATCATCGTCAACATCCTTCACAACAAGCCCCTGCCGATCTATGGCGATGGCCGGCAGATCCGTGACTGGCTCTATGTGGAAGACCATTGCCGGGGTATCGCAACGATCCTGGAACAGGGACAGGAAGGGGAAAGCTATAACATCGGCGGCTGCAACGAGTGGGCCAACATCGACATCGTGCGGCTCATCGGCGAGATCATGGACGAACTCTTCGCCGAAGATCCGCGATGGCTGCAGGCATTTCCTCATTCGGCGGCGGCGCAGGGGCGGAAAAATGCCGATCTCATCCAGCATGTCCGTGACCGGCCCGGCCATGACCGCCGCTATGCCATCGACGCCACGAAAATCACCCGGGAGCTTGGATTCAAACCCGCCGTAGACTTCCCCACCGGCATCCGTCAGACCATCCGCTGGTACCTGGAGCATCCGCAGTGGTGGCAGAAAGTCATGGATGGGAGTTATCAGGAATGGCTGGATGTGCAGTACGGGGGCGCTTAAAGCGTAGCCGCCGAGGTTCCTGCCTTATGGCTTCCACCTCGCCACGGGACGTATGCAACAGTGATCTCATGGAATCCTTCATTTGGAAGGCGTTTGGCATAGCACCCAATTTTGTGCTGGAAGAGCACCGTATTGGTGCAGAAAACCCTTTCAAAGAGGCAATCGATCATGGCTGGGAAGCTAAAGAGAGAGGTAGGATTTTCAGGGCTCATTTTCGCCAGTCTGGGTGGAATCATCGGCTCCGGCTGGCTATTTGGTCCGCTGGCTGCAGCGCAGGTGGCCGGACCCCTCAGTATTTATTCATGGCTGATCGGCGCCATCACCATTTTGTTTCTCGGCCTGACTTATGCCGAGGTCGGACCTTTATTTCCAAAAGCAGGTGCCGCGACACATATTGCCAACGTAGTACATGGCAATCTACTCGGTAAGATCTGGGCGTGGCTGTTGTTTATGTTCTACATCGCCATCGCTCCAGTGGAGGTGGTCGCCGTACTGACCTATGCCAACAATTATATTCCCGGACTGTTGGTAGGCGACACCGGCCTGCTGAGCGGCCCGGGACTCATCAGCTCCGTAGTGCTTCTGGGGTTCATGTTCCTGCTCAATTTCTTAGGTATTCGCCGGATAGCCAACATTTTTACCGGACTGGGCTGGTGGAAACTGGCCGTACCCGTCCTTACCATGATCGTCCTCGTCGTATTCTCCTATCATCCCGAAAATTTGCATGTCCTCCACTGGCATGAAAACGTGCATGGCATGTTCGTTGCCGTCGCATCATCGGGCATTGTCTTCAGCTACCTGGGTTTTCGACAGGCGATCGAACTGGGTGGTGAAAGCCGCGAACCTGGCAAACATATTCCCCTGGCGGTAATTGGTGCCATCGTGATCGGTGCGATTATTTACGTCGGTCTGCAATGGGCCTTTTTGGTCAGCTTGCCCCCGTCACAACTGACCCAAGGCTGGACCAAACTGAGTTTTTCCGGGGTATTTGGTCCTTTCGCCGCCATTGCCTCGCTTTTGGGAATAGGCTGGCTGGCGGTCCTGATTTATGCCGACGCCTTGATCTCTCCGGGAGGCACCGCTCTGGTATATGCCACATCTGCGGCCCGCGCCGTGGTCGCCAACGGCGAAGTCGGGGCAGGCCCCAGCTTCTTTACCAGGATCACCGAGGGGGGGGTGCCCTGGGTGGGGATCATCGTCGCCTATGTGATCGGGTGCGTCTACTTCCTACCCTTTCCTTCCTGGCAGAAACTGGTGGGTTTTATTACGACCATCTCGGTGATCACCTACGGTATCGGACCTATCGTCCTGCTGCAATTGCGCCGTTCCCTGCCTGACCTGGAAAGACCTTTCCGCTTGTGGGGCGCGCAGATCATCGCGCCCATTGCGTTTATCCTTTCTTCACTCGTCGCCTACTGGGGCGGTTTCAAGGCGTTGACTTACATCTTCGGCACGCTGTTCGCCATCCTGATCATATATGGCATCGTATACAGGATTCGCGGCAGCCGTGCTGGCACTCCCCTGGGGTTCAAGCATATCACCTGGATATTCCCTTATTTTTTAGGGCTCTGGGTGCTTTCCTGGTTTGGACCCAAGGTATTGGGGGGCCAGGGAGTCATCCCCTTTTACTGGTCCATGGTGGCCGTTGCAGTGCTGGCGCTCATCTCCATGGTCTGGGCGTTGAAGGTGACGGTGCCCGACAGCCAGATATCCGAGTACTTCTCGGTCATGAACAAAGAAGGAGTGGAACTGTAGCTTCGCACGAAACACCACCATCCCCGGCGGGTGTTCCGGCACGAGCAGAGCAAAGCGTAGTTGCCCGTCTACTTCCTGTAATTTTTGCGCCGGAACAGATCGACCTTCCGTGAGACCAGCCGGTCGAGAAACAGCAGGCCGTCGAGATGGTCCATTTCATGTTGGACCGCCCTGGCCTCGAAGCCTTCGCACTCGTAACTCCGCTCCCGTCCCAGGACATCCTGGGCCTGCAGCTGTATGCGTTCCGCGCGAATGACATTGCCCGTGAAATCCGGCACCGACATGCAGCCTTCCCGGCCCACCGCCATGCCCTCCCACGCCGCCAGTTCGGGATTGATCAGCACCATAGGCCCATGGCAGTCGTCTCCCAGTTTGGGGCGCACATCGACGATCACGATACGTTGCGCGCGGTCCACCTGCGGCGCCGCAATACCTACTCCCCCCGGACCGGCATACATGGTCTCGGTCAGATCATCGATAAAGCGGCGCAGATCGTCGTCGAATACGCTGACCGGATCGGCCTTGCGCTGCAGCCGGGAGTCCGGATAAGTCAGAATCGGGAGTACGGCCATCAGAACACCGCCGACTCGATGGGATGCACACCGATGTCCACCCCTTCCTTTTCGCGCAACGGCGCTACGACCTTGCGGACGCTCTCCGTACCCTCCGGAGCGTAGCCCTGAATGACCATCACGTAGAGGGGCCGCTCGGGGCTACCGGTGCTCTCGCTTTCCAGGTCGATCACATTGAACCCGATAGCCGCCAGCGCTCCGGTGACACCCGCGACGATGCCCGGATGATCGGCCCCGTAGACCGTGACCCGGGTATTCGGCATATCCGCGGTCGGCGCGACACTGGAGACGGGGTCCAGATGTACGCGCAGATTGAGGCGTTTGATGGCCGGGTCCAGCGCCATTTCCACGGAGCCCAGATCACGCGGGTAATCGATGATCTGCATGATGGTGAAGTAACCGCCGAGACGCATCATCGAGGCGTCCCCGATGGAGCAGTCCGCGGTGTACAGGGCCTGAGTGACCGCGGCGACGATACCGGGGCGATCCTCGCCGATGACCGTAAGAAGGGCTTGACTCATCCTAGACTCCTATGGCGAGGATTTTCGCCTGCACGAGATAACGAAAACAGTATTCCAGCAATTCAAGATGGTGTCTGGCCGCCAGAAAGTCCGGGCCCCAGGCCGTCACTCCATGGAGGTGAATCAGCGCGCCGGGGACACATGGCAGTGCCCCGGTAAACTCTCTGTCCATATCTTCGGCAATCCGCGCGACGTTCAGATGATTGGCGAAGACCGGCAGGTCCACGTGCGGCTCGGCATCGGGCACGCCCAGACCTTTGAGCATTTCGAGCGACGGCAGACGCAACCGGCCCCGCCGCGCGAAGTGTCCGCAAAGATTGGCCTCGATGGAATGGACGTGGAATATGACCCGGGCGTCGGGCACGTGCCGGTAGATCGTCTCATGGATGGCGGCCTCGGCCGAAGGCTGGCGTCCCGGTGGGGCCTGCACCACCTGACCCTGCAGATCCACCAGAACGAAATCCCCGGCGTCCAGCCGATCCTTGGGGCGGCCGCTGGCAGTGATCCAGAAGGTATCGGTATCGCGGCGTGCCGACAGGTTGCCAGCGGTGCCCAGCATCCAGCCCCGCGCATAAAAATCGCGGGCCGCCGCAGCGAGATGGGTGCGCGGATCATCCTGCATGGGCAGGCTCCCGCCACCAGCCGCGTTGATCGAGAGCGGCGCTCACGTCCGCGAAATCGTCGAAGGGCAGGAAATCTCTCCCCTCGGCGCGCAGATATTCCGCGAGGCGGTCCCGCGCACAGACCAGAGGACACTGCCGGGCGACCCGCAGATCGGTGATGGAATCCCCGATACAAACGGCATCCCGGGGATGGTAGTGTGCGACCACGGCGGCCTTGGCCACCAGTTCGTGATCATCCTGCCAGGGGGAGGACACCCGCAGCCATTCGCCCGTGGTATCCACCTCGAGGCCATGGATGGCGTAAATTTCCTGGCGGTAAGGGGCGAGGACGATCTCGGCCATGCGCGTGAAGCCGCCGGTGACGACGATAAAAGGAATACCGGCCTGGTTGGCATGAGCCAGTAGCCCGTCGAGTCCCGGACGGATCTCCGTATCCCGCACGAAATCCTCCAGTTCCGGCCAGCGCCACGAAGGGATGGTGCCCAGCACCTGCGGCAAGCCGTCACGCAGGGTCAGGCGCTGCGCGTAGATTTCCGGCAGTATCCGGGCGGCAGCCTGCGGCGCAAAATGACGCATCAGGGCCACGAAAACTTCGCTCCGGGCGATGGTGCCGTCGAAGTCGCAAAAGATGGCTCGTTGCATCAACCCTGTCCCCATTTTTCCACCGCTGCCCGCAAGGGCCCGGCGGGCAGATCTTCCAGAGCGCGCGGTGCTGCGTTCTGCCAGCGCTCGATGGCTTCGCGAAAGGCCAGCACGCCGCTGGCGGGGCCCTGGGGATGGTCCATGATCCCGGTCCCCGCATTGAGAATGACCTCCGCACCATAGTCGTCGAGGATGCGCCCAACCATGCCGGGATGCACGCCCGATGAAGGCACCGGTGCCACGCCCCGCGCCCGCAGCGCTTCGACGATGGCCCATTCGTCCGCCGCGGCGAAGGGCAGGCTGCCGTACTGCGCCGGATAGAGCACCGCATCGGCCCCCCCATAGGTCATCAACGTACCGAGCAGAGCCCCATAAGAAAACCCGTAATCCGGCGCGCCGCACCAGGCACCCGCCAGAGACGGATGGGCGAAGATCGGCACGTCGATGTCCGGATCGGCGACCAACGCCTCCAGTACCGGGAAACCATATGCCAGCACATTCAGGAGCAGCGCATTGGCACCGGCGGCCACCAGTTGCAGCGCGAGCGTTTGCACCTGGCGTGCATCCCCCGAGAGATTCACCGCATAGAGCAGGTCACGACCCGTCTGATCCCGCCGCGCCTCGATCACCGGCGCACAAGCCTCCCAGCGCGCCAGGGCCGCAGCCATCGGCAGGTCCGGGAGGATTTCGTCATCCTTGATGATATCCAGCCCGGCAACGGCAACCTTTGCCAGAATTTCGGCATGGTCCTCAGCCGTCAGCCCCAGCGCCGGCTTGAAAATGGCCATGACCAAGGGCCGTTCCTGCACCCCCAATCGTGCGCGGATGCCCTCCAGCCCAAAGCGCGGCAAACGTCCGAAGTGCTCCGGCAAACGGATTGCCGCCACCTTGGCAGGACCCGCCAGGGAATATTTGCCGAAAATCATGGTGAGCAGGCTGCCGAGGCGGCCGTCCACATTGGCGGCGGGGAAGCGCACCGTGGCCTGATGACACCCGTCCGCCAGTTCGGTAACGGCGGTCACCTTCCCCAGATGGCCGCGCAACTGCGCCTCCCGGTGCTGAAAGTGCGCATCCCAGCTTCCGGCCGTCTGGCCGATGGCGATGGCCTGCGCCTGTGAGCGGGCGTCCACCCCGGCGGGAAACCGGTAATCGACCTCAATGAATGCCGTCATGGGTTGGGAAAAGACCGCAGGGCGCGATCGGTATAATGCGGTGTCCAGCCGCCGCGCGCGCTGAAGTAGCGCACCGCCTTGATCCGTTGCGCATCCGTGAGACGAAACCAGTGCTCCACCCCAGCCGGGATATGGACATAATCCCCTGCATGCACGGTCAACTCGACTTGCGCGCCGTCTTCCAGAACGAAGCCGAAAACGCCTTCCCCGTCCACGATATAGCGCACCTCTTCATCGTCATGGGTATGCGCGCGATGAAAACGGGCGGTGAGCTCCGCCAACTGCGGATGCCGGGGATACAACACCACCAGATCCCGCTCCTGATAGCCCCTCTCCCGCTGCAAACGCCGGAAGACGTCATCCAGGGCCGTCAGCAACGCCGCCTGTGCCTCCGGATCGGGTTGCAGCTCGGTCAGCAGCGCCGCGGCCCCCGCGCCGGTCACCGGAATCGCCTGCAAGGTGACGCCCAGAGGCGCCAGCGTGGCGGCGATCCGCGCCGTATCCGTGATCCGCTGCACCGTTTCCGCATATTGCAAAGCCGCCATGCTAACCGCCCTCCTTCCAGATCAGAGAAGCCATTCGCCCGGTAACGCCGTCGCGCCGATAAGAAAAATAACGCGCGGGGTCCGCCACCGTACACAGATCACCGCCAAAAATGGCCCGCACCCCGGCCCCCCGTAAACGCCGCCGCGCCAGCTCATAAATATTTGCCAGCCAGCGATCGCCGGACCCACGGCGAAAGGCCCCTGCCGCTCCGGCGTCCGCCGCCAGAAAAGCCGCCCGGACTTCCGGCCCGACCTCGAAATGATCGGGCCCGATGGCTGGTCCCAAGTATATCAGAATCTCCTCCGGTGCCACCCGCATGGCCGCCACGCCGCGTTCCAGGATACCCGCCAGCAGCCCTCGCCAGCCGGCGTGGAAAACGCCGACCTGCCGGCCATCCCGACTGCAGGCCAGGACCGGCAGGCAATCAGCCGTGAGCACCGCCAGCACCACACCCGGCGTGCCGGTGACCGCGCCATCCGCCTCCGGGATACGGGCCGGCGCCGCCGGCAGGGTGGCGACCTCCGTGCCATGCACCTGCCGCAGCCAGCAGGGTTCCCCGGGCAATTTCAGCACGGCCCGCAGCCGTTCCCGATTCCCTGCCACCGCCTCCCGTGCATCGCCCACATGATCACCAAGATTGAAGGAGGCGTAGGCCCCCCGGCTGACTCCGCCACCGCGCAGGGTGACGGCGCCGTGCACCCGCTCGGGCGCGGGCCAGTCCGGCACCCAATAACCGGCCTCTTCAGTCACCATCACGCGCACGGCGCAGCAGCGCCAGCAATTCGGTCATGTCGTCGGGCAGCGGGCTTTCCCAGGTCATCAGCTCTCCGCTTGCGGGATGGTAAAGACGCAGGCGCCAGGCATGCAACGCCTGGCGACGGAACTGCCGCCAGCGGGCCAGCGCAGCCTCATCCAGTCCTTTCGGCACCGTCCTCCGCCCCCCATAGACCGGATCGCCCACCAGCGGGTGGCCGATATGCGTCATATGCACACGAATCTGATGGGTGCGCCCCGTCGCCAGGCGCAGGCGCAGATAGCTGTGACGGGGGAAGCGCTCCACCAGCCGGTAGTCGGTCTGCGCCGGCCGGCCGTCATCACGCACCGTCATCCGCAGACGATCCTGAGCGTGCCGGCCGATGGGCGCGTCCACCCGGCCACCTCCGGTCATTGCCCCCGTCACCAGCGCGAGATACTCGCGGTGCATGGTGTGGTCACCGAGCTGATCGATCAGCGATTGCCGCGCCATTTCCGTTTTTGCCACCACCAGCAGACCGGTCGTGTCCTTGTCCAGCCGATGGACGATACCGCCGCGGGGCAGATAGGCGTTCTCCGGCACATGGGCCAGCACGCCGTTGACCAACGTGCCGTCGGGATGACCGGCGCCGGGGTGGGTAAGCTGCCCCGCCGGCTTGTGCACGACAAGAATATCCGCGTCCTCATGCAGAATATGCAGGGGCAGGGTCTCGGCCAACCAGTTGCTGGGTTCGATCTGCGGCCAGTCGACCATCACCTGCTCACCGCCGCGCACCCGCGCACTGGGCTTTTCGGGCACGCCATCCACCAGAATCCGGCCATCGCGCAGCAAGGCCTGGATACGGCTGCGGCTGGTTTCCGGCAGCAACTGGCTCAACACCGTGTCGAGGCGCTCGCCGACCTGCTCCTCTGGCAAAATCATGGGAAGTCCCGTACTATCGTCGCTCATGGCTCGCCACTATAGACTATTGTCCTTCATGAGCAAACGCATACTGATGTCCCTATGCTGTACCGCCCTGATCGCCGGTTGCGCCAGCACTCCGAACAACCATGACAGCTCTACCGTCAGCCACGAATCCGCCCGGGCGCTGTTCCAGCCCGCCAAACACGCCATGGATCGCGGCGACTACGCCGCCGCCATCAAGCTTTTTGAAGACCTGGAGACTCGCTACCCCTACGGCCCTTACGCCGAACAGGCGCAACTCGATACGGCCTATAGTTATTACCAACGCGGAGATTCCGAGGC
This sequence comes from Acidithiobacillus sp. 'AMD consortium', assembly GCF_008926505.1. Taxonomy (NCBI): domain Bacteria; kingdom Pseudomonadati; phylum Pseudomonadota; class Acidithiobacillia; order Acidithiobacillales; family Acidithiobacillaceae; genus Acidithiobacillus; species Acidithiobacillus sp. 'AMD consortium'. The sequence goes on along the minus strand of NZ_CP044411.1, from coordinate 443,255 downwards.
GGCGGTGGCGGCGGCCGAACGCTTCATCAAGCTGCACCCGGCCAATCCCTATGTGGATTACGCCTGGTATCTGAAAGGCATCGCCCATTATCAGGCCATTCAGGGAGCACAGGAAAATCCCCGACCCGCCGAGGAGGCCCTCAGCACCCTCGACACGCTGGCCAAACGCTGGCCGCACAGCGTTTACGCCGCCGACGCCCGCCTGCGCATAGCCAAGATCATCAACATCCTCGGTCAGCGCAATCTGGATATCTGCAAGTTCTACTATGTGCGTCACGCCTACGTCGCCTCGGCAAACCGCTGCAACACGGTAATCACCCGCTACCAGTTGAGCGCGGCGCGGGAAGAGGCGCTCTACTATCTGACGCGGGACTACCGGCACCTGAACCTGCCGCAACTGGCGCAGACCACCGCCGCGGTGCTTGCCTACAACTACCCGGGAAGCAAGTATCTTGCCGATCTCGGCAGCAGCGCAAAGCCCGGCTGACCCAGTTGGGGGCGATTGCCGCCCCCGCCCCGGTCAGACCGCCTCGTCGCCCTCTTCTCCGGTACGGATGCGGATCACCCGCTCCACCGAGCCGACGAAAATCTTGCCGTCACCGATCTTGCCGGTCCGCGCCGCCTGTTGGATGGCTTCGATGGCGCGATCCGCCATGTCGTCGCTGACCACCACCTCCAGCTTGAGCTTGGGCAGGAAGTCCACCACATACTCGGCACCGCGATAAAGCTCCGTATGCCCCTTCTGACGGCCGAAACCCTTGACTTCGGTAACCGTCATGCCGGCCAGCCCCATCTCCTGAAGGGCCTCGCGCACATCATCCAGTTTGAACGGCTTGATGATCGCCTCAATCTTCTTCATAGCAGAGCTCCTCGCGCAGACAACACAGCTTCCCAGGAATGGTAGCCATTGGTGATAGGATAACGCCGATCCTTGCCGAATGCGCGGGCGCTGATCCGCACACCGGGCGCAGCCTGACGCCGTTTATATTCAGCACGGTCGATAAGGCGCAGCACCCGCATCACCGTTTCCGCCGGAAAACCGGCGGCGATGAGGTCCACGGCACCGTGGTCTTCTTCCACATAGGCGGCGATGATGGCATCCAGCATCTCATAAGGCGGCAGGCTGTCCTGATCACGCTGGTCCGGCGCCAGCTCCGCCGATGGTGGCCGGGTCAGCACCCGCTCCGGAATCACCGGACCCAGGCTATTGCGATAGCGGGCGAGGCGATAGACCAGCGTCTTGGGGCAATCCTTGATGACCGCAAAACCGCCGGCCATGTCACCATACAGGGTTGCGTAGCCGACGGCGATTTCGCTCTTGTTGCCCGTGGTCAGCAGCAGGTGGCCGAACTTGTTGGAATAGGCCATGAGCAACGCGGCGCGGATGCGCGCCTGCAGATTCTCCTCCGTGGTGTCGGCCGCACGCCCGGCGAACAGGGGCGCCAAGGTCTCCAGATAACTATGGAACGGCCCCTCAATGGAGACGATGTCGGTGCCCACCCCGAGGCTCCGGGCCTCGGCCACGGCATCCGCGATGCTCATCTCCGCCGTATAGCGGGAGGGCATAATCAAGGCGTGAACCCGCTCCGCCCCGAGGGCGTCCACCGCCACCGCCAGGGTCAGCGCCGAGTCCACCCCGCCGGACAGGCCCAGCACCGCGCCGGGAAAGCCGTTTTTTTCCACATAATCGTGTACACCCAGACGCAGCACATCGTAGACTTCCGCGCTCTCGTCGGGCACCGGTGGCAATGGCTGATCCGCCTGCAAACGGATGCCGGCGTCATCCCGGTCCACCTCCAGCAGCACCAGCGCTTCGGCGCAACGGGCGGCGCGCAGGACCAGCAGCCCGTTCCGGTCGACGGCGAAGGACTGGCCGTCGAAGACCAGTTCATCCTGCCCCCCCACCAGGTTCACATAGACGATGGGCAGATGACAGCGGGCCGCCAGGGCGCCCACCTCATCCTCGCGGACACGCTGCTTGTTCAGATGATAGGGCGAGGCGTTGAGCACCAGCAGCAACTCGGCACCCTGCGCCTGAGCCGCCTGCGCCACTCCCGGCCCGCACCAGACATCCTCACAGATGGCCACGCCACAGCGGATCCCGGCGCAGGCGAACACCAGCGACTGCGCCCCCGGCGTGAAATAACGCACCTCATCGAATACCGCGTAATTCGGCAAACAATGCTTGTGGTAAAAGTCCTCGGCATGACCCCCACGGAGCAGACCGGCGCTGTTGTAGAGGTGCTCCTGCACACGCCGGGGGTGGCCCACCAGCATGGGCAGGGGCGCTTCCGCGGCGAGACGCTGCATGGCGGCGTCGCAGGCCTGCAGAAAGTCGGTACGCAGGAGCAGATCTTCGGGAGGGTAACCACTGAGCGCCAGCTCCGGCGTCAGCAGCAGATCGGCGCCAGCCGCCTGCGCCTCGGCGGCGGCGGCCAGCAGACGATCGGCGTTGCCCGCCACATCGCCGACCCGGCAGTTGACCTGCGCCAGGGCGATACGCATCAGCGCCCCAGCACCTCGGCGGCCCGGGAACCCAAATCGGCGGGGGAATGCACACAATGGACGCCCGCCGCTTCCAGTACCGCATATTTGGCCGCCGCCGTCCCTGCACCGCCATCGATGATCGCCCCCGCGTGGCCCATGCGCTTGCCCTTGGGTGCCGTGGAGCCGGCAACGAAAGCCACCACCGGCTTACGGACATGCGCCTGGATAAAGCCCGCCGCGTCTTCCTCCATACGTCCGCCGATCTCGCCCACCATGACGATCACCTCGGTCTGCGGGTCCGCCTCAAAAAGCGCCAAGACCTCGATGAAGCTCATACCGATCAGCGGATCGCCGCCGATACCCACGCAGGTACTCTGCCCCAAGCCCAGACGGGTGGTCTGTTCCACCGCTTCATAGGTGAGGGTGCCGGAGCGGGAGACGATACCTACCCGTCCGGGCTGGTGAATGGCGCCGGGCATGATCCCGATCTTGGACTGTCCGGGCGTGATGATCCCCGGACAGTTGGGACCGATGAGCCGTACCGCCGTGCCTGCCAGATAATGCTTGACCATCAGCATGTCATGCACGGGAATGCCCTCGGTGATGCAGACGATGAGTTGAATACCGGCGGCAGCCGCCTCGATAATGGCGTCGGCGGCGAAAGGTGAGGGTACATAGATCACACTGGCCTCAGCCCCGGTGTTCTGCACAGCGTCAGCCACCGTATCAAACACCGGCAGATCGAGATGGCGGCTGCCGCCCTTGCCGGGGGTCACGCCGCCCACCATGCGAGTGCCGTAAGCCACGGCCTGCTGCGAGTGAAATGTCCCCTGCTTGCCGGTAAAGCCCTGGCAGATCACACGGGTGTCGCGGGACAGCAATATGCTCATAGATGCACCAGAATCAGGATAAGAAGAACAACGATCAACGCCTCTCCCAGAAGCAGGAGAAGCACATAGGGATTGCGCCGGGGCGCTGGATGAATTTTGGCGACCTCGGACCGCAAGGCCGCCAGATCCTGCTGCAGTGCCTGCACATCGCCCGCCTGCGCCACGGATTTGAGCCGCTCGTCGAGGATCTGATCGAGCAGCACGGCCATTTCCGCCATCACCTCGGCGCTTTTCTGATCCGCGCCGCGCTTCACATAAGCGTCGGCCAGACGCGAAATCAGCGGGCCGGAATTGCGCAGCATCGGCCACAGACGCTGCAACCAGAAGATATTGATGGACACGTCAGCCTTGTGCCGCCGCCACGGCCTTCATCGCCGCATCGGCGAGACCATCGGCGGTGATCAGGGACAGCCCGCTCCCCCGCAACAACGCCATGCCCTCCTCCTTCCGGGTTCCTTCCAGACGCACCACCACCGGCAGGTGAAGGCCCACCTCCGCCGCCGCCTGGATGATGCCCTCCGCCAGCAGATCACAGCGGGTGATGCCTCCGAAGATATTGACCAGTATGGCCTTGACCCGGGTATCCGAGAGGATGAGTTTGAAGGCCTGGTTGACCTTGTCCGCGGCCGCGCCCCCGCCCACATCCAGAAAGTTGGCGGGATCGCCGCCATGCAGCTTGATCAGGTCCATGGTCGCCATGGCCAGACCCGCACCGTTGACCATGCAGCCGATGTTACCTTCCAGGGAGATGTAATTCAGCCCGAACTGCCGCGCGGTGATCTCCCGCCCGTCCTGCTGGGTAGAGTCAAAGAGTTCGTCGGACTCGGGGTGGCGGTATAGGGCATTATCGTCCATCACCACCTTGGCATCCAGGGCCAGCAGCCTGCCTTCAGCGGTGATGGCGAGAGGATTGATCTCCACCATCAGGGCATCGAGCCGTTGCGCCAGGCGATACATGCCCTGCATGATGCGCGTAAGCTGTTGCACCTGGCTGGCGTCCAGCCCGAAGCGGAAACCGATCTGGCGCGCCTGAAAAGGCAGAAAGCCCGTACTGGGTTCGACCACCACCCGATGCAGCGCCTCGGGCCGGGAGGCCGCCAGCTCCTCAATGTCCACACCGCCTTCACGGGTCGCCAGAAAGGTGATCCGCGCCTGCCCACGGTCTACCATCAGGGCCAGATAAAGCTCGCGGGCGATGCGGCTCGGCTCCTCGATCAGCAAAGCCGCCACGTGCTGCCCCTGCGGGCCGGTCTGCGCCGTGACCAGCGGTTTGCCCAGCAGCTCCTGGGCGGCCTTTTCCACCTGGGCAATGCTGTCCACCATCCGCACGCCACCGGCCTTGCCGCGTCCACCGGCATGCACCTGCGCCTTGACAACCCAGGCCGGGCCACCCAGTTCACGGGCCTGATTGACGGCCTCCCGCACCGAGAAGGCGGGAATGGCGCGAGGCACCGGCACCCCTTCCTCGGCAAGCAGGCGCTTGGCCTGATACTCATGCAAATTCATGATATTTCCTCACAAACGACGCATCAGCGCCGCACTGAACTCCGCGGTACTCAGGGCGGGCACGTCACCGCGCAACGCCGCCAGATCACCGGTCACTTCGCCGCCAGCGATGGCCGCGTTCATGGCCGCCATGATGCGCGTCGCCGCCTCGCCCCAACCCATATGCTCCAGCATCATCACCGCCGACAAAATCAGCGAACTGGGATTGGCCTTACCCTGCCCGGCGATGTCCGGCGCCGTCCCGTGGGTGGCCTCAAAAATCGCATGGGTATCGGAGAGATTCGCCCCCGGCGCCATGCCGATGCCGCCCACTTCCGCCGCCAGCGCATCGGAAATATAGTCGCCGTTGAGGTTGAGCGTGGCCACCACGGCATAATCTTCCGGCCGCAGTAGAATCTGCTGCAGGAAGTTGTCGGCGATGACGTCCTTGATGATCAGCTTGCCATCGGCGGCGGCCCGCTGCTCGGCCTGCTGCGCCATTGCCTTGCCCTCCGCCTTGCTGATCGCCGCCTTCTGCCGCCAGGTGAAGACCCGTCCGGCGAACTCGCGCTCGGCCAGGGCATAGCCCCAGTCACGAAAACCGCCCTCGGTGAACTTCATGATATTGCCCTTGTGCACCAGACTCAGCGAAGGTTTGCCATGCTCCAGCGCATACTGGATGGCGCGACGCACCAGACGCTCGGACCCCTCCACCGACACCGGCTTGATGCCGATGGCGGAACTGGCGGGGAAGCGGATTTTGCTGACCCCCATCTCGTCCTGTAAAAAGCGGATGATTTTTTCGGCTTCCGGACTGCCCGCCGGCCACTCGATACCCGCGTAGATATCCTCGGCGTTTTCCCGGAAGATGACCATGTCGACCTTCTCCGGGTGGCATACCGGGCTGGGCGTGCCCGTAAAATAACGCACCGGCCGCAGGCAGACGTAAAGATCCAGATCCTGGCGCAGCGCCACATTGAGGCTGCGGATTCCACCACCCACCGGGGTTTCCAGCGGCCCCTTGATGGCGATCTTATACTCGCGGATAGCGGCCATGGTCTCTTCGGGCAAATACTGTCCCGCACCATAGAGCGTCACCGCCTTCTGCCCGGCAAAAAGCTCCATCCAGGCGATCCGCCGCTGACCGCCATAGGCGGCCTGCACCGCCGCATCCACCACCCCACGCATGGCCGGCGTGACATCGCAGCCGATCCCGTCCCCCTCGATGAAGGGAATGATGGGTTGATCGGGCACCTGCAGCACCCCGTCCACCTGGGTGATGGGCTTCCCCTGAGCCGGAATCTGAACATGCGTCATGGTCACGATGCCTTCTCCAGTTGTTCACGCGCCCAGGACAGGGCGCCCCCCTTGAGGATCAACTCCAGGTCCCGGGCGCTCGCCAACTGCGGCATCACGGAAATCTCGAATCCCCCGGTTTCGTCGCGCACGGTCAGTGCCTTGTTCAGCGCCAGCCCACCGAGCTCCACGCTGAGCTGATCCCCCGCCTGCACCCTGGCATAATCCGCCGCGTCCACGAAGGTCAGGGGCAAAATACCGAAGTTGACGAGATTGGCCAGGTGAATGCGCGCAAAGGACTTGACCAGCACCGCGCGCACGCCGAGATAACGGGGCGCCAGCGCCGCATGTTCACGGCTGGAACCCTGCCCGTAATTGTGACCCGCCACGATAAAGCCGCCCCCGGCAGCCTTGGCGCGGGCCGGGAAAGTCTCATCCACCATGTGGAAGACAAACTCCGAAATGGCCGGCAGATTGGAGCGCAGCGGCAGCACCTTGGCCCCCGCCGGCATGATGTGGTCGGTGGTGATGTCATCTTCCAGCCGAATCAGCACCTCGCCCCGCAATCTTGCCGGAGCGGCCTGGCCGGTGGGGAGTTTGGCGATGTTGGGGCCGCGGATGATGTCCACCGGACTACCTTCGGCGGCGGGAGCGAGCACCATCCGGTCATCGACCAGAAAACGCTCCGGCACCGGCACATGAATGGGCGCCAGCCCCAGGTCGCGGGGATCAGTGATCACCCCGGTCAGGGCGCAGGCGGCGCAGGTTTCCGGGCTCGCCAGATACACCGCCGCATTCTTGGTACCGGAACGTCCATAGAAATTGCGGTTGAAGGAACGCACCGAGACGCCTTCCGTGGGCGGCGCGAAGCCCATGCCGATGCAGGGTCCGCAGGCTGATTCCAGAATGCGCGACCCGGCCCCGATGAAGTCCAGCAGGCCGCCATCCCTGGTCACCATCTCCATCACCTGACGGGAGCCGGGCGACACCCCCAGACTGACGCCGTCAGCGACGACCTTTCCCTTGAGCATGCTTGCCACGGTCATCAAATCCGTATAGGACGAGTTGGTGCAGGATCCGATGGCCACCTGCGCCACGGGCGTTCCCGCCACCTCGCGCACTTTCCGGACGTTGTCCGGGCTGTGCGGACAGGCGATGAGGGGCTCCAACTGGTCGAGGTCGATTTCCAGCACCTCGTCATAACGGGCATCGGCATCCGCCACCCACTCCGACCACGAGGCATCGCGCCCCTGCGCCGCCAGATAACGGCGGGTCACCGTATCACTGGGGAAGATACTGGTGGTGGCGCCCAATTCGGCGCCCATGTTGGTGATGGTCGCCCGCTCCGGCACGCTGAGGTGGGCGACGCCCGGCCCGAAATACTCGAACACCTTGCCGACGCCGCCCTTCACCGTCTTGTGGCGCAGCACTTCGAGGATGATGTCCTTGGCGCTGACGAAAGGCTGCAAGCGGCCGGTCAGCTTGACCCCGACCACCTGCGGCATATTGAGGTTGAAAGGCAAGCCACCCATGGCCAGGGCAATGTCGAGACCGCCCGCACCAATGGCCAGCATGCCCGCTCCGCCGGAAGTCGGCGTGTGGGAATCGGAACCCAGCAGGGTACCACCCGGCCGGGAAAAGCGTTCCAGATGCACCTGATGACAGATGCCGTTGCCGGGACGCGAGAAATGCACGCCATATTTCGCGGCAAAGCTTTGCAGAAAACGATGATCGTCGGCGTTCTCGAAACCCGACTGGAGCATGTTGTGGTCCACATAGGACACCGAGAGTTCCGTGCGCACGCGCGGCAAGCCGAGGGCCTCGAATTGCAGATAGGCCATGGTCCCCGTGGCGTCCTGGGTCAAGGTCTGGTCGATACGGATAGCGATAGGGCTCCCCGCTTCCAGCGCGCCACTGACCAAATGCGCGGCAATAATCTTCTGGGTGACATTCATGGCCATGAACTGCATCTCCTGATCTACGGGAAATCGTCGGGAACAACGGGTGCCTCCATCATCGCAAAAGCACCGCCCCGCGCCAAGTATCCGCAGCGAGCGCAAAACCCTTGACCAGGTAGCCACGCAACTGCTGGGTGGCCCAAAAGGAATCCTCTACAACTGACTCTGGTGCCAGCTCCCCATCGGCGAAGAGGTTGCGGAGGTGCTGGCCGGCGTTCTGTTTGGTGGTGAGGAACGTGTCCGCCATCTGGTTCTGGTTCAGGCAGGCGGATCATCGCAACCGATGGGCGGCCAGTGGTGGCTGGATCGTGCGAATCATCCAGCGGCTGGCCTTTGGGAAAGCACACCCCTGTTTCTTTTCGTAGCGCCCAGTAGTACCAGTCTGCCAACTCCTGGTAGAACTTCTCGTTCAGCGCCTTGACGTCCAGCACGGTCATCCAAGCCTTGTACAACTGCTCGAAGCTGGATGGAACGAATTTTTTGCTGCGTGGGCCAGTCCAAGGTTTTGTTGCTGGCGTAGCCGAGCATTGAGAGCAATTCGAGGGCGCTTGTGCGCAAGTCGCCGGTGGCCGTTGACTTCAGGGCATCTTCAAGGCGTGTGCGTAGTTGATTATCACTCGCCAATTTATCGTTCCGGCTTTGTCATGCTCATGCCTGCCAGTCTTCAACGGGCAAGGTGGGCACACGGGTGAATTCGCCGGTGTTGTGCGTCACCAGGGTCAGTCTATTTGTATGGGCAATTGCCGCAATCAGCAAGTCGTTTCCACCGATCAGGCGACCAGCGCGCTGGAGGTGTGCGCGAATTTCTCCATAAGCTTCGGCTGCCGAATCGTCGAATGGCTGGCGCGGCCAATGACCAAACGCATCTTGTAGCCTTGACAGTTCTTGCGGCGGATTTTGCGCAAGACGAGCGCCGCATTGCAATTCCGCCCATACCACGCTGCACAACACCAATTCATTCAGGCCTTGGTCGCAAGGCGCGCTTTTAAAGCCGAATTGCGCCCACGCAAAATTTCAATACAGACGTTGGTGTCAAGAAGATAGCCCATCACAGTCCTTGTATGTCAGATAGTGGAAGCTGTTGCGGCCGGTCCGGGAAGTCGGGTGCGGCGCCCCATGCCCGTTCCAGCCATGCCGGATCGAATTTGCGCTTGCTTTTTGCGTGCAAATAACCGATGAAATCGAGCACTTCTCGCTGAAACTCCGGTGGCAGCGTGCTGGCTTCCTTGTCGATTGCTTCAACTAGATTGTTCATCATCCTTCTCCTTCTGGTCCGCACAATGGCGAAAATCCATCAGCGATATTCCCGCTGGCTCAATGTTACTTGATGACCAACCACGTGATAAGGTCAAAATCCGAAGTGTGTTTTACCTGCTCTGAGGCATCGGCCAGAAGTTGACGAGTTATCGTGGTTCGCCAAAAAGAAAGTTCAGATGCCCGATATCCTCCAGCTCGGCTGACAGCGCCTCATAGGCATAGATGGTGAAATATGCCGAGACAACCGATAAATGGCTGCCGGCATTGATCTTCTCGACCAGAAAGTCCGCAACTTTGCCATGCGTGCGGTTGTCGCGAATACCGAAACTGTTCGGCCTGTTAGTCGCCATCGCGTTTCCCCGCATTGTCGCCCCACGCTCCGCCGCCGCACGTCACGCCCATCGTCCCGCCCGCCGCAGACGCGCCAACGTCTCTTCCTTACCCAATAAGGCCAGGGTCGCATCGATGGGTGGTGACACCGCCCGCCCGGCCACCGCCACCCGCAGGGGTTGCGCGACCTTGCCCATCTTGCCGTCGGCATGGGTCACCGCCAGTTCCTGAATCACGCTGTGAATCGCCGCCGCCTCCCAGTTCGGCAACACGTCCAGCGCCTGCGCCAGGATTACCAGCAAGGCGCCCTGTCCGCGCAGATGCTTCTCCACATCTTTGGGTTCACCGGCCACCGGCGCCACATAAAACATCGCCGCCGCCGCAGCCATCTCCACCAAGGTCTTGGAGCGCTCCTGCAACAGCGCCACCACCGCCGAAAGCTCCGGCCCGGCCACCAGCAAAGACTCGGTTACGCCCACGGCGGCGAGGTAAGGCAGCAGATGCTGCGCCAACCCCTCCGGCGTCAGCCGCTGCATATGCTGGGCATTGATCCACAGCAGCTTCTCCGCGTTGAAGGCCGATGCCGCCTTGTTCACCGCGTCGATGCGGAAAAATTCCACCATTTCCTCGCGGGTGAAAATTTCCTGATCGCCATGGGACCAGCCCAGCCGCACCAGAAAATTGAGCAGCGCGTCGGGCAGGAAGCCTTGCTCACGATATTCCAGCACGCTCACCGCCCCGTGACGCTTGGACAGCTTCTGCTTGTCCGGACCGAGAATCATCGGCACATGGGCATAAACCGGCACCCGCGCGCCCAGCGCCTGCAGAATCTGCATCTGCCGCGGGGTGTTGTTGAGATGATCGTCGCCGCGGATCACATGGGTGATGCCCATATCCCAGTCATCCACCACCACGCAGAAATTGTAGGTCGGCGTTCCGTCGGAGCGGGCGATGATCAGGTCGTCCATTTCGCTATTCTGAAAGCGCACCGTACCGTGAATCAGGTCTTCCACCACCGTTTCGCCGTCGTCCGGGCTGCGGAAGCGGATCACCGGCGCAACCCCCTCCGGCGCCGTCGTGCGCTGCCGGCAACGGCCGTCATAGCGCGGTTTCTCGCCGCGCTGGCGCTGATCCTCGCGCATGGCCTCCACTTCTTCCCGACTGCAATAGCAATGGTAGGCCGTTCCCGCCGCCAGCATCTGCGCCAGCACTTCCCGGTAGCGGTCCATGCGCCGCATCTGATAGAACGGTCCCTCGTCCCAGTCCAGCCCCAGCCAGGCCATTCCCTCCAGAATGGCGACTGTTGCTTCCGGCGTCGAACGCTCCACGTCCGTATCCTCGATACGCAAAATGAAACGCCCCCCCTGCTGACGCGCGTGCAACCACGAGTAGAGTGCGGTGCGGACACCGCCAATATGCAGATAACCGGTGGGACTGGGAGCAAAACGGGTACGGACGGACATGATGCGCAACCTGAGGCGGCTAAAAGGGCGATGATAACAGCCTCTCCGACTCGCCGGTATCCTGCGCGGAGCGACGAACATCGTTTGACGGAAGGCATCCATTTTGCTTACTATCGGGATAGCAGTCAGCAAGCCTGATGCCAACCCCATGTTTACAATGATATCCTTGTATAAGGCATTATATCTGCGGGACACCCCTTGTGGTTCCGGCCCGCCAGGAGGGAGTATGAAGAAGCGAGTTATCGCTATGGCCACGCTGGTGGCACTCGGCGGCATTCCTATGGCATGGGCGGATAGCCAAACCATAGGCCTGCAACAAGGTGACCTCCAGAGCGGCGTAGCACAGGCCCTGAACGCCGGCGCGCAGAACGTGGACCTGCAAAGCAGCGAACCGGTAGCGGGGCCGGTCGGCACCGTCTCCGGCCTGTCGGCCACTCTGCAGCGGTTCGAGGCATCGGGCGCCTTTGGCAACCAGACGGGAACCGGCAATGTCTGGACCCATATCGACGACGGCCTGCGCATCAGCGACGTCTCCCGCGTGGAAGTGGATAAATGGCGCACCTGGTTCCTGCAACATCAGGGCAAGCTGGAACAGATCCTCGACAACTCCCGCCCCTTCCTATATTACGTGGTGAACGCCGTTGCGGAACGCGGCATGCCCATGGAGCTGGCGCTGCTGCCGGCCATCGAGAGCGGTTACAACCCCAGGGCCTACTCCCCGGCTGCCGCGGCGGGCCTCTGGCAATTCATACCCGGCACCGCACGCAATTTCGGCCTGCAAAACACCCGCTATGGCGACCCTCGCCTGAGTCTCATCGCCTCCACCAACGCGGCCCTCGATTATCTCTCCTATCTCTACAACTATTTCGGCGGCAACTGGCTCCTCGCCATCGCCTCCTACAATGCCGGGCAGGGTACCGTTTCCGCCGCCATCCAACAGAATGTCGCGGCAGGCAAGCCCACCGATTTCTGGGATCTCGCCCTGCCGCAGCAGACCGAAGACTACGTGGCCGAACTCCTCGCCCTAGCGCAGGTCATCCGCAATGCCAAGGCCTACCATGTCTCCCTGCCCTCCATTCCCAACGCGGCACACATCGCGGTCGTGACCACGCCCAAATCCGTGGCCCTGAACGTGGCGGCGAACCTGATGAACATGCCGGTCAGCGAACTGCAACACCTCAATGCCGGGCTGAGCTACGGCGTCGCCCCGGCCGACTACCATCTGGTGGTGCCCAAAGACAAGGCCGCCACCCTAAAGAGCGCGCTGCTGACCATGCCCCAGGAAGCCGCCGCCCAGCCCGTCGTTGCGCCGCAACCGGTGCCCCGCCCGGCCTTCCGTCGCCTCACCCTCCGCCCCGGTGAGACGCTCTGGCATCTGGCGCAACGGGCCGGGGTCAGCGTCGCCAGCCTCAAACGCTGGAATCACCTCCGTTCCGCGCGCGACCTGCAGGTCGGGCAGCACCTGGTCGTCTACGGCGCCGGCGGGTCCGGCCATCTGCAAAACGCCGTCTATGCCCGGAGCCGGACGCGGGCGCTCACCGTGCGTCCCGGCAACACGCTCTCCCAGCTCGCGCAACGGGCCGGGGTCAGCGTCAAGGACCTCATGCGCTGGAACCACATCCGTTCCGCGCGTGACCTGCAGATCGGCGAAACTCTGCATATCCCGGGTGGCGGCGGCAGCATGCCCGCACAGGTCTATACCGCCGCGCGCGGCAACCGGCGCCTCACCGTGCGGCCCGGTGAAAGTCTTTGGCAAATCGCCCAGCGCGCTGGAGTCGGCGTCTCTCTGCTGGCCCGCGCCAACCACCTCACCCAACGGTCCATTCTCCATCCCGGACAGGTGCTGAACATCCCGGCACAGACCATGGTCGCCGCCATCAGCCACCGCCAGGAGCGCGCCGCCAGCCTGGCGCGAACCACGACTTACGTGGTGCGTCCGGGCGACACGCTCTGGCAGATCGCCCAGCAGTTCCATGTCCAGCCCAAATCGCTGATTCAGTGGAATCGCCTGGCCTCCGCCAGCGAAATTCAACCGGGCTCACGCCTTACCATTTATACGCGCTGATCATTCTGTCATAGGGGGTTTTGCAATGGGTTTCATGGTAGGGAAAAAGGCGCTGATCGTCGGCGTGGCCAATGACCGTTCCATCTGCTGGGGCATCGCCCAGGCCATGCGCCGCCAGGGTGCGGAAGTGCTGCTCACCTATCAGGGCGAACGCACCAAAAGCCGGGTGGAGGAACTGGCCGCCCAGATCGGGGCGCCGACGCCGCTGGAACTCGACCTGATGGATGAAGCGCAACTGGCCGCCGCCATGCAGAAGGTCGGAGCGCTCTGGGGCGGCGTCGACATCGGCGTTCACGGTGCCGCCTTCGCGCCCAAAGAGGAACTCAGCGGCAGCTATCTGGACGCCACCACCCGCGAGGGCTTTCGCATCGCCCACGAGGTATCCTCCTACAGCTTCACCGCCATGGCCCGGGCCATGCGCCCGCTCATGCAGGGTCGGCAGGGCGCCTTGCTGGCCCTCAGCTACCTCGGCGCCCAGCGCGCCATGACCAACTACAACGTGATGGGGCTCGCCAAGGCCAGTCTCGAGGCCAGCATCCGTTATCTCGCCTACTCGCTGGGTGCGGACGGCATCCGCGTCAACGCCGTTTCCGCCGGCCCCATCCGCACCCTCGCGGCCAGCGGTATCAGTGATTTCCGCAAGATTCTGGAACACTATGCAGAACAAGCGCCCCTGCGCCGCAACGTGACTCAGGAAGAAGTCGGCAACGCCGCCGCCTTCCTCTGCTCCGACCTCGCCTCCGGCATCACTGGCGAGATCACCTACGTGGACGCCGGGTTCAACACCGTCGGCTTCTGAGCCGTATCGGTCGATGCGGCGCGTCTCACCCCATCGCGCGCTTCACCTCCGCAAGCATCTCCTCGAAACTCTTGGCAAAAGCGGCCAGGCCTTCGGTCTGCAACTGCTCCGCCACGGCGCCGTCCATATCGACTCCCAGGCTGGCCAGTTGCGCCATGGTCCGCTGCGCCTCGACCCTGCCGTCTTCGACCCGGGCCACCAGGCTGCCGTGGTCACGGAGCCGGGCCAGCGTGTCGTCGGGCAAGGTGTTGATCGTTTCCGGCCCCATCAGCGGCTCGACATAGAGCAGATCGGGGTAGGCCGGATTTTTGGTGCTGGTGCTCGCCCAGAGCAGATACTGGGGCCGCCCGCCCGCAGCGCGCAACGCCGCAAAGCCCGCACCGTGAAAAACATCCTGATAGATGGCGTATGCCGACTTCGCCATCGCCACCGCCGCCTTGCCCCGCAGCGCCAGCGCCTCCGGCGTGCCGATGGCCTCCAGCTTTTGATCGACCAGCGTATCCACCCGCGACAGGAAGAGACTGGCGACCGCCTTCACCTTACGCGGATCACCGCCGCCCACCACCCACTGCGTCAAGCCCTTCTGATAGGCCGCCAACACCTCATGAACATGCTTCAGCCCGAACATCAGGGTCACATTGATCGACACCCCCTGACCGATGAGTGTGGCGAAGGCGCGGATACCGGCGGGCGTGGCCGGCACCTTGATCAACAGGTTATCCCGCTGCACCAGCCCGCGCAGCCGCAGCGCCTCGGCCACCGTGGCGGCCTCATCCTGGCCCAGCCGCGGCGACTCCTCCCAGCTCACCCAGCCGTCGTCGCCGTCCGTTTCCACATGCACCGCCCGCAACAGATCGCAGGCGTTACGCAGATCCTCCACCACCAGACGCTCGTACAACTCTTCCGCGGAGTCCGCGGGCCGGCAAAGGTCGTCCCGATAGTAGGGGCTGGAGTGAATCGCCTTCTGAAAGATGCTGGGGTTGGACGTCACCCCGCTGATCCCGTCCTCGTCGATATAACGCCGCAGAATGTCGTCGTGGATGAGGGTGCGCGATAGATTGTCCAGCCAGATGCTTTGTCCGATCTGCTTCCTGAGTGCCCGTAAATCCGTTGCCATGCTGGTTCTCCTGACGTGATTCCGCCGAACTGCCCGATACCTCTCTGATCTTCAGTGTAGACCACAGTCGGGCAAGGAAGGTGCCTGCCGCAGTCCAACTTCATACAGCGCCTGCAACTCGCTGCGCACCACGTGAGGATGCCCGCCGCGATGCGGAAATGGCCGATGACGGATAGGGCGCTGGCGATTTGGATGCTGCGAAAATATTTGGGAATGGCGACCGCCGCTGGATTGTCGATGATGGCGGTGATGTCCATGAGTTCGATGAGGGTGTGGCCAGAATGGTCAGGATCCATACACATCCATAAGGCCATTATGTCAGGGGCTTATAATTCAGGAAACCCGGTACGAGTACCAAACGGCTTGCGGAATGCAGATCGCGGACCGAGGTTAAGCATATTGCGTTTGGCTATTAGCTAAACTAGACTAAGTGTGGTCTCGTGGAGAAGGTCAACCATTCCGCGCCGAAAATGTGATGGGGTTGCCGAAGCTGGAGAATTAGGATGCACTCAGTCAACATGCTACAAGCGAAGTCCTCGCTGTCCCGCTTGGTGGACGCCATCGAGAAGGGGCAGGAGCGTGAAATCGTTATTGCCCGTAACGGCCGTCCAGCAGCTAAGCTCGTGCCCATGGAAACATCGCCAGGTGGTAAGCGCATCGGTGTTGCCAAAGGCAAATTCGATGTGCCGGACAGCATCGATACCCACAATGCCGAAGTGGCCCGCATGTTTTTCGGTGAGCAATCCTGAATCTCTTGCTGGATACCCATGTCGCCCTTTGGGCGATTACCGACAGCCCGAAGTTATCGAAAAAGGCACGGGAGATGATCGAGTTGCCGAAGTCTTCGATCTGGATCAGCGCCGCGACTATCTGGGAGATCGCCATCAAGCGCAGTCTTGGACGCGGCGACATGCCGGTATCCAGCCAGGAGGCGATGCGCTACTTTGGTGAATCTGGTTACCGTTTCTTGCCGGTCGAGCCCGAGCATGCGGCGGCCGTCGAGGACTTGCCGGCACATCACGCCGATCCGTTCGACCGAATTCTGGTCGCGCAAGCGCTTGTCGAACCTATGCGACTGATCACTCATGACGCGATGGTGGCCTGTTACAGCGATACCATCATAAAAACATAGGGATGGCGGTTTCACGCTTAGTGTCGTCACGGAAAAGAAACCAGCGCTGGGATACGGAACAAAGTGAATGCGCTGGTACGGGATTGCTTGCGCGGCCCTCATCCGGGATATGGCTGGACACTCGCACAGTATATACCTTTTCATCACTGCAAGCGCCATGACGTTCGGTATCGACAAAACCGTCCGTGCAACGCGTTAAAAAATGTGCGGAAGCCGTTGTCGTAATGCGCCAATATACGGGAACATAATTTTGTCCCGCGTACTGCCGGAAGATTTGACGGACACGACGCGCTTTACCAAGCAGAGCCGCGCAGACGGCGACATGCGCATTTGGAGGATGTGATGCCCCTCCCCTGGATAGCCCCGCCATCCGCACCCCCACCGCCGCAATGCTGGCGAGGGTCACGACCCGCTCCATCCTGAGATGGATAGAAGACGGTACCATGACCGGAGAACAATGCGCGGGCCGACGCGGGGCAACGGACGTCGTCTGGAAGGTGCCCTGGACAGCCTGAAAGGGCGAATCCCCCTGACGCTGGGCGAGCAGATCGTCCAGCACATCATTCATGCCGACGAGGGCGACCCCGCGGCGAAAAACGCCCTGGGCCTGAAGTGGCCCTCGAAGGCCGCCGCCCACGGCCACTCCATCGCCCGGCACCGGGTAGATGCGCTACTGCCGGGGTAAGCGGGCAAACGGGGCAGAAGGCCCGCGCGTCCAGCCAATCCGGGATGGCACCTGGCGGAGTCGGCGATGCTGTTGCAGGGCGCCCCGATCAGACCTATAGTGCAATTCACATATGGTTCTCTGATTTACGGAGGAGCAGGACCGTGAAAGTCATCAAAAACATGAACACCACCGAGCGCTGGCTGCGTATTTACTTCGGCGCCATAATCGCCGCCGTTCTGCTCTGGTACCCCTGGCCATTCTGGGAATGGACGCTGTCCGGCTATCTCCTCATCGCTACGGGGATTTTTGGCTACTGTCCCGTTTATGCCTTCTTGGACGGCCGCAAAAAGAGCGGCAACAGCACCCCCACCGTCCACTGAGCCGGCTCAGCGCCATGGGGCAAGCCCCTATCCGCCCCCTGGTGCGAGGCAACAAAGCCGTTCCTGGCTGTTGCAAAGGTCCGACCGGGTCGTGAGGCCATGACGACACTCCTCGTGCGGCACCCGCCGCCACGCATACCCATGACCGGCGCTTTATGATTTAATTAGTCCTTCATTTTGACAAAATCACAAAATCACACAAATGGCACTGATCGTACAGAAATTCGGCGGTACTTCCGTGGGCAGTGTGGAACGCATCCGGGCCGTCGCGGAACGGGTCACGGCCAGTCATCGCGCCGGCCACCAAGTGGTGGTGGTGGTTTCCGCCATGTCGGGCGAGACGGACCGCCTCCTGCAACTGGCGCGCGCCCTGGCCGATACCCCGGCGGAACGCGAACTGGACACCCTGCTCAGCACCGGCGAGCAGGTGGCCATCGCGCTGCTGAGCATGGCGCTGGAAGGTATCGGTCAACCCGCCATTTCGTTCACCGGCGGGCAGGTCGCCATCAGGACCGATTCCGCCCATAACCGGGCGCGCATCGAGCACATCGACGATCACAAGATCCGCGCGGCGCTGGATGCCGGCAGGATCGTGGTCGTGGCGGGCTTCCAGGGGGTCGATCCCCATGGCAATATCACCACCCTGGGTCGCGGCGGTTCCGACACCACCGCCGTGGCACTGGCGGCCGCCCTGCATGCCGATGAATGCGATATCTTCACCGATGTGGATGGCATTTACACCACCGACCCGCGGGTGGAAACCCGGGCGCGCCGTCTGGATCGCATCACCTTTGAAGAAATGCTGGAAATGGCCAGCCTCGGTGCCAAGGTCCTGCAAACCCGCTCCGTCGAATTCGCCATGAAGTACCATGTTCCCGTGCGGGTCTTGTCGTCTTTTCAGGATGGTCCCGGCACCCTGGTCACCAATGAGGAAAATTCTGTGGAAGCTCCCCGCGTCTCCGGCATCGCCTTCTCCCGCAATGAAGCCAAGATCACCGTGGTCGGCGTGCCCGACCATCCGGGTATCGCCTCCGCCATTCTGGGTCCGATTTCCGCGGCCAATATCAATGTGGACGTGATTCTCCAGAATGTCTCGGAAGCGGGCAAAACCGACTTTACCTTCACGGTGGACCGCAATGATTTCGCCAAGTCCCGCGATATTCTCCAGAGCGTGGCGCGGGGTCTTGGCGCCGAGGACGTGCGGGGCGACACCCATATCGTCAAGGTTTCCGTGGTAGGCGTCGGGATGCGCTCCCACGCCGGCATCGCCGCCACCATGTTTGAAACCCTGGCGCGGGAAAACATCAACATCCAGATGATTTCCACCTCCGAGATCAAGATTTCCGTCGTCATCGAAGAAAAATATCTGGAACTCGCGGTGCGGGCGTTGCACGCAGCTTTCGCCCTGGACGGGGAGGCACCCGCCTGATGCCACTCATGTCCACTTACGCTCGGTTACCGGTCGCTTTTGCAAGGGGTGAGGGCGTCTGGCTTTATGATACCGAGGGGCGCCGTTATCTGGACGCCCTGGCGGGGATCGCCGTCTGCGGCCTGGGGCACAGCCACCCGGCCGTCACCCGCGCCCTGCAGACCCAGGCTGGGCAACTGTTGCACACGTCCAATCTCTACCGTATTCCGGCGCAGGAAAAGCTGTCCGATACCCTCTGCGCCGTCAGCGGCATGGATGCGGCATTTTTCTGCAACAGCGGCGCAGAGGCCAATGAAGCGGCGATCAAAATCGCTCGTCTCCATGGTCATGGCAAGGGCATCGCCGAACCGCAGATTCTGGTGTTCAGCAACGCCTTTCATGGCCGTACCCTGGCGACCCTCACGGCCACCGGCAATTTCCGCATCCAGGAAGGCTTCAGCCCCCTGCTGCCGGGGTTCGTGCGCGCCCCCTATGGTGATCTCCCTACCGTCCGCGCCCTGGTTCAGGCCAACCCCGGCATATGCGCCATTCTCGCCGAGCCTCTTCAGGGCGAAGGCGGGGTGCGTCCGGCACCGGAAGGCTTCCTGACCGGGCTGAGGGAGGTCTGCGACGCGCACGGCCTGCTCCTGATGCTGGATGAGGTGCAGACGGGCATAGGCCGTACCGGGGCCTTCTTCGCCTACCAGCAGATTCCCGGCTTGCGCCCCGACGTGCTTAGCCTGGCCAAGGGGCTGGGCAACGGGGTACCGATCGGCGCCATGCTGGCCCGCCAGCCGACCGCCGCGCTCTTCGGGCCGGGCAAACACGGCACCACCTTCGGCGGCGGGCCGCTGGTCTGCGCCGCTGCCCAGGCGGTGCTCGACACCATGCAGCAAGAGGCCATCCCCGCCCACGCCGGGCGGATGGGCGCCCTGCTCCGGCAGCGCCTGCAGAAGCGCCTTGGCGGGCACCCCGAGGTGCTGGAGATACGCGGCATGGGCCTGATGGTGGGCATCGAACTGGCCCATAAACCCGAACGTCTGGTGGAACGCGCCCTGGAGGCTGGCCTGCTCATCAACGTCACGGCTGAAAAAGTCATTCGTCTGCTGCCCCCGCTGATTCTGCAGGAGGCAGAAATCGATCTTCTCGTCGCTGGCCTGTCCAGCCTTCTGGAATCCGCATCATGAACGTCCGTCACTTTCTGCGCCTCTCCGACCTCAGCCCCAGCGAACTGCGGGCGCTCCTGCAACGTGCCATCGTCCTGAAACAAATCCAGCGGGACGGCGAACGTTACGCCCCTTGCGCGGGCCGGACCCTGGCGATGATCTTCGAGAAATCCTCCACCCGCACCCGGGTATCCTTCGAGACGGGCATGGCCCAATTGGGCGGCCACGCCCTTTTCCTCTCGCCGCGGGATACCCAACTGGGGCGCGGCGAGAGCGTCGAGGACACGGCCAGGGTCATTTCCCGCATGGTCGATATGGTGATGATCCGCACCTTCGGCCACGACAACCTCCTCCGCTTCGCTGCCGCTTCGCGGGTGCCGGTGATCAACGGTCTCTCCGACGACCATCACCCCTGTCAGCTTCTCGCCGATCTGATGACGGCAACGGAACACTGGGGTGATCTGCGCGGCAGGACCGTGGCCTATATCGGCGACGGCAGCAATAATATGGCCCACTCCTGGATGGAAGCCGCGCAGATTTTCGACTTTCGGCTGCGCATCGGCAGCCCGGCGGGGTATGTGCCCAGCGCCGGAATGTTGCAGAGCGGCGGCGCTCAGGTCACGGTCCTGCATGATGCGGTGGCCGCTGTGCGCGGGGCAAACCTGATTGTCACCGACGTCTGGACCAGCATGGGTCAGGAAGAGGAGGCCGCCGCGCGCAAGGCGATTCTCGCCCCCTTCCAGGTCAACGCCACACTCATGGCCGCCGCCGCGCCGGATGCCTTGTTCATGCACTGCCTCCCCGCCCACCGTGGCGAGGAGGTCAGCGCCGAAGTCATCGACGGACCCCGATCCGTCGTCTGGGAAGAGGCGGAAAACCGCCTGCACGCCCAGAAAGCCCTGATGGAATTTTTATTCGGCATCGGCCCCGTGGCCGCACTGCAAGGAGATTGACGCATGGTCAAGAAAGTCGTTCTCGCCTATTCCGGTGGTCTGGATACCTCGGTCATCCTCAAGTGGCTGCAGGACCAGTACCAGTGCGACGTGGTCACCTTCACCGCCGACATCGGTCAGGGTGAAGAGCTGGAACCGGCGCGCGCCAAGGCCGAGAAGCTCGGCGCCAGGGAAATCTTCATCGATGATCTGCGCCAGGAATTCGTCCAGGATTACGTGTTCCCCATGTTCCGCGCCAACACCCTCTACGAGGGCGAGTACCTGCTGGGCACCTCCATCGCCCGGCCCCTCATCGCCAAGCGCATGGTGGAAATCGCCGCCGACGTGGGCGCCGATGCCGTCGCCCATGGGGCCACCGGCAAGGGCAATGATCAGGTACGTTTTGAACTGGGCGCCTACGCCCTCAATCCCGACATTCAGGTCATCGCCCCTTGGCGGGAATGGGATCTGAACTCCCGCGAAAAGCTCCTCGCCTATGCCGAACAGCGCGGCATTCCGGTGGAACGTCACGGCAAGAAATCCCCCTACTCCATGGATGCCAACCTGCTGCATATTTCTTATGAAGGCGGCGTTCTCGAAGATCCCTGGGCGGAGCCCGAAGACAGCATGTGGCGCTGGACCACGGCGCCGGAACAAGCGTCGGACCAGCCCCGTTATCTGGAGATCACCTACGCCCACGGCGACCCCATCGCCGTCGACGGGGAGCCGCTCAATCCCGCGCAGTTGCTGGCGCACCTCAACACCGTCGGCGGCGAGCATGGCATCGGCCGCCTGGACATCGTCGAAAACCGTTACGTCGGCATGAAATCCCGGGGCTGCTACGAGACTCCCGGCGGCACCATTCTGCTCAAGGCCCATCGCGCCATCGAATCCATCACCCTGGACCGGGAGGTCGCCCACATCAAGGATGAACTCATGCCGCGCTACGCCAGCATCATCTACAACGGCTTCTGGTGGAGCCCGGAGCGCCGCGCCCTGCAGACGCTCATCGATCAGAGCCAGCGACTGGTCAACGGCGTGGTGCGCCTCAAACTCTACAAGGGGAATTGTATGGTGGTGGGACGGAAGTCGCAGGAGAGCCTCTTTGACCCACGTATCGCCACCTTTGAAGATGATGCCGGCGCCTACAATCAGAAGGACGCAGGGGGCTTCATCAAGCTCAATGCGCTGCGTCTGCGCATCGAAAAACGTTTGCAGGGTTAAGTCGGATGGCACCCGACCAGCATCTGCCAGTCAACGCACTGGGCAAAACCAGCCGCATCTCTCTGGACGGGCGACGTAGCGAGCGCAGCGTCATTCTCGCCGATGGCAGCATGCACAGCCTCACCCTTCTGCACCCGGGCGTCTATACTTTGAGCAGCGAAGTGGCGGAGACCATCCGGGTACTCAGCGGGATGGCCTACTACCATGCCGAGGGGGGCAATGACGTTCAGGAGTTGCATGCTGGCGACAGCATGGTCATTCCTGCCAGCCAGAGCTACCGCCTGGAAGTGGTGGAGCCTCTGGATTACCTGCTTTCAAGTTAAGGAGATTCTTCTCATGCGCATATTGCACACCATGCTGCGCGTCGCCGATCTGGACCGCGCCATTGCCTTCTACACGGAGGTACTCGGCATGCAACTCCTGCGCCGTAACGATTATCCCGAAGGCAAATTTACCCTGGCCTTCGTCGGTTATCAGAACGAGAATGCCGGGGCGGTAATTGAGCTGACCTATAACTGGGGCGTGGAACGGTACGACCTCGGCGACGGCTTCGGACATATCGCCATAGAAGTTGAGGATGCCGTGGCGGCCTGCGACGGCATCCGCCAGCGGGGCGGAAAGGTGGTGCGCGAGGCGGGACCCATGAAGCACGGCAACACCGTTATCGCCTTCGTGGAAGACCCCGACGGCTACCGCATCGAGTTGATCGAGCGCAAAGCAGACTTTGCCGAACATCCGGCCTGACAGCTGGCAAGCAGGATACAAGCTCCCGTAAATTTGCCATGTTCTCGGGTAGTGCTAGAGATCGCCAGGAGGAATTTTGCGCACCAAAAAGATGCAATCCATTCTCGCTGAACTGAATGATGGTTCAGCCGACATAGACGCCTCCGCGATCATCTCCACCGAGGGCCTGATGCTCGCCTCCGCCATATCCGGAGAGGTGAGTGAAGACCGGGCAGGTGCGGTGATGGCGTCCATATCCTCCCTGGCCGACCGTGCAATGCGCGAGTTCAAACTCGGCAACCTAGAACAACTGGTGATGAAAGGGCGCAATGGCTACGCCCTCATGATCCAGGCGGGGGAATATGCGGCGCTGATCGTTATCGGCTATGGCGATGGACCGGAATGGAGCCTAGCGTTGCTCAGGAGCATTCCCGCGGCAGGCGCCATCAGCGACCTGCTGACACCAGGCTTCGGATGGTCTATGGAAGGGCCTGTTGGGATTCCGCAAGGCTCGATCTAGCCGGTCAAGCCGGTGGAATATCCTGGCTTTCCGGCTCCCATAACGCGTTACCACCCATATTCTGCAAATATTGCTGATGGAGCATGCACTCCTCCGCACTGGCACGGATTACCCGCAGGGGGCCCCGTGGCCGTGACACTGCCGCCGGAATGCCCTCACTCCGACGGTCATCCCCCGCGGACTGCATCTCCGTTGCGGCGGGGCCACCTGCGGCACCCAGCATCCCCATCATATCCACCTGCCCGCCAGTCATCGCCAGGTAGACCTCGGCGAGTATCCGGGTGTCCAGCAAGGCCCCATGCAGTTCACGATGGCGGTTTTCCACACTGTAACGCCGGCACAGACTGTCCAGATCATTTTTCTGGCCGGGATGACGGCGGCGCGCATCCGCCAGCGTATCCATGACGGCCTGTCGCAAAGGCGCCTTCCCCGCCAGTTGCAGTTCGTGATTCAGGAATCCCAGGTCGAAGGGCGCGTTGTGAATGATCAGCTCCGCGTCACCGAGAAACTCCAGAAAGGCATCTGCCACCTCCGCGAAGCCCGGCTGATCCTGCAAAAATTCGTCGGTCAGTCCGTGTATCCGCAACGCCTCGGGATCGCTGCTGCGCTGCGGATTGAGGTATTGCTGGTAATACGCCCCCGTCACCCGCCGGTCGATCAGCTCCACGGCACCGATTTCGATCACCCGGTGCCCCTGCTTCCAGTCGATGCCCGTGGTTTCCGTATCCAGCACCACTTGCCTCACAGCCATCCTTCGCCCTCCCGCGCCTGCCCGCCCGCTGCATACTGGTCCATGACCCGATTCAGCAATGCATCCACCCGTTCATTCTCGATATGCCCGGAGTGGCCTCTCACCCACTCCCACTGGACCTGGTGGCGGGCAGCCACCACCGCCAACAACTCCCAGATATCGCGATTTTTGACCGCCTCCCCGCCCGCCGTCCGCCAGCCCCGCCGCTGCCAGCCAGCCAGCCACTGGGTCATGCCATCCCGCAGATAACGGGAATCACTGGTTACCCGCACGGCGCTGGGTCGCTTGAGCGCCTCCAGACCGCGCAAAGCCGCCGTCAGCTCCATCCGGTTGTTCGTCGTTTCCGGGGCGAAGCCCCATAAGACCCGCTCCTGCCCGGCCAGCCGCAGCCACACGCCCCAGGCGCCGATCCCGGGGTTACCGCGGCACCCGCCATCGGTAAAGAGGTCTATGACTTTTTCGGGCATGGGGCGGTGTTCTCAGGGTCGGGACCAGCATAGGCAACAGGGGCTTCGGACCGGACCTTCTGCCGCCCGGAACGCACGTTGAATGGCCGGACCGCACCCACCAGCGGCCGCTCGGGATCCCGCCGCTGGGCCAGTATCAGATAAGCGTTGGCCCCTGCCGGCCACCAGCGGTCGCCCACCAGCTCCATCCACTGCGCGTTGCGCCTCAGACCCGGAACGGTGTATTGAAAATAACGTCCCTCGCGAAGCACGAAACCCTGCCCCTTGAGCAGACTACGCAGTCGCCCCGGCGGCAGGAAGGGACGCAGCCATGGCCAGGCGCGGTCCCTGCGCCAGAGATGCCAACGGCGTACCACGCTCAGGCTCCCCCCCGGATTGAAGTCCATGATCAGCACATGGCCTTCGGGACGCAGGACCCGCCAGCACTCCTCCAGCACCGCCTGCGGATTGGCCATGCGGGTCAGACAAAAGGGGACGATCACCAGGTCGAAACGCATGGCCGCGAAAGGCATCGCTTCACAGACACCGTAGGCCTGCAGATACTCGTCGGAAGGCAGGGCAAAGCCGTCATTGAGCAATACCCAAGTATGCTCGCGTTCGGGCGGCAGTCCCCAGAAAACGGGTTGTCCGAGCTGCAGAATGGTCTCCGGCTGCAGGCGTTCTATCCAGTGCGGCAGCATATCCCGGGCACGGTCGAGCAGAAGGCGGCCGCTGCGGCCATTCCACCAGACGGCGGCGCGTTGTTGCCGTGGTCGACTTTGGCATCCTGGATGTTGCATATCAGCGCAAGAGCCTTGCGGCGGCGAAAAAGGAAAACACTAACGTCCACCACCCCGCTTCAATGCCATAATGGGCCTATGGTACCTTGCCCGAAGGGAGATGCAAAAATGCCTGTTCATTTTATTCCCGCCTTTACGGATAACTACATCTACGTCGCCGAAACGCCCGAAGGGGCGTGGATTATCGACCCCGGTTGCGCGGAACCCGTCCTTGACTGGTGCGCTGAACATACGCTCCGCCCGAGCGCCATTCTCTGTACCCACCATCATGCGGATCACACCGGAGGCGTGGAAGCGCTGGCGCAGCATTTCGGTATTCCCGTATACGGCGCCAACCGGCGCATTCCGGGGCTGACCCATGCCGTGGCCGAGGGTCGCCTGACGCTGGATGCGGAGATGCTCACGGTGCTGGAGGTGCCCGGCCATACCCGCGATCATATCGCGTATTGGTGGAAAAATGTCCTTTTCTGCGGAGACACCCTCTTCGCCGCAGGCTGCGGGCGCCTCTTCGAGGGTACCGCAGCGCAGATGTTTCATAGTCTGCAACGCCTCGCGGCGCTACCTGATCACACCGCCGTCTACTGCGCCCATGAATACACCCTCACGAATCTGCACTTCGCGGCCCAGGCCGACCCGGACAATCCGGTCATAGTGCAGCGCCAGCAGGAAGCCATCGCACAGCGCGCGCGCAACGAACCCACCTTACCCTCCGGCATGGCCCTGGAACGCGCCAGCAACCCTTTTCTGCGGTGCCGCGAGCCCGCTCTGATCCGCAGCGCCAACGTCTTCGATCCTGCTACGGGGGACGACCCTGTCCGCGTCTTCAGCGCCCTGCGCCGCTGGAAAGACCACTTTTCCTGAGATCAGCGCCGCGCCGGCAGGCACAACCCCTCGAAACGCTCGGTCCAGGCCTTGCGCAAAACCCGCAGGACGGCGTCGGCGTCCACCGCCGCAAGGGTCCGGAGAGACTCTTCCGCCGGGACCAGACGCCCTAGGTAGAGCCATTGCCGCGTCAGGCGGCTCATGCGAATTTCCGCATCCTCCTGCCCGAGGAGGAGCTGAATCCGTAGGCTGCGCTTGGCCCAGATCATATCCGCTACGGTCGGTCCATGCTCCAGCAACATCGCCAGGACCTCTGCCATCGCCGCTGCCGCCTGAACGTGCTGCGCGCCCGGCGCGGCCGCATAGAGCGTCCATTCGCCGCAGTCACGGAGGGGATCAAGATGGGAGAATACCTGGTAGGCCAGCCCGCGCTTCTCACGCAACTCGCGGAACAGATAGGAGGCCGTACCACCGCCCAGTATGGCGTTGGCCACCACATGGGCCAGATAGTCCTCCGCGGCGACGCTGCACCCAGGCGCCATCCAGATCAGGTGCGCCTGCTGCGCCTGGGCGCGGCGCAGCCGTTTCTGTCCGCCATGAAACCGTGGGGCGGGCGCTGCGCTACGAGCCCGCCCCACGCGCCCCCGGAAGGCGGCCTGCGCCCAGGTGCAGAGCGCCCCATGCTCCACTTCTCCGACGGCGGTAATGATCAGCGGCGATTCGGCGAGGATCCGCTGGTGATAGGCTTGCAGGCGCTTGCGACTGGCGGACCGGATGCATCGTGCATTCCCCAGCACCGGCCAGGCCAGGGGATGGGTTCCCCAGATTTCCGCGAGGGCGCGCTCCTGAGCCCAATCCTCCACATCCTCTGCCGCCATGGCCGCTTCCTGAGCAACCACGCGCTTTTCCAGGCGCAGATCGGCGTGGTCGAAGCGCGGCTTCGTCAACAGCTCGGTCAGCAGCGTGAAGGCGTCAGCGGCATCCTCCGCCAGTACCGTCCCGTGAAACACCGTGCTTTCCCGATCTGTAAACGCATTGATGGTACCGCCCAGCGACTCCATGGCCGCATTGAGCGCATCGCCATCGCGCTCCGTGCTGCCTTTGAAGAGCATATGCTCCAGCAGATGGGCAAAGCCGTTTTCGTCCGGGGCCTGATCCCGGCTGCCGTTGCCGACGGTCAGGGACAAAGCCACACTCCGACGCCCGGGCAGTCGCTCGCTGATCACGGTCACACCGTTATCCAGCGTCGTGCATAGAGGTTCGACGGCGCGCGTCATGTCAGGAGACAACAACAAAAGTGGACCGTACCGGTCCACCTGTGTCGCCATTGGCGCTCAACGACGTCGATAAGGATGTCGGTAGACGGATTATTGCGGGATACCCTTCATGCTCAGCTTGATCTTGCCCTGGCGATCCACTTCCAGAACTTTGACATGCACCGCTTGCCCTTCCTTGAGATGGTCGTGGACATCGCTGACCCGTTCGTTGCTGATCTGGGAAATGTGCAGCAGACCGTCGCGTCCCGGCAGAATCGTCACAAAGGCGCCAAAATCCATGATCTTGGCCACCTTTCCGTCGTAAATGACATCGACCTGCACATCCGCCGTCAGCAACTCGATACGTCGCTTCGCGGCGGCGCCGGCTTCACCATCCACCGAGGCGATGGTTACCGTGCCGTTGTCCTGAATATCGATGGTCGCGCCGGTTTCTTCGGTCAGGGCGCGTATGACTTTACCGCCCGGTCCGATGACGTCGCGGATGCGATCCGGATTGATCTGGATGGTAATGATGCGCGGTGCGTAGTCGGACAACTCGCCACGCCCCCTGGACAGCACGCCATTCATCAGTCCGAGGATATGCAGCCGCCCCGCCAGCGCCTGCTTGAGCGCCTGCGCCATGATTTCCCGGGTAATCCCGTCGATCTTGATATCCATCTGCAGGGCGGTCACCCCTTGTACCGTGCCCGCCACCTTGAAATCCATATCACCCAGATGATCTTCATCGCCCAGGATGTCGGTGAGGACGGCAAAACGCTCTCCTTCCTTGATGAGGCCCATGGCCACGCCCGCCACCGGCGCCTTGAGGGGTACGCCCGCGTCCATCAGTGCCAGGGAGGCGCCACAGACAGTCGCCATACTGGAAGAGCCGTTGGATTCCAGCACTTCAGAAACAACCCGCAGGCTGTACGGGAATTCGCCTTCGGTCGGCAGGACCGCGGCTATCGCCCGCTTCGCCAGACGCCCGTGCCCGATCTCCCGGCGCTTGGGCGAACCCACCATACCCGTTTCACCGGTGGAGAAGGGCGGGAAGTTGTAATGCAGCAAAAAGCGGTCACGGCTTTCGCCTTGCAGGGCATCGATGATCTGCTCGTCGCCCTTGGTACCCAACGTCGCCACCACCAGAGCCTGGGTTTCCCCCCGGGTGAAGAGCGCCGAACCATGGGTCCGCGGCAACACACCCGCCTCGATGGTGATGGGCCGCACGGTCTTGCTGTCCCGGCCATCGATGCGGGGCGCGCCATCCAGAATACGTCCACGCACGATGCCGGTTTCAATTTTTTTCAAAAATCCGCGAACCATGTCTCCGCGTCCGGCATCGTCACCGCCAAACTCGATCGCCATGGCCTGCTGCACCTCTTCCAGCCGCTTGCTGCGCGCCTGCTTCTCCGTCAGCGCATAGGCCTCCTGCAGAAGCGGTGTGGCTTTCTCGCGCACCTGCACACCCAGTGCTTCATCGGCCACCGGCGCCACCCACTCCCAGCGCGGTTTGCCGGCCTCGCGCGCCAGCGCTTCAATGGTGTCGATGACGGGCTGGAACTGCGCGTGACCGAACATCACCGCTTCCAGCATGACCTCTTCGGACAACTGCTGCGCCTCGGACTCGACCATGAGTACGGCCTGCCGGGTTCCCGCCACCACGAGATCCAGTTGCGAAGTAGTCAGTTGTGCGTAACTGGGGTTGAGCACATATTGCCCGTCGATGTAAGCCACCCGGGCCGCGCCGATCGGGCCACTGAACGGAATACCGGAAACTGCCAGAGCCGCCGAGGCACCCACCAGTGCCAGAATATCGGGATCGTTATCTCGATCCACCGACACCACCGTAGCGATCACCTGCACTTCGTTCATGAAGCCCTTGGGGAAGAGCGGCCGGATAGGGCGATCGATCAGACGCGACGTCAGCGTCTCCTTTTCCGTGGGGCGCCCTTCCCGCTTGAAGAAACCACCGGGAATTTTGCCCGCGGCGTAGGCCTTCTCCTGATAGTTGACCGTCAGCGGAAAGAAATCCTGGCCCGGCTTCATCTCCCGGCGGCCCACTGCCGTCACCAGAACGACCGTGTCTCCGCTGGAAACCAGCACCGCACCGTCCGCCTGACGCGCCATGCGGCCCGTCTCCAGTTGCAGGCGGCGGCCGCCAAAATCTACTTCTTTCCGAATCATGGTCAAAACTCTCTCCTTACTTGCGCAGACCCAGACGTTCGATCAGCGTGCGATAGCGATTCACATCCCGCTTCTTCAGGTAGTCCAGCAACTTGCGGCGCTGGCCGACCATCCGCAGAAGCCCCTGACGGGAATGGTGATCATGCTTGTTTACCTTGAAATGATCTGTCAGCCCTTCGATTCGGGTGGTCAGCAGGGCAACCTGCACTTCCGGAGAACCCGTATCCCCCACATGGGTGGCATAACCCTGGACAACTTCTGCTTTGACATCATGAGACAACGCCATAATTCCTACTCCTTGGAAATTCTGAAAAATATAAACCCCTAGTTTACGCTCATGAGGCGGCGAGGCGCCACCTTTCCATCGTCCATCACCTCTCCCAGACCGAGAAACTGCTCCCCCGGCCCGTAGAGACGAATGCGCCCGAGAGGAGGCGCATGGGCGACCACGACCCCCTGCCCCTGACGCAGATAATAGGCGGTGTTCTCCGTCAGGGTCACCGCCGGTAAATATTCCAGAGCCAGATCCATGGCCTTGAGGGGGCACTCGCCCCGTCCGAGCACGTCGGCGAGCCCTTCCAGGGTCAGCGCCTGCGCGACATCGAAAGGACCGGTGGACGTGCGCCGCAATTCTTCCACATGCGCACCGCACTCCAGAGCCGCACCGATGTCCTCCGCCAGACTGCGGATGTAGGTACCCTTGGAACAGCGCACGTCCAGCACCAAACGGTCACCGTCCAGGGAAACCAGGTCGAGGGCGTCGATGCGTACCTGGCGTGGCGCCCGCTCCACCTCCAGCCCCTTGCGCGCCAATTCGTAAAGCGGCCTGCCCCCCTGCTTGATCGCCGAATACATGGGCGGAATCTGCGCAATCTCTCCGAGAAACTGCGGCAGCACCGCGCGCACCTGCGCTTCGCTGACCGCAACAGGCCGTTCTTCCAGCACACTGCCTTCGCTGTCGCCGGTGGTCGTGGTCTGGCCCAGCCGCAGGGTCGCCCGATAGGACTTGTCCGCATTGAGAATATAATCCGAGACCTTGGTGGCCTCGCCAAAGAGCAGGACCAGCAGTCCGGTGGCGATGGGGTCGAGACTTCCCGTATGCCCGCCCTTTTTTAGGCCGAGCAGACGCTTGGCCCGTTGCAGAGCGGCGTTGGATGTCAGACCCGCCGCCTTGTCGAGGAGCAGCAGACCATGTTGACAACTCATGGCAGGTCCTCCGGCGCGGGCGGAAGATGGGCCAGGAGTTCCGCCATTTCCGCACCACGGTCAAAACGCGCGTCGTAGACAAATTGCAGTGGTGGGATGCGCCTCAACGCCAACCGCCTTCCCAGCATCTGCCGGATCTCGCCGGCATGGTCCTGCAGAGTTTTGCGCACCGTATCGGCCCGATCGGGGCCATCCATCAACGAAAAATATACGGTTGCCGAGCGCATGTCCGTCGGCAAATCCACCATCGTGATGCTGGGGGGTAGCGGAGACAACCCGGAAGACATGCCGTGCAGACGCGGCAACACCGCCGCTATCTCTTCCCGGAGCAAATGAGCCACCCTGGCGCCGCGCGGGTAGGGGCGATGAGAACCGTGCAACATTGCCTCCTAGACCGTTCGCGCCACTTCAGTGGTTTCAAACACCTCGATGATGTCACCATTCTTCAGGTCATTGAAGTTGCGGATACCCACACCACACTCAAAGCCTTCACGCACTTCCTTGACGTCTTCCTTGAAACGCCGCAGTGAGTCCATTTCTCCGGAATAGATGACCACATCCTGACGGATCACCCGAACCTTCGCGCTGCGCCGCAGGAGGCCGTCGGTAACCATACAACCCGCGACCATGCCCACCTTGGGCACCCGGAATGTCTCACGCACCTGCGCATGACCCAGGATACGCTCACGGATTTCCGGCGCGAGCATACCACTCATGGCGGCCTTCACCTCGTCCACCGCGTCGTAAATGATACTGTGGTAACGAACATCCACCCCGCTATGTTCGATCAGGCGCCGCGCCGGAGCTTCCGCACGCACGTTGAAGCCGATGATAACCGCCTGTGACGCCGCGGCAAGATTCACATCGGACTCCGTGATTCCACCGACCCCGGAGTGGATGACATTGACCTTGACCTCTGCGGTGGAAAGGCGTTCCAAGGTAGTGGTCAAAGCCTCGGCGGAACCCTGTACGTCCGCCTTGATCAGCAGATTCAACTGCTGCAACTGTCCATCCGCTGCCGCCTCGAACAGGCTCTCCAGCGTCGCTTTCTGACTCTTCGCCAGACGTACATCACGGAACTTGCCCTGGCGAAAGAGCGCCACTTCGCGAGCCTTGCGTTCATCCGCCACCACGACCACCTCATCACCGGCCTGGGGAACATCTCCCAGCCCGAGCACCTCTGCCGGCATGCCCGGAGCCACCAATTGTGTAGGTCGCCCGGCATCATCCACCAGCGCCCGGACACGTCCAAATTGCGCGCCGGCCAGAAGCATATCACCCGTATGCAGGGTGCCCTGACGGACCAGCACCGATGCCACGACACCACGTCCACGATCCAGCCGGGACTCGATGACCACGCCCTTCGCCGGACCGTTGATCTGCACATCCAGATCCAGCATCTCCGCCTGCAACAAAATGGCGTCCAGCAGATCATCGATATGCAACCCGGTCTTTGCCGAAACATTCACAAATTGCGCGTCACCGCCCCACTCCTCGGGCACCACTTCATGGCCGGCGAGTTCCTGGCGTATGCGTTCCGGATCCACGGAGGGTTTATCGATCTTGTTGACGGCCACCACAATGGGCACCTTGGCCGCCTTGGCGTGGTGAATCGCCTCGATCGTCTGGGGCATCACCCCGTCATCGGCCGCCACCACCAGCACGACGATATCCGTCGCCTGCGCGCCGCGGGCCCGCATCGCCGTAAACGCCTCATGGCCAGGCGTATCGAGGAAGGTCACCATGCCCTTGGGCGTCTCCACGTGGTAGGCACCGATGTGCTGGGTAATACCCCCGGCCTCACCACTCGCTACCTGGGTAGAGCGAATTCGGTCCAACAGCGACGTTTTACCATGATCCACATGTCCCATGACGGTCACCACGGGGGGCCGACGGCCCATGACCGGCGTCTCTGCCGCCCCTTCTTCCGTCAAAAAAGCCTCGGGGCTGGTGATTCCCACCAGCTTCACCTTGTGTCCCAACTCTTCCACGACGATTGCGGCGGTTTCCTGATCGATCACCTGATTGATGGTGGCCATCACGCCCATCTTCATCATCGTTTTGATCACATCGGTAGCCTTGATCGCCATCCGGCTGGCCAGTTCACCCACGGTGATCGTTTCCGGGAGCGCCACTTCGCGGATGACCGGTGCCACCGCCCACTCGCTGACCGCAGGACCACCCCTGCCGCGGTTTCGTTTGTCTGCGGACTTACGGCGCCGTGCCAGAGCCAGGGCATCGGCATTGCCACCGTCTTCACTACGCCGCCCGCCCCGCCGGGCAGCACCGCCACGGCGGGCGTCGTCGTCGCCGCGCCCCGTCGGCCCCGCTTTTTTGCCTTTTGGCGGCGGCGCTGCCGCGGGCGCTCTGCTAGCCGGCGGTGCTGTGGGACGCGCACGATCCGTGCCGACCGCCGATGTCCTGCCACGATCCAGGGCAGGTCGCTCGGGAATGCGTGAGGGAGTTGCCGCAAGCTTCACTTCGGAACGTGGCGCCTCTTGTACCGCCGCCACCTCTTCGCTCGCGGCCGTCGCATCGTACGGCACCTGCTGCGGCTGATCGACAACCTCCTCCGCAGGCTCCGACTCCCCAGAAACCGTCGCGGGGCCGCCTGCAGCGACCGCTTCCACGGCCGGCGCGAATTCCTGCAAAGCAGCGGCCACCTGAGCATCGACCGGCAACTGTTCCGGTATAGCAGACTCGGTGGCCTCTTCGGCTATCGCTTCCCGTTTGACGTAAGTCCGTTTGCGGCGCACTTCCACTTGTACCGTGCGCGACTTGCCTGCGCCTACGGACTGTTTGATTTCGGTGGTACTGGTGCGGTTGAGCGTAATACGGCGCGGTTCACCGCCACCCTCTCCGTGCGCACTGCGCAACGAAGCCAGAAGACGATGTTTGTCGTCCTCAGTGACCACATCCTCGGCCGCATTCTTGGAAATGCCCGCAGCGTTCAACTGCTCCAACAACCGAGCATTCGTTACACCCAATTCAGCAGCAAAATTGGCGACAGTTACCGTCATAATCCTCATTCTCCGAAACCGCTACCCCGCGACATACATCGCCGGGCCAGGGTCTGTATCAAGCAAACCAGGGCGCACGCGCCTCCAGAATGAGAGCTTTGGCCCGCTCTTCATCCACACCGACCATCTCGCATAGCTCGCTCGCAGCCAGTTCCGCCAGGTCCTCGGAAGTGACAACACCTTTACTGGCCAGTAAGTGCGCTAAACCCTTATCCATACCCTTCAGGGACAACAAGTCTTCCGCGGGTTCACTGAGCGCCACCTGCTCTTCCTGGGCAATGGCCTTATTGAGCAGGACGTCACGCGCACGGCGCCGCAATTCGCCGACGAGGTTTTCGTCCAGACCCTCGATTTCCATCATTTCGGCAACCGGAACATAGGCCACCTCCTCAATGGAGGTAAAACCCTCGCTGACCAACAGGGCGGCCAAGTCCTCATCCACGCCCAGATCCCGGATGAAGTGGTTGAGAAAGGTCGACTCTTCCTCTTCCCGCTTGGCCTGAGCCTCTTCCTCGGTCAGAATGTTGATGGTCCAGCCCGTCAACTGCGTCGCCAGCCGTACATTCTGCCCGGCCCGCCCGATGGCCTGGGACAAGTGCTCCGGTCCGACCACCACATCCATACTGTGCGTGTTCTCGTCGACCACGATGCTGGACACTTCCGCGGGTGAAAGGGCGTTGATCACATAGCTGGCCGGATCGGCTGCCCAGATCACAATGTCAATCCGCTCGCCTTTCAACTCATTGATAACCGTCTGTACCCGGTTGCCGCGCAGACCCACACAAGCCCCCACGGGGTCCACACGCGGGTCATTGGAACGCACGGCCAGTTTCGCCCGTAGTCCCGGATCACGCGCCGCACCCATGATTTCGATCATCCCGTTCCCGATTTCCGGCACTTCCTGGGCGAACAGCTTGATCAGCAACTCAGGACTGGTCCGCGACAAAAATAGCTGCGGCCCCCGCTGCACACGGCGTACATCCTGAAGATGTGCCTTCACCCGATCACCGGGGCGAATGGCCTCACGCGGCATCATCTCCTCTTTTGGCAGAATGGCCTCGGCGCGCCCCATGTCGACGATGGCGTTGCCTTTTTCCATGCGTTTGACCAGACCGCTGACGATATCTCCCTTGCGTATCGCAAAGTCCGATACGATCCGGTCGCGCTCGGCATCCCGCACTTTCTGCACAATCACCTGTTTGGCCGTTTGTGCCGCGATCCGCCCAAATTCGACGGGTGGCAACACTTCTTCGAGGTAGCCGCCTAGCTCCACATCGGGACGGGTTTTCCGGGCATCGCTCAGACGGATCTGCTGATCCGCGTCATAATCCGCGACATCATCCGCAACTACTTCCCATAGCCGGCGGGTTACATAATCTCCGGTCTTACGATCCACATCCACCGCGATATGCCAGTCCTGTCCGTATTTCTTTTTGGATGCGGAAACCAGAGATGCCTCCAGCGCCAGGAAAATGACTTCCCGGTCCACATCCTTCTCATGGGCGACGGCATCCGCCAGATAAAGAAGTTCACGACTCATTGACCTGCTCCTCTCTGCATGTTCCGTCGACTCACCATTGCGGAACCAGCCTTGCCTTGTGGATATCATCCAGGGCGAAGGTCCAGCGCCCTTCGGTATTTTTTAATACAATTTTCTGATCTTCAACGCCCAGCAGCTCACCCTGCAAGCGGCGCCGCCCTTGCGTCAACCCGTGCAGATGAATCTCGGCCTGAGACCCCTTAAATCGTTCAAAGTCGTGTAAATTTTTTAGCGGCCTATCCAGGCCGGGGCTGGAAACTTCGAGGCGGTAGGCGCCATGGATCGGATTTTCCACATCGAGCCACAGGCTGAGCTGGCGACTCACCGCCGCACAATCCTCAATGGTAACCGCAGTGGTTTCATTCTTTTCTATGAAGACCTGTAACGCCACTGCGCGCCCCGTGCGCACCATGCGTGCGTCTACCAGGGTG
>NZ_CP044411.1:0-400000 GCF_008926505.1 Acidithiobacillus sp. 'AMD consortium' | reverse complement strand
GGGTCATCTCGTAGGGCGAAGAGGTCTTCTTCGAATTTGGGGAGTTGCCCGGTTCCATACAAGGAATCGGCGTTGGCGAGAAAAGGCGGTGCGATTTCCGTGTAACCGTGTTCCGTCGTATGCAAATCCAGCATGAATTGCGTCAGGGCGCGCTCGAGACGGGCACCGGCGCCACGCAATACCACAAAGCGGGCGCCGGCAAGGCGGGCGCCCGCCGCAAAATCGATGATACCCAGGGCCTCGCCCAGATCGACATGGTCGTGAGGAGGGAAATCGAAGGCGCGGGGCGTGCCCCAGTGACGCAACACCACATTGTCACTTTCATCGCGGCCGTCGGGCACCGAATCCTGCGGGATGTTGGGCAGGCCGATGGTCAGCGTATCCCATTCGGCAAGGGTACGTTCCAGTGATTGCTCCAGGGCCTTGATCTCCTCGCCGTTCGACGCTGCCGCGGCCTGCATCGCACCGGTATCGAGCCCCTGACGGCGCGCCTGACCGATCTGTCTGGAAGCTTCATTGCGGGCGTTGCGAAGCTGTTCGAGCTGAATTTGCAGGGTTTTGCGCTGCTGATCGAGGGCATTCAGGGCAGCTACATCGAGGATGAAGTGGCGGCGAGCGAGGCCGACAGCTACGGTTTCCGGCGAGCTACGCAGCAAGCTGGGGTCAAGCATGGGGTTTTTTCTCCCGGACAGGTTGACGATGAGCGTTTATCCAGCGCAAACGCTCCTGAATACGGATTTCCAAACCGCGGTCGCTGGGCTCATAAAAATGGGCCTGACGCAGACTGGGGGGCAGATAAGACTGTTCCGGAGCGATGGCGTCGGGATAGTCGTGATCGTATTGATATTCCCGGCCGTAATCCAGTGCCTTGAGCAGTGCGGTGGGCGCGTTGCGCAGGTGGAGAGGCACTTCGGCACTCCCGCCGCCTTTGACGACGGCACGCACGGCATTCCATGCCTCGTATACGCGGTTACTTTTGGGACAACTGGCGAGATAGGCCGTAGCCTGCGCCAGCGCCAGCTCCCCCTCGGGCGAACCAAGAAAGGCGTAGGCGTCTTTGGCGGCGAGGGCCATTTCCAAAGCCCGTGGGTCGGCAAGGCCAACATCTTCGGAAGCCATGCGTACCAGCCGACGGGCAAGGTAAAGGGGGTCGGCGCCGCCGTCGAGCATCCGCGCCAGCCAGTAGAGGGCCGCGTCGGGATCGGAACCGCGCAGGGACTTGTGGAAAGCGGAAATTTCGTCGTAAAAGGCTTCCCCCCCCTGGTCGAAGCGTCGCCAGGAGTGACCGCTGGCTGCAGCGATGATCCCGGCGGTGATCTGTGTTTTACCCTCCCGTACCGGTGCCAGTTGTACCGCGAGGTCGAGCAGGTTGAGGAGACGGCGCGCGTCGCCGTCGGCAGCGGTCAACAATCCCTTGCGTACTTCCGGGGACATCTCCATCGCCAGTGCTCCCAGACCGAGCACCCTGTCGGCAAGGGTATGATCGAGGACGACGCCGAGTTCTTCTTCAGTCAACGCCTTGAGGACGTGAACCCGTGCCCGGGACAGCAGGGCATTGATCAAGGCGAAACTGGGGTTTTCCGTCGTGGCGCCGATGAGAGTCACGACGCCTTCTTCCACATAAGGTAGCAAGGCATCCTGCTGGCTTTTGTTGAAGCGATGGATTTCATCGATGAAGAGGACCGTGCCCTGCCCCAGGGACTGGGCGGCCTCGGCGCTACTGACGGCGGCGCGGATCTCGCGCACTCCGCTGTTGACGGCAGACAAAACCTGAAAGTGGCGGCCGGCGGTGTGGGCCAAGAGTTGCGCCAGGGTGGTTTTGCCACTGCCTGGTGGACCCCAGAGGATCATGGAGTGCAGATGCCCGGCCTGCACCATGGCCTGCAGCGGACATTCCTTGCCGAGCAAATGACGCTGCCCGACGTAAGCGTCCAGCGTCTGCGGGCGCATCCGCGCCGCCAGGGGACGGGGGTCGGTGGACGATGCTGCCATAAGAACCTTCCGGAGACGGGTTGTCCGTTAAAAATCCCGAGAAATTGCGGCACCGAAGTTGAAGATACTGGCTTTATACGTGCCCGCAAAGCCGGGATAAGAAGACGTCGTGTTGCCGGAGAGGGCATAGGAGGCACCTATGTCGTAATGCCATGCGCCCAGACCGATACCCAACCCGAAGGAGGCCAGATTGCTGCTGGTTCCCGGCACCGCCGCATCAAAACTCGAGCTGTTGCCGGGGCTGCCCTCATGGGCGAGGCCACCGCGAAGTTCCAGATTCTGGTTCAGGTGGTAGCTGAGCCCGAGGCGATAGGCCAAGGCAGACTTCCAGCCGAGGCTGCCATAGCCAGGTAACCGGGCATTGCTCCAGTCATTCCAGTCCACATCCAGTTCGCTCGCAAAGCGTGGGGTAAATCGGTAGCGCACACCTGCCTGTACGCGACTGGGGAGGTCGATGCGGCCACCGCCCGAAGAAACGCTGGCCGCGGAGCGATAACTGAGTCCCGCATTGAAGCGCTCGGTGGTGTAGAAAAGCCCGACGTTACCGCCGACGCCCCCGCCGGTGCCCGAATTTGGGCCAAAGGTTACACTCAGCGCTTGGTAATAATCCAGACCCACTCCAACGCTCAGGTTGGGGAGCAGCAGATAGGCAACCCCCGGATTCACATCCACGATCCGCAGGTCGTTTTTCAGCGAAGGTTGTCCGGGAAAGGTCCCAGCGGGCCAAGTGGCGTTGATGCTGTAGGGTGAAGTGATACCGAGACCAACTGCCAGTGGCAGATCATTGAAACGATGGGTCACAAAGAGATCGGGCAGAATCTGCAGATTGCTGCTGGCATCGATGCTGCCACCGCCATTATCCACCTTGTAAGCCGGGCGCGTTGCGAGAATATCCAGACCCACCCGGGTACCCGGAAAGAAGACCATATCAGCGGGATTGTCGGCAAAACTGCTGACGGGTCCGCCGTCGGCTACCGTGGCACCGGCTTCCGAAAGCCCCACCACGGAGGTCGGCGCGGCGAAACCCGCGGCATGGGACTGCACAGCCACTAACAGACCGAGGGTAACGAGGACGAGGCGGGTCTTCAAAGCCAACATGCAGGACTCCAGAAAATATTATCGAGAGAGAACATCTACGCCGGCAGGCGGAGTGAACTGAAACTCCTGCGCCGAAATGGGGTGATTGATCCTGATATGCTCGAAGCGGAGGACGGTCTGTTGCTGGAAGGCGTCTTCCATACGCATCTCGCGCAGCGCGCCCTGCGCGTCAAAGCCCAGGCGCAACGCGGTGAAGCCCTGATCCTGACCCGTTTTGGGATGCAACAGCAGCCAGCGGAGTCCGTTTTTTTCACCCAGATCTGTAATCCTGAAGCGCTGGCTGAGGTCATCGTTACCAGCGATCAGCGCCGCAGGGGTGGACCCGATAGCTTTGCCGAGGGGCTGCACCGTGGCCTGTTCCAGAGCCGGCTCATAAAGCCAGACCTTCTCACCGTTGGACACGATGGTTTGCCCGTTACGGCCGTTGTAGTCCCAGCGGAATTTGCCGGGGCGGGAAATCCACAGCTTGCCGCCGGTACGCTTGACGATCTGGCCGTCATGGTTGGCTACTTCCTGACGGAACTGGGCCGTGATGGTGTGGGTTTTCTGGAAAAAATCCTGCAACAGCGCCAACCCCGTGGCGGCAGCCGCGAGCTGGATACTACCCAGCATCAGCAGTGGCACCAGGAGCCAGAGAACCAGACCCGAAGCCCGTGATGGGTCGCGCCCGAGGCGCAAACGGTCAGTCACGACCAGGGGGTGCTGCTGCATAGATTTCTCTGCTCCCGTTACTTTGCAAGGGACCGACCACACCGGCCCGCTCCATCTCTTCAATCATGCGGGCGGCCCGATTATAGCCCACCTTGAGTTGCCGCTGCACGTAAGAGATACTCGCCTTGCGGCTGCTGGTGACAATGGCCACCGCCTGATCATAGAGCGGATCGGCATCTTCACCACCCTCCCCGTCCATGCTTTCCCCATCGCCGCCTTCACCACCCTGTAAAATACGTTCGTCGTATTGGGGCGCGCCCAGTTGGCGCAGGGACTCTACCACACGATGGACTTCGTCATCGCTGACAAAGGCTCCATGCACCCGCAACGGATAACCGGAGCCGGGAGGCAGGTAGAGCATGTCGCCCTGGCCGAGCAAGGTTTCCGCGCCCATCTGGTCAAGAATGGTGCGCGAGTCGATACGCGACGAAACCTGAAAGGCAATGCGGGTGGGGACGTTGGCCTTGATCAGCCCGGTGATCACATCCACCGAAGGACGCTGGGTCGCCATGATCAGGTGCAGACCAGCCGCACGCGCTTTCTGGGCCAGACGGGTGATCAGGGTTTCCACCTGTTTGCCGACCACCATCATCAGATCCGCGAACTCGTCGATGATCACCACGATAGCGGGCAGCATGCTCAAGGCCACGGGTTCGCCGTCCATATCTTTATCCGGGCCCGGCAGGGGATGTCCCGCAGCCGCCGCTTCCCGGACCTTCTGATTATATCCGGTCAGGTTGCGCACTCCCGCAAAAGCCATGAGCTTATAGCGCCGTTCCATCTCCGCCACGCACCAGCGCAGGGCGTTGGCGGCCTCTTTCATGTCCGTCACCACCGGCGCGAGCAGGTGAGGGATGCCCTCATAGATGGATAGCTCCAGCATCTTGGGATCCACCATGATCAGGCGTACATCCTCGGCAGTCGCTTTGAACAGTATGCTGAGAATCATGGCATTGACACCCACAGACTTGCCGGCGCCGGTGGTCCCGGCTACCAGCAGGTGGGGCATTCTGGCCAGATCGGCGGACACCGGCTGCCCGCCGATATCCTGACCCAATGCCAGCGTCAGCAGACTTTTGCTCTGGGTGAAGCCGTGACTGGAAAGCACCTCGGAGAGGCGCACCGTGCGCCGGTTGGGGTTTGGCACCTCGATGCCCATGGTGGCCTTACCGGGAATGGCTTCCACCACCCGCACCCGGGCCGCCAGCACGCGCGAAAGGTCTTTGCTGAGGCCCGCAATCTGGCTGACCTTGACTCCCGGTGCCGGTTCTATTTCAAAGCGGGTAATCACCGGTCCGGGATGGGCCGCCACTACGGCCGCCTGCACCCCGAAGTCGGCCAGCTTTTCTTCCAGCATACGCGACTGCTGCTGCAACGCTTCAGGCTGCAGTTGAGAACCAGGATCTGACGCATCCGGTGGATCGAGCAGACCCAGATCGGGCAGGCCATCGGCACGCGGCGGCCCAACCGGAGCCGGCAACGGCAACTGCCGACTGCTTTTAACGGCGGTATGCGCCGAACCTGGCCCGCGTTTTTTGGTAGAAAAGAAGCTGGGTGCAGCGGGCGGGGACACCTTTGGCGCAGCGGGCGTCAGCGTGGTGATGGACGCCGGGGCCGCCCGGGTCGGAATCTGGCGTCGCAGTCGCCAGCGCAGGTGTGGCCTGGGCAAGGCCGCATACAGGGTATTGGCCTGCGCAGCCATCGCGCGCGGCCCGAGACCGGTGAGCAAAAACACGCCGAGGCCAAACAGCCCAAGAAACAGCAAGGCGCTACCACCCACACCGATGAATGGCCGGGCAAGGGCGCCGGCTTCCTGTCCCAGGATACCACCCGCTCCCGCACCGGCAATGGGCCACCAGCCCGCCGGCCAGGTCAGCGCCAGGAAACTGCTCAGACCCAGCATCATGGCGGCAGCGCCCACCGGCGCCGCCCGGCGCCCAGGATGCTGATGAAACCAGTGCCGCCATAGCTGCCACACCCATGCGCCCAACGCCACGGGCAGGAACCATGCGACCACACCAAAGACCTGTACCAGAAAATCAGCGATATAGGCGCCAGTTTTGCCGCCCCAGTTATGGGCGGGGCCACCCTTTCCACTGTTGAACCAGCTCGGATCGGCGGGGTGGAAGCTGAGCAGGGATATCGCCACGAACGCCGTCACGCCGATCAGTATCAGCAGTAGCGCCTCGCGACGCCATGGTTTGGCACGCGGCGGCTGGCCCGGCTTTGCGGGGGCAGGCCGGGAGCCTCGGGACGCATTACGGGCTGCAGAGTTCATGTCGGCACGCTAAACGACCCCTGCGCGGGTGTCAAGGAGATGCGGGGAAAAAAGGCAAGTCAATGCAGTTGTTAGGCATTTCGAATGGATCAGATCACGACACTTCACTGCGCACTGCGCCATATCCGATCGCTGTCCGGGAAGGACAGGGGTGCGGGAATGATGCTAGACTTTCTCCAGAAGTTCTCCGCTGGTCCGCGCCGGTTCCGCCATACAGTGGGCCGGCGCGGTAGCGTTTCTTTATAGGCAGCGAGGTGCCCATGAGCGATCCGAAAAGTGTCATCGATGAAAAACATTGCCGCTTGCTTATCCTGGGCTCCGGTCCCGGTGGTTATACGGCGGCAATCTATGCTGCACGCGCCAATCTGAGTCCGATACTGGTGCAGGGCATGGAGCCCGGCGGCCAACTGATGACGACCACGGAGGTGGATAACTGGCCGGGTGCTGCAGACGGCATCATGGGCCCGGAACTCATGCAGGAACTGGAAAAACAGGCGCGCCGTTTTGATACCGAGATTCTGTTTGACCACATTCATACCGCCGATCTCCGTCAGCGCCCTTTTCGCCTCAGTGGGGATCAGCACTGCTATACCTGCGATGCGCTGATTCTCGCCACCGGCGCATCTGCCAAATACCTGGGTTTGCCCAGCGAAGACAAGTTTCGCGGCAAGGGAGTTTCCGCCTGTGCGACCTGCGACGGATTCTTCTATCGCGGGCAGGCGGTGGCCGTGGTCGGTGGCGGCAATACGGCGGTAGAGGAAGCGTTATATCTCAGCAACATTGCCAAGCATGTCACCGTGATCCATCGTCGCAACAGGTTCCGGGCGGAAAAAATCCTGCAAGACAAACTCATGGCCAAGGAAAATGTCACCGTTATCTGGGATCATTCCGTCGCAGAAGTGCTGGGCGATGCTTCCGGAGTTACCGGCTTGCGCATTGAGCATGTAGAAAACGGCAGCACGCAGGATCTCGCGCTGATGGGTGTATTCATTGCCATCGGCCATCAACCCAACACCGAAATCTTCAAGGGACAACTGAAGATGGACGAGGGGGGTTATCTGGTTACCCGGGGCGGCCGTGATGGCATGGCCACGGCGACCAGTATCGAGGGGGTATTTGCTGCCGGAGATGTTCAGGATTATGTATATCGTCAGGCGGTAACCAGTGCAGGAACCGGCTGTATGGCGGCGTTGGACGCGGAGCGTTGGCTGGAGCAGCAACAAGAGGGCTGAACCATGGGGCGGCGGCCAGATCAGTCGGAGAAACAAGAGCGAGTGACCGGGGTGGACGACACCGCTTGCTTTCTGCAAGCGATAGCGGATGTCCGGCCCCTGCCAGCCCCGCCCCCTCCCCCACGTCCAGCGCCGCCACCGCCCTTGCCGATACAGCGGCATCAGGACGAGTTGGCAGTTCTGGAGGCGCTGGGCGGTGGTCTGCACAGCGACGAAATTCTGGAATCCGGAGACGGGTGGCTTTATTTGCGGCCCGGGCTGTCTCCGGCGCTGCTGCGGGACTTGCGCCGGGGCCGGTTCCGGATTCAGGAGCGGCTCGACCTGCACGGCTGCACCGTGGAGGAAGGCCGCGCTGAACTATCGGCATTTTTGCGGGAAGCGCGACAACGGCGCTGGACCTGCGTTTGCGTCATCCACGGGAAAGGGCTGGGATCCCCCGGTCGCATTCCCGTCCTGAAAAGGCTGGTGGGTGGCTGGTTGATGCGTCATCAGGAGGTGCTGGCATTTGCTCAGGCGCGCCCAGAAGAGGGCGGCGGCGGCGCGTTGCGCGTTCTCCTGGGCTGGCCCCGCCGCAAATAGGCAAGCCCAACCATAGACCGGGCCTTTAACCGGGTACAGACGGCAACGTTGAACAGTTTCGGTACCCCGCCCTCAGCCCTGCGCCGCGTTGCAGGGTATCCGGGTATCGCGCCGCCCCCAGCGCTCCCCGACAGGCAGGGCGCTTTCCGCATCGGCCAGGGAGGCGAGGATCGGGCAATCAGCCACTCGGCCATGGCCGGGGCAGCGGTCGACCTGTTGCGCAAGGACCGTGCGCATTCTTTGCAAATCGGCGATCTTGCGATCGATCTCGGCAAGTTTTTGCACGGTGAGCGCTTTGATCTCGCCCATGTCATTCTCCGCACTGCCGCTAATATCCAGCAGCTCTTTCACTTCCGCCAGGGAAAAGCCAAGATTCTGGGCACGCCGGATAAAACGCAGACGCGCTTCGGCTTCACCGTCATAGAGCCGATAGTTGGATGGCGTCCGCTGCACAGGCCGAATCAGCCCGATCCGCTCATAGTAACGCAAGGTCTCTGCGGCAAGCCCTGCTTCACGCGCCAAGCGGCCGATGGTTACCGGGGCTTCCATAATCAT
Organism: Acidithiobacillus sp. 'AMD consortium'; assembly: GCF_008926505.1. Lineage (NCBI taxonomy): Bacteria > Pseudomonadati > Pseudomonadota > Acidithiobacillia > Acidithiobacillales > Acidithiobacillaceae > Acidithiobacillus > Acidithiobacillus sp. 'AMD consortium'. Next base: position 391,555 of record NZ_CP044411.1, on the reverse strand, counting down.
CCTCCTCGTTATAGGGTGCCATTTAAGAGTGCGTACCGTCCCGAACTATGGTGTCCGTTGTAAGGCCCCTAGTCAACACAATGGTCAAGGCCTTGCGCTTCCGCCATTTCCCTCCCCAAAAGGCCTTCCACACAACTCGTCGCGAATACGCCCGCGGGGAGGGAAAAACTCAGAATCAGGGTTTGTACATCCTCCCAGCGGCCGCTGAGGTTCTCCGGACGCGCGCGCAAGGGACGCCGGGCAGCGTCTAGCCCTTGTTCTGCAAGACGTCGTGCCCAATGGAGGCCATCGTCTGTTGTACCGGCGATGACCGGCCCCGCGCCCAGGGCCGAGGTCTCCAGTGCGGCGGCAACCAGGGTCGGCGCCAACCCGCCACGACCTGGTAAGGGGCCGGTGGGATGCAGGTCCCATTCAGCGGCGCGCGCCTGCAAATCCGCGAGATCGTCCTCCTCCGCCAGAAAAATACTGTGCGAGCCAGCCAGTTGCACGACTTCACCCGGCAGAATCTCCGTCCAGTTGGCATGCCGCACCCGCTCGGCGAGGACCAGATTGAACAGGGCGGAGCGGGCCGCGGACCAGAGCAGGCCGCGCCGATGGCGGTCTACCCGCATCGGCTGTCCGGATAACAGTCGCGCGGCCTCTTGCAAATTTCGGTGCCCGAAGCGCTGGGCACCGAAATAGTTGGGGAACCCTCGTTTCAGGAGAATTTGCAGGCGGGCGTCCCAGAGACTGTGTGCTCCCGTGGTGGCGCGCAAAGTGAGTTGAAAGTGGTTGCCACGTAACACGCCCCGACGTAATTTACGGTCATGGCGGCCGATCTGCTGAAAGTGCAGACTGTCGTCTTCCAGACTGCCCCAATCCGGGTTGCTACCCGCCGTAGCCGGCACCGTAAAACTCTGCCGGGTAACAGCTTGACGGTCCTTGAGACCGGCAAAACCCACATCCCGGACCGCCACCCCGGCACAACGCGCCAGACGCTGGGCCACATCCTGCGTATTGAGGCCGCGTTTCTCCACTACCAGCCAGTGATGGGTACCCATACCGGATGGGACAAAAGGCAGCAATTCCGTGACCTGAAAGTCTTCTGGAGACTGCCTCATTTCGGCGCCCAGCAGACCGCTCTCTGCGGGGTAGATGCGCGGCAGACTTTCAGACATGCCGAATCAGCACGACAGCGTGGGCGGCAATGCCTTCACCCCGACCGGTATAGCCCAATTGCTCTGTGGTGGTCGCTTTGATGTTGACCGCATCGAGATCCACGGCGAGGTCAGCAGCAATATGGGCGCGCATCTGCGGGATATGATCTGCCAATTTGGGACGCTGACAGACGATGGTCGCGTCCACGTTGCCTACCGTAAAACCTTTCCCCTGGACCAACTGACGACAATGTCGGAGCAGGAGCCGCGAATCCGCACCTTCGAAATGGGCATCGGTATCGGGGAAATGATGTCCGATGTCGCCCAGGGCAGCCGCCCCCAGCAGGGCATCGCAGACGGAGTGAAGAAGCACGTCAGCATCGGAGTGGCCGGCAAGACCGCGTTCATAGGGTACCGACACACCACCGAGGATCAGGGCCCTTCCCGGCACCAACGCATGTACGTCAAAGCCGTGACCAATACGCAGTTGCATAAGATTATCCTTCTTCGCCACGCGCCGCGAGAATTGCGGCGGCGAGCATGAGATCATCACTGAGGGTTACCTTGATGTTATCGCCGTGTCCCGGGATCAGGCGGGGACGCCAGCCTTGCGCCTCCATCGCCGACGCCTCATCGGTAATTTGCCGGTGCTCCGCACGCGCGGCTTCCAGGGCCACCAGCAGCGCCCCGAGAGGGAACGCCTGCGGAGTCAGGGCGCGCCACAATCCTTCCCGATCCACGGTACCTGAAGAGCATCCATCCTCACCCCGCTTGAGGGTGTCGGCAACGGGCACGGCAAGCAGTGCGCCCTGGGGTGCGTTCGCAAGACTTTCCAGCAGCCTCAAGAGATCTTCGCGACGCAGACAGGGCCGGGCGGCATCATGCACCAGCACCCAATCGGACGGCACCGCGCCCTGTCGCAGCAGCGCCTCCAGACCATGGCGCACCGAATCGGCACGCAGGCCGCCCCCAACAACCGGGGGCAGGAGCGGCGCCGGCACGGGTCCCAGCAATTCCCGCCAGGCACCGGTGGCAATATCCTCGCCCGGCAGAACCAGCTGAATGCCGGCAATGCGCGGTTCCCCAAGGAAGGCCGCCAGGGCGTGGGCAATGACGGGGCGGTCGCGCAGCAGAACGTACTGCTTGGCCTGCGCCGCGCCAAAGCGCTGTCCCCGCCCTCCCGCCGGGATCACCACCCAGACGCGCTCCATATTCCCCCCAACCTTCTGGACCCAAACCACCAGCCCGAAGTATCCGCAGTCTTGAGGGAGGACGCAAGAAAGCGGTGTCCCGTTTTGCAGTTTCCACGGCGCCCCTTTACACTAGGGGTCTTCAGAGTCCCCACATAAGATCAGATATTCTTGGATCGAAGTCTTTCTCTCGGCACCCCGCCGCGCGCCGGGGCGGCACGCGTATTTAGTCAAATTTACGGTGCTGCGGATAGCTGGCTGGCAGCGCAGATGACGCGGCAGTGGCAGCGCCCGCTGCTGGTTCTGCTGCCGAACGCCCGCGACGTGGAGGAATGGCAGCGCGAGTGGCGTTTTTTCGCACCGGACTTGCCCGCGCCGCTGGTTTTCCCGGACCGCGAAACCCTTCCCTATGACCGCCTGGCGCCGCCGGCAGATGCCACGGCCACCCGGCTGGCCACCCTTGCCACTCTGCCGGAATGGCGTGGCGTGTGTCTCGCCCCTCTATCCGCCGTCTTGCAACGCCTGCCACCGCGCAGTTTCCTCGACCAGCACGCCTTTGTCCTCGCCGTGGGCGACCATCTGAGCCCGGAAGGTTTTCGCCAGCGCCTGATCGACGCCGGCTATCGCAATGTCAGTGAGGTTTCGGAGGCTGGCGAATTGGCCTGGCGTGGTGGAATCATCGATCTCTTTCCCAGTGGTAGCCCCCTGCCCTATCGCATCGAGCTCTTCGATAGAGTCGTGGAAAGCATCCGTGCCTTCGACCCGGAAACCCAGCGTACCCTGCAAAAGGTCGAGCGGGTCTCTCTGCTCCCGGCGCGGGAAGTGCCGGTGGACGCTGCCGCGCTACAGGAATTTCGCAGCCGCTTCCGCGCCCGGTTCAGCGGTGACCCGCAACGCGCCGAGATATACCGGGCGGCCAGTCGAGGACAGGCGCCCCAAGGCGCCGAGCATTATCTCCCGCTCTTCTTTACGGAGAGCAGCCACCTGCTGATGCACTTTCCCGTAGACGGCGTCGTCCTTCTCCCGCCCGGTCTGGAGGCATCCGCCCGGCACGTTCGTCAGGACTGGCAGGAGCGCTACGAGGAACGGCGCCACGATACGGTGTATCCCATACTACCACCTGATGAACTGCTCCTACCCCCCGGTGAATGGGAAGATGCCCTGCGCGGTCGGGCGCTGGTATATGGGCAACAGGAGGGCGATGCGGAGCGTCTGCCGACCGCCCCCCTCCCCGGCCTCCAGGGCAGCCCGGAAGCGCCGCTGGCCTCACTGGATACCTTTCTGCGCCATCTGCCGACCGCGGGCCGGGTCATCCTCGCCGCTGAATCAGCGGGCCGCCAGGAAGCCCTGTCGGAACGGCTTGGCAAGAGCGGACTGCTCCCCAGCCGGGTGCATGACTGGCCGGAGTTCCTGGCGGGTACGGAACGGATCGCCATCACCGTGGCGCCCCTGGAACGCGGCCTGCTCATCAAGGAAAATGGCCTGGTCAGACTGGCGCTGGTCTCCGAGGCGCAAATTTTTGGTGACCGCGTCTTTGCCCAGCGGCGGAGCGCCAACGCCCGACAGCGCAGCATGGAAGGCCTGGTCCGCGATCTCGGCGAGTTACAGCCGGGTGATGCCGTTACCCATGAGGAATACGGCATCGGCCGTTTTCAGGGCATGGCCACGCCCTTTGCCGCCCAGGGAGACATCAATGAATATGTGGTCCTGGAGTATGCCAACGGCGATCTGGTCTACGTCCCGGCGGACCATCTGGATCGTATCGCCCGCTACGTGGGTAATGGTGCGACGGAACCGGTGCTCTCCCGCCTCGGCAGCAATCACTGGGAAAAGTCCAAGGCCAAGGCGCGGCAAAAGGCCATCGATGCCGCCAGCGAACTGCTGGATATCTATGCCCGCCGCGCGGCGCGCACCGGCCGGGCTTTTCCCGAACCGGATGACGCCTATTGGGAATTCGTGTCCCGCTTTCCCTTTGAGGAAACCCCGGATCAGCAACAAGCCATTGACGCAGTCATTGCCGATATGACCAGCCCCCACCCCATGGACCGCCTGGTCTGCGGCGATGTCGGCTTCGGCAAAACCGAGGTGGCGCTCCGTGCGGCCTTTCTGGCCGCGCACAGTGGTGCGCAGGTGGCCGTACTGGTCCCCACCACCCTGCTCGCCCAGCAGCATTACGAGAATTTCCGGAACCGCTGCGCCGGGCTGCCCCTGCGGGTGGAAGTGCTCTCCCGTTTCCAGAATACCAAAACGCACAAGCAAGTGCTCACGGCAGTGTCCGTAGGGGAGGTGGATATCCTGATCGGCACTCATCGCCTGCTGCAAAAGGATGTCGCCTTCCACGATCTGGGGCTGCTGATTCTGGATGAGGAGCATCGCTTCGGGGTGCGCCAGAAGGAGCGGATCAAGGCCCTGCGCTCCGAGGTGGATATCCTCACCCTGACCGCAACGCCGATCCCCCGCACTCTCAATCTCTCGCTGGCCGGCCTGCGTGACTTATCCATCATCGCCACGCCACCCCAGCGCCGCCAGCCGGTACGCACCTTTGTGCAAATCTGGGATGATGCGACGGTGATCGAAGCCTGCCAGCGCGAGTTGCATCGCGGTGGTCAGGTATATTTTCTGCATAATGAGGTACGCGACATCGAGCGCATGGCGGCCACACTGCGCCGCCTGCTACCGGAAGCGCGCCTGCGCGTGGCCCATGGCCAGATGCCCGAGGGCGAGCTGGAAGCGGTGATGCTGGATTTTTACCATCAGCGCTTCGACATCCTCCTCTGCACCACCATCATCGAGTCGGGTATCGACAACCCCCATGCCAACACCATCCTCATCAACCGCGCCGATAAATTTGGTCTGGCGCAGCTCCATCAGTTGCGCGGCCGGGTTGGTCGTTCCCATCAACGCGCCTACGCCTACCTGTTCACCCCCGACCTTCGGGCCATGAGCGACGATGCCCGGCGCCGCCTCGACGCCATCCAGTCCCTGGAAGATCTGGGCGTCGGCTTTGCCCTGGCCAGCCACGACCTGGAAATCCGCGGTGCTGGCGAGTTGCTCGGCGAAGAGCAGAGCGGGCACATGGATGAGGTGGGTTTCACCCTCTTCATGGAATGGCTGGACGATGCCGTGGCAGCCATACGTGCGGGGCGGGATCCCCGCAGTCTGGAGGAACAACGCGCGAGCGGTCCCGAGATCCATCTCAACACACCGGCGCTCATCCCCGACGACTATCTGCCCGACGTGCATTTGCGCCTGCAACTATACAAGCGCCTCAGCGATGTGCGCAGCGACACCGCCATCGGTGAGATCATGGTGGAGATGATCGACCGCTTCGGACCCATCCCGGCGCCGACCCGCACCCTGCTCTGTCAGACCCGGTTGCGTCTTGTCGCTACCCAGACCGGCATTGAACAGATCGATGCCGGTCCCGCCGGTGCCCGCCTGCAATTTGCCGCCGAAAACCAGGTGGCCCCCGACAAAATCATCCGGCTCATCCAGCAACCTCACAGTATCTACCAGCTGGATGGCGAGCACCGCCTGCGCATCCGCCGCGACCTGCCCGACGGCGAAGCGCGCTGTCAGGAATTGCTGCAACTCATCGACCAACTGAGGATTCAACCATGAGCAGTACCCGCCTTGCCATTCTCAGCCCTGCCGCCCGCGGGCCCATGAGTCTGCCGGCCAGTATGGGCCAACTGGTGGCGGAGGTGGAAAGTCACCAGGAGGTATGGGGTTGCTGGCTGCAAAGCTGGGATATGCCCGTCACCACCGGTGAAATCGCCCCTTTCCTCGACGAACTCTCGCGCCAGGCCCTGCACCAGGAGCGGGAGGTGATCTGGGCCCCCATGAGCAGTGCCGATGGCGCTGTACGTCTGGTGCTGCATGGAACGGCGCAGCCCGAGGCGCTGCGCCGCGCACTGACCACCCTTCACCTGCAAAACTTTATGCCGGGCCGCGTACTCCACTGCCAGGACGACGATCTGGCCCTGATCCTGCACGGTCCCCGCGGCCCTCTGAGCGCCGTGAATCATCGCCTCATCGAAGCCCTGGAGGGGATCGCGCTGGATGTTGCGGTTTCTCCGCTGTGGGACAAGGGGCATTTCCGCCTGCTGCTGACCGACATGGATTCTACGCTGATCAGCATTGAATGCATTGATGAACTAGCCGAACACCTCGGTCTCAGACGGCAGGTTGCCGCCATCACCGAACGCTCCATGGCGGGCGAGCTGGATTTCCAGACCTCCCTGCGCGAACGGGTACGCCTCCTGGCGGGCACCCCGGCAAGCAGTATCGACACCATCATCCGCGAACGACTGCGGCTCAGTCCCGGTGCCCGCGAACTGGTGGCGGCGGCCAAGTCCCAGGGCGTCGAGGTCGGTGTCGTATCCGGGGGCTTCACCCAGTTTACTCGCCACCTGCAGGAAGCACTGCACCTCGATTACGCCTTCGCCAACACCCTGGAAATCATCCAAGGGCAAATCACCGGCCAGGTACTCGGAGATATCGTCGATGCCGCCGCCAAAGCCGACATCCTCGACCTGCTGGCCATCGGTCTGGGCACCGACGCCGGTCATTGCATCGCCCTCGGAGATGGCGCCAACGATCTGCCCATGATCCGCAAAGCCGGCATAGGCATTGCCTACCACGCCAAAGCGGTCGTCCGCGCCCAGGCGGATTTTCAGATTCGCTACGGCGGTCTCGATACCGCCGCCGCCTATCTCGGCTGGAACACAGCCTGAACCTCGCACTTCGGCCAACATTGTAATACTTGATATTGTTTTAGACTTATTCTATTATCAGCCCATGTGCAGCACAGAACAATCTGGTGCACATCGGCAATGGTGCCGCAACTGCAGCGTAAACAGGAGACCGAGATGAAACTGACCAGCATAGAAGGCCAAAGTGTTCCCCAGGTCGTGTTCCGCACCCGCGATGATAATCAGTGGCGTGACGTCAGCACCGACGAACTTTTCAAGGGCAAGACCGTGATCGTGTTCTCCCTGCCCGGCGCCTATACCCCCACTTGTTCCTCTAGCCATCTGCCGCGCTACAATGAACTTGCGCCGAGCTTTCGCGAAAATGGCGTAGATGACATCCTCTGCATGTCGGTGAATGACGCCTTTGTCATGGACGCCTGGGCCAAAGAACTGGCTGTCGAAAACATCCACCTGATTCCCGATGGCAATGGCGAATTCACGGAAGGCATGGGCATGCTGGTGGACAAGAGCGAACTTGGGTTCGGCAAGCGTTCCTGGCGCTACTCCATGCTGGTGAAGAACGGCATCATCGAGAAAATGTTCATCGAACCCGACAAACCGGGTGATCCCTTCGAGGTCTCTGACGCCGATACCATGCTCCACTACATTAACCCGGAAGCACGCGATCCCGAATTCGTCACCATCTTTGCCCGCGAAGGCTGCCCATATTGTGCCCGCGCCAAGGCAATGTTGAAGGAGCACGGCATGGCCTTTGAAGAGATCAGGACAGGTATGGGTACCAGAGTCAGCTCGCGGACGATTCGCGCGGTGAGCGGACGCTCCACCGTGCCGCAGATCTTTATCGGCGGCAAACACATCGGCGGCGCCGACGACCTGGAGAAATATTTCGACGGGAAGTAAGGGCACATCCCTTCGGATGGTCATCTCCAGCAGTATGCCGGGGATGACGTCCTTCCTGCTTCGTTCAACCCCGAAAAAAGGGAGCTATCATGACCCAATCCTACGATCTCATCGTCATTGGTGGAGGCAGCGGAGGCATTGCCATGGCCAACCGCGCCGCCCGTTACGGGGCAGTCACCGCGCTGGTCGCCGCCGGTCCATTGGGCGGCACCTGTGTGAATGCAGGCTGCGTCCCCAAAAAAATCTACTGGAATGCCGCCCACCTTGCCGGGCAAATGAAGATGGCAGGAGAATATGGCTTCGATACCATAGAACCACGGTTCCACTGGGAACACCTGAAGCAGCAGCGTGACGCCTACATCGGGCGGCTCAATGATCGCTATGCCCAAGGCCTGGATGGTAACGGCGTCTCCCTGATCCGCGGACATGCCCGTTTTTCCGGCGCGCATCGGATCCATGTCGGCGACCACACCCTGGAAGCCGCACACATCCTGATCGCCACGGGGGGGCATCCGGTCTGGCCCGATATTCCGGGTGCAGAACTGGGCATCACCTCGGACGGATTCTTCGCACTGGAATCGAGGCCCCGCTGTGTTGCCGTGGTGGGCGCCGGTTATATCGCCGTGGAACTCGCCGGGGTACTCCACGCTCTCGGCAGTGACGTTTCCCTGGTCATGCGCCGCAGGCACTTCCTCAATGATTTCGATCCGATGCTGCGCGAGAGCTTGATGGATGCCATGCTCCGGCAAGGCATCAGCCTTCTCGCCCAGCGCCAGGTCCGGGAACTGGAAAAACGCGCCGATGGCTTATGCCTGCATTTCCACGATGGCGACTGCCTCGGAGGGCTGGATGCCGTCATCTGGGCCATCGGCCGTCGCCCGAACAGCGCCGACCTTGGTCTGGAGTTCGCAAACATTACTGCCGACCCGCAGGGTTTTATCCCCGTGGATGCCTTCCAGAACACCGATGCACCGGGTGTCTACGCGGTCGGCGATGTCACAGCGGGACCAGCCCTCACCCCGGTAGCCATCGCCGCCGGACGTCGTCTCGCCGACCGCATCTTCGGCGACCAGGCGGAGCGGCATCTCGACACCCTCGTGGTACCCACGGTGATCTTCAGTCACCCCCCCATCGCGACGGTCGGCCTCAGTGAGGCTGCCGCCCAGGAGCAATACGGAGAAGAGGCGGTCAAGGTCTACCAGACGACCTTCACCCCGATGCTCCGCGCTTTTGCGGCAGAACCAGAAAAAACGGCGATGAAGCTGGTCACGGTGGGCCGGGAGGAAAAGGTCGTCGGTCTGCACGCCATCGGCGACGGTGTGGATGAAATGCTCCAAGGCTTTGCGGTAGCGCTGCGCATGGGTGCAACGAAACAGGATCTTGACGACACCATTGCCATCCACCCCACCAGCGCCGAGGAATTCGTCACCATGCGCTGAAGGGCCGGAGCAAAGCCGCAGCTTACTTCTTGTTATGCAACTGCCGGAGAGCCTCCGGTCCCACCGCGGTTCCACAACCGCACTGCGGGCAATCCGCAAGTAGCGGTACGACATTCCCCAGCACTTTTCGCACCTTTTCCATCCCCTCATGCATTACCATGTCGATGGCCTCCATGGTAATGGGCTCCGCCGACTTGCCCGCCGCCAGATTGACCACCAGCGACAAGGGCGCATAGCACAGGCCGATTTCCCGCGCCAATACCGCTTCTGGAGCCCCGGTCATCCCCACCACATCGCCACCATCCCTTTCGATCCGGCGGATTTCAGCAATGGTTTCCAGGCGTGGCCCTTGGGTGGCCGCATAAGTGCCACCGTCGATAACGACGATATCCGCAGATCCTGCCGCCTGCAGCAGGCGCTCACGCACCGGTTGGCAATAGGGCTCAGAAAAGTCGATATGTACCACCATGCTCTCGCCACCTTCAAAGAAGGTACTGGGACGCCCACTGGTATAATCGATCAGTTGATCCGGCAGACAGAGAACGCCTGGCCGCATGGCGGCGGTGATACCGCCCACCGCCGCCACCGCCACCACATGTGTCACCCCGACATGATGAAGCGCCCAGATGTTGGCGCGATAATTGACCCGGTGCGGAGGAATGGTATGGCCATAGCCGTGGCGCGCGATGAAAACGACTTCCTGCCCACCCATTTGACCAAAGGTCAACGGGCCAGATGTCTCCCCAAAGGGCGTACGGATTACCCGGCGGTGACGAATTTGCAAATTTTTGAGCCCGGTCAGACCACTGCCACCGATAATGCCCGCCACACCCATCAGCCGTCCTCCGGCAAAACAAAAATACCCGGCGCATTCCGCCCCAGGCCGCGGGCATCCAGCCCGTACCCAAACACAAAGCGATCCGGCACTTCCAGCCCCACATAGTCCACCCGCACATCGATCGCGCGGGAACGGATTTTCCGCACCATCACCGCCGTATGGATGGCGGCAGCGCCCTCCGCCGCGCAATATTCCTGCAAAGCTTGCAAGGTCACGCCCTCGTCAAGGATATCGTCCACCAGCAAAACTACCGCGCCTGCCAGTGGTTCTTTGGGGCGCGTGCGCCACTGCAAGACACCACCACTGGTTTCGGCGCCATAGCGACCGACTTGCACACAATCGAGCACCAGGGGAAAACGCAGGTGCGGCATCAATTGGCCGACCACCACGACGGCACCCGTCAGCACACAAAGCAATACCACCGGACGATGCGGCGTCAGATGTTCCATCTCTTCATTAATGGCAACGGCCATCCGCTGGATGGCCGTCTCCACCTCTTCCGCGCTGAACAGATGCTCAGCGGGCCCTAAATGGGTAGGTGTCATAATGGCACTAGTAGGTAAAGGTGACCACGTTGTCATCCATTGCCTGCTCGATGACATAAGCGCCACCGACGATGTCCTGGACTTCGGGGATCAGGTCTTCCTTGGTGCATTCCCACAACTCAAGGGTCGGGGTGCAGACAAAGAACTTCACGCCTGCCTCATGGGCGTCCTTGATAAAGTCGTAGACACTCTTGGGGCTGCCCGGCATAACAAACATTTTCTCCGCCACACCCTTTTTGGCCAGCTCGCCGGCACGGGCGGTCAGCACAACTTCGACCTCAAAATCCATCGCGGCAGCCACCGTCGCCTGGAAAAAGGGCGCGCCCAACTCCTGGGGGTTGGAAGGATCGGTGTTCACCATAACCATCAGCAACTTATCAGCCATGTATATCTCCTTGTGAAATTCAGCCCGCCCATCATAGCCGTCCCGATCCAGCGCCGCGCCATGAAATGATTGATTACACCATAAAAAGTCGTAAGGCCCCGCCAGGAGTCCTTAGTGGTCGATATCCTGCACCTCCACACGGCGCGCCCGGCTGGCCCGGGTCAGGATATCCCGCTCCTCAGCCAGTGCGCGCTTGGCCACCTGAATGGCTTCCAGCAGATCCTGGCGTCTGGACTCGACCAAATCACCGCCCACATCCATCAGATGTGCAGTTTTCTCCTGGATTTCGTCAATGAGTACGCCGATGCGTTCTTCCGCCACAGACTCCATATTGCGTAGACGATCACGGCCTTTGTCGACCGCGCGCCGCAATTCCTGGCGCGTCTCTGCGCCGCTGGCCGGGGCCAGCAGCAGGGCACCAACGGCACCAACCAGCACTCCGATAACAAAGCCTTCCGCGTTCTTCATTGTGGTCTCCTCAGTGTTTCCAGCTAATGTTTCCGGGAAAAATAACGCCACCCTGTGCGTAGCGCATGATACCACAGCCCCAGTTCTCGAACCGGACGAACCAGGGAATCCGCGGTATCCATGATCTCCACACTCAGATACCTGAGTGTGGAGTCCACCCGATCCATCTGTACTCGCCCGGTCCGGGTAATATGTTTGATATCCGCCAATGCCACCTTGGCATCGAATATCAGCGGTCCAATGTCTTGTTCAGCCCTGGCCAGCAGCCTTTCCAGACGCAACTGGGTCCGTATCAGCACGACCGCTGTCACCGTGATGACCAACAGAATAATGATCATGACAATGGCAATGATGGTTACCCCCGCACTGACAGTCATCCTCCCCCCCAAGCTTCCGGACACCGAAAGCCAATGCCATTAAATGCGGTGAAGGGCAACAATCCGCCACAACCCCGTGCCTATCGCGCCACCTCTTTTCATTATAAGCCGCATCTGCGGGCTGGGTAAAATCGCAGGCGCCAAGGTGACGCGCGCAGGCTTCCTCAGAATGACAATACATATCCCATCACGGCCAGTCCGACGACACCCAGCAGCCCGAGAGCCACCCTGCTCCAGGTCTGCCGCGCACCGGTCAATCTGTAGTATGGATGCCGGGAATGATAAGTTCGCCAAACCCCCCAGAGCAGGACCAGCCATAGTCCGGACAGCAACCATGCGCCGAGCACATCACTGGGCCAATGCACCCCGAGGATCAGACGACTCCAGGAGATAGCCGCCACCAAACCCGCAAGCACCGTCACCAGCGCCAGACGCAGGCCTCGATGCCGCAGCGTGGCAAGGAGGTAGAGCGCCAGCAGGCCATAGACCACGACGCTGACGCTCACATGTCCACTGGGAAACGCGGCTGGCAACATTTCCGCCGCGCCCGGGGGACGAGCACGTGCGGTTGTCACTTTGATCAGTTGAACGAGTACGGCCAATATCGCCGTGCCGAATACCAGCAGGAAACCATCAAAGAAACGCCAGGTTGCGAAACAGGCAGCGGCCATCAGCGCCAGCAGCCAAGGCAGAAAATCCGGCCCGCCGAGCTGTGTCACCCTGGCCCAGAATGGCTGCCAACCAGGGGTCCTGGATTGCAGAATCACTGTCTCCCAACGGGCGTCCAGCAGTGCTACCCGATGCAGGAGCAGACCCGCCAGAAGATCTCCCGCATAAAGCCAGAGTAACGCCGCCAGCCCCACAGCGAGTAGCAATAAAGCCAGCAATTCCCAGCGTTGTGGTCCGCGCATCGGTCACCCCCCCATGCGCAGGTACCGCCATAACAGCAACGCGGCGATCAGTACTGCGGTGAAGCTCAGTACCAGCACCGCCGCCGCGCCGCAATCCTTCGCGCGCGCTACCAGAGGGTGATATTCCGGGCTTACGAGATCAGCGAGCGATTCTACGGCGCTGTTGAGCAATTCTGCCGCAAGCACCGTGCCCATGAGCAAAATGCCGACCCCCCACCAAAGGAGAGACGCCCCTGTCCAGTACAGAAGGATCACGCCCCCCGCCACCGCCAGCAACTCGGTCCGGAAGCTGGCTTCCTCGCGGGTAGCGATCCACAACCCACGCCCCGCAAAAAGGGCGCGCCGCCATAAGGCGCTGTTTTTTTTCACCAGCCCCCCTGTTCGCGCAAGGACAAAGGCTCACCATCACCGACAATGAAGTGATCCAGCAAGCGCAAGTCCAGTAGTTGCATGGCCTGATCCAGACGCCGCGTCAGGGAAAGGTCCGCCGCGCTGGGCTCCGCCACACCGGAGGGATGATTGTGCGCAACGATGAGCGCCGCCGCATTCAGCTCGAGGGCGCGCTTCAGCACTTCGCGAATGTGCACCGTAGCGCCGTCGATAGTGCCGAGGAACATCTCCTCAAAACGCAGCACCCGGTGCCGATTATCCAGAAAGATCACCGCAAAAACCTCCCGGCAGCGGTCACGCAAAGTAGCAGACAGATACTGTCGTACCCGCAGCGGCGAATCAAGGCCGTCCCCACGTTGCCACTCCTCGGCAAGATGACGCCTACCCATTTCCAGCACCGCCTGCAGGAGGGCATATTTCGCGTCGCCGAGTCCTTTATGTACACAAAAATCATGATGGGAGGCAGTGAGCAATGCCCGCAAACTGCCAAAACTCAGCAGCAGCTCCCTGGCCAGATCCACTGCGCTTTTACCCACCACCCCCACCCGCAGAAAAATCGCCAGCAATTCCGCATCCGACAGCGTCGCGGCCCCTTTTTGCAATAATCTTTCCCGCGGACGCTCGTCCATCGGCCAATCAGTGATGGCCATACGCTCCCTCCTTCCCTTACACTGGGAATGTGATGACTGATAGCGTATTCAACACGACGGAGCCCCTCGCTGGCAAACGGATTCTTCTAGGCGTGGGCGGCAGTATTGCCGCCTACAAAAGCCCGGAAATCGTGCGCGCCCTGCGCCAGGCCGGTGTAGAGTTGCGTGTAGTCATGACACGGAGCGCAGCACAGTTTGTAACCCCGCTGACCTTGCAGGCCATGAGCGGCGAGCCCGTGCGTAGCGATCTCTTTGCCGCTACCGAAGAGGCGGCCATGGACCATATCCGTCTGGCCCGCTGGGCGAACGCCCTCCTGATCGCGCCCATCTCCGCTAACGGAATGGCCCGTCTCGCTCAAGGTCTGGCGGATGACCTCCTCGGCACCATTGTGCTCGCCAGTCGTGTGCCGCTTTTTCTCGCACCCGCGATGAACAGTGCCATGTGGATGCACCCCGCGACTCAACGTAACCTTGCGCAGCTCCAGGCGGATGGCGCCCACTTCTTGGGTCCCGACAGCGGCAGTCTCGCCTGCGGCGAGGACGGCGCTGGACGATTGTTGGCGCCCGACCGGCTGGTGGGCGAACTACGTCTAGCCCTGGCCGAGAAAACCCTGCGCGGCCAACGTGTCCTCATTACCGCCGGTCCGACTTGGGAGGCAATCGATCCGGCAAGAGGTCTCAGCAATCGGGCTAGTGGCCGCCAGGGCTTCGCCCTCTCCCAGGCCTGCGCAGAAGCGGGAGCGGAGGTGCTACTGATTACCGGACCCACCCATGAACAAACCCCGCCGGGAGTAAGCCGCCTGGATGTCGTCTCTGCGCGGGATATGCTCACGGCCTGCCTGCAGGCTCTGGACCGACCGACGGATATATTTATCGCCAACGCTGCCGTGGCCGACCATAGACCGAGTCACTTCAGCGCCCAAAAGCTCAGCAAAACCGCTATTGCCAATCCCCTTCCCCTCAGCATCAATCCGGATATTGTCAGTGCTGTAGATCGGGATTCCCGGCGACCACGCTATATCGTCGCCTTCGCAGCCGAGACCCATAATCACCTTGCCACCGCTGGTACCAAGGCGCAGCGCAAGGGCGCGGACGTTATCGTGGTCAACGATATCAATTCTGCCGAGCTGGGGATGGGGGCCGCCGATAATGCCTGCAGCATCCTGCAGGGTGAACGGGTGCTGCACATCCCGCGCTGCAGCAAAATCGATCTGGCGCGCCACCTGGTGCGTCACCTCAGTAGTTTTATCTCACTGCCTGGAACGGAGATTGAAGACCTTCATGAATAACCTGCAAATTCGCATCCTGGATCCGCGTATCGGCCAGGATTGGCCTCTTCCTCATTACGCCAGCGCCGACGCAGCAGGCATGGACCTACGTGCCTGTCTGGACAACCCGCTGCGGCTGGCTCCGGGGCAGGCCGAACTCGTCTCCGCCGGATTTGCCATGCATATCGGCAACCCTCAGGTTACAGCGCTGTTGCTGCCGCGCTCCGGTCTGGGGCACCGCGGGTTGGTACTGGGCAACTTGGTGGGCCTCATCGATGCGGATTACCAAGGGCCGCTGAAGATGTCCCTGTGGAATCGCGGCAGCGCAGAAATACTCATCGAACCTGGTGAGCGCGTCGCGCAACTGGTGCTGGTGCCGGTTATCCGTCCCGCCATTACGGTGGTGGACCATTTTGCAGCCAGCGTACGGGGTGCCTGCGGATTTGGCAGCACCGGACGACAATAACAGGCGGGTACGCTCCCTCCCGACGTGGCCTACTAGCGCAGGTACCACCGAAGCCTCGGGCGGGGCTGACCCCGTTAGCGAACGTATAGGGGCATAGCGACCTGAGCAAAAAAAACGGCCACGAAGGACGGGCCGGTTTTCTGATCACGACATACAGAATTATTCGGCGGCTGCCGTTTGCCGGTCTACCAGCTCGACAATAGCCAACGGCGCATTATCACCAGCCCGAAAACCGTATTTGACGATACGCAAATAACCACCTGGCCGCGCCAGGTAGTGCGGGCCAAGGTCATCAAACAATTTTACCACTGCCTGGCGATCGCGCAGGCGAGAAAATGCCAGACGTCGTTTTGCGACGGTCGCCTCCTTCGCAAGCGTGATCATGGGCTCGGCAAAGCGCCGCAACTCCTTGGCTTTCGGCAAGGTAGTAACGATCCGCTCATGATGAAACAACGACACCATCATGTTCGCAAACATGGCCTGTCGATGACTGCTATTACGATTTAACTGTTTACCACTTTTACGATGACGCATGGCACCATTCCCTCTACATAATTTCTAACGTTAGCCGATGATCGAGTCCGTATCTGCCGCTCGCCCGGGCACCGGCGGCAGATTTTCCGGCGGCCAGCTGTCGAGTCGCATCCCCAACGTCAGGCCATGCGCCACCAAAACTTCCTTTATCTCATTGAGCGACTTGCGTCCCAGATTAGGCGCCTTTAAAAGTTCCTGCTCCGATTTCTGCACTAAATCGCCGATATAAAAAATGTCCTCAGCCTTCAAGCAGTTCGCCGACCGCACCGTGAGTTCCAGATCATCGACCGGACGAATCAACAGGGGCGTAAGGCTCTGGCTGACCTGCACTTGCGATGCCTCTGGTATTTCCAGGGTTTCCGCACCCGCCAGCACGCCAAGCTGACTGCGAAAAATGCGGGCAGCCTCCTGCACCGCCCAGACCGGATCCACCACACCATTGGTTTCGACATCCAGTACTAGACGATCCAGGTCGGTACGTTGCTCAACCCGGGCGTTTTCCACCAGATAGCTCACCCGCAGCACCGGACTAAAACTTGCGTCCAGAGCCATCACACCGATACGTTTTTCATGCGACTGACGTCGCGTAGCAGCCGCGTCATAGCCACGTCCTTCGTCAATACGCAAATGGAGTACCAGTTCGACATCGCGGGTCAGCGTTGCGATGACCTGCTCCGGATTCGCCACTTCGATACCATGTTCCGATACGATATCGGCGCCGGTCATTTGGCCGGGGCCACGCTTGCGCAGTGTCACCACCGCATCTCCGCGTCCGTGCGCCCGTACCGCCAGCATCTTCAAGTTGAGCAGGATATCCACCACGTCTTCCTGCACGCCCTCGATGCTCGAGTACTCGTGCAACACGCCTTCAATCTCCACCTCGGTAACCGCCGCACCTTTGAGAGACGACAACAACACCCGGCGCAACCCACTACCCAGAGTGTGGCCAAAACCACGCTCCAAGGGCCCAAGGGCCATACGCGCACGGCGTGCTGAAATCACTTCCACGTCAACGCCCTGCGGGCGCAACAGCTCTCCAACCTCAGTCATAAGCGTTCCTCAACCCCCGGTCTTACTTAGAGTACAACTCCACGACGACCTGTTCGTTCAAATCCGGGGCCATGTCTTCTCGCACCGGCACGGCTTTGATGGTCGCCTTAAGTTCGGTAGTGTCCATGCTCACCCATTCCGGGAAACCACGACCTGCTGTAGCTTCAACCGATGCAGCAATACGGATATGCGTCCGGGCGGCCTCAGCGACGCTCACAACGTCCCCGGCACGTACCTGGTAAGACGGAATATCCACACGTCGGCCATTAACCAGAATGTGGCCATGACGAACGACCTGGCGCGCCTCCGCACGGGATGCGCCGAAACCCAAACGATACGCAACATTGTCGAGACGCAACTCGAGGAACCGAAGCAGCAACTCGCCGGTGACACCGCGTGCCTGACTCGCCCGCTGGAAATATCGCCGAAACTGCCCCTCCAACACGCCGTAAATGCGCCGGATTTTCTGCTTCTCACGCAACTGCCCGCCATACTCGCTGACACGTCCCCGCCGCTGGCCATGCTGCCCAGGGGCGTAGGCCCGTATACTCACTGGACATTTATCAGAAAAGCATTTCTCACCCTTGAGAAACAACTTTCCGCCTTCGCGCCGACACAAACGACAACTCGGACCCGTATATTTAGCCACAGACAACCTCCACCTAAAATTTAAACACGCCGCTTTTTAGGCGGACGGCATCCGTTATGAGGAATCGGCGTTACATCGCGGATACTCGCGATACGGAAACCAATGGAATGAAGTGCACGCACAGTGCTCTCGCGTCCAGGCCCCGGTCCCCGGACTTCGACATCCAGGTTCTTTACACCAAACTCCTGAGCTTTTTTACCCGCGTTTTCAGCGGCTACCTGGGCCGCAAAAGGTGTACTTTTGCGCGAGCCCCGAAACCCCGATCCACCGGAGCTGGCCCAAGTCAGCACATTACCCTGACGATCACTGATGGTGATAATCGTGTTGTTGAAAGATGCGTAAATATGCGCGACGCCATCCAGGACATTTTTCTTGACCTTCTTTCGCGCACGAGTATTCGTTTGAGTTTTTGCCATTTCTGGAATCTTCCTGCCTATCGCGTAATAGATTTGGCGGGACCTTTACGCGTACGCGCATTGGTCTTGGTCCGCTGACCGTGAACAGGGAGGCCGCGCCGATGCCGTATGCCGCGGTAACACCCCAGGTCCATCAGGCGTTTTATGTTCATGGTAACTTCGCGGCGCAGGTCGCCCTCCACAAGAAACTTTGCAATCTCCGAACGTATGCGTTCCAGCTCAGGCTCGCTGATATCCTTGACCCGCATATCACATGCAATGTCGGCTGCGCTCAGAACGGTCCGGGCACGCGTTCTGCCGATACCGTAAATATACGTCAAGGCAATTTCTATTTGTTTGTTATTCGGAATATTTACACCAGCGATGCGGGCCATCCGCAATTCCTCCAAGAGACTGAGTGGGGTGACCCCACAAGACTAAACAGTTTCGCCCGCACCTTAACCCTGGCGCTGTTTATGGCGCGGCTCAACACAAATCACCCGAACCACGCCATTACGACGAACAATTTTGCAGTTACGACAAAGCTTTTTAACAGATGCGCGAACCTTCATGACACCCCCTATTTGGCACGATAAATGATGCGACCCTTCGTTAAATCGTAGGGCGTCATCTCTACAGTAACCTTATCTCCAGGCAAAATACGAATATAATGCATCCGCATTTTCCCGGAGATATGTGCATTGACGACATAACCATTTTCTAAGCGAACCTTAAAGGTCGCGCTTGGTAAATTCTCCACTACCTCACCCTGCATTTCCAGGGTATCTTCTTTCGACATTTAGCGTGCTACCCCTACCGCTTTCACGATTCTAGAGAATACCTCATCCGCCTCACCCTCTCCGCTCACCAAGTGGTAAGCAGACCGATCGTGATAATACGCAATCAACGGCGCAGTTTCTGTCTGATAAACAGCCAGGCGCCTACGAATCACCGCCGGCTGATCATCCTCGCGTTGCAACAACACCCCCCCGCAGGCATCACAGATCCCTTCGACTGCAGGCGGGTGATAGCGTACATGGTAAATCGCCCCGCACGTCGCACACACTCGCCGTCCGGAAAGACGCTCCACGATTTCTTCATCAGCCAACTCAATATGAAGCACCGACGCAATTTGATCACCACGTCCGGCAAGCAAATCGTCCAGCGCGTTCGCCTGGTGAATAGTCCGGGGAAATCCATCGAAAACAACCCCCGTCGCCGCATCCGGAAGAAGCAACCGCTCTGCAACGATGCCAATGATAATTTCGTCGCCAACGAGCGCGCCGGACTCCATAACCGCCGCAGCACGAACACCAATGTCACTACCGGACTGAACCGAGGCGCGGAGCATATCACCGGTAGAGACATGAGGCAAGCCTAACAACTGGGCCAAGCGCTGCGCCTGTGTCCCTTTGCCAACGCCCGGCGCACCGAGAAAAATAAAATGCTTTGCCACCCTCACCGCCCGCCAAGAGGGTTTTTGCGAATCAACCCTTCGTACTGGTGCGTCAGCAAATGGCTCTGAATCTGGCCCATCAGGTCCATCATCACGACGACCACGATCAGCAGACTCGTGCCGCCAAAATAGAATGGGACATTGTACTGCACAATGAGAAATTCCGGCAGCAAACAAACCAGGGTCAGATATATGGCGCCCCAGAGCGTAAGCCGGGTAAGAATACGATCCATATACTTAGCCGTATGCTCACCTGGTCGAATGCCTGGTACGAAAGCGCCGGACTTTTTTAAGTTGTCCGCCGTTTCCCGAGGATTAAAGACCATGGCGGTGTAAAAAAACGCAAAAAATACGATCGCCGTTGTAAACACCACAACGTAAAGAGCAGAACCAGGACTCAACGCCTGACCGAAGCGCGCCAACCACTCCATACCTGGCACATTCGCAAACCAACCTGACAGAGTCGCGGGCAGCAATATGATGCTGGATGCGAATATCGGTGGAATTACTCCGGACATATTCACCTTGAGCGGCATATGGGTGCTCTGCCCACCATATACTTTGCGACCGACCTGCCGTTTGGCGTACTGAATGGGAATACGTCTCTGCGCACTCTCCATAAACACCACAAATCCCGTCACAGCGAGCGCCAGCACAAAGAGCGCCACAACAAATAGTGGCTGAAACTGACCAGTTTTCATCAGTTCAAAGGTCGTCCCTATTGCATCCGGCAGTCCGGCAACAATGCCGGCGAAGATAATCATGGAAATACCGTTACCGATTCCACGCTCGGTGATCTGTTCCCCAATCCACATCAAAAAAACCGTACCACAAGCCAAAGAAATGGTTGTGGTGAACAAGAATAGCGGGCCCGGGCTAATAACAACCGGGACATTTCCGGCATGCATCTTCTCAATCGCGATGGCGATTCCCAGACCTTGCATCAGCGCCAATACGACCGTCGCATAACGTGTATACTCTGTTATTTTGCGCCGCCCGGCCTCGCCTTCCTTTTTTAGTTCCTCAAGTTTCGGAAAAACTGATCCCGCCAACTGAAAAATAATGGATGCGCTGATATAGGGCATGATCCCTAACGCAAAAACCGTCAGCCGGGAAAGTGCCCCGCCGGAGAACATGTTGAACATGCCAAGGATGGTTCCCCGTTGCTGATTAAAAAACGTCGCCATAGCCGCTGGGTCGATTCCGGGCACGGGGATATGCGCCCCCACCCGAAAAACCAGAAGCGCACCCAGCAAAAACAGGATACGGTTACGTAACTCATTGATCTTACCAGCACCCTGTGCGGCACCTCCAATGCTACGTAACCCAGCCATCAATCTTCCACCTTTCCGCCGGCCTGTTCGATAGCCGCCCTGGCACCAGCGCTGACTCGCAGACCACGCACCGTCAACCCCTGAGTGATTTCTCCGGTCAATATAACCTTGACCGCATCGGGTGAACCGCGAACGATGCGCCGCAGTAGCAGACCTTCCAAATCCACCACGCCGTCAATGGCTGCAGACTCCAATTGCGATAACGCCACCTCCACGACGCGAACGCCCAACGTGTTACGAAAGCCACGCTTGGGAATACGTCGTTGCAAAGGCATCTGCCCGCCTTCAAAACCTACCTTATGGTAACCGCCGGACCGCGCGTGCTGGCCCTTATGACCACGCCCGGCCGTCTTGCCGAAGCCGCTGCCGATACCCCGCCCAACACGCCGGCGGTCCTTCTTTGAGCCCTCTGCGGGCGAGATAGTGTTTAATTTCATGACAACTCTTCCCAGCGAAGCAGATAAGGAACCTTGTTTACCATCCCTCGAATCTCCGGGGTATCCAAACGCTCCACCGAGTGATGGGTGTGGCGCAAGCCCAGTCCGACAACGACCCGACGATGTTTCTCAGCAACGCCTATCAAACTTTTTACCAGCGTGATACGCAGACGTTTACTCATCGTGTCCTCCTTGCTCGCGAATCTCCTTAAGACTTTTACCACGTTTCATCGCGATCACCTGGGGGCTAACCAGTTTGTTGAAGGCATCAAAGGTCGCCCGAACCACATTGATGGGGTTATTGGAACCCAGCGACTTGGCGACTACATTGCGCAACCCTACCGCCTCGCAAACCGCACGCATCGCACCGCCCGCAATCACACCGCTACCCTCCGGCGCTGGCCGCAACATTACCCGCGCTGCACCGTGACGACCCTCTACCGGGTACGGAATCGTGCCGCCCCGCATCAACGGTATGCTGGTCATCCAGCGGCGGGCCTGATCGGTAGCTTTTTGAATGCCCGCGGGCACCTCTTTGGCCTTTCCGCGGCCAAAGCCAACCTTTCCATCCCCGTCCCCCACGACCATGAGCGCCGCGAAACCAAACTGCCGCCCACCCTTAACCACCTTGGAAACGCGGTTGATATGAATTAATTTTTCCTGCATTCCGTCATTGGGCTGCGTATCGCGATTTTCCCGTGCCATCTTAGCTCTCCATCAGAACGACAACCCGCCTTCACGGGCAGCGTCGGCCAAAGCTCTCACCCGACCGTGATAACGATATCCGCTCCGGTCAAATGCCACTTCCTTAACGCCCACAGCCAATGCCTTCGCTGCAACCCGTTGTCCGATTGTTGCGGCTGCCGCCACATCTGCACCCCGCCCTTTTGACGCACGCAACTCACCCTCGAGGGTGGAGGCCTGCGCCAGAACCTTACCCTGCGTGTCATCAATCACCTGAGCGTAAATATGCTTGCCCGAGCGAAAAACACAGAGTCGCGGTTTGGCCTGCGATGCAATACGTGCTCGCGTTTTACGCGCCCGACGAAGCCTTGCCAAATTTTTATTCATAGTAGTAAGCCTCAACCATTATTTCTTCTTCGCTTCTTTACGTCTGACATTTTCTCCCGCATAACGCACGCCCTTACCCTTGTAGGGCTCCGGAGGACGATAGGCACGGATATCTGCAGCGATCTGCCCGATTTTCTGTTTATCGATTCCCCGAATGACAATCTCTGTCTGAGTCGGTGTCTCGATGGTGATATCATCTGGCACCGGATAGTCCACGGGATGAGAAAAGCCGAGGCTCAAACTGAGGGTCTTGCCCTTCGCCTGGGCACGGTAACCTACGCCGATAATTTCCAGCTTTTGTTCATAGCCCTGGGAGACACCCTGTACCATATTGCTCAATATGGCGCGCATGGTTCCCGCTTGGGCATTCTGGTTATCCGACCATGTCAGTGACGCGCTGCCGTCATCTATCCGCAACTCCACCGCAGGATGAAAAGGAACGGACATTTCGCCCTTAGGGCCTTTTACCACCAGGCGTTGATCTGCAACATGGACCTCAACCCCCTTAGGCAGCGGTACTGGTTGTTTCGCTACACGAGACATTTTCGTTCCCTCCTCAGGACACGACGCAGAGAACTTCGCCACCAATCCCGGCACTGCGGGCCGCGCGATCGGTCATAATTCCCTGAGACGTTGAGATAATGGCAATACCGAAGCCGTCACGCACGCGCGGCAAATCTTCCGCACCACGGTAAACGCGAACACCAGGTCGGCTAACTCGCCGAATTTCAGCGATCACACCCGCACCAGCATAATACTTCAAAGTCAGATCGAGAACGGGGTGACCGTTCGCGACGTCCTCTTTTACTTCCTGAATATAGCCTTCTTCCACCAGAACTCGTGCGATCGCACGTTTCAGCTTAGAAGCGGGCATCCGCACTTTCGCCTTATTTACTTGTTGCGCATTACGAATGCGCGTCAGCATATCAGCAATAGGATCCGTCACGCTCATCGTGTTTCCTCACCAGCTCGCTTTAACGATACCGGGAATTGACCCAGCCGACGCATGCTTACGAAAGCATAGACGGCACAAGCCGAACTTCCGATAGTAACCGCGTGAACGCCCGCACAATTTGCACCGGTGATACGCACGCACTTTAAATTTTGGAGTCCTTTCAGACTTTGCGATTAACGATTTCTTTGCCACGCGTCAAACTCCTTCAAGGCCGGAAGGGCATCTTGAAGGCTTTCAACAGCCCAAGGCCCTCTTCATCATTCTTGGCGGTGGTGGTAAACACCACGTCCAACCCGCGCAAACGATCGATTTTGTCATATTCGATTTCCGGGAATATGATCTGCTCTTTCACGCCCATCGTATAATTTCCACGCCCATCAAAAGACTTCGGCGAAAGCCCGCGAAAGTCCCGAATTCGGGGGATAGCGACACTGACGAGGCGATCTAAAAACTCGTACATCACGATCCCCCGCAACGTCACCATACATCCAATCGGATAGCCTTCGCGAATTTTAAATGCCGCCACAGACTTTCGCGCACGCGTGACTACCGGCTTCTGCCCCGCAATCCTGGTCATGTCCCCCACCGCGGCGTCCAGCACTTTTTTATCGCCAACCGCCTCGCCGACCCCCATGTTCAGAGTGATCTTAAGCAATTTTGGCACTTCCATGACACTACTGAAGCCAAACTCCTGCATCAGTTTGGGCGCAATGGAGGTTTTATACAACGCATGTAAACGTGCTTCCATATGATTTCCCTTGCTTAACGGCGGCCGATAACTTCGCCGTTGCTCTTAAAAACACGCACTTTCTGCCCATCCTCAAGCACTTTATAGCCGATGCGATCCCCGCCGCCAGTTGCGGCGTTGAAAATTGCCACGTTGGATACGTGAATAGGCGCTTCTTTCTCCACGATGCCGCCCGCCTTACCCATGCGATCCGGACGAACGTGGCGTTTGATCATGTTCACCTTTTCAACCAGCACCCGCGAGTCCTCCCCCAGCACCTTGAGCACCTTACCGCGTTTACCCTTGTCTTTGCCGGCAAGAACCACAACCTCATCATCCTTACGTACCTTCAACATGGTCATCCCCTACAACACTTCCGGCGCCAAAGAAATGATCTTCATAAAATTAGCCCCGCGCAGTTCACGCGTAACCGGGCCAAAAATACGTGTCCCAATAGGTTGCAATTGATTATTCAGAAGCACTGCGGCGTTACTGTCAAAGCGAATCAGGGATCCATCTTCCCGGCGCACGCCCTTACGGGTGCGCACCACGAGCGCGTTGTATACGTCGCCTTTTTTAACCTTGCCGCGCGGCACCGCATCCTTGATGCTGACCTTGATCACGTCGCCGATATCCGCATAACGCCGATGTGAACCGCCAAGCACCTTAATACACATCACTTCTCGCGCGCCGCTGTTGTCCGCGACATTGAGCCTTGTCTGTGTCTGTATCATGCGTTATCTCCCTCTACGACGCCTTCGGCGAGCACGCTTACCAAACGCCAACTTTTGGTTTTTGATAACGGGCGACACTCCTCGATTTTTACAATATCTCCGATATGGCAGATATTTTCTGCATCATGGGCGTGAAATTTCTTGGACCGCCGAATATATTTTTTATAAAGTGGATGCTGAATGCGACGTTCAACATTCACCACTATACTTTTATCCATCAGGTTGCTGACTACCGTACCAACCAGACTACGCGGACTTTTCGCCTCGGTCATGAGTGCGCTTCCTTCTTCACGGTAATGGCTGTCCGTACGCGCGCAATATCACGACGCACAGTGCGTAAACGGGACGTCTTGGCCAATTGCCCGGTTGCATGTTGCATCCGCAATCTGAATTGCTCTTCCAAAAGGACCAACAATTGAGCCTGACAACCTGCTAAATCAAGTTTCTGAACTGCCTGAGCTTTCATCCCATCACCCGTCTACTTACAAATGCCGTCTGCACTGGAAGCTTAGCCGCACCCAGCGCGAATGCTTCACGCGCAATCTCTTCCGTTACACCTTCCATTTCATAAAGCACCTTGCCAGGCTGAATCAGCGCCACCCAATATTCCGGGTTGCCTTTACCCTTGCCCATACGCACCTCGGCAGGCTTTTTACTGATTGGTTTGTCCGGGAAAATACGTATCCAGATGCGCCCGCCCCGTTTCACATGACGACTGATGGCGCGCCGTGCGGCTTCAAGCTGACGCGCAGTAATACGGCCGCGACCAACAGCCTTGAGGCCGAACTCACCAAAGCTCACTTTGCTTCCGCGCGTCGCGATACCGCGGTTACGCCCCTTGTGTTGTTTACGAAATTTTGTACGTTTTGGCTGCAGCATCGGAAACTCCCGTCACTTCTGGCGGGCAGCGGCCGTTTGTGCCGTGCTCCACTCCAGGATTTCACCTTTGAAAATCCATACCTTCACCCCAATGATTCCGTAGGTGGTGTTGGCCTCGGCGAAACCGTAGTCAATATCAGCGCGCAACGTGTGAAGCGGAACGCGACCCTCTCGATACCATTCAGTACGGGCAATTTCAGCCCCACCCAAACGACCGGCACAGTTAATGCGCATGCCTAATGCACCGAAACGCATGGCGTTGGTAACAGCGCGCTTCATGGCCCGCCGGAACATGATACGACGGACGAGTTGCTGCGCTACGCTTTCTGCCACCAACTGCGCGTCCAGCTCAGGCTTGCGGATTTCCTCCACATTGATATGCACGGGAACCCCCATGCGCTTTTGCACGTCATGCCGAAGCTTTTCAATATCTTCGCCCTTTTTACCGATCACAATACCCGGTCGGGCGGTATGTACGGTAATGCGCGCACTACGCGCTGGGCGCTCAATAATAATGTCAGAAACCGCCCCGCCAGCAAGTCGCTCCCGAATAAACTGCCGGACCTTGATATCTTCAAGCAGCTTCTCCTGGAAGTCGCTTTTGCCATACCACCGGGAATTCCAATTCTTAATGATTCCCAGACGCAGTCCGATTGGATTGGTTTTTTGTCCCATAGGTTCCTCAGTAAACCTCTGCAACTACAACGGTGATATGGCTGGTGCGCTTCAGAATCCGCGAGCCGCGACCTTTCGCTCTAGCCGCGAACCGCTTCAGTACGGCACCACCATCAATCATGATCTGCTCGACCACCAAGGCGTCGACATCGGCGCCTTCGTTATTCTCGGCGTTCGCGATCGCCGATTCCAAACACTTACGAATGGGCAAGGCGGCCTTTTTAGTAGTGAAACGCAGAATCTCCAACGCCTTCTCCACCGGCTGTCCGCGTACCAGATCTGCGACAAGACGCGCCTTCTGGGGTGACATCTGTAATCCTTTAAGCACGGCTGATGATTTCATCATTCCCCCCTTTAGCGCTTGGCTTTCTTGTCAGCGACGTGGCCCTTGAAGGTCCGCGTCAAAGCAAATTCACCGAGCTTATGACCCACCATATTCTCGTTAACGACTACCGGGATATGCTGACGGCCGTTATGAACGCTAATGGTCAATCCAATGAAATCAGGTGTAATCGTCGAACGGCGCGACCATGTTTTGATCGGCCGACGGCTGTTACTCGCCTGAGCACTCTGCACTTTGCGGTCCAGATGTTCATCAATGAACGGACCTTTTTTAATCGAACGTGGCACGTGAAATCCCCTTAACCACTAACGCGAACGACGACGCACAATCATATTACTCGTACGCTTGTTTCTACGAGTACGGTAACCCTTGGTCGGTTGGCCCCACGGCGATACTGGGTGGCGGCCACCCGAAGTGCGGCCTTCGCCACCACCATGTGGATGGTCAACCGGATTCATCGCCACACCGCGAACTGTTGGCCGCACACCCCGCCAGCGCGTTGCTCCCGCCTTTCCCAACTGACGAGATCCGTGTTCTTCATTGCCCACCTCACCTATAGTAGCGCGGCAGGATACATGAATTCTGCGAACTTCACCAGAGCGCAAGCGCAGTTGGGCGTAATCGCCATCACGGGCCATGAGCTGAACCGATGCACCAGCGGATCTGGCGATCTGTCCGCCCTTGCCTGGCCGCATCTCAACATTATGAACCACTGATCCCACCGGGATACCGCGAAGCGGCATACAGTTACCGGGCTTTATGGGCGTCTGCTCAGCAGAAAGCACCGGATCACCGACAGACATGCCTTTTGCCGCGAGGATATAGCGACGCTCACCGTCGACATAACAAATCAACGCAATATGAGCGGAGCGATTGGGATCGTATTCCAAGCGTTCTACCTTGCCAGGTATGTCTAGTTTATTACGCTTAAAATCCACCAGCCGATAATGGGACTTGTGTCCGCCGCCCTGGTGCCGCCGAGTAACCCGCCCAAGATTGTTGCGACCGCCACTATGAGATTGCACCTCCACCAGCGCGGAATGCGGGTTCCCTTTATGAAGACGTGTGTCGACGGTTTTTACCACGAAACGCCGCCCTGCAGAGGTCGGTTTGGTTTTAATCAGTGCCATGTGTTATCCCTTTTCGTCAGGCAACGCCGTAATCTATGCTGCTGCCCTCGGCCAGCCGTACATAGGCTTTTTTCCATGACGAGCGACGCCCGACATGGCGACCTACACGCTTTTCCTTTCCCAGATAGTTACAGGTTTGAACAGAAAGAACCTGAACCTCAAAAAGTTTTTCAACTGCTGACCTGATCTCGCGCTTCGTGGCATCGCGGGCGACCTTAAATACGAACTGATTCGCCTGCTGCTGCACCATCGTGCTTTTTTCACTGATCAGAGGCGCCAGCAAGACCAGATACTTACGCTCAGCGTTCATCCATACACCTCACCTAACCTGGCTGCGGCTTCAACATCCAGTAATACTCGGCCATATTGAAGCAGATCGGCAGGACCGACATCCTGCCATCCGGCGATACCCACTCTCGGAAAATTCCGCAAGCCCAGAAAAAGATTCAACGGCACTTCCCCCATGACGAGCAGAACATCATCTCCTCCTGCGCGACTTAACCAGTCCCTACCCAGGCGGCTTCGTGGTTCTCCGAAATCTTCCTGCTGAATGATTTGCAAACGACCCTGGCGTAGCAATTCTGCTAGTACGGTCCGCATTGCCCCGGCCCACATTTTCTTGTTGACCTTCTGCGTGTAGTTTTCATTTCCGCCGGGAAAAGCTCGCCCACCACCGCGCCAGATCGGGCTACGAATGCTGCCCGCGCGAGCCCGCCCCGTACCTTTCTGTTTCCAGGGTTTACGTCCGCCACCACGCACTGCCGCACGATTCTTCTGTACGGCGTTGGCCGAACGCATGCCGGCCATCTGGGCTACCACCACCTGATGCAGCAACGCCTCATTATAAGGCACACCAAAAACACCATCGGCGATCTCGATTTCGCTACTTTTCCCGGTGGTCACTTCCAAGCTTTGCACTTGCATTGTTCTTCTCCTAACCACGCACGGCGGGACGAATCATCACGTCCCCGTCTCGCGCACCAGGGACGGCACCCTTGATCATGAGCAGGCGACGATTGGCATCGATACGTACCAACTCAAGATTGAGTGTTGTGACCTGTTCTGCGCCCAGGTGTCCGGCCATTTTCTTGCCCTTGAACACGCGGCCCGGCGTCTGGCGACAACCGATGGATCCCGGTGCACGGTGGGACAGGGAGTTACCATGACTCGCGCGGTTACTCCGGAAATTATGGCGCTTGATGGCGCCGGCGAAGCCTTTACCCTTGCTCACGCCCGACACATCCACGCGCTGCCCTTCAGCGAAAATGTCCAGATCGATGTCCATACCGCACGTATAATTAGCAGTATCTGCCACGCGGAATTCTCGTAATAGCCGCCCGGGAGCAATGCCACTTTTACGAAAGTGTCCTGCCACAGCAGAGGTTACTCGCTGTGGACGGCGCGTACCGGTTGCCACCTGCACTGCACAGTAACCGTCAGTGGCGATATCTTTAACCTGTGCCACCGTATTCGGCGCCACATGGATGACGGTTACCGGCAACACACGCCCGTCATCTGCAACGATGCGCGTCATACCTACTTTCCGTCCGATCAGGCCCATTACCATTGTATCGTCCTTTATAATTACAGCTTGATCTCGACATCGACGCCAGCCGCCAGATCCAGTTTGATCAGGGCATCCACCGTCTTGTCGTTGGGATCGAGAATATCTAGTAAGCGTTTGTGCGTACGTTGTTCAAACTGATCACGCGCATTTTTATCCACATGCGGCGAACGCAAAACCGTAAAGCGTTCGATTTTTGTGGGAAGGGGAATCGGGCCACAAACACGTGCACCGGTCCGGCGCGCGGTTTCTACGATTTCCGCAGCGGAAATATCAAGCATGCGATAATCATATGATTTAAGGCGGATGCGAATCTTGGAACTGTCCATTATTCGACCACCTTGGAGACGACGCCGGCGCCAACGGTACGGCCGCCTTCGCGTACCGCGAAACGTAGACCTTCCTCCATCGCAATCGGCGCAATCAACGCAACCTTGAACAATATGTTGTCTCCCGGCATCACCATCTCCACACCTTCCGGTAATTCCACCGCACCCGTTACGTCCGTCGTACGAAAGTAAAACTGCGGGCGGTACCCGTTGAAAAACGGCGTGTGTCGACCACCTTCCTCTTTCGACAACACATATACTTCCGCTTCAAAACGCGTATGCGGTTTGATGCTGCCAGGCTTGGCCAGTACCTGACCACGCTCTACGTCATCTTTCTTCGTGCCGCGCAGCAGTACCCCGACATTGTCTCCGGCCTGCCCCTGATCCAGAATCTTGCGGAACATCTCTACGCCGGTGACAATGCTCTTGGCGGTGTTGTGAATGCCGATAATCTCGATTTCATCGCCAATCTTCACCACACCACGCTCAATACGCCCGGTCACCACGGTGCCACGACCCGAAATCGAAAATACGTCTTCTATCGGCATCAGGAAGGGTTTGTCTATGGGACGCTCGGGCATCGGGATGTAGCTGTCCATGGCATCCGCCAAACGGAAAATCGCAGGCTCCCCGATGTCGCTCTGATCCCCTTCCAGAGCCTTCAGCGCCGAGCCGATAATCACCGGAATGTCATCACCGGGAAACTCGTACTTGGACAGTAGTTCACGCACTTCCATTTCCACCAATTCCAGCAGCTCGGCGTCATCCACCATGTCCGCCTTGTTCAAAAACACGACGATATAGGGAACGCCCACCTGACGGGCAAGCAAAATATGTTCACGGGTCTGGGGCATCGGGCCGTCTGCTGCCGAACACACCAGGATCGCACCGTCCATCTGCGCCGCCCCGGTGATCATGTTCTTCACATAATCCGCATGACCCGGACAGTCTACATGGGCATAGTGACGATTCGCGGTCTCGTATTCCACGTGCGAGGTCGCTATCGTGATCCCTCGCGCCCGCTCTTCCGGCGCATTGTCTATCTGATCATAGGCGCGAATCTCTCCGCCAAACTTCGCCGACAACACCTTCGTCAGCGCCGCCGTTAATGTGGTCTTGCCATGGTCCACGTGACCAATCGTTCCCACGTTGACATGCGGCTTCGTCCGCTCAAATTTCCCTTTGGACATCTTGAACTCTCCCGTTACGACTAGCGCTGACTTTTCTTGACAATGGCCTCGGCCACATGGCCGGGGACTTCCATATACTTCTCAAACTGCATGGTATAGGTGGCGCGGCCCTGGGAAAGCGAACGTACCGTCGTCGCATATCCGAACATCTCCGCCAGAGGCACTTCGCAGCGGATCAGCTTGGCGCCCGCCTCGTCTTCCATACCCTGCATCATGCCGCGACGACTATTGATGTCGCCGATGATGTCACCCATATATTCTTCCGGAGTTACTACCTCTACGGCAAAGATGGGTTCCAGCAGTATAGGATTCGCCTTGGCTGCGCCCGCCTTGAAACCCATGGACCCCGCGATCTTGAATGCCGCCTCTGAGGAGTCGACATCATGATATGAACCGTCAAAAATGGTGACCTTGACGTCCACCACAGGGAAGCCGGCAATGATACCATTTTCCAGCGCTTCTTCAACACCTTTCTGCGTCGGACCGATGAACTCCTTGGGCACCGTACCGCCAACCACCCCGTTTTCGAATACAAAACCGCTTCCCGGCTCGAGGGGTTCAAGGCGCAACCAGACATGTCCGTATTGACCACGACCGCCTGACTGGCGCACGAACTTGCCTTCCGACTCGACCGTCTTGCGGATCGTTTCGCGATACGCCACCTGCGGCGCACCGACAGTAGCTTCAACCCCGAACTCACGCTTCATGCGGTCGACGATGATTTCCAGATGCAGCTCGCCCATACCGGAGATGATGGTCTGCCCGGATTCCTGATCGGTACGGACCCGAAACGATGGATCCTCCTGCGCAAGCTTCCCCAGAGCAATGCCCATCTTTTCCTGGTCCGCCTTGGTCTTTGGTTCGACCGCGACATGAATCACCGGCTCGGGAAACTCCATCTGCTCCAGAGCAATGGGCTTATTCAAGTCACAGAGCGTATCTCCGGTATAAGCTGTTTTGAGGCCGACGGCGGCGGCGATATCGCCAGCAAGCACCTCTTTGATTTCATGGCGTTCATTGGCATGCATCTGCAGCACGCGCCCGATACGCTCCTTTTGGTTACGCCCCGGGTTGAGGACCGTGGAACCCGCGGTGAGCACCCCGGAATACACCCGAAAAAAGGTGAGTTGCCCGACAAACGGATCCGTCGCGATTTTAAACGCGAGCGCGGAGAAAGGTTCGCTGTCATCAGCGGAACGGACGATTACTTCGCCATTGTCGGGATTCGTACCTTCCACCGGCTTGATATCAACAGGCGACGGCAGATAGTCCAATACTGCGTCCAATGCTGCCTGTACCCCTTTGTTCTTGAAGGCGCTTCCGCACAACACCGGAACCACGGCGCCGGAAATCGTCGCCTTGCGCAAGGCCGCCCGCAATTCTGGAATGCTGATTTCCTCACCTTCCAGATATTTCATCATCACGTCTTCGTCGGCGTCCGCAATCGCTTCGACCATGAAGTGCCGTGCCGCTTCTGCGTCCGCTTGCAAGGCAGGGGGAATATCTTCTTCGGTAAATCGCGTGCCCTGCAACGCATCATCCCAGTTGATGGACTTCATCTTCATCAGGTCGATGACACCGCTGAAGTGATCTTCCTCACCGATGGGCAACTGAACCGGGACAGGGTTACCGCGCAGCTTGGTCGCGATCTGATCGACAACGCGCTTGAAGTTGGCACCCTGGCGATCCATTTTGTTGACGAACGCAATACGGGGCACCTTGTACTTGTTTGCCTGCCGCCATACGGTCTCGGACTGCGGCTGCACGCCACCCACCGCACAAAATACCGCCATGGCGCCATCCAACACCCGCAGGGACCGTTCCACCTCGATAGTGAAGTCGACGTGTCCGGGGGTGTCGATGATGTTGATCCGGTGCTCGGCACGCTGCCCATCCATACCTTTCCAGAAGCAGGTAGTTGCCGCAGAGGTAATGGTGATACCGCGCTCTTGCTCCTGCGCCATCCAGTCCATGACCGCGGTACCTTCATGCACCTCGCCAATCTTATGAGAGACGCCAGTGTAGAACAGAATGCGCTCAGTGGTAGTCGTTTTGCCGGCATCAATGTGCGCCATGATGCCGATATTGCGATAGCGTTCGATAGGGGTTGTGCGTGCCACGTGTCAGTCCTTGTGCGGAGGGTTGCTGTCAATTACCAGCGGAAATGGGCAAAGGCCTTATTCGCTTCTGCCATACGATGGGTCTCCTCACGCTTACGAACCGCGTTGCCGCGATTTTCCGCCGCTTCGAGAATTTCCGCCGCCAGTCGGTTACCCATGGACTTTTCGTTCCGTTTACGCGCTGAGTCACGCAGCCAACGCATAGCCAACGCCATGCGCCGGTCCGAACGGATCTCGACGGGTACTTGGTAAGTGGCACCTCCGACGCGACGGCTTTTCACTTCCACGACCGGGCGCACGTTGTCGATAGCCTTACGAAAAATTTCGAGGGCGTCGCTTTTGCTCCGCTCCGCAACCATTTCCAATGCACCGTAAACGATTTTTTCGGCAGTGCTTTTTTTGCCATCACGCATCATCACGTTGGCAAATTTGGCAATGACCTCTTCCTTGTACTTGGGATCCGGCAGAACAATCCGCTTGGGGACTTCACGACGTCTTGGCATGGCGCAACAACTCCTTCAATAAATATTTACTTTGGACGCTTGGCGCCATACTTGGAACGCGACTGTTTACGGTTTTTGACACCGGCAGTATCCAGGGTGCCACGCACGATATGATAGCGTACACCGGGAAGATCCTTGACACGACCGCCGCGAATCAGTACCACGGAGTGCTCCTGCAGGTTATGCCCTTCACCGGGAATATAACTGCTGACCTCAAAACCATTGGTGAGACGCACACGGGCGACTTTACGCAATGCCGAGTTGGGCTTTTTAGGTGTCGTCGTGTAAACACGGGTACACACGCCGCGCTTCTGCGGGTTGGCGTCCAACGCCGGAACCTTGCTTTTGGCTACAGGCCGCTTACGTGGCTTGCGCACGAGCTGATTTAATGTGGGCATTTACAATCTCCAGAGTACGATGGGGGCACCCAGCCCTCTCACCGATGAGAGGGCGCATTCTAGTTAGGCTTGCCCTGGCTGTCAAGGCAAGCCCCAGTCATACAACAAATTACGGCATATCGCTCACCGATACCGGCATATCGCGCGGCACCGCGGTCTCCAGGGAAAGGGCAGATTCACCCCGACTCAGCCGTCGGCGATGCTCATGGTAGGCCAGGCCCGTTCCTGCAGGAATCAAACGTCCGACAATGACGTTTTCCTTGAGGCCGCGCAAGTCGTCTGCCTTGCCGGATACTGCAGCCTCAGTGAGTACGCGGGTGGTTTCCTGGAAGCTTGCCGCCGAGATGAACGATTCGGTAGACAGGCTTGCCTTGGTGATACCCAGCAACATCGGAGTGAAACGCGGCAGTTCTTTGCCGGCGGCTTCCAGCGCGATGCTTTCATCTTCCACCCGTGCCCGATCCACCTGGTCTCCGGGAATAAAGGTACTGTCCCCGCTGGACGTCACTTCGACCCTACGCAGCATCTGGCGCAGAATGACTTCGATGTGCTTATCATTGATACGCACGCCCTGCAGACGGTATACGTCCTGCACCTCATCTACGATGTAGTTGGCGAGAGCCTGCACACCCAGCACACGCAGGATATCGTGCGGAACCGGCTGGCCTTCGACAAGCTGCTCACCCGGGCTGACCCGCTCCCCTTCGTACACGGTCACATGGCGCCCCTTGGGAATCAGATATTCATGCTGTTCCCCGCTCTCGTCGGTGATGATCAGTCGCTGCTTGCCCTTTGTGTCTTTCCCGAAGCCGATGATGCCCTCGTGCTCCGCGATAACAGCGAAGTCCTTGGGACGCCGGGCCTCGAACAGCTCCGCCACACGGGGCAGACCACCGGTAATGTCGCGCGTCTTTGTGGTACCCACCGGCAGACGTGCCAGAATATCTCCGGGATGAATTTCCATACCTTCGTGCACCGCGATAATCGCCTTTGCCGGCAGGAAATAGCGTGCGGGCAGGTCCGTACCGGGCAGCTTCAGGTCCTGGCCGTGCTCGTCCAGCAGGCTGATCACCGGGCGCAAATCCCGTCCCTGGGGTGGCCGTTGTTTGGCGTCGATGACGACGAGTGTCGACAGCCCGGTGATCTCGTCGGTCTGGATGGCTACGCTCGCGCCTTCCACCGCATCTTTCAGAGAAATTTTGCCGCCGACCTCGCTGACAATGGGCCGCGTATGCGGATCCCATTCCGCGACCCGACGGCCCGCGGTGACCGCGGCGTTGTCATCCACCAGAATGGTGGCACCATAGGGCACCTTGTAACGCTCTTTTTCCCGGCCTTGTTCGTCAGTGACGGTCACCTCCCCATTCCGGCCCACCACTACGTGGCGTCCACTGCTGTGCGTAACCAGACGAAGGTTTGGCTGATAACGAAAAACCCCGCCCTGTTTGATATCGATACTGCTTTGCGCAGCAGAACGACTGGCCGCACCACCGATGTGGAAAGTACGCATGGTGAGCTGGGTACCCGGTTCACCAATGGATTGCGCGGCGATAACGCCGACTGCCTCACCCGCGTTGACTAGATGCCCACGTGCCAGGTCACGCCCATAACACAGTGCACAGACCCCATGGCGTGACCGGCAGGTCAGGGGCGAACGCACCTTCAGTGCATCCACGCCCAGTTCGTCCAACTGACCGAGATGCCGCTCTGTCAGCAGCGTATTGCGGAGGATGACAATCTCACCGGTGTTGGGGTGGACCACATCCTCCGCAACTACACGACCCAGCACGCGATCGCGCAGAGGTTCGATGATCTCACCGCCCTCGACGAGGGAGGTCATGGGCAGGCCTTCCTCCGATCCACAATCGGTCTCGACCACCACCAGATCCTGGGTAACGTCTACCAGACGCCGGGTTAAATAGCCGGAGTTGGCGGTTTTCAGCGCGGTATCTGCAAGTCCCTTGCGGGCACCATGGGTGGAAATGAAGTATTGCAGGACGTTGAGCCCTTCACGGAAATTTGCGGTGATGGGAGTCTCGATAATAGAACCGTCGGGCTTCGCCATCAGGCCGCGCATGCCTGCAAGCTGGCGAATCTGCGCCGCCGAACCTCGGGCGCCGGAATCCGCCATCATAAAGATCGAGTTGAACGAATCCTGCTGCACCGAACTGCCGTCCGGGAGGTACACGGTATCCTTACTGACTCGATCCATCATGGCTTTGGCAACTTCGTCGGTAGCCCGCGACCAGATGTCGACGACCTTGTTATAACGTTCACCCTCGGTCACCAGACCCGAGGTGTATTGGGCCTGAATGGCTTTGACCTCATCTTCGGACCGCGCCAGGATGCCCTCTTTTTCCAGCGGCGTGACCATATCCCCGGCACCAAAGGAAATGCCTGCGCGTGTCGCCATACGGAAGCCGGTATACATCAACTGATCCGCAAAGATAACCGTATCCTTGATACCCAAACGCCGGTAACAGGTATTGATAAGTTCGCCGATCACCTTCTTCTTCAGTACCCGGTTGATGACACTGAACGGCAGCCCCTCGGGGAGAATATCCCCGAGCAGGGCGCGTCCTGCCGTGGTATCGATACGCTCACCGCGAAAGCGCACGGTGATACGGGCATGCAGACCCAGGTTGCCCGTTTCATAGGCGCGCCGCACCTCTGCCGTATCCGCGAAGACCCCGCCCGTGCCCTTGGCGTCGGCCCGCTCCTGGCTGACGTAGTAGAGTCCGAGGACGATGTCCTGGGACGGGACGATAACGGGCTCACCATTGGCCGGGCTGAGAATATTGTTGGTGGACATCATCAGGGTCCGGGCTTCCAACTGCGCCTCCAGCGACAGCGGGACGTGCACAGCCATCTGATCACCGTCAAAATCCGCATTGTATGCCGCACATACCAGTGGATGCAGTTGGATGGCCTTGCCTTCGATCAGGACCGGTTCAAAGGCCTGGATACCCAGGCGATGCAAGGTTGGCGCGCGGTTCAGCATGACCGGATGTTCGCGAATCACCT
Source organism: Acidithiobacillus sp. 'AMD consortium' (assembly GCF_008926505.1). Classification (NCBI taxonomy): domain Bacteria; kingdom Pseudomonadati; phylum Pseudomonadota; class Acidithiobacillia; order Acidithiobacillales; family Acidithiobacillaceae; genus Acidithiobacillus; species Acidithiobacillus sp. 'AMD consortium'. The sequence goes on along the minus strand of NZ_CP044411.1, from coordinate 354,380 downwards.
CTTCAAGGATATCCCAGACTTCCGGTTTTTCCTGCTCGACCAAACGCTTGGCGGCCTTGATGGTGGTCGCCAGCCCGCGCTCTTCCAACTTGTTGAAAATGAATGGCTTGAACAACTCCAGGGCCATCTTCTTCGGCAAACCGCACTGGTGCAGGCGCAGTTCAGGTCCGACGACGATAACCGAGCGGCCGGAGTAGTCCACCCGTTTACCCAGCAGATTCTGACGGAAGCGACCCTGCTTGCCCTTGATCATATCCGCAAGCGACTTGAGCGGGCGTTTATTGGGTCCCGAGATGGCACGTCCACGCCGACCGTTATCGAGCAGCGCGTCTACGGCTTCCTGCAACATGCGTTTTTCGTTGCGCACGATGATGTCCGGCGCCTTTAGTTCCAGCAGGCGCTTGAGCCGGTTGTTACGATTGATGACCCGCCGGTAGAGATCGTTGAGATCAGAGGTTGCAAAACGGCCGCCATCCAGTGGCACCAGGGGCCGCAGGTCCGGGGGCAGCACCGGAAGCACTTCCATGATCATCCATTCGGGACGATTGCCAGACTGTTCAAAGGCCTCCAGGATCTTCAACCGCTTGCTGAGCTTCTTGGTCTTTGTGTCGGAGTTGCTCTCTCGCAGTTCATTGCGGATCTGCTCAATTTCCTGAGCCAGGGGTATGCCACGCAGCAGGTCACGAATACCCTCTGCGCCCATTTTTGCCGTAAACTCATCCCCATGCTCTTCCAGGGCGTCCAGGTACTGGTCTTCGGTAAGGATGTTCCCGCGTTCCAGCGCGGTCACCCCCGGATCAACGACCACATACGCTTCAAAATAGAGGACCCGCTCGATATCACGCAGCGGCATATCGAGAATCATGCCCATACGACTCGGCAGAGATTTGAGGAACCAGATGTGGGCGACAGGGCTGGCAAGTTCAATGTGTCCCATCCGCTCGCGGCGGACCCTCGCCTGGGTTACCTCAACACCGCATTTTTCGCAGACCACGCCGCGGTGTTTCAGGCGCTTGTACTTGCCGCAGAGGCACTCGTAGTCCTTGATCGGCCCAAAGATCTTGGCACAGAACAAGCCTTCGCGTTCCGGTTTGAAGGTCCGATAATTAATCGTCTCGGGTTTTTTTACCTCACCGAAAGACCATGACCGCACCTTATCCGGAGACGCGATACCGATCCGAATCGCATCGAATTCTTCCTGCTGATCGTTTTGTTTGAAGAGCTTCAGTAAGTCTTTCAACGCATCCATCCTTGCCCGCCACGGGCGGAAATTTTACTTGGACTGTTCCAGTTCAATATCGATACCCAAAGAACGCAGTTCTTTCAACAACACGTTGAAAGACTCCGGCATTCCGGCATCCATGCGGAAATCACCCTTGACGATGGACTCATACATCTTGCTGCGCCCGCTTACGTCGTCCGACTTCACGGTGAGCATTTCCTGCAGGGTGTATGCCGCGCCATAGGCCTCCAACGCCCACACCTCCATTTCACCGAAGCGCTGGCCGCCGAACTGCGCCTTACCACCTAAAGGCTGCTGGGTAACCAGACTGTAGGGACCTGTGGAACGGGCATGCATCTTGTCATCCACCAGGTGATGGAGCTTGAGCATATAGAGATAACCCACCGTCACCTGGCGATCAAAGGCATCACCGCTTCGTCCGTCATACAGCGTGACCTGGCCGCTGCGCGGCAAGCCGGCCAACTCCAGCATATCGCCGATCTCTTCTTCGGAGGCACCATCAAAGACCGGGGTCGCCATGGGCACGCCACCACGAAGATTCGCGGCAAGCTCGCGAATTTCCTGGTCTGTCAGGCTGTCGAGATCCTCTTTCTTGCCAGATCGGTTGTAGATTTCCGCAAGGAAAGCGCGCAGCTCCGCCATTGCCATCTCACTGTCCAGCATCGCGCCGATCTTCTTGCCCAGCCCCTTGGCAGCCCATCCCAGATGGGTTTCGAGGATCTGTCCCACGTTCATACGGGACGGTACACCCAGAGGATTGAGCACGATATCCACCGATGTACCATCGGCAAGATAGGGCATGTCTTCCACCGGCACGATCTTGGAGACCACGCCCTTATTCCCATGGCGGCCCGCCATTTTGTCTCCGGGTTGCAGGTGCCTTTTTATGGCCACATGCACTTTAACCATCTTCAGAACGCCCGGGCTCAGATCATCCCCTTGGGTCAGCTTGCGCCGCTTTTCTTCGAGCACCGCATCGAGACGCTGGCGTTGTTCCTCGAGCTGCGCACGGATCTGTTCCAGAGACTCGTTACTCTCTTCCGAGCGCAAACGGATCTCAAACCATTTAGCACGCGGCAAGTCTTTCAGATAAGCCTTGGTCACCTTGTTTCCGGCCGCCAGGCCGTTGGGACCGCCCTCGGCAACCTTACCGATCAGCTGACGCTCAATCCGCTGATAGCTGTCTTCCTCGACGATGCGATACTGATCATTGAGATCCTTACGGATCCGTGCAAGTTCATGTTCTTCAATGGACTTGGCACGGGCATCCTTCTCGATACCATCGCGGGTAAAGACCTGCACGTCGATCACCGTGCCATACATACCGGCAGGCATTCGCATGGAGTTATCTTTCACGTCGGAGGCCTTTTCACCGAAGATTGCCCGCAGAAGCTTCTCTTCCGGCGTCAGCTGAGTCTCGCCCTTGGGCGTGACCTTGCCGACGAGAATGTCACCCGGCGCTAGCTCCGCACCGATTACGACAATACCCGACTCATCCAGATGACGTAAGGCACCTTCGGCGACGTTGGGAATATCCCGGGTGATTTCTTCCGGCCCCAGTTTGGTGTCGCGGGCGAAGACCGAAAACTCCTCGATATGAATCGTGGTATAGCGGTCTTCTGCTACGACCCGTTCCGAGATCAGGATGGAATCCTCGAAGTTATAGCCATTCCAGGGCATAAAGGCGACTAGAATGTTCTGGCCGAGTGCCAGTTCACCCATCTCCGTGCTCGGCCCATCGGCCAGTACGTCGCCACGACTCACCACATCGCCGACCTTGACCACGGGGCGCTGATTCAGGGTGGTGTTCTGGTTGGAACGCGCGTACTTGACGAGGTTGTAGATATCCACGCCGGGCTCTTCCGGCAGGGTTTCCTCATCACTGACCCGAATGACGATACGGGCACCATCAACGATATCCACCACGCCACCACGCCGGGCGACGACGGCCGCGCCGGAATCGATGGCGACCACCCGTTCCATGCCCGTACCCACCATCGGTGCATCGGAACGCACCGTCGGCACCGCTTGGCGTTGCATGTTGGAACCCATGAGGGCGCGATTGGCGTCATCATGCTCCAGGAACGGGATCATACTCGCCGCCACCGAGACGATCTGCCGCGGCGAGATATCCATGAACTGAACCTGATCCGGGTTTGCCAGAGTGAACTCGTTCTTGAAACGGCAGGACACCAGTTCGTCGGTCAGCACGCCGTGCTCGTCCACCGTCGAGTTTGCCTGGGCAATCATATAATTGCCTTCTTCAATCGCCGACAGATATTCCACCTCGTCGGTGGTGCGGCGATCGACGACGCGTCGATACGGCGTTTCGAGAAACCCGTAGGAATTCGTCCGCGCGTAGCACGATAGACTGTTGATCAGTCCGATATTCGGGCCTTCCGGCGTTTCAATGGGGCAGATCCGGCCGTAGTGCGTCGGATGTACGTCACGCACCTCGAAACCCGCACGTTCCCGGGTCAGGCCGCCCGGCCCCAAAGCCGAGACACGCCGCTTGTGGGTGACCTCGGAAAGTGGGTTGGTCTGATCCATGAACTGGGAAAGCTGGCTGGAGCCGAAGAACTCGTTGACCACTGCCGCAATGGGTTTTGCATTGATCAGATCCTGAGGCGTGAGGCCCTCGCTCTCGGCGAGCGCAAGACGGTCCTTGACGGCCCTTTCCACACGCACCAGACCAAGCCGAAATTGATTTTCCATCAACTCACCAACCGAGCGCACGCGCCGGTTACCGAGATGATCGATATCGTCGATCTCCCCCACACCGTTACGCAGGGCGACCAGTACCCTGAGTACTGCGATGATATCCGCATCATTCAGTATGCCAGGACCGGTAATCTCATCGCGTCCCACCCGACGATTGAACTTCATGCGGCCTACGGCCGACAGGTCATAGCGATCGGGACTGAAGAACAGTCCCTGGAACAGGTTTTGCGCCGCATCCTTCGTCGGCGGTTCGCCCGGACGCATCAGCCGATAGATTTCCATCTGGGCGTCGTGCGCATCACGTGACGTGTCGATACGCAACGTTTCTGAAATATAAGGCCCACGATCCAGTTCATTCAGATAGAGCGTATGCAGTGTGAGTGACGGCATTTTTCGCAGAGCGTCCAGAAGCTCACCGCTGACGGGCTCATTGGCCTGTACCACCACTTCGCCGGTTTCAGGATGAACGATATCCCGGGCGACGACCTTGCCCAGAAGGAAGCTATCCGGCACGGGAATCTCATGCAGACCCTGAACCTCGGAGAGCGCCCTGGTTTGGCGCACCGTAATTCGCTTACCGGTCTGTACCAGCACTTCGCCGGTTTCCGGGCTGATGATATCAAACGCCGCCACTTCGCCCTGTAGACGCTGCGGGATCAGCACATAGCGCAGATCGCCGTCGATCAGGCGAAAGGTCTCCATATCAAAGAACATCTCAAGAATATCCTGGGTACTGTAGCCCAGCGCACGCAGCAGCGTCGTCGCCGGCAACTTACGACGGCGATCGATGCGCGCATAAACGTGATCCTTGGGGTCAAACTCGAAATCCAACCACGAACCCCGGTAAGGAATGATGCGCGCGTTAAAGAGGAGCTTTCCCGAAGAATGGGTCTTGCCGCGATCATGATCGAAGAAAACGCCGGGCGAACGATGCAACTGCGAGACGATGACGCGCTCCGTGCCGTTAATCACGAAGGAACCGTGCTCCGTCATCAGCGGCAGTTCGCCCATATAGACGTCCTGCTCCTTCACGTCTTTGACTCTTTTGGCGCCAGTGGTGTCGTCTTTTTCCATCACCGCCAGACGCAAACGTACCCGTAAACCGGCACAGTAGGTCAGCCCGCGCTGGCGGCACTCCACCACATCAAACACCGGTTTTTCCAGGCGGTAGGAAACATAATCCAGCATTGCGTTGCCGGAATAACTTTCCATCGGAAAAACCGAACGGAAAACAGCTTCTAAACCCGTTTCCTTTCGCGCCGCCGGGGGTACCGACTCCTGGAGAAACTCCCGGTAGGAATCCATCTGCGTAGCCAGCAGATATGGCACAGCAAGAATGCTCTGGCTTTTGCCAAAGTCTTTACGAATCCGTTTCTTTTCAGTAAAAGAGTAGGCCATGGATGCTCCGCGCGACGACTGCATGGTTCAGGGATCAGCGGTTAAAGCTGCTTTCCGCAAACAATGAGGGGCTGGCAGCGCTTTACGCGGCCAGCCGATAAGGGTTACTACATCAACTATAGATTACTTGATCTCCGCCTCGGCACCGGCCTCGACGAGCTGCGCCTTGACACTTTCGGCTTCGGCCTTGGCTACGCCTTCCTTCACAGGCTTCGGCGCACCGTCAACCAGATCCTTCGCTTCCTTCAGGCCAAGACCGGTGATGGCCCGAACCACCTTGATGGTATTCACCTTGTTGGCACCGGCGGCGGTGAGGATCACGTCAAATTCGGTCTGTTCCTCCACAGCAGCCGCACCTTCGCCAGCCGCCGCGCCACCGGCAGGTGCTGCGACCGCGACGGCCGCTGCAGATACGCCGAACTTCTCTTCCATTTCCTTGATGAGTTCAGACAGCTCGAGGACCGTCATACCCGCAATAGCGTCTAAAATTTCCGCTTTGGACAATGCCATTTTACTAACTCCTTCAGTTCAAGTTGATTTTAAGCAGCGCGCTGATCGCGAACTGCCGCCAAGGTCCTGACGAAACGGCTCGGGACCTCGTTAAGGGTGCGAACAAAGCCGGCAACCGGGGCCTGCATGGTGCCGAGCAATTTGGCCAGCAATTCTTCGCGTGAGGGCATTTTGCTCAATTGCGCGATTGCCGCCGCATCGATCTGCTTACCACTGAGCACACCACCGATAATGACCAGTTTTTCCAAACGCTTTGCATGGTCAGTGAAGAGCTTCGCCAGGGCAACAGGGTCTTCTGCTGCCGCGAATACCAGAGGGCCTTTCAGCAGATGGTCCATCACTGCGAATGGCGTTCCCGCGAGGGCGCGCTTCAACAGCGTGTTCTTCACAACCTGCACATGCACCGACTGCTTTTGTGCTTCTGCCCGGAAAACAGTCATCTGCGCCACCGTCAAACCGCGATACTCCGCTACCACTGTGGCTTGCGCCCTAGTGAGTCTGGTCTGCAAGGTGGCAACGACCTGTTCCTTTTCTGCGAGTTTGAGACTCACGTGAATGTCACCTCCTATCTAACCGAGGCGGCCAGAAGATCTGGCGCGCCGTCGCCTACGCAGGGAAAATCATTAAGGCTTACGCCCCCTGCGGTCTTTGTACGCCGGCTTACGCCGACCTTCCCGCCCGGAAACGGAAATCTTTAGCCGAGACCACTCAGATCCACGGCAACGCCAGGACCCATGGTCGGAGAGAGGTTCACCTTACGGATATATATACCTTTACTGGTGGCCGGTTTGGCTTTACGCAAGCTGTCGATCAGCACCAGCAGGTTTTCCTGCAACGCCTTCACCTCAAAGGAAGACTTGCCGATGGTACTGTGCACGATACCGCCTTTGTCGGCGCGATAACGCACCTGTCCACCCTTGGCATTGATTACGGCAGTACGAACATCTGCAGTCACCGTTCCGACTTTGGGGTTCGGCATCAAACCACGGGGACCCAGTACGGGACCCAGGGTGCCCACCACACGCATGGCATCCGGCGTAGCAATGACCACGTCAAAGTCCATCTGCCCAGCCTTTACCAACTCCGCAAGATCCTCCATGCCGACAATATCGGCACCGGCTTCACGCGCTTCGGTCGCTTTATCGGCGGTGGCAAAAACGGCCACCCGCATTTGCTTACCGGTGCCATGGGGAAGCACTACCGCACCACGCACCACCTGGTCCGATTTGCGCGGATCAATACCCAGACCTACCGCCACATCCACCGACTCGTCGAACTTGGTCGTGGCCATCTTCTTGACGAGCTCGAGGGCTTCCTCGATCGCGTAACGGTTATTCCGATCCACCATCGCCCTGATGGCAAGTGTGCGCTTGGATTTCGTCGCCATATTTCAGCCCTCCACCGTCAGGCCCATACTGCGGGCAGTACCACGCACGCTGCGCTTTGCCGACTCGATATCCTGCGTATTGAGATCCGGCATTTTCGTTTTGGCGATATCTTCGATCTGCGCTTCCGAAACCTTACCAACCTTTACCGTATTGGGACGCCCGCTGCCCTTTGGCAGGCCCGCAGCCTTCATCAGCAGCACCGCTGCTGGTGGCGTTTTCACCTCGAAAGTGAAGCTTTTATCTGCAAAAACAGTAATGACCACGGGTAACGGCAAACCCGGTTCAACACCCTGGGTCTGGGCATTGAACGCCTTGCAGAACTCCATGATGTTCAATCCACGCTGACCCAAAGCCGGGCCGATAGGCGGGCTTGGATTGGCTTGCGCAGCCTTTACCTGCAGCTTGATATATCCCGTTATTTTCTTTGCCATAATTTAACTCCTGCGAGGTGCGAACGCCGTCAGGCTCCCTCTGTTGAAAACGATCAGGCCTTCTCGACCTGGCCAAAATCCAATTCTACGGGCGTGGAGCGACCAAAGATGGTCACCGAAACTCGTAACTTGCTCTTTTCGAAATTGACTTCCTCGACGACGCCGTTGAAATCCTTGAACGGGCCATCTACGACACGCACCTGCTCACCTGCGTCAAAACTGAATTTCGGACGCGGTTTCTCAACGCCTTCCTTGATGCGGTCCATGATGGCGTTGGTCTCTGCGTCGCTCAGCGGATGGGGGCGCCCTACAGAGCCGCCGACAAATCCGGTGACCCGTGGTGTGCTCTTGACGAGGTGCCAAGTCACGTCGTCCATTTCCATCTGCACCAAGACATAACCGGGGTAAAACATTCGTTGCGAGCTCGTTTTTTGACCGCCCCGCATTTCCACCACTTCTTCGACGGGAACGAGGATATCACCAAACTTGTCGGCAAGCCCCTCCCGATTGGCACGCTCGCGGATCTCGCCCTGCACCTTTTTCTCGAAGCCCGAGAACGCATGAACCACATACCAACGCATAGACATTTACGCGACTCCTCCGAGTAGCAGGCGCACGATCCCAAGGAGTGCCATATCCACCAGCCAAAGGAAGATGGCAATTACCACGATCAAGCCAATAATGATGGCCGTACTGCGCAAGACCTCGGGGCGCGTCGGCCAAACCACCTTCAGCAACTCCACGTATGCTTCCCGAAAAAAGATCAGGAGCGCCTTGCCGTTGTTGCTGGAAGCGAAAAGACCGGTAGCAATCAACAAAGCCAGAATCAGCGCCGCACCAGGGTAATACGTACCGAAGTGGATGGGGATGAGGAAATAGGCGAATACCCCGAGGGCAGCGAATCCTGCCGCAAAATAGAGCTTCACTTTTTCCGACATGAACACCACACCTTTTTAATAATGGCAGGGCAGGAGGGGCTCGAACCCCCAACCTGCGGTTTTGGAGACCGCTGCTCTACCAATTGAGCTACTGCCCTGCAGACGGCAAACGGCGGACAATGCCGCCGTTCAACACTACAACATGAAAACTTATTCGACCACCTTGGAGACGACGCCGGCGCCAACGGTACGACCGCCTTCGCGTACCGCGAAACGCAGACCTTCCTCCATCGCAATCGGCGCAATCAACGCAACCTTGAACAATATGTTGTCTCCCGGCATCACCATCTCCACACCTTCCGGTAATTCCACCGCACCCGTTACGTCCGTCGTACGAAAGTAAAACTGCGGGCGGTACCCGTTGAAAAACGGCGTGTGTCGACCACCTTCCTCTTTCGACAACACATATACTTCCGCTTCAAAACGCGTATGCGGTTTGATGCTGCCAGGCTTGGCCAGTACCTGACCACGCTCTACGTCATCTTTCTTCGTGCCGCGCAGCAGTACCCCGACATTGTCTCCGGCCTGCCCCTGATCCAGAATCTTGCGGAACATCTCTACGCCGGTGACAATGCTCTTGGCGGTGTTGTGAATGCCGATAATCTCGATTTCATCGCCAATCTTCACCACACCACGCTCAATACGCCCGGTCACCACGGTGCCACGACCCGAAATCGAAAATACGTCTTCTATCGGCATCAGGAAGGGTTTGTCTATGGGACGCTCGGGCATCGGGATGTAGCTGTCCATGGCATCCGCCAAACGGAAAATCGCAGGCTCCCCGATGTCGCTCTGATCCCCTTCCAGGGCCTTCAGCGCCGAGCCGATAATCACCGGGATGTCATCACCGGGGAACTCGTACTTGGACAGCAGTTCACGCACTTCCATTTCCACTAATTCCAGCAGCTCGGCGTCATCCACCATGTCCGCCTTGTTCAGAAACACGACGATATAGGGAACGCCCACCTGACGGGCAAGCAAAATATGTTCACGGGTCTGGGGCATCGGGCCGTCCGCTGCCGAACACACCAGGATCGCGCCGTCCATCTGCGCCGCCCCGGTGATCATGTTCTTCACATAATCCGCATGACCCGGACAGTCTACATGGGCATAGTGACGATTCGCGGTCTCGTATTCCACGTGCGAGGTCGCTATCGTGATCCCTCGCGCCCGCTCTTCCGGCGCATTGTCTATCTGATCATAGGCGCGAATCTCTCCGCCAAACTTCGCCGACAACACCTTCGTCAGCGCCGCCGTTAATGTGGTCTTGCCATGGTCCACGTGACCAATCGTTCCCACGTTGACATGCGGCTTCGTCCGCTCAAATTTCCCTTTGGACATCAGACACTCCCCAAGAATACCAGACCCAAGAAAGACCCGAAAATATGGAGCCCACAACCGGATTCGAACCGGTGACCTCTTCCTTACCAAGGAAGTGCTCTACCGACTGAGCTATGTGGGCATGGACACTGGAGCGGGTGATGGGAATCGAACCCACACCATCAGCTTGGAAGGCTGAGGTTCTACCATTGAACTACACCCGCACAAATCAAAACCTGCCATACTGGCGCCCGCTCTAGGCAGAATGCCATAAAAATAAAAGCTTGGTGGAGGGGGGAGGATTCGAACCTCCGAAGGCAGAGCCGTCAGATTTACAGTCTGATCCCTTTGACCGCTCGGGAACCCCTCCCACGATTAGCGGCGCATTGTGCGGCCTGGGTATTTCTTTGTCAAGCGGTGCCGGGCGTCCGGAAACTTCCGGAACGCACATCAACTTGACGAATGATGCGTATTCTGCGCTTTCAGCGCCTTGACATCGTTGCCCATTTACAACATCCTGTAAAAGAATAGTGCAGGTTTTTTGCCGGGCAGCTTCGCCAGGGCTTGAGAGAGGAGGGTTTTGATAATGGAACATATTAAAGGAATCAAAGGTATCACACTGCTGGTTGCCATCAGCGGGGGGCTTTTCGCCAGCGCAGCCTATGCGGACGGTGGCTATGTGGGTTATGCAGTCAACCACGGCGCCAAGCCTGTTGTCACCAGTCGGGGTATCTGCGTGCGTGGCGGGCGTCCGGTAACGGATGGTCCAGTACCCGCCTATTGTGCGCCCGCGCCGGTCGCCGTGGCAGCTGCGCCGACACCGCCTCCGGCCCCTGTACCTGCCCCCATCGCGCCTGTGGAGCAGACGATCCTGGTGAGCAAGCCGATCACCATCACCGGTATCAACTTCAAGTTCGATTCGTACAAGCTGCTGGATCATGACATCCGGGTACTGGACGAAGTGGCGAGTTTTGCCAAAAATCATCCCGAGGCCGTACTCGACGTCAATGGATATTGCAGTAAGGTGGGCACCTACGCCTACAATCTCAAGCTGTCCAAGCTGCGTGCCCAGAGTGTCGCACAGTACCTGGCCCATCACGGGGTGGCGAGTGATCGTATGGTACTGAAGGGTCACTCCTACGACAATCCGGTCGCCACGAACGCTACCCCCCAAGGCCGCTTCCTGAATCAGCGCGTGGAAATCAATTCCAGCATCAAGGTTCAGAAGACCGTTCGTTAATCTCCTTCCAAATATTGCAGATGCGGGCCAGCCAAGGCCCGCTTTTTTTGCGGCGGCCATGGCGGCGCATGGCATCGTTTCCGTGATAGACTAAACGCCATGCGACAGTCCTTCCTTCGTTTTGTGCGAACACTGCAAATCACCCGCGTTCTGGTGCGTTACCGCCTGGACGAAGTGCTGTATTTTCTTCCTTTGTTAAAACCATATCAGGCCGTGTTGCGCCTAAACCCCATGACATGGCTGGCGCCGCGTCCCCAGGGCTCCTTTGCCGAACGCCTGCGCGAGGCCTTGGAAACACTGGGCCCCACCTTTATCAAACTAGGACAGATGCTTTCAACCCGCCGGGATTTACTTCCCGACCACATTACTCATGAGCTTGCGAAACTCCAGGACGCAGTACCCCCTTTCCCCTCCAATGTTGCCCGGCAGATCATCGAGGCAGCGCTTGGCAAAACGCTGGATGCGATCTTCTCCCGGTTTGATGATCAGCCTGCCGCAGCGGCGTCCATTGCCCAAGTGCACTTCGGGCAATTGCTGGATGGCCGCGAGGTCGCGATCAAGGTCAGACGGCCGGGCTTGCAATGGATCATCGAACAGGATCTGGCCATCCTTGCGCTGCTCGCTGATCTCGCGGAGCGCTACTCTCAGGAAGGCCGGCGCCTGAGGGTGCGCGCCGTTGTCGCAGAATACGCGAAAGTCATTCGCGGGGAACTGGATCTGCTACGTGAAGCGGCCAACGCCAGTCAGTTGCGACGTAATTTTACCGCAGAACCGGAACTGCTCTATGTGCCGGAAATATACTGGGACTATTGCGCGTCTCCGGTACTGGTGATGGAGCGCATTTATGGTATCCCCATCGGTCAGCGTGAGGCACTTCATGATGCCGGCATCGATTTTGATCAGCTCTCGCGGCGCGCTGCGGAAATCTTTTTCCGGCAGGTCTTTCGTGACGCATATTTTCACGCGGACATGCATCCCGGCAATATTTTCATCGACCCGAAGAACGGGCGCTTCATCGCAGTGGATTTTGGCATCATGGGCAGCTTGGATGATGCAAGCCAGCATTACCTTGCAGAAAATATGGTTGCGTTTTTCCGACGCGACTACCGGCGCGTGGCAGAAGCGCATGTGGAAGCCGGATGGGTCCCAGCGGATACCAATGTGCAGGATTTTGAAACCGCCATCCGTGCCATTGCGGAGCCGGTGTTCGAAAAACCGCTGAATGAAATATCCGTTGCCAGCCTGTTGCTGCGGCTCTTTCAGACTACGCGCGCCTTTCATATGCAAACCCAGCCACAACTCCTGCTGCTCCAAAAAACGCTGGTCAACGTCGAGGGCATCGCCCGTGATTTCAACCCGGCACTCAATATCTGGGAAGTGGCTACGCCGCTTCTGACAGAATGGCTCAGCCGTCAGCGCGGTCCGCAGGGTTGGTGGTCCGAGCTGAAACGATACTTTCCCCAGTGGGGTTTGGTTCTTCCGGAAATACCGGTGCTCCTTCATAACATCTTGCGCCAGACCCAGCAGGGTGAACTACCCTTGGTGATCCGTAGCAACGACATCCAGGGTATTCGGCAGGAACTGCATAATGGTTTGCAAAAACTTACCTATAGCGTAGGCGGCACGTTTATTGTGGTAGGCTTGGGTATTATTGCGGCGCTGGAGCACCGGCTGGATAGCCCGGTACTTCATTTGCCGGTGTGGGCCTGGCTGATTATCCTGCCGATGGCGCTCTGGGCAGGGACCAGATGGGTACGCAGCATATTTGTCCGTCGCGACTAAGGTAGGCGGGGGTCCGTTACAACAGATACACCGAGCTAGGGAAAGGAGGGTGTCATGTGGATGGTCGTTTCATTTTTGATAGCGGCGCTGGCTGTCATTTTCGCGGTTCAGAACGGAGCACCCGCCACCATTCATTTCTTCTCGTGGACGTTTGCACAATCCCAGGGGGTGGTCCTGCTTAGTGGTTTTGTCGCCGGTTTTATTGCGAGTATGTTGATTTACCTACCCACACATATCCGTAACAAGCTGAAGATCCGCCGCCATGAACGACGCGAGACCGATCTTGAAGGGCAGCTCAACGCGGAACGCGGCAAGCGGGAGTACTTCGAAAAGGAACATGCAGCCGCCATGCGCGTCCAGAAAGGCAACAACACGGCGACCGGCAACACTGGGAGAAGCGCGGACTGAAGGTGATCAGTCGCGCGTCATGGTGCAGCTACCGTCTTTTCCCTAACAGCAGCCACCTCCCGGTACTCTGGGTGTACTTGCGCTAAAGTCGCCAGGTTACGGCTGGCTTGTACGTTGCCAAGCGCCGCTGCTTTGCGCCACCAGAGGCCGGCCTTGCCATAGTCCTGCGGCACCCCCTGCCCCAGGAAATAGAGATTGCCCAGGTTGTACTGAGCGGCGGGAATACCCTGCGCTGCCGCCTTCTCCCACCAGTAAGCTGCTTTGGCTTCATCCTTGTTCACGCCCTGGCCAAAATAATACTGCATGCCAAGGTTGTATTCCGCTTTGGCGTAACCATGGAGGGCAGCCTTATTGAACCAATGTGCAGCCAAGCTATAATTTTGCGGAACTCCGTCACCCAAGGCACAACGAGTACCTATCGTATTCTCGAGCCTGGCCGTGGTGAGATCCGCAGAGTGGGCGGCAGCCACATCTTCCGGGGCTACACCGCTTGCGGTATGCGCACCGGCCCAGGGCGCAGAAAGCGCCAAAAATACTGCCCCACAGACAGCAGGAAGGAATCGTTTACTGAAATCGTGATCATTGCGCATAGAAACTCCTAGCTGATTGCCCACACCTTACAGATAGCGAGGTTACACCAAAAACCTCACGGATAACCAGAAGTTTTTCAGGCCATGCCAAACGGGAATTGCCGACTGGCCACAGCCTGCGCGTCTCTCCCCGCGCAGGCGCCGCAAATCAGACGCGTCAAGCAGACAGATGAGCGTCGATCCAAGACTCCGCCGCGTACCAGTCCGCCTGACAGTCGCCTCCCGCAAAACCGCGCGCCTCGGCAAGATAGTAGGCACGTTCCGCAATCATGCGCTGGCGATCCGCAGCAGAGACCTGCGGAGACTTTGGACGTCCGGCAGCCCGGGGCTTCTTGGGCACGACGACCGCACTCCGCGCCGTTGCGCGAGGCGTCGGCGCCACCTTGGGATCCGCTGAAACTTCCTTGGGCTTTGTGACCCGTTTTTTAGGTTGCTCTTCCGCCATGACTACTCTCCTGAACGACATGAAAAACCGCTTTATAAGAGATAGCACATGGCGGCAGCGTTTTCAAAGTCCGGGCAAGACGTCTTTCCATTTTGTGGAATAGAATGAAGACCATCATCGTGTCATCAGCGACCGGTCTGCAACATCTCCGCAGCCCGCCACCTCTGCGCGAGTTTATCCAGGACGGCGTTGACGAAGCGATGGCCTTGCTCACCACCAAAGTCCTTATCCAGTTCTATGGCTTCATTGATGATCACCCGGTATGGCGTTTGCGGATAGTCCCGCAATTCGTAGGCCGCCAGACGCAGGATCGCCCGTTCGACTTCGCTGACCTCGTCGGCCCAGCGACGGTCCTGCACTTCCTCGGCGATGGCCGGGTCCAGCTCGGAGGTTGCGGCACAGACTCCTTGCCAGAGGCTTTTAAAGAAAGCGACATCGGCGCCCTGCAGGCGCTCCGGATCGGAGGTAAATTGCAACTCGATCTCCGCACAATGGCCCGGGTTCATCTGCCACTGGTAGAGGGCCTGAACAGCAGCTTGACGCGCCAGACGACGGCGACTGATTTTCATCGAGTGCTGTTCAGATCTGACGCAACAACTGCACCATTTCCAGCGCAGTCATGGCAGCATCGAAGCCCTTGTTGCCTGCTTTGGTTCCGGCGCGCTCGATGGCCTGCTCAATGCTGTCCGTGGTCAGCACCCCAAAAATCACCGGCACTCCCGTGTCCAAGGATACCTGGGCCACCCCCTTGGACACTTCGGCCGCGACATAATCAAAATGTGGGGTACTGCCGCGGATCACTGCCCCCAGACAAAGCACGGCGTCATAATTACCGCTACGCGCCAGCTTCTGTGCGATCAGCGGCATCTCATAAGCACCCGGGACATGAACGACATGAAGCTGTTCTTCTTTTGCACCGTGACGGCGCAACGCATCGATGGCACCCTGCTCCAGCTGCTGGGTGATAAAGCTGTTGAAACGGCTGACCAACAGGGCAAAGCGATGCTCACCGGCCTGCAGACTGCCTTCGATATGACGAATCATGACTCATCCTCGGGGACTTCCAGAAAGGGACGCTGGCCGACGATCTCCAGACCGAAGCCGCCGATACCACGGTATTGAAACTGACTGTCGCTGAGGACCACCGCCTGATGCACCCCCAGATCAGAGAGAATCTGGGCACCGATACCAAAGGTGCGCAGAACTCGTCCGGCGTCGCCTGCCTGACCAGGCCCCTTGGGCTTTTCAGGCAATGCGGCAATCTCGCGCAGGAGTTCTTCGACACTCTCCTGATGGTGGAGATAGACCAGTACGCCACGACCTTCTGCAGCAATCCGCCGCAAGGCGATGACATTCGGGCTGGCTTCACCGGCGAAGAGATCATTCAGCGTTTTGCCAACCTGTACCCGTACCAGTACGGGTTCATCATGCGCTTCCAGGTCGCCAAGAACCAGGGCAAAATGCGTTTCACGGGCGACCCAGTCACGATAAACGTGGAGTTCGAAGTCGCCATATGGGGTATGCCACGGGCCACTCGCCTCCCGCTGTACGATCCGCTCCCGTTCCAGGCGATAGCGGATCAGGTCGGCAATGGTGCCAATTTTGAGGCCATGGTCCGCAGCATAGGGGAGCAGGTCGGGCAAACGCGCCATTTCGCCGTCGGCATTGAGAATTTCGCAGATGACGCCAGCGGGTTTGCAGCCAGCCAGTCGCGCAAGGTCGACCGCTGCTTCGGTATGACCGGCGCGAACGAGTACGCCCCCGGGTTCTGCGGCCAGGGGGAAAATGTGACCGGGCATCACGATGTCCTCAGGGCCGGCGTCATCGGCAATGGCAGCCTGAACCGTCGCCGCGCGGTCGGCGGCGGAAATGCCGGTGGTGACACCGCGGGCGGCCTCAATCGAGACCGTGAACGCGGTGCTGAGGTTGGCAGTGTTATGCCCTACCATCTGCGGGAGACGCAATCGCTCGCAACGCTCACGGGTAAGCGGCAGGCACACCAGACCACGTCCCTGCGAAACCATGAAGTTGATGGCGGCGGGTGTCACAAACTCCGCCGCCATGATCAGGTCACCTTCGTTTTCACGCCCCTCGTCGTCCATCAGAATCACCATTCGGCCGGCAGCGATGTCGGCGATGATCTCCTCTGCGGAACTTATACTGGCACTGCTCATACCGGAAACCCTTTTGCGGCGAGTGAATCGCGATCGACTGTTGATTTTAACCCGGACCCGGGGCCTGTGGCCACCCAGCGTTCCAGATAGCGCGCAATGAGGTCCACCTCCAGATTGACGGACTGCCCCGGCCGCCACTGCGCGGCTGTCGTCTGTGCCAAGGTGTGGGGGATGAGATTGAGCATGAACAGGTCGCCTCGGAGCGCGTTGACGGTCAGGCTGATGCCGTCCACGCAGACGCTGCCTTTGGCGGCAACATAGCGTAGCAGGTCCGGAGGTGCGGCGATGGCAAATACCTGCGAGCGTCCCGAGGCGCTCACTTCGCGAACCTGTCCGACACCATCCACATGGCCAGCGACCAGATGCCCTCCCAGGCGATCTGCCAGTCGCAGAGCTTTTTCCAGATTGACCGGACTGCCCACCTGAAGACGTCCAAGAATGGTTTTATCGAGGGTTTCGCGGGAGACATCGACGGCGAAGGCGTCGCGCTGGACTTCCACCACCGTCAGGCAGGCGCCGGAAACCGCAATACTGTCGCCCAACTGGACATCACTAAGATCAAGGTTCCCGGCAGCGACGGTCAGCCGTAGGTCGCCGCTCTGGGGCTGCATCCCGCGGATCTGCCCCAATGCCTGAATAATGCCAGTAAACATCGCCTATCGCTCCTGTGGACGCAATGTCCACTTGATATCGTTGCCCAATCGGGAGCTTTGGATCACCGACCAGCGCGGCACCTCCGCGAGATCCGAATAGGGGCCGGTAGCAAGCACCGGCCGCGCATCCTGCCCGAGCAGCAGCGGTGCCACATAAAGCAGCCATTCGTCGATCAGACCAGCCGCGAACAGGGAGGCAGCGACGCCAGGCCCCGCTTCGACCAGCACCTCGTTGATCTGCCGCTCGGTCAGCATGCCCGTCACTTCCTGCCAGTCCAGTCCCTGTACCGTGCTGCCACAGATCAGCAACTCCGCACCGGCAGCGCACAGCGCCGCCCGGGCGGCAACGGGAGCATCCTGCCGGTGGAAAATCCATACCGCACCAGGTGTACCAAAAAGCGCCGCATCCGGCGGCGTGCGCAGATGGCTGTCCACGATGACTTTCACCGGATAGCGCCGCAGGGGAGTTTCCAGGCGTGGTGCCAGGCGCGGATTGTCGGCCAGCACCGTGCCGATGCCGACAAGGATGGCACTGGCCCGTGCGCGCTCCTGCTGCACATCCGCACGCGCCGCCTCGCCCGTCAGCCATTGGCTTTGTCCGTTGGCAAGCGCCACCCGGCCGTCCAGACTCATGGCCTGCTTGAGCCGCATCCAGGGGCGGCCATGGCGCATCCGGCGCAGAAATCCAGGATTCAGGGCTTCTGCCGCCGCTTCCAGGCAGCCCTCCTCGGCCACCACGCCGGCGGCGCGCAAACGTTCCACGCCGCGCCCCGCCACTAGAGGGTTAGGGTCGCGCATGGCAATCACCACCCGCGCGATACCCGCGGCAATCAGCGCATCCGCACAGGGCGGCGTACGGCCATAGTGACTGCAAGGCTCCAGAGTCACATAAGCCGTAGCGCCGCGCGCAGCAGCACCCGCCTCCTTCAGCGCAAGAACCTCCGCATGCGCCTCACCGGCCTGCAGATGAGCGCCCCGCCCGATGACGCGTCCGTCTTTGACCAGAACAGCACCAACACAGGGATTGGGGTGCGCGCTGTACTGGCCCTGCTTCGCAAGCACCAGAGCCTCAGCCATGAAGGCAAGATCCTGCTCAGTCGCCACGATTCGGATCGTCTCCCCCGCCGGGGACCTCCGCCTCCTTCATCCGCGCAATCTCCACGCTGAACGCATCGACGTCCTCAAAGCGCCTGTAAACAGAGGCAAAACGCACATAGGCGACAGGATCGAGGTCACGCAAAGCCTCCATCACCAGTTCGCCGATGAGGCGCGCCGGGATCTCCCGCTCACCGCGTTCGCGGATACGGCGCTGGATCATCCGCACGGCGGCATCCACCCGCGCAGTGGCTACCGGCCTCTTGCTCAATGCCCGGGTCAGACCCCGCTGGAGTTTGTCTTCGCTGAAGGATTCGCGTCGTCCATCGGTCTTGACGACCATGGGCAACGCCAGCTCTGCCCGTTCAAAGGTGGTGAAGCGTTGCCCGCACTCAGGACATTCGCGCCGCCGCCGTACACTTCCACCGTCATCCGCGAGGCGGGAATCCACCACGCGGGTATCGGCGTAGGCACAGAACGGACAATGCATGAATACTCAGCCGTACACCGGGAACTGATGGCAGAGGGCCTCCATATCTGCACGGACCCGCTCAATGACCGCAGCATCGCTGCTCGCATCCAGGACATCCGCAATGCCGTTGCCCAGGCGATGCATTTCGGCCTCGCCAAAACCTCGCGTGGTAGCGGCCGGCGTACCAATCCGGATGCCGCTGGTAACCGCCGGGGGGCGGATATCGAAGGGCACGGCATTCTTGTTGACGGTGATATTGGCCTGTCCCAGTGCCTCTTCCGCCTCCTTACCCGTGACCTTCTCGCCCAGGTTCAGCAAGAAGAGATGGTTGTCGGTACCACCCGAAACCGCGCCATAACCACGCCCCGCCAACACCTTGCTCAAGGTTTGCGCGTTATGAATGACCTGCTGCTGATAGGACTTGAACTCCGGCCGCAGCGCTTCACGGAAGGCGACGGCCTTGGCAGCGATGACATGCATCAGCGGCCCCCCCTGTAAGCCGGGGAAGATCAGGGAGTTCACTTTTTTGCCATATTGCTCCCGGCAGAGGATCAATCCGCCGCGAGGACCGCGCAGGGTTTTGTGGGTGGTGGTGGTGACAAAATCCGCATGGGGCACGGGGCTGGGGTGCAGGCCCGTGGCCACAAGGCCGGCGATGTGCGCCATGTCCACCAGCAGATAGGCGCCGATGCTGCGGGCAATCTCGCCGATGCGGGCGAAGTCGATGACGCGAGAGTAGGCACTGGCACCGGCGACGATCATCTTCGGGCGTTCCCGCTCCGCCTGCTCCGCCATGGCGTCATAATCGATGCGGCCGTCTTCCGCGCGCACGCCATAAGCCGCCACCTGAAAAAGCTTGCCGGACACGTTCACTTTGGCGCCGTGGGTCAGGTGGCCGCCATGAGCAAGGCTCATGCCCATGATCTTGTCACCGGGCTGGAGCACGGACAAGTAAACAGCCTGATTGGCCTGCGAGCCGGAGTGCGCCTGGACATTGGCATGTTCGGCGCCAAAAAGCTCCAGCGCACGGTCCATGGCGAGCTGCTCGGCGATATCTACGTACTCGCAACCGCCATAGTAGCGTTTACCAGGATAGCCTTCTGCGTATTTGTTGGTCAGCACCGAGCCCTGCGCGGCCATTACCATGGGGCTGGCATAGTTCTCGGAAGCGATGAGCTCGACATGATCCTCCTGACGCCGGGTTTCTTTGCGCATGGCATCCCAAAGCACGGGGTCAAAATCAGCGATGGTCAGGGTCTTGGAAAACATGGCGAAACTCCTTGGGCTTCAGAAAAAGCAGGCGTAAACACTAATGGATGCACACGGTCACAGCAAGGGTGAAAAATTGGCATAACCCATGAATCTCTTTCATCCGGCGCCAGCGCCTGGACATGCGCCGGCTCAGATCTTGATACGCACCGGCTGGGGATGGCCCTGCAAAACGAACTTTGGTGCCGCCTTTTCTTTCTTGCCACGGCGTGGCCGCTGTTTGTCCGCAAAAATATCCTGATAAGCCACATAAATGACCGGTGGCCCAAGCACCCAGACCACTAGTCCGAGCCAAAGCTGAGAGAATGCGGGCATCAGCACATTGCTGATCAGAATGGCGGCCCACAGGGCAATCAGGGGGTCGCGCAACTCCGGCCGGAAAATCAGGGTCAGCGTGGTTTCTACCTCTGATTCCAGCCAGCCATGCCCTTTATGCAGTGCAAGGGCGATACCAAAAAAGGCGGGAGAGAACCAGAAGTAGGGCATGAGCGCCAGATTGGAGAAGCGCTCGCCGAATGCGAACCACCAGCCCCAGAACCCCTGCCCCAAGCCAGACCCGTCATTCCAGGGCATCTGAATTCCGGCGAGGATGGCCCCCATCACTACCGTATCCTGGCCGAACTCGAAGATCATCCCGAATATCGCGAATACCATGCCCCATAAAACGGCCACATGGAGTGCGTGCCGGGTTTGCTGCGGGGTGTATTCCTCTCCCTCACTGCGGCCGGCGATGCGCAGACCGACCAGCAATCCAAGCGGTGCCAGCGCGTCCATAAGCCAACCCGGAAAGGGAATGGCGGCGAAGATCAGGGCCCCGGCGGCGAAGGCAAGCCATGGCTTGGGGCGCACCGCTACCAACTCGGCTCCACCTTCCACCCAGGTCATCATTCGATTCAACCAATTCCAAGCCAAAGCGCTGCTCCCGGACTAAGGACAAACGGCCTGCGCGCAATTCCTGTACCAGGCCGGTACAACAGGGATCAGTGTAGCCAAGAATGCGGGTCATGACAAAACACCTGCACCAGGATCTGTCCGGCACGTCTTGTAGCTGGGGGCCGGCGCGATTAGACTCTTTCAGCTCTCCCTATAAATCGAAGTGCATAATGCCAGTAGAGATACCCGTCGATTCCGTTGGACTGGTGACCCCGCAGACTGTGACCTTTTCGGCACCTCTGGAGCTGGAGTGCGGGCGCTGGCTGCCCGGCTACACCCTCGCCTACGAGACCTACGGCACACTCAATGCGCAGCGGAGCAACGCCATCCTGCTCTGCCATGCCCTTTCCGGCGACCACCACGCAGCGGGCTATCACAGCATGGACGATCGCAAACCCGGCTGGTGGGAACACTTGCTGGGACCGAGAAAGGCCATGGATACGGAGCGGTTTTTCTTTGTCTGCGCCAACTTCATCGGCTCCTGCAAGGGGTCCACCGGCCCAGCCAGTACCAACCCGGAAACCGGTGCACCCTGGGGATTGGATTTTCCCATGGTCACCGTGCGCGACTGGGTGAAAACCCAGGCCGAACTGGCAGACTATCTGGGCATTGAACAGTGGGCGGCGGTTGTGGGAGGCAGCCTTGGCGGCATGCAGGTGATGCAGTGGAGCATGGATTATCCGGAGCGCCTGCGGCATGCTGTGGTCATCGCCGCCGCACCCAAGCTCACCGCCCAGAACATCGCCTTCAACGAGGTTTGCCGGCAAGCCATCATGACGGATCCGGACTTTTATAACGGCCGTTATTATGCGCACAACACCAAACCGCGTCGCGGCCTGTCGCTGGCACGCATGATCGGCCATATCACCTATCTCTCCGACAACGCCATGCGTACCAAATTCGGCCGCGACACCCGGGGCGGCAAGGCTTTCTCCTTCGGCTTCGACGTGGATTTTGAAGTGGAGAGTTATCTGCGTTATCAGGGCTCCAGCTTTGTGGAGCGCTTTGATGCCAACAGCTACCTTTATATCACCAAGGCCTTGGACTATTTTGATCCGGCCAGCGCCTGGGGGGGCAATCTGGCCGAGGCCTTTGCCTCCACTCGGGCAAACTTTCTGGTGATTTCCTTCAGCTCGGACTGGCGCTTCTCTCCGGAACGCTCCCGCGAAATCGTGCAAGCCCTGTATACCTGTAACCGGGACGTCAGTTATGCGGAGATCGAGGCAGAGCATGGTCACGATTCTTTCCTGATGCCCATCCCCCAATACGTGGCAGTGCTGGGCACCTATCTGGGGCGGGTTGCTGAAGAGGTCGGCGCATGACCCTGCGTAAGGACCTGGCGATCATCGCCGACTGGATTGCCCCCCGGAGCCGTATCCTCGATCTGGGTTGCGGGGAAGGCGAACTGTTGGCTTACCTGCGCGCCGAAAAAGGGGTGCAGGGCTATGGCGTGGAAATCGAGGAGGCGAGGGTGGTGGCGGCCATACGCCGCGGCATACCGGTGATTCAGCAGGATCTCGATCAAGGTTTGCGTAATTTTGCCGATCAAAGCGTCGATACGGTAGTCCTTTCCCTGACCCTGCAAGCTACAACCTACCCGCGCGAACTGCTGCTGGAGATGCTGCGGGTGGGACGCGAGGTCATCGTCACTTTTCCCAACATGGGGCACTGGCACGCGCGCTGGCAACTGGGTATCCGTGGCCGCATGCCCATGACGGATGTTTTGCCCCATACGTGGTACGATACGCCGAATATCCATCTGTGTACGATCCGCGATTTCGAGTCGCTGTGCCATGATAACGGGATTGCCGTCCATCAGCGGGTCGTGCTGAACGATCTGCGTCGCGAGACCTGGCGCAACCGCCTGTTGCCCAATCTTTTCGGCGAGGTCGCCCTCTATCGTTGCGCCCTGAAGGTGCACTGACCCGCTGCAGGAGAACGCCATGCGACTAGAACTCATCAGCTTTCCCCTCTGCCCTTACGTGCAGCGCTCCGTCATCACCCTGCTCCACAAGCAGGTGGGCTTCACCCTCACCCACATTGATCTGGCGCATAAGCCGGAGTGGTTTCTGGCCCTGTCGCCCCTGGGCAAAGTCCCCTGCCTGAAGATCGATGAACACACCGTTCTTTTCGATTCGCAGGTCATCAATGAATATCTGGACGAAACCATCGCCCCCGCGCTGCATCCTGCCGACCCGCTGGAGCGGGCGCAGCACCGCGCCTGGATTGCCTTCGGCAGCGAAATACTGGGCGATCAGATGCAGATGATGGTCGCTCAGGGAGAAGAGCGTTTTACCGCCGCCAGTCGTCAGCTTTTTGATAAACTGGAGCGACTGGATAAAGCCATGGGAAACGGCGCATTCTTTGCTGGCGATGACTTCAGTCTGATAGACGCCGCATTGGCTCCCCTGTTCATGCGCATGGAAATCCTCCATACCCTGCGCCCATTGCCGCGCTGGGAATCCTTGGGCAAACTGCGACGTTTGACGGCGTTGCTCATGGAGCTGCCGGAAGTGGCGGGATCGGTAACTGCGGACTTCCCCGATCGTCTGCGCAACTATATTAGTGAGAGAGGCAGTCTGTTTTTGCGTACTGCCTGAACCAACGCCGCACCACAAATCCGATAAAGAACAGGGGAGTAGACCATATGAGCGCACATCACGAAAATGGGGAACAGAGTCAGGCACTGGTGCCGACCACCCACTTCGGCTACCAGGAGGTACCCGAGACGGAGAAGGAGCAACTCGTCAGGGGGGTTTTCAGCAACGTCGCCAGCAAATATGACCTGATGAACGATCTCATGTCCCTCGGGGTCCACCGTTTGTGGAAACGCTTTACCGTAGATCTCGCCCGGCCCCGGCCGGGGCAGCGGGTACTGGATCTGGCGGGTGGTACGGGCGATCTGGCGGCCGCCATTTATCCGCGGGTGCGGCCCAACGGCTCCATCGTGGTCTCGGACATCAATCCCGAGATGCTGGCGGTGGGGGAAAGTCGGCTGGCTGACAAAGGCATCATCGCGGGAGTGGAGTTTGTCGAGGCCAACGCCGAGGATCTGCCTTTCCCTGACCGCGAATTCGATCTGGTCACCCTGGCTTTCGGTATTCGCAATATGACCCACCCGGAAAGGGCGCTGAAAGAAATTCATCGGGTGCTGAAAACCGGTGGGCGGGTATTGATCCTCGAATTCTCCCATCCACGCTGGCCCGGTTTGCAGACCGTATATGATATGTACTCCTTCAAGTTATTGCCGCGAATTGGCGAACTGGTGGCCAAAGACCGTGAGAGCTACCAGTATCTGGTGGAATCCATCCGCCGCTTCCCCGATCAGGAAACCTTCAAAATAATGATGGAAGATGCCGGGTTGGAGCGGGTGGAGGTATTCAACCTCTCCGGCGGGATTGTCGCACTGCATCGCGGGTTCCGGATGGACTAATGAATGCTTTTCATCACCACGCCTAAAAATTCCCTCTTGAGCCCACCGACATGGCAGGGCATGATGGCGGCAATTTTCGCAGAGGAGTAATGCCCATGACATCGGTCCACAGTCTCGGTTTTCCCCGTATCGGCCACAAGCGCGAGCTGAAGAAGGCGCTGGAAAGCTTCTGGTCCAGGGAAATTGACGAGCAGGAGTTGCAGTCCCGCGCTGCCCAGTTACGTGACCGTCACTGGCGGATTCAACAGACCTGCGGCATGGATCTGGTACCCGTCGGTGATTTCAGCCTTTACGACCACATGCTCGACATGAGCTGCACCCTTGGTGCCATTCCGCCCCGTTACGGCTTCGCCGGCGGTCAGGTCGGTCTGGACACCTTCTTCGCCATGGCCCGCGGCTCCGCCACCCAGCCAGCCATGGAAATGACCAAGTGGTTCGATGCCAACTATCATTTCATCGTCCCCGAGTTCCACGAGGGGATGGATTTCCGCCTCAGCAGCGAGCGTCTGTTTGATCAGGTGAAAGAGGTGCAGTCCTTGGGTCTCAAGGCCAAACCCGTACTGGTCGGCCCCATCACCTATCTGTGGCTGGGCAAGGAAAAGGACCTGAAAGCAGAAGCACACCATGAAGCGCAACATCATCACGATGACAGCGCCTGTCATGGCCATGGCGCCCCGATCGGGACCGCTTGTTTTGACCGGTTGACCCTGCTGTCCAAGGTCCTGCCGGTTTATGCCGAGATACTCGCGCGTCTGGCGGAAATGGGTGTCGAATGGGTACAGATCGACGAACCTGCCCTCGCCCTCGATCTCCCCCAGGAATGGGTCAAGGCGCTGGAATCCGCATACCAGGCACTGCACAGTCACAAGACGCCCAAGGTGCTGCTGGCGACCTATTTTGACTCCGTCGCCGACCATGCCAAAGCACTGAAGGCGCTGCCGGTGGCCGGCGTACACTTGGATCTGCGCCGTGCGCCGCAGCAATTGAACAGTTTCCTCAGCGACTATCCCGCCGACAAGGTACTCTCCCTTGGCGTCGTCGATGGCCGTAACGTCTGGCGCGCCGATCTGGACGCTGCTCTGGAACTGCTGCAACCCGCTCACAAACAACTCGGTGATCGCCTCTGGGTGGCACCGTCCTGCAGCCTGCTGCACACTCCGGTAGACTTGGAGCAGGAGACCGAGCTGGACGCCGAACTCAAGTCCTGGCTGTCCTTCTCGGTACAGAAACTGGACGAAGTCGCCATCATCGGACGCGCGCTGAATGAAGGCGTCGAGTCGGTGGCACAGGAACTGGCCGCCGCCCGCGCAGCCGCCGCCTCACGCAAAAGCTCGCCACGCATTCACAACCCGGCGGTCGCCCAGCGTCTGGAGGGACTGGGTCAGGATGATGGTCGGCGCAAGAGCCCTTTCCCCACCCGCGAAGCCGCGCAGCGCGCCCGTTTCAAACTGCCTGCCTTCCCCACCACCAGCATCGGCAGCTTCCCGCAGACTCCCGAGATCCGTAAAGCCCGCCTGCAGAATCGCAAGGGTGAGTTGAGCAACGCTGATTACCAGAAAGCCATGGAAGCAGAAATCGCCCTGGTGGTGAAGGAACAGGAACGTCTGGGCATCGACGTACCCGTCCACGGTGAGCCGGAACGCAATGACATGGTGGAATACTTTGGTGAGCAGCTCGCCGGTTTCGCCTTTACCCGTCATGGCTGGGTACAGAGCTATGGTTCACGCTACGTCAAACCGCCGCTGATTTTCGGCGACGTCTCCCGTCCCACTCCGATGACGGTAGCCTGGAGCAAGTACGCCCAGTCTCTCACCCAGCGGCCCATGAAGGGCATGCTCACGGGTCCGGTGACCATTCTGCAATGGTCTTTCGTCCGCGATGACCAACCCCGGGAACGTACTGCACTACAGATCGCCCTGGCCATCCGTGATGAGGTCAAGGACCTGATCGACGCAGGCATCGGCATCATCCAGATCGACGAACCGGCCTACCGTGAGGGTTTGCCCCTCAAGCGCAAGGATTGGGGTCACTACCTCGAGTGGGCCTCCCGCGCCTTCCGGATTTCGGCGCAGGTCGCCCCCGATGATGTCCAGATTCACACACACATGTGTTACTCGGAGTTCAACGACATTCTGCCCGCCATTGCGGCCATGGATGCCGATGTCATCACCATCGAGACTTCCCGCTCGCAGATGGAGCTGCTGGACGCCTTCGCAACCTTCAACTACCCCAACGAAATCGGACCGGGCGTCTACGACATCCACTCCCCGCGCGTCCCCAGCGTCGAAGAGATGGTGGGTCTGATGGAGAAGGCAGTTAAAGTGGTTCCCGCCGAACGTCTCTGGATCAATCCCGACTGTGGTCTGAAAACCCGCAAGTGGGCGGAAGTCACCCCGGCACTGGAGAATATGGTCGAAGCAGCCCGTCAGGTTCGCGCCCGGCACGGTTGACATCCACCTCTGGAGCCGTGAAGAAGCCCTCGTTGTTCCGAGGGCTTTTTTATAATCATTTCGGACCATCATTAACTAAGCATATGGTTATTGAACCTTGTTGTCGGCGTCATGGTCCAACTGGCGCTTTACGTCTGAATTTCAACCGATAACGAGGGAGTGACAGCCATGAAAAACGACGTGACCGATGCCATGATCAACGGCTTCAAGGCGTTCCACCGTACCTATTATGATGATCGCCCCGACCTTTTCGATTCCCTCGTGGATAATGGGCAAAGCCCGAAAGTCATGCTGGTGGGTTGCTCCGATGCCCGGGTCACCCCCACAGCCCTCTACGGCAGCGAGCCCGGGGACATTTTTGTAGTGCGCAATATCGCCAATCTCGTGCCGCCGGCGGAGCAGGATGGCCATCTCCACGGTACCAGTGCTGCAGTGGAATTCGCAGTCAGCCGCCTGGAAGTCGAACATATCATCATCAACGGCCACTCACACTGCGGCGGCATAAAAGCGCTGCTTCACGGTAGCGACGGCAAATATGTCGGCCCCTGGGTGGAGATTGCCAAAGACGCCCGGTCCGACGTGCTGCGGGAGTACGCCGATGCCAGCCCGGAAGAGCAGGCACGTGCACTGGAAAAAGCCAGCATTCTGATTTCTCTTGAAAACCTGCTGACCTTCGACAGTGTGCGCCGCCGCGTGGTGCGGGGTGAGTTGCAGTTGCATGGCTGGTACTTCGACATGGAAGAAGGCACTCTCCTCAGCTATCGTGCGGAGAAACATCAGTTCGAGCCGTTGGCCTGAGGACACGATATGGAAAACAGCGCCAATCTTTCGCCATTCAAAAATCTGCGCACGGATGTGCCCGCTGCCGTGGTCGTCGCCCTGGTAGCGATGCCGCTCTGTCTCGGCGTAGCTCTGGCGTCAGGGACACCAATGATCGCCGGACTGATTGCGGGCGTTATGGGCGGCCTGCTGGTCCCCTTGTTCAGCCGTTCGCAACTGGCCGTCAGCGGTCCGACGCCCGCCATCGTCGCCACGGTGCTCCTGGCCATGCAGACTTTGCCGAGTTTCTCCGCCTTCCTGCTGGCGGTAGTCATTGCCGGGGGCATCCAGATCGTTCTGGGTGCCATCCGTGCCGGCGTCGTCGCATATTTTTTCCCCTCCGCGGTCATTCAGGGCATCCTTTCGGCGATCGGTATCATCATCATCCTCAAACAGTTTCCTTATGCCATCGGTTTTGACCTGGGCGAATTTGGCAATCAGGATTTCATCAGCGCCCATGGCGAGAATACCTTCACTGGTGTCATCGCTGCCCTCGCCCACCTGGAATGGGGCGCACTGCTGGTCAGCGTACTCGCCCTTTCGGTTCTCATCACTTGGGACAAGGTGGCGGTACTGCGTAAACAGACCTGGCTGTCGGGACCACTCATGGCGGTGATCTTGGGCACCCTGCTCAACACATTGTTCCTCTACGCCGTTCCAGGTCTGGCCGTCAGCGGCCATAACCTGGTCAATCTGCCGATCATCCGCTCCGTTGCGGATCTGCAGGGCATGCTGCAAATGCCGGACTGGGGGATGATCGGATCGAAAGCCGTCTGGGTGACCGCCATCGCCCTCACCTTTATCACCAGTCTGGAGAGCCTGTTATCCGTCGAGGCAACGGACAAACTGGATGTATTCAAACGACGTACGCCCCTTGATCGCGAATTACTCGGACAAGGTGTGGCCAATATTGCCAGCGGTCTGATCGGCGGGCTTCCTGTGGCGGCGGTTATCGTGCGCAGTACGGCCAACGTGGCTGCCGGGGCCCGCACCAAGGCAAGTGCCTTTCTGCATGGCTTGTTCCTGCTACTCGCCGTGCTGTTTCTGGCGACGTTGTTGAACCAGATTCCGCTGGCTGCCTTGGCATCCATTCTGATTTTCGTCGGCTTCAAGCTGGCCCACCCAAACATTTTCCAAAAAATGTTCAAGCTGGATAAATCCCAGTATTTACCCTTCCTCATCACCATCGTTGCCATTTTATTCACCAGCCTGATTACCGGCGTGATCATCGGCCTGCTGGCCGGGGTGTTCTTTGTCCTCAAGGCCAATTACCATAGTGCCATAGAGATTGGCCGGGAGGGCCCCGCTTATAAAATTGCCTTGAACCGGGAGGTGACATTTGTCAACAAGGCGCGACTTTCCCACATCCTGGAACGACTGCCAAAGGGCGCAGAGGTCATACTGGATGGTGAACATGTGGGTTTCATTGATCACGATGTCCTCGAAGTGATCAGGGATTTTGAACGCTCTGCGCCCTTGCGTGAAATCCGCCTACGGGAACAGGGCTTTGATGCGCCGGTGCTGAAGGTCCCCGTATAATGATCACAGTCGACCCTGCGACAGCAATTCCGCATTGCCTCCAGCTGCCGTGGTATTGATGCTCACCGCCTGTTCCGCCACCATCCGCAACAAATAATGTGGACCACCGGCTTTCGGGCCGGTTCCACTTAACCCTTCTCCACCAAATGGTTGCACACCAACCACTGCACCAATCATGTTGCGGTTCACGTACACATTACCGCAGCGGGACCGCGCAGCAATATGTGCCGCCCGGTCATCAATCCGGGTCTGGACACCCAAAGTCAGTCCGAATCCCAAAGCGTTGATAGCATCAATCAGCGCGTCGATTTGTCCGGCTTTCCAGGTGACCACCTGCAGCACCGGACCAAATATTTCCTCGCGAACCTGACTGACATGGCTAATGGCGTAAGCACAGGGGGCCACAAAATGCAGATCCCGCTGCTGATCATCCTGCATCGTCAGCGCTACAGAAATATCCGTAGCGTGGGCATTTTCCAGCAAGGATGCGGGCCAGGCACAACGGGCCAGCAATCTTCCTCCGCCCTGCTCAATACGGGCCATTTGGGCAAGGATATTGGACTGCGCGTCGGCATCAATCACTGGTCCCACATCAGTGGCATATTCTACCGTAGGGCCAATCACCAGCTCGTGCATGGCGCCTTTCAGCATGGTCAGAATTTCTTCCGCGCATTCTTCCTGCACACATAGCAAACGCAGTGCAGAACATCTTTGTCCGGCGGAACGAAATGCCGAGGCAATCACCGCATCCACCACCTGCTCGGCCAGAGCGGTGGAGTCCACAATCATGGCATTGATGCCTCCGGTTTCGGCAATCAAGGGCACAATGGGGCCCTCTTTGACGGCCAGGGCCTGATGAATGTGGCGAGCAACACCCGTCGAACCGGTAAACACCACCCCGCTGGTCAGCGGATGCGCCACCAGAGCGGCACCCACGGTTTCGCCAGCACCCGGCATCAGCGCCAGCACATCGCGGGGAACACCTGCTTCCCACAGCAGTGCGACAAAAGCTTTGGCAATAGCCATGGTCTGTTCGGCGGGCTTGGCAGCCACACTATTGCCCGTAACCAGAGCCGCTACAACCTGTCCGGCAAAAATCGCCAAGGGGAAATTCCAGGGGCTGATACAAACGAACACACCACGCCCCCGCAAACTCAGGGAATTGGCCTCACCGGTAGGACCGGGCAGGGCTTCCTTACGCATGAGCGTCTTGGCCTGAATGGCATAATAACGGCAAAAATCCACAGCTTCGCGCAGTTCGGCCACAGCATCTGCCAAAGTTTTGTGCGCTTCGCGCATCACCAGAGCAATCATTGAATCCCGTCGGGTTTCCAGCAGCTCTGCCGCCTGGGTCAAAATCTCGGCGCGTCGCTCCACGGGCACCGCATCCCAGCGTGTTTGCCCGGCATGCAGCGTGCGCATCAACGGATCCACCTCTTCCACCTGTATTTCTTCGGGGGTCTGTACCCGCAGCGCCAGGGCAGCTTCCAGAACCGGGCCGCGTTCCACAATATAAGTCATATCCATTCCTTGACTGTTCAGTCGCAATTCACCATGCAAACGGCCGTAAATCTCTATCGGTTTGGGCAGTGCCACTTCTTCAGCCCGCCAGAGCGGGCTGACCAGCAAATCTTCGGCTGCCACATGCTGATTGGCCAGCTGATGAATAAAAGACGTGTTGGCCCCATTTTCGAGAAGGCGGCGCACCAGGTAGGCGAGCAGATCCCGATGACGGCCTACCGGGGCATATATCCGCAAGTGCTGAATGCGGGCGTGGCGTAAAACTTCCCGGTAAATCCCTTCTCCCATACCATGCAGGCGCTGCATCTCAAAACGGGCATCGGGTTGCTGATCCGCCAATTGCAAAACCGCGGCAATGGTCGCTGCGTTGTGGGTGGCAAATTGCGGATAGACCAGAGCCTGTGGACCATTCGCCTCTTCAAGGAGACGCGCTGCAGCGGCCAGATAACTGATATCGGTATGATGTTTATGGGTGAACACCGGATAACCGGACAAACCCATTTCCTGGGCTCTCTTGATTTCCATATCCCAGTAAGCACCCTTGACCAGACGCAACATCAAACGGCTCTGGTTGCGACGCGTCCGGGCCAGAACTTCATCAATGGCAGCATCCGCCCGGCTCTGATACGCCTGCACGGCAATACCCATCCCGTCCCAGCCTGCACAAGTCGCATGCCCGGCAATATGCTGTTGCAAGGCATCCAGCAAATCGAGCTGCAACTCAAGGCGATCACTTTCTTCTGCATCCAGCGTCAGATTCAGGCGTCCCTGGGCGGCCAACTCGGCCAGTTGCTGCAGCTTGGGGAAAAGTTCTCTCCAAAGACGGGCGCGCTGGGCTTCTTCGAAGCGCGGGTGTAATGCTGACAGTTTGATGGAGATACCATCGCGTTCCCGAGGACCTCCATTACCGGTTTGCGTGGCGAGTGCTCTCAATGCGGATTCATAAGAAGCCGCGTAGCGGGTCGCATCGGCACTATTGCGGGCACCCTCTCCGAGCATATCGTAGGAATAACATAGTGCGGGCTGTTTTTTCCGGGCCTCTGCGGAGCGCCGGCGCGCCTCGCCAAGATCCTGTCCGAGTACAAACTGCCGACCTAGCAGCGCAATGGCACGCACCACAGCCGTCACTACGGTATTCATACCAAGTCTTTGCACCAGACTGCGCGTTTCTTTTTCGGCGAGCAGACGGCGAGATAAAATCAGCACGCGACCGGAAATCTGGGTGATCCAGGACTGTTTTTCTTCACCGGCAAAGCGCGCTCTGCCCAACTGGTCCGCCGCCAGCAGCGCTGCGGTGCCGGTATCGGGCACCCGCAGCAGGGCCTCGGCCAGACGCATCAAGGCCAAGCCTTCGGCACTGGTGATGGGGTATTCCCGCAACAGCGATTCCAACGCCCAGAACGGGGCTGGCTGCTTGCGTACCGCCTCCACCCAGGGCCGCGCCTGATCAATGACATTCAGCCAGTTCAGCTTGCCGTTGAGCGCCGACAGCAACGCCTCAACCTGCTGATTTTCATCCCGGTACGGGGGCGGCAGTGTCACATTGTTCCGAATAAAATCCGGGGAATCAGCAGGTTCACCGGGTAAAACTGATTGTAAACGGGTTTGAGACATTCCGATAAGGCTCCTTGCAGCAGGTAATCGGGTTCATGATCAGCCTGTGCCTACCTCCTTTTTTTCACCTGCGGGTTTTATGCGCCTTGTGGTACTACCAGGGCCGTGGACGCCAGAAACTGCCGGCAGCGTTCCAAGCCTTCCGCTGCGCCTTCGGTGACGGTTACTCGTGGCACTCAGGAATAGCCTTTTCGTCATCAGTATCCCAGGAGCTCAACCAGGCGCGCACTTCCTGGCCGGTCAGGTGTCGGCCGGTTTCCTTGTAGGCCGTCCATGAGGCCAAGGCTTCCTGCTTGAAGCGCTCGCGAGATTCCTCGCGCTCGACGTAACGCTTTCCTATCTCCGAGTCCATCCAGGCCGGCGCACTGAAATTATCTTACCGTATCGCATAAGTCCTTATTTTACGAAGCACCGCGCTCTAAGTCATGTAAATTTTCAGTCCGCCGACGGTAACAGCGGCATACCGAGTTCTTTGAGGAAAGCGTTGTGTTTCGCCGTCGCGATCTGGATCGCCCGCTCGATGTCCACCAGGCGCGCATGGGTCGCCGCGAGGTCGATTTCCTCCTCGGCCACCGCCGTGCTGATGTAGCGGGAGATATTCAGGTTAAAGTCGTTCTTCTCGATCTCCGCCATGTCCACGCGGCGGGCGTAGCGCAGTTCTTCCTTGCGGAACTGGTAGGTATCGACAATCCGCTTGATATGTTCCTTGCTCAATTGGTTCTGGCGCTTGCCTTTCACGAAATGCTCGGCGGCGTTGATGAACAGCACGTCGTCGGGCTTCTTGCACTTTTTCAGCACGAGGACGCAAACCGGAATACCGGTGGAATAGAACAGGTTCGCTGGCAAGTCGATGACGGTGTCGATGTGGCCGTCTTTCAGCAGCTTGGTGCGGATGCGTTCCTCCGCCCCTCCCCGGAATAGCACCCCGTGGGGCAGGATGATCGCCATCACGCCTTCGTCTTTCAGGAAATGAAAGCCGTGCAGCAAAAAGGCGAAGTCGGCAGCGGATTTCGGCGCGAGGCCGTGGCTTTTGAAACGCACGTCGTCGGCCAGCGCGTCGGTGGGCTCCCAGCGGTAGCTGAAGGGCGGATTGGCGACGATGGCGTCGAAGCTCGGCTTCTTCGCCGGGTTCTGCTCGCGCAGCATGTCCCACTCGTTGAGCAGGGTGTCGCCGTGGAAGATCTCGAACTCCGTGTCTTTCACCCCGTGCAGCAGCATGTTCATGCGCGCGAGGTTGTAGGTGGTGATGTTCTTTTCCTGGCCGTAGATTTTGCCGATGGTGCCGCCCGCCTTGGCCACCCTCTTGCGCACGTTCAGCAGCAGCGAGCCGGAGCCGCAGGCGAAGTCCATCACGCTCTCCAGCCGTTTTTTGGTGCCGGTTTTCGGTTCCTGACTGTCCAGCGTGACGATGGCGGAGAGGATGTCGGAAATCTGCTGCGGCGTATAGAACTCGCCCGCCTTCTTGCCCGACCCAGCGGCAAACTGGCCGATCAGGTATTCATAGGCATCGCCCAGCGCGTCGATGTTCGTGGAAAACTCCGCCAGCCCTTCGGCGATTTTCTGGATGATGGTGCAGAGCTTGGCGTTGCGGTCGGTGTAGGTCTTGCCCAGCTTGGGCGAACTCAGGTCGATCTCGGAGAACAGGCCCTGAAAGGTGCTCTCGAAGGATTCCGTCTCGATGTATTTGAAGCCCGCCTGCAGCGTGTTGAGCAGCTCCGCGTTTTGCGTGCGGGCCAGGTTGGCGATGCTGTTCCAGAGGTGCTGTGGCTCAATAACGTAATGCACCTTGCGGCGCATCTGCTTCTCGAAGGCCGGAATGTCGTCCGCGTTGTTGGCGTACCAGAGCGCCAGCGGCACCTTGCGCGTGTCTTTGCCCACATCGGGGTAATCCTTGCCCAGTTCCTTCTTCGCCGCCGTCTCGTAGTTGTCGGAGAGGTAGCGCAGAAAGAGAAAAGACAGCATGTAGTCGCGGAAGTCGTCCGCATCCATCGCCCCGCGCAGTTGGTCGGCGATGCTCCAGAGGGTATTGCCCAGTTGTTTTTGGTTGGTTTCGGTCATGGTTTGAGCGTTTTCTCGGTGTTTGCCTGTTGGGCGGCCCGCCGCAACGCCCCCAGGGATGCGCGCAGGTCGGGGTCTTTGGCATTGGAAATGTCTTTGGTGCTCATCGGTTTTCTCCCCATTGCAAGAGGGTCGGCTCTTCGCCGACATTGTCATATTCTGCCCAGGTATCCACAGCGGCCTTGTAGGCTTGATCGAGGTTGCGCCGTCCGGCAGAAAAACGGCGGCGGATCACCGCCTCGTCAATGTGGTGCCCGCCTTGGCGCACCCGATAGCCCACGGCCAGAATGGCGTCGAGGTTGTAGAGCTTGGTGAGGTAGTTTTTGCCGTCGGCCGCAGTTACCGAGGATTCCTCGGTAACTGGTTTCTCCTCTAGTTCGCCATCCGTAAAAATGTTCTTGAGGTGCAACCCCACGTTGTCCGTGCTCACGTCAAAGAGCTTTGCCGCTGCCGGTGGTGTGCCAGATGTAGCCGTTGCCGTTATCTTCGTCGATGCACTGGATCATGTGCTGCACGGCATAGACTTGGTAGGGCCGCATCATCATGAGCTTTTGCTCACCGGCGAGCAGCACCATGTAGCGGCTGATGGTCTGGCCAAGCTCGCACTTTTTCAGGAAGCGTTCGGCGAAGGCGTCGAGCTGGGTGATCTTGCGGTTGTCCTCGTCCGCGAATTCATAGACGGGCAGAAAGCGCTCGTCGGCATTGAAAGCGAAGTGGCGGGCGTTGTTGTTGGCGAAGTAGTAGGTCCGGTCGCCGTTGCTGACGATGAACAACTGCATGAAACAGAGCAGCGTCTTGGTGTAGCCGTTGCCGGGGTCGTGCTTGTATTCGACGATCTGCTCCATGGCCCGGCGCGGATGGACACCCAGGGTCTTCAGCTCGATCTGCACGCAGGGCACGCCGTTGATGAGCAGGATGACGTCGTAGCGGTGGTGGCTGTAGTCGGTATTGATGCGCAGCTGGTGGATGACCTCGAAGGTGTTCTTGCACCAGTCCTTGAGGTTGACCAATGTGTAGTTGAGCGGCGTGCCGTCGTCGCGGGTGAAGGCATTGATGCTGCGTAGGGTCCTGGCGGCGGTAAAGACATCCGGGGTGACGATTTCTTCCAGCAGGCGGGCGAACTCGGCATCGGTGAGACGGACGCGGTTGAGCGCCTCGAATTTCTCGCGGAAGTTTTGCTCCAGCGCGGCGCGGTCATGAATATCGTCGCGATAGTCGTATTTGAGGTTTTGCAGGGTGCCGATGAAGCCGTATTCGATGGTGTCCTCGCGGACGGCGGAATGCGGGCGATCAGCGGGCCGACTGTAGGTGCCTGGAGCGTTGATTTGTTTCCGGGTGCGGTCTTCCGGTTTCATGCGTTCTCCAGCGACATGTTTTGGTGCATTCTACGCTGTTGGGCTTATAGGACAAAATTTTACCGCTTTCCGTTAAGTGGTGAGTCGCTTGCGTGACGGGATGCTGGCATTGCCAGCTCGCCCCGTCTGTGCCAAGGTCTATTCCTCCAACAGTTCCGAGTGCTTCCATGCATATCTGGGTCGATGCCGACGCCTGCCCCAATGTCATCAAGGAAATTCTGTTTCGCGCCAGTACGCGTCTGAAACTGCCCCTGACTCTGGTCGCCAATCAGCCCCTGCGCGTGCCCCACACTGCTCATATTCGCAGTGTGGTAGTGCCGGGAGGCTTTGATGTGGCCGACGATGAAATCGTGCGCTGCATTGAAGCGGGCGATCTGGTCATCACCGCCGATATTCCCCTAGCCGCTGCTGTGCTGAAAAAAAATGGCCATGCCCTCAGCCCGCGCGGCGAGCGGTATTCCCCCGAAACCATCCGCGAGCGCCTGCGGATACGGGATATGATGGAGCAACTTCGAGATTCCGGCGTCCGTACCGGCGGTCCCGCCACCCTGAGTCAAGCCGACCGGCAGGCCTTTGCCAACGCTCTGGATTTCCTCTTGCGTTAATAGACTGATAACGCTATCCTTGCGAACTTTTCCGGGCAGTCCCGGCGAAACCCTTGTTGGAGGTCTGTGATGTACGCGGTCATTGAAAATGGTGGCAAGCAGTATCGGGTGACAGTGGGCGACAAGCTCCGGCTCGAAAAGATGGAAGTAGAGCCGGGAGCCGAACTTGCACTGGACCGTGTGCTCATGGTCGGCGTTGGTGAGGACGTCCAGGTAGGACGACCTCTGGTGGAAGGTGCCGCAGTGAAAGCCACCGTACTCAGCCAGGGCCGCGCGAAAAAGGTACATATTTTCAAGATGCGTCGGCGCAAGCACTACCGTAAGCAGCAGGGCCATCGTCAGTACTTTACCGAAGTCCGCATTACCGGCATTGAAGCCTAAGGAGCACAATCATGGCACACAAGAAGGCTGGCGGTTCCTCCCGTAACGGTCGCGATTCCGAGTCCAAGCGTCTGGGCGTCAAGCGCTACGCCGGACAGGAGGTCATCAGCGGCAACATCATCATTCGTCAGCGTGGCACCCAGTTTTATCCGGGCGCCAACGTCGGTATCGGCAAAGACCATACCCTCTTTGCCACCGCCGAAGGTGTCGTGAAGTTCGAGCGCAAAGGTCCGCGCCAGGTACGCACCGTCAGCGTCGTTTCGGCAGGCTGATCAGGCTACCGCCCGGAGGGACCCCGCCCCGTTTTTGCGGGAGCGGGGTTTTTCTATGAAATTTATTGATGAAGTACGCATTCATGTGGCGTCCGGCAACGGTGGCCACGGCGCGGTGAGCTTTCGCCGCGAGAAATTTATTCCTTTTGGCGGCCCCGATGGCGGCGATGGCGGGCGCGGCGGCAGTGTTTATCTGGTGGCCCAGGCCAGCCTCAACACGCTCATCGATTTCCGTTACCAGCGCCGCTATCGCGCCGAAAATGGTCACGGCGGCGCCGGGCGCCAAATGACGGGCCGCGCCGGTCACGACCTGGAGATCAAAGTCCCGGTCGGCACCCTGGTGTATGACGACGACACCCATGAATTGCTTGGTGACCTGCGTTTCGAAGGCGAACGGCTGTTGGTCGCCCGGAGCGGCCGGGGGGGGCACGGTAATCTGTCCTATAAATCGAGTACCAATCGCGCCCCTCGTCAGTTTGAGAAAGGCGGCGCGGGTGAGGAACGGGATCTGCGCCTGGAGTTGCGCCTGCTTGCCGACGTCGGCCTGCTGGGACTGCCCAATGCCGGCAAAAGCACCCTGATCCGTGCCGTCAGTGCTGCCCGCCCCAAAGTGGCGGACTACCCCTTCACCACCTTGTATCCCAATCTCGGCGTCGTGCGCGTCGCAGCGCACGAGTCCTTTGTGCTTGCCGATATTCCCGGCCTCATTCCGGGCGCCTCTGAAGGTGCAGGACTAGGCACCCGCTTTCTCAAGCAC
This sequence comes from Acidithiobacillus sp. 'AMD consortium', assembly GCF_008926505.1. Classification (NCBI taxonomy): domain Bacteria; kingdom Pseudomonadati; phylum Pseudomonadota; class Acidithiobacillia; order Acidithiobacillales; family Acidithiobacillaceae; genus Acidithiobacillus; species Acidithiobacillus sp. 'AMD consortium'. Next base: position 316,566 of record NZ_CP044411.1, on the reverse strand, counting down.
CTGAGTCGCACCCGCCTACTCCTGCATCTGGTAGACATGGCCCCCGTCGACGGGAGCGATCCGGCGATGAATATCCGCGCACTGGAAATGGAGCTGGCCGCCTACAGCCCAACCCTGGCCGCGCGTCCCCGCTGGTTGGTGGTCAACAAGTCAGACCTCCTTCCGGGCGAAGAAGCCGAGGCGAGGTTTCAACAGATCTGCAAGGCTCTGCAATGGGAAAGGCCGGCCTTTCTGATCTCGGCCGCCAGCGGCGCCGGCTGTGAGGCTTTGGTGTATGCCATCTGGCAGGCCCTTCCCGACCTTCCTCCGGCCGCTGACCCTACGCAGACAGAGGACTGGGGTGACGAAAGCGATGGCGACGAGCACCTTGAAGACTGGGAGGGCGACGATCTCGATGCCGACTGGGAGGAGGGGCAGGTGTGAGCCGCAACCTCAAAACCGCGCAACGCTGGGTCATAAAAATCGGCAGCAGCCTGCTCACCAATAACGGTCAGGGCCTTGATCTCGCCGCCATCGAGGCATGGGTTACGCAAATACTGGTGTTGCGGCGGCAGGGTATTGAACTGGTGCTGGTTTCTTCGGGCGCGGTAGCTGCCGGCATGGAGCGCCTCGGCTGGTCGACTCGCCCTACATCACTCCACAAACTCCAGGCGGCTGCCAGCGTTGGCCAGGCTGCTCTCATTCAGGCTTATGAAGATTTTCTGCGCCGGGGCAACGTGCATGGCAGCCAGGTCCTGCTGACCCATGAAGATTTGCAGGATCGTCAGCGTTACCTCAACGCCCGCGCCACCCTGCGCATCTTGCTGGAAATGGGTGTAATCCCCATTATCAATGAGAATGACGCCATTGCCAGCGCCGAAATCCGCTTTGGCGACAATGACACCCTGGCGGCCATGGTCGCCAATCTACTGGAAGCTGACCTGCTGGTGATACTCACCGATCAGGCCGGGCTTTATGACCGGGACCCGCGCCACGACCCCCATGCCAGCCTGCTTTCGGAAGTGCGGGCCGGAGACCCGGAACTACTACGGATGGCTGGTGGTGCCGGGACAATGCTGGGGAGCGGAGGCATGATCACCAAGGTGCGGGCGGCCAGCCGTGCCGCCCAGTCGGGCGCCGCCACCGTTATCGCCCCAGGCAGCGCCGACAACATCCTGTTGCGAATCTGGTCCGGGGAAGATGTGGGGACGTATTTTCGTCCGGGCGTTGCCAAACTGGCTGCGCGCAAGCGCTGGCTGGCAGGGCAGCTGCGCCCGTCCGGGACACTCCATCTGGACGCGGGCGCCGTGCGGGTACTCCGGGAAAAGGGCAGCAGTCTGCTTCCAGTCGGTATTACCGCCAGCGAGGGCGACTTCCAGCGCGGCGACTTGGTGCGCTGTGTGGACCCGGAAGGTCATGAAGTCGCGCGCGGTCTGGTGAACTTCGCGCAGCATGAAGTCCTGTTGCGGCTAGGTAAGGGCAGCAAGGCACTCTGCGCGTTGTTCGGCGATGTGGACGAGTTCGAGATCATCCACCGTGACAACCTGGTGCTCAGCAGCGACCAGGGCTAATTCGTACCGGCTCCCGGGGCATCGTCGTCCCTTAGTGAACAAATCCCCACGTCCTGCATGCCAAGACAGGTACCATAGAGATAGAGGCTGTGGTCGCTGATAAAAAAGCCCTGGTTCGCAGCGAGCTCCCGCTGCCGGGCCTCCAGCATCTCATCGAAAAACTCCAGCACCTTACCACAGGCGGTACACACCATATGATCGTGGTGGCCGGTTTCATTGAGCTCAAAGACCGCCTTATCGCCCTCGAAGTGGTGCCTTCGCACCAATCCGGCCATTTCAAACTGTGTAAGCACTCGATAGACCGTCGCCAGGCCCACTTCTTCACCGGTCTCCAGCAACAGCCGGTAAATTTCCTCGGCCGTAAGATGCCGTGCGTCGCTGTCCTCAAAAATGCGGAGTATCTTCAGCCGCGGCAAGGTCGCCTTGAGACCGGCGCGTTTCAATTCATCGCTGTTCATTCGTTCGTCGATCATTCGCTCGTAGCAATAGCCATGCGTAATGGTTTAGGATAGTTGCACCTGACGCCCAAGACAAGGACCATGAGAAGCTTCCGCCTGATTATTCTGCTTACTTTCTGTGCCCTACCGCTCGGCGCCTGCAGCATTTACCGCGTCAGTGTGCAACAGGGCAATGTCATCACCGCCAAGGAGCTGGCTGAACTACACCCGGGAATGGATGAGCTGCAGGTGCGCGCCATCCTTGGCTCGCCACTCCTGCAGGACCCGTGGCATCCCCATCAGTGGGTGTATGCCTACAGCTTCAAACCGGCCTATGGCAATACGGAGGTCCGCAAGGTGCTGGTGCTTTTTGACAAGGACGACAAGCTGACCGGCGTGCAGGGAGACGTACGGAGCACCACGCCGACGACAGCGGCCACTGCGTCTTAGGGATGGCCGGAGTGCGGGGCGTCCCCAGGTTCTTGTGCCCCCAACGCGCGCGGCTGGCCATATACGGCCCGCGCACGTTGAGCGAAGCGTTGCACCATGGTTTCCGCCGCCTGCTTGAATATGGGTTCTAGAAACGCACCCAACAACCGGGACGCGAACTCAAAACGCATATCCAGGGTTACTTTGGTACCCCTGGCGTCCGGTTCCAGTTGCCAGAGCCCTTCCAGAAAGCGGAAGGGACCATTGACCAGCCGCACCTCCGCCATCTTGGGCCGCTGATAACGATTTTTGGTGGTGAAGGATTTGCCAAAAGCGCCGTGGGAGATGGTGATCTCGGCAACCACTTCATCCTCCTTCGACTGGATGATCCGGGTTCGCCCACACCAGGGTAAAAATTGCGGATAGGCGCGGATATCCTCTATCAGGGCAAAAATCTGCGCCGCGCTGTAAGGCAGCACGGCGGTCTTACAAATATGATGCATGAAATCCTCTCAATATCGGCGCTGCCCCAGCGCGCGCGCCTGCACCCAACGATCTATCTGTACCAAAAACCATTCCACGACCCGCCGCCAGCGGGGCCGTTTGCGCCAGGGCTCCGGGTCGATGTTCCGCGCCTGGGCGAATTCACGTAAAAACAGGGTATGCAGCAACAGCGCCGCGAGGGGAGCGCGCAGCTCCAGGTTCAGTTCATGATTGAACCACAGGCTCAGAAAATCGAGATTCGCGGAGCCGATGGATGCCCAGGAATCATCCACCAGCAGATATTTCGCATGCAGAAAGGCACCCTCATATTCGTATATATGCACTCCTCTGCGCATCAGCTTTTGATAGTACGCCTGAATCCCAAATCGCAAAAGCGGGTGATCGGTGATTCTGCCGGCGAGCAGAAGCCTGACGTCGACACCCCGTTGAACGGCATGATATACCGCCCGCAGGACGATAGGATCGGGATTGAAATAGGGGGTAGCGATCCAGATACTGCGATGCGCCGCACGGATGGCGGCGAGCAGACGGCGACGCACCGCCAGATTTTTCGGCGGCGCCCCCTCTACGAAACGGCCAAAACCCCACCACAAGGTATCGGAGGGGAAAGATGCCGCCATGCCCGGCGACGGAAGCGACTCGGGGCGATGACGAAAAAAAATCTGGCGACCTTGTTCCGCCAAGTGACCACGACAGGCAAAGAGCGTCTCACGATAGGGCACGGTACCGGGAACGCCGGTGAGCCAGTCATCCGCAATCGCGAAACCACCGACCGCAACCCACTTACCATCCACCACGACGATGCGCCGGTGGCTGCGTCGCAGCCTTTTTTCCAGCCCTTTGGTTTGCAGGTGATGGTACCAGTGTAACCGGGCACCAGCGGCGCGCAACTCAGCCGCCCAGGCGCCCGGAAAGCCGCGGCTGCCCACAGCGTCCAGGGTGATATAGACCTCTACCCCAGCCGCCGCCTTGTCGCAGAGGATACGCACGACACGCCGGGGCCAGTCGCCTCCGGCAAAAATATAGTTCTCAAAGAGAATCTCGTTGTGCGCGTCGCGCAGGCACTGCTCCAGCCATTCGGCGATAGCAGGCATCTCGCTCAGCAGCACGGCTGCGGGAATGGGCTCCCAGCGTCTTTGGCGATGCGCCGCGAAATGGTCGGGCAACAGCTTCGGCACGTCTTCAGGCTCCGCTATGGTGCATGCTGGTTACCTTCCACAGGAACAACGACAAAGTCAATGCCACCTTTCTGCGCGCTGGCCTTTTCCCGTACAATACGCGACTGACCGGCACGGGAGGTGCAGGATGAGCAGCACAATCGCCCTCAATCGCGAGGCGAAACATGATTACTTCATTGAAGAGCGCTTTGAGGCCGGCATGGTCTTGGAGGGCTGGGAGGTGAAGTCCCTGCGTGCCAATCGGCTCACTCTCAAAGACAGTTATATCATCGTCAAAAATGCGGAACTCTGGTTGCTGGGCGCGCACATCAGTCCACTGCTTACCGCCAGCACTCATATAAACCCTGACCCGACACGTACCCGCAAGCTGCTGATGCACAGGGAACAGATCAATCGCATGATCGGTAGTGTCGAGCGCAAGGGCTTTACGATCGTGCCCCTGGCCATGTACTGGAAGCAGGGCCGTGCCAAAGTGGAAATCGCACTGGTGAAGGGCAAACAGGAGCACGACAAACGTGCCACGGTCAAAGACCGGGAGTGGCAGCGGGACAGGGCGCGCATCATGAAGGGCGGAGCGCGGGATGTCTGAACGGCGTCAGGGGACTTTTCTCTTTCAGGCGCTGATTCTGTTCCTTTTTGCCTTCTGGCTGTTGGCCTTTCATACCGGAAATTCCAGCCTCTGGGACATCGATGAGCCCAATAATGCCCAGGCGCTGAAAGAAATGATGGTGCATCACAACCTGGTGGTCCCCACCTTCAACGCCGCGCTGCGTCCCGACAAGCCCATCCTCAATTACTGGTTGATGTGGGCCGGGGTACACGTGCTGGGAATGAACAGTTGGGGCCTGCGTATCGGCTCGGTGGCGATGGGGGCGCTGCTGGTATTCTATCTGGCGCTGGCTTTGCGTCGCCCCTATGGGGAGCAGACTGCGCTGCTGGCCGGACTACTGGCTGCCACAGCCCTCCATAGCCAGATCATCTTCCGGGCCGCAGTACCGGATCCTCTGTTGATTCTCTTTGTCACTATCACACTGGTTTCCTACCTGCGGGGTTATCTTTACCCGGAAAAAGCGAAGCGTGACTATCTGATCGCCTACGCAGCGATGGGGTTGGCGACCCTGGCCAAAGGCCCCATAGGCTTCCTCCTGCCTGGCCTTGTCATTGTGGTTTTCCTGCTGCTGCGCCGGGAACTGCCGGATCTTTGGCGCCGCGGCCGCCTGGCGTGGGGTATCCCACTGTTTTTGGTCGTCACCCTACCCTGGTATCTGGCGGTGGGTATAGAGACCCATTGGGCCTGGGATCGCCTGTTCATTGACCAGCAGAACATCGATCGCTACGCCGCCGCCATGCAGGGTCATTCGGGTCCGATTTACTATTATCTCTTCACCATAGCGCTGGCGCTGCTGCCCTGGACGATTTTTCTGCCGCAAACCATTGCGGAAATCTGGCAGAGACGGGCAACGCTGCTGCAACAGGCACCCGCTGATACCTTCATGCTGGTCTGGGCCGTTATCTGGGTCGCTTTTTTCAGCCTCGGCGCCACCAAGCTCCCCAATTACGTCTGGGAAGCCTACCCCCCGCTCTTCGTCCTTATCGCGGCGCGCCTTTACCGGGCGTTGAACGGGACGGAGCCCCTCGGTCGTCGCGGTGTCGTCCTGTCCCTCGTGGCATTATTGCTGGTGGGTGTCATCCTGGCGGCCCTGGGGGCCTGGCTGGTACCGGAAAAAATTCCGCCCCTGGGCAGCATGGCCTATCTGGGCCTGCCCTATATCGCCGCGGCAATGCTCGGTCTGCTCTTCGCCTGGCGAGGCCTGCTGCTGCCGATCATCAGCAGTCTCGGAGCAGGCGCGGTAGCCCTCACGGCCTGCCTGGTATTGCTGGCCATGCCCGCCCTGAATGTCTTGAAACCCTCGGTGACCATGGGTCGCATGATCCGCGCGAGTGTCGGCGCACGACCCTACGCCATCGCGACCTGGCAGTGGTTTGAGCCCAGTTTTCTTTTTTATGCCGGGCGTGGCGCCATGCGCGTGCATCAGTTGAAAAACCCGCAGGCGATCCGGCGCGTCGTTGCCGATGGCCACGGCACCGCCTATCTCGCCCTGCCGACCCGCGATATACCGGCCCTGCGGACAGGCTTACCCGGAGCGTTGCATGTACAGGAACTCTACTCGGGTTATGAACTCTATAGTCGGCAGCATATCGCCCTGTTACGCATCGAGTCCCCCATATCTCAGGAGAAAAACGGATCATGACGATTGTTCACGCAATTCAGACCCTGGCTCGTTCGCTGGCGATTGGCGGGGTCATCCTGACCACGGGCGTCGGCATCGCCCAGGGGGCGACAGCGGCCGCCGATCATGATCTCGACTACTGGCAAGCCCTGAGCCACACCCACTACATCGAAGAAGGCAGCAAGGGGCCCATCCTCTATGATTTTCTGGATCCCAACTGTCCCTATTGCCATCAGACTTATGTCTGGCTGCAAAATCCCGTTGATGGTGGACAATTGCGCGTGCGCTTCGTCATCGTCGGTTTCCTGTCGCCTAGCAGCAAGGGCAAGGCTGCGGCCATTCTCGCGGCACCCGAACCTCTGGCCGCCCTCCGGCGGACGGAAAAAGGTTTTGCCATGACCCAAAACGGTCCGGAAGGCGGCATCAAGCCTGCCGACGCCGCAGTAATCGCCAATGTGCAGAAGCAACTTCAATTCAACCAGTCCCGTCTCGATGGCAAAGAATCTGAACTTTTTGGGATGGAAGGTGCCGCGGTGCCTTTTCTGGTCTACCAGCGGGGCAAAAAAATCCATTACCTTTTAGGCCCGCCCGACAACGCACAATGGAAAGACCTGCTCGACGCTTCATGAGCCCAGCGAGGCTGTCCGGCCTGATTGCGGTGCTGGTGGCGGGCGCGGCGGCCGGTGCCTTTGTCCTGGTCCTCTGGCTGCAATTCGCACGAGGCTACGAACCGTGCAGTCTCTGTGTGTATCAGCGCCTGGCCAATATCGCCGTGCTGCTCATCGTCGTGATGGGATTTTTCTGGACGAGGGTGGCACGGCGCGGATTGTGGATGCTGGCCAGTGCCTATGCCCTGGCGGGCGCAGGGCTTGCCGGCTGGCAATGGCATCTCAGCGCGATCGCAAGCCACGCACCCGAGGCATGCGCAGCGGTGAGTATCTTCCGGAGTGGGCGCAGTTTCGGGCCTTGGGGCAAAGAGGCAGCCTCGGTCTTCTCGGGACAGGGCTCCTGTGCCGCCGCCGGAGCCCGCACCCTGGCTGGATGGCCCGTTACGCACTGGAGTCTGGTCTTTTTCCTCACCTGCGCCGTACTGCTGTGGCTTGCCCAATGGCTTTGCGGACGGCAGGACAGGCGTTAGGCCTCGACCACAGAAACAGGGTTTCCGACTTCTTCAGTTTGGCCATCGCCAGTCACGACGCAGGGTTTCCAGTACGTCAAGCGCCCGACCCGTGTCCAGGGCGAGCGCATTCACATGCCCCATTTTACGCCGCGGTCTAGCCTCCTTTTTCCCGTACAGGTGGGGCTTGAGCTGGGGATGACGCAGCAGCGCATCCCAGTCCGGGCTACCCCTATCCCAGAGATCACCCAGCAAGTTCATCATCACCACGGGGCTGATCAGGCGGGTATCCCCGAGAGGCAGACCGCAGAGGGTCCGCACCTGTTGGTCGAACTGGCTGTGCACACAGGCGTCCACGGTAAAATGACCACTGTTATGAGGACGGGGCGCCATCTCGTTCACCAACAGTTGGCCCGCGCCATCCACAAAAAATTCGACCGCCAACACACCGACATAATCCAGCGCCCCGGCAATCCGAGCGGCGCTGTATCGCGCCCGTTCCTGCAGCGGCTCGACGGCACGGGCGGGTACGATGCTGAGGTCGAGAACGCCCCGATAATGGATATTTTCGGCCATCGGGTAGAACACCATCATGCCATCGCTGGTGCGTGCCAGAATGATGGAAAGCTCCTGAGCCAGCGCAACGCGCCCTTCCAGCACCGCTTCCGTCTCTCCCAGTGATGCCCAGGCGGCAGCCAGGTCTGCTGCGGAAGCCACATCGATCTGCCCCTTGCCGTCATAACCGAGACGCGCAGTCTTGAGAATGGCTGGAAAGGGCACATTTGCCGCTGCCGCTGCCAGGTCGGCGGCGCTGCGCAGCAGTGCGAAAGGCGCAACAGCCAGATTCAGGTCGCGGAAAAAGGCCTTTTCCCGTGCCCGATCCTGGGCAATGGCCACCGCCGCGACGCCGGGGTGCATCGGTACCTCCCGGGCGACACGCTCCAAGGCAGCCAGCGGAACATTCTCAAATTCCGTAGTAACCGCCGCACAGGTACCCGTCAACTCCCGTAATGCGTGGATATCGTCATAGGCCGCGCAGAGATGGCGGTCTGCCACCGCGGCGGCGGGACAATCCGGATCGGGGTCCAGTACCCATACGCTGTAGCCGACGCGCCGGGCGGCGAGGGCAAACATCTGACCGAGTTGTCCGCCGCCGAGCATACCGAGAGTGGCGCCGGGCAGGATCAAAGGCCGGTCTCCGGCAAGGTCATGGCCATCACTGCAGTCTCCTGGCGCGCGCGAAAATCCAAGAGGCGCAGGGCCAGCGCGGCATCGGCACCAGCCAGCATCGCGGCAGCAAACAGGGCAGCATTGGCAGCACCCGCCGCGCCGATGGCAAAGGTGGCCACCGGCACCCCCTTTGGCATCTGCACGATAGACAATAGAGAATCCAGGCCTTGCAGATGCCGGGAAGGCACCGGCACGCCGAGCACCGGCACGATGGTCTTGGCCGCCAGCATACCGGGCAGGTGCGCAGCGCCGCCAGCGCCGGCAATGATGCATCGCAACCCCCGCGGCGCGGCACCAGCCGCATAGTCAAAAAGGAGGTCCGGCGTGCGGTGTGCGGATACGACACGCTGTTCGCAGGGAATGGCCATCGCCTGCAGATGTTCCACCGCGGCGCGCATCACTTCCCAGTCACTTTCGCTGCCCATCACCACACCGACTACCGGTTGTTCCATACCTGCCCCTCTACGCCCTGACCCCAAACGGGTTATAATGCCTGTCATGGAAGGAGCGCTCAAGACCAGCCATCGGGCCATCCGCAGTTTCGTGCTGCGCCAGGGCCGCATCACCGCTGCCCAGACCCGGGCAGTTGCGGAATATTTGCCGGCCCGACAGATAGATGCCCATGCCGAGTGGCGGGATCCCTGGGATAACCAAAGACCGCTCTTGCTGGAAATAGGCTTTGGCAACGGTGAGCACCTGGCCGCCATTGCCGCGCAACGGCCGACCTGGGGCTGCATCGGCATCGAGGTGCATACACCCGGCGTGGGGTCCCTGCTGCTGCAACTGGTGGAGGCCGGAACCGATAACGTCCGGATCGTCCACGACGATGCCGTCACATGGCTGAAGGCGCTGCCGGACGCTCTTCTGCGCTGCATCATCATTCAGTTTCCTGATCCATGGCCTAAAAAACGGCAACAAAAACGGCGCCTTATCCAGCCGGATTTTGCTGCAGTGTTGTGTCGCCTGCTGCAGCCCGGAGGCGAACTGCAACTGGCCACGGACTGGGCGGACTATGCTGGGCAGATGCTCACCGTGCTCAACGCCACCCCAGGCCTGCAAAATGCGTCTCCCGACAATGGCTATGTCTTCCGCCCCGACAACCGCATTCTGACCCGATTTGAGCGGCGCGGGCAGCGACTGGGGCATACAGTTTATGACCTCTGCTATCGGCGCATCCCGTGACTGCCAAGCGCTCCGACTGTGTGCATTGCCTCATGCGCGGACGAAGCATTTTTGCCGGGTTGAGCAGGGACGAAGTCTGCGAACTCGGTATGGACGTCCAGGATATCCACGTCCCGACGGGAACGTCGATCTATCACGAGGGCGGCCCTGCGCAATATGCCTATACGCTTCGTCAGGGCGGCATCAAGCTGGTCAAGAGTCTGCCCAATGGTCACGCGCAAATCGTTCGCCTGCTCAACCACGGCGACCTCCTGGGTTTTGAAGGATTGCGTAGCGAGCGGCATCGTCATAGTGCCATTACCTTGACCGGCACCGATCTCTGCCGCCTGGAACTGAGGGCACTGGATGCGCTTTCCCAGCGTCTCCCAGCGGTGCGTGAAGCCATTTTCGCGCGCTGGCAGCAGGCACTGCAGGAAGCTGAAGACCGCATTGTCGAACTGGGTGCCAAAAAGGCCGATGCTCGGCTGGCCACATTCCTCTGCCAATGGGTCAGCGCCTACCCGCAACAGCGTGCGGCGCCTTTCCCCCTCACCCGTCAGGACCTGGGGGAGTTTCTCGGCCTTTCCACCGAGCACGTCAGCCGCATCATGGCGGACCTGAAACGCCATGGGCTGCTCCACGAACACAAGGGGCAAATCGAAATTCCTGATCCCCAAAACCTACTCCTGTACGCGAGCAGCGACGGCACCCGCGCCTGAGCCTCCCCTGTTAGTTAACCAAATCTGTCAATTTTGACAATTGTCAATGCAGACACTCTTTCTACGCCTTATGGTGAGAGTATGGGCGTCTCAGAACACAGGATGATGCTCCGACACCATTGCCGACAAGGGGTGATAGCATGTTTTTCAGACAGCTTCTTGAAACCGAAACCAGCACCTATACCTACATCCTGGGGGACCCGACCTGGCACGAGGCCGTGGTTATCGACCCGGTTCTGGAAACCATCGATGAGATACTGCGCATACTTGATCGGGAATCCATGCGACTAGCATACGTGCTCGATACCCATGTCCACGCCGACCACGTTACCGGCGCCAGCGCACTGCGTGCGCACACCGGTGCGCAGGTCGTGATCAGCCGCCGAGCTGCCGCGCCCTGTGCAGACGTACCGGTGGATGATAACGATTTTATCGTGCTGGGTGATGACGTCATACGGGTCATTAGCACGCCCGGCCACACTCCGGGATGCGCTAGTTACCGTTGGCGCGACCGGGTCTTCACGGGCGACGCACTATTGATCGGGGGCTGTGGCCGCACGGATTTTCAGGGTGGCGATGCTGGGGCGCTCTATGACAGCATCACCGGGAAGATCTTCACACTGCGCGACGAGACCCTGGTCTATCCTGGCCACGACTATGCCGGTCGCCACGTCAGTTGCGTCGGCGAGGAAAAGCGTATGAACCGTCGCCTGGCGGGTAAAAGCCGGGAGGAGTTCATCGCCATCATGGCGGAACTCCACTTGTCAAAACCGAAGAAAATTCATGTTGCCGTGCCCGCCAACCAGCGCTGTGGAGCGCTCAATATATGAGGAGTACTTAAAGATGAGCAAAAAAAATACCGTGCACGGGGTGCTGGCAGGCATGAGACGTGGTGGCGGCGGCGGAGGTCGCGGACGCGGGCAGGGCGGCATTCGTTTCGGGAATGAGCCGGGCATGCGGCCTGCCGGCATGAGCCTGGCCGACGAGGAAGCTATGGAACAGCGGATGCTGGTGAGCACCGGGAACACGGACAAAAGGGCACGCCATCAGCACGATCAGGAGGTCTTCCATACCCTGCTTCGCCATCACGACCAGATTCAGCGTGAATTGACCCGGCTTCCCGATGGCATACGTTCGCTGACGACTTCCGCCAACCCGGAGATCGTCAGCCTGCTGCACGACCATGTTCCGGCCATGCACCACCGGTTGGAAGAAAACTTTGGATTGCGCTTCTGGGATCCAGCATTTCCGGAAATTTTCGCGCAGCGCGAAAAAGTACAAATGGAAGTAACCCTGGTACCCAATGGAGTTCTTGTGGAAGAGACCAGCGAGGATCCCAACGTGGTGACCCTCATTCAAGCCCACGGCATCGTCGTCAGCCTCTTCGTGCAACGCGGCTTTGCCCAGGCCCAGGAGGTCAGCCCCTTGCCAGACAACTATCAGCGTGTACTGGGTGGCTGAGCAGTCTGCCGGAGGGGCAACGGCGTCCGGCCTGCCGGGCGCCCTGCCAGGCGGATGCAGTATACTGTGTGAACGGGGCCGATTGCGGCTTCCTTCCACGTTTTCTGCTACTGAGGAATAGCATATGACCCAAGTGACCATTATCGGCGCAGGCTTTGGTGGCCTGACGGCCGTCCGCCACCTGCGCCGCCGGATGCCCGACGCGGAAATCACCGTCATCGCACCCAGGGCGGAGTTCGTTTACTACCCCAGCCTGATCTGGATTCCCACCGGGCTGCGGCAAGGCGAGAATCTGCGGATTCCCTTGGACCGTTTCTTTCAGCGCCAACGGGTGGAGTTTCATCAGGGTCGCGTCACTGGCCTGCGCGACGGTGGCCGTACCGTCATCACCGACCACGGTGAAGTGCGGAACGACGCGCTCATCATTGCCAGCGGCGGTCGCGGTATCCGTAAGCTACCGGGCATCGAGCACAGTTTCGCTATCTGCGACGGCATCGATGCCGCCGAAAACATCCGAGACCGCTTGGCGCTGATGGACAAAGGTACCATTGCCTTCGGTTTCGCCGGCAACCCCCTGGAGCCAACCGCCGTACGCGGTGGTCCGGTCTTTGAACTGCTCTTTGGAATCGACACTTACCTTCGTCAGATCGATAAGCGCGGACAAATCGAATTGGTATTTTTCAATCCGATGACCGAACCGGGTAACCGGCTGGGTCCGAAGGCGGTGGAAGGACTGCTCGCGGAAATGCAGCGGCGCGATATTCGCACCCATCTTGGTCATAAAATCAGTGGGTTCTCGGTAAACAAAGTGATGACCGAAGGCGGCGACATTGCCGCGGACCTGATCCTGTTCATGCCCGGCATGACCGGCCCGGACTGGGCAGCCAACAGCGGTTTGCCCCTCTCTGCCGGTGGCTTTTTTCAGTCCGACCTGCACTGCACGGTTCCCGACCATCCGGGCGTCTTTGTCATTGGTGACGGGGGGTCCTACGCGGGCAGCCCGGACTGGCTACCCAAGCAGGGCCACATGGCGGACCTGCAGGCCGGGACCGCCGTGCATAACCTGCTCCTGCATCTGCAAGGGAAGGCGGCAGACAACACCTTCCGCAGCGAGTTGATCTGCATTGTCGACACCCTGGACAGCGGCATCATGGTCTATCGCAGCCCCAATCATGCCAGCATCCTGCCAAATTCGCTCTGGCATGCGGCCAAGGTCGCCTTTGAGTGGCGTTATCTGCTGCATTACCGCTGAGCCAGCGCAATGCGGCCCCGACAACGCGCGGCGGGGCTTCAGCGCTCCTGTCCGGGCGCACTATAATGCCGCCCTTTCCACGCTCCGCCCCGGCCGCCGTAATGACGGCGGGCGGAATCCAGCGTCATGAGTGTATAGAACAGTGCCGCAATGGGCAGACTGAACGCCCGGAGGGGGTTCAGCGCGTAAAGCCGCAAAGTGGGCACATAGGCCGTCAGCATCAGCAGACAGGCGAGCAGCGTGGGCATCGCCAGCCAGACATTTTCGGTCCAAAGTCCATACAGCAGCCCTCCTACCGGCCCGGCATAGAGAAAAGTCATCACCAACGTTGCTCCGAGCAGCCGCCAGGGGCTGAACCGCAGTTGCACGTAGGCGGAGCGAGCTACCATCCGCCATATTTCGCCAAGTTGGCGGTAATCCCGCAGACTATGGCTCTCCGTCCCCAAACCCAGCCAGATCGCGCCATGGGGCTTCAGCAATGCTGCCAGCGTGCAGTCATCGATGCGTGCGGCACGCATGGCGGCGAACCCGCCGACCTTTTCGAGTGCCTCCCGACGCAGCAGCATACACCCCCCCGCCGCACCGGCCAGAGTACGGTGTGGGTCGTTGACCCAGGGAAAGGGATACAGCATCTGGAAGAAGAAGATGAAGGGCGGAATCAGAAGACGCTCCCAAAAACCGCGGCAGGAGAGCATCACCATCAGCGAGACCAGTGACAAATCCCGATCCTCTATCCGGGTGACGAGGCGCCGCAAGACATCCGGCCCATGCACGATATCTCCGTCGGTGAACCAGAGAAGCGGCACCGGGCCGGCCGCGGTCACCCCCTGGTCCATGGCCCAGACCTTACCCGCCCAGTTTTCCGGCAGCGGCGCGCCAGTCAGCACCTCCAGACGGGAGGAGGCATCCATCTGCCGCGCCGCCTCCCGTGCGCACTTTGCGGTGCCGTCCGTACTCTGGTCATCCACCACGATGACCCGCAAGACGCCGGGGTAATCCTGTCTCAGCAGGGCCGTTACGCAAGCACCAATACCCTCTGCTTCATTACGCGCAGGCACTACGGCGGTGACTTCTGGCCAGCTTCGCCGTGGGTTGCTTTCGCGGGGTGGAAGACGCTGATCTGCCCGCCAGAAAGCGCCCCGCCCGAGGAACAGCACCAGCCAGGCCACCAGAACGGCCCATGCGGCCGGTAACAGCCACACGTCGCTCAAGACTGAATACGCCACTGCCCTTCCGCAGAGGTGGCGGCCCCAGGATCGGCCATGCCCGAACGCATACACGCCTGTTTGATGGCGAGGCGCAGATCGTTCTGCGAATCGGCCGCGCGCAGGGCATCGTCATATTCCACCAGTCCATCCATAAACAACTGCAACAGGCTCTGATCAAACGTCTGCATACCGACGTCGTTCGTTCGCGACATGGCGTCCTTCAGCAGACTCACTTCACCCTTGTAGATCAGATCGGCAATGGCCGGGGTATTGATCAGCACCTCCATGGCAGCGATTCGTCCGCTCTGCCCCTTGACCGGCAACAGGCGCTGTGAGACCACGGCACGCAAATTGAGTGAAAGATCCATGAGCAACTGTTTTTTACGATCTTCCGGGAAAAAATTGATGATCCGTTCAATGGCCTGATTGGCATTGTTCGCGTGGAGGGTGGACATACACAGGTGCCCGGTTTCGGCATAAGCGATGGCATGATCCATGGTGTCCCGGCTGCGCACTTCGCCGATCAGGATGACATCCGGCGCTTCCCGCAACGCATTCTCCAGCGCCCGCTCATAATTCAGGGTATCGATGCCCACTTCGCGCTGATTGACGATGGACTTCGCATTCCGGTGCAGAAATTCGATTGGATCCTCAATGGTGAGGATATGACCCGCCGCATTCTGGTTGCGATACTGGACCATCGACGCCAGGGAGGTGCTTTTCCCGGAACCGGTAGAACCGACGAAGAGCACCAGCCCCCGCGACGTCATGGCCAGATCTTTCAGTATCGGCGGCAGCCTGAGCTGCTCCAGGCTGGGAATCTGGGTCTTGATGGCGCGCAGGACAAAGCTCAGTTCACCACGCTGGAAAAACCCGTTGACCCGGAAACGCCCCACCTCGGGCACGGAAATGGCCATGTTGATTTCTTTCTCGTGCTGGAACTCCTGTAAGCGCTCCATCCCCAGAATTTCCTTGGCCAGATTCAGCACCTGACCCGGTTTCAGCATTTCTGTCCCCAGCGGAACCGTCCGCCCGTCGACTTTCATGACCGGTGGCGAGCCCACGGTGAGGTACAGGTCCGAGCCGTTTTTTTCCACCATCAGGACCAGCAAGTCATCCAGTACAGACATAAATTATCCTCAGGCCACGTTCATGAAGCTGTCTTTGTTCTGTACCCGGCGCAGCGCATCTTCGCGAGTCACCTTGTGGGCACGCACCAGGTCGGCAAGACATTGGTCCAGGGTTTGCATGCCCTGATTTTGCCCGGTCTGGATCACCGAGTACATCTGCGCAACCTTGTTCTCACGAATCAGGTTGCGGATAGCCGGGGTGGCGATCATGATTTCGTGGGCGGCGACCCTTCCCTTGCCGTCGGCCGTTTTGAGCAAAGTCTGGGAAATGACCGCGCGCAGGGATTCGGACAGCATGGCGCGGACCATATCCTTTTCCCCCCCGGGAAAGGAATCGACAATACGGTCGATGGTTTTTGGTGCGGAACTGGTATGCAGCGTCGCAAACACGATATGGCCGGTCTCTGCCGCGGTAAGCGCCAGGCGCATGGTCTCCAGATCACGTAACTCGCCCACCAGGATGATATCGGGATCTTCACGTAAAGCCGAGCGCAGGGCGTTTTCAAAGGAGTGGGTGCTGGCACCCACCTCGCGCTGGTTGATCAGGCACTTCTTGGGGGTGTGCAGAAATTCGATAGGATCTTCAATGGTAATGATGTGGTCGGCGCGATTCGCATTGATATGATCTACCATCGCCGCCAGCGTCGTTGACTTACCCGATCCGGTCGGCCCCGTGACCAATACCAGTCCGCGCGGCACGTTGATGATCTCCTTGAAAGAACTGGGCGCATGGAGGTCTTCCAGTGTCAGCACACTCGCAGGAATCGTCCGGAACGCCGCAGCCGGTCCGCGGTCCTGGTTGAAGGCGTTAACCCGGAAACGCGCCACACCCGGCAGTTCATAGGCAAAGTCGATTTCCAGGTTCTCCTCATACCCCTTCCGCTGGAAATCGTTCATGATGTCGTAAATCATGCTGTGTACGGTTTTGCTGTCCTGCGCCTCCACATTCAGCGGACGGATGTCGCCGTTGATCCGCAGCATCGGCGCCAGACCTGCCGAGATATGGGTGTCCGATGCGTTGTTTTTTACCGCGAAGGCGAGCAGTTCTGAAATATCCATCGTGCGGCTCCCGACATGAACGCCCCATGATTTGGGGCCAAAGGCTATTGGGCGTTACTATAGTCGACCTTGACCATTTCGCCCACGTCTGCCGGAGACTGATGTCCATCGCTGAACGCCTGGCCCATGTGCAATGGGAGATTGCCGATCACCCGCCGCAGTGCCTGCTGGCTGCAAGCAAGCACGTTACGGCGGCGACACTGCGTGACGCCTATGCCCTCGGACTTCGCCACTTCGGCGAAAACTTCCTGCAGGAGGCGCTGGACAAACAGACGGCACTGAGAGATCTGGATGGCATCATCTGGCATTTCATAGGTCGCATCCAGCGCAACAAGACCGCACTAATAGCCCAGCATTTCGACTGGGTGGAAAGTGTGGACCGCCCACTCATCGCGGAACGGCTCCATGCCGCCCGCGCCGGCATGGAGCCGTTGAATGTGCTGATCGAAGTCGCCATCAGTGGGGAGGAAACCAAGGGCGGCTGCGCGCCAGAAGAGGTTCCGGAATTGGCCCTCGTCATTTCCCGGTTGTCCCGTTTACGGCTCCGCGGCCTGATGGCCCTGGTCCACCCGCAACCGGAGCCGGCAGAGGCCGACTTCCGCCGGATGGCAGAACTTTTTCTCGCGCTGCGGCAAACCCAGGTCCATGCCGATCTGGATACCCTCTCCATGGGCACTTCGGCGGATTACCTCCAGGCCCTGCAGCAGGGTGCCACAGAAATCCGTCTTGGTACCATCCTCTTCGGAGCCCGTGCCCAGGAGCCCTTATGATACCTCAGAATATTGTCTTCATTGGTGCCGGCAATATGGCTCGCGCCCTTATCGCCGGTCTGCGGCGTCAGGGCATTGCAGGCGAGCAGATTCAGGTTCACGCCCCCAGCAGTGCACACCGTGACGCACTTGCCGAAGAGTTCGGCATCCGCAGCCTGGCGGCAACGGCGCAAAGTCTGCCTGCCAACAGCGTGGTCATCTACGCAGCCAAACCCAAGCAGATATCCGCAGTGCTCGCGCTGTGGCGGCAGGCTTTCGCCGATGCCGGCGTGCTCTTCCTCTCTGTGGCTGCCGGCATCGGCAGCGCACGCATTGCCGCCGAACTAAACCCCGGGAGCGCCATCGTGCGCGGCATGCCCAACACCCCGGCGCAAGTCGGCGCCGGAGCGACGGCGCTGTATGCCCGCGATTCGGTGAGCGCCGCGCAACGCCAGACTGCCGGGTTTATCATGTCCGCCGTGGGCCAGATTTACTGGTTAAGCGATGAATCACTGATGGACGCCGTTACGGCACTATCCGGAAGCGGCCCTGCCTATGTCCTGCTGTTCCTGGAAGCCCTTGAAGATGCCGCCGTGCTGCAGGGCCTGGACCGTGTCACTGCGCGCGCCCTCGCCCTGCAGACGGTGCTCGGCACCGCACAGATGGCGGCTGCCAGCGCCCTCAGTCCGACCGAGTTACGCCATCAGGTCACCAGTCCGGGGGGCACCACGGCGGCGGGTTTGGCGGTCTGGGAAGAGCACCTGCGGCCACTGGCGCAGCGGGCCCTAGCCGCCGCGGCGGAGCGCAGCCGCGCCCTAGGCAGCCCCGAAAAGGATATATCATGACCGAACTGAGCATTATGGCGGCGCGCCTTACCAGTCTCATTCTGACCTTGCTGTTCTGGGCAATTCTCATCCGTGCCATATTGTCCTGGGTACAGCCCGATCCACGCAATCCGGTCATACAGTTTCTGGATCGGCTGACCGGACCCATTCTCTATCCCCTACAGCGGATCATCCCGCCCATCGGCGGATTCGACCTCAGTCCGCTGGCAGCGCTGCTGATCATCGAAGTGCTCAAGGGGCTGCTGGTTCATGCCATCCTCAATCTGGGCGGGTAACCCCATTACGACGGACTGCAGCACATGACTTCCTCAGAAACACGCCCCCCATATCTGCGGGCAGACGGTGACGACCTGTATGTACGCGTCCACGTACAGCCGGGTGCCAAGATCGATGCCATCGGCGGATGCCACGGCGATGCCCTCAAAATTCGCCTGCGTGCCCGGCCCGTGGATGGCGCTGCCAATACTGCCCTTTCGGCTTTGCTCTGTGCTACCCTGCGCCTGAAAAGACAGCAGATCACTTTGGTGCAGGGGGAGAGCGCGCGGGACAAAGTGCTCAGGATCAGCGCAGCGCCCACACACGTGCAGACTCAACTCAGAAAATATGCCGAATCCGCCCACTCACCTGCTCTCGACAGGGAAGACCGATGAACCACAGCGCAGCACTGCCGACTCTCGATGCCATCCTCGAAATCTATGCCAGCCCCTTCAACGATCTGATTTATGAGGCGCAACAGGTGCATCGGCTACACTTTGATCCAAATGCCATCCAGTGCTCCACCCTCCTCTCCATCAAGACCGGCGGTTGCCCCGAGGATTGTGGCTACTGCTCCCAGAGCGTCCATCACCAGACGGCCCTCCAGGCCGAACCGCTGATGGATCTTGAACAGGTGCGTGCCGCCGCGCGGGAGGCCAAAGCCAATGGGGCCCAACGCCTGTGCATGGGGGCTGCCTGGCGCTCGCCCCACGACCGGGATATCGAAAAAGTAGCCGCCATGATCGGCGTGGTCAAGGAGTATGGCCTGGAAAGCTGCGTGACGCTGGGGATGCTCAAACCGGGGCAAGCGGAACGCTTACAGCATGCTGGCCTCGACTACTACAACCACAATCTCGATACCTCCCCCGAGTTTTATGGTGAAGTCATCCACACCCGCAGTTATCAGGACCGCCTCGACACCCTGGAAGCGGTGCGTGACGCCGGTATCCGGATTTGCAGCGGCGGCATCCTCGGCATGGGAGAGTCCCGCCGGGACCGGGCGCGGATGCTGCAAGTGCTCGCGCAGTTGCCCCAGGCTCCGGAGAGTATCCCCATCAACGCCCTGGTGCCCATTCCCGGCACCCCGCTGGAGGCTGCGGAGCCGATTGACGGCTTTGAATTCGTGCGCACCGTCGCGGTCGCCAGAATCCTCTTCCCCAAGGCCTACGTACGGCTTTCGGCAGGGCGCGAAGCCATGAGCGACGAATTACAGGCGCTCGCCTTTCTGGCCGGTGCCAACAGCATTTTTCTTGGGGATCGCCTGCTGACGACAGGGAATGCCAGCACCGGACATGATCAGGCCTTGTTCAACCGACTGGGCCTGCACCGCAGCGCGGACTGACGGTCGGCGACAGGGGCCAGCCGGACGGACCGACCCCGGTGTAGCTCAGGAGTGGTCACCAAAAGACAGGGGGATGGCGTAGGTCAGCAGCACCTCATCCTCGCCGGGATCCTCGTTGGCGATATATGCATTGGAAATGTGGGCGATCTTGATTCCCAAGCGCGACTGATCGGCAAACTGATAAGCCAGACTCAACTCCAGACGAAACTGGAAGGTGCCGTCCAGATATTTGCCGCGCCCCTGATTATATCCGCCCATGCCGAGCACCGGCGTCAGTACCCAGTGATCCCAGGCAATATCCGAGTAAAAGCCGGTGTAGCCCATGAAACCGCCGTTGGTATTGGCGACGATACCCCATAGCGCGCCGATGCCGAACAACTTGGAGGCAGACTGGTATTCCAGATCGATCTCCGGAAGGGTTGCATTACCCCGATGTCCAGGACCGGGCTCGACGCCAGCCGCGTTAAAGGCGCCGATACCGGCGTCGAAATACGCAGGTCCGCCCTGGACCACATGCAAGCCTGCGCCTTCTGCCCAGGCTGGCCCGGCTGCCAGCAGAGCCAATGCCGTCACACCCAGGATCCTCGCCAGGATTTTACTACCGTCCTTCATGACTGCTCCTTAGTAAAGATGTGTCGGCCGCCTTGCCGACAGGAATCGTTTGCGTTATGGTATCAACCGAACGGTCAGTATGCGTTCGCTCAGCGCGCATGTCAAAAAAGCCTGATGGACCTGAGCCGCGCATATACTGTGCGCAAAACCCATTGTAAGCAGGGGTTGCGCATGAGTCGACCGTCGAAACAGGTCCGGAGAGTCGCCCGGCTGCTGGGATTCAACAAGGGACACATATGCGCTGGCTCAAACGCCTTTTGGTTCTGGTCATCATCGTCGTGGTTGCCTTTGGCGCCTATGCATACTTCCAGATTTCTGATTACTATCCCAACACCGACGATGCCTATCTGCATGCCCATGTCGTGAACATCGCACCGCGGGTTACGGGACATATTGTCGCCATTTATGTGCATGATAATCAGGTCGTGCAGGCTGGACAGCCCCTGCTCCAGGTGGATCCGCGGGCCTACGTCTACGACGTGCAGAAAGCCGAGGCCGAACTGACCCAGGCGGAACGGCAGACGGCCGCCATTCAGGCCAATATTGCCGGAGCGCGCGCCAATATCAGCGCCGACCAGGTCAATTACCAGAATGCCCGGCACAACGCCCAACGCGCGGCAGCGCTGGCGGCACAGAAATATCTATCCGCGCAACAGGCGGATAACGAAATGACCGCGGCGAAAAGTGCCGGGGCGCGCCTGACCGCCGATCAGGCGGCCCTGGCGGAGACACAGGCACAGCAAGTCCTCAATGGTGCCCGCATCGCCGCCGCCAAGGCCGCCCTGCGCACAGCCCGGCTCTATCTGTCTGAAACCACGCTCTACGCGCCCATCGCGGGAGTCGTCAGCAAAGTGGATAAAATCCATGTGGGCGACGTGGTCAATGTCAATCAAGACCTGTTCCCCCTGATCGGCAATGCGGAATACTGGGTCGAGGCCAACTACAAGGAAACCGATCTTAGCCGGGTACACCCGGGACAGAGTGCGAAAATCACTGTGGACATGTACCCCGACCATCGCTTCAAGGGAAGGGTGATAAGCCTGAGCGGCGGTGCCGGAAACGCCTTCTCCCTGCTGCCCCCGGAAAATGCTACGGGTAACTGGGTGAAGGTGACACAGCGGGTACCGGTGCGCGTGCTCATCACCAATCCGGACCCCAGGTTCCCGCTACGGATCGGTACCAGCGCGTCGGTAACGGTGGATACGGGCGGAGCACCGGGCTGGGTCAAGGCGCTGCGACCGATCTTCTGAGGCCCCGGCGTTACCGGCCGTGCCGGCGAGATCTGCACCAACGCACGCGCAGGTGACCCAGGTTCAGCGCGTGTCGGAGATCAATGTACCGACCCCGGCGTCGGTGAATATTTCCAGCAATAATGCATGGGGTACCCGACCATCGATGATATGTGAAGCCTGCACGCCCGCCGCCACAGCGTCCAGACAGCACTGGATCTTGGGCAACATGCCGCCGTAAATACGGCCATCGGCGACCATCCGGTCCACCTCGGCGGCCTCCAGACGAGTGCGCAACTGTCCGTCAGAATCCAGCACACCGGCGACATTGGTCATCAGGATGAGCTTCTCTGCTCGCAACGTCGCAGCGAGAGCGCCCGCCACCAGGTCGGCATTGATATTATAGGACTCGCCCAGGGAGCCCACCCCGACTGGCGCCACCACCGGAATAAAATCACCCTGATCCAGCAGACGGATAATATCCGGGTCCACCCGTGCGACCTCGCCCACCAGTCCGAGATCCACACCATCCCGGCGCAGGGGGCGCGCCCGGAGCAAGCCGCCGTCCTTGCCGGTCAACCCCACGGCGCGGCCGCCCGCACGATTGATGGCCTGCACGATCTCCTTGTTGACACCCCCGCCAAGGACCATTTCCACCACTTCCATGGTCGCGGCATCGGTCACCCGCATGCCATCCACAAAATGGGTATGCACCCCGAGTCGCTCCAGCATGGCACCGATCTGCGGCCCACCCCCATGCACCACCACCGGATTCATGCCCACCTGTTTCATCAGGGTTACATCGTAGGCAAACTGTTCCTGAAGTCGGGCATCGATCATGGCGTTGCCACCGTACTTGATGACGATGGTACGGCCGTGAAAACGCTGCATGTAAGGCAGGGCTTCCACCAGTATGCGGGCCTGCAGGTGGGGATCGCTGTGTATGGAGTTTATCATGCACGTACCGTGTCTGTTGAAGATTCCGGAATCAGCCCACGCAGAAGAATCTCGACAACCCCAGCGTCATAACCTGCGGGATCATCGGCAAAGCCCACGGCCGGATAATGGCGCAGAATATCCCGGGACTGAAAAAAGAAAACATTCGCGCCCAACATCAGGGTTGCCACCAAGGCAGGGTTGAAATCCGCCCGCAGTTCGCCCCGGGCCTGCCCGCTTTCCAAGACCGCAACCAAGGCAGAAAACACATCCGCGAAACCCTGTTCCGCAAACTCCCGTGCTCTGGGCGCGCCTTTTTCGAGTAATTCCCGCCATACCAGACGCACCAGTTCCGGCCGATCCAGCAGAGCCTGGAGGTGGCAGCGTGCAAAATGCCGGAGCACATCCACCACGGTTCCGTGGGCGTCGACCGCATCGTTGAGCAGTTTCCGCAAGTTGCGGCTGGCCGCGCGCAATACTGCCAGATAGAGGGCATCCTTATTGGGAAAATAATGATAGATATTGGCCTTGCTGATACCCGCCTGCAACGCGATGGCATTCATGGAGACCGCATCAAATGCCTTATCGGAAAAGAGCTTTTCGGCAGCGGCCAGAATCCGCTGCCGTCCTTCGCCTTCAAGTATCAGTGGCAACTCCCCCATGAAACCGTCTCCCGCCCCCAATCTGCATGTGATGGCCACACTTGCGCGGCACCCGACCAATCGGTCAATATTGAGGACAGTGTAGCATCACCCGTGGCAGTTGTCCCTCTGTGGGCACGGGTGGAAGCTGTCCACCATCCGCCTGCAATTTGCTATTCTAGGGGCTGGAAATTCTAGCAAGGGAACTACGCATGTTTACCCATACTCCCAGCCAGGGAGACCTGTCTTTTTCTTTGTTGTTGCGGGCGCTTCGCGGCATTACTTTATGGCAGCCCATTCTGGTATACGTGATCGCGGTTTTCCTGGGTATGGTTGGTCTGGAATTTTTCGCACAATGGCCGGGGGGGTGGGCAGGTACCACCATCGGGATGGTCATTTTGCTGATCAGTTTTGGTGTCGGCTATCTGGGCTCCGGTGGCGTATTGCTGCACGAGGCGCGCGGCGACCCGCTGCCCGGAATAATCAAAAGCCTCCGCTTCGGCATACGGGCGCTGCCACGTCTGCTGGGATTACTGATTATCGAAAGTCTTCTGCTTCTCGGCATTTTTGTGGTGGAGGTATTGGCGTTTCTCGCCTGCAAGATACCCGGGGTGGGCGCGATACTGTTCGTCCCGATTTTCCCTGCCATCATGCTGCTAAACGCCGTTGTTTTTGTCCTCGCCATTATTGTCTTCAACCTTTCCGGACCGGCGTTGTGGCACGGCGAAGGCGTGGGCAAGTCACTTCGTCATACCATTGCCATCGCCCGTAATAAACCCGGTTCCATCCTGCTGATGATGTTGTTGCTCGCCGCCCTGGCGACCAGCATGGGAATTATCATTGCAATGATTCTCTATATTGGATATGGCATGACATTAACGGCGGCTACCCCGGTGCTGGCTGACGAAATCAGCCGCAGTGCGGACATGTTCTGGCAAATGCTGGGAGCATTGTCGGGAGACAGGGTTTTTGGCAGCGGAATGCCTGTACCGGCGATGGCGGCAAATACCTCCTTGTATAACGCTGGACTCAGCATGGGAATGGGCTTGGCCGGCGCACTGGTATTCATTCTCCCCAATGTGGTGTTTCTGCTGGGTATGGCACACATTTATGTTGAGGCTCTCGAACTGGTAGCACCGGAGGATGTCTAATTTCCCTATGAAAAAATGGATACGCCAACTGGAACTTGAAAGAAACCGCTGCCAGAGTTGTGGCATGCCGCTGCAGTTTGATCCCGAAGGTGGGGGAACGGAAGCCGATGGTAGCCACAGCAACTGTTACTGCAGCTATTGCTATGCCGGAGGTCAATTCCGGGAGCCGGAACTGGCGCTGGATGCCATGCAGCACCGTGTCCGGCAATTGATGCGCCAACGTAATGCGCCATGGTACGTCCGAGCTTACATGGCGCATCGCGTGCCGACACTGGCTCGCTGGCGGGGATGCAAAAAGCGTTAGAAAACGCCGCCGCGCCCTATATAAAGAAGCCCCCGCCGCTCAGCGCCGGGGGCTTCTGTAGGTGAAAAACCGATCGGACCAGAATTAAATCGCGGAACGGGGACGACGACCGCGACGGGGTTTCAGCTCCTGCATGAGCGCATCACCGCGGTGGTTCAGTTCACCCAGCAGATGGTCATTACTACCCACGCGGTCACGCACTTCGGCAACAGCCGCCAGAATCTGGGCGGGTTCCCAATCAGGTACCAGACGGGAAATACGGTCCATCAATGACCGCCGTTGTGCTTCCCGCTCACGACGGGCGCGCGGGTTTTCCTGCAGGCTCCGCTTCTGCTGTTCGATTTTTGCCAACTGTTCACGCAGTCGCATTTCCGTCTGGCGCTGCTTCTCCTCCAAATCCGCGAGACGCTCCTCCGAACTACGACGGTGACGCTTTTTTACTTGTGCTTCCATATGCTATCGCTCCTCTAAGTCAGGTTAACTTGGCAGAACCCCTCGCCAATTTAATAATTATGTCAGCTTGTTTTTGCTTTGGCAAATACAAACGCATCTGCATAAATGTGTTCCGGATTCAATCCGGCTCCCTGTAAAGCGGCGCTTAAGGAAAACACCATGTCCGGGTGCCCACAAATATAGGCGTCGAGCAGGCTCGCGTCCGGAAAGTCATGGATCACTTGTGCCGTAACATAGCCGGTTGCTCCGGACCAGGAAGCATCGGGACGGGATACTATCCTGGTTACCTGAAAATGGTCATGACGTGCCTGCCATTCCCTCAGCAAATCCTGATAATAAAAATCCTCCGGATGGCGCACACCCCAATAAAAATGGATCGGACGTATGCAGCCCTGCGCAAAGAGCGACTCGAGCATCGCCTTGATGGGTGCAAAACCGGTGCCGGTAGCGACCATCAGTAAAGGGCGGGTGGATTCCTGACGAATAAAAAAAGTGCCCAATGGTCCCTCGAAACGCAAGATGTCCTTTTCCTTCATCGCACTGAATACATGCCCGGTAAAGACACCGCCAGGCACTCTTTTGATGTGCAGCTCCAGGAGCGCATCTTCACCGGGTATGTTGGCGAGGGAAAAACCCCGTCTGCCACCGTCTTTCAGGAGAATGTCGATATACTGTCCAGGGAGAAACTGGAGACGCTCCGTAGTCGGAATTTTTAGAAAAACCGCGCGCACATCGGGTGCCAAATCGACGATTCTTGCTACCCGTGACGGCAGTGTTTTAATCTGGATATCCTTGGTGGCCCCGATCTCCCGGACTTCTATCGTCACGTCGGACAGGGGTATTGCCTGGCAGAAGAGCGCCAGGCCCGCATCCTTCTCGGCGGCCGACAAAATCTTTTCCTCCACCTTCCCGTAATCTACTTCTCCACTGAGAATACGTCCCTTGCAGGTCGCACAGGTACCATTGCGACAACCGTAGGGGATATGAAAACCATGCCGCAGAGCGGCCTCCAGGATGGTTTCATCTCTGTCGCAATCCATCTCGTGGCCGCTCGGTTCAATGCGCAGGCGGTAAGTCATGAGCACATCCTTTCGTAACGATTAAAAATGTTTCGGCGGGCATTCTAGCAGATGCGCGGCGTGATGGCCGCGCTTCACGGATACTCCCGGTTGAGATCGTAGCGATTCACGATCCGGCAGAACAATTCCGCCGTCTGGCGCGCATCATAGAGTGCCGAATGGGCTTGGGTATGATCCCAGTCCAGACCGGCTGCCAGGGCGGCCTTGGCCAGCACGGTCTCACCATAGGCCAATCCGGCCAGACTAACGGTGTCGAAGGTACTGAAAAGATGAAAGGGATTGTTTTTGACGCCGGTCCGTTTTTCTGCTGCCTTGATAAAGGACAGGTCAAAAGCGGCATTGTGCCCCACGAGAATGGCACGTCGGCATTGAGCCACCTTTACAGCAGTGCGCACCGGCCTGAAAATTCCGCGCAGGGCTTCCTCCTCGGAAACAGCGCCGCGCAGTGCCTGAAAGGGATCAATACCGGTAAACGCCAGTGCTGCCGGGTCAAGCACCGCGCCGGCAAAGGGCTGGACCTGAAAGTGGTGGGTGGCTACGGGCCGCAACTGCCCCACTTCGCCACCGATGATGATCGCAGCCACTTCCAGCAACGCATTACGTTCAGAGTCAAATCCTGCCGTTTCCACATCGACTACTACCGGCAAAAAGCCGCGAAACCGTCCGGCCAAAGCCGCCATCAGAAGTTACTCCTCCATCTGTTGTGAAAAAACCAGCGCACGCGGTGCAGCCAGCAAAACCGCGGTGGAAACACTCAAGGTAACAGCGGCTGTCAACATCACCATTACCACCAATTGCATGGATACTGCGGCAAGGGGCGCCATACCCGCGAGAATCATTCCTGCGGTAATTCCTGGAATATGGATCATACCGACGCTTTTCAGGCTGTCTATCGTCGGAATCAGGGAACTGCGCACCACCATACTATACAGGCTGCGCATCGATTGACGGTGCGTGGCACCAAGCGCCAGCATGGCCAGCAACAACGCCTCACGCTGGTCCACCTCGCTGCGCAAACGGTTGAGTGCCAGCGATACGGCGTTCATTGCATTGCCGATAATCATGCCGCCAATGGGGACCAATGATTCGCCGCGCCAGAAAACCAATCCGGAAAGGAGCATCCAAGCGAGGGTGACCGCAGTCGCCACCGTGATGCTGATCACCCCGATCCAATAGGCGTGCGGGATACCGGCACCGCGCTTACGATTGAAACGACCGGCCATCAGGATCATGGCTATCAGAAAGAGTACCAGAAAAAACGGCTGATGCTGGCGGAACAGCCAACCCAGCAAAAACCCCATGATCCCCAACTGAATCGTCGCCCGGGCCGCCGACCACAGAAGTTCTTTGCCCACCCCCAGCTTTTGCCAGGCCGACAAGGCCCAGGCACTGCCGAGGAGGCCGGTCACCCCCGCCATGGTCCACGGTGAAAAGGTGCTGAAAATGTCCGGTGCGGCACTGTTCATCCGCGTTTGAACGCCTCTGTCAGCAATCGCCAGTCGCCCGCCACAAAACCCTCCAGGGGGCGAAAGCGCTTTTTATAGTCCATTTTGGGGCTGTTGGCGACCCAATAGCCCAGATAAAGATAGGGAAGGCCCAACTTCCTGGTCCATTCAATCTGGCTGAGGATAGCAAAAATACCCAGGCCGCGTTGCGGCAGATCTGGGGTATAAAAGGTGTAAACCGCAGAGACGCCACCGCCGAGCACGTCCACCAGTGCCACCGCCAACGGGTGTCCTTCCTGCTCAAAGACCAGGAGGCGGGCATCCACGCCGCCGTTCTCGACGATCATTTCCCGGTACAGGCGATCCGCATGCTCGTCCATGCCACCCCCTGGGTGCCGCGAACACTGATACTCGGCGAAGAGACGTGCGTGGGCGGCTTCCCAGTGGGGGGGTTGTTCCCGTATCCGTATATCCTGATTGCATGCCCAGGTGCGCCGCTGGCCACGATCTGGCCGGAACTCCGCAACGGGGATGCGCACGGAAATGCAGGCATCGCACTGCGGGCACATCGGGCGGTAGGCCACCGGACCATTGCGCCGGAATCCTTTCTGCAGAAGTTGGTCATATTGGGCGCTGCCCACCATCTCCCGAGGATCGCTGAGCACCAGGAGTTCTTCCTGATCCGGCAGGTAAGGGCACTTCTGCAAGGCGGACAAATAAAAGGCCATGATTAAAACATCCCGGGCAGCGGTAACAAGATGTTCCAGTCTGCATGCGTATGCTGGGTGCGCAGATCAGCAACGGCGCGCAGGAAATCACGGCGGGGTATTTCCCGCGCGCCCATGCTCTGCAGGTGCGGGGTGATGAACTGGGTATCGATCAGGCCAAAGCCCCAGTGCTGAAGATGACGCGCCAGTAGAACAAGAGCCAGCCTGGAGGCGTCGGGCACCCGACTGAACATGGACTCCCCGAAAAAAAGTCCACCGAGGGCTACGCCGTAAAGCCCCCCGACCAGGCGGTCCTGCTGATAGACTTCCAGGGAATGTGCTGCTCCGGCCGCGAACAGATCCAGGTAGGCGGCCCGTACCGCCGGAGTAATCCAGGTATCTCCCTGCCCTGGGCGCGGCGCTGCGCAAGCGTCGATGACACCGGCAAAATCGCTGTCCATGCGATATTGCCAGTCACGGTTACGGGCGGATTTGCGCAGACTGCGACTGACGTGTATCGCCGGGGGCTCCAGAATACCGCGGGGATCAGGTGACCACCAGAGAATGGGGTCTTCTTCACCGAACCAGGGAAAGATGCCGTGGGCATAGGCCCGGAGCAAGCGCTCCCTGGACAAATCGCCACCGATGGCGACTAGGTTGCCGTCGGCCTGCTCCGGGTCGGGGAAGGGGGCTGACCGGTCATGGCGTTGCAGGAGGACCGGACGGACGCCCTCAGGGCGCAACTGCACTGCCTCCTGGTTGCATCAAAGACCAATTCCTCCATCGCGTTACCAACTACTGGTAACTATAACCGTTTTGCAATGCCCGCAGAGCTGCCACCCGCGCCTCCAGACTGGGATGGGTGGCAAACCAGCCGCGCCAGCTTCCGGAAATGTAGGCCGTCGCCATGGGATCACGCACCACATCATGCACCACATGCAGGGCTTCCGCGCCCCGCTGCAGTTTTTGCAGGGCCGAGATCATCGGGGCCACGCCCACCTGCTCGGCGGCAAAACGATCCGCAGCGAATTCCCGACGGCGCGAAAACCAAGTGATGGGAATCAGCGCCAGGAAAGACAGGCCGATCTGCAGCACTATGGATACCGCAAAAGCAACCATGGGCCGGTCATCAAACTGCCGCGCGGCAAGCATGGACAACCAGAATACAAACGTATTCATCAGCCCCTGCAGCAAGGTGGTACTCACCATGTCGCCATTGTATACGTGCCCCATCTCATGGGCCAGTACCGCCCGCACCTCATTGTCGCCGAGGAGATTGACCAGACCGCTGCTGACCGCCACCATGCTGTGGTTGCGCCCCGGTCCGGTGGCGAAGGCGTTGGGCTCATCATTCCAGTACACCCAGACTTCCGGCATGCGAATACCCAAACGATTGGCAAGCTGTGCCACTGAATCGTATACCAGTTGCTCCTTGGCCGATTGCGGCGCATCGATGCGTTGCATCTGCAGGCCCGCGCGCGCCAGATGTTTCGACATCAACAGCGAAACAAAGGCACCGCCGAAACCGATCAGCAGCGCCCAGAGCAGGTCCGCGCCACTCACCGATCCGCGGAGGTCGACACCGAAGATCGGCAAAATGAAGTTGACTAGAATAGTAAAACTGATCGACAGGCTGACGAATATCAGCAGATTCGTCACCACCAACAGCAGTATGCTCTTGAATGATTTCATGACACGCACGCTCCATCAGAATACACCGACCTTACCGCGACGACTGAATTTCCACCCTGACATCGCGGCCGCTTGCCTTTTGTTTTTTATGACAATGCAGAAGCAGTCTAACATCAAGACAGGACATCAGGAAGGGACAGGCAAGGGCTCAGGATGGCGGGAGACCAGTGTGGCATGTAAGGCAACGCCCCCAGACATGGCGCCGCCAGCCGCCCTTGCAAGGTCTCCAGTGTGCCCACCGCGACTGCGGGATTCAGGGTGTTTGCTACCCACCCGGCCAAGCGCAGTCCCCGTGCGCGGATGGCTTCGACACTCAGCAGCGTGTGGTTGATGGCACCGAGTCGCAAGCCCACCACCAACAGCACAGGAAATTGCAGATCCCCGGCCAGTTCGGCAACACCCCAGTCATCGCCCAATGGGGAAAGAAAACCACCGGCGCCCTCCACCAGCACACAATCCATCGCTGCGGATTGCATCCGGACGAAAGCCGCTACCCGCTCACGCTCGACGGTGACACCCGCCTGACGTGCCGCCCAGTGGGGCGCCACTGGCGGCTCGAAAGCGTAGAGACCCGTTTCGGCAACACTGCGCGGGGGCTGGCTGGCGGCGCGCAAGATTTCCACATCCTCCCAGGTACCGTCGGCCTCGACTCCCGAAACAATGGGTTTGAGGGCTGCCACCAGCATTCCGTGCTGTGCACATTTGTGGGCGAGGGCAGCGGTGACAGCGGTTTTGCCGACGCCCGTATCGGTACCGGTAACCAATAGTCCTCGCAGTGGACCCGCATGCCGACGCGGCGCAGGATGCTCCCCGGTCATGGACGGCGTCGCAGCCGCGTGAGAGGAAAAACGATACCGCCGTCTTCACGCGGGGATGCGTGGGGGCCCCCGCCCCAAGCATGTCCATAGACGACTTCATAGGTGGCAGGCAGGCGGCCGTCGGCGCGAAAACCCTCGTAGGCCTGCCGCAGTGCCTGCAGGCGACGGGGGGTGAGCAAACCGCGGGCGCGACCTGCGGCGGCATTGGTGGCACCGATATTCCGCAGATCCCGCAGGAGATCGTCTACCGCCGCATAGGTGAGCTGATAATGTTCCACATCCAGGACCGGCATTTCGTAGCCCTGACGCACCAAGGCATCGCCAATATCATGCATGTCGATGAAGTGACTGACATGGGACTGGTCGTCTACCGCCGCAAAGGCGTGACGCAGTTCTTTGAGGGTGTCCGGACCGAGGGTGCTGAACATGAGCAGGCCGCCGGGACGCAGCACCCGCGCAAACTCGCGTAACACCTGATCCAGATCATTGCACCACTGCATGGACATATTGGCGTAGAGCAGGTCGATGCTGGCCGTCGCCAGTGGCAAATCTTCCGCGTCGCCCTGGCAGAAATACTGGCGCTGACGCCAGCCTTTACGACGCCGGGCCTGCTGTAACATGTTCGACGCCAGATCCAGGGCGAGCAGTCGTGCACGGGGATAACGGCGATTGAGACGGCGGCTTTGCAAGCCGGTACCACTGCCCATATCGAGTATCCATTGGGGTTCCAGCTTGACGAGGTCCAGTCGCTCGATGAGCTGCGCGCCGACCTGATCCTGCAGGACGGCACTGGTCTCATACCCGGCCGCTGCCTGCTCGAAAGCCCGCCGCACGGCGCGTTTTTCCATGAAAAAGGACGGATTGCCGGAACTCACCACTAGGTCTCCAGCAGCGCGTTGGCGCAGGCTTCGGGCTGAGACAGAAAAGGGGCGTGACCAGCCTGTTCCAGGAGGGTAAACCGGCTGCCGGCCAGATGCTGGTGGAGATATTCACCGGCGCCGACGGGCACGATCCGATCCTGTCGCCCATGCACGATATGCACCGGTATGGGTATTCTCCTCAGCTGGCTGCGCAAATCCACCTCCCGCAGCAGGCCCAGCCCATCGGCAAGACAAACCTGATCCGGCATGGGCCAGGCGCCGAGGCCCTCCAGAGCGCGGCGTCCTTGTGGATCGTTCAACACTTGCAGGGCGAGGAAGCGCCGCCGGGTACCCTGGGGATCTTCGCGCAGGCGTTGCGCGAAATCCTCCAGAGTCGCGGCAGGGATGGCCGGAGACCAGTCGGGGCGCTGGCAAAAGGCGGGGGAACTGGAGATCAGCACCAGTCCCGCCAATAATTCAGGGTGCTGCAAGGCGATACCCAGGGCCAACAAGCCCCCGAGGGACCAGCCGAGCAACAGAGGCTTGGGGGCCTCCTGAGCAAGCATCTGGCGGAGACTCTCCAGACTGGCGGACCAAGCCAGACCGGAGGGCGCACAGGGCGTCTGCCCGTGACCGGGGAGATCGTAGCTGATGCAGGTGAAATGGACATCCAGAAGGGGCCGCCAGGAAGCGAAGACCCGGCTTTCCATCCCCCAGCCATGGAGCAGCACCAGCGGACGTCCCTGACCACTGACCTGACGCGCCCAGTTCATAGGACCTCCCGGAGCGCGGTAGCCAGAAGCTCGATATCATCCCGACTGTGCGCCGCACTGAGGGTGATGCGCAGCCTGGCACTACCGGCAGGCACCGTCGGTGGCCGTACTGGCGGACAGTAAAGGCCGGCACGGCGCAATTGGGCGCTGACCGTCAGCGCCCGTCGCGCATCGCCCAGCAGGAGACCCTGAATAGGTGTCTCGCTGGCCAACCAGGGGGCATCGGGCACTTGCGCACGCAGATGCTGCCGGTGCTGCGTCAGGCGCTCGCGCCGGGCATCCCCATTCCGCAAAAGGTCGAGCGCGGCGAGGGCGGCGGCCGCCAGGGCGGAGGGCAGGGCGGTATGGTAGATGAAGCTACGGGCGCGATTACGTAGGAGATCCACCAAGTCCTGACTCCCCGCCACGAAGGCGCCGTAAACACCGAAGGCCTTACCCAGCGTGCCCATGATGGCGTCTACCCCATGGACGTCCATGTTCCAGTGCGCCACGGTGCCTTGCCCCTCCGTCCCCAGCACTCCAAAGGCATGGGCCTCGTCGAGAATGATCCCTGCGCCATACCGTTGTGCCAGGGTGGCGAGTTCAGGAAGCGGGGCGATGTCACCATCCATGCTGAACACCCCGTCCGTAATGATCCAGGGCTGCCCCCGGCCGCCGCGTTCCAACCATTGCGCCAGATGGGTCATGTCGCCATGCCGGTAGCGATGCAGGCGCGCGCCGGAGAGACGCACCCCGTCCACCAGAGAGGCGTGGTTGAGGCGGTCGGCGTAGACACGATCACCGCGTCCGACCAGCGTGGAGATGACCCCCAGATTGGCCAGATAGCCGCTACCAAAGAGCAGCACCGCCTCCACTCCCAGCCAGCGGGCCAGGGCGTCCGCCAGCGCGGCATGGGCGGGCCGCTCGCCACCGAGCAAGGGCGCGGCACCAGCCCCTACCCCACTCTGCCGAATCTCGGCGATGGCGGCATCACGTAAGGCCGGCTCTGCGCTCAGGCCCAGATAATCATTACTGGCGAAGGACAGGAGCGGTTCGCCCTGCGCCCCCACAAAAGTGGGCGGCCCGCGCTCCGGCGCAGGGTGCAGGACCTGCACCTCCCGCCAGAGGTCGTGCGCACGCAAGGCAGACAATTCAGCGCGCCATGATTCTTCCCGTTTGCTATGCATAGCTTCTTATAGGGAGGGGCCTGTGCCTTGTCAATGGAGTGCTGGAGCGGGAGAATCGTAGCCGGTGATAACACTCGCCCTGCCAGATGGCTAAACAACCCAAGGAACTTCTTGCAACGGATTCTTCCACACCTGTCCCGGCTATATGACGCAGCGGGGCGTTTTAACCACTGGCTCTTCCCGGAACGCTGTCGTGCCTGCGGTGCGCCTGGCGCTCCGCTCTGCGCCGACTGCTTCGGCGACTGGCCGCGTCTGCCCGCCGAGCGTTGCAGCTATTGCGCGCTACCTTTGCTGGACAATGGGGACTGCCCGGTCTGCTCGGTGGAAGCCCCCGCCTATGACCATGTCTATACCCCGTTTATCTATGCCGAACCCCTGAACACCGCCATCATCGCGTGGAAGTTTCAGCAGCGTCTGGACTGGACCAGACCTCTGGCCGACGCCTGGGCCAGTGCCTGGGGCGAATATCCGCCGTCCCGCCCGGAAGCGCTGCTGCCCGTGCCCCTGCATCGCCGGCGCCTGCGCGAACGCGGTTACAACCAGTCCATGCTGCTCGCCCGCCACTGGGGCAAACGCTGGAGAATCCCGGTCATCCCTGGTGCGTTATGGCGGCGCCGCAGTACCGGCCATCAGCTTGGACTGAGCGCGGCCACCCGGCGGGAGAACCTGGATGCAGCCTTTGCCCTGCGTGCCAGCGTACCGGACCATGTCGCCATCGTCGACGATGTACTGACGACCGGCACCACCGCCGCCCGGATTGCCAGCACCCTGCGGGATGCCGGTGTACAGCGCATCGACGTCTGGGTGCTCGCCCGTGCCCTCTGAGAGTCCATGGATGCTTGAGTCATTTTTGCACGTCATCCTGTATGAGCCGGAGATACCCCCCAATACCGGCAATATCATCCGCCTCTGCGCCAACACCGGAGCCACCCTGCATCTCGTCGAGCCCTTGGGTTTCGCCTGGGACGACCGCCGCCTGCGCCGCGCCGGGCTGGATTACCACGAGTTCGCGCAAGTGCATCGCCATGCGGACTGGGCGAGCTGCCGGGCATTTTTAGGCGATGCGCGCGTCTTTGCATTCAGCACCAAGGGAACGCAGTTCTATCACGACGTTGCGTACCAGCCCGGCGACGCGCTGCTTTTCGGCCCGGAGACCCGCGGCTTGCCTGCCGACCTCCTGAACAGTCTGCCCGCCACGCAGGTACTGCGCCTGCCCATGCGCCCCGGCCAGCGCAGCCTGAATCTGTCCAACGCCTGTGCTGTCGCGGTCTTCGAGGCCTGGCGGCAGATGGACTATTGCGGCGGTCTACGTTCACCCCGGGGCACGGGATCAGATGGTATCCTGTGGTAAACTGATCGGTCCGAGACACCAAAAGCTCATAACAGGGGGAATCCATGGCGCGTACACGTATCGCTGCGCTCCGTCTCGACGGCGAGCATGCAGAGCAAAAACGGGAAGAGATTCGCAGGACCTTTCACGAGACTTTTTCGCTGTATGAACAGCTTTTCGATCACCTGGCAGAACCGGCGGCGTGGTATGAGAAGGCCATTCCCCTGCGTCATCCCCTGATCTTCTATTTCGGCCATAGCGCCACCTTCTATGTAAACAAACTCCAGGTAGCCGGTCTGATCGGACGGCGTCTCGATTCGCGTTTAGAGTCCGTTTTTGCGGTCGGCGTCGATGAAATGTCCTGGGACGACCTGGACGAAACCCATTATGACTGGCCCTCCGTCGATGACGTCCGTCAGTACCGGCAGCGGGTGCGGGAACTGGTGGACGGTCTGATCGGCGAGATGCCCCTGTCCCTGCCCATCACCTGGGATTCGCCGTGGTGGGTGATCCTCATGGGAATGGAGCATGAAAACATCCATCTGGAGACCAGTTCGGTGCTCATACGGCAATTGCCCCTGTCCCGCGTCCGCCCCGTAGAAGCCTTCCGTCCCTGGACCCCCGCAGGGGCCGCGCCGGATAATATCCTGCAGGCCGTAGCGGGCGGCGCCGTCCGTCTGGGCAAAGAACGCGCCGATCCCCGTTATGGCTGGGATAATGAATATGGCCTTCATCAGGCGGCACTACAGCCCTTTCATGCCTCCCGCTTTTTGGTGAGCAATCAGGAGTTTCTGGCTTTCGTGGAGCAGGATGGCTACAGCGACAGCCGCTGGTGGACCGCGGAGGGCGATCGCTGGCGCCGCTTCAGCCAGGCCCGGCACCCGACTTTCTGGGTCCCGGATCAGGACAGCTGGCGGCTGCGCCTGATCGCGGAGGAGCGCCCCATGCCGTGGAACTGGCCGGTGGAGGTGAACGCACTGGAAGCCGACGCCTTCTGCCGCTGGAAATCGGCCGGGACCCGTCAGAGCCTGCGCCTGCCCAGCGAGGATGAGTGGCGGCGTCTGCGTGAGCTCAGTGGACTGGCGGACTGTGATGCCTGGGATGACGCGGTGCCTGGCAATATCGGGCTCGCCGCCGGCTGCTCGCCCTGCCCCGTAGATCAATTCAAACAGGGAGATTTCTACGATGTGGTCGGCAACGTCTGGCAATGGACCGCGACGCCCATCTATCCCTTTCCCGGTTTCGAGGTGCATCCGGTTTATGATGACTTCACGGTGCCCACCTTCGACCAGCAGCACAATCTTTTCAAGGGCGGCTCATTCATCAGCCTCGGCAACGAAATGCAGCGAGAGGCTCGCTACGCCTTCCGCCGCCATTTCTTCCAGCACGCGGGATTCCGTTATGTGGCCTCGCCCAATGCACTGCCTGAGGTACCGGTCTATGAGAGTGACGCCCTGGTCTCTCAATACGCGGAATTTCACTATGGGCGCGAGTACTATGGGGTGGCCAATTTTGCGGTAGAGGTCGTGGGAATCGCGGTGGAGGCTATGGCCGGCAAGCCGTTACGTCGCGCTTTGGACATCGGTTGTGCCGTAGGCCGCGGTAGTTTTGAACTGGCAAGGCACTGCCCCGAAGTCACCGGCCTCGACTTCTCCGCACGCTTCATCAGCGTCGGCGTGCAACTGCGCGAGCGCGGGCACTTCTCCTACACGCTGACTGAAGAGGGTGAACTGCAAAGCTATCAAACGGCGGATCTCGCCACCCTGGGGCTAACCGGGGCTGCAAACCGGGTCCACTTCTTTCAGGCCGACGCCTGCAATCTGAAGCCCCTGTACAAGGATTATGATCTGGTGGTGGCGGCCAACCTCATCGACCGCTTGCACCACCCCCGCAAATTTCTGGAGGACATCGCCGACCGCATCCTTCCCGGCGGTTTGCTGGTCATCACGTCGCCCTACACCTGGTTGGAAGAATACACCGCGCGGTCGGAGTGGCTCGGCGGTTTCAAACGAGATGGAGAGAATCTGAGCACCTTCGACGCCCTGCGGGAAATTTTGTCCGGGCCATTCCGTCTACGCGATGGCAGTCCGCAGGATCTGCCCTTCGTCATCCGCGAAACGGCGCGCAAATATCAGCACAGCATCGCGCAGGTGACCATCTGGGAGCGCTTATGAGCGCGGAACGGGGCGGCGTCGACTTCGACCGGGTCATTCCACGACGCGGAACTGGATGCCTCAAATGGGATGGTGCCGCAGAACGCTTTGGCGCTGAAGTGCTGCCCATGTGGGTGGCGGACATGGATTTCGCCGCACCGGACACGGTCATCACCGCTTTGCAGGAACGCCTGAATCACCCCATTTTCGGTTATCCGGGCAATGAAGGGACCATGTTGCAGGCCGCCGCCGACTGGCTGGCCAGACGCCATGACTGGCGGCCGGA
This sequence comes from Acidithiobacillus sp. 'AMD consortium', assembly GCF_008926505.1. Taxonomy (NCBI): domain Bacteria; kingdom Pseudomonadati; phylum Pseudomonadota; class Acidithiobacillia; order Acidithiobacillales; family Acidithiobacillaceae; genus Acidithiobacillus; species Acidithiobacillus sp. 'AMD consortium'. The sequence continues at coordinate 279,074 of NZ_CP044411.1, read as the reverse complement.
AAGCGACGCGATCGCCTGCATCAGCGGTGTCGTTCCCGCCCTTTACGCAGCCGTACGGGCCTTCACCCAGCCGGGCGAAGCGATCATCGTCATGCCGCCCATTTATCCGCCGTTCATGACTGCAGTGGAGGACAACGGGCGGAAATTGCTGCTGGCCCCGCTGATCGCGGATGACACCGGCCATTACCGCATGAACTGGGATGCCCTGGAAATCGCCGTCCAGCGGGCGAAACTGTTGATCCTCTGCTCGCCCCACAACCCGGTGGGGCGGGTCTGGACACCGGAAGAACTGCAACGACTGGGCACACTGTGCGCCGATGCCGACTGCGTGGTGGTCAGCGATGAAATCCATGCCGACCTCAGTCAGCATCCGCACAGCCCTTTCCCCAGCCGCTTCCCGCGCTCGATCCTCCTGACCTCTGCCGGCAAAAGCTTCAATCTGGCGGGACTGGGCGGCGGGGTCAGCGTCATCCCCGACGCTGGGCTGCGTCGTACCTTTCTGACCGAGGTCCGGCGCAGTCAGATTCAGCACACCAACCTCTTCGCGCTGACCGCCATGACCGGCGTCTGGCGGCACGGCGCGGAATGGCAGTCCGCGTTGCGCGGTTATCTGGCGGACAACGCCCGTTTCATCAGCGAATACCTGATGCGGGAGCTACCCGAGGTCGGCTATCGGCAACCGGAGTTCGGGTACCTCGCCTGGCTGGACGTGCATCATTACGGCAACGACGAGACGCTGGCGCGGCGTCTGCTGCAAGCAGGTCTCGGCCTCAATCCCGGGCCCAGTTTCGGGCCGGGTGGTGAGGGTTTCTTGCGACTGAACTTCGCCACCCCCCGAAGCATCCTGGAAGAAGGGCTGGGGCACTTGCGACAGGCCTTGCACCGCTAGTCCCGGAGAACTTTCCACAGGAAACCGCCCCGACGACGGTATCGGAACGGCTTGCCCTACCCTACAATACGTTCCACCGAGCGGAGGAGACCAGAGAGAAGTGACAGAGGTGCAGGGTAACCTGAAGCAAAAAGCAGTGGCCACGCTGGCAGCGGGCATTCTGCGCGGGGCGGGGCACCTGCCGCGGCGTTGGCGGGCAGCTCTGGGCGCAATGCTCGGTGATGTGGTGCGGCTCAGTATGAGCCGGGTGCGCAAGGTGGTGGATGCCAACCTCGCCATTGCTTTCCCCATGATGAGTCTGGCCCAGCGGCTTACTCTGCGGCGCGCGCACTTCCGGGCACTGGGCCAGGCGGCCCTGGAGCTGGGACCATTGTGGTACTGGCCCTTGCCCCGCGCCCTCGGCCTGATCCGCGAAGTGCGTGGGGACGATCTGGTGGACGCCGCTTTAGCCAAAGGACATGGGGTGATTCTCTTCACCGCGCACCTCGGGGCCTGGGAAGCCGCGGTGCTCTACATCGGGCAACGCTGGCCGGTAACCGTACTCTACATGGAAACCCGCAATCCGGCCGTCAACGCCCGCATTGTGGCTGGGCGCGGGCGCAGTGGCGCGCAATTGGTCCCCAAGGAGGGAGGTATCCGCCCCCTGCTCCACGCACTGCATCAGGGAGAGGCCATCGGTATACTTCCGGATCAGAACGTCGATCCGCGCGAAGGGGATTACGTCCCGTTCTTCGGCCGTCCTGCCTGCACCACACCTTTGCTGGGCCGGCTGGCGGCGCGGCGCGGAAGCCCGGTGTTCGGACTCTTCGCCTATCGGTTACCGGGTGGTGAGGGTTTTCGTGTCGAGATTGTCCCCATGCCGGAATCCTTTCCGAGCGGGGATGCCACAGCCGATGCCACGGCGATGAATGCGGCACTGGAGACCGCCATCCGTAAAGCCCCTGAACAGTACTGGTGGGTTCACCGCCGTTTCAAGGATCAGCCGGAAGGCTGGGACCATCCCTATTAAAAAGTTACGGAACGAGATGATCCAGCAGGGCAAAAGTACGCCTTAGCGCGCCACGCTGCTGCTGCAGAAACGCCAGGGCACGGTCGCCCATCTCTGTCGCTGGCCCCTGGGTAGTCAACCACGCACCCAACTGCGCTACCAGTGCCGCGGCATCCGCCACCTGAACCGCCGCGTTGGCCGCCAGCAAATCCTGGGTGATGCCCTTAAAATTATCCATATGCGGGCCGAAGGTAACCGGGCGTGCCAGTGCTGCAGCTTCCAGGGGATTATGCCCCCCCGCCGGCACAAAACTGCCACCGATGGTCACCACATCTGCCGCCGCGTAGAAGTCCATCACCTCACCCAGTGTATCTATCAGAAAAACCGCGCGCGCCCCCACGTCCTCGGCACGCGAGCGCAAGGCAAAGGACACTCCCTTTGCCTGCATCCGCGCCATCACCTCCGGTCGCCGCGAGGGATGGCGGGGAATCAGCACCAGCAGCAGATTCGGCCATTGGCGCTGCAAGTCTTCCAGCGCCGCCAGCGCCATCTGCTCCTCACCGGCATGCGTGGAAGCGAATACCCAGACCGGTCGCCCAGCGAAGCGCTGTCGCCACTGACGCCCCCGCTCCCGCGCGGCGACAGGTTCGGGCAGGTCATATTTGATATTACCGGTCACCACCACATGCTCTGCCCCCAGGCGGCGGAAAGCCGCCGCATCCTCCGAACTCTGGGCCGCAACAGCGCTCATACTGGCCAGTGCGGGGGCAAAGAGCGTCCGGAAACGAGCGTAACCCCGAAGCGATCGCTGCGAGAGCCGGGCATTGGCCAGCATCAGGGGCACGCCCTCACGGCTGGCCGCATGACAGAGATTGGGCCAGATCTCCGTTTCCATGATAATCCCCAGGCGTGGTCGCTGGCGGCGCAAAAAGCGCGTGACCGCCGCTGACAGGTCATAAGGCAGATAATACCGCAGCACTTCCGTACCCAAACGCTGACTAACTACTGCAGCTCCCGTCGGCGTTGTGCTGGTCATCAGAATGGGCAGCTCCGGATAACGTGCCTGCAAAGCCCGCACCAGGGGAATCGCCGCAATAGTCTCCCCCACACTCACCGCATGAATCCAGATAGGCCGATCCGACCGGCGCGGCCCCCAGCCGAAACGCTCCCACCAGCGCTCCCGGTAGGCAGGCCGTCGCCAGGCCCGCCAAAGGGTATAACCCAGGACGACAGGGGTGAGCAACCAGAGCAGAAAGGCGTAGAGGCGGCGGCTCATCATTCACGGTGCAAAATACGGTCGGTCAGCCAGTCCAGACGATACCAGGGCCGGAAGTTTTTCAGGATGTGCTCACGATCATACCCGTCCTGGATCCAGGCACGCAGGGTCAAGCCGGGCCGGCGGGCGGCAGCATCGTGGTAACTGATGAAAAACCAGTCGAGAATGCCGGTATTGGCGTGCCGAATATGACCGAAGGGCCACAAACGCAGTTGCCGCTGCGCCACGCGGAGGGGTATCCCCAGCACCAGATGCAGATACAGCACGCTGATGAAACCGGCCCGATCCGCGCCGGATTTGCAATGCAGCAAAAAAGGTTGGGGTAATTGATCCAGCACCGCTATGCCCGCCAGCAACTTGTCGCGTTCCGGCAGATCCCGGGAGCCGAAGCCGTGCAGGGTCAGGTGCATCATGCCCAGGGCATCACAAGCCTCCTGCTCCAGACGGTAATGGGGCTCGTGGGGGGCCGGAGCACGCAGGTTCAATACCGCGCAGAGACCATGCTTTTGCTGCCAGTGCCGTAACTGGACCGGCGACGGCTGGGCCGAGCGAAACACCCCTGGCGCAATCTCGTGAAAGTTTGCATAAAACAGTTCGCGGAAAATGCCGTGATCCGTCCAGAACTGATGGCGCCGATAGCGGCGGCGCTCATCCGGCAGGAGCACCAGGGGGTGTTTCATGATCGGTGCTCCAGCAAAGGGGATAAGGCCGTCCAGACCCGCTCCGGGCGCATGGCCTGCTGGCAGAGTATCAGGCCTTTTTTCGCCTCCGGCAACGGGCATCGGGATTTACCGCACGGCGCGCAAGGCTCGGAACTTTGCAGGCTGGCCTGACGGCTCTCTGCCACAGAAAACCGATCCCTGGCCGTCGGTCCGTACAAAGTAACCCCCGCCAGCCCCAGGGCACCGGCCAGATAAGAAAGGCCTGTATCCATACCGACATAGGCATCAGCCCGCACGATCAAGGCGGCAAGCTCCGGCAACGTGGCGGGGGGTAGGGCGACCACATTATCCGCCTGTTCCGCGATGCGCCGGGCGCGCGCCGCCTCGCGCGCATTGCCTGCGGGCAGCAACAAACGCAACCCCACCTGTCGCAACAGGGCGGCCAATGCCCACCAGTGGTCTTCCTGCCATTCCTTGTTCTCCCGCGAGGTCCCGTGAAAACCCAGCACAAAGGGCTGCCGCGCCAGTTCGCTCCAAGGCTGCGCCAGCGTGTCTTTACGCAGGCGCGCGATGGCCACCTGCAAACCATAATCCGGCGGTGTTTCCGGTAAGGGGTAGTTCAAAGCCTGTGCGAACAGCTGGCGATTCCGACTGATGGCGGACTGCCCCCAGGCCACGCAAAACCGGCGATGATATAGCCGGGTGGCACCCGGTTCGCGGGCGCTGGCGGCATCCAGACCCCACAGGGGCGCACCGCCCAGACGGCCCAGCAAGGCGCTTTTGTAGAGGCCCTGGGCGTCGAGAATATGGTCGTAATGCTCGTCCCGTAGACCCTGGCGTAAATCTCGCAGCGCAGCCGCCAAGCCTCGCCACCGTTCTTTATGAACACGCAGAGAGAAGGGGATCACCCGCGTGACCCCGGGATGCAACTGGGCGAGGGGCGCGAATGCGGGCTCAACCAACCAGTGTAAGCATAGATCCGGGCGGGCCTGTCGCATATCCGTCACCGCCGGCAGGGTATGCAGCACGTCGCCCATGGAACTCAGGCGCAGCAGCAGAATCTTCATCGCTGACTATGGTCTCTGAGTTCCAGCGCCATGGCATATTTCATGAACGCGCCCAGCGCCGTGGTCCAGGCAATAGCGGCGCCCTCCACACCATCCAGAAATCCCAAGCGCCAGAAATAGCCGCGCCAAAAAGCCGCCAGCGCGTGGGTCATGGGCATGTAAGCATGGAGCACCTTGCCGCGCTGGTGGACCTGCTGCGCGTTGAGGGTAGCATAGAGGCGCAGTTTATCCAGCATATCCGCATAGCTCGGGAAAGAATGATGGTCCAGGATATATCCCTGCATACGCCGCGTCTCCCCCTGACCATACCAGCTTTCATGCACCATATCCTCGGGACGATAATGCCCATAGCGTCGGTTAAAAAGCCTCACCACATAATCCCGGCTCCAGTCTCCGTGGCGTATGGCCTTGCCGTGAAGGTAATTATAACGCCTTAGCGCATAAGCAACATGAGGGTCGCCACTCCGCACCACATCCACAATGGCAGAACGCGCCTGATCGCGCAAAATTTCATCCGCATCCAGCATCAGTATCCAGTCATTTTCCGCCGACTCCACGGCAAACTGCCGTTGCGCACCAAAGCCGGGCCAAGGCCTTTGAATGATCTTTACACCCATTTCCGTTGCGATGGCCAGCGTATCATCCGTAGAACCACTGTCTACCAGAACAATTTCCGCACCTAACGGCACTACGCTGCCCAGCGATGCCCGCAGCAAACGCCCGGCATCTCTGGTAATATAAATAACGGATAGAGCACTAGCAGCCACGGCCACCTGATCTCCATAAGAAGTACTCATTCATTTACTGCACTTCCCCGGCAAGCCCCAATGTGTTGGCCGGAACAGGAGATGCCACATCAGTATTCCTCCATAGGTCAAACAACGTTTCCGCTGACGAGGAAGAAGCCCGAGAGTAAGCACCATTGCTATTCCGTTGGCAAGAAAATTAATTGCTGCCTTTACTGGCATCCAAAAAGATAAAACTACCCAGGGAATGCGTCCCTCCACCTTACGTGCATAGAGCAACCGTGAGCGCTGAAATTCAATGCGCGACCCTACTTGAAATTTCCTAGCGGTGCCACCGAGCGCATGCTCCACCCTGGCATCTGGACAAAACACCACGTCAAATCCAAGGCGATGAGCACGTGCGCACCATTCCGTTTCTTCCAGATAAAAGAAGAAATCTTCGTCCAGCATGCCCAATTGAGGCAAGAAAGAACGGCGTACCGTCATTGCTGCACCGATCAGGCTGGGAACATTTACCGATTGACGCTCCCCTGATAGACGCCCACCGAAGTATTTTGGTGCCATTCTTTTGAGCAGCGCCCTTGGCAATATTTCGTGCCAGAATCGCGGCAATGCCGCCACTACATTTTGGGTACGACCAACCGGGTCAATCAGGCGGGCACCCACAAGGGCCGCTCGAGGCCAGGCCAGAAAACAGCATGTCACAGCCTCCAGCGTACCCGATAATAATTGCGCGTCATTATTCAGAACCATGACAAAATCACGATCAGCGACTGCCAACCCCTGGTTGACCGCACGGGCGAAGCCGGCATTACAACTGTTCGCCAATATTTTGGCGTCGGGAAACCGTTGCGAAATCACCTCCACCGACCCGTCATCGCTACCATTATCGATGACGATACAATGCTGCGCCAACACGCCCTCCGCAAGACAGGAAGACATTGCGTCAAGTGTTTTTGATACGCCATTGTAGTTAACAATAATAACGCAAAATTTCATAGTCACGATAATGCGACCCCCCTATATTGCATGGGTAGTCCTATACACGAAGCCAATCTCAATGCGTCTTCACAACCCCAATTTATAGCCTTATATAGCATCACCCGCCGGAACACTGCTGGAACCGGCAATACGCGCCATCCCAGTGGGAATCCGCGAAAAATCAATACAGTTAACGATATCATCATCGCGCCCGAAACCGACGCAAATGATTTATCAGGCAAAAAGCAGCCAGTCATGAAAATGCGACAGCCATGACTACAAATTTATGTCTCCGCTTGTTGTCACCACAGTTCACCCTTCGTACCCCCTACGCGAAGCGATTGTCAGTTGTAGTCGCGCCACGTAAGCCATCCTGGGCAAGGGGGATTGGTAAGGCAGCCAGTAGCGCCAGCGAGAATACATTAGCATACCCCCAAATCAATGTGTCAGAAAAACTACCAGCTATAAATACCGCCATATAAACTAAAACAAACCAGCCTTCGGGAACCGCCTTCAATCGCCATGCTGGTGCCGTTACGGCCCATAAGAACCACACCAGCAGCAATAGACCGGGAATGCCCAGCATGGCCAGTTCAAGGAGATAACTGTTTTGAGGCTGGCTCATGATCAACGGAGATGGCAGATCAGGTAGAATATGATTTTTCTGTAATTGTGCCATCTCGTTTGCGTAATTGCCTGTACCAACCCCTAGGATAGGATGCTGGAAGCCCATGTGCAGTGCACCCTGGGCCATCAAAACACGTAGTCCCCAACTGGTATCGTAATCACCCTTGCTGACGACTTGTAAATTTTGCAATCCTTCTTGCACTCGATGCTGAACAATGGGAGACATTCCCATCCCAATTATTGTCAGCGCAATACCCCCCAACGCCCAATAACGCCACCGCCCCCTGAATAATACCCATACCGCAAGCGGCATGAGGATAACGAAAAGCAGCTGACCAGTACGTCCGGCCCCCATGCCCAATTGCAGCAGAAAGGCTACCGCGAGCATTGCGTTTACCCATCTCGGCAACAAGACCCTATCCCGCATATCGTAGGCTATCCATAGCAATGCCATGGTCAGCGTCATGCTGAGAAAAATATGATTGGCATAACCGACAGGACCAAGCCTCGGAATCAACGGATTCCATTTCCATATTCCAAGCCACTGACATAAGCCGACTATCCAGTTCAATATCAATCCCGCCAGAAATAAACCCGGAATCATCCGGAACCTGCTTCTGTTCCAAGGCAGTGTTGTCCCGGCATACGCAAAAAAGAAATATCCGAGTCGACTTATGGCTATCCAGGTATCGTGAGGGCTCGCTCTGCTCCAAATAGTACCTAGCAACGTCCATAATATTAACAAGGTCAGTGGTACGAACCATGGGCGCGTCGGGATCTCCCGTGAGTCTTTCCAGTACCCGCTCATGATATATAATAGTATAAAGATACCGCCACTAATGCCCGCTGCCGCAGTACTTAACGGAAAGAAAAAAATCGGCAGACAAAAACACAGGAACATGGTCTTTTGTAAAAGTGCTTTCATAGGCGTAGCGTCAGCGCGGTTTATATTCAATCATAGGCCACACCATGCTACGTGGTCGCTCGCGAAGGGAAAAACATCGTCCCATTTTCTTATTCATATCTTTACGTTTTTGTGGTTCATTCATGGCTTTTGTCCTTCTGACCGCAAACCGTGCCGCGACATAGCAGCCACACGCCCTGATACCGTGACACAACGGTATAGCCGGGCGGCACCGCCCCAGGGTAGCTGATGACGAATCCGTTGGCCAAATTTGATGGCGGCGTTACCAGTGGAGGATGCGGCCTTATCGCCAGGTCTATGTCGGCTGTCACGCCGATACCTACCCATGCAGCGTTCGTAACATAGAGGGATGCCCCACGGGTTTGCATGAGCACGTCCCGCGCTATGGCGCTGATATGCGGGCGAAACCGATCGGTATACGCGGGAAAGGCCCATAGCGCGAAAAAATATTTGAGAAGGATGGCTGCCATCATCCACTTTACGGCCAAACGCCGTGTCTTTTCGGAATCAACGACCCACCCCGCCAATACCAGTGCCACTATTCCATAGAGCGGCATCAGGTAACGGATCCCACTTTGCGGCGATAGCCAATAGGGCAGGTAATTTACTCCCGCTATCCATAGAGCCGTCCGTACCTGCGGATCGTTCATACGGGAAATCGGATAACGGCGCAACATGGCATATAACACGACGCCTCCGACCGGAAGCAACTGCCCGAAAGTCTGCGCAGGAAAGACAAAAAACTGATGCAGGTAATCCAGCAATCCCTGCCCCTGCAATTTGCCGATGATGTCGTCGAACATTCCATGGGCCATGGTGCCACCGGCTGGGGCCATGGCATACCAGAGGACGGGGACCACCAACGCCAGAAGATGTATGGCCCAGGAAGGCCACGAAAACAAAAAACGCCAGCCGCGGGTTTGGTAGGTCACCACCAATACCGCCACACCGTAAAATACATAGACGGTCAGAGCCTTGGTAAGAAACGCACAAGACAACGCCAGCACGGCAATAGCGAAGAAGCCAACACGCCGCTCCATCACCGCAAGCCATCCAAAAAGCATGGCCGCCAAACAGAAAAAGGCGAACAGCGGGTCACTATACGCCAGCCAGCCATCGTAAAAGAGCACGTCCCCCAACGTGATATACACCAAGGCAGCGAAAGCAGCCAGCCTCCTCTCCTTCCAGATTCTTCCTGCGAACCATCCCACCAGCAGTCCGGAACCCACCGTCGCCAAAGCCGCGATCAATCGTGCTGCAACCAGCATGTGAGACCAGCCAATCCACATGGACACCATGGTGATGAGCCAATTATCCAAGGGCGGGCGCCAATAGTCCTGTCCGTACATGACCGGGGTGAGCAGATGGCCGTGATACCACATTTCATAGGACATGAGCGGATAAACCGCTTCTTCACCGGTATACTGGACGTTATGGAGGGTAAAGACGAAGCTAGCCGCGGCGAGTGCGAAAAGCAGCCAGTAGTTTCTGGTGTTCGTTGTGGTCATTCGATCCGGTACCCCAGGGTGGAAAGCATGTGCAACACCTGCTGAGTCGCTGGAGCCCCCTCTCGGCGGGACCTGGCATCAGCGCGGCATTCAATCGGTCGGAGCGGCCAAGGGCTGGTCTACGCCGGTATAGATCTGTCCAGCCAGATGCCCTTTGACAGACAACAGCAGCAATATCGTTACTTGCATGCACTTTCTTCCCGGCTCAGCGAACAGAATACGCCCATCATAAAGTGCGGACGCTTCGGTGTCATCGCGCCAGGGTGGCCAGAAAATTGCGGGCGATGATGCCGGCGTCAAAATGCCGGGCATATTCCGGCCCGGCGGCACCGAACTCCGCGCATAAATGCCGATCCGCCGCCAAGCGGAGGATAGCGTCCCGCCAACATGCCATGTTTCCGGCAGGCAATAACAAACCGCTCCGATCCGCCGCAAAGCTCTCGGGAATACCCCCCATGGCCGCACCCAGCACCGGTGTCGCGCAGGCCTGCGCCTCCAGACAGACGCGGCCAAAGGTATCCGGCTCGATGGAAGGCAAGGCAAGGACATCCATGACGCTGTACCAGGGCGTTGCCGGATCTTGCCAGCCCAGCAGATGATGCCAGGGCTTATCCTCCAGATACGCGCGCAACTCCGCTTCATGGGTGCCTCCCCCCAACCACAGCTCATGCACCCGTGCATCGGTGGCATGCGCGGCGTCAATGGCATCGGCAAGCATGAACACACCCTTGCCACGGTGCCAGGCGCCGACAAAGCCCACGAGAAAATCCTCATCCGTCAATCCCAAGGCGGCGCGCTGCCGCGTTCGCGCCGTGCAATCACGCTGGAAATCTGCCAGACGCAGGGGATTCGCCAATACTTCGACACGTTCTGCGGGCACGCCCTGCAGGATCAGCCGCTCTCGCAGATAGGCGGAGATCGCGAACAAGCGCAGAGGCCAACGCGAGAGCAGCCAGCGGGTACTGGGCTTGAGGCGTAGATCCATGTGCCGGAACAATGCCAGAGGCCGCCCCTCGCTGCGGCTGATCAGCGCCAGCGGCCAGTATTCCTTGCTGAAGCTGCCGATAACCCAGTCCGGCTGCACCATACGGATAGCCCGACGCAAGGCACGGATGCCGCCGGGATCGGCGCTATTGCGGAAGACTCCGAAATGCCTGGTCACCGGCGCGGTCTCCAGCGCCTGCGCGATCCGTCCTTGCGGATGCACCAGACAATGCACCTCCGCCCCCCGTTCGGCCAGGGCGCGACTCAGGGTGACCATATGCGTCTCCGTACCACCACCGCCGGGATTGGTGCCCACCCAGAGCAGACGCGGGGCGGCGGTCAATGGCGGTCCTCATGCCTGGTCAGCAATTGCAGGGGAAACACATGCGGCGCGTGGTGTCCGCCGACCATCACCCGCGGCAAGCCGAAGAGGTCTTCACCGGGCTGGGCGCGACCCCGCCGTACGGTCACCGCAGCGGCAAAGCCGGCGCGCCGGGCCGCCTCCCGCTCGCGCGGCCCCGCCGCACCGTAGGGATAACAGAACTGGGTCACCGGCACCGCCAAAAGCCCTTCCAACTCGCGCCTGGATCCTGCCACCTCGTCGTCCAACTCGGACTCACTCAATTCCGGCAAATGGGGATGATGGCGGCTGTGCGCCCCGACCTCCATCCCGGCATCCCGCCATCGGCATAATTCATTCATGTCCATCAATGGCTTATGTGTGCCGAGCTGCTGCGCATCCCAGTGATTGTCGGTACCGATGGCGGCACTCACCACGTAGCAGGTTGCCGTAAAACCATGGCGCTGCAACACCGGCATGGCATATTCGAGATTATCTCGATAGCCATCATCCAGAGTAATCACCGCCACCTTGCCCTCGCGCTCACCACGCAGATAGGGCAGCGCCGCAGACATGGACAAACCACGGTAACCCAACCAGTGCAGCAGCGCCATCTGCCGCGCGAAGCGCCGGGGCGAAACATAGAGGCCGCGCAACCTGACCCCTTGCGGGGCCACCGCTATGTTGTGGTACATCAGAATGGGAACCGGCTTCACGCGGGCGGATCGAGATGTACGGTATGGCGAACCACATAAGTCTTTTTATCCTGAGACTCATGATAGACGCGCACCAGCATCTCGCCGAGGATGCCGGTATTGAGGAATTGCAGCCCGGCGAGGAAAAACAGCACTCCCGCAATCAACATAGGGCGCCCGGAGATTTCCGCACCAAAACCGAATTTATCGATGAAAAGATACAGCAGCATGGCCGAACCGCTGCTCAGGAGGATCAATCCGATCACCCCGAAAAAATGCATGGGCCGCTGGCTGTAGCCCAGAAAAAATTTGACGAAGAGCAGATCCACCAGCACCCGGAAGGTACGGGTGATGCCATATTTGCTGTGCCCCGCCCGGCGCGGGTGGTGCCGTACCGGTACCTCGACGATGCGATCCGTATAAGTCAGGGTGGAAAGCCAGGCCGGGATAAAGCGATGCATTTCGCCATACAGGCGCACCCCCTTGATCACCGAGGCCCGATAGGCTTTGAGGGTACAGCCATAATCGTGCAGATAAACCCCCGTGAGGCGGCGGATCAGGTGATTGGCAATCCGCGACGGCATTCTGCGCAACAACAGGCCATCCTGCCGATTTTTCCGCCAGCCGGCCACCACGTCCAGATTCTCGTCCAGCAGACGCCGCGCCAGAGGCAGGATATCTTCGGGATCATTTTGCAGATCCCCATCCAGGGTCACGATCACCTCGCCCAGGGCGGCGTCGATCCCCGCCTGCATCGCCGCCGTCTGCCCAAAATTCCGCTGCAGGTGGATGACCTTGAAACGTGGGCCGCGCGCCTCCGCCTCCCGGTCCAGCGCGGCGGCACTCCCGTCCCGACTGCCATCATCGACGATGATCACTTCGGCGTCGGTGTCTCCCAGGGCGTTGCTGAGGGCCGTACAAAGCGGCGAGACATTGTCGATCTCGTTGTAGAGCGGGATCACGACGGAAACCAGGGCCATTTATCGGTCCCAGTGCCGGAGCAAAGCGCGGGTGGCGGCCGCAGGGTCCTGCGCTTCGAGAATGCCGGAGAGTACCGCCACACCCCGTGCACCTGCCGCCAGCGCCTCCGGCACCCGTGCTGCCGTCATTCCGCCGAGCGCAATGAGGGGTAGAGAGGACTCAGCAGCCATCGCCGCGAAAGCCCCGGGTCCCAACGCCTCCGTATCCGGATGGCTGGAAGTGGGGAAAATCGGCGAGAGAAAGGCATAACGCGCGCCCAGACGCGCCGCCCGTTGCAAGCCCGCAGCGTCATGACAGGACACCCCGAATGTCTCATCGGGTTTTACGCCCACGTCCGACTGCGCCTGGGTCAGGTGACGGCCGGTCCTTGGCCAGCCGGGCAGGGGGTCGGGATGATTGAGGTAGACCTGCACACCCCCCGCCAACGCCCCGACGCATAGTGCCGCCAGCACGTCAGCGCTGGGGCCATCAGGCACCGCTTTGCAGCGCAACACCAGCCAGCGCAATCCGGCATCAAGGGCCGCTTCCAGTGCGCGCCGGAAATCGGGCAGAGGCAACCTTCCCGGATCCGCAATCAGACAGAGGGGCGGCTGGGGCAGAGCCTCCGCCAACACGTCCGCAATCAGACGGAGGCTCGCGGGGAGGCACTCCAGCGCTGGGATCTCCCAGGGAAATAGCCAGCGTACTTCCTGTCCCTCGCGACCATGGGCCGTGCCCGTCCAGTGCCGCACCCGGTAGAAATGCACCCGCACCGTCCGTTCCGGATAGGTATATTCGAGCACCCGGAAGGGTTCCGGCGCGGTTACCGTAATCCCCAGTTCTTCCCAGAGCTCCCGGACCAGCGCCTGTTCCGGCGTTTCGCCCGGATCGACTTTACCGCCGGGAAACTCCCAGAAGCCCGGCCAGGGCTTGCCCTCCGGGCGCAGTGCAACCAGCAGGCGCCCGGAGGCGTCTTCAATGATTCCGGTTGCGACGGGAACGGTAGGCATCAGCTACGGTAATCGGCGTTGATACGTACATAGTCATAGGACAAGTCGCAGGTCCAGATTTGCGCTTCGGCGGCACCCCTGCCCAGATCCACCCGCACCGGGATCTCCTCCTGCACCATTACCGCCTGACCAGCCGCCTCGCTGTAACCGGGGTCGCGGGCACCATCCCGCACGATGCGCGTAGCGCCCAGCCAGACCTGCACACCCGCCACATCCAGGTCCTCGATGCCGGCTGAACCAATGGCCGCCAGCAAGCGCCCCCAGTTCGGGTCAGAAGCAAAGAACGCGGTCTTGATCAAGGGGCTATGGGCCATGCGGTAAGCCACCCGCAAGCACTCCGCCTCATCATATCCGCCCGAAATACGGATCGGAATGAACTTGGTCGCCCCCTCACCGTCGCGCACAACCGCCTGTGCCAGCCATTGTGCGACGAGGGTGATGGCGTCTCTCAGTTTCCCGTAGCGGGGGTCCGTCGCCTTCGTAACGGGCGGTAGCGCCGCCCGTCCCGTCGCCATCAGGACGCAGGCATCGTTGGTGGAGGTATCGCCGTCCACTGTGATGCGGTTGAAGGACTGCGCCATGGCCTCTTGCAGGCACTGCTGCAAGGCCGCCCCATGCAGCGGGGCATCGGTGGCGATGTAGGCCAGCATCGTCGCCATATCGGGGCGAATCATCCCCGACCCTTTGGCCATGCCGGTCACCGTGATCGTAACGCCGTCCATCTCGATCTGCCGGGAACAGCACTTGGCGACGGTGTCGGTGGTCATGATCGCCGCCGCAGCAGCCTCCCATTGGTCCTCGGCGAGTCCGACAACACAGGCCGGCAAGACTGCGGCGATTTTTTCCGCCAGCGCCACAGGCTCACCGATCACCCCGGTGGAGAAGGGCAGCACCGCTCCGGGCGCACAGCCCAACTGTTCGGCCACTTCCCGGCAACTCGCCTCCGCCGCCCGCAAACCAGCCACACCCGTACCGGCATTGGCATTGCCCGTATTGATCACCAGCGCCCGCACGCCGGGCCCTTCCGCCAGATGATGCCGTGCCACCAGTACGGGCGCGGCACAAAAGCGGTTGCGGGTAAAAACGGCCGCCACCTGGGACCCCTCGGCGAGATGAATCAGGGTCAGATCACGACGACCCACATAACGAATACCCGCCTCCGCCACGCTCAGGCGAACCCCGGCTACGGGCAGGATATTCCGGGGAGGATCAAGACCGACGGCCATACGCTATCCTTATTGCAGGCGCCCGTGACAATGCTTGTACTTTTTGCCGGAACCACAAGGGCATGGCTGATTCCGTCCCACCTTGTCGTCACTGATTGCGGGGCTGTGACCGGCCTCCTGTTCACCAATGACGCCCAACCCCGCCAGTGCGAGGCCGGCATCCTCGGCAAGCGGTGCCGCCGCCGCAAAATCCGGATGGGAAAACTGCAAATGCTGAGGCTGGGCAGCACGGGCTATGGCATCCCAATCCAGCGGCTCTGCCGGAGCCGGACTCACATGCAGGCGCGAGAGGGCGCTGACCACTTCTTCGCGCAACTGGTCCAGCATGGCGTTGAACATGATCAGAGACTCCCGCTTGTACTCCTGTTTGGGATTCTTCTGAGCATATCCACGCAGGTGAATGCCTTCACGGAGATGATCCATGCTCGCCAGATGGTCCTTCCACTGGCTGTCCAGGACCTGCAGCAGGATGGACTTTTCGAAGTGGCGGGTCATCTCGCTGCCCATGAGAGACTCTTTGGCCGCGTAAGCGGACAACGCCATCTCCATGATCCGCTCCCGTAGCACCGCGTGAGTGAGGCCTTTATCCTCCTCCAGCCATTGCCCGACCGGGACCTGCAGGCCAAAAATCCGCTCCAGTGCCGCTTCCAGGCCTGGCAGATCCCAGCGCTCCTCCATAACACCTTCCGGCGCCGTCGCGGCCAGCACCGCGTCCAGAACATCCTCGCGCAACGCCCTGATCTCCGCACCAACGTCATCGGCATCCATGAAGGAGTTGCGCTGCTGATAGATGATCCGGCGCTGTTCATTGGCCACGTCGTCGTATTCCAGCAATTGTTTGCGGATATCGAAGTTGCGGCTTTCCACCTTGCGCTGGGCATTCTCGATGGACTTGGTCACCCACGGATGCTCGATCGCCTCCCCCTCCTTCATGCCCAGCTTCTGCATCAGGCCACTCAGACGGTCGCTGCCGAAAATGCGCATCAGGGGGTCATCCAGGGAAAGGTAGAAACGGGTGGTGCCGGGGTCGCCCTGGCGGCCGGACCGCCCGCGCAACTGGTTGTCTATCCGCCGCGATTCATGACGTTCGGTACCGATGATATGCAATCCGCCCGCCGCTATCGCCGCGTCATGCAACCCCTGCCAACCGCTCTTGAGAGACTCGATCCGCCGGGTTCTTTCCTCCTCTTCCAGTTCCGGATTGGCCAGCACCATATCTACCTGATGGCCGACATTGCCGCCCAGCACGATGTCGGTACCCCGTCCCGCCATGTTGGTGGCGATGGTCACCGCCCCCGGTGTGCCCGCCTGGGCAATGATCTCCGCCTCGCGCTGATGTTGTTTGGCGTTCAGCACTTCATGGGAGATCCGCGCCTGCTTGAGCAGATGAGACAGAAACTCGTTGTGTTCGATAGAGGTGGTACCCACCAGCACCGGCTGCCCGCGCTGTTGACAGTCGCGGATATCTTCCACTATCGCTTTCCATTTCTCCTGACTGGTCCGGTAGATAAGATCGGCGAAATCCGTCCGACACACCGGCCTGTGAGTCGGTATGATCACCACTTCCAGGCCGTAAATCTGATTCAGTTCAAATGCTTCCGTGTCAGCGGTCCCGGTCATGCCCGACAGCTTTTCGTACATGCGGAAATAATTCTGAAAGGTGATGGAGGCCAGGGTCTGGTTCTCATTCTGGACCGCCACCCCTTCCTTGGCCTCCACCGCCTGATGCAGGCCGTCAGACCAGCGCCGCCCGGACATCATGCGTCCGGTGAATTCGTCGACGATACAGACCTCTCCGTCGCGAACGATATAATCCGTCTCCCGCCGGTAGATCACATGGGCCCGCAACGCCTGGTTGAGGTGATGGACCAGGGTGACGTTGGCCAGATCGTAGAGGTCGCCGTCCACCAGCAGACCGCTCTCCGCCATCAGGCGTTCCGCCTTTTCGATCCCCTCCTCCGTAAGCAGGACCTGCCGGGCCTTTTCATCGACCGTATAGTCCTCATCGACGACAAAACTCCCGACGAGTTTGTCCACCCGGTAGTACAGATCGGTATTTTCTTCCGTGGGGCCACTGATGATGAGCGGAGTGCGCGCCTCGTCGATCAGGATGGAATCCACTTCGTCGATGATGGCGTAGTGCAGGCCGCGCTGTACCCGATCGGCCGGAGAAAACGCCATGTTATCCCGCAGATAATCGAAACCGAACTCGTTATTGGTGCCGTAGGTGATGTCGGCCGCATAGGCGGCGCGGCGCTCCTCACTGGACATATCCGAGATGATGGTACCCACGCTCAGGCCCAGAAACTGGTGAATCTTGCCGACCCACTGAGCATCGCGGCTGGCCAGATAGTCATTGACGGTCACCACATGCACACCCTTACCCTGCAGGGCGTTGAGGTAGGCCGGCAAGGTCGCAACGAGGGTCTTGCCCTCACCAGTGCGCATCTCCGCGATTTTGCCCTCATGGAGCATGTAGCCACCGATGATCTGCACATCGTACTGGCGCATGCCCATTACCCGCCGGCTCACCTCACGCACCACGGCGAATGCCTCCGGCAACAGGGCATCGAGGGATTCACCACGGACCAACCGTTCCCGGAAAAACGCGGTCTGTGCAGCAAGGGTCGCATCATCCATGGCTTTGAGGCGGTCTTCCAGGGCGTTGACCTGCGCCACAATGGTACGGGCCTTCTTGATCAGTCGGTCATTGCGGCTGCCGACGACATGGCGGATGATAGTTCCAAACATGATGAGTATACGAACCTAGTAAAAAATATCGAGCAGGGTAGCATGAAAGCCTATGGGTGATAAACGGTGGCGCGCCTGGCGCACCATGACGCAAGATTCTTCAGGACCCATCGCGGAGGTCTGCCGCCACGGCACACTGTTGCGCGAGCGCCAGTTCGACTGGAACGGATTACTCGCGCTGGAAGCACAGGGCCAGACCTGGCTGGTGGACTGGTCCGGGGGGGTGCTGAGCGTACTTTGTCAGAGCCCGGTATGGATTTCCTGGCTGCGAAGAAATGAAAAAATCATACTGAAACGATGGAATAGCCGTTTCCCGGAAACGTCGGCGAGGCAGATCGTCGCCACAGTCCGGCCCTGGTCATACCGGCTGCCGCAGTCGGCAGGAGTTCAGCCGACGCCTCAGATTTCGGCAGAGGCACCCGCGGCACTGCGGGCCGTGGCCGGGCAGGTGCCCCAGGCCGTCGCCGCCGCACTGCAGCGCCTGGCCAACACCATGGACCGTCTTCAGGCGGAGGCCGTCACCAAGGTGTCGGCAAAGGAAAACGGCGCACGCCGCTCGGCGTAATCCACGAACTCCCAGGCGTCCTGACGGAGAAGCAGCGCCCGCAGCAGACTGTTGTTGAGGGCGTGTCCGGCCTTGTGTCCGGAAAAATGGCCGACCAGCGGGTGCCCGAGCAGGTATAGATCACCTATGGAATCCAGCACCTTATGGCGCACGAACTCATTGGTGTAGCGCAGCCCCTCTTCGTTGAGCACACGGTAGTCGTCGACCACGATAGCGTTGTCCAGATTGCCGCCGAGGGCCAGGCCCATCCGCCGCAACGCCTCGACTTCGCGCATGAAGCCGAAGGTTCGCGCACGGGCCACCTCCTTGAGGTAAGAAGTGCGAGCGAAGTCCACCGTCACCTCCTGACCGCCGTTTTTCATCACCGGATGGTCGAAATCGATGGCAAAACTCACCTTGAAGCCTTCGAATGGC
Source organism: Acidithiobacillus sp. 'AMD consortium' (assembly GCF_008926505.1). Taxonomy (NCBI): domain Bacteria; kingdom Pseudomonadati; phylum Pseudomonadota; class Acidithiobacillia; order Acidithiobacillales; family Acidithiobacillaceae; genus Acidithiobacillus; species Acidithiobacillus sp. 'AMD consortium'. Next base: position 260,460 of record NZ_CP044411.1, on the reverse strand, counting down.
TCCAGTTGTACCCAGCGGTCACCATCTTCCGCCTTGAGCGGTTTGGTGATGCGGATGAATCGCTTCGAGGCATTCTGCTCTTCAATCCCCGCACACTGGATGAGGAATACGAAGGGCGCAGCGCTACCGTCCATGATGGGCACTTCGGGTCCGTCGAGATCCACATAGGCATTGTCGATGCCAAGACCCGCCAAGGCCGACATCAGGTGTTCAACGGTACCAACCCGGATATGGCCATCGCCGATATTGGTGGAAAGGCGGGTATCCACCACATGGAGCGGATCCGCTTTGATCCAGGCGCCGCCCTCGATATCGCTGCGGTGGAATACGATCCCGGTATTTACAGGTGCCGGGCGCAGGCCGATGTAGACCTTCTTGCCGCTATGCAAACCGATCCCTGTGCCCCAGATCATGTTCTTAAGTGTACGCTGACGCATCATAGCCTTCTTCCGCGACCTGAGGGATCGCCCTCCCACTGAATAAGTATCTCTACTTTACAACTTTTGTTGTCTCTATACAACTAACCGACTGGTCAGGCAGTTTACAGGGGCTGGTCAGTCTTGACAATATTCCATTGACATTTGTTAACACATGCCATAGAAGCTTTTTCCCGCCGGCCGCCACGCTAATCACCCAAAGGCACGTCCGGTTATGTATAATTGCTGGATGCGCGATCGCTCAACGGCCGTCGCATAGTAACCAGGCTTCTCGGAAACAAGGACACAGATCATGGCCACCCCCAGCAGCAAAAAAACCCTCATGACGCTCTACTCCAGCAACGATTGTGTCTTCGCGCACCGTGTGCGTTTCGTGCTGGAAGAGAAAGCTATGGAATATCAAACCATCGACGTCGATCTCGGCAACCGGCCCGAAGACCTTGCGGAACTCAATCCCTACAACCAGGTGCCGACCTTGGTGGATCGCGATCTTGCCATTCACGAATCGGTCCTGATCATGGAGTACCTAGACGAGCGGTTCCCCCATCCGCCACTGATTCCGGTAGACCCCATATCCCGCGCCAAGGTGCGCCTGGGTCTCCTGCGCTTCGACCGTGACTGGTTTGCGCCGCTCTTTCAGCCCGGCTACGGTGCCGAGCAGGTCAAAACCGCCAAGGAGCAGATTCGCAGCACCCTCGCCGGGCTGAACAGCATCTTCAGCCAGCAGCGTTACCTCTTTGGTGATGACCTTTCGGTGCTTGACTGTGCTATCGCCCCCCTCCTGTGGCGCATGCCGGTACTGGACATCTCTCTGCCTGCCGCAGCCCGCGCCACTCAGAATTATATGGATCGCATCTTCAGCATGGAAAGCTTCAAACGCAGCCTGACGCCTGCCGAGAAGGCCATGCGCTGACATGAACATCGATCTCGGCCATTTCCAGAGTCTGCCCGAGGGACTCTTTGCACGCTGTGCCCGCGCTCCCGGCGGGACCATCGCCCTGCAACGACTGGGCGATGCTTTTCGGCCGATGACCGCAGCAGCCTTCGTCGGACATGTACGGGCACGGGCACGGGGACTTCTGCACCTGGGGGTGCGCCGGGGCGAGCGGGTCATTCTGATGGCCCCCAACTCCGTGGACTGGGCCATCATGGATTTTGCCATTCTCAGCGTTGGCGCCATTACCGTCCCTCTCTACCCGACATTCAGCCCGCGCGAGATTCACTTTGTGCTGGGTGACAGCGGCGCCGGGTTGATGCTGCTGGAAGGCGCCGGGGAGTGGCAACGACTGGGGGGCGAGGGGGGCTGGGGCGTGGCCGACGACCGTATCCTGCTGCGCGATACGACGGCCGCGCAGAACGCCGGCCTGCGCCATTGGGCATCGCTGGAGGACGAGGGAGCAACCGTACCGAATAGCGGGCTGGAAGAACGTCTGGCGGGCTTGCAGCGCCAGCAAACCGCCACCATCGTCTACACTTCCGGGACGACGGGTTGGCCCAAGGGCGTTATGCTCAGTCACGGCAACATCCTCAGTAACGTCGAAGGCTTTCTGCCGCTGGTACCGTTGCATGCTGGACAACGCCTGCTTTCCATACTGCCCCTGTCTCATGTCTTTGAACGCGGTACCGGGCATTTCGGCGCCTACCTGCTGGGCCTGGAAGTAGCCTACGCGGAGCGCCCGGACACCGTGCTCCGCGACATGGCCACGTCGCATCCGGATATAGTGGTCGCCGTGCCGCGCGTTTTTCAACTACTCTATGGCCGGGTACGACGAGGTATCGAAGACCGGCCGGGCCTGCTCGGACGTTTTCTGCGCCGGGGGGCGGGGCTCGATCCGCAGGGACGTCCGGCGAAGCGCTGGCAACGTTCCCTTACCCGCCGCCTGCTGATCCGCAGCCTCCGCAGAAAACTGGGCGGGCACCTGCGCTTCTTCGTCTCCGGCGGCGCGCCGCTGGACGCCGGGATCACCCGCTTCTTCATGGACCTGGGATTGCCCATTGTGGAAGGGTACGGCATGACCGAAGCGAGTCCGGTGATCGCCGCCAATCCACTGGAAGCCATTCATCCGGGAACCGTGGGGCGATTCCTGCCCAATCTCGAGGGGCGCATGGCCGCAGATGGCGAAATCCTGGTGCGCGGCCCGTCCGTCATGCTGGGCTACTGGAACAACGAGAGTGCGACGGGCGAGGCACTGGTAGACGGCTGGTTGCACACCGGCGACGTGGGCAGTCTGGACCCGGACGGTTACCTGCGAATCAGCGACCGCAAGAAAGACCTGATCGTCAACTCCGCCGGCGAGAATATCCCCCCGCAAAAAATCGAGATGCGGCTGATGGCACAAGCGCTGATCGAACAGGCCATCGTCTTCGGTGACCGAATGCCCTATCTTGTGGCGCTCATCTTTCCCAATCAGGAAGTCCTCAAGGCGCGTGTCGGTGACCACGCGGACGAAGCCGCCATCCGCAATGCCATCCATAAGGCCATCACGACCGCCCTCGCCGATCTGCCCTCCCATGAACAGGTGAAGCGTTTCGCCCTGCTGCCGGAAGCACTGAGTGAAAGCAATGGCGAACTGACGCCCACCCTCAAAGTGAAACGGCGCGTCGTCGCCGAGCGTTACGCCGCTCTGCTGACGCAAATGGACAGCGGCAAGGGCTGATCACCATGCGCCTCGAACCACCTGCCGCGCTGACACCCGTTCTCACGGCTCTGCAGCGGGCCGGGGCAGAAGTCCTGGTGGTGGGCGGCACGCCGCGGGATGCACTGCTGGGCATGGCCACCCACGACTGGGATCTGGAAATTTACGGGTTGAGCGAGGCACGCCTGAGCGAGTGTCTGCTGCCTTTTGGCGCTCATCGGGTAGGCGGCCGCTGCGCGGTGTGGGTGGTAGCGGGTGCGGAGATTGCCCTGCCCCAGGCCCAAGGCGGGCGTATCGACCCCCACCTGCCCTGGGAGATCGCCGCACAGCGGCGAGATTTTTCGGTCAACGCCCTGGTCTGGGACTGGCGGACGCAGCGTCTGCTGGACCACTTTGGCGGGGTGGACGACCTCCACGCCCGGCGGCTGCGCGCGGTGTCGGCGAATAGTTTCGGCGAGGATCCCCTGCGCGTTTTCCGCGCCGCCCGACTGGCGGGGCAGCTCGGATTTTCCATTGAAGCCCAGACTGCCGCCCTCTGCCGCCAACTGGCGCCCCGCCTCCAGCAGGTCCCCGGGGAACGTCTGCGCAAGGAGTGGGAGGCGCTGCTTCTGCGCGGCCAGCACTTGATCCGGGCATGGGATAGTCTTGCCCTTACCGGAGCGGTCACCCGATTCCCCGAACTTCAAGCCTTGCAGGCCGTACCTCAGCGTCCCGATGCCCATCCGGAAGGCGACGTATGGATACATACGGGGCGAGTACTGGCTGCTGCCGGCCAACTACGCAGGGGCGACCGGTCGCGCGATATCATCCTCATGCTCGGCGCCCTGCTGCACGATCTCGGCAAAGCCAGCACCACCCGGCGCGATCCTCAGGGTCGCTGGCGCGCCTTCGGGCATGAACGAGCACGCACCGCCGCCGAGTCTTTTCTCGGCCGCTATTTTCCGGGCACACACCTCAGCCACCAGATACTGCCGGTCATTCGCTGGCACGGCGCTCCCTACGCCCTGTACCGCGATGGCGCCGGGCGTGCCGCCTATGCCCACCTTGCGCTGCAGGTTCCTGACCTTTCCTTACTGCTCGATGTCGCCGCGGCGGATGCGCGCGGGGCAGGCAGGGAGCACCCACCGGCCATAGACACCGCCCGCAGGCTCTGGCAGGAGATGAATGCCTGGCCCCGTCTGCCGAAACCATTGCTGAAGGGGCCTGACCTGATGGCACTGGGACTCGCCCCCGGACCGCAGTTGGGCAAGGCGCTGGCCCTTGCCCACGAACTACAGATCGTGGGTGCTTGCCATGACCGCGAGCGCCTGATGGCGGAACTGCGCCGACGTCTGCCCGAGCTCAGTCTCCGAGGCGACCGTGTTTATGGACTGCGGTCGCGTTCCCCCAATGGCTGACGTCCGGCACCTGCACTCCCACCCACCAGTACGACGCAACACTGTCCTGCCCATGGCCACCGACGAGGCTTTGCCCTGGCGCCAGATAGACATGCTCCACCAGATTCCGGGCCTCCTCACGGCTCCGGAAAACGGACCACGCGACCACCCGTTCCATCGGTGCCGTTGATGGCACTTCCCTTGATTCGTCGAGAAAACTATCGTTGATCATGTCATTTCGCTCCTTTCCACAGACCCGCACTGAACGGCGTCCTGCCGCGACCTACACCGGCGCACCCCAGCGTAATGAAGTATAGTGCGGTAATCCGGCTCCACGTTTTTCTTCTGACAAGAGGGTTCAAAACGCGTATGATCCGCGACGGAGTGGGCCAGACGACCGCCGCGGAGCAATCCGGGGAGGAAAGTCCGGGCTCCACAGGGCAAGGCGCCGGCTAACGGCCGGGAGGCGTGAGCCTACGGAAAGTGCCACAGAAAATATACCGCCAAAGCGCGTAAGCGCCGGTAAGGGTGAAAAGGTGCGGTAAGAGCGCACCGCATTTCCGGCGACGGAAATGGCAGGGAAAACCCCGCCTGGAGCAAGACCAAATAGGCGTGCGATACCGTGGCCCGCGGTGCATGCGGGTAGGTTGCTGGAGCCTGCGCGTAAGTTCAGGCCTAGAGGAATGGTCGTCCACGACAGAACCCGGCTTATCGGCCCACTCCAATTTTTACCACATGCCGCGCGCCATCCCCACAGTGCCCGTGGCACCATTGAAAACGCCAATTAAAATAAGCCTGATAGAGTGTGTTCCGCAAATGGTGCCCACGCATTCCCTACCTTGGGGAGTCCTCCCTGCCCTATATTTTGCGCCATATAATCCGACAATTGCGGAAACCCCTTCAAGTGCTTTGTTTACTCTTTATAAACACGCTCTAACATGCCGTAATTATTCGCGTTTTTTCCTTGACAGCGGGCGGCCTTCCCTCTAATCTTCAAAGTGTGGGGCAAAGTGGGTTGAAGTGGAAGATTTTGGAGGAAGCATACAGACATGTTTAGGGGAACCCATCGGCACAGTCTGGACAGCAAAGGACGCATGAGTGTCCCGGCACGCTTCCGCGACTGGCTCAGCGCCCACTGCGATGGTCAACTGGTCGTCACCATTGACGCCCAGAGCCAGAAAGGAGAACGCTGCCTGGTGGCCTACCCCTTGCCCACCTGGGAAAAGGTGGAACGCCGTATCGCAGAACTCCCCAGCAACAACCCCGCAGCCCGGCAGTTCCAGCGTCTTTTTGTGGGACAATCCGAAGAACTTCGCCTGGACGCCCAGGCCCGTATCCTGCTCTCTCCCAACTTGCGCAAATTTGCGGAACTCGACAAGGAACTGGTACTGGTCGGTCAGATCGACAAGTTTGAAATCTGGGATGCCGCACGCTGGGATGCCTGCCAGGAAATCTGGCTGTCCGGTGCGGATGGTTTTGCCAGCTTGGGGGATCTGATCCTGTGAGGAGCGCAAATGATCCGGATGCAACCCATGTTGCCGTGCTTCTGGCAGAAACCATCGTCGCCCTGCGTCCCGCGCTCCATACTGGCGCCACCGTACGCTGCGTCGATGCCACCGGTGGTCGGGGCGGCCATAGCGCGGCGCTGCTGGCGGAACTCGGCGCGGCGGACACTCTACTCATCCTTGACCGCGACCCGAGCGCCATCGCCGCATTGCGCGCGCGCTTCGCGCAGGATTCCCGGGTATATATCCGCCAGGCGCGCTTCAGCCAGTTGGCCGAAGTGCTTGCTGCGCTGGAGTGGGAGCAAGTGGACGCCATCCTCGCTGATCTCGGCGTGTCCTCTCCGCAATTGGATGAGGCAGCGCGCGGCTTCAGTTTCCTGCGCGATGGCCCCCTCGATATGCGTATGGACCCGGGGGCAGACAGGAGTGCGGCAGAGTGGCTGGCGACTGCGACGGAAGCAGATATGACGCGGGTATTGCGCGAGTACGGCGAAGAACGTTTTGCTCGCCCCATCGCCCGCGCCATCCTGCGCGCCCGGGAACAGGCGCCCATTACCAGAACCCTGCAACTGGCGGAGCTGATCGCCCAGGTACTGCCCCGGCACGAAACCGGACAGCATCCGGCGACCCGCAGTTTTCAGGGCATCCGCATTTTCATCAACCGCGAACTGGAAGAACTGGAGGCCTTTCTTCCTCAGGCCATGAATGCGTTACGCGCCGGGGGCCGGCTGGCGGTCATCAGCTTTCACTCCCTGGAAGACCGTCTGGTGAAACGTTTTTTCCGCGCCGACGATTATCGTATCAGTGCTGATATCCCTCTGCGCGCCAGCGAACTTCCGCCCCTGCCATGGCATCCGGCAGGCAAGGCGCTGCGTGCCGGTCCCCAGGAAACTCACGACAACCCCCGCTCCCGCTCTGCTGTACTGCGGGTTGCCGAAAGGAGTGAACGTCATGCGGCGTAGCACCATCATTCTCGCCCTGCTGATTACCGCCTCGCTATTCGGCATCGTCGCGGCGCGGCAAAATACCCGTAGCCAGTTCATTGCGTTACAGGAGGCCCAGGCCAGACATTTTGCCCTGGACAACCGCTGGGGTCAGCTGGAGCTGGAGCAGGCGACGCTCGCCTCCAATGCCCGTGTAGGCGATATCGCCCGCCAGAAGCTTGGGCTTTCTGCCCCCAAAAGCAATCAGATCATCATGGTCAGAACACGATGACCCAGCCCGGCGCGCCACTCCTCCCGCTCCCAACCGTCATGCTCCCCGCATGGCGGGCTACGGCGTTGTGGGTGACCGTCGCGCTGGGTCTGGCAGCGGTGATGGCGGAAGCCTGGCAGGCACAGGTGGAGCGCGGCCCATTTCTGCGCAGCCAGGGTGCCCAGCGTTATCTGCGACACTTTGCCCTGCCGGCGCAGCGCGGTGCTGTTCTGGATCGTTCCGGCAAACCACTGGCGCTGTCCGTCCCGGTACAAACCCTCTGGGTAGATCCCCGGTTGTTTAACGCCCAGCGGGCGCAGTGGCCACAGATTGCATCCCTGCTGGGGGTCGGCGCAGCGACCCTCGCCACCCGAATCCATAGCGGCGGCAGCCGGTTCGCCTTCCTCGCCCGGCAGATCGCTCCGGAACGTGCCGCTGCCATTCTCGCCCTGCATGTACCTGGCTTATATAACTTCAACGAAAATCGGCGTTACTATCCGTCCGGCAGCATCGCCGCGCCGTTGCTCGGCTTCACCAATGTGGACGGGCGCGGCATCGAAGGGCTGGAACTGGCATACGATCAGTGGCTGCGGGGGAAGGCGGGGGAAGAAACCGGGCTGCGCGACAATCTGGGGCATCCCCTGGCGATCCTGGGCACAGCCCGGCCGGCACAGCCCGGTCAAACGCTGACCCTGAGTATCGACCGCAATATCCAGTATGTGGCTTACACGGCTCTCGCCTCGGCCGTTCAGCGTTTTCAGGCACGCTCTGGAGCGGCGGTGCTCATGAATGTACGCACGGGCGAAATCCTGGCCATGGCCAGCTATCCCTCGTTCAACCCCAATGATCGTGGGGACTTTCAGCCCAGCCTCTATAACAACCGGGCTGTCGCCGACACGTTGGAACCCGGCTCGGTGATGAAGCCCTTCACCATCGCTGCTGCGCTGGATGATGGCAGCATCCAGGCCGATTCCACGTTTGATGTGGACACCAACTGCTTCCGGGTGGCCCATTATTGTATTCAGGATGATGTCCGCCACGGCACTCTCGACCTCGCGCAGGTGCTCAAGTATTCCAGCAACATTGGGGCAGCGAAGATTTCCCTGCGCACGCCACCTGCCGATCTCTACCGGATGCTGCGCAATGCCGGTTTCGGACAGGTGAGCGGCTTGGGCCTGCCCGGGGAGGCGGGCGGTACCGTTCCCGCCTGGCAGGGTTGGGACGTTGCGCGACGCGCGGCCATGGCTTATGGTTACGGCCTCTCGGTCACGCCTTTGCAACTCGCGGCGGCGTACGGCGCCATCGCCAACAACGGGGTCTACGTCCAGCCCACCCTGCTGCGCAATACCCCCTCGCACAGTCAGCAAATCATGCCGGCCGCCACCGCAGCACGTCTGCGCGACTGGCTCACGGGGGTGACCGGCCGGGGCGGCACCGGCTTTCTCGCCGCGATTCCCGGCTATTCGGTGGCCGGGAAAACGGGTACCTCCATCATGGCGAATGGCAAGGGCGGCTTTCATAAGCATCAGGTGAATACCACCTTTGTCGGCTTCGCTCCCGCACGCAATCCGCAATTTGTCATGGCGGTAGTGGTGCGTGGACCAACTCGGGGATGGCGTTATGGTGGCGTGGTCGCCGCGCCGGTATTTCGGGTAACCATGGGCACCGCGCTGCACCAAATGGGCGTACAGCCCGATGTCGGGGCCGAGGGCTGGAACGCCGCCGCAGGGAAAGCCATGACGGCGGAACAGGAGCGGCGCTGGGCCGAGGGGGCTGGTGATGCCGCACACTGAGATGCTTGCCCGCCTGCTGCCAACCGCTCCTGCCGCCCTGGCGGGAATTGCCCTGCAGGGGATTGAAACCGATACTCGTCGCCTGCGACCCGGCATGCTCTATGTCGGGCTGAACACCCGTCATGGCGATGGGCAGCAATTTTTGCAACAGGCGTGGGCGGCGGGTGCGGCCGCTGCCCTGTTGGAGAGCAGTGACGAGCACGTGCATGGCGAACAGGGTCATCCCGTCTGGCAAAGTCCGCAGGCACGAGCCCTGCTCGGCATGGCTCTGCGCCGCTGGTACCGCTGGGACGAGGGTCAGGCGCCCGTCATCGTTGGCGTGACCGGCACCAACGGCAAGAGCAGCGTGACCCGCCTCATTGCCGAGCTCGCCCCGCAGCCGGCCATGATCATCGGCACCCTCGGCTATGGCCGCGTCGATGCGCTGATCTCCCACGCCAACACCACACCAGACCCGGTCCCTTTGTGGCAGACCATGGCCACCCTGCGCGATCAGGGCGCCAAGGTCATCGCCATGGAAGTCTCCTCCCATGCCCTCGCCCTGGAACGGGTGGCAGCAGTACCCTTTGCCGCCGCCGTATTCACCAATCTCAGTCGGGACCACCTCGATTTTCACGGGGATATGCTGCGCTACGGTGCCAGCAAAACCCGTCTCTTCCAGACCCCAGGCCTCCGCCTGGCCGTATTGAACGGTGATGATGCATTCACCGGGCAGATCGCTGCTGCCGTGGCGCCGGAAGTCCGGCAGCTACGCTTCGGGGTGGGGAGTGTAGACTACCAGGCGGTCGCGTTGCACCCTGGCGCCAGCGGTACCCTGCTCGACCTGCGGACCCCTGCAGGTTCGCGGCGCATACGCAGCCCCCTGATCGGTAACAGCAATGTTCAGAATCTGCTGGCCGCGCTGGCGACCGCCGAAGCTATGGGCTGGCCGGTCAGCGATGCAGCCATTGCTGGACTCGACCTGCCGGAAGGTCGTTATCAGCGTCTGGCTCCGGTCCCCGGCAAGGCGCAGGTGATGATCGACTATGCCCATACCCCCGACGCGCTGCAGCGAGTGCTGACCGACCTGCGCGAAGTCGCCAAAGGCGCCGTGACTGTGGTCTTTGGCTGCGGCGGTGACCGGGATCGTGGCAAACGACCGGAAATGGGACGGATAGCCGAACGCCTTGCCGACCACGTCATTCTCACCGACGACAACCCGCGCAGCGAAGCGCCCGAGGCTATCGCCAACGACATCCTGGGCGGTATGGAACAGCCCGGTCGGGCTATGGTGATTCATGACCGCGCGGCGGCCATCCGGGCCGCCATCACCGCATCGCAGGCGGGGGATTGGGTGCTCATCGCCGGTAAGGGACACGAGCGCACCCAGGAGATCATGGGACAGCGCCAACCCGTTCCGCGGGACCGCGACGTCGCCACGGAGGTACTGCGCGTATGATCCGCTATTCGCTGAAGGAAATAGCTGATATTACCGGCGGCGCGCTGTTGCCCGGCAGCGATGGCAGCCAGATGATTCAGGGTGTCACTACGGACAGCCGTGAGGTGCTGAGCGGACAACTTTTCGTGGCCTTGCGCGGCACGCGGTGCAATGGCGCGGACTTCGTACCCGGTGCCATCGCACAGGGTGCCGGAGGCGCGCTGGTGGATATCCCGGTGGCGGCACCGGGTGTCCTGGTGAGGGATACCCTGGTCGCGTTGCAGACACTGGCCGCCCACTGGCGGCGGCGTTTCAGCTTGCCGCTGCTGGCAGTGACCGGCTCCTGCGGCAAAACTACGGTCAAAGAGGTACTCACCGCCATCCTTAACCAGTCCGGCCCGGTACTCGCCACTCGCGGCAATCAGAACAATCATGTCGGCGTGCCTCTGACGCTGGCCAGGCTCGGTCCCGAGCATCGCTACGCGGTGCTGGAAATGGGCATGAATCATCCCGGCGAACTCGCCCTCCTCAGCGGGCTGGCGCGGCCTACCCTGGCCCTGATCAACAATGCAGCCCCCGCGCATCTGGAAGGCCTCGGCAGCGTTGCCGCCATTGCCGCGGCCAAAGGCGAAATTCTCTCCGGTCTCGATAACCGCGGTCTCACCATCCTCAATGGCGACGATTCCTTCGCGGATTTCTGGGCGGAACGGGCGCCGGGCGAAGTCTGGCGCTTCAGTTTGGAACATCGCCCGACGCGGGTGCGCGGACACTGGCGCGCCCACGAACAGGGTGGCGGACATCTGGAGGTGCGCGCTCCGCAAGGGCAATTCACCCTGGAGATTCCCTTGCCCGGTCAACACAACGGCCGCAATGTCCTGGCGGCCACGACCGCGGCACTGGCGCTCGACATTCCCATTCCGCAGATTCAACGGGCGGTGGCCGGACTGCAAACCATTCCCGGACGTCTGCAGTGGCACTCCGGTCCGCACGGTAGCCGGATGCTGGATGACACCTACAACGCCAACCCCGCATCCCTGGAGGCTGCCCTGCGTGTGCTCGCCGCACAGCCGGGTCAACGCATTCTGGTTTTAGGCGACATGGGTGAACTGGGTCCCGAGGCCGCACTCTACCATCACCAGGCGGGGTTGCTGGCCCGCCAGCTCGGCGTTGAACGGCTTTACGCCTTGGGGCCTTTGGCGCAGGAAGCAGCCAATGCCTTCGGGACCAACGCCGAGGCATTCTCCGAATTACCTCCTCTGCTGGCCGCGATACGCCGTCGCCTGGATGAAGAAACGGTGGTGCTGATCAAAGGCTCCCGCGCCGCCCGAATGGAGCGTGTCGTGCAAGCCCTCGGCGGGGGGGATGCCTGATGCTTTACGCCCTCTTCATGCAGCTCGGCAGCCTCTATCACGGCTTTTACGTTTTTCAGTATCTGACCCTGCGCGGCGTGCTCGCCACCCTCACCGCGCTGGTCCTTTCGCTGTTCATCGGCCCCTTCTTCATCGCCCGCCTGCGCCGCTACAAAATCGGTCAGATGGTTCGCAATGACGGTCCCGAAACCCATTTGATCAAGCAGGGTACGCCGACCATGGGCGGCGCGCTGATCCTGCTGGTGGTCATTTTGACAACTCTGCTCTGGTCGGATCTGGGCAACCCGCTGGTCTGGGTGGCGGTGCTCACCACCCTGGCCTTTGGGGCCATCGGTTTCGTCGACGACTGGCGCAAGCTGCGGCGCCAGAACAGCAAGGGGCTCTCGGCGCGGGCCAAATACGGCTTACAGTCGCTGGTGGCCTTTGCCGCGGGGGGGGTGCTCTATGCCCTGGCCAGCAATCCCGTGGAGACCAGCCTCATTCTGCCTTTTATACCGCATGTGTTGATCCCGATGGGTGCCGGCTTCATCGTCTTCAGTTATTTCGTGATTGTCGGCACCTCCAATGCGGTGAACCTGACCGACGGTCTGGACGGCCTGGCCATCGTCCCGACGGTCATGGTCGCCGGCGCACTGGGCGTATTTGCCTACGTTTCGGGCAACGCCGTCTTTGCCCGCTACCTAGACGTACCCTGGGTGCCGGGTTCCGGCCAGATGCTGATATTCTGCGGGGCACTGGTGGGTGCGGGGCTGGGTTTTCTATGGTTCAACACCTATCCGGCTGATGTTTTCATGGGCGATACCGGCGCTCTCGCGCTGGGTGCGGCACTGGCCATCGTCGCCATCGTCGCCCGTCAGGAACTGGTGCTATTCATCATGGGCGGCGTGTTCGTGGTAGAAACCTTGTCCGTCATCATTCAGGTAGCCTCCTTCCGGCTCACCGGCAAACGGGTCTTTCGCATGGCGCCCCTGCATCATCATTTTGAAAAAAAAGGCTGGCCCGAACCCCGGGTGGCGGTCCGTTTCTGGATCATCACCGTGATTCTGGTCCTCGTTGGCCTTTCCAGTCTGAAGATCCGCTGACATGGACATGAACGGGAAAAAGGCATACATCGTCGGCATGGGCAAGACGGGACACTCCCTCTTGCGTACGGCCCTGCGCCTGGGCGCTCATTGCCGAGTGGCCGACACGCGTCTGCTGCCAGACGCCGCCGACTTGCGGCGCCGTTATCCAGCAGTCGATTTTCATTTTGGTGACATGCCCGGGGACCTGTTTCTGGAGGCGGATATTGTTCTGCTCAGCCCAGGGCTGGCACCGTCGCTGCCCGCCCTTGTCAGCGCCAGACGGGCCGGCATTGAGATTATGGGCGATATCGAACTTTTTGGCCGAATCGCCCGGGCCCCCATCGTCGCGATCACCGGCAGCAATGGCAAAAGCACCGTCACCACCCTGGTGGGCGAAATGGCACGGGCCGCGGGGCTGCGCGCCGCCGTCGGCGGCAACCTCGGCACCCCCGCCCTCGACCTTCTGCCGGAAACAAGGCCCGAGCCCGATCTCTATGTCCTCGAACTTTCCAGCTTCCAGCTTGCGGCCTGCCAGGATTTCCACCCCCGCGCCGCCGCCATCCTCAACCTGAGCCCAGATCATCTGGACTGGCATGGTGACTATGCGGCCTATGGTGCCGCGAAAACCCGCATTTTCCGGGCGATGGGCGCAGGGGACACGCTGGTACTGAACGCCGGCGACACCTTTACGACCGCCCTGCCGTCCCAGGTCCCTGCGGGCGTACAGGTGCAGTTCTTTGGCGGCGTTGACGAACACGACGCCAGCATCGCCGGTGACCGGCTCTGCCTGCGTCGCGACGGTCCCCTGCTGGATTTCGATCAACTCCCGCTGCGCGGCGCGCATAACGCCGAAAATGCGCTGGCCGCCGCCTTGCTGGCCCGCGCGATGGCCATCCCTGTGACGGCCATCCGCCAGGCGTTGCGCACTTTTCCGGGCCTACCCCACCGCCTTGCCCGGATCGCCGAGGTCAACGGTGTGAGTTACTACGACGATTCCAAGGGCACCAACCTGGGCGCGACCCTCAAAGCCATGTCCGGCTTGCCGGGACCCCTGGTGATGATACTCGGCGGCGATGCCAAGGGGGCCGACCTGAGCCCCCTGCGGGAGGCCTGTCGCGGGCAGCGTGGCGCTGTCGTCCTCGGTAAGGACGGGGCACAGATCTCCGCCCTGCTCGCCGGAATACTGCCCGTCGAGAGTGCCCGGAACATGGCACAGGCTGTCGAGAAGGCGGCGGTGCTGGCGCAGCGCGGCGACCAGGTGCTGCTCTCGCCCGCCTGCGCCAGTACCGACATGTTTACCGATTATCAGGATCGCGGCCGTCAATTCGCCGTGGCGGTACGGGCCCTGACGGAGGATCTGGCATGACCAGGCCGAGCTGGTGGTTGGCGGAAGACGGGCCCGCAGACACGGTCCTGTGGTGGATCATCCTGATTTTGCTCGGCTTCGGCCTCATCATGGTGTACTCGGCCAGCGCCCCCATTGCCCAGCACGAAACCGGCAACCCTTTCTTTTTTGCGGAGCGGCAGGGCATCTACGCCAGCCTCGCCGCCGCCGTGCTTTATTATACCAGCCGCGTCGATCTGGACTTCTGGGAGCGCATCACGTTCCCACTGATGGGCATTTCTCTCATTGCCCTGGTCATGGTTTTTGTGCCATTCGTCGGGGTATCGGTAAATGGCTCCCACCGCTGGATCAATTTCCTGATCGTCCGCCTGCAACCTTCCGAGTTGCTGAAATTCGCCCTGCTGCTTTTCCTCGCCCGCTACGTGGTACGCAAGGGGGAGTTGCTGGGACGCATCAAGGAAGGTCTCTGGCCGATTTTCGTAGTGCTGGGTCTGCTGGGTCTGCTTTTACTCCTGCAACCGGATTTCGGCTCCTACGCGATGGTGGTGCTCCTTACCGGAGTGATGCTTTTCCTGGGTGGACTGCCCTTGGGTTACGTCCTCCTGGCCGGCATCGTGTCGGGTAGCGCCCTGGGGATTTTGGCCGTATCCGCGCCTTATCGCCTGGCCCGCATCACCACATTCCAGAACCCCTGGGCAGATCCCTACGGCGCCGGATTCCAGTTGGTGCAATCTCTCATTGCCTTTGGGCGTGGTGGCGTCTTCGGAGTCGGTCTGGGCGACGGAATCATGAAATATTTCTACCTGCCCGAGTCCTATACAGACTTCATTCTGGCGGTGATCGGCGAAGAGCTGGGTATGATCGGGGTGTGGTCCCTGGCGATTCTCTATGGCATCGCCAGCTGGAGGATCTACCGCGTCGGCCGGCGCGCGGCGGCGGCCGGGGATGCGTTCTTCGCTCTTTTCTGCTACGGCACACTGACCTGGTTTGGGGGCGAGGCGGTGATGTCCATGGGCGTGAATCTGGGCGCTTTACCGACCAAGGGTTTTGCCCTGCCCCTGATCAGTTACGGCGGCAGCGCCCTGGTCTTTCTCTGCGCCGCGCTGGGCGTCGTCCTCGGCGTCAGCCGCCGCTATCCGGCCGTACACAAGGGCTCGGTCGTGATCCGGGAGGAACTCCAGAATGGCTGACAGCGTCCTGATCGCAGCGGGTGGCACCGGAGGCCACGTCTTCCCGGCACTGGCGGTCGCCGATGCGCTGCGCGCCCAGGGGGCGGAGGTCGCTTTTGCAGGAACGGCCGCCGGGATGGAAGCACGCCTCGTGCCCGAGCGCGGCTACCCGTTACATACGCTGGATATGCAGGGCCTGCGCGGCAATGGCATCAGACGCTGGTTGCGCGCGCCTTGGCGAGTGGGCAGGGCCGTTCTGCAGGCACGCCGGATTTTGCGGCAGACCGGGAGCCAAGTGGTCCTGGGTATGGGGGGTTATGTCGCCGCGCCCGTCGGCATCGCCGCCTGGACCTTGGGTCGCCCGCTCTGTCTGCACGAGCAGAATGCCGTCGCCGGGCTCAGCAACCGTTTGCTGGCCCCACTGGCCAGGCGTATTTTTCTCGGCTTCCCCAGCGCCCGCCTGGCCCGGGGTGAGTGGGTGGGGAATCCGGTGCGCGAGGCTATTCGCGCCTTGCCGCTGCCACGGGAACGCTTCCACGACCGCAAAGGGCCGGTACGCCTGCTCATCATGGGCGGCAGCCAGGGTGCCAAGGGACTGAACGCAGTCAGTGCCGCCGCGCTGAGCGGTATGACCGCCGCCGAGCGTCCTGCCATCTGGCATCAGGCGGGCAGGGATCACGTGGAAAGCACGCAGGCGGCTTACGCGCGGGCCGGCATTGACGCTCGGGTAGAACCCTTTATAGAGGATATGGCGGCGGCGATGGGATGGGCCGATCTTGCCCTCTGCCGCGCCGGCGCCGCCACCATCGCCGAACTCGCCGCCGCTGGTCTCGGCGCCATCCTGATCCCCTTCCCCTTCGCCGTGGACGATCATCAGGCCGCCAACGCCCGTTTTCTGGAGGAGGCCGGTGCCGCCAGGATGCTGCGTCAGGAGGGACTGGACGCCCCGCAACTGCGCGATGTGCTGCGTCCCTTGCTGGCCGACCCGGAACTCCGCCTGCGCTGGGCAGAGGCGGCACGCCGGCAGGCCAAGGGCGACGCCGCCGCCACCGTTGCGGCAGCATGTATGGAATGCGTGGGAGGCACCGATGCGTAACTGGGTACGACAAATCCATATGGTCGGAATCGGCGGCAGCGGCATGCGCGGCATAGCCGAGGTACTGCTGAATCTCGGCTATGCCGTCTCCGGTTCTGATCTGCGGCCCGGCAATTCCACTTTGCGCCTGACGGATTTGGGGGCGCGGATTTTCAGCGGCCACGAAGCAGCCAATGTGCGCGGCGCCGATGTGGTCGTGATTTCTTCGGCCATTCCCGAAAGCAATCCCGAGGTGCAGGCCGCCCGCACGCTGCGCATCCCCGTCGTCCGCCGCGCCGAGATGCTGGCGGAGCTCATGCGCTTCAAGCAGGGCATCGCCATCGCCGGCACCCACGGCAAAACCACCACCACCAGCCTGGTGGCAAGCATTCTCGGCGCTGGCGGACTGGATCCCACCTTCGTCATCGGTGGCCGCCTGAAGAGTGCCGGCACCCATGCCGCCCTCGGCAGCGGTGAATATCTGGTGGCGGAAGCGGACGAATCCGATGCATCCTTCCTCTATCTCTCACCCGTCATGGCCGTCGTCACCAATATTGACGCCGATCACATGGAAACCTACGGCGGCAGCCTCGACAATCTGCGTGGCGCCTTCCTGCAATTTCTCCAGCGCCTGCCCTTCTACGGCCTCGCCGTCCTCTGCACCGATGAAGCCTTGGTCGCCGGCCTCATCCCCGAATTGCGCACCCCCGTGCTGCGCTACGGTTTCGGTGACGATGCGGATTTACAAGCGCGTGATGTCACCGTGCAGGGCATCGGCAGCCGCTTCGCCGTGTGGCGGCGGGTGGACAGCGACTATGTCCATTGGCTGGACGTAGAACTGGGCATCCCCGGCCGCCATAACGTCCTCAATGCCCTCGCCGCCATCGGTATCGCCAGCAAGGTGGGCATACCGGAATCCACCATTGCCGCTGCTCTGGCCGACTTTCGTGGGGTCGGCCGCCGCTTTGAGCTGGTCGGTACCTTCGCCGGCGTTACCGTGGTGGACGATTACGGCCACCACCCCCGGGAAATCGCCGCCACCATCGCCGCAGCCCGTTCCGTATGGCCGGAGCGGCCGCTGGTGGTAGCCTTTCAGCCCCACCGCTATAGCCGCACGCAAGCGCTCTTCGCTGATTTTGTCAGCAGTCTGGCGGCGGCGGACCGGGTGATTCTGACGGATATATATAGCGCCGGCGAAAAACCCCTGGCCGGCGTCACCGGCAGCGCCCTCGCCGAGGCCATGGCCGCCCAGGGCATAAGCGTCCGTTTTCTGCCCGACTTGCTGACCGCGCCGCAACAGCTCCGTGCCGAGCTTCCTGCCAATGCGGTGCTGCTGACCCTCGGGGCCGGCAGCATTGCCAGTCTGGCGGCACAATGGCCCCAGGTTTTTGGGGAGGACCCCTCATGATGCATGCCATTGGTGGCCGTCTGCGCCTGGGGGAACCCATGCATCGCCACACCAGTTGGCGGGTCGGCGGGCCGGCTGACCGCTTCTATCTGCCCGGCACACTGGAAGATTTGCAGGCTTTCCTGCAGCATTTCGCCACCGCCCCCATCACCTGGCTCGGGCTGGGTAGCAATGTGCTGGTGCGGGATGGCGGCCTGCGCGGTACCGTCATTTGCCTGGCCAACACCCTGGATGCCATCACCCTCGATGCGTCCGGCCTGATCCATGCTGGCGCCGGCGCCGGCGCCGTCAAGATTGCTCATTTCGCGGCCAAAGCCGGGCTTGCGGGCGCCGAATTCCTGGCCGGCATACCCGGCACCCTGGGCGGCTGCCTGACGATGAATGCGGGGGCCAACGACGGCGACACCTGGAGCCTGGTGGAATGGGCCGAGGTCCTGCACCCCGATGGCCGAGTGCAACGCCTGTCCCGCTCCGAGTTCCAGGTGGGTTATCGCGAGGTGCAGGGTCAGGGTGCTGCCTGCTTCATCGCCGCGGGATTGCGCCTGTCGCCCGCAGACAGCGACATCGTCCTGCAGCGCCTGCGCGCCTGGCAGGAACGCCGCGCCGCCACTCAGCCCCTGGAATGGCCGAGCTGCGGTTCCGTCTTCCGCAATCCGCCCGGCGATCATGCCGCCCGGCTCATCGAGGCGGCAGAGCTCAAGGGCCTGCGTTATGGGGACGCCGAAGTCAGCACCCAGCACGCCAATTTCATCATCAACCGCGGTGCCGCCCGCGCCGAAGAGATCGAGGCACTGGTGGCCAACGTACAACGAGAGGTCCGCAACCGCTTCGGCGTCGAACTTCAGCCAGAGATGCGGGTCATCGGGGAGGTGGCCGATGTCTGATTTGGCCCGCATAGCCGTACTTTATGGAGGTCCCTCCGGAGAGCGCGAAGTCTCTCTCGACAGCGGCCGCGCCGTGTTGCAAGCCTTGCAGGGGCTGGGTATGGATGCCGTCGGCGTCGACATCCAGCCGGCCATCCTCCAGCAGCAAATGGCCGAAAGCGGGGCGCAGATCGCCTTCAACGTCTGCCATGGCGCGGTAGGCGAAGACGGTCTGTTGCAGGCCTGCCTGGAAACTCTGGATATGCCCTACACCGGCAGCGGGGTCCTCGCCTCCGCGCTCGCCATGGATAAATGGCGCTGCAAGCAGCTCTGGCGAGCTGCCGGGTTACCGGTGACCGACGGCATCCTGCTGCATCGCGGCGGCCATACGCCCGATCTCGGCGCCCGCTTCGGCTGGCCCCTGTACATCAAGCCGAACCACGGTGGCTCCAGCCTCGGGGTCAGCAAAGTCTGCGGCCCGGCGGAATTGGATGCAGCCTTACAGTGCGCCTTCGCCATCGAGGAGGAAGTCCTCTGCGAGGGTGCCGTCATCGGTCACGAAGCCACCGTCGGCGTCCTCGATGGCCAAGCGCTGCCGCCGATCGTCATCGAAACGCCCCGGGCCTTCTATGACTACACCGCCAAGTATCTTGCCGACAATACCCGTTACCTCCTGCCCTCCGGCCTCGGCGCGCCACTGGACCAGCAGTTGCAGGCGCTTGCGCTCAGTGCCTTTGCCGAGCTCGGCTGCCGCGACTGGGGGCGGGTCGACTTCATGGTCGACGGCGATGGCCGACCCCATCTGCTGGAAGTCAACAGTGTACCCGGCATGACCAGCCACAGCCTGATTCCCATGGCCGCCAAAGCCACCGGCATAGGTTTCCCGGAATTATGCGCCGCCATACTGCGCACCGCGCAGAGGAGAGTGAAATATGGTTAGCGTCATGCGCGATTACCGTCATGGGCAGCAAGCGCAACATCCTGCCGCCACCCTCAGAAAACCGCCCAGACCCACAGCCGAGGCGGCCCCGCCCAAAGTACGCCGGGCCATTCCGTGGCGGCTTTATGGCCGCACGCTCTTTGGCGGAATCGGTATCAGCGCCCTCGCGTGGGGGGGCTGGATGGGCTGGAACTGGGTGCGTGAACCACAAGTCATGCCCATCAGCACCTTGACCATTTCCGGCATATCGGCGCGGATCCCGCTGCCCGAGGTGAACGCCGCCCTCAGACCCTACGTGGGTCAGGGTTTTCTCTGGATCCATCCGGATCAGGTGCGACGGGCAATCGACGCCCTCCCGTGGGTAGCGGATGCGGAAGTCCGCCGGGTCTGGCCCGACCGACTGCAGATCCAGATCAAATCCTACACACCCGTAGCCCGCTGGCTGTGCGGCGCGGGACAGATGGTGGATGGCCAGGGTCAGGTGTTCAGCGTCCCCCCCCAGCAGATACCGGCAGGACTTCCGAACCTCGAAGGCCCGGCCGGCAGCGGTAGTGAACTGATCGCACAACTCGCCACTTTCAACGATATCGTCGCCCCGCTTGGCGTCAAGGTGACGTCCCTTCAGGAAGACCGACGCGGCGGCTGGCGCTGCATTCTCAGTAATCAGGTGCGCTTGCTGCTGGGCAGCGAAAACATCCTTCCCGCCTTAAAACGCTGGGTGGCCATCGCCCCCCAGGTCAAGGAATACCTCGTGCCGGGGGCCACCATGGACCTGCGCTACACCAACGGCTTTGCGGTCGCCATGCCCGCGGCGGCCACCGTCAGCAGTCAGTAACGGATCACCGATCCGAAGGAGCGAAACGAAATGAAACGCAGCAATCCGGAACTCATCGTCGGTTTGGACATCGGCACCTCCAAGGTCGCCTGCATCGTCGCCCAGTCCAGGGGCGGCCGTGAGGCAGAGATCATCGGCGTCGGTCAGCATCCCTCCCGGGGCCTCAAAAAGGGTGTGGTCGTCGACATCGAATCCACCGTTCAAGCCATCACCCGCGCTGTACAGGAAGCGGAACTGATGGCCGGCGTGCAGATTCACGGCGCCATCGTCGGTATTGCCGGCGGCCACATCCGCGGCTACAACAGCCACGGCATCGTCGCCATCAAGAACAAGGAAGTCAGCAATGAGGATGTCGGTCGGGTCATGGACGCCGCCCGTGCCATCGTCATTCCCCAGGACCAGAACGTCATCCATATCCTCCCCCAGGAATTCATGATCGACAGTCAGGAGGGGGTCCGTGAGCCCTTCGGCATGTCCGGCGTGCGCCTGGAGGCACGGGTGCACATCGTCACCGGTGCCGTCAGCGCCGCGCAAAACATCACCAAGTGCGTCGAACGCTGCGGCTTGCAGGTACAGGATCTGGTCCTCGAACAGCTCGCCTCCGCCGATGCCGTCCTCACCGCTGATGAGAAAGAACTCGGTGTCTGTCTGGTGGACATCGGCGGTGGCACCACGGACATCGCCATCTTTCGCGATGGCGCCGTTCGCCACACCGCTGTCATCCCCATTGCCGGCGATCAGGTGACCAACGACATCGCCCTCGGCCTGCGCACCCCGCCCGTCGAAGCCGAACAGATCAAAAAGCTCTACGGCTGCGCCCTCGGTGATCTGATCGAGCAGGATGACGAAATCCCCGTCCCCAGCGTTGGCACCCGCCCGCCCCGAACGATTTCGCGGCGCATCCTCGGCGACATCATCGAGCCTCGCATCAAGGAGCTTTTCGAGCTGATCCAGGCGGAACTGCGCCGCACCGGCTACGAAGACATGGTCGCTGCCGGAGTGGTCATTACCGGCGGCTCCAGCAAGCTGGAAGGCATGGCCGAGCTGGCCGAAGAAATCCTCCATCTGCCGGTGCGCGTCGGCGAGCCCATGCATTTACCGGGCATGGAAACCGTCGTCCGGACTCCGGGCCATGCCACGGGTGTCGGTCTGGTCATGTACGGGCTGCACAATCAAGTGGCGAGTCAGGCCGAGCCACTTCAGAACCCGGCCATCGCGGCCCGGGAAAACCATATGGATACCAGCTTCGGCGGCGTTTTTCGCAAGATGCGCTCCTGGGTACAGACGAGCTTTGGCTGATTTCTGCTCGCAGGGCTGAGGTACACAATTTTGCAGGACTTCAAGAAGGAGAAAGACGATGTTTGAACTCAATGAATGTGAACAGGACGGCGCGGTCATCAAAGTCATCGGCGTCGGCGGCGGCGGCGGCAACGCCATCAACAACATGTGCGCGGCAGGATTGGAAGGCGTGGAGTTCATCAGCGCCAATACCGATGCCCAGGCGTTGCGCCACTCCCACGCCGGCCATACGATCCAGCTCGGCGCTCAGATCACCCGCGGCCTCGGTGCGGGCGCGGATCCCGAAGTCGGGCGCAAGGCCGCCGAGGAAGGCCGTGACGAAATCCGCGCGGCCCTGGAAAAGGCCGACATGGTCTTCATCACCACGGGCATGGGCGGCGGCACCGGCACCGGCGCCGCCCCCGTGGTGGCAGCCATTGCTCGCGACATGGGCATCCTCACCGTCGGTGTGGTCACCAGGCCCTTCAACTTTGAAGGCAAGAAGCGCCAGCAGCACGCCCTCTCCGGCATCGACGAACTCTCCCAGTATGTGGACTCGCTGGTCATCATCCCCAACGAGAAACTGTTGTCCGTCCTCGGCAAGAACATCAGCCTCAAGGACGCCTATCAGGCCGCCGACAACATCCTCCTCGGCGCCGTGCAGGGCATCTCCGAGCTGGTCACCCGCCCCGGCCTGATGAACCTGGATTTCGCCGATGTCCGTACCGTCATGTCCGGCATGGGCCTGGCCATGATGGGTGCCGCCAGCGGCCGCGGCGAAAACCGCGCCAAGGATGCCGCCACCCGTGCCGCCTCCAGCCCGCTGCTGGACGACATCAATCTCGCGGGTGCCCGCGGCATTCTGGTCAACATCACCGCCGGCATGGACCTGACTTTGGGCGAGTTCGAAGAAGTTGGCGAACTGATCCGTGGTTATGCGGCAGATGACGCCAACGTCAAGGTCGGTACGGTGCTGGATCCGGAACTGGAAGGGGAACTACGGGTTACGGTGGTCGCCACCGGTTTGCAACGGGAACCCGTGCGGCTGGCGGTCGAGAACATCCGGCCACGGTCGGCAGCCATCCCTGCCACGGCGGCAGACTGGCGCAACCTCGACAAGCCCACCGGCATGCGCCAGCTCGAACGTCCGACGGGTTCGAGCGTGCCCGCCCATGGCGGCAACCATACGCCGAACTACGCGGACCTGGACATCCCCGCCTTCCTGCGCCGTCAGGCGGACTAAGGGCGTAGGGCCGGGTCAGCGCAGGCGCTGACCCCGGGCGGCTACGTTTCCCGCCCGGTGGGGAACCGTCTGCCCGCCATCATGCCGCTACCGTGCCCATGGCGAACCGTTACAGCGCGATCAGCCCGTCACCAAGTGCCCGGAAGCATCATGGTCGGCGGCGCTCATCAACTTGCGGTAACGGCTGAGATCCTTGATGCTTTGAATGGGCGTTTCGAGCAAAGCAGAAAGATTGCGCAAAATGCCGTTGACCACCTTGCCCTCCCAGATCGCGTCGAAATGAATCTGGGTATCCAGCCATTGCTCCAGCCAACCCGGATCCGGCAGATGACTCTGCACGCTGTCCTCGGGATACATCGCCTTGTTCACATGGAGATTGGTAGGATGCAATGCCTTCGCCGTCTTGGTATTGGCCATGAGTACACCGATCTTCGCAAAAGCCAGACGCGCGCTGTCCCCGAGGCGATCAATAGCGCGCCGCATATATTTCAGATAAACACCGGCGTGCCGCGCCTCGTCCTTGGATAGCACCTCGTAAATCGAACGGATCACCGGCTCGCTATGCCACTGCGCCGCGCATTTGTACCAGTGTGTCAGGCGGATTTCGCCGCAAAAATGCAGCATAAGGGTTTCCATCGCCGGCGCCGGATCAAATTCAAAGCGCACATTGTGCAATTCCTCTTCCGTCGGCAGATATTCCGGTGCGAAGCGGCGCAGGTATTCCATAAGCACCAGGGCGTGCTTCTGCTCTTCGTAGAACCAGATGGACATGAAGGCCGAGAAATCGGAGTCGCTCCGGTTGTCGCGGAGAAACATCTCCGTCGCCGGGAGTGCCGACCACTCGGTGACCGCATTCATCTTGATCGTGCGCAACTGCTCATCGCTGACCAGGCTACGGTCAAACTGCTCCCAAGGGATATCCGTGGCCATGTTCCAGCGCGCGGCCTCCAGCGATTTGAACAACTCAGGGTATAACATGGCGAACCAACCTCTCTCATGGCGTTCTCGATAACGGGCGCCGGGGCACCTCGGCCCCCTTCCGCACAGCAGACGAAAGTCGCGCGCCGGCCCCCCACAAAGCCTTGTGACAACACCGTGAGGCTTCGTAAAATATATGCTTGGCATTTTACGACAAATCCCGGCATCGGGCGAATGATGGACCATGTATGCCCGGGTACGCGCCAACGGTCCTGAAGTCCGGCCCGGATGAGCACCAGATTCCTGCTCGGCAAGCACGCCTTGCGACGCCTTGCATTGGTTGTTCATAACGGGATAATGTTAGTATATTTTGTAGATCCGGTACGATTGAGTAACCATGAACAGCCAAACCAAACAGGAAACGACTTGCCCCATGGATGCATTGCTCCGCTTGCTGATGGGGCCGTGGACCACATACATCCTCTGGACGCTGAGACAACGCGGTCCCACCCGTTTCGGGATGCTCAAGCGGGAAGTGCACGGCATTTCGTCACGGATGCTGACGGAGCGTTTGCGCACCCTGGAGGAGGCCGGAGTGGTATTCAGGGTGTATCGTCCCAGCATTCCTCCAGAAGTGACTTATGGCCTGACGCCGCGCGGACTGGAACTGCGGGAAGTGCTGGATGCACTGGATACCCTGGCCCGGCGCTGGAATAGCGAAGACGCTGGCAGGAAAAGCATCCACCGGGAATCGGCCCTGCCTGTTACCAATTAGCGGTTACCCGCACCCGCCCCGATCATTCGCCGGGATTTCCATGCTCAATCCGTAGGCGAACCTGGGTCCATGACGTGTCGCGGCACCTGCCTGCGCTGCGGATGACCTAGATTTATCCGGCCATTTGGGGCAGACTTCGCGGATATACTTCGTGTTACGCGGGATCTATGGCTGCATCCTCTCCTCATGTCCTTGTACTGCATGGCCCGAATCTGAATCTGCTGGGCAGTCGTGAGCCCGGCCATTACGGGCGGACCACCCTCTCCGAGATCGATGCCGGGATGCAGACACTCGCCCAGGGCTGGGGCTGGCGACTGCGCAGTCTGCAGAGTAACGCTGAGCATGTATTGATCGATGCGGTCCAGGAGGCCCTCCCCCTGGGCGTCACCGACATCATCATCAACCCCGCGGCATTCACCCACACCAGCGTTGCCCTGCGTGATGCCCTGGCTGCCGTCCAGATTCCGTTTATCGAAGTACACTTATCCAATATTCATGGTCGGGAACCCTTCCGCCGTCACTCCTACTTCTCCGATCTCGCCCAGGGCGTCATCGCGGGACTGGGCGCGGATGGATACTTCCTGGCGCTGGATGCCATTCATCGGCGCATGAAACGCCATAACCCATAACTGACACCAAGGAAAGAGCATGGATATCCAATTCATCCGTCGCCTGGCCGAACTGCTGGAAAAGAGCGCCATCGATGAAATCGAAGTGGTGGAGGGCGACAGCAAAGTCCGGATCACGCGGCACACCGCTCCCGCCCATCCGGCACCGGCCATCGCTTACGCCCAGCCCGCGCCAGCGATGCCGACTACGCCCACCATCGTGGGAACGGCGCCCTCCCCCGCGGCAGCGGTCGAAGTGCCGCCTCAGGGCTATATGATCAAATCCCCCATGGTCGGGACCTTTTATCGCGCATCCTCTCCGGAATCTGCACCCTTCGTGGAAGAAGGCAGCATGGTGAAGGCCGGCCAGACCCTGTGCATCATCGAAGCCATGAAGCTGCTGAACGAAATTGAAGCCGACGTCTCCGGAAAAGTGATCAAGGTTCTCGCTGGCAATGGCCAGCCCGTCGAATACGGTGAACCCCTGTTCATCATCGCCCCCGGGGATTGAAATGTTCGAGAAAATCCTCATCGCCAACCGCGGCGAGATCGCCCTTCGGATTCAGCGCGCCTGCCGCGAACTGGGCATTCGTACCGTAGCCGTCCACTCTGAACCAGATCGCGATCTTCTCCACGTCAAGCTGGCCGACGAATCGGTGTGCATCGGCCCAGCGCCGAGCGATAAAAGTTATCTCAATATCCCCGCCGTGATTGCCGCCGCCGAGGTGACCGACGCCGAAGCGATTCATCCCGGCTACGGATTTCTTTCCGAAAATGCCGACTTCGCCGAACGGGTCGAAAACAGCGGGTTTACCTTCATCGGGCCGCGCGCGGAAACCATCCGCCAGATGGGTGACAAAATCGCCGCCAAGGCCGCGATGAAGAAGGCTGGCGTACCCTGTGTGCCTGGCTCCGATGGACCGCTACCCGACGATAACGAGGCCCTCAAAGCCCTCGCCCGGGAGATCGGTTATCCCGTCATTCTCAAGGCGGCCGGCGGCGGCGGCGGGCGCGGCATGCGGGTCGTACACACCGAAGCACACCTCGTCAACGCCGCGAGCCTGACCCGCGCGGAGGCCGACAAGGCTTTCGGCAACCCGACCCTCTATATGGAAAAATTTCTCGAAACGCCGCGCCACATCGAATTTCAGATACTGTGTGACACCCAAGGTCATTGCATTCACCTTGGTGAACGAGACTGCTCGGTGCAGCGCCGTCATCAGAAAGTGATAGAAGAAGCGCCGGCTCCCGGTATCAGCGCCGCCCAGCGAGCTGAAATCGGTGCATCGGTAGTCAAAGCCTGCCAGGATATGGGCTATCGGGGCGCCGGCACGATCGAATTTCTCTACGATCCCGGCAGCCAAACCTTCTATTTCATTGAAATGAATACACGGGTGCAGGTCGAGCACCCGGTCACGGAGATGATTACCGGCATCGACATCGTCAAAGCGCAAATTCGCATTGCGGCGGGACTGCCTCTCGGGATTCGGCAGGAGGACGTGGTACTCAGCGGTCACGCCATCGAATGCCGCATCAATGCCGAAGACCCGGAGCGCTTCGTACCCTCACCGGGACAGATTACCGCTTGGCACCCCCCTGGCGGGCCGGGCATCCGCGTCGACAGTCATATTTATGCGGGTTATCGGGTACCGCCCTTCTATGATTCCATGATCGGTAAAATCATCGCCTTCGGGGGTGACCGCGAGGAAGCCAACATGCGCATGCGCAGCGCCCTGCGCGAGACCACCATTGAGGGCATTCAAACCAACATTCCCCTGCATCGGCGGGTACTGGAAGAGGCGCAATACGCCACGGGCGGTGTGCATATCCACTATCTGGAGGCCTTGCTCGCCCTATGAAAATCGCCTGGTGGCAGCTCGACATGCGCGTCCCCGCAGCAGCCGCAGCAGCCGTCGAGGCGCAATTGCTGGACGCTGGCGCAGAGGCAGTCACTTTTCTGGAAGGCGATGACAGTGAAGCGGTGTTCGATGAGGGCGATATCTGGCAAAACAGCCGGTGCGAAGCCCTGTTTGCTGCGGACAGCCACAGCGAAACAACCCTGCAAAACCTGATCAGAGACAACGACTGGCGGCCCTACGCGGCACGCTACACCGCGCTGGAGGCACAGGACTGGGTAGCGACAACCCAGGCAGCCTTCCCCGCACGCTGCTTCGGCCGCCTCTGGGTAACCCCCAGTTGGGATGCGGCGCCCGCCAACGCCCCCCGTGTGCTGCATCTCGACCCCGGCCAGGCCTTCGGCACCGGCGCCCACGCCACCACGGCGCTCTGCCTGCGCTTCCTGGATACGCAGATCCGCGGAGGCGAAAGCCTCATCGATTACGGCTGCGGCTCCGGCATTCTGGCCATCGCCGGGCTGCTGCTGGGCGCCGGCCAGGCATTCGGGGTGGATACCGATCCCGTTGCACTGCAGGTAGCGGCCGCCAATGCAGAACGTAACGGCGTCAGCGCCGGTCTGCAGCTCGCGCTGCCGGAAAACGCCAGGCTGCCCCTGGCCGACATCCTGGTCGCCAACATTCTGGCGACCCCCCTTCTGACCCTTGCGCCGGCCCTGGCCCATTCCGTCCGTCCTGGAGGCTGGATCGCACTATCCGGCATCCTGCACCATCAGGAAGCGGAGATTCACGCCGCCTACGAGCCTTATTTTGATCTCGCAGTCGCGCAACACGAAGAAGACTGGTCACTCCTCTATGGCCAGCGCAACACTGGAGTCTGATTATGGAAATTACCTGCCCCCGCTGTGAATCGACCTTCCTCTCGGACGACAAGGCCCTGCGCGAGCACCATTATCGGGTGAAATGCAGCGTCTGCCACCATATTTTTCACGTGGATGTCGCCGCAGAAACTGCTCGTGCGGGCAGCAGCCTGGGGCGCCGTCTGGGTCGGTTTCTACTCATCCTGGCCATCATCCTGCTGGTTATTGCGTTGATCGGACAGATACTCTGGTGGACGCGCAGTTACAGTTACGCCGCGACCAGCGCGCCCATCCGCCGCTTCTTGCTGAGTAGCGCGGAGCAACTGGATATCACCATTCCCTGGCCAGGTCCCAACAAAGACATCCGTATTCTCAACAGCCAGGTCACCCCCGTGGCGGACCACCTGGCGCGGATCACCGGCAATATGGAAAATGTAGCCAACCAGGTTCAGGCCTACCCGGTGATTGAAGTCACCCTCAGCAACGTCTATGGCGCACCCATTGCCCACCTGCATTTTACCGCGACGCAATATCTGAGCGCAGCGTTCCCCGCCCGTGCGGGATTTGTTCCGGGTACGCCAGTACCCTTTGTACTCAGCAGCCCGGCCCTGACAAAGGCGGCGGGTTATCAAATCACCCTCCTCAGCCGTCCCTGAAGGGGTAACCATGGATAGCACGAATATGTCCTTGGGCGATTGCGTAATCCACGTCATGGACCGCTATCTGGCGGATTTGGGAGGCGAAGTCCCCGGCAACCTGCATGCGCTGATCGTCGAAGAAGTGGAGCGTGCGCTGCTCGCGCACACGCTGCAACATTGTGGTGGACAACGCGGCAGGGCCGCCCAGTGGCTGGGCATCAATCGCAATACTCTGCGGAAGAAGTTGCAAACCTACGGATTGGATACCTGAATCAACTGCGGGGCGGCATTTGCCACGGGTTGCTGGTTCACGCCCGGTACCGTGCCGCCGCCATTCAGATAGTGCTGATAATAGGCGAGCACCCGCGGTACGTAGGCCTGAGTTTCTGCGAAGGGCGGGATATGATAGCCCGCCTGGATCACTGCGTTTGATCCCGCATTGTAAGCGGCTATGGCCAGTTTCAGGTCGCCACTGAAGACCCGCAACAAATGGGCGAGATACGCTGTGCCGCCGTTGATGTTATCCGTCGGACTGAAAGCATTCGCCACCCCGAAGCGAAGCGCCGTGGCGGGGATGAGCTGCATCAGGCCGACGGCGCCCTTGGGCGATACCGCACCCGCATTATAACCGGACTCGGCGCTGATTACGGCGTTGATCAGTGCCGAGCTGACCTGGTAACGACTGGCGGCCGCATGAATCAGGCCCTGATAACGCCTCCGGGCGGCGCGGTTGAAATCGGCGCGCGCCACGGCTACCGCCATTTTTGGGGTGCGCATGACCATCCGGTACCGGTCATTCCCGGCAGGCACATTGGTAAGATGCACCACCCCGCTGCTATCGGTATAGGCATAAATATCGGCTTCCGCCGTACCTCCGCAAAGCAGCAACAGCGCTGCCGCCATCAAAGCGGGCTTCACTTCACCACTCGCAGTGCGGGACGCTCACGCTTCCCGGAAATCTCCGCATTCTCTGCACCGCCGCCCGCCGAAGAAGGCGGGGGCGCGGCCGGGATTTCCGGATCGGCAAAGCCCATTCCTTCCTGCGTTTCTGCGGCGTATATCGCCGCTACTGCCGCCATGGGTACGTCCACTGTCCGCGCAACCCCGCCGAAGCGGGCATTGAAGGAAATCCAGTCGTCCGCCATGCGCAGACCGTGGCAGGCACGTGGAGAGACATCGAGAATCATCCGCCCATCCTTTTCATAGCCGCTCGGGACAGACACTCCGGGATAGGCCACCACTACCAGGATATAGGGTGTATGCCCCTGGTCCACGCACCACTGATAGACGGCATTGAGCAGATAAGACTTGGCGCTTTCAGGTAACAATTTTTCCCCCATGTCTGTTCCAGACTCCTAAAACCGTATATAGACGATTTTCGAAAATTCTCAAGAGCAATCAACGCCAGGCCCACGTCTCTGAAGTTTCGAAGCGATCCCAGTAGAATCTGCTCGCGCCTCCTGCGGAGGGCGCCAGCATCACCACCAGCCAGCAGCACAGGTCACTGGCTGTAAATTGCCGGACCCGTATCGTCTCCACCGCCTACCACCCCTGCAGTTTCAACTGGTCCACATCCATTCCGACATCCTGTAGATTTTACGGGATAACAGCGTGCATAGGCTGCCCCGGATGGGGCGGCCTATGCACTTTCAGAATGACTCCTGGTGGTAAGCCACCACCCGCTCCACCTCATTTTTGGCGCCGAGGATGACGGGAATGCGCTGGTGCAGGCCCTGGGGGACGATATCCAGGATGCGGGTCGTGCCCGTGCTGGCCGCGCCACCCGCCTGTTCCACCAGATAGGACATAGGATTGGCCTCATAGAGCAGGCGCAGCTTGCCCGGCTTCTTCGGGTCGCGCTGATCGAACGGGTACAGGAAAATACCGCCCCGACAGAGGATGCGATGCACATCCGCTACCATGGAACCCACCCAGCGCATATTGAAATTGCGTTGGCGAGGCCCATCCGTACCCTGATTGAGTTCGTCGATGTAACGCTGTACCGGTTTCTGCCAGTGCCGGTGATTGCTCATATTGATGGCATATTCACTGGTATCCTCCGGAATACGCATCTGGTTGTGGGTCAGGATGTATTCACCGATGGAAGGATCGAGGGTGAAGCCATTGACCCCGTAGCCGGTGCTGTATACCAGCATGTTGCTGGAGCCGTACAGGGCATAGCCCGCACAGACCTGTTCGACGCCGGGCTGCAGGAAATCGGCGAGTTCCGCATCCCGCCCCACCACCGGCGCCTTGAGGATGCTGAAAATGGTCCCCACGCTGATGCCGACATCGGTATTGCTGGAACCGTCCAACGGATCAAAAAGCAGCAGATACTTGCCGCGCGGGATGTTGCGGGGGATGGGATAGGGGTCATCCATCTCCTCGGAGGCCATACCGGCCAGATGCCCCGTCCAGTCCATGGATTTGAGAATGGCTTCATTGGAGATGATGTCCAGCTTTTTCTGCACCTCCCCCTGGACGTTGTCGGTGCCGGCGCTGCCCAGCGCTCCCACCAACGCGCCACGGTAGACCTGGGCACCGATAAACTTGCAGGAAATGGTGAGATCGTTGAGTAACCCGGCGAAGTCGCCGGAGGCACCAGGATAAAGACGGGTTTCTTCAATGATGAACTGGCTGAGGGTGGTGCCGATGTGCATGCCGGAATCCTTTACAAAAGAGTGAAGAGGTCAGAGGGCACTGAGTCCCAGGCGAAATTTTATGGTGGATTCTATCGCGCGCGCCGTTCCCTGGTCCAACCATGGCAGCCACTGGATATGAAAACGATGGATACCCCCACTGATTTTGGGATAGTAATCCGCACGATCCGACAACTCCAAGCAGATCAGGGAAGGCGGATGGCGTGCATCCAGAAGCGCGCCATAACGCCCTTCCGGGGCTTCCACCCCGGACCACGAGCAGGAGTCCCGCAACAAGGCGAGAATCAGATCGGTGCTATCCTGCAAGATCGACAGACTCTCCCGCCAGCCCTGCAGGAGTCCCGCGATACGCTCGGGGGGCTGATATTTCCAGAAGGCCAGAATCGGCAGATCACAGTCGGCGAGGCCTCCGGCCACCCCCATCCTGCCCCGTGCGAGCTGGATGATATCCTGGTGGCGCAACAGTTGCCCGAAGGGTTCGCGATACTCGCGCAGCGCTTTGAGTTGCTGGTCTATGCGGAACTGCCAGGCGCGCAAAGGGCCTTCGTCCGCCTCGGGACTCTGCGACCAGACGGCAAGGCTCTGGGCCAGACGCTCCAGCTCCAGAATGAGATCCAGGCGCAGCTCCGGGCGGCTGCAAAAATCCAGCAGTTCATTATAGGCGCGCAGGGCGTTACGCAGGCAGCCAGCATCGGCCCGCCCCTGCTGTAGTTGTGCAAAAACACTTTCCAGACGCAGCAGCAGGCGCGCGCGTTCATGGAGCGGGTGTTCGTAAACGGCCATGCCGTAACCTCGTTCAGCAGCCGCTGCCGCCGCACGCGACCGCAGACCCCAACGCCAGGCAACGGCCGCGTGCACCATTTTCGGGCAACGTTCCCTCAGGGTGCCACAGGCGCTTTCCCTAAGCAAATCGTCCGGTTCCACGCAAATGACGAAGATAGAGACCCACCTGGGTTTGCAACTCGGTCAGGGTGCCCTCATTGGTGATGATCCAGTCGGCAGCCGCATTACGCGCGGCACGATCACATTGCGCCGCCAGCACTGCGGTGACTTGTTCCTTTGTCCAGCCAGGACGGGCACGCAGACGCTCTACTTGTACGGAGCGGGGACAATCGACCACCAGCACCTGATCCAGCAATGGGCGATAGTCGTTTTCAACCAGCAGCGGCACCACCCAGACCAGCGGCGTTTGCGGATGCTGTTCGGCCAACGCGGCGCTGGCCGTTATGAAGGTGGCCCGAATAAGGGGATGGAGAAGGGCTTCCAGCCAGGTTTTTGCCGCCGTGTCGGCAAAAATGCGGGCGCGCAACGCTGCACGGTCCAGCCCACCTCCCGGGGCGACAAAGGCCGGGCCAAAATGGGCGATGATGGCCTGCAGGGCAGGGCTGCCCGGAGCCACCAGTTCGCGGGCAATGACATCGGCATCCAGCACATGGGCGCCAGCCGCTTTGAGCATTTCGGCGACCGTGCTTTTGCCGCAGGCCACCCCCCCCGTCAGACCGATCCGCAGCGCCATTCAGGAACCCAGCAGGTGCAGGTAACCGGAAAGGATGGCTTGTGGCCACAGCAGCATGAGCCAGCCCCCCAGCGCCAGATAAGGACCGAAGGGCATGGCATAGTCCCGTCCCTTGCCCCGCAGCAGAAAGCCCAGCGCAACCAGTCCACCGCCCAGGGCGGCGATAAACAGGGTCAGGAATACGGCCTGCCAGCCCAGCCACGCACCGATCATGCCGAGCAATTTGAGATCCCCTCCCCCCATGCCGTGCCGTCCTGCGATCTTATAGTACACGGTAGCCAGCAACCACAGGCTACCGTAGCCGATGATTACACCGAGCAAGGCGTCCAGGGGCGTTACCAGCGCCAGCCCGGGCCAGAAAAGTGCCGACCCGTTGAGCAGCAGCCCGGCCAACATGCCCGGCTTGGTAAGACGATCGGGCAGAAGCTGTGTCTCCAGATCGATCATGGTCAGCGCCAGCAGTGCCCAGGTGAAGACCAGGGCGGGAAGCAGATGCCAGGTCAGGCCCAATTGCCAGACCACCACCAGACTGAGCAGTCCGCTCAGCAGTTCCAGCGCCGGATAACGCCAGGCAATGGACTTGCCGCAAGCATGGCAGCGGCCACGCAGCGCCAGCCAGCTCAGGACCGGGATATTTTCCCAAGGGCGCAACACATGGCCACAGTGTGGGCAGTGGGACGCAGGATAAATGATGGATTCGCGGCGGGGTACCCGGTGTACCACCACGTTCAAAAAACTGCCCACGAGCAGGCCGAGCAGCGTGGTCAGGATATAGGTCGCCCCCAGGAGGGTCTGCGTCATACGCCACCCCCCGGGAATGACCGGTGCAGCCGCAGATCCAGCGACTGCAGACTGATCCCCAGCAGAATGGCGGCACGGCGCCGATCCCCTTCGGCCTGATCGAGCACCTGCCGCAGCAATGCGGCCTCCGCCGCGTCGAAAGGGGCCGGTACGGCGATTACCGGCGCCAACGCCAGCCCGTTGCTTTTCGCCACTGGGCCGCCGGAGGAGGACATCCCATCGTCGAACAGCATCCCTTCCTGCTTGAGGGCAAGGCTCCGCTCCAGAACATTTTCCAACTCGCGAACGTTGCCGGGGAAGGCGTAACCACCCAGCCGCTCCAAAGTGCCTGGGGATAGCAGTGCCGGAATATCCTCCGGTGCCACGCCGATACGTTGCAGAATCACCTCCGCCAGTTGCGGGATGTCTTCCGGATGTTCCCGCAAGGCCGGCATATGGAGTCTCACGACATCCAGACGATATCGGAGATCCTGACGAAACTTTCCGGCCGCAACCATTTCCTGCAGGTCACGGTGGGTGGCGGAAATGAAGCGCAGGTCCAGGGAGATTTCCCGCGCCGCACCCAAGGGGCGAATGGCCCGCTCCTGAATGGCCCGCAGCAGCTTGACCTGCATCATCATCGGCAGATCACCGATCTCATCCAGAAAAACAGTGCCCCCATTGGCCGCCGCAAAGAGTCCTTCGCGACGCTGTACGGCACCGGAATAAGCCCCCTTTTCGGCACCGAAGAGCTCACTCTCCACCAGCCCCTCGGGAATGGCGCCGCAGTTGACGGCCACGAAGGGCTTGTCGTGACGGGGTCCCGAGGCATGAATGGCGCGTGCGGCCAGTTCCTTGCCCGTACCGGACTCACCGGTGATGTGTACCGGCGCATTACTCCGCGCTACGCGGCGGATATCGTCGCGCAAGCGCTGCATGACCGGCGCATCGCCGACCAGTCGTTGGGTGCCGCCCAGACCCGCTGGGGACAGGCGGCTGAGATCAACGGCCTGGGATATCAATCGCCGCAGACGCGCCAGCTCGATGGGCTTGGCCATGTAATCGAAGGCCCCCGCCTGCATCGCTTCGACGGCACCTTCGGCGGAAGAATAGGCCGTAATCACGGCGACCGGCACTTGTGGATATGACTCGCGCAAACGGCGGATCAGATCAAGACCGGAACCGTCGGGCAAACGCAGATCGCTCAAGCATAAAGAAGGGGCACCTTCGGCGAGGCGGGCGAGGGCTTCCGCAAGGGAATATGCGCCAGTGACAGTGATCCCCATACCCTGCAGCGTAATGCGCAGCAGTTCGACGATGCCCGGCTCGTCATCGACGATCAGGGCGGGCGGCAAACCGGAATAGTCAGCCATCACGCCTCTCCGTCCACCCCCTGCGGGGGAGAAAAATCCGGAACAATACGCCGCCCTGGGGGTGATTTTCACAGGCTATGCGCCCGTCGTTGATGCGCAGCAGTTCCCGCACCATGGATAAACCCAGCCCGGTACCTCGGGGGTTGGTGGTAAAAAACGGCTCAAAAATGCGCTCCATCACTTCCGCCTTTACGCCCGGTCCAAAATCCCGCAGCGTCACCATGATGTTCCCTTCGTCCTCGGGGACGGCATCGATTTCGACACGCATCGTAGCATCTTCCGCCACGCCGTACTGCGCGCTGTTATGCAACAGATTCCAGAATACCCGCCGCAACTGCGCGGGATCGGCATAAACCGTAAGCTGCGGCGCGATTTCGCCGATGGCGATGCTCATGGGTGCCAACAGTGGATCCGCCTGCAACTGGGCGGTGAGCATCGGCAACCAGCTCCGCAAGAAAATGGGTTCGGAATGCGCCGGACTCGGACGCGCCATCTCCAGCACCGATTCGACAATGGCATTGATGCGTACCGTCTCCCGTTCCAGAATGTCAAAAAGATGCTGCGAAGCGGGGTCGTCCATGCGCTCGGCGAGAAGGCTGCCGGCGTGGCGAATCACGCTGAGAGGATTACGGATCTCATGGGCGATATTGGCCGCCAGACGACCGAGCGCCGCCAGTTGCGCCTCTCGTTCCCGGGCACGCAGTGCGGATGCATCACGGAGGAGAAGCAGTCGGTAAGAGCTATCGGG
The DNA here is from genome assembly GCF_008926505.1 of Acidithiobacillus sp. 'AMD consortium'. Lineage (NCBI taxonomy): Bacteria > Pseudomonadati > Pseudomonadota > Acidithiobacillia > Acidithiobacillales > Acidithiobacillaceae > Acidithiobacillus > Acidithiobacillus sp. 'AMD consortium'. The sequence continues at coordinate 224,783 of NZ_CP044411.1, read as the reverse complement.
CAGGTCGATCCTGCGCACCAGCAGAGTCAGGGTGCTGTCCTGCAGAGTTGGGTCACGCCCGTTTGCCGTGATCACCATCTCGCTGTCGTTGGCCGTGGCCTGTCGCAGCATCATGGCCAGACGCGGCTGCACTACGCCGATGGCGATAGGCATGGAGGTCCATTTCCGGTAACCCGAAAGCGTCCGTGCCGCGGGGTTGCTGAGCACCACGCGACTTTGCCGGTCCAGCACAAAAATGCCCACATCCATATGCTGCACAATTTCCTGGCTCAACGCATTCAGATTGACGACCTCTGCATCCCTTTGCAGCGCTAGACGGTTGCCACGTTCCAGACTCGCCACCAGACTGTCGGCCAGTACCGCCACCGCCACCAATGCGAGGAGATAAATGAAAAGCTGACCGAGGGGCGGATGCACGGCGGTCATCCCGCCGAATAGCGACTCGCCGACCAGCAGCGCCAGCAATATCCACACGAAAACAAAAGCGCTTTTGCCGCGCAACAGGCTTGCCGTGGACACCAGCAGCAGAAAGGGCAGGATACTGAAGGGGCCACTGACACCGCCACCGAAATGCAGCAGCAGCAACACCAGCAGAGTGTCCGTCGAGACCTGAATCCAGGCGTGGCGGCGCGGTTGCGTCGGCCATCGCAACAGCAGTCCCAGCAGGTAGACGAGGCTGACCAAGGCGGCCACCAAGGTCAGGATGTGCAGCAGTTCGGCATGCCCTCCCAGATCGATGATGGTTTCATTGACCGGTAAGCGCACCAGGATGGCGATGGCTGCCGCGATCAGCAACCGATAGGCGGAGATGCCCCAAAGTCGCCGCCAGTCACCCATCATCTCCGCCATATCAGGTACCAGCCCGCCGCGCCGTCCTGCAGGACCTTACCCGTGCCAGCGCGCATCCTCCGCTCACCCCTGCCGTCCCGTGGCTTCTGGCATCACATATCTGCAGACACCGGGCGACAGCATCAAAGATTGGTCACCCGCAGCACCTCCTCCAGACTGGTCACGCCCTCCCGGATCCGCCTCAGCCCATTCTGCCGCATGGTCAGCACCCCCTCCTGTGCCGCGGCGCGCGCCAAGTCGATGGACGTGCCGCCACGCATGATGATTTCGCGCATGGTGTCGCTCACCGGCATCACCTGATAAAGCCCCATCCGGCCCTTATATCCGGTTTTATTGCACTGTTCGCAGCCCACAGCGCCCAGAGGGCGCCAGCCCTGCAGATCCTCGGGCGCAAGTCCCGCCTCGATCAGGGCCTGTTCGGGAATGCGCAGGGGTTTTTTACAGTGCGGGCAAAGCCTGCGGACGAGTCGCTGCGCCATCACCAGATGTACGCTGCCGGCGATGTTATAGGTGGGAATACCCATGTTCTCGAGGCGAGTGAGACTCTGTGGAGCATCATTGGTGTGCAGGGTGGCCAATACCAGATGGCCCGTCTGGGCTGCCTTGATGGCGGTTTCGGCGGTTTCCAGATCGCGCACCTCGCCGACCATGATGATATCCGGGTCCTGGCGCAGGAAGGAGCGCAGGGCTGCGGCAAAGGTGAGACCGATGCGCTCGTTGATGTTCACCTGATTGATCCCGTACACCGGGATTTCCACGGGGTCCTCTGCGGTACTGATGTTGCAGTCACCGGTGTTGAGGATGTTCAGGGCGGTATAGAGGGTCGTGGTCTTGCCGGAACCCGTGGGCCCGGTGACCAGAATCATGCCGTAGGGCCGATGGATGGCGTCCTCAAAGGCTTTGCGCTGCTCTGGTAAAAAGCCCAGTTGCTCGATGGGCACCCTGGAACTGGCGGGATCCAGCAGGCGCAGCACGATCGTTTCGCCAAAACTGGTGGGCAGAAAGGAGACGCGAAAATCGATGACCCGGGCCGGGGGCACGCGGACCCGCAGTCGGCCGTCCTGCGGCAGACGTCGCTCGGAAATGTCCAGACGGCAAAGAATCTTCAGGCGCGAGGTGACCCCGTCCCGCAACGCCACGGGCGGATGCAGCGCATCCTGCAATACGCCATCGAGGCGGTAACGTACCCGAAAATCCTTTTCATAGGGTTCCAGGTGAATATCGGACACCTCGCGCTGAATGGCATCCAGCAGCAGTTGCCGGACAAAGCGCACCACCGGCGCATCCTCGACACTACCGTCGTTCTCCTGGGCGAGGTCGAATTCTTCCGGATCTTCCTCACCGTGCGGCTTATCCACGAATACGTCGTCAATCCCGCCCTGCAAGCTGTTGACCGCAGCATGTACCGCCTTGACCAGTTTGTCGGCCTCAACCAGCACCGGCATCACCTGCAAACCGGAATTGAATTTCACATCCTCCACCGCCTTGAAGTCCGTGGGATCGGCCATGGCGAGGTAGAGGGTGTCCCCATGCTTCGATAAGGGCAGCACCAGATAGCGGGTCATCAGCCCTTTGTCGAGCTTGCGGATGAGCAACGCATCGATCGCCGCTGCGTCGAGATCGAGCATGGGCATGTTGTAGCGCGCGGAAAGGTGCGCCATGAGCACCGCGGCCGGGACGGCGCCCTTCTCCACCACATAAAACAGCAGCGGCGTCTTACCGCGGGCAGGATCGGCGGCCAGGCTTTGCAAGCGCGTCTCGTCGCTTAAACCGTTACTGACGAGCGCCCGCAATACTGGCGTTAACGAGATGTGTTCCGGGTTTGTAGCCATCGACGCAATATCTCCTCCACGGCGGCGGTCTGCGGCAATGTTCCGGTCCATATCCGAAAACTCTCCGCGCCCTGCTCTACCAGCATACCCAGCCCATCCACCGCACCCAGCCCGGCTTGCCGGGCGGCTTGCAGCAGGGGCGTTTCCAATGGGTTATAGACGATATCGTACACACTGCCATTTTCGGGCATGCGGGCCAGATCCAGTTCCGGGTGGTCCTCGCCGTGCAGGCCCCGCGTGCTGGTGTTGACGAGCAACGAACTGCAGGGCAACACGGCAGACAATGCCGCCCGGTCCAGCGGGATGGGATGCACCGGGAGGCCGGGAAACTGCGCCGCCAGCACTTCGGCACGCGGCAGGTGGCGATTCGCCAGATAAATCGCCGGACATCCGGCATGGCCGAGGGCGTAGACGATGGCCCGGGCAGCCCCGCCGGCGCCGATTACCGTCGCCGGATACTGCCGCCAGCCGTCCCCCGTCGCACGTTCCAGCGCCCGCAAAAATCCCGGTGCATCGGTGTTGTGCCCTTGCATGCCCGAGGGCGTGAAACAGATGGTGTTCACTGCACCGATAGCCCGCGCCTCCGCGCTGAGCCACTGCATCAGCGGCAATACGGCCTCCTTGTGTGGGACCGTGACATTCACGCCCCGGATCCCGAGCGCCGGCAACCCGGCCAGCGCCGCGGCGATATCCTCTTCGCGCACCGGAAAAGGTACATACACCAGATCCAGTTCCTGCTGCGCCGCGAAGAGACGATGCAGCCACGGCGAGAGACTGTGGTTGACGGGAAACCCCAGGATGCCATAGACGGAAGTGCCGCCGTCGGGGTGCCAGCAATGCCGGAGGTCAGACGGAGCGGAGGGCATGATAGGGGCCTTCCCTGGCGGTGATTTCCGGCCGTTGCGAGAGTTGGACGAGCAGATCCGGCCAGTTATCTCCGGGCAGAATATTACCCAGGATCATGGGGTGCCGCGCCCCCGTAAACCGCTCCAGGTCCAGGCGTTTCCCCAGCAGGCACTGGCTGCCCAGCCAGGCGAAGGCCAGCGCCTCCAGGGCCTGACCGGGGATACCGCTGTGCCGCCCGCCGTGCAGCACCCGGGTCTCCGTCATGGCGTCCTGCAGGGCCTGCATCAGGGCCTGGTTTTCAGCCCCACCGCCGAATACCAGCATCTCCGCGGCACCCGGTGTCCAGGCTCGCACCGCCTGTGCCACGGACTCGGCGGTCAATGCCGTCAGTGTCGCCAGAAAATCCGCCGCGGAACCCCGCCAGGAAGACCACCAACGCGTCACCAGCGGCATGCCGAAAGTCTCCCGACCCGTACTTTTGGGCGGTGCTTGCCGGAAGAACACGTGGTCCAGCCATTCCTCCAGGCGTGCCACATCGCGCTGTCCGGCAGCCGCCAACCGGCCATCCACGTCGCAGGTAGCCTGTCCGGCGCTACACAACTCCACGGCGGCGTCCATGAGTACGTTACCCGGACCGCAGTCGAACGCCAGCAGCGGGCGCGGATCGCCGGCACCCGGCAACCAGGTCACATTGGCCATGCCACCGAGATTGAGTATCAGACGCGGATGTTCATCCTGAAAGCAGTATTGATGGAAAGGCGGCACCAGCGGTGCGCCCTCGCCCCCCGCTGCCACATCCGTACGCCGGAAATCGTGGACCACCGTCAGACCTGTTGCCACCGCGATATCTGCCGCCGCACCAATTTGCAGCGTGAAACCGGGATCACCCCGCGGCTGATGACGAATGGTCTGCCCATGCAGGGCGATGAAGTCCACCGGACCCAAGCGGTCCATGGCCTCCCGGGCCACCCGTGCATAACAGGCACCCAGACGTCGGTCGAGTTGCGCCATCGCTTCGACACCCAATGGCCCGTTGGCGGCCAGCACTTCCGTGCGCAGTGCGGGCGCAAAGGCGCGCGTGAAAACGCCCCGATACCCCCCACAGCCGGCGACGGCCAAATCCAGCACCGCGGCATCCACACCATCAGCACTGGTGCCCGACATCAACCCCAGGCCACGCAAGGCGGTTATCGGGTCGGAACGCGCTGCAGCCGGAGCGGCAACGGCACCTCAGTGACCCTCGTCGTGCTCGCCGTGACCATGGACATGGCCGTGGGCCAGCTCTTCGGCGGTGGCATCCCGTACTTCCAGCACCGTCACATCGAAGTTCAGGGTCATTCCGGCCAGGGGATGATTGAGATCGACGGTAATCTCGTCACCTTCGATGTCGATGATCGTGGCCAGACGTGTACCATCCTCGGTCATGGTCTCAAACTGGGTACCGACCTCCAGCTCTTCGGCGTCGTCAAAATCTTCGACACCCACCACTTCCACCAGATCTTCGTCCCAGTCACCATAGCCCTCCTCGGGAGGGATGGAGACCTCCAGCCTGTCGCCGACACGACGCCCCGCCAGGGCCTGCTCCAGACCGGGGATGACGCCATGGTGGCCATGCAGATAGACGAGGGGTTCTTCCCCCACAGAGCTGTCGATCAGCTCTCCTTCTTCATCGGTCAGGGAATAGTCGATAGTGACGACTTTGTCTTTGCTGATTATCATGGCGCGAGTCCTGTTAGGTTGGAGGGCCGAGGGAAAATGCTGTCCTACATTGGCGGTGCGGCTCGATTTTAGCCTGACTCTGGGGAAACGGCAAAGTTTTCCGGGGCATCCCAATCACGCCAATGAGGCTCCAGAATCCGGCTGAATGCTTCTATCCAGAGAGGATTGTCGTTGAGGGCCGGGATATAACGCAATTCCTGTCCACCTGCATGGAGGAAAGTTTCTTTGCCTTCGATAGCTATTTCCTGCAGTGTTTCCACGCAATCCGCAGCAAAACCTGGACACACGGCATCTACGCGGGACACGCCGGCGCTCGCCAGCCCGACCAGGGTTCTGTCCGTATAGGGCCCCAGCCATCTGGCGGCGCCGAAGCGGCTTTGGAAGCTCTGCACCCACTGATCATCGGACAGGCCGAGCGCCTGTACCAGCAACGCGGTGGTCTTTTCGCACTGGGCACGATAGGGGTCGCCCTTCAGGACGGAGCTTTCCGGTAAGCCGTGGAAGGTGATGAGCAGACGCTCCGCCTGTCCGTGCGCCTGCCACCAGGCGCGGATGCTGTCCGCCAGGGCGCCGATATAGGCGGGATGCGCATGCCAGTCGCGAATCATGCGCATCTCCGGGATTTCGCGCCATTTCCGCAACTCTTTGGCAACCGCATCAAAAGTGGAGGCCGTGGTGGCCGCCGCATATTGCGGATACAGCGGAACCACCAGAATCCTGCCACATCCAGCGTCGCGCAAGGCCGCCATGCCCTTTGCGACGGAGGGATTGCCATAACGCATGGCTAGTTCCACCCGGACCTGACCGGGAAACTGACGATCCCAGCGGGCCTGAAGTGCATCGCACTGGCGCTGGCTATAAACCATCAGGGGGGATCCATCGGGAAGCCAGATGCTGGCATAATTGCGCGCCGAGCGGGCGGGACGAAATCGCAGAATGGGACCGTTCAGGATGGGCCACCAAAGCACCCTGGGAAGCTCCACCACCCGGGTATCGCTGAGAAACTCGCGCAGGTAGCGGCGCACCGCCGGGGCGGTAGGCGCATCGGGGGTGCCGAGATTGACGACCAGAATACCGATCACGCGCCGCTCTCCAGTGTGATGCAGACGGGTGCGTGATCCGAGGGACGCTCCGCCGCCCGGGCGGCACGGTCGATGACCACCTCCCGCGTGCGCGAGAGAACGGGAGAGGAAGCCAGAATCAGATCGATGCGCAGGCCCTGATTACGCCGAAACGCCGCAGCGCGGTAATCCCACCAGCTCCACGCCCGCGCATCGGGATGCAGCTTGCGGTAGCTGTCATGCAGCCCGAGTTCCAACAGGGCGCCCAACGCCGCCCGCTCCGGCGCCGAGCAGAGGATGCCCTCCCCCCAGTCTGCAGCGTCGTAAACATCGCGAGCATCGGGGGCAATATTGAAGTCCCCCACCAACAGCAGTTGCGGCCAACCCTGCAATTCTCCGGCGATCAACCCACGCAGGCGCTCCAGCCATTGTAACTTGTAGGGATACTTGTCGCTGTCCAGGGCCTGGCCGTTGGGTACATAGACGTTGACGACGCGCAGGTCGCCGAAGCTGGCGGCGCACAGCCGCGCCTGCCCGTCGCCGCCATCCGGCCAGTCGCAGCGGACGTCACTGGGTGGGTTGCGGCTCAGTATGGCAACCCCATTATACGTCGGTTGACCGTGATAGAGCGCCCGATAACCGGCATCCGCCAACTCGGCCACCGGGAAACGCGCATCGGCCAACTTGGTCTCTTGCAGACAAAGGACATCCGGCTGCTCGCTACCCAGCCATGCCAACACCTGGGGGAGGCGTACCTTGAGGGAGTTGACGTTCCAGGTCGCAATTTTCACGAAGATTACCGGGGGGCCGTGGCGCTGACGCTGGGGCGCAGGCGCATGGTATGCATCCAGGCCGTCAAATCCGGGAATTGCAGCAGAAAATCCGGCGCGCGCAGATCAACGTAACCCACGGCCGCGACCGTCGCAATCTGCGCCAGGGTCAGCACCGGCGCGGTGCCGGCATCCTGCCACGCGTCCGTCTCTTCCTGGAGTATCGCCAGGGCGGCCAGGATCTTGCCACGGGCGCGCTGCAGCATGGCGGCATCCTGGCAATCGCTGGCATGGCGCTGCTCCAGCACCCAGGCAATGGTCGTATCCATGATGCCGCTCGCCAGCGCCTCGATCCGCAATGCCTCGATGCGGGCTTCCGGGTCGTGGGGGATGATGGCGGGTTCCGGGCACAGGATTTCCAAGTACTGGATGATCACTGCCGAATCATATACCGACGAACCGTCATCCCGCACCAGCACGGGGATCTTGCCCAGGGGGTTGTGCTCCAGGGCCGCGTGGCCGGGAGCGCGGAGATCCACCCACTCCATATCACAGGGGATGTTTTTTTCCAGCAGCGCGATATGCACTTTCCGGGCATAGGGACTGGTCTGCGTCGCATAAAGTCGCATCGTCATCTCTCCTTTTCTGCTGAGTCCGACCGCTATCTGTTATCATGACGAAAGCATCGCCCCAAGCCAACCCCGGAAAGACCAGCGCGCCATGAATTACGACCATCATTACCACGCGGGCAACGCCGCCGACTGCGTCAAGCATCTGGCCCTGAGCCTCACCTTGCAAACCCTGATCCGCAAGGACAGCCCCCTTGCCTATATCGAGACCCACGCAGGAGCAGGGCGATATGCCCTGGGCGTACAGGGGGAACACCTGCAAGGTGTTTCGCGCCTGTGGGCGGACCGGCGCAGCCTGCCATATGCGGGCGCATGGTTGAAAATCGTCAGCAATGAGAATGCTGACGGCGCGTTGCACCACTATCCCGGCTCGCCAGCCCTCGCTGCCGCACTGCTCCGGCCGACCGACCGGATGGTACTCTGCGAGGAACAGCCGGAAGTCGCGGCACGCCTGCGCAAGGCGATAGGGAAACGGGCCCATACCAGCGTCGTCGGTGAAGACGGCTATCGCGCCCTCTTCGGGCAGATCCCCCCGCCGGAAAAACGCGGACTGGTCCTCATCGATCCGCCTTTCGAACGCAGGGATGAATGGGAGCGCCTTGCCGATATCCTGATCCGTGCCTATCAACGCTGGCCGCAGGGGGTGTATCTCGTCTGGTACCCGGTGAAAATCCGCGGTACGATCACCCGCCTGTGGCAGGCGTTGCGCGGGCGTCTGCCCGCCTTTGCCTGCGAACTGCTGCAGATGCCGGAAGAGGGTCGGGAACAGCTTTTCGGCAGCGGACTGATCGTGGTGAACCCACCCTGGGGTTTGCGCGAGGCACTGGCCGCGGCACTGACGGAATTGGGTCCACTGCTCAGTGCGCCGCAAGGCGGTGGGTTGTGGTCCCTGCGTTGCCAGGGCTGGCCGGGTCCCGAGAAGAGTTAGCCGGCGTATGCCAGGGGTCACCACCCGAACCCGCCAGTGCGCTCTAACGCATGATTTATCAACAAGGAACCACCATGAGTACCACGACGCTGCCCAATATCGACCATGTGCGCAAGCTGCTTCTGTATGGCGGCCCCCTCGCGCAACTCCAGGGAGAACTGGTCAAACAACCCGACCAGGAAATCAGTATTGCCGTACTGTATCAACTGGCACTGCGCCATGGCGTCATCAGTCCGACGGCAGCGCGGGAAGGGCTCGCCCTGCTCGCCGCGGTGGGTCCCGCCGGTGCTGCGGGGCGGGCCATCCTGGAACGGGTGCTGACGGAAGGGGATTTTCTGGCAGTGCGGGTGATGCGTTGAGTGGTCATGACCATGCGCCTGTATAGCTGGAACGTGAACGGCTGGCGCGCCGCCTGCCGCAAGGGTTTGCGCGAATGGGTCGCGATGGCGCGGGCGGATGTGCTCTGCTTTCAGGAAATCAAGGCCGACCCGGACCGCCTGCCGGCGGCGGAAACCGCACTGGATAGTTACGATGCCCGCTGGGCAGTCGCTGAACGCCCGGGTTACAGCGGCGTCGCCACCTTCAGCAGAGCGCCCTGCCGGCCGCTGACAACGGGCCTGGGCATCCCGCGCTTCGACCGGGAGGGGCGCGTGGTTATCACTGACTGCGGTGATTTCGACCTGTATAACGTCTACTTCCCCAACGGCAAGAAGGATACGGAACGCCTCGCCTTCAAGCTGGATTTCTATGCCGCCTTCCTGGAACTGATCAACGCACGGGTCGCCGCCGGTCGGGCGGTGGTATTCTGTGGCGACGTCAACACCGCCCATCAGGCCATCGACCTTGCACGCCCCAAAGAAAACGCGAGAATATCCGGTTTTCTCCCCGAGGAAAGGGCCTGTCTGGACCAATGGGCAGCGGCGGGCTGGGTGGACAGCTTCCGCCACCTTCACCCGGATGCCGTGGAATATTCCTGGTGGAGTCAGCGCACCAACGCCCGCGCCCGCAATATTGGCTGGCGTCTCGATTATTTCTGGATACATGAGAACCTGTTGCCGCGCCTGCGCGGGGCGGGAATCGCCACCGATGTGACCGGCTCCGATCATTGCCCGGTCTGGCTGGAGTTGGATTGAATGAACCTGGAACAATACACCGCCCTCGCCGGCGACGCGCTGCAGACGATCACCGATTTCCGGCGCTGGGGCGCCAGCCGTTTTGCCGCCGCAGGGCTCGATTTCAGTCAGGGCCAGCAGCAACCCCGCGGCGAAGCCGACGCGCTCCTGGCCGCGGCACTGCACCTCGAGCCGGAAGATCTTGCGGAATTCGGCGCGGCACGCCTGCTGGACCGCGAAAAAACCACGATCTTCAAGCACTTTTATCAACGGGAAATACTCCGTCGGCCCGCCGCCTATATTACCGGCGAAGCCTGGTTCGCCGGACTGCGTTTCAGCGTCGATGAACGTGTCCTCATTCCCCGCAGCCTGCTCGAACCCTTCATCGAGGAGGGCTTTGCGCCCTGGGTAGAGGCGTCGCAGCTGCGCCGCATTCTGGAGATCGGCACGGGCTCCGGCTGCATGGCCATTACCCTGGCGCTGCGCTTTCCGGAGGCGGAAGTGGATGCGGTGGACATCTCTGCAGATGCCCTCTCCGTGGCACACGCCAATATCCGGCGTTACGGTCTGGAAGACCGGGTGCACCTGCATCAATCCGACCTCTTTGCCGCCCTGGAGGGACGACGCTATGACCTGATTCTCAGCAACCCGCCCTATGTGGACGCGGCAACCATGGCGGAATTGACCCCGGAATACCGGCACGAGCCTCGTCTCGCCCTGGCCGCCGGTGAGGATGGTCTGGACTGCCTGCTTCCCCTTCTGGAGCAGGCACCGCATCACCTGGAGGGGGGCGGCGTCCTGGTGGTGGAAACCGGCGATGCCGAAGAAGCCCTCATCCGTCGCCGTCCCGACCTGCCCTTGATCTGGCTGGAGCATCCGGCCGGAGGTTCCGGCGCCTTTCTAGTGGTAGCCGCGGCCGACGGCGGATTTTAGGCCTCCTGCGCCGCCTCAGTCCGGCGTCGCCAGCAGGTCCAGGAAAGCGCGCACCGCCCGCGACTGGAAATCGGCCTGAGGGCGCATGAGGTACAAGGTCCAGAACAGGCCATGGGGCGGATCGAGGCGCAGGGAAGCCAGCGGCCAGCGTACCTTATCCAAGGCCTCTACCGACGCGAAACCTATGCCCAGCCCGGCGGCGACGGCGTCTCGCAGCGCCTCCACCCCGGTCACCTCAACGCTGTAGCGCGCCCGCAATCCGGCACGGACAATGGCCGCCTCCACCCGCCGGCGGATCCCCGAATGCGGCTCGCGCCAGACGATAGGTTCCGCCAATACCTCCTCCCAGCGTACCCACCCCCGGCCCGCCCGCACCCAAGGATGATCCTGGGGAAGGATCGCCACCAGTTCATCCTCCCGCCAGGCCTTCAACTCCATATGCGGCGGTAAGCCACTGCGCTCTATCTGTTCTTCGGTGAACAGTAGATCCCAGGCACTCAACGGCAGGTTGTCGGTCAGCGGTCCGGTCCTGAGTTGCAGTTGAACGCCGGGATAGCGTCCGCGAAAACGCGCCAGATGCTCCATGAGAAAGTAATTCGCCACGGTATTGCTGGCCGCGATGCGCAGGCTTCCTTCCTGCAGTGCATGCCGCCGCGCCGACCAGTTTTCCACTTCGCCGAGACCTTCCCGCAGGCGACGGGCATAGGGCAGCAGGGACTCTCCCGCGGCGGTCAGACGGATACCCCTCCCGGCGCGCTGGTACAGGGGCTCGCCGACCGCGGCCTGCAGTGCGCGCAACCGCTCGGAAACCGCCGGCTGGCTGCGCCGCAGGATCTGCGCTCCGGCACCTACTCCCCCAGCCTCCGCCACCGCCAGAAAGGTCAGCAATTCCTCTGCATGTATTCTCATAGGTATTTCCGATGATTCAACGTAAATCAATCTATTAGTTGAATATTAGTGTTGGCGTTAAATTATGGCAACTTTCGAGGATCCAACGGCGTGGAAACATTACCATCCCTCTCCCAAACCTGGCCCCTCTTCGCGGGGGTCGGCCTTGCCCTTGGCATGGGCTCTTTCGATGGCGCCGCGCTACAGGGCATTTTTCCCTACGTCGCGGGCGGCCTCTCCACCAGCAGCGATCACGCCCTCTGGACGCTCACCTATTTCATCGTCCATTGGTCACTGGGGATCTCCCTGATGCCGTGGACAACCGCCCGCTTCGGCATGCGCCGCGTCTTTCAGGTGGCGGTTATCGTGGCCATGGCAGGCACCCTCATCAGTGCGGTGACCGACAATCTCTGGATCATGCTGCTGTCCCGCGCCCTGCAGGGTATCGCCGCCGGAATTCTTGTCCCCCTCAGCCAGAGCCTCTTTTTACGCCACAGCCCGAAAGCACGCCACGGCATGGTCACCATCTTCTGGAGCAACGCCATGCTGGTGCCATTTTTCTTCGGACCGGCCATTGGCGGCCTGTTGGCGACAGAACTCGGCTATCGCAGCATTTTTCTGCTGTCCTTGCCGATCTGGGGCGTCGCCCTGTTTCTGGGCAGCACGGGCATTCCCAAAGATCGCGGTGATCCCCGGACGCCGCCCTTCGACGGCTGGGGTTTCGGCCTGCTCTACGGCGGACTGATGAGCATGCAGGTGGTGCTGGATCAGGGCGAGCAGTACGGCTGGTGGCATTCGGCCTTCATCCTGAAAATGACCCTGTTCGCCTTCGTCTTCCTGCTGCTCTTTGCCTGGCGCGAAAGCGAGACCCGCCATCCCCTGCTGCAACTGCGCTTCTTGCGTCGGCGCAATTACTGGCTGGGGCTGCTGCTGCTGTGCCTGGGCTGGGCCATGTTCATGGGCTGGGCCTCCCTGCTGCCCCTCTGGGCGGAGGAAACACTCGGTTTCAATGGTTTCTGGGGGAGTGCGGTGCTCGTTCCCCTCGCCCTCGGCGCCATCCCTTTATCGACCCTGATGGACCGTCTGCAGGGATTATTGGGTCTGCGCCGCCTGACGACCCTCTGCTTTGCCATTTTTGCCTTCGCCTACGGCAGCGCCTATCTCAGTCCCATCAGCAGCCTGGGCGACCTGTTCTGGCCGATACTATTCATCGGCACGGGCGTGGGCATGCTCTTCGTACCGCTCACCATGGTGATTCTCTCCGGCCTCGGCGCCCAGGAAATTCCGTCAGCCGCCACCACCAGCAATTTCATTCGCGTCTTCAGCGCCAACATCGGGGTGAGTCTGCTGAGTGTCTACTGGACCCGTTACAGCGCCCTCGCCGGCGACCACCTGCGGAGCCACGTCAGTCGCTTTGGCCGGCACACCACACTCTCACCTCAGCACCTGCACGCCCTGATCAGCGCGCAGGCGGACACCCTGAGCATCGACAACCTGCTGCGCCTGTCTATGTGGGCCTGCCTGGCAGCAGCGGTTGCCGCCTACGTCTTTATCATCCCGCCGCGCGTTTTGAGAGGCGCCGATAGCCCGCGCAATTATGTGGAGGAGGAAGAGGACGAGTTTTCCTTATCCGCCCGTGCGCCCGTCGGGGAGGGCGCAGGCATCTCTTCTTGAGGCGGCCACCACATTCCGGGCAAGGGACCAGATCTGCGGTTATGCCGACAGAGTATCCAGAACACGCCACCTCTGCCGTAAAATGTTTGCTTCGGTTACACTAAGGCAAAAATTTCGTGCATAAGGTAGCCCTGTGAAAGCATTTGTCAGCCAGGCCCTGCAAGGGGCGCTTCAACAACTCCACGCCCAGGGCCGCATTCCAGGGATTCCCGCCACCCTGGAGCTGGATCGCCCCAAGCAGGTGGAACACGGCCATCTCGCCAGCAACGTCGCCCTGCTCCTCGCCAAAGCAGTCGGGCGCAAGCCCCGCGACATCGCCAACGACATCGTCGCAGCGCTGCCTGCCTCGGACTGGATTGCCCGCACCGAGATTGCCGGTCCCGGCTTCATCAATTTCTTTTTGCAGCCTGCCGCCTTTCACGCCGTCATTCAACGGGTACATACCGAAAAAGAGCGCTTCGGCGCCAACCGGAACGGCGTCGGCCAGCGCCTGCAACTGGAGTTCGTCTCCGCCAACCCCACCGGCCCCCTGCACGTCGGGCATGGGCGCGGCGCCGCCTATGGCGCCAGCCTCGCCAACATCCTCCGCTTTAACGGCTTCGACATCTTTTGTGAATACTATGTCAACGACGCCGGGCGGCAAATGGACATTCTCGCGGGCAGCGTCTACCTGCGCTACCTCGAAGCCGACAAGGCGCTGCCCTGGCCCTTCCCGGAGAACGGTTATCGCGGCGACTATGTGCGTGAAATAGCGGCCCATCTCCGGGAGCAGGTCGGCGACCGCTTACGGCACGCGGCGGCCGGATTACCAAACCTGCCCCAGATGAGCGACGGCGATATCGCCATCGACACCCTCATCGCCCACCTGAAGCAGTCGCTCGGCGAAGACTATCGCACCCTGCACCGCGCTGGACTGAACGAGATTCTCGCCGACATCCGTGACGATCTGGAGGGCTTTGGCGTGCATTACGAGCGCTGGTATTCCGAGGGCAGTCTGATGGATACGGGGGCGGTCGATACCGCCGTCGCCGCCCTCGAAAAAGCCGGACACTGTTACACCCGGGAAGGCGCCCTCTGGTTCCGCGCCACCGCCTTTGATGACGACAAGGACCGGGTTCTGCGTCGCGACAATGGCGCCTATACCTACTTTGCCTCCGATGTGGCCTACCATGCCGAAAAATTTGCCCGCGGCTTCACCCACGTCATCGACATGTGGGGTGCGGACCATCACGGCTATGTGCCCAGGGTCAAGGCCGCCCTGCGCGCCCTCGGCCTCGACGACCAGCAACTGGAAGTCGTCCTCGTCCAGTTCGCCATCCTCTATCGCGGTACGGAAAAGATCTCCATGTCTACCCGCGCCGGCGAGTTCGTCACCCTCCGTGAACTGCGCGAGGAAGTGGGCAATGATGCCGCGCGCTTCTTCTATGTGCTGCGCCGCGCCGACCAGCATCTGGACTTCGATCTGGAACTGGCCAAAAAGCACTCCGAGGAAAACCCGGTATTTTATGTCCAGTATGCCCACGCCCGGGTCTATTCCCTGCTGCGCCAGTCGGTAGAAAAGGGACTCAGCCTGCCGCCAGCAGACGGCGTCGGCCTGGAAATTCTGCAGGAGTCCCGCGAAATCGCGCTTGCCGACACCCTCTGGCGCTTCCCGGAAGTAGTGGCCACGGCGGCCCGGGATCGCGAACCGCACCAGATCGCCTTCTACCTCAGGGAGTTGGCGGCAGCATTTCACACCTACTACAATTCGACCCGAATTCTGGTGGAGGAAACACCGCTACGCCACGCCCGCCTGACGCTCTGTCTGGCCGTCGCACAGACTATTGCCAATGGGTTACGGCTGCTTGGCGTCAGCGCGCCGGAACAGATGTAAAAGGATCATGCGCGACTACAAAAATCAGACCAGCCGCCCGCAAGCGCAGGAGCCGCGCCCACCCGTCCCGCCCCGACAACGGGTAACTCCGGAAGATGATGCCGAGGCAACACCGTCCCCTCGGGCACGGCACTGGCCCTGGGTGTTGCTGCTTCTGGTGATCGCACTGAGTGCGGGGGTCTGGTGGTGGATTGCGCAACTCCCCATCGCCACCGGCAGGCCAGGCCTCACCCGTAGCGGGACGGAACCAACGACGGTGGCGACCTCCAGCAACAACGCGGCGGCAACCGGGCAGAAACCGCCTGGCAGCCCGGCAGCCACCCGACCGTCAGCGGCCGCACCGATTAGCGCGGTCGCACTCTCCTCGCGGGGCGGCCCACTCACCGTCGCCACCTCCGCTGCGGCTTCCACGACCTCCACAGCCGCCACCCGCAGCGGCGTCGATTTCAATTTTTATCAGATATTGCCCGCCATGCATGTGGATATTCCAGCCGACATCCTCGGCAGCGGTCCCGGTATCCCCAGTGCAGCGACCGCCAGCAGTACCAGTGCCGTTCACCAGCCGGTGACCATTCAGGTAGGCGCCTTCACCAACCGCGCCGCCGCCGTCGTGCTGCGCGATCGCCTCGCCCTGCTGGGGGTCAGCACCCAGATGGAAAAGGCGGAAGCGGGCGATAACAGCACCCTCTACCGGCTCCGCACCAACACCTTCGATTCTCTGGCAGCGGCCCAGCCCACCCTTGCCAAAATCCGCGGCATGGGCATCACCCCGCTGCTGCTGGGCAGCGGAATCATCGGCTCCGGGGTCAATGTACCGCTGTCGCAATCTCCAGCGCCTTAATCGCGGCAGCCGGGGTTTCCTGGCCACTCAGCACCCGTTCCAGCCCTGGCAGATAGTGGTTGATGGTCTCTACGCCAACCAGCAGATAAGGACGCAGCAGGGTAGTGCTCAACACCGTGACAGGCGCCTGGAGAATCGTCTTGAAGTTGATTTCTCCATCCTCCATATCGAGCTCAAAGTTACCCAGAGCCAGTCCATAGTTGGCACGAGTCAGAAACTCCGCCACCGCCATGCGTTTTTCCATCGTTATCTCCAGATTCTGGGGACGCAGGTAAAACAGGATACGCTCCCGTTCGCCGTGCACGTGGCAAAAAATATCCAGAACGCCATTGGGGACCTGCACCGCGCAAGTCAGAACCGGATAATCAGGCAGTGTTTTCGCTTCCCATTCCAGTTCGGCAAACAGCCTCTCGGCAACTTCCAAATGATTCACGATCGGTCTCCCTGTTCAACAGTGGCCTCGGCGAGGCGAAAAAAGGCGGTCTGATCCAGCGTCTCGGCGCGGCAGCCGGGATCGATCTGCAAACCCCGCAAGTCGTCCGCACTCAAAATGCCGCGCAGATTATTGGCGAGGGTCTTGCGGCGCTGGGCAAAACTGGTGGCCACAATCCGTGCGAAGGGCGCCTGCAGGTGCGGGGGCAGCAACCCCGGACGATGCGGTATCAGACGCATGAAGGCCGAATCCACCTTGGGCACCGGAAAGAAGTTTCCCGGGGCCACCGTGAATAGGGATTCCACCGCGCAGTGCGCCTGTATCATCACCGAAAGTCGTCCGTAGGCCTTGCTTCCCGGCACCGCCACCACCCGGTCCACCACCTCTTTTTGCAGCATGAAGTGCATATCCCGCACCTGTTCTGCGTGTTCCAGAATATGGAAAATCAGCGGTGTCGCTACGTTGTAGGGGAGGTTACCGACTATCCGCAGGGCATTCCCGGCGCCGGCCAGCGCCGCGAAGTCGACCTCCAGTGCATCGGCCTGCAAGACCCGCAACTGCTCCGGCGGCGCGAGCGCGCGCAAACCGGCAATCATATCCCGATCCAGTTCCACCACCGTGAGCTGCGGCAAGAGGCGCAGCAGGGATCTGGTCAGTGCCCCCGGCCCCGGTCCAATCTCCACCAGATGATCGCCGGACGCCGGGCGGATAGCCGCCACAATGCGCTCGACAATCTGCGGCTGAACCAAAAAATTCTGCCCGAAACGTTTTTTGGCGCGCGGCAGCCTCCCCTCTTGCATCATCAGCGCATCTTCGTGCTATATTCGGTCGACGCCTCCAGCAGGCGATACGAAACGGAAAGTCTATGCACCTCGTGCTGCGCCTTGACGTCGGTGGTCGTCCCATGGCCTGGGAAACCTGGGAAGAAGCCGCGGCCCATTATGTCCGGGGTAACGTTGCCTGGACACTGGGGAATCCTTTCTTTACCGCCCACGGCGGCATCTGCCGCCGCAGTGGTGTCCTCTCGCAACTCGACATTCATCCGGTCATCGCCGTCCGCGGTCGCCATCAGGGCAAGATTCGGCCCCCGGCCCTGTCCAATCAGACCTTGTTCCATCGCGATCATCATCTCTGCATGTACTGTGGCAAACATTTCCCTCTCCGCGAACTCACCCGTGACCACATCATTCCCATCTCCCGCAAGGGCAGGGATATCTGGACCAACGTGGTGACTGCCTGCCGCAGTTGCAACAGCCGCAAGGACAATCGCACCCCCGAAGAGGCCCATATGCCGCTGCTCGCGGTGCCTTTTACTCCGACCTGGGCCGAATATCTGCTGCTCAGTAACCGGCGCATTCTCGCCGATCAGATGGAGTTCCTGATCGCCCAGGTGCCGGAAGGACGCTATCGCGTTTTTTGAGACTGCAGATCGGCGCGCCGTCGGCATCAGCAACTGGCGGCGCGCCGGTTGCGAACGATTTCCGCCGCGCTGTCCAGGGCCCGGAGCAGGCTGCCGCCTTCTGCCCGGCCTGTGCCCGCGATGTCCAGCGCCGTGCCGTGGTCCACACTGGTGCGCACGATGGGCAAGCCCAGAGTAATATTCACCGCCTCACCGAAGGCATGGTACTTCAGCACCGGCAGACCCTGATCATGATACATGGCCAGTACCGCATCGGCGCCTTCGAGCAGGCGCGGGGTAAACAGAGTATCGGCCGGCCACGGACCGCTGATCCGCAGACTTTCTCCCTGTAGGGCCGCTATGACCGGCGCAATGACATCCTGCTCCTCGTGCCCCAGATGCCCGCCCTCCCCGGCATGGGGATTCAGGCCGGCGACCAGAATACGGGGTTCCGAGAGAGCGAAATCTTCGCGCAACGCCCGGTGCAGAATGCGCAGCGTGCCCTCCAGCCCCTCCTGGGTAACGGCCGCCGCCACCTGCGCCAAGGGCAAATGCGTCGTTGCCAGCGCCACCCGCAAGCCGCGACCGGCAAGCAGCATGACCACCTTCGGGCTGCCACACGCTGCCGCGAGATATTCCGTATGTCCGGTAAAGGGAATCCCCGCGTCGTTGATGATGCCCTTGTGTACCGGGGCCGTTACCAGCGCATCCGCGGCACCTACCCGTAGCAGGTGCATCGCCTTATCCAGAGTAGCCAGTACCGCCGGCGCATTGGCCATATCCAGACGACCGGGCCGACAGGGCTGAGCCAGGGGCACATCCAGCACATGCAACACGCCCCTTTCCAGCGCCGGCCAGGGATTGCCTTCCAGCCAGGGCTCCAGTCGCAGCGACAAGCCCAAAGTCAGGGCGCGGCTGCGCAGACAGTGCAGATCCCCGATGAGCAGCACCCCCGAGGGCAGCGCATGGAAGGCCAGTTGCAAACAGATATCCGGACCAATACCCGCGGGTTCCCCCACGGTCAGCAGCAGGCGTGGCTCCGTGATCATTCCTCAACCTCCCCAGGCAGCACTTCCACCACCCCTTCCGGCCCTTCGATCCGCTGCGGAATACGCAAGACCCGCACCCGCAGGAGACGGTCACGAATATCCATGGTCAGTACATCATCCACCTGCACCAGCGTCCCCGCTTTGGCAACCCGCCCGTTGATCTGCACACAACCGGCATCGCAGATTTCCTTGGCCAGACTGCGCCGCTTGATCAGACGTGACATCTTGAGGAAAAGATCGACGCGCAAATCGCCTGCCAAGCTTAACGCCCTTGTCCGAGAATATCCGTAAATGCATCTTCCAGGCGCGGTTCCTGCAGGTGCAGATCCACGATCTGGGCGGGCAGCGCCTGCAACCGTATCAGGACGTCCCCCAACGGGTTGCTCTGGGCGTCGATTCTGAGTACCCGGGTATTTTCCGCGGCCCCGGTCAGCAGGTCTGCCAACTCGGGAGGAAGTGTGCCCGGATCGTGATCGAAAGTCACCGTCAGTACCCGCCAGCCGGTGCTACGCAGCAATTCATCCTTGTTATCCAGGGCAACGAGTCGCCCCTGCTGGAGAATGGCGATTCGCTGACAAAGCTCTTCGGCTTCTTCCAGATAATGGGTGGTGAGGATGACCGTGTGACCCTCCTCATTATACCGCCGCATGAAACGCCAGAGACCCTGCCGGAGTTCCACATCCACCCCGGCGGTCGGCTCATCCAGCACCACCACCGGGGGCTTGTGTACCAAAGCCTGGGCGATGAGCACCCGCCGCTTCATACCGCCGGACAAGGCGCGCAAATTGGTATCGGCCTTGTCCGTCAGATCCAGCTCCGCCATCAGTTCATCCAACCAGTCGTCATTATGACGCAGCCCGAAATAACCCGATTGCATACGCAGGAATTCCCGCACGGTAAAAAACGGGTCATAGGCCAGTTCCTGTGGTACGACGCCCAACAACCGACGACTTCGGCGAAAATCCTGCTCCACGTCAAAGCCGAATATCTCCGCCACGCCGCTGGAACGGCGCACAGTCCCGGCCAGGATGTTGATCAGCGAAGATTTGCCCGCGCCATTGGGACCCAGCAGCCCAAAAAATTCTCCGGCATGCACATCTAGGTCCACACCCGCCAGGGCCAGATGCCCGCTCCCGTAGAGCTTGCGCAACCCGGCGATGTGAATGGCCAGGGAATCAATCATGGCAAAGGGGCAGAATATCCTGCAGACTGTACAAGCTTGCCAGTTCCCGCAGCTTGGGAGACGCCCCATGAATACGCAGCGGAACGCCCCGTCCGGTGGCCTGCTGCGTCCACTCCAACAGCACGGCAAGGGTAGCGCTGTCTGCCGCATCCAGCTCTGCGACGGAAATCTCCGTACACTCCCGACCGTCCTTCGCCCATGAAAAGAACTGAAGGGCCTTATCCAACTGTGCCACCCGCCAGTCCCCCCGGAGGAACAGCCAACCAGCGCCGTCGACCGTCCGCAGCTCCCAGGCGTTCGCTGCGCTCAAGCGGCTGCCGCCTTTTTGTTTGGCGCGGCGCCTGCGTCATCCTTGGCTTTCATGTCCTGCAACAAGGCGGGGATCCCGCGGCTCGCAGCGATCTGGCCAAAGCTCTGCCGGTAGTTCAGCACCATGCTGACCCCGTCGATGTAGGTGTTGTAGATCCGCCAGGTGTTGTTGGTATAGAGCAGGGCGTAGATCACCGGAACATCCGGTCCACCGCCGTTCTGACGGATCACCATATTCACTTGCGCCACCGGCGGATTCTGGGAAATCTGCTGGCTGCCGGTGATTCTTACGGTCTGTCCATGATAATGGTTGAGCGAATTGCTGTAGGTGCGCACCAGGAGATCCTTGAACAGCACCACAAACTCCTGCTGCTGCGCCGGGCTCATCTGCCGCCAGTATTGCGCCATCACATATTGCGACATGGTGGTAAAATCCATGTGCGGCAGGACGATATCGGCCACTTCCTTCTTCACGGACGGCGTGATGGGCTTGCCTTCGTTCGCGCGTAACACCTTCAGGACACTGTTGGTAAGCTGCTGAACGACCGTTACCGCCCCCTGGGTGTCTTCGGCAGCAGCGGGAAGAGTCCAGCTCAACAGCACAACAAGCAGAGCAACAAACGAAATTTGACGCATACAGAATCCTCCCTATTTACTTGCCCGAGGCCTTACTGAAGACCATCTGGCCGATAAGCTGATCGATATTGACAGCGCTTTGCGTCATGGTAATGGTACCACCCGGCGGTAGGTCCTGAGGCATGCCGCCCGGCTGAATGGAGACATACTGTTCGCCCAGAAGCCCCTCGGTGTAGATGGACGCCCCCGTATCCGTCGGCAACTTCACCTTCGGTTCGATCCGCATCGTCACCTGCGCCATGAAGGTCTTGGGGTTCATGCCGATGTGGGTCACCTCGCCAATGGTCACGCCGCCCAGTTTCACCGGGCTGCGCGGTTTCAGGCTGCCGACATTGGAGAAATCCGCATGCAGGACATAACCGTCGTTGTAGGCGAAGCCAGAGAGGTTGCCCACGCGCAGTGCCAATACGACCAGAGCAGCGATACCGAGGAGCACGAAGATGCCCACCCACCAGTCTATCGCCCGTTTTTCCATGCGTCCTCTACTCCTCAGGTGAATAAAAAAGCCGTGAGAATGAAATCCAGCCCCAGCACCGCCAGTGACGCCGTCACCACGCTGATGGTTGTGGCATTACCCACGCCCTCCGCGGTGGGCTGCGCGGCGTAACCCTGCCAGGCGGCAATCCAGGTCACCACCAACCCGAAGCAGAGGGCCTTGAACAGTCCGGTCAGGATATCTCCGGAAAATGCTACGTTGGACTGCATCTGCGCCCAGAAAGTGCCACCGTCCACACCCAGCACCGGCACCGAAATGAGGTATCCGCCAAAAATGCCGACCAGGTCAAAGATAACGCAGAGGATCGGCACGACGATGATTCCGGCCCAAAGCCGGGGTGCCACGACCCAGGCGAGCGGATTGACCGCCATCATTTCCATGGCACTCAATTGCTCGGTCGCCTTCATGGAACTGATTTCGGCGGTCAGCGCCGAGCCCGCGCGTCCGGCAAAGAGCAACGCCGTGAGTACCGGCCCCAGTTCGCGCAAGAGCGACAGGGCGACCAGGGTGCCCAGCGCCGAGGTCGCGCCGAAACGCACCAGCGCATAATACCCCTGAAAACCCAGTACCATACCCGTGAAAAATGCGGCGACCATCATCAGCAGCAGCGACCGCACCCCAAAGCCGTATACCTGTTTGAGCAGTTGCTGAAGGCTAAAATGACGGTTCGCTACCGCAAACAGGCTCAGCAGCAAAAAGCGCGACGCGGTGCCCAGGTTGGGCACCGTGCGCAGGGTCCGCCGCCCCAGATTCGGTATGAATTCCATAAAAGCCATGTTTAACTCGCCTCGCCCGCTGCCCATACCCCGGTCAGGGCGGTAGCATAGTCATCTTTCGCCGGGTAGTGGAAGGGCACCGGCCCATCGGGCTTACCCCCGAGAAACTGCCGTGCCAGTTCCGAATCACTGGCACGCAGGGTATCTGGCGTACCTTCGGCAATGATCTTGCCGCCCGCGAGGATGTAACCGTAATCGGTGATGGAAAAAGTCTCCTGCACGTCGTGGCTGACGAGGATGCTCGTCGCGCCAAGGGCGTCATTGAGGCGGCGGATCAGGGTCGCAATAATCCCTACACTGATGGGGTCCAGGCCGGTAAACGGCTCATCGTAAAATATCAGCATCGGGTCCATCACCATGGCACGGGCCAGCGCCACCCGCCGACCCATACCACCGGAGAGTTCGGCGGGCATCAATCCGGCCGCTCCGCGCAACCCCACCGCCTCCAGCTTCATCAGCACCAGCTTGCGCAGAATGCTCTCGTCCAGCCGGAAGTGGCGGCGCAGAGGAAAGGCGACATTCTCAAAGGCGCTGAAATCCGTAAACAGGGCGCTGTGCTGAAAAAGCATGCCCATACGCCGACGCAGGCGGTACAGGTCCTCAAAGTTCAGCGCCTGCAGATCCTGACCCGCCACCCGTATCCGCCCGGCCTGGGGCGCGAGGGTTCCGGCCATCAGGTTGAGCAGGGTCGTCTTGCCGCCGCCGCTCGCCCCCATGATGGATACGATGGCCCCCTGGGTGATGCGCAGATCCACGCCGTCCAGGACCGTGTGCGGGCCACGGGCAAATTGCACGTTTTCCAGTTCCACAAGCGCCTTAGCGGCCATGGGCACTCTCTGTTTTTGCAGTCATGGGGCGCAGTATAAACCGAACGGTCAGGGTGGGGCCAGATTGCCACTGAAATGGCCGAAAACCCCTAGAAAATCCGCACGTCGCCGCACTCAGAAAACCCTTGCATCCCCTGCATATAAGCGTATAGTTCGCGTTCTGTTTCCACGGCACCGAAAGCAGTTACTAAGGGGGTCAGTCCTTAAGAGATTTGGAGCAATGCATCGTTCCAGCAAGGTAGGGCATAAAACCAAGTACTGTCTGGGGGTGCACGGGAGCTACTTCTTAACCTTTTTTAACTTTGGTAAGGGGGGCACCTATGCGCTCATTGGGACATCAAATCGTTGCAGATTTTTATCACTGTGACGGCAGTACCTTGTCTGATGTTGATTTTGTTACGGATGCCATGCTCGAGGCCGCTCGGCGTGCCAACTGCACCATCGTGACGCAAACTTTTCACCACTTTTCACCCTACGGGGTGAGCGGCGCCGTTATCGTCGCCGAGTCGCATCTGGCCATTCATACCTGGCCGGAATATGGTTACGCAGCGGTGGATATTTTCACCTGCGGCGATATCATCCAGCCCGAGGATGCCTTGAATTATCTCAAGGAAGCCTTTGGCGCCGGGCAAGTCTCCACCATGGAGATGAAGCGCGGGCAAGTGGACATGATGGGTGTTCCCGCCCATGAGTTGCGCGTCAAGCCGGTTCTTTGCGCTTGAGATGACTCACAGTGGTAACGGGTGGACCGGAATCGTCGGTCCACCCTTTTCTTTTGCCCGCAACTTCCGCAAAATCCCTGCGGGCACTCCACCATCCCCGTTGAGAGAGGCGGTTATGAGCACAGAACTGTGGTATACCGAGCGCTATGAAGAGCACGGCGCGGCACTGAGCCTGAAAATCCGCGAAGTGCTGCATCGTGAGCAAAGTCCTTATCAAAATATAGAAATCTTCGAGACCGAACAGTTTGGCACCCTCATGACCCTGGACGGTCTGGTCATGGTCACTGACCGCGACAACTTCCTCTATCACGAAATGATGAGCCATCCGGCCCTCTTTACTCATCCGGCACCGAAACGGGTGCTGATCATCGGCGGCGGTGACTGCGGCACCCTGCGCGAGGTGCTGCGCCATCAGGAGGTGGAAGAAGTCGTGCAAGTGGAACTGGATGAGCGGGTTACCCGCGTCGCCGAGCGTTTTTTCCCGGAACTCTGCGAGAACAACCAGGATCCCCGAGCCCGTTTCCATTTTGCCGATGGAATTACCTGGACCAAAGAGGCGGAAGCGGGACGCTATGATGTGATCATCATTGACTCCACCGACCCGGTCGGACCGGCGGCTGGACTGTTCGCCACGGACTTTTACGCAGCCTGTCATCATGCACTGGCCGATCAGGGCGTGCTGGTCGCCCAGTCCGAGTCGCCGCTCCTGCACGCCGATCTCATCCGCCAATGCCAAGGCCGCATGACGGAAGCGGGCTTCGGCGCAGTGAGCAGCCTGTATTTCCCGCAGTTCTGTTATCCTTCCGGCTGGTGGAGCGCAACCTTGGGACGCAAGGGCCTTGCCATGGATGCCTTCCGTATCGATGCCGCCAGGGCCTTTACCGGCACCCGCTACTACCACGCGGCCATGCAGCAGGCCGCCCAGGTCGCGCCGGCCTTTCTGCTGCCTTGAACGGCCGCCAGCACCGGAAACAACGCCGAATCAGCCAGGGCGAGGCCCGAAGACCGGGCGCTGAGGGCAGTAATTCCATAAATGCAGGGCGGGAACTTCGTGCTCCCAACCCAGACGGGAAATACTGCCCGGGTCCAGGTGCAGGTGGTCAGCGAAACGGAGATCCAGTCCCAGCCAATGGGCGGCCAGTGCCCGCAGAATGTGGCCATGGGCAAAGCACAGCACGTGCCGGTGGCCCTTTTCATTCCATTCCTTCAGCAGCTCCTCACAACGGCTACTGACGGCTTCCGGGCTTTCGCCACCCGGTCCGCCACAACGGAAAACGCTCCATTTCGGATTTTCTTGGCGAATTTCCGCCGTCGTCATTCCCTCATAGCGACCGTAGCGCCACTCGCAGAGCCCGCGGTGCAGTTCAGGAACAGCAAAACCCGCGAGAATGGCCGTGTGATGGGCACGCAGCATAGGGCTGGAGTAAACCCCGTCAAAATGCCCCTGTTCCACAAAGTGGTTCCAGAGCGCCTGCGCGTCTTTTCGGCCCTCCGCTGTCAATGCCACGTCGGTCACCGAAGTGTGTTTGCCGCTATCCGCCCACTCGGTCGCGCCATGCCGCACCAATGTGATGGATTCTATACTCATGAGGGGACTCCAGAAGGTGGCCTGTAACACCTAAACTATAGAACCAGAACCTGCGGATCGTGGCGGGATAGGGGCGATGAAGAGGCCTGGCCTTGGAGAAAATGACGGCGGCGCCACAAAATCGTGGCGCCGCCGCTACTAAAGTGCTACCCGGCAAAAACCGACGAGTCAGGAAACAGCCTTGTGCTCCTGCATGAAATTGTAGAGCAATCCGGCAATCAGTCCGCCCACCGGCGTCGCAACGAGATACACCCAGATGTGCGGGAAGTAGACACCAGCGACGGCCGGCCCCAATGTCCGCGCGGGATTCAGGCTTGCTCCGGTCAGCGGGCCCATAAACGTCACCGCCATGACCAGGGTAAAACCGATAGCGAGAGGAGCAGCGTTACCGGCACGACCGCTCATGGCCGTATACAACGCGGTAGTGGTCAGGAAAAATGTTCCCAAAGCCTCCAGTATAAAACCGCCGGAGACCGATACCAGGCCGGTATTGATGGTGGTGGCCCCAAGATGTCCTGTCGATCCGCCAAGAACCACCAGAAGCACATAACCGGCCGCGATGCCACCACCAACCTGAGCGACCATATATAGGCCGGCATCCTTCCAGCCTATCTTTCCTGCAATGGCCCCGCCAAGAGTGACCGCAGGGTTGACCACGCCACCGCTGATGTCACCAAACACATACGCGGCGATCATGATGGCCAGTCCGTTGGCCAGGGCCACATCGATCAGGGGATAACCCATTGCCGCGGCACCGCCACCAAAAAATATGAGCCCGAAGGTACCGATGAACTCTGCCGCCATTTTCCGACTTATTGAGCACATTAAGGATTCTCCATTAAAAACATGCGAAAGGTGACGCGGCATCCCGCTTTGACGCCGTGCCGCACGAAGATCCATAAGCACATAATGACAAACTTACAGATCTGGGGCGATGATACCTATAAACCGGCTACAAGGATATAACCTGTCCGTAGATGGATGAAGTCCATGACGGTGCATGACTGAGAACCGCCTTTTGGCGCAGATGAGGGCTATCCTTCCGTGGCGAAAGTCGTAATCCTCTGATTCGGCGGGGCGCACCTGGTTCTCGACGCGACCGATTCAGATTGGCGCGTTACCGGTCAGATGCCCGTCTGACCGAGCAGATGGCCGATCAGCGTGGTGGCAAGCATCGAGAGAACACCCCAGAAGACCACGCGGACGGCGCCCTTCACCATGGGGGCGCCACCCGCCCGGGCAGCGACCGCACCGAGGAACACCAGCAGGAGGATGCTGGTCGTATACAGGGCCGGTAATACCCCGCCGTGGGGGACGAAGGCGGCGATCAGCACCGGGAACAGGGCACCAAATGCAAAGGCAGTAGCGGAAGCCAGTGCCGCTTCGGCGGGCCGCGCCGCCGCCATTTTCGTCATGCCCAGTTCGTCATGGGCATGTGCAGCAAGGGCATCATGCTCCATAAGCTGGGCGGCGACCTGCTGGGCCAGCGCCTCGCTAAGGCCACGCGCCACATAGATGCCCCTGAGTTCAAGCAGTTCTTTTTCAGGGTTTTTTTCCAGTTCGCGCTTTTCCGTTTCGAGATCTGCGGCCTGGGTATCGGCCTGTGAGCTCACGGATACATACTCACCGGCCGCCATGGCAAAGGCGCCAGCGACCATCGCCGCAACGCCAGCGAGCAGAATCTGTTCGTGGCTTGCCTGTCCGGCAGCGATACCGGCAAGGAGGCTTGCTGTCGAGAGCAGGCCATCGTTGGCGCCCAGCACGCCGGCCCGGAGCCAGCCGATCTTCTCATGGTGATGGTGTTCGTCATGATACATGCAATGTCTACTCCCGGCCGAGAATGGGTGGCCAGAGTGTAACCACGGTGCAAAGCACTGGTCCAGCCATTCCTGCCTCACCCGGTGTTCCACCCAGAGGAGCGAATTTCTGCTATCCTGCCCGACAGCCGCCTGTCTGCGAAGCAGGAACTCGCGGTCCGAATACCATGATGCAGCGGAGAACAGTTATGATGTCGCAGACGGACAAGTGGTTCCTTGCCCTTGGCGCCGCCAACGCAGGGGCGGCAGTAGCGCTGGGGGCCTTCGGCGCCCACGCCCTGAAAGACCGCTTGTCACCCAAAATGATGAGCATCTACCATACCGGTAACCAGTATCACCTCTACCACGCCCTGGGACTGATGCTGGTGGGAGTAGTGGCGCTGCAGGTGCCAGAATCCGGCCTTACGCAGTGGTCGGGCTGGCTTATGCTGACCGGGACGGCGTTATTTTCGGGCAGTCTTTACCTTCTGGCGATGACTGGCAAGGGTTGGCTTGGCGCCGTTACGCCCGTCGGTGGTCTGTCGCTCATTTCTGCATGGATATTGTTGGCTGCAGGCGTGTTACAGGTATAATTTCCGGTCAGCTTTGGCCAGGAGAGCAGCATGACAAAGTCGGTAATAAACCTCGCCCCGCAGGACGCCTTCCACTTCCTGCAGAAAAATCCGCAGGCGGTGCTTATTGACGTCAGAAGTGAAATGGAGTTTCTGTTTGTCGGGCACCCGAAAGAAGCGTTAACCATCCCTTGGCGAGACGATCCTGACTGGGAAATCAACCCGGACTTTCTGTGTCGGGTACGACGGGCCACATCTCTCAACCGACCCGTCTTACTGATCTGCCGTAGTGGCCATCGCTCGCTGGAGGCTGGACAGTACTTACAGGCCAATGGTTTCAGCGCCGTTTACAATGTGGCGCATGGCTTTGAAGGGGATCTGAATGATCAGCATCGCCGAAGCAGCCTGAATGGGTGGCGCTTTGATGGACTACCCTGGGAGCAAATATAACACCGCGACAAGAAACTTTTGTTGATTCCCGCCGCACGGCGCATGGGTAATGAGACCCATAAAAAACCAAATCGTGAAAAAATGACAGCGCAATAAAAGGATGCACCAGAAATATGAACGAATCTGCGGGTTCTTTGACCAACTCTCCCGATCTACCCAGTCAACCTGTGCTGGCGCAACCATTCGCGCAAGAAGATTTTCGGTCCATAACATTACGCTTCGATCTTTCGGCGACTCAAAGTACCATGCACAAATCTGCGCCAGACAAGCTGGTTCTGGGTTATACCCGCACCATGATGGGCTTTCTGATTCTACAGCCAAAACCCAAACGGATTGCCATGATCGGTCTGGGTGGAGGTTCCCTGGCAAAATATTGTCTGCGCCACATCCCGGATGCCCACTTCACCGCCGTGGAGATCAACCCCAAGGTCATTGAGTTGCGTGACCGCTTCGGCATCCCACCAGATGGCCCCAATTTCCGGGTGCTGAGTGGAGATGGCGCAGTATATGTCAGCAACCACGCCAAACCGGTCGATGTGCTACTGGTCGATGGCTTCAATCATGATGGCCAACCCAGGCAACTATGCAGCACAGGGTTCTACAACGACTGTTATGCCAAGCTGCGAAAGAATGGGGTACTGGTGGTCAACATGCTGAGTAGTGACTGGCAATGCGATGCCTATGTCGCCCGCATCCAGACAAGTTTCGATGATCAGGTCGTCGTTATAGATGCAGAAGAGTCTGGCAACAAAATCGTATTTGCATACAAAGGTGCGGACTTCCCTCAGTTGGCGAGCAAAATACGCGATCGCGTCCGTGCGCTGGGCCCTTCACACAGTATCTCTCTACACGCCACCGCGCAAAAATTGTCCAGGCAACTCCAGCAGCTTTATTCATGCCGCGCGTAACCGTCCAGGCGGATTGTACCTATGATTCCATGGATGCCTCCTCAGCAATCAAGCCTAGTGGATGCACCATTGCCGATATTCCTGATCCGGGTCTGCCCGCGTCATTTCTTTGTACGCCATTGCATGGAACACATTATTCAACGCGCACAGGTGGTCAGTTTTAAATGCGCGCCAGCAGCTGCCCATATGGGCAGCACCGGAGGCAATCATGACGATTCTGGAACAGGTTCAAGAGGTGCTGGTTTGGTGTACGGTTATCAACTATGTCGTGCTGATTGTCTGGTTCGCAGTATTTATCGGCGCACATGATTGGCTGTACCAGCTGCACCATCGTTGGTTTCATCTCTCCACGGAGCACTTCGATGCCGTACATTACGCCGGGATGGCTGTCTACAAGATTGGAATTCTGATATTCAATCTGGTGCCAATGGTGGCCTGCTTTCTGATTTCCTGATCCAGGAATGCTCGCAATGACAAGGGCTCTGGCTTTCCCGTCTGCATCTGGGCCTGGGTGTGTAGCCGGAAGGACCAGACACGGCCCTCCCGATAAGACTTAGCCATGGAGATCACCCGCTGCCCTGTTAAACAGCGTGTAAATTTACCACCTGATACCCTGCCGGGTTTAGCCCGGAGGAACCTGGAGTGATTTGCATGGAAACGACTACCAAAGCTCAACGGCGGCAGGGCAGCAGTTGCAGTCGTCCCGCGGACTGATCATCATGTTCTCGAAACTCGTCACCATGGCTGTAAACCGTAGCAGTCTTTTGAGAATGGTTTTCGAGAATTGCAACCCTTTGATTTACTGTGCAGCAATCACCGCCATCTGAGGGACGGCAGCCATTCCCCAGGAATGATATGACAGCCACTATTGTCTGGTTTCGCCGTGATCTCCGTCTCGGAGATCACCCGGCCCTGCGGCAGGCAGCCCAGGATGGTAAAGTAATCCCTCTGTATATTCTGGATCCGAACGAGACATCGGGTGCTGCCGAACGCTGGTGGCGACACCATAGTCTGCAGCATCTGATAGGATCCGTTTTTTCTGGCAAAACATTTCTCTCATTGCTCTCTCATTGCTCTCTCATTAGCCTCAATACTGTCGGCTGTTTAGTTAGT
This sequence comes from Acidithiobacillus sp. 'AMD consortium', assembly GCF_008926505.1. NCBI lineage: Bacteria > Pseudomonadati > Pseudomonadota > Acidithiobacillia > Acidithiobacillales > Acidithiobacillaceae > Acidithiobacillus > Acidithiobacillus sp. 'AMD consortium'. The sequence continues at coordinate 194,571 of NZ_CP044411.1, read as the reverse complement.
TAGATTTCTGGACGGGGTCCCCGCTGCAGAACCCCGCTAATGACCAAAGCGGCGGCCCAAACCGGGCAGGCCGCTGAAAATTTGTCTTTCACGCCCGGTGATTCCATTCCGATCATCTTATCTGGCTAAACAGTATTGTGCCTATGCGTGTCTCGGCCAAGGGAATGGAGTCTGGTGTGCTTGGCGTAGAATTTTTGTTTTGGCTTGAAAACAGACCGACTGGTCGGTATACTTAATAAACGAGACCAGGAAAACCATTTTTTCGGAGGCCCCATGACTGATTTGTTCTCTCCTCTCCAGCTTGGCAGCCTGGAGCTGGACAACCGTATTCTGATGGCGCCGCTCACACGCTGTCGGGCTGAAGAAGAACATGTTCCAACACCGCTGATGGCGGAATACTATGCCCAGAGAGCCAGTGCAGGTTTGATAATCGCCGAAGCAACCATGATTATGCCCGGTAATTCGGCTTTCTGGCATGAGCCAGGAATTTATTCTTCCGCCCAAATCGCAGGGTGGAGCGAGGTAACCAAGGCCGTGCATCAGGCGGGCGGAAAAATTGCCTTGCAAATCTGGCATGGGGGTAGGGCGTGTCATCCTGATCTCAATAATGGGGCAGTGCCTGTGGCGCCCAGTGCCATTGCCATTGCCGGTGAAGAAGTACACACCCCCAAAGGCAAGCAGACATACACCACACCGCGCGCCCTGGCTGACGACGAAATCCCTGGGATTGTCGAAGGCTTTGCCCAGGCTGCCCGCAATGCCCGTCTAGCCGGTTTTGACATGGTGGAAGTGCATGCTGCCAATGGTTATTTGCTGGACGAATTTTTGCGGGATGGTGCCAATCATCGCCAGGGGCCCTATGGTGGAGATCGGGAAAATCGCGCCCGTTTTCTTTTTGAGGTTCTGGCGGCAGTCAGTCAGGCAATCGGTGCAGATCGCGTCGGAGTGCGCCTTTCGCCACTGAACAGTTTTAATGATATGCGGGATAGTGATCCCGTTGGTTTGCTATCCTGGCTTGCTGGTCGACTGAATGATTTCGGATTGGCCTATTTGCATGTGATGCGCGCCGATTTTTATGGACGTCAGACCGGAGATGTCCTGGCACCAGCCCGGAAACATTTCCAAGGCCCCTTGATCGTCAACATGGGTTACTCAGCAGAAGAAGCCCAGGCAGCAGTCTTTTCTGGTCAAGCAGATGCTGTTGCTTTTGGTACCGCTTTTCTGGCAAATCCAGATCTACCCGCAAGAATACGTAAAGGTGCTGCCCTGAACAGCCCCGACGCTAGTACATTTTATACATCTGGCGCGCAGGGATATACAGATTATCCGCTACTCGAAGATCAATAAGCTTGTTATTAATACGGCCCTTAAATACCCGACCATAGTGGGATATCATACAGGGCATGGATTGACCGGAGCGGGTGGCGCGTCGGGATGGGGTTCGCCCCCTGCGAAGGGTTCGCTTGCGCTCATTTCCTGTTCGTTCCGCTTATCCTGGCCCGCTTCCTTGTTGCGTAGTCGCATTGTGACTACAATATGGGTGTCTGAACCTTCCTGGAGAACTACCATGAGCACTACCACCGACACCTACGTCCGCGCCCGCATTGACACCAACACCAAGGAGCGGGCCGCCAGCGCACTTGAAGCAATGGGGCTGTCGGTTTCCGACGCCATTCGCCTGCTGATGCTGCGCATCGCCGACGAACAACGCCTGCCTTTCGACGTGAAGGTGCCCAATGCCACCACCAAGAAGGCCATTGCCGAGCTGGAAGCGGGCAAAGGCAAGAAGTTCACTAGCGTGGACGATCTGATGGCGGATTTGCATGCGGACGATTGACCGTTCCTCCGCGTTTCAACGCGACTACAAGCGCGAGGCCAAGGGCCAACACCGGGTCACGCTCGATGACACGCTCAGGCCGGTATTGGTGGCACTGGCGACAGATCAGCCCCTCGATGCGCGCTACCGCGATCACGACCTCTCCGGCGATTGGGCAGGCTACCGTGAATGCCACGTCAAGCCCGACCTGCTGCATAGAAATCATCGTCCGAATATGCGCACCGAGCCCATGACAAACCAACACCAAACATCTAAAATAACATCATATGATGCCATGGTGAGGTCCATCTTATGCGAACGACAATCAACCTGGATGATGAGCTCCTGGCCCAAGCCAAAACGCTCTGTGGCGTAGAAGACCGTGGTGCCCTCTTAAAAGAGGCCCTGCGTGCTTTGATTGAACGGGAAAGTGCCCGTCGCCTCGCTCGCTTGGGTGGAACAGAACCGCAATTACAGAACATTCCTCGCAGACGAGAGCCTGCCGCTTGATTCTGGTCGATACCTCCGTCTGGATCGACCATTTCCGCTCTGGAGATGCACACCTCTCTACTCTGCTTGATCATGCCATGGTGCAAACGCACGATTTCATCATCGGAGAAATCGCTTGCGGGAATCTCAAAAATCGGCAACAGACCTTATATCTGCTCTCCTGTTTACCCCGATGCACCGCCACCTCTCCAGAAGAAACCCTGTTTTTCATTGGGCGTCATAGCCTGATGGGACGCGGTATAGGCTATATTGACGCGAGTATCCTAGCCTCCGCCATGCTCGTGCAGGCCAATTTATGGTCCCGCGACAAACGTCTCATGGCTCTGGCTACCGAACTTGGCTGCGCGTACTCGCCGACGTCATCCGAATAGAAGGCAGTTCAGTCCCACGCCGCGCTCCTTCCCGCCGTGCCTCCAATGCCTTATATTCAAGCCAGATATATAACAACTACCGACCGCAAGAGAGACGCATGTTCGAGCAGGCCTTCAAGAATATCGATGACATCCTCCACAAAGATGCAGGCTCCTCCAGCGAACTCGATTACACCGAACAGACCTCCTGGCTGCTGTTTTTAAAATACCTGGACGCCCTGGAGCAGGACCGGGCCATGGAGGCGGAGTTGGAAGGCCGTCCCTACACCTTCATCCTGGACGACGCCTTCCGCTGGGAGCATTGGGCGGCGCCCAAAACGGCAGATGGCAGGATGGACCACCACAAGGCCATGTCCGGGGACGACCTCCGGGACTTTGTGAATATCCGGCTGTTTCCGTATCTGTCAGGCTTCAAGCGCCGTGCTACTGGTTCCAACACCATCGAGTACAAGATCGGTGAGATCTTCAGCGAGATCAAAAATAAGATTCAAAGTGGCTACAACCTGCGGGAGATCGTGGAGATCATTGATGGTCTGCGCTTCCGGTCCCAGACGGAGAAGCATGAGCTCTCCCACCTGTATGAAGCCAAGATCAAGAACATGGGGAATGCCGGGCGAAATGGCGGCGAATACTACACGCCCCGCCCCCTGATTCGGGCGATTGTGCAGGTGGTGGCGCCCAAGGTCGGCGAGAAGATTTACGACGGCGCCGTGGGCTCTGCGGGTTTTCTCTGTGAAGCCTTCGACTATCTCAAGGCCCAGCCGGGACTGACCACCGGCGATATGCAGACGCTGCAGGAGCGTACCTTTTACGGCAAAGAAAAAAAGAGCCTGGCCTATATCATCGCCATCATGAACATGATCCTGCATGGCATCGATGCGCCGAATATCGTCCATACCAACACCCTGGCCGAGAATCTCATGGATATCCAGCCGAAAGACCGGGTGGATGTGGTGCTGGCGAATCCGCCCTTCGGCGGTAAAGAGCGCAAAGAGGTTCAGCAGAACTTCCCCATCAAGACCGGCGAGACGGCCTTTTTATTCCTGCAGCACTTTATCCGTATGCTGAAAGCTGGTGGACGGGCCGGTGTGATCATTAAAAACACCTTCCTGAGCAATACGGACAATGCCTCGGTCAGTTTGCGCAAACTGCTACTGGAAGACTGTAACCTGCATACCGTACTGGATCTGCCGGGCGGGACCTTTCAGGGGGCGGGAGTAAAAACCGTGGTGCTGTTCTTTGACAAGGGCGCGCCGACCCGAAAGGTCTGGTACTACCAACTCAACCCCGGACGGAACATGGGGAAGACGAATCCCCTCAATGACAACGATCTGGCGGAGTTTGTCGCACTGCAGAAGACCAAGGCCGACTCGCCGCAGTCATGGACTGTGGATGTGTCTGGAATCGACACCCGTACCTATGACCTGTCGGCCAAGAATCCCAATGGCGGTGATGAGAAGGTGCTGCGTAGCCCGGAAGAAATTCTGGATGAGATTGCCGCACTGGATGCCGAGAGTGCTGAGGTGCTGGCGGCTATTCGGGGACTGCTGTGAGGGGGAGGTGGGAGGTTAAACAGCTTGGGGAAGTTCTGCGTCTTGAGTATGGTAAACCGCTGGACAAATCTGATAGAAATCCGAACGGTAAATATCCTGCTTATGGTGCAAATGGCGAGAAAGATCGCACTGATAAAAGTCTGTGCGATACACCAAGCATAGTAGTTGGCAGGAAGGGTTCAGCGGGAGAGATCACGCTTACAGAAGATAGGTTTTGGCCTCTAGATGTTACATATTATGCAGAATTCAATCGTCAAAAATATGATCTCCGCTTTATTTACTATCTACTTATAACACTAAATCTTCCTGACCTTGCTAAGGGAGTAAAGCCTGGAATAAATCGAAATGAAGTTTATGCGTTGTCCACCTCAGTTCCCCCCTCCCCGAACAACGCCGCATCGTCGCCATCCTCGACGAAGCCTTTGAAGGCATAGCAACCGCAAAGGCGAACGCGGAGAAGAATCTCCAGAATGCCCGTGAGGTCTTTGAGAGCCATCTGAATGCGGTGTTTTCGCAGCGGGGTGAGGGATGGATGGAGAAGGGGTTGGATGAAGTCTGTTTAAAAATTCAGGATGGTGCCCATGAATCCCCTCAAGTTCTTTTCGATACCCCTGGAAATGGAAGATTTCTATATATAACCTCAAAAAATATAAAGGATGGTTACTTGGATCTCAATAAAGTTGCTTATGTTAACAGCGATTTTCATAATCGTATTTATTCCCGATGCCAGCCAGATGTTGGCGACATCCTTTTGACGAAGGATGGCTCGAATACAGGCAACGTCTCCATAAATAGCATAGCAGAACCATTTAGCTTGCTTTCCAGTGTATGCCTCATCAAATCCAACACAAACTTTTTGCTTCAAAAATTCTTATACTTTTATTTACGCAGCCCAATAGGTATTAATAAAATAACTGGGAGCATGACGGGAACTGCCATAAAACGAATAATTCTCAAAACAATTAAAAAGTCGACTATTACAATTCCATCTTTGCAGGCGCAAATGGCCATAGTTTCTGAAATAGATAAGTTAAATAACTATACCCAACACCTCGAATCCCTTTACAAGCAAAAAATCACAGCTCTCGATGAGCTGAAGCAATCCCTATTACACCAAGCCTTTAACGGCGACTTATAGGGACTCCGCCATGAATGAAGCCGACACCCGCGCCCAACTGGTAGATCCTGCCCTCAAGGCCGCTGGCTGGGGTGTGGTGGAAGGCAGCCGGGTACTGCGGGAGTACCGGATCACTCAGGGGCGGCTGCAGGGCGCCGGACAACGCGGCAAGCCCGAGATTGCCGACTACGTGCTGGAGTACCGCAACGAGAAGCTCGCCATCGTCGAAGCCAAGCGCCACGATCTGCCCCATACTGAAGGAGTCATGCAGGCCAAGCAATACGCCCTGAAGATGGCCATACGCTTCACCTATGCCACCAATGGTCAATCCCTCTATGGGATGGATATGGAAACGGGTAGCGAGGGCGACATCACCCGCTATCCCACTCCCGAGGAACTCTGGAATCAAACCCATGCCGTAGAAAATGCCTGGCGGGATCGTTTTGCCGCCATTCCATTTGAAAGTGTCGGGGGGTCATTTCAGCCCCGCTACTATCAGGAGACCGCCGTACAGCGCGTCCTGGAAGTCATTGCACAGGGGCGGGAGCGCATCCTCCTGACGCTGGCCACCGGCACGGGCAAAACCTTCATCGCCTTCCAGATCGCCTGGAAACTCTTTCAGGCCCGCTGGAACCTTTCTCGTGAACCCAGCCGCAGGCCGCGTATTCTGTTTCTGGCCGACCGAAACATCCTCGCCAATCAGGCATTCAATGCCTTCAACGCGTTTCCCGAAGATGCCCTGGTGCGGATTGCTCCTGAGGATATCCGCAAGAAAGGCCGCGTCCCTACCAACGGCAGTATCTTTTTCAGCATTTTCCAGACGTTCATGAGCGGTGCCGGTGACACGCCGTACTTCGGGGACTATCCGCCGGACTTCTTCGACTTCATCGTGGTGGATGAATGTCACCGGGGCGGCGCCAAGGACGAAAGCAGCTGGCGCGGCATCCTCGAATACTTTGCGCCTGCGGTACAGTTGGGCCTCACCGCTACACCCAAGCGCCGGGACAACGTGGACACCTATGCGTACTTTGGAGCGCCGGTCTATATTTACAGCCTCAAGGACGGTATCAACGACGGCTTCCTGACCCCTTTCAAGGTCAAGCAATTCGCCACCACCATCGACGAATACATATACACCCCCGATGATGATCTCCTCGAAGGGGAAATTCAGCCTGGAAAAACCTATCTGGAAAAAGACTTCAATCGCAAAATCGTCATCCCCGAGCGGGAACGCTATCGGGTAAAACTCTTCATGAGCCAGATCGACCAGCGCGAGAAGACCTTGGTGTTCTGCGCCAATCAGGAACATGCCGCCATGGTGCGGGACATCATCAATCAGGAGAAGACCAGCACCGATCCCCTCTACTGTGTCCGCGTGACGGCCAATGACGGCAGCATGGGCGATCAGTATCTGAAAGACTTCCAGGACAACGAAAAAAATATCCCCACCATCCTGACCACCAGCCAAAAGCTGAGCACCGGCGTCGATGCCCGGAACATTCGCAATATCGTTCTGCTTCGCCAAATCAACAGCATGATCGAATTCAAGCAAATCATCGGTCGGGGCACCCGGCTGTATGATGGGAAGGACTTTTTCACCGTCTATGACTTCGTGAAGGCGCATCATCATTTTGGTGATCCGGAATGGGATGGCGAGCCGCTGGAAGCGGAATCCACAGGGGGAAGCAGCGAAGTGCGGGAACCCCGTCTACCTCTACCGCCGACCGAGCGGCCCGTCAAAATCCGGGTGAAGCTGCGGGATGGGAAGGAGCGCAGCATCCAGAGCATATCTTCCACCATCTATTTCGGACCAGATGGAAATCCCGTTACGGCAGCGCAGTTTCTGGAAGGGCTCTTTGGCACACTGCCGGAGTTCTTCAAGGATGAGGACGCGCTTCGCCAGATATGGAGCGATCCTGAGACGCGGAAGAGCTTTCTGCAGGGACTGGCCGAGAAGGGCTATAACCGGGAACTGCTCATGGAGATGCAGCAAATCATCGACGCGCAGAATAGTGATCTCTATGACGTGCTGGCCTATGTGGCCTTTGCCTTGCAACCGGTTTCCAGATCAGAGCGGGCTGAACACGCCAAGCAGAGTATGGACCAACAGTTCACCGACAAGCAGCGGGCCTTTCTGGACTTTGTGCTGGCGCAATACATCAAGGTCGGGGATGCGGAACTGGACACCGAAAAGCTATCGCCATTACTCCGACTGAAGTACAACAACGCCATATCCGATGCCTTTGCGGAGCTGGGTAGCCCGGCAGAGGTGAGGAAGGTATTCAGTGGGTTTCAGCGGTATTTGTATGATGCACGGCAAAGGGACTAACGATGATCGTAACGGACAAGAAATGGCGTGCTGTCATAGATGAGGTATTGGCAGAATCATCTACGCCACTACACTATACTATACTAACATCGCGGAGCGTATTGTAGAATGGAACGCAATGCCTAAACTTTACGGGGTCCAACAGATAGGCGCCGACTCAGTAGACTTCTGCAGACAAATTGGCATCTATCTACTGTATGACGGCAGAGAAGTTATTTACGTTGGACGTAGCACCGACCGTCCCCTAGGGCGACGACTTTACGAACATACTGCGGATCGTATGGCTACAAGATGGGATCGGTTTTCGTGGTTCGGTCTGCTTCCTGTATCCGAGACCGGCAGCATCGGGGTTATGCCAGCGTCATATCCAGCAGAAAAGCTGGTTCCAGCATTGGAAGCAATACTTATTGAGGCCCTGGAACCACGACAAAATCGAAAGCGCGGGGATGATCTTGCGGCAGTGGAGTATAGCCAGAAGACTGACCCAGATATTGATAAGAGAAAGGCTAAAGCCCTTATCGATAGGATTTAGTTGTGAGTGGGGACAGAAGAGCAACAGCCAAAATTGTTGATGGACAATATAGCATTATTCCAGATCCTGATCACCAGACTACTGGAATAGTATCATGCGGAGTGAACGGCGGGTTTAGACTGATAGCGGACATTGAGGCGCTCACATAGGCTTGCTCAACAGGCATTCTGTTACTAATTACGTAATGGGTGGACATCTGACTGAAAAAACACTATGATTTTCATCACGGTATGACACTAGGAGGTATGACCATGGTTGCTGCACGACAGTTTGATCAACCGGCAAATGTCAAGTCTAGCAGTATCAACTTTTTGTCTCATGATGGCATCCAAAGGCTAAGTGATGAATCCTGTAAAAACCAGGTATTACGCGCAGCCGAGATTGGCAATCATGCGACAGAAGGACACAAATGTTCAATGGCACAGATGTTGCGATTAAGGCCAACCGCTTATTTATTAGAAACAGAACTCCCGCATCAATCTTATCAGCACTTTCCTGACATTTTTCCTTCTCTGTAATCTTTTAAAAATATTAAAAATTATTATTTATTTTTATTAAGTGAAAAAAGGATAAATCATGGATTCTAATCAATTAGCCGGTATGGCTAATGAATTAATGTCTGGGAAAACAATTTTTTCTACATTTTTCAAATCTATAGCAAAGCCAAAAAACATCGGCGATGAGATAGAGAACATATATAAGTGCAGCAGCTTTTCTTGTTTCACAAGAAGATCAGGATACTCCATAAAAATAATTAGCGATCAAGTAAAAATTGATAAAAATAATGCGTTTTTCGCGTATAAAAACTTCCAAACAGGATCTGAATTCCTTATAGCTGGCGATACTGTAACGATAAACAAGACAGCAATGGATGAAATTAAAGATGAATATTCCTTGTTTAAAAACAGGCATAAGATACCGACATATAAAAAGATATTTCTTTTTGCCTCTGATGTATCCAGTTGGGCATCACACATATCTCTCTCTATAGTGATGGGGATAATTGCTGCGATAATCATTTTTCATTTTCCGGAAGTTAAGAAGATAATAATCCCAAACAGCGGGGAGCTTGAAACCTTTTCATTGATATATATATTTGGTTTATTTATATCCTTCCTTAACCAAATGAGGATAAAAGTGTCGATAGTTATAAATGAGAAAGTGATAGGTATAACAGAAAAAAAGACAGTAGGTATTTTTTATTTCCTATCAAAAAAATTTTGTTACACGTTGTATTACTCTGCTGGGATTCTATTTTACGCATTCGGCCCATCAAATGTTATAGCAATATTATCCGTAATAGCTGGTTTTATTTTAGAGGTTGCTATTTACGCTCACTATGAGATGTAGAACTATCAATAATGTTTCTGTATGGGCTCTATTTTGTGGTTATTGGTTTTTAAGGAATCTTTTTCGGACGCCGAGTAACTGAAAACACCCGGGACGTTTTGGTTTCGGTATTCCCGTCCGATTTTCTATGATCATGAAAACACACATTGTGGACTATTTGTGAACGGCGGCTTCCGCTGCCCTGCCGCCGTTGAGCCCTGATGGTCGGCAGCAGACTGATTGCGGTCGTTCAGCAGCGGTAAGCAAATGACCCAAAGCGGCCATTCAAGGTGGGAATAGTCAGCGCCCGGAGTTCGGCCAAACCGGACAAAGAGGCGTCTTTGAAATATGGCTGGTTATGGGTGGCAAGCGGACCCTATTGTTATCTGACGTTTAAAGCGGTAATCTCTACCACGCGTGTGAGCACTCGCGGGTGAAAAGCAGCCTCTTCAGCCGAAATTGCCCAAGGGTACTCCCTCTGTAACCTCCAAATCTAGCTGGCATTTTCAATGCGGCCTGAGGCAGCACGACTTCGTCGTGGCTTTTGATTGGAGATTCACATGAATACCGAAAACCTGCTGCGCGCAGTCCGCCCTGTCAACCTTCTGATTCCCCGTCCCGGCCAACCCGAATCTGCAGAACCGAAGTTCTGGGCAATGCAGCTAGCGGGCTTACACTGCAATCACGTCAAAAAGTCGGCCAAAGTCCTTCGGGATGCTCGCAAGCGCTCCGATCAGCCCATTTCCGAAGATGTTTCCCTGAAAGTCAGCAGCCTCCACCATGGACTTGCACAAGCGCTAGGCAGCAAATCCTTCGATGCTTGGCGGAATATCGAACTGGAACTTATCGACTTCCTCCAGACCCGCGGCATGACCCGCCCCGCCGACTTGATCAGTTGGCCCCGCATGTTTTGCTATAGCCTGAAAGCCCGTCAAGTATCGGATCGTCTCTTCAATTCTGGCCTGCCGATGCCGGAAAGAATTTTCACCGGCGTCGGCTCCAAGTTTTTCGCCGCAAGCGGCCGCGGCCGTTTCGATATACATCAACTGGCCGATGGTTCCCTCTATAGTGACGAAGCCAGATTCAAATGGTGTGAAGATCGGGCCAACCAAGTAGTTCTCTCCTTGGAGCGTGAATTCGATTGTGATGCCGATGCACCGGACTTTCTTGAATTGACCGGCCGTGACCTGTTGCTTCATTCATACCGGTTTGATCACATCGCCGGCGCCTTCAACCTCCTAGGCGACAATCTGGTGGCACCAATGCAACGGCCGCCCGAATTCCGTTTGTACAACGCCAGCGAGGACGAGCTTATTTTTGACCGCAGGGTCTTCGATATCTTTCGCCAAGAGATCGACCGTTCTGAATCAGGCTGGGTTGATATCATTCCGTTGCCCGGCAACGACAACATCATTTTCCTGAAAGGGGCAAACGGTGCGTTTGACTGGGTCATCCGTGATCAGCGGGACGAAGTCTTTACGGGGAATCCATACCATCCGTTCTTCAAAAGTCACGAACTGCCAACCGCGATGGAGGACTCCCGGTTCAAGGCACATCTCTATTTCAAAACCGGTGAATGGTATGAGCGACTGGAGCACAGTGCAGAAACCCGCCATTATGCAGAAGGTGGGACGGTTGCTACCTGGCCGGGTTACCTCAAGCTGCTCATGCGCGAACTAGTGGCAACACGCGGTAACTATGCGCAGCCGACTCAGCCGAAGGGGTGGGGGGCTCAGAACTTTGTCCCCCATCGGCTCAGCGATTACTGCTTGATGGTTTCGCCGCCGGTGACGATCCAGGAATTCTGGCGTTTCTTCGAGAGTTCGGATTGGCGGAATGATCGCGTAATCCGCTCACATAACAAGGTCCAGCTTAAAGAGGATCTCGCCGCAGTCAATCTGCATGATGACGACCATCTTCCGGCGAGCGTAACGTGGTTTGATGCCTTGGCATATTGCCGCTACTACGAGCAGAAAACCGGCCTCTACGTTCGCCTGCTGAAGGTAGAAGAGTGGAAGCAAATTAGTCCGCCCCCTCTCCAAGATATCGAACAAGACGGCTGGGCTGACTTAACTTGGGTCGTTACTGGCGAAGATGGGAAAACCGAGGACGAAACCTGTCATCGTTATCCAGAGTCCTGCGACGGTGGTGGATTCCTGCGTTTTGGCAAAGAATTAACCTGGACGCAGAATCAACAGGGGCTTCCCTTCGTATCCGTTCCAGATTTCGGTGAATAGTTAGCCGACTATGCTGATGGTTTTGCCCCTGTAGCCAATGCTGCGACCGGCAAAGCTCTTATGACCGGTCCTCTTGATCGGGATCGCTGTCCAGCGCATCTGACCATGCGCTACAAAGGCTTGAAGGTCGGCTTCCGCCTCTGCTACGTCACACACCCCGACGCTTAACTCGTTCAGGAGATGACCATGACGCATTCCTTGACGCGGAGTTGGCGCGTACGCCCGCGGCTATCAGAACTGGTGATTAACTGGCACATCACCGAAGCCTGCAACTATCGCTGCCGTTATTGCTATGCCCATTGGGATGGCAATGGTCGGGAGCTCATTCATAACATCCCGGCCACCGCTCAGATGCTGGAAAATTTGTGGCTGTACTTCCATCCGAAAAACCTTGCAAACCCACTTCGCCGGCAGATGGATTGGCAGGGCGTGCGGCTCAATCTAGCAGGCGGAGAACCCCTCCTCTACCCAGAGCGTGTAAGCCAGATCCTGCTCGCCGCACGCAATATTGGCTTCACCACCTCCCTGATCACCAACGGCAGTTTGTTATCGCCTGCCGTTACAGTGCAGATTGCTCCGCACCTTTCCGTGCTGGGGGTCAGCCTAGATTCTGGCCAATCCCCTACCAATCGCCTGATTGGGCGGCAAGGCCCGCATGGCCAGTTGCTGATAGTCGAGCAACTGGCGGAGGTTATTGAAGAAGCGAGGCGCTGCAATTCTAGTCTGCAGATCAAGCTCAACACCGTCGTCAACGCGCTCAATTGTCATGAGGATCTAAGCGTATTGCTTCAGCGTTTAGCACCTCAACGCTGGAAGATACTGCGCATGCTTCCCGTGATCACCAACGAATTGATGGTTAGCGATTCTGATTTTCAGGACTTTGTTGCTCGGCATCAGCATCTAGGCCACATTCTGTGCGTCGAGGACAACACGGAAATGGTTGAGTCCTACTTAATGATCGACCCGCTCGGCCGCTTCTTCCAAAATGCATCAGGCCAATCAAGCTATCGCTACAGTTGTCCGATCCCGGATGTCGGCCCCGAACAAGCGTTTGCTGAGGTTGGCGTGGACGCCGCCAAGTTTTGCGCGCGCTACCTCGGACATCTCGAAGACGCCTCAGTATGAAACGGTATCGCGCCTCGAAGGGATGATGATTACTGGGAAGATTTTTAAATCGCAGATATCTTTTCCCTTGGGCTGTATCCTGATACAACTGCGGCCTGAGGAGAGCAATTTTACCGCCCTTCCACGGCATGCAATCAGGGATATCATGGTCTATGTCTTTAAAAAACATCAATGAGGCCGAATTTGGGGCCCTAATCCGTGGACTTGCGCAAGACGTCGTTGATGCCCACATTCACTGGGGTCAGCTAAACGCCCTTCAAGCGCAGTTGGACAAATGGCCAGAGGTGCGTGCTGAGGCGTGGACGTTCTGGTATTACACGCTGCTCGCTCACCGTCAAACAGCATTGGTAAGTTTGGCACGCGCGTTCGATCAAGAGGATAGCTCGCTTCACATGCAGTCGTTACTCATAGCTATTCGTGACCACCTGCACCTGTTTGATAAGGATGGCGTGTTGCAGCGACGGCCTGATGACCCATTTGCACAATGGATGCCACAAGATGCGGCCAAGCCTGATCTGACGCAACTCAACCAAGACATCGATGCCAGTTCGATGTCTGACCCGGATGTCAAAGCACTAAATCTGTATCGCCACACCCTGTTAGCTCACCGAGGTGCTACGCTAACAAAACGAGGCGATGAGACCAAATTCCCGCCGTTGTTCGATGAGCAAGTGGAGCGACTGCTGGAGCGCGCACGCACGCTACTTAATCGTTACAACTACATGTTCGACGCCTCCCTCTATGGCATGAAGCCGCATGGTCATGACAATGTTATTTGTGTATTTGAAGGGATGCAGCGCGATCTGGATCGGCAAAAGGCTGAGGCTGAGTCACAGCTTGCGGCACTAGAAAGACGGCAATAAAACGCGAAAGAGTCCTCTGCTGACGAATAACTATGGTGGAGACGGTGCGGAAGCAGAATGTCGGTTCTCAATCAGCAAGCAGCCACTCCCGGTGCAATTAGATGAGGTCAGCTTCTGACCGATATTACTCGTTTCCAAGCTGGATGGGAATGACTGCAAACGCTGCACTGCCGCCGTTGAGCCTACTGGTTGTCGACAGCACACTGCTTGTGGAAATTCATTTCCGCAAGCCCTTTTAGACCCTGCCTCGCAACAACGCCCCTGCCTTTCTCCTTGCCTTCAGTTCTGCGTAAATCTGGCCATAGGACTCGCACCTATGAAGTAATTTACTGCCAGTCGGACCAGGCGAGCCATGCCCGCACCACCAGCACGACCACCATAAAACCCAGCCATAGTCCCGCGTAGCCAACGCGAGATATAGGGATTGTGCCGAGGCGATCGCAGGTGCGAGTGATTTAAATTGCGCCCCCCTGGTTAGTTGTTGTTGGTACTACCTTTATCAAACATCTCGCCAGCCGCCGCCAGAGTGAGTGGGCCGGTATGGGATTCTCCAGCAGATATAAAATGCGACTAGCGCCATCCTGGCGAACTTCCACCCCTCCGGGAGCAGCGCCTTGATGGCCTGCTCCACCGGTACTGGCACTGCGGGGGATTCAGGGTAGATCCGAGCGGAAATACCTACGCCGTGCTGGGCAAGAACCGGCTCTATGGAAATGGTCTTCCTTCCATGTTGTAGTGCGGGACTGCCACCGTCAGCCGCGTCGCGGCGGCCACCGATCAACTGGAGCCGGTCGCCCACGATCTCCGTGGAATACCGCTCCTGACCGTCCTTATCGGTCCATTTTCTGGTGCGGATACGCCCCTCGATGTACGCCTGGCTCCCTTTGCGAAGATATTCGCCAGCGACTTCTGCCGTCCTCGCGAAGAGTGCAACGCGGTGCCACTCGGTACGCTCCTGGCGATTGCCGTCTCTGCCATTGCCATTCTGCAACGTCAGATAGGCAGGCATCTCACCCAGGTATTCACTTATCGCGGGAAGCCGGTGAAACAGACGAATACCAAAGCCTGGCGAAAGGCGTTGGAAAAGGCAGGGATTACCGATTTACGCTGGCATATCCAGTCCGGCACAAGCCGGGAGCGGTTACAGGAAATGGGCGGTTGGGAATCGGTCGAGATGGTGCGTCGCTATGCGCACATGGCCCCGGAACATCTCGCAGAGGATTCGGCAAAAATTGAGAGCATCCTGGAAAAGGTCTGTCCGCATGGTACAAATGCGTCACAACCGCACATTTTTGCCTTACCCAAAAAGATGGTAACCGCCTGATTTATATGGTGCCCAGGGACGGAATCGAACCGCCGACACGAGGATTTTCAGTCCTCTGCTCTACCGACTGAGCTACCTGGGCCAAGAGCGCGTATTTAAACGGGGTCCCGCCCGGAAGTCAAGGCCAGGGCCCGTCCATAAAGGAAACGATGCGCCATGCTGCTCTGATTGGCCGCGATACGCACGGCCTGCGCCAGCGGCAGTTCGGCGAGCAGCGGGCCGAGCAAACGGTCGGCGTCGGCTTCCTCCAGCGTCTGTTCCGGTGCGCCGCCTACCACCAGCGTCATTTCGCCGCGCACTTTGTCAGGATGTGCCCGGAGTAGCGCCGCCAGCCCCCCCAGCGAGTCCCGCAAACATTCCTCATATACTTTGGTCAGTTCCCGACACAGAGCCGCCCCACGATCCTCGCCCCACAATTCCACCATATCCGCCAGTGTCTCGCTGATCCGATGTGGCGCCTCATAAAAAATCATGCTGCGCGGCTCCCGCTGCAAGGCCAGTATCCGGGTCCTTCGCGCCCCCCCTTTGGCAGGCAGAAAACCCTCGAAGCTAAAGCGGTCGCTGGGCAGACCGGACAGGGCCAACGCAGACAGGGCGGCGTTAGGCCCGGGTATGATGGTCACCGGCAACTGTTGCTCACGGAGCAAAGCCAGCAGCGGAAACCCGGGGTCGGAGATCAACGGCATTCCTGCATCCGACAACAGCGCAATATGCTCCCCGGCGGCGATACGCAGGGCAATCTGCGGGGCAAGGACACGTTCATTATGCTCGTGCAGAGCCAGCGTTTTGGGTTGCACACCCAGATGCTGAAAGAGCCGTTGGGCGTGACGGCGGTCTTCCACCAGAATCAGGGCAGCAGCCCCAATCGCACGTTGCGCGCGCGGTGAGAGATCATCGAGGTTACCGATAGGAGTGGCGATAATGGTTAGTTGCCCGACGGCCCCTTCTGCTGCCTCAGCATGGTCATTCATAAGCGCATTCCCGACCGAGGCCGCGCTTCGGTCATTGAACACCTTCGCCTTTCTCCATACACTCTGCTCATGACAACTCCCGCAACCTTGAAGGCCTCTTTCCGCCTGCTGATGACTCTGGCCCTGGCCATGGGCCTGAGCGCATGCGCGAGTATGCCACATAAAGCGCCACCTTCGTCGAATCCGCCGCCTGTCGAAACGGCCACCGCCGTTTCTCAGACACCGCAGGCAGAGCGCGCCGACCAGCTCATGATCACAGGGCACTACCAGGAAGCGGCCAAGGACTATATTCACGCAGCCGCCGATGTGCGGGGGCAAGCCCAGCTCGATTATCTGATGAAAGCGGCACAGGCTTCCCTGCAGGGGCAAAAGCCGCAGGTTGCGATATTACTGGCCAATGAAGTACTGCGCTTGCAGCACGGCAATACCACTCTGCGTGGCGCAGCGCTCTGGGTCCGCGCCCAGGGACTCATGGATCAGGGGCAGACCCCCAGCGCCAAGGGCAACCTTGAAGAAATCCTGACCATCACCAGCACACCCCAAGAAGTGCGTGCCCGGGCCATGGGCACCCTAGCCACACTCTATACGCAGGAAGGCCATGAACTCACCGCGCTGAATTTTCTGATCGAACGGGATAGCCTGCTGGGCGGCGATGCGATCGCGGAGAATCACCGCCGCATTCATGCCCTCCTCGACCAGCAGTCGGTAGCAAAACTTCAGAACTGGCAGGGACGTAGCGGTAATCCCCTTGTCCAGGAGTGGATCGCCATCGCCCTGATCACCCGCCAGAATCCCGATCCCCAACAGCGGCAGACGGCGATCCGTGCCTGGCTGGCGGCACATCCGGGGCACCCCCCCATAAACTTCTCGGACGACGACGCGACGGCTGCCGGCGCTTCTGCCCTCAACCGCGCGCCCGGCGGCATATGTGCTTTGTTACCTTCCAGCGGGTTCTACGGGCCGCTCTCCCAGGCCATTGCCGCAGGGATGGAAACAGCAGCGCAATTACGGTCTGGACCCGCAGTGCGCATTCTGCGGAGTACCGGCAACCCCAGTTACACCGCCGTACTCTTTGAGCGTGGGGTCAGGGAAGGTTGCAAAATCTTCGTCGGCCCCTGGCTGCCGCAGGATATCAACGCGGTAGCCGCCGTCCGGAAGCCCGGTGACCCGCCGGTCATAGCCCTCGGCACGGCATCTGATGTGCGGCAGCCCGGACTCTATACCCTAAGCCTGAGTCGGGACGTCGCGGCCCGGCAGATTGCCACCCAGAGCTATGCAGCGGGTTATCGTCATGCCTATGTGCTGTACCCCCAGGACTCCAGCGGAGCTGCCATTCAGGCAGACTTTATCACCGCCTGGAAGCATCTCGGCGGCGATGTCAGTGGCGTCACCACCTATCTGCCCGGTCGCTCGCTCACCAGCGAGGCGCAGCAACTGTTGAGCGCGCCCCCCGGGCGACACAGTTTTGTCTTTTTGGTTACCGCAGCGAAAAACGCCAACTCTGCGGTCACTGCCATCCGGCAGATCAATCGCACTGTGCCTGTCTTCAGCCCGGCGTTGCTGCACGGCGCAGCCTTGCCCAGCGACGCGCAGGGGCTCTCCGGCATTGAATCGGTCGATATGCCCTGGATCATCAACCCCGGGCAAAGCTGGCCGCAAGCGTCACTACTGTTGCGTACCAATCTCCCCAACGCCAGTGACGCCCAGTGGCGCATGGCGGCCTTCGGGCTGGATGCCTATCGAATGGCGGAGCGCGTTCTGGACCAGGATATGAGTGGCAGCCTGAACGGCGCTACAGGCGTCCTCCGCTTTGCTGCCGACGGCCGCATCGTGCGGGACATGGAATGGATGAAAGTGGAGAACGGACGGGTCGTCCCTTTATCGGGAGTGCCTGGGCCGGGCGCCTGAATCATGCCGTCGCCACGCCAGATTTCAGGTCAGCAGGGTGAAGACCGTGCAATTGCGCTGCTCGCGGGGCACGGGCTACGCCCCCTGACGCGCAACTATCGTTGCCGGATGGGAGAAATTGACATCATCACCCTCGATGGTGATACCTTGGTCTTCGTGGAGGTACGCCAACGTGCCCATGACCGGCAGGGGGGGGCGGCGGCCAGCATCACCGGCCGCAAGCAAAAACGGTTGATCCGCGCCGCAGAATATTTTCTGCTGCGTAACCCGCAGCATGGGTTACGCCCCTGCCGCTTTGATGTGGTCGCCCTGGACGGTGATGCCCCGGCAGACTGGATTCGTGATGCCTTCAGAGTACCCAGCCCATGACCGGCAATGACTGGATAGGTTCTGCCCTGCACAACAATATTACCTGTATGGGGCACTCCGCCGCAGCCCTTGCAGCGCCTTTCGCGCAAGCCAGTCGGCGCCTGATCGCCACCCTGCAGGCGGGCGGGCAGGTACTCAGTTGCGGTAACGGCGGTTCTTCCGGAGATGCCCAGCACCTCGCTTCGGAACTGGTCAACCGCTTTGAGACAACACGCCGCGCCCTGCCCGCCATCGCCCTCAGCACCGACAGCAGTGTGGTCACCGCCATCGCCAATGATGCCTGCTATGAACAGATTTTCGCCCGCCAGATCGAGGCCTTGGGCCGTCCTGGTGACTGTCTGGTCGCATTCAGCACCTCCGGCAACTCCGCCAACGTCATCGCCGCCGCCCGGACTGCTCAACAGCGCGGCATGTGGGTGCTGGCTCTTACCGGCAAGGAAGGCGGGCAACTCGCGCCACTGCTGCGCCCCGTGGACATTGAACTGCGGGTGCCCGAGCAGAACACGGCACGCATTCAGGAAGTCCACCTCGTCCTCATTCACGCCCTCTGCAGTGGTGTGGATGCCAGCTTTGTGGGCGATGCCCCCGCATCCGTATTCCACACCGGCCAGGTGCTCCGCGACTGGGACGCGTTGGCTGAAGCCTGCGCCTTCCGTCGTCCCCTGGTCTTTACCAACGGCGTTTTCGATGTATTGCACCGGGGCCATGTGCAGTATCTCGCCGAAGCCCGCGCGGAAGGCGCCTGCCTGGTGGTAGGCGTCAACAGTGATGCCTCGGTGCGCCGCCTCGGCAAAGGCGCGGATCGCCCGGTCAACAGCGAGGAAGACCGCATGGCGGTGCTCGCCGGATTACAGGCGGTGGATTTCGTTACGGCATTTGACGACGACACCCCACTGAAGTTGATCCAACATCTCCAACCCAACGTACTGATCAAAGGTGGCGACTGGCCGATAGAGCGCATCGTCGGTGCCGATTGGGTGCAGGCCGGAGGCGGCCGGGTACTCAGCATTCCTTTTCGCCACGAACGGAGCACCACCGCGCTCCTGCAAAAAATCCGAGGGATCCAGCCATGAGCATCAGCACCATCATTCCCGCCCTGCGCGCCGCTCTCGATGCCGAGCGGGTGCGCGACGATGCAGAAACCCTCGCCATCTATAGCCGCGACGATACTCCGGGGAGTTGCGTACCGGTGATGGTGCTCTTCCCGCACAGCCATGAAGAAGTGCAGGCGATTGTCAGCATCGCCCGCCGCCATCGTCTGCCCCTCGTTCCGCGCGGAGCAGGTTCCGGGAATGTCGGCGGGGCACAGCCGGTACCCGGCAGCGCCGTCGTCAGCTTCGAGTGCATGCAAAAAATCTGCGATTACAGCGCGGTGGACCGTACCATCACCGTAGAGGCCGGATGTATCACGGCCGCGATCAGTGCCTATGTAGAGGCCGACGGACTGTTTTACCCCCCCGATCCCGGCAGCAACCCCTACTGCCGCATCGGCGGCAATCTGGCCATGAATGCCGGCGGGCCGCACGCCGTAAAATATGGCGTCACCCGCGATTACGTACTGGGCCTGCGTGCCGTCACCGGCGCCGGCGAAACGCTGTGCTGCGGTGTTCATACCAGCAAAGGGGTGGTCGGCTATGACCTGACCCGTCTGCTGGTAGGCAGCGAGGGCACCCTTGCCCTCATCACCGAGGCCACCCTGCGCCTGCTCCCCCTCCCCGCCGCCCAGGCCACCCTGCGCGCCGCCTATGACAATACGGCCAGCGCCTGCGCGGCGGTGCAGCGGGTGATGGCACAACACCATACGCCCAGCGCCCTGGAACTCATGGACCCCTACGCCCTGGCCGCAGTGCGCGCCATGGGTGCCGCCAGGGATCTGCCAGAAGGCAGCAACGCCCTGCTGATGGTCGAGGTGGATGGCGAGGCGATCACCATCCCCGACCAGGTGCAGGCCATCCGCGCTGCTCTGGCGGGCGAGGGAAACCTGGAAATCCTGGAGGCAACGGACGCGGCTGCCGTCGCCGATCTGTGGGCGGCGCGCAAATCCCTGTCCCCCGCCACCAAAGCCATGGCACCCCTCAAAATCAACGAGGACGTGGTCGTGCCGGTCAGCCGCCTGCGCGAATTGCTGGAGGCCATAGAAGGGATCGCTGCAGAACAGTCCCTGCATATCGTCAGCTTCGGTCACGCCGGGAACGGCAACCTGCACGTCAACTTTCTGGTCCATCCCCAAGATGGCAACGAAATGCGCCGTGCCAGGCAGGGCCTGCAAAAGCTCTTTCAGGCCGTACTGACACTGGATGGAACCCTCTCCGGCGAGCACGGCATCGGCAGCAGCAAGCGCGCCTATGTCCCCCTGGAACTGAGCCCGGAAAGCCTGAGCATCCAGCGCGCCATCAAGCAGGTCTTCGACCCTGACACCATTCTCAATCCCGGCAAACTGCTCCCCGAAGTCTGAGCCATGACCAGCATCCTGCACGCCATCCAGCCGGTACGCCATATCTCTCTCAAAAGCTGGCGCGAAGATTTCGGGATAGAGACAGCAGAGGATACGCCCGCCCATCGCCTGCTCCGCGACGGTGACGCCTGGGTGGTGCTCTTCCGGTCCGGTGTCATCTGTTTTTTTGGTGCGGGACCGGCATTGCAGGCCAGAGTCATCGCCACCGTGCAGGCGCAGTTCACCCCCATCGCCAATCCCAAGGTGGAAGAGCTCGCGATCCTGGTCGGCGAACGTGATGGCGTGGGCCGTGATGGCGTCACCCTCAAGAATCTCGATGAAGAACGCATCCTTCTGGTCGCCCTGCGTCTGGCCCAGAGCCTGGCCCTGGAACTCCACGAAGAGGCCGTCGAAAATCTGCTGGAAACCACCCTGAACCTGCTCTCGGAAGTGGCCCGCACCGGGCGTTTGCCGGGATGGCGCAGCGGACATCTGCGCTTTCTCGCCTCGACTTCCGCTACCCGCACCGAAATCCTTTCCCGTCTGGCGGTGCTGGACAACCCCGATATCGTCTGGGAAACCCCAGGGCTGGAACTGCTCTCCCGCGAACTCTCCGCCGACCTGGAGCTCACCAGCCGGTTCCGCGCCCTGGATGAAAAACTCGACGCCATTCATGAGGGACTGGAAGTCATGATCGTGGCCACCCGGCACCACCGGGAGACGATTCTGGAATGGATCATCATTATCCTGATCTCGGTCGAAGCGCTGATCATGCTCATGGGCAAGTAATATGTCCGAGCAACGACCAAAGTTGCAGGACGATCCCGATGCACACGATGCCGACGCAGCAGAACCGCCCTGTAACGAACATGAAGCCTTTGCTCCGCGCAACACCCGCATTGCCCACAGCTACGATCCCGCCCGCCTGCTGCTGATCGGTCCGGCCTGGGTGGGGGACATGGTCATGGCGCAGGTATTGTTGCAGGTACTGCGCCGTCGCTGGCCACGCCTGCAGGTGGATGTCCTGGCGCCGCCCGCCAGCATTCCGATAGCGGAACGCATGCTGGAGGTGCGACGAGCCATGCCCCTGTGCATCGACCACGGTCAACTGGGGTTGCGTCTGCGGCGCCGGACCGCAGCGGAATTACGCGCACAGAACTATGACTGGTCCATCTGCCTGCCCAACAGCTTCAAATCCGCGCTGATCCCCTATTGGGCACATATCCCGACCCGCACCGGTTTCAGCGGTGCGGATCGCCGTTTGCTCCTGAACGACCGCCGTCGCTTGAACAAAAAGAAACTGCTGCGCACCGTGGACCGCTTCGTTGCCCTCGGACTGCCGCCACGCCTTCCACAACCCACGCAACTTCCCGCGCCCCGTTTACAGGTAAATCGGGCGGCCCTTGCCGCGACCCTGCAGCGGCTGGGCATAAGCCCGCCACAACGGCCCCTGGTCGCCCTGGCACCCGGTGCCGAATATGGTCCGGCCAAGCGCTGGCCGGTGCATCACTGGAGTACCTTGGCCCAGGCCCTTATCGAACGCGGCTATGCCGTGTGGATTTTCGGCAGTCCCAAGGATGCAGAAATCACTCGGGCCATAGCGGCGGCCGTCCCGGAAACCCTTGATCTAGGGGGCCGGACCACCCTGCTGGAAGCTCTGGACCTGCTGTCGCTCGCCCCCCTGACGGTCAGCAACGACTCTGGTCTGATGCATGTGGCAGGGGCTGTCGGCAGCCGGGTCATCGCGCTCTATGGCTCCACCCCTCTCAGCATGACCCCCCCCCTCTCCGCCGGGGCGCAGGCTCTACGCATCGACCTGCCCTGCAGTCCCTGCGGAAAGCGCGAGTGTCCACTCCGACATCACCGCTGTATGGAAGATCTCAGGCCGGAATACGTTCTCCGCCAGATCTTCGGGATATAGGCCGCGAACGGATAAAAAAAGCCCCGACTTGCGGGTCGAGGCGAGGAGAGGAGGAACTAAACAGGAGGAAAACTAAAATGCGTAGGTCAGCATCACCCGGTTGTAGATGAAGGAATGCCCCTTGTTGAAGCCGGCACCATTACCAAATTGCGCGCTCGTTCCGGTAGCCAGTTCCACCCGGTCACGAATGGAAAGCCCCTTGAACGCGCCACCCGGGAAGTAGGTCAGATCAAAATAGGGATAACTGCTGCTGCCATTATAATAGGTGGTGAAATGCGCAAATGCCGCGATGGCCAGGAATTTCTGGCCCATCAAGTCAAGATGTTGTGCCACCTTGATCTTGTAACCATGCCCAGGCCCAAGATTGTCCGCAAGACCACGAATCATCGCCGTCGTGTATAGTGGATCGGTGGCATAGCCCACGGTATAGGGTGACACTATTCCACCGTTCAAAAATCCGCCAGTCTGCGGCGCAAGTGCGTTATAGGCCACACTGAAGGTCCCGTCACCCATACCGGTTTTGTAGTTCACACCACCAATGACACCCCAGGCCGTGGCGTCAACCCCTTGCCGGGAGAGCAGGGAAGCACCCCACTCACGCAGGTACTGGGCACCCACAAATGGATCAACCCCGGTCCCGGTTTTCAGCGTATAATCCGCTGTCGTATAAAACATCTTGGCGAATTGATAAAAATCATAGTACCAGGCGGTCGCCTTGGCGCCCATCAGGGAATAGGAGGCGCCAAAAGCCAGGGTACCACTGGTGGAGGGAGCGGTGGTCGGCAACTGTGTCCCACCACCGTACAGTTCATCCCCCTCGTAATTAGCGGAATAAAACAGGTTGTCATTGTAATAGCTATTCGATGTGCGGCTCTTCCAGCGGAAAATACGCATGCCATACAGGTGTAAATCGTGATAGGGCGAAACATCGGCAAACACACCCTGATAAGTGGCGGGCAACATGCGCGAATCGGAGCCGTTCATCCAGGGCGTATTCAGCTCCTGATCGCCCGCCCGGATCAACAGCGTTTTGGGGATCTCATATTGGAGGTAAGCCTGCCCCAGGGCATCGATGGACTGCGGACCCATTACCGTCGCATCCAGATGTGGGTAGGTCGGTCCGCCACTGGTATCATTCGCCCCGAGCCCGTGCGCGGTAAAGAAACTGACGCCTACACCAAAGCCGCCCAGAAAAGGTGCCGTCTTGATATTCAGGATGCCCCCCAGACTAAAGACGTCCTGATTGTAGGTATTGGGTCCGGTTGCACCGTAATCCCGGCTGAAATAATAAGAGCGGATCTGGCCATCGATCTTGCTCTGCTTAAAAAAATCGGTCAGCGTTTCGGCCTGGGCTGAGGCACTGACGCCACACAGGACGGCGACCGTCGCGATGACAATGCGGTTTTTGATAAACACAACAACCCTCCCTCTTTGGTGTTCTTGAAATGATGCCACCTATGGTAAAGGACCAACATGACACTATTATGACTTTTTCATGAACTTTTTGTGACGTTATATCTGCATTAATACAATCCCCGGTCGCCTTCGGCGAACGGGGTGCCGCACGATGAAATCCCCATCATCCCCCAAAGTCTTTGCATTACCCGATGTTCGTGGGAAACTGCAACCTGATCTGTTGCTCACCGGGATCCGCATGCCACTGGAAATCCGTCACCTGCGCACTATGGAGGCAGTCGCCCAGTTCGGCAGCCTCGCCGCGGCGGCGCAACGCCTGCACCTCACCCAATCCGCGCTCTCCCACCAGTTGCGCGGGCTGGAAGCAGAATACGGTGTCAATCTCCTGGATCGGGAACGTGGCGCGCAGTTACGCATGAGCCCCGCCGGAGAGGCCTTGCTGGCCGTGGCCCGGGAAGTGCTGCCGCGTATCCGGCAGATGCAGGAGGAACTGCGACGGCGGGCAGCGGGCAACAGCGGCCGCCTGCGTATCGCCGTCGAATGCCATACCTGCTTCGACTGGCTGACGCCCGCCATGAACCACTTTCGCGAGAACTGGCCGGACGTGGAAATGGATCTGGTTTCGGGCTTTCAGCAGGATCCCTTACCCCTGCTCCAGAGCCATCAGGCCGACCTCATGGTGTTGACCGCCCCGGATGCCATGGGCTGCGATATTATCGTGCACCCGCTCTTCGCTTATGAAGTCGTCGCACTGGTCAATCCGCGGCACACTCTGGCTGAACGCAGTTTTCTGACCCCCGCGGACTTTCTGGAAGAAACCCTGATCACCTACCCGGTAGAGGATCGCCGCCTTGATCTTTTTCGCGAATTTCTCCAGCCTGCGGGTATCCAGCCCTGGCGGCGGCGCCACGCGGAGCTCACCGTCATCATTCTTCAGCTCGTCGCCTCCGGGCAGGGCATCGCCGCGTTACCAGCCTGGGCGGTGGGAAGTTACGGCGAGAAAAACTATGTCCGCGCCATTCCTCTGGGATCGCAGGGTCTCTGGCAAACACTGCAGGCGGCCACCACGGCGGAGCAGGCGGAGCAGCCGCACATGCAGGCTTTCCTCGCCGAAATCCGCGCCAGCGTAGCGGCCAACCTGCTTGGGGTAAAGGATATTCCAGGCTTATGATCACCCTGCAACCGCGTTTCGACGGAGCCAAAAGCCGATGACCATAACGCCCACCCAACGCCTGATTTTCGACCCGGAACTCATCCGCCGTTACGACCGGCCGGGGCCGCGCTACACTTCGTACCCCACCGCCCCCCATTTCCGCGAAGATTTCGATGAAAGGTCGCTGCAAGGCGCGCTCGACCGCTCCAATGCCAGCGGTCGCCCACTCTCCCTATACTTCCATATCCCCTTTTGCGAGCACCTGTGTTTTTACTGCGCCTGCACCAAGGTGGTCACCCGCCATCACGAATGGGGAACACCCTATGTCGCCCATCTGGACCGGGAAATGGCCCTGACACGCGCCCACATCGACGGCAACCGTCCCGTGGACCAGCTGCATTTCGGCGGCGGCACTCCCACTTTCCTCCGCCGGCATGACATGACCACCCTCCTGGACAGCATCCGCAAACACTTCCTTTTGCTCCCGGATGATCGAGGTGAATACGGCATCGAAATCGACCCGCGCGCGCTGGAGCCCGGCACGCTCCGCCTCCTCCGCGACTTCGGCTTCAACCGCATCAGCATCGGGGTGCAGGATCTGGATACGGCAGTGCAGAAAGCCGTGCATCGCGAACAGAGTTTTGCACTCACTGCGGGTGTCATCGGCGAGGCGCGCCAGCTTGGCTTTCGCTCCGTCAGCCTTGATCTCATCTATGGCCTGCCCCTGCAGACCCCGGAAAGCTTTGCCCGGACGCTGGAGGCGGTTCTCGCCTTGCGCCCGGATCGCCTGTCCGTCTTCAATTACGCCCACCTGCCGGAGCGGTTCCCGCCCCAGAAGCGGATCCCCGATGCGGACATCCCCAGCCCCGACACCAAGCTGCGCATCCTCGCCGAAAGCATCGCCACCCTGCAGCAGGCCGGTTATCTCTATATCGGCATGGACCACTTCGCCCTGCCCGATGACGAATTGGCTATCGCACAGCGGGAAGGCAGTCTGTATCGCAATTTTCAGGGCTACTCCACCCATGCCGGGACGGATCTGCTGGCCTTCGGGATGAGCGCCATCGCCATGGTCGGCCCCACCTACAGTCAGAACATCAAGGATCTGGATACCTGGGGCGCCACCCTGGAGAGCGGCCACTTACCGGTGGAGCGCGGCCTGCGCCTGAGCGACGAGGACCTGCTGCGCCGCCACATCATCACCCGTCTGATCTGCGATTTCAGCCTGGATTTTGCCGCGCTGAACCGACAGTTCGGTCTGGATTTCCGCCAGCATTTCGCGGCCAGCCTGCCCGCCCTGGAGGCCATGGCGAGTGATGGACTCCTGCACATGGACGCCCATACCCTGACGGTCACGCCGCAGGGGCGGCTGCTGATCCGCCATATCTGCATGGCCTTCGACGCCTACCTCGCGCAAAAGCCGGTGCATTACTCACGGGTAATTTGAGCGGCAATGGCCGACTCTAATCGACGATCCCAATAGCTAAGTGTCGCATTTCCCGGCCATCATGTGTGGACACGCACAGCCCGGCCCATTCCGGCAAGCGGCTGTCACCAGAGAAGCACAATGCTCCTGATATCGGGGTGCGACAATTTGCCGCATTTTACGGGAGTTCGGGTGGGCATAGGATTGTTCACGTCGCCGGAATCAGGTGTTGCCGCATTCCGGAACATACCGGCGGTACGCCGGCGCTGGGATTTGCGCTGGCGGCATGACGGCAAGGGACGGGTTGGGTGGGGCAGCGCCAAGACGCGATTCATGCCTTGTTTTTCGGTAAAATTGCCGTATGGTATTGAGGTGCACCGTACACACCGAAAGGAAGAGGTGGCGACATGAAACAGTTGCAAATGGGATATATGGTTTGGGCGAGTAGTCTCATACGGCGTTGGAAAATAGCCTTACCAATATCGCTGGTGGTGATTGTCTTATATGCGTCGGGATATCTGGTGGCAGGCGCACCCGTCAGGCTGACAACGTTATTGCTGATGAACCTCAACCCTATCCCGTGGCTCGGGGCCATCGGCGTGATAACCTACTATTTTCAACAATATGATCGCTACATGGCAGATCGGGGCTCTGACGCGAACTGGTCCAAGTGGAAAGTGTGGACATTTGTTGCCGGAATACTGATGACGATGTTTCTTTGGGAATCTCCGCTCAATGCCTTTGTGCCTGAATCGATGACGCTGTACACCTTAAAGCTCATGGGTGAGTTCGAATTGGCGGCGCCACTGATCGTATTCGGAATTCCTTTTAAACTGATCGATGCAAAAACGAACGGCGCATTCTGGAAGCTGTTGCGATTCCTGCATCGCCCCCCCGTTACCGCAGTTATTCTGGCCGTGATACTGGTGATATGGGACATGTCCGATCAGATGTCGCTGGGCTTAAAAAGCCCGTTGGTTTTTGCCTTGCTGCCGGGCGTTTATCTGGTTTCAGGAATCATTGTCTGGATGCAGTCTCTTCAGGTATTCCCGTCGTGGCCGAATCTGCGTAACCATTTGCAAAAGGCGCTTTACGTGTGGATCATGGAAATGGCCATGATGGCGATGGGTGGCATCTGGTTCTGGAGCGCCATGAGCATGAATCCCGCGCAATCGTCTCATATGCTCTGGGGGCTGACCCCGTTGGTCGACGAACACCTTGCGGGAATGATGATGACCTTTCTTTCCCTGCCCACGATGTGCCTCGTAACCTGGCATTTCTGGCAATGGATGGAAGGTGTTCTGGAACACCACAGCGATCCGTCAGAATATACCGTCAACTGATCCCAAAGAGACCCCTGCGCAGCCAGGATGACAAATGGCTCCAGGCGCGCCGCTTCCGTGCGGACTGACGGTCCCTGACCCTGAATTGCATGGTCTCGCTGGTCAAGTGTTCTCTCGCTTTCTCAGCATCAACACCTTGAAGCTCTCGCCCATTTCCTGCGGCAGGGTGAGCCGTTTGATCTCATTATTCAGGGCGAAGCGGCCGTCCTCACCCACCTGCGCACAAAGGCTGCCATACACCTCGGCCAGCCCGTATTCCACCAGAAAGCGGGCGAGATGGCCATAAAAGGTCACCTCCAGCCCGGCCTCCACCGCAACAGTCATCAGCGCGGTATAATCCACATGAGCGGTGAGGTCGCAGAGGCCTGGCAGATAAAAGGGATCATCCAGCCAGTGGTGGCGATAATAGGCGCGCAGGCTGCCCGTCTGCCGCTGCGGATGATAAAACTCCGCCGCCTCGTGCCCGTAATCGATCAGAAGGATGGCGCCAGAGTCCAGGCGGGCGGCGACCTCGCGCAGCCAGGATTCGGCAGTAAGGTTGATTTCCGTCCGATAGGGCCGGAGCCAATGCGTTACATAGGGCGCCAGCCGCGCCGCCAGAGGCGCAGCGACCGGTGGAGGCAACATCACCCAATCCAGTGCCTCGCCATTCCAGCGCACACCGCATTCGTGCAACTGCCCGGAGGCGTCCAACTCCAGCACCTGCACCGGCATGGCGTCCAGCACTTCGTGGGCGAGCATCACGCCACGCCAGTGCTCCGGCAGAGTTTGCAGATGCTGAATACCAGTCACGGCTGATCGTTGCCGCACCTGCAAATCGGGGCTGGGTTCGAGCAAGGTGTAGGGTGTGTCCGGCAAAATATCCCGGATCTGGCCGGCTAGCGCGCCGCTCCCACCGCCGAATTCCAGAATGCCATCCGGCCCCAGATCGGGTTGCAGGGTCCGCGCCAGCACGGCGGCCAGCACCCGTCCCATTTCCGGTGCCGTGACGAAGTCGCCCGCCGCGCCGAAACGGGTTTGCCCCGCCATGTAATAGCCCAGCCCCGGCGTGTAGAGGGCGAGTTCCATATAACGACGAAAGGGGATCACCCCACCTGCGGCATCGATTTCCCGCCGGATATGGGTCAGCAGTGCGGACGAGTGGGCCAGCGCATCGGCGTCCGGGGCGGGCAGACTTGTCTTGCGCGCCCCGTGAGAATGGGTTAAAAAATCGGGACGCTCTACGCGCATGGACACCTCTTGAAAGCTACCGGAAAAGTTGTTCTCATCACTGGCGCCGCCCGCAGGGTAGGCGCCGCCATTGCCCGCCAGCTCGCCGCGGAAGGCTGCCAGCTCGCCCTGCATTATAAGCGATCCGCCGCAGACGCCGAAGCCCTGGCGCAGGAGCTGCGCGCACGGCATGGAACCGAACCCTTGTTGATCGCGGGCGATCTGGCTGACCCAGAAACGCCCGCCCGCCTGATGGATACCGCTATCGGGCATTTTGGTTGCCTGCACGGCCTCGTCAACAACGCTTCGCTGTACTCCCCTGCTCCTTTCGGCGCAATCACGCCGGGAGACTGGGCGGCGATGGAGGCCGTGCATCTGCGCGCGCCCCTCTTCCTGACCCAGGTCGCCGCACCGTATTTGCGAAAAACCGGCGGCGCCGTCGTCAACATTGGCGACATCCACGCCGAAATCCCTCTGCGCGGTTATCTGCCCTACAGTGTGACGAAGGCGGGCCTGCTGGCCCTGACCCGCGCCCTCGCCAAGGAACTGGGGCCGGAGATCCGCGTCAACAGCGTTTCGCCGGGCGTGGTGCTCTGGGCCGAGGACAAAGACCCACCCGACGGCGACCAGCAAGGGCTCATCGAACGCAACGCGCTCAAGCGCGTCGGCAGCCCGGAGGATATTGCCGGCGCCATCGCCTATCTGCTCTTCGATGCACCTTACGTCACCGGCCACAACCTCGTCGTCGACGGCGGCCGCATGTTATATTGACGGCCATGCGCACCACCGTAAAATCCCCCATCCGCTTTTACAGCGAAGAAGAACTGGACGCCCTGGAGGCGGAAGACCCCCTCGCCGCGGCCAAAATCGCCCACGCCCAGGCCATGGCCGAACGCGGACTTGACCGCCAGAAACGCTACGGTCCCGACGACCCCCTGCCCGACCCTGCGGCCGTGGCAGAGGCAGTGCAAACGGTACACCACATCCTCCACCGCGATGGCGGCGATATCGAACTGGTGGAAATCATCGAACGCGATGTGCGCGTCCGCATGAAGGGCGCCTGCGCGGGCTGCCCCAATGCCGTCATCGATCTCAAACAGGTGGTCGAACGTATCGTCGGCGCGGTGCCGGGAGTGGTCAGCGTGAGCAATACCTTTTGAAGGCGGGCGCAAATACGCCGCCCAAAGTCGGCTTCGTCAGCCTCGGCTGCCCGAAGGCCACTGTGGACAGCGAGCGCATCCTCACCCGGTTGCGCGCCGAGGGCTATCTGCTGGTGGGGGATTACGCCAGCGCCGATGTGGTCGTCGTTAATACCTGCGGCTTTATCGACGCGGCGGTGGAGGAATCCCTGGAGGCCATCGGCGAGGCGCTGGATGAGAACGGCAAGGTGGTGGTCACCGGTTGCCTCGGTGCCCGCGAGGGCGGCGACTTTGTGCGCGGCGCCCATCCCAAGGTGCTCGCCGTCACCGGCCCCAACCAGGCCGATGCCGTGCTCGACGCGATTCACGAGGCGCTCCCTGCGGCCCACGACCCTTACACCGACCTGGTCCCGCCCCAGGGCCTGCGCCTGACGCCGCCCCACTATGCCTACCTCAAAATCTCCGAGGGCTGCAATCAGTCCTGTAGTTTCTGCATCATTCCCAGCATGCGCGGCAAACTGGTCAGCCGCGCGCCGGACGATATTCTGCGCGAGGCCGAGGCGCTGGTGGCCGGTGGCGCCAAAGAACTGCTGGTGATCTCCCAGGATACCGGGGCTTACGGGGTGGACCGCAAATACCGCACCGCCTTTCACAACGGCCGCCCGCTCAAGGCCCGCATCACCGATCTCTGCGCGGCTCTGGGGGAACTCGGCGTCTGGGTGCGTCTGCACTACGTCTACCCCTACCCGCATATCGACGAACTCCTGCCCCTGATGGCGGCTGGCAAAATTCTGCCCTATCTGGATGTGCCCCTGCAGCACGGCAGTCCGCGCATCCTCAAGACCATGCGCCGCCCCGCCGCCGCCGAAAAGACCCTCGACCGGATTCTCGGCTGGCGCCAGGCGGTGCCGGACCTGACCATCCGCAGCACCTTCATCGTCGGCTTCCCCGGCGAGACCGATGCGGACTTTGCGGTATTACTGGATTTTCTGCGTGCGGCCGAGCTGGATCGGGTCGGTTGTTTCGCCTATTCCGCCGTAGAAGGTGCGCCCGCCAACGCGATCGCCGGAGCGGTGCCGGAGCCGGTCAAAGAGGAACGCCGCGCCGCATTCATGGCCGTGCAGGAAGCCATCAGCCGCCAGCGGCTACAACGCCGGGTAGGCCAGCGTCAGCGCATGCTGGTGGACGCTGTGGGCCGGGGCGGCAAAATCACCGCCCGCTCCGCCAGCGATGCCCCGGAGATCGATGGTGTGGTGCATCTGGGCAAAGCCGCGGGGTTGAAGGTCGGGGACTGGGTGGAGGTGGAGATCAGCCGGGCGGATGCCCATGATTTGTACGGGATGGTGGTGTCGGCCTGACCAGGGCCTTTGGTTGCTCAGGGCAGGCGACTGCCCCGTTCGATCCTCACCCCCACGTCCCGTGTGCCGCGCACGGCGGCGGGTTTGTGCACCGTCACCTGCACCCAGGCG
Source organism: Acidithiobacillus sp. 'AMD consortium' (assembly GCF_008926505.1). Classification (NCBI taxonomy): domain Bacteria; kingdom Pseudomonadati; phylum Pseudomonadota; class Acidithiobacillia; order Acidithiobacillales; family Acidithiobacillaceae; genus Acidithiobacillus; species Acidithiobacillus sp. 'AMD consortium'. The sequence continues at coordinate 162,707 of NZ_CP044411.1, read as the reverse complement.
GCGCCGAACTCGCCGCGAACGATGTCCGCGATCTGCTCGGCCAGGGTCTCCACCAGTTCCACTTCTGACGCGGCGACATGGGCGACCAGGCGCTGGCAGATGGTCTGGTAGTTGATGGTGTTCTCCACCTTGTCGGTTCGCGCCGCAGCCCCCGCATCCCCGGCAATATCCAGATCGATGAGCACCGTCTGTTTGACCTGACGTTCCCAGTCGTAAATGCCGATGCGGGTGTCCACCTTCAGTTCACGTACAAAAAGAATATCCATGATTATCCCGAAAAAAGCGGCAATCCGCCGCAGCTCGGCCTATAATAACCAATTTTCCGGCTAAAGCACTGCATGTCACTTCTTCTGGATGTTGCCCTGATCGGCGGGGGATATGCCGTCGGTTCCATAGCCACCGCCATTCTGGTGGCGCGCGCCCTGGGTCTGGGGGACCCGCGCCAGTCCGGATCGGGCAATCCCGGCGCCACCAATATCCTGCGCATCGGTGGCAAAAAGGCCGCCTTGCTGACTTTGCTCGGCGACCTGACCAAGGGCGTCGTCCCCATCGTCATCGCCCGCCTGCTCGGGCTGGAGGACTGGGCGCTGGCCGCCGTGGCCCTCGCCACCTTTCTTGGCCATCTCTATCCGGTGTTTTTTGGTTTTCGCGGCGGCAAGGGGGTGGCCACGGCGCTGGGTATTCTGCTGCCGCTCCTGCCGGTGCTGGGCCTGTCGATATTGGGTATATGGATACTGGTGTTCGCCGTAACGCGGGTTTCATCACTGGCGGCGCTGCTGGCGGCGGTCGGCGCGGTGCCCATCGTCTTTGCGGTCTCTGCCGCCACGAGCATGCGACTACTCGTTCTGGTGCTGGCGCTGCTGATCCTCTGGCGGCACCGCGGCAATATCCGCCGTTTGCTGGATGGCAGCGAACGTCCCTTCAAAAGACGCTAAGACCGGTCAATCCCGGATGTTCCACTCCTGCATCCGGTCGCTGATCCAGTCCGCCAGTCGCGCCGCCGGGCGAAACCCGGGAACCAGCCGCTGCGCCTCCTGCGCTGCGGCCAGGGCACGGCGCATGCTGCCTTTATGCAGGTAGTAGCGGGCCAGATTCATCTGCGCCAGATGCGGGCTGTCGAAGCGTTTGGCCTTCAGGGCGCGGCGGATCACGAAGAGTGCCTCGTCTTCACGGCCAGCGTCCATCAGATATTCACCGAGATCATTCCACGCCTGCCCCCACTCCGCATCGCAGGCGATGGCGCGGCGGCAGGCGGCGATGGCCCCGTGTGGGTCGTCGGAAGCAGACAGTGCCCAAGCGTAGAAGGTCCAGATCACCGCACTCTTCGGGCCATGTTCCAGTGCGCGCCGGAAGGCGATGGCCGCTTCCTGCGGATGATCCGTCTGCTGCCAGTCCAGGCCCTCCTGAAAGTCGACATCCTGTGCCGCCAGCTCGTCGACGATCATATCCAGAGAAAATGGTTCGTTCATCACGCTTCCTCCTCCGTCAGGGACCAGCGCGCCCGCACCGGGAAGTCCGCCGTGGCTGCCTGAGCCCGCTCCGTGTGCAGGGCGCCGGCGAGGGCGATCATCGCCGCGTTGTCCGTACAGTGCGCGAGATCGGCGATAAAGACTTCGACACCTTCAGACACCAAGCCGTTCAGGGCCGCTCGCAGCGCCCTATTGGCACCGACCCCGCCGGCCACGATCAGACACCTCCGCCCGGTCTGCCGCAGGGCGCGCTGGCACTTCGTGAACAGCGTCTCCACCACCGCCGCCTGGAAACTGGCGGCCAGATCGCCCCGCTTTTGCCCGTCGTCGGGCGCGATGGGCATGGAGGCCAAGCGGAAGGCCGTTTTCAGACCGCTGAAGCTGAAGTCCAGTCCCGGTCGGTCCAGCAGTGGCCGCGGCAGGCGAAAAGCCTGGGCATTTCCCCCCTCCGCCAGGGCGGCCAGCGCTGGCCCGCCGGGATAGCCGAGACCCATCATCTTCGCCGCCTTGTCGAAGGCTTCACCGGCGGCGTCGTCCAGCGTCTCCCCTAATAAAATATAGTCGCCGATGCCCCGAACTTCCACCAGCATCGTATGCCCACCGGAAACCAGCAGGGCCACCGCCGGGAAGGGGTCCACCCCATTGAGCAGCGGCGCCAGCAGGTGACCTTCCAGATGATGCACGGGGATCACCGGGATATCCCAGCCCATGGCGAGGCCGCGGGCGAAATTCACCCCCACCAGCAGGGCACCGATGAGTCCCGGCCCGGCGGTGACGGCGATGGCGTCAGGACGCCGCCCACCGGTTTGCGCCAGCAACTCGTCGAGCAGCAAGGGCAGGCGGCGCACATGGTCCCGCGATGCCAGTTCCGGCACGACACCGCCGTAGGGCGCGTGCAGAGCAATCTGGCTGAACAGCACTTCGCCGAGCAGGCCATGCTGGCGGTCATAGAGGGCAAGCCCGGTCTCATCGCAGGAGCTTTCGATGCCCAGTATCCGCTCAATCATGGCACGCCTGCTCCGGCCGCGCGGCGGCGGGTTGTCCGATGCGGCTCTGCAACCAGTCCAGCTCCGGCTCCGAGAAGCCCGCCGCGCGCCGCGCCGTCAGCGCCAGCGGCCCCTGAATCCGTCCCCGGTAACGCTGCTGCAAAAGCGTCTTGAAGGTGCGGTCCGGCTCCAGCCCGCGTTGCGCACAGAGATGGCGAAACCAGCGGCTGCCCACCGCCACATGCCCGCGCTCATCGCGTTCGATACGCTCCAGCACGGCGGCCGCTTCTGCATCCCCTGCGGCCAGCAACCGTTCGCGCATGGCCGGGGTGACATCCAGCCCCCGCGCTTCCAGGACGCGCGGCACCAGCGCCATGCGCACCAGTGGGTCTGCCGCCGTGTCCAGGGCCATCTCCCACAGACCGTCGTGGGCGGGCAGATCGCCATAATCGCCACCGAGGCGTCGCAATTGCTCGCGTAACAGGACAAAGTGCTCCGCCTCTTCCTGCGCCACCCGCAACCAGTCGCGATAGAAATCGTCGGGTAGACCGGGGAAACGACAAATCGCGTCCAGCGCCAGATTGATGGCATTGAATTCAATGTGGGCGAGGGCATGGAGCAAGGCAAATCGACCAGTCGCAGTGGTCAGCGCGCGACGCCGCGGTAAATTTTTTGGGTCCACGAGCAGTGGCCGGACAGGACGGCCCGGCGTCGTCGAACAGGACCGCGCGCCCGCTGAAGCCGACAGCGGCCAGCGCAAAGCCCGCACCAGAGCCACTTTTTGGTCAGGGTCCATGGCATCAAAGGCCGCGCCTGCCCCGCCACAAAACCCTGCCTGATGCTTTCCGCTGATTTCATCCATGCCGCAATCACACCCGCTCCCGCCCTTTTGCAGGGATGAAAATATAGCACACACCGCTCGATATGGGCTTCCGGCATCCTCCTGAAACGGGACTGTCTACGTTATGATTTCCGCAAGGGACAAGTCCTGATACCCAAGAGCGTGTATGCGGGGCACCAACCCACCAGACCGGTGATTAAAGGAACAAGCCCCAACCACCCCCAAGGGGTTTTGGGTCCGACAAACACCAGTGCAATGACAACAATCCCGACAATGACCCGTATCAACCGGTCGGGCATGCCTTCGTTAAACAGCGAAGATACAGACATTTTGGACTCCTTTTGTGTGCTCATCCGAACTGTATCGTAGGCTGTTTATGGCAGCTTGTCTGTGACTTACTCACCCAATGAATCAGGGATCAACATTCGGAATGCGCCAATTGACGGAGCGCTTGAGGATGAATGATCTGGATCTGTCCTGAACTACGCTGGATCCAGCCACGTATTTCAAACTCTTTCAGAGCACGACTGATTACCTCCCGGGCTGATCCGAGTTCTGTGGCCAATGCCTGATGGGTGATGTGGATGCACGGCGTAGCGCCTCCCAACTCCAACAGTTTTTTTGCCAGCCGCACATCCAGACGGGTAAAAACGACGTCTTCAACCAGTGCGAGCAAATCAGTCAAACGGTTTCCGTAGGCGTTGAAAACAAACTCCCGAAAAATGCTAGATTGCGCGACGAGACGCTCAAAAACAGATTGAGAAAGGCTGACGGCTTTAACCGCAGATTCGGTGATGCCCATGGCCGGATAAGGACGATGGCTGAACAGGCAAGCCGTCGTCAGAATGCAGGATTCTCCGGGTCCGATGCGGTACAATACGATTTCTCGTCCCGTCGCAGAAGTTTGCTGCACTCGGATTTGTCCCTCCAGCACCAATAAATACTGATGGCAGGGCGCGCCTGCATGAAATACGATTTCTCCCGATCCCCAGGTTATGGGTTGTGCAGTGATCAGCAGATTTTTTTCCGGACCGTCATCGAGCCTTGCAAGGAGAGGGAAATTCTGAAACCAGTTATGCATGATGCTTATGCAACTGATGCAGGCCTGGAACATGCGGATGGCTGTGGCGGATTCCCGAAACTACCGGGAAATTGTAGAGATGCTGGTGGGCATCGTGCGTATACATGTGCGTATGTTCCATGCGCGAAGTTCTGGATGAAGGTCTTCAACGACCCCAAGACACGCAGCGTTGCCGACATCCTGATCGCCGTCACCGAATGAATCTTGACGAACCCCATGCGGAAACGTCCCAAACCGCCTCACACATAGAAATTCCGACACTCCCGCTCAGGTTACTGAGCCCCCTGTGACGTCAGTTTTACCACATTCAAATAGCTACGTGCACGCGCATCGCCCTGCTTGGCAGCCTTCGTCCACCAGTGTAGAGCCTCCTTGGTGCTACTTTTCACTCCGTCGCCCTGGTAATAGGCAACGCCCAGATTCGTTTGGGCACTGGAATTCCCCTGATCAGCAGCTTTACGATACCAGTACACAGCGCGTGAAAAATTTTTGTCTACCCCATTACCATAATTATAGGCCACACCCAGATTGTTCTCCGCACCTGCATCACCTTGGGCAGCCGCCTTGCGGTACCCCCCGGTGTCAGGGTAGTTGTCGCCTCTCTGAAATGGAGTAAGGCATAGGCCCTGGGGCGCTCAGAAACTCGACCCCGGCTGTTCGAGAAAGGCAAGTTCCTCGTCGGTCGATTCGCGGCCGAGAATGGCGTTGCGATGCGGGTAGCGCCCGAAGCGGTCGACGATGGCCTTGTGCCGCAGTTCGTAGTCGTAGTTGTCCGCTAGGCCGTTGGCCTTGAACAGTTGCTCGGCGACGACGTGAATTGCCGGCGATTCGCTGTGCATATAGGGCATATAGACGAATTTGCGCTGGTCGGCCGGCAGCGCCCGATCGGCACCGCGGGCCACCGCTTCCTGCGCCAGCGCGAGAGCCAGGGTGTCGGCGGCAAAGGCGCGCGGATCGCCGCGGAACATGTTCCGGGAGAACTGGTCGAGCACGATGATTTCGGCCAGCCGACCCTCGGGCCGGTCGCGCCAGCCGTACAGCTCGCAGCGCACCGCCTGCGCATGCAATGCGCCGAAGCGGCTGCGGATCAACGCGTCGAACGCCGGATCGGCCGCCCACCACTGCGCCGGTGCGATCTCGTGAAACCAGAAGTCGAGGACATCGGAAAACATGGCGATTCGTCCTTCATGCATCTTTTCCAGACCTGTTATTCTGCACCTTCATCCCCTCGATGCCGAGGGGTTGATTCATGCAATATTTATCGCTCTCCGGCTTCCGTACCACCTGCCCGAACCACACATAAAACGCGGGAATCACAAAGAGCGAAACCAGCGACCCGAAGCCCAGACCGCTGACAATGACCAGTCCCATGGAGAACCGCGCATCGGCATTCCCGCCACTGGCGAAGAGCAGGGGTATGGCGCCGGCAATCATCGCCGCCACCGTCATGAGGATAGGGCGTAGGCGCAGGATTGCCGCTTCCGCCACCGCATGGCGCCGGTCGAAATGCTTTTCCTCCTGCATGACACGGGCAAATTGCACGATAAGAATGCCCTGTTTGGCGATCAACCCGATGAGCATGACCATACCCACTTCGGAATAAATATTGACGCTGGAGGCGCCCAGCGCAATGGGCAGCAGGGCGCCGAAGAGCGCGACGGGCACCGCGGTGAGCACCACCAGTGCGTCGCGAAAGCTATTGAACTGCGCCGCCAGCAGCAGCAGGACCATCATCAGCGCAAAACCGAAGGTGACCACCAGGGCACTACCCTGATGCATGTACTGACGAGACACGCCGGCATAGTGGATCTGATCCCCGGCGGGCAGGATTTTCTGGGCATGGTTCCGCAGGAATTGCAGGGCCTGGCCCAAAGACACCCCGGGTGCCGGGTTAGCCTGAATGAAGACCGCGGGCAACTGCTGGAACTGCGGCAGGAAAGTGGGTGCCGGTCGCGACTTCAGGGAGACAAAGGTGGACAGCGGCACCTGCGCACCGGAGGGCGTCTTGATGGTGTAGGCCTTCAGGAAATCCGGATTGGCGCGCAACGCGGGTGGCACCTGGGGCACGACGCGGTAGCTGAGGCCACCCATGTCGAAATAATTGACATAGTTGCCGCCCAGCAGGGTTTCCAGATTCTGCCCGATATCCGCCATACTCAGGCCGAAGGAGGCAGCCATCTGACGATTGATATGAAGTTGCTGTATCTGGTTGTTATACTTCAGATTTTTGCAGACGAAGGAGAACAGGCCGCTGGCCCTGGCCTCCCGCACCAGCTTGCCGGAGACCGCATCCAATTGGTGATAGCCGCCGCCGGTACTGGTGAGCACGAACTGCACCGGCAGCCCCACCGCCGCTCCCGGCAAGGGCGGCAGGCCGAAGGCGGAGAGTTTCATGCCCGGCACCTGCTCGGCCAGTTTCTGCACTTTTTCTTTGACCTGCTGAGTGGTGACATTGCCGCGCTCGGGTTTGAGCACCACACCGGCCATCACCTCGTTGTTCAGCAACATGCCGCCGATACCTACCCCATTGACCGCGAAGCTGTGGCTGCGACTGTCGATTTTATTGAAAACCGTCTTGGTCAGATAACGGTCATAGGCGTTCATGTACTCCAGGGTCGCCGTCGGCTGGGCCACGCCGTTGACATAGACGATGCCCTGATTGGCGGGCGGTGCCAGCTCGCTCTGGCTGATGGAGAAAAGAAAATAAATGCCCCCGGTGAGAATCAGCGCCAGCGTGACGGTGGCCGGCCAGACCCGCAGACTGGCAAGAAGGACATGCCCATAGAAGGCCTTGAGCCGTCCGAAAACCTGATCCACCAGATGCGCCATCCGCCCTTCGTGCCCGGCCTTCAAGACCCGCGAGGCGAGCATGGGGGCGAGGGTCAGGGCGGCCACCATGGACAGCAGCACCGTGGCGACAATGGTAAAGGCAAATTCACTGAACAAATGCCCCACCAACCCGCCGATGAAGGCCATAGGGGCGAAAACCGCCACCAGCGTCGTCGCCATGACCAGGATGGGGCTGGCCAGTTCACGGGCGCTGAGCAGCGCCGCGTGCAGGGGCGTGGCACCATTTTCGATATGCCGGTGGACGTTTTCGACGACGATGATGGCATCATCCACCACCAGCCCGATAGCCAGCACCATGGCGAGCAAGGTAAGCAAATTCAGCGTGTAACCAAGGGCATGGAGGATGGTGACCGCGCCGACCATTGCCACCGGGATGGCGAGCACCGGCACGATCAGCGCCCGCCATGAGCCCATGAAGAAATAGATCACCAGGATGACCACCAGCAGCGCGAGGGCGATATTGACTTCCACTTCCTGCAAAGAACTTTTGACGAACTGCGCGCCATTGTAAATGGTGTAGCCCTTCATGCCCGGCGGCATGGTCGAGTCCAACTGGGCCATCACCTTTTGAATACCCTGGGACACCTTCAGGGCATTACTGCCGGGAGCCTGCTGGATGCCGATATTGACCGCCGGCTGGCCATCCACCATGACGGATGAGTCATAAGTCTGAGCGCCCAGGGAGACTTTGGCCACCTGTCCCAGCCGAATCGGCACCCCATGCACTGTCGCCACCACCAGATTGCGAAATTCCTCAGCGCTATGCAGGGCGGTATTGGCACTCAGGGAGACCGCCGTGTACTGACCGCGCAGACGCCCGACCGCGGCGACAAAGTCGTTCTGCTTCAGGGCGGTACTGATTTGTTCCGGAGTAATGCCGAGCACGGACATTTCCTGCGGGTCGAGCCAGACGCGCATGGCATAGGTGTTGCCGTTGGGTCCGGTGCCCGGCGGCAGGATGGAAGTCAGGCCCACCCCCGGCACGGACTGGATGGCGGGTTGCACCACCCGGGTCAGATAGTCGGTGATCTGCTGCTGATTGAAGCCGTTACCATGGTAGCTCAACAACATCAGGTAGGCGCCGGAGCCGGACATTTCCTGCACCACCGGCTGCATCACCCCCTTGGGGAGCTGATTGAGGACCGTATTGACCTTGCTCTGCACCTGGGACAAGGCCGCGTTGGGATCTTCGCCCATGCGCATATAGAGGGTGAGAATGGAGATGCCGTCCTCACTCACCGCCGTCATATAGTTGATGCCGGGGGCTTGCCCGACGGCTTTTTCCAGTGGCGCCGTAATAAAGGCATTGACGGTTTTCGGGGTGGCCCCGAAGTAATGGGTGGTCACCGTGATCATGGAGCTGTTGGTCGGCGGATATTCGGTGATGGGCATCAGGCCGAGGGAACGCAATCCGAAGAAAAACAGCACCAGGCTCAGGGAGATGGCGAGGATGGGGCGGCGGATAAAGGGTTCGGTGAAATGCATGGGGATCCTCAGAGGTGCACGGCGTTATTGATACGCACATGGTCGCCGCTGTGCAGTTTGACCTGCCCCGCGGTGACCACCAGGTCACCCGCCTTGAGGCCGGAACGGACCACCACCTGGTTGCCGCGCTGCAGGCCCGTGGTCACCGGCTGCTCTTTGGCGATCAGGGTATGATCCGGTCCCGGGGTCAGCACATAGACAAAGTCCCCATAGGTATTGAAGCTCACCGCCACCGTAGGAATCATCAGGCGTGCCGTGGGTGCCTCCTTTTGCAGGACGACGCGAACGAACATGCCCGGCTTCAAGCCCCGTGGCGCATCGACGAGGGCGCGGACGCTGACTGCCCGGTTTTGCGCATCCACGTGACTGGAAACTGCCTGCACTTTGGCACGGTAATGGCGCAGGACAATCCCGTCATGCACGTCCAGTTGTATGGGTGCGCCCGCCTGCACCGCCCGCACGTCACGCTGGGGTACCGTGAAATCGGCGTAGAGCGTCTGCAGGTTTTCGATATGCACCACCGGCATACCCGCATGGACATATTCCCCCATGTTCACGGTACGCAAGCCCAATACCCCGCTGAATGGGGCACGGATCTGCGTATCCGCCAGAGACTCCTGCAAGGCCGTCACCCGGGCCTGGGCCACACTGGCACCATAACGCGCCTTATCCAGTGCAGCGGTAGAGATGCCGTGGATGGCAAAGACCTTCTCGGCGCGCTGATAATCCACCTGCGCAAGGGCGGCCTCGGCCTTGGCGGCCTGCAACTGGCCGGGCAAAGCGCCGGGGTCGAGAGACAGGAGCAGTTGTCCCTTTTGCACCGTGGCACCGGAGTGAAAGCCGATATGCTGCACCACACCCCCGGTCTGGGGACTGAGCACCGCTCCCTGTTGCGGCACGATCTCGCCCACGGCGGTCAACTCGCCCGCCATCGACTCGTTTTGCGCGCGCGTGGCAGAAACGGTGACCACCGGATTGGCCGCCACCGCCAAGCGTGTGTGCAACCGACCCTGACGCCATTGATACCAGCCATAAACGCCGCCAAAAAGCAGCACGACAACGATACCCAGTAAGAAAAAGGCCTTCTTCATGCGGGGGCTCCCGGAGATTGGTGAATGGCGGAATGGGGTTGCGCGTCGCTGGCCGGGCGGGCATCACCGGCTTCAGGCTGCCAGCCGTCGCCCAGCGCCACAAAGAGCGCCACGCTGTCCAGATAACGCTGACTACGGGCGCTGATGGCAGCGACCGTGTCCTGTTGATATGCGATTTCGGCATCGAGCACCGTAGCATAGTCGGTGGCGCCATCACGGTAGCGGGCCTCCGCCAGACGCAGGGCGGCCCCGGCGGCAGTCTGTGCGGCCAGGCGATGTTGATAAGACGTGTCGGCGCCCTGCAAAGCCCGCAGGGCATCGGCCACTTCACGAAAGGCATTGAGTACGGTGCCGCGATACTGATCGCTGACCGCTTTGTACTGGTCGAGCGCCGCGCGACGTTGGGCATGGAGGGCGCCGCCATTATAAATCGGTGCCGCGATCCCCGCCCCCAGGGACCAGAGGGTCGAAATCGGGTTGAAGAACATCCCCCCGGTCATGGCCGCCTTACCGATGTCGGCGGTGATATTGAACTGGGGATACAGATCAGCGGTGGCCACATCGGCCTGTGCCGCCGCCACTTTCAGCTCCGCCGCTGCGGCCTGGATATCCGGGCGCTGCGCGGCCAGAGCCGAAGGCAGGGTGGTGGGCAGGCTGGACGGCAATTGCAGACTGGCGAGTGTCGGCATGGGCAGATCCGTATCGGGAGACTGGCCCAGCAAAGCTGCCAGCCCATGGCGGGCCACCGCCACATCGGCCTGCAAGGGAGCAATGCGCGCCTGCGCCGCCGCGGTGATGGCCTCCTGTTGATCCACGCTTTGCAGATTCTGATAACCCAACTGATATTCCTGCTGCAGCAGGTGCAACAGACGGTCATCGGCCGTGGCGATCTGCCGGGCGGCATCGAGCTGGGCCTGTGCCGCAGCACCGTTGATTACCGCCCGGCTCACCGCCGCCGCCAGAAAGACTTCGCTTTGATGCAGACTGGCGCGACTGACTGCCGCCCGCGCCCTGGCCGCATGTACCAGATCCTTCTGGCGACCAAACACGTCGGGGTTGTAGCTGACGTTTATGGTGCCCAGCAGCAGACTATAGAGGTTACCGGGAATGCGGTAGCTCGCCCCGCCATTCGCGCCGGTGCGCTGTGCCCGTCCACGACCGATTCCGGCACCGGCACCGACACTGGGCAGCAGTCCGCCCTGCGCTACGGCGATCAGGGATTGCTCGCGCGCCAGGGCCATTCGCGCCGCCTGCAGATCCGGGTTGGCCTGCATGGCCTGCCGGATGTAGCCGTTCAGGGCGGACGAATGAAAGAGCGACCACCAGGCCTGAGATTCCTGCTGCGTCCACCGAATCCGCTGCGGCCCGCCATGCAAGTCCAGGGGATGCGCATTATAGGCCGCCGGCGCCGGCACATTGGGCGCACCCGGCTGCGGCCCCACCGCGCAGCCGGCCGCAGCGACCATCCCGAGCAAGACGCCCAGCCGGGCCATGCCCGGGGCGGATCGCCCCGCCTTCTGCCGCCTGTGGCCATGCGGATACCTGGCGTTTTTCATGCAAAACCCTCGTTCACTCGATCAACCGCAAGATGGATACGCGCCAGAAGCGCAAACAGAGACTGCGATACCGTCATCGCAACCGATCAAATGGTAACGGGGATGCCTGTAACAATCTCTGCCATAGAGGGACTGAAACGTAACAGAGTGTCACTTTGTGGCGCACCGAAAGGTCTTGTTACAATTCATGTTGGTCCGTCCGGGAACAACAGGTTAGAGTGTGCTCATGGATACACGGAAACAGATTCTGGTAGTGGACGACGATCTGCGCCTGCGCGGTCTGGTGGAATCGCACCTGCAGGGCTTTGGCTTTGGGGTGCGAGGCATGAGCGATGGCCGGCAGATCGAAAGTCTGCTTGCCGAAGCGCCCGTGGACCTGATCGTCCTCGATCTGGGCCTGCCCCATGAAGACGGCCTGCAAATCTGCCGGCGCCTGCGCCAGCACCATGATGTCCCCATCCTCATGCTCACCGCGCGGGGTGATGAAGTGGACCGTATTCTGGGACTGGAGATGGGCGCCGACGACTACCTCGCCAAGCCCTTTCATCCCCGCGAACTGGTGGCCCGCATCCAGGCGATTCTGCGCCGGGTCCGCGGGGCCAACCGACCATCCGGCATGGCGCCCGCCCCCTTTCAGTGTGGTCCTTTTAGCGTGGATATGAGCCGGCAGGAGATTCTGCGTGACGGAAAAGCCCTGTCCCTCACCAGTGCCGAGTTCCAGACCCTCGCAACCCTCATTCAACACGAAGGCCAGCCCCTGACCCGCGAAAAACTCATGTGGCTGACCCGTGGCCGTCAGCTCGAAAACGATGACCGCAGCATCGATATGCAGATCTCCCGCCTGCGCCGCCTGCTCGACGGCAGCCCCGGCCAACCCCGGCACATCCGCACGGTTTGGGGTCATGGTTACCTGTTCGTCGCGGAACCCTGAGCATGCGGAGTTTCTGGCCGCGCAGCACTCTGGGTCGGACGCTGCTCCTGCTCGCGGTTTTACTGCTGGGGACCCAGGGCGCCGTCTATGTCCTGTTTCATCAGTACGTGCTGAATCCCGCAGCCGAACGCTTTGCGGAATTTCTCTGGCAGACTGACCACGCCCTGATTGCAGCCGGCGCCGATCACACCGCCATCGGTACCCTGCAGTGGCGATCACCTCAGGTTTTGCCCGGCACCCCCGCCAACAACTATTTTTTGCGCCAAAGCGCCCGTTATCTGGCTCGGATTGCCCCCGGCGCGGCACTCCGGGTCGGCCCCGCCGATGCCCATACCACCTGGATGTGGATTCGCGGGGACTATCACCAGCCCTGGCTGGGTCTGCGCGTTTCCCCCATGAATTTCGGCGGCCGGGGCTTCATGTTCATACGCCTCGGGATCATCGCCCTTTGCACCCTGCTCGGCGCCTGGATCATCGTTCGCCAGATCAATCGCCCCTTGGCCCGGCTGGCGGCGGAAGCGCCGCGCATCGGCCGAGGCGACATGCCGGAGTCTCTCACACCCATTGGAGGCCCCCTGGAAGTACGCCACCTGGAACAGGCCATCACCAGCATGGCCAAGGATTTGCACCGCCTGCACGAAGAACGCACCCTGCTGCTCACCGGCATTTCCCATGAACTGCGGACGCCCCTGTCGCGTCTGTTGCTGACCCTGCATCTTCAGGACCCCGATCTACTGGCCGGGAAAGCGGCCATGCTGGTGGACGTCAGTGAAATGGACGAAACCATCGACAAGTTTCTGACCCTGGTACGCAGCGGAGACGAGGAAAAAGTCATCCGGGTAGAGGTGGCCGACTGGGTGATGGAAATGGCCGAAACAGGTCGCGAACGCTACGGCCTGGAGGTACAGGTAGAACATACCGTCGAGGCGGCCGTCTTGCCGCCCCTGCGCTGCCGTCCTTTGGCGCTGGAAAGAGTGTTCCGCATCCTGTTCGACAACACCAGACGGTATGGTGGCGGGCGTCTGGACATCCAGATCATCCGCCACCCGGACAGCACCGAAATCTGTCTGCGCGACCACGGCCCCGGCGTGCCTGAACGGGATATAGAAGCGATGAACAGCGGCACGCTGCCCCGTCAGTCCGGGCACGGTTCCGGCATCGGCCTGCGCATCTGCCAGCGTATCATGGCTCTGCACGGCGGCACGCTGCGTTTCGCCAACGCCCGAACCGGCGGGCTCATCGCGAAGCTTGCATTTCCCGACCATGGAACGGTCGCGCCGAGGCTGGCCACAACCTCCTTTTAGGGGTATTTTTCAGACGGCCCGATGCTTGACAAGGCATCAATAAACGGGAATCATTCTCGTCTACCACCAAAAATACGGATCATTCCATGTCTGCTGCGCCCGCTGCCCGCAATATCCAATCCCCGGCCCATCGCTCGCGCTGGGGTATCTTCCTGGCGGTACTGGGCCCCGGTCTGGTGGTCATGCTCGCCGATACGGATGTGGGCAGCATCATCACCGCCGCCCAGAGTGGCGCACAATGGGGCTTCAAGCTGCTGCTCCTGCAATTCGTCCTCATGCCTATTCTCTACATTGTGCAGGAGCTGACGGTCCGTCTCGGCATTTTTACGGGTAAAGGCCACGGCGAACTGATTAGCGAAACCTTCGGGAAAGGCTGGGCCTATCTCTCCGTCGCCGGTCTCAGTGTTGCCACCACCGGCGCCTTGCTGACGGAATTTTCAGGAGTCGCGGGCGTCAGCCATCTCTATGGCTTGCCGCGCTGGGTCGGGGTTGCCCTGGCCGCAGCCACCCTGCTGACCATCGTCTGGACCGGTTCGTATCGACGCGTCGAACGCATCGCCCTGATCATGGGCCTCTTTGAGCTGGTTTTTTTTGGTATCGCCTGGGCTAGCCATCCCAGCATTCATGAAATCCTGGATGGCCTGCTGCACGCCCCCATCACCAACGACCACTACATGATGCTGGTCGCCGCCAATATCGGTGCCGTCATCATGCCGTGGATGGTGTTCTACCAGCAGTCGGCAGTGGCTGATAAGGGTCTGCACCCCGAACATTACCGCCATGCCCGTTGGGATACCGCGTTCGGCGCGATCATTACCCAGGCGATCATGGCGGCGGTGCTGATCGCCACAGCCGCCACCATTGGCCGCCTCAACCCCAACGCACCCCTCAATACGGTGCATCAGCTCTCGGAGGCCATCATTCCCTATCTCGGCAACACCTGGGGACGGATTGTGTTTTCCCTGGGCATCCTTGGGGCAGGTATGGTGGCGGCCATCGTCGCCTCCCTCGCCGGGGCCTGGGGTTGGGGGGAAGTCACCGGCTTTCGCCACTCGCTGGAGCATCACCCCAAAGATGCGCCCTGGTTTTACGGGATCTACACCACCATCATCGTGGCTGGCGCCGCGGCAGTGATCACCATCCCAAATCTCGTCAGCCTCGACATCGGTGTCGAAGTGATGAATGCGCTGCTCCTGCCCCTGGTACTGGGCTTTCTGGTCGCCCTGTCCGTCAAGGCTCTGCCCGCCGAACACCGCTTGCGCGGCCCCTATCTCTGGCTGGTGCTGTTCGTGACGATTCTTGCGGGAGGGTTGGGAGTTTACGGAGGATTGACCAGCATTCCGGGTTGGTAGCAGATCGCACATCGTGACATGATGGCTGCGAGGAATCGTCATCTCTACCTGGCGGGCCGGCAGGATCGGGGTTGTCTGGAATCAGGCGGAGGTTGAAGAAATATGGGTGCGATCAGCGTCACGCACAGGGGCAACGCACCAAAAGGCATTCAGCCATGAACGGCCTGCTCCGTATCGCCCTGAAACTGCTGCTCAACGACAAAGGCAAATTCGCCACCCTGGTCATCGGCATCACCTTCTCCGTCTTTCTGATGATGCAGATGACCTCCATGTTCTCCGGCATCCTCTATCAATCCGCGTCCAACATCGTGAATGTGGGCGCCAGGATGTGGGTGATGGATCCCGCCGTCCAAACCCCGCAAAACAGTATCCCCATGCCCAACTACGTGCTGGACGCGGTGCGCAGCATACCCGGCGTAAAGTTTGCGGTGCCCTTTTATGTCGGCGCTGGCCTCGTCAAGCTCAACGACGGCACCTATCAGTCCGCCACCATCATCGGTCTGGACGACGCCAGCCTGTTCGGCCGACCGACGATCATCTCCGGCAATATTCTGGATATTTACAAGAACAACGCCTTCATCATGGTCAAGGACGCCAACTACGCCAAACTGGGCAGCCCAAAAATAGGCACCAGCTTTGAGATCAATGATCATCGCGCGGTTGTCGTGGCCCTGGCCCACACCCCGGTGTCCGGCCTGTTCGGTTTGCCGACCCTGTATACCACCTACAACCGCGCCACCCAGGACCTGCCCTCCACCCGCTACCTGATTTCCTACCTCCTGGTGCAGCCGAAGAGCACTCGGGATATCGCCGCCATCGAGCAGCAGGTAAAGCAACTGGGCTATCTGGCCTTGACCGATCAGCAATTCATCACTCGCAACGACCGGTTCTATGAATTTCAGACCGGGATGGGCACCAACATCCTGATCATGACCCTGATCAGTTTTCTCGTCGGACTATCCATCGCCGGAGAGACCTTTTACATGTTCGTTCTGGACAATCTGGAGCACTTCGGTGCGCTCAAGGCCATCGGCGCCAAAAGCGGCGAACTGATCCAGATGATCGTCTTTCAGTCGCTGGTCGTGGGTTTTCTGGGTTTTGGTTTCGGTGTGCTCTTGTCCTCCACCATGATCGCCATTGGGAAAATGAAGATCGCCAACTACGCCGCCATGGTCACTTACGAAAACCTGTTTCTGGCCCTGATCATGGTTCTGATCATTTCCGCCTTTTCAAGCTATATCGGCATTCGCAAGGTCATCCGCATCGACCCCTTTGACGTCTTCCGGGGTTAGCATGATCCTGACCGCGCGGGATATCACCAAATCCTTTGGCGAAGCGCCGAATCAGGCCTACGCGCTGCGCGATGTCAGCTTCGCGGTGGACTTCGGCGAGATGCTCTATATCGTCGGCCCCTCCGGCTCCGGCAAGACCACGCTGTTGAGCATCATCTCCGGCATCCTGCGCCCCGATGACGGCGATGTGGTGGTGAAGGATACGGATATCTGGAAGCTGGGCAGTGACGCACTGGCCGGCTTTCGCCTGCAGACCATCGGTTTCGTTTTTCAGGATTACCATCTCTTTCCTCGCCTGACCACCCTGGAAAATGTGGCCATTCCGCTGATTCTCCGGCGCGAGCCCTGGGACAAGAGTCTGGCGGCGGCGCGCAAAACGTTGCAGATCGTCGGTCTGGCGGAAAAAGAAAGCCTGCCGCCCTACAAACTAAGCGGGGGCGAGCAGCAACGGGTCGCCATCGCCCGCGCCATCGTTGCCCAACCGGACCTGCTGATTTTCGATGAGCCTACCGCTTCCCTGGATGGGGACACCGGCAGGAAAATCGTCGCCTTCGTCAAGGAGCATATTTTGAATACGCAACGTGCGATCATCATCGTGACTCACGACAGCAGAATCTATGAATACGCGACGCGGATCATCCGCATGGAGGATGGCCGGATCGTTCCTGGGGCAGGAGCGGACCATGAGAAATAAGATACTATTCGGGCTCGCCATCGTCGGCATCCTCATCGGCCTGGTCAGCGCCTACATATACAGCCGGCAAACGCCGCCGCAACCCCCGCTGGCCACCAACTACAACCCCTACGTCAACGGAATATTCGCCAACGGCATCATCGAGAGTTACGCGGCCGATGGCGAAAACATCAACATCTACCCCCAGGTATCCGGTAGGGTGACCGGCATCTTCGTCCAGGAGGGGCAGACGGTGGCGAAGGGAACGCTGCTCTTCGCCATCGATGACTCCGTGCAAAAGGAACTGGTGGCCCAGAACAAGGCCCAGGCCCAGGCCGCCCTGGCCCTGTTACAGGAACTGAAAGCGGAACCCCGCAAAGAGACCCTGACCATTGCCGAAAAACAGGTCGAATATGCCCGAGCCAGCCTGAAATACCAGCAGGCACAACTGGAAATCACCCAAAGGGAAAGGGCCATCGATCCCCAGGCAGTGAGCAAACTAGCCCTGGAGAACGTGCAAAACTCGGTCCTGATTGCCCGGAACAATCTTAAAGTGGCACAGGCGCAGTATGCGCTGACCAGGGCCGGCGCCTGGCGTTACGATATCCGGAATCAACAAGCCATATATGACGCGGCACAAAAAACCTATGCGTCCAGCAACGCCCTGTTGCGGGAATATGTCGTGCGGGCGCCGGTCACCGGCGATGTCCTGCGCATCGGCGCCGCCGTCGGCAGCTACGCGTCGCCCCAGGGAGTCTACGGCACCTATACGCAGGGGATGAATCCGGTCGTGGTGATGGGCAGAAAGACCGGCTATCTGCAGGTCCGCGCCTATCTGGATGAAATACTGGTGCCACGGCTTCCGGCCCCCGCAGACATTACCGCGAAAATGTTCATTCGCGGACTCAGCAATGTCAGCGTGCCGCTGCAGTTTGTGCGGATACAGCCCTACGTGACGCCGAAGATCGAACTGTCCGATCAAAGAACCGAAAAAGTGGACGTACGGGTGCTGCCGATTCTCTTCAAGTTCAAGATTCCGGCACACATGAACCTGTTTCCCGGCGAACTGGTGGATGTGTATATAGGCAAGAAATAGCGGTGGTCACACGCCAAATTTTTGTTGCAGGACCGTGCTGACCGCTTCGCACATGGATCCCTTTTCAGAAGCACACAGATCGCGAATGACGTGAAACGGTATCCCCGCGTCCCACAGGGAAAACCCACAGGCCATGATGCAGGCGCCCGTCCGGCTACCGACCAGCCCCCATTCGGTGATTCCCGTAAACTCACGCAAGACGGTTATCGCCGCGTGATTCAATCCATAACCCGGCTTATCGATCACCACCGCATGCCCCACGTCGATCACCGCACCGCCATCGTTGCCGTCGTTCATGCGGGTTCGGAACAGGCTGTCGGGCGGATTGCAGAAACGGGTGGCCACGACAACCGCATAATCCTGCGTCGCATCCCTGATACGGTCCACCAGGTCCGGCTTGGGGGAAAATCCAAACTGAAGATCAATGACCAACAATCCGCTGCTTTGCGGCATAACGCGCTCCTTATCCGTCTGGGTATTACAGCACAAGTCGTTCCCATGATGTACCCCACCGCCTATAATACCAACTTATGTATCATATGGAATATTTAATGGATAAGGCATATTGCTGTTGCTTCAAGCGTCCAGACTACCTGCAATGCGTCGGCAAACCTACGGCTATTGCGGACCGGTAGATTGAACAGGGCAGAGCGAAGCCTCCGCGACCTCGCCACCCGGTGGCTGCCGGCTCCGACAGGCGCCCTCGCTGCCACCTACCGCTTGCTGGAGCATTCGGGCGGGCCTGTGGTGGACCTCCTGATCCGCCTGTGGCTAGCGAAGGTCTTTTTTGTGTCGGGCGTATTAAGGATTTTCGGCCTGAGCATCGAGCCCTACCTGTCGGGTGCGGCATATCCCGTGCCGTGGGTGGAGCCGCTCAGCCCCACCTATCTGGGCGCCGCGATACAGATGATCATCCCGCTGTTGCTCGCGCTGGGGTTGGCAACCCGGTGGGCCGCGCTGTACATGCTCATTCTCGTGCTGGTGGTCCAGTTCAACTACCTCGCTCTGGATATCAACCTGTACTCGGCGGTGCTGTTCGGGTGGTTCGTGATATGTGGTGCGGGGCCGCTGTCGCTGGACCATCTCCTCGCCCGAGGATTGGGGGATACCGCGCTGCCCTTCGCCACGGCGCTGACTCGCCTGGCAGGCGCAATTACGCGATATCTCAGGCCGTACTATCAATTGCTTATCCGTCTGTGGCTGGGGTTGGCACTGCTGGCGGCAAGTACGGAAACCTCGATACCCGTCGGGCTGATAAAACTGCTTCCGGAAAAGTCGCTGGCCCACTTTGCCCCGGCGCCCACGCTGGCGCTGGTAGGCGCGCTGCTCGTCACTTTCGGTCTGGCCGCCCGCCCCGCCGCACTACTGCTTATGCTGGCCGTTGCCGGGATGCATGCAGCCGGCGCGGCTGATCCGGCGGATGTCTATTTCATGATGACGCTGGCACTGGTTGGCCTGTATGGACCGGGCGATCTGTCGCTCGACAAATGGATTTCGTCTATCCTCCTGCAAATCAGCGGCAGGCAGGCATGTCCGCCGGAGGGTGCGCCGCACGTGGTGATCGTGGGCGCCGGCTTCGGTGGACTGGCATGCGCGGCGCGGTTGACCAAAACGCCGGTGCGGGTGACCCTGATCGATCGCCATAACTACCACTTGTTTCAGCCCTTGTTATATCAGGTCGCCACGGCTTCGCTTTCCCCTGCCGATATCGCCGCTACGGTGCGCAGCCTGTTTTGCGATCACCTCAACGTGCAGGTGCTGCTGGGTCAGGTGACCGGGGTCGATACCACGCAACGGGCGGTGTTGATCGGCAAACGACGTCTGTCATACGATTACCTGGTGCTTGCCACGGGCGCATCCCACAGCTATTTCGGGCGGAACGAGTGGGAGCCTCATGCGCCGGGATTGAAGACCATCGACGATGCGGTAGAAATACGGCGACGGATACTCTCCGCCTTTGAGCAGGCAGAATCTGCCGAAGATCCCGCCGAGCGTCTGGGCCTGCTCACCTTCGTGATTGTGGGCGGCGGACCAACAGGGGTCGAACTGGCAGGCGATATTGCCGAACTGGTGTGCCACGGCATGGAGAAGGAGTTCCACTATTTCGACCCGGCCAGTGCACGCGTGGTTCTGATCCAGTCTGCTGCGCGCATCCTGCCGACTTTTCCTGGAGTATTATCAGAAAGGGCGCAACGCTCGCTCGAACGGCTGGGCGTCGAGGTCATGCTGGAAAGCAGGGTAGAGCACATTGATCAGGAGGGAGTGCGCATCAACGGCGAACGCCTGGCGTCTCGCACGGTATTGTGGGCGGCGGGGGTCGTGGCATCCCCGGCGGCGCGATGGCTCAACGCTGAAGCCGACCGCAGCGGACGGGTGAAAGTCGAACCGGACCTCTCGGTAGCCGGTCTGCCGAACGTGTTTGTCATCGGTGACACCGCGCTGGCCAATGCCTGGAAGGGAAAACCGGTGCCCGGCCTGGCACCGGCGGCGAAGCAGGGCGGGGTCTACGTGGCAAGAACGATTCGCCGAAAACTACAAGGACAGTCGGAACAACCGCCATTTGCATACCGCCACATGGGCAGCCTCGCCACCATCGGCAGGAAAGCTGCAGTGGCAAGCTTCAACGGCGTCAACGTGAGCGGCGCACCGGCCTGGTGGCTATGGGGCCTGATTCATGTAGCCCTTCTAGTGGGTTTGCGCAACCGCATCTCGGTGATGTTCAACTGGTTCTGGGCCTATCTCACCTTCAAACGGGGCACCCGCCTGATCACCGGAAACGAGGCGTCTCTGGCAGAAAATCCTGTCATAAAGACCACCGAACGGCCCTGAACGGGCCCATCCCGATGAAAAATCGCATGGGCCAGGCGCAGTGCAGCACGTTCGG
This sequence comes from Acidithiobacillus sp. 'AMD consortium', assembly GCF_008926505.1. Taxonomy (NCBI): domain Bacteria; kingdom Pseudomonadati; phylum Pseudomonadota; class Acidithiobacillia; order Acidithiobacillales; family Acidithiobacillaceae; genus Acidithiobacillus; species Acidithiobacillus sp. 'AMD consortium'. The sequence continues at coordinate 141,816 of NZ_CP044411.1, read as the reverse complement.
TGGCCATTGCGGACCACGGCGGAAGCATTCTCTTTCCCATCTACTATACTCCAAGCAGGAGTAGTGTCCGGCCATACACTGGAGGTGCCTTATGATCCCCGATATCCGCCGTATCCTGTTGGTCGCCGCTGTGTCGCTATGCCCGATGATGGTTTCGCTCGGAGCTGCCGCCAGTCCCCCCTTGCAGCTCGCCATGAACGGCAACGCCGTTGGAAAAATGCCCCAAGCCAAGGGCACCACGCCTTCCGGACTGAAGCATATCCAGATCCTCGCCCCCGCCAATGGCGCCGAGATCGCTGCCGGGGTCCCCGTGGTCCTGTCCTACGATGTCACCCTGGCCCCTAACGGCAATCACATCCACTTCTATGTCGACAACCACATGGCCGGATTAAGCCATGAACTGAAAGGGACCTTTTCCTTGGGCACATTGGCGCCCGGTACCCATGACATCTGCATCAAGGAGGCCACGGTGGCGCACGTCCTCATCGGGGTCAACCGGTGCATTTTGGTTACGGTCAAGTAGCCATGTCGGGCTTCTTCTTCAGCACCCAACTTCTGCTCTATGCCTGCATTCAGGCGCTGCACAATCTGGGGGCGGTGGCCATCGTCGGCGGCGGGGCTGCGGCGCTGCTGCTGGCGCGCCGTTCTCCCGGCATGCAGAGAACGCTGGTGTGGGTAATCACCTTGGGATGGGTTAACCAGGGGGTAACCGGCGCCCTTTTCGGGATTACCAGCTATGTCTATGATGGCCGTTTGCCCGACATTCACGGGATCGCCCTGACGGCACTGTTCCTCAAGATGGCGTGTGCCGTTGCGGGTATCATCCTCGGAATGACTTACCTGGGCTTTGAAAGTGGATGGTCGGGCGCAGGGCAGCGCCGGGTTCTGGGTGTCGATTTTGGCCTGGGCGTCACGGCACTCACCGCCGCGGCATTCCTGCGTTGGTTTTCCTGAGGTCACAGGCGCGTCGTGTCTTGCTGTGCAGACTGCTTGATAATATCCTTAATACCTGTGCGCGCAAGCGCAATTCCCTACCTGTACCTACCTGATGAAGGAGTCGACGAATGAGTGAACAGACGCTGCCCTGGGACGAAGACGCACTGCAACGCATGGAGAAGATGCCTTCTTTCGTGCGCAACATGGCCAAGGCCAAAATCGAGAAGGCCGCCAGGGAAGCGGGCGAATCGAAAGTCACCGCCGCGTTTCTCGATGCCAACAAAGGGAAACTGATGGGTTAGCGTCAGGGCGTCGGGTGTGGCGCACGCGATCTGGGCGGCATTCGCCGGACCGTGGAATCAGGTGACACACATCCACGCTTCGTTCGCCCCTTGCGGAGCGCGGGACCCATTACTCACCTGCACCCCATGTCTGGTAAGACGGTAAGTCAGATAAGACTGGATTTTGGGGTTGGATAACACATCGGGGTTAAGCACGGCATACACGTCCCCGACACATCGTGCGGAGAGAGTAATCAGCCCGGGGTGCCCCTCCGCCTTCAGTCGAGCGCCCATAGGCTGCGTAAAATGATAGCTCTCCGGATCAACCAGCGCCGGGTAATCGGCGACACGTGGGCGCAGGTCCACCAACGCGGCGTCACAACGGACCCCATATAACAAACGATCCACGGTAATGCTTTCCCGGTTTCCAGAAATTACCATCTGCTCAAATCCGGCATCGCGTAACAGCCGTGCCTTCCAGTGATGCACCGTCTCATAAACGGACGTTTCCACCGTGTCCGCGCCATACCAAACGCCAAAGGAACCATCACTGTATCGGCTTGCCGTCCAGTTTTTAAATGGGAACCAGATGGCTGCAAACCATCCAGATTCCTCGAATGGCCGGTCAATGGCAGGCGTCTGGGAAACATAGTGGTGCGGCTTGGCGGCTGTTTCGTACCGCTGCGCCACGAGCCAGTCTTCCGGGTTGTCCGAAAGATCGTTAAACAGATCCTCCGACACCCGCAAACTGATGATGTTGCGAATCAGCGTCTGGTGCGTGTCAGCCAGCGTCAGACCGTCAAAGAATGACTCCACCAAATCATTCGCCCCGGGCATGGTCCAGATAGGCCCGCACCATCAACAATCCGGTGAATCCCCACTCGCGGACCACTTCCACGGGGGTTCGATAATCGAACGCGCGGTTACGCGTAGTCATCCATTGATAAGCCAGGTCCCTATCATGCGGAAAAAGCAATCGCAGATTTTTATGTATGGCGAGTAAATGGCCAGCACGCTCCAGCAGATCCCTGTTTGCGCCCAGGGGTTCGCCTTTGCGGTACCGACTGAGGGCGGCACGATTGTCGGCAGCCAAACCCAGCAAGGCAAGCTGATCTTCATTCACCACCATCCAGAGGTCGAAAACCTTCATCAGCATTTTTGCCAGGACGGACCGGTCATGGACTTTGCTTTCTTTGTCTGTCGTGACCGCTGCTTGAGTCATGGTGCGCCTCCTATGCCATGAAACAATTATAACAATTTATGTTGCTTTTGCAACCAGCTTTTAGAGAACGGCATCTTGTAGAGGGCGGGACACAGAGGACCGCGGAGCTCGGCCTGTCGCGTTGTTCTACGGTCGCAAAGGATGAGAGTACCGTGCGGCCGACCCTTTAGAAAAAAGGGTCCCCCCCCTTGGCTTCGTCAACTTGACGGCACTGCTCTGGATGACTATGTTGAATACCAACCAGACGGTATTTTATCCGGAAAAGTCGTCATGACAGGAGATCATCGTGAAAATGCAGGATTTGTGCGGAAAAGTAGCGGTCATCACTGGCGCCTCCAGTGGTATTGGCGAAGCTAGCGCCCGCTTACTTGTAGCCGAAGGCATGCAGGTTGTGCTGGCAGCGCGACGTCAAGATCGTCTGCAAAAACTGGCTCGGGAGTTAGGTGATGCTGCTCTGGTAGTTCCAACGGACTTAAGCAACCCCGAAGAAGTTACGCATCTTTTTGACACGGTTAAAATGCAGTTTGGCGGCGTGGATTTACTTTTCAATAATGCTGGCCTGGGCTACAACGCCCAGTTTGCGGACAGCAAGCCGCAAGAATGGCAAGAAATGATCGACGCCAATCTCTACGGCGTTCTGCGCTGTACGCACGCGGCCATTCCTTTGCTCAGAGGACGTCCGGGCGCGATGATTTCCACGGTTTCCAGCGTAGGTGGGCGTTACGGCTTACCGGGTTGGTCGGTTTATAATGCCACCAAGTTCGCTGTGGTCGGATTTCATGACGCGCTGCGAAAGGAATTGGGCCCAGAGGGCATTCGCGTGGCGTTGATTGAACCTGGGGCAGTCTGGACCGAGTGGGGATTTAATGTTCCGACAGAAAGCATGCGGGAAAGGCGGCAATCCCTGGATGCCCTGCACCCCGAAGATGTTGCCCAGGCACTAGTGTACAGTTTTGCACAGCCGCCGCATGTACTGGTGGAAGAAATTCTAGTGCGCCCGGTCAAGCAAATTGTTCCCTGATTAAATGAGTTGCAACTCTCGAAAACCATTCTCAAAAGACTGCTACGGTTTACAGCCATGGTGACGAGTTTCGAGAACATGATGATCAGTCCATTGGACGACTGCAACCGCTGCATACCGTCCATTCACCCAGCGATATGGGCACGATTTTTTGTAGCTGTGACCGTCGCGTCAGAAAAAATCATCATCTATGCAATGTTGCAAGGCCATTTCGCGTCGAGCCGCCTTTAGTGCCTGCATTTTACCTTGAAATGAGAGCCGCATAGACCATCATTTGCTCTGCATTATGGCAAGAGCACCGGTGAAGAATAAGCCGATGCGGGTGCCGCGGGTGGCAAAAGCACTGTCGGTGGCAGATTGGCAGGGGGGCGGAGAGGACGCCGGTGGAAGGGTGGAGGTCGGTGGCGACGACGAGGGCGTTCAAAGGGGTAAGGTCCTGGGCCTATATAGGCTGGAATGTATACATGCCGCCGGGATTCTGGTTGTGGCTGCAGACTTCGTTGATAATTATTGATGGCTGTGAGTAAGTTTAGCCTCTCCATAGCAGTCAGCGCTTTATTCCCTTCCGTGGAAGGCTTGGGTGACGGTGCAGGTTGCCGCTTTTGCGAGGGCGCAGGGACCGGAGGAAGGGCGGGAGGTAACTCCTGAAGTTTTCGGGCATCGGGAGGAGGCTGGTCTCCGTAACTGATGACGCCGCTCGGAGATACCCATCGGTAGATAGGATCAGCCTGCGCTATCGGCGAACTCATCCAGTCGGACAGAACAAGACCTGCCGAAGCGACCAGAAGAGCCATAAGCCAGGAGCGCGAGATAGGACGCAGAACGCAGTAGAACATGATCGCGGAACCAGATGCAAAAGACCCTTTTTTAAATATAGCATGCTCATATCCTGCCAGCAGCGCTGCTGGGTGCACAATGAGTGAGTTTCTGCTGTTAGCAAGCGTTAAAATTGCTTATACTAAACTGGCTAGTCACGCCAGAAGTCTGGAAGGGGGTCTGCCATGAATACTCAGTGGCCTTTACAGGATGCGCGCAATCATTTGAGCGATGTCGTGAAGCGTGCCCGCAACGATGGTCCGCAAACCATCACCTTACATGGTGAGCCCGCAGTTGTAGTGCTCTCCGTAGAACAGTTTCGGACGTTGACACGGACGAACCAGACGTTATCCGAATTCTTCGCGGACTCTCCACTGCGAGGGCTTGATCTGGAAGTCGAACGAGATCGTCACGATGTGGGGCGCGACGTCAGCCTGTGAGATACCTCCTGGATACCTGCGTTCTGTCAGAGTTGGTCAAAAAGCATCCTGATCCTCGGGTCGTAACATGGGTAGACGCACGGGAGTCTGTGGGGTTTCTTAGTGTGCTCACACTGGGAGAGCTCCAAAAAGGCGTTGCCAAGCTTGTTGACGGCGATAAGCGAGCAACGCTGCAGGATTGGATAGACGTTGATCTGCGAGCTCGTTTCGTCGGACGTATTCTTCCTGTTAACGAGCATATCGCCAGCGCATGGGGAGGTATAACAGGTGCCGCTGAACAACGCGGAGAGAAGTTGCCAGCGATAGATAGCTTGCTGGCCGCCACGGCGCTGGTTCACCATCTCACAGTGGCCACGCGAAATATTGTGGATTTACAGCGATGCCAAGTTCCAGTGGTTGATCCCTGGGATCAAACATAGAGCGGCAATTGGGAAGTAATGGGGTAAACCTCTTTTTCCTCACCCTGCGCAACAGGAAAGCTGCTTCACGTCCTTGTTGAAGGTCTGCGCCGCGAGCTTCAACCCCTCCACCATCGTCAGGTACGGGAACAACTGGTCAGCCAGTTCCTGGACGGTCATGCGGTTGCGGATCGCCAGGGCCGCCACCTGGATGACTTCGCCGCCCTCCGGGGCCACGACCTGCGCACCCAGCAACCGGCCAGAACCCTTCTCGGCGATCAGCTTGATGAAGCCACGGGTGTCGAAATTGGCGAGCGCCCGCGGCACGTTGTCGAGCGTCAGCGTGCGGCTGTCGGTTTCGATGCCGTCGTGCTGCGCTTCCGCGTCGCTGTAACCCACAGTCGCCACTTGCGGATCGGTGAACACCACGGCTGGCATCGCCGTCAAGTCCAGGGCCGCACTACCGCCCATCATGTTGATGGCCGCACGGGTGCCAGCCGCTGCCGCCACGTAGACGAATTGCGGCTGGTCGGTGCAGTCGCCAGCGGCGTAAATGTTCGGGCTGTTCGTGCGCATACCTTGGTCGATGACGATGGCCCCTTGCGCATTGACGGCCACGCCCGCCGCTTCCAGATTCAGGCCGTGTGTGTTCGGTGCGCGACCAGTGGCGACCAGCAGCTTATCGGCGTGTATCTCGCCGTGCCCGGTGGCAAGCACAAATTCGCCATCCGCATAAGCGATCTGGCTGGCTTGCGTGCGCTCCAGCACCTCGATCTCTTCGGCGCGAAATGCCGCCGTGATGGCCTCACCGATGGCCGGGTCTTCCCGGAGGAACAAGGTGCCGCGTGCCAGGATCGTCACCTGGCTACCGAGCCGGGCGAAGGCTTGCGCCAGTTCCAGCGCGACCACCGACGAACCGATCACGGCCAGCCGCTCAGGAATCGTGGCGCTGACCAGCGCCTCGGTGGAAGTCCAGTAGGCTGTGTCCTTCAAGCCGGGAATCGGCGGAATCGCCGGGCTGGCGCCCGTGGCAACCAGGCAGCGGTCGAAGGCCACTTCGCGCTCGCCGCCATCGTTCCATTGGACGTTGAGGCTATGGCCGCTCTTGAAACGAGCCTCACCATGCAGCACGGTGATGGCCGGATTGCCGTCCAGGATGCCCTCGTATTTGGCGTGGCGCAGTTCATCGACGCGGGCCTGCTGCTGCGCCAGCAGTTTGCCCCGGTCAATCACCGGCACCACCGCAGCGATGCCGCCATCGAATGGGCTTTCCCGGCGCAGGTGGGCGATATGGGCGGCGCGGATCATGATCTTGGACGGCACGCAACCGATGTTCACGCAGGTACCACCGATGGTGCCGCGCTCGATCAGCGTCACGCGTGCACCTTGCTCGACGGCCTTAAGTGCCGCCGCCATCGCCGCGCCGCCGCTGCCGATCACGGCGATATGCAGCGCCTCTCCATCGCCGCTACGCCTCGTTTCGCCGTCCTGTCCGCCCAGCGCCTTGTCCAACAGACCAGAGGGCGTATTCGGCGTATCCGAGAGCCGGGCGCGGTAGCCCAGCGCGGCCACTGCGGCAACCAGCGGGTCCAGGCCCACGCCGGTGTCCACCTCGATCTCCGCTCGCTGCTGGGGGTAGGACACCGAGGCGGAGCGGACGCCGGGCACCCTCTCCAGAGCCTGCCGTGTGTGCACGGCGCACGAGTCGCAGGTCATGCCCTCGATTTGAAGAATGATCGTGTCAGCCATGATCCCGCTCTCCCTGCTTGATGCTGGAAGGGTAGCCAGCATCCTTGGTTGCCCGGGTCAGGGCCTGCACGTTGGTCTTGCTGTCGTTGTAGGTGACGGTGACCTGTTTTTTTGCTTCGTCGATGCCAACCTTTTCCACGCCAGGCACTCGCTGGAGTGCAGTGCGCACGGTAATCGGGCAGGCGCCACAGGTCATGCCAGGAATCGACAGCGTGACGGTCTCGGTTGCGGCCCAGGCGGGCGCGCTCAGGGCAGCGGACAGGGCAAGAAGGATCGCGATTTTTTTCATGACAATCTCCTTTCAATAGAACAGCGGCAGGACGTACGGAAAAGCGATGGCAACCAGGATCAAGGCGGCTACGATCCAGAAAACGAGCTTATAAACGGAGCGAACCTGTGGAATCGCGCAGACTTCACCCGGTTTGCAGGCTTGTGCCGAGCGGTAGATGCGCCGCCAGGCGAAGAACAGCGCGATGAGTGCCGCGGCGATGAAGAACGGGCGATACGGTTCCAACGCCGTCAAGTTGCCAATCCAGGCGCCGCTGATTCCCAAGGCGACCAGGACCAGCGGCCCGAGGCAGCAGGTCGAGGCGAGGATGGCGGCCAGCCCGCCGGCGAAGAGCGCGCCGCGCCCGGTTTGTGGTTCAGACATACGCTTCTCCTTTCGAATTTGGATTGGATAGCGTAACCTTACTTCCGTACTTATGTACGGAGTAAAGCGGTATGGAAAATAATTTGGAGAACCTGACCATCGGCGTTTTCGCCAAGGCGGCCGGGGTCAACGTGGAGACGATCCGGTTCTATCAGCGCAAGGGCTTGCTACCGGAGCCGGACAAGCCATACGGCAGCATTCGCCGCTACGGCGAGGCGGACGTGGTGCGGGTGAAATTCGTGAAGTCGGCCCAGCGGCTAGGGTTCAGCCTGGATGAAATTGCCGAGTTGCTGCGGCTGGAGGATGGCACCCATTGCGAGGAAGCCAGCAGTCTGGCCGAGCACAAGCTCCAGGACGTGCGCGAAAAGATGGCGGACCTGGCGCGCATGGAGGCCGTCCTGTCTGATCTGGTGTGCGCCTGTCACTCGCGGCAGGGGAATGTTTCCTGCCCGCTGATTGCGTCATTGCATAACGGAACGAACCTCACCGTATAGCTGCGGACAGCCTCTAAATTCATTCTCGATTTCATACTATGTATGACGGGTTTTGAGATTTCGAGTTTCGTCTCTGAATATTCATCAGCGTGTCTGGATAGCGGCTATAGCGTTCGCGTTGCGTGGTGGGGACAGGAAGCTGGCCGACATGGGGCGTCAAAGCGCCTCGGCGCAGAATGTGGCCGGAGTGACGATGCGCGTGCGGCCGATGCCGCCACGTTGCAGCAACCCGGCGCGGCGGTCGCCGGTTACGAGGTAGTCCGCTTCGCCCGCCATGGCCATCGCCAGCAGGAATGCATCGTTTGGATCGTTCGCGTCCACGCCTTCCGGCAGAGGCGGCAGGGTATTCAGCACGATGGCGCGCTGCATGTTGTTGACCATCGTGCCGATGCGGTGCGCGGGCAGGATGGTCTTGAGCTTCGGGTATCGGCTCACGCGCCGCAGTTCGTCAAGCTGGGCCGTCGATGTCACCAGCTCGAAGCGCGCCGCGCGCCAAGCGCGGTAGATTGTGTCGGGCGGGCCGTGCGGCGAGATCAGCGCGCCGAGCAGCACGTTGGTGTCCAGGATGACGCGCATCAATGCTCACGCGCCCATTGCACCGCTTCGTCGATAAGGTCGGTCAGATCGGCTTCGCTCATGCCGGCGGCGGTGGTCTTGGCCTGATCGACGGCGCGCTCCAGGAGATAGGCGCGCACGGCTTCCTCGATGAAGCGAGACAAATCGCCCTTGCGGCCGCCGCCCTGTGCAGCGATGAACATGCGCACGGACTGATCCACCTCCGGCGACACGGCGATGTTCCAGCGAACGGTATTCATGGCGCTCTCCAATCAGTGTTTGCGTACATAGGTGTTTGTACACCCTATTGATGACCTTGACAATAGCAACTTTCGGGAGCGTCTCCGCAGAAGCGGGCCGTGTTAGGAGGTTGTAGGGTTCGCGCAATAGATACCGCTTGGATACCGGTTGCCGAAAATGCGAAAATTGACCAGACCAGAATTCGTATAATCTATTGTTTTATTTGGTGGGGACGGCGGGATTCGAACCCGCGACCCACGGCTTAAAAGGCCGCTGCTCTACCGACTGAGCTACATCCCCCAAAGGCCCTGGCAAGATACCCGACAGGGCTGCGTATTATCGGGTGCAGGCAGTGCCGGGTCAAGACACACCATCGCAACGGCGCGAGCGAACCTTACAATTCATCCAGTCGAACATCCGCCCTGTTTAACCACCCCGGAACGCCGCCCATTCCCGCTCCACGAAGGCCGTGAACTCCGCGCGGAAGCGCTCCGGGGCGAAGCGCAGGGCGAAGTCCTCCTCCGCCGCCAACATGCAGACCCGCGCATTCCTACCCATGCTTATCCCAAAAACCTCGGTGCATGCTCAGTTTTCGTTTGGTGGACAAGGGCAACGAGGACGAATGCTGGCCTAGCTTGTATCCCAGATATTTGGCCAGGGTGCGAATAAAAGCAGAAGGCAACAACCACGGCGCGTGCCGAATGAGATAGGCAATCTCGGAACGCACGAAGCGGCCGCCCTCGCCTTCCGGCTTTCCAAAATCCCGAAGAATCCACGCCTGATCCTGATGCATCACGCCTATATCGAAATAGCGCTTAAACTCCTGCACCACGCTATAGCCATGCGAGTGCCACACCTGAGCTTCGGCTACATAGGCGACAGCCCAGCCTGCCTGCAGCATCCTTGCAGCCACCACCATGTCTTCACCCAGAATCAGGCTTGGGGGAAAGCCTCCAACCGCCATAAGTGCTTCAGTGCGGTAGGCCGCAAAGGAATTGGAGGTGAAGGCCGCCTTGATACCCATACGTGTCTTGTCTGCAATGGTTCGCTTATTCGACTGAGGTGGGTAATTGAAAAGTCGCGCATGGGCCTCTATGGCTCCGGAGCCCAGCCTAGGCAACTGGCGCCCATAGGTAGCACCTACTCGGAGATCAGCAAATGGCGCCACCAACTGCGCCAAGGCATTGGAATCTGACAGCACGGCGTCCTGGGTGAGATAAACCAGCACATCAAACGCTGTCAGTCGGTTCGCAGCCATCTGCCGCGTCCCTCCGTGGTCGAATGTCCCCTTGGTCAAGCGCAGGACCTCAAAACCGTTTTCCAATGCAGCCACATCCGTACCATCTTTTGAGCCAGAGTCTACAATCAACACGTACTCTGGCGGCGGAACCTGCTGGCGCAAGGCATCGAGGCAGCGCAGCCAGACTTCGCCACCGTTCAACGTTGGAATGATCAATGCAACCTTAGTTACCGACATTAGCGCTCCAGCACCCGCTCCGCGCCTGCGTACACCACCAGCCAGTCGTGGACAATAGCGACGCGCATCAGTCTTTCGCAGCCTCCGCAAGCACCCGCCAGGTCTGTTCGGCGGTTTTATCCCAGTTGAACTGTGCGGCACGTTCCAGACCCTTCTCCCGTAGCAGCGTGCGCAGGGAAGAATCCTTGATCAGCCGATGAAGACCGTCCGCAATGGCTTCGATGTCAAAAGGGTCCACTTGCACGGCCGCATCGCCCACCACTTCCGGCAACGAAGCACGGTTACCCACCAGCGTAGGGGTACCTGATGCCATCGCCTCCAGGGGGGGAAGCCCGAAACCTTCGTAAACAGAAAGATACGCGAAGGTCATCGCCCCGGCGTACAGGGAGGGGAGAAGTTCATCGGGGACATGGCCGGTGAGAAAGACTCGCGGTGGCAGCGTCTCTAGCTCCGGGACATCCTGAAATACCAGACTTTTCCCTTTCGCCCCGCTCACGACCAGCCACACATCTTCCGGCAAGCCGCGATGAATCACCTCCCAGGCGCGCAGTAGCCGCCCAAGATTCTTGCGCGGCTCCAGGGAGCCGAGGCTCAGCACGTAACGGCTAGTTGGCAGCCCCAGTTTTTGGATGGAGCTGTCCATCTGCGCCTTATCCTGTGGAACAAAACGTGCGTCCACTCCCAATGGGACCACAATAACTTTGTCATCAGCGACGCCAGTGGTTTCCAAAAGACGTGACTTGGTGAATTCCGAGTCGGTAATCACCCGTGAGACCCGTCGCGCCAGCTTGGGCGTGAGAAATCGGTACCACGCCGCAAAGCGCGGATTGAGCCATTCTGGATGGTCGATCGGTACTACATCATGGATGGTCACCACTTGCCTGGATACCCCCAGAGGACCCGTGTTGCTTGGACTCCAGAGCAGATGCCCCCGCGTCCGCAGCGGCAGGACCGCCTGCTCCCAGAGGTGCGCGCGGGAACCGCTGAGAGGATGCTGGGGGGCTATTTGTTGTATTTCATCTGCAGGCATGCGTTGACGCAACTCTAGCAAATAGCGTTGCACACCGGTTATGGAATGGCCTAAAGTTCTGGAATTAACGTAGAACACGTTTAATTATACCTCTCGGTCCTTCTGAAATAATCTACCAATGACCACCCCAAAGAAAAGGGATAGTATAGGTGCTTCAATGATATTTACCACCATACCGTATGCCATCAAAACAATAAGGATAGAAAAGGTTAAAGATGCATCATTCGCCCTCCAAAATGACCGGGCCGCCTTCAAGCAAATGGCAAGCAATATTACGGCAGCGAGAATCGGCCCAAGATCAACCGCCAAATAAACATATAAATTATCTGCGGGCAGCGCATTTGATGGCTCGAAATAGGTTTGCGGGGTGCCGATTCCGCCAATCCCCCGACCGAAAAACCATCCCGCATCATGATGCAAAAGGCCGAATGACGCCGGCCATGTATAGTTCAGTCTATCGCCGAAACTCGCAAAGATAAACCGATCAAAATAACCATGAAATGTTGGATTATAATGGATAATAACAGTTGACAGCGGCAAAATAACTAACAAGCTGAGATTAACCAACAAAAGCAGCACCCAGATTTGGCGCCACAACAATTTATGGCCAAATATTTTTCCGCTTATAAAAAATGTAGTTAATATCAAATATGCTCCAAGGACACCCTTTGTTGTTGTCAGCGTAATACCTACACCAGAAATAATCCACACCAATATTTTTATGGCGTTGCTGTTTATAACAAACATCAGCCAGACAGAAAAAAACATGATCTGTATGGCCGCGTCGAAAGAGGCGCCGGAAAATCCGCCGACCCTACTGATCCCAAACGCCCACCATCTCCGAGAAATTTGCACTTCCGCCCCACCAATTTTAAAGCTTGCACCAACCCACGGATATTGCACGAAAACGTTAACAAGAACCCCTGAAAAAGCTATAATAAATAACACAACAAATATCTTCTTGTATGCGTTCTGATCATTAATAAAATAGCGCGCTGACGCCAAACCATATAGCAATGGTATGATCACCCACACTCCAAATAATGATTGGTCAGGAGAAGGAAGCTCTATCATGCCCCACCCAGCGAATAGCGTTACAATCGCACCCCCAATAATTAATGCCTTACTAGCGCGCCCAAAGTAACTTATCATGAATGGTATCATAATAAGCAACAGAATCTTTGGTATATACACAAATTCAGCAAGGCCAAACTTCGCCATATAATAACGAAAAGGACCATAGCAAACCAATGATAGCAAAAATAATGTCGTTGTCCAGCGAACTATAGCAGGCATTAATAGCATGCTGCGCACACGACGACCAAAATACTTTGGTATTGCTTCATGCGCCAAAATACTATCCATGCAATAAACCTCTTCTTATATTCCGCGCTTATCAAGTTGCCTATAAATACCTATATATCCGTCGACCCATCGGGTTACATCGAGAAAATTGGTAGACGATATTTTGGCCATTTTCCCCATACGGACGCGCATTGCCCGATCACTGCCAAGATGATGTAAAGATTCCTGCAGATCTTCCGGACGATTCGGGTCGAATAACAAACCAGTCTCACCATCTTTGATCATCTCCGGAATGCCTCCACGCTTTGAAGCGATGACGGGCTTACCAAACGCTAGGGCCTCCGCCACGACCAAGCCAAGGGGCTCCTGCCATAATGAAGGTACCACTACAATATCCACCTGAGGATAAAAGTCTCGTGGTGGCACGCGACCGAGAAAACGCACCGGGGTTGATGCAGCGTTTTTTCGCAATGACGCCTCATAATCTGGTTTACCACTGCCCGCAATCCAGAGTTCCGCGTCCGGTAACACGGCCGCCTTGAACGCTCCTATTAGGATATCTACCCCCTTGGCAGGGACTAGCTGGCCGATAAAGCCTATGCGCAAGCCAGTAGGCGATTCACGCACCGGCGAAGGCTCATCAAGACCCAAGGCGCCGGGGCTACGGACATTGTGAATCACCTGACGCAGAGCTACGTCTTGAAAGTAGCCCAATGCCATATGGCGATCAAGAATATAGCGGCTTACCCCTACTACCGCAGAGAGCGCATTGCTTAAGTTGGGATGCCGAATGCGCAGCAAGTGGCAACTAGTACATTGTTTTTCACAAGTACGCCCCTTTTTGAACATGGTTGCCCTTGGGCATAATAGATAATGGTCGTGCAGGACTTGCACGATGGGGATGCCTTGGCTTTGGATCGTTTTCCATGATGCTGCTGACCATCCGGACAGGCCATGTACCGTCACCACATCAGGCCGCTCTGTTCGCAATACCCGAAGCAGGTGATCCTGCATCCAGAGATTGTAGCTATCGAACGCATGCCACATGGCCCGCAGGGCGGCTCCTTTGGGTATACGGTTCCCTGGCCAGTACAAATTGCGGAGCCCCGCGCGCCAGATGGGAATGCCATCGCGTTCAGTCCTTTGCAGCCCGGGTTGGTCGCAGGTCGCAAGAAGAACATTAGCGTGGCCCGCACTAGCGAGTCCCCGTATCAGTTCCCAAAGAACAACTTCAGCGCCTCCCCCGTCGACCGGGTCGTCGAAGGTATTCAGGTGCAATATTTTCATAACGGATAATCCGAATGAAGGCCAAGTTTCTTCGCGAGGGCGTCTTTCACCGCTTTGGAAAGCAAGCGATAGCGCTCACGGCGATTGTATATATTGGAGAACAGAAAAAGAATGGCAAGATAGAGCCTAAGATTGATGGCATACATCATTGGATTATGATCTTTGCAATAGGTGTCGAAAAAAGCGCCATTGCGCATGCCATAATAGGCTCGAAAGTCGCCTTCTCCTTTCAACAGACCAGAAAAGGAATTGCTATGTCGGCGCTTAATATTCCAAGATGATTCCATGTCCTCCAGCAACGCTCCGGTGATCAGATAGGTACCACCCCCATGCCGAGTAATGCGGTAAGTGAATTCATTATCGTCACCATAGAGAACGAAGTCAGTTCGGGGTAAACCAATGCGATCAGCTAGCATGCGATGAAAGAGGAGACCACTATAAATGGCTGTGTCCAGCCGGATAATTTTAGGCAACACTTGGTTCGTGCGGCGCTTACCCAGCGGCGTTCGCCGCCAAATTTTATGGGGAATATCAAAAATATGGAAACCAAGAAAGCTGGAACGCCGTGGATTGACCCGGCACCGGGGTGCTCCCATGGCAACGTCAGCTTGGTGCTCGGGCCGAAAAGCCAGGACGGCGAACTCGTCACGAGAGTGTGTCTCCCGCAATTCTGCATAGGCATCGAGTAGCGCTTTTAAGGATCCCTCGGTTGCCCTGTTATCATCGTCCAATAACCAAATCATCTCGGCGCCCTGCTCCAGGGCTTTAGATATCCCGGTGGAGAAACCAGCGGCAGAGCCCATGTTTTTACTTGATTGAACGAGCTTGATGCGCGCACGATCGATCTCTCTCGCGAGTCCTGCCACATCCCAATTGGCGCCGTTGTTGACGAGGATGATCCTTTCTACGCCTTGGGCCAAAGCTGCACGCAACATGGGCTCCAGAAAATGGCGACGTTCGCCATATGTTACAGTGACCACCGTAACACCTTTAGTGCTGTTGGTTTCTTCCATAACCATGAACTGCTCCCATCCCTGCGGCGTTAATCGGAATCTGGCCGTTTCGCAGTTACCATGATGGTCTCACAGCGAAAGGGTGACACCACCACTCTGAAATCAACGAGTTTGGCTGCAATCCGCAGGGCTAGGGGCAAGGTGATTGCGTTAGCGTCGTACGGGTCTTGACCATGAGCAATACGCAAACTGCTTTGGTAAAACCATGCTGCCTGCCTCAGACATGGCTTGTGCTCAATATCTATAAATCCAGCGCCATTTAACGCCTTTTCTAGGCTGTTGTTGTTAAAGAGGACGAGGTGCCGCGGCGGCTCAAGCCCCCTCCAATCGGCACCGAAGCGTGCGTGGCCGAAACTCCCCATGTTTGGCGTGGCAAGCCAGAGGTGTCCACCCGGTTTAAGTACGCGAAATGCTTCCCGGAGCGCAGCTAGAGGGTCGTGAACGTGCTCAATCACATGGCTGAGTGTCACAATATCGAAGTGAGCAGAAGGTAAGCCAGTGTCTGGAAAGCCGCCCTGTATGACGGTAGCCCCCGTCTTCTGCGCAGTTTCCACTGCTTTGGGATCGAGATCAACGCCCCAGGCCTCCCAACCCAGTTGCATGGCAGCGCCGAGAAACTGACCATTGCCACAGCCAATGTCTACCAGCACACTCGGTTTTCCAGTGGCGGGCAGGTGGCGAACGCTTTCGTCGATCTGCTTCCGTTTCTGGCTCAACAGGCGTGTGATCCATCGCCCGACCTTCCATGCAGGCTGGAGATCGGTGTTATAGCGGGCATTGAGGTAATCATTGCGCAAATGGCGCTTAAAACGCGCGAATCCTCCCTTGGGAGCATCATCCCCTTCTTCATGGGTGTAGTAGTCACTATAAGCCATGGCTATGGTGGCAGGGGTCGGCCTTGGGTCCAGGTAGGCAACGCCACAGGTCGGGCATTGATATAGTGACCACCGCCCCGGTGCGCAAAAAAATATCTTGTCCGTCAGCCCGTCATGAAGCAGCGTTCGGTCTGCCTCACCGCAAATCGGGCAGCGCTCTACTTGCTCCAGACCTTCCGGGGGCCAGGGCTGATTTTCCAACCGTTTATGATCCATGTTTTTCCTGAGTTACTGTTGAGTTGACAGGAGGCGTTCGCGATAAAAGGCGACGCGAGAGGGCCGTGCGCTGATCTTGAGGAATGCTGGCAATGGACCAGCCAATGCTTGCACCCACCAACAGTAGCGAAATCCCAATATACAGGGCAGAGTCATAAGGCATTTCAAAGGCAATAACCAATGCCCCGGTAATGGGCAGGATACCAGCCAAGGTGCGGTTTAAGCCTGAGGTAGTCCGCGCCGCCCAGAACAAGAGCAGGGTATCGGCAAGGACGCGCAGATCCCAGGCCCAAGCGGCACCCGGCACGCCAAGGCGGTCGATAAGCACCCACAGGATAGCGACGTAGGGCAGAAGCTCCAGGACATGGAACTTGGCGGGCAAATCGGGGCGCCCCCTGCCCTGGAGATAGGTAAAGGGAATAATGGCTAGGGTATTGATCCATATCCCGACGAGTAGTATTTGTCCGACCGGGGCGGTTTTTTCCGCCAGCGCTGCGCCCACCCAAAGGATCAGAAAGGGCTTGATGAGCAGCAACCATATCACCACTATCGGGGTCATGATAGCCCCTATGGATAACACGGCACGCGCCGCCAGCGCCTTTGCCTCGGTGGGGTCCACCATGGCAAATCTGGGGAACAACGCAGTTTGTAGGCTGCCAGGAAGAATGGAGAGCCGCATGACAAGATTGTAAGGCACAGTGTAGGCGGTGACTGCCACCATGCCCACCTTGGCGCCAATGAGGAAGCGGTCAAAAACGGTCAACAAGGGACCGACCAGCCCGGTGACCGTGATCCAGCCGCCGTAATGTAGCAAGGATTTCACCTGGTGGAGGGCAAAGCGGGGGCGTGGCGACAGGGGTACATGGCGATAGCTGAGAGCGAAAAGTAATAGGGCGCTCAATAGCCGTCCAATGATGGCGGCTGCTATCAAATAAGGTAGCGTTATCCATCCCGCATAGGCTACGACTAACGGGAAAAGCTGGTAGAGCACTGTACCAAAAATTTGTGCTCCATTAAGCGCAAGAAAGGCTTGTCGCCCTTCCAAGGCACCTGCCAGCAATGAGATAATAATGGCTAGTGGCAACGCAAGTGCCAACCACGGCATGGCATTTTCCGCTTCAATTCGCAAAGAACCAGAGATGTGGAAAACATGAGCAAACAGCCAATCCCCAAGCAGATAGAGAATAGCTCCGCCAATAAGGCCGGTAACAACACTGATCGCTAATCCGGTCCAAAAAATGCCCTGTCGCTCTTCGGCCGTAGCGTCGTGGAGAGCGGCGATGCGGTTGGCGACTGCCCGCCCGAATCCAAGATCAAATACCCCAAAGTAGCCGAGCAGCAGCCAGACTATGGCGAGGACGCCGTAGCGGGCTTCACCAATGAGGTGAAGATAGATCGGTACCGTGATTAACAGCAGGGCGGCAGGTACGGCAGCGCCCGCCAGATTGATAAGGGTGGAGCGAGCGATACGGGGGTGAGGGGCGGTCATGTCAGGGACTTTGCCGGCCCATGTCCATATGGGCTTCTGTTTCCGGACCGAAGACCTCCGCCGCACTCTGGCGGATTTGGGCGATGTGTTCGAGGCTGGGGCGCATGAGTTCAGCCCGGCAGCACTGTGTGCATATGGGCGGCAAATCCATCCAGAATGGTCAATACCCGTTCAGCGGCAGCCATGGCTAGACGCCACTGCGCGTGGCGTTCTTCTGGGGTTTCCGGGTAGTCATGGGCAAATGCGTTGCGAATACGGCGAAGTTCCGACCACTCCGCCGCAGAGGGTAGCCAGCCCAGTTGTTCCAAGCGATTGAGACGATCCACGACAGACATGGCGGCGATATCCTCTTGTTCTGGCGTCTGTTTCATAGGGCAAGCCCGGTTTCGTGGGCGACGCGCACAATCGGGCGAGCATCGCCAGGCTGTTCGATGACAAGGTCGATCTTTCGCTGGCCAAGGCGGGATTCGAGCAGGCCGAGCATGCGTATTTTGCGCCGCAATGCAGCGTCGGCTGACAGCGCGCGCGTCTGAACGAGCAGATCGATGTCGCCGCCCCGCTTGCTCTCATCCACCCGCGAACCGAAGAGCCAGACGCGGGCTTCCGGGCCGAAGCTTTCCGCCGCACTCTGGCGGATCTGGGCGATTTGCTCGGTGCTGAGGCGCATGGGGTTCAATCCACCCACAGCCCGGAGAGATCCAGGGTGATGGCGGCGAAGGGGTCGATGGCGGCCTGGTCCGTACCGCCCCAGGTACCGAGGAGCAGCCAGCGGCCATCCTGGTTGGCATAGGCTTCCAGGGTGCGTGCGTCGGGGTCGATGAGCCAGCAGTGGGCGACATCGGCGGCGGCGTAGCGGGGCAGTTTGAGGACACGGTCGGTACGAGCAGTAGCCGGAGAGATCACTTCGCAGACCCAGTCGGGGGCCATCTCGAACCACGCGGTTTTGGGCAGTGCGGGCATCCGCTCCCGGCGCCAGCCGGCGAGGTCCGGGACGAGGATGTCTTCGCTCAGGTGCAGTTCGGGTTCGTCGAGTACCCACCAACCGCCGGGGCCGCCGCCTTCCCCCTGATCGAAAGGTGTCCCCACTTTGTTACCGAGCACCGAACTGGCCCGTGCATGAGCCGGTGCGGGCCGGGGATGGGTGTGGAGTTGACCGGCAATGATCTCGCCCACGACGTTGTCGGGCAGGCCGAAGAGGTCTTCGTAGCGCGCGAGGCGCTCGGCGCCGGTCATGCCGCCCCCTTCCCGGCATCGAGGCCGGACGCGCTGAGGCCGTCCACTTCCCGGCGCAGGGCGGCGATCTCCGCCTGAAGGGTGTCGTATTCGGCCATTTTCCGCTGCAGGAAGCGAACGGTGACCCGGGTCTTTTCCTGGACCCCTTCGGGCGTCAGCAGGTAGGCGTAGGCGCCCTTGTGGGGGTTGCGGCGAAAATTATCGGCCTTGACCATGCCCTTTTCGATGAGGGCGTTGATACAGTAATTGGCCTTGCCCAGGCTCACGCCCATGGCGGCGGCCAGCTCGCGCTGGGTGCTTTCGGGGTGCTCCATCAGGAGCTTGAGTAAATGGTAGCGTGTGGCGTCGTCGAGCATGGTCTTGTTCAGGCAGTGAACTTATGGCTAGGTTAGGGGTTAGGAATGGGGGCGTCAAGGCGTACGGCCTGGGCAGTTGCGGGGCCGTTATGCCGACTGTTTGCGGAGCGCATTTAGCAGGAGCGCCAGAAACACGCCCAACATCAGACCGCCCAGCCCCGCCAGCACCAGAATCAGCCCACGTTTGGGCGCGACGGGGATGGGGTCATAACGGGGGGACAGGGTTTGCACCGTGGGACTGGTGTTATTGGGCGCCAGTGCGTTTTCCATCTTGGCGATGGCTGCCTGTATGTTGGTAAGCGCGTCGCTGCGCCGAGACTGCTCCAGCAACAGCAAAGCCGATGTCGAATCGACCTGCCCTTTGCCACTTTTGGTATCCAGGGAGGTGCGCATGCCCTGATACAGCGCCTGCAACTGTGTCAACTGCGCCTGGCGGGTCCCCACGATTTGCTGATAGCGTTGTTGATCCTCCGCCAGCAATCGCTGGATGACCCCCTGCAGATACTGCTGCGCCTCTTGTGGCGAGCGCCCCTGGGCCTCCAGGGTCAGAATGGAGCCGTCTGCCTTATCCGGCGTCACGGCGTACAGCTTGGGCATCTGCTTTTTTGCCTGCACGGTATTGACCGGGGTGTATTGGTTCATCAGCCGGTTGGCCAACTGCAGGCCGTTGTCCACCGGCTGCCCGGCGACCTTGCCAATCTGCACCACGGCCTTGCTCTCATAGATCGTGGTCGCCAGACTCACATAGACGGCCGCCAGCCCCAAACAGACCACCATGCTGAGAAATACCAGCCATTTGCGTTTGGCGATGATCTCCCACAGGTCGCGCAGGCTGATCTCGTCCTCGGAAATGGGGGTCGCGGCATTGGCGCGCTGGGGCTGTCCGGCTCCGGCGTTGTCTTCTAACGGCATGCGGCGTCCTCTGTCAGAGCAATACAGCTTTTTAGTCTAGCAGCCAAACATCGCGCCTTCCACCGGCTTGGGCCTCCGCGGCTTGACGCGCAGGCGCTTTCCCAAGTCTAATTGCGGCGTCATGATACGGGGCGACGGGGTAGCGTATGGGCGGTTCTGATCGGTGATGTCATGAAATCTGCGGCAACGGGCCGTATCCGTTTTCGTAGGCCGCAATGGGTGCCTTATGCGCTTGTGCTGGGCGATGTGCTGGCGCTTTTGACCGCCTTTTATCTTGGCCGCCTTTCCCACGCCTTCTATTACCACCTGAGTCCCGGCTGGGTGCTGCTCTACTGGTGGGGCACCCTTGCGCAGGTCAATGTGCTTCTGTTCCTGTTGCTGATGGCTTTGGGCATTACCGCCTTCGCCGTCAAGGGGCACTATGCCCGGCGCAAGGCTTTTTGGGACGAGGCCGGCGAAGTGCTGGGCGTGTTCACGCTCTTGCTGGCGCTGAATGCCACCATTGCCTTTTCGGGCAAATGGCCTCTGTCACGACTATGGCTTTTTTCCACCTGGGTGCTTGCGCTGGCGCTGCTGCCCCTGACCCGATGGCTGGCACACCATATCTTGCAGCGCCTGGGTGCGTGGGTGCGGCCGGTGGTGGTCATCGGCTGCGGGCGGAACGCCGCCGAGGCCATCCGCGCCCTGGACAGCGAGCCCATGCTGGGCTATGCCGTGCAACGGGTGCTGATGCCGGGGGGGTGCGATCCGGCTTCCGGCGAACTCCCCACCCAGGCGCCCATGGAGGCGCTGGGAGACGATCCGTTAGCTACCCTGGCCCGTCTGGGCAAACCCCATGTCGTGCTGGCCCTGGACATGGATCAGTGGGACGCGCAGGAAAAACTGGTGCGCTCCCTGGGGCTCAGCTACCCCAACCTTACGGTGGTGCCGCCCTTGCGCGGTCTGCCGCTGTTTGGCATGGAGGCCATGCACTTTTTTGGCCACGAGGTGCTGATGCTGCGGGTGCGGGACAACCTGGCCCGGCCCGGTCCGCGCATCGTCAAGCGCCTTTTTGACTTGCTGGCCGCTTCGTTGCTCGTCGTGCTCTTGTCGCCGCTGCTTTTTTATATCGCCTGGCGCATCCGCAGGGAGGACGGCGGGCCGGTGTTTTTTATCCAGGAGCGTGTGGGCAGAGGGGGCGGCACCTTTGCTTGCCTGAAATTCCGCAGCATGGTGTTGGATGCGGAGGACCGCCTGAAACAATACCTGCAGAATCACCCCGACCTGGCCGCCGAGTACGCAAGAAATTTCAAGCTGCGCAACGATCCCCGGGTGACCCGGATCGGGAAGTTTCTGCGGCGTGGCAGCCTGGATGAGCTGCCCCAGTTGTTCAACGTGCTGCGCGGCGACATGAGTCTGGTGGGCCCGCGCCCTTTACTGGCGCGGGAGCTGGACCGCTACGGTGACAATATCTGCCTGTATCATATGGTTTATCCGGGCATCACCGGGTTGTGGCAGGTCAGCGGGCGTTCCGAGACCACCTTTGACGAACGCGCCTACCTCGACGCCTGGTATATCAAGAACTGGACGCTCTGGTACGACATCGTCATCCTGCTCCTGACGGTGAAGGTGGTTTTCCGGCGGGAGGGGGCTTATTGATTGTAGGGCACTTCGAATAACAAAAACTTCACGACTTGAGAATGGAATATTCCTTAAGAGGCTGCGCCACTCAGTAGTGGAAACGCAATTGGGCTATTTGGAGTTGGTCGTCCTCAACCCGGTACACCATGCGGTGCTCATCCGTGATCCGGCGTGACCAAAATCCTGAGAGGGCGTGTTTCAGCGGCTCGGGCTTGCCCATGCCGCCAAATGGCTCTCGCTGGATTTCGCGAATCAGCTTGTTGATCCGCTCCACCATCTTCCTGTCCTGCTTCTGCCAATACAGATAGTCTTCCCATGCTTCGTCTGCGAAAACCAGTTTCACTTAGCCAGTTTCCGCTCAACGCCCTTGCCAGCGTTCAGTTGGGCGGCCGCTGTAAGAAGGCGCTTCGCGTTCGCGGGCGTGCGCAGAAGATAGGCGGTCTCTTCCAGCGCCTTGTAGTCTTCGAGTGAGAGCATCACCACGGACTGCTGTCCGTTGCGGGTGATAATCAGCGCTTCGTGGTCGTTGCAAACTCTGTCCATCGCGCTCGCCAAGTTTGCGCGAACCGTTGTGTAGGTAATCGCATCCATCCTGGAGCTCCTTGTATGTACGCTTTACTGTACATGTTCGCTGGCCGCTTGTCCAGTGCTGGCAGTCATTGCAGCGGGCTTCCGCAGGCCGGTCGTGGTGTACCAGTCGTTTCCAGGATCATCTTTGCTGACCATGACCGTTGCTGTAAACAGAGATGTTGGTATCGACGAAAACTCGGCGGGACGCGTCAGAAGGCGTACTGCAGCATTACTCGGTTGTCCACCAAGGTCCCCAGGGGGAATATTCTCTGTTTTTTATCCAGGAGCGTGTGGGCAGAGGGGGCGGTACCTTATGCTTGCCTGAAATTCCGCAGCATGGTGTTGGATGCGGAGGACTGCCTGAAACAATACCTGCAGAATCACCCCGACCTGGCCGCCGAGCATAGCGGCAGATCCCGCCGCGCTGAGACCTATGGTAGGGGCCCATAATTGGGGAAATTGTTCAACTTGCACATCGCGGAATGAGACTCCACAATCGCAAGGATGATTAAATGATCGCTTCTGGCCGGGGAGGTAACCCATGGGGAAGAAAGAGGCTATGACCAGGCTCGAACGCATTCTGCGGAAACATGCCGAGCAGCGCCGTGCAACCGCCCTGCTGAGGGCCGCGACCGCTGTCGATAGATTACACAATATGGGCATCAAGGCGCAGATCATCGGCTCGTTGGCGGAAGGCCGCTTCCAGGCGCACTCGGACGTGGATTTCCTCATCGAGCGCTTGGCGGACCCCTCGCAGAGGTACACGCTGGAGGGCATTGTGGAAGATCTGCTGCAAGACATTCCGTTTGATGTGGTATACGCCGACGAGGTGCGGTGGAGTGATTAGTAGGCATCCGCTATTCATTCTTCTCGACAAGGAGCTGAATGACATTGTGTGGGAGTCCAACTACCTGCTCTCGGCGCAAGACGCGCTCCATAAAGACCTGCCCGCCGTCCACCCACAACTGGATCAAATTGTCTACATCGCCATGGCCTCCACCATCGAGAAACTCTACAGCGGAATGGAGAAATGCCTACAAAGAATCGCCGCCAATGTGGACGAATTCAGCCCAAAAGGGGATAGTTGGCACAAAGACCTGATTGACCAGATGGAGATCGCCACCGAAGACCGTCCGGCGGTGCTCTCCCACGACACAGCCAATGCGCTCCATATATTCAGGGCATTCCGGCATCGAGAGCGCAATATTTACGGAAGCGTGCTGGACCGGCAGCGAATCCTTGCATTAACGCAAGACGCGCTCGCTCTGTTACAAGCCTTCCGGGACGATATCCGCAAATTCGAGAGCGCCATGGGTGAGGAATGATCCCATGGGCAGCACGCCATACCTTAGCTGCGGCAACGCAGGCGGCGGTGATGCGGAATGAAGATGTTGGTTTGACGGACGATTGCGAAGTGATAGCATTCTTATTATGATGCTATCATTGATAGCATAAAGCGCGGGAGGCCAATATGGCGACAGTTACCGTCAGAAATCTGCCGGACGAGGTGCATCGCGCGCTGCGTGTACGCGCAGCAACGCACGGCCGCAGCACCGAGGCCGAAATCCGCGACATCCTCGAATCGACCGTTCGCCCGCCAAAGCGGCTTCGCCTGGGCACGGCCCTGGCCGAGCTGGGCCGCCGCGCCGGGCTGACCGATGACGACATCGCAACCTTCGAGCAGGTGCGCGACAAGACCCCGGCCGAGCCCGTGAGGTTTGAATGATCGTCTTGGATACCAACGTCGTTTCCGAGGCGATGAAAGCGGAACCGAATTCCGCCGTGCGGGTATGGCTGGATGATCAGGCGGCCGAAACCCTCTACCTGTCCAGCATCACGCTTGCCGAACTGCTGTTCGGCATCGGTGCCCTGCCTTCCGGCCGACGCAAAGATGCGCTGACCCAAACGCTGGATGGCCTATTGGAGCTGTTCGGGGATCGCGTGCTGGCCTTCGACACCGACGCAGCCCGGCACTACGTCGAGCTGGCCGTTAACGCCCGTGCCGCCAGCAAGGGTTTCCCCACACCAGACGGCCACATCGCCGCCATTGCGAACGCGCGCGGCTTCACGGTGGCCACGCGCGACGTTGCGCCGTTCCTGGCGGCCGGCCTCAACGTCATCAACCCGTGGGAGGCCATGCGGTGACGGCACAGGAGCGTTACCGTGCGCACGTTTGTGCACATTCTTGATAGGACATTTAGCGTTTATGGTCAAAGTGGTCTGCGGCGGGAGGGGGCTTATTGAGAGCGCCGCGCCACGTCGCCGCATTGCTATTGTCTCTGGCTACGGGCTACAATTCCTCCAAATTTTTCGCCGGGGGTTAAAGATATGCGTTCTGATTTTCTGAAGGTGGTGGTTGCCGCGGCTGGAGCGTTGGTGCTGGCGGGCTGTGCGCACAATGTGGGGAGTGGGGCGCCCACGACGGCTGGCGCGGTGGCTCCCGCCAACTCGGCGGCCACGGCCGGTCTTGCCGGTGAGGGAATCAATGGCCAGAACCTCAATGCCAACGGACCGATCGGGGGTGGCAGCAGCGGCCTGAGTGCCGCTGAACTGGCCGCTTTGCCCCAGAACTTGCGGGTACATTTCGCATTCAACAGCGGTGCCATGGATGCACAGGCGCAACAGATCGCCACCCAGAACGCGCAGTTCATGGTGGCCCATCCCCATGTCCAAGTGCGCCTGGAGGGGAATACCGATGATCGCGGTACCCAGGAGTACAACCTGGCCCTCGGTGAACAGCGCGCCGAGACGGTGAAGCAGTTCCTGCAGTCCCAGGGCGTCAGCGCCGCACGGATCAGTACCGTGAGTTTCGGCAAGGACAATCCCTTGTGTACCACCAACGACTCCGCTTGCTGGGCCAGAAACCGCCGCGTGGACTTCGTTTATAGCGGTGGCTATAACGGCTGAACACCAAGGAGCGTATGCTGATGAAACGCTGGCATCTTTTCCCCGTCCTTTCCTTGCTATGCCTGAGCCCCTTCGCACAGGCCGAGTCAACCGGCGAGAAAGTGCTGCAGTTGCAACAGCAGATGGCGGTCATGCAGGGCGAACTGAGCAGTCTGGTGGCGGTTCAACAGGCCAACAAGGGTAGCCAGAGCGCGCTGGCCGACCTGCTCGGGCGCACCCAGCATCTGGAACAGGAAGTGCGCGACCTGCGCGGCGAACTCGATACCAAAACCCACGCCCTGCAAACCCAACAGCAGTCTACGGCCGCTCAGGTACAGGCTCTGACCGCCCAGCTTACGGGGGGCACGGCGGCAACCGCCAGCACCAGCAGCGTGCTGGGCGGCAATGTCGCCATCATCAGTCCGGCCGCGGCCGTCGCCTCCGCAGCGAGCAATACCTCCGCGCCTGCGGTTCAGGGTCTGGGACAAGCGGATTATCAACGGGCGTTCGATCTGCTGCGGCAGGGCAAGTACGGATCGGCCGTCACCGGATTACAGGGTTTCATTCAGAAATACCCGCAGAGCAGTCTGGTGCCCGACGCCTACTACTGGCTTGGGCAGGCGCAGTACGTACTGGGCCAGAACGATGCTGCCCTGAAGAGCCTCCATACCGTGGAGGCGCAGTTCTCCCAGAGCAGTAAGGCGCCGGAGGCCATGCTGCGGATGGCGGAAATCTATCAGGCCGTCGGCCAGTCCGGCAAAGCCCGCACCGTTCTCAGCAAAATCATCAGCCAGTATCCGAGCACACCGTCGGCACAGAAGGCCGAGGCGCAGTTACAGGCGTTGCCCGCCGGAAAGTGATGGAGGGACGGCTCCGCGTCACAGAAATCTTCCACAGCCTGCAAGGGGAAACCCGCAGCGTCGGACGTCCGGCGACCTTTGTGCGTCTCACGGGCTGCCCTTTGCGTTGCCGTTACTGCGATACCGCCTATGCGTTTCATGGCGGAGAATGGCGGCGGATCCCCGAAATTCTGGAACAGGTGCGGGCAGGCGGAAACCGGCTGGTGGTGGTGACGGGTGGCGAACCATTGGCACAGGCCGATGTGTTGCCGCTGCTGACGCAGCTTTGCGATGCGGGCCATGAAGTCTTTCTGGAAACCAGCGGCGCCCTTTCGCTGGCGGGGGTGGATACCCGGGTGGTGAAGGTGCTCGACCTCAAAAGCCCGGATTCCGGAGAATGCGAACGCAATCTCTGGGAAAACCTGCCCTTACTCAACCCGCAGGACCAGATTAAATTTGTGCTGTGCAGCCGTGCCGATTACGACTGGGCCAAAGAGGTGCTCGCGCGGGAAGCATTGGCCGAACGCTGCGAAATACTCTTTTCTCCCAGCCATGGCACGCTCGCCCTGCGCGATCTCGCCGAATGGATACTCGCCGATCATTTGCCGGTGCGTCTGCAGATTCAGTTGCACAAACTGATCTGGGGCGACCTGCCCGGACACTGACCATGCCGATGCCCGCCACACCCGCCATTGTACTGCTTTCCGGCGGACTGGATTCCGCCACCGTGCTGGCGCTCATGCGCCGGGATGGCTTTGCCGTCCACGCCCTCTCTTTTGATTACGGGCAGCGGCATAAGGAAGAATTACGCTATGCGGCGCTGCTGGCACAGTCCATGGGGGCGGCCAGCCACCGGGTGCTGCGTATCGATCTGGCGGCTTTTGGCGGCTCGGCGCTGACCGACCCGCAACTCAGCGTCCCCGAGAGCGGCCTGGCGCCGGGCATCCCCATCACCTATGTGCCCGCGCGCAATACCGTCTTTTTGTCGCTGGCCCTGGCGTTGGCGGAGGTGCTGGGCGCCAGGGACATCTTCCTGGGGGTAAACAGCCAGGATTACAGCGGTTATCCCGACTGCCGGCCAGAATTTGTGCACGCTTTTGAGGCCCTGGCGCAGGTGGCCACCCGCCTCGGCGATGAAGCCCGCGAGCCGCGTATCCATGCGCCGCTGCAGTTTCTCAATAAGAGTGAGATCATTCGTCTCGGCAGCCGTTTGGGTGTGGATTATGGAATGACCCGCTCCTGCTATCAGTTGGATGCCGAAGGCCGGTCCTGTGGCCGCTGTGACAGTTGCCGCCTGCGCCGGGAAGGGTTCCGTCAGGCCGGTATCGCAGACCCCACGCCTTATCAGAGTTCCTGAGCGCGGCTCCAGCCGGAACCGCGCTCCATCACCGGCTCCGTTTAATGGGACCAGGCCGGTTGGCTGTCCCCTCCCGCGTTGCTGTGCAGTATGGCCATGGTTTTGCCGTCCAGGCTGACCTCGGCCAGCACCTTGCGCCCACCGCGCTGGGTGCCGTAGAGGATCATCTGGCCATTGCCGGCGAAGCTCGGATGGTCGCAATTACCCTGGGCATCCAGCACGCGTACGCCGCTGCCATCCGGCTTCATCACCGCGAGGGCATAGACGCCGTCGGTGCGGTGAATGAAGGCAATCGCGTTGCCTGCGGGCGAATAGACCGGGCTGGCATTGTAGCTGCCGTCGTAGCTCAGACGATGCGCCGCGCCGCCGCTCGCGCTCATCGCGTAGATTTGCGGGCCACCGGCGCGATCGGAGACGAATATGATCTGACTGCCGTCCGGCGACCAGGTGGGAGAGGTGTTGATGGCGTCATCATGGGTCAATTGCCGACGCTGCCCGGTCTGCAGGTTCGCCACGTAAAGCTCGGTGTGACCACCGGAGGAGCGGGCGTAGGCCAGTTCCGTCCCGTTGGGCGAGAAGGCTGGAGCGCTGACGATCTCGCCACCGGGGGCGATGGTCTGGCGCTGTCCGGTAGCCAGATTCTGGACATAGATCACGGCGCGGGCGTTGGCGTAGGTGACATAGGCCAGACGCCGGTTATCCGGCGACCAGACGGGGGAGAATACCGGCATGAGGCCGCGCACGATGGGATGCGGATTCCAGCCGTCGGATTCCGCCACCAGCAGTTCGTAGGTTTGACCCGTTTGCCGGACATAGGCGATCCGACTGGCGAAAGGGCCGGGTTTGCCGGTGAACGCCTGGTAGATGACATCCGCGACGTGATGCGCGGTCATGTGCAACTCGGCGGCCGAACAGGTGAAACGGTGGGCGGTGAGTTCTTGCCCCGTGCTGACATTGTAGACGTAGACGTTGACCACGTAGCCGCCGTTCTGCGGCTCTACGGAACCCACGGCCAGGCCGGTGGCCCCTACCGCCGTCCAGTCTGCGGCCTTCACGCCGCCGGGAGCGCGGGGGTCGGCGGGATAGCCCGCGGGGTCGATGACCCGGAACAACCCACTGTGGCGCAGGTCATTACGGACCACCTCGGCAACGGATGGCTGTCCGGCGATGCCGGGACCAAAGGAAGGAATGGCGATAGGCAGTGCCGAGGCCACATTCTTGGTGATTTCCACCGTGAGCGCCGCCTGGGCGGGAAGAACGAAGGCCCATGCCAGCAGAAAAATGGCCAGGGTCCAGATGCGTTTAGCCATGATTGAGATCCTCCGCATTCATTTTAAGGTTTATTGGCTGGTTAAAGGTACTGTAAGCCAGCCCAATGGGTGGTACGAATGGCGCTGCCGCTTCCACTGCTGCGATTACAGACCGGTCAAAGCCAGGATTACCGCTGGAACGCACTACGACCGGGGTACCTAAGAGTTGCCCCTGAGGTCCGAGATGGATTTGTAATACGCAGGACAAGGCGGGAGAAAAATTAGTGCTCCACTTCTCTGATACCTGCGTTTTGATCGTGTTGATCAACATCCCGAGCATACGCTGATTCTCCGCCGCCTGCTGGGCGCGGGCCGCTGCCATATTGGCTTCGGCCCGCAGCTTGGCCCCGGCCTCCATCTGCTGCTGCAGCGCCTTGGCCCGCGCGGCTTCCGCGGCCTTGGCCTGCTGCCGGGCGAGCTGCCGCTTCAGCTCCGCCGCGCGCTGTGCAGCGGCCGCTTTTTGCGCCGCCTGTTTCTCGGCGGCGGCCTTTTCGGCGGCGGCTTTCTGCGTAGCGGCTTTTTGTGCAGCCGCCTTTTCCGCGGCGGCTTTTTCGGCCGCCCGCTGCGCGGCCAATTTCTCAGCCTGCTTTTCGGCGGCATGTTTTTCTGCGGTGATCTGCGCGGCCTTCTGCTCTGCGGCCTTTTGTTGTGCCGCTTTTTCCGCGGCAATCTGCGCGGCGCTGGGCTGCGGCGGAGCGGCCGGCTTGGGTTTCGGCACCGGCACCGGTTTTGGTACCGGGGCGGGCTTTGGTACCGGGGCGGGAGCCGGCTGCGGTACCGGCGCGGGTTTGGGCACGGGCTGAGGTGCCGGCGCCGCCTGCATGCCGCTGCTCAGTTGCGCCTGCATGGGGGTACCCCCGGCCTCGGGCACATTGATGTGATAGCTCCAGAACAGAGCCAACAGTATCGCGCCGTTGAGCACAATGGCCAGCACCAGCGGCCAGGCTGACTTGCGTTTTTTCAATGTCCCTCCGGACGGGTCAGCAGACCGACGTGGGAAATGCCCGCCTCCTGCAAACGCGCCATGACCGCCATGACCTTGCCGTAATCCACATGGGCGTCACCGCCCACCAGCACCTGCACCTGATCGTGGCTGGCGGCGGCGATATGCCCCACCGCCGTCGCGAGGTCGTCCAGGGCGACCGCGCTGTGGTGCCCCTTGTACTGCACCAGGATGGCGCCCTGCCGCGTCACCGAAATCAGCACCGGCGGGATTTTGTCTGATACCGGCTTGGTCACGCCCTTGGGCAGATTGACGTTGACGCCCTGGGTCAGCAATGGCGCCGAAAGCATGAAAATCACCAGCAGCACGAGAGACACGTCGATGTAGGGGACGACGTTCATCTCCGCCATGAGACGCCGTCGCTTCATGGTTTCGTCTCGGGCACCTGCCGGTGCAGGATGTTGGTGAACTCGTCCATGAAGACTTCGTACTGCGCGTCGAGCTTGTCCAGTTGGTGGATATAGCGGTTATAGGCTGCGGTCGCCGGAATGGCGGCGAACAAACCCGCCGCGGTGGCGATGAGGGCTTCGGCGACGGGAGGCGCCACCGTCGCCAGGGTGGCCTGTCCCGCCATGCCGATGTTCATGAAGGCGGTCATGATGCCCCAGACGGTGCCGAAAAGACCGATAAAAGGGCTTACGGAAGATACGGAGGCAAGAAAGGCAAGATTGTTTTCCAGGCGTCCGACCTCGCGCATCTGCGCCACCCGCATGGCGCGCCGCGCTGCATCGAGGGCATCGCTGGGACGAATCTTGTTGCGCTGACGCTGGAATTCTTCATAACCGGCGCAGAAGATGCTGCCGGCCCCGGTTTCCAGATTGGCGTTACCGGAAACGTGCTGGTAAATCTGACTCATCTCGCCACCGCTCCAGAAGCGCTTCTCGAATCGCTCCAGGGCACGCTGGGCGGCGGCAAAGACGGCCCATTTCTGGAAGATGATGGTCCACGAGATGACGGACGCGATCATCAGTATGGCGAGGATGCCCTGCACGACCCAACTGGCGTTCATGACCAGATGGCCCAGGGAGAGGGACTGCGCGGTGTTGGCGATGCTATGCGGATCCATAAATTCTCACGGCTGAACAGAAAGCGGGATGGCCTGCAACAAGGCTGCAGGGATGACGTGGGGACGAAAACCGGCGGCATCCAGGCAGACCACTTCCACCTCTCCGCTACAGAGCGTTCTGTCCCCCACCGAAACGGTTTGCTGAAAGCCCATGCGCACGGGGCTCTTGCTCACGATCCGGGTTTCCACGAGGAGCAGGTCGTTGAAGCGGGCCGGTGCACGGAAATCCAGCCGGGCGCGGCGCACCACGAAAATGATCCCGGCATCCTGCTCCAGCACATCCAGTTCATAACCCCGTTCGCGCAGCATCTCGGTACGTGCGCGCTCCATGAAACGTAAATAGTTGGCATGATACACCACCCCGCCATGATCCGTATCTTCATAATAAACGCGGATCTGGAAGCGGCTGACGGGGTCGTTAGCCAGCATCGAAAAGTCCCTTGGGCTCCTTGGGGGCCGTCAGACCCAGGGCCAGATAGCTGAGCTCGGTGGCGCAGCGCCCGCGCGGCGTGCGGATCAGATAACCGCGCTGGATCAGGAAGGGCTCCAGCACATCTTCGATGGTGCCGCGCTCCTCGCCGATGGCGGCCGCCAGACTCTCCACCCCCACCGGTCCGCCGGCGAAACGGGAGATGACGGCCTGGAGCAACTTGCGGTCCTGGCCATCAAAGCCATGCTGGTCCACCTCCATGAGGGTCAGGGCCGCCTGTGCCGTCGCCATGTCAATTTCGCCGTTACCCCGTACCTGGGCGTAGTCCCGCACCCGACGCAGCAGGCGGTTGGCGATGCGCGGCGTGCCGCGCGCGCGCCGGGCGATCTCCTGCGCGCCTTCCAGGGCCTGGGTGGTGCCGAGAATCCGGGCGGAGCGAGTGACGATCTGAGTCAGCTCGGCGTCGCTGTAGAATTCCAGGTGAAAACTGATGCCGAAGCGGTCGCGCAGCGGCGAGGTCAACAGGCCGGCGCGGGTGGTGGCGCCGATCAGGGTGAAGGGTGGCAGGCTGATTTTGATGGAGCGTGCCGCCGGCCCTTCGCCGATGAGGATGTCCAGCTCATAGTCCTCCAGCGCGGGGTAGAGGATTTCTTCCACCACCGGGCTGAGACGGTGAATCTCGTCGACGAAAAGTACGTCGTGGGGTTGCAGGTTGGTGAGGATGGCGGCCAGGTCGCCGGGCTTGTCGAGTACCGGGCCGGAGGTGACCTTGAGGCCCGCGCCCATCTCCTGGGCGATGATATGCGCCAGGGTGGTTTTGCCGAGTCCGGGCGGCCCGAAGAGCAGCACATGATCCAGCGCCTCACTGCGCCCCCTGGCGGCATCGATATACAGGCCCAGAGACTCCCGCAGCTTGGCCTGCCCGAGGTACTCCGCCAGCCGGCGCGGCCGCAGGGCATGGTCTACTGCATCATTGTGGTCTTCCTGGGAGTTGAGAGGGCCTCTATCCATCATCCTGCTCTGACCGTCCGTGCAGCGGCGGGTTCCAAAAAATCAGTGACGTGACAAATTCTGCAGCGATTGACGGATGAGGTCTTCCAGACTCAGTCCGTCCGCCAGACCGGCTATCGCCTGGCTCGCCTGCGCAGGCTTATAACCTAAAGTCAGCAGCGCTGCAATGGCTTCCTGACGGGGATCACCGGCACCGCTCCGCCCCACCGGCCCCGGCGCGATGCCGCCCATCTTGTCGCGCAGTTCCACCACCAGCCGTTCGGCAGTCTTCGGGCCGATACCGGGGATAGCGGTGAGCTGCGCCGTGTTGCCCTCGGCCACGGCCTGGCTGAGCCGCTCGGCGGGCAAACCGGACAGACAGGCCAGCGCCACCTTGCCGCCGATGCCGTTCACCCGGATCAGGAGCCGAAATATGTCGCGTTCCGCCACGGTCATGAAACCATAGAGCAGATGCGCGTCTTCGCGGATCGTGAGGTGGGTGTGGACGGTCAGCGCCGCGCCTTCGGCGGGCATCTGGTAAAAACCCGACAGGGGCATCTCCAGCTCATAGCCGACTCCCTGCACATCAAGCCAGAGCCAGGGTGGACGCCGCTGCAGGATGGTGCCGGTAAGGGAGGTGATCATGACGGAGGGCCTCGGGTCGTTAACGGGTTCAGCGGCTGACCGCAGGCTGCCAGCGCTGCCGGGTGCGGCCATGGTGGGCATGACAAATGGCACAGGCCAGCGCATCCGCCGCGTCCGCCTGCGGGTTTTCGCTGAGTTTGAGGAGCCAGCGGACCATGCTCTGCACCTGTTCCTTGGCTGCGTGGCCACCGCCGACGGCGGCTTTTTTGATCTGCAGCGCCGTGTATTCCTCTACGGGTAACCCAGCTTCCAGCAAGGCGACAAGGGCGGCGCCGCGCGCCTGCCCCAGCTTGAGGGCGGAATCCGCATTGCGCGCCATGAACACCTGTTCGATGGCCGCTTCCTGGGGGTGATACGTGCCGATGATCTGTTTCAGTTCACGATAGATGGCGCCGATACGCTCCAGAAACGGTTGTCCGGACACATTCAGGCAGCCGTGGGCCACATGCCGGAGTTCGCCGGCCGCGTCGGACTCGATAATGCCGTAGCCGGTGCGCAAAGAACCCGGGTCGATACCGATGATCCGCACCGCAGCCTGGGGCCGGAAGGCAGGCGTTGCCCCTCCGTTCAGCGCCACGGACGCCGCGCTCGCCGGGAATTCCGCCGCAGGTTCAGGATGTCGCTTCCAGGCGGGCCATTTCTTCGTCACTGATGTCGTAGTTGGCATAGACGTTCTGCACGTCGTCGTTTTCTTCAAGGAAATCGATGAGCCGCAGCAGTTTCTCCGCCTCCTCACCGCTGACCTCGATCGTATTCTCCGGGACCATCGTCATTTCACTTTCTTCCGGCTTGAGCCCCGCCGCTTCCAGGGCCAGAAGCACGCTGTGAAGATCCGATGGGGCCGTGTAAACGGCGATCCGCTCGCCTTCGTTGACCACATCTTCCGCACCCGCTTCCAGGGCCGCTTCGAGAATCCGGTCCTCATCGGCATCCGCCGGAAAAACAATCAGACCAAGCTTTTTGAACTGATAGGCCACCGAGCCCGCGGTACCCATATTGCCGCCGCGCTTGGAAAATATGTGGCGCACTTCGGCGACGGTACGCACCTTGTTGTCGGTCATGGTCTCGATCAGGATCGCGACACCGCCGGGACCATAGCCCTCATAGGTGACTTCTTCATAGTCCACGCCTTCCAGTTCGCCGGTGCCGCGCTTGATCGCCCGCTCGATGGTGTCTTTGGTCATGTTGGCCCCGTAGGCCTTGTCCAGGGCAAGACGCAAGCGGGAGTTGCTGGCCGGATCACCGCCGCCCGCCCGCGCCGCCACCGTGATTTCGCGGATGAGGCGGGTGAAAATCTTGCCGCGCTTGGCGTCCTTCAGCGCCTTCTTGAACTTGATGGTGGACCACTTACTATGCCCTGACATGACCTACTCCCTGTTCTATCACTGGACTATCCTGCAAAATGAAAATATCGCCCATGGTACCGCAAAGGCGGGGATGCCGTCATGCGAGGGTGGCGATGGCGCTCATGGTGGCGCCGAGTACCTCGTCGGCGTGGGCATCCGGATGAAAATGCAGAGGTACCCCATAACGCAGCAAAGGCCGCTGGCGGCGTACCCAGGTACTGAAGTCCGAGCGGCCTTGTCGCGCGCCACTGATATGGGCGGGCACCACCGGCGCGGCGCTTTCCCGCACCAGCCAGGCAATGCCATTTTGGGTTTCCTCGCGGTTGATCCCGCCCTCGGGAAATATGCCCAGCACCCGTCCGTCTTCCAGCATCCGTCGCGCCTGCAGGAGGGCACGGACATCTCGACGGTCGCGGCGTACGGGGATGCTGTAGGTCTGCTCCAGCAGGCGGCGCATCCAGGCGTTGTCGTAATATTCCTGCGCGACCAGAAAGGAAATGATCCGCTGATTGCTGGCCACCAGGAATAAAGGATCGAGCACGGAAACATGATTGCAGGCGAGGATGGCCGGCCCGGTCTCGGGAACGCTGCTGCGCTCCCAGCGGCCCCCCTGATAAAAGCGGGTGTAGCCGTAAAGCAGGGCATGTAGGCCACGCTGGGTAAAGGACCATTCCGTCGCCAGATCGGCCGCCGCAGACGGTTGCCCCATAGGGTTCGTCAGGAAACCGCCAGCATGCGTTCCAGCGCCAGCCGGGCTTGCGCAGCGGTCTCCGGGTCCACCTGGATGCGGTTGACCACCTGGCCCGCGAGGAGACTCTCCAGCGAGCACGCCAGGTGTTCCGGGTCGATGCGGAACATGGTGGAGCACATGCAGACCATGGGCGACATGAACTCCACGGTCTTGTCTTCGGCACGCACCTCGCTCGCCAGGCGGGTGACCAGATTGATTTCCGTGCCCACCAGCCACGCACTGCCGGGTGGCGCGGCCTTGACCGTGCGCAGGATGAAATCCGTCGAACCGACGGCATCGGACATCTGGCAGACTTCAAAAGATGCCTCCGGATGGGCGATCACCTGCCCCTGGGGATGCTCCCGGCGCCAGCGTTCGATGTGGGCCGGCTGAAACATCTGGTGGACCGAGCAATGCCCCTTCCAGAGCAGGATTCTGGCACGGCGGATTTCTTCCGGCGTGAGGCCGCCCAGCGGCAGGCTGGGGTCCCAAACCGGCATGTCGCGCAGGGGAATACCCAGTTGGTACCCGGTCCAGCGTCCCAGATGCTGATCCGGAAAAAACAGGGCCTTGGGACGTTGCCCGAAGGCCCAGTCGAGCACCTTGCGGGCATTGGAGGAGGTGCAGACCGTGCCGCCGTGGACGCCACAGAAGGCCTTGAGCGCGGCCGAAGAGTTCACGTAGGTGACAGGAGTGACCTCCCGCTCCACATCGATCACCGTCGCCAGTTCCTCCCAGGCACGCTGCACCTGGGGCATATCGGCCATATCGGCCATGGAGCAGCCAGCGTTGAGGTCCGGCAGAATGCTCGCTTGTTCCGGGCGGCTGAGAATATCGGCCACTTCGGCCATGAAATGAACGCCGCAGAAGACGATAAACTCGGCCTCCTGCTCGGCGGCAGCACGGGAGAGCTGCAGGGAGTCGCCATGAAAGTCGGCGTGGCGATAGACTTCTTCGCGCTGATAGTGGTGGCCGAGAATGACCGCACGCTTGCCCAGCGCCGCCTTGGCCCGCCGGATTCGCGCATCCAGCTCCGCCGCGTCACTGCTCCGCAGCCCCTGAATCCTCACCGTTTCCACACCCATAACCGACCCTCTCAGGCGCCATTGCGCGTGCAAAAATACCCGTTCACGTTACGAAGCCGTCCGCCAGCCGTCAAGCGCCCACCCTTTCAGGGATTGGGAACGCCAACCCCGACACCGGGACGCAGGCGGATGCCGAGTTCCTGAAGCTGCTTGTCGGCCACCGTACCGGGGGCTTCGGTGAGCAGGCAACCGGCCTTTTGCGTCTTGGGAAAGGCGATCACGTCACGGATGGTCTCGGCACCGCACAGGAGCATCACCAGTCGATCCAGCCCGAAAGCCAGACCGCCATGGGGCGGCGCCCCGTAACGCAGGGCGTCGAGCAGGAAGCCGAATTTGTCCCGGGCTTCTTCCGCCCCGATACCGAGGGCGGCGAAGACCTTTTCCTGTACCGCCTCCTGATGGATGCGGATACTGCCGCCGCCGATCTCGTTGCCATTGAGCACCAGATCGTAGGCCCGCGCCAGGGCATTGCCGGGATCCTGACCAAGGGTTTCCAGGTGTTCCGTCTGCGGCGCGGTAAAGGGATGATGGGTGGAAGTCCAGCGATTCTCCTTGTCGTCATAGTCGAACATGGGGAAGTCGGTGATCCAGACCGGGCACCATTCGCCCTCCAGCAAACCCAGATCAGCGGCCACACGGTTACGCAGATTGCCGAGGGCTTCGTTGACGATTTTGGCGGTATCCGCGCCGAAAAAGAGGATATCGCCCGCCGCTGCGCCGCTGCGCCGGAGGATTTCGCTCAGGACGGCTTCCGGCAGGAACTTGACGATGGGGGATTGCAGTCCTTCGTTACCCTGATCCAGGGCATTCACCTTGATCCAGGCCAGGCCCCTGGCCCCGTAGATGGCGGTGAACTGGGTGTAGGCATCGATCTGCGCCCGGCTGAGCTGGGCGCCACCGGGCACCCGCAGGCAGGCCACCCGCCCATGC
This sequence comes from Acidithiobacillus sp. 'AMD consortium', assembly GCF_008926505.1. Taxonomy (NCBI): domain Bacteria; kingdom Pseudomonadati; phylum Pseudomonadota; class Acidithiobacillia; order Acidithiobacillales; family Acidithiobacillaceae; genus Acidithiobacillus; species Acidithiobacillus sp. 'AMD consortium'. The sequence continues at coordinate 105,012 of NZ_CP044411.1, read as the reverse complement.
GGACGTTCGGCGGCTTCGCGAAACACTTTGAAGTCCACCGCGTGCATGAGATCGGTGAGCTCTGTCAGTTCCAGCGGATTGCGCAGATCGGGGCGATCGACGCCAAAGCGATGCATGGCGTCCCGGTAGGTCATCCGTGGGAAGGGATCGGGCAACTGCACGCCCAATACCTCGGCAAACAGCCCGCGGATCATGGGCTCGGCAGTCCCCATGACGGCCTCTTCATCGACAAACGATGCCTCGATATCGATCTGGGTGAATTCCGGCTGACGATCGGCCCGCAAGTCTTCGTCGCGGAAACACTTGGTGATCTGGTAATAGCGGTCCAGTCCCGCCACCATCAGAAGCTGCTTGAAGAGCTGCGGGCTCTGGGGCAGCGCGAAAAAGTGTCCCGGCTGGGTGCGCGACGGCACCAGATAGTCACGGGCGCCTTCGGGGGTGGAGCGGGTAAGGACGGGGGTTTCCACGTCGATAAAGCCGGCATTGTCCAGATAGCCGCGCACGAAGCGGGTGACCTGATGGCGCAGGCGCAGACGATGGAGCATTTCCGGCCGGCGCAGGTCGAGATAGCGGTATTTGAGCCGGAGGTTCTCGGCGATGTCTTCCTCATCCAGGGGGAAGGGGACCGGCTCGGATCGGTTGAGAATACGGATGCGCGCTGCGGCCAGCTCGACCTTGCCACTGGGCATGTGGGGATTCTCGGTACCCGCGGGCCGGGCACGGAGAACACCCTCGACCTGCAGCACAAACTCGTTGCGGCACTCGTTGGCGGCGGCGAAGGCGTCGACCTGGTCCGGATCGGCGACGATCTGCACTAGACCTTCGCGGTCCCGCAGGTCTATGAAAATGACGCCGCCGTGGTCACGCCGCCGTTGCGCCCAACCGCAGAGGATGACCGTCTGGCCGATCAGGCCTTCGTGAATACCGTTACAATAGTGTGTCCGCATGCTGCGTCCCGTATGAGTCAACAAGAAAAGGGCCACCCGACCGGGAGGCCCGCGCACAATCTAGCCTTGCCGCGCGCGCCGCGTCAATGACAGGCGCAACCCCCGGCAGGGCAGGTAGGCACAGCGGCGGCTTCCGGCTTGCTCTCGCCGGCTTTATTGCCGCCACCCTTGAAATCGGTCTGGTACCAGCCGGAGCCCTTCAGGGCGAAGCCGCCGGCGCTCAGTTGCCGCTCCAGCCCCGGCTTTCCGCAATGGGGGCAATCGGTCAGGCGGGGATCACTCATGCGCTGCTCGACACTCAAGTGGTGCCCGCAATCCTTGCATACATACTCGTAAGTTGGCATTGTATCGACTCCGTATCGGGTTGTTGCTTTAAAAGATGCCTATTAAATACGACCTCACGCCGCAATTTTCAAGGGCCTTGTGCCAGCACAGGCGGCACGGGAGCGATGCAGATGCCCGTGGCCGCTGAACTGCACAGTGCATTGCAAACGCTCATCGCCCTGCTCGCGATCCTCAATCCCGTCGGCGCCATCCCGATTTTCATTGCCCTGACCAGCGACGAAGACGCACAACAACAACTCGCCACGGCGAAGCTGGCATCGCGCGCCGTCGCCGTGGTGCTGCTCACGTCGGCGTTCCTGGGAGAATATATCCTGCAATTCTTCGGGATCAGCATCGCCGCCTTTCAGGTGGCGGGCGGCATGGTGCTCATGCTGCTGGCCTTCAATATGCTACAGGCCAAGTCCAGCCGCTATCGCCACACCCCGGAGGAAGCCGCCGAGGGCATGCAGAAAGAGGCCGTCGCCGTAGTCCCTCTCGCCATCCCGCTGCTGGCGGGTCCCGGCACCATGGTCACCGTGATCATCGCCCATCACAAAAATGCGTCGTGGCTGGCCAGCGGCCTGCTGATCATCGACATCCTGGTAATCGCCGGAGTGGCCTATGCGGCACTGCGCCTGGCGGAGCCCCTGTCGCGCCGGCTGGGGGTGACGGGCATCAACATTTCTACCCGTATCTTCGGGCTGGTGCTCGCCGCCATTGCCGTGACCTTCATCGCCAACGGTCTGGCCGCCTTGTTTCCCGGTCTGGTACACGTCCGCATGTCCTAAGCGGCGACCGGGACGTCTGTTGATCTCCGGAATGCCTGCCCGTCGCCGTACATCGTCCAGCGCCCTATAGCCGCTGATCAGCCCATAGATTAATTATATTTGCCAGGGCCGAACAATAGGCTATTTTGATTGATATAAAGAATAGTGGCAAGGCGGGGTTTCCCCCTATGCCTGTTACAAGATGGAGGAGCGTATGGAGACCATCGTTTGGGGTTTCATGTTCGGGGCGATTCTGCAATATGCGCGCCTGAACCGATTTAATACCATAGCGGGCATGGCGGTGCTGCAAAATCTCGCCGTCGCCAAAACCATGGCCTTCACTATCGGCCTGGGGATGCTTTTGCTGCAGTCCGAGATCCTCCTGGGATGGGCGGACTACCATGTCAAGCCCCTGATCCTCGTCGGCGTGGTCGTGGGCGGACTGCTCTTCGGCGTGGGCATGGCCGTACTCGGCTACTGTCCCGGCACCGTCGCCATATCCCTGGGCCAGGGCAATCTCGATGCCCTGGTCGGCATCATCGGCGGTTTGTGCGGCGCCCTGGTTTTTGCGGTGGTCTACCCCTCCATAAATCCCCTTCTCGGCCCGAACCTGGGCGCCCTGTCTGTCCGCAGCCTGTTGCCCGATGACACCCTGTTCTGGAGCGTCATCAGTGCCGTGGCGATCCTGTTCATGGGAATCGCCTTGTATTTACAGAAATTGCAGCATCATGACTGGCGCTGGCTGCACGCCGCCGTGGGCCTGGCGTTGCTCAACTGCGTACTCACCCTGCCCTTTGTCGCCGGTCACCCCATGGGCGCATCCACGGCCTTTCCTTATGCGGCCATGACCCTTACCGACCTGGGCGCGGAATCCTACCAGGCCGCCATAGCGGCGCCAGGCGCATGGGAATTATGGTTTCTCACCGGGGCGTTTCTGGCCGGGCTGGTGTTTGCCCTGCTGCACCGCAGCTTTCGCATCTCCAGCGTGCCCGAGTTGTGGGTGCGGTACCATGGTCCCAAGCCGGCCAAACGTTTTTTCTGGGCGTTCGTCGGCGGCTTCCTACTCCTCTTCGGGGCGCGCATGGCGGGCGGATGCACCTCTGGCCATGTGATTTCCGGGGGAATGCAACTGGCGGTCAGCAGCCTGGTGTTCGCCGTGGTCGTATTCGCGGCATTCCTGACAACCGGTCATTATTTTTATCGGATACGCCGGGCAGTGCCTATCCCGCCCTCATCCCGGATCGTCGGGGTCAACGAGATGGAAGCCCATTGAGCGATGATACGGCGAACCATCTTCTTCCTGCGCGGCAAGAAACGGGTTTCCGAAGAACGGAAACGCCGGCGGACGGGGGGTGATGATTTGCCCCTTCGGTTATTCGCACTCTGCGGCGTCGCGATGTTTACCTCCATAGGACCGGCCGGTGCTGACGCGGCCATGAAGGCCGACAGCACGCAGCGACCGGGCGGACCCGCGCCCAGCGTCGCGGGGAATGCAAGAACGTCTGCGGCGGTACCGCCCACCGTCGGCGCCGCCCAGGCGTTGCCGCTATCCGGCGGGTTATGCATTTTTCCGGGATGCCCTGGAAATCCGCTGGCCGATTGGACCCGCGCGCCACAGAGGCAACGATTCCTCGCCAGAAAATCAGCGCACCGGAAACCCGCTCACCGGCGGGGCAAACGCGCCCTCCGCATCCGTCTGAGACCGGGGCACAAAGCCATCGCCCTCCTGCGTCACCATCCCGGCAGGCCCCATCCCATAGCCGGTGTGAGCCGCAACCCCTATATGTCCAGGCGGCCTCTGCACCTGACCTTTCCGCGTTACGGCACCGGGGCCCTTGCCGCCAAGAGCGCCCTGGAACTCGCGCCCGTTTCCAGGTACCGGTACTCCTGGCGGAACGGATCGTATCTAACACTGGGTGTGCATGGCCATTACGGCATCGGGCGGGGCTGGGATATCTTGTCCGGCGTAGACTATGTCAGCCACACCAAAGCCCTTTCGCCACAGGAGGTAGATGACTCTCGCGCCTATATCGGGGTGATGCACAGATTCCAGTGACCTTTCCCAAACCGCTGTTTTACCTATTCCGGAGACTCTATTACATGTGGAAAAAACGGTTCCTTCTCTCTGCCCTTACCGGTCTGGCCATGGGTACGGCCAGCGCCGCGCCAGTCATCATCAGCACATCTTTTGCCATGCCTGCGGACATTGCCGCCGTCAAAATCAGCCAGCAACTGACGGCGCGTCACTTCAAGGTAGTGGACAATCTGAACGTGCTCCCCCGCATTCACAAGGGCAACCCGCAGCTTGCCGCCCGGATTCCTCCGGACATCCAGGCCGAGCGGCTGTTGGTCGTATGCCAGTCCAGCTCCATTGTCGGCTACCTGCGCACCGACCCCGCCGCCACGAGTCTCTGTCCGCTCACCCTGTCGCTGGTCCAGATAAACGGCAAAACCACCGCCTACTATCTCCAGCGTAGTGCATTGCTGACGGATAACACCCCGGCGCGAGCGGTTGGCCAGAAAGCCGACGAATCCGTTCTGGACGCCCTTCATGCCGCGCAAAAACAGTAAACCGTATAGTTTGGCACACCAAAAGGAGAGAACCATGAGTAACGAGCAAAATCTGCTGAGCCGTCGCGACGCCATGAAACATGCATTGTGGGGTGCCGGAGCCCTGGCTGTGGGTGCCGTGGGTGCCCAGACGAGCGCCGTAGCGGCCGGCCTGAGCGGGAATCCCGGCAATTTGTTGCCGACTGGTGCCAGGAGTCTGAAGGAACTCGGCGAACGACTGGCCAAAACGCCGCGGCGGCGCGACTTCAAAACGGTTCCCATGATCCTCACCAAACCCGACGAATGGGATGATGCGGCGCTGCGGGAGATCATCCATTACGCCGGTGGCCCGAAACAGGTCTGGGATAATACCGATGTTTCCAGCCCGTGGCTGAACTTGATGCGCAACAGCATGAATGTGCAGGTCTGGGCGTTCAGGCATCCGGATTTCCTTTGTGTCTCGGCCACCCATGGCAGCGCCCACTGGGCGCTGTACGATGATTTCATCTGGAACAAATATCTGGCGCAGATGACCGGCGGAAAATGGAAAGACAACGAATGGATCAAAGAACCGCCAGCGGCGGCGGCCGACCCCGCCAACTTTGAGAATCCCGAAGGAGTGTTCGCTCCGGGGGACAACAGTGTCACGGTATTGCAGCGTCGCGGTGCCGTTTTCCTGGGCTGTCACAATGGCATCTGGGAAATCACCGAGGGCGTGATCAAGAAGGGCATCAATCCCGACGGCCTCAGCCATGAACAGATGGCGGCCGAGTTTACCAACCATCTCATTCCCGGTGTCATCCTGACGCCGGGGGTGGTAGGCACCTTGCCGGAACTGCAGTTGGCCGGCTTTCAATACGCAAAATAGTGGATCAAGAGGAGCGATAGGATGACGAGAAGCAGCACACTACGGCTGGCCCCACTGCTGGCAGCCGCCTCCCTGATGGTTTTTGGTACCTGCGCCGTGGCGGCGGACAACGGCTGGGGTGCCCCGGGCGAGTTCCATGGCTCGAAGAGCCAGGTATTCCCTCCCTGGCAAAATGGCGCCAACAACTCAGCGACCTCTAAAGGCCTGGATTTTACCATCCCGGAAGTCGACAACCTGCCGGATTTTCACGGTAGCATCGACAACCCGAAACTGAGCATCTTCGTGGGGGGCAACTACTTTTTTGCCATGGCACCGCTGGTGGCCGCGTTTGAGAAGGAGCACCCGGAGATCAAGGGCAGAATCTATTACGAGACCATTCCGCCGGGCTTGCTGATCCGGCAGATGGAGCACGGCAATACCATCACGGTGGGGAACATGACCTGGACGGTCAAGCCCGACGTATACGCCGCCGGGTTGCAGAAAGTGGACTATTACGTTCAGCACGGTCTGCTGAAGGGGCCGGCGGTGCCTTATGTCACCAACGACCTCACCATCATGGTTCCCAAAGGCAACCCGGCCCACATCAGCGGACTCCAGGATCTGGGCAAACCCGGAATGCGGCTGGTCATGCCCAATCCCGCATGGGAGGGCATCGCCCGGCAAATCAAGATGAGCCTCACGAAGGCGGGTGGACCTGCACTGGCCACCGCGGTGTATGACACCAAGGTAAAGAACGGCGAAACCATTCTGACGGAAATTCACCACCGCCAGAGTCCCATGTTCCTGATGCAGGGAAGGGCCGTTGCCGGGGTAACCTGGAAATCCGAAGCCATCTTCCAGGAAAAGATCGGCAATCCCATCGGCACCGTCGCGATTCCGGCCCAATTCAATACCAAGGCCATCTATGCGGCTGCTGCGGTCAAGGATGCGCCTCACCCCAAATGGGCAGAGGCGTGGGTAAACTTCCTCAAGTCGCCAACGGCCCTGCACATCTTCGAAGAGTATGGCTTTCAGCCATATACCCAGGGGAAGTGATCCACGCGCGCATTAGGGGGGCATGGCCCCCCGGATCATCAGGAGAAAGATCATGGGTAGTGCAACGAGCGTAAACGGCAGTACATTTTTAGTGGATAGAGGATGGCGCCTGGCAGCGATTGGGTTGCTCGCCGTGCGTTTTGTGCAGGGTTGGATTTACTGGGGCGGCGGCACCAGACGGTTTATCTACGGCCCGCAAAAGCTGGACGCGTGGGGTGGCGGGCACTGGATGGCCTATAAGTTTCAGACAGCCATGCCCGGTGCCTTGCTGGGCACGGAGCATCTCGTCTCCTTCCTGCTGCAGCATTTCGTTCTGCTCTATGTCGGGGTCATCGTCTTCAGCCTGGTGGAACTATTTGCGGGCTTCATGCTCATCACGGGTCTGCTGACGCGCATCGCCGCCCTGACCACCATCGGTTTGTCCTTCGTGCTGATGCTCCTGTTCGGTTGGCAGGGGGCTACCTGCATCGACGAATGGACCATGGCCGCATCGAATTTTGCCATGGGCGTGACGCTCCTGCTGGTGGGCGGAGGCGCTTATTCCCTGGACAATTGGCTCCTCGCGAAAAAGCCCGGCCTGGCCGAAAAAGGGTGGTTTCGCTGGATGGGCGGCAGTTTGCCGTTGCCCCTGAGCGATCAGGCCTATAAGAAATTCGCGCTGGTGCTGTTCTGGATCGCCGTCGCTTTCATCGTCGGCACCTACAGCTACTATCGCGGCTCGGTGGTCACCCCTTTCCATGGCGGTCCCGTGAGCCCCTCCAAACATCATTGGTCCCTCTCTGACGGCCGCCTGCAAGGGGACGGCACAGTGACCTTCCATGCCTATGTGGACGCCGGCACCCCCGAAGCACCATCCAACGTGCTGCATGCGACGCTTGTCGACACCCGGAATGGCAGTGTGGTCGAGGAATGGGATAGCGCCAAGCTTGCCGCCTTACCCAGAACGGCCTTGAAAAACGACTATGATTATCAAAAAATTCATATCGGTAAATACGGGATCACCGGCCCGGTGGGTTCCAAGGCTACCATTACCCTGCCCCCGGCGGCGAGCGATCTGAAGCTGCCGGTGGGTACCTATACGCTCCAGCTGAATTCGGTAAATGGCAGCGTCTGGACCGTACCCCTGCAACGCTGACGTCTCCCGGCTATCCGGACAGCCCCCGTGCCGCGTAAAATGGGGGCTATTTTTACGGGGATAACATACCATCATGTCAAAAACGGTTTGGCCTATGGCCAAAGTGGCCATCATCGCGATGATCGGCGCATTCCTGCTGTGGATCAGCCTTATCCAGCCCATGCTTCATAAGTCCGATGTGGCAACCACATCCATTCCGCTGGTGAATGGCAAAACCCTGGATGTAACGGCGCTGCGCGGCAAGGTCGTGGTATTGAATTTCTGGTCTCCCGACTGCCCGCCCTGTATCCAGGAACTGCCCGATCTGGAACGACTTTACCAGACCTACCGCGCGCAGGGTCTGGTGGTGGTAGGCATCGCCACGCCGGGATCGTCCAGGTCCAGAAGCCTCGCCGCCGCCGCTATGGCCCACGTGACGTATCCTTTATCTGTGGATCAAAGTGGCACCCTTACCCGCGCAGTGGGCGGAATCATGGTTACACCCACAGAGGTCATCATCGACAGGGAAGGGCGGGTGATCGACAAATACCAGGGCGTCGTGTCCGGGCAGGAGCCGATGGACGAGATTCTGCGGGCATTACAGCAGAAGTGAGGGAAAGGACAAAATACGGGTGTTGCCAGCCTACGCCGAGAGGGCAGCCGGTGATGTCGGCAGGCCGCTGCAGACCCACTCATCTATACCGCCGACGACGTTATAAACCTCGTAACCTTCGTCTCCCAGCATGTCCAGGGCACATTCCGCCGCATCACAGGAACGGTTTCCGCTACCGCAGATGAAGTATAGCTTGAAATCGCCTATGCCCTTGCAGTTGCTCACGGCGTTTTTCAGTTCGCGGTGAAAATGCTGATTATCCACCAATGCATCATCACGAAGCAGCTTCCACGGGATGAGGTGCGCCCCCGCGATTTGCCCGTATATCGCATATTCCTCCTGGCATCGCACGTCAATGACGACGGAATCGCGATCGCTCAGCGCCGCAAGCGCCTGCTGACAGGTTGCTTCTTTGATTACATGGGACATAAGACCTGACTCACACCGGCGGGGGCACACACGGCCCCCGGAAGCCTGCTTCCAAACCCGTCAATGCGCCTGCGGGTTGTCATACTGGAATTGCCGCCAGCACGTCTGCCAGGGATGACACGCCTGCGCCATGGTGCCCGGCTCTTTACCGATGACAATGGGATATCCTGCCTTTTTCCAGCCGTTGACCCCGCCACGCAAGGCGTAGGCGTCGTAACCGAGCATGCGCAATACTCCGGCCGTCTGGTTGGATAGCTGGCCGGTCGGGCACATGAGGATAACGGTCTTGTTTTTGGGAATGGTGTTGCTCTTGATGGCCGCAGGAAGATTCAGATACGGGATATTCCGAGCACCTGGCACATGGCCCTGTGCATAGCCGTAAATACGTTGCCAGCCGCGTCCGGTGCAGACATGCTTGTTGGAATGCACTCCGCAGAAAAAATCGTGATAGGTTGGCGTCCGGATATCGATCAATGCATATTTGCTGGGATCCTTGCTGATCGCCAATAACAAGCTGCGGTCCGTATACTGATAGGTGCCGTAGGGAAAGGGTTTCTGATCTGCAAAGAATTTCTCCATGCGTGCATTCAACACTTGTTGTGCGGCTTGGTTACCACTGTCGTCGGCGGAGGCCACAGATACCGACAGCCCGAATAACATGCCGACGAAGGCAAATGGAATTGCGGCGTTTGCTAGGCGCTTGAACATTTTTAATTCTCCTGTTGAATTTCTGGAAAATGGCATGGATGAACCTACGCCCATGCCACAATTTGAGGCTGGCAACTGCCTGACCTGACTAGATAGTGCTTATGGATGCTGCACTGGCGCTTTCCATACATGGCCGTTTACGGAGGTCAGCTCGAGAACGTAAGCGCCCTGACCGATGGTTACACCGCTCGGCATCGTTGACGGCAGGCGTACGGTGGCCTGCGCACCGACCGGTCCGGTAATGCCGAACTTCCCGGTGTGAATCTGCTGGTAGGCAAAATCGTTGGAAAAGGCGCTTTTGGGCAACGTGGAGAGGGTCGAACTGGCCCATTTCTCCAGCGGCTTCCCGGTGCTGGTATCGATCAGCGCTGCCTCGAGCACATTGGACGGCTCTGCGGCCACTCCGGAATCCACATAGGCGTGGAATGTCACACCGCCGTCCTTCTGCAGTGTGGCTCCGTCCAGCTTCCAGTGATGCTTCGCCGGACTCACTGGGCCACCGTGAAAAGGTGTGAACACCGAACCGCGGTAATAACTATAAGTCGCGACGATAAAGGCCACGGCAATCCAGAACAATGTGAACGCGAGCTTCTTGAAGGCGCCATCGCTCAAAGGCAAAGGCAGGGCACCCCCCAGCCAGCGGAACAGACCATTTTGGGCCAGCGTCGGTTTCCGCGACAGGAGCCAGTTGTCCACGGAATACGCGCCGCTTCCCGCAAGAAACAGCGTGATGCCCATGGCAAAGTTGGACGCAGCCATGGTCCATTCATCGATGCAGGTGGCGCCCTGCCAACCGAACAACAGCATCAGCACGAAGGACAAGCCGAGGGTGGCCACCGCTGCGAGGCGGGTATACAAGCCGACAATCAGCATAAAACCTGCGATCATTTCAACGGCGCTGAAAATGATCACCCCAGCATAGAGCAGGGTGAAATGATGCAATAAAAAAGCGACCAGATGATCCGTACCTAGTATGGCTCCGGGCATTGCCGTCTGGAATTTATAGGCCATCCAGTGGCCATGTACGTCCAGCTTTTGCGGGCCGTAGATAAAACGCCGGGTCCCGCCGCCCCAGTAGATCCATCCCTGGACGAAGCGTACGGCAAGAAGTGCGATGGCGGCGAAACGCCAACTGCGATCCGGCGTGTCCTGCGGGGTGGTATTTGACATGGTCGTTGCCATGAAGTTTCTCCTGTTCTGCCTGAAAAAGGGAGAGAATTCCCTCCCTTTTTACTTATTTGCCCGTGTACGGCTTGAAACCGTAGTGCTCAAAGATCTGCAAGGCGGTGGGTGTCTTCAAAAAATTCACCCAGTCCTTAGCCCACTTGGGATGTGCCGCGCCCTTGACTACCGCGGAAGCGTAGATCGCCGTGGTATTGTCCTTCGCGGGGATCGCGACGTTGGCAATGGGGTGCCCCGCCTGTTCCTGGAAAATCGCTTCCGATTTCCACGTCACCCCGGCATCAGCGAGACCCTGCATCAGGAAGAGCGGCGTCTGACGATGATGGATATGGGTGAGGATCGTTTCCCCATTCTTGACTTTGGTGTCGTACACCATTTTCTCCAGCGCAGGGCCGCCAGCCTTCGTCAGAGACATTTTGATCTGTCTGGCGACGCCTTCCCAGGCGGGATTGGGCATGGATAAACGCACACCGGGCTTGCCCAGATCCTGGAGTCCGGTAATGTGGGCGGGGTTGCCTTTCGGGATCATGATGGTCAGATCATTGGTGACATAAGGCACCGCAGGACCCTGCAGCAAGCCTTCCTTGATGAAGGCGTTCACTTTCTCCAGCCCCGCAGCATAGACATCGGGCTTGACGGTCCACGTCATGTTGCCGATGGTGATGGTGCCACCCTGCTTCATCTGCTTGATCAGGATGCCGGGCGGCAACGTCTCGTAGTAGATCTTCCCCCGGAGAGCCGGGTATTCCTTTTCAAAGGCTTTTACCAGCGGAGCCATGGCGAAGTAGTAATTGCCGCCCACAAAAATGGTGAGTTGCGGATTGTCTATGGAGCCGTGGAAATCCGCCAGATCATCGATTTCGGGAACCGTGAAATTGAAGCCCTTATCCATCGTGGGGTTGTTTTCACCATGTTGCCAGGGCGGAAACATCTGCTCCTGATAACGGGGGGCCTCGGCTTTTCCGTTCCATCCCATATCCGCGGCCTGGGCGACGACTGCTCCGCAGGACAGCAGGGATGCGACCGCGGCTACGGTAGCGATTTGCAGCGTTTTACTTTTTTTCATCTCATTACCCTCATTTGTGCATGGTTATTTGGCGTACTGATATCCCGCCAACTGCAACTCCGGTAAGGTACCGACGATACCCGGGGTGAGCACTACGCCGGGAATCAAGTGGTTGGTGAACTCCGCAGCCATTTCCGGATGGCTCAGATGATCCGGGTTGATGCCCTTGGAATGTAAACCCATGGTGAGCTCCCACACCTCGTTGTGGCAGGCCAGGAATACGGCACCACGACGCTGCAGCACGATGATGCTGTTGTCGTGGGGGGAGAAAACGCCTTCGGGGTCCTCAAAATCGGCCGGATTGGTCGCCGATGCCGGGGGCTGTTTCAACCAGGCATTCGCCTTCCATTTGCCTTTGGTGAGGGTGGCGAGATACTTGTTCCAGATGTAATTGTCGTATAGGGCAAAATGCGCGGAACCATGGGTGGCCGACACGGCGAGGAAATCCGGATGCTTGAACGACCAGATCTGCACATTCATGCTGTTGCGCATCAGGTTCAGCCACGGGCTGGTCAGCGCGGTATTGTCCCATACCTGCTTGGGACCGCCAGCATAGTGCAGTATCTCATCCAATGCTTCGCTGTCCCATTGGTCCGGGCTAGTCAACATCATGGGAACGGTTTTGAAATCGCGCCGCCGTGGCGCTTTGGCCAGCCGGTCACTCAATTCCTGCAGCGTGCCGGCACCGGTGGGCAACAGGTTGGCGGGGTTTCCGCTCATGCCGGCGGCCATGGCTGAGGCATTGGCCCCCAGGGCACCCACGGCGACGGCGCCCGCGCCCAGCACCGTACGCTTCATTGCTTCTCTGCGGCTCAACAGATTTGATTCGTTGCTCATGTCTATTCTCCTTCCAAGTTGATCCAACAAGAACACCACTCAACTCCTAAGATCCTTGATCACATCCTCTTTTGTAATCAGTCGCTGCACGTCTTCTTTGCTGTCGATCAACATGGCGGTTTCTTCCGAAAGGGAGGGGTCGCGGAACAGGCGCCCGACCCACATGCCGCCAAAGGTCCGCCAGGTCACCACCACCCAGAAAAAGGCCAGGAGAATGGTAAAGGCGGCACCGATATGATCGAACACTACGAACCCCGTTTCCCTCGCCAGGGCATAGGTGGACGCCGTAAAGACGCCCAGAGGGAAGGTGAAACCCCACCAGCCCATGTTGAAGGGTAGGCCCTCATTCAGATAACGCAAGGTGAAAAATATGGCAATCGCCATCCACCACAACCCGAAACCCCACAATACGAGGCCCGTGATGATCCCAATGGGCTCACCCAACGCCCCCACCGCCGCCATGGAGCTGTGAGCAAAGGCATACTGATCAGAGGGGCCCAGCACCAGCATTGCCAGAGAACCGGTACCCAGAGGGCCGAGAGGCAGCCAGGCGGATACGGCCATGTCGATGTGCGGCATTTTGTGTAGGGTCAGACGGAGGAAAAGGATCGTCAGTATGGCAAAGGCCAGGGGCACGGAAATGGCCCAAAGCACGTAACTGGTATAAATCACCCAGCCGGCCGCGCCAGTGCTCAGATGCCCGGCCAGCATACCGCCGCTTGCCGCCGCCACCTCCGGCGGAACCACCGGCAGCAGCCATGCCGCGGTCATGCGTTCCATGGCATGGTGCTGGGCCGTAAACATATAATAAGGGACTGCCAGCACGGAAAAAAGCGAGAGGACCACGTCTACCCACCAGAGATAGTGGGCAACGAGAATGGTTTCGGGCGATAGCGGCCATAGCAGGAAGATGCCGTTGACGATCGTGGCAAACCCCATGGGAATGGCCCCGATGAACATGGACTGCACGGGATGTTCAAAGAGCCGCTGAAAGGCGGCCGGGTAGAAAATGGCGCGCCCCAGAAACAATACCGTGAAAAGGCAGAAAAAAACGACGTTGATCGACCAGAGCCCTCGCGCTGCCACGAGCTGGCCGGGGAAATGGTATGGGAAATCGGCGAGCATCAGGGCCAGGATACCTGTGCCCATGTTCGCGGCAAACCAATTTGGTGTAAAGTGGCGCACCACCTCGCGCAAATCACCATTAGGAACTGCTGATAAAAACCTAGCCATGCATTGATTACCCGTCTGTTGTAGCGGTCTCGAAACATAAAACACTTCGCAGTCAATTGAAAATTACGATTTTTGCCAATTCTATAAGTAATTTTTATATTTAATGACAAAGTTGGTCTTTGATCTATGACGCATTATCGATATGACCAGCGCGAAAACTCCAAATCTCGCGTTACCTACTGTAATTACATCACTTATTCACATCAGGAAAACAACAGGACCATAATTAAACTTGTTCATTTATCACCCTTATAGATGCATAATGTATATCTATTGACTGGGCTGCCGCCATTTGGCTTCATGTTATCCTCCACTGTCCTCATCGATAGAAATGCCGCACCAGCCGCCTCGCGCCTTCCTGGTGATACGCAAAAGACATCTCTCCCGCCCTGAAAACGCATTTTGCCCCAGACACGGCAGTCCTCTAAGATGCACATCGTGTCTTCGCCGCTCCGGGTATCTGCTTGGCCGTTCGCCCTGTTTCTCCTGACGCCGCCGCTGACCCCACATTTACCAGGGTAGATAGCGTGCTGCTGTTGCTGGGCCTGAGCAGTGGCCTGCTGTTGGCCTCGTGGAGCCTCGCCTGGTCCATCCCGATGCTGCCGTACATCGCTGGCGCCTACAGCACCAGCCTCGACCACGCGATCTGGTCGCTGACTTTTTACCTGCTGGCCTGGGCGCTCGCGGTGGTACCCGCGACCTGGCTCTACCAGCGTTTCGGTGAACTGCGGATGTTTCAGATCTCCCTCATCCTGCTGATGGTGGCCACCCTGCCCGATGTCTTCAGCGACCATTTCGGCTTGTTCCTGGGCGGCAGGTTTGTGCAGGGCATAGCGGCGGGTTTTCTGACGCCCCTGACCCGACGACTGCTGATCCGCTATGCGCCGTTGCGCTGGCAAAAGACGGCGGCCGATCTCAGCATCGTCAATCTGGTGCTGCCCCTGCTTGCCGGACCATCGCTGGCGGGCTGGATCGCCTATACCTGGGACTGGCGGGCGGCGGCGGTGCTGACCTTTCCCGTGGGTTTACTGGCGCTGGGCATGGTCTCCGCCCTGTTACGCGACGATCCCAGGGAACACCTGCGCCAACCTTTCGACTGGATCGGGCTGGTGCTGCTCGCCGCATGGAGCGCCACCTTCCAGATCGTGCTCAACCGGGGCGAAGACTGGAACTGGTGGGATGCCCCCGCCATCCGCTGGCTGACCGCGCTGGGCGCCGTGCTCCTCGTGGCCTTTTTCCTCTGGGAAAGGGATCAACCGCACCCCTGCCTGGATCTCCGCCTCCTGCGGCGACGGAATTACGTGCTGGCGCTGCCGGCACTGGTTTTCGGGTGGGGACTGCTGCTGGGCGGGAACAGTCTTTTTGTCTCGGCCCTTATCAGTCATGCCAACTATTCGGCTTTCTGGGCGGGCGTGGTGCTGCTGCCCATGGCCCTCGGCGGCGTGCCACTGATCGCGGTGATGGGACCCATCTCGCACCGGGTGAATCCGCGCTGGCTGGCAACCATCTGCTTTGGATTCGTCGCCATTTATGGATTCACCACTCGGCTCAACCTGCACAGCAACCTGCGCAGCCTGCTCCTCAGCCATTGGATCGAAGGCATCGCCATCGGGTTTTATCTGGTGCCCCTGAGCTTGATCATGTTTTCACGGCTGCCCCAGCGTCGCCTGCCCGCTGCGGCCACCTTGCAGAACTTTGTGCGGATTCTCGGCGGCGCTTATCTGTCCAGCGCTTTCTCGGCGCTGTGGATACGTCATGGCGATACCTTCAGGGCACACCTGGTCTGGCAGTCCCCCACCGCGCCCTTGCAAAGCATGCTGGAGCACTGGCCCGTAAGGGGCCCGGCCGCGCAGGCCCTGTCCATCCAGCACCTGACCAACCAGAGTGCCGCACTATCCATGCAATCCATGCTCTGGCTCTGGGGCTGGATGGCGTTGGTGGTGCTTGCCCTGGTATGGCTCACCAAAGGGCCATATCGCCGCCGGGCCGGGCAGATCCGACGGGTTACCATCGAGCAGCAGATCATGGAAAGCGCCGGTTTTGACGCGGAACCGGGTCGGCAGGAGGATGTGGAACATGCACCGTAAGCGCTGGATCGCCGCATGCGCGGCCCTCGGCGTCGTGGCCCTCGGCGGCTGCGCGCCGACCATCCGTGCCCCGGACCCCGCGGATGTCAAAGCACCCGCCTGGGCGAAGAGCGTGCAGCGGCTGGACGGCGCCCAGGCATTGCCCACCGGCGCGTGGCCGCAACAGGACTGGTGGACGGGGCTGGCCAGCGCCGGGCTCGATCAACTCATGACCCGGGCCCTGAGCCCGGCCAATCCGCGTCTGGCAGAGGCCGTCGATACGGTCCAGTGGGCGGCATCGGTCAGCACCTGGCGGGCGGCGGCCCTCGGTCCGCAGCTTTCCGGACAGGCGGCCGTCACGCCTTTGCAGTTCAGCGGCAACAGCCCGCTGGGGGCGCTTGGTCTGGGCAACAAACTCTATGACAGCGGCGATGTCGGACTCGGTTTTACGCAAGCGCTCGATTTCTGGGGCAAATATGCGGAGCGTCTCAAGGCGGCGCTGGGTGAACAACGCGCCGCCGAAGCGCGGCTGGCGGACACTCGCCGCCTGCTCACCGCCGCCGTCGTCAATGCCTATCTGCGCTGGGCGGAAGCCGAACAGCAACTCGCCAGCACCCGGCGTTTGCAGCACCTCTACCAACAGCGGCTGGCGTTGTTGCGAACCCGGCGGCATCTCGGTCTCGGGACCGACCTGTCCATTGCCGATCTGTCTTTGCAGCTCCAGCAAAATACCGCCCGCCTGGCCCGCTGGCAGCAACGGGCGGCTGCCGCACGCTTCGCCGTGGCAGAGCTTGCGGCGATTGCACCGGATGCTCTCCCGCCACGGCCGGTGGCGCCCGCGTCCGCAGTAATCCCCACCCTGCCCCCACACCTGAGTCTGGACCTCCTTGCCCACCGTCCCGACGTACAGGCGGCACGCGCGCTGGCGCTGGCCAGCGTCCAGCAGACCAAAGCCGCCCGCGCCGCTTTTTATCCAGATATTTCCTTCGCGGCCTTGCTGGACATGAACAGCGCCCACCTCGCCACGCTCCTGAACCCGGCGAGTTTTGCCTACAGCTTTGGACCGGCCTTGCGGTTACCGATTTTCACCAGCGGCGCCCTGACTGGCCGCTTCCATGGTGCCGAGGCGCAACAGGCCAAGGCGGTGGCCGTTTACCAGGAAAGCATCCTGCAATCGGTCCAGCAGGTGCTGACGGCGCTGTCGGGATACCAGCACAGCCGACAGGTGTGGCAAGCCGAGGCGGCCGGTACCGGCGCCACCCGGGAGCAGGAAAAACTCACCGCCACTGCCCAGGGGTTGGGCCTCAGCGACCGCGCGGCGGTGCTGCAGCGGCAGATCACCCTCATCCATCAGCAAATGACCCAGCGCCTTGCCCATTATGCGGCACTACAGGCCTGGACCCAGTTGGAAACCGCATTGGGAGGCGGCTATGATCAGTCCAGACAGCACCCCTGACAACGCCGGCAAGGTCGGGGCAGACCAGAGGCGGCGCAACCTCTGGATACTCGCAGGCGTCGTCCTGCTCGGTCTGCTGGTCTACGGCCTCTGGTGGTTGCTGATCGGACAAGAGCGGCTGGAGGTAGACGATGCCTACGTCGAGGGCAACCTTTACGCGGTGGATGCGCGCACGAGCGGAACCGTCGCCGCGATCCCCGCCTACGACACCATGCGCGTGGAAGCAGGCTCCACCCTGGTGATGCTCCGCGGTGACCGGGCTGGTCGCAAGCTGCAACAGGCGGAAGCGCAACTGGCGCAGGCCCGGCAAAATGCGCTGGCGCTGGTCCACGAAATTCAGGCCAGTCGCAGCAAGGAAGCGGCCTTGCGGGCCAACCTGAACAGTGCGCAGCAGAAGGCCTGGCGCCTACGGGCGTCGGCCAGCGCCGGTGCGAGCAAGGATATGGCCGCCATCGCGGCGGCCGACGCGGTGCGGCGCCTGCAAGCCGAAATCGGCGCCGAATCGGCGCATAGCGCAGCCCTCGCCGCGCAGCTCGGGTCCGCCGGCCCGGCGGGAAACCCCGCCGTGCGTGCGGCGACGCAGGCCCTGGCCCTGGCCCACCTGAACTGGACACGACGCATCATCCGCGCCCCGGTCACCGGCATCGTCGCGCAGCAGGCGGTGCAGCCCGGACAGTGGGTGAGCGCGGGCCAGCGCCTGTTTACCGTGGTGCCATTGCAGCAGATGTGGGTCACCGCCAACATCAAGGAAACCCGCCTGGCGGGCGTACGCCCCGGTGCGGCGGTGACACTGCATTCTGATCTTTATGGTAACGCCGTCACCTATCACGGCTGGGTGGTGGGACTGGGAGGGGGCTCCGGCGCCGTCTTCGCGGTGTTGCCGCCGGAGAACGCCAGCGGCAACTGGATCAAGTTCACCCAGCGGGTACCGGTGCGCATCGCCGTCGATCCTGGGGACCTGGCCCGGCACCCGCTGCGTCCCGGTCTGACCATGACGGCACGGATCGCACTGCATGGCCCGTGGATACGGCGGCCGGTACCGGACTGGTTCCTGCGTTCCGCAGCTGCTTCACGCCCGGCTCCCTGACTGGCCGCGCGCGCCGGCGCTGGGCTACACTCCCAGTCCCGAATTCAGGAGTGATACCGGAGTGGACCTGCGTCATCTGCGCCATTTTGTCGTGCTCGCCGAGGCCCTGAACTTTCATCGGGCGGCGATTCGCCTGCATCTCGCCCAGCCCTCCCTGAGCCGCAGCATCCGCGCTCTGGAAGACGAGATCGGTCTGCCGCTTTTTTTGCGTAACCAGCGGGAAGTCTCCCTCACGGCCGCCGGTCGGGTGCTCCTGCCCGAAGCCCGACAATTGCTGGCGCAGGCGCGGCGCACGGAGGCCCTGCTCGGCGATCTGCAAAACGGTCAGGCCGGCACTTTGCGGATCGGCTTTCTTGCTTCCACCGCCATCGCCCTCCTGCCTGGGCTGCTGCGCGGTTTTCGTCAGCACTTTCCGCAGGTGCACCTGGAGTTGCGGGAGATGAGCAGCGATGCGCAGTTGCAGGCGCTGCGCGATGATCAGATCGATATCGGCTTCATCCGCGATATCGGCATCCTGCCGGATATCCGCCAGCATCTGCTGCAACGGGAGGCGCTGATGCTGGTGCTCCCGGAAGATCATCCCTTTGCCGCAGAGGGCGCCATAGCGCTCCATCGTCTGCACCAGGAGTCGTTGATTCTCCTGCGCCGCGAGGTGGCGCCAGCGTCCTATGACCGCATCCTTGCCCACTGCCACATCCATGCCCTGAAGCCACATATCCTGATGGAACTCGCCGATTCCAATGCCGTGTTCAGTGCGGTCCTAGCGGGCCTCGGACTGGGTTTCCTGTTCTCGGCCTTTGCCGAAATTCAACGTCCGGGCATCGTCTTCCGACCACTGGCGGATGCCTTGGGGGACAGTGAGGTAAGTCTCGCCTGGCGCGGACGACAGGAGGACGGAAATCCGGCAGCGCTGGCGTTTGTAACCATGGCGCAGCAGCAATATGCGTTGCAGGCCGAACCCTGAGGCCAGCCGCATAGTCCACATCGAACCCTGATTTGCGCTACACTAGGCCAACTCCGCCCTCCGGCGGTCTGAACCCACTTTTTGGATGGAACACGGCATGGCGCAATACGTTTTTTCGATGAATCACCTCAGCAAGACCGTGCCGCCCAAGCGCGCCCTGCTCAAGGACATCTCTCTGTCCTTCTTCCCCGGCGCCAAAATCGGCGTGCTCGGCATGAATGGTGCCGGCAAGTCCACCCTGATCAAGATCATGGCGGGTATCGACAAGGAGTTCGAAGGCGAGGCGCTGCCCATGCCCGGTCTCAAGATTGGTTATCTGTCGCAGGAACCGCAGGTCGATCCGAACAAGACGGTGCGCCAGGTGGTAGAGGAGGGTCTCAGCGACATCCTCGGCGCGCAACAGGAACTGGAGGCGGTTTATGCCGCCTACGCCGAGCCCGATGCGGACTTTGACGCCCTCGCCGCCGAGCAGGCGCGCCTGGAGGCCATTGTCGCCGCCAGTGATGGGCATCAGGCCGCGCAACAGATGGAGGTCGCCGCCGACGCCCTGCGTCTCGCGCCCTGGGACGCCCTGGTCGGCCCTTTGTCCGGCGGTGAAAAGCGCCGCGTCGCCCTCTGTCGCCTGCTCATCAGCCGCCCGGACATGCTCCTCCTGGACGAGCCCACCAACCACCTGGACGCCGAATCGGTAGACTGGCTGGAGCAGTATCTACAGCGTTTCCCCGGCACCGTGGTCGCCGTCACCCATGATCGTTATTTTCTCGACAATGCCGCCGAGTGGATTCTGGAGCTGGATCGTGGTCACGGCTTCCCTTACAAGGGCAACTATTCCGCCTGGCTGGAGCAGAAAGAAAAACGCCTGGAGCAAGAGGCCAGAACCGAGGCTTCGCGCCTCAAGGCGATGCAGCACGAGCTGGAATGGGTGCGACAAAACGCCAAAGGCCGCCAGAGCAAAAGTAAGGCCCGCATGGCCCGCTTTGAAGAACTGAGCTCCTACGAATACCAGACCCGCAATGAAACCCAGGAGATTTTCATTCCGGTGGCGGAACGCCTCGGCAACGAAGTGATTGAATTTCGTGACGTGACCAAGGGCTTTGGCGACAAATTGCTTTTTGAGCATCTCAGCTTTCAGGTGCCGCCGGGTGCCATCGTCGGTGTCATCGGCCCCAACGGTGCCGGTAAATCGACTTTTTTCCGCATGATCGTGGGCCAGGAAAGCCCGGATAGCGGGGCAGTCGTCCTGGGCTCCACGGTCAAACTCGCCTATGTGGATCAGTCCCGCGATGCGCTTGCCGCCAAAAACAACGTCTGGGAAGAAATCTCCGGTGGGTTGGACATCCTCACCGTCGGCAAGTTTGAAATCCAATCCCGTGCTTATTGCGGCCGCTTCAACTTCAAGGGTGCCGACCAACAAAAGCTGGTGGGACAATTGTCGGGCGGTGAGCGCGGCCGCCTGCATCTGGCCAAGACCCTCATCGCCGGCGGCAACGTCCTCCTCCTCGATGAACCTTCCAACGACCTCGACGTGGAAACCCTGCGCGCGCTGGAAGATGCCCTGCTGGAGTTCGCCGGCAGTATTATGGTCATCTCCCATGACCGCTGGTTCCTCGACCGCATCGCCACTCACATCATCGCTTTCGAAGGCGATGCCCATGTCGAGTTTTTTGCGGGCAACTACCACGAGTATGAGGCCGACAAAAAGCGTCGCCTGGGTGAAGAGGGTGCCCGGCCCCACCGCCTGCGTTACAAGCCCATCGTGCGCTGAGGCGCCTTGACTTTCACGCAGCATCTCCTTATCTTCTCAGCCCTTAAGAATTACCCGCAGGAAGTGTCTCATGAAGCGTACTTTTCAGCCCAGCGTCGTTCACCGTAAGCGGACCCACGGGTTCCGTGCCCGCATGGCCACCAAATCCGGCCGCCTCGTGCTCAAGCGCCGTCGTGCCAAGGGCCGTCAGCGTCTTTGTCCGTAAGCCGATGAACCCGGCGCTGGCGCATCCTCATCGTTTTACCCGCGAGGATCGTCTCCGCCAGAAGGTGGCCATCCAGCGTACCCTCAAGCAGGGGCGCAAGAAGGTTTTTCCGGAATTGGTGATTTACGCCCTGGGTAACGAGCTGCCACATCCAAGACTGGGCCTGGCGGTGAGTCGCAAGGTGGGCAATGCCGTGGTCCGCAACCGCATCAAGCGGCGCCTGCGCGAAGCCTTCCGGCAGCAGCCGGCGCGCACACGGGGGCGCGATGTGCTGGTCGTGGCGCGGCCGGGTGCGCGGCAACTCGGCATGCGCGCCATGGCTGCCTACCTTCAGCAAACCCTGGAGAGGACATGAGTCCGCGGCGCGCGGCAGTGGTCGTGGTGCGCGGCTACCAGTACGTCATCAGCCCCATGCTCGGACACAACTGCCGCTTTTTTCCGACCTGCTCCGAATATACCTGTCAGGCCATCGAACGCTACGGCATCGCCAAAGGTTCCTGGCTAGGCATAAAACGCATCAGCCGCTGCCATCCCTGGCACCCCGGTGGTGTTGATCCCGTTCCTTAAAACGCCCTGGGGCCCCATGGATAATCAGAAGACCATCCTCGCCGTTGCACTTGCCGTAGTCGTCTTCCTGCTGTTTCAGGCCTGGCAGGAGCAGAATACGCCGAAACCTGCGGTCGGACCCGCTGTCAGCCGGAGTGTAACGGCGCCCGGCGCCTCGGCCACCTCGCCGACGCCAGTGGATGTGGTTCCTGCTAGCGCCAGCGGTCTCCCACCGGCGACCGGGGCCGCGGTATCTTTCCAGACGCAGGTGCTCACCGGTCGGATCAGTCTGAACGGCGGAGATATTCAGAACCTGGGCCTGCGCCACTATCCACGGGCGGTGGACAATCCTGCCCCTTATCCTCTCCTCGACGGGGCAGCGGCCAGGCTCACCATACAACAAAGCGGCTTCGTCAGCAGCGACGGGCAAACCCTGACCGCCCGGTTTGCCGCTCCCGCCGGTCAGACGGCCGCAGGCCAGCCCATCGTCCTCACCGGCAAGGCCGGCCCCCTGACCGTACAAAAAACCTGGACATTCCAGCCCGATAGCTATGTGGCAGAAGAACACATCACCATCACCAATAGCGGGTCCGCGCCCTGGAACGGCAGCTATTTCGATCAGATCCTGCGTAACGACCGCACCGAAACGCACATGTTCATGTCGATTTTCACCGGCGCGGTGCTCATGCACCAAGGCAACTTCAGCGAGGTGAGTTTCAGCGACATCCACGATCATCCGGTACTGAAATCCGGCCCCGGATGGGCGGGGATGATGGACCATTACTTTCTCACCGCCATCCTGCCCTCTGCTCATGCGCAAGTTCAGGTTTATGCGCGTCCTTCGGGTACCAACTATGTGGCCGGGGTGAGCACCCCACTACCTACCCTGGCGCCGGGACAGAGCACCACCGTCACCCAACAGCTCTTCCTCGGGCCGAAGCGGCAACAAACGCTGGCCGCCATGGGACGCGGTCTGGAACAGACCGTGGACTACGGCTGGTTCGCCATCATCGCCGAGCCCATGCATGTAGTCCTGACCTGGTTCCACGGGCTGGTCGGCAACTGGGGACTGGCGATCATCCTGCTCGTCATAGTGGTCAAGTCCATCTTCTTCTACCCCTCGGCCATCAGCTACCGTTCCATGGCCAACATGCGGAAGCTCCAGCCCAAGCTGGAGAAACTGAAGCAGGAAATCGGCGACGATCGCCAGAAGCTGGGCGTAGCCATGATGGAGTTGTATCGCAGCGAGAAGGTCAACCCCATGGCAGGTTGTCTGCCCATCATACTACAGATGCCTTTCTTTATCGCCCTGTACTGGGTACTGGTGGAGAGCGTCTCCCTGCGGCAGGCACCCTTCATCCTCTGGATTCATGATCTGGCCATACCCGACCCTTATTTCATCCTGCCCCTGCTCATGGGCGTGTCCATGTTCTTCCAGCAGCGCCTCAATCCCGCGCCGGTAGACCCCATGCAGAAGCGCATCATGTCCGCGCTGCCGGTGGTCTTCGCCGTGTTCTTCTCCTTCTTCCCCGCAGGCCTGGTGCTCTACTGGCTGACCAACAACGTGGTTTCCATCGGCCAGCAGTATCTGATCACCCGCCACATCATGGCGGCCAAGGACTAGGGTGTGGGTGAGGATTTGTCCGTGCTGAGTTAAGGGCATGGATTATCAGCAGGGAGACACGATTGTCGCGATTGCCACTCCGCCGGGAGAAGGCGGTGTCGGCATTTTGCGCTGCTCCGGACCACAGGCGCTGTCCATCGCGATGGAGCTCTGCGGCGGACCGACAGTCAAACCGCTGACGCCCCGCCATGCTCATTTTCGCCGCTTTTACGCCCGCGACGGCAGCCTGATCGATCACGGCATTGCCCTCTATTTTCCAGCCCCTAACAGCTACACCGGCGAAACCGTCGTGGAATTGCAGGGCCATGGCAGCCCGCTGGCCCTCGCCAGCCTGCTCACCGAGGCTATCGCTCTTGGCGCACGGGCGGCGCGTGCCGGGGAGTTCAGTGAACGGGCCTTTCTCAACGGCCAGCTTGATCTTGCCCAGGCCGAAGCGGTGGCCGACCTCATCCACGCCCGCAGCGATGCTCAGGCACGAGCCGCGGCGGCGAGCCTGGAGGGCACCTTTTCACAAGCCGTCGATGATATTCACGGCCAGCTTCTGCGCCTCCTCGCCCTCGCCGAAGCCGGACTGGATTTCAGTGAAGAAGACCTTGGCGATGCCCATGACCAGACGATCGGCGACAGTCTGGTACGGCTGGATGCCCAGGTCGCCCATCTGCTCAAGCAGGCGCAGCAAGGCGCCCGACTCGCCCGCGGCGGTCGCGTGGTGCTCGCCGGACGCCCCAACGTCGGCAAGTCCAGCCTGATGAACGCCCTCGCCCAGCGCGAGTCGGCGATTGTCACCGCCATCCCCGGCACCACCCGCGACCTGCTTCGGGAAGAGATCGTCCTCGGCGGACTACCGGTGGAACTCGTCGACACCGCGGGACTGCGCGAGGCGGCGGATGCCGTGGAGGCGGAGGGCGTCGCCCGCGCGCGCAACATATTACACAGTGCACAACTGATCCTGCTGGTGGTCGATGCGAGCACGGGATGGCAAACAGAGGACGAAGTTATCCTGCGCGCCCTGCCGGACGGACCGCGCCGCATCATCTGGAACAAAATGGATCTGGTTTCCGCAGTACCTGCCACCCCGACGGGTGAGGAAGCCATAGCACTCTCCGCGCAAACC
Source organism: Acidithiobacillus sp. 'AMD consortium' (assembly GCF_008926505.1). Taxonomy (NCBI): domain Bacteria; kingdom Pseudomonadati; phylum Pseudomonadota; class Acidithiobacillia; order Acidithiobacillales; family Acidithiobacillaceae; genus Acidithiobacillus; species Acidithiobacillus sp. 'AMD consortium'. The sequence continues at coordinate 80,512 of NZ_CP044411.1, read as the reverse complement.
GGCGCAGGTCTCGATGCGTTACACCGCAGCCTGATCGAAGCATTGGGTGTGCAGGGCGATAGTTGCCCCTTCAGCGCCCGCCGCCGCCATGTCGAAGCCCTGGAAAGCTGTTTGCGCCGGCTCGGCACCGCACGTGACATGCACCGCCTGGGAGATGCCCCGGAACTGGTCGCCCAGTCCCTGCGTGAAGCCGCGGCAGCGCTGGCCGGCATCACCGGCCACATGGATGTGGAAGACATTCTCGGCGAGATTTTTTCGCGCTTTTGCATCGGTAAATAACGTCGAGTTCGCGTAGAGGTGAAATGCGCTGGCAAGGCGCCCGGCTACTCAGAATGCAATAAACGCGGTAACCGCAAATTCGTTGTCAGCGGCATTCGCAACACTTTGGGGTAATGCTCTTTGTGCTGGCGGAATACCGGACAAATCAGGTATGTTTACGCTTCTCACGAAATAATCAACCATTACCCTGGTGGACTTGGTAATATGGTATTGGCCACCGATCGCCCAGGTTTTGAATATTCTCTCCTGCGTTGCAACATTGGGTAATCGATCATAGAAGTCATAGCGCAGATCAAACTCTAACCGCCTGGTTACAAAAAATCCTCCAGAAACATAATACCCTTTAGCCCTATTTTGACTTCCAGGATAAACCTGGGCGTCCGTAAGCGTCGGCGCCGCACCTGCGTATGCATTAAACACCGCAGGGGCATCAATCATTCCGGAACCACGGATATATTCAAACTTGAGCCATCTTCCCCAACGTTGCATATATCCCTGCGTATACGTCAGGCCAAGTCCATCGCGTGTCATGGAGTAGGATTGTCCATTAAAAATGGGGTTCGCATGCTGATACCAGAGGAATCCCGTCACGTCACTGCGAAATGGTCCATGAATTGGCCCAAACCCTCTTAAAATATAGGACGCCTGCAGGCGCGCTGCGACGAGCGCTCCGCTGGAGGTGTTTGTCGCCACCAGAGGTCCAAAGTTGCCGACCATCACGCCATAGGCGTACTCCATATTCCCCGCACGAAACCAGTCCATTACTTCCGCACCGGGATATCGGAACGCGTTGTTTCCCATTATATTTTTACCGGGAACAGAATAACTTTCGTATGGCCCTGACCGATAATCGGTATTTGTTGAATAAAATGGCTGCAACATTAGTTGTTGTACGACCGTACTATAATTAAATCCAAATGCAAAGTTTGGGTATCCCTGCATATCTTCTTCCGGACCGGGTGCGCGAATGATACCCACTTCAAAGCGTGCGCCGGGAACGTAACTAAATGTAGCATGAGCGTCCATGAGCTGTGGTGTGTAGTTACCGGCAACGTGAGTGAACTGATTGTTTCCGAACTCGCCGGCCAACATGTATGAAATATGCTTATTGATGTTTCCTCGCAGCATGATGTGCGCAAAGAGAATATTAAACGACTTGCTGGATGTGTCTTGCGGTGCTACCAGGTTAAACCTCGGAATCTGCCCATTTTCTGCCATGGTTCCATTCATGTATTTGTAAAGCGGAATAAAGAATCCACTAAAGTTTAACAGTGGGGCGTGTGCTGGAGAAATACCTTCCAGCTTGAACCAATTTGCAGCAGCGGCAACGTCTATTGAACCCGCAGCCAGACCGACAACCGCAAGAGCATATATTGCATATTTTTTATGTTTCTTCCTCTTCCCCATATCTATCTCCTTCAGCCATCGCCCCGGGGCATGCTGGTTTCATTGTCCAGAAACATAACGAGGCAGATGGCCGGCTGGTTACGTGTTCTCGGGCGGGCCGAAAGCACACCATAAATACTAACTGCTATGACTTATCGTTTTTAGCGGAATCGCCATGATCCAGTCCCAGGAGTTGGTCAGGTAGACGGTACCTCCCACTATTACCGGGCTTTCGATCCCGAACTGGCCACCGATATGATGTTGGTGAAGTTCCTTTCCGGTGACAGGATTCACAACAAATAGGTATTGCCCAGTAGTGATGTACAGCAATCCGTTGTAATAGGTTGGAGCCGAACGCCCCGCGCCTGCCGCAACTTTGGTGGGGACATGCCATGTCCAGAGTAGCTTGCCCGTTTTAAGTTCATACGCCTGATAGGTGGATGCAACGGGATTGCCTACATATACGATATTGTTGTGGATCATGGGAACGCCCCCTTTAAACGCGGGTATTTTTCCTCCGCTTCCCATGTTTCTGGTCCATAGAACCGCGCCGGTCTTGGCATCAAATGCGCGAATGACGTTGCTGAACATGGCCTTTTTATTGGCTTGCGGTTTCGTTGTCGCATCGAGTACGACAACACCATCGGCCGCCGCCGGAGATACGTCGCCAATACCCGTATTACTGGCGCCCGGTATCGTCCCTTTCCATACGATATGCCCGTTGGATTCATTCAGACAATAAAGATATGGCTTGATCGCCATAGCAAAATAAATATTATGCCGATACGCGGTCACGCTGGACATGTTGTCCATGCCCCCCACATGAGTTTTCCATACCTGCTTTCCGGTAGTGGCATTAATCCCAAACGCATTTCCTGCGCCATCAGCAATAAACAGGGTGTTGTTGTCATAGGCTGGTGTCGCCATGGTTTCGCCAGGTGTCGCGAAGTACCAAAGTAGCTTGCCGTTGTTGCGGTTAAGGGCATAAATGCCGTTGAAACTCACATTTAGGCCTCGCGCTGAAGCCGATGGATTGTGGGCATAGCGCAGGACATTGGCGAAGTTGAAGGCTACGCTGCCGGCGGATAGGTATACCGTATTTCCAATAACCAATGGGTTGCCCATCAAATTATTACCGACAGGACTCGCGCGCCAGATGAGTTTCCCGGTTTTTGCGTTAACCGCATATGCAAACATATCATCGCTTTCCGCATAGACCACGCCATCAACCACCGATGGCCCCAGTGCGTTTCCATAGAACTGGGTTTGTGTTACGGATGCTTCCGCCGCGCCATAGGTCTTACTCCCGAACGGCGGGTTTGCCAGAGGCCATGCGCGGGCCTCCGGGAACAACCAGGATACGCCGTTCTTTATCCATTCCGGCGCATCGTCAGGGACCGGAAATGCAGCATTGTGGGCGGGATTCGCGTATGCGTGTGTCCATTCGGATGGGCCGACACCGGCATCCACGCCAGATGGTGCGTTTTCCGGGTGAGATACCGTTCGATAAGGCCCGGTTGAATCCATTGGAACAGCAACAGAGGCGGGCGCCAATGGCACCCAGCCAAAGAGGGCCAGCAACAATGACGATAAAAGAATTTTGTTATGTGGACCATGGTTACGTACAATACTTGGCATATCAGGTCTCCAATCCATTTGGTGAGATACAACGTACTCGGTCATCCGCTTCGCTTTTTCAACATGTGTTTCCACTTTAGTCATTCCCATAAACGATATTCACAGATTCAGAATGCTCGCTTCTATGACACAATCAGCGTTATATTTCTGGATACAGTCCGCTTATGATATTCAATGAATAAATGAAAATTGGAATCACGCGGCAGCATGAGATGTTCCATGCACTTGGCAACCTACAGAGTATTTTTCCCGATAAATAGTCCATTGCCATCCCAAGCATGCGGCCGCGGCCTACATACTGCATGTATTGTGCCAATCGCATAACGATCGCAGGATGCTGTATTATCTTGTTATTCTTGCAGCGTGAGTTATCCGGAAGGCGTGGGGAAGGGCCAAACGGCACAGGTCGACCGTGAAGTTGGCCAGAAAGGGCCAACGAGCGCGTATTTCGGCCCCATTTGACCTGGCCAAGTAACGGACCAGGCTAGCGCCTCTCTCGAAATTATAGCTTCTCGCCGCCCGGCACATCTTCACGGTCGGCGACCAGCCCAAGATTTTTCATGCGGGTCCGCAGTTGCTTACGGCTGATGCCAAGCAACCGCGCGGCCTGACTCTTGTTGGACTGCGCTTTGTTCAGGGCCGACACGACTGCCTCGCGCTCTACGGCGTGGAGATCATAAGTCCCCCCAAAGGAGCCTATTCTCTCTGTTTCCGTGGTGCGCATCTCGTTCGGGAGACCGGCGGCCAGTATGGTGCCCCCCCGATTCAGCACCACCAAACGCTCGACGATATTCTCGAGCTGGCGAATGTTGCCGGGCCACGAATAGGCCTCCATGGCAGCTAACGCTGCAGCCGCGATGTCTACTTCAGGCCGCCCCAGCTCTGTGCACACACGCCGCAAAAAATGATGGACGAGGGGCGCGATATCCTCCCGCCGTTCCCGCAGCGGCGGGATGTGCAACGGGATGACATTCAACCGATAATACAGGTCTTCCCGAAAACTGCCTGCCTCCACCGCCTTGGCGAGGTCCACATGGGTTGCAGCGATGATACGGGCCGCGAGGCGCAGAGGTTGATTCCCGCCGAGGCGGGTATATTCCCGCTCCTGCAAGGTGCGTAACAACTTGACCTGCATAGCCAGGGGCATGTCACCCACTTCGTCCAGAAAGAGGGTTCCAGAGCCCGCCATTTCCAATTTCCCTGCCTGAGACCGCACCGCACCGGTGAAGGCGCCTTTCTCGTGACCGAAAATTTCGCTTTCCACCAGATCCAGGGGAACGGCACCACAGTTGAAAGCAAGAAAAGGCGCATGGGCACGGGGGGACGCCACATGCAACCCCCTGGCAACCAGCTCTTTGCCGGTTCCTGACTCTCCGGTAATCAGCACATTGGAAGGGGCGGGCGCGACGAGATGGATCATCTCCAGAATCTCGCGTGTGCCTGGACTCTCCCCGATAATGCCGTGGCGCGGCAAGTCCTGGCTGCGTGGGGGTATGGTGTGACCCCGGCAACTCAATGCCTGGCGAATGATGGCGACGAGCTCCCCTTCATCCACCGGTTTGGTCAGGTAATGCTCCGCCCCCGCCTTGATCGCCTGCACAGCCTGTTCGATTTCACCGTAGGCCGTGGCAATCAGCACAGGTACTCTGGGCCAGCGCTCCTTGATGCGTGCCAGCAATTCGGTACCGCTCATCCCTGGCAGGCGCTGGTCTGTGAGGACCAGGACAGGGAGTTCCCTGGCCATGACGGCCAGGGCGTCCTCCGCGCTTTCTGTTTGTGTAGTCGAGAAGCCCTCAGCCTCCAGGATGGCGGCGAGTACGCTACGCAGATTTTTTTCGTCCTCGACGATGAGAATTTTCTGGGATCGCATGCCAATAATCTTTTCGATACCCTTAAAGGATGATGGGTGGATCATCGGCCGGGACCCTGCGGAGGTAAACAAAGCGCGAACTCGGCTCCGACTTCCCGATGGCGCAATTCCACTTGCCCGTCGTGGACCATCATGATTTTCGTGACCACCGCCAGACCAAGGCCGCCGCCCTTCGCCTTCCCTGTCACGTAAGGCTTGAAAATGTCATTGGCCCGCTCCGGCGGCACCCCTGGGCCATTGTCCACGACCCCGGCCACAAACTGCCCGTTTTCTTCGCGCCGACCGTATAACGTAATGCAGCCACCGTGGTTCGGCAGGGCTTCGACGGCGTTGAGCAACAAGTTGCTGATAGCCTGTTCAAACAACTGCGGATCGGCGACGACCTGCAGAGACGGCGGGCAATTTATAGTAAGAGTAATTTGTTTGGTCTCCAGATCCGTCGCGTGCCTTTTGCTGCTGCGTAAGAGCAAGTCCAGCGCGGGCACTTCTGTGAGCTCTATATGATAAGGACGCCCGAAATCGAGAAATCCCTGGGTCATATCATACAGTCGCTGAACCTCCTCTTCTATGATATTGATAAATTCTTGCCGGTTCACCGGCTGCTCGTAGCGGACCAGGTATCGCGCCGCACCGCGTAAGGAGGAAAGCGCGTTGCGGATCTCGTGCGCCACCTGGGCTGACATCTCTCCAATCGTCGCCATGCATTGCATCGCCTGTTGTCTCCGGTGTAACTGTTCGAGTTCCAACAGATATTGCTGCAACCGCTGTTCCAGCCTCTTGAAACCTTCCTCCAGGCGGGTTATCTCGTCGCCATCCGCCGGAATGGGAGAATATTGCGGGAAACCGTCCACATGGAGCCGCGACTCCACATCCGCCATCTGCTGCGAGAGACGCCGAATGGGGCGAGTAAACGTGTTGCTAATGAGAGAGGCACCGATGAGACCCATGAAAGCCGTTATCATGCCAAGAAAGGAAAGACGCCTGATCGCAAGGTCCATTCGGGTATCCACTACGCTTTGGATCACGTCATTATTGGCCCGCAGGCTGACATAGCCGAGGATATGCGATCCAGCACGGATAGGAGCCGTAAACTCCTCGTGCCCCGGGTTTATCGGCACCAGGTCTTGCCGACCGATCGCCGTTGACTGTGTGCTTGCGACTGTCAGACCCTGCGGATCGGTTATGATTGCGCGGCGGATAAGCGGGTTGTTCTCGACCTGTTCAACCAGTTTAAGCAGCGTGCTGCTGTTTCCTGATAACAGGGGATCAGCGGCATCGCGGGCAAGTCCTCGGCTGAGATGGATGACCCTACTATGAATCTGTTTTTCCATACTTTGTTCGACCGCGGTGTAGAGAAACAGCACGATCATTCCATAGATGCCGGCGATGAGCATGAGCACAAAGATGATACTTTTGGAACGCACGCTCAGATGGCGCCATAAATGAATGGCAAAGGAGTGACTGAGGTGTGCTGTCAATAGTGAATCCTCATGTTTCAGTCATGTCAGTAGCACCCAAAATCCAGCGCATACCATGCGTATTCCATGCCATTCGGCCGGGGCGGGCGGAGTGTAATGACCGTGGTAAAAGGACGTTACGCCGACTGGGGCGACGGGGTCAACCGCCGCTTCTTCCGCATGAATTCTCCGTCGTTAGTTAGCCTGTAGGCGTTGTGGATCAGGCGATCCAGAACATGGAATCGGTGGCCGGATCGCAGTGGAAGTCAGTGGCCGAATGCGGCCGGAATACGTAATTTTGGATAAATAGCTTCAATCGACGCCCGCCCGGGCGGCGTGGCCGTGTGGGATGATGACCCTGATCGCCATCCCTGCAGGGCCTTTTTTACCCGCCTTCAACGCAGGCTTTGATGCGCAGTTTGGGCAGTATCTTCAATAATCAAGGAGGGGGTTGACCATAATCCGTTTTTATAGTCATATAGGGCCATTATGGGGTTATAGATTAATTAGATGATAAGTATATGCTAACGCGGGGGTGGAGATAGATGGTCCAACTTAGCTACACAAAAACAGCCGGCAAGATGGTGGCCATGGTATCTGTCGTATTTACCGGTATGGGCGCGATGCTTTTCGACACAATTGCTTATGGAGCGGCAAGTGCACCGAATAGCGAGGTTGTTGCTGCCACCGCGTCTTCGACCACGGCCGTTACGGTTCCAACGCAGTCCGTGGCGAATGCACAGAATACGACGGGTACCAACGCGACCGGCGTTCCGCAACCGGTAAGCACTACCTGTATGGCGTGTCACGGAATGACTGGAATATCTCCCAGTGGATCAATGTTTCCAGACTTGGCTGGTCAGTGGTCTCCTTATTTGGTCAAACAACTCAATAACTTTAGAAGTCATACCCGTGCGGATCCCATGGCAAAGGCTATCATGTGGGGCATGGCCGCGTCGCTAACGCCGGCACAGGTGCAACAGGTAGCAAATTACTTCTCTACTCAGACTCCACCGAAAGCAAAAATGGCAAACGCTAAACTAGCGGCAGAAGGAAAGAAGATATATGAAGGTGGAATATCTAACCTTCATGTGCCTGCATGTATGGCATGCCACGGTCCAACCGGTCTAGGTGACCCGCCTTACTTTCCTCGCTTGGCAGGTCAACGGCGAGCCTACGTAGAATTGCAACTGCATTATTTCAAAAAAGGCCTCAGAACCAATGATCCGCATGCCATCATGCGATACGTCGCCTCGCGGCTAACGGCGCCGCAGATTACGGAGTTGGCAACCTATGTACGCAGTTTGCCTGGAGGTGCTGATGAATAATTATGTACCAGTTGATGGCTTGCTGAACGGGCGTGTAATCATTGTTACAGGAGCCGGAGAAGGGATTGGTCGCTGTGCTGCCGTAGAATTTGCCCGTTTGGGTGCTGAAGTAGTGTTATTGGGCCGAACTCAGCGGAAGCTAGAGGGTGTATACGACGAAATTGTGGATTCAGGTTATAAGGAGCCGGTTATACATCCAATGGATTTGCTGACTGCCAAGGGACGCGATTACCAGGATTTTGCGCAGCGCCTGAAGGACAATTTAGGTCGCCTGGATGGGGTCCTGCATAATGCTGCGGAACTCGATATATTGACACCGATCCAGTATTACGACGAGGAGTTGTGGGAAAGCGCGATGAAAGTGAATATGACCGCGCCATACTTATTGACACAAGCCTGTTTGCCACTGCTGCTTGCATCCGAGGATGCATCCATTGTTTTTATTACTGATGACTGCGCCCTTGAGGCAAAAGGTTATTGGGGAGCGTATGCTGTAAGTAAAGCGGCAGTACAACATTTTGGACTTACGCTTGCAATTGAATTGCAAAACACCAACGTTCGCGTGAACGTGATAAATCCTGGGCCGTGCCGTACGGGAATGCGGGTGAGGACACATCCGGGAGCATCAATAATGTCCGTTCCGCCACCGATAGCGATAATGCCCCTTTATGAATATTTGTTAGGGCCTGATAGCAAAAATACACGTGGGCAAATAATGAATGCCAGAGATTGGCTGGATACGGAACACGATGATCGCCAGGTTGTTGCGGTTCTTGAGTAATAACCTGACAGACGTTGGATGGTGCCGCAAACAGCCCTACGGAATAAAACAAACTCTGGTAGTTACGCGGTTTGTATCAAAGCACGAGCGAGGTTATAGAAATGACAATAGTTACAGATTCGGAACATGGCCACAAAAATATTACACGCCGGCGATTTTTGGCGGCGGCTACATCGGCAGTTGGCGCGGTGGTAGCCGGGATGGTAGCTGTGCCCCTCGTTGATTCATTGGAGCCGACGGCTGCGGCCGAAGCGGCATCGTCAACCACCGTAGATCTGACGCCCATTGAACCAGGTATGCAGGTGACGGTGCCGTGGCAGAAAAAACCAGTAATAATAATAAATCGGACCCCGGAAATGTTGGCTACATTAAAAGAAACGATGGCAAAAGGAATTTTAAAAGATCCGCTATGCAAAGTGCCGCAGCAGCCCCCCTACTGTACAAATATGTATCGTTCCAGAGTTCCTGAGTGGTATGTCGGGATACGTATCTGTAATCATCTATGCTGTATTCCACATTATAGACCGAAAAAAGGAAGTGTTGCGCCATGGTGGCTTGGCGGATTTCACTGCCCGTGCCATGGTTCAATGTACGATCTGTCTGCACGGGTAATACAGGGTTCCCCAGCTCCGCATAATATGGCGGTGCCGGAGTATGAGCTCTCCACAGAGAAGATGAGTGCAACGATAACCCATATGTATCCCAAAGCTCACTTGTGTTGACAGATTGATAATTGAGGAGTGGATCCGATGAGTAGATTTTCGGCATGGGTTAACAAGAGGCTCCCGGTAGATGAAACCATAAGGGAGCATATGACAGAATATTTTGCGCCAAGAAACTTCAATATTCTATACTATGCAGGATCATTGCTGTTGTTGATGATCGTGCTTCAGTTGATTAGCGGGTTTTTTCTGATGGCGCATTATGTTCCTACATCTCAAGATGCCTTTGCTTCAGTACAAGGCATCATGTACGACACAAAATGGGGCTGGTTGATACGCTATATGCATGTTGATGGCGTATCTTTAATCTTTATATTGCTCTATACCCATATGTTTCGCGGGCTACTGTATGGATCCCATCGCGCCCCTAGGGAGCTTGTTTGGGTTATCGGGTATGTTATTTATTTGTTAATGATGGCAGAAGCCTTTGTCGGATATGTATTGCCATTTGGAAATTTATCTTATTGGGCGGGCGAGGTTATTACCTCTATTATGCACGCACTGCCGGTGGTGGGGCCATCGCTTACTACCCTAACGCGTGGCGGTCCCGGGATCGGGTCTGCGACACTGCAACGTTTTCTAGCGCTGCACGTGGTTCTGTTCTTCCTTATTATTCTCGCCGCCATCGCGCTCCATATCGTAGCATTGCATCGGGTAGGTTCGAACAACCCCGACGGTATTGACATCAAAAAACATAAGGGCCCGGATGGACACCCGTTGGATGGTGTACCATTTCACCCATATTATACCGTGAAAGATCTGTTTGGTGTTGGGGTTTGGCTGACCATATTCGTTACTATTATATTTTATGCGCCAACCATGCATGGGGTATTCATGGAACGTACAACGTTCCTTGCCGCAAACCCGATGGTCAGCTTACCAGATGTAACCCCACCTTGGTACCTATCGCCTTATTACGCAATGCTCCGTGCGGTACCTAACAAATATTATGGCATCGCAATAATGATTACATCCGTCTTGCTGCCGTTGCTGCTGCCTTGGCTCGATCGTAACCCAGTTCGGTCCAGCAGATACCGTCCAGTGTACAGGATGATGCTTATTATTGCGGGGGTGTCCTTCATTATTTTGGCATGGATTGGTCAGGAACCGCCATTGCCTAAATATTTTTTGATCGAGCGGGTGGCGACAGCTTTATACCTCGGGTTTTACCTCTTGCTGCCGTTCGTTAGCATGATAGAACCTACACGGCCCGTACCGGAGAGGGTTACAGGATGAGCACGTACAGATATCTATGGTTGTTGTTGGTGGCCATGTTGATTCCCGGGATGGCATGGGGGGCGGAAAATACGGTGCACTGGATGACGCCGCATTACACGTTCAACCGGACCACTGTAATCTCTGGAGCGCGTTATTTCGCAGATCACTGTATGGCGTGCCATTCAGTTAGTTCATTGCGTTACGAGTACCTCCGTGCAGATCTTGGCATGACGAAAAAAGAGGTGGAGAAGGATATCATGCTTCCGAACGGCGCGGCCTGGAAGGGAGAAATAGTCTCCCCAATGCCCCCTGACATGGCAGCCAAATGGTTAGGAAAGCCTCCTCCAAACTTGAGTCATATGGACCGGTATCTCGGCTCAAAATTTATTTATACGTACCTGTTGTCATTCTATTGGGATCCTGCGCGGCCATCAGGTTGGAACAATTATGTGTTCCCAATGGTTGCCATGCCAAATGTATTGGCTCCATGGGGCGGTACGGTTGGGCCAAAGGGGCAAGTAATTTTTCCCGGAAAACTTTCTCCTGCCGAATATCACAAAAATGTCGCAGATGTTGTGGCGTTCCTTCGATACGCCTCGGATCCCTCGTATTTTACACGAATGGCGATCGGCCCATATATCATTGGTATCATGGTACTATTTACCATCCTTGCCTATTTTCTCAAGACGGCATATTGGATTGATCTGAAGAAAAAACGTAGTAATGCCCATACAACCGGTTAACGGTTCCAAGCCAGTTGTGTGCCGGGCATGAAAACGGCCCGCCTGACCAGCACGTTTACGGGTCTGGCGGGTTTTTCGATGTGCGTGTACCGGTTTGGTGTGCCCCGGTGTGGGGTCGTTATGCTCCGTCGCCAACAACGATACGCTGTAACAGAGACATCATTTATTAATATGTGGTAACATATTGATATAATAATGAGCCCTGATGCCGATGTTGAGGGTGCAACGTTCTCACCAAAGTGGAACTATCCAGCACCTAGCAGTGTCCCATTTTATGGGTCCACGGGGTGGGGGTGGGCGCCCCGGGGAGATCGCGATGTAGGGCTTGATTGCCCCGTGCGCATATGGTATCAAGCTAATTATATGGTTTATGCTTAGGATAGCGCGATAGTGCATGGTTTGCCCCATGGATATGGGGTCTTCACTTTATTTGCCATTGCGGGTGAGTAAGATGCAATGAGTCAGTTCCGGGCATAAATATGCATTGCTATCTTATTATAGAACTGTTTACAGGTGTATTAATAGCCTGCCACTAATCATGTAGTTATCAGAGGGATCAGATTTGGCTAAGCAGATTTCTGGAGATGCAAGTTATTCGAGAGTGCGCTTAGCAATAAACTTTTTGGGATCCATGCGATTAGCGGTTAGTCTGCTGGTGTTGCTCGCCATCGCCTCTGTTATTGGTACAGTTCTCAACCAACAACAGCCATATGAAGATTACGTTTTAAAGTTTGGCTCATTCTGGTTCGCTGTCTTTCGTGACGTCGGTTTGTACAATGTTTACCGCACTAATTGGTACCTGGCGATAGTCGGTTTTCTCGTGCTGTCTACTAGCACATGTTTGATTCGTAATACACCGCGCATGCTGAGGGAAATGCGCGAGCCGGATTTGGTGGTTGGATCGGGGTACGATCCGCGAGGGATGGTGAATAATACGGAACTGTTCTCGCCGTTAACCGTTCAGTCCGCGAGTAATATGGTAGTAGCTGTCATGCGGGGGCGTGGATATCGGCCGAAGCTGCACGAAAGCAAAGACGGGGTGGTAGTTACTGCTCGAAAAGGGCGTTATAATCGACTTGGGTATATACTAACACATGCGGCGATCATAGTATTTTGTGCGGCCGCGCTTTATAACGCCGATATTCCGGTGAAGCTGGATATGCTGACGGGCGCAGTACGACCGGAGAATAACTTTCATATTCCGCTGTCGGAAGTCAACAAAAAGGCTTGGCTCTCGGATAATAATCCTGCATACCGTGGCACGGTTACCGTTCCGGAAGGCCAGTCAACGCAAGTCGTCTATGAGTTGGTAGGGAATGGTTATCTGGTCCAACCACTTCCGTTCCGGATCATGTTGAAGCGGTTTCATGTCGCTTACTACTCTACGGGCATGCCTAAGGATTTCATATCCAATATCGTCCTTTACAATAAGGAAGGTAAGGTACTGAAAGAGGCTAATGTCCGAGTTAATCACCCACTTACCTATCATGGCGTTCAGGTATTTCAGGCGAGCTTTGTCGACGGGGGATCCCTTCTGAAAATGAAACGCTATATGTTTAATGATCCGGGGGCAGATGCGGTTGATGAGCAAGCGCGCGTCGGGCAGTCAATAAATTTATCCGGTACGAGCTATAAGTTAAAATTAAAAGGATTCTCCTTGGATAATGTTGTCCCTGCAGACGCCATAGAATCTCGGCCGGGCGCAGCACATAAACACATCAACCTCGGGCCGAGTTTTACATATATTGCGCAAAGTAAATCTGCGTCTAGTGCCGAGTTTAAGACCTATATGCAGCCGATCACGAGAGATGGACAATCCTATTTTGTGCAAGGCGTTAGGACAGCGTTCGGTACTCCATACCAATATCTTTTTATCCCAACGGGACCAAATGGTTCCATTGGGTTATTTATGAAATACTTGTCCGCACTACAAAAGCAGGCAAGCGTGAGTAACGGTGAAAGCACCAAGCGCTACATTCTACATACATTTAAGGTGGTGGTTAACAAATATGCGCCATCTATGACGACGGAGGCCGAGGGATTATATTTCCAGTCCGCGATTAGCGCAATATTGCAGCTTAAAGCATACCCAGTACCCTTCGTGGTTACTCTTACCGGATTTGATCACCGCTGGGCGGCTGGGCTAGAGGTTACGAAGTGGCCTGCCACTGTGGTTATTTATTGGGGTTGTGCTGTACTGGTTCTTGGCATATTTATACTATTCTATCTGCCGCAGCGCCGGATGTCGGTTGCGTTGCGCACGTTGACGGATGGCACAGAGGTGATAATCGGTGGCGCGAGCAGCCGAAATCCGTATGAGTTTACCAAGGAGTTTGAAGGATTTGTTACCCGTCTCAAGAGTGCCCTGCAGAGTCAGGATGACAGGAAGGAGAATAATGATGGCTAGCTCACAAGCAGATGAGTCGCTCGCGCTTACGAAAATGGAAGCCGAGGGACATTGGGTTAATCGCATCAGCAAGCTGGACCTGCTGTGGTTCGCGGGGCTCACGGTTGCTGCTGGTGTTTTGGTGGACGTTTTTAATAGCCAGTTTTGGTTTTGGCAATATGTGGTTCTTGCTACCTGGTATGTCACGTTGGTTGCCGTCGGTATTCACTGGCGCGCCTTCCAGGTGGCATTCCTGACGGTGGTCAGCGCCGCTCTTCTGGGTGTTTGGTTGTATAGCATCGGCCAAACACCTGCTAACGATGTCATTTTATGTTACGTATTACAGGGCTATGCCGGTGTTATGTGGATGATCGGTTTTCTTTTGGCCGCCACCAGTGCTTATATTATCTACCTGGTTACCCTCTCGGAAAAAGTGGGGCGCTTGGCAACGGGGCTGACATGGGCCGGTGTTCTTATGGGCTTCATCGGCCTTGGTGTCCGTTGGCGCGAAACCTATATCGGGCATCCTGATTGGGGACATGTTCCGGTGACCAATCTTTGGGAGGTGATGGTGGTATTTTGCGCAGCCACTGCCCTCTTTTACCTTTATTATGAGTCCCGCTTCAAATCCAGAGCACTGGGGGCTTTTGTCATGCCCCTGGTTGCAGCGGCCGCAGGGTTCCTTATCTGGCTGACCTTTGTCCAGCATATGGACCGTATAGCACCGATAATTCCTGCGCTACAAAGCTTCTGGATGAAATTGCATGTACCGATGATGTTTGTGGCATATGCCAACTTTACTATCGCCAGTCTGGTTGGTCTCGCCTATATTCTCGGCGACCGCTCGCGTAGAAACGGTGGCGGCGGAATTCTCGCGCGGGCTCTTCCCAGCGGGGAGGTTATGGATAACATGATGTCCAAGGCAATTGCCTTGGGATTTCTGTTGTTTACGATCGCCACTATCCTCGGTGCCGTATGGGCCGCCAAAGCGTGGGGCGGGTTCTGGTCGTGGGATCCCAAGGAGACGTGGGCACTTATAGTTTGGTTGAATTATGCCGGATACCTTCATGCCCGTACAAGTAAAGGATGGCGAGGCAAGCAGATGGCATGGTGGTCCTTCATGAGTCTGTGGGTTGTGACATTCTGCTTTCTGGGCGTTAACCTCTTTCTATCCGGATTGCATTCTTATGGAAAGCTCTGATTGCCTTTAGCGTTAAGGATTTTTCGTGCGGGGCGAGAAAAGTTGTTGGGCGCCGGCAGATAATGAAGGACGGAAAGCATGGAAATGGAATTGGACCGCCATGGTGGCACTCTCTTTATTCCTCGGTGTAGACAAAACATGGATAGATGTCGGTCATTATCTGTATTGCAGGCATGTGTATGAGGTATCTGATGATTGTTGTTACAACCCTGGATATGGAAAAGAGCGAAGCCATAGTGGCTGTTTTTAACCGGGCCAAAGCAGCTACGGCTGAGTACGACGTAGAAGTTATTTTGACCGGAGAATCTGGGGTTATTGCAACAATACAAGCGGTAAAAAGTGGCTTCGATGAAGAATATATGCGTCTACTATATGACTCTATGCGATCTGCAAAATCAGCCGGCGTCAAAATTAGTATTTGCGAACGATCCATGGAGTGGTGCAGTTTAAATAATGATGAGCTTATCCCGGAGATAGATGACGTAGTCAGCAGTCAATATATTACTGAGCGAGCCGCACCGAATACCTATGTTGCTTATCTCTGAGGTTGGGATTGTGAAACAGTATATCTGGTTGATCTAATTGTTATCAGGTGGTCGGGTATACTTTAATGGTCTTGTGCCCGCAAAAAGAGGGTGACCCAATGCAACTGATGTCTGAGGTGGTTTTTCGTGCGGCGCTGGTGTGAGCATCTTTCCTGGCGCATGCCGATGAAACACACATGATGCAGCCCATCAGCAATACTCGAATGAGCGTGGAATATTTTGGCGATGCTAAAGACATAATTCATAGTCCTTTTATAAAAAATGATGTTTATCAATGGGCCGTCAGGCTACCCCCTTCATGGTAACGCAGCTCGCATCCTCCATGCCAGCCCGGGCATTGAAGTGTTTATCATAACGTTATGTGCTGTAGCGCTCGTCACTTGTGTTTATTGGGCATCCAATAAGCGTTCCAAACTTTATCTACCGTCTTTTCTGCGGACCACAACCAGGCGTTACAAAAGCTATGTTTCGTTGCGACGGGGAGGAAATTGGACAGCGGCGACACGTGCGGCCACCAGGACGGCTAACAGTGCTGCGATGGCCAGAAGCTCCGTTGAATCCATGCGATGGGCGTAAAGGCCGATAAATATCTCCCGCAAAACAAAAACGATGCCTACTTCGGCCAGTACCCGCAGCCGAATGCGATGAAACTCTAAATAATCTGTGAAGGTGCGGAAAAGTTCAATTAGGACGAAGGTTGAGAGAACATCAATGACGAGCCCCTGCCCGAGGTCCTCAACGAGACCATGGATATGTGTGAGGCCTTGGACAGCAGCGGCCTCGTGCAGAGTGCTCACTGCAACTGCAAAATCATAAGCCAATCCAACCAATGCGCCCAGCAGGGTGAGCAGCATAACAAAGATCAGCGCTATGACAATGAGGTCCAGAAGCTTGCCGTAAAAACTCAGGGTTCTACCCCGAGCCCCGGTTCCTATCGCTGGTGGCACGATCCGATTCCTTTCCTGCTGTTCTGGCATGGGTTAGTCCGTAGTCGTGGTAGGTTGGTCCAAGCGCTGCCAAAAACCATGTTGTGTCGATACCGTTTCAAGTATGCACCTATTGTTATCAGCCAGCAAGATTGGTGTCATTACCGTGCCTGAAGACCAACTATTGCCATTGCGCTGACATTCAGCCGCGCCACGTTTCTGTAAGAACAGCCCATCGTACGACGTAAATATATTTAATGAACAGGAGAAGCAAAAGGTTATGACAACCTGGATGGCTGGTGTTCCATAGGTGATATTCGTTAGTTAATTATTATGCCTCAGTTTTGGTTTATATATGATATATTGCATTATATTTAGTCGCATAAATTATTATATAGGTTGTCTCGTGGCGGTGTCGTGCGGCCCGGAGATATTGGCAACACACTACAACATGATTATCTTTCTATAAAATAATATTGCGATTATCGATTGGTGTAACCATCAAACGATACGCTATAATCATCTTATCTGAGTAATCCACATTGGCAATCTCTTGCCGAGGACCCGCCATATATTTGGCAAAGTGAGGTTTTCATGTCGGGATTATATATCATTTGTTTAAGTGGGGTGAGAGAGCGGTTGCAGTTTGCGGCGATGGCGGCGTCGGTTGCGGCGGTTTCGGGGTCGGAGGTGCATGTTTTTCTGTCCATGAATGCCTTTCCCTATTTTGTGAAAGGACACGGCAAGGAGGCTCCGGCGGAAGGCGAGATGGGGCATTCGATGGCGGGGCGCAATGTGCCGCCATTCTACCAGATTTTTGAGCAGGCCGTGGAATTGGGCGATGCCAAAATCTGGGCCTGCTCCATGGCCATGGACGTGATGGGGATCCAGGCGGAGGCGATGGAAGACATCGTCGCCGGACCTTTGGGTCTGACCAAGTTCCTCAGCGACGCCGAAGGCGCGCAGATCCTGACCTTTTAAAAAGGAGTGGTAGATGAGTGAAAGAGTCGTAGATGCCCGCGGCAGTTTTTGCCCCGGGCCGCTGATGGAACTGATTTCCAGCATGAAGATGATGAGTGTCGGCGACACCCTGGAATTGTTGTCCACCGATGCCGGTTCCGCTGCGGATGTACCGGAGTGGATCCAAAAGGTCGGTCACGAAATGCTCGATACCCGACAGGATGATGCGGGTACCTGGCACATCCGGGTGCGCAAGGCCAAGTAGCACGACGTCCAACCAGTACACAGACCTACAAGGAGTGACATCATGAGAATTCTCGTCGTCGGTGGGGGTATGGGGGGCACCATTTTCGCCAATCATCTGGCCCGCCGTATCCACCATGAAATGAAAACCGGCAAGGCCCGCATTACCATGCTCTCGGCCAGCCACGAACACGTCTATCAGCCCGGTTGGCTTTATGTGGCCATGGGTCGGACGACCCCGGATGAACTGGTCCGCGAACAGCAGAGCCTGCTGGAACCCGGTATCGAGTTTCATGTCGATCCCGTGGAGGAATTTCATCTCGCCGACAATCACGTCCAATGCAAGAGCGGCAAGGTCCATGAGTATGATGTTATCGTCATTTCCACCGGCTCCCGTCCCATGCCAGAAAACATCCCCGGCCTCCAGGAGAACTCCATCAACTGTTACACCGCGGAGAATGCGGTGGAGTTCTTCCGGCAACTCTCGGACTTCAAGGGGGGGCGCATCGTCGTCACCGTCGGTCTGCCGCACAAGTGTCCGATGATTCCGCTGGAAATCACCTTCGCCATGCACGATTTCATTCAGGATCGTGGCCTGCTGGACAAGACCGAGTTCTACTACACGTATCCCATCGGTCGGGTGCACAGCCTGGAGAATGTGGCGAAGTGGGCGGCACCGGAATTCGACCGGATGGGCATCCAGTACGAGACGCTGTTCAACATGAAGGAAGTCGATGGCAAAAATGCCCAGGTCCTCAGTGAGGAGGGGGGTGCCGTCAAGTATGACCTGCTGGTGGCGGTGCCGCCGCACAAGGGTCAGGAAGTCATTGAGCAGAATGGCCTCGGGCAGAATGGCTGGATTCCTACCAACCGCACGTCTTTGCACATGGAGGGGGAATACGGCAAGAATGTCATCGTCCTGGGGGACACCACCAACCTGCCGATCAGCAAGGCCGGCTCCACCACGCATTTCGAGGCTGAGGTCGCCGCCGAGAATGTCGCGGCGGTGATCAAGATCGGGCGATCGGTGCGCAGTTACGATGGCAAGGTCTTCTGTTTCATAGAGGCGGGCAAGGATCGCGCCACGTATGCCATGTTTGATTACCAGCATCCTCCGCAGCCCAAGGCCCCGACCGGTGCGGTCCATGCCTTCAAGATGGCCTACAACCAGCTCTATTGGGCCAGTGCCCGCGGCTTACTCTAAGGGAGGTGATCTATGACGGCTGTTATGGCGGAAACCTCCCACGAGGAGGAGTTGGCCGAGGCCCGGGAAGCCCTGGCGCATCTGGTGGAGAACGGGGATCTGGAGCGTATCGTGCATCTGGCGCGGCTGGTCGGTGCCGCGCAGGATTCCATGAGCGATGAAATCGTGACGCGGTTGGCGGGCATGGCCAGCAATGCCATGTGTCTGCTCGACCGGGCCACCCGCACCGGCGTCATGGAGCGGATGGTGACGGTGGCGGAAAAGATGGATCAGGAGCATATCCTGACCGATTTCCTCCGCTGTCTGGCCGGGGCTACGGAAGAAGCGGCCCATGCCCCTCTTCCCAAAGGCGGCCTCACCGGACTCTGGGAACTGATAAAACAACCGGAAACCCAACAAACCATCCAGTTCCTCATGCTCCTCGGCAAACACTTCCGATCCTGCCGACTCAAACACTGAGGCTCGGATGTTTTCCGCGCTGGCAGCGCTGGACACCATGCCCGATGGTGGCCGGATTTTCCTTCCGGCGTTGGGCAGAGGCGATGGGGTGGTCTCGTTTTCAGGGGTTACAAGCTGAGGTGCGATATGTGCAGGCATCACTTGATCATTGCGACGTGGATGGTCGCAATGCTGTGGTTATCCGGATGTGCTGTAAGTCAGCGAGAAAAGCCGCTGACGATTGGAACAACGTATACTGCTGCGGTATCCATGGCCATGCTTAAATTCAAGGTGTTGTCCTACAAAGGTGATGGTTGGTATGACGTTCAACTGATCGGTAGCAACATGGAGCCTTTTACCACCACTGAACCCGCGCTGATAAACTCCCATGCCCTTTCTATTCTGCAACCCAGCAAGGGTAATTAACCCTTCATAACCCTTGCAGGATGCCTGCGGGGTGCCCTTTTCGGACGCCCCCCCCCTTGTTGAGGGAGCAGTGCGGACGTACCCTGAAGACCGACCGGGGTGACGATGGCAGGATATTTTGTTGACCGCATATGGTCGAAGTGGTGTATCTTCAACGATCCTGGCGCGGGGCGATCGGATATGATCATCGTGCCGACTTGGTCATTCGCGTCCCGGATCGGCCATACCGCCATCTGGTATGACTTCGAGGCTGCCGATGCCATTTGTTTCCATGCTATACGGAGAGTGATCTGATGACCGTGCAGGACTGGGTGTTGATGTACATTGCATTGGCTTTTGTGGCCGCCAATCTGCCGTGGTTGAGCAATCGCCTGTTCTTCTTTCGCAAGGTGGCTGGCGATAAGGGATTACGGCAGTATCTGTTCGAATGGCTGGTAATGTATCTTGTTGTCGGAGTTATTGGCATGGGGATAGAGGACGGTCTGAACGGTCATCTCCATACGCAGGGTTGGGAGTTTTATGTAGTTACTTTATGTATGTTTGCTGTTTTTGCCATTCCGGGGTTTATCTGGCGCTTCAATCTCCTGCCAATATTGCGCAGATCCTGAATCGTTTCCTGCTGGTGTCTGAAGCACTGTTTTTGCGGAAAATCCCCACGCAGGGAAAATTCTTTCGTTCGAGGTTCACCCACTGCGTCCGTTTGTGCATTCCGGATAGTGAGGTATAGAGGGTTGTCGGCAGTGCCTGGGCTGTTGGGGCGCGGGTACATTGTCGCATCTGCAGCGCAGACGCAACGATGCCTTTGCCCGTTCGTCGGATGTCGATCATCCAAACCAATAAGCATAACGATATAATATATCGGTCTTTCAGCTTTTGTACGCCGTCGATTAGGCTTTGTCCCTGATGTTCACCGAGCCGGTGCGATGAATCATGGCGACAAACAATATCATGGTGCTGCAATGGAATTGATCCGACAATCAGACTTTCTGCTGGACCCGCGAAAGCAGGAGGACCTGCGACGTTTCGCGGAGGGCATGACTCGCGAACAATTGCTGTGGTCCAGCGGCTATTTGACGGGTTTTGGGGAAAGTGCGCCTGCCTCAAAAATACAAGGGGGTACCGGAGAAAAGATCACTATATTGTTTGGCACGGAGACCGGTAACGCCAAGCGGTTGGCGGAACTGTTGGCGGCCAGAGCCCAGGCGATGGGTGTGCAAAGCAGCATTCAGGATATGTTGACGTATGGTCGTGCGCAATTGCGCCGGGATCGCGTCATCGTGCTTATTGTCAGTACACACGGGGATGGTGAGCCACCTGACAGTGCCCGCGCGCTTTTGGCTTCACTGACCGATGGTCCGGCTCCGGATCTGCACGGCAGCCGCTTTGCCATATTGGCATTGGGCGATGCCAGCTATCCCAGGTTTTGCCAGGCCGGAAAGGCGTTCGATATGGCCCTCGCTTCCGCCGGCGCCGAGCGCCTTCTCCCCCGGGTCGATTGTGACGTCGATTACGAAGAGGATGCCACGTCTTGGATGGAGCAGGTTCTGGGGGCCCTCACCACCGGCAAGTCCTCTCCGGCAGTACCGCTTCCGGCCCCTATTCTGAAACAGGGATACTCGAGCCATGCCACTTTCCCCGCTGTCCTGCTGAGCAAGGTGAATCTCTCTGGCCGCGGGTCGGACAGGGAAGTCTGGCATCTCGAACTGGATATCGACGGATCTGGCCTTCACTACACACCAGGCGATATCGTTTCTGTTATTCCAAGCAATCCGCCCCAACTCGTAGAAGAGCTGCTCGATCGACTTGAGCTGGACCACAAGGCCTCCGTACGGACCAGACGGGGTGAAGTGCCATTGGCGGAGGCTCTCGCCGCGCACTATGAAATCACCAGAATCACATGGCCCTTTCTGGAGCGTTACGCGCGCCTGAGTGACGCGAAGGCCTTGCAAAGTGCGATTGCCGGGCGGGATGTCAACAGTCTCGACACCTGGATAGACGGCCGGGAGGTCGTCGACATCGTCGGGCAATACCCCGTCAAGGGACTTAGTGCGCAATCCTTCGCCGACTGCCTACGGCCCTTGCCGCCGCGGCGGTATTCCATCGCCTCCAGCCTCCTCGCCGCCCCGGGCGAAGTCCACCTGACGGTCGCCGCCGTCCGCTACAGCAGCCACGGGCGGGAGCGTCTGGGGGTTGCCTCGACATTTTTGGCGGATCGTGTCGCCATCGGCCGCCCTGTACCTCTATTTATCGAATCCAATGCCGAATTCCGACTACCCGAAGATTCCGGACAGGCGATGATCATGATTGGAGCAGGGACCGGGGTGGCCCCCTTTCGTTCCTTCCTGCAGGAACGGGAGGCATTGGGCGCTGCCGGAAATAACTGGCTTTTCTTTGGGGACCGTCACTTCAGCACCGATTTTCTATACCAGCGGGAGTGGCTGCGCTGGCTCAGGGATGGGCGCCTCACCCGGCTCGACGTCGCTTTCTCCCGTGACCAGGAACGCAAGATATATGTCCAGGACCGTTTGCGGGAGCGTGCCGGTGACGTGTTCGCATGGCTGGAAGAAGGTGCCGCCGTGTATGTCTGCGGGGCCGAAGCGATGGGCAGGGCGGTACATCAATCTCTGGTGGATATCGTTCAGTCGGCCGGGCGCACGCAGGTTCAGGCCGAGGAATATATTCTGGAATTGAAACAGACGGGGAGATATCACCGAGATGTCTATTAATGACAAAGCACTTTCCGATGTGGAACGGATCAAGGCGGAGAGCCAGGGACTGCGCGGTACGTTGCGGGAGAGTCTGCGCAATCCTGTCACCGGTGCACTGGCGGAAGACGACGTTCAGGTCATCAAGTTCCACGGCATTTACCAGCAGGACTATCGCGACCTGCGGGCGGAACGCCACCAGCAGAAACTGGAGCCCTTGTATCAATTCATGGCCCGGCTGCGCCTGCCGGGCGGCGTGTTAAGCGGAGCACAATGGCTGGCGTTGGGCGACATCGCCCGCACCTACGGCAACGCCAGCCTGCGTATCACCAGCAGACAGAGCATACAATTTCACGGACTGCTCAAGCCGCATCTCAGGCCGGTGCTGCAAGCCCTCGACCGGGAACTGCTCGATACGGTCAGCGCCTGCGGCGACGTTAATCGCAACGTCATCGCCAGTTCCGCCCCTCAGATCTCCGCCTTCCATGCCGAGGCATACGGTTGGGCGCAGAAAATTGCCGAGCACCTGCTGCCGCAGAGCCAGGCCTATCATGAAATCTGGTTGGACGGCCAACAGATAACTGCACCGGAGGAGGATCCCCTGTATGGGCCTACCTATCTGCCGCGCAAGTTCAAGATTGCCATCGCTGTGCCGCCGCACAACGACGTCGACGTGTTCACGCAGGATCTTGGGTTCATCGCCATACACGAGGAGGGGCGACTGGCGGGATTCAATGTTTGCGTTGGGGGAGGCCTTGGTCGTAGCCACAACAAACCCGACACCTACTCGAGGCTGGCGGATGTCTGCGGATTTTGCGCCCCCGAGCAGGTGTTGGCTATAGCCGAAGCCGTGCTCATTACCCAGCGTGACCACGGTGACCGAAGCAATCGAAGCCACGCCCGCCTCAAATACACGGTAGACCGTATGGGGTTGGACCGCTTCATGGAAGAGGTGCAGCAACACACCGGATTTCCGTTGGCCCCGCCGCGCCCGTTCCACTTCGAGACTTCGGGAGACCGGTTCGGCTGGCTCGAAAATGATGACGGAACAGCCTGTCTTACCCTCTTCATACCCGGTGGCCGGGTTACCGATGGTGATATTCCGCTCCTCAGCGGGCTGGATGCACTCGCACGCCTGCACCATGGCGAAATCCGGCTGACCTGCAATCAGAATCTGCTGATCGCCGGCATTTCCCCCGCGGAACGCCCGGCTGTCGAAACCTTGCTTGCTGAATTCGGGCTTGACAGATTGCTGAATCTCGCCCCCGTCCGCACCCACGCCATGGCATGCGTGGCACTGCCCACCTGCCCCCTGGCGATGGCCGAGGCCGAGCGCTATTTGCCGGTTTTTCTGAATCGCATCGAGGCGTTGCTTGCCGAGACCGGTCTGGAAGGAGAAGCGTTGACGGTGCGGATGACCGGATGCCCCAACGGGTGCGCCCGGCCTTATCTCGCGGAGATCGGCCTGGTCGGCAAAGCGCCCGGCCTTTACGATCTTTATCTGGGCGGCGATCGGACCGGCATGCGCCTGAATGCACTTTACCGGGAGGCATTGGATGAAGCAGCTCTGCTGGATACCCTGCGCCCCCTGTTGAAGCGCTTTGCCGGCCAGCGCTGGGCCGGCGAGACATTCGGGGACTTTGTCCGGCGACAGGATTTATTGCCGCCAGATCCAGGCCTTCCGCATACAGGGAGACGGTGAGGAATCCATGAGTCTAGGAACCAGGATACAGGATGTGCTCCTCCTTTTCGGGGAATTGCGCAACGCGCCATACGCACCGGCGGCTTTTGCCACCAGCTTTGGGGCGGAAGATATGGTGCTCACGGACCTGATTGCGAAGCATGCGCCATGGATAGAGATATTCACCCTCGATACCGGCCGTTTACCGGAGGAAACCTACCGACTGATGCAGGAAACCAGGGAGCATTACGACCTCCCCATCCAGGTGTATTTCCCGGAACACGGGATAGTGGAGCGCTATGTCCGGGAACACGGGCCCAACGCCTTTTATGAAAGCCAGGAATTGCGCAAGGCCTGTTGCCATATGCGTAAGGTCGAACCCCTGCAGCGGGCATTGCGGGGTAAAAGGGCCTGGGTGACCGGAATGCGCCGGGAGCAGGCGCTTTCGCGGCAAGACCTCGCCGTTCGGGAATGGGATGCGGCCCACGAGCTGGCCAAGTTTAATCCCATGGCCGATTGGCATGGCGAAGAAGTCTGGGACTATATCCGTCGTTTTGAGGTGCCCCACAGTCGTCTTCATGATCAGGGTTACCCCAGCATCGGCTGTGCCCCCTGCACGCGCGCCATCTCCCCCGGCCAGGATATCCGCGCGGGTCGTTGGTGGTGGGAGAATCCGGCCACCAGAGAGTGTGGCCTGCATGTCGTTGGCGGCAAACTGGTCCGCGCCAAGCCAGCAACACCACAAAAAACTTCAGGACAAATATGATGCCTACTACAGCCGAAAAACTTGTTCTCGATGCCGCTAGCAATCACCATCTGGACTGGCTGGAATCAGAAGCGGTTCACATTATGCGCGAGGTTGCGGCCGAATGCGGTAAAGCGGCGCTGCTGTTTTCCGGCGGCAAGGATTCGGTGGTGCTGCTGCGCATCGCCGAGAAGGCCTTCCGCCCCGGAAAGTTCCCGTTTCCGCTGGTACATATCGATACTGGCCACAACTTCGCTGAAGTCATCGAATTCCGCGACCGACGCATTGCTGAACTGGGCGAGCAACTGATCGTGCGCTCAGTCGAGGAGTCGATCCGGCGTGGCACCGTGCGTCTGCGTAATCCCGCAAGCGATTCGCGTAATGCGGCGCAGGCCGTCACGCTATTGGAGACCATTGCTGAATTTCAGTTTGCTGCCTGCATCGGCGGCGCCCGTCGCGATGAAGAGAAGGCTCGCGCCAAGGAGCGGATTTTTTCATTCCGCGATGAGTTCGGGCAGTGGAATCCGAAGGCGCAGCGCCCGGAACTCTGGGATTTATATAACACCCGCATTCATCCTGGCGAAAATATGCGCGTGTTCCCGATCTCCAATTGGACCGAGCTGGACGTTTGGCAATACATCGCCCGCGAAAAACTGGCACTGCCGCCGATTTATTTTGCCCATGAGCGCCAGGTCATTCCGCGCAACGGCTTTCTGGTGCCACTGACCACGCTGACACCGGCCAAAGAAGGCGAGGTGATCGAGACCCAAGTCGTGCGTTTCCGTACGGTCGGCGATATCTCATGCACCTGCCCCGTGGCGTCGGATGCCGCTACCGTCGAGGCGATCATTGCCGAGACCGCCATGACCAAAATCACCGAACGCGGTGCAACCCGGATGGATGACCGGACATCGGAAGCATCGATGGAACAACGCAAGAAGGCAGGATATTTCTGATGAGCGCGACCATTCCCAAACCGTTTTTTCCGGAGCTGACGAGAGAGCGCGGCTTGCTGCGCTTCATTACTGCCGGTTCGGTGGATGATGGCAAGAGCACGCTGATCGGCCGTCTGCTGTTCGACAGCAAGGGTATTTTTGCCGACCAACTGGACGCGATATCGCATGCCAGGCACCGGCGCACCATCGGCGACACGATCGACTTGTCGCTGCTGACGGATGGCCTGGAAGCCGAGCGCGAGCAGGGCATCACCATCGACGTCGCTTACCGCTACTTCGCCACGCCCCGGCGCAAGTTCATCATCGCCGACACCCCTGGTCACGAACAGTACACGCGCAACATGGTGACCGGAGCATCCACCGCTGACGCTGTCGTCATCCTGATCGATGTCTCGAAAGTGAAGATGGGCGACGATGGCAGCGTGGAATTGCTGGTGCAGACCAAGCGCCATTCGACCATCGCCCACCTATTGCAGATCGAACATGTCGTGGTCGCGGTCAATAAGATGGATCTGGTGCATTACGACCAGGCGGTGTATGACCGCATCGTGCAGGCATACCGGGAATTCGCGCAACGGCTGGGCCTGAAGGATATCCGCACGATTCCGTTGTCCGCCCTGGTGGGCGACAATGTGGTCACTGCGGGCGATAGGATGCCCTGGTATCAGGGGCCAACGCTGATCGAGCTGCTCGAATCCCTGAGCGTCTATGACGCATGCCATGACGAACCGCTGCGTTTTCCGGTACAACTGGTGGCGCGCCACAACGGCCACAAAGCCAACGACTTCCGCGGTTACATGGGCCGTATCGAAGCTGGAAAAGTCCGCAGGGGCGATCGGCTAGTGGTGCAACCAGGAGGATCGGCGGCGACCGTGAAAGACATTCTGATACTCGATCAGTCGCTGGAATCGGCCGTCGTCGGCCAATCGGTAACGCTGTTGCTGCAGGAACACCTGGATATTTCGCGTGGCGACATGCTCGCGTCCGCCGATCGTCCGGCCAACCTGCTCAAAACCGTCACCGCCGATGTCTGCTGGTTGTCGGAGGATCCGCTTGATCTGCATCGCAAGTACTGGCTGAAACACACAACCCGGCAAGTCACCGCGCGCGTCGTAGAAATCCATGCGTTGCTCGATATCAACACGCAACAGAAGCGTCCGGCCGATGCCTTGCAGCTGAACGATATCGCCAGCATCACGCTGAATGTGCAGCAGCCGCTTGCCGCTGATGCATATGACGCCATTCGCGCAACCGGAGCGTTTATTTTGATCGACGAAGTGACACATCAAACTGTTGCGGCTGGGATGATCCGTCTCGACGATTCCGGGGTGGGGCATGTATCCGAACGTTAAAAATACGGTTTCCCGGGGTATGGGACCTAGGCTGGCGCGACCTTCCGCGCAAGATGCCGGATCAACCGGCCAACGGCGGCGGCTGATCGCCGGAGGGCCCCAGCTGTGAGCAGAGGAAGCTTTGGTAACAGCGGGAAAGTCTGGATTGTCGGGGCGGGTCCGGGTGACCCCAACCTGCTGACCCTGAAGGCGGCCGCCCTTGTGGGTACGGCCGATATCATCTTTCACGACGCCCTGGTCAATCCACGCATTCTGGACATGGCCCGGCCGGACACCAAATTGGTGGATGTAGGCAAACGGGGCGGCAAGCCTTCTGCTTCTCAAGTGAGCATTCAGACGCGGATGATCCGCGCCGCGCGGCAAGGTATGCGTGTAGTGCGCCTCAAGGGGGGTGACCCGTTTATTTTTGGACGCGGTGGTGAGGAGTGCATGGCACTGTGGACGGCCGACATCGACTACGAAATAGTGCCCGGCATCACCAGCGGCCTTGCGGCGGCAGCCTGTGCCGCCGTACCGCTGACGTACCGCAGCATCAGCCAATCCGTCCTGTTCGTAACGGGGCACGAAGCCGCGGATGCCCCACCGGTGGACTGGCATCATATCGCAAAGGCAGCAGACACCCTGGTCATCCATATGGGAATAGCCCGCATAACAGGGATTCAGAACGCCTTGATCGCCGGTGGACGGCACCCGGATACGCCAGTGCTGGCCATGCAATGGGCAACTTTGCCGCAGCAGCGCCATGTGTACGCCAAATTAAGCGATCTGACCGATGCCATTCACGAAGCAGATCTGGGCAGCCCGGCAATCCTCATTGTGGGTGAGGCGGTACGCCTTTCGCAACAGTTATCACACGGAATGAACCCCGCTTCCGATGACTCCTTTGGCCAAAAACAGTGGTATTTATCCGCGGTTGGCAGTGCATGACCATGGAAGCCCATTTGCTGCTTGCGCATGGGTCCCGTGACCCGGAATGGCGCCTTCCGTTTGAGATCCTGGCGGCCGACTTGAAGGCAATCCATCCGGAGCACCCTATCCGCCTATGTTACTTGGAACTGTGGCACCCCATGCTAACGGACGCCATTCACGAGGAATATGGCCGCGGTATCAGAAATTTCAGAATATCCCCTCTGTTCTGGAGCCGGGGGCGCCATCTCCGGGAAGACCTTCCGCGTCTGGTTGATGCGGTGATGATTCCCGGTATGCACATCCGTATGGACGGGCCATTGGGCCTCAATGAAGAGGTGTTGCGGGCGGCGTTGACTGCTCTGACCTGATGTTTTATTACGAGAACCAGGAGCATCCAATGAGCAGAAAAGAAACTGTAGTTCATATTTTCAAGGACGGTGAGCGCAATATTACGGCATGCCGGCTAGACGATTCTGAGAATATATCCTTAAACTTTTGCTTGCCAGATATACAACTCACCCCATTGCATTTGCTCAACACGGCGCTTGGCCAATGTCTTGTGGAACTCACGTTACGGTTTCTGGAACGACGGGACTTAAGGGCAACCTGCCTGATGAGCATCTGCACAACTGTAAAAACCACTGGCGCGGTGCGGATTGATGGGATCAATATTACATTGACATTACCATTGCAATTATCACCTGATGATAAAGTGATCCTGATCAGAATGCTACACCAATGTCCGATACATGCAGCCATCACCGGAAGCGTTTCCATCACCTTACAGATATGTGATGACCGCGAAGCCATTTCATACTATGAGCAGAATCTATCATCCCAAATGTCTGCCAACATATCGCATGTCCATACGGTTAGCGACAACGCTATTGATATACGGATATAGCGCTATAAATTCGTCACATTATGAGTTGGCGTGGTCTGACGCTGACCGGTGGTCGTGCTGTGCGTTGAATAATGAATGCTCACCGCCAAACATCATTGCTATTCCTACCGTAAGCATGGCGGGCAGAAGTACACCATAGCTCCCCGTCATTTCGGTGATCATGACGATAGTAGACAAGGGCGCGTTGGCCGCTACGGAAAAGACCGCCATCATGCCGACCACCACAAACATGGCAATGGGTATATTGACGTCAGGGGAAACCACCTTCGCAAAATGCCAGAACAAGGCGCCCGAGAGCCCACCGATAACCACCGTTGGGCTAAAGGCCCCGCCGGATGCCCCCGAGCCGGCAATCAGAGACATGGCCAGAATGACACAGATTATACCTAGCGTTAATTCGGATACCCCAGGGGAGATTTTGTGGTCCATGATCAGCTGCAACCAGCCATAGCCGTTGCCTATGGCATAAGAAGACAACAAACCAATGCAGCCGGCCAGGACACCGCCGATCAGGGCACTGACATAGATCGGCTGTTTCAGTTTCTTGAACAAATCAGAAATATAATAAAACACCCACAACAGAAAGCGGGCAATCAGACCGGAAAAAATACCAAAAATGGAAAACCACAGAATATATCTCAACTCAAAGCTGTGTACTGGCAAAACACCTATGCGGAACAGCGGCGAAAATCCTACCTTGGTGGCTACCACCAGGTAAGCTGCGGCTGATGCGGCAAACGCGGGGATGATCGTTTCGATATCGAAATCGTGCTTGAAAAATATCTCACTACTAGCAATTGCCCCCGCGAGAGGCGCCTTAAACATCGCTCCCAGCCCGGCGCCGACCCCTATGGCCAAAGCTTCGCGCACTTCGTGGGGTTTTTGCCGGAGCAGCTTGGCAATGAATACGCCGACGCTGCCGCCCACCATGCTTACCGCGCCCTCGCGGCCAGAAGGCCCGCCAGAACCAAGAACCATAGCTGACGTAAAAAGCGTGGTAAACGCCTCCTTTAAAGTGAGGGATTCCGGATTTTCGTGGTAAGCGCGAATCGCTTTGTTAGCACCAAGGCTCCCCGGCTTTTTAATCATAAAATAAGACAGTATGCCGGAAATGAACCCGGCCATTCCTTCGACCAGAGGAATCATGAAAGGATAGCCTGGAGCGGAGGTATAGGGCGCCTGGG
Organism: Acidithiobacillus sp. 'AMD consortium'; assembly: GCF_008926505.1. Classification (NCBI taxonomy): domain Bacteria; kingdom Pseudomonadati; phylum Pseudomonadota; class Acidithiobacillia; order Acidithiobacillales; family Acidithiobacillaceae; genus Acidithiobacillus; species Acidithiobacillus sp. 'AMD consortium'. Next base: position 50,325 of record NZ_CP044411.1, on the reverse strand, counting down.
CTCCACCACCACCAAAACCGGACGAACGCGGCGGGATGAAATGCGCAACGATACCCAAAGACCATCGTGTAAAAAAGTCCATTATGTCAATAAAAACTAAAGATAGTATCCCAACAATAAGTCCGATAATGACCGGGGTAATAAAATATCGCGCCTTGTTTTTGCCTTTTGCCGGCGGTTCCAGTATATCTTTCCAACTATGTTGGGTTATCCGTTCATCAGCGGACTCAGTATGGTTCACGACTACTTTTTCATTTTCCATGGCTTATTCCGTGGGTAATCTATAACCTGACCGGGCGCCCGGTCAGGTTTCAGCAGGCGGCCTGTTATCAGCCCGGGTACTCGCCCAGCCACCTTTACCGAGGCGGTAGTGTTAGCGCATGAAGTGTCACCGCTTGTTTACTAAAAAGCAACAGAATCCATCCTCAACTGCCGGAGGAAGCACGCCATGCGTACCCTTGGCAGATGCATCGCTGAAAAAACGCTCTCCGAGAATGTTTTGCGAGCGCTTGGGCGAGGCTTGCCGCCACTGTGCCCAATTCGTATGGACGCCCCCCTGCGCATGCGTGACTCCGTATCTTGCGCTGATCACCCACATGGTGAATTATACCGTTTAGCTACTATGTCATGATTTGCTATGAAGACTTTTTGCGATGGTTTCTCCTGTCTCTGCATCTGCGCCGTGCTCGATTGCCTTAGGCATGGGTCCGGCGGTTTTTGGCGATCCCTGCTGCTGTTCTTCATCCTTCATCGCCTGCCGGAAACTTTTTATGGCGGAGCCTAGATCTCCTCCTATATTCTTTATTTTCGATGTCCCGAAAAGTGCCATGACAATCAACAACAAAATAATCAAATGTGGAAGGCTGAATATATCCATGGTCATATCCTCACTGTTTGATTCGTGCCCTTACTCTGATTTGTCCAGCCCGGTAACGCCTCCACTAATATCACCAACATTAATTTTTATTAACATGTCATACCTGGCTGACCGTATGCACTAAATTTACCAACCATCGATCATGATATACTAATCCTGACCGGTTGAACAAGGTGGTTGACGTAGATCGGCGGGCGCCGGATGCGGCACCGTGACAGCGGCGATCACAGGCATGCAGGTGCCGAGGTGGCTTCAACGGAGAAAAGGTGACATCCTCCTGTCCAGAAGGCTACGATCAGCTTATGATACCTTTCGGGTCATTACGCTCAGACTAGGCATGTGGAGTGTTTTTATCGCGAGCGCCGTTGTGGAACTTTCCCACTGAATATGGGGAGATGCTGGATATCTAACGTCCCTTATGGAGGGATCTGCGCATGCGCTGCGGCCTGATCCAATACCTCTGGTCCATAGCGCGCAGAATATGGAATTGGTCGTTCACTCCTGGCGCCAAAGAGTTGCGTGACTTGACGGCTTACGGGGTCGCCGGTGCGGTGCTCTGTGGCAGTGCTGCCTATCTGGTATTATCTCATGATACTCTGGACATACTCGCGGCGGCAGCGAATGGTCTTCTTTGGGGCATTATCATTGGGTTGAAACTATGACTAAACACTTTCCAGGGCCGCAGCTCCGACCCGACATAAACTCACGAACCAAGACGACGATGAGTCTTTTGTAAGAAGACATAACACCGGTTAGCGGCCCTGCCGTCCTTTCAGAAACCACCCAGGCCTGCGAAAAAACTGGACCAGCCGGGCAAAGAAAACGCGTGCGGCCACAACAAAGGGCGGGATGCGGGTCACCCTGGCGAGAAAATGACCGAAAATGACCATCCCCACCGCGGGCACGAGAAAGAACACAATGATCCCCCATACGAGCCACGTCGGAACGGTTTGATTGTTGGCCTGCGCAACCTGTTCCACCGGTGACGGGGGTTCCCATTCTTGATTTTCATTGATGGGCGCTGCATCCATCCGGGCAGGCAATGAACCATGCATACCGGTGCGTCTTTCCGCGCGCATCGCATTAACAATGGCGACATTCTCAAAATCCATGTACGTGGTGGTTATCGGCCACCCTCGCCAGACCTTGATTTCCATGCTGCCGCCCTCTTTCCAGCGTGCCACGACTGGCCCATGGTTGATCTCGCCAATTATACTGCTGGGCGGTCCGTATTTATATGTAACCATGGCGATAATATCTTGGACCTGCCTGGTGTCCCCGAAGCTGGGAAATTTATACTCCGCAAGCGCAAACCGGTTGTGTCTGTCATACTTCACAGAAAACTTGCTTGCGCCTTGCAGCTGTGGCATCTGCCCGTTTATTCGGTAGGTATCGAACCATTGCTGGGGACCATTCGGAATAGGGGGAAGGCCCGCTTTCTCTAAAGCGGGCGTCAGCGTCGCGCGCGTCGCGTCCTGCAGTGGAACGCCAAAAAGCAAAAGAGGCGCAGCCATCGCGCTTCCGAGCCAAGCCCATAGCGATATGGCTACAATAAAACGCATCCTGATCACCTGCTCACCCTCCCATACTATGGATATACCCGACTGTACATGTTCCGCATGATGTCCATTACTGCTTCACTGCGTTCAACAAGCGGGATGACGATAATCGCCCAGATTCCATACCGGCGCAGAGTCGGGGCAGATGCACTAATCAGTGGCGCCAATGCAGTAAGAAACCAGCGCACCATCTTCCACCCTCTCTGCTGGCAATGTCACAGCTATTCCCTGATAGCACCATTATGAACAGCATTTGTTCTCCCGCCAAGATGTGGGGCCGACTTCGACCGCTGTACGACCTCCCCAGGACCGCCACGGATGTCACGGGCACCGCCATGAGCTTCGTCGTTTTGCGCTCGGGCGCGGTCCATGATTTTGTGTGATCTGGTAATGGCGAAAGGCCTGATGGCCGCAATCCATAAGGGTTTACTGTATAATTATATCGTCAACAAGAATGCACAGCCGTATTGTATCGCCACGACGTATCAGCGATTATTTTCGGTGCCGGGGCAGACCCCTCCACCGAGGATTTTAGCAACAACCATACACGCGGTTATACTACACCCATGGTTTGCCATCCTGAGCCCTTCTCTTTGCCGATCATTTTCTGGTGACCGCATCCAACGTTGAAAGGCAGGGCTTGGTAGTGGCCTTTGCATATACGCATTACCTACCACGGCAGCATGACTAATTGCCCAACATTCGTCGGAATGTAGTGCATCTCTGGGTAAAATCGCCTCAGAAAACGCCGCGATCCGCTCTTTACGTTGAAAATTTTCCTACTATACTAAAAGTTCGGTGGGTTGATCTTATATTTACGCTCCAAGGAATAAAGGATGATGTTATAATCACACTGCAGGTAAACAAGGAGGCATCATGAAACTCACGTCACGCTATTTCGCTACCACCTTACTCGCTGGCACCATCGGTTTGATAAGCAGCACCGCCGCTTGGGCCTATGAGGGTCAGCAGTATGCTCAGGAGGCACGCATCAGCCCAGACAAGGCGGAGACCATCGCCATGAACGCCAGTAGGCCCTGCGGATTTCGACTAAGCAAGGGCTTTTTTCATCCTCTGCAGGCAAAGACCATCGCCAAACAGACCTGCCCCCCGAATACTGCCAAGGTCACCGGTATGAAGTTGGAAAAAGCCCCCGGCGGCAGTGGCCTGCGTTATGTTGTGGATGTTAGTCGCGAAGACCTGATGTACACTATCTCCATTGATGCAAAAACAGAGAAACTCTTGGAGATAGTGATTCTGCCGGGCGGTTCCAAGCCCTGAATGGCCACTAGACAAAGTCGCCTAATCCGTCCCGCAAATCTGCATATAGTGGCGCGGAGTGACGAAGGCATCCCGCCAGCGCCGTGCAACGTGCATGTGCGGCGCTGGCGACCTTAGCTTGGGCTGCGATTCATGGGTTTCCACAGCCACTCGCAAAACCCACAGCAACAGGCGCGCTGGCCGGGCGAGAACACCAACAAGCCTACCGTCCCCAGCGTTTTACCAGCGGTAAGCGTCCTGTATGAACGTCCTCGATTTTGCAAGATGTCATAATTTTGGAGAAGAGGTCGGCTGCACACATGAATCTGGCCTGTTTGTGGATATATTGTTCTGGCCCCCGAGTTCGACAGTTAATCTTGCAACTCATTGATATTGCCAACATCGATTGCAAAACACTCCACTACAACAGCGTCAGTTGCTGAGAAGCGGCTGTTTTTTTACCCGGAGGGCATACAGCACCTCGCTTTGACATCCTGCCGTCATCCTGATCATCCAGTTTGCCGGCCCACTGGTCGCCCTAGGTAATCAGCGCTTCGATATCCCTCCTCGCTGAATGCAGAGCTGGGTCGGCCAAGTCAGAAAATTTGGGAAGGTGGGTTGATTAGACGGTTACTCCCAAGTGACGGATCAGGACCATAGCTCCCTGATACGCCCGAGAAGGTTTCCCCCCGGAACTGGACTGCCGGGCGCCACTCCCACCCAAGCCGTCATTTCCCTGCCATTGCGAAACAGTTTGGCATGCGCCGCCCTCAATGGGCGAAAAAGCCCATGCCTTGCGGTGTGGGAACCCCGCGCCCTTCCCGCTCTGGAGAGCGGCAGCCGTAGGCGGTGGGCTGGGAGGACATCCACTATTCATTTTTTTAGTCGCGTAGCCCCGTGTTGCGCCAACTCACTAGCGCCGGTCAGTTTCCAGCCCGCTGTCGTAGCGCTCTCGGCGGAGTCATTAAAAATCCCGGCAAGCGCCATAAATGCGCCTAGGAGTGTTTCTTTATCCATTTCCAGGATCCCCGCTATATCCGCCAGACCGCCAACCATAAGTCGTTTGTGATTGCGCCCCTTGCACTTGATAACTTTGATTTTCCGTTCGTGTGCTCTGCGAATACGGATGAGGGTTTCTCTAGCCCTTTTCGCAGATTCAAGAGCCGCGATGTGTCGCATTTGCGCATTTTCAGCTTGGGATATCATATGAATTCCCCCGTGAGTTGCCAGACGCCAGCTGTCTTAACCATGATAGCAGGAGTCTTGCCTAAATGCCCACAGCTTCCATTTGGAGCCTGGGTGTCTTATCCCGTCACGCAACCCCAAGTTCACACTCCGGACGGCAAGGGCCATCCGATGCATGGATTTGATTAGGGATGTCGGATAACCGATGGGGTAATCACGACAGACTGGCAAAACAACACCGCGTCGCAACGCTTGCTCGCTGATCGCAATGTTTGTGGCAGAGAATATTATATTATTCGCATGTATTGTTATTCCGTATGTTTAACTGGCGCTGGCTTTAATGCGCGCCTCTGTAACCTGGACAGATTTGTAACTGGGTGATAACACCTGATATGATGATCCCTCGTATAGCTGGGTTAGTTCGTTCCCCTGTGGAGCACCCTGGCCTTGCTGGAGATAGCGCGCTATGCTGCACGAGTCAGGCGTTATTGCGCCGTCAAATGGGCTATAAGTCTTTTATATCCTGGTGGGCAGGGATATTTCGCGACATTGTTTACCTACTTTTGGTATGTTTTATAACGATTCATAATCAGTCACTTATGGTGTATTTTTAATATGCATTCCACTAACCACGCCATGTCTCATGGTGCCTTAAACCTCCAACGCGTTTTGCTGCTGCGCGGGATAGCTGTCATCGGCCAAGGCATGACCATAGCCGTGGTTACGATCATTCTCGGATGGCACATACCCATATGGCATTTGGCGGCAGTAGTCGCTGTTGAAATACTCCTAATAATCGCCACCACCGTCCGTCTTACTTCCCCTAGGCCTATCAGCAATCATGAGTTCTTTACGCAACTCCTGGCCGATGTTGCCATTCTGGTAGCCCTCCTATATTTTTCCGGGGGCCCTACCAATCCATTTATTGCCTTACTGTTGTTACCATTAGTTATCGCCGTTGCCACCCTTCCAAAAATATATGGGTGGTCAATGGCGGCGATAACCGTAATGTGCTATTCAGGATTGATGGCTTTTTACGTACCGCTACCGCTACATGCGCTTGCCACTTACGAAATGAAATTGCACATATGGGGAATGTGGTTTGAATTTATTATAATCGCCGGAGCTATCAGCTATTTCGTCAAGCGCATGAGCGACAGCCTGCAGGAACGGGATCAGGCTATCGCCCATGCGCGCGAAGAAAAATTGATGATGGATCGCGTTGTTGACCTAGGCGCTTTGGCAGCCGGTGTTGCCCATGAACTGGGAACACCTCTTGCGACGATGACGATTATAGCCAAGGACCTGCAGCAGGACTATAAAGAAACCCAAAATCTTTCGGAAAGTCTGGGTATTTTGTATGAACAGTTGCAACGATGTAAACGCATCCTCAGCACAATGTCCGCTTCCGCCGGCCAGTTGCAGGCATCGAGCGGGTGTCAGCTACGCATCGAAGAATACCTCCATAATATCATTACTGAATGGGGCGATGCTCGTCCTGGTATTCATGTCGAGTTTCGTTCAGATGGCGCCGGATCGACTGCAAAAATTGTTGCGGAGCATACCTTGACTCAGGCGCTGACCAACATTTTCAATAACGCCGCCGACGAATCGCCTGATTATGTAGAAATAGATGTACACTGTAGCGATCACGATGTCGTCATCGATGTCTGTGATCTTGGTCGCGGAGTCACCCCGGAGATAGCCAGGGATGCTGGGCAACCTTTTTTCTCGAAAAAAGAAGATGGGCTTGGTCTTGGGTTTTTTTTAGCGACTACCATCATAAACCGTCTGGGTGGGAGCGTCTCCTTGTTCAGTCGGAGAGAGGGAGGATCCTGTACCCGTGTGGTATTTCCTCTGACCTCATTGCTCATAAGTACCAATAACTAATGACCATAAGAACTATGGACAATAGTGCGGATATCACCGCCACACCGGTTTCTAACATTATGGTTGTGGATGATGACGTAACGTTTTGCCGGGTACTGTCAAATGCGTTTTCCAGGCGTGGTTTTGAAGTATGCACTGTGCATGATAGCGCCGATATAATCGCGGTCGCGGAACTTTACATGCCGGACGCCGTAGTTCTGGATCTGCGAATGCCGGGGGTTTCCGGTTTGGAAATGATAAGTCCCCTACGGAACATCAACCCGGACATCAGAATCCTCGTGCTCACCGGTTACGCCAGCATAGCAACGGCGATCGAGGCCATAAAGCTCGGGGCGGTCTATTATCTGACAAAACCAGCAGATGCAGATGAGATTATCGCCAGGCTATATGAGAAGGATGGCAACCCTGCGGCTCCGGTCAAAAACGAGTTATTATCAGCGCGCAGAGTTGAATGGGAGCATATCAGCAAGGTACTGATGGAGTGTAATGGCAACATATCGGCTGCCGCTCGCCGCCTGGGAATGCACCGAAGATCTTTACAACGCAAGATGAACAAGCACCCCGTACGCCACTGACTATTGAATGTGCCTATAATTATTGGGCACGTCAGTGAGGACGGTTCACCGCCGGATGTCACAGTTTTCTACGGACGACCTGATCCGCCCGATCGGCAGACGGCATTATATATGGGTTCTCTCGTATCCAGATGCTCGCTATCCATTTTTCTCCATCGGTAACCGGCAAACCTGCATGTAGGGACTCCCGCAACTGTCGGTTCTGCGCGTCTGTATTCCTGAATAGGATACCGAACCCCGCGTTGGGCACGATATTCGCCATGAGGTGCGGGAATTGTGTCCAGCCACCATATTCCACATCATTCAGGTACAGCAGTACCGTTAACACCCTGTTGCCACCATTCTTCAATTGGGGAGATCCGTCCGAAAAGGCATCGTAGTGTATGTCATACTTTCCGCCACGGGTATAATGCAGAATCTGCAGCGGTTCCTGATGTTCCTGCGCGACCCCGGAAAACAGTTCGATACGCCGCCGTATCTCCGGAATGATTGGATGCGCATCAGCCGATGGCGCCACTACCGTACTGCAGCGCCCAGAGGTCTCATATGCAGCCTCGGAAGCACCATTCACCACCATCGAAGGTTTCGCGTCAGACATGCTGCCAATCGCTATCAATTCGGCACATTCGTCAAGGCTCAAAAGCCCCTTGAAGTGCACCAGTCCTATGGTGTCGTTCACAGAAAGTATTTTTACTTCCATGCCATATCTCCAACAGATGCGGGGCAACATTGGCAGCAGCAGCCATAGTTTGGATTATTTCCATAACAGTGACGCCCATTTCCACGCATCCCGGTGTCGCCAGGACGGCGGGCGTCAAGACGAATGTAAACCAGAACTAACGCATACCCCGTGCCTACACGTCATGCCCACGGACCAGCGATATCCTCCGGCAACCGAGATAAGGCATCGTATTTTCAGTGCATGGGACCCATCTGCATGTGGATCATCGCCTCATACTTGCCATCTGTTTTTATCACTCCCTTGGGAACACTGACTCTATAGTATTCGTTACCTATAGAGGCGCGAATGCTATCGTATCCTGATCTTATTTGCGGCCACTCCTTGGCTAGGTTCATAGGTGTTGGTGACCATGTAAATGCGATGTACCCATCTATTATATCTCTTGCCGCGTTCATGATGGATTGCGACTTTTTGGCGTCCGTGGAATCGGTCGGCCTTTTGCATTGCGACAGATTCTTTTTTGCGTAAAGTGCATACAGCCAACTGGTCTCATCAAAAGATGCCCCCGGATTTTTATTTTTAAAAAAACTTACATCCGTGGCCATATGTCCAGATGCAAACACTGCATCGTGATAAACTGCCAGGGTCGGGGGCAATACACAATCATAAAATGCTTCCATCGGGGTTGCCGGTGCACCCCGTGCCGCCACCGGTGCGGCCAGTGCTAGTCCTATCGTTATCAATCGTAAAATCTTTGTCATAATGAACTCCTATCAGTGGATGCTTTCTCCACCATGATTTCATGGGTACCTGCGTTGCTCTAGGTAACAGAAAAGCGGGCCGCCAAAGAACGGAATCCGGCGCACCCATCTGGACCTAGCACTGCACGGCAGCTGTCACCGCCATCAACCCAAAACATTGCCCGTGATATCGCGCCAACAGTTTGCCCCCTGAGAAAGCCTATTTCACGGTTTTTGATAGCCTCCCATTGTGGATGCAGAGGACAAGGCGTAGTATTCGTATCGCAGTCATGGCCTAGTATGCAACGTATCTCCAGCGGGCGCCCTTCGGTAATCTCAATAACGTCAATAATATTTAAGGACTCGGCACCAGGGCGCAACATATAGCCACCGCCCTTTCCTTTTACGGAGTACAGGATTCCGCGCTTGGCCAACCAGCGCAGTACTTTGGTAACGCATGGCGCGGAGCCTCCTATATAGTCAGAAATATCCCGGCTCAGCACCGGCCTTCCCGATGGCTGGGCGGCCAGATAAATCAGACTCCGCAGGGCATATTCGCTAGTCTTGCTCAACATCATCTGGCGCACTCATTTTATAATTTTTGCGAATAATCCGGTTCCAGCAATAGTGCCACGCGTTTTCCGTTCCAGCTTTGCAAGGCGAGGAGCAATCCGACGGCGGCAAGGAGATAAAAAACACCCTGCTCGCCGGCCATGCCCAGCCCCCAGCCACCAACCACACCGCCTGCGAATATCCCCAGAAACTGCATCAGCGAGTACACACCACTGGCCGCCCCCCGCTGTGCCTGGGTAGTGCTGCGGCTCATCATCGAGGGCAGAATCGCCGAGGCCACGTTGTAACCCGTGAAGAAAATCACCGCTCCCACCGCCACCGGCCAGAAGTGACCCGCGAGCAAACCCATGCACAGCGCCCCCGCAGCGATGGCAAGACCACTGAAGACCAGCATCTGTCCGTGCTGTTTGTGCCTTTCGGCGTGGATCACCGGGTAGAGCATGCCCGCCACCGAGAGCAGCATCACCGGCAGATACACTTCCCAGACGGCACTGCCCGGAATGTGCATGGCCTTGACCAGTTCCGGGGAGAGCACCACGAAACTGGCCCCCAGCACCATCTGCAGGATGAAGATGCCGACACTGGCGGTCAGAACCGGGGGGTATCGGAATATCCTCAGGGCGTCACGCCAGGTCCCCATGCGTTGCTGTAGATTGTGGGGGATGGGGGGAATCCCTTTCCACAGCGGTAACAGCGCGAGGACACCGAGTGCGGCGGCCACCAGAAATACCCCGGTCAGCCCGGAGAGACCGTAAAAAACGGGTCCCAGCGCCATCCCCAGCACATAGGCGATGGCGATGCTGCCGCCGATGGCGGCCATGGCCTTGGTGCGGTGCTGTTCCCCGGTGAGATCCCCGGCGGTGGCCAGCAGCACCGAGGAGACGGCGCCCGCACCCTGCAGCAGACGGGCGAGAATGATGCCCCAGATGTTATGGCTGACCGCCCCTAGCAGGGAGCCCAGGACGAAGATCAGCAGACCAAAGACCAGTACCCGCTTGCGCCCGAAACGGTCGGAGGCCACCCCGAAGGGAAACTGCAGGGCGGCCTGGGCCAGTCCGTAAATACCAATGGCCAGGCCCAATAGCACCGGGGTGCTGCCACGAAGCTGGTCGTTGTCCAGGGCCAGTACCGGCATGAGCATGAACAGACCGAGCATGCGCGCGACATAGATGAAGCTCAGTCCCGCTACCGCCCGCTTTTCAAACGGGCTCATGGGCGGGCCTTTGGCGGCCTCAGAAGAAGCCATAGCCCATCACCAGTTTGCCCAGGATCAGGGCGGTAAAGAGTAAAAACAGGTAGGAGATGGAGTAGGCGAACATCCGCCGCGCGTAGCGGTTCATCTCCGGGCCTTCGGGCAGGCCTTTGAGACGCAGGGCCATGCCCACGAACCATGCGCCGGAGAGCCCGGCGATGGCACCATATAACCAGTCGCCGGTGAGTAGCGCTGGCACCATGCTGACGATCCAGGTGAGCAGGGCGTAGTTCCGCACTTCCCGGCGCGTGCGATCGACGCCATGGGTCACCGGCAGCATGGGAATGCAGGCCTTGGCGTAGTCTTCCCGACAACAGATGGCCAGCGGCCAGAAGTGCGCCGGGGTCCAGACGAATACCAGCAGGACCAGCACCAGCGGCAGCGCGGCGAGACTGCCGGTGATGGCGGTCCAGCCGATCAGTGGCGGCAGGGCTCCGGCAAGACCGCCCCAGACGATGTTCCAGGGCGTGCTGGGTTTGAGGTAGAGGGTGTAGACGACACCGTAGCCGACGGTGCCTACCAGGGTCAGTACCAGGGTCAGCGGGTTGGTGCCCCAGGCCAGTACGGCAATGGCGGCGCACATCAGTGTCATGGCATAGGCAATGGCACCACCACGGCTGATGCGTCCTTCGGCCAGCGGCCGGTGGAGGGTGCGTCGCATGTGCTGGTCAAGGCCGGGCTCGACAATCTGGTTGAGTACCCCTCCTGCCCCTCCGGCCAGCGCAATACCCGCCAAACCCGCCAGCCCCGACTCCCAGTGCAACCCGGCGTCGGGGGCGAGGATCTCGCCCACTGCGGCGGTAAATACCAGCAGCGATACCACCCGCGCCTTGGCCAACACCCAGAGATCGCGAACAAAAGACGGCCGAACCCGGGGACCAGAAAGACCGCCAATGCCGCCGCTATGTACTCCTTCTTTTAACATGACGTAGGACCTCGTTAACGCCACTGCAGAACAATGGCGAGAGACATGAGCAGGACCATGGACTGGTGAAAGACCACCATGACGCCAGGATCCCGGGGTTTGAGATTCACCGCATGAAACAATAAAAACCCAACCGCAACCTGGGTTACCGCCAGATAAAAAGCGACAGGATAGGCAGGCATCATCCAGCCAAGCGTGGCGACCAGCAGCAAGGCCGCACTGACATGGGCAGCGATGGTCCACTGTGAGGCCTTCTGAGGTTTGACGAAGGGGTCGATGGGAGTGCCGAAGCCGCGCTGACCGGTGGTCATACCCCCGAGAAATACGGCGAGGAGCAGGGCATGCAGAGCGCCTACGGCACGGAGGTAGCTCCAGAAGTCGAGCCCCGGATAGACCAGACCGGTCAGGTAAACGAGGAAGACCCCATAGGCGAGCAGGCCGTGAGTGCCGTGAACGAACGCCGGGGCCCTGCCGGCGAGGACATACAGAGTGCCCATACCGAACAGGGCGGTAACTATGATCAGGGACAACCCGCTGATCGTAGTGATACTTGGCGACAGTATCACCAGCGCAAGGGCCACCAGGCCGACCAGGGTCGCTACCAGGCGATGTGCCGCCTCAGGATCACCGCGCACCATCAGTACCGCGATGTTGCGCGTGTAAGGCCAGCGGGTCCCCAAGGACAGACCGTAGCCGAAACCCTCGACGATACTGCCGAGCAAGATCAGGGCGATGGCAAAACCCACCTCGCTGGCTTTGAGGCCGTTGACGACATCCGCTATAAAACCCTGGTGGCTGTTCATGCCGCGCCACAACCCGGCCAGCACCGCCGCCAGCAGCATCCCGGTAATCAGCCTGCCAATCACCCGCACTACCGGCGTCATCTCCCCTTCCACGGCGTGGGGAATGCCGTTCGTACCCTGGTATGTAACCCCGTCCGATACCTCCTGATGAATATTGTGCTGCATATTTACCACCTTAAATGAAGAAACGTCAGGATATCTGAGTTTGGGACTTTATCTGAATGAATTAATATATGTACCGAGGCACGCGTGTTTTCGTGGTCCATAGATTAATAAACTAGATCAATCATCATATGTTGCATGCAAACATACTCATAACATCATACAAAGCATAACGCAATACATGAAATTCGTATTTTATAATAAATACCAATGGCCAGGGCAAGATAACCATTTGCCCTGGCCACCAGGACCTACACTAGCAAAGCACAGCTGCCCAGACAACAACCATCCAGGACTTACTTGACAATGATTTTACCAAACATACCGGTGGCGGCATGCCCCGGTATCTGACATACGTAGTAGTAAGTACCCGCCGTCGGATGCCAGGTGAAATCCGTATATCCGAACTTGCCATCTTTTGGGACCGGGCTAAATCCAGTTCCTGCGACAATGGGGTCAATCACCGGCATAACCGCATAAGGCGGTCCTTTTTTAGTGATGTCAAAACTATGACCAAATCCCTTGTTGGTGTTAATGAAGGTCACGTCTACGGTTGCCCCTGCGGGAATCTCCAAGGTCGGGTTCTTTTTGTCATGAACTTCAAAGCTCGGGAACGGAAATCCCGGGAGCACGGCCGCCGCGACCACATGTACAGTCTTGCCGCTGTAGGTAACTGTATCGCCACTGACTTTTCCGGTATCTTTCTCCAGCATGGCCTTAACTTGGGGAAGCGTCGCCTCTTTCCATGTGGTATCCAGCGTGCCGGCCATCGCGGTACCCATGCCGACCGTTGCCGCCAGAGCCGCAGCCGCACCAACAGTCACATACCAGTTCTTTTTCATCGTGTTCTGTGTATACATAAGTTATCCCTTCTCCTTAACGTTTAACCTGAGTAGAACCAGCCGCCCTACAAAACCATCACCGGGCCCTCTGGCATTTTAATATGCTACTACATGGTATTCATCGCCCTATCCAGCCGGGGAATTGTCTCAAAACAGCACTCTAAGGGTAACATAATAGCCACCCAGAGCAATAATAGCCCACAATAATCCTATGATCAACACGATGTTTCCATCCCATGCGCCATCATCGCGATCATCGTGAGAAATTAAACAGCCTTCCTTGTTCATGATTTACCTCCTTTGAAGCATGGATAACGACGTCGCAACAGTAAAACGCAAAACAACTCCGGATGGCCGCCCGGTACTCGCACGACCATCCGTGGAACATCATGCGTTTCCAGATGCGCCGTCTTCTCCCTTTTTTAGAATACGCAGCCGATCTTCCTTGCTTGCCTCCTTTAATACCCACCAAAAGTATGCACTCAGAAACACCACAGGAAACCCAATGTACCCCGTCAGCCAGAAAAACGTCGGATCATCAGCTCCAGACGGGATAACGAACGATAAATGTGACATATCCATTATCTAACCCTCACTCCATTAGAGAATCTTCTAAACTGCATTACGCAATATAGAAAACAATAAAAAATGCAACCCATAGAACAATCACACCGCCCCAGAAGGTTAACACGTTATACGACACCCATCGCTCGCGTTTCGCGCGCTCTGGAGTGCGAGTGATTTTCATGATACTCGCCAGCAGCGCCAGGATGGCCGCCACGAAATGTACCAGAAACCACAAGCTGGTGATGTCATAAATCCCGCCATAACCACTACCGATGGTTAAGGTAGTCCAGTTGTAGACGATTCCACCCGCCATCACCAACGAGACCACCATCAGGGTTGCCAGACTGCTCACGATACCGGCATCATCGCCCTGATCCAGTTTTTTGCGGGCCGTCATCACCGGCACCAGGCTGACGAGCATCAGAACAGTCAGCGCAACACCCACGCCCATGCTCAATGTAGCGGGCACCGCAGTGCCCCCCCACAGAAAACGCGCGAGGTCCCACATCGCAAAAATGATGGCTGCAAAAAGCATCAGGAAAAAGAACGCACCCCTTTTTGCACGCTCCGAGGCCGGATCCATTAGCTTGGCATAACTGTTGTCTGTCATGGTTCAACTCCTTCTAATTTACTTGCTGGGCGTAGACACCCAAATAAAGGGGTCTTTTGCTTCCGCCGCGTAGTTATCGTTCGGGCCCACAACCTCTGGCTCCGTTCCTGCTGGATATGGCACATACGGTGTTGGCGATTTTATTTGCCATTCCAGGCCGTTGCTGCCCCAAGGGTTAGCTTCGGCCTTTGGCCCATAGCGCCAACTGTATAAAAGATTGGCCAGCGGAATGAGAAACCCTGCGCCCAAGAAAAAGGATGAAATAGACATAAACAGGTTGATGTCATGCAGGTAAGGAAGATATATCGCAATTCTCCTGTTCATTCCATCGAGTCCAGCTATAAACATGGGAAAGAACGTACAATTGAAGAATACGAAAAACCACCATGCGTGAAACTTTCCCCAAAATTCATTGATCTTCCGTCCAGTAACCTTGGGAAACCACCAGTATAGCGCGGCAATCCAGGTAAAGATCACTCCACCAAGCATCGTATAATGGAAATGCGCAATAACCCAGTAGGTGTTGTGCAGCTGAAGGTCGGCGGGAACGTCGGCATTGAATATGCCCGTCAGCCCACCGATCAGGAAGTTCATCATCGCCATCAATACGAGCAATACCGCAGCATTAATTCTTAAACGACCACCCCATATCGTTCCGATGGCGGACAAATAAATGAACCCTGTCGGAATGGATACAGTTTCCGTTATGGTCATGAATATGGGCATACGCGCGTCACTCACCGCAGTGAAGTAGTGATGGACACCCAACATTGCACCCAACATGGAAACGCCAACCAGTCCGGCGATGGCCCAACCCCTAGCAAACAACGGCCGCTTGGCCGCGGCAGGAAGAATCTCCAGCCATATGGCAAAAGCGGGCAGAATGAAAACGTAGACCTCTGGATGGAACAAAAACCAGAACTGATCGAGATACGCTAACGGGTGGCCGGTGGGACCGGTATAAAAATGCGATCCGGCGATCATGTCGGATAAGTCCATGAGCGCGCCGGTATAGGTTGCTGGCGACTCTACGACGAGAATGGTGGCTGCCGCAAATAAACCCCACACAAAAATCGGAACGCGACCCAAGCTCATGCCCTTGGCGCGCATGTACACCATGGTTCCGGCGATATTGATGGCTCCAAGTAGCGACGCAACAAGAATGGTGGCGGCACCGAGGACATACCACACAATACCGCTACCACTGTTTTGCGCCAACGGCGGATATCCCCACCATCCCGTCTGAAACCCACCAATCGTAGGACTCATAAAAACAGCGAAGGTCGCCGGTGGCAAAAGCCACCAACTCAGGCCAAGAAGTTTTGGGAATACTACATTTCTCGTGCCAAGCATCAACGGGATAAGATAGTAGCCAACACCGCCGACGATGGCAGAGGCCACCACACCCAACAACATCATCAATCCATGAATACCGAACGTTTGGTTGTACTGGATTTCTGACAGCCACCAACTGGTGGAGTCTGGCGTCAACAGTTCAATGCGGATCGCCATGGCGGCCATGCCGGCAAAGAAGAACGTTAGTATATTTAAGATTACGTAGCGTACGGCTGTGGATTTTGAATCGGGACCAAAGCGAAAATAACGTTCGATACCCGTGTAAGTTGGAGCTTCTTTTCCTCCAAATGCGCGTCGTATCCATCCCTCCCATACACCGCTGCCCATCAGCCAGCAGACCAAGCCGGCCACATAACCCACTGTCGCGGGTAAAGGGTTTACGATTACCGTGTGGAGCAATAAAGCAGTGATCCATGCCGCAGCAAAATAGCCGGTTAGTCCCCAAAGCGTCGCACGGAACAGCGGAAACAGCATGCTGGCCGCAAATGGGGTCTTGTCCACTCCCGTATTGTTCAACGCATTTTCCTGAATTTCGTTAGTTGCCATTACTTACTCCTTAGTACATTTAACGTTGGGTGCTGGCAAGCCTTCCGTTGGCTTTACTAGAAGCTATTGTTTGCCACCCAAGCCTTGAAGTCCGCTGGCGTTACCACTTTCACCGGAGCGCGCATCAACGGATGTCCGTTGCCACAAATCAAGGAACACTGTACACGCAGCATGGGGTTTGTAGCGGTTGTCCCCAACATGGTGGGTGTAATAAACAAGTGCCGCACTTCATTGGGGATCACATCTTTTTTCTCACCCCAGGCAGGCACCCAAAAATCGTGCATGACATCCTTTGTCCGCAGAACGAAGTCTATGGTGCGGCCCTCGGGAACCACCAGTTGTGACACATCCGTTACGCCCTGCTTAGGATAAGAGAACGTCCACTTCCACTGTTGCGCGGTAACATCGATCACCAATGGGTTCTTCGTATCTAACTGGATACCCCAAAGTTGTTCCAGACCCACCATACCCGGATAAATGGTATTTGCCAGGTTGATGCCTATGGCCAAAACCAGCCAGGTCACCACGAAAGGCGCCCAGGTCCGTTTTTGATAAGCCGGCGCCGCGGTGTCTGACATGGACGATGCGCGGAAACGAAATGCGCTATATACAATCGCACCGCCGACCAGCACATAGATGACTACGGCCTGCCACAACAGGTATGTGGTGGCATCTGCGGTAATATGCGCCTGAATACTCCCCAAAATTGGCCAGTTACCGATACCCCAGGCCATCAGCGTTTCGAAAATCGCCAGGCCAATAATCCAGACCACCACCAAGCCGCGGAAAGCTTTCCATAAGTTTTCTTTTGCTGCGTTCATATGCCCTCCCTAAATTAGCTTCCCTGAGCAGGTAGTATGTCAAGAATACCATGCATCCCATTCATGAAGTGTTGACCCGTCTGCAGAAAACACCCATATTCCCATTTTCCGGGCTTATTGGGCACCACAAAACTGAAGGTGTACTTTTGTCCACCGTTGAGGCTGACGGAAAACGCCGGTACTGGCCCTGTCTGTCCCCCGCTGGTAATCGGCACACCATCAAAGAAGTTATCTTTCCATCCCACGGCGATAGCCTGTGATTTTGGAAAGCCATTGTCCCGGGATACCAGCGTTCTGCCGATGGAGAACTGATGCGCAATCGGGGGCGCTGATTGCGATCGGTTATCAATCGTCAACTCCACTTTTTCCCCGACATGCCAGGTCATGCGATCCGGTTTATAATAATAGTTGAACTCATCGATCGTATAATGATGTACCCCATTAATGACCTGCCCGGAAGGATTGGGCAGGGCTACCGCTTTTTCCCACTCCAGGGCACCTATAATTACCCCCGCGCATATCACGGCGGATACAAGCACCGTAGTCATACCTTTTTTTGCTGCCATACCTCTACCTCCTTTGAGAAGCACATAAACCTGACGGTGCAAATGCCTGGCAGACCCATTTTTATAAACTTCAGCCTGCCAGGAAAACTTCTATTGACCAATTACAACGCTTACAGCGATGAAAGATAAGCCGCCACATCCTTCATCTGCGCCACGGTGATATTCTTCGCAATCTGGTTCATCAGGGTATTTACCCGTGTGCCGTTGTGGAAGTAGGTCAACTGCTGAATGATGTAGCCGTAACGCTGGCCCGCCAGCCGGGGGAACGGGCCCGCCCCTTGGCCATCCGATCCGTGGCATTCCATACAGGCAGGGATTTGTTCGTTGGTAACCCCTTGGTTGAATATGGCCTTTCCTTCTTTCGCACCGACATGCTTGATGCCGCTGCTTTGCATCGGCGGCTTCTGGGCGTTGAAGTAATCTGCCAGCGCCGTGATTTTCGCACTGTCCAGCGCTTGCGCCACGGGCCACATGTAGATCTCGCCATTCTGATCCGCACGCGAGTGATCCTTATACGCTTTCAACTGCGCTTCCATATAACTCTTATGCTGTCCGGCCAGGCGGGGGACGATCGGATAGAGCGTGTCACGGCCCGTCATCCCGTGGCATACCATGCAATCACTGGAGACGCGGTATGGTGCCGGCGCGTCGGCGCTGCCGACTGCAGCACTCGCCTGCCCGGCCACCAGCAAGAGTGCGCTGAACAGAAGGAAGGTTCTCGACTGATACATCTTGCTATGTTGATAGGTCATCGTGTCGTTCTCTTTATTGCGCAACCGGTCTTGGCTTAAGTATGTCGTCATGGCATCGGCTCCTAGTATGATATCCAGGCCAGCAGTTCAAGGGTGTTATACGCAGACGCCCCATATCCAAGGTTGTTGGACGACGCCGAACCAACGCCATTGAACTTGTTGTATACGACATATCGCAAGGAGAAGCGGGTATTCCACCACGGCAGATAGGAAGCCTCTATCCATTCATTGCTGGTATCTGGAGAACCACTATTAGTGTATGTGGTAGTGTAGAGACCGGGGTTAGCGGACCCCCACACATTCCGGTATCCGCCCTGAATGCCGTAGTGGTCATGATACCAGTAGGTGGCGTTAACATTGAAGAAATTTAAGTTACCGGAGGAGTTCGAAGATATGATATTCCCCGCTCCAAATTGCTGCTGCTCGTTTACCCATGCGGCACGGATCGTCACGTTATTGTTGTCGTTGGTATCAAGCCATTGGAGCTGAGTATCTAAATCATAATCATCGAAGGTATCAATGGGGCCGCCTGCTTTGCTGATATTATTGAGAGGATTATTTAGGGTGTTATCGTACACGCTGGACCACATGCCAAAGGTGCCGACCTCCCAGTTCCAGTCACCCCAATCGTGCTGATAGGCAAGACGAACATAAGGAGCGCCCCCTGAAAGCCTGCCCTGGGGGCCAGCTGCAGTAAAACCGCCAACCGGGTTGACTTGGGTTCCTTGACCGTTGGTATAGACATCGGCGTCTGCGTACAGCCAGTTTGCCCGGTTTGGCCCAAAAATATCCGCCCCATAGACACCAACACCCGCTAATGGGTAACCCGCGCCCGCTGAACTTTCAATGAATGGCTGAGGTACGTGGCCCCAAGACGAATAATCCGAGGAGAAAAATGGTGCCTGCCAATCAGGTGTGGTATTCCACAAGTCCATAGCAGTCGGGGTATTGTTGACGTCTACGCCCGTAACCAAAAGATTGTTGGTGCCCAACTTCCATGGATGGGCCCAGACAATGCTGGAGTCGTCAAAACTAAATCCTCCGCCGCCGGTACCACTGCCGCCGCCCGAGTAGGTGATATGCAGAAACGAGCCGATATGCGGAGTGATTTCACCGGCATAGAACAAGCTCACCTGTTGTGGAAACTGAACATTATTGTTGGGAGAAGCATTCGCATTAGAGTTACCAGAACCAAACACCGCCTGCCCGCCACCAACATTGGTCGCCGAGGCCTGCAGGAAGATAGAAAATTGTGACACGCGGGATATGAGCAGACCGACGCTGTTCCCGAACTTGGCTTGGAGCTTCTGCTGCCGTTGCAGGTTTGTGGTCGTGAACCCGAGCAATTTGAACATTCTGCCCATGGGCGTCAACTGCGGGTAGGATGTGTGACAGGCGGCGCACGACCAACCGGTCTGGCGCGCAAAGGATGGCAGTGCCCAGGCACTGGAAGATAACGCCATTCCACCAACTGCTGCTAATGCTACGATCAACCTTTTCTTTTTAAAACCAACGGACGATGACACCATAACCCCCTCCATAGCGGTATGCGCTTTCAGGCATATTAGATAAACAAAATACGCTCATGCGCCCGGTCTTCCTGCCAGGCTGGTAACACCAAACCACAACAACGCGATGCCAATTAGCCTCGACCTTTAACCAATGTTGTTGCGTTGTTAACAATACCCACACGTTCTATTTAATACAAACCGCGATGCTTTGCAACATCTTTTTATGCGCTCATTAAAATGCATGGCTACCTCATCCATGCATCTCGCGATCGCCTCGATGGTCATAACTATAATGCTTTTATAATCAATATTTTGCGCATAGTTGCCAGAATATCGATCCAGTAAAATGCAATAAAGTAAATAACGAACATAAGAAAAGAATTATGTGCTAACGTTATTTTATCATGTTAACCATGCCGTTTAATTATAGGCCGTGATCACTAGAGGTCCAAAAATCGACATGCCAAGATCTCACCAAGCCAGGCACCCTCAGCACGAAGGTGATGGAAGGGGTATCTAAAGACGGGGGCATCCACTCTGAAGTGCTGCGCCCCAATCAAGAAGTAGGGGGTATGCTAGCGTAGGGCCGTAGTCTGAAACTGACTGCGCCGATAGATACGGTTGGTTGCAAACCTTGGTGCGTATCTTTGAATGCCCATGTGGTTTGAGTTCGTGGAATCGGATCTGACTTGCTGAGTACAGTCAAAGATATTGATGGTTTTGGATGCGCTGACGGTCACGTAGCGTGGGGGGCAAGGGGTAAACCCCCTCACAGAGCTTGAACAAACGCACCCGTTGGGCGAGTGTCACTTTCCAACCAAGAAAGGACCCCGCCAGTGGGCTATAACCTTCTGCATGCTCCAAAAATACTTCAGTTTCCACTGAAGTCAAGCCGCTCCCGCTTTATCCGGTCGCGGAACTTTCGTTCTATGCTTCATGTAGAGGTCAGCAGTCAGATGTTATATAACCTATTATTTGTCATTACTTAATTACGTCAATTTTCTTGCCTTGGGATAGAGAAGTTAAATAGCTGACGAGCGCTACCATTTTCTTGCTGTCATAAGGCAGCGCTTTACCCAGAAGCGCGTTTTTGATACATGAGTTAACTTGCATGTCAAGGGTAATCACCCGACCAGCCCGCTTGTTATAATGGGGAAAGGTAGCCGCGGCGCCGATGAGGCTGGGTATGGATTTACCGTTTGGTAACATTCCTTCGCTACGTCCACCTCCACGATGACAGGTCATACAGGAATTACCGCGACTCCCCAGGGATGTTGAGGCAAAAAGCGTTGAGCCATACTTGATAGCGTTTTGCATTGCGCTTGTCGATGTTTCCGCCGAGGCGGTTACACACCAGAGCAAGGCGGATGTCGACAACAGGCTTACGATAAAACGTATTTTATACCCCATGAGTAAAACCTCCTTTTCAATTGGCAACCAACCGGTCTGGCTTTTGTCAGATAGTTACCGTCCCCATAATTTGACGGGGGCTCATTACCTACATTGGCGCGAAGCCTGACGCCAGCAGGGTGGAAGGCTCTTAGCAGTAAAAGTCCATGCTTCGGTATCCGGAGAACAAGCGCGCCGTCAACTTTTGAGAGTATAGACAACATTCGTCGTTGACGTGAGACCGGCAATATGGCGCCACCGAAGGGCGGCGTGTACCGCGCTTACTGATCACTCCTCCCCCTCATCCCCATCCTCGCCCGCCCGCCGCTCGCCCTTCAGGGCGATACTCAGGTTCTTCAGCTTGCGATAGAGATGCGTGCGCTCCAGCCCCACCACTTCCGCCGTCCGCGCGATATTCCACTCGTTACGCGCCAGATGGTACTCCAGGAAGGCGCGCTCGAAGCGCTCCCGCGCGCGCTTCAGCGTACCGCCGAAATCTTCTCCGTCGAAATTGCTGTTGGCGAGGACGAGTCGATTATCCAGTCCCAGAGCACCCTCCACCTCTTCCGCGCTGATCTCCGGGCCTTCCGCCAGAATCAGCAGGCGTTCCACCAGGTTCTGCAATTCCCGGATATTGCCCGGCCACGGATAATGCCGCAGCACCTCCAGGGTTTCCGGGGCGAAACGGCGCGCCGCCAGACCATCGCGGGCGCCATAAAACCGTACGAATTCTTCTATCAGTGTCGGAATATCCGCACTCCGCGCCGACAGCGGCGGCACCTTCAAGGGCAGGGCGCTGAGACGGTAGTAGAGATCGCTGCGAAATTGCCCGCTCTGCACCGCGTGCGCCAGATCCTGCGCGCTTCCGGCGATAACGCGCACATCCACGGGCACGGGCGTCGTCCCGCCCACCCGGATGGTGCGCCGCTCCTGCAGGGCCGAGAACAGGCGCGCCTGGGTTTCCAGATCCATATCGGCAATTTCGTCGATGAAGAGTGTACCGCCATGGGCGACTTCCAGACGCCCGCGGGTCAGCTTGCCATGCTCCTCGCTGCCGAACAGTTCGACCGCAACGTTGGGGCGGGCGATGGCGGCGGCACGCAGATCCACGAAAGGCCCCTGCGCCCGCCGGCTTTGCCGGTGCAGATAACGCGCGGCCACTTCCTTGCCGCTGCCCGGCTCGCCCAGCAGCAACGCCCAGGAATCCACTGCCGCCACCCGCTGCAACTGCTCGCGGAACTGGCGGATGACCGGACTGTCGCCGCTCGGTCGCTCCACCCAACCCGCCTGCACACGCAGATCCCGGTTCTCGCGCTGCAAGCGACTGGATTCCAGGGCATGACTGACGGTAAGCAGGGTCTTGTCCAGCGATAGCGGCTTTTCAATGAAGTCATAGGCGCCGAGCTTGGTCGCCTGCACCGCCGTTTCAATGGTGGCGTGCCCGGACATCATCACCACCGGCTGCTCCAGACCCGCTTCGGCCCAACGCCGCAAGAGGCTGACGCCGTCCTCACCCGGCATCCAGATATCGAGGAGGACGAGGTCCGCCATCTGATCACGCAGCAGCACTTCGGCGGCTTCCGCACTACCGGCGGTATGCACGCTGTAGCCTTCGTCCTCCAGAATTTCTGCCAGGGTCGCGCAGATATCGGGTTCGTCATCCACCACCAGAATATTCAATCGTGCATCTTCCATGCCGCCTCCTGAACACCTGTCTCAACCTAACGGAAAATCCATAACGATGCGCGCACCGCCCCGCAAACCCTGATTATCGGCAATAATCTGCCCGCCGTGCTCCTCAACGATACGCCGGACGATAGCGAGACCCAGCCCCGAACCCTTCACCTTGCTGGTAACATAGGGCTCGAAAACCCGCGCCAGCAACTCGGCCGGGAAGCCGGGCCCATCATCTGACACACTCAACTCTAGCATCTTTGTGGGGCTGGCGTCCGCCAAACGGGTGCGAATCAGGATATGCTTACCATCAGAAGATTCTACGCCACCCTGTAAGGCGTCAAGGGCATTGCGCAGAAGATTATTGAGGATTTGGCGCAGGCGATGCACATCGGCCCGCAGGGGGGGCAGGCCCGCACCCAGCTCCGCCCGAATCTCCACCCCGCTCTCTTGCCCACGATACAGGTCGAGCACGTCCTGAACCAGCGTGTTGAGATCGAGCGGGCGCAACTCCAGTTGCGGCTGCCGGGCATACTCCGAGAAGGCATCCACCATCACCTTGAGGGCATCCACCTGGTGGATGATGGTACGGGTGGCACGATCCATGGTCTCCCCCTCATCGCCAAGGCGTTCCAGATATTTGCGCCGCAGCCGCTCGGCGGAGAGCTGAATGGGGGTGAGCGGGTTCTTGATCTCGTGGGCCAGACGCCGCGCCACTTCACTCCAGGCGGCGCTGCGCTGGGCGGCGACCAGCGTACTGATGTCGTCAAAAACCAGGACGAAACCCCGACTACCAGCGTCATCCGCAAAATGCGCGCCATGCACGATAATGGTCTGTGGCCCGTCGGAGCGCTCAATCTGCAACTCTTTCTGCATCCCGTTACGGGGGTGTTCCACCCAATCCGCCACCAGCTTCCATAGGGGCTCCAGCGCGGTACCGTCATGCAAGTCATCCAGAGCACTGCCTCTGAACAGATCCGCCTGAAGGATATGGGTCGCCGCCGCGTTGACTTCGGCCAAATGATTTTCGCCGTCAAAGGTCAGGATGCCGCTGGAAATCTGTCCGAGCACGGTCTCCAGATACAACCGCCGCTGCTCCGCCTGCTCCTGCGCCGCCGCCGCCTGCTGCTTGGCCCGCGCCAGTTGTCGGGTCATATTGTTGAACGAATGTATCAGGACACCCAGCTCGTCGTGACTTGCCACGGTCTGCAAGGGAATAAACTCGCCACGTGCCACCGCCTGGGTTCCCGCCGCCAGGCGCGCAATGGGCGCGGTCAGTCGTCGCGCCAGCAGCAGCCCCATCCACACCGCCGACAGCACAGCCAGCAGCAAGGCCACCGCCAGGCTGAGCTGGAAGGCCGTTTTCATCGGTTCGCGCATCAGCATCAACTGGTGATACCGGGTATACGCCACCTGCACCGCCTCTGCGGCCCGGGTCAGTTGCTCGGGGATGGGTTGTTCCACGTAAAGCATGCGGTTGCTTTCCCCCAAGTGTGGGCTCAGCACCGGGATCAGCACCTTTACCAGCAGGCCGCCCTTGGGTTCCGGCTCGATGGTGGCGGTCGGATGGCCCTCTTCCATGGCGAGAATTTCCCGGCGTGGCAAGCGTGGGGCCAGACTGAGGTTATCACTGCTGGTGGCGATGATCCGGTTGTCGCTGGAGAAGAGGGTTACGCTGCTCAGGCGATACTGATCGCGCAGGGCGATCACGGTGATTACGGCGCTGCTGTCCGACTCCCCCACCAGCGCCTGGGCAATGTTTTCCGCCGCCAGCAACGTGGAATTGCGGTAGCGATCAACCCCCGCCTTGGCCACATTCAGGGCCTGATCCAGCGCACTCTGCACAGCGCTGCTGAACCACGAGTCCACGCCCCGATTCAGATACTGCCAGGAAAAACCGAAAACGACGGCTGCCGGCAAAAAACTGAGCAGAGTAATGATGACCACCAGACGGGTAGCCAGTTGACTGCCCACCTCTCCGCGCCGCAGTCGCAACAGCAGCGCCACCACCGAGATCAGTACCAGGGAGAGCAGAAAGAGGACGATCCCCGCCGAAATCACCAGCATGGGCACAAAATAATGGCTCAGCGGCCCCCCGGCGCTGGTGAAAAAGTTGATCCCCAAAAAGGCCACAATGGCGAGCAGGAGTAGAACGGCGTCCCAGCGCGGTCCCACCCGCAGTTGCTCCCCTGCGGTTCCGGTGCTCAGGGCACGCAACCAGTTTTTCAACGGGGAAGGGGTACGACGGTCCATGGGGACTCCAGTTTCCAGTGGTCCAGCAAAGATCGCAAACGCAACGGCAGCGGTAAGGCCTGACTATCGACATACACCCGCAACGCCACCTGACCCCGCGCCGCACCGTGAGCCAGCGGGAGCACGAAGTTCCGCACCCGAGTCAGCGCTGTGACGACCTCACTCCAGTGCGCGTACAAGGTAAGCACGCCCTGCTGATCCTCGATGGCATATTGGTTTGTCAGGGGATAATAACGGATGTGCCAGCGCTGTTCCCGGCGTGCATGTACGCCGATACCGGGAATGAAGGAGAAGGGCTCGGGCTCCCGCCACTCCGCCTCCACAACCCAAGTCAGCGTCTGCCCCTGGTCGAGCACCTGCTGCAGGAGTGCTTCCTTGCCCAACTGCACGCTGGCGTCGATTTCGACAGCATTCGCATGGGGGATTACCTGCATACGTTCCACGTGAAACGCCGGACCAGCCACTGCCAGCCCGGTTGCGCAAAAAATACCGCCTAGCCCGAGCAGTATGACGACCAACAGCCGCTGCCCGATTCTGCCGGTCGGTAAGCGCAACGTGCTGCTCAGGCGCACGCGTCCTTCTCCAGCAAGGCATAGTAAAAACCATCCATATCTCCCTGGCCGGGCAGGCGTTGTCCGGTCAGCGGATGCGCCGAGCGGCGCGCATCGGAATGCCGCTGAACAAAGGCGACGATCTGTTCTTCGTTCTCCTCTGGCAATACCGAGCAGGTGGCATAGAGCAACCGACCACCGGGGCGCAGACAAGGCCACAACCCTTCCAGCAGACGCGCCTGTTGCGCCACGGCTTCGGCCACATCTTCCGGTTGGCGACGCAGGCGAATATCGGGATGGCGGCGAATGACCCCGGTGCCGGTACAGGGTGCATCCAGGAGAATGGCGTCATAGGTCTCACCATTCCACCAGGTGGCGGTTTCCGCCGCATCGGCCGCCTGCAAATGCACCTCGCCGCCTTGTCTTTTCAGCGTTTCACGCACCCGGTTCAGGCGTTCCGCGGAGCGGTCCAGGGCATCCAGGCGCGTTGCCCCCAATGCCCACAGGTGAGCCGTCTTGCCGCCGGGCGCCGCACAGGCATCCAGAATTCGCTCCCCCTCTCGGGGCGCAAGAATGTGGGCCGCCAGTTGTGCCGCGCCGTCCTGTACCGCCACCCAGCCGTCATCCCAGCCCGGCAGGGTCGCTACCGGCACACTGGCGGGCAGGCACAAGGCCGCCGTACTCCACGTCACGCCCTCGGCCTCACGGCCCTGTTCTGCCAGCAACCGCCGATAGGCACCGGGGTCCACCCGCTGCGTATTCACCCGCAGCCAGAGGGGCGGCACGCTGTTATTGGCTGCGGCAATGGCCGGCCAGTCCTGCGGATAGGCCGCGCGCAAGCGCGCCGCCAACCAGGCCGGATGCCCGAGATCGCGATCGACCAGCGCTGTATCCAAAACCTCACGCTCTCGCAGATAACGGCGCAGAACGGCATTCATCAGGCCGCGCGCCCACGGTTTTTTGACGGTCTCTGTCATCTCCACCCAGTCATTGACCACCGCAAAGGCGGGTCGTTGACCGTGGCGCAACTCAAAAAGGGCCAGACTGAGCAGAAAGCCCAGATCGGCATCCTCCTCGCGCCACGCCTTGCGCAGCAATTGAGCGGCCAGGGCCTGCAAGGGCAGATATTCGCGCAGCGTGCCCAGCACCAACCATTGCAAGGTCGCCCGATCCGCACCAGTCAACGAAACCGGCAGCAGCGCGGCATCCACCGTCTGCCCGCTGTCCACGCCGCGCAATACGGCAATGGCGGCCTTGCGCACGGCCCCACCCGATGTACTTTTTGTCCTTTCAATCCCTGCTCGCACTTCCTTCATCCCAGGACTTCACCGACCTGCGGGCGATAACCGCGGGCGAAATCACTGCCACTGAGCACTCCCTTGCCTGCAGGCTGAACCGCCAGCAACTGCAATCGATCCTCACCACAGGTCACCACCACCCCGTCCTTTTCCACGGCGCTGATGCTGCCGGGCGGCTGATCACCTCCCGCGCCCAGCACCCGCGTCTGCCAGACCCGCAGGCCCTTGTCGCGAAAAAGCGTGTGGGCGACCGGACTGGGATTGAACGCCCGCACCAGACGCTCCAGCGTCGTTGCGGGAAGCCGCCAGTCGAGCAGCGCCTCCTCCTTCTTCAGCTTGCGGGCATAGGTCACCAGCGCGGGGTCCTGAGGTACGGGTTTGAGCCGTTCCGCCCAGAGATCGTCCAGGACGTGACGCAAAGCCTTACCACCCAACCGTGCCAAACGGTCATGCAGGCTGGCGGCCGTATCGTCAGCTGCGATGGGCACGCGCTCCTCCCATAGCACCGGGCCGGAGTCGAGCCCGGCCTCCATCTGCATGATGGCGACACCGCTTTCTTTGTCGCCCGCCGCGATCGCCCGGGCGATAGGCGCCGCGCCGCGCCAGGCCGGCAGAAGGCTGGCATGCACGTTGATGGCACCGCGCGCCGGCAGGGCCAGTATCGCTTGGGGAAGAATCTGACCGTAGGCCACGACAATCAGCAGATCCGGCGTCAGGCTCCTGAGCAATTCCAGGGCCTCACCGGTTTTACAGGATTCCGGCTGAAAAACAGGAATGCCCGCAGCCAGAGCCTCCTGCTTGACCGGGCTGGCTTGCAACGCCCGCCCTCGACCCGCCGGGCGATCCGGCTGTGTAAACACCCCGACGATGGCTTCCGGTCCTTGCCGCAGTCCGGCGAGGGTGATGCGTGCGAACTCCGGTGTCCCGGCAAAAACAATGCGATGTTTTTCTGTCACCGAGCCGCACCCTTTTTTTCCGCCTTACGGCGAATCAGATGTTGCTTGAGGCGGGACAGATGATCAACGAACAGGGTGCCATCGAGATGGTCGATCTCATGCTGCAGGCAAACCGCCAGCAGTCCGTCAGCCTCCAATTCAACGGTTTTGCCCTGTACCGTGGTGGCGCGTACCGTCACCTTTTCGGCGCGGCGCACCGTTTCCAGCACCCCCGGCACCGACAGACATCCTTCCTTCATCTCTTCCTCGCCCGTGCGCGCAATGATTTCCGGATTCAGCAACGTCAACAGATCGTTGCGATTTTCCGAAACATCCACGACAATCATCCGGTGGCCAGCGGCCACCTGTGGCGCGGCCAGACCGATGCCCGGGGCATCATACATGGTCTCCGCCATATCGTCGGCAAGCTGCTGAATCTGTTTGTCCACCCTGGCTATGGGCAGAGCCACGTCCTTGAGGCGGGCGTCAGGAAACTCCAGTATCTTCAAAAGGGGCATTTCGTCACCAATTATTGCAATCCGGCAAAAATCGTATCTTGAACTAATACTATGCCCTGCGGAAGTCCGGCGGAGATCATTCATGCAGAAGAACATCTGGCGCAACACCCTATTTTGTCTCGGCCTCGGCGCCATGGCCCCGGTAATGGCGCAGGCTGCGCCGTCCGGCACACTGTTGCGCAGTGCGCACAGCTATACCGTCAAACGCGGAGATACCCTCTGGGGCATTGCCGCACATTTTCTCAAGAACCCTTGGGAATGGCCGCGGCTATGGCACCGGAATACCTATATCAAAAACCCCAACCTGATTTATCCGGGCGACCGCATCGTGATCACCCGCGGGCCGGGCGGCCAGCCGGAACTCCGTGTGATCGCACTGCATCCCCGAATGACCACAGAGCCCCTGCCCACGGTCGCACGCGGCGAGGTCATGCCTTTTCTCGGCAGCCCCGGTGTCATCGCCAGCAAGAAGGCTTATGACCAACTGCCCTATCTTGCCGCCAGCGCCAGTGATCATATCGTCTACGCGGTCGGCGACAAGCTCTATGCCTCCGGCCTGGCACATGCGCCCGTTGGCGCCCATTACCAGATTGTCGCCCTCGGGCCGGAGCTCTATCGTCCCGGCCGCAAAAACGCCGTCGGTTATGCGCTCCGCGATCTGGGCAGCGCCGTCGTGCGTCGCAATGGCGCCCACGCCGCTATGGAAATCACCAACGCCCTGAAGGAAATTTCTCTGGGCGACCGCCTGATACCCACCACGAAGAGCGTTGTACCCCACTACTTCCCCAGCGCCCCCTCCCACCCGGTGAAGGCGCAGATCATCGCCAAGATGAGTGACTATCCCGAACTCATGGTGGGTCAGGTGGTTATCGTGGATCAGGGCCGGGAAGACGGTCTGCGCGACGGCAATGTATTGCAGATTGAAAGGGCCGCGGAAACGACGAAAAATGCCGTGACCGGCAAAGCCTTCGCCCTGCCACCCCAGAAGGTGGGCAGTGTGATGCTGTTCCGGGTCTTCCCCACCGTCTCCTACGCGGTGATTACCACGGCGACGCGTGGCATCCGGGTAGGTGACCATCTGGCCAGTCCGAGTCCCGTAACGGCCAGCGACAGCTCCGCAGGGAACGGATGACCGACCGGGCCTGGCTCGCCCTCGGTCGGATCCCCGGCCTCGGCCCGATCCGCCAACGTGCCCTTCTGGAGCGCTTTGGTGCGGTAGATCGCTGTTTTCAAACCGGTGCCAGCGCCCTGCAGGGCCTTGGTTTGCAGGCGGCGCAAATCGACGCTCTGCAAAAGGCACCCGAGGACGTTCTCACGCCCGCGGACCGGCGCTGGCTGGAAAGTCCCGATACCGACCTCTGTCGCTGGACGGACAGCGACTACCCGCCTTTGCTACGCCATATCTCCGACCCGCCCCTGCTGCTCTATTTACGCGGACAGCGCGCCTGCCTGAACCAGGCCATGCTGGCGATCGTCGGCAGCCGCAGCCCCACCGCGAGCGGCGTCGCGACCGCCGAAGCCTTCGCTAGAAATCTGGGCAAGGCGGGCCTGATCATCAGCAGCGGTCTGGCCCTCGGCATCGATGCCGCCGCCCATCGCGGCGCCCTGGACAGCGGCACCGTCGCCGTGCTCGGTACCGGCGCCGATCTCATCTACCCGCGCAACCACCTGCCGCTTGCCCGCCAGATTGCCGGGCAGGGCCTCATCCTCAGCGAACAGCCCCCCGATACCGGCCCGCGCAGTGGCCTCTTCCCCCGCCGCAACCGCATCATCAGCGGCCTCAGCCTGGGTGTGCTGGTGGTCGAAGCCGCTGAGGGCAGCGGCTCACTGATTACCGCCCGGCTGGCGATGGAGCAGGGCCGCGAAGTTTTTGCCATCCCCGGCTCCATCCACTCGCCGCTGTCGCGCGGCCCGCACCGCCTTATCCGCGACGGCGCCAAACTGGTCGAGAGTGCCGAGGACGTGCTCAGCGAACTCGGTCCCCTGTACGCCGTGTTGCGGGACGGTCAGGCGATCGCACCCGCCGCAGACTGGCGGCCCGAAGATCCGGCCCAGGCCAGAGTCTGGGCTGCCATGGAGTTTGACCCCCTCGCCCCGGAACAAATCGCCAACCGCTGCGGATTGACGCTGACCGAGCTTTCGGCCATCCTCTTGGACATGGAATTACAAGGTTACCTCGCGGCCTGTCCCGGCGGCCGTTTCTGTCGCCTCCCACCTGCTTCCTAGGGCCAAGGTATGGAAGACGTCATAGACATCATCAGTTATTTGCTCGACCATCTCGACGACGACATGGTTGAAGACCATTTGCGCGCCGTAGGTTTTGCCGATGGCGATATTCAGCGTGCCCTCGACTGGATGGAAGGCTTTGCGGTAGAGGAACAAGAGGCGACCAGCGCCCGCTCACTGCGCGCCTACCATCCCTACGAACTGCAAAATCTTTCGGTGGCCGCCCGCGGGCAGTTACACGACTGGGAGCGGCTTGGCGTCATCAACGGCGCCATGCGTGAACGCATCATCGATCGCCTGCTCGCCCTGGAACTGGACGACACCGATCTCGAAACCCTCGACTGGGTGACCTTCATGGTGATGGCCAACGACCCCGGTCCCGAGGCCTTCTGGGTCGATGCCCTGCTGGGCGACAACGGCGCACGGATTCTCCACTAACCTATGGCACACCAGCTCGTTATCGTAGAATCACCGGCAAAAGCCAAGACCATCCAGAAATATCTGGGGGATGATTTTCAGGTGCTTGCGTCCTACGGCCACGTCCGTGATCTGCAGCCCAAAGAGGGCGCCGTGGACACGGAGCGTGATTTCGCCATGCGCTATACTGCCATCGAGCGCAACGAGCGCCATGTGGATGCCATCGCCAAGGCCCTACGCGGTGCCGATAAACTTTGGCTCGCCACCGATCCGGATCGCGAAGGCGAGGCCATCTCCTGGCACCTGGTGGAGCTCTTGCGCGAACGCCACCTGCTCGGTGACAAGCCGACGCAACGCGTGGTCTTTCATGAAATTACCAAAAAAGCCGTGCAGGAGGCCATTGCCCATCCCCGCGAAATCGCCATGGATCTGGTCAACGCCCAGCAGGCGCGCCGCGCCCTCGATTATCTGGTGGGCTTCAACCTGTCACCGCTGCTCTGGCGCAAGGTGCGTCCGGGGCTCTCCGCGGGACGGGTACAAAGCGCCGCCCTGCGCCTGATTTGTGAGCGCGAAAACGAAATCGAGGCCTTCGTCAGCCGCGAATACTGGACCATCGCCAGCCGCCTGCAACACGCGGGCAGCACGTTTACCGCCCGCCTGACCCATTGGCAGAATAAAAAGCTCGAACAGTTCGACATCGCCGACGGTGACCAGGCCCAGGCCATTCGTAGCGGTATGGAAGACGACCTCGGTCACCGGGCACTGCGCGTCCGGGAAGTGGAGCGCAAAAGCCGGCAACGCCAGCCGGCCGCGCCCTTCACCACCTCTACCCTGCAGCAGGAAGCGTCGCGCAAGCTCGGCTTCAACGCCAGTCGGACCATGCGCGTTGCGCAACAGCTTTATGAGGGCATCAATATCGGCAACGAGACCGTGGGCCTCATCAGCTATATGCGTACCGATGCCGTCAATCTTGCCGAAGAGGCCATTGCCTCGATCCGTACTTTTATCGATGGCTACTACGGCAGCGAATTCGTCCCCGAGACGCCGCGCCGCTACAAGACCAAAACCAAGAACGCCCAGGAAGCGCACGAAGCCATCCGTCCTACGGATATCGCGCGCACCCCGGAATCCCTCCAGGGGGTGCTGGAACGCGATCTCTGGCGCCTGTACGAGTTGGTCTGGAAGCGCAGCATCGCCTGCCAGATGGCGCCTGCCCGCCTCGACCTCGTCGCCGTGGATATGGATGCCGGGACACACTGGACCCTGCGCGCCAACGGCTCCACGGTGACCTTCCCCGGCTTCATGGCCGTCTATCAGGAAGGTAAGGACGACGGCGACGAGGATGAGAGCAACCGCATCCTGCCGCCCCTCGATGTCGGCGATGAACCCCAGGTGCTCGGCGTCGATCCCGAACAGCACTTTACCGAGCCTCCCCCCCGTTACAGCGACGCCACCCTGGTCAAAACCCTGGAAGCCCACGGCATCGGCCGGCCATCCACCTACGCCAGCATCATTCAGACTCTGCAGAACCGCGAATACGTCGCCGTCGAGCAGCGCCGATTCCATCCCACCGACCTCGGCCGGGTAGTCGGCCGGTTCCTGACCAACCACTTTGAACGATATGTGGACTACGGCTTCACCGCCAGCATGGAAGATGAGCTTGACGCCGTCTCCCGCGGCGAAAAGCAATGGCAACCCGTCCTCAGCGCGTTCTGGAGCCCCTTCCGCGCGCTGCTCGACGAAAAAGCCAACGTCAGCCGCGCCGAAGCGACCAGCGAGGCGCTGGAGGAAGCCTGCCCGCAATGTGGCAAGCCCTTATTCCTGCGCCTCGGGCGCCATGGGCGTTTCGTGGCCTGTTCCGGTTATCCCGAATGCAACTATACCCGTCCGGTAGACGGGCCGCGCGAACCAGCCGAACCCGTAGGCCGCGATTGCCCCGATTGTGGCAAGCCGTTGGTGTACAAAACCGGGCGTTATGGCCGTTTCATCTCCTGCAGCGGCTATCCGGAGTGTAAACATATCGAACCACTGACCCAGCCCAAGTCATCGGGCGTAACCTGTCCCCAGTGCGGTGAGGGCGAACTGGTCGAAAAACGCAGCCGCTACGGCAAGGTTTTTTATTCCTGCAATACCTACCCCAAATGCACTTACGCCGTCTGGGGACCACCGGTGGCGCGGCCTTGTCCGCGTTGCGGCTGGCCCATCATGATCGAGAAAAGCGGCAAGCGGCTCGGTGAACAACTCGCCTGCCCACAGAGCGAATGCGCTTTCCACTTCCCGGTGAACGCCAGCGACGCGGAAATCGCCGCCATGCTGCCCGACTACACCCCGCCTCCGCCCCGCGAAAAGCGCGCGCCCCCGGCCAAGAAGGCCGCGCCCGCCCGCAAAACGACAGCGAAAACAGCCAAAAAACCGGCGAAAGCCAAAACGACGACCGCTGCGGCAAAAAAGCCCACCGCTTCCAAACGCAAGGCCCCGTCAGCCGGCGAAGGCAAGACGCCCCCATCCCGTAAACGCGCCGCGAAAAGTGTTAGCGATTCATGACCTACGTCGTTACCGAAAACTGTATCCAGTGTAAATATACCGATTGCGCGGAGGTCTGCCCGGTGGAGTGCTTCCACGAAGGGCCGAATTTCCTCGTCATTGATCCCGTGGAGTGTATAGACTGTGCTGCCTGCGTGCCCGAGTGCCCGGCCGATGCGATCTTCGCAGACGACGAGGTACCGGCCGATCAGCGGGACTTTACCGCCATCAACGCGGAGCTTGCCCGAGACTGGCCCGTCATCCTCCGTAAAAAAGCCGCTTTGCCGGATGCAGAAACCTGGAATGGCAAGGGCGACAAGCGCCCTTTGCTGCGACGCTCATGAAGCGATGCGCGGCGATGTTTCACGTGAAACATGGCTAACCCCCGCTCCCCCGGCACGGAATCCAGCGTACCCTTACGCGTGGCCGGGGGCGTTTTCACCCTCTCCATCCTCCATCTGGAAAGCAATGATCCACAGCAGCTCGCCCAACGCATCGCCGAAGAGTATCGGCGCCACCCAGCGGCCGCCGACTTCCATCGCCATGCGCCGGTGGTCCTGGATCTGAGTGCCATCCCCGAAGAAGCGCCTTTGGCTTTGCCTGAAATCCTGGAGGTATTGCGCGCCGCCAACTGGTTCCCAGTCGGTTTGCGTAATGCCGCGCCCGGCCACCAGGCACTGGCGCGAACACTGCACCTTCCTGTTTTACGGGGCCAGGAGCGTAACGCCGCCCCGCAGCCGGAGACGCTCCCGCCAGCGCAGCCCGTCCCCGCAAGTCCGGGTGGTCTGATTATTGATCACCCGATACGCAGTGGCCAACGCAGCTATGCCCGGGGTGGCGATCTCGTCTGTCTTGCCGCCGTCAACGCCGGCGCCGAAATCATGGCCGACGGCAACATCCATGTATACGGCCCGTTACGTGGCCGCGCCCTTGCCGGGGTCAACGGGCAGGAGGCGGCGCGAATTTTTTGCATGAGCCTGGAGGCGGAACTGGTTTCCGTCGCAGGTCTCTACCGGACGCTGGAACCTGGTTATCCCCTCTGGGGCAAAGCGGCACAGATTTACAGCCGCGACGAGCAATTGCATATTACGGCTTTATACATATAAATCCTGGAGAAAAGCACCGTGGCCAAAATCATTGTCATCACTTCCGGAAAGGGTGGGGTCGGCAAAACCACCACCAGTGCCGCCTTTGCCAGCGGCCTCGCCCTACGCGGCTATCGTACCGTCGTCATCGACTTCGACGTGGGTCTGCGCAACCTCGATCTGATCATGGGCTGCGAGCGACGGGTCGTGTACGACCTCATCAATGTCATCCAGGGTGAGGCCAAATTGCAGCAGGCGCTCATCAAGGATAAGCGCTGTGAAAACCTCTACGTGCTGCCCACTTCCCAAACCCGCGACAAAGACGCCCTGACCACCGAAGGCGTAACGGCGGTCATGGATGAACTGCGCAAAGAATTCGATTATATCGTTTGCGATTCACCGGCGGGGATCGAGTCGGGTGCGCTCATGGCGCTCTACCATGCCGATGAAGCCATTGTGGTCACCAATCCGGAAGTCTCCTCCGTCCGCGATTCCGATCGTATTCTCGGCATTCTTGCGGCCCGCTCGCGGCGGGCGGAACTGGGGGAGGAACCGGTGAAAGAGCATCTCCTCCTCACCCGTTACTCCCCCAAGCGCGTCGAGGATGGGGAAATGCTTTCCCTGGGCGACGTGAAGGAGCTGCTACGCACCCCCCTGCTGGGCGTGATCCCCGAATCCGAAGTGATCCTCCAGGCCTCCAATCAAGGCATACCCGCCATTCACATGGAAAACAGCGACGTGGCTGAGGCCTATAAGGACGTCGTCGCCCGCTTCCTTGGCGAAGAGCGCCCTCTGCGCTTTATTCAGCCGGTCAAGGTGGGTTTCTTCAAACGACTCTTTGGAGGCTGACATGTCCTTTCTCGATTACTTCCTCGGCTCCCGCAAGAAAACTGCCCATGTCGCGAAAGATCGCCTGAAACTGATCCTCGCCCACGAGCGGGATGCCGACGGCCCCGACTTTCTGCCGGCATTGCAGGAAGAACTCCTGGCGGTGATCGCCAAATATATCCCGGTGGACAAGGAAAATATCAAGGTGAGCATGGAGCGGCGGGGGGATTTTGAAGTGCTGGAATTGAACGTTCTTTTCCCGGATCAGCACTGAGCACTGCGCAACTCAAAACCTATAAGCAACAAGAGGTCGGTGGCCCGAAACCGACGTGGTAACTCCGTAAGTTCATGCCATGACTTGCTGACGATCGGCATTGCAGGAAGAACTCCTGGCGGTAATCGCCAAATATATCCCGATGGACAAGGAAAATATCGAAGTGAGCATGGAGCGGCAGGGATAACTGCCGAATTCAGGATCCCCAGTCAGTATGTGATCGTTACCGTAATGGTATCGGTGTAACTGCCAGGGCTTGGATTTTGCAGGGCGGGAATCTGGCCGTAGACGGTAGCACTGCCAGAGCAATGTAGTAAGCCCAGAAGGCTAATTAAACAACTGCCGGGGACCGTGGATGTGCCACCGGTACCATCTCCCCACACCGTGGTATGCCCGGAATTGGTATAGAGTTGGTAGGATAGATAGGAGCTCCCGGAGGCCATCCGTCGGTTGGAAAAGCTGCCACCACTGTTGACGCCCGCATTGAGCGCGATCGTCCAGCTGAACAACAGCCCAACGAGAGCGCTGCAACTGACCGTCACTGTACCGGTGGAATTCGAGGCGGCGGACGGCACATAGGTTCCAAACGCAACGCCGGTCGCGGTAACGCTGCAGGACGCATCGGCCGCCGTCGGCGCAAGAATCAGCAGTGCGGCCAAAGCGAGCTTCCGTTTCATGGTCCGTCCTTCCGGCAGGTTAGGGGGCCGATTGATGGAATCGTGCCGGCTATGGGATGATAGGTGAAGGTAACGACGCAGCGTTGCCCGTCCGGTCGCTCGACAAGCAGCAGATTATGGGGGCTCAGGTTCACTACGTAGGTCTCACCATCGTAGCCGACCGGGACACTGACACCGGTTTTCTGAAGTGTAGCGACGCTACCGACCGGAAGATTCTTGCCCGATGGATCCACTAGACGTAACAGCGCGCCGTAGCTCGCCCGTATGGGGAACTTCACGACAACACCGGACCGGTCCGGTGGGCGCACGTCGCGGGTCGCATAGGGTAGGGTGGCATTAATCGGCACATCATTGGGATCGATGGCGATATGATTGACCTGGTAAGAGCGCAGGTCCGGAACCAGCAGTTGTCCAGCCGAGTCGGTTCGCCCAACCAACCGATTCTCGTCCAGGACGCGAATATTTCCGAAACCATCGGTATCAACGATGGCAAAGCTGTTGTTGATGGTATTGGACGCGAACAATCCGCCATCCATAAAAGAAAGCGCACCCCGCACCTCGCCCTGCACCATGGTTTGCCGGTCGATCCGGCTGGCGCCAGCCGAAACAAGTCCCCAGGGCGACCTGTATTGCAACTGGCCGAATTCCTGGCTGGTCCGGCCAGTGGTGGCGTAGGCCTGATAGCCCCAGTCCCCGATCGAAACCGGGGACTGCATTAGTTGCACCTGAGCGGAACCGTTTCCCGAAGAGGATGCCAGACTGCCCCCGATCGAGCTACGGCTGCCGAGCGGAATGGTCACGCCCACCTGCACACCGCTGTCGCCACTGTTGGCGAAATCATGGTAGCCCGTGGCGTAGAATGACACTGGGCCAATCTGCAGCGAATAGCTGGCAGAAAGGATATGTGCGTGTTCTGCAGGCAGGAAATAATATACGCTTACGGGCGCCCCGCCTTCCGTCACCACGGTACCGGGTGGAGCGTAGACCGGGATTGGCATCGAAGCGGCATTGCGGTCGATACCGGCATAGCTGATACCAAAGGAGCCAAAACGGCCGAGGGACAAACCGACGTTGGCACTGATCTGGCGCGTTGGAACCGGGTCTCCATTCATTGCGGCTATGTCGCGGAAGTCGGGATCAGCAAAGATCGCCGCGGCGCCAGCGCTGAAAACACGGCCGATGCGCTGGACCCCGACAGAGAACTGCGCACCGGTGTGCCCTTGAGATGTACTGCCGGCGGCGGAAAGATTCAGTACACCGCGATTGTCGATATTCACCACGATACCCCCGCCTGCCATGGCCACTCCCCGCGTACCTTCGGCATGGGCTTCCACCGTCAGCGCGTCCGTTAGGCCACGGCGAAAGGTGATGGATCCTGCCAATGGGCCATAGTCGTTGCTGAGGAAACCCCAGTTGAGCCGCACGAACCCGATCCCGGCCGAGAAGGTCTGCAGTCCAGGCGCGAGTAGATTCGCACTGGCGTAGAACGGCAGAGTCGTAGTGACCTGTTGCCCGAGCGCATTGGTCACCGTTGTCACCACCGTTCCGGCACCGGTAATTACCGGGATCTGCGGGATCTCGAAAGGCCCGGGCCGCACCTGACTCGATAGCATCTGCATGCCATTGACCAGCACGTTGACCGTCGAGGGAACGGCGACGGTTCCGCTGACGCCCGGCAACGGGAAGGTAATTAGATCAGGTCGCATGGAGAAGTCTGAGCTGATTTGTATGCCGCCCAAACGGACCGGACGGGTCCAGCTCAAACCGCCGGTAATGAAGTCCCCGACGCGATAGCGGCGCAGTGTTTCGGGATCCGAATAGGTATAGGTGCTGTTCAGGCGTATTACGGAGTTTGTTCCCAGGCCCTGAGGGCCGCCGCCGACATAGGCCAACAAACCCGAACTTGCGACACCCCATGGCGAGAAGGCCCGGAAGTTGAATTGCCCGGCACCCAGTTTCTGGCCTGTGACCGAAGTGCCTGTGACATCGTAGTCGAGGGTCGCCCCAAGGCCGCTTTGCACCGGAAGCTCGCTGGCAGGGCTTGTTTCGGTGTGCAGGAGTTGAGGCAAGAGACGTTTGGTGCCCACGGTGACGTAAAGCGTCTGCGTGGCCTGATCAATATGCCATTCAAAGTCGGGAAGTTCAGACAAGGCGATGCGGCCGTCCGGCCTGACCGGAATGGACTTGGGAACCTTGAAGCCAAGATCATGCAACGCTTGTGGCCGGGCGCGCAACGTGCCTTTGTTCAACTGGAACTCGCCAATCTTGCCGGTATGGTAGCCGTTGACCACTACTGCAAGCAGTAGTGTCTCACCACCGCCAGCTATTGCCCTCTGTGCCGCACCCATCAAGATCAGCGCGACGACGATCGCGGCGGCAAACCGTATCGCGAAGGAGCGCGATTGATCACGGACTGCCAACAACCCGGACCGACTGGTCGATATGCCCGGTATTGGTGCGTGCCGTTAGTTGCAGGACTGCGCCGGGGGCCAGTGGAGAGGACGGTGTAACGATATGCCAGCGCATTGTGGCCCCCGCCAGGATATAGGGGTTGATATTGGACTCCACTTTCAGCGTTCCCCCGCCAGGGGCCTGGAGTTTGATGTCGCGGAGAGTCTCGTGGCGTGTACCGTCATTAATACCGACCAGAAAAGTCTGTGCGTTGCGTCTTTCCACCTGCCATAGCACATGGGGCGCCACCCGAGTCTGGGGCTCGGCAAAGATCGGGATCGACATACGTAGTGCGATCCGGACCATCCCCGGCGCCGCCGGCGGCGGGATTTCATCCAGCAAGATTCGGTAACTGGCCTCCCTTCCCTGTGGGGGTCCGCGCAACACCATGCGAATAATCTGGCGACCACCTGGCGCAAGAGTGCCAAGGGGTGGACTTGCCAGCAATTCGGCGGTGGGCGTCAATTTATTGCGGCCATGCAACTGTGTCCATGCGAAGGCACGAACCTGAAAGGCAATCTCGCGGTGCCCATGGTTGATGACCGTCAACGTCGTCGCCTTCTGCCCGGGCGCCATCTGAATAGTGACCGGCAGCACGGTCATGGATACTGCGTTGGCTACGCCGACGGCAAACGAGATCAAAAATACACTCGCGACGCCGACAATAAGTCGCCGGATATTTGCAGCGCCGCTCAATATCACACACCTCCCTTCAGTAGGTGATCGTTGCGGTGATCGTATCGGTATAGGCTCCTGGTGCAGGATACTGCCCAGCCGGAATTTGGCCATAAACGGTCAGTGCCTGGGCGCTGCCATTCCCCGTTCCGGTTTCCGTATCTGTGCCCACGGTGTTGCCCCAGTTAGTGGTGTACGAGGCATTCTGAAAGAGTCCGTATGACAGGGTTGCCGAGCTAGGGCCGGTCATTGCCCGTGTGCTCACGGTTGCGGCAGTGGCCGTCCCTGCGTTAAGACCAACGTTGTAGGGTGTAGTATTGGTGCAGGTGACGGTAACAGTGGAGTTGGCGCTCGTTAACGCACCGCTATAGGTGCCAAAAGCCAGGTTGGTGGCGGAAATCGTGCAAGTGGCTGCAACGGTCGCGGTAACCGTAAACGTGGCAGTGGCTGTAGAGGCCTCGGTCTGACCAGATAACAGACCAAGCGTCAGCGTTGACAGCGCGCTGAGGCCGACGAATAACTTTTTGTGCTGTTCCCGAAGCAATTTCACGATACACCTCCCATTTATTGTGCTACCTAAATGTAAGTATAACACAAATTTCACAGCATAAGTGGATTTAGATCGGATAAATAATATAACTTTTTCATATTCCCCCACTCATGACATGATCCAGCCATTGGCTGGAAATCCTTTCCAGCAGGCGATTCTGACTCTGGCGGGCGGTGAGGTTGTCCAGATCCACCCAGGCCAGGGGCTGATCCTGCTGGGCGCAGGAAAATACCGCCTTGGTGCGCTGTCCCGTTTCCGGATCGATCTGCCATTGCAGACACTGGGCGCAGACGCCTTTGAGCATGCACTGCATGGGACTGCCCACCGTCGCCGTAGCCTCCAGATCGGCCCGGAAATAGGGCTGTAGCTCCCCCTGGAGGGCCTGCTGAAAGGCCTTGAGCAGGCCGGTGGAGCCCATGACCATCAGGCGATCCACACTGTTCAGGGCGATCTCCGTCGCATGGGCCTTTTGCCCCGGCAACTCCCCGGCCCCATAGGCCCGCAACAAGGCCACCATGTCGCTGGCCTCGACACTGAGGTCCTGCTGGCGATGGGCTTCGATCAACGGGCCGCTGCCCGTACACCAGATAATTTGATCTGCGGCTTCTTCCAGCTCCGCCTGGTTATCCAGTTCGCTAGCTTTGCCCAATGCCGCCACATAGAGCACGCGGTTGCCCGCCGCCCGCAAGGCCGGGCCGATATCCAGCATCACCGCCGCACCCCAGCGTCCGGCGACCACTAGAATCGTTTTACCCGTGGGGATGTCGGTGGGTGCGCCGGTCGGTCCCATGAGAATCAGGGGGTCACCCGGCTGCAAACGTCCCACCAAACGCGGTCCGGTGCCCCACTGCAGGATCATGAGGCGCACCGCGTCGCCTTCCACTCCCGCGCCGCTGACCGTCAGCACTGGAATCTGCAAACGGGTGCCGTCCACGATCGGGCTGTGACTCTCATAGGTCTGCAAACGGAAAAACTGGCCCGGCCGGAAATTGCGGGCCGCCAGCGGGGCCTCCACCCACATCTCGGTGACGGCGGGGTTGCTGCGATCCATGCGCAATACCCGCATGCTCAGCAGATGCTGCAACCGTTGCTGAAAGCCTTGCACATCCGGATCGACGGCGGTATCCAGCGCCCCCAGGCTCTGCATGACCTGCGGATACGTCGCCTTGGCCGAGGCGATGGCCTTGACCACGCTGCCGTGGAAGACCGGGTGGGTGTCCCCGATAAAGCTGATCCGATGTCCTTGCGCATCACCGTAGGAAGTAAAGGGACCGGCCTCGGGGGCCTTGCAGTGCTCGGCCACCTGCACCGCTTGCAACGGCCCGTTATCGTGGGCCACATGGGTCAGGAAGTGGTCCCCATCCAGTTGGAAAGTCCCCGGATATTCCCTTTCATAGATGGTGTTGGGGACGGTGCCGGCGGCAATGAAGACGGCTCGCGCGGGAAGCCGCATCTCCTGATCGCTGGCCAGCCAGCGCCCTTCCACCTCCCGCATCCGGCGGAAGACCATGTGCGCGATATGTCCATAGCTATCTAATTCTGCCCGGAGAGGATCGAGACCCTCACCATAATAGATCCCTTCTTCCATGGCCTTGATGAGTTCTTCATGGTTGCGGGTATAGGCGGGTGCCTGCTGCATCCCCTTCCGGTATGCCAGGGTGACGCCGCCCCAGGATTGGATCAGCGGCACGAAATTGGGCGATTCGTTCTCTGCTGCGGCGCGCTCGCGCTCGGCACGCACGGCGCGCCCGTGGGTCAGGAACTCGTCGAGAATCCCGGCATCCTCGGCGGAGAGTCCGGCGCGAAGTTTTTCTTCTCCGGAATGCGTCACCATCGCCTCGTAGCGCGTCAGCACCTTCTCTACCTGCCGCACATAATAGGCCTGTACCTCGGTGGCGGTATCCACCGCCGTGAGGCCACCGCCAATCACCACCGCCGGCAAGCGCACCTGCAGATTGGCGAGACTGGACCGCTTGCCCGCTCCGGTGAGCTGCAGGGCCATGAGGAAGTCACTGGCCTGCCGCATACCGCGCGCCAGACTCTCGCCCATGGGCACCACCCGCGGCAGACCCGCGCCGGTAGCGATGCAGACATGATCAAAACCCAGTTCCCAGGCGTTTTCGAGGGTGATGGTACCGCCCAGCCGCACGCCGCCGAAAATCTGGAAATTCGAGCGCCGTGCCAGGGTCAGGTAGATCAGCTTGAGAAAATTCTTGTCCCAACGCACGGTAATGCCATATTCGGCCACACCGCCAAACCCGAGCAGAATGCGTTCGTCGAGGTCCTCCTGGAGACGGCTCCAGTCGCGGATGGGCTGCTCCAGCCACTGCCGGGGCAGGGGTTCGACTTTCAGACCATCGATACCGACTACCGCACAGCCTTCCTGCAGGAGATGATGGGCCATGGTGAAGCCTGCCGGGCCCATGCCCGCCACCAGTACCTTGCGCCCGTTGTAGGGCTGCGCCAGATATTGCACGGCACGCAACGGGTTCCAGCGGGTCAGCAGATCGTAGAGCTCCACTCCCCAGGGGAGATTCAGCACATCCGTGAGGATCCGCGTTTCAATCTGCGGGATGTTCACCGGATCCTGCTTCTGGTAGACGCAGGCCTTCATACAGTCGTTGCAGATGCGGTGTCCCGTGGCGGGAACCATGGGATTGTCCACCATCGCCATGGCCAGGGCGGCGATATGGAATCCGTCCCGCTTCAGCACCTGCATCTCGGAGATTTTTTCTTCCAGGGGACAGCCCGTCAGGGTGACGCCCAAGGGGTCCACCTTGAGACCCAGTTCCGGCACGCCCTTTTTCTCCGGAAAGCCCTTGGAACAAAAATCCCCTTCGTGATCATGGCAGTACAAACAATAATGAACTTCATTTTGGACGCTGCGGGCGTCCATGCGCAGGTCGGTCAGATGAAAGCTGTCGCGGCGCCGCAGGGTGCCGTCCGGCGCCACGAAGGGCGTACCGGGGAGATCCTCCCGGCGTTTCAAGGGTACCAGTGCCTCGTGGTCCACTCGTTGGGGCAGACGGAAACTGGACCAGCCCCGCACCGCCAGGGCGGCCTGCGGATCACTCAGGATGCGGGCACACCACCGGGTCAGACGGTCGATGGCCGCGGCATGAGCCGCTTCATCCCCGAGCCATGCTTCACCCAGGCGGGCAATGGCCCATTCGCGATCTTCCAGCGGCCAGCCGCGCTGCTGGATTTCGCTGTCCAGCCACTGATCCAGATCGGCAAAGGATTCCGGGAATTCACCCCGGTAACGGCGCGCGCGGCGCAACACGAAATGCTTTTTGAACTCCATGACGACATCATGGCTGCGGGTCCGGGCCTGCAACACCGCCACTTCCGGCTCCAGGTGGAAGAGTTGCGCGACAAATAGTTCCAGGTGCGGCGCAAGCCGCAGCAGAAACTCGCTCTGGGCTTTATCCGCAGGCTGCGCTCCGGCGGCACGATATACCCGCAGGCCTTCCACCAGGGTCTGGTCTTTTTCCGCCAGGACACGAAGAAATTTCCCATCCAGCCGCGCGAGCCCTTCAGAAGTAAAAAGTTCTTTATATTCAAAGTTTAGCAAATTAAGCACTATAATCTCCCGAGTCATACCAGCGACTGCGCTGCGACAGTATTCATGAAACGGTCATATTCTGCTGGCAATATGGGATTCTGTCATCTTTTCAGGATGGCCGCATGGAAATATCATCCGCTGACCGTGTCCCTGCGCATTGATCAGGAGACCGCCCCGGGATCAGATATCGAGTCGGGATACAAAACGCGCATTCTCCTCGATAAAGCGCCGGCGCG
The DNA here is from genome assembly GCF_008926505.1 of Acidithiobacillus sp. 'AMD consortium'. Lineage (NCBI taxonomy): Bacteria > Pseudomonadati > Pseudomonadota > Acidithiobacillia > Acidithiobacillales > Acidithiobacillaceae > Acidithiobacillus > Acidithiobacillus sp. 'AMD consortium'. The sequence continues at coordinate 6,146 of NZ_CP044411.1, read as the reverse complement.
GCTCCACCGCGTCGCCCATGAGCATGGAAAAGACTTCGTCGGCGGCGATAGCGTCCTCCACATCCACCCGCACCAGACGGCGGTTTTCGGCATTCATGGTGGTTTCCCAGAGCTGTTCCGGATTCATTTCACCGAGCCCCTTGTAGCGCTGAATCTCGACGCCACGGCGGGCATCCGCCAGAAGCCAGTCCATGGCGGTGCGGAAACGGCTGACGGCAAGCCCTCGTTCGCCCCTTTCCATACGCGCACCCACGCCGATTTTGCCCTCGATCTGCCGCGCATAGTCCGCCAGATGCCGATATTCGCCACCGGCAAAAAAATCCTGATCAAAGAAACGCAGTTCCAGGCTGCCGTGATGTTCGCGGCGTACCACCAGGCGCAGGGCCTCCGCTTCACCCACCCGCTCCACCGTGTAATGTTCGGCGGGCAGGGCGTTCACTTCCAACGCCGCGCGGAGCTGCCGCGCGAAATCGTCCCAGGTGGCGCTATCCGCCGACTCCGCAGCGATGGGTGGCAACGTGGCCAAGGCCCAGAGCAGCGTACCGGGATAGCGCCGTTCCAGGCGCTGCACCAGTGCCTCGATATTCTGGTATTGACGCATCATGCCGGCCAGTTGCTCGCCCGTTACCGGCTCGGCATCCGCCGCGGGACGGAATTGCGCGCCCTGCATGGCAATTTCACGCAGATAGGCGGCCAGTTCGGCGTCGTCCTTGAGGTAGCGTTCCTCCTTGCCCTTCTTGACCTTGTAAAGGGGCGGCTGAGCGATGTAAATGTGGCCGCGCGCCACCAGTTCGGGCATCTGCCGGTAGAAAAAGGTCAGCAACAGGGTACGGATATGGCTGCCGTCCACGTCCGCGTCCGTCATGATGATGACCCGGTGATAACGCAGCTTGGCCACATCAAAATCCTCGACACCGATACCGGTACCCAGCGCGGTAATCAGGGTGCCAATTTCGTCGGACGAAAGCATCCGGTCGAAACGCGCCCGTTCCACGTTGAGGATTTTGCCCTTCAGGGGAAGGATGGCCTGATGCCGGCGATCCCGGCCCTGTTTGGCGGAGCCGCCTGCGGAATCACCCTCCACCAGATAGATTTCGCACTGGGCCGGGTCTTTCTCCTGACAGTCGGCCAGCTTGCCGGGAAGGTTGGCGATGTCCAGCGCGCCCTTGCGGCGGGTCAGTTCCCGTGCCCGCCGGGCGGCTTCCCGCGCTCGCGCGGCTTCGACGATCTTGGCGGCGATGGCCTGCGCCTCTTTGGGGTGCTCATCCAGAAACATGGTCAGCGCCTCGGACATGGAGGACTCGACTATCGGCTTGACCTCGCTGGAGACCAGTTTTTCCTTGGTCTGTGAAGAAAATTTAGGGTCCGGTACCTTGACGGAAAGCACTGCTGTCAGTCCTTCACGTGCATCTTCGCCACTCACCGCAACCTTGGCCTTGGCGAGGATGCCTTCCCGTTCCATATACTGGTTCAAGGTACGGGTCAGGGCACCGCGAAAGCCCGCCAAATGGGTGCCGCCATCGGCCTGGGGGATATTGTTGGTGAAACAGAGCACCGCCTCGTTATAGCCTTCGTTCCATTGCAGGGCCGCTTCGACGACAATGCCGTCGCGCTCGCCGGTGAGCGTGATCACACTGGGATGAATGGCGGTTTTGCTGCGGTTGAGATGCTCTACGAAGGCGCGGATACCGCCTTCATAATGAAAGATTTCTTCCCGGCTGGCGCGCTCATCCAGCAGGGTGATATGTACGCCGGAATTGAGAAAGGCCAATTCGCGCAAGCGCTTTGCGATGATCTCGAAGTGAAAATGGGTATCGGCAAAAACCTGGGGCGAGGGTTTGAAGCGGATGGTACTGCCGTGTTTGCGTGATGCATCGCCGCGGGCGATGGGTGCCTGGGGTTCGCCGTCGTGATACTCCTGGGTCCAGACATAGCCGTCGCGGAAGATACGCAATTGCAGCGTTTCCGAAAGGGCGTTGACCACCGAGACACCAACCCCGTGCAGGCCGCCGGAAACCTTGTAGGCGTTGTCATCGAACTTACCGCCTGCATGCAGCACGGTCATGATGACTTCGGCTGCGGACTTACCCTCCCCGGCGTGCATGTCCACCGGTATACCACGACCGTTATCGCTGACGCTGACAGATTCATCCTCATGGATGGTCACGATGATGGTGTCGCAATACCCGCCGAGCGCCTCGTCGATAGCGTTATCCACTACTTCGAAGACCATGTGGTGCAATCCGCTGCCGTCATCGGTATCGCCGATATACATGCCGGGGCGTTTGCGTACCGCTTCCAGACCTTTCAACACCTGGATACTGGAAGAATCGTATGTTTCCATCATGATGCCGTTTCCTTCTCAAGCTGGCCTGCTGCCAGACAAAAATGACTGCCGCCTACCGTCGCCGGAATCTGCCGGGCGGTGGTGACGGCAGCAAAGATCTGCACACCCAGCAGATCGAGTTCGTTGACCCACCAATCCCGTGCCGAAGCGTCCAACTCCGCCGCGAAATCGTCGATCAGTATGGTCGGCAGAGGCAACCCGGCCCGCTTCAGGATTTTCACCTGCGCCAGACGATAGGCCAGACCCAACACCCGCAACTGGCCCCGCGAAAGAATATCCGGTGCCGGTTTGCCGCGTATCCGAAATGCCAGATTGGCGCGATGCGGGCCGCTGTGGGTATAACCCGCCTCGCGATCCTGTTCGTGATCCCGCAGCAAGCAGTCGCCCAGCGCCATGCCTTCCTTCCAACCGCTGTGCAAATGCAGACTGAGCCCGGTCAATGATCCGGACCAGCGTTCCCAGAGAGTCACGACTTCGGGCTGCACCGCGGCGAGATGGGCCTGCCGCCGCTGCTGGATGTCTTCGCCGGCGACGATGACAGCGTCGTCCCAAGGTTGCCGACCATGATTATGATCGCTTTTCAGCCAGGCATTGCGTTGCAGCAACGCCCGCCGGTATTGGCGAAATACCGTGCCATAATACCGGTCTGCGTAATAAATGCCCCAGTCCAGCACGCGCCGGCGGTCCTCCGCTGTCCCCGAGACAAAGTGGCTGTTGTCATCGTGCAGGCTTTGCAGAGGCAAAATATCCAGCAGCTGCCAGGCAGAGCCGAGCGGCTCCCCATCATAGCGTATTTCTCGTTCGTCGCCACGTCGGCGCAGGGCGAGGAAATGATCGGGGAGGTGCGCGCTGACCAGATAGGCGTCGTCTCCCTCCCGCTGGACATGGCGGAACCCGTGTCGCCAGGTCTGCCCCGTACCGAGCAGGTGGATGGCTTCCAACACCGAGCTCTTGCCCGCGCCGTTGGCGCCGATCAGCCAGTTCCACTGGTGGTCCGCTTTCAGGTCCAAGGTTTCTATGCAACGCACGGACTGGATATGCAGCGCCTCCAGGGACATCTCAAAGACGGACGGGCATGATGATATACAGGGGATTATTGCCGTCTACCGGGGTAAAAACGGCGCTGCTGTCGCTGTCCTTGACCCGCATCCGCAAACTTTCCTGGGGGAATATCTGGGTCGTATCCGTCAGATAGCGGCTGTTGAAAGCGATGTCCAGGGCGTCGCCCTGATACTCGACGGGAATCTGGATTTCGCCTTCCTCCTGCTCCTCATTGCGGCTGCGCAGGGTCATCTGGTCGTTTTCCAGATGTAGATGGGTGGTCGGATTACGGTCGCTGACCAGGACGTCGCTCTGCTGCAAGGCACTTTTGAAGGCCTGGCGGTCCAGTATGGCGAAGCGGGGGTGTCCCTGGGGGATGACCCGGCGGTAATCGGGATATTTGGCGTCGATGAGCTTGCAGGCGAACTGTTGTGTACCATCATTGAGCAGAAAGCTGGCATCCGACATTTCCAGGACGATGTCGCCGTCATCGAGAATCCGCAGCAGTTCGAGGACGGCTTTGCGCGGCAGAATGGCCTGGTAGCTTCCGCTTTCCAGGCTGCTGGCAAAAGGCAGGGTCATCATGGCCAGACGATGGCCATCGGTGGCTACGAGACGCAGTTCCTGACCTTCCACCTCGACGAGGACGCCGTTCAGAAAAAGCCTTGCGTCGTTCTGTGCCATGGTGTTGGCGACGACGGCGAGCGCTTCGCGAAAGGTTTTGGCATTGCCGTTGCCCTTACAGAGACTGCTGTGGGTACTGAGGTACGGAAATTGATCGGATGGCAATATGTGCAGGGTAAAGCGGCTCTTGGCGGCCTTCAAGAGCAGCTTTTCGCCGTCTTTATGAAATTCTATGGGGGTGTGTTCGGGTAATGCCCGGCAGATGTCATAGAGTTTGCGAGCGGGGACGGCGCAGGTGCCCGGCGCCTCTACCGGGTGATCCAGGTCGGCAGAAAGCTGGACTTCGAGATCGGTAGCGACGAAGCGGCAGTGTTGGCCTGCGGCTTCGATAAGGACATGGGCCAGGATCGGTTGTACCGGGCGTCGGTCGGCAATATTGGCCATGTTGGCCAGGATGGGGAGAAGATCTTCGCGATCTATGGTGATTTTCATCGGGGGGTGCTCCTACAATGCCAGGGCTGAGAAGGGATCGATGGCGTCTTTTTATAAAAATAATTTATATTTTTTCTTTTAACTACTAATACTATTAATGGGCACATGGCCTGTGGAAAGGTGTGGTAACGCATCGTCCGGTATGAAGTTTCCGGTTTTGGCTGGCGGTCGACAAGCTGTGGGTAAGTGGGTATATCCAGGGATAAAAAATTGTGCCATTTTTCATACAGGGATAGCACAGGTGTTATGCAGCGGCTTATCCACAGCTTATGCGGGTATCGGATCATGCGCCAAGAATCCGCAACAGGTTTCGGTAATCTTCGTCCATCTGAGCATCTTCCAGACGGAGTTTGTCGATCTGGCGGCAGGCATGGAGGACGGTGGTGTGGTCGCGTCCACCAAAGGCCTCGCCGATTTCCGGCAGACTGTGGTTGGTGAGTTCCTTGGTGAGGCACATGGCTACCTGCCGGGGACGGGCAATGTTGCGGCTGCGCCGCTTGGACTGCATATCGGAGCCGCGAATGTGAAAATACTCGGCTACGACTTTCTGGATGTTGTCGAGGCTGACCATGCGTTTCTGTACGTCGATCAGGTCGCGCAGGGCCTCGCGGGCGGTATCCAGGTTGTAAGGCTTGTGGGTGAAGTTGACATGGGCGACGACCCTGCGCAGCGCGCCTTCCAGTTCGCGGACATGGGAGCGGATTTTCTCGGCGATGAAGAAGGCCACTTCCTCCGGTAAATCGACACCGCTTTCTTCCGCCTTGCAAAGAACGATGGCCATGCGGGTTTCCAGATCGTGGGGCTGGATGGCGACCGTCAGTCCCCAGCCGAAGCGCGATTGCAGGCGCTCTTCCAGCCGGTCCACCTCTTTGGGATAGCGGTCGCAGGTGATGATGATCTGCCGGCCGCCGTCAAAGAGGGCGTTGAAGGTGTGGAAAAACTCTTCCTGGGTGCGATCCTTGCCCGCAAAAAACTGGATGTCGTCGATGAGCAGCGCGTCCAGCTTGCGGTAGCGCTGCTTGAAGTCGTTGATGGTGTTATGTTGCAGGGAGCGCACCATGTCCATGATGAAGCCTTCTGAACTCACGTAGAGCACCTTGGCGTCGGTATTGCGCTGGAGGATGGCGTTGCCCACCGCTTGCATGAGATGGGTTTTGCCCAGTCCGACGCCGCCATAGATATACAGGGGGTTGTAGGATTTTCCCGGATTTTCTACGACTTGTCGGGCAGCCGCTACAGCGAGTTGATTGGATTTGCCCTCGACGTAGGACTGAAAGGAAAATCCGGGGTTGAGCCGGTTGCCGTTGCGCGGCTCGGTGGTGGAAGGGGCGGACGGCGTCGCCGGTCCCGCCGGGACCGGCGACAGCCCCTGGTCGGGGCTGAGTTCCAGGCGCAGCAGCATCCCTGGCGCAAGCTCGGCAAGCACCGCTTCCAGCAGGTCCATCAGCCTTTCCCGCACCCACTCCATGACGAAGGTATTGGGTGCGAACAGGCGCAATTCGTTACCATGCAGCTCGCCACGAAGAGGGCGCAGCCAGGTGTTGAACTGCTGGGCGGTGGTCTGTTCTTGCAACTGCACGCACAGCGCTGCCCATAGGGCATCTCCATTGTGCAGCGCGGATGGCGCTGGATGACTGCTCAT